>CAXXCN010000004.1:0-21515 GCA_963667105.2 Dehalococcoidia bacterium | reverse complement strand
GAATCGCGCCGTCGATGCCCTGCGCGAGTTCGGCGACTGGGCGCGCGGGACTTTCGTCGACGACATTTCCGGCGCCTTTGACGTCGATACACTCTTCACCGACGAGCCGGACGACGAACTTGACCTGGACTCGCTTCGCGACGAGCTGCTGGACGAGTACCCGAACGGCTACGACTGGACCGGCATCTCGAACGTCATGCTCATCCACAGCCCCAATCAGGTCGTCTACGTCTCCATCGACAACCCCAACCACACCAAGCTGGCCCGTGACATCCTGCCGTGTGAGGCCTGGCCGTCGTACGTGAATGGTTCCCCAAAGCTTGTTGGAGACGCCTTTCAAATACCGATGGACCTCGGTGTCCTGGACTCGCCCCGGGCCGTCTCTCCCGTGCTGTGGTGGGAGGACATTTCCTGGCCGCAGTTCGTGGGATCGGAAGCCATGTCGGCTCTCTTCAAGATCATGGATAGCTGGGACGCGCTTCAAGTCTGGGCCAGCATCGCGGAGGCCGAATATCGAGCCCGCAGGACGTTCGACGCGCGCGTCGGCGACTGGTCGGACCGCGTCCTGCAAGGGGTGGACGCCCCCGCCAACGGAGGCGATATCGCAAGCTAGGTCCGAGTTCCTCGTCCCAGCCGTTCGTCTTCGGCCTCCAGCCAGTCGTAGTACGGACGCGGCATCGGTTCAGGATCGCCCAGCCCGTTTTCCCTGCGCCACCGAAGCAGCGGATGGTCTCGCTCGGCCTGGGGGAGTTCGACCGGTCGTCCGTACGCCGCAGACTCGAAGACGCCCATGATGATCTCCAGCACGTGCGTCGCCTCTACGCCGCTCGACTCGTGCTCGCGTCCCTCGTCGAGAGCGGCTACGAACTCTTCCACGAACCAGTAGTCGTCCAGCGCCGCCTTGACGCTGGGACCGTAGCTCTCCGGCGTCTCGGCCTCGAGCTGCCGCCACTCGCTGCGCTCTCCGTCCGGCAGCGAATGGGCATCCTCCAACAGCCAAGCGCCTCGCGTCGTGTTGAAGACCACTCGACCCTCCGTGCCGAGAATCTCCAGCACGTGGCCTCTCTTATCTACGGCCGGCATCCGCTGAAACAGGAGGTTTGCCGTGAGACCGGCGTCGAACTCCAAGTGAGCGCTGATCGCCTCGCCGGCAATCGTCCCCATCCCGCTGGGAGACGGCACCACGTCCTCGGGGCCGATGGGACGCCCGTCCGTGCTCGCCGTCGCGTACACCCGCTTGCAGTGGCCGGTCAGCTTCATCATAGAGTTCAGCGAGTGCGTCGCAATGTTCATCATCCCGTATCCGCCGTAATACCCCTTTCCGCCGGCGTTCAGGTGCCGCAACTTGCCGATGCGCCCGTCCTCGACGGCGCGATGCACCGCGCGCATCATCCCGCCCGTACGCGACTGGTGATGCACCGCCACTCGAACGCCCTTCTCGGATGCCTTCGCCAGCACTTCGTCCGCCTGATGCAGTTCGACGCAGATCGGCTTCTCGACCTCGACGTGCACTCCGTGCTCCAGCACCCGCATCGAAAGGGGATAGTGGAACTCCGTGCCCGTCGGTATCGCGACGATGTCCGGCTTCGTCTCCGCGATCATGGCGTCGAGGTCGTCGTACCTTGCGTCGACGCCCAACTCGTCCCCGAGAGTGTCCACAAGCTCTTGGACGAGGTCGCACAGGCCGACCACCTCCGTTCGTGGGTGGGCGTGATAGGCCCGCCCCGCCGCCCCGCCACGTCCCCGGCACCCGAGAATCGCCACTCTGTACGTCTTCATCGCTCAGGCCTCCTTCGGAGTTTCCCGCCGATTATACGCGAATGGCGCGCGGGGCATCCCGCCGAGGCGACACCCTGTCATCACCCGGTGACGCGGGGTGATCGCCCCCGCCCATTGCCGAGTAACGTGCCTGATAACGACACTCTAACGTGTTATGATTAGACACGCAGTGGAGACGCGGATACATCGGATTCGTCAAAGGTTGGAGCGAGACGGTTGGTATTTGCGCCGCCACGGATCCAGCCACGACATCTTCGCGCACCCGTATATCCTGGGCATTATCACGCTGCCGCGACACCGAGCAGTTAAGCCTGGAGTGGCGCGTTCCATCGCCAAGAAAGCAGGTTGGGAGGTGGAAAGATGAGATATCCGGCGCTTATCGAAAGCGGGGGCGGGGATTACGGCGTCGTATTCCCCGATCTCCCTGGCATCGTGGCAATGGGGAATACCTTGGATGAGGCTATTCGCAACGCGGAAGAAGCCCTCCAAGACTATGCCGTTGAGGCATCGAGGGATGGGTTGTCACTTACACCTCCCAGCACGCTGGAAGACGTGGAGATCCCGCCCGGCTGCGCTTTGACCTCCATTCTCCTAGTTCGCACCTCGCCCAATCGTCAGAGCGTCCGCCTCAATCTAACACTGGACGCTGAAGTAGCCGACGTCATTACATCTGAGGCCCGGCGTCGCGGCATTACGCGCAAGAGCTATCTGGAGTGGAGCCGCACAGCCCAGATGGGCGGGTGAAGGGCAATGCTCGTCCATAGGAACCGCCGGGTTTGGTATCATCACGCAACACGTTTCCGAAGGAGTTCCCATGCCATCCGTCAGAGACCCCATCCGTCCCCCGTCCCTCACACCCGCCGAGGCCCGCGAGTTGCATTACGAGGCCCTCGTAATCGACGCGCAGCAGCCGCCCGCCACGTCGGGTTTTCTCTTCAACGACAACATGCGGGCCGCCCTCGCCGAGATGCACGAGCGGGGCGTTGACCGCGGGATAGCTGGCAACCGCTTGGCACGAATGGCCGCCCGCGAGGTGCAGACCAACCCGGATGCCGTCAAGGACTACGTCGGCCTGTGGAAAACCTCCGGCGTGACGATAGGGGCGGGCACCTACATCGCGGGGAACCGCATCGAGGTCGCATTCGAGGCGGCCGTCAAACGCATCGCCGAGGCGCGCTCGATGATCGACGTGCTCGGCGGAGAGGTCGCCCTCATCCTGACGGCGGACGACATCGAACGAGTCTACGGCGAGGGCAAGCACGGGGTCATCATCGACTTCCAGGACACCATCCCGTTCGGCACCGACATTGACCGAATCGACCTCTTCTACAACCTCGGACTGCGGCAGGTCCAGCTCACCTACAACCTTCGCAACCTCGTGGGGGACGGCTGCACGGAGCACAACGCCAGCGGCATCACCTACTTCGGACGCACCGTCGTCGAGCGTCTCAACGAGTTGAACATGATTGTCGACGTGAGTCATTGCAGCGAGGCGGTCGGGTGGGACGCCATCGAGCTGTCCACCGCGCCCGTGATCGTCAGCCACTCCAACGCGAAGGCCGTCACCTACCACGACCGCGCCAAGAGCGACGAGCTTGCGAAGGCCATCGCCGACCAGGAAGGCTTCTTCGGCGTCACCATCGTTCCTGGATTCGTGCAGGACGAGTCGACCGCCGCGACCCTCGACCACTTCGTGGATCACGTCGTCCATCTCGTCAACGTCATGGGCCTCGACCACGTGGGCATCGGCAACGATAAGTGCGGACCGGGCGGCCAGACCGGGTCACTGGTCGAGTACCCCGACGACATGCCGGACCTTCCGCACGGCGCTTTCGACTGGAGCGGCTTCCGCCGGGAGCACCGCGTCCACGACGAGTACCACAACGTCGATTATCAGACCTTCGCCGACTGGCCGCTCCTCACCATGGCCCTCGCCCGACGCGGCTTCAACGAAGAGGAGCTACGGAAGCTGTTGGGGCTGAACTACCTGCGGGTGTTCCGCCAGATCGTGGGATAGAATTAGGTACAGTAACAGCACACTGCGAGTCTGGAGGAGCGGAGTGACCACATACGTTCTTACCGCGGAGATGGAGCAAGATGAAGATGGCCGGTGGAGCGCGTGGATAGACGCGCTTCCGGGATGCGCTGCATGGGGCCACACCCGCGAGGAAGCCCTTCTCGCACTTCAGGATGCTGCCGATGCGTACATTGAAGACATGGAAGACGCAGGTGAGGAAGTTCTAGGCCGGGACATTGAAGTCGTAGAGGCTCCACTTGTCGTTGTGACGCGATGACTCTGCGCCCCGATCTGTTTCGACGGCTCAGGACTGTCACTGCGCGCACCTTGGCAAGAGCACTTGAAAGAGACGGATTTACCTATCGGAGACGAAAGGGTTCAGGCAGGGTCTACCGTAACGAGGACGGTCGTCGCGTTGTACTGCATTACCACGGATCGGGTGATACTTTCCCGATTGGGACACTTCGGAGCATGCTGAGAGCAACTCAATGGACCGAAGACGATCTGCATCGCTTGCGGCTTATCTGAAACCTATCCACGAATCCACCAGAATCCTAGCAACAAAACGAGAAAGCAATGACCAACGGCGGCATAGACACCTTCCAACGACCCTTCCCGACCCTGACGCCGGCCGGTTCGACGGTGCTGTTCGCCGAGTCGCTCATCCACGCCACCGGCCAGGAGCCGAGCGCGGAGTTCCTCGCGGGGGCGCCGGAGCAGGTCAGGGACTACCTGGTCGGGAGGCGGCAGTGGGGTTGGGCGCCGCGGTTTCGGGAGTTGGGGGGCAGGTCGGCAGCTAAGTAACCTGATTCTTCACCAAGAGACCAGCCTGTCTCTCAAACTGCCCAGCAAAGAATTCCAAGCTCGTTCGAGCGTGTTAGACTGTGGATATGGACATTTCGCTATCGCCGGAAGTGCAGCGACGGATTGAACGGACGCTCAACAAGGGGCGGTACGGTTCGGCAAACGAGCTTGTGCTCGACGCTCTCGACGCGTTGGAAGGCGGGGACTCGCCGGAGCGGACGCAGCGGTTTGACGCGGAGATTCGCGAGGCTTTCCGAGAGATTGAGCGCGGCGAATTCACGGACTACTCGCGGGAAGAGCTTTCGCGGGTCTTCGAACGCGCCAGGACGCAGGGGCTAGAACTTCTGGCCAAAACACATCCGCATAAGGTTTCCGATGCCGACGTTTCGGCTGACACGCGCGGCTGAACGGAACCTTGCGGAGATTTGGTGGTATGTCGCCCTTGACAGCCCATCTCATGCCGACACTCTCATCCATCGTCTGCATGAGGTCTTCATCACCCTAGCCGACTTTCCCAATATAGGTGTCGTGTGGTCGCCTGACAATCACCCAGAAGTTAGGCGTTTTCCCGTTGGCAACTATCTCGTTTTCTATCGCCCCGAGGAGTTTGGCGTCTCGATTCTTCGCGTATTGCACGGTAGCCGCGACATAGAGAGCATCTTGCAAGACCTTGAATGACTGGTATGGGTCCTACCCCTCCGCCTGCGCAAGCGCATACCCCCGTGACTCCGTCACCGAGCGCGTCTGGTCTGCCAGACCCTCGAAGCGGTCGGCGATACGGAACCAGTCACCAAGCGGGTTTGGCGTCTCCTCCACCACGTCCGCGATGACCGCGCCGAGGGAGCCACCGAACTTGAAGCCGTGACCGCTTCCGCCGGTGGCAACGATGACCCGATCCGCGCCGGGTGCATTGTCTATGATGAAGTGGTCGTCGGGGGTGGCGCAGTAGAGGCAGGCGCGCACGTCGGCTACGCGGCCTCGTCCGATGTCGGGAATGCGCCACCGCAGGTACTCCATCGCCTCATCCCGGAACTCTTGCGATCCCGCGCGGTCGATGTCGGGGGCGACGATCTCACCGATCCCCTCGATGGCCACCTTCACGTACCCCTCTCGGAGCAGGGGAAAGCCATACCATCCGTTCACGTCGGGATCGTCCGACCACACAGGGAATCGCCCGCGCGCGAAGTCCTCAGGGTCATCGACCTCGATCATGATCATCTCGCGGAGGGTGACGAGGAGATTCTTTCCGACCTCGGGCACGAGCCGTCCGCTCCACACCCCTCCGGCGACGACGACGCGGTCGAACTCGGACGCGCCGGCGCCTTCCACGTGAACGATGGCGGCGTCCGTCGATTCGTCGATGGCCGTTACGGGCGATTCCTCCCGCACGACCACGCCGTCCTCACGCGCGATGCCCGCCATCATCGCCACTGCCCGCTCGCTCTCGATGTACCCCGCCCAGTCGTCGAGTACGCACACCTCGTCGTCGTCGATCACGAACTGCGGGAAGCGCTCGCGGCCCTCTTTGGCCGTCATGATCGTCAGGTCCGACCCCCGGCTCTGGAGGTAGCGCCAGTTCTCGTACATGACGTTGCCCGGCTCGAAGCCGCGCATGATCTTCATGCCGCCCGTCCGGTGGTACAGGGACTCTCCCGTACGGCGTTCCCACGCCCGCCACTGCGCGGCGGCGCGTTCCACCAACTCCACGTACGGGCCGCCGTCTCCGTACCACGTCCGCCGGATGCCCTTGGCCACGTCGGTCGAGGTCGCATTCTCGTAGGGCACTTTTCCTAGATCGAAGACGGTCACGCCGTGTCCGCGCTCGCGCAGCTCGATCGCCGCCGCCAGCCCGAACACCCCTCCGCCGATGATTCCAACGTTCATGGTCGCTCACCTGAAAATGGGTAATGATGCGGCAGGGAGTGTACACCACCAGAAGGGGGATAGCCGAAGTCAGCGTCATGTGACCTATATGCGTGTTCGCCGATGCCCGGTTCACCCACGCCGAGTGATGGTAATGATCTCCGGACTTGTGTCCGTCAGTGGCCGCCTGTCCCAGTCCCCGAACTGTTCCTCGATTGTCAACCCTACCCCGGACAAGAACGTAGACAGCGAGTCCACATCTAGGAACCTCAACGTGCTCCGGCTGACCAGTGGCTCATCCCAGCTTGGGCTGGTGTAGGTAACGGTGAACGAAACAACATCCCCCGCAACGGGTGTCTCCACTTGGTGTGCCATTCGCACCACGCTGCCGCCATGTACAATCTCCACCGCGTTGTCCGGCGTCCACGCTTCCCATCCGCGGGCCGACGGATTGCGGGTCTCGAACACGAAGCGACCGTCCTCCGTGAGAGCGGATCGTATGGCAGCCAGAGACGCACGGAGTTGGTCGTCTCCCACGAACACCTGGAAGGCATGACCGGTCATGACGATGAGGTCGAATTCGCTGTGCCAATCGACTGAAGCGAGGTCACCGTGGACCCACTCTATATCCCGTCGCGTCCGCGCCTGCTCCAGCATCGCCTCGGCGGGATCCAGCCCGCACAGCCGTCCGGTATGCCCGGCTTCCCGCGCCGTTCGCAGCAGTTCGCCCGTCCCGCAGCCGACATCGAGCACGCTCTCCGCCGACATCACCAGTGGAAGGTAGAAGTCAAAGTCCTCCCTGCCCGCACAGAACGCATCATATAGCTCGGCCAGCCTAGGCTCGGAAAACAGGTAATCGACCACTGGGAGAGTCCTCAAGGCGCGTCTTGGGGAGCGAGGATTTTAGATTCCTCAGTCGACGTACCTTTCGACGAACCCCTGGGGGAAGCCTGCCACCTTGTCGAGGACGTACTCCGGGGCGACTTCGCCGCGCTGGTTGGGCGGGTAGGCGGCCTCGAACATGTAGTAGCCCTGGTAGTCGATGTCCTTGAAGGCGTCGAAGACGCCGGCCCAGGCGATGTCCCCGTCCAGCGGGGAGAAGTGGTCGCGGTCTACCCAGTCGTGCAGGTGCAGGTGGAACAGCCGGTGACCGCACTGCGCCATCGTCTCGCGGGCGCGCTCGGCCTTGATGAAGGGGTTTATCTCGTCGTCGTCCCGCGTGTGCCCGATATCCACCACCATGCCGAAGCGGTCGGAGCCGACCTTGTCGACGAAGGCCGTGTAGTCGGCGAGGTCCTGTCCGTTCTCGATGGTCAGTTTGATCGAGCCGCCTTCGAGCCGGTCGAGCATCTCGTGGATGCTCTTTTCGGACGGCTCCTCCGGGCGGAAGTGGCATACCATGACGCCGGCGCCGAGCTCTTCGGAGTTCTTGGCGGCCGCGACGCCCTGCTCGACGGCCTTCTTGCGGTTGTCCTCGTCGTCCGAGTTGAACAGATAGCCGGGGCAGTGTGTCGAGACGATGGATATTCCCGCGCTCTCGCACTCGGCCCGGAGCCACGACGTGTACTTCGAGTCGGCGACGTCGAGGTGGCCGGGGTTGCCGAGACCGCATACCTCGATGTGGCGTATGCCCCGCTCGGCGATCATGGCGATGTCATTCGATTGCAGGAGGCCGGTCACGCTCGAACACGATGGTTGATGTTCCGAGCCGCTCCGTGATCTCGTCCGATGTCCAGCCGTATGCGGACATGCCGTTGGTGTCAGTCATTGGAGGTCTCCTCGGATGCGGATTCGGCGGGGGATGCCGGGCGCCGGGTGGTACGGTACTCCGACGCCTTGAACGTGTCAACACGAAACCAAGGCGGAGACGTTCGCTTGCCGCAGCGGTTAATGTCTCAGGAATTAACCTAGCCGCCGTCCTCGACGATCTCAAAAGACGTGGTGATCGTCGCAGTCCCCTTCAGCGTCGCGCCGACGGAGCAATACTTGCCCTCTGAAAGCTCAATCGCCCGGTGTACGGCCGTCGGGTCGACTTGGCGGCCTCTGACGGTGTAGTGGACGTTGAACGCCGTCCACTCCCTGGGCCACTCTTCCTCCTGTGTGCCGGTCACTCGTATTCCGACACCGGTGATGTCCTGTCGCTTCTTCTTGAGGATGCTGACGACGTCGACTCCGGTGCATGCGCCGAGCGCGGACATCATCAGGTGCGTCGGCTTGAAGCCGTCAAAGTCGTCGCCGTCCCGCATGGGGGCGTCGACCGTGACGGTGTGGCCGTAGGCGTCCGACGCGGTGAACTTCCAGTTCTCTTGCCAGGTCAGGTTGACTGATGCTTGGTTGGGCATGGGTTCTCCTTATGCCAATTCTCTGTGATGCCGCGCATTCTCACTGACCAGTCCGATGGATTCCCGCCTTCGGAGACCTTTGCACAACCCCGCTCACTGTCATTCCGAACGCAGCGAAGCGAAGTGAGGAATCTAAAATTCTCGTCCTTCGGAACTCGCCCTGTAGCTGGAACCAACCCTGACGACCCCACAAAACTTGGATTCCCTCTGCGCTCTCCGCGCCCTCTGCGGTTAATCAAAAGTCTCCCTTCGCGGCAATGACGGTGTTGGGGTATTGCGAGGTCACGCGAGAGGGCCGGAGGCGAGCAGGTCGCGCAGTTCGTCCTCTCCCTGCGCGGTGGTAACCGCTATGATTTCGTCGCCTGCTCTCACCATGAAGTCCCCGCTGGGCAGCCTGGGAACGCCGTCGCGCGTGACCACGAGAGACGGGAGCGTGCCGTCCGGGAAGGGGAACGCGTCGAGCCGCAGGCCCTCCGAGCCGTATGCGGCGGGAACGTGGATGGACACCAGTGACCGCTCCGTACCGTCGGCCGGGAGCGGCTTCAGGTGGGTGATGCCGTGGGAAGTAAAACCCTCCTGGATCTGATTCAGGATGAGGTCGGGAACGTCCACGACGACGTCCACGCCGAGCACGTTGAAGAGGTCCACGTGGTCCGAGCGGTTGACGACGGAGATGGTCGTCGGCACTCCGAAGCGATGTTTGGCCGTCTGGCACGTGACGAGGTTCGCGCCATCGTCTTCGTCGGTCGCGATGAGCATCTCCGCGCGATTCGCGCCCGCCTGTGCGAGAATTGAACGGTCAACCGAGCTTCCGAGCACCGAGACACTCCCAAACGCCTGGTCCACGGCGATACATCGTGTCCGGCTGGAGTCGATAATGGCGATTTCATGACCGCCCGCCACAAGCCATCGAGCTACGGCTTGCCCCAGTCTGTCCGCTCCGACTACTATCACGTGCATCCGCTCAGTCCCTCGTCAAGCCGTTGCCGTTTGAACGGCGACCTCCACCAGCAGCGAAGTCGCCCCGATGGTGATCAGGCCCAGTTCTTCATACATGCTTTGCAGGTCCGGATCGTCCACGCGGCAGACGACGACGTCCACGTTGAACTCGTGCTTTGCGACCTGTGCCGACAGGATGTTGTCGCTGTCGTTCCTCATGGCAGACATGAACACGTCCACCTCTCGAATACCCGCCCTCGCCAGATCGTCGTGAGAAGTCCCGTCCCCAACTACGGGGATGATACGCTGCTCCTCGACCGCCCCAGTGGGCAGACGGTCGAACGCGCCGGGCGTCCTGTCCAGTACGTGGACCGTGTTGCCCTGGTCGACGAGCGCCTTTGCGACCGCCGCTCCGAGCTCGCCGGATCCCACGATCAAGATGTGCTTCGGCCCAAGTATCGGCCTGTCGGTCAGTACCATGTTCGCTTTCGCTCAGACTTGAACGGTTTGGCGCGTCCAGTCGTGATTCGTATCGTCCGGTATCTCATCCCGCCACAGAATGACTCGACAGGGCGAGTGTTCGAGCACATACGGCACGGCGTCTCCCAGCACGAATCTGCCGTACTTGGTCTTGTACGGCATTCCGATAACCACCGCGTCCACTTCCCTCTCCGCCGCTTCGTGGACGATAGCGTGTCCGGCCAAGCGCGCCTGAAGCAGCTCCGAGCGGACCTCGCACTTGAACGGCTTTGCAGTCCGTTCCATCCTGTCCAGCAAGTCGTCGCCGCGGGTGGTATGGAAGGGCAGCTCCGAGTCGACGGGCAGGCTGCGCTCCACTTCGATGACGTGGACGATGTACAGGCTGCCGCGTTGAGGTTCCGTCAGCCGGGCCGCGTATCGAACGGCATCCTCGTCAGCCGAGTTGCCGGAAACGGCGACCAGCACGGACTTGATCGCAATGCCGTCCGGCTTTTTCAATCTTAGCAAAGGACAACTCGCGCCCGATCACTCGTGATGGGGCAATTCTCTAGGATTGCCCGTTCGACCCTGCATTGGGCAGGCGATCGAGCAGTTCGTCGCGGCCGGCCAGAATCAGCACGTCTCCCGTCCGAAGGCGGTCGTTGGTGTCGGGATTGAGGGTGACGTCCCTCCCGCGCTTGATCGCCACAACGGCCAGACCGTACTTGTCCCTCGGCCCCGAAAGATCGACCTCGTCGATGGTCTTATCGACATATTCCTCGGGCACCCGGATGCGGCTGAACCCGAAATTCGGGGCGAGTTCGAGATACTCTTGCACGTTGGGGTTGAACATATTGTGCGCCAGCCGGTTGCCCATCTCCGACTCGGCGTGGATCACCTTGTCGGCCCCGATACGCTCCAGTGTGTTGCCGTGCAGGTCGTCGTGGGCGCGAGCAATTACGTACGGCACTCCCATGTTCTTGAGGTTGACCGTCGTGAGGACGCTGGCGACGATGTCGGAACCGATCGCAACCACGCCGACCTCGTAATCCGGCACTCCAAGCTCCCGCATAACGTTCTCGTTGGCCGCGTTGCCGGTCACGGGAAAGGTCACGTGCCCCATCATGCCCTGTACCCGTTCCTCGTTCACGTCCATCGCGAGAACGTCATGGCCGAGGTTGTAGAGGGAGTTGGCAACACTCGATCCGAACCTGCCCAGACCGATGACGACGACTTGTTGTTTCATGGTTCTCGTGGCCCTCGGTAGAGTCCGGCATCTTGGTCGAACTTTCTCGAAACAAGACTGCCGGCTTGAATGAATTATAACGGATTGGGCGCGATTGCAACTATCTCATCAATTCGCTCTTTGAACGGACTCAGGGCTATCCGATGGTTACACGCTCGGTCGCGTAGGTATATCTCCTTCGGCTCATACTGCCGATCATGAACACCGCAAGCGAAAGTGGGACTACCCGCCCGGCGAACATGACCATCGTCATGACCAGTTTGCCGCCGCCCGACAGCTCGCCGGACATTCCGGCGCTCAACCCCGCGGTGCTGAACGCTGAGACCGTCTCGAACATCACGTCGATGAAATCCAACCCCTGCCCGCGTTCCACGATGGTCAGCAGCAGCACCGCCAGCACGGCTACACCGACCAACAATATGCACAACGTCATCGCGTGTTTGACTTGAATGAACGAAATTTCCCGTTGGAATGCCGATGCGCCCCTCCTCCCGATTGCCGCCGTGAGTATGGCCACAAGCAACACCGTCAGCGTGTTGACCTTGATTCCCCCGGCAGCCGATGCCGAAGCTCCACCGACGAGCATGAGCCCCATCATCATCAGGCCGGTGTGCTCCTCGACTTCGGCGTAGTTGATCGTGGTGAGCCCCGACGTTCGACCTGCGATGCCCTCGAACGCGGACACGGCCACCTTGTCACCCAGTCTCAGGTCTCCGATAGTGGCCGGGTTCTCGAATTCCAGGGAAAACATCGCAACGGTACTGAGCAGGGCCATAAGGCCGGTCATGCTCAGAACGATCTTCGCATTGAGCGAGAGGGTAGTCCATCGCCTCTTCCGCCCGATGTCCAATATGACGATAGCGCCCACCGCGCCCAGCACGACCAATGCGCCGGAAGTCGCCAACGCGGCCCAGTCCGCCGGAAGCGCTCCGCCGCCTTCCGCACCGTGAAGGCCGACGAATCCGGCGTTGTTGAACGCAAGGACCGTCATGGTCAACGCCTTCCAGATCGCGTCCGGCACTGGCTCGATGAGAGAGAACCTCACCAGAAGCACGAGGAACCCGGCGAACTGTATTCCCACAATAACGAGCGCGATGCGGACTCCGAGCCGCCTGCCGCTGCCGAGATATGGCGTGTCGCCCGTATCCTCCTCAAGGATCGATGATATTCTCCGTCCCGCGTGTACAAGAAGCAGGCTCGCGAGCACCATGAACCCCAGTCCACCGATGAACGTCAGGATGAGGAGCGTGATCTGCCCCGGCATCGCCCAGAAAGCGGACACGTCCTGGGTCGTCAGCCCCGTGGTGGTCGTGGCCGAGCCGGCCGCGAACAGCGCGTCCAAGACCGGAGTGAAGCCACCCCCCTGATGGCTGAAGGGCATGAGAAGCGCGAGCCAGCCGACCAGCGTCAGCAGCAGGAATGCGATGACCGGAACCAGGGGCCGTGGGATCGTCCCCAACTCGCTGCGGCGAGGATTGAACGCCCTCGCTAGCGCAACGAACCTCGACACCCGCCGTGGTTGGACACTCTCCTCAATCGTCGTCCATGAACTGCTCAGTGGAGTCCCCGTTCATCGGTCGAGGTCACGTACTCGCAGCGATTCTAGGAATTTCCTCGCAATCGTGTCAAATGAACGCTTCATCGTCTACAATCATGCACCGAATCCCTAGAAGAGTGAGAAGATACCGAGTCTCATGGTGAGTAAGTTGAGCAGCCGGTTGTCTGTGCGCTTCCTTCTACTGGAAGGACGGCTGATCGATAGAAAGTTCCGGCGACACTGGAAGAACTATCTCTTCCAGTGTGCGCTGTCCACACTGGCCCTGCTCCTGATTCTCCTGGTCGTCGACGTGGTGCTCCGGGCGGCGATCGTCGTCGCCATTGCATCCAGCGCCTTCATCGTATTCGTACGGCCCCACAGCGAAGCATCGCACCCTCAGCGGGTTGTAGGAGGACACGTCGTCGCGGTAATTGTCGGAGCGGCGTTTTCCGCTCTGTATCTCATACCGGGGTTCGGCGAGTTTGCCGAAGGATCACCCTTCGCCCGCGACTTCATGGCCGTGCTGGCGGTCGGCCTCAGCACCTTGATCATGGTCTTGACGAATACCGAGCACGCTCCCGCCGCCGGCACCGCCCTCGGCCTCGTCGTCCACGGATGGGAACCGTCAGCAGCCTTGTTCGTACTGATTGGAGCGGTCATACTTGCCGTCACGCATTCCCTCCTGCGCCCCCGACTGACCAATCTGTTCTAGCCCTTCGACACCGGAACAGGACAAAATATCCCCGTGGATGCCGAGATTCAAGATCTCATTCGCCAGATCCACGCGAGCCCCGCGCAGGCGGTGGTCGTGGTGACGGGTGGCGGCGCACAGTCGATCAGCCGCCTGCTGACGGTTCCCGGCGCTTCACGGACGGTTCTGGAAGTGCTGGTGCCCTATTCCGAACGAGCGCTCACGGACTTCCTTGGTGAACGGCCTCACCAGGTCGTATCGGTAGAGACTGCCGGGGCGATGTCGCGGCAGGCACACCGCCGCGCCGTCGAACTGACGGAAGCGGACGTTCCCCTCGTCGGCATCGGCTGTACCGCCGCCATCGCAACCGACCGACCGAAACGCGGCCCTCATCGGGTCCACGTCGCTCGATGCACCGCGGACAGCGTCATTACCTACAGCCTTGAACTCACGAAGGGTCTGCGCGACAGAATGGGGGAGGATACCCTAGCTGGCCTCCTGGTCGTTCGCGCGCTTGCGGAAGCCGCCGGCATCGCGCCAAACTTTGCCATACCCTTAGCTGATGACGAGCGCATCGCCGTCGGCGGATCCGGCGACCCCATCGACCTCCTCGTCGCGGGCGCGATCGACACCGTCCTTGTCCGCGCGGATGGTACAATCACTCCCAACGGAGGGCGCAACGGCGCGCTGCTGTCCGGCTCGTTCGACCCCCTGCACGTCGGCCACCGGGAACTGGCGACCGTCGCATCCGAGACTCTTTCGATGCCCGTCACGTTGGAGATGTCAATCGCAAACGTGGACAAGCCGCCACTGAGCGCCCCCGTCATACGCGAGAGGCTTGAGCAGTTCGCGGGAATATACGACGTTGTCCTTACCAAGGCCCCCACGTTCGCGGAGAAGGCGCAGGTGCTGCCGGGGTCATGCTTCATCATCGGCTACGATACTATGAAGAGGCTCATCGACCCGGCGTACTACGGAGACGACCCACAGAGGATGACGAAGGCTTTGTCGTCAATCGCGAAATCGAGAGGCCGGTTCCTCGTCGCCGGACGTCTGGACAACGGGATATTCCGCACGCTCGCCGACGTGCCGGCGCCCATTGAGTTCCGTGACATGTTCGAGTCGATACCCGAGCATCGTTTCCGGCGAGACATCTCCTCGACCCACCTGCGAACGAGCTGAACAAAGCCATGGCGTTTAGCGACCTCCGAGAATTCATCGGCTTCCTCGAAGACAAGGGCGACCTCCGTCGCATCACGGAGCCCGTCAGCCGCGATCTGGAGATCACCGAGATCACCGACCGCACCATCAAGTCGGGCGGCCCCGCGCTGCTCTTCGAGAATGTCGAGAGCTACGAGATGCCCCTGGCGATCAACCTCTACGGCACCGATCAGCGAATGGCATGGGCGCTGGGCGTGGACGACGTGGACGAGATCACACAGCGCGTCAGAAATCTGCTCGGCATGATCCAGGGGCCGCCGGAGGGCATCGTTCCGAAGCTCAAAGCCCTCGGCGACCTCGCCGGCGTCGCCCGCTCCCGGCCCAAGATCGTCAAGAACGCCCCGTGTCAGGAGGTCGTCATAACCGGCGACGACGTTGACCTCAACGCGTTCCCCATTCTCAAGTGTTGGCCGCTCGACGCCGGACGTTTCATCACCCTCCCACTCGTCATCAGCCGCGACCCCACGACCGGGAACCGGAACGTCGGCACCTACCGGATGCAGGTATACGACAAACGCACCACGGGGATGCACTGGCAGAGCCACAAGGTCGGCGCCCGCCACGCCCGCGAGGGCGTCGCGCAGAACGCCGACCGCCTCGACGTTGCCGTCGCCCTCGGCGGAGATCCGGTGTCGATATGGTCCGGCTCGATGCCACTGCCGCCCGACATCGACGAGTTCGTCGCCGCAGGGTTCATCCGGGGAAAGCCCGTCGACTTGGTGAAGTGCAAGACGAACGACCTCGAAGTCCCCGCCCAGGCCGAGATCGTTCTCGAAGGATACGTCGTTCCGGGCGAGTTCCGGTCGGAAGGCCCGTTCGGCGACCACACCGGCTACTACTCGCTCGAAGACGACTACTCCGTGTTCCACGTCGAGGCGATCACTCACCGCAAAGATCCCGTCTATCCGACCACCATGGTGGGAAGGCCGCCCACCGAGGACTACTTCATGGGCAAGGCCAGCGAGCGCATCATGCTTCCGGCCCTGCAGCTCACCCTCCCCGAGGTCGTCGACTACAACATGCCGGCAGAGGGCATCTTCACCAACTACGTCCTCGTCTCGATGAAGAAGGAGTACCCCGGTCACGCCCGCAAGGTGATGTACGCCCTGTGGGGCATCGGACAGATGATGCTCGTCAAGGCCATCGTCGTGTTCGACGAGCACGTCGACGTGCACGACCTGTCGGAGGTCGCCTGGCGCATTGGGGCGAACGTCGACCCGCGACGCGACATCCTCTTCGTGGAAGGCCCGGTCGACGACCTCGACCACGCCTCCTCCGCGCCGCGCTACGGGAGCAAGGTCGGCATCGACGCAACGGCCAAGGGGCCGATGGAGGGCCTGAGCCGCGAATGGCCTCCCGAGATCGTCATGAGCGAGGAAATCAAGCGGCTGGTGGACGAGAAGTGGCCGAAGCTCGGGATATAGCCGCGTCCGACCGCCTCCTCAGGCGCATCCCGCGATTCCTGGACGCCGTGAGGTTTCAGGAGAGCGTCTTCGCGCTCCCGTTCGCCTACTCCGGGATGATCCTTGCGGCGGACGGCTGGCCGACTTTGGAAAAATTCCTCTGGATCACCGTGGCCATGGTGAGCGCGCGGACGCTTGGAATGTCCGCCAACCGCATCATCGACCGTTCCATCGACGCTCAGAATCCCCGCACCGCCATGCGCCACCTTCCCGCCGGACTGCTCCGCCTTTCCGACATGGTTGCCCTGTCGCTCATCGCCGCCATCGTCTTCTTCATCGCGGCTGCGCTCCTCAATCCACTCGCGCTGACCCTCGCCCCAATCGCCGCGGCCTATCTCATCTTCTACCCCTACACCAAGCGGTTCACGTGGGCGGCCAGCTTCTTCCTCGGCTGGGCGCTGGCAATCGCCCCCTCCGCCGCATGGATCGGCGTTCAAGGATCACTCGACTGGGCGCCCGTCGTTCTCTCCACCTCCGTCGCCCTCTGGGCCGCCGGATTCGACATCCTCTACCACGCGCAGGACAGGCAGTTCTACGCCGACCACCGCCTCCACTCCGTCTCACAGCGTTTCGGCATCACTGCGTCCTTTCGCATAGCCCAAACCCTCGACGTACTTGCCGTCTGCTGCCTGCTGACAGTCGGCCTCATGCTCGATCTCTCCGTCGCCTACTTCGTCGGCTGTGTCGTTGCCGCTGGAGTGATCGCCTACAAGTACCGCATGGTCTCCCCGGACGACCTTTCCCGCATGGGAGTCGCCTTCATGCGGACCAACGCCTTCGTCTCCCTCAGCGTCTTCGCGGGAACGCTTGTGGACGTTCTCGTGCTCTGACTCATGCGACCGGACGGGTAGGGGAGCGCGCCGGCGATTCCTGTCGTGATACCCTGAAACGTACATGGACTCACCCGAAGCAAAGCATCCGGTCGTCGTGGGTATCTCCGGCGCAAGCGGCGCCGTCCTCGCTCGCGCGACCATCGACCGTCTCCTGTCGGACGAACGGCCCGTCATCGCAACCGCCACTGCTGCCGCGCGCATGGTCTGGCGGCAGGAATCCGACGAGTCGTTCGGCGAGGCCCTCGAACGTTGGGCCGACTGGGACGCCTTCACCTACTGCCCCGTCGGAGACCTTACCGCGCCAATCGCCAGCGGCACCTTCCCCACGGCCGGCATGGTCGTCACGCCTTGCAGCATGGCCACTGTCGCGGCCATATCGAGCGGATTCGCCGACAATCTCCTTCGTCGCGCCGCCGACGTCACCCTGAAGGAAAAGCGTCCCCTCGTTATAGTCCCCCGTGAGACGCCCTTGACCGATACCCACCTGGAAAACATGGCGAGCTTGGCGAGACGAGGCGTCGTCGTTCTCCCTCCGCACCCGCCGTTCTATTTGGGCAACGGCTCGATCCAACACACCGTGGACTTCGTAGTCGAGAGAACGATGGTCGCGCTCGGACTAACCGACCGGATGCCGGATGGCATGACCTACGGCGAGCCCGAACGCTACGCTTGAATCTCCGCCTCCGACGCCCTACAATCCCACGCACTTATCCCCACGCAGCGAGACCCGCAGATGATCCCATGCCACGAAGCCGTGCAATTCCTGAGCGAGACGCGCGGAGACGCGATCGTCGTCAACACCATGACCCCGAGCCGCTATTGGAGGGACATCACGGACAACCCGGACTACGACCTGCCAATCGCGGGCGGAATGGGGAAGGCATCGTCGATGGCGCTCGGCCTCGCGCTGTCCCGGCCCGACAAGAAGATATGGTGCATGGACGGCGACGGCAGCCTGCTGATGAACCTGGGCACCCTCGTGACCATCGCGGGACAGGCCCCGACCAACCTCGTCCACTTCGTCTTCGACGATGAGGCGTACCAGACGACGGGCGGACAGCCTGTACCGGGCGCGGGGATTTACGACTTCAAGACCATTGCGAAGGGAGCGGGATACCCCCGCGCCTATACGTTCGACGACCTCGAGCACTTCAAGACCGACCTCCCCACCGTCCTCCAAGACGACGGCCCCGTCATGGTCGTCCTCAAGATCGACTATCCCGACGGCGGCCCTCCATTCTCCATGGCCAACACCAAGGCCGCGGTTGCGCGACTTCGCACCGCCCTGGCGCAAGATGGCTAAGCGACCGCAGCTTCACAAGGCTTGGTGGGGTTGACAATCGAACCTAAAGGTTCGATACTAAGTCCATGAACGGGCGGGAGTTCATTAGGCGTGTAAGGCGGTACGCTAGGAATACCGGGCAATCCTTCACTATCGACTCTCGTCGAGGCAGGGGAAGCCACGAAATCGTCTACCTCGGCAACCGAAGAACCGTCGTGAAGCACTCGGAGATCGGCCCCGGCCTGCTGGCATCCATGCTCAAGGACCTCGAGATCGACAGGAGGGACTTTTAGACCATGAGGTATGTGTATCCGTGCGTTCTGCACGCGGAAGAGGAAGGAGGATACTGGGTGTCCTTCCCCGACGTCAAAGGCGCAAACACCGGCGGTTCCACCCGTGAGGAGGCCCTTGAAATGGCCGACGACGCCCTCGTCGCGGCCCTCGGCGGATATTATTATCTTGGAGAGGACATCCCGTTGCCGAGTCTCGTCGGCGAAGGACAGGAGCCCGTCCCGCTCCAGCCTGTCGCGGCCGCGAAGGTCGCGCTCAACGTTGCAATGCGCGACCAGGGCGTGACGAAGGTAGCACTGGCCAAGCGGCTGGGCGTCAGCGAGGCAGCAGTACGGAAGCTCTGTAATCCCGACCATCGCTCCCACATCAGCACCGTCGAAAGGGCGCTCCATGCCGTCGGTCGTGGGCTCATAATCGAGGATGCGCCCTGGCCCCCGCCGCCTTCTCTCATGACATCAACGGCTCAAGATAGCGAACGCGCCGCATAGCGCCCGTTCAATCTGAAGCCTGGAAGAAGATGCCGGTTCCATCCCTGAACCTTCGATTTTGACCTTAGGGAACATTCGCGCGATAGTAGAAACGGAACATTGCCCAAGATTCTCAACAGCCCCGCGTGACACATTGAAATCGGGAAAAAGCAAAAGGACTCAGAAGGCGTCTAAATGCCTCTCACATTCTCAAACCGTCTCACGTTTTTCGGAGCGCCCCCGTTCTCAAACCCTCTCACATTCTCAAACCGTCTCACGTTTTTTTCGGAGCGCCCCCTGTTCTCAAACCCTCTCACATTCTCAAACCGTCTCACGATTTCGGAGCGCCCCCGTTCCCAAAACCGTCTCACATTCTCAAACCGTCTCACGATTTCGGATCGCCCCCGTTCTCAAACCCTCTCACATTCTCAAACCGTCTCATGCCCGCTACGCGCCTCTTATTCGCCCTTCGACGCGACCACGAGCCCGAACGCAGTATAATCTTCTGAGGGCATTTCCCCGAAAGGACATCGCAACGGACATGAACTGGCGCGAGCTGCAGAACAAGAACATCACCCTGATCGGAGGGGCCGTGTCGGGCGGACTCGATAGCTGCACCTCTACCCACTGGCTCATGAGCAAGGGGTTCGACGTGACGGCGGGTACGGTCGATCTCGGCCAGCCGGACGAGGAGAACATCGGCGCGATTGCCGACCGGATGCGAGGCTGCGGCGCGGTCGACGCCTTCATCGTACCTGCTCACGAGGCCCTGGCCGATGCCGGCCTGAAGGTGGTGCAGGCGCAGGCCCGCTACGAGGGCGGATACTGGAACACCACGGGCATCGCCCGGCCCGTCACGGTTGGCACGCTTCTCAACGAGTTCGAGAAGAGGGACATCCCCGTCCTCTTCCACGGCGCGACGGGACGCGGCAACGACCAGGTGCGCTTCCAGATAGCCACCAACATGCTCCGGCCCGATATGGATGTCTACGCCCCCTGGCGCGACCCCGAATTCGTAGCCGAGTTCCCCGGTCGCCAGCAGATGCTCGACTACTGCGAGAAGCACGACCTGCCGATCAAGCCCGCAGCGGAGTCGCGGTACTCCACCGACGCGAATTTCCTCGGACTGACGCACGAGGCGGGAGACCTTGAGGACGTGACGGTCTCGCCCTTCTTCGTCGAACCGGGCATGGGCGTCTGGGCATGGGACGCGCCCGACGCTCCGCAGTCGGTAACGGTTCGCTGGGAGGAGGGCGAGCCGAAGTCAATCGACGGCGAGACGGGCAGCGTGACCGAGCTGTTCGAGACGGCGAACGCCGTCGCGGGCGCGCACGGCGTCGGAATCGGCCTCCACACCGTGGAAAACCGCTTCGTCGGCATCAAGTCGCGCGGCATCTACGAGGCCCCCGGCATGGAGCTGCTCGGCCAGACCTACGACCTGCTGCTCCAGTTCGTCCTCGACCGCCGCGCGCGACAGCTATTCGACCAGCTTTCGGCCTTCATAGCCAACCAGATATACCAGGGCTACTGGCTCGACCTCGGCACGTCCGCCGCGCTCGCGGCCTTGGAGCCGATCAACCGGCTCGTCACGGGTACGGTCACCGTCCGCCTGTACAAAGGCAACCTCTCGTTCGAGACCGCCGAGGACACGCCGGAGGCCATGCCGCACTCCCTCTACACCGACGACTCCTCCATGGAGGCGCTCGGCTCCTACGACCACGCCGACGCCGAGGGGTTCCTCAAGGTCCTCGAAGTATCGGCCCGAAACGTCGGAACCAGGCAGTACCCACGCTTGGGGAGGTAGGTCCCGCCGTACCGAAATGGCTATTGACTCGATATTGGTGTCGGTTGTCTTGATTCTCGCGATCTTGGCAGCGATTCCTGCCTGGGTCATTGTAGCCGTCTACGCGGCCAAACACCCCTGAGTCCGCTGCCGTTTTCCCCCGTTGTTATTAGGGTCTTGGTGGCCGTTGTGGCGCTGATGATCGTGGGGGCCCTGCTCTTCCTGCTGCTGAGGCCGATCAAGGGCTCGTTTATTTCCGTCATCGTTCCAGACACGGGAGACTTTCAGGGGACGTTGCTCCCGACGTCACCTGGCATGGCGGATAACGAATCGTGTTGGTACGCCGAGCCTGCGGTTGATTCACGGAGTGTGGTGAACATCCCGCAGTGGAGGTACGCGCAACGCGTCGAATGGTGCGGGGACGGGTCTCGGATCGTCGGCACTCCGGTGCATGGGAGATCATGGGACACCCTCGCGCCGTTATGGACGTTCGAGCGC
>CAXXCN010000003.1:0-1424310 GCA_963667105.2 Dehalococcoidia bacterium | reverse complement strand
GGTTTTGCCCGCGCCCCGCCTCGTCTGAGAGAATGTATATTGCGTTCATACAGCCCTTCGTCCTGTCCAATGCGCGCGAAGATTATACCAAACGCACGGACTGGCGGTACCGAAGTGAGTCTTCAGTCTTTCTACGCTTTTTCTTCTCCTCCGCGATCTCTGTGCTCTCAGCGGTGAATCTCCCCGCAGCCTCTGCGCTGAATTCCCCCTTTGTGGTACGCTGATTTGGCAGATGACAACATCCGTACCCAGCACACTCATTCCCCTTTCGGCGTTCGCGCTCATCCTTGCCGCGATCATGGCGTTCACTCTTGCCTGCGCGTCCGATGAGGAGCTTCCGACCCTGGAGGCCCGCGCACAGGAGATCAACAAGACCGTCATGTGCCCCGTCTGCCCCGGCGAGTCCATCGACCAGTCCCAGCACCCGCGCGCCAAGGCCATGCGCGGAGTCGTCGACGAGAAGCTGGCCGAGGGAAGCACGAACGATGAGATCAGGCAGTTCTTCGTCGAGCGCTACGGCCCCAGCGTCCTGCTTGAACCCCCGCGTGAGGGCCTGAACTGGCTCGTCTGGGTCGTTCCCCCGGTGGGAGTCGCCGCCGCGGCGCTTGCCCTGTATCTCGTCCTTCGCCTGGCCGTTCGCTCGTCTCCTCGGGGCAACGGGACACCGGATGGCGCTCCTAGCCTGACCGAAGCCGAGCGCGACGACTACTTCCGGCGCATCGAGGCCGCTCTTGCGTCCGACTCCGACGGCGAACGCCCATCCGGTGCCGAGGACAAGCGAGACCCGGGAGAAGCCGTTGCTGGTTGACGCCGGATTCGTCGCGCTGCCCATTGCCCTCGTCGTCGGGGGATACGTGACGGTTGCCTCCTTTCTCGGCGCGCGACTCCAGGCGCCCGTTCTCGTGCTGAGCGCGCGCTACGGCATGATGACCGTGCCGCTGCTGCTCGCGATCTCGACCCTGGCACTGGTCTACGCATTCGTCACGCACGACTTCTCTGTCCGCTACGTGGCTGAGAACAGCAGTCTCGCCCTCCCGCAGATCTACACATGGGTCGCCCTCTACGCCGGCAACGCAGGGTCGCTCCTGTTCATCGCCACGGTCTACTCGTTCCTGACGGCGATAGCCATGGTGGGGGCTGTCCCGGAAGCTCCCATATACCGCCCCGTACGCGACCGGTGTCATGGCCTTCGTCATGGCCTTCTTCCTCGGCGTCATCGTCTTTCTCGCCAACCCGCTCGAACGCTTGGCCATCGCGCCGCCGGACGGGCAGGGGATAAACCCGCTGCTCATTCACTTCGGCATGTTCATCCATCCCCCCATGCAGATGATGGGCCTCATCTCCGTCGCCATCCCGTTCAGCATAGCCATCGGCGCGCTCCTGGCGGGTCGTGGCGGACGCGACGAGTGGGTCGATCTCGGAAGGACGTGGGGCATGGTGTCGTGGCTCATCCTCACCGTCGGACTTCTCCTCGGCTCATGGTGGGCGTACACCATCCTCGGCTGGGGAGGCTACTGGGCGTGGGACCCCGTCGAGAACTCCGCCCTCATGCCTTGGCTCGCGATGACCGCGTTCGTTCACTCGATCATGGTGCAGAAGCGGCGCGGCATGTTCCGCATGTGGAACATCATCCTCGTCTCGGTCGCCTTCGTCCTCGCCGAGATGGGCATGTTCATCAATCGCGGCGGCCCCGTACCGTCCGTGCACTCATTCGCGCAATCGACTATGGGCTGGGTCTTCCTCGGCTTCATGGCTTTCACCCTCATAGCGGCGCTCGCGGCCTTCATGTGGCGCATCGACACCCTCAAGAGCAAGGAGCGCCTCGACTCGATGCTCTCCCGCGAGAGTGCCTTCCTCACGCAGAACGTCCTCTTCCTCGCCGTCGCGTTCATCACCCTCTGGGGCACCATCTACCCTGTCTTCTCCGAGGCCGCGTCCGACGAGGTCATCACCGTAGGCAAACCCTTCTTCGACCGGGTGAACGGCCCCATCCTCCTCGCGCTCGTCTTCCTCATGGGAGTCGGCCCGCTGCTCCCGTGGCGAAGAGCCAACATGCGGAACGTGTTGACCATCCTCAGGATCCCGCTTGCCGGCGCTGCCATCGCAACCGTTGGACTCGTCCTCCCTCGGACTGCGTGAGCCTCTGCCTCTGCTGGCCGTCGCCGTCTGCGTCATCACCTTCGTCGCCATCGGACATGAGTGGCTGCGAGGCTCCCGTGTCCGGCACCGCAGGGGAGAGAGCTACCCGCTCGCCTTCGCGAGGCTGCTCGGGGCGAACCGTCCCCGCTATGGCGGCTACGTCGTCCACCTCGGAATCGCCATGCTGGCAATCGGCGCAATCGGCTCCTCGTTCTACTCCGTGCAGCGCGACTTCAACATGTCCCTCGGCGACACCCGTTCGCTCGGCGACTACGAGTTCACCTACGTCGATTTCGGCTCGCGGCCGTTCTCTGATCGAATCGAGATGACGGCCCGGTTCGACATTGCTCGAGAGGGCCGGGAGATCGGGAGCATGGACGCGCGAAGGACCTTCTACATCAGCCACGAGGTCGCCGCCACTCGCGCCGCCATCCGCAGCACGCCCATCGAAGATTTTTATATAGTGCCGTCCGAGTTCGGCGAGAACGGGACCGCCGTGTTCCGCGTATACGTGAACCCCCTCGTGTGGTGGATGTGGGTGGCCGGGCCGATGTTCGTGCTGGGAACTGTCCTCGCGCTGTCGCCACGCCGCCGACCGGTTCCCGCGACGCTTCCCCTTCCGAAGGGCGTTCGACTCGCCGGCGTGTAGAGGCCACCGCTCATGCTCGTTCTCATCGCTGTCCTCCTAGCCCTGATACCGGCCGCGGCCATTCTCTACCCCTTCATATTCAGAAGAGGTCTATCGACCGTCTTCCGTGACGAGACCTCCACCTACTCGGAGCTTACCCGCCGATGGGAGGCCGCTATAGCCGGACTCAAGAACACCGAACTGGAGCACGCCATCGGCAACCTGACACGGGACGACTACCGCGACCTGCGAGAGCAGTACATGCTCGAAGCCGCCAACATCATGAAGGCCATGGAACTGGAGGACCAGCAGGAAGAGGAGCTTCTCGCCAATGTGGCAAGTGAGGTCCGGGCCGTGCGTGAGGGGATTACCGGCTCCCCACCGTCGGATGATGAGCGGACAGACGATGAGTAGGGGCGGGTGGATACGATTAGGGTCGTCGTTCGCGGCGGTCTTGTTGGCCGTGGTGACGCTGCCCGTCGCTGCACAGGAAACCCTCCAACTCCGCGACGTAACCGGCGCCATCGTCAACGGCACGGCCAATTCCCTCCCACCATTCGGCCTAACAGTTACCCTCCACCGGCAGACGGCGAACACCTACGAGGAATCAACCACCACAACCGACACCAAGGGAAACTTCCGCTTCGAGAACATCCCCCTCGATCCCGAGGCTCTCTACGGCGTGACGATACGCTACCAGGGAGTCGTATACGGCACAGACATCGACCTTCGCCCAGAGTCGCTCCCGCCCGTCACGGTCACCATCTACGAGACGTCCGACGACCAGTCGCTCCTCTCGGTGTCAAGCTCATCGCTGCTCATACCCCAGGTCGACAAGATTGCCCGCGACGTGTACGCCCTGGAGATCGTCAACGTGGTGAACGCAAGCGACCGGACCTACGTCCCCGGAGCCGAACCCATGAATCTCCTCCGCTTCGGCCTGCCGCCCGGAGCGAAGGGCCTCCAGATCGACACCTCCCTCGTCGGAGCCGACGCCATACAGGTCGATCGCGGATTCGCCGTCCCCGCCAACATCCCCCCCGGCGAACACGAGGTCATGTTCGCCTACCACTTCGGCTACGAGGGCGAGTCCGTCACGATTGACAAGTCCTACCTGTATGGCGCCGAAAACGCCCGTATCCTCGTACCCTACGAGATCGGCGACCTTTCGAGCGCTGATTTCGGAGCGCCCGGCGACGTGAAGGTCGGCGACAAGCACTACCAGCTCATCGAGGTATCCGGCATCGCCCGGCAGTCCCGCGCAAAACTGGAGATATCGTCCCTCCCTCAGGCGACTCTTTGGGACAAGACGCAAGCCACGGCATCCGACATTCCCTACGAGCTGGCTGCTCCCGCCCTGCTCGGCCTGCTGATGGTCTCCCTCATCGCGATCGCGATGGCACGTCGAGGCGGCATATTCGCCAGTGCGGCTTCAAGTGCCGGGGCTCAGCAAGAGACCAGCGACCGTGCGGCCATCATCGCCCAGATCGCCGACCTCGAACGTGCCTTGGAGGAAGGCAAACTCCGGGAAGCCGACTACTTCGCCAAGCGTCAGGCTCTGCTAGACCGACTCGCCTCCCTACCGTCTACTTCTCCATTGACGGAGTAGTGGGGCTGTCGGCGGGTCGCCGCCCGCCTCAGACCACGTCCGCGTCCTGCCGCTCCTCGACCCCGTACTCGGTTGACAGCATCCCCATCACCACCGAATCGAACCGCGCGCCCTCGTGCGGCCGGCTCTTTCGCAGCGTCCCCTCGTGCGTGAAACCCAGCCGCTCGAACATCCTTCTCGCCCACGTATTGTATTCCGGCACATCCACCCACACGCGGTACAGCCCCCACTTCCGAAAGCACAGATCGAGCCCGGCCCTCATGGTGGCAGTCCCGTACCCCTTATGCCACATGTCCTTTCGCCCGATCAGGATCGAGATCTGCCCGTCGCCCCACGCTTCCTCGATGGCCACGTGGAACTCGCCGATGTGTTCGCCGTCCTCCGTATAGATCGACAGGATGTGGTGCGTGGGATCTTCGAATATCGCGACCCACTCCGCCTCCCCGACCTCGGCGATCTCAGTCGGGTTATACCCCAAATGCGCCGGGTTGCCATAGGAATACCGCCCGAACCAACTCTCCGCCACCTCGTCGTCATCAAGCCAACTCTTTAGACGACCAACATCCTCTCTCGTCACGTATCGCAGGGCAATGGACTGTTGACGCATGATCTCACCCCCAGGAGCAGGTATTATGCCACGCCGAAGCCATTCCGTCCCGCCTGTTACCCGCCCGAATTCAGACGACTGGGCTAGAACCCTCAGTCCGCATCTACTGCAACCATCCTCACCGTCATTCCCGCGAACGCGGGAATCCAAAATCCTCTCTGCGTTCTCACCGCCCTCTGCGGTGAATAGCTCCGCCGCTCCCCCACACGCGAACCTTACCGTACACGCCATCATACCCCGGCTCTATGAAAATATCTCCTCGTCGCACCCGGTCGATTCCCTCCGCCGTTCGCTCGTCCGAAGCGAAGTCAATCTCCGCAATCGGAGTCTCCATCAGTACCGACATCTCCGTTCCGAAGCGCTCGATGAGCCGCTCGTACACTCTGCCAACCTTTTTCGTTCTCGGCCCGACTCCGAGACTCTCCGACAGCACCTCCCGCAGCGGTACCAGTGACTTGAAAGGCGGACGGCCAGTATCCCCATGCACCAGTCCGTCGTCTCCAATCCACGTATCCACATGCCTGCCTCCCAGTTCCTCAACCCTGTACGACACCCCAACCGTGATCCCGCGACCGCACGAGCGGCAGACCTTTCCCTGCTCCCGCACCTCCTCCGGGCTCATCTTGACCTGACACGCGCGGTGCCCCGAGTGGTGATACTTCCCCTCCTCCGGGTAGAACTCGACCGTGTACAAAATATCCTGCCTCCGCATGGCCCCAAGCAGACCGCCGTACGTCATCTCCCCGTTCATCACGGTCAGCTCTCGCCCGAGGTTCGGGGCGGAGTGAGCGTCCGAAAACGACATGATCGCCACGTTGTCGAGCGATGGCACGCTCCAGTTCATGGCGGGATCGCTCGACAGCCCCGTCTCGATGGCCGGAATCTCCCCGGCATCGCTTCCGAAGCACTCCTCCAGCGAGTCGTACCCCGACTTGGAGCCGTACAATCCAAACCACGGCGTCCACAGGTGGGCGGGGATGAGGAAGCACCTCTCATCGATGCCCTTGATGAGCGATAGCAACTCGCGTGGCAACAGGCCGAGAGCAGGTCGGCCGTCCCCGTCGAGCCTACCGTATCTACTGAGCGCCGCATTGATGCGTTCGACCACCGCGAAGTCCGGGGCGAATACCAGCATATGTACCCGGCGGCCACGCCCACCCTGCCTTCCGTGGCACTCGACTTCCGTTCCCAGGATGAACGACACTCCACCGTACTCGAATAGCCCCGTGCCTGCGTCGTTGAGTTTGAGACGGGACTCCTCGAACCATTCGGGGTGTGTGAAGTCGGCGCTCGCGAGGAGGTCTATACCCTTGATCTTGGCGTGCCGGGAGAGACTGTCGAAATCAAGGTCCCGACTCGTGGCGTAGGCGTACCGCGAGTGGACGTGAAGATCGACGACGTAGCTCATGGTTCGACAAGCTCACCACGAACGGCTCCGGCTGCCCATTACACACGCCCTACCGCTCGACGATGGATATCGTCCGGATCCGGTCGCCCGGTTCACGCGCCGAACCGGGGTCGCGCGGACTTATTGCGAAGACGTGCTCCATGCCCTCGACGACCCGCCCAAATACCGGGTGGCACGACTCGCGAGAGCAGTCCTTTGCCGAGCCGTCCGGGTTCAGACCGTCTAGGAAAGGCGTCGCTACGAAGGTGATGAAGAACTGGCTCCCATTCGTTCCGCGACCTCCCTGAATCCCTGCGTTCGCCATGGAGAGAACGCCGGGACCGTCGTGCCGGGCGTCCGGATGGAACTCGTTGTCGATGCGGTATCCCGGACCGCCGCGCCCCGTACCTGTCGGATCGCCCGTCTGCGCCATGAACCCCTCGATCACCCGGTGAAACGTGCCGCCGTCGTAGTAGCCCTGCCGGGCGAGGAACACAAAGTTGTTCACGATCGTCGGCGCCTTATCCGCGAAGAGTTCCACCTCGACCTTGCCGTTGTCCTTCTCAAGCTCGATGGTCGCGGTGTACTGCTTCCCGGAGTCGATTTCGATCGCGGGCGGAGAATTCCATTGCATATCAGGCTTTTCCTCACAGGCTGCCGAAGCCGCGACCAGACAAAGCCCCGCCGCCACAAGAAGGCGGCGCAGAGTACCGGTGAAAAGGGTAGGGGACACTGGTCACACTTCGGCGAAAGTTTGTCGGATTAAAGCAAATCTGGGGTTCAGAGTCTAGCGCCGTTAGCTAACTGTACACCTTGTCACGTCTTCCCATTCTGAGTATCAGGATACATAGCGCATTGTCTTGAATATCGCAGATCACGCGGTGGTCGCCTACGCGATAGCTCCACAGCCCGCCATAAGGGCTTGTCAGGGCTTTGCCTCTGCTCCGCGGATTGTCCAATGGCGCAACGCGCTCATTCATGTACTCGGTGATGCGCTGAGCCGTATTTCTGTCGAGTTTTCGCAGTTGCCTACTCGCCATGCGAGAGTAATCAATCGTCCAGGCCAAGCTCTTTCCTCACTTCGGCGGACGAGTACACTCTCTCTTTGCCGTCGCGGATGCGCCTGTGGACATTCACTGCAATAGCGTAGTCCACCACGTCCTCGACCGTCTCAGCCGTATCGCTCTCGACCGACGGGTAGCGGGACGGACGATCGAACGCCTCTGGCTTGTCCAGCATTAGATCCGCCAGCGCTGGGACGACGAACGCCAGAATTTCCGTGCCGTCCTCGATCTGACTCCGATTTACGTACCGGTTCCACGTCGCCTCGCCGCGAAATAGCTGATTGCGGACGACGCACAGACGCTCGAACACCGTAGCCAGCGGCTGGACCGTGTCCCCATCTTCGAGCCGAATGCTCACCCGCTCCACGTCGCTGATCAGAAGGTTTTGCCATTCGTCGTCGGAGTCCGAGTTTCCGTTGTAGTAGTCCCAGAACGGCTCGAATACGTAGGGGTTGGCAACCACTTCCAAAATCGTATCGGCGAGATCGTCCAACACCTCGTCCCGGATCGTATTCTGCGTGTCCTCCGCAATGGCTTTCTCAAAGAACTTTCTAAAATCCGCCCTTTGAGATTGCGCTTCACGTGTCCACTCCCCATAGACGGCCTCGAACGCGATCCAATAGAACATGAACGCCGCGTCCTGATCGTCCTCTTCCTGCCGCGCCCGCTCCAGCCAGCTCAAGACACGGCGTACCCTCGTCCGCATGTCCGTCGAGAGCGTGTCTTCGACCGAGTCGCGCTTCGCATTGAGCGAATCGAGAGTGAAACGGTTGTCAGGGGAAAGGAGTACGTCAACCATAGGCCATCGCTCCCTCAGTCATACATCACCATCGGCAAAGATCAATCCATCATTCAGTATCGTAACACGCTTGAGAGCCTCGGCTGCTAGCACCAGTCTTTCACTTCATACTCTTGAGGTGCTTCTCGATCAGCTTATCAATCCGGTTGTCGTCATCGCCCTTGAACATTCCGATCAGCCCGATTCCCGCCATGATGACTCCGATGATCACCATGATCGCTCCGCCGTACCTTATCATCCATTGGACGATCCACAGGTCGAGCAGGAAGCTCATGAACACGCCCATGACGGCGACGACGATACCGAGGAACAGCAGGGCGAGTCCCCACGCCTTCTCAAGCGCCCCTCCGTACACCGCAGATGCTCCGCCGACTATGGCGACGATTACCCCTGCGGCTATGAATAAGGTTGCCGCAACGTCGAAGAATAACGCCAGGGACAGACCTGCCACCGCAAGAACGACGCCGAATATCATCATCCCGCCCAACGTTCCATCCTCCTGCGCGTGATGCTTCTATCCCGTGATGTACACAAACGCCCGTCAAATTGCTGACGGGCGTTCGTTTTGTGTTCTGGTTGCGGGGGCAGGACTCGAACCTGCGACCTTTGGGTTATGAGCCCAACGAGCTGCCGCTGCTCCACCCCGCGGCGATGTGTTGTGTAACCGAATCCTGAATAAACGGGTTGTAATGTGGGTCAAGTCCTCGGGCTATTAGTACCGCTCAGCTACATCCGTTACCGGACTTCCACTTGCGGCCTATCCACCAGGTAGTCTACCTGGGCCCTTACTCCTGACCGAAGTCATTTTGGGAGATCTAATCTTGGAGTTGGCTTCGTGCTTAGATGCTTTCAGCGCTTATCACATCCGGACATAGCTACCCGGCGGTGCTTCTGGCGAAACAACCGGTACACTAGAGGTCCGTCCTTCCCGGTCCTCTCGTACTAGGGAAAGCTCTCCTCAAATCTCCTGCGCCCACGACGGATAGAGACCGAACTGTCTCACGACGTTCTGAACCCAGCTCGCGTGCCGCTTTCACGGGCGAACAGACCGACCCTTGGGACCTTCTCCAGCCCCAGGATGCGACGAGCCGACATCGAGGTGCCAAACCACGCCGTCGATATGAACTCTTGGGCGTGATTAGCCTGTTATCCCCGGGGTAGCTTTTATCCGATAAGCTACGGCCTTTCCACACAGAGCCGTAGGATCACTTTGCCCGACTTTCGTCTCTGCTCGACTTGTAGGTCTCACAGTCAAGCTCCCTTATGCCAATGCACTCTACAGGTGATTTCCATCCACCTTGAGGGAACCTTTGGGCGCCTCCGTTACCGTTTAGGAGGCGACCGCCCCAGTCAAACTGCCCATCAGGCAATGTCCCTCGGTTTCTCCGAGGTTAGAGCCAAAATGATGAAAGAGCGGTATTTCAAGGTTGACTCCACGCCGGCTGGCGCCGACGCTTCACAGTCTCCCGCCTATCCTACACATCCATAATCTCGACCCATTGCCAAACTACAGTAAAGCTCCACGGGGTCTTCTTGTCCTGTCGCGGGTAACCAGCATCTTTACTGGTCTTGCAATTTCACCGAGCCCCTCGTTGAGACAACGCTCAGGTCGTGACGCCATTCGTGCGGGTCGGAACTTACCCGACAAGGGATTTCGCTACCTTAGGACCGTTATAGTTACGGCCGCCGTTCACCGGGGCTTCGGATCAAGGCTTTGTCCGAGGACGAACCTCTCCCCTTAACCTTCCGGCACTGGGCAGGCGTCAGCCCCTATACATCACCTTTCGGTTTAGCAGAGACCTGTGTTTTTGGTAAACAGTCGCCTGAGCCTGTTCACTGCGGCCCGAAAGGGCTCGCGTCCGGCATGCGGACGGTACCCTCCGGGCACCCTTTCTCCCGAAGTTACAGGGCTAAGTTGTCGAATTCCTTAACGAGGGTTCTCTCGTTCACCTCGGGGCGTTTACCCCTGCCTACCTGTGTCGGTTTGCGGTACGGTCACCAAGACCCCTATCGACGAGGTTTTTCTTGACGGCAGAGGGTCGGCGGAATTCCCCAGGGCTGTGGCCCTAGAGTTTTCTCCCCTCTCAGCTCCCAGGGCGGATTTTCCTACCCCGGTCGTCGCCTACAAGGGAAAACGCACCATGTCCGATGGGCGCGCCCCGCCTACCTTTCCGTGTCCCCCCTTCGCTTAACAGGGTAACGGTGGTGCAGGAATTTTGACCTGCTGTCCATCGCCTTCGCTTCTGCGCTACGGCTTAGGACCGACTTACCCTACGCTGATCAGCATTGCGTAGGAAACCTTAGGCTTCCGGTGTCCTGGATTCTCACCAGGATTGTCGCTACTCATGCCGGCATTCTCACTTGTCAGCGCTCCACACTGGCTCACGCCGAGTGCTTCAACGCCCTGACAACGCTCCCCTACCTCCCTCCGGATTGCTCCGGTAGGGACCGCGGCTTCGGTGGTGTGCTTAGCCCCGTTACATTTTCAGCGCAGGATTCCTCGACTAGTGAGCAGTTACGCACTCTTTAAAGGATGGCTGCTACTAAGCCAACCTCCTAGCTGTTTTAGCAATCCCACTTCTTTTCACACTTAGCACACACTTCGGGACCTTAGCCTGCGGTCTGGGCTGTTTCCCTTTCGACAATGGAGCTTATCCCCCACTGTCTCACTCCCAATGATCGTCTCTATGGCATTTGTGGTTTGGTTGAGTTTGGTAGGCTCTCGCCCCCTTACCCATCCAGAGCCCTACCTCCACGAGACTTCGATTGAGGCTGCACCTAAATACATTTCGGGGAGAACCAGCTATCTCCAGGTTCGGTTGGCATTTCACCCCTACCCACAGCTCATCCCAGCCTTTTGCACTAGACACGGGTTCGGTCCTCCACTCGGAGACTATCCGAGCTTCAACCTGGCCATGGGTAGCTCACCTGGTTTCGGGTCTAATCCATGCAACTATGCGCGCCCTGTTCAGACTCGCTTTCGCTGCGGCTCCGGAACTGATGTCCCTTAACCAGCTACATAGATTAACTCGCCGGCTCATTCTTCAATAGGCACGCGGTCAGCCATTACGACGCATCGCAACAGCCTCCCACGGCTTGTAAGTCTACGGTTTCAGGAACTATTTCACTCCCCTTCCGGGGTTCTTTTCACCTTTCCCTCACGGTACTGGTTCACTATCGGTGGCCAAGGGTATTTAGCCTTGGAGGGTGGTCCCCCCAGCTTCCGACAGGATTCCACGTGTCCCGCCGTACTCAACAACACACCAGGAGCCTCTAACCTTTCGCCTACGGGACTATCACCCTCTTCGGTCGTCCTTTCCAGATTCATTCGGCTAGATCAGAGGTTTCTTACTCCTTCTCCCGTGCTGAGGCCGGGAGAGGCGCGTGTTACAACACCCGAGCGGCATAGGACCTCAGTCCACTAAGCCCCACAGGTTTGGGCTCTTCCCCGTTCGTTCACCACTACTAGGGGAATCTCGGTTGATTTCTTTTCCTCGAGGTACTGAGATGTTTCAGTTCCCCCGCTTACCATCCTATGTGGATTTCCTAGTATGACCTAGGAAGGGTTTCCCCATTCGGGCATCCCCGGCTGAGCTTGCTAGGCAGCAAACCGAGGCTTTTCGTAGCCTTGCCACGCCCTTCTTCGGCCCTTGGCCCCAAGGCATCCACCGTAGACCCTTAACAACTTGACCCACATTACAACTCGTTTATTCGGTAGCAAGTGTCTGCGTCCTCAAAACACGCTCCCCGGCGGGAACGGTCCGAAGACGTGACATACTCGCAGGATTCGGTTGTTAAGGTGCTTTGCGCTCTCCGCCAATTGGCGACGCGCGGACTCCTCTGAAGACGATTCCTTCACCAGAGTCGAAAAGCTATTCTACCGAACCTCTCACACAGAGTCAATCCTTATAGACTCCAAATTGCGCCCGCAGGTATAATATCCACAATGTACTCGCGATACGTCAACGTGCCGTCGCCCCTTCCGTACACAGCCGTCTCCCTTCTCAACCGCCCGCTTCACGTGAACGCACCGTCCCAACATGCAAACCTTCGAGTATCTCCCTCTCCCGTCGTGGGAGAGGGTTGGGGTGAGGGTGAAAGGCCCGGCCCTGCAAGCGTCTCCCGTACAGGGTCATAGCTCGTGGACAACGTTCGTTGGCTGTACACGACGCTCCTCCTTGCCGCCGGACTGGCGATCGGCATCGCCTCACTCCCAACAATCGTCCAGGCCAATGGACGAGTCACGAACTTCCAGAAGAAGATGGCCGGACCCTATGAGATAGGACTCGGCACCATACCTCCCAGCCCGTCCGTCGGGAATCTCCACCTGGCCCTGACCGTCACCGACCCCGCCACCAAGGCACCCGTCCTCGACGCGAAAGTCGCCCTTCAGGGCACCGGCCCCGACTCGACCGATATCGAGATCGGCCCAACGATCGCCGCGAACAGCGCGCAGGACCCCACGTACTACGAGGTCAACACGTCCGTCGGACGCGAGGGCATCTGGCTGTTCACAACCATGATTACCGACCCCGACGGCGAACACTCCGCGGACTTTCAGGTGGAGGTCAAGAACGCCAGTCCCATTACCGGCATACTGACCCTGGTCGTCCTCGTGGCCTTCCTCATCATCTTTGGGCTTTCCATCCGCGCTTCCCTCGGCGGAAAACGCAGGCGACGAAAGAAACGGGCCGCCTGATAGGGGTTTCGATGTCACTGCCGGATACGACAAGAGGCGTACTCGCTTGGAAGGGAGCGATCCTCGCCCTTGTCATCGTAACGCTTGTCTTGTCCCGGCCCGACTCCGCTTCTGCTCACGCCAACCTTGCCGACGCCGACCCCGCCCCGAACTCGGTGGTCGATACTGCCCCTTCCAAGATCACCATCCGGTTTACGGAGCCGCTCGAACCCTCCTTCAGCGCCATCGAAGTGCTTGACTCGCGGGGAAGGCGCGTCGACAACGACGACAGCGCGGTCGATCCCGCCAACCCCACGGTCATGTCCGTCACCCTACGGGACGACCTGCCGAACGGAACCTACACCGTCGCTTGGCGAAACCTTTCCACGGTGGACGGCCACACCATTCGCGGAACATTCTTCTACTCGGTCGGCGAGCCGCTCTCCGTAGCATCGTCCGACCTTGCCAGTGAGACGGTCCTTCTGTCTCCCGCCGAGCCTTTCATGCGCTGGACCGTCCTCCTCGGTGGACTTTCGGTGCTCGGCGTCCTCATGCTGTGGCTCGTTGTCCTTCGCCCACCACTGGCGTCGATGAGTGACGCCGAAGACCTCGTGGCGAGAGTGCGCGACAGGACGGACAGGATAGCCATTGCCGGAATCGTCGTGGCGCTGTTCGGGTCGATTGGGCATCTGCTGGTGCAGGCATCGTCCGTCCATGAGGTGTCGTTTATCGAGACACTTGGGGAGCCGGTCCGCTTCGTCGTCACGGAGACCGAATGGGGCAGGGGATGGCTTCAACGCACCTCCCTCCTCATCGGCGCACTCGGCCCGACATGGGCGCTGCTGCGACTTCGCAGGGTCCCTTCCCCACGCCGTGATACCGCTCTCTGGATATCGACCTTCTTGGTCACGGGCCTTGCCATGGCGACCCTCAGTGCGACCAGCCACGGCGCGGCCACCCCCGGCATCGAGCTTGCGGCCACCGTGACCGACTACATCCACCTCCTCGCGGCAGCCTTCTGGGTTGGCGGCCTGTTCGGACTCGCGCTTATTCTTCCGGTCGTCTTCTCCCATTCCCCGAGGGCAATGTCCGTCAGATCATTCTCGCCGTCCTTCCGCGATTCTCCCTCGTGGCCGGACTGAGCGTCGTCGCGCTCACCGTCACCGGCCTCTATAGCGCATGGGCGCAAGTCACAGTCTTGCCCGCGCTCGTCGTCCCTTACGGGCAAACTCTCGTGATCAAGACTGCGCTGGTAGCTATCCTCCTAGTCTTCGGTGCCACGAACCTGCTGTGGCTCACGCCCGCCATCCGCGCAAACCGCAGGGCCGCGTCTCTACTCCGCCGGACGGTCACCGCCGAAGCCATCATTGGAGTCCTCGTCATTCTAGCCACGGCCTACCTGACGAGTCTCGAACCGGCCCGGCAGGTCGCGTCCCGGGAGGGCATAGGTATTCCGCAAAGTTTGACCTTCCAGGACACAGCGGAGGGGGCCACCATCGATGTCGAAATCGAGCCGGGACGATTCGGTCCGAACACGGTGACCGTTACGCTTGCCGACCGTCACGGCGATCCGATTGTGAATGCCTCGGGAGTGGACATACGCCTGTCCTACCTCGACGCTGACCTTGGAGAGGGCGTCCTTCCGACCGGGCGAGCCGGAGAAGGAGAGTTTCTTGCCAACGACGTCCCGATCAACATCGCAGGCGCGTATCAGCTAGAGGTCGCCGTTCGACGCCCGGACACCTTCGACGCCCGTACCGCCTTCCGATTTGAGGTCGCCTCAGGCGGAGGAGTCAGCAGCTCCGCGATCTTCCCGTCGGAGGACACCGGCCGACTCCTCTTCGGCGTGGAGCTTGCCGTCTTGGGCTTCGTGTTCCTTGCCGTCGGGATTCCCCTTGGAGGCTGGTACTCGCGCCGCGGATTGGCCGTCATGGCCCCCGGCCTCGCCGTGTTCCTGATCGGAGCGGGAGTAATCTTCACCGCTCAATTCGGCGAGTCAGCGTCATCAGCCGACCGCAATCCGTTCCCGCCCAACCCTGAATCGCTTGCCATAGGCAACCGCGTCTACACCGAGTCCTGCGCATCCTGTCATGGTACTGAGGGGCGTGGAGACGGCCCCGCGGCAGCCGGTCTCGATCCCCCGCCCGCCAGTCTCATCATCCACGTCCCGCTCCACCCCGACAGGGTGCTCTTCGACTTCATCCACGACGGCATCGCAGGCACGGCGATGGTCGGCCTCGCAGACAGATACGCCGACGATGAGATCTGGCATGTAATCAACTACATCAAGACGCTAGAATAGAACTAGGAATCCCGCAAATGAGTGCCTCATGCCGACCAGGAAACTAGCCCTTCCTGCCACCATCGCTGCCGTGGTGACGGCTCTGGCGGCCTCGCCGGTGTACGCTCACGGATTCGGTGAGAGGTACGATCTCCCGCTCCCCCTGAATATGTTCATGATCGCCGCCGCCGCGACGGTGGCCGCCTCGTTCGTGGTTATCGGCCTCTTCGTCAACAAGCGGCCCGGCGAGTTTAGGTATCCCACACTCAACCTGCTGGCCGTCCCGGTGCTTGGCCCAGTCCTGCGGAGCAGGGTATTGACTTGCGCTTTCAAGCTCCTCGGCGTCGCCGTCTTCCTGCTCGTGATCGCCACAAGCCTGTTCGGCGTCAACAAGCCCGTGGAGAATTTTTCCCCCACCTTCGTTTGGATCATCTGGTGGGTCGGCATGGGCTACATTTGCGCCCTGCTCGGCAACCTCTGGATGCTCGTCAACCCGTGGAGGACGATGTTCGAGTGGGTCGAGCGTTTCGTCGTCGGTGACGGCGAAGAGGACGAGGGCCTCATGGACTACCCCGAAAGCTGGGGAGTCTGGCCCGCCGTCATCCTGTTCTTCATCTTCGCTTGGCTGGAGAACGTCTACAACGGCGCGCAGGCCCCCTTCAAGCTCGGCCTCTTCATTCTGGTGTACTCCGCGATCACGTGGGCCGGTATGCTCGTCTTCGGCAAGCACGTCTGGCTGAGACGCGGCGAAGCCTTCTCCGTGCTGTTCGGCCTCTTCGCCCGCTTCTCGCCGACGGAGATCGCGGCTTCAGGCAATGACCTCTGCGACACGTGCGTCGACTGCCTCGAGTGCTTCCAGCGCGCCGACCCCGATGAGCGCCAGTTCAACCTCCGCCCCTACGCCGTCGGCCTCGCCACTCGCGGAGTCGTGTCTGCATCCATGGCCGTCTTCGTCATCCTCACGCTTGCCACGGTCACCTTCGACGGCATCTCCGAAACGAGCGCTTGGCTGAACGTGCAGGACGCCCTCCATCCCGTCATTTCTCCGCTGCCCGTTGACACCTTCGGCACAATCGACACGCTTGGCCTGCTCTTTATCCCCGTCCTGTTCCTCACGATCTATCTCGGCTTCTCGTGGGTGCTGCGCCAGTTTGAAGGAACGACCGGCTCTCCGGTCTTCGACGTTGCCAAGGTCTTCGTCTTGTCGCTAGTCCCCATCGCGCTTGCCTACAACATGGCCCACTTCATCTCGCTCCTCGCCATACAGGGGCAGGGGATCATCCCGCTCCTTTCCGACCCCTTCGGCTTCGACTGGGACCTGTTCGGCACCGCCGCATACCTCATCGACATCAACGTCATCTCCCCCGGATTCGTCTGGTGGGTGTCCATCATCGCCATCGTCCTGGGGCACATCCTCTCCGTCTACGTCGCCCACATCATTTCGCTCCGCCGGATGCCGACGTCCGCCCTGGCCGTCAAGAGCCAGTACCCGATGCTCGCCCTGATGATCGTATACACGGCGACCAGCCTCTGGATCATCGCCCAACCCATCGCCAACTGATAACTCTCCCGGAGGCTCACATGCCCAAGATGCTCGCCGCGCTGTACAACGGCGTCGACACCGTCGAGATTAAGCGCATCGAACGCCTTGATCCCGGTCCCGGAGATGCCCTCGTCAGAGTCCGCGCCGAGGGCATCTGCGGCTCCGATCTCAACCAGTACCGCAAGCTGACTGAGCCTGAGACGCTCCCCGCCGGACACGAGACCGCGGGCGAGATCGTCGCAGTCGGGGAGGGAGTCGATCCTGCAAAGATCGGGCAGAGAGTCGCCGTCGAGGTCGTCGGACACGGCAAGGCCTGCCTGACCTGCTGGTACTGCCGGCAGGGCCAGTACCGCAACTGCGACGACAAGGCCGACTACGCCGGTGGCGGGTTCGCCGAATACGTCACGCGCAACGCCGTCGCCTGCTACCCCCTAGCCGGTACGATGACGTGGGAGGAGGGTGCGCTCGTCGAGCCTCTGGCCGTGTCCATCCGGGGAATGTGTCGTGGCGCGCTCATGGCAGGCGACGCCGTCGTCGTGCTCGGCGCGGGCAACATAGGCCTGACCGCGATCGCTGCCGCAAGAGCATTGGGCGCGGGCACGATAATCGCCACCGCGAGACACGCCCAGCAAGCCGATCTCGCCAAGCGCTTTGGGGCCGACGTGGTGCTCGATCCCGACTCCGACGACGCAACCGAGGCCGTCCATGACCTCACTGGCGGTCGGGGCGCCGACATCACCGTCGAGACCGTGGGAGGTTTCGGCAGCAACGCGACCCTTGTCCAAGCCGTCGACATGACCCGCGTCATGGGACGAATCGTCGTCCTCGGCGTATTCCACGAACCCGTCCTGACCGATTGGATGGAGCCGCTCCTCAAGGAGCAGTCCTTCATCTTCTCCGTGTGCTACGGCATCATGGACGGCCGGCACGACTTCGAGATGGCAATCGACCTCATGGGGTCGGGCAAGGTCGACCTCAAACCAATGGTGACGCACACCTTCCCACTCACGGAAATGCCCCAAGCCCTGGCCACCGCCTACGACAAGTCCACCGGCTCCGTCAAAGTCCAGCTTCGCATGTGACCGGCTCGAAGGCTACTTGACGTTCCGAATCCCCTCGGCCATCCACCTGTCCCGGATGTCTGCCAACTCGATGGCAACGTCCTCTATCGTTCCCGGATGGTTCGTCGCGAGCACCTCCATCGTCCACGCGCCGTCGAACCCGATGTCTTCAAGGGCCTGCCCGAACGAGTCGAAGTCGATGACCCCGTGACCGGGCGGGAGATGATCGTCCTCGTCTGAGTAACCGTCCTGGATGTGCAGCGCATAGAGGCGCTCGGACGCGACCCGCGTCTCGTTCGCCACGTCGAGCTTCCGCAGCCGCGTGTGTCCGATGTCATGGCAGATACCCACATACTCAGCCGGGAGATCGGCCATGAACGACCGCAGCTCCTGCATCGTCTCCAGTGGACGGGCGTCGAATCCCACCTTCGCCACGAGGTTTTCGAGCGCCATGCGCACTCCCGTCTCCTCGCCGACCCGCACCAGTTCAGAGACCGAGCGATGCGCCATCTCCGTGGCTGCCCCCACGTTCTCCTTCGTGTACAGCGGCTCGTCCGGCGATGTTGGGCTTCCCGACGGGTGAACGATGATCGTCCGTCCCCCAACCTCAGCGTGGAACCTCATCGCCGCCGCGACCTGCGCCACGCTGTCCTTCCGCTCGCCCTCATCCATGCTGGCGAGGTTGATGCTCTTGAACGGCGCGTGGATCGTATGGGCATACAGCCCCGTACTCTCCAGGGCCTCGCGGAACGGCGCGGAGTGGGGCGGCCCATCCTCCCAGCCCACGCCCTCCGCTATCAGTTCCACCTCGTCATAGCCGCTCGCCGCGACCGACCGCAGCGCCTCAATCGGGTCCCCGTTGAGGTCGCCCGTGTCGTCGGACATGTGTAGCACGCTCGCAATACTGTATGTCGGCATTATTTCTCCTGCATTTGACTATCCGGCAGGGTCGCCGGGGATTTGGATGGCCCTATGGTGGCACGCTGTGGTTAGGGAGTGCAATCGCTCACATCCGCACTCGTCTCCCCCTCGGATCGTACGGCGCCGTCAGCCTGACCTTGGCGGGGAACCGTTCGGTCGCTACCTCCAGCTCATAGGCGCCACCGCGAATCGAGTCGGTCGACACCCCGTCCGGGTTCTCGACGTACCCCATGCCCACCGAGACGCCCAGTGTGTGCCCGAACGTGCCTGACGTTGTCCGGCCCACCAGTTGTCCGTCACGCCAGATCGGCTCGTTGCCGAGCAGCAGGGGTTCCGGGTCTTCCAGGGTGAACACTGCCAGCCTCCGCGTCACGCCCTCGTCGAGTTGCCGGAGGACGGCATCCCGTCCGATGAAGTCTTCTCCCTTGTCGAGCGAGACTGCGAAAGTCAGGCCCGACTCCACGACGGTGTCCAGGTCGCAGATGTCGTGACCCCAAGAGCGGTACGCCTTCTCCAGCCGGAGTGACTCCATCGCATGGAACCCCGCGGGCAGCAGATCGTACTTGACTGCCTGCTCCAGAATGCGGTCCAGCACGTGCGTGGCGAACTCCGTAGGAATGTAAAGCTCCCAGCCAAGCTCCCCGACGTACGTGATCCTTGAAGCACGGACGGGCGCGTAGCCTACGGCGATCTCCCTTGAACTCATGTAGGGGAACGCCTCGTTCGACACGTCCGCGTCGGTAACCTCCGAGAGCAGGGCGCGGGAGTTCGGCCCCATCAGCCCCAGCACGGCGTACGATGAAGAAACGTCGGTCAGGTAGGCGTGAGCGTCGTCGGGGACGTGGTTTCGTATCCACCCAAAGTCGCGTCTCGCGGTCGAGCCCGCCGTCACGATCATGTACTCCTCTTCGCCCGTGCGCGTGACCGTCAGGTCGGACTCGAATCCGCCCCTCTCGTTGAGCATCCCGGTGTACACGATCCTGCCCTGATCGACCGCCATCTGCCCCGCGAATATCCGCTGAGCGACCCGCTCGGCATCCTTGCCTTGCAGGAGGAACTTCGCGAATGACGTCTGGTCGAACAGCCCCACCGTTTCTCGGACGGCCCGGTGTTCTTCCGCCGAGTACGGGAACCAGTTCTGCCGTCCGAACGAGTAGCCGTACACCGGCTCCACGCCCGGTGGCGCGTACCAGTTGGGACGCTCCCATCCGCCGACCTCGCCGTGGCAGCCCCCCATGGAGACCAGCTTGTCGTGAAAAGGCGACCGCCTCGCCCCCCGCGCCGTCTCCATCTGCCTGTGCGGGTAGTGCATCCCGTACAGCGTCCCGACGGTCTCGACCGTTCGGTCGTGCAGATACGTCTTGACGTTCTGGAAATGGTGGAAGCGACGGATGTCCATCTCCCACAGGTCCATCGTCGGATCGCCCGCTACGATCCACTCCGCCAACGCCTTGCCCACGCCCGGAGCGGCGGCGATTCCGGTCGAGTTCAGCCCCGTCGCCAGGTAGAAGTTCTTCAGGTCGGGCGACTCGCCCATCAGGTAGCGGTTGTCAGGGGTGAAGCTCTCGGCACTCACGCAGAACCGGTTGATGCCCGCCTCTCCCATGGCGGGGACGCGATGCACGGCGTTGTCCCAGAAGACCTTGAAATGCTCCCAGTCGGGTTCGAGCAGTCCGAAGTGGTAGTCGTCCGGGATTGCGTCGTCGCCCCACGGCTTGGCCGTAGTCTCGAACCCGCCCATGAGGATCGCTCCCTGCTCCTCGGCGTCCCTTCGGAAATAGATCTGCTCGTCCGGGTCGCGCAGGGACGCAATGTCCTCGGGAATGCCCATCTTGTTGGTCACGAGCCACATGTGCTCCGCCCCGTGCAGGGGAATGTCCACCCCCGCGCTCAGCCCAAGCTGCCGCGACCACATACCCGCCGCGCACACGACTACCTCGCACTCGATGTCCCCGCGATCCGTCGATACGCCTGTTACCGCGCCGTCTTTGCGGTTCACGCCGGTTACCCGCACGTTCTCCACGATTCGCGCCCCGCCCATCTCGGCCCCGCGCGCCACCGAAAGCGCCGCGCTCGCCGGAATCGCCTGGCCGTCGTCCGGGATGTATATCCCCCCCTTCAGGTCGTCCGTCCGCATGAGCGGCCACATCGTCCCCGCGTCCTCCGCCGTGATCTCGTGAATCTCGATCCCGTAGCACCTGCCCAGCGAGAGGATGCGCTTGAGCTCGTCCATGCGGTCGTTCGTCGTCGTGACGGTCAGACTCCCGGTGGCGCGGAACCCGGTCGGAATTCCCGTCTCCTCGTGCAGCGTGGAATAGAGCTGGACGCCCACGCGGTTGATGTCGATCATCGTCCTCGTCGCGCGAAGCTGCGTCACCAGCCCGGCGGCGTGCCACGTCGTCCCGCCCGCGACCGTCTTGCGATCCAGCACCACCATGTCGCTCCAACCCAGCTTCGTCAGATAGTAAGCGACGCTGCATCCCACGATGCCCCCGCCGATGATGACCACTCTCGCCCGGTCAGGAATGCTATCCACGGCTCTTTTCTCCATTTCTTCGGGTCCCAAAAGTCCCGCGCCGAGATGTTCTCACTACGACGCCGGCAATTCAATGCCGGGAAGTGATCGGCGGCCTTCATGGAGACCATGTCTTGCACAACGGCAGTCAGTGTCGGTGCAATACGATACACTCTTGCCACATACCAATGACAGTGGAGGAAAGAGACATGGCACATCAACGTTTTCGAACGGGGAGCACGAGAGGCGGCCCTATGCTTCCCGACGTGGAATTCCAGTCGTGCTGGACCGTCAGGGCCGGCAACCAGGTGTTCCTTGTGGGCCTGACGGGGTTCGACCGCGACACGAAGGAGTTTATCGGAAAGGGAGACCCCGCTGCCCAGGCGGAGAAGGCGATGGAGAACTGCAAGGTCCTCCTCGAAGAGGCGGGCGCTAGGATGGAGGACATCTGCAAGATAACCACCTACGTCACCCAGCGTGAGTACCGGTACGACGTGTACCCGGTTATCGGTAAGCACCTCAAGGACGTGTACCCCGTCTCGACCGGCCTCGTCGTCAACGGCCTCGCGGAGACCTACATCGACTTCGAGATCGACATCTTCGCGGTCATCCCCGAAGACAGGATGCCCTCGGAATAGGAAGCGTAGCAGCTCACTCGCCCGGCGAGAGGGTCTGGGTCGTCTCCGTCAAACTCTCGATCTTGTCCCAACTGTAGGTCATCGGGATGAAATCGACATCGGCCCAGGTAGACGACTGGTCGGCGAAGTGCGGACTCGCCGGATGGCCCGACGCTCCGAACGGCACGATCCACCGTGAGTTGTCCCAGTCGCTGAGGTCGTAGATATACCGCGCGACGGAGGAGCCGGAGATCCCAAACGGGTCGGCGTGCGAGTAGCTGGCGGCGAGAGGAGTGTCGCCGTCCCCGCCGAGCGGCATAGCAGGGCCTTCCAGTTCCGCAGCCCAGGAGTAGGCGTTGGACAGCCAGTGGGGCCGGTTCGTTTGATGAATTCTCCCCCACGTCCACTCACTCATGTCGTTGCCGATGCGGTCGGTCAGGTACTCGACGGCGCTTCCGAGCGCCTCGGCCATGACAGACTTCCAAGTCGCGCCGCTCGGAAGCCAGGAAACGTCATCGGCCTCCGCCATGCGGACGAGCTGGGCCTTGAGCAGCGACACGTGATGTGGCGCGCCGCGACCTCCCACGTTCAGGGCATAGTCGGCCAGCGGCCCCAGCAGGTGCCGGATGACAGTGTCGTCAAGGTGGTAGCGGAACGCGCTGTACAGCGCCGGCCCGACGGCGTCCGCGTCCATCTTCCCGTCCCACTCCAAGAGGATGCCCTTCGCCTCCGCCGAACGGTCGTCCGCAGGCTCGACTCCTGCTAACAGCTGCCGGTACGCCAGTCCGGGAATCGACACCCGTTCGGCGTGGACGTCGCCCATGTCCTCGACCGTGGCGTTCGGCATCTCCTTGAGCCGATCGTAGATCCGCCTTGCGCGGTGCTCCGTCGCGTACTGGACGCTGATGTAGTAGGGATAGTCGTCGTCCACCTGCTTGTTGTTGGCCGTGACCATAAACCCGTTCTCCGGATTGCGGATGCGCGGCATCTCCTCGAACGGGATGAAACCCTCCCACTCGTGCTCTCCCGTCCACCCCGGCACCGGGAGCCAGGCGTTCGCCATGCTCCGCACGGGCACCTTGCCGCGCGTGAGGTAGGCGACCTCGCCGTCAACGTCTCCGAAGACGTAGTTGTTGCATGGATCGACCCAACCCCGCATGGCTTCATCCATCTCGTCGACCGATCTTGATCGCAGTTGGAGCAGCAGCGCTTCGAGACCCCTGTTCGGTCCGTCCGTCGCGGTGTACTTGAACGCAATCGCCCGCCCGCTGCTCGGTTCTCCCACGACGACGGGCCCATGGTGCGTGGTCGTGACTTCGATCTCGACCGAATCCGCGCCCCTGACGTGAATCGTCTCCTTGCGGGTCTCCGCGTGCTTCCAGCTTCCCTTGTGCTCGTAGTGAAGGGAGGCCCCACCCCTGAACGCTTCGATGTACAGGTCTTGGTAGTCCGCCGCGGCGTGAGTCACGCACCACGCCACCCTGGCGTTGTGTCCGAAGTGCGGAAACCCCGGACACCCCGGAAATGACAGCCCCATCCCGTCGAACTCGTCACACGCGATGTGGTTCTGGTAGTAGACGCTCGGCGTCTCGATGGGGCGGTGGGGGTCTCCCGCGACAAGGGGCTTGCCTGAAACCGTCCTGTTGCCGTGCACGGCCCAGTTGTTGCTGCCGGAGTCAGCGTCCGCCATACCGTCCAGATGCTCGGCTCCCGACACGTACTCGCTCAGCGCGTCGTAGCTGTCGCCGAGGTACTCCGCCCCCGGCGGAACGATCAGCAGTCCCCCCTTTTCGTACTGCGGCATGAGCTCCGCCGCGCGCTCCGGGCCGAGCGCCGCCACCGTCTTCGCCCGCCACAGCTTGGCCTCCATGTGCCCCATAAGGACGTGCCGCGCCTTGAATACGGCCAGGCAGTCCTGCGCGGTCCACGCCTCCGGCGACTCTCCGAGCATGGCGTACTCGACCGGGAGCGCCTCCGTCGTCTCGATGAAACCGTTGACCCCCTCCGCGTACGCCTCGAACATGGCCCTCGTCTCGGCGTTGATGGCCTCATAGTCCCGCTCGACCGACCGTCTTAGCTGGAACTTCCGCATGAGCGCGTCCTGCTCGACGGCGCTCTCTCCCGCAAGCTCGGCCCACCTTCCGTACGCCCACCGGCGGTCATGGTCCATCTGGAAGAGGCGGTCCTGTGCTGTCGCGAACCCCTGGCCAAAGAAAGCGTCGTGCGCGGTCGTGGCCTTTACGTGCGGGATGCCGTACGTGTCTCTGAAGATGGTCACCGGCCCGTCCAGCGTGTCGAACGAGAGATCGGTCGTAACGTTGGGAAGGGCGGCGTCGAGGGCGCTCTGTGGGACTGATCGAGATCCGGACAAGGGGAGACTCCTCACGTAGGACTGCTGTGACCGTGCAGTGTAGGAGGATAGCGGTCGTCCGTCAACGCGAATGCGCCCCGCAGCCTTCCTGTTTAACGAAAGAGGTGGGCGCTCGGCGCCCACCTCTTAAGGTCGTCGTTGGCTACGAGCGCTATTGCTGCGGCTCTTGCACTAACACCGCTAGAGTTCTGCAATTCTCTGGCGCCGCGGAGGTGTCCTGCTCGCGCCTGGCACAAACGTCTACGTTGATCGTAGAGCCGCTTGCAACGGTGGCGACGCCGGTCTCAATTCTGACCCTGCCCTCGGCGCCATCTGAACGAGACTTCACAAGGCACGTCAAGGTGCCGCCGGACACGGTGGTAACCGGGCCTTTACCCTCACTCGCGAACTCTTCCGTCTGGTTCGGATGACTGCATGTCAGGTTCTCGGTGAGGGCCTTGTCGTCGTTGTACTGCAAGAGTTTACCGGCGGTTAGCTCATTCGGGAGTTTGATGTCCACGGCGATCGACTCTTGCTCGCCGTCCTCGATAACTGGGAGATTCTCGTATGAGGCGGTGAGAGTGAACGATTCACCGGGTGCGGGTATCTCCGGGTTCGCCGTCACGCCGATGCTCTGAGCAATCAACCCCAGCTGGGAGCATTCCAGATTCCTCGCCGTTGGCGATCCTCCCGACCCGGCCATCAAGGTCAGAGAAGTGCAGTTGTTACTCCAGAAGAACTCGTCCTTTACTCCTCTTACGTTGTCAGTTCGGTAGGTCGCGAGCCAGACGTCGACGTTGAAGTCAGCGCCTTCAGCCACGTCGCCGACTTCAGCCTCGAGGATTATGTCTCCCCTGGCCCCCGCAACCCGCGTGCCCAGGAGACATAACATCGTCCCGCCCGGCTGGCCGTTGATTTGTCCCGCTTCCTCACTGGCAAACCGTTCGAGCTTCGATGCCTGGCTGCAAGCCGGAGTCCCTGGCTGAACACTCTTGGCGGTAAGCTCATCCGGCAAGTGGATGTTGACCGTCACGGCCCCGGCCTGGGAACCCCCGATGTTCTCATGCGAGATAACTAAAGTAACCGTGTCGCCCTTTGAGACTGAGGTCTTGTCCGCGTTGATGATTGCGGTAACGTCAGGCTCGGGCCGAAAGTCGAGGTGCCCCATGCTTCGTGAGACCGGTATAAGGACGATGAACAAAGTGCCGATCGAGAGAACGACGAGGATCATCGACCACCAGAACACGCCGCCCCGCTTCCTCCACCAAATGAGAAAACCGAGCACCCCTCCCGGTTCCTCGTCTTTAATCCGCAGAGGCTTTATTGGGTCTCTAGGTCCTAATTCCGGTGAGAAACGTTCCGCCAAGGATTTCCTCCTCTTTCTCTAGTACGAAGATGACACAGGTATAATGTAGTATCGGCAGGGGCGACGATGCAAGTTTTACTGCACCGTCACGGTGGCCGAGGCGGAATTGTTGTCGGTGACGGACTCGGCACTCTTTATGTCGCGAGTTGTCGAGGTTTCGATCTCCGCGCGCGCCTCCAGCGTTGCGCCCGCCGATGCCGTTGATGGCACCGTCGCGGCGACCGTTACCGTGCCGTTCCTGCCGGCGTTCTGCGTTCCCAGCCTGCACGCGACGGTAGACTCGGAGGTGCTGCACGCGGCCCCGGGAACGACTTCTCCCACCGTTGCCCCCTGCGGCAATGTGACCGTCAGCGTCACCGACCCCGCTGGGCTCTCACCCGTATTGGAGTAGTTCACCGTGTAGGTCACGCTCCCACCGGCGGCCACGGTCGCTGACGACGCGCTCATCGTGACCTCCATGTCGGGATCGCCGCGCAGGTCGACGACTCCCATCTCGTTGGCAAGCCACCAGCCGCCTCCCACGACGATCACGCCCATGGCAAGTGCGATTATCAGGACGAACCAAAACGCTGCGCCTTGTCGCATTGAAACACCTTCTCTTTCGACGTCTCGCCGTCGGTAGCCGTGACCGTGACCGGCGTCAACTCAAATTGCAGTGTGCCGAGCGACTTGGAGTATATGGGCAGCGGGTATTGCAGTCAAGCAGGCGCGGGCCGCAGTGTTCGCCGTATGGAGTTACGCGGCAAACGACTCGCGGATGTTCATGAGGTCGCGACGGAGCCGCGTGTCGGCTTCCAACTGTCGTTCGATTCGCCGGCAGGCATGGATAACCGTCGTGTGGTCTCTGCCGCCCATGACGCGCCCGATTGTCGCCAGAGGAAGCTGCACCTCCTCGCGCAGCAGGTACATCGAAACGTGCCGCGCCTGAGCGGTCGATCTGTCGCGCTTCTTCCCTTTCAAGGTGGACTTGTCGATGGAGAAATACCGCGCCACTGCGCTCAGGACATCCTCCTCCGAAACCCTCCGGTTGCTCTCTTTGAGCGAGTCCTCCAGCGCCTGCTCCACCAATCCGAGGTCAACGTCCGCCTCCGCGTCGCCATTCAGTGACTGATGGCCCAGCCCGGCGTGCGCGGCCACGATGTTCAGGCACCCCTCCAGCTCTCGCACGTTTCTTTGAACCCGTCCCGCGATGAACTCCAGCACCTTGTTGGGGAACCTGCATTCTAGCTGTTCCGCCTTCGAGCGTAGTATCGCCATGCGAGTTTCCAGGTCGGGAATCTGGATATCCACGACCAGTCCCCCCGCGAGCCTTGAAGACACGCGGTCCTGCAGAAGCGACAGCTCGCTCACCGGCCTGTCGCACGTAATGACGATCTGCTTCCCGGCCATGTGAAGCGCGTTGAACGTGTGGAAGAACCCTTCCTGGGTCTGCTCCTTGCCGATGATGAACTGGATGTCGTCCAAGAGCAATACGCCCGCGCTGCGATACCTGTCGCGAAACTCCTCGGTCGTGCCCTCCCGAATCGCCCTGATGTACTCGTTCGTGAATTCCTCTGTCGTCGTGTAGAGCACGTCGTGCCCCGCCTCGCGGACCTCGTGCCCGATGGCGTGCATCAAGTGCGTTTTCCCCAGTCCCACGCCGGAGTAGATCACCAGCGGGTTGTAGACGAAGCCGGGATTCTCGGAGACGGCCACCGCCGCCGCGTGCGCCAAGTTGTTCGAGCTGCCGACGATGAAATTTTCGAACCGGTATCGCCCGTTCAGGTCTACACGCCGATAGGAGGGGCGTGACATCGCTTGGGAGGGAGCGCTTCCGTTCTCATCGAGCGACAGCGGCGACGTTCCCGCATCCCCCGCCTCTTTATTGGGCCGGGAAGCTCGCGTTGACTCTTTGGCCTCTCCGCCGACCTCGAACCGGATCTCCAACGGCTTGCCCGTGATCCCTTCCAGGCACCTCGAAATCAGCGAGTACATCCGCGTATCGAGCATCTCGGAAACGAATGCGTTGGGGGTTCGCACCACGAGCGCTCCGTCCGAGACGGAGACTCCGGTCGTCCCCCTCAGCCACGTCTCATAGCTCGGTTTTGGCACCTGAAGTTGAAGCTCGCCGAGAACGGCGTCCCACATCTCTCGTGGGGTGTTCTGACTGGGGTTTTCGGTCACGTACAGAGGTTCCGGTAAGGGTTTGAGAGTGCGGATTCTACCACGTCATTTTCCCGCTGTGGCGGAACTGGACGCGAGTTTCCCCACACTTTATCCACACCCCTCCGCTCGCCCCGCCTCTTCAAAGGTGAACAGCCCGTCCGCCGCGAGTCATAGGCGCTGCTCGCCTAACGTATATTTGTTCTGTCCGACAAAGTTTTTGATATTTCCGAAAAATGTGTGAAGTTCAATGAGGCGGAGTCTTCGGAGATCAGCAGGGCTTCGGGCAGGTGATTGACGGCGCCAGCGAATCACGTCGTGGCCATGGTGTCCTGATAAATGCTCAAAAACGTGACCTTATCCCAAAAATATCCAAAAACAAGTCTATGTGGAATCTGCTTTTTTCGGTGGACGGCTGATGCCGAAAGTGGTCTTGCACGAATGTTCGTAGTCCCTTGCTTTACCTCAAATGAGCGCGCGGCACCGAATCAAAGTGGAAAACCTAGCCTAGCCTTGCCGCCCGAATCGGTCGTCGGAAGCGATGCGGGATCAGTAGGCGGTACCGCGATCGCGCCACAGGAGATAGCCCATCCATATCAGCGCAGGACCGAGTGTGATCACCGCGAGGAATCTCAGCCAAGGTATAGGGCCGCTCAGGCCGAACATCAGCCCGCCGAACCAGAACAATTGCCCCGCCCACTTTGGAAATACTCCCGCCTTTGCGGTCGTTCTTCCGAATAGCAGAAGGCCGATTCCCAGCAACAGGTGGCCCGACCAGTAGACTATGGCGAACGGAATATCCCGGAACATTGGGCCGTTAAGGTCTACGAGTTGAGGCGCCTCTTCCACCAGCTTGGGCCATATAAGGGTCTGATCGAGCTGCACCCACGCGAACATCACGGAACCGAGCAGCGACAGGTAAAAGCCGGCCTGTCCGAGTTTGGAGACTATTCCCTTCTGGACGATGTATAGGCTCACGAGGACGCCGGGGAGCAGAATTGCCGCCGCCATGCCGGGCACGCTGTAGATGAACCACATCGAATTGCCCACCGTGCCCAACAGGTCTACGTCGGCATTGAGGCGGGGCAGGATCGTCGACATCGGAATCCACCAGACCAACAGCAGGACGCCGGTGGCCATTCCGATTATGCCGTCCCAACGGATCAACTGTGTTCCCATGCTGCCCTCCGCAGTCTGCCTGGACTTGGTCCAAGTCTAGCCGGATTGAGTAATCGCCCGGTATCCGTCGACAATCGCCGCCGCGCCCCTCCGAATCAGGTCCAGCTCGCTTGCTTCCTCGAAGAAGAGCGCGCCCTTGCCGATCCAGCGGGCGGCCGACTCGTGCCCCTTCACGCTCGTACCGAAGGGAACGCTGTGCCGCAAGCAGAGGTCGAGCACGCGCTCCATCGGTTCAAGCACGTCGGGATGGTCCCAGTCGCCGGGGTGATCGAACTCCAACGACGTGTCCCCCGGACCGCAGTACACCATATCCACGCCCGGCGTGCTGACGATCTCCTCGGCGTTGGCGTATCCCGCTCTCGTCTCGATGTGAACCACCAGCGTCGTCTCAGCGTCCTGCCCCGCTATCCAGCCCTGGCGGTCCGTCGGCTTGATGTAATCGCTGCTGCCGTATCCCGTCGCGCTCGCCCTGCTGCCCCTAGGGTAGAGCTTGATGTAGTCGATGAGCGTCTCTATCTCCTCCCGCGTCTCCGTGCGGGGAAGCTGCATCCCCACGACTCCGCACTCCAAGAGCTTCGCAACCTCCTGGCGCTCCAGTTGCGGAGTCTTTGTGACGACGGGCAAACCGTTGTCCCGCGCGGCTACGACGGTGTCCGCGAATCCGGCCATGTCAAAATAGGCGTGCTCGTACTCGATGTACACGAAGTCGTAGCCCGCCTGCTGGTACAGCTTCATCAAGGACGGTCGCGTGTACTCCAACACCATTCCGCCTACGAGCACCTCGCGGGCCGCGAGCCGTGACTTGAGTTGACGGCCGGGGCCACCTTCCGGGTACAGGGCCTTCAGGCGGGCCTCCGCCGAGGCCGCTATCTCGGACTTGGGCATGAATCATCCTCCGGTTGGACATCATCGCGGAGAGGGGCATTCCCCTCAGGCGGGCAAGTGTATCCGATTGGGCTGGTGAGCGCTACGGCGCGTCCCATGTCCCGGCCGCGCTTCTCAGCCCCTCATGTACCTCGATAACGCGGGTCACCGCCGCTTCCAAGCTCTCCCCGAAGACGACGGTTCCCGTGTGGGCCTTGTCCCACGGCGGCCAATGGTCCTTGAGGATGACGTATTGACCCAGGTCCTCGATGACCTCCTCGACCGAGTGTGGCAGGTCTACCGTGCCCGCGTCGCCGTACCGGGTCGTCTCGATGACTCCCAGCCGTTCCCACGCCGCCCTTGACTCAGGAGAGTAGAGAAGCTCCGTGTTCTCATGCACGTGAACGATGGCGTTGACGTGGGCGTGCTTCCGGTAGAAGTGCCAGTGCAGAATGCTCTCGGACGAGGGCAGCTTGCTCCCCGAGTAGTACGCCCTCGATGCGTTCTCATCCGCCTGGTCGAACGTGTACCGGTCGATGAGGACGAAGTCGTCAGGCCGGAGCCCACGCTTGGTCGGAAGCTGAGTCGCGGTGACGATCATCGCGCCCTCGTCGCTCGCCCGAACGCTGACGTTTCCGTTGCTTCCGACGGGATAGCCCGGCGCGTACGATGCCAAGAGGTCGAGCGCGTCCAGTTCGTCGCACGCGGCGCTGAGCGACCTAGTCTCGGAGTCCGAAGGCGGGGTAGGGGATATCTGCTCCCAACTGAATTTCACCAGTTCTGAGCTAAGACCGGGAGTGTAGGGCATCGTCGGTATCTTTTACTTTCGTCTTCTTCTCTGCGCTCTCTGTGTTCTCTGCGGTGAATCTTCGTCCGGCCGCTACACCTTAACGAGATCGTCGTCCACGTGGGAGGCCATCTGCCGCATGTACGCCTCGCGGCCCACCTGGAGCTTCTTGTAGCTCATTCGCGAGGCGTGGGGGATCATCCGAAGGTTCCTGTCCTCGATTGGGAACCGGATGGGCGCATGGCCTTGCCGGTGCGACTCCCGCAGGCCGATGGCTATTTCGAGGACCTTCCTGCCGTTGTCGCCGCTGCCGGGCGGGTCGAGGTCCTGCTCCAGGTAATCGACGAACAGCGAGACGCTCGCCAGGTTCCGGTCGCCCGGCCACAGCCAGCCGTCCGGCTCGCGATGGCCGCTCGTCTTCCCGATGACGTTGGTCTCCGGGAACAGCCCCTCGATCTTCTCCATGGTCTCCCACGAGGAGCCGCCGTCCGGCGACCTGAACATGTGCAGGACATCCGAGTTGCTGACGAACACTCCCCCGGTGCAGTTGACCTGGAAACCGGAGCCCCTGGCGTCCTTTTCTCGACTGATGAAGGCCTCGGCCCCGTTGACGAACCGCACGTAGCCGGAGCCTCCCTGGTCGTAGTCCTTCCACGGGTCGTCGTCGACCCATCCGATGCACCACGCCACCTCGGCGAACCCGGCAAACATCCGCATGAGGCTGAACTGCTGGATGCCGCCTCCTGAAAGCTCGGTGCCGCCTCCTCCGTAGAAGTGGATGCTCTTGACCTCGCCGATCTCCCCCTCCGCGATCATATTCGCCGCCGTCTGGTAGGCCGGAAGGTTGATGTTGAGGTCTCCCGCGCCTATCTTCACCCCGTTGGCCCTACAGGCAGCGACCATGGCGTCGGCCTCCTTCAGCGACGGCGCGAACGGCTTCTCGCACAGGATCCCCTTCACGCCCGCCTCGGCGCAGCCGATCACCACCGCGGGGTTCGGGCCGACCGGCAGGATCGGCGCCGCGATGTCGATGCTCTCCTTCCTCAGCATCTCGCGGTAGTCGGTATACCCCCGCACGTCGAAGCGCTTGCAGAACACTTCGAGGTTCTCCTCGTCGGTGTCGGCGGCCGCCACGATCTCCGTGCGCGGGTCGATGCGGTACGCCCTGGCGTGCTGGGCCCCCTTCCGTCCAATGCCGATCATCCCAACCCGGTACTTTGCCTCCGTCATGCCGTCCTCCTCGCGTACGCGCGCTCTTGCGGTAACGTCGTTTCCGCCGCCAATTCTATACGTCGTCCCCCCACGCGCGAAAGGCCCTCGGGAGATTCACCGCAGAGGGCGCGGAGGACGCAGAGGGGGAAAGAATGGATTCCCGCTTTCTCCACGTCATTCCCGCGCACGCGGGAATCCATCCTAGCACCTAGCACCCAGCTCCCCCCCGTTCACCCTGAGCCAGTCGAAGGGTCGTAGGGGCGATTCATGAATCGCCCCTACACGGTCATTCCCACGAACGGTTCGGTTACGTCACCATAATCCCATATGCACAGCCACCGCAATGTGATATACAATATCCTTACGGCAGGAGCCGCGACGCCCGGCGTGGGCATCCACCGTGCGCCTGCCGAGAACGCCTTTATGGAGGCAACGCCATGAACATACGATGGACTCTCTCGCAGTCCCGCCCGGCCCTGCGACTTGTCGCGCTCATGGCGCTCCTGCTGGCCGCGCTGACTTTTACTCCCCCCCCCCGCGTTAGCCCAGTCTTCACCCGATCCCGTTAGCTCCGTATCCGTCACGCGGGCGGACGGCTCCCTCACCGCATCCTGGTCCGCCCCGGCCCGCGCGACGAGCTACCATGTCACCTACAGCGACGACGGCGGCGCGAGCTGGTCCCTTGCCGCCCTCAACCACGGCGGGACCAGCATCACCATCACGGGCGTGGACAACGACCTGCCCTACATCGTGGGAGTCCGCTCCCGAAACTCAGCAGGCGACAGCGTATGGCGAAACTCTTATGCCATAGGCCCGTACAACCCGCCCAAGCCCCCGCCTCCGCCCAAGCCGCCCGCAACGCCCGGCGTGATATCCGTCTCACGCTCCGACGGCGCGCTCCACGCCTTCTGGAACTCCGTCGGCGGCGCGACCAGCTACCACGTCACCTACACGGGCGACAACGGCGCGAGCTGGTCGCTCGCCGCTCTCAACCACCCGGCCGGCAACGGAACGACCAGCATCACCATAAGCGGCGTGGACAACGACAAGCCGTACATCGTGGGAGTGCGCTCCCGCAACTCTGCCGGAGACAGCGTATGGCGCAACTCGTCGTCCACAGGACGCTACGAGCCGCCGCCCGCGCCGCCCAAGCCTCCCGCCGCTCCCACGGCGCTGAGCGCGACGGGAAGCGACAAGAGCGTAACCCTCAGCTGGACCAAGCCCAGCGGAGACGTCACGGGCTACCAGTTCCAGTTCAGGGCCGCGCCTCCCGCGCCCGGATGGGGCGGTTGGTACACTGTGCCGGACGGCGACGGTAACACGACCCGGTACACGATCAAGGGGCTGGAGAACGGGACGGAGTACCGCTTCAAGCTGCGCGCCGGTCAACTCCGGCGCCGTCAGCGCGCCCGCGCCGACCTCCGCGCCCTGGTACGTGTCGGCCACTCCCGACCCGAACGTGCAGCCGCCTCCGCCACCTGCGCCGTCGTCGGTTACGGCCACGCGGGGAGACGGAACCATCGTCGCCAGCTGGCATCACTCGGAGGGAGCGACGGGTTACGACGTGAGGTACAGCACGGACAAGGGCGGCAGCTGGAAGCTGGCCGCATGGGGCTGGAACACGTCGGTCATCACGATAAAGGACGCGTCCGGGGACAAGAGCTACATAGTGGGCGTCCGCGCCGTCAACAACGTCGGTGAGAGCGACTGGACGAACTCGAATACGGTCGAGGCGCTGCCCGATCCTAATCTTGTCTCGGTCAGCAATCTGGGTGAGACAACAGGATTAGATGGAACTATTGTCGGCCAAGTGGTGAACAACAATTACTCGAAGGCGACCGGCTTCCGTACCGGGTCCAATAGTGGCGGCTACGCGCTGGGGAGCGTCACTGTCAGGATAAACAATGTGTACGGTGAGGCGACCAGCTACACAGTGGCAATCCACGAGGTTTCCGCTGGCAACCCAGACTCGACGGCGCTCCACACCCTGAATGGCTCTGCGCCAACCGGAACGGGTAACTACACCTACACCTGCTCAGGCTCCTGCTCGTTGGATGCCGGTACGGATTATTTCCTCGTCCTGTCTGCCACTGGCACCAGTGGAGGAGTCCACAGCTACGAGCACAGCAGCACGACCTCTGACGACCAGACCAACACACCCTCCGGAGCCGGATGGCTAATCGCAGATGCGCTGAAGTCCAAGACCAACAATGCCGCGTGGATTGTCCCTCTCGGCGGGGCAACCCTCAGGTTCAAGGTGACGGCGACGAAGAAATAGGCGCTCAGCGCGACGAGCGTCACCACCGCGCCGACCGTCTTGGAACGCCGGCGGGTTCGGGGCGTGCCCGGTTCCCTTCCGGCCCACGGTTGACAGGAGCCCAGCCCATGTCGCACTATCTTAGTAAGACTCGATAACAAGAGGTAAACATGCCGCGAACGACCAGGACCATCACCTTCTCCTTGCCACCGAAGATGGCGGACCGGGTGGACGAGGCGATGCGGCGGCAGGGACGGTCGAGGAGCGAGTTCCTCCGGGAGGCGGTGCTCCGCTATATCGAGGAGTGCGAGTGGAGACAGTTGCTCCGGTACGGAGAGGAGCGGGCTAGGGAGAAGGGCATCGGCCCTGAGGATGTGGCCGGTCTGGTAGAAGAGTACCGGGCCGAGGTCAGTTCCTCCCATAGATGAGAGTCGTCCTCGACACCAACGTCATCGTCTCCGGCCTGAACTTCCCCGGCAACGAGCGTCTTGTCCTTGAACTGGCTCTCAGAGGGCGATTCGAGTTGTGCCTGTCTCCCTTCATTTTGGAAGAGGTTGCGGGGGTGCTTGGGCGCAAGTTCGGTTGGGACGAGGAGCTCGCGTCCCAGGCTCTCAGGGCGCTGGGTGACGCGGCCACGGTCATTGAACCCCGGCGGCTCCCGGAGGTGATCGGGAGCGGGCACCCCGACAACCGGGTTCTTGAGTGCGTGGTTGAGGCTTCCGCCGATTACCTCGTCACCGGGGACCGGAGGCATCTGCTGCCGCTCAGGGAACATCGGGGTACGAGAATTCTCAATGCTCCCCGGTTCCTGCAGGCGCTGGAGTCGTGACCCGCTCATCACAACGCCACCTCCCGGCGAAAAGTTCGCAGTTCAGTACCGCCCACCATGAGGTACCGCAGACGTAGGGGCGATTTGCGAATCGCCCCACACCGTCATTCCCGCGTTCGCGGGAATCCATCCTTCCCCCTCTGTGTCCTCTGTGCTCTCCGTGGTGAGTCCTCTTATCCCCTCTCCCTTCGACTTTCCAATCTCTCCGTCCCATAGTATTCTTTGCCCGTTCACTTAGCCCGACCCGTAAGGAGCGCCCGGATGACCGCCACCCCACAGACATCTCAGCCCGGCGGCGACTTCCGGCCCCGCCTGATCTACTACAACGACGGTCACCACTTCCACGGCAAGCGCGTCGAGCCGCCGGTCAGCGTCCAGAAGCTCCGCCAGCCCGTCGACGAGGTGCTCGGCACCGGCGTCGACCTGCTCGTGCTCGGCCTCGGATACGGCGACGTGTACTTCCACAACAGCAGGGTCGGGCGCGTCGTCGGAGAAGCCAAGGATGTCTGGGAGAGCTACATCGACTGGCGGATCATGCGGATGGTGCAGGTCGCCCGCGAGAAGGGCACCGACCAGGTCCGAGAGCTCATCCAACACGGACGCCGGAACGGCTTGAAAGTCTTCCCCAGCCTCCGTCTCCAGGACGCCCAGGCCCCCGGGGCCGATAGGTGCGGATGGCTGCGGTGGCGGCACGAGGCGGCGGTGTGTCACGGCGTGAACGACCCGCGCTGGCCGAAGCACCAGACCCAATGGGCGTACGACTTCACGAACCACCTGGTATGGGACGACAAGAAGGCCATGATCCGTGAAATGCTCGTCGACTACGAGGCGGACGGCATCGAGCTCGACTTCATGTTCTTCCCGCTCTACTTCCGCATGGAGGAGACCGAGGTGGGCATCTCCGCCATGAACCGCTTCGTCGAGGAAGTCCGAGACCTGGTGGACTCCATCGGCGAGCAGCAGGATCGCAAGATTCCGATCATGGCCCGCGTCTTCGCCGACGAGCGGGCAAACCTCGACATCGGCCTCGATGTCGCAACGTGGATACGCGAGGGCGACGTGGACATGGTGGTCGGCAGCGAGCGCGCGAACCTCATCGACACCGGCACGTCGAACCGATGGCTGCCCGACGTGGCGGACCGCGTCGGCGTCCCAGCCTACTACCGGCCTCCCCGTCGCATCTACGATCACCGCGTCGGCAAGCCCGACGCCGAGATGTTCCGCGCGCTCAGCCAAACGCTCCGCTACCATGGCTGGGCTGGCATCTTCGACGGCTACTACCCATGGCCCTTCGGCGAGCGCGAGTACCACGTCCTCCGCGAAATCGGCCACCCTGACGTCTACGAACGCCGCAACAAGCGCTACATGCTCGCCCCTCGCGAGGGCGTCACCGGCGAGGAAACGACCACTCCCGACCGCCAACTCCCCGCCGACCTCGTCGAAGGGGAGACCGTCACTCTCAACGTACTGGTCGCGGACGAGTTGGAGAGCGCGAAAGCCGAAGGCGAACTGCGCAAGCCCGTCCTGAATATCCGGTTCTCCTTCTTCTGCGTCGGGGACGATATCGAGATACGCTTCAACGACCGCGTGCTGCCCATTGAGCAGGCCGAAGTCACCGACGAGCGCGCCCTCCGCATGGCGACCGTCATGGCCGGGGGCATGGACGTTCAAGCGCCGTTCGCCATGTCGGCCCATTTCTTCGCGTTCGTCCTCGAACTCGATGACGTCAAGCAGGGCTACAACATCTTGGAGATCGAGACCAAGAACCAGGAGAAGACGGCGGGATTCACGCGCAGCGTCAACGGCGTCGAGGTCCGCGTCCGCTACAAGGAGTTCGAGCGTCCCGTGGGACTCAACGTTGAGAGAGTCGCGCCGATGTCGTAGGGGCGATTCACGAATCGCCCCTGCTTGCCCGTTCAGAGTCCCATCTCATCCAGCACGACGTGCGCGGCGTTGTGTCCCGGCGCTCCCGTCACCTCGCCCCCGGGGTGAGTTCCCGCGCCGCACAGGTACAGCCCTTCGATTGGCGTCCGGTAGTCCGACCACCCCGGCAGCGGCCTTCGCGACATCATCTGCTGCGGAATCATGTCGAGGTGCCTGATGTTCCCGTCCGTCAGACCGATGCGCTCCTCGATGTCCTCCGGCGTCAGCAGCGTCCAGTCGATGATAGCGTCCCTGAAGTTCGGCGCGTACTCCGTCACCACGTCGATCAGCCGCTCCCCGAACTCCTGTCGCGCCTCCGACCATGAGCCGTCTCGCACGTGCGACGGAAGGAACAGCACCCATAGCGACAGGACGTGCCGGCCGTCGGGAGCGACCGTCTTGTCGTACACCGATGGGATCTGCACCTGGATGATAGGAGTGTCCGGGATTCTTCCGTTCTTGGCGTCGTTCCATGTCAACTCGGACTGCTCTACCGACGGACTCAGCGAAATCATAGCCAGATGCTCCGGGTTGTACTCCGAGCCGAGATACGCGGAGAAGTCCGGCAGCTCTCTCAGTGAGCACAGGAACTTGGCCGACGCCGACATGGTCTTCAACCCCCTCACCTCATCGACGAACTCCCGGTCGAGGTCATCCTCATCCAGGAGCTTGAGATACGTCCGCTTCGGGTCCGCGTTGCACAGCACGACATCCGCTTCGATCACCTCGCCGCTATTTAGCCGGACTCCGACCGCCCTTCCGCTCTCGGTCAAGATGCGTTCCACCTCCGCCCCCGTCCTGATCGACACCCCAGCCGCCTCGGCGGACTTTGCCATCGACTGGGTTATGGCGCCCATGCCCCCACGGACGATGCCATAGTTCTCCGTGTCCTGGCGGAACGCGCTGAACCTGTACAGCGCAATGATGTACGAGCTTCCCGGCGCGCTGATGTCGCCCATGTCCGTCGCGCCGAGGCTCACCGCCGCCTTGACCTCGTCCGACACGAAATGGCGGTCGATCAAGTCCCTGTAGGGTACCGTCAGCAGCGTCTCCAGCAACGCTTCCTCTCCCTCCTCGCGGAACCGTTCCGTGAGCTCGGCCAGTGAGGGCGGCGGCCCGAGATAGTAGCTGCTCAGGATTCGTACCGCCCTATGCCAGAATTCCGCCCATTCCGTCCAAGCGTCCGCGTCCTCCGGCGATATCTTGCGAAGCTCCTCGGCAGTCTTCTCGTCGTCGTGCCAAAAGGTAATCGACTTCCCATTGGGGAATGGATGGACGCGCATCGGGTCGATCGGATATACGTGGAACCCATACTTCCGAAGCTCCAGTTCCTCGATCACCTTCTGCTGTAGGATGTGGCAGACGTACGAGCACGTAGAGATCTTGTAGCCCGGGAACCACTCCTCGGTCACCGCCGCGCCGCCGACCACGTCCCTCCGCTCCAGCACCCGCACGTCCAGCCCGGCCCGTCCGAGGTATCCTGCCGCCACCAGTCCGTTGTGCCCCGCGCCCACGATGATAATCCTCGTGTTCTCTGCCATGAAAATCTCCTGTCGCGCACTAATCTCGTCAGCGTTTGGAGACTAAGGCGCTCGATGAGGACGTGTCAACCTCCCGAAGACTGCCCCGGCTCGTTGGGAGCTTGACTTACCGGCCTGTCATTTCACTAACCGAGCGAAATGATCGCAACTCCCGCTACGACCAAAACCATCGCAACGGACTTGACTATCACTGCCCGTCGGCTGACCTGCTCTCCGAGCATTCCCCTAAATCGCAGACCGAGCAGGACGCCGTATACCAAGAGGAATAGGGAAGTGCTCGCCGAAATCGCGGTTACCAGCGATACCGGACCGAGCGACATGGCCCACAAGTTCAGCACCATCCCCAAGTTGACAATTACAAACTCATTCACCCCGAATACCGCGAGCGCCGGACTTTTCTCAGCAATCATCCGGCGTACCTCGCTCAAAGGGCCTGCACGCAAGGAGAATGCCAGCAGCATCGGAGCGACCCCCAACGACCGGAGTCCGTGTACCAATAGCACCGGCAGGGTCTCCACCGCCTGCTTTGCGGCAAGGCTCATACCCGCCAAGAGCAAGCTGGCGAACAAGAGCTCGTAGAAGGATCTGTCGATGACTATTCTTCGACCCTCGATGTCCTGCCTCATCGAGATCATAACCGCGCCCGCCACCGTCACCAGGATGGCGAACCAGTCGAATATCCGCAGGCTCTCGCCCAGGAAGAGGACGGCCAGCGGCGCGACAAAGATCGGGTACGTTTGCGTGACCGCGACCGTACGTGAAACCTCGCGTCTTGCCATGACCTGGAAGAACACCACGGCGCTCAGTCCTCCGAGCAGGCCCGCAGCTAGGCCCCACGCCGCCGCTCCGGCGGTCAAATTGTCCAGAGGAGAAACCGCTATGAACGCGAACCCCATTGGGATGTGGCTGATGCCGATGAGGAGTGGAAGCGTTCGGTACGACCGCGCGAAATGGTAGAGGAAGGCCTTGTCGAGAATGCCAATCATCCCCATGACGGCGGCGCTGAGCAGGCTGAGAGCTATCCAGGACACGGGGAGTTCGGGAATTTCGGATTCTGAGGCGTGATGATGATGTCCACGAACTCGCAAACGGCTCCGCTTCGGTGTATCCTGTTGGCCGTCCGTCGTGGGGTCACGGCGAATCATTATAGACCATCTCCGCTTCGAGCCAACAATGATCAAGATCGGCTGCAACTACCTCAGCTACAAGAGCGTCGGCATCGGCGTCGAGGACTTCATCCGCACCTGTTATGATCTTCGCCTCGACTGCCTCGACTTCCATCTGCGCGCTTTCCCCTCCACCGACGTTTCATACCTACTGGGCATCAAGCGTCAGTGCCTCGATCTCGGGCTGCCCATCGGGTACCTCGGAGTCGCGGGCGGGTTCGCCGGAGACGAAGACACCCAGCGGGCAAGAGTGGAGGAGGCCAAGTCGTCTATTGACGTGGCGCTCCTTCTCGGCTCGCCGCTCATCAGGGTGTTCGGTTGGCAGACCCATGAGACCGAGAACCGCGATCCTCTGTTCGCCTCACTGGCGAGCTGCCTCAAGGAGGTGTGCGATTATGGAGCCGAGCGAGGCGTCGTCGTCGCCCTCCAGAACCACGACAACCGGAACCTTGCCGCCACCGGCCCCGATGTCCTGCGCATCATCGAAGAGGTCGACCACCCGAACTTCTCGTTCATCATGGACACCGGCCAGTGGCAGGGATCGCCCGGAGCGTCGGGCGACCCGGACCCGAACGCCGACATCTACGGCTACATGGAGCAGACATTGCCGTACGCCGGATACGTGCGGTGCAAGTTCTACGAGATTGCCGGCGGAAGGGAAGAAGTCCTCGACTACGAGCGCATCGCGGGCATCCTCAAGGCCGCGAACTATAACGGGTGCATTTCCATCGTCTATGAGGGCCAGGAACCCGACGACCGCACCGAGCTGATCGGCAAGGCCGCCCGGTACCTTCGCGGCTTGCTGGCGGAGTAGGGCAGGGCAATACCCGACGGGACAGTTAGGAGAGGACAGTGATCGTCGATACTCATCTCCACGTGTGGAGCAGCGACTACGAGACCTACCCGATGGCGGGCGGCAGGACGTCCAGCGAAGACGGCAGCGTGGAGTTCCTGAATGCCAAGATGGACGAGGCGGGTGTCGACAAGGCCGTCATCGTTCAGCCCATCCACTACCTATTCGACAACAGCTACGTGAGCGACACCCTGAAGCGCTTCCCCGGAAAGTTCGCCGCCATTGGACTCGTCAACCAGTTCGAGCCGGGGGCCGCCGACCGTCTGGAGGCGCTCGTAACCGAGCACGGCTTCAGCGGCCTTCGCATTCACCTCACACGGCCTGACCATCCTTCCATGTGGGCCGGTCCCGACCAGGACGCCGTCTGGGACAGGGCCGCCAAGCTCGGGGCCAGCTTCATCTCGCACGGCCCGTCCGTCCACTACCCGGACATCGAGCCGATCATCGCTCGGCACCCCGACGTGCCGATAGCCCTCGACCACAACGGCGGCGCGCCCCGCATCGAAGACCCGCCGTACCCCGGCATGAGGCCCGTCCTCGACCTCGCCAAGTATCCCAACGTCTACGTCAAGCTCATCCCTCACAAGGAAGAGGAGCCCTTCCCCTACAGAGACTCGCACGACGCATTCAAGCGCCTCTACGACGCCTTCGGTCCGCAGCGGCTCATGTGGGGCACGAACTTTCCCGGCGTCGAACGCGAGACCAAATACGCCCCAGCCCTCAAGATGTTCCAGGAACACGTCGACTGGCTCACCGAGGAAGATAAACAATGGCTCCTCGGCGAGACCGCCATGCGCCTCTACAACTTCAACGAGTCGTGACGGGCCTCTGCGCTTGAGTTGAAATCAACAGACGTTGCCCTTCCGTAGCCGTCTTGCATTTGTCGTAATTGGAGAGCATATCCGTGCCTGACAAAATCCGTTTGCCCGACTGGAACGACGGCTATCCTGACCCCGAACGTCTTCGTTACGAGGTCTCGTGCATGACCAAGGCCATCGTAGAAACGCTCCTTGACCGCATCCCCAATGACGAGATTCGAGCGATCTACCTGAAAGGCTCGGCCAAGAAGCAATGGGACACCCCAATCGACTACGTCCCCGAGGCGAGCGATCTCGATGTCCACGTATGGTTCCACGACGACGAATGGGAAAGCTCGCTTTTCAGCGACCTTGATCAGGCGATTGCAGTACAACGGGACATCGAAGGCCGGTATCGAAGGAAGTGTCCCCAACCCATACATACTCCGCGGCCCCAAATAATGATTGTGAACGACTTGCTGCGCAAGCCCGGCTACATGCACTCGCCACCGGACTCGGTAAGGGTGCTGTTCGGCGAGGACTGCCCGGCCGCCGACTACTCCGCAGTCGATGAGATCAAGCAACACAAGTGTCAGGACCTTCTCAACTTCGCGGACATCATCGATCGTTATCCCTATCGAGTCTTCGACCGTCCGGACAAGTACCTCGCCGAGCTGCTCCGAGATCTGTCGTACCGCGTGTCTCCCGTCGGCCCCATCGTCCTGCATCTTGCCGGCATCGACCCCATGACCGTTTGGAGCATGAACCGGACGCGGGTCACGCGCGCTCTGGAGGACATCGGCGAGTGCGATCTAGCGGAGAGCTACGTGGGCTACTTCCTTGCCCGATGGCGCTGGTTTCTCTCTCGCGGCGACGACCTTGACGCCGTGCGCGACACCGTAAGAGCAGCCATGGAGGTTCTCGAACGCGCCAAATCCGTTGCCAACGTCCACCTCTCCCAAATGGAGACCTGATACCCTTAAGTCAAACAGAGACGGAGGGCGATCATGGACCTGTACATACTCCGACACGGCAAGGCCGAACCCTACGGGCAGGCATACCCGTCCGATCATCTTCGCCCCCTCACGCCAAAGGGCCGGAAGCGGACCAAGCTCTCGGTCAAGGGCATGAAGGCCGTCGACGTGAACGTTGACCTGATAGTGTCCAGCCCGATACTCCGCGCCCGCCAGACGGCCGAAATCGTCCATGAGGGATTGGGCCTGAAAAACCCCGTCGAGTTCTCCGACTCCCTCGCGTCCGGCAGCGTCACAGGCGTGATGAGCGCCATCCAAGCGTACTACTCGCACGACGCCGTAATGCTCGTCGGCCACGAGCCGACCTTGAGTGAACTCATTTCAACCATGTCGTCGGGCCTGTACCACGTGGCCTTCAACCTCAAACCCGGCGGCCTCTGCAAGCTCCGGGTTGACACCGCTCGCATCGGCCAATCCGCCACTATCGAGTGGTTCGTCTCTCCCAAACTGCTCGTGGCAATGGGGGTAGTCAACAGACCTTTTCTTACCTTGACGGATCCGGACTGATTTCCAACAATGTGACTAGCGTACACCGAGTGGGGGCGATTCGATGTCGATTGAAGACGGCAAGGCCGCGATGCCGGGCAAGCTCATCACGGTAGAGGGCCTGGACGGATCGGGGAAGTCCACGCAGATTGGCCTCGTCAAGCGTTGGCTTGAGTTGGAGGGGTACAAGGTCTTCTTTACGGAGTGGAACTCGTCTCCCCTCGTTGAGAGCGCCACGAAGGCCGCCAAGAAGCGGCAGATGCTCAGCCCTACCACCTTCGCCTTGATTCACGGCACCGACTTCGCCGACCGGTACGAGCGCCAGATCGTTCCCTTGCTTCACGCCGGGTACCTCGTCCTCTCGGACCGGTACGTCTACACGGCGTATGCCAGAGACACGGTGCGCGGCTGCGATCCGGTCTGGATTCGGCACATGTACCGTTTCGCGCGACAGCCGGACTTGACGCTGTGGTTCCGGGTGCCGGTGGACGTTTCGCTCTCAAGGGCAGTTGGGCGGAGCCGCAACTTGAACTACTACGAGGCGGGCATGGACATCGGTTTTTCCTCCGACTTCACGGAGAGTTACCGCATCTTCCAGACGAAGATCCATGAGGCTTATGAGCGAATGTCGCACGAGTTTCCCTTTCACATAGTCGACGCTACCAAGCCCGCGGGCGAGCAGCAGCAGGAGTTTCGGGACCTCATCCGGGATCGGCTCGACTTGTCTCAGTACCTCCGCCCTCATGCTCCTATGGAAGGGTCGTTATGACCGCCACCGCGGGAGTCACACAGCGAGCGTACTTCGGGGCCGGCATCCCCGATATCGACCTCTCGTCGCTTAGGGGGAGGCTGATCGTCATCGAAGGGCCGGACAGCGCCGGGCGTTCGACGCAGATCCGCCTGCTGCGCGACTGGCTGGAGCGCAGTGGATACGCCTCGGCGCAGACCGGCCTCAAACGGTCCAGGCTCGTCGGAAAGAAATTGCAGGACGTTATGCAGGGCTACTCTCTCGGCCCGCTAACGTTTTCGCTCTACTATGCAACCGACCTCGCAGACCAGATCGAGAACGTCATTGTTCCCGCCCTTGCGGCAGACTTCATCGTATTGGCCGACCGGTATGTCTACACACCCATTGCGCGGGACGTTGTGCGGGGCGTTGACGTGAGATGGATAGAGGGCGTCTTCGGCTTCGCCATCGTGCCGGACGTAGTTCTCTATTTGGATGTCAAACCGGAAGTTCTCGCGGAGCGGGTGTTGGGGAACCTCCACTATCTCGACTACTGGGAATCGGGTATGGACATTCATCGCGACGGCGACATGTACGCCAGCTTCATCAGCTATCAGCAGCAGATCCGCGAGCAGTTTCTTGCGATGGCTCCCACCAAGGGGTTCCACATCATAGACGGCGACCGCGACGCCGAACAGGTGGCCCGTGAACTGCAGAAAACGGTCGAGTCCACCATCGACCTACCATAAGCTTAGCCGTTAGGCGCTCTGCCTGAAACGCACCGGCGCAGTTGGCGCTCCTCACTCTGAGGCTCGCGCCGTCTATGCGGTCGATGAACGGCTCGAGCCTCGATCCGATCTCACGGACTATCTATGGCGCGACGCCTGCCGCAACGCCGTTCTCGCTGCCCTCAGCGGCTTCGGGTGTATGCTCCACGTCGGTGTTGCCGCGTATGAGTCCCTCGATCTTGGCGGCAATACCGTCGTTTTCCTTGAGGTACTGCTTGGCGTTCTCACGGCCCTGTCCCAGCTTGGTGTCCTCGAAGAAGTAGTAGGAGCCGCTCTTCTGGACGTGCCCCCTGTCAACGCCAATCGCCAGCAGATCGGCCTCCTGGCTGATGCCTTCGCCGAACATGATGTCGTACTCGGCGACGCGGAAGGGCGGGGCGACCTTGTTCTTGACGACTCGCGCCTTCACGTGCGCGCCGATGATCTCGCCTCCGTTCTTGACCGATTCGCCCCTGCGGAGGTCGATGCGGACGGAACTGTAGAACTTCAGCGCGCGACCGCCGGGCGTGGTCTCCGGGCTGCCCCAGAGGACTCCCACCTTCTCGCGGAGCTGGTTGATGAAGATGACCGCGGTGTCGTGGCGACTGATCGCGGCCGTGAGCTTTCGGAGGCCCTGCGACATGATGCGGGCCTGCAGGCCGACGTGCTGGTCTCCCATCTCGCCGTCGAGCTCGGCTTTGGGGACGAGAGCCGCGACGCTGTCGATGACGACGACGGCCACTGCGCCGCTGCGTACGAGGTACTCGCAGATCTCCAGGGCCTGTTCGGCATAGTCGGGCTGGGAAACGAGCAGGTTGTCGGTATCGACGCCGCAGGTCCCCGCGAACTCGGGGTCTAGGGCGTGCTCGGCGTCGATGTAGGCGGCTGTCCCGCCACTCTTCTGGGCCTCGGCCATGATGTGGTACGCGAGGGTCGTCTTGCCCGTCGACTCTGCCCCGAAGATCTCCGTGACGCGGCCCCTGGGCACTCCGCCTATTCCCAGGGCGAGGTCCAGGGCCAGCGAACCCGTCGGTATGGGCCTCGCGGGGGTATAGGTGTCGCCGTCGCCGAGACGCATTATCGTCCCGCGCCCAAATCGCTTTTCGATATCGTTCATCGCCGACTCGATCATTGTGTCACGCCCGGTTGTCATAGAATGGCCTCCTGTTTCGTATCTGTTCGATGCGGTTTTGTGACGGCTCATTGAGCCTTGACGCGGGCATCATAGCATAAACGTTCTACTAATGCAACAGGCAATTTTGATTCGGACGATAGAGGATTTGACGCTGCCGACCACGAGCGTTCACACTGTCAGCGCCGGAACGAATACTACAGCCGCCACTTCCGAACGGTCTTGGATAACTCACTCACTCGAATAGAGGCGCGACCCCTCCGCCTCCGCTCGCAGCGTTTGGATGCACGGGCGTCAATCGGCGTAGCGGATATCGTGCGAGGCATCGCCGCGGTACAGGCACAGGACACGTTTGCCGAGGCGTTGGCCGTCCGGGTCCGGGCTGAAGGTGTGACCGCCAGCGATCTCGAACACGCGAGAGTGGAGGACCGCTCCGTGGTGCGGACGTGGGCGATGCGTGGCACGCTGCACCTGCTGCCGTCGGAGGATGTGCGCTGGATTCTTCGGCTGGTGGGGCCGACGATGGTTCGCAAGTTCCGGCGGCGACATCAGGAACTCGGACTCACTCCGCAGGTCTACGCCCGGGCCGTGGAAGTGATGAGGCGGGCGCTTGGTGAACACGGAGCGCTCACGCGCCGGCAGATCGCGGAAAGATGGGCGGAACACGGTCTGCCGGGGGAGGGTCAGGGTGTGCCGCATCTGCTATGCCGGGCCTCACTTGAGGGCGTCATTTGCTTCGGCCCGACCGTTGGAGGACAGGCGACCCACGTCTTGCCGGACTCTTGGCTGGGCGATAGCTCCGACGTGGCCGATCCGGGAGCGGAGCTTGCCCGACGGTACGTCTCGGCCTACGCTCCGACCACGCCGGAAGACTTCGGCACGTGGTCAGGCCTTCCTGCGAAAGAGGTCCGGCGTGCTTTCGAGTCGGTTGCGGACGATCTTCTGAAAATAGATGTGGACGGCACTCCGATGTGGATGCCAAAGACACATAGCGGAGTGCTTGATGAGGTACTGGGGGGTGAGAGGCGCGCGATCAAGATGCTTGGCGCATTCGATCCCTATCTCCTGGGTTATCGAACTCGCGACTTGGGAGTGGGGGCTGAACTGCTCAAGCGGGTGCATCCCGGAGGGGGCATCATCCGTCCGACGGTCTTGGTAGATGGCCGAGCCGTTGCCACGTGGACGCGGAAGCGCGCCGGGCGAAAGCTGTCGATTACCGTGAGTCCCTTTGAGTCCCTATCGGACGAAGAGCGGGTGGGGATTGACCGGGAAGTGGGGGATATTGGGCGGTTTTTGGGGGTGGAGACGGTGTGGGGTGTGGAATAAGGTTGAGGTGCCTGGCTGGACGACGATCGAAATCATTGACCCGCCTTTGAGGCTGGTGTAGATTACTTTTTCCTTGGGTGCGACGACAGGACGGGACTGAAGACGCGCACCGCAAATGAAAACAAACAGACAATGACCTACCTACTCAGCCAACTAGATACACAAACAAGGCCCGCGGCTGTGCGTGTCTTTGGAGGACGTGTACGCCCCGTCAGGGACTGATCGCTCAGACATATCGTTTTGAGGAGAGACCCTGGCGAAAGTCAGGGTCTTTTCGTTTGTCGGCCAAATTGTAGGTAGCAAATCTTCTTGGAGGGAAAGAACCATGTATCAGATCAATGAGACCGCCATATCTTGGCTGCCGACGGAGCAGATCGAGCCTGCTGCAATGCAGCAGATCGTGAAGCTGGCGTCGATGCCGTTCATCTACAAGCACGTGGCGGTAATGCCCGACTGCCACGTCGGAATGGGGGCTACGGTGGGATCGTGCATCCCGACGGACGAGGCAATCATCCCGGCGGCGGTGGGCGTGGACATCGGGTGCGGCATGATTGCCGTGCGAACGCCGCTGACTCGCGGCGACCTTCCTGCGGACCTCAGCGGCATCCGGGAGGGTATCGAGCGGCGCATTCCGCTCAGCGCGGGCAAGTACGACCGTCGTTTGTCGGCAACGGCGGAGCCTCGTGTCGCCGCACTGGAGGAGAAGGCCGGGGACAGACTGCGCGTCTACAGGAAACTCTCTCGGAGAGTGGACTGGAGGCGTCAGCTTGGCTCGCTCGGTTCGGGCAACCACTTCATCGAGATCACGGTTGACGAGTCGGGCGACGTGTGGACGTTCCTACACTCCGGCTCGCGGGGCATCGGCAACAGGATCGCCACGCATCACATCGGCATAGCGCAGAAGCTGATGAAGCAGCAGTCGATCAGGCTGCCCGACCGCGACCTGGCATACCTGAGCGAGGGGACGGAAGAGTTCGACGAATACATCCACGACCTCCGCTGGGCGCAGGATTTCGCGCTCTTTAACCGCGAGGAGATGATGGACCGGGTGATGACCGAGCTCAGCTACACGGTCTACGGAGAGGGCGGTCACGAGGACGAGCTCGAGTTGGAGCGCATCCAGTGCCACCACAACTTCACGCGGAAGGAGCGCCACTACGGCAAGGACGTGTGGGTGTCGAGGAAGGGCGCGATCCAGGCCAAGGAAGGTCAGATGGGCCTCATCCCTGGCTCGATGGGCACGGCGAGCTACGTCGTTCGGGGTCTGGGCAGCGCGGAGGCGTTCGAGACCGCTCCGCACGGGGCGGGTCGGCGCTTCTCGCGTGGTGAGGCGCGTCGCCGCTTCACGATGGACGACTTCGACCGGGACATGCAGGGCATCGAGGTGCGGCGCTCCAAGGAGTTCATCGACGAGCTGCCGGGCGCCTACAAGGACATCGACACCGTGATGGAGCAGTCGAAGGATCTCGTGGAGGTCGTCCACACCTTCAGGCAGATCGTCAACGTCAAGGGTGACTGACAGAGGGAACCGCGCGGCGTCACGCCGGGTCGATGGACGGCCGAATAGGCTTGTTGGAAGCGATCGACTCCAGCACGGCGAGAGCCGCGGCAAGGGAGCGCGCGCCGTCGCGGGCATCGACGAGCGGCGGCCGCGTTCCGCGCACGACGTCGCAGAAGTGGGCGAGTTGGATCGTCAGGGAGTCGGCGCGTCTGACGGCCACAACGGCCTTCCGCATCGGATGATGCCAGCCTCGACGCTCCCGGTCGTGGTACTTCCACAACTCCATTTGCGGGAAGGCCAGCGCGCCGTCAGTCCCCGTGAAGTAGTAGCAGCTTTCGGGGACGTTGAAGTACAGCGGGTTCTCGCCGGTGGTGGTCTCGTATGACCACGGAGCCGTCGCCGCGTCTGTGCCCAAGATCGTGGCGACGACCCCGCTGTGAAACGATATTGAGATGCTGACGGAGTCTTCGACCTCGAACCCGCGCGCCTTCGAGCGACCCTGCGCGAAGACCTGGTCGATCTCCCCGCACGTATAGCGGAGGATGTCGAGCTCGTGAACGAGATTGATGAGGACCGGGCCGCCGTCCGGTCTCACGCTCCTCCAACCGATGTCGAAGTAGCCGTCGGGTTTCATAAGCGTCCACATCATGGATACGGCCAGTACGTCGCCGATCTCTCCGCCCGTGACGATGTCATGGGCCGCCTTCACTAGGGGATTGTGCCTCCGGTGATGACCGACGAGCACCCTGGTGTTCGTCGTGTCGGCGAGTTCGGCTATGCGAAGCGCTGCTTCCGTGGTGTCGGCGACGGGCTTTTCGATGAGGGCGTGGATTCCACGGCTGGCACATGCCTCGAACGTCTCGACGTGCGCGGCGCTCTGAGTGGCGAGGATGGCGCCGTCCGGCTGCGTACGGTCGAGCATCTCACCAATGTCTTGGAAGAACGGGATTTCATGACGCTCCGCGAGCGCTCGAAGGTCTGGGTTGAGGTCGCAGACGCCCACGAGATCGCAGCCTTCGTACGACTGAACAACCTCGACGTGACGACTTCCCATCAGTCCAAGCCCGATGATTGCCAGCTTCACGAGGGACATGCGTCTTTGGAACTCCAACGGTTCAGGTGCGCCCCTATGATACGTTCGTCTTGTCGGCCAGTCGATACGTGGCCTATAATCCGAGCCGCCCACGAACCCGTATTCGGTTCTGGTACGGGAACCTATTTCAGGAGAGTAGTGAAGTGCCCACCCCCTACGAAGGATCGCCGATTGCCTATGACGTGACGTGCCGGAAGAACGTCATGACACCGATGCGGGACGGAGTGCGTCTTGCGTCGGATATCTATTTCCCGTCCTTGAATGGGAGTCCGGTAGAGGGGCGGTTTCCTGTGATTGTTGAACGGACGCCCTATGACAAGGCTGCGCCTCGGCAGGTCACCAACGCACGGTATTTCGCTCGACGCGGATATGTGACAGTCATCCAGGACGTCCGGGGAAGGTTCGAGTCCGAGGGTGAGTGGTACGCGTTCGCCAAGGAGGCGCCGGACGGGTACGACACGGTGCAGTGGCTCGGCGTTCAGGAGTGGAGCAACGGGAAGGTCGGGACGATGGGTGGCTCGTACTCCGGCAGCGACCAGAGCGCGCTGGCGACGATGGCCCCGTCGCACCTTTCAACCATGACCGTAGCGGTCGGCGCGGCGAACTACTATCACGGCTCGATGCGTCAAAACGGCGCTCTGGAGCAGCGCTTCCACGTCTACGTCTTTCGGATGGCGATGACCAGCAAGGAGGCGATGGCCGATCCCGGCCTTCAGGCGGAGATCATGAAGGCGTTCCTTGAAGACATGCCGGACATCGTGCGGCAGTTTCCGCTCAAGAAGGGCGCGACGGTGCTCCGCAGGCTGCCGTCGTACGAGCAGTGGGCCCTCGACATATTGACTCACGGGGAGTTCGACGATTACTGGAAGCAGCGCGGCTACGCTATGGACGAGTACTTCGACGAGCACTCGGACGTGCCGACGCTCTACCTCGGCGGCTGGTACGACTCGTATGCCCGCAACACCCCGATGAGCTACATGAAGCTATCAGCCATCAAGAAATCGCAGCAAGTCCTCCTGATGGGGCCGTGGATTCACGGGATGTACGAGCAGACCTACTCGGGCGACGTCGACTTCGGCCTCGACTCACATATCAACACGAACGATTTGCGCCTGGCGTGGTTCGACCACTACATGAAAGGGTTGCACACCGAGTTCGCTGAGTGGTCTCCGGTCCGCATCTTCACGATGGGGACGGGCAGCCAGCGGATGAACAAGCACGACTACGACCGCCGGCTCGATCACGGCGGGTACTGGCGCAGCGAACCGGACTGGCCTCTGCCGGGAACGGTGGAGACCCCGTTCTTCCTCCACGCGGACGGTTCGCTGTCCACAAACGAGCCGGCTGACGATGAGACGGACTCGACCGGGTACACCTTCGACCCCATGGACCCCGTGCCGACGATGGGCGGCGGCATCTCGGCGGCGGACTCGATCATCAGGCCGGGAGCGTTCGATCAGCGGGGGAGGGAGGACTTCATCGGCTGCGTGAACGAGCTTCCGCTGAACACGCGCCACGACATCCTCACGTTCCAGACGCCGGAACTCGAAGAGGACACCGAGGTCACGGGACACATTGTGATGCACCTGTGGGCGTCGTCTTCGGCGCTTGACACCGATTTCACTGCCAAGCTCATCGACGTGCATCCACCGTCGGACGACTACCCGGACGGCTTCGCGATGAACATCACGGACTCGATCATTCGCGCGCGGTATCGCAACGGGTGGACCGAGCCGGAGTTGATGGAACCCGGCACGCCGTATGAGTTCGTCTTCCACCTCTACCCGACGTCCAACGTGTTCCGCAAGGGGCACCGCATCCGGCTGGACATCAGCAGCAGCAACTGGCCGCGCTTCGACGTGAATCCCAATACGGGAGGCCCGCTAGGACTGGAGCGGCGATACGAACTCGCGCATCAGACGATCTTCCACACTGCGGAGCATCCGTCGCACGTCGTGCTGCCGTTGCAGTGACAGACCGTTCACCCTCACCCCGGTCCTCTCCCTCACGGAGCGACGGGGTGGGTTTCGGCCCCTACGTATTCTCGGACCTCTACCTGAACACCGGCAATTGATGCCTCATCCGCGGTCTCAAGCAGGGTCTGCGTCACGTCTTCGTCGTAGTACCGCTCTCCACAATTGTCGCAAACTTCGGCGGGTACCTTCTTGAAGACGATGGTGGCCTCGTTGCGTTCCAGCGTTACCGTGCCAACACCGGGACGTGTCTCGCCCATCTTGCAGATTGTGCATGTCATTGTAGAGTCCTTCGCGTTCGGAAATCCGGCGGGAGCCACTTATGATAATCCGGCTCGTATGCTGTAATGATGATTGTGACGCCACGTTCGGGATTCTCGGACGCTACTACGTGAATGCATCGAGAACCACTCCAACCTACAACCAGCCTGCTGGGGAATGGGAGATCTTCCCCGTATTGCTCGACCGAAGAACCAGATTCTAAGGCGGAACGGATATCGCCGATAGTGATCGATCGTTCATACATCCGCTTGATGGCGTGGTCGGTAAACGAGAGCCGCACGGATGGTTAGAGTATTGAGTTACGCTACCAACTGGCCTTGCGGACGCCGGGGAGCATCCCCTTGAGGGCCATCTCGCGGAAGGTTATGCGAGAGAGGCCGAAGTGGCGGAGGTACCCGCGTGGGCGGCCGGTGACCTCGCAGCGATTGCGGACGCGGTTGGGGTTCGCGTTGACGGGAAGCTTGGCCAGTTCATGACGCGCTTCGAGCTGGTCCTCGTATGAGGCCTTGGGATCCTTGGCGATCTCCAAGAGCCGCTTGCGCTTCTCAGCGTACTTCTCGACGATTTTCTTGCGCTTTGCGTTCTTCGCGAATACGGATTGCTTGGCCAACGATGCTTCTCCAAAGTCGTGTGTCTTAAGTTTTCGGACTACCAGTATACCAGACAATCGGAACGCCATGCAGATTACCGTACGGCGCTATGCCGGTTTGCGGGCGTGGATGAAGTACATAGGTGTGAAGATGCCGAGCCGGCCGGCCTCTGCCATGGCAACCGCGCAGAGGTTCAAGGCAAAGTCAACTATCAGTGCTGGAACGGAACTGGGCCGATGTGTCTCTAGGAAAAAAGAAAAGCCCCCACCGGAACCCGATGCACAAAGGATTCCGGTGGGGGAATGGGATGCTACCGATACGAAATGCCTGACGCCATGCTGACGAGTTTGGTGAACTCGGTCACGTCGGGATCTTCCCTGAGGATACCACCGACGCGGTCGGCGTGGTAGCGCACGTCCTCGAAGGTGGTGTGCTGTGCCCAGTAGCTCTCGCGGAGCACCTCGGCGTACTGGGCGACGGTGGCCGCAAGCTGGAAGCGGGGCGAAGCGTTCTCGAACCAGTCGTGGAGGTCGGCGTGGTTGAGGTTTCGGCTCAACTCGTGGATCCGGTAGGAGTCGGGGTCCTGGTAGCGGACGTGCACCTTGGCGATGGGGCCTTCGGTGTATTCGTTGAGGCGGAGCTCGTAGAGGGCGGTGACGCTGTGCCCGGCTCCGACCTCGCCAGCGTCCACGTAGTCGTTGCGGAAGTCGCGGTCGGCAACGTCGCGGTTCTCGTAGCCGATCAGCCGGTAGCTGTGGACGACCTCCGGGTTGAAGGAGACCTGGACCTTGGCGTCCTTGGCGATGACCTGGAGGGTGGACGTGAGGTTATCGACGAAGGACTTCCATGCCTCGCTGAGGTTGTCGACGTAGATGTAGTTGCCATTACCGTCGTTGGCGAGCTGTTCGAGGAGCACGTCGTTGTAGTTGCCCATGCCGACGCCGACGGTGGAGAGGGTCACGCCCTCGTTCACGTAGCTGCGGACCTGCCGGAGGATCGCTTCGGGGCCGGTCTGTCCGACGTTCGCCACGCCGTCGGAGAGGAGGATTACCCTGGTGATGCGTTCGGGAACCAGCCAGCGGTCGGCCATTTCGTAGCCGATGCGAAGGCCCTCCTCGGCGTTGGTTGAGCCGCCGGCGCGGAGGCCGTCGATGATATTGATGATGTAGTCGTCGTGGCGCGCCTCGGTCGGATTGAGAACGGCGTATCCGCGGTCTCCGTAGGTGACGATGCCGATCTGGTCGGTAGGGCGAAGCTCACGGACGAGTAGGCGCAGGGCGCGCTGGACGAGTCCGAGGCGGTTTTCCCTGTTCATGGAGCCCGATGTGTCGATCACGAAGACGAGGGTCGCGTCCTTGCGCCGGTGGTCGGGCACGTCGCGTCCCTGAATGCCCACGCGCGCGATCCACGTGTCCTGCGTGAAGGGCGAGCGGGCCCCGTCGACGTGAATGCCGAACGCGCCTCTGTGCGGTTGCGGGTAGTCCTGCTCGAAGTAGTTGACGAATTCCTCGACACGCACGGAGTCGGGATCGGGACGGTTGCCGTCCATGACAAAGCGTCGCGCTACTGCGTACGACGCGGTATCGACATCCATGGCGAAGGTGGACAGGTGGTCGGCGCGGGCGTCGATGAAGGGGTTGACGCCGTAGTTCTGGAAGAAAGTGGTGTCGTAGGACGGCGGCGACGGTGGAACGTATCCGGTGTCGCCGTAGTCACGGTGCGGCCGGGGGACGGGCCCGGGCGGGGTTCCGCCTTGTCTGCGAGGCGGTGGCGCGCCTGCGGATGCGGACATTGCCTCTGGGGCTATGGCTTGTGTGGAAGCCGATGCAGCAGCTGGTGCAGGTGCGGGCGCGGGTGCAGCAGCAGGCGCGGGAGCCGGACGTACCGGATATTGGGCAGGTGCGGGTGCGGGAGCCGCCGCCTGTACCGGATATTGGGCAGGGGCAGCTGCCGGTGCTGGCGCTGGAGCCGGTGCAGGAGCGGGAGCAGCAGCAGGCGCAGGTGTCGGCGGAGCGGCAGGCGTGGGTACGGGTGCCGGTTGAGACGCTATGCGTCCGTATCGGTCCGGAGCGGAAGCGGGTGCCGAATCGTCCGAGTCGTCGTCACTGGTGCCGCATGCGACGATCACTGTGCTTAGCATTGCGATGCCGATCATGAAGATGATGGTCTTGTAGATGGTTTTCATTTCTGTTTTCTCCTTCTTGGTTCTTGTTTCAAGATGTCCGACGTTCCGATGCGAATCGCGCGTTCGACTCACATCCAGAATCTCACTCATGTGGTACGCTTCAAGAACCGAATGTGTCACATTCACGTATAAACGAGTGTCAAAGGTGTCACATTGAGGACGTTCGCCGAGCTTCTGACGGAGTACATCGAGCGCGCGGGTATCAGCGACTCGGAGCTGGCCCGGAGCATAGGAGTGCGCCGTCAGACCCTGTTTCGCTGGAAGGACGGGCAGATCCAGAGACCGCGTTATCGTGACGACGTGCTGCGATGCGCGAGGCGGCTGCGGCTGACACCGGAGGAGCGGGACCTGCTGCTCACAGCCGCGGGTTTTTCCCCTGAAGCCCCGCCGCTATCCGTCCGTGAACAGTCGCCGGAGCCGGTTCGAGAGGACTCGGCTGAGGAGCCGTCGCAGGACTCTGTGCCACAGCCCACGGTTACGCCCTCCCGAAGGCCCTGGGTGATCGGGTTCGCAGGCGGGCTGGTCATCGTGGTGGGCATCGCCTTGGCAACGGCAATGCTCTCGAACGGTGACGACGAAGTCCCTCTAGCCGAAGCCCTTCCGACTCCCACACAGACCCCGGAGCCGACCCCGCCTCCGGCTACGCCCACTGTCGTTATCGAGACTCCGGTCGCTGAGACACCGGAGCCGGAGACCGAAGAGAAGGCCCCGGAGACGCCGACACCCGATGCCGGGGAGGACGTCGTGGTGATAGCGCGGTTCGTGAACTATATCGGCGGGGAGACGGGGTACAACGTTGCGGGGCGAATAAAGGCGGCGCTAGAAGATGACCTCAAAGATGGGTCCATTACCAACGTAGAGGTCGAGGTGCTCACTGAGGACGTGCGGGACGAGGCGGAGGCGCAGGAGGTCGCGCGGAGGATGAGAGCGTCGATCGTTATCTGGGGAGAGTACGATAGCGGTCGTGCCCAAGTCAGATTCACTGTTCCGGCGCTCGCGGATTCGATGGAAGGCAGGCAGGTCGAACGACCGGTAGCAAACGCATCCGATTTGACGGCAACGATCAATACCGAGTTGCCCAATGACGTGAGGTTGTTGGCACACTTGATTCTTGCGCTGCTCTATGAAGGCGGTGAAGATTCAGGTGATGCCAGTGGTGTTTTGGACGAAGCGCTAACCACCCTACCCCTTGAGCCGGATACCGTCACGATGATCTATTTCCGTCTGGGGTACTTGTACCAAGTGCGAGAGCCTCCCAATCTCTCGGCGTCCGAGAAGTATTACACGCTTGCCATCCTTTACGGCCCCGACTCTTCCACCACGTACTTCAATCGCGGCCTCGTCTACGCTGCGAGGGATGAATTCGACGAGGCAATCGACGACTACACGGAGTCGCTCTCCCGCAATCCGCGCGGCCCGGCCGCGCTTCACAACAGGGGAGTCGCGTACATCAGTCGCAAGGGGCCGGGCGACGCGGTTCGGGCTGTCGATGATCTCTCGATGGCCATTGCCATCGACGGGACGAGACTGGAAAGCTACATGGCCCGCGGCCTCGCCTACTTCAAGCTCGGCGGGGCCTTCGACGACAAGTCACTGGACGACTTTCACCACATCCTCACCGTAGACCCCGACCACACTGCGGCTCTCAACAACCTGTGCTGGTTTATGAGTCTCGTCGGGCGCGTGGAGGAGGGACTGCCGTACTGCGAACGCGCACTCAGCATCGACCCGGACTATGGCCTTGCGTATGACAGCAGGGGGCTGGCTTACGCTCTGCTGGGCGACCATGAGAAGGCGGTGAAGGACTTCGACCGGTTTCTGGAGTGGCTGAGGACGCAGTCGAGTGACACCTACGACAGGTACGGGCCGAGACGCGAGTGGTGGGTCGAGAGTCTGAGCAAGGGGGAGAACCCCTTCGATGAGGCCGAGCTACTGGCACTGAGGGAGGAGTAGATTCCTGCCTACGCGGGAATGACGGTGTGACGATTCACCGCAGAGGGCGCGGAGATCGCAGAGAGGGAGAAAGTGGTGAGTAAGAGTCTACCCAAAGTCGATGTCTTCGAGGGTGAACTCGTTGGAAGGGTCGGTGAGGTACGCGTCGAGGTATGGGGAGTAGGTCTTGACGGAGACGCTGCGGGTCGGCGGGTCGCACTTGACCAGGCGCAGATAGCCGCCTCCGCCCTCGTCCATGTCCTGGTAGTTGGAGAGCATCTGGTGAACGGTGTTGCCCTCGTTGCCCCTGCCTACCGTGTGGGCTGAGCCGAGGAAGTGGCCGTTGAAGACGAAGCGCACGTTCTCGTGTCGCCGCAAGGCCTTTATCCAAGTCTCTTGCCCGTCGTTGGCGCCCTCGGGGTCTGTGGCGATGCCGAATCCCCCCGGCTTCGAGTTGTGGTCGGGACGGCTGCCGTACACGGTGGCGTCGTTGCACACGTGGCTGTGGGTGAGCATGAGGACGCGCCGGTCGGGGTGCGACGCGATGACGTCGTTGGCCCATTGCAGAACGCGGTCGCGGGGCAGGAACTCCAGGGCGACGATGAGCCATCCCGTGTCGGCGGCCTCGAAGCGGTGGTAGGTGTTCTCCAGCTTTCCGGGTTCGAACGTTCCGCCGAAGGTGGGCAGAGACTCGAACCGGGTGACGGGGAAGTACTCGTTGAAGAGAGGTGAGTCGCGGACCTCGCAGGTCCCACCCGGCCCCATGTCGTGGTTGCCCATGACGATGGCGTATGGCACCACTCCGTCGAGGACGCTCATGCTCTCCGCCGCGTTCCGCCACTGCGGTTCGGTGTTCCCGTTCGTGATGTCGCCCTCGTGGAGGGTGAAGACGATGTTGTGCTCGTCGCGGTTTTGGGCGATCCACTGCGTTTGCGCGGTGAATATGTGCGGGAACGACTCGGCGTAGATCTGGGTGTCGGGCAGGATGGCGAGCGTGAAGGGTGTTGACATGGGCAGGCGTACTCCGGGTTGGGTGAGTGGGGCTATGCTAACAGGAAGTAGGGCGTGTTGGTATGGCCGGCCGGGGGGAGGACGGGTGCTAGGTGCTGGGTTCTGGGTGCTGGTGTAGATTCCCGCCCCGTGTCGGGGCACGGGGTGACGTTCTTTCGCGGGAATGACGGTGTGGGGGTGATTCGTGAATCGCCCCTGCGACCCTTCGACAAGCTCAGGGTGAACGGGGTGGGTGTGGGGGGTTAGTTTGGGGCGCGGGCGAGGTTGGATTTTTGTTGTTTGCGTTGGAGTTGGCGGCGTTGTTGGCGGGTTAGGGCGGGAGGGTTCTGGGTGCTAGGTGCTGGGTGCTGGGGGGGAATCTCTGCAGAGGGCGCGGAGGGCGCAGAGGGGGAAGGATGGATTCCCGCGTTCGCGGGAATGACGGGTGATGGTGCGGGAATGACGGTGGGGGTGCTTTGGGAGTCGGGGTTCGGCCCTTCGACAGGCTCAGGGCGAACGGAGGGAAGGGGATTCACCGCAGGGGGCGCAGGAGGGTTCACCGCAGGGGGCGCAGAGGGCGCAGAGGGGGAGGGATTGGGGTCGGGTTCGGGGGCTGACGGTTCATCATGGGGTGCAACGGGGTCGTTGTCTTGGGGTACGGGGTACGAGGCGCCGCCGCTACGGGCGGCCCTGTACTTTTCGGGCATGTGGGCCCTGAGGAGCATGGCCAAGAGTGAGGGCGGGGCGTCGGGCTGCTGGACGCGCCGGATGAGGAGTCCATTGAGCCAGTCGCAGAAGGCGAGGTCGGCTATTTCCTTTCTTTGGGCGTAGCCGAGGAAGTTGTTTTGTTCCCACACGCGCATGGTGTAGACGGTTACGCCCGCGCTTTGAGCGGCGAAGGTGTAGCTGCGAGTCAGGGCGAACTGGTTGAGGGAGAGGGTCTGTCTCTGCCAGTGCCAGAGGTCGAAGTCGGTGAAGTCGCTGAACTTGATGCCGAGGACTTCTTCGAGTTCGGCGGCGTCGTGTTCGGAGCGGATTCCGAGTTCTTTGAGGTTGTAGGGCATGGGGGGGTGGGGGTTCTGGGTTCTGGGAAGAGAGAGGGTTGTGTGGGGGTTATGTTAGATTATATGTTCTTGTGGTGTCAAGGGGGGTTTACCGCAGAGGGCGCGGAGGGTGCAGAGAGAGGATGGATTCCCGCGTTCGCGGGAATGACGGTGTGGGGGGTGTGCGTAGGAATGACGGGTTTTGGGTGTGTTAATTGGAAATGAGTTAGTGTAAGCCTCCTACTCGTGCACAGGTTCCAGACTTTGCAAGTTGGTTAGAACATTTTCAAGCCGCTCGGCCAGCAGGTCGATGTTCTCAACCGCATCATCATAAGTGATCATCCATGCTTGGTTCTCGCCCGCTGGGGATGCGTCGGACGTGAACGCATCATCCTTAAACTGGTCAGTCCAGTTCTTGAGAATTTCCCGGAGTTCGTCCGGGTACTTATGCCCATCCCACCAATTTGCACCAAACGTGAATTGCCTTGTCCGACTCCAACCGCGGTTGGGGTCGGGGTATATCCAGGCAAGGGTCAGGGAATCTTCCCACGCTCGGCAATTGCAACGGATGCTGATCCCACTTCTTCCCAATCTGACGAATCCACCGTTTGCCTCGGCCACATCCATCAGTCGCTTGGCCGCCTCCCCAACCTGTGGACCAGGCATCTGAGCAAAGAATTCATCACGACTCACCCTCTTACGGCTACCCGTCGATGCCTTACTTGGAATGGCAGCGGTCCGACCGATAACTCGCGGAACTAACGTTTTGCCTGTTTCCCCAAGGAACTGCTTGATTTCTACCGCCAATACTTCGATGCCTGGCATCTGTTCGTTGAGAAACTCTACGACGTGGGCAAGTTCATCGGGAATGCCGTCGGCGACGAAGAGGAGGCGCATTCGAGCCGCACGCAGGTTCGTCTCCACTCTCTGCCAGAAGTCATCGACATCCGGCTCGCTTTCCGATTGCAGGAGTTCGAAGAGAGCATCATTCGGGTTACGACCGGCATCGTTTTCGGCTTCTTCGAATGCTCGCCGGATATCTTCGACCTTCAATGTACGCCTTGCGAATGCCGCATAGTCCAGCATCTGGCCGACGATGGTTCGGCGAATCTCGGTGTTGTTCGAACGTTTCGTCTCGACCAGAGTTGGCATGGCGTCTTGATCGATGAGAAGGTGGTCTACAGCCCATCGATAGTTGCCGCCTTCCGTATCCGGAATTCCTTGTTCTCGCTGAATCAGGAGCCAGCGACGTGGATCATTGGGGTTGATTTGCTCTCCGGAAAGCAACTTCGGGTGATCTGCGACTAGCTTCTGAAGGGTATCTTCCAGGGCAAATGGCTCTTCCGCCATTGGATCAAGTTGTCCTTGTTTGTCTAGGTGATAGATTTGCTCGGTCAATTCTTGGCTCCAAGCCGTGGCTGTGTACGTAGCTGCGAAGGCGAGTATACCACTGTACCCTTGACGCTAGTATCAGCTCTCTATGGATTTGGCTGCTTACTCAAAACACCCTCACCCTAGCCCTCTCCCGTTCGCGGGAGAGGGGGATGTTGAAGGGTGAGCCAAGTTCACCATGAACGTATTTCAACAACGCCCGTTCAGCTAGCCCGACCCGGAGGAGCGCCCGTATCTCAGTTGACATCCAGCGCGTAGCCATGTAGGATGTACGTGTTCATCGCCCCTGACACTACGTGCGGTCAGGGTAGCAAGGCCACCTTTCGGGGTGGCCATTGCATTTGTGAGACTTTTCCTTTGAGCGTAAATGTCTATATCGACGGCTTCAATCTCTACCATGGCGCGCTGCGAGGCACTTCGTACAAGTGGCTGAACCTAGCGGTGATGTGCCGTCGCCTCTTACCTGACAGAGAAATTAACCGAATCAGGTATTTCACGGCGCGCGTCGCTAACTATCCGCACGACCCGATGGCTCGGTCCAGACAAGGCACTTATCTCAGGGCGCTCCGCACTATCCCGGACCTGACGATACACTACGGGCGCTTCTCACACCATCCTGCTACTGCTCCGATATACCCGCTCACATACGCGGACCCTTCGGAGCCGCCGGAAAGGGTGCGGATACTCAAGACCGAAGAGAAGCGTTCCGATGTGAACCTTGCTACGATGCTCTTGATAGACTGCTTCGATGACGAGTTCGACGAGGCGGTTGTCATCTCCAACGACTCCGACTTGACGCTTCCCATTGAGTATGTGATTGACAAGTTCGGCAAGCGCGTGGGCGTCATCAACCCGCATCATCGAAGCCGCGTCAGTCGCGAATTGTCCGAAGTCGCCACTTGGTTCTACCGCCGAATCAACAGGAGCGCGCTCGCCAACTCACAATTCCCCGCCGATATGTCCGACAGCAGGGGCGATTTCAGAAAGCCCGCGCTCTGGTAAGAGCGGTTGGTGTGGGTGGGGGGTTTTCACCCTCACCCTAGCCCTCTCCCACGACGGGAGAGGGGATGGTTGCGTCGACCTCGCCGGCCCAGAGGCGGCGCATTTCTTCGGAGGTTTTGAGGAGGTCGGTGAGGGGGCCTTCGGCTTCGACGCGGCCGTCTTTGAGGACGATGACGTGGTCGGCGCGACGGAGGGCGGCTCGGCGGTGGGAGACGACGAGGGCGGTGGCGTCAGGACGCTCGAACAGGCGGTCCCAGAGCTGCTGCTCGGTGTCGACGTCGAGGCCGGAGGAGAGGTCGTCGAAGACGAGGAGCTCGGGGTCGCGGACGAACATCCTGGCGGCTGCTGAGCGTCGGATCTGGCCGCCGGACAGCTTGACGCCGCGCGCGCCGACGACGGTGTCGAGGCCGTCGCTCAACTCGCGCACGTCCTGCTCCATGACGGCGGCGTTCAGGGCGGCTTCGAGGTCGATCTTGTCCTCCGGGAGGCCCAAGAGGATGTTGTCCCTGAGCGGTTCGCTGAAGAGGCGGGGGACCTGGGAGGTGTAGGCCGAGCGCGGGGGCACGAAGAAGGTGGCGAGATCGTCGACCGGCTCGCCGTTCCACCTGACCACGCCCGCGTCCTTGGGCAGGAGGCCGAGCAGGGCTCTGAGCAGGGTGGTCTTGCCGGAGCCGATGCGTCCGGTCACGACGGTGAGGGAGCCGCGCGGGACGCGGAGGGAGATGTCCTCGATTCCGCGTCCGTTGTCCCCGTAGCGGTAGGTGAGGCCCTCGACCTCGACGAGATCGAGGCGGTGGGCGTCGGTCTTGGCGGCGAACGGCACGTCGGGCAGGTCGCCCGCGAGGTAGGCGCGCTGGTGTTGGACGAGACGGCCGGCGGGCGCGCTCGGTATGAGGCCGCGCAGGCGGTCGAACGAGACCCCGGTCTGGCGGTACTCGGCGAGAACGGCGCCGACCTCGGTGTTCAGCCAGCCGACCATGTAGAGGTAGCTGACGAAGAGGGCAAAATCGCCGATGGTGAACGAGCCGTCGCGCATAGCGGACGCCGCGATGAGGAGGATCAGGCCTGTGCCTATGGTCACGCTGTTCTGGAAGACGGAGTTGAGAGACTGGGTCAGGAGGGTGTCGCGGATGGTGTAGGTCTTGCGGCGGCTGTTGAGGCGCTTGAACTCGGTGATCATCCTGCTCTCGGCGTTGGCGACCTTGATGGCCTCTACGGAGCCGAACATCTCGCCGAGGAGGCTGGTCACGTCGCCGGTGGCCTCCCTGTTGTCGAGGCGGAAGCGTCGCAGCCATCGAGACGCGGCGCTCACGGTGACCATGATGACGGCGAGCGGCAGAAAGACGTAGAAGGTGATGATCGTGTCGATGCCGATCATGATGTACAGGGCGATCACGCCGAACACGAGAAGCGGGAAGGCGAACCCGATGCGCTGGAGGTACTTGTTGACGTAGTCGACGTCCTCGCGGAACCGGGTGACGGCCTCGCCGGTCGACTCGGGAAGGGCGTTGTTGCCGGGCTGATCGAGGATGTGGTCGAAGACGTTCTTCCTCAGGAGCGTGGCGAAGGTGAACTCTACGCGGACGGAGAGGATGATGTTGCCGAAGATCATGAGCGAACGGGTGACGGCCAGCGCGAGCAGGATGGCGGCCAGGCTCCAGAACCCGACCGTTGCGGCCTGCTCGCTGGTCATGTTGTCGAAGATGGCGCGGCTCGTGAGCGCGATGCCCTGGGGGATCAGCCCAATGCTGACGGCGCGCGCGGCGAGCATGACGAAGTAGCGCGGCTGGTACCGGGTGAGGCGGACGAGGTATCGAAAGGTGCTCACGTCAACACCTCCTCAAGCCCCGTTTGCAGGAGCCGGTGGAACTGCGTCGCGGGGTCTTTGGCGAGGGCCTCGCGCTCACCGTGCTCGACGACGCGGCCCTGTTCGAGGATGGCGATCTCGTCGCAGCGCCGGATGGTGACGAGATGGTGGGCGATGACGATGACCGTGCGGTCCTTGACGAGGCGGTCGACGGCGCGCTCGATCATCTGCTCGGTGCTGCGGTCGAGGCGGGACGACGCCTCGTCGAGTATGAGTACGCCCGATCCCGCGAGGAATACACGGGCGAAGGCGAGCAGCTGCGCCTCTCCCGCGGACAGGCCAGCACCCTCGGACATCAGACGGGTATCCAGACCCTCCGGCAGGGACTCGATCCACGGACGCATCCCAAGCTCGCCGATCACGTCAAGGAGCCGCTCATCGCTGATGGTCTCGTCGAAGAAGGTGAGGTTCTCGCGTACCGTCCCGTGAAAGAGGCGAACGTCCTGCGTCACCATCGAGATATGCCGGCGCAGTTGGTCGGTGGGCATCCGTCGGACGTCCTCGTCGCCGACTCGAACGATGCCTGACGTGGGGTCGTAGAGCCGGAAGAGGAGCCGGGTCATGGTCGTCTTGCCGCTGCCGGTCCGACCGAGCAGTCCCAGGACTCGTCCCGGTTTGAGATCGAGTGAGACGTTGTGGAGGACGGGTTCGTCGTCGTAGGCGAAGGTCACGTCGTCGAATCGGACGGACAGAGGGGCGTCGTCTTGCAGCGCAACGCCGTCTTTGGCGGGTGGGTCGAGGATGGTCTTTTGGACGCCGTCGAGCTCGACGATGCGCGCGATGGCCGCCGTGGCGCGCTGGAAGTTGTCGAGCTGCTGGGTGAAGCGGTTGATGGGCATCACGAGCATCTGGGTGTAGTGGAAGATCAGGTAGACGGTTCCGAGGGTGATCCAGTCGCCGAAGTAGAGGTAGGCCCCCAGCGATAGGGATATGGCGCTGCCGACGCCGAACATGAACATGGTAGTGCTGAACATGATGCTGCTCATGAGGCCGGCCTTGAGGGCCTTTTGGTACCAGTTCCGCATCAACTCGTGGAAGCGGAGCATGACGTAGGGCTTGGCGTCGTTGGAGCGGATGTCTTCGGTGCCGGACAGGCGCTCTTCGAGGAAGCCGAAGGTGTCGGCGCTGGCTTCGCGGTTCGCCTTCCAGTAGGGGACGGCGATGGTGCGGATGCTCGTGAGGATGAACATCCCTCCTCCGACGAAGAGGCCCAGTGTCAGCCCGGCTCGCCAGTCTTCCCTGAGCAGGAGCGCGAGTATGCCGATCAGCAGGAAGAGGCTGCCGAGCATCTCGAAGATGAAGAGGGAGAAGAAGGTGCCAAGCTCGTTGGGGTCGCCGTCGACGCGCTCGATCATCTCGCCGGGGGTGTGCTCGTTGTGGTAGGCCATGTCCAGCGAGAGGGCGTGCTCGGCGAGGTCTTCGCGGATGTTGTTCGTGGCGGTCCAGCCGACGCGCTCGGAGAAGTAGGTGGCGAAGACCTGCACGATCTGCTGGAGCATGGTGATGACGATGAAGAGAACGGCCGCGGCGGTGAGACGTTCGAGGGGGCTTCCCTTCTGCGCCTCGTCGATGAAGTAGCGGATTATCTGGGGCAGGACAAGCTGAAGGCCGAGGCTGGTGAACAGCAGGATGCCGAGCGTGATGACCCAAGGAAGCTGGGGCAGCATGTACCGCCGGAGCAGGCTGCCATACTTCCGCGCTTTGACGGTGACCTCGGGTTCTCGGAATGTGGCAGGGAGGTTCATGGGGGGAGTAGGAAGTAGTGAGGTGCGGTTGGTTAATGATAGGGGGAGGGTGAGTGTGGGACAAGGGAAGGGGCGCGGGGATTGCGCGTTGGGTTCTGGATTCCCGCCTTCGCGGGAATGACGGAGATGGGGGTTTGGTATGCCGTTGTCCTTGCTCTTCCGACGCCTGTGTCAATAGAATACGCGCAATAGTAACTGTTCAGAGTTGATGAGATGAACTTAAAACCCCTAGCGGGTTGTGGAGCGGTTGTGCCATAAGGGAGGGGTGAGAACTGAACTTGACCTGGATAGTGCAAGCCGTGAGACCCTGCTGGCGGTCATCGCTGAGCAGCAAACGGTCATCGCCGAGTTGCGACGACGGATAGAGGAACTGGAGAGGCGGGGCCCTCCTCGGGGCATGCCCGGCAACAAGCCCGCTCCCAAGCGGCCTCGACCGAAGAGGACGGAGCCTCGCAACAAGCGGACTCAAGGATTCACCCGGCGGCGGATGAACCCCACTCGGCAAGTAGTACACGCTCTCGACTCGTGCCCCGAGTGCGGGACGGGTATGACCGGTGGATGGGTGCATCGGACACGCGAGGTCATCGAGATTCCGTTGGCTCCGGCAGAAGTGATCGAGCAGGTCTTCGTGGCCCGCACGTGTGCGTTATGCCGCAAGCGGCGTCTGCCGCAGGACTCGTTGAAGGGGATGGCTGTGGGGCGTCAGCGCTTGGGAATCAACCTGGTGAGCCTGATCGTGACGCTTCGGGAGGAAGCGCGACTGCCCATACGGAGCATCCAGCGCTACCTGTGGACGGTGCATCAGTTGAAGCTGAGTGTGGGCGCCATAGCTGATGCGATTCACCGTGTGGCGCGACAGGCACAGCGGACAGTGGACGAGACGCTTGAACGCATTCGCGGCTCCCCGGTGGTGCACGCCGATGAGACGGGCTGGCGAGAGGATGGAGTCAACGGCTATGTGTGGACATTCAGCACACCCACCGAGCGGTACTTCGTGCGTCGCGGTCGTGGCAAGAAGGTGGTCGATGAGGTGTTGGGTGAGTCGTTCGACGGAGTGCTGGTGAGCGACTTCTACGCCGCATACAACCATTATCCCGGTCTCAAGCAGCGGTGCTGGGTACACCTGCTGCGTGACATCCATGAACTCAAGGCGTTGTACCCTGAGGACACGGGTCTGGTTCGGTGGGCCGGGGCGGTGCGCCAACTCTATGACAGGGCTAAAGCGTACGCTCAAGCAGGCGTTCAACCAGCGTCCGGGTACCAACGGTTCGTATCTCCCAACCAGTTGATGCTGGAGAGTCAACTACTGTCACTGTGCCGACCCTTCTCAAACGACGAGACGGCGCCTCAAGCAAAGCTCTGCCGACGCATAGAACGGTTCATCAAAGAGCTGTTCGTCTTCGTATCGCACCCGGACGTGCCGTCTGAGAACAACGCTGCCGAACGGAGTCTGAGGCATCTGGTCATCAGCCGCAAGATCAGCGGTGGAACTCGATCCGAACAGGGAACCACCAGCAAGATGGCCTTGGCGTCCCTCTTTGGCACCTGGAGGACCAAAGGTCTCAATCCCCTCTCACAATCCCGCAAACTGCTCGTCTCTCATCAACTCTGAACAGTTACGCGATTCCCCGTGTGGTCAACGGGAAATCGCTGTGGATCGGCGAGTAGGCAGTAACGACGCTAGGACGTAGTGGCGTCGGGGTCGGACACGAGCGGGGGAATGCGGGTTGCCCTGCCCGCGACGAGGGCGGTTGCGGCTATGCCAATCGCCAAGACGAAGGTTAAGGCGGCTATGGCTTGAGGGTTTCCCGGCGGCGCGGGGACGCCGAACGCCTAGAGAGTACCAGAAAAGCGGATCTGCGGGGCTTTGTTGCCAAAACGGTAGCCCCGGGTCCCACGGTCTACACGGATGAACACCTCTCATATCGCGGAATGCCGGACGTGGAGCATGAAGCTGTTAGGTACAGCCTCCGAGAGTATGTCCAAGGGATGGCGTACACGAACGGCCTAGAGTCGTTCTGGGCGATGCTCCGCCGAGGGCACATCAGGACGTACCACAAGCTGAGCGTGAAGCACCTGCACCGCTACATCCGCGAGTTCTCCGGGCGTCACAACGATACCGCCGCCCAACTGTCGAAATTGGCCTGTGGGGTGGCTGGACGACGTTTGAGGTACTCAGACACGGTCAGACCATGCTGAAACCGCAACTGGAGATGCCCCTTCTAGGGGACCAAGAATCTAGACGATGGAGGGTAGAAACGACAACCAGTCCTCGACTGGGCCTCCTGATGGAACCCTAAAAACTATTTTCGTCCTCTCGCCCGATGTATTAACAATGAAGTCCCCAGTTTGAATGATATCCATCCCGAGGAGGACATGGATGCCCTCATCTATTCCTGGGTCAGCTACTGTTGCCTGTATCCCAGGAATCGTGACTCCATTGGGAAGCCCAACATCAACTACGTATGTTAGTTGGTTCTGTCCATACCCATTTGCGTACTTTACCCAAGTAATCCCAGAAGCAATGAGACCTAACTCGTTTACGATCTCCTGAGAGATCGTTGTCCCAGTAGCTCCCGTGTCCCAGACAGCTTTGGATTCTTTGACTGGTCTCCTTGAAATGGGAGGATTGGGTATCGGGACGGGAGGGAGTCGAGATGATGCAAGTGAGCCCTCTGAGATAGAGCAAGGAGAAGTCAGTTCTCCAACCAACTTACCGTAGTCTATGACACAGATGAAGCTATCATTGATCATCTAGGTGCCACCGCACGGGTACGAAACGTAGTGGTGTAGTGGCGGTCTCCCTCACTTACACGTTGGATCAGAAACGTCCCTCTCTCATACAGTTGGCAGGCATGAGCATACGCCTCACCTCCAGTCTCATAATCCCCAACAACTTTTTGTCCTTTGAGGACTATCACCCGACCATCGTACTTCGCAACGAACTCATCCTGGTGCTCTTTGTAGTAGTTGAATTCAGTCTCTAGGATACTACGCTCTTGCATAATGCCTCTCCTTTCATGAGCCATGGCGCAAGCACCTAATACACTGGTAACGTTGCAAGCATCTTGGGAACCTCCGAACACCTTCTTGATACAATTGTACCCCATAAAGGGGTTGACAGACAAAAAACTCTATGTTAATGGTCGCGTGTGTATCACAAACAACGGATTGTTGTCAATGTTCGCGGGAGACTCGGCTACGGCGCAAGGTGTTCTTGGGATATCTAGACGCCAGAATTCGTTGCAAGGCCCGCAGCCATCCAACTGGGAGCCTAGCTTGGGAATCTCCCTTCTGGACATTCTTACGGGCAGGATATCGCCCGCAGGTTAGACAACCCCGCACATCTTCTGATCTAACGCCGCGATCAGTAGGTGTCGGGCGGCGTTAGATCATGAAATGTCGAGTATTTCGATATGATGACCTTCTCGCTGGCCGCCGGAAGCCAGCCCCACACGATGACGGTATAGACGCCCGGCCAGTTGCTAGTGGGTCAATCGTCACTCCGCAAAGTCCAGAAAGCCCTCATCGTCCAGCTCGCAAACGCCAGCGCGATTACTCCCTATACAGAAGTACGTATCATCGCCAGTCCAGACAATCACCCAATGCCCATCTGTGTACACTATTGTCGATGCGCTGCCACCCCCCGCGTTCAACTCAAGTACCGGGTACCCCTCACCATCCGCCTCCAAGCGAACATAACCGCCGCCGATCACCTGACCAACAGATAGCTCCGTCCCTTCAAACCCTCCTGCGGTTCTATCATCAGTTGCACCCTGAGGCCCTGGCGGACCGGGCGGTCCAGGTGGACCAGGAGGTCCCTCAGGGCCAATAGACGAAATGCCAGGAGGGCCAGGAGGCCCTTGTTCACCGCGCTCTCCCTGTGGGCCGGGCGCGCCCGGTGGTCCTATCTCGCCTCTCGGTCCCTGCTGACCGACTGCGCCCGCGACGCCCTGTTGCCCTCGTGGGCCAGTCGGCCCTGCTGGGCCGGGTGCGCCCTGTTCGCCGTGTTCTCCACGGAGGCCAGCCTCACCCGGAGGCCCAGCTTCCCCGCGCTGTCCTGCCAGCCCCTGCGCTCCGGCTGCACCTGCTACGCCTTGAGGCCCTTGAGGACCTGCCGCACCGGGCGGCCCCTGTTCTCCCTGTGGGCCTGGCGTTGAGTGCGACTGGATCAGCCTGATTACCTCTTCTTCCGATAGCCCGCTCGCGCAGGCCAGTGTGAACAACATTCCAATTACCAAACCAACAAAACCGATTTTCCGCATGGTGCCTCCTCCAGGCAAGGATGGTGGTACTCGCCACAAGTCACACGACCATCAAAGACGGCCCGAAAGAGGCACAGGGCCATCCCCAGTACGTCTTTGATCGTCATGGACTGTGGCGAGTCCGGCGGGAACCGTATCATGTGGTGTGTAGCATGGCAACTTAATTCTGCGCCAAGCTGGTATGGCAAACAGGTACAACCCTGTGTTAGTGTGAGGCAGGAACTTGAGAGGAAAAGTGATGCTGAAACGCAAGCGCCCAACTGGTCGCCCACCGCGTCCAATACCATCGCGGATCGACGCCTCGCCTGAGCAGATCGCCCGCGTCGTGCTGAACGTGAAGCCGCCGAAGAAGTGACGGTACCTCCAAAAACGCTCAGGCTAGCTTTCGACATTCACGGCCTGCTTAGGCCGTGAATCACCTACGATTATGTGTAGGATTGTATATAAGCCCCCAACGAAAGGGGCTTGTACAAGGGTCTCCCGCAACGCCCTTCTACTTGTCGACCGCGACCCCGTAGACCGATTCCGCGCGCTCGGGCGAAACGAACTCTTCGAGCACGTCGTGGGCCACGGCGTCCGCATCGCGGGACTTGGGGGCGCCCCAGCCACCGCCTCCCGGCGTCTGGGTCTTGATGACGTGGTCGTGCGGCACGGTCGTGGTGACCTTCGAGGGGAGCCGCTTTTCCGATCCGTCGGGCGCCGCTATCACGCAAGCCGAGCGTTCGGCTCCCTCGCCTCCGAATAGGCCCCACGGACTTACCTTTTCTCTATCGGAGCTAAGTGTGAGGGTCACGCTCTCGCCCAAGACGCGCAGGTGTCGTTGAATGCCGAGTCCGCCCCTGTTTTGGCCCGCTCCCTCGCTGTTGGACACGAGACCGTATTTCTCCACGAGTAGGGGATAGGCAAGCTCTATTGCCTCGACCGGCGCGTTCCGCGTGTTCGTCATGTGGTTCTGGACGGCGTCCATCCCGTCCGCGTTGTGCATGGCCCCTTGTCCGCCGGCGTAGGTCTCGATGTAGTTGTAGTAGATGCCATTGCGCGGGTCGATTCCGCCGATGTTGAGCAGGTTCATAGTGCCGGAGCACGCCGCCAGCACCTTGTCGGGAATGACGGGCGCCAGCGCGCCGAGCAGGATGTCGGTGATCCGCTGCGTCGTGATGATGTTGGCGTTGCAGACGGCAGTCGGGTACTGTGCTGACAGGAGACTGCCTTCACGGACCTTGACCTCGACGGGACGATACGCCCCCGCGTTCGGCGGAAGTTCCGGGTCGAGGCATGCCTTGAGCACGTAGTAGACGCAGGCGGCGACGGAAGGCCACCGGCAGTTGAGGGGCCCTTGGCAAGAGTCGTCGCTCTCCGTGAAGTCGGCAATGAACGATTCGCCCTTCGACTCGATCTTCACCCTGACGGTGATCGGCGACTCGACAATGCCGTCACCCTCCATCGAGTCCTCGAACTCGTAGACGCCCTCCGGTATCTGCTTGAGCGCGGCCCTCATGCGGCGCTCGGAGTAGTTCAGCATCTCATCGAGGTATCGTCTGACCATCTCGGGACCGTAACGCGAGGCGAGGTCGGTCAAACGGCGCTCTGCCACATTGTTTGCGGCAAACTGCGCGAGGAGGTCGCCGCGCACCTCCGTTCGAGGGCGAACGTTCTGGGCGATCAGCGCCCACAGGTCGCGGTCGAGTTTCCCCTTGCGGAACAGCCGCACGGTGGGAATTTGCAGGCCCTCTTGGAAGATCTCCGTCACCCCGAACGGCATCGAGCCGGGCGCGAAGCCGCCCATGTCCACGTGGTGGGCCTGGTTGGCGGTAATGGCGATAAGCTCGCCCTCGTAGAACACGGGAGATACAAGCGCGAGGTCGTTGAGGTGGCCGGGGCCTGCGGGGTAGGGCGTGTTCAGCGCGAGGGCATCGCCGGGTTCAAGCTCCTCGAACGGGTACTGCTCCATAGCCGTCAGGACGGCGGAGTGCATCGTCCCAAGGTGCAGGGGAGTGCCGATCTCGCTCTGGGCCACCACGACCACCTCGCCGGAGCCGGTGTAGATCGCGCCGGACGTGTCCCGCCTGTCCTTGATGTTGGTGGAGTAGCTGGCGCGAATGAGCGCGGCGATCATCTCGTCCGCGATGGAGTAGAAGCCGTTACGCATCACTTCGAGGGTGATCGGATCGACGTTGGTTGATGTCATGGTAATGCCTAAGAGAGAAAGTATCGAGTAGTGTTCGCAGCCCTTACACGTGCTTGCCGGTTACGAGAAGATTGAGGTAGCTGTCGACCGTAGCCGTCTGGCGCTCCCAAACGACGGTTGTGGAGTCGAGCTGCTCGACGATTGCCGGCCCTGTGATCACGTCGCCGGGACGGAGGCCGGAGCGGTCGTAGATGCTCGTCTCCTTCGGTTCGTTGCGGAAGTACACGTTTCGATGCCCGATGACGGCGCGTGACGGGTCACCGCCGGTGTCCTGAGAATCGCTAGCAAGGTCCGGTCGCGGCATGGACGCGAGGGCGGTAACACGGAGATTGACGACCTCGACAGCGTTGTCACGCGAGGCGTAGCCGTAGTTGCGGACGTGAGCCTCGTGGAACCGCTCCATGATCTCCTCGACATCGCTCTGTCCGAGCTTCCCGGATGCCGCCAGGACTTCCAACTCGTAGCCCTGGCCGACGTAGCGCGCGTCCGCAGCACGGACGAGGGACACGTCCTCCGACGCGATGCCTTCACGGGACATCTGCTCCATCGCCTGCGTTTCCAACTGCTCGTACCAGTTCGTGATCTCCGTGGGCGACAGTTCGCTGCCCGGTTTGAGGACCGTCTGCGCGAAGTCGTGTCGGAGGTCGGCCATCAGCAGACCCAGGGCCGAGGTGACGCCGGGCGCGACCGGTACGAGGACGGTCGGGATGTCCATCTCATCTGCAAGCTCGGAGGCGTGGAGCGGTCCCGCCCCGCCGAACGCCACGAGACAGAACTCGCGCGGATCGTAACCCTTGGAGACCGAAACCACTCGGATGCCCTTGACCATGCTGGCGTTGACGACCTGCACGATGCCCTCGGCGGCTTCTTCCACAGTAAGGCCCAACGGACCGGCGAGTCGCTCGGAGATAACGTTTCGCGCCAGCTCGACGTCGAGGGTCATTGTCCCGCCGAGCAGACTCGTCGCGCCCAGCCTGCCGAGAACGAGGTTCGCGTCGGTCACGGTCGCCTCTGTTCCTCCGTTGCCATAGCAGGCAGGCCCCGGATCCGCTCCTGCGCTCTGCGGGCCGACTCGGAGTGCTCCTCCAGGGTCTATCCACGCGATGCTTCCTCCACCCGCGCCGAGCGTGTGGATATCGACCATAGGGACCTTGACGGGCAGGCGTTCGAGCTCGCTCTCTTGCGTACGACGCACCTCTCCTTTGTAGGAGAGCGACACGTCGAAGCTCGTTCCGCCCATGTCGATGGAGATGCTGTTCGGCTTCCCCGCCTGCTGGGCGATGGCGACCGCGCCGATGACGCCCGCCGCCGGGCCGGACAGTATGGTGTGAACCGGACGCTCGATGGCGGTCTCCGCGCCCATCGTGCCGCCGTTCGACTGCATGATGTACAGATCGGATTTGAGTCCCACGTCGGCGATGCTTGCCTCTAGCCGTCGAAGGTACCGCTCCATGACGGGTGCCACGTAGGCGTTAATGGTCGTCGTGCTCATCCGCTCGTACTCTTTGAACTCCGGCAGTATCTCGTGGGAGAGCGAGACGGGGATGTTCGGCAACTCGCGGCGTACGGCGTCGCCGATGACCTGCTCGTGCTCAGGATTGGCGTAGGAATGGAGGAGACACACCGCCACGGCATCGACGTTGGCGTCCTTGACTCGCGCGATGATGTCATCGAGCGCCTCGCGTTCCATGGGAGACAGCACTTCCCCGGTGTGGAGCACCCTCTCCTGCGCCTCGAAACGCAGGTGGCGCGGCACCAGCGGGTCGGAGCGACGGATGCGCCAGTCGTAGAGGTCGGGCCTGTCTTGGCGGCCGATCTGTAGTACGTCACGGAAGCCTGCGGTAACGATCAAGGCAGTCTTCGCGCCCTTGCGCTCCAGCAGCGTGTTCGTCGCAACCGTCGTCCCGTGAATGAAGAAATCAATCCGGTCGGAGGAAACGCCGTGCCGGTCCATAAGTTCGCGGATTCCGGCGGATACTCCGAGGGCCTGATTGACCGGCGTGGAAGGGGTCTTGGCGAATTCGAGGCGGTCGGTATCGGTGTCGTAGAGGGCGAGGTCGGTGAACGTCCCCCCGACATCGACGCCCAGTCGGTAGCTCATGGGCCTATGTTCCTAATTGAGAGCGAGTATGGCAGCGACAGCCGATTTTGAGACTGCGCAAGGTCGCGGGGAGTGTAGCATCGGGCGTGTAGACCGTCAACGGAATGCCAATCCGCACGAACGGCCCAGACGTTCGGGATATACTGTCGAGCATGGCCCTCACTGACACCCCTCAGGAACCTGCCGGCGGCCCGCTCGTGGCGTTCCGGTACACCAGCTACCGCCTGTTTTGGATAGGCAACGCCTTCTCGAACATCGGCATCTGGGCGGGAGTGGCCGTAGCTCTCGGCGCAACGTCGCTCACCATACTGGCGATGAGAGGGAGGAGAGCACATAACCTTGAGAAACCGGGAGTTCAGAAGTAGCGTAAGACCGAACACACTCTGTTGTCACATTCGATGTCCTCAATAGACCCCACCAATCACCCCTCCCATAGTAGAATATGCCCACCATGCGCCCTCTCTTCAACCTGACCGTTCTCGACCTTACGGTCAACACGCCCGGCCCGTTCTGCTCGATGATCTTGCGCGACCTCGGGGCCAGGGTCATCAAGGTCGAGCCGCCGGGCGGAGACCCGCTCCGCCGGAGCGGCCCTTCGATATTCGCCGGACTGAACCGCGGCAAAGAGAGCCTCTCTCTCAATCTCAAGACCGATAGCGACCGTGAGGTCCTGCTTCGGATCGCCGAGAAGGCAGACATCGTCCTCGAAGGCTCGCGACCCGGCGTTGCCAAGCGACTCGGCGCGGACTACGAGACCCTTTCCGTGAGGAATCCCGGCATCGTCTACTGCTCCATATCCGGCTTCGGGCAGAAAGGCCCATGGCGCGATGTGCCCGGCCACGACATCAACTACCTTGCCGTCGGCGGCTACATGGGCGCGCAGACCGCCATCGAGGGCCGACCTTGGCCGCCTGCCGTTCTCATTTCGGACGTGGCGTCGGGGCTGTATGCCGCAATCGCAGTTCTGGCGGCGGTCGTTGGGAGGGTGTCCTCCGGCGAGGGTGCCTACATCGACCTGTCCATGACCGATGCCGTTTTGTCCCTCGTGGGGATCGAGGCCAAGAACACATCGACCACGGAAGAGGAGGGGAGTGCGCCGAACGTCACCGTCATTCCGACCTACGGCCTCTTCGCCTGTGCGGACGGCAGGTGGCTGAGCCTCGGCATTGTCCACGAAGACCACTTCTGGCAGCGGCTCTGCAACGTGGCGGGACTCACCGACTTGACCGACCTCGTGTTCGACCAACGTCTCGAACGAGCAGTGCAGATCAAGACCCGGCTCGAAATGACCTTCGCCAAGCGTCCGTCTTCCGAGTGGGAACGAGACCTAATGGCGGTGGACGTTCCGGCAATCACCGTCCGTGACCTTGACGAGGCTCTCGATCTGCCTCAGTTCGTCTCGCGAGGATCCGCCGTCGAGATGGGCCTCCATCGCTTCATTGCCCAGCCGATGAAGTTCTCCACCGGCGCTGTCGACCCTGTGGGGCCTCCGCCCGCTCTCGATGAGCACCGTAATGCGATTCTGGCCGAACTTGGGTATACTGCCTGACCGAGCGCCCACGCATCGCATTTCCCGGCGACGTGTGATGCCGTGAGGAAAATCGCAATGAACCAGCAGTACCTAATCGGTGACTACCACGAGACCTACCGCACCTTCGAACTGCCACGCCCAAAGCGATACAACTGGACCTACGAGGTATTCGACAAGTGGGCTAGCGACCCCGACAAACGGGCAATGCTTTGGGTAAGCAGCGAGGGCGAGACCCGCGACGTAACCTATCGGGAATTCGCCCAGCGCTCCAAGCAGGTCGCGAACGCTCTTTCGGGCATAGGAACTCAGCCCGGCGAACGGGTGATGACCATGCTCCCGCGCCTCGTGGAGTGGTGGGAGATCGTGCTGGGATGCATCAGGGGACGCTTCGTGTCGGTGCCGGGGACGACACTGATGACGCCGCGCGACATCGCCTACCGGGTGCAGGCCGCGGGCATATCCGTAGCGATCACCGACGCCGAGAACCTGCCGAAGATCGAGGCCGCGCGTGACCGGTGCCCCGACCTGCGGGAGATCATCGTCGTTGGAGACGACAGCGGCGGCTACCACGGCTACGAGGACTTGGTCTCCAATGCCTCCGCCGATCTGCCCAATCCGAACAACCCCGCCGACGAGCTGATGATGATCTACTTCACGTCGGGCACCACGGGCTACCCGAAGATGGTCCCCATCACGCACAGCAACTACCCCATCGGGCACGTCGTTACAGGAAAATTCTGGATGGACCAGCGTCCCACCGACCTGCACTGGACGCTCTCCGACACCGGTTGGGCCCAGGCGGCATGGTCGGCCTTCTTCGCTCCGTGGAACTTGGGATCGGCCCTGTTCATCTGGGATCAGCGTGGCAAGTACGAGCCGGGTACCACCCTGGATGCGCTCGAACGGTACCCGATAACGACCTTCTTCGCGCCCCCGACGGCGTACCGGATGCTCGTGCTCGAGGACCTGGAGAGCTTCAAGCCGAAGGCCCTGCGTCACTGCATGGGAGCGGGCGAGCCGGTCAACCCGGAGGTCATCGACATGTGGCGCGACGGGACCGGCCACCACATCTGGGAGGCGTACGGCCAGACGGAGACGACCCTCTGCGCCGCGACGTTCCCCGGCATGGAGCATCGACCCGGCTCGATGGGCGTCACTGCGCCGGACTACTACATGTCGGTCGTGGACGACGACGGCAACGAGTTGCCCCACGGCGAGGAGGGCGAGATCGCCATTCGCACGACCCCCGACCGTCCGGTCGGCCTATTCCCCGGATACTGGCGGAACTCGGAGGCGAACGAGCACTGCTTCCGCGGCGACTGGTACTACACAGGCGACCGGGCCACGCGAGACGAAGACGGCTACTTCTGGTTCATCGGGCGCTCCGACGACGTAATCATCAGCGCGTCGTACCGCATCGGGCCGTTCGAGGTGGAGTCCGCGCTGCTGGAACACGACGCCGTAGCCGAGGCCGCCGTAATCGCTAAGCCCGATCCCGCGCGCACCAACATCGTCAAGGCGTTCGTCGTCCTCGCCCCGGGCTACGAGCCGTCGCAGGGGATCCTGACCGAGCTTCAGGACCACGTCAAGATCACTACCGCGCCATACAAGTACCCCCGCGAGGTCGAGTTCCTCACCGAGTTGCCCAAGACCATTTCAGGCAAGATTCGCCGTACCGAGCTCCGCCAGCGGGAGGATGCTGGGCAATAGCCCATGCCCTTCACCCCCGAACATGAAATGTTCCGCGACCTCGTTCGGCGTTTCGTCCAGGACGAGATAACGCCGCACGTCGACGAATGGGAAGAGCAGGGCGAGATTCCACGCGAGCTATTCCGGCGCATGGGAGATTTGGGTCTCCTCGGTATCGAGTACCCTTCCCGGTACGGCGGGGCGGACGCCGGCATCTGGATGACCGTCGTGCTGACGGAGGAGTTGGCGCGGTGCCGGTCCGGAGGCGTGGCGTTCAGCGTCATCGTACATACCGACATGTCCTCGCCCTGGCTGGGCCGCGTCGGGTCGGATGACCAGAAACAGAGGTACCTGCCCGACATAACCAGTGGGCATAAGGTCTGCGCGCTGGCAATCACCGAGCCGGGAGCGGGCTCGGACATGGCCTCCCTCGAAACGCGCGCCGAGCGAGACGGCGACGACTGGGTCCTGAACGGCGCGAAGACGTATATTACCAACGGCGTCTACGGCGACCTCTACTTCGTCGCCGCCAGGACGAGGGACACCGGTCGAAAGCATCAGCGCCTCTCTCAATTCTTGGTTGAGGCGGGAACACCCGGCCTGAAGGTCAGCAGGAAGCTGAGCAAGACGGGGATGTGGGCGTCCGACACGGCGGAGCTGGTCTTCGAGAATGTCCGGGTGCCTCACGCGAATCTCCTCGGCGAAGAGGGCAGGGGATTCTACCAACTCGCCTCCGGCCTCCAGCGCGAGCGACTGCTCTCGGCTGTCCTGAGCGTGTCGGCGGCTAGTCAAGCCCTCGACGACACCCTGGAGTTCCTCAAGAACCGAGAATCGTTCGATAGACCGCTTGCCGAGTTCCAGGCTCTCCGGCACCGCATTGCCGACATGGCCGTCCAAGTAGAAGCGGCGAGGCGACTGACCTACGCCGCGGTTGAGGCATTCGCGAGCGGCGACGACTGCGTGACCGAGGTCTCCATGGCCAAGCTGTACTCCACCGAGATGGCGAACCGCATAGCCTACGAGGCGGTCCAGATGCACGGTGGCCTCGGATACATGCGCGAGCTTCCCGTCGAGCGATTCGCCCGCGACTACCGCCTCTGGACCATCGCCGCCGGCACCTCCGAGATGATGCGTGAGATCATCGCCAAGCGGCTGGTGGGTTGATAGCTGGGTCCTAGCTCTGGGGTTCCACCTCTTACCCCCTCTCCCGTTCGCGGGAGAGGGTTGGGGTGAGGGTGAATGCCCATCCCAGTCCCCGATTTGACACTCAAGAACGCATGTACGATACTCCACATAAGCAATTGTCCACTGCCCGATCAGACCATAACGAGAGACGGCGCAGAGCGGCACAAAATGGCACTCTGCAATGCCATCCAACTTTACAATAACGACGGAAATGCAACAAAATGCAACACCATGCAACAAATTTAGGTAAGCTGCCGCCAGTCGTCTTCGACCTGCTCGAAGCGCTGGTGAAGCTCCCGTACCGTGTCGTCGGGGATGGGCAGGTGATTGGTCACCAGGTCGATGTTCGACTTCAGGTGGTCCACATTGTGCGTGCCGGTGATGATGGTCGTGACCGCAGGCTCGGCTAGAGCGAAGCCGGTGACGAGGAGCACCTTGTCGTCCAGGTCGTGCTCGAACGGGCCCGCGGCCTTCATCAACTGGGAGCGTCGGAAGTACTCGTCGGCGTACGGGTAGGGACTCTCGTCCTTCCACCACGCGCCGTTCGCTACCGGGCGCTTGAGTATCACCCCCATGCCTGCGGCCTGCGCCATGTCGAACAGGCCCTTCGTGCGGGCGTGCTGCTCTGCTACGTTGTAGCTGGTCTGGAGCGTAGCAAAGATGCCGCTTCCCACCGCCCACTTGGCCGCCTCGTTGTCGCCGCTGAAGCTGGCGAATCGCGTCTTGCCCGCCTCGCGGGCGCGAACGACCGCCTCGATTGCTTCTCCCCGCTCCAGAGTCTCAACGTCGCATGAGTGCAGTTGGACGAGATCCACGTAGTCGGTCTGTAGCAGCCTCAGACTGCGGTCGATGGAGTGCTCGATGGTCTCCCTCGTCCAGCTTTCGCCCGGCGCGTCGCCGACGGCGTGCCCCGCCTTCGTCGCCAGCACGTACTCGTCCCTCCGGTGCGAGACCGTCTCGCCTATCAGGGCCTCCGTGTCGCCATAGCACGCCGCCGTATCGAGGAAGTTGATGCCGTTGTCCAGCGCTTCGTTCAACACCGTCGCGGCGGCCGATACGTCGCCGCCCATACGGTCCTGCCGCGAAATCTCCGCCAGCCCAAGCCCGAGAGGCGTGATCTTCAGACCGGTCTTTCCGAGTTCCCGAAGTTCCATGTCACATACTCCCAACGTGTCGGTGAGGAAGGGTCAATCTCCCGCCGAAAGCGCCTTAGAGCATCGCCTTGATTCCGCGAACGGCGGCAATGCGGCGTTCCGCGATACGGGCTGCCGCCGCGTTGGTGGTGATGCTCTCGGAGCGAGCGGTCTCGATCACGTCGAGCGTCGTCCGGTAGATGCGCTTGGTCAGTTCCAATGCCCGGTCCTCGCGATAGACTCCCCCGATCTCAGAGCCGACGTTGATGATCCCACCCGCGTTGATGACGTAGTCGGGCGCGTAGGTGATACCACGCTCTTCGAGCAGGTCGCCGTCGGAGTCGGAAAGCAGCTGGTTATTCGCCCCGCCCGCTACGATCCGGCACCTGAGGCGAGGGATGGTGTCGCCGTTCAGCACGCCGCCCAGAGCGCAAGGGGAAAAGATATCGCACTCGGCGTCGTAGATGTCGTCCGGTTCCACGACGATCGCGCCCATGTCGGCGGCCCTCTGCCGGGCGCTCTCATAAATGTCGGTCACAACCAGCTTGGTGCCCTCATCAAGGAGATGTCTCGCCGTGTTGGAGCCGACGTTCCCGAAGCCCTGGAACGCCACCGTTCGCCCCGACAGGTCGTCGTCTCCCCAGGTCGCTTTCGCTGCCGCCTTCATGCCGAGGTAGACGCCCAATCCCGTCATTACGGACGTGTCTCCGCTTCCTCCCAGCGACTCCGGCAGCCCGACGACGTGCTCCGTCTCCTGGGCGATGTACTCAAGATCGCGGGGCGTCATGCCCACGTCTTCGGTCGTGACGTAGCGCCCTCCAAGAGAGTCCACGTGCCGTCCGAACGCGCGCAGCATGGCCTCGGTCTTGTCGGTGCGCGGGTCGGCCATGATGAGGGCCTTCCCCCCGCCGAGGTCGAGGCCCGCGACGGCGGACTTGTACGTCATCGCGCGGGATAGCCGCAGCACGTCCATGATGGCGTCGTCCTCGCTCGCGTGCGGCCATATCCGAAGGCCCCCGCAGCCGGGACCGAGGGTCGTGTCGTGAATGGCGATGAACGCGCACAGGCCCGTTGACGGCTCATGGCAGACGAGCAGTTGCTCGTGGCCGTGCGTCTCCATATATTCGAGAATCTTCATTAACTCACCTTGTGCGCGGCTAGCCGCGTCGTACCGAAATTGCGGTGTGATGGACGCTGCTATTATATGAGTGCCGCTAAAGCGGCACAACCGAGACAACGATACGGAGAGCGCATGAAACACGTAACTGACGTTGCCGTCATAGGCGGGGGAATTGCGGGATGCTCCGCCGCCTACTATCTCACCCGCGAGGGGCTGGACGTGGCCGTCATCGAGCACCAAGGCGTCGGAAACGCCGCGTCGGGCTACGCGCTCGGCCTGCTGAATCCGCTCTCCGGTGCCCTCATTCCCGGCCGATTGTCGGCGTTCGCGAGCGAGGCATTTGATGAACACCTACGGCTGTGGCCTCAGCTTCAACAGGAGTCCTCCATCGACTTCCAGGGGAGGATGATGCCGCACCTCGAAGTCGTGCTGGACGAGGCCGGCGCCTCTGCTCTCCAAGACGAGATGAACCGCTGGAACGCCACCGATGGGTTTTCGGCGCGATGGCTTGACGGGCAGGACGTTCGCGCTCTGGACGACCGGATCGCAGACGATGTTGTAGGAGCCGTCCTCCTTGAGAGTCTCGGTATGGTGGACAGCCGATTGCTCACGAAGGCGCTGATGGAGGCCGCGTGTCAGCGGAGCGCTTGTCTTGTCAATGACCGTGCGACCGGCATCACGTGGTCCGGTGACCGGGCGGTCGGCGTGAGGACGGCAAAAGGCGAAGTAGCATGTCACACCGTCGTAATCGCGACCGGCCCTTGGTCAAGGCAGGTCGGGGAGTGGACCGGCCTCGACATCCCGGTCACGCCGCTCAAGGGGCAGATCGTTCGGCTTGAAGGGCTGAGTCCTCCGCTGGAGTACCACGTAGCCGGCCCCGGCGCGGTTGTCCAGAAGGCGGACGGCAAGCTCTGGGTCGCGGCTACGGAGGAAGAGGCCGGATTCGATCTATCGACCACCACGGAGGCTAGACGGAGCCTGCTTGATAGAGCGGCACGTGTCCTTCCTTCCGTGACGCAAGCGCGTATATTGGAGCAGACGGCCTGCCTCAGGCCGAGGACGCCCGACGCGCTCCCGATTCTCGGCAAAGCGCCAGACCGGGACAACGTCTATCTCGCTACCGGCGGCGGGAAGAAGGGCGTTCTGCTCGCACCGGCTATGGGCGCAGTCCTTGCCGATCTCGTGGCGCGGGGCGAGACGAGGCTGCCAATTGACGACTTCGCTCCCGCGCGATTCGCCGGCCTGAACTGACGCGCTAAGCCAGCTACTCGTACCGAAGGGCCTCCGCCGGGTACACCTTCGAAGCCTGTCTGGCCGGAATGTAGGTTGCCAGCAGGGAAAAGATATACGTCAATCCCAGAATTACTATCATCTGTATCCAGGGAATGGCGTAGCGGATGGTGTCGAGACCCTCATCGTCGCGAATGTCGATAACGGCGTTGTAGGAGAGGACGAGTCCCAGCGCCGTGCCGATGATGATGCCTAAGACGGCGACGAAGCTCGATTCGATCAGGAAACTGAGTTGGATCATTCCCCTACGATAGCCGATCGCCCGCAACATGCCGATCTGCTGCCGCCGCTCGACCACCGCCCTCGTGCTCACTACCCCAAGCGCCGCGATGCCGACGAACAGGCCCAGCGCCATGAACCCGGTGAACAGCTGGAAGAATCCCCGCAGCGCGGCCAGTTGCTCATTCAGGAATTCCTCCAGCACAACGGTCTGCATTCCGTTCTCTAAGAAGGCCCGCTCGATGTTCCGCGCAATGTCTTTCGACTCGTCCAGGTCCTTGACTCGGAACCGGTAGGTCGTGATGGGAATCGGGAACGGGGCCGCTTCATCTATGGCGGTCTTGGAACCGATCATGCCTAGGCCGACAAAACCGGTGTCATGGACGCGGTCGATGACGCCAATCACCGTGAACTTCATGACCGCGCGGGTACTCGGCTCCCGCAGTTCGATCTCAATCGGCGACATCGACTCGTCGTCGTAGCTCACTTCGTGGAATGCTCGGGATATCTGTTCGCCCTGCTCGCCCTGGGTGTCGCTGAGGAGCGACCCTCCGATCACAACGAGGCTGGAGTCGTTTCTCATGGCCTCGAACACGTCCTCCGTCGTCGAGCCGAATCCGTCGGCGATGAGCTTGAAATCATACTCGCTTGATTCGAGGTAACCCTCATCGGCAGCGAGGAACGCCACCCGGTTCCATTCCTGGTCATCGGCCTCGATCTCGCGTACCTGCATCGGTATCTGCGTATACCCGCCAATGGCCTCGAAATCGGAGATGTCGACGGTATCGAGGCCGTCGATTTCCGAGCGGATGTCGTCGATGGGCGTGGTGAAGTTGACGTCTCCTTCAATGTCCCATCCGCCCGTGGCAACTCTCGTTTCAACGAACTGCGTTCCGAAGGTGTCCGTGAGCACGGACATGACGGTGAGGGTGAAAATGACGAGCGCGAACATCGCCAGGGTGAGGCCCGTTCGGAACTTGGAGCTAAGCGGATAGGCTATCGCGGTCACCAAGACCGGGCGGAGTTGCTTGAGGCGACTTGTGATGAAGTGAAGCCCCTGAAGGATCAGATCGGCGTTGTACATCACCGTCCATACCGCCGCTCCGACCATGGCGATGCCCGATACGAACATGATGTCAACGTCGCCTCCCATCTCGTCGGCCACGTCGCCCAAGAGCCTGTCGACGGTGCCGGGCGGCAGTGCCCAGAAGACCAGGATTGCTATGCCGGTCGCGGTGAAGACTATCCGGTCGCGGAGCATGGGTGACATGTCGCCCCTTGCCAGGAAGGCTCTTGCCGACAGTCCTATCCCGGCCAGCGCCAGTGATACTCCCCCGCCGAATATCGACGCTAGCTGCAAGGGCTCAACTACAGCGGATGCAATGGTCAGACCGGCGCCGATGACAAAGAGAAGCCAACCTTGCAGGAGGTATGGCCACACCAGCTTGAACAGCTGAATCAAGATGTCCGCTACCCAGACGATTATGGTCAGCCACACCAGGGCGAATATGACGTGGAGCACGGCGGGGACGAAGTCCCGCCTGATGAGGTAGCGCAGCGCGCGCCAGAGGAAGAGGAAAGGTCGGAAGATGCCCTTGACGACATCGAGGAGGCGGATCAGGAAACCCGGCGGGGTTGTCGGCACGAGGTTCTCCGGCAAGTTTCGCACCGCGGCCACGATGTTCAGATAGCTCACGCGGTAGGCAGAAATACCGACGGTCGCGAAGGTGATGATCATTCCCAAACAGTACGAGACAACGATGGTCGGCAGGGTGAAGTGGAGCTTGAGGGTAAAGTCGTCCTCGAAAGAGGAGAATATGCTGTTGAGGGTACCTATCATGAGTGCGCTAACCGCAAGGCCAAGCAAAACGCCGATAGCGGCCGACACGAGTGCGTAAGCCGTCCCTTCGAAGACGAACATCTCTATCAGGTTCCGCCGCTTGGCTCCGACGGCGCGGGCCATGCCCATCTCCGACTTCCTTGCGCCTGCCAAGAGGACGAAGATCAGGAATATCAGCAGAATGCCGCTCGCTATCGAGAACGTGCTGAAGGTCAGGAAGAAGACGCTTATGGCGGTGCCGGCCTGTTCCGCGCCTCTGAGGATGTCATTCTTGATATCCAGGACATACATTTCGGCGAGTTCGCTAAAGAGCGTCGTCGCCTCGCGCTGAATGTCGCGCATGTCGTCAGAATCGAGGACATCCTGGATGACACCCGATATCTCCGTGTCTGCGAGCGCGTCGATCAGCTCGTCGGTAAGATCGGGAGCCGTTATCCCCGTGAGAACTTGAGTCAACCGTTCTTTCCGGTCGTCACCGACGGAAGTGTCACGTTCGAGTTCGAGCGCCTTGAGGAAGACCTCGTCGTTGAGGAGGTCCTTCAAGCGGGAGGCCGTCTCGCGGTCGGTGAACTTCACGCGAAGGTCCTTCGTGACCTCCTCGCTCAGCTCGTTTCCTGTTAGCGAATCGCCACGGTTCGATATGACGATGGACGTGATCTGACCCGTCCTGCCAAACATCTCCTGCGCGCGATCGAGCGCGATGATCATCGTCGGGGAGATGCCCGCAAAACCGCCGTTTTCGAGTACGTCTTTCACGACGAACCGTTCCGCGCCGTCCTCGACGTAGACTTCAATCTCGCCGCCGGACTCAAGATCGAGCTCGTCCGAAGTATCCTGATTGATGAAGGTCTCATTCGGCCCCAGGCTCTGAACGTCGGCATTTCCACCCTTCGCCAGCTTCAGGCCACCGAATCCTCCGACCAGGGCAGGATTGATGCCAAGCAGGTTTAGCTGTCCTTCGCTGAGATTTTCCACGGGGTTGACTGCCGGCACGCTCTGGGTAAACTGCGGCATGATGCCGTCAATCCGGTCGTCATCGGCAAGGTCGGCACGGATCTGCTCATACCGCTCCATCGAGATGAACGACTGGCCGAAGCGGTCACCCTCCTGCGAGCGGGCCGAAATGATGAGTTCGTCGATGGTCCCCAACCCGTTTACACCGATGTCGCGTATGGAATACGACAAAGTGTCCGCCGTGCCGAACGCCGCGGATATGATGATCGTGCTCAGCATGACGCCGATGATGATGAGGGCCGTCATGCCGGGTCGACGGGAAATAGGGCGTATCCCCAACTTGAGCATCACGGGGTTGCGAACCGCCATCCCGATCACGACCAGCATCGTTACGATGAAGATGCCGGAAAGGACAAACATTAGGGTGGGAAGCGGGATGCCGAACAGCTTTTCCATCAAATCACCTCAAAGTCGCAAAGGTCAAGAAACCTCTCGCGTACAAGCGTACTCACGATACGCCTTGGCCGGGCGCAAATGCGTTTCACCAGGAGAGGGTTGTGGAGTAGGGAACAACGCAGGTCTACGTCGCTGCTGCGGCGCGCTCTTGGGTCATTCCGCCGAGGCCGTCATCGGTCACGAGGCCGTCGCGCATCGTGACGATCCGGTCGGCGATCTCACCGACCTCGCGGGAGTGCGTGACGATGACGAACGTCTCGCCACTGTCCTTGTTGAGCCGGGTCATCAGGTCCATGACCTCGTGGGCGGTCTCGCTGTCGAGGTCGCCCGTCGGCTCGTCGGCCCACACGATGGCGGGGCGATTGACGAGCGCCCGTGCGATGGTGACCCTCTGGCGCTGGCCTCCCGATAGCTCGCCGGGAAGGTGGTCCGCACGGTCCGCGAGGCCGACCTGCTCAAGCAGTTCCAGCGAGCGCCGCCTCGCCTCTTTCGAACTGATGCCCGAAACGAGCAGCGGCATCTCGACGTTCTCCACGGCGCTCAGAACGGGAAGGAGGTTGTAGAGCTGGAAGACGAAACCCATGCGCCGCGCGCGGTAGTCGCTGCGCTCGTCGTCGGGGAGGTCGTGGATGACCTGCTCCTCGACGATTACCGTGCCTGAGTCGATGTCGTCCAGACCCGACAGGCAGTTCAGCGTGGTGGTCTTGCCGCAACCGCTCGGCCCCATGATGGCGACCATCTCCCCCCGTCTGACCCTGAGATCGATGCCGCGCAGGGCGGGGACGGTTACCTTGCCGGTGCTATAGGTCTTGTGGACTCCGGTCGCGTCTACGATGTATCCGTTCTGATCGTTCATCCGGGCGTTCTCCCTTTGGGACTGTGGTGTACCCCACCTTCCGAATTCGACACCAACAGAGAGTGTACGCCGCCGGGGACGCAGAGTCAACAATTACGTAATAGAGATGCTATCGCATTACGCATTACAGCATCAACTACCGCACGACCTCATGAATATCCGGGTTGTACGGCGGGAACTCGTAGTCGGAAGACATGGTGTGGAGCATGAGCTCGACGTGCCAGTTGCGGAGTTTCAAGAGGTCGATGGTGCTCTTGGATATATCGTACCGACCGGCTCAGGGTGAACGGATTTTCACCATTGAAATCCTAATGAGAATTGCGAACGGGGGCTAGTGTAGGACGCGCTATCAGGCAGGTCAAATAGCTGCCGTGACACCGTTTGCACACCCTGCTATCATAGCGCGCACCATTAGCAAGAACTCGGAGGCGTCATCGTGGCGACGACAACCATCGGAATCGACAGGGATACGCTGCTTTGGATGTACAAGACGATGGTGATCATCCGCCGCTTCGAGGAACAGTCGAAGCGCGAGGCCGACGCGGGCAAGCTGCGCGGCATGCATTCGTCTATCGGGCAGGAGGCCGTGCCCGTGGGAGTATGCGCCCACCTGCGGGACGATGACTACGTGCTCGGAACGCATCGCAGCCACCACCATTGCATCGCCAAGGGCCTCGACATCAATCAGATGATGGCCGAGCTGCTTGGCAAGTCCACGGGGACGAACAAGGGCAAGGGCGGGACGATGCACATCGCCGACATCGACAAAGGGATGCTCGGCGCGAACGGCGTCGTCGGTTCGAACATTCCGGTCGCGACCGGCGTCGGCCTCAGCGCCAAGGTGCGCGGGACCGACCAGGTCTCGGTCGTGTTCTTCGGTGACGGCGCGGCCAACCAGGGTACGCTCCACGAGGCCATGAACCTCGCGGGAATCTGGAAGCTGCCGGTAATCTTCGTCTGTGAGAACAACCGCTACGCGGAGTCCACGCCGGTCGAGTACTCGGTCGCGGGCGAGTCGATCGCGGCACGGGCGGAGGGGTATGACATGCCGAGCGTCATTGCCGACGGACAGTCGGTGCTCGAGATGTACGAGATCGGCGGCGAGGCGGTCGCCAGAGCCCGGGCGGGCGGCGGGCCAACGTTCATCGAGGCGCAGACGTACCGCTATCTTGGACACTTCGGGGCGGACAATCCGCTTGCATACCGGACTCAGGAAGAAGAGGACTACTACGAGGCGCGCGACTGCATCAGCACGATGGTGTCCTACTTGCAGGAGAACGACGTGGCAACGAAGGAGGAGATTGACGCCATAGACGCGGCCGCACTCGCAGACGTGGTGGAAGCGACAAGGTTCGCCGACGAGAGTCCCTTCCCCGACGACGGAGAGTTGACCACCGACGTATACATCAGCTATGCGTAGGCCGGCAAGATCATGGTGACTGCAACGATTTTCGACTTTTCAGGAGAAACAGCATGGTAACCGAAACGGCGACACGAAATCTTTCGTATATCCAGGCCATCAATGAGGCGCTTCGCCAGGAGATGCGGCGCGACCCCGCAGTCATCGTCATGGGCGAGGACGTTGCGGGTGGCGCGGGGCGCGAGGATCAGGGCATCGTCGACGCGTGGGGCGGCCCGATGCGGTTGACGAAGGGCCTCATCACCGAGTTCGGAGCGGACCGCGTTCGGGACACGCCGATCTCCGAGGCGGGGTTTATCGGCGCGGGGGTCGGCGCGGCAGCCACTGGACTGCGGCCCGTCGTCGAGCTGATGTACGTGAGCTTCTTTGGTGTCTGCGCCGACCAGATCACGAACAACGCCGCCAAGATGCGCTACATGTTCGGCGGCAAGATAACGTTGCCGCTGACAATCATGACGGGGATGGGCGCGGGCCTGAACACGGCGGCCCAGCACTCCGAGACCCTCTACTCGATCTTCACGCACTTCCCCGGTCTGAAGGGCGTGGTGCCTTCCGACCCTTACACGGCGAAGGGCCTGATGATTTCGGCAATCCGCGACGACGATCCCGTCGTCCTCTTCAACAACCGGCAGTTGATGGGTATCAGCGCGAACGTGCACGTGCCGGAGGAGGCTTACGAATTCCCTATCGGCAAGGCGCGCATCCTTCGTGAGGGAGACGACGTAACGCTGGTCGGCATCGGCTACACGACTTACATCGCGCAGCAGGCTGCAGACGCCCTTGCGGACGACGGCATATCCGCCGAGGTCGTAGACCTCCTGTCCACCTCGCCGATGGACGAGGAGACCATCCTCGAATCGGTGCAGCGGACGCGCAAGGTGGTCATCGTCGACGAGGACTACCCGCGATGCAGCGTTGCCAGCGACATTTCGGCCCTGGTAGCGGAGCAGGCATTCGACTACCTTGATGCGCCCCCCGTGCGCGTGAATCCGCCTCACACGTCTGTCCCGTACAGCCGCCCGCTGGAGGCGCTGTACATGCCCACCGCAGACAAGGTAATCGACGCCGTCAACGAGGTAATGGGATAGCGGTGCAGAGGACTTTACTTTAAGACGTATCAGCACTTTACTTACGAGGGAGCATTAGACAATGGCGACTCCAATAGTCATGCCTCGACTCGGCGATTTCATGACCGAGGGGGTCGTAACTTGGAATAAGTCGTCCGGCGATGCCGTGACGCGGGGAGAACCGCTCGCGGCGATCGAGTCGGAAAAGCTGACGTACGACTTGGAGGCGGCGGAGGACGGGATACTCCACACGGTGGCCGACAGCGGCGCGACCGTTCCCGTGGACGCGGTGCTCGGGTACTTTCTGGCGGAGGGCGAAGAGCCTCCGGCAGCGGAGAAGCCTGCCGAGCGCCGATCTGCCGCTCGTTCCGAAAGGTCGTCACGGTCGACGCCGTCGCGTCGCGCGGCCGGCTCAGGCGGGCCGCCGGTCCGATCCACGCCCGGAGCCAGAAAGGTTGCCGCAAGCCTCGGAATTGAAATAGCGGAGGTGCCGACGAGCGGCGCGAGAATCACCGAGGCCGACGTTCGCGCATACGCCGAATCGCAGACCGCCACCAAGCTCCCGCCGGGCGTTCCCACGCCGTCCTCGTCCGTTGAGTTGACGGGCATGAGGAAGGGCATCGCCGACCACATGCGGTCGAGCATCGCCAACACGGCCCAGCTTTCGTTCTTCCTCGAGGTCGATGTCACCGACGTTCAGCAGATGCGCCGCGAAGCGTCCAAGGACTCGGACACGACCATCACGCTCGCCCACGCGATAATCAAGGCGTGCGCCGCAGCGATCAGCCGCGTCCCCGCGATCAACAGCATTCTGAGTGAGGGAACGGTCCATCAGTTCGACGAGGTCAACGTCGGATTTGCAGCCGCCTTGGATGACGGCCTGATCGTGCCGGTCATTCGTGGAGTCGAGCAAAAGAGCATTTCCGAGATTGCCGCCGAAATGGACGACCTCACCGCCAAAGCCAGAGAGGGCACGCTGCTGCCTGACGCCGTTCTGGGCGGAACATTCACCGTCAGCGTCCTCGGCATCGTGGACGGGTTCACGCCCATCCTGAACGCCGGTCAGAACGCCATCCTCGGCGTTGGCCGTTCCGTGCAAAAGCCAGTTGTCAGAAGGAACGAAGTCGTCGTGCGCGAGATGCTCACGCTGAGCCTGACCGTCGATCACCAGACCATCGACGGCGCGGTCGCGGCCTCCTTCATGAGACGGCTCCAGCAGGCCATCGAGAGGCCCGCGCCACTGTTCAAGTAAGCGCTACGCATGGCATCAGACCCGGCAGCCGACGAGTTCTTGAGGCATTATTCGCCGATAACTGTCGAGGCTCACACATGGAGCGCAGGCGAGATTGAGCTGACGATTTCCTCCTACATCACGTGCGATGAGCCGCCACCGCAACTCGTGAGTTCCGTACGGGCACTTGTGTTCCGTGACGAGTTGGTTCTCCTCATGCAAAACGTGGACGGCTACCACATCCACCCCGGAGGCAGAGTCGAAGCCAGTGAATCGCACCTTGACGCTCTCAGGCGGGAGATCGTGGAAGAGGCGGGCATGAAGGTCACCAGCGTTCGCCGACTGGGCTTCATGCACCTGCGCCATGAGACACCGAAGCCGCCGGGCTATCCGTACCTGTACCCTGACTTCTTCTGGCCTATTTTCGTAGCGGAATACGACGGCGAAAGCGGAGAGTCGCCTGTACAGGACGACTACGAGCTTTCTTCGGAGTTCGCTCCCCTTGTTGACCTCGACCGCTCGGCACTCACCTCAGGAGAGCTGGTCTTTCTCGATCACGCAGTTTGCAATCGAGGGGGAACTCGAACGTAACCATGCTTTCAGTAGTCACGAGGCTCCCTTCTGAGCCGACCGGCAAGCCCCCGGTCATTCTCGTTCACGGCGCGGGCACGTCGGCTCCAGTGTGGACGTACTGGCAAGCAGCATTCGTCGAGGCGGGGTGGCCGACCTACAACCTCGACCTACGTGGACACGGCGCCAGCGGCGCGGTCGACCTTACTCATGTCGGCATCTTCGACTACGTTGACGACGTGAACACCGTCGCGGGACAGTTGGGCACACCGCCGGTTGTCGTGGGATGGAGCATGGGTGGTCACATCGCCGTCATTGCCGCATCAAGAGGCGGGTACGCCGCATGTGTCGCCATCGATCCTGACCCGCCTGTGGACAAGATGGACGAGTCCGTCGAATTGGAATACGGACTGCACACCCCGGAAGACATCGGCTACACTCTGGATGACGATCCACGCCTGCTGCCTCACATGCCTGACCTCACGACTGAGGAACGACGAATCGCTCAGTCGTCCTTGTGCGACGAATCTCTCTTGATGAGGAGTCAGCGGATGAGGGGCATACTCATCGAGCGGATGCCGTGTCCCATGTTGGAAATCATAGGCGGACTCGCCGACTACTATCCGACGGAGCCAAGCTATCACGGAGTCGGCCTAGCGGGCAGCCAAGTATACGTTGCCGACTCCTCGCACTGGGGTCTCGTACTCAGTCGCCGGGTGCTCGCAACGCTGCTGCCTCAGGTGCTGGACTGGCTAGACAGCAACGTGTCCCACTAGCGGATGCAGTTTTGGTTGCCTCCGTCGGGGATGCACTTCCGGTTGATAAGGCCGGTCTTGTTGTCGTCGACGGCTGTCTGAACGGCCTCGGCGATCTCCGGGTCGATCCACTTCGTCCAGACCTCGCTGTTTTCCTTGAAGTACTTGACACCGGCGACGTTCGGCCTTATGCCAATGCGTCCGCCGGTGATGCGCGAGGCGAGAGATTCTACGGTCTCGTCGCCCGGGACGAAGCTGCGGAGAAACTCGGCAATCTCTTGGGACGCCTCCTCGAGGGCAGGACTGGCCCCGATTCGCAGACTCGAGTCGGACTCATACAGCGTGCCGAGATCGACTATGCCCGCTTCGTCGCCGGTGCTGTTGTGCCAGTCCTCTTCCATCCAAAGAGCGATATGTACGTCTCCCGCCAAGAGCGCGTCGCCATAATGTCTCTCTCCGAGATCGACCAACTCCACGGCGTGGTCGAACCCAAAGACGATCACGTACCCGGCCAGGAAGTTCAGCATCTTGAGGGTGTTATCGTCCCACTCGGCGATTTTGATCGTCTCACCCTTGCTTATGATGTCGTACTTGTGGGTGATGATCCTTTCCGGCGTCGCGTCGGCTACCGGGACTGGGGTAGGGGTGGGCGTACCGTGGTATTCGAACGGGAACGGCTCTTCTTCCGGAGCGCAGGCGGCCCCGCCCAAGGCGACTACGGTTGCAAGTACGACGACGAGCGCGTAAGGCGGTAGCTTGTGTCTCATGGCGTTCACGAACTTACGGTGCATCATTTGGTGTTGCCAACGACATAGGCGGATACTACCATATATTCATCCGGTCCGAGGGGGCCGACGGTTGCACTCATGCCGCATCAAGGTGACACCATCACGACGATCGAGCCGGGCAGTTTCGTTGAGGAATTGAGGGATATCCTGCCACCCTATTCCGTGATACTGCACAACGACGACGTCCACGCCATGGACTTTGTGGTGGCAGCCCTTTTGAAGAGCGTGGAGTCTCTGGGCAAGGAAGACGCCATCAGCATCATGCTTGAGGCGCACAATACGGGTCGCGCAGTGGTGATAACCTGTCCGTTGGAGCACGCCGAGCTGTATCGCGACCGCCTCCGGTCGTTCAACCTCGGCGTGACGATTGAAAAGGCATGAGGCCAACCGGACTGTTGGCACTGAAGGAGGTAGTCTCGAAAATGCGGGTTGTTTGGGTCGTGGCGCTGTTGTCGATGAGCATAGGGGTACTCTCTGGGTGCTTGGGGTCGAACGAAGAACCGACGCCAACCCCTATCGTCATCGACTCTGAACCTGAGGACTTGATTAGCTTCGCCTTCTCTCCCAACTTCCAAGACGACGGTACCATATACGTCGGTACCGACCCCGGCGGAGTCTTCCGTTCCTTCGACTACGGCGATACCTGGTCACGAAGCAACGACGGACTCATCGACGGCGTGGTGACCGACGTGGTCATGTCTCCCGACTTCCCAAACGACAACACCGTATTCATCAGCACCGTTCGCAACGGCGTATTTCGCTCCACGAACAGGGGAGACCTCTGGGAACAGACCTCAAAGGGCTTGGAGCGCCGCAGCGTGGCCGTGATCGCCATTTCTCCCGACTACGCGAGCGATCGCACGTTGTTCGCCGGCACGCAGTTCCGCGGCATCTTCCGCTCGAAGAACGGGGGCGACTCTTGGGAGCAGATAGGACTTCCCAGCAGCAATGTACTGGCCATCGGCATCTCGCCCGAATACGCGACCGACGGAACCATAATCGCGGGTACGGGACGGAACGGCGTCTTCCGCTCGGTCGACGGCGGCGAGTCCTGGGAAGAGATAAACCGAGGTCTTGGCACCTTTGAACGAGGTGGGGCAACCGTCGTCCGATTCTCGCCGGACTACGACCGAGACCAGACCGTCTTCCTTGGAACAAAGGAGGAGGGCCCCTTCAAGTCGACGAACGGCGGCAACTTCTGGCGGCCCGTCGACGAGGGACTCACAAGCCTGAAAACCGTGGGCCTCGTCATATCGCCGAACTTCCGACGAGACGGTCTCGTCTTCATGGCTACGCTCAACGGAAATGTCTTCGTATCAAACGACCAGGGCGAGAAGTATGAGAACACCCTGGTCAAGGGCCGGACCTTCCGCACGCTGGAGATCTCACCAAACTTCGCGAGTGACGGCACGATGTTCGTGGGTGGTTCGCTGTCCAAGTTTTCGCGAACGACCGACGGAGGAACGAGTTGGGAGGACATCGAGGTCGAGGTGGATGAATGACCTCCCCGCCGCAGCTCCGCAAGAGCCGGACCGAGGAAACTCCATGACCAGAGTCTCGGAAGAAACGCAAAGACAGATCGTCAGCCTTGTCCGAGAGTTTGTGGCGAACGACGTCCTGCCCATTGCCTCGCAATACGACAATGAGGACAAGTATCCACAGGAACTCGTCCCGACGATGCGCGAGTTGGGGCTGTTCGGCATCACCATACCGGAAGAGTATGGCGGCTTGGGCCTAGACCATACGACGATGGCGATGATCTTCGAGGAACTCAGCAAAGGCTGGATGAGCGTTGCGGGAATCATCGGGACGCACCACGTCATGGCGTCGATCGTCGGCGATTTCGGCACCGATGAGCAGAAGGAACGCCTGCTGCCCTCTATGGCGAGCGGAGATATCCGTGGCGCGCTCGGCCTTACCGAGCCGGAGGCGGGCAGCGACGTTCAGAACATCCAGACAACCGCGGAGAGGGACGGGGAGGAGTACGTCCTGAACGGCAGCAAGATGTTCATCACCAACGGTGAGCACGGTAACGCCGTTGCCGTCTTGGCGAAGACCGATCCCCACGCGGAGCCACGCTATCGAGGAATCAGCTGCTTCGTGGTACAGAAACCCGCTCACGGCTTCTCGGTCGGCCAGCACGTCGACAAGCTCGGCTACAGGGGCCTCGACACCGTGGAGTTGGTATTCGACAACGTGCGAGTCTCCGCCGAAAATCTCGTCGGTGGGCAAGAGGGGCGGGGCTACGGCCAAGTCTTGAGCGCCTTGGAGTCGGGCAGAATCAACGTCGCGGCCCGTGCGGTCGGTGTGGCGACGGCGGCGTTCGAGGCGGCCATCAAGTACGCGGGCGCTCGAAAGACGTTCGGAAAGCGTATAGCGGACCATCAGGCCATCGCGACCAAGCTGGCGGATATGGCCACGAAGATCGAGGCGGCCCGGCTCCTGACCTACGAAGCGGCCCGGAAGCGAGACGAGGGCGGACGCGTCGACCTTGAAGCCGGCATGGCAAAGCTCTTCGCGTCGGAGGTCTGCGGCGAGGTGACGATGGAGGCCATGCGCATACACGGGGGCTATGGTTACATCAAGGAATACCCCGTCGAACGCTACTACCGCGATGCGCCCCTGATGATAATCGGCGAGGGTACCAACGAGATTCAGAAGCTTGTCATAGCCCGGAGGCTTCTCGACAAATACGGGGCGTAGTCCAGACCGGCCCTTTCCGCCATTCCCGCACCCCCACACCGTCATTCCCGCGTAGGCGGAATCCAACCTCTTCCTATGCGGTCTTCGTGCCCTCTATGGTGAATCCACCCGACGTCATCTCCCGGCTCGAACTACTAGGTCATCCGTGATCTGATCGACACTCGAACAGCCCGAGTATGCCATGATCTTGTCGAATTCCGCGCGAAGAATCGACAGCATCAGCCGGACACCGCTCTCGCCGCCGTAAGCAAGACCCCAGTGAACCGGGCGCCCAACGAACACGGCCCGCGCACCCAACGCCATCGCCCGGAACACGTCCAGTCCCGACCGAATCCCGGAATCGAAGAACACCTCCACCCGGTCTCCCAGGATGTCCACGAACTGCGGCAGAAGCTCGATGGACGAGAGACCGCCGTCGAACTGCCGCCCGCCATGCGTTGAAACGATGACGCCATCGACTCCGTAGTCCAGGCAGCGTCGTGCGTCGTCTGCCCTGCGGACACCTTTCAGAACGAGCGGCAGCCCGCCCGACAGTTCGCGCAGCCAGTCGAGTCGATCCCACGTGATGTTCGGTGGTTCCCAATCGGCAAAACCGCCGTCGTCCGTGAGATCGCGTCTATGCCGCAGGTTGGCAAACGACTTGATCTTGGAAGGTATGGACGGCGTGGTGAGCAAGGCGTCCGCCATAGGAAACGGCCCGACCACGTCGACGGTGAGAATAAGGGCCGAAAATCCCGCCGGCTTGAGAAGCGGAAGGTATTCCTCGGTGAGGCCGTCGCTGTAGTGAATGTGCTGAAACCACAACGGCCCGGTTGCCGCCGCTGCGACCTCATCGAAGGTATAGGCAGAGCCTGTTGGAAGGGCCATCAGCGTGCCTTCCTTCCCTGCGGCTCTCGCCACCGCCAGTTCGCCATCGGAGTGGCTGCCTGTTTGACCGCCTGCCGGGGCGCACATGATCGGGAACTCAATCCGCTGTCCGAGCACCGTCGTCGATAGGTCGCGCTCCGTGGTGTCCACCAGCACAGGTGGATTCAATGCAATCTCGTCCAGCTTTGCGCGGTTGCGGTCGCGCGTCCAGTTCTCTCCCACGCCACGCGCCACGAAGAAGCGCTGGTCGGGAGCCATCTTCGCCTCCGCCATGGCTTGGAGTTCAGTGATGGTCGTTGGCCGCTCTGTGTCTTCCACGTAGACTCTCCGACGAAAAAGCTCAGGTAATTGTAAACTACGGAGCACCACAGCGACCGCACGGTGCGCCGGGACAAAGAAACGGTATATCCTGAGGCGACGTACCCGGCTCAAGTCTCGGCACACTGAAATGGCGTTGCCGGCAGCATGAACGTATTGGAGGTTACCCGATGCCGCTTCCACGACCGATCACCATCGCTAATACCCGGTACCTCAAGGACGACGTCAACAGCTACAGCCCTGAGATCATCGAGATCGCCAAGCGCCTGGATGCGAACCACATCCTCCTGAGCTTCACGGGAACGTCCGGCGAGGACAAGGAACGGTGGAACTGGCGGCTCATCAAGCCCTTCGTGCGGCAGTGCCACGACGAGGGCCTGTTCGTCGCGTTCTACATGAAGCTCACGAACATAAACTGGAAGCCGATGTTCCACGAGCGTCCGGAGTCGCGGGACTGGTTGATGCGTTATGCCGATGGTCGACCCGCCATCTACCTTGGACATCCCGACCGGTACATGGGCTGTCTGAACAACCCCAGTTGGCGGACGCATCTGAGGGAGATGATCGCCAAGGCCGTCGAGCACGAGCCGGACTCCCTCTTCTACGACAACTGCTTCGTTCCGCGAGAGCTTGCCGGCCTCCACGACGACGAGGCCGCCGCAGCGGGCTGGGCCTGCTACTGTGACGTATGCCGTGTGAGTTTCCGCGAGTACACGGCCAGGAAGCTGGGCTGGGAATGCGAGCTTCCTTGGCCGCCGAAGTGGGACGACCCGATCTGGCAGGCCTTCATCAACTTCCGTGACGAGTACTTCGCCGACGCTATGAGCATGGTCGTAGACTACGCCCATGAACTCAACCCGGATATCGTCGTGTACCCGAACCTCGCGGTACCGTGGATGGGTGGTGGAGGCGCGAAGGGTTCCGCCACGCACTTGGTCGCGGACAAGGTCGACCTGATTCTCCTGGAGCGAAGGGGCGCGCCGCGACTGGAGTCTCCGCCAGCCGGAGGAATGCCCCGTGCCATCAACGCGGTCGTGGACTGGAAGTACGGCTCCCGCGTCAAGAGCACCCCCATCTGGTACCGCCAGAACAAACCCGGTTCCCATACACCCGACCAGATGAAGATCGGTCTTGCTGAGTCTTCCGCATTCAACGGGGCAACCCACCACATCATGGCCGCCCTCTTCACGCACGAGCACGTGAAGGCCGACATCATCAGGCACTACTACACCTGGCTTCAGGACTACGAGCGCTTCTACGTCGATGCCAAGCCGCTGGCCGACGTAGCCCTGCACGTCTCGACGCCGACGATCAACTGGTACTACCCGAACCGCGTCACTCAAGGCGGGTCCGACCTTCCGCAAAACCTCACCGGCCTCGCGCAGGCGCTCGTCGAGCTTCATATGCCCTTCGATGTGGTTTTGGACGAAGACCTGACCAGAGAACACGGATATCGGGTACTGGCGCTCCCAAACTCTGCGTGCATGAGTGACGAGGAAGTCGAGGCCGTTCGCCGGTTCGTCGCGGACGGCGGCGGGCTGATCGCTACCGCCGATACTTCGCTCTACGATGAGAAGTTCCGCATCAGGGACGATTTCGCACTTGCCGACGTGTTCGGGGCGCATCACGGACAGGCAACGTCCGGGGTCGTGAAAAGCAAGTACGGCAAGGGTAGGGCAGCCTTCCTGCCCGGCGACCCCGACGAACGGTTCTGGTACGAGGGCATTTCCACCGATTTGGCGCTGTTCCGCGAGGCGCTGGAGCACATTCTGGACGGCGACTGGCCGATTGAGATCGACGCGCCCACGACTACCGTGATAAATCTCACTGAGACCGCCGACGGTGATACGACCCTCGTCCATCTCATCAACTACGACGTACAGCTAACGGAGACACAGAAGGCCTTCGGGAAAGAGGAAGTGCCTCCCGTCACCGACACCCTGGCGCGGCGCGTAGTCGGCATTCCCGTGACACTTCGCAAGCCGGAAGGCCGCGCCGTCGAGCGCGTACGCTTGTACTCAACCGATCTCGATGAGACTCTTGACCTGGCTTTCCAAGAATCCGACCGTGCTGTGAGCTTCGAGATCCCCGTGCTGTGGATCTACGATGTGATCGCCGTGGACTGGCGATAGCGCGAGGCTAGAGCACTTGTGTCGAGTGGATGGGACCTTCTGAACGATGGGCGCGCCGGACATCTTTGCACGATTCGAGCGAGAGGTCAGGACGGCCTTAGAGACTGCCCGGCTAACGGGCATACGGTTGGTCGTCGCCGTATCCGGTGGGCCTGACTCCCTCGCGATGCTGTACGCGCTTCATCGTCTGCAGGACGAGTTGGGTCTAACGCTGCACACTGCCCATCTCGACCATAGGCTGCGGGGCGCGGACTCGGCTACCGACGCCGATTTCGTAGCAAAGACCTGCGCAAAGCTGGGCATTGGTTGCACCGTTGAGGACGCGGACGTGTCCGCATTCCAAAGAGAACACCGGTTGTCACTTGAGGAGGCGGCAAGGGAGGTGCGTTACCGTTTTCTCGCGCACGTGGCCGAACAAGCAGGGGCAAACGCCGTTGCCACCGGCCACACGTCGGACGATCAGATCGAGACCGTGCTGATGAACATCGTGAGGGGAGGTGGTCTGCGGGGGATCCGTGGTATGTTGCACGCTTCCAAGCGAAGAATCGACGGGATCGACGTCACCATCCTCCGTCCGCTCTTGAATCTGTCGAAGCAAGACACAATTGCCTACTGCGAGGCGCTTGATCTTAATCCCAGTATAGATGTGTCAAACCTCTCGACGGAGATGACGAGGAACAGGATCAGACTGGAACTGATACCACTTCTGCGAGAGTTGAACCCGGCCATCGGTGACTCCATCCTGCGACTATCAAGGAATGCGGACGAAGCGATCACGTTCGTTGACAAGGCCGTCGATGCGGCATGGTCTGAGGTTATTTCCACAGAGGGTAGCGGAATCCGCATCGACCGCGTGAAGTTTCGTGGGCTGGATGTGGCGGTGCGGACCTATGTACTCATTCGTGCTTTGTCACAGGTCAAGGGAGAGGCTCGTGGCATCGAACGAGTCCACGTCGAGGATATGACACGGTCCGTTCTGAACTCGCCAGGTACACAGCTACATTTGCCTGACGGTCTACGACTCGCTGTTGAGCAAAGGTCGGCGCTGATATATGTGGAGGACGACGCACGGGTCACCACTCCTTTCGACGCATCCCCACTTGCCGTTCCAGGGGTGACGACCGTAGGCGGGTGGCGAATCACCACCGAGCGGATAGAGATTTCATCGGGGAACTGTCCGCGCTATGAGGTCGAACGGTCTCCCGAAAGGTTTGTTGAGCGGTTCGGGCAGGCCGTCGATGCAGCATCGCTTCAAGTGCGAACTCGTTTGCCAGGAGACCGGTTCCAGCCGCTTGGCATGACCGGAACGAAGAAGCTCAAGGAATTCATGATCGACGAGAAGGTTCCAACCTCCCAGCGAGACTCCGTACCCTTGATCGTCACGTCGCAGGGCATCGCATGGGTCGTCGGATGGCGCATAGCCGAGTGGGCAAAGGTCGACGCCGCCGATCGCGAATGCCTGGAGATCAGGGTCGAGAGGGTAACCGTTCAGACTCCGTGAGAACGCCCAATACGCGCGGTCACCGTCATTCCCGCACGCCCGCCGTCATTCCCGCGTAGGCGGGAATCCACAGTAGCACCTCTCATAGTCCATTCTGGTACTATGTTGCCCGTCATTCCAACCACGAGGAACACACACCTATGGGCAAGCACTACGATAACGCGGCAATCCCCGACGTACTGCGCCGCGACTTTGACGTATACGACCGGATAGCCGGGTTGGGCATCGACTTGGGAACGTTTGAGGAAAACGTCGGTTCGCTTGCCGACCAGAACATTGCGCACATGGTGTTCCATGAAAGCGGTTTGGTGTACCTGTCCGGCTCGTCGGGAGGCACCTACCCCATGAACGACGACGACGACCGGATCGCCCACGGCTTCCAGGGGGCGCAGGACGCGGCGGACCACCAGATCCGCAGGCTCCACTGGGGCTTGAGCGCGGGTGGAGAAGGGGACCTCAACGACGTTCTGTACACCGTAAAGGCGCTGGGAATGGTCGTGACGCCGGGCGGAGGGACCACGAGCGCCGGTCCGCCCGTAACGAACGGCTTCTCGTTCCGGTGGCAGTCCGTCTTCGGCGGTGGCAAGAGCGCCTACGCCGTCGACGGAGTCGATCCCGGAGGCTTTGCCGGTGTCCATGCTCGGAGCGCAATGGGCGGATTCGATGGGCGGTTCTCCATCGAGCCGGAGATAGTCGTCGCGATACCCGCCGGCTTGGCGACGGAGATCATCGCCAACAGGGGTTGGGTCTTCCCCCTACCGCCGGTCATGCTGGAGAAGATCACGGCCGATCGTGGATAACGGGAGAGATTAATTCATGGCTAAGCTGCCTTACGTAAGCAGAGACGAACTCCCCGAAGACAAACGGCACGTCTACGACCGGATCGCGGAGACCCGCGGCAGCGTCGATCACATCTTCCGGCTGCTTCTCAACAGCCCGGACGCCGCCGAGGTCGCCACGAGCGTAGGGGAGTACATCCGCTATAGGGCGCCGCTCGATCCCGCCATTCGAGAGATCTCCATCCTCAGCGTCGCGCGGGAGTTGGACTGCGAGTACGAGTGGGCGCAGCACGAGCCGATAGCCCGTCGTGACGGCGTCAGCGACAGCACCATTGAGTCGATAAGAAGCGGTCGTGCCCCAATGGGCGTTCCGGCGAAGGAGGGCGTCTACGTTCAGGGTGTCAAGGAACTCGTCCGCGACGGCACGTTGAGCGAGGCTACCTTCAAAGCAATTGAGCACCTGCTCGGCCCTTCGCAGACGCTCGACTACCTCGTGCTCGTCGGCTATTACTCCATGCTGGCACGGATTATGGCAACGCTGGAAATCGAGCTCGACGAGGGGCTTGAGGCGAATCTACGGAAGCTCTGACGCCTTCGACCGCCAACCCTTCGGCTAGGGAGTATGCTTGAAATAGCCGAGGATGCCGCGCTAACATACCCACGGCCGCTGACTCGGCTCACAATTCTCAGGTTGATACACACCATGGGAACACAGGTGAATGCATGGTAAACGCCGATTTCGAGATACGTCGATCTCTCTTGGTAGGCGAAACTGCCGACGTGTACCTGCAACGAACGCTTACCATCCTCCGCAACGAGGGTGTCAACCCAACCGTCGCCATGGAATTCTCTCCAAGGCGGGCGGGTATCTTCTGCGGCATCACGGAAGTGCGCGGACTGCTGTCCCGCGTGCTTCCCGAGAGCGGGATCGAAGTCTGGGCGCTGAATGAAGGCGACCCGATCGACGCGGGGGAGGTCGCCCTGCGCGTCAAGGCGCCCTACAGCTCGGTCGGCCTGTACGAGACGGCCATCAGCGGCATACTCGCCCAATGCACAGGCTTCGCTTCGGCGGCGCGAGAGTGCGTCGATGCGGCCAACGGAACTCCCGTGCTCGCCCTCGGCGCTCGTCACGTACACCCGGACGTCGCCGGGATCCTTGGCTACAGCGCCATTGTCGGCGGGTGCGTATCGTGTTCGACCATACAGGGCGCTCGACTGGCCGGCATCACGCCGGTGGGGAATATGCCGCACTCCCTCTCGTTGCTATTGGGCGGCACCGTCCAGGCTATGGAGGCCCTAGACAAGCACATGCCGCAGGAGGTGCCGCGAGTGGCCCTCGTGGACACCTTCCGGGATGAAAGCGAGGAAGCCCTTGCCGTCTCCCGCGCCCTTCGCGAAAAGTTGCGCGGAATACGCGTAAACACGCCCTCGACCAGGGGCGGCGTCACTCCCGACCTTGTCAAGGAGGTGCGCGCGCGGCTCGACCTGTCGGGCTTCCGCCACGTGGAGATAACGGTCAGCGGCGGGTTGAACCCCGAGCGCATAACTGAGTTCGTCGAAGCGGAATCGCCCGTCAATACCTTCGGCATCGGCGCCTACATTGCCGCTACCGGACCGAACCCGTTCCACGTCGACATCCACGAGGTGGACGGTCGCCCCGTCGCTCGCAGGGGCCGGATACCCGGCATCACGAACAACCCACGATTGGGCAGAGTGATGTAACGGACGGACTACTCGGTCTTCAGAACCTGCGCGAAGACCAGCTTGTTCCCGTCGGCATCGCGGACGTGGACCTCACGAAGGCCCCATACCTGGTCGATCGGTCCCGTGTCGATCTGCACGCCCTTCGACACGAACTCTTCGTGCAGGCTGTCGACGTTGTCCGTCCATATGATGACGCCGGTCCCCGGCACGCCGTCGCCGGAAAAAGTGGAGACCCGCATCACGCAGTCGTCGCGCTTGACTCCCATGTGGCAGGGGTCGTCGTGATCGCGGAAGGGCCGGAATGCGAATTGCAACTCGAAGCCCAGCTTGCCGCAGTAGAACTCTTCCGCCGCCCGCGAGTCCGACACGCCCAATACGGGAGTCACGCCTTGTATCATCGCATTGCTCCTTGACGGCCCCTAATTCAGCGACGCCACGCTAAAGACCACTTGGAACGGCTTGCAGTAGATGACGATCGAGCCATACCCGCCCACGTCGATGCCGTCGGGGATGGTGTAGTTCTGATTGCCGATATTCCCCTTCAGCTTGCCGAGCTCTTCATAGCCCGCGTCGACGTCGCCGCGCCCCTCAGGGTTGGGGTGCTCCACCAATAGGACGCGCAGGTCTGGACCGTTCGTGACCTTGAAGTCCTCGAAACGCAGGACTTGCTGACCGTCGGCGAGCTTGTAAATCGTCGCCGTGCCCGCTCCCTTGTGGAAGCTGTCGCCGTCCCGGAACTGCCCCGACTTCACGACGACGTTGGCGGCCTCCATCATCTCCTTGGGCATTTCCTCGTTCATCTTGGTCTCGACCTTGGACATGGTCACCATCACCGTCTCGGCCTCTGATTGGGAGATGCCCGCCGGAATCGTCGCATTCTCGGTCAGGGGAAACTCCTCGTTCACCTCGGTATCGAGAAACAGCGGCGCAAGAAGCCACCAGCCGAATGCGACCACCGGTATCCCTATAATCAGTCCCGCGCCGAACCAGAGCCACTTGTTCTTGAGTGTGTTCAAAATACGCCTCCCGCAGAGTTGGGATTGTCGGTAGTCATCCTCGACTATTGGGGATTATACCAATTCGCGATGTGACTACGCCGTTAATTCGTCATTTCCGCGTAGGGAGACCTTTGCATAACCTCCATACCAATCCTGCCAAACGTGGGAAGCGGCCCCCCGATGAGCGGACGAGCGTATTCAACAAACTCGCCGGTCGGCATTCCCTCGGAGTCGAGGAACTCGGCCGGCATTGTCTTATGCGCCCCCGCCACCGGTTCGAGCGGGGTTAGCCCGATCTCTGACTCATAAGGATCGCTACCGACACGCAATATCGAGACCATTTGATTGGTCTCACCGTCCAACGCATGTCGAACTGCGGCACGGCCCACCTCCTCCGCCTCCCTGGCATCGACCGAAGACACCAGTTCGGCCATCGACCGCTGAATGGTCCCCGGCCGGTCGTACCGGACTCGAACTCTGAGATGATCGGCGACGAGCGTTGTCAGATACCGGCCTGCGCCCTCGTGGTACTCGTTGCCGAAATCATCGACGTGGAGGGGAGCGCCGTCCCCAGTGAGAGGCCGACCATGCCTGTCCCGAACGTTCTCTTGGATTACCGCGACGGCGAACCCGTACCGGCGGTACTCATTCTCGATCCTCGACAGGACTCGCGACGAATCGAATGATGTTTCCGGCGTGACGACTACGTGGGGCGCGTCCCGCGACTCTCGCTTCCCAAGCACGGACGCGGCGGCCAGCCACCCGGAGTGACGTCCCGCGACCTCGATCACGGTTATCGGCGCGGCGGGGCCCATCGCCTCGGCGTCTCGTCCCGCTCCCTGTGTGGCCGAGGCAACGAACCGGGCGGCGCTGCCGTATCCGGGCGAGTGGTCGGTGCCGATGAGGTCGTTGTCGACGGTCTTGGGGACGAGGAGCACCTTCAGATCGAGGCCGGCGTCGCTCGCGGCCGCTCCAACCGTCAGGGCCGTCGATGCTGAGTCGTTGCCGCCGATGATGAGCCAGTGGGTGATTTTCCTACGTTCGATGAACTCGATTACCTGTGTCAGGTCCGCGTCGGCGAGCTTCTTGCGGGTCGTCCCAAGGGCCGCGCCCGGGGCAATTGCTATAGACTCCCAAGCCTCTGCCGAGATGGAAGTGAGGTCGAACACGCGATTGCCCAGTACGCCTTCGACTCCCCTCTGAGCGCCGAGTATTCCGGTGAACGCTCCCAACTTGGCCGCCTCGTCGCAGACACCGAACAGGCTTCGGTTGATGACGGGTGTCGGGCCGCCCGACTGCATGACCAGAAGGTTCTTTGCCGGACTCATCGAGGTCTTCCTAGAAGGCGATTCCCGCGGCGACTGCGGCAGCGGCCATGATGACCAGGGCAGCAACCGTCAAAGCCGCATTCTCAAACGTCACCGCGCCGAGGTACAGCAGCGGGAAGTCCGCCGCCATGACCCACAGGGCGATCTGTTGTACCTTCGACTTGGCGATCACTGCTAGTCTCCCAGTAGGTTGATGATAACCCACGCTTGCACTCCGACCACCAGCACGAGAATCAGGCAGTAGGGTATCGTCTTCATCAGCACCTCGCGCTCCCGCCCGCCCAGACCGACGACCGCCGTGCCTGCCATCACCTTCGACATGGCGACGGACGAGCCGAGCGAGCCACCGATGGACTGCGTGGCCGCTATGGTCACGCGGCCAATGCCCAACACCACAGCCGTCTCCCTTTGCAGCGCGCCGAACATGGCGTTGGAGTTCGTGTTGCTGCCCGTCATGAAGGCCCCCAGCACACCAATATAGGGCGAGAATATCGGGAAGAGCGTACCCGTCCCCTTCGCTATTGCCGAGCCGAGCAGGGCAGTCATACCCGTATCGGTCATCACCAGCGCCATCATCACCATCGTTGCGACCCCGACGCTGTTCGATATGACTTGCTCGTAGGTCTTCCGCGCTGCCGGACGGAGGATGTCCGGTCGCCAAAGTCCGCGCACCCGGTATACGACGTAGGCGATCAGCAGCGAGGCTACGATCAGCGGGGCAGGGTGATTCAACAGATTGATCTTCGCGTAGCCGTCTTGGCCCTTAACGGCGAACCCGAGCCCGGTCTCCGTCGCGGGGTAGTCGAGTCCGAAATACAGGCTCGAACCGAGCTCGCGAATCGGCGGAAGCTGTGACAGAAGGCTCAGCCCGAACAGCAGGTAGTAGGGCAGAAAGGCCGTGTGAAACCCAATTCTGCCTTTTTCGCCGGCATGGTTCACATCAGGCGTAGCATCGTCTTGATTCCGGCCCCGAAGCCCGAAGAAGGGCACACGGGAAATCCACCATCCGACGACGCACCCGATGAGACTGCCGACGACCGACGCGACCTGGAACGCGCCCAGGAACGCCGTGACCCACAGCCCCAACGACATGGCAGCGCCCATGACCAACACGGCGAGCGCCCCGCGGCGCAAGGACTCAAACCCGCCCTGCAAATGCGCCACCGCGAACCCCGTCAAGATGGTCGGCAGAGCGAACATCGCCGCCATCTGGACGCCGAGCTCCCTCTCGTCGAGGCCGCTCACAAGCTGGATCGTGTAGTACGAAGAACCGAGCGATCCGAAGGTCACCGCCCATGCGTGCCCGACAAGCGTGATGGCCACCGCCGTCGCGGGCCGGAAACCGATCATCACCATGAACGGCGCCACCACCGCTATCGGGAGACCGAAGCCCGCGACGCCCTGGATCAGTCCCGAGAATGCCCAGCCCACGACCAGCGCCTGCGCCAGCGGGTCGCGCACCAGTCCTGTTATCGTCCTGCCTATCACCGTGATGCCGTTTATGCGCTCGATGACGTTGTACAGCATCACCGACGTCCAGATGATCGTGAGGACGAACAGACTCAGACTCAGCCCCTTGGAGCTGCCGATGGCAAGGACGCGCTCGTCGGCCCCGAAGACGAGAAGCGCGAGTCCCGCCGCGGCCAGCCATGCGACCGCTCCCGCCTTCGGAGCGCTCCACTTGAGGGCCGAGACGAGCATCGTGACGATGAGGATGGCTATGGGAACGGCGGCCAGAACGACGTTGGCGACATTCAGTTCCGGGCCGTTGGAGGGCACGTGGCGCAGCGCTCCGTTTCCCAAGCGAGAGGTGCAAGGATTGTAGTGACGGCCCGCAAACGTGTCAACGCTGTTTAGCGACCAGCCGGCGTGGGAACGGACGTAACCGGCCCGTAGTGAATCCGCAGCATCAGCATATCCCCATCCTCCCAAGGCTGCGACGACACACTCCAACTCAGCGTGTTGCTGGCCGCGTCCACCGTCGCGTCGGCGGCGTCGAGGGAGAGGATGACCTTGCCGTCGAGAGCGATGAAGTCCACGACGTGGTTGGCGAGCCCGGTGTGCGGGGTGAGCTTCAGCTTGACGGCGCCAGCCTGCCCTGAGCCTGTCGAAGGGGCTTCCCACGCGATGCGCTGGAGGGTCGCGGACGCGCTGTTGCCGTCCGTGAACGCAGTGGGTTTGAGTACGCCGTTCGTTGAGTCCGCGCCGATTGCCGTGCCGACGGTCACCGGGTCAAAGAATGCTTCGTGGAGGGTGCCCGAAGGTGCGTTGACCGTTACGATCAATGGTTTGGAACTGACGTACGTGTCGCACGAAAGGAATTCCACAGACCAAAAGTTGCTCGTAAGTTCGTAGACGCCGCTGGGCAAGGGCCTAACCGTCAAGAGTGGTTCCGACCCGGCCTTCAGGTTGATCGTCTTCAACACAGCGAGTGAGCTGAATTGCAGATCATACTTCATGGTGTAATGGACTGTCATCTCGCCCTGGACAAAGAGGCCCGCGTCGTCCCCCAGATACTCGAGCTTTGTTTCCCAGCCTTCTCCATACACGGCCTTGTCGGACTCGAAGACCACGGTCCCGGCGGGAAGACCGGATCCCACCTCAACGTTGTACTGCGAAGGACTAGACGCATAGTATGCCTTGCCCTGCGCCGCATAATATGCCTTCGTTCGCTCGCGCAAGTTTCTTCTGGTGATGCAGTACCTGTGTTGGATTGACGTATCGGTACCCTGTTTGGCGCTGATGCGGCTGATTTCCGCCTTGAGATTTGTCAAAGCTATGGAAGGCGATTCGACTTGATTTGCAGAGCCACCTTGCGATTGGGGAACGTCGGTCAAGAACCATCGCTCGGAGGCAGAAGCGTTTTGCCCGGCAGTAGGGGAACCGGCCTGAGCTTCCGGCAGCCAGACTTTATTCCATTTACTTGCTATCGAGAAATGATCGCCGAACCCATGCTCGTCGTCGGTGATGGAAAGAAAGTAGAGGTCTGCAGCGTTGGTGGCCGGGAATGTGAGGGTGTGCTTCGTAAGGAATATCAGGGCGTCGCGGTCGTCCCACTGGGTGTCCCTATTGGACAGCAGCCACTGCGACAAGGCTGTCGCCTGGGCGCGCGTATCAAGCTCGTCGAGCGCGCCGACAAGCGCTACGATACGTTGCGGGGCCGTGAAGCCCGGCGGAGATTTGAGGACTTCACCGACATTGAATGTGAAGCGCATGGCGCCGGTATAGCCGGTCCGTCCCTCGAAGTTGTATTCCTCTACGGTGTTCGCAACTGTGGACAGCCGACCGATGAATATCAAGTCGGCATCGGCTATTCGCTCTTCCATGCTGGTAGGTCCGTTGTATGACGGACGGGCATAAACGACCGGCCTTATCGGCTTCACTTCGGCAGTCGAGTCGTTGTCGGACACGTTGTGCGAATCGGAACCCTGCGGCGGCTGTATGACAACCGTTTCGGGTGAATGCCCTGGGGTGGTGTCGGCAGGCGTCACTTGCTGCGGAACGGTTGGAGCCAGAGTAGGCTCAGGCTCGGGGGTCGGCGCGGGAGCGGCTATAGACTCCGCACGCTGTTTGTCTTGTGAACAGCCCATCAGCACAGCTAGCAACAGTATGAGAAGGACGACCCTCTTCATTGTCGTGGTCCTCCTTCCATGCAGCGTATTGCGGGCCGCTGCCGTTCTATGCGCTTGCCCCGGACCTACAATCCCGCCGGCTCCCCCAGCATGGCCTCCCGAACGAGCGGAATCGGGGGCGCGCCGAAGGACAGCAGCTTGTCGTGGAAGCCTTTCAGCGAGAAGCCGTCTCCCGTGCTTGCCCTGTAGTCGTCTCGCAGCTTCATGATCTGGAGCTTGCCGAGCGTGTAGTTGAGGTACATCGGGTCGAACGTGCCGCGCACGGCCTCCCGCTCCGCAGGGAGCGGTTCCAAGTAGGCTTGCTCCATGAAAAAGCGCTTCGCCTCTTCCAAGGTCATCCCCTGCGTGTGCATCCTGATCGCGCACAGGAACCGGCAGTTCCTGAGCAGGGCCTCCATGAGCTGCATGGCCTGGACGCGCTGATCGTTCCCTCCGAATCCATGCTCGATCATCATCTCTTCGGCGTAGTGCGCCCAGCCATCCCAGAACGAATACGCGCCGAACACCAGACTCAGCTTCGAGGAGGCATTCTTCGAGTGAAGGTGGTGGACGTAGTGTCCGGGGTAGGCCTCGTGTACGGACACGTTCTTGAGCAGGGGATAGTTGAAGCTGGTGAGCCACTCGTCCTTCTGGGCTTCCGTCCATGACGCGTCGACCGGCGTGACGTAGTAGTACGCCTCGTCCGCGGTGGTCTCGAACGTGCCGGGCAGGTCCATCGCCGCGAACGCCCACCGCATGAACGCGGGCGTTTCCTTGACGATGCACGGAACGTTGGAGGGGATGGAGACGAGGTCGTTCTCCATCACGAACTGCCGGATGTCGTCGAGGGTACCCCTCGTCTCCGCTGTGAGCATTGAAGCGGCCGGATGGTTCTTCTTGGTCTCCTGCAGGAGCGAGGGTACGTCGCCGTCGGGCGATATGTCCGCTGCCAGCTTGCGAAGGTGGATGAGGTTGCGGTGAAGGTCCTGCTCCCCGAAGCGTTCCAGTTGATCGATGGACAGGTCGACCATCTCGCCGTGTTCGAGCATCCACCGGAAGTTGGTCGCGCCGATGGCGAAGTCTGGCGGCGACGTTTCCCGCAGCGTTCGCAGATGAGCGACGAACGACTTCAGCGCGAGGGAAGCTGCCGCGCGAGCCTCATTGAATCGCGGGAACGCCGTTCCCTCGACCAGTCTCCCCACGTGCGTCGAGAGGTCCGTATCGTAGAACGACCTCATGCCCTCGTAGGCTTCGATGCTCGCCTCGATGACCGGTGCGCCGACTCCCGGGTCGAGGCCCGTTTGGAGTGCCTCCAGGTACCCCGGGACCTTTGAGAGAGCCGCCGTCAGCGCCTCGACTCGCTCCCCTCGCGGCGCGTAGTCGCGCAAAATGTAGTTGCTCACGTCGACGTGGTCGAGAGCGTCCATCGGCCATCGCCGATAGGTCTCCAACTCGGTCAGGCGGAATTTCTCCTCCCGGAGCGCGGACATGAGTATCCGCCGGTCGAACTTGCGGTTGTCGGAAAGGAGGCCCTCATCCAGGCCGTGCAGGTGAACGATGAGGGTTTCCAGTTCCCGCACTCGCCCGGCAATGGATGACGGGGAGATGTCCGTCATCCCGCCGTCGTACTCGTGCAGGCCCTCTTTCGAGGCGCGATCGGGATAGAACTTCCACGTGGCGTCGAGGACTCGCCCCGCAACGTCGTCGAATTCCCGGTCGGCTGAGGAGTGCATCGGCGTGAGGCTACGCAAACCTGTCGAGCGTGAGGCCGTCAATCGGCGCGCTCAAGGGTTTATCGAGGACGAGATCGGCGGTCACTCGCCCAATGCCGGGGCCAAGGAAAATGCCCTGTCGTCCGCCTCCGGTCGCAAGGTACACGCCCTCCCAGCCGGGGACGGGGCCGAGCAACAGGGCCTTGTCGGGAGTCACCGGACGGAGGCAGGCCGTCTGCATGACGACTCGCGCGCCGGCGGTGTAGGGGAGCATGTGAGTCACCGAGTCCATGATCACCGACCGGGCCTCCTCGGTCGTCGTCTCGTCGTATCCGACCTCCTCTTCCGTCGTGCCCGTCCACAGCAGCCCGTCGGGCTTTGAGGTCGCGTACTGTGACGACCACGAGATTGATCCCGGGACAGGAGGACCTGGCGCCCAGAGGCGAAGTATCTGGCCCTTGAGCGGTTCAACGGGAATGTTCACGCCGAGCCATTCCGACATCCGGCCGATCCACGGCCCGGCCGCGAGGACGACGCGGTTCGTGGCGATTTCACCGTCGGCAAGAGTCACGGCGGCGACCCGACCGTGTTCCCGGCAAAGCCCCGTAACCGTCCCGGTTCGGATGGTCATTCCCTGACGTTCGGCTACCCGCGCCAACGCGAGCGTCAGGCGCTGCGGGTGCAGGTTGGTGTTGCCCTCGGTTATGACCGCTCCCAGCGCGGCGGGGTTTATGCGCGGCTCGACCTCCAGCACGGCTTGCAGGTCCGCCCATCGTGTGGGCGTGCCGATCTCGCGCTCCTGCCACACCATGTTGGCTCTCGCGGCTTGGGCCTCTTCATCCGTGAAGGCCAGAGAGATGACCGGCTTCGTGCGGTACTCGATGTCTATGTCGTTCTCGTCGCACAGCGCGTCCTTCAATTCCGCATGAAGTACCGCGCTCAGAGCAGCAACGTCGTGGTTCGGACCCGGACTCCCGCTGCGGCCAAGATGTCCGATTCCCCCGTACGCGAACCCTGAGGCGTGACTCGCCACGTAATCCCGTTCTACCACCGTGCATGAGACGCCTTCCCGCGTCAGGTAGTAGGCGGTAACGATACCCGCGATTCCGCCCCCGACTATGACTACGTCTGATTGTTCCGAGGAAATCTCACTGCCTCTCAGCTTGTAGTGTCACGTTTGTGCCATAGCAGGCGTACGAGAGTCCGGCAACGAAGGGTTCACTCGCAGGCGTCTTGCCACTTGGCAAGCGTGATTTCGGCCTGCATCGGATCGCCGTTGCGAATCAGGTCGAGCGTAATCCGGTCGCCGACCTTGAAATTGTTCACATAGGAAAGTAGGTCCACCATGGACTCAACCGGCTTGCCATCCACAGCAGTGATGATGTCGCCGCGCCCGCTTACACCGCGGCCTTGCGACATTATCACTGCAAGGTAGTCGTCCTTGATACCTGCTAGCTCAGCGGGGCCACCTTCACACGCCTTGACAACATATATTCCAGAGTCGGTCGCGAGTCTGCTCGACCCACCAGGAAGGTCTTCGATATCGCGCCCGTTCAACCCCATCCATGGGCGTGTGTACTCACCTGGATTCATGAGTTCGTCAATAATCTGCATCACCGTGTTGCTGGCAACCGCGAAACCTACCCCGATCTGCACCCCGCTTTGGACCCTGACCGACGAGTTGACCCCGATCACCTCTCCCTTGGCGTTCAGTAGCGGACCGCCGGAGTTGCCCGGATTAAGGGCTGCGTCGGTCTGAATCAAGTCGGTTATCGTCCGTCCTCCCCCTCCCGTGAATGAGTCTGACCGCTGGATGCGCGACTCCGATCTATCCTTGCCGCTGACGATTCCCACGCTCAACGAATTCCGGTTCTCGTACGGGCTTCCGATGACGATTGCCATTTCACCAATCGAGACCTCGTCGGAGTCAGCGAAAGGCAGGGGACGGATATCGGAGACCGCGTCCGGGTCGACTCTCAGAACGGCAAGGTCGTCGTGTTGGGAATGGCCGAGCTTGACGGCCGATAGCTCACGCCCGTCGCTCAGTCGGACGGTAATCTCGCGGGCACCCTCCACCACGTGGTCGCTCGTAATGATGTGACCCTCGTCGTCGACGAAGAACCCCGAGCCTGAGCCGTCGCCGATCCTTCGACCAAACTGCACGACGGTCTGCACCTCCACGACCGCCGGAGAAGCCGTTTCGAAGACGGTCCTTACTATCTTTTCGTCATAGAGCGGAGGGAGGTCCTTGTTATCTTGGCCGATCCCCGTGAAGTAGGAAGGGAGGTCACTGCCGTCTTGCGCGAACGCGGTGAACAGGGCCCATGCAAACCCAAATCCCACCGCCACCCCCGCCAATGCCCACAAGACCGCAGGGTTCGCCCACTTGGGGCGACCTAGCGAAGGCTGTAGAGCTTGTTTCCGGCTGGCCGCCGATTGCTCTGCGAACGGCGGTCTGCCATAGGGAAGCGGCCTGCGCGTAAGCACGACTACGTTCGTTTGCCTCCCTTAGTGAATCGGACAGCTAGCGGGTTCAGTATACTCAACTGGCAGACGGCCATGCCACAGCCGACTATCGACAGACCAACCACCCGTACCGTTCGATTCAGAGTGCCTTGACACGATATAACGTGTTCTCGACCGAGTGGTTAGAAGCAATCTCAATCGGCGCTTCGAGTGTACGCAAAGTCATGAAAGGACGGTCTGTCGGAGCCGCATATATGCAACGCAGGGGTTGACAGACCACATCATTCTCAATAGTATTCCTTCGCTAGACTGGTTAGGGATAATGACGAACCGGTTGAATAATCTCCATAGGATCATTTGTTGAAGGAGGACGGGCACTCAATGGCAGACCTTCGTAAGAGCGACATTGCGGCACAAGTTGCAGGCAAGCTGGGCGGATCGAAAGTAGAGGGCGAGCGCGCGTTGAACGCGGTCCTGGGCGCCATCCACGAATCGCTGGCAGACGGCAACAAGGTTGTTCTCACCGGATTCGGGTCGTTCTCCGTCCGAGAAGTCAAGGCTCGCAAGGTCAAGCCCATTCGAGGCGGGCAGGCCGGCCAACTGATTACCGTTCCCGCCCACAAGCGCGTTGGATTCACCGCCGGAGCCGACCTCAACAAGGCGGCGGGCTAACCTTCCGATCCCAACCAGCTACAGCCTGCGGTTGATGCAGTCGACCGGGAACCCGGTTGCATGAGTGCGTTCGATGGGGAAATCGGATATGAATGACCCTTTCCTCGTCGCAAACGATCTTCACAAGGGCTTCGACTCCGTGCAGGCTGTCGACGGCGTATCTTTTACCGTCGGCAAGCAGGAGATATTCGGCCTCCTAGGCCCCAACGGCGCGGGCAAGACGACTTCCCTCAGGATACTCTCCACCGTACTCCGCCCCGATAGTGGCGACGTGACCATCGGCGGCCACTCCGTGCTCGGCGAGAGCGACCGGGTCAGGCAGTTAATCGGCGTTTGTCCTCAGGATATCGCGTTGTACGTAGAGCTTTCGGCCATCGACAATCTCGTCTTCTTCGGCAAGATGGCGGGACTTCGCGGCGGCGAGGCCAAGGAAAGAGCTTACGGCATTCTCGAACGGGTGGGACTGACCGACCGTGCAAAGGGCCCGGTCGCAAAGTTCTCCGGCGGGATGAAACGCAGGTTGAACATTGCCGTCGCGCTGATGAACACCCCCGCGCTGCTGATGCTCGATGAACCCACCGTCGGCATCGACCCTCAGTCAAGGAGCCACATCTTCGACACCATCCTCCAACTCCGTGACGAGGGTATGACCGTCCTCTATACGACGCACTACATGGAGGAGGCCGACCGGCTCTGCGACCGCATCGGGATCATCGACAACGGTAGACTGATCGCCCTCGACACCCCGCGCGGTCTCAAGTCGCAGGTAGGCGACCCGGACACGACGACCCTGGAAGAGGTATTCCTCAACCTTACGGGAAGGAGCCTGCGGGACTAGCGAGGCGAGGGTTCGCCGCCCCACACGTATTTCGAATGAAATCCGCTGCGATTACGCCGCACACCACCCTCACACCGGCCATTCCCGCATTCTCACCCGTCATTCCCGCGTAGGCGGGAATCCAGCACCCAGAAACCCGACACATGCTCAGACCCTTTGACATAGCCTACGTCGAGCTGAAGCGGTATATCGCCGACCGTCTGAGCTTGGCGTTTGGGATTTTGCTCCCGATCGTGCTCTTCGCGCTCATGTACGGCGCGTTCGGTGGGGAGGAGACGTTCAACGCAACGGCCCACGTCGCCGATCTCGACCGGGGAGCGATGTCCCAAGCGCTGCTTGAGAGACTCGAACAGGTCGACGGCCTCGACGTCAAGCTCTACACCGAGCAGGAGATCAACGACGCCCTGGACAGTTCCGACGTAGTCTATGCGGCTATCATCCCGACCGACTTCACGGAGAACCTTGAGGCGGGCAAGCCGACAGGCATCACCTTCCGTCGTCGCGGGTCGGGAGGCGATGAGGGCCAGATCGTCGCCAGCATCATCCGTGGCGCGGCCCAGGACATCTCAAGCGAGTCCTATGTCCGGGCGATCGTCAACGATGCAGTCAAGGGCACGGATGTTCCCCGTTCGGCGGTCGATAGCGCAGTCGACGAGGCCAAGCGGATAGCTGCGGCGGCCCCTCCGGTGATTGTGAAGGCGGAAGTGATCGGCGGCGAAGAAGACGACTTTGCAGTGAAGCGGGTGATGCCGGGAATTCTCGTCATGATCCTCCTGCTCGCCGTTATGCTCAGCGCACAGGCGCTCGTAGAAGAACGGAGAAACGGCATCCTCGAACGCCTCTTGACGACGCAACTCACCTCGAATCAGCTATTTCTCGGCAAATTCCTCGCGGGCATCACGCGGACGATGTTCCAAGCCATCGTCCTCTTGGTTCTGGCCTTCATTGTGTTGCGTCCCGGGGGACTCGATGCCTTCGTTCTGACTCTAGCCATTGCCCTGCTGTTGGCGGCCTCGGTAAGCGCAATCGGCCTCGTCATCAGCGCCCTCGCGCGTACGCCGGACCAGGCTTCATGGGCCGCCGTCTCCATAACGATGTTCATGACCGTGTTCGGTGGCACGTTCTTCGAGTTGGTTCCGGGCAGCGCTTTGGAAATGCTGAGCCGGTTCACGCTCAACCGGTACGCGATTGACGCGATCGGAGGGGTCATAGACGGCTCTGAGACCCTGACTGCCCAGGGCACTGAGCTTGCCGTAATGGGCGGCGTAGCGGTCGTGGGCTTGGTGGCGGCACGCTTACTCTTTAGATCGGCAGGAGGCGGACGCTAAGGTGATGACGTTCGTTCGCCAGTCGCTGCTTCTCGCGAGTAAGGACACGCGGATCTTCTTCCGGGACCGTTTCGCGGTTGTGTTCGCGTTCGCCTTTCCCTTGCTCTTCACGCTTGGATTTACCCTGGCGCTCGGTGGCATTCTGTCGGACGACGAATCTCTGGAAATAACCTTGGTGACGCGAGAGGAAGGGGAGAGGAGCCTCAGTCCCCAGATCATCGACGGTCTTGCGGTGGGAGGAACGTTCACGGTGAACGAGTTGGACTACGAGACGGCTCGCCGGGAGGTCGAGGCCGGAGCGTTGCCCGGGTTCATCGCGTTTTCCTCCGGGTTCACGGGTAGTCTGATGGGTGTAGAAGGAACAGCCGAGTTGGAGGTGGTAACGAACCCCGACGACCCTGAGGACGCGGCTGCCCTTGAGGCGATGGCGAATACCATCGCCCGACAAGTGTCAAACGCTCAACTGGCCGTTCTGTCGGTAACGCGCCTTCTCCCGGAAGCGGACCCCGTCACTGTCATGCAGCGTCTCCCCGACTTTTCGGACCCGGCTTCGACCCAGCTTGTCAGCTTCCCGGAGGAGCAGGTAGGGGACATCGAGAGGCCGAACGCGAGCAACTTCACGCTGTCGGGATACTTGACGATGTTCATCTTCTTCGCCGCCGCCTTGAGCGCCGAGGCTATCGCCAGGGAGCGAAGGAACCAGACGCTCGAACGCCTGCTGACCAATGGCGCCCTGCGGGAATCGATCATCTTCGGGAAGTTCCTCATGGGGGCCTACCGAGGAGTCATGCAGATGGTCGTCCTGTGGGGCGTGGGTATCGTGGCATTCGGCATCGACCTCGGCTCGTCGCCGCTCGCGGTCATTCTCGTTTCTCTGGCCATAGTGTTCACGTCCTCAGCCTTTGGGGTCATGCTGGCCGCGCTGGTTCGGACCGCGGAGGGCGCAAGCTCGGCGGGTATCCTCGCATCCCTGGTGCTCGCGCCTCTCGGCGGTTCGTGGTGGCCGCTGTTCATCACGCCCGATTGGATGCAGGCGCTCGGCAAGCTCACTCCGCACGGGTGGGCCAACACGGCGTTCAACAACCTCATGCTGTTCGACGCAGACTTCGGGGACGTGGTAATAAATATGGTGGCTGTGGCCGCATTCGGCGTCGTATTCCTGATCGTGGCGTTCACGCGATTCAGGCTTTCGGACGTATCATAGGGGGTTGAAGCATGGAACCAACAAACTGGAGTCGAGGAATGAAGTGGATTGGGGCGTCGGCTGAGCTTGTCATGGAACACCCCGTGGAGGCGGTCTGGGAGTTCGTCTCGAATGTCGAGAACTTCGGACGCTGGGTCGATGCCGTACAGAATCCCAGATGGACGTCGGAGGGCGAGCGCGGCGTGGGTTCGACATACGAGAGCGAGTATGTCTGGTCCGGAAAGACCAGTCACGTGGAATATGAGGTGACTGAATACGATCAGCCTGTGAAATTCGGCTCCCGCACCACTGCGGGCCGCTACCCCTACCAGGGGACGATCACGATCGAACCGGTGGAGGGCGGCACGAAGGTCACTCACGACATGATGGCAGGATCGGACGGGGCGATTACGGCGTTCATGTTCACGTATCTCGGCTGGCTCCTTCGTCCGATGATGCAGAGCCGGCTGCTGAAAGAGCTTGAGACCATGAGCGCCGAGATTGGCCGGGACGCGACGTCGGGATAGCGATTACACAGGAGACGGTGAAACACCCACGCTATCCAGCCGTCGCTTGGCCTCAGCGTACACGTCGTCGGGCAACGGGCCGCGCAGCATCGCCTCGATGTTCTCCCGCAGGTGAGCGGGGTTGGTGGTGCCCACGAGGTTGCAGTGTGCGGACGGATGGTTCGCCACGAAGCGCAGGACGAACGCCGTGCGGCTCTCGCCGTCCTCTCGCAGCTCGTCAAGGCCCCCGTCCTCGAACGCCTGCCACTCGGACGCGCTCCCCTTGCCGACGCCGGGCTCTCCGAGCGCCACGCCGCCTCTGATGAGAATGCCCGCCCCGGAACTCTGCCGCTTTCGTGATCCACTCCTCGTGGGTCCGGTCGAGGGCGGAGTAGGGGAGTTGGAAGATGTCGAACACGCCCCAATCGATGAACGTCGGCAGATGCGGCAGGTTCGTCGACACGCCGATCCACTTGACCAGCCCTGCTCCCGCATCTCCAGAAGCGCCTCGACCGTGCCGTTCGCCTCGAAGTCTCGCACGCTCCCGCCATGTGTTTGCATGATGTCAATGCGGTCGGTCTTCAGGCGTTCGAGGCTCTCGTGCAGCCCGCGAAAGAGGTTGTCGCGCGTCCAGACTATGGCCTCTGGGAGAGCAGCCGCACTTGGTGGAGACGGTCACCTCCGAGTACCTGTCGAATATCGCGAGGCCGATCATCTCCTCGCTGTTGCCGTAGTCGTTCGCGGTGTCGATCAGGGTGATCCCGGAATCGACGACGCGGCGCACCATGGCCTGGTTCTGCTGCTCCGTCATCGGCTTGCGATGTCCCGCGCCGTACCCGAGGCGCGTGACTTCGATGTCGGTCCGTCCGAGCACTGCCGTCGGGAGCTTCGTCACGTGGAGTCCTCTTCCTCGAAGAGTCCTAGCTGCTTTGCCCGGCGCAAGATCGTCGGCTCAGGTAGAAGCTCTGCTAAGGCCGACGCGGGAACGTTCCCAAGCTCTTTGGGTTCGAGCTTGTGCAGCCCTCCACCGTAGACCCTTCCTTCACTGAGCATCTCCTCAGGACGTATACCATCCAGAAATTTCCAGACTTGCCTCTTTAGTTCGGGGTCGCTTCTTATGGCCTCATTCAAGGTTTTCCTGGGATACAGCATCAGGTAGACATTCGGGGCAGTTGCTTGCGAGTGATTTAGGATGAATCGAAACGGCCGACCATTCCTTTTGTCACTCCTCCCCAAGTAGGTGCAAAGGAACGAACTCGCCGGGCGGTGTTCCTGGACATACCATGGTTCGCGGTGGCGGCACAAGTAACGGTCGGCCACACCCTGCGCCTTCCCTTCTTCGAGATACTCCCAAAGCTCAGGATGTCGTGTCTTGATCTCGTCTTGCGGTAATTTGCAGTCTAGGAGGAATAACCGCCTTTCCAACACTGGGGAGCCGGTTCCGTCGTCCATGACCTCGTCATCGGGAACATAGCGCGGGCTTGGAAGTATTGGCCGGAATTCCTCGATTGGCAGTTTCCGTCTTTCGATCTCTTCAGTTGACAAGATGAAAAACTTGTTGCTTCCCGTTACAAGCCCACGGTTGATTCTGAAGAAATCGGACATTACCGGCGAGTCCGCATCGCTGTATCGGGCCTTCATGGGATATTGCGTCCACTTCCGATCACGTCGGAGAGTCTCGGATGCCACCATCCTGCTTACCCTTGGTCGAGACAGAGAACCGCCATAAGTCATACGGATCTTGTGATCTCCGGGTGGTTCTTCTTTCCTGAACCACACGACGGAGGAGGACACCAGGGCATCGCCAAATTGCACCTCGTTCGGATCGAAGCGGTGTATCTGCAACACTGTTACCTTTTCGAGGAGGTAACGCTTCACCGCCGCGCCATAGTTCACGTCCATGAATTCGCTGGGTATCAGCCAGCCGGCCAGTCCGCCGTCCGCCATCCACGCATGACTTAGGAAGAGAAAGTAGCAGTACAGGCCGGCCAACCCACTAACATCGACCCCGTAAGTCTCCCATACGTGGCTTTTCAGGCGTTGCTTCTCCGAATGTGTGATGTGGTGATGCCGTACGTATGGGGGATTGCAGATCAGCAAATTGAACTTTTCTTCGTCCGACGACGGCGGTTGAGCTTGCGTGAAGTCTTCTAAGCGAACTTCCAAGCTTGTCTCGCTCCACAGCTTCGCCGCCGCCAAGCCGTAATGCGGGTCTACTTCATAGCCGACGGCAGACGCTAGACGGCTTGGGGAAACCACGTCTAGCAGCGCCGAGTAGAACGCTCCGGTTCCGATGGCAGGGTCTATGAACCGCACCGATGCAGCCTCGTCCAGAAGCGACTCGGCATATCGGAGTATCTCGGCGGCAAGTTCGGACGGTGTCGCAAACTGGCCCATCCGATTCCGTTCGGCCTGGTCTTTGGCGGCATCCAACTCCGCCTGCACAACCAAGCGGCTCGCCTCTTTATTCCTCATGTCCTTCGTCATCTACAGGCCAAACCTACGGAAGTCTTCTATCCGGTGTTCCCAAACCCAGTCAATGCCCTCTGCCGCTTCATAGCCCAGGTACCCGCTGTCGAAATACCCGCACAGGAATAACACATACTGCACGCCTTCTCCATAGGTGTAGCGTAGCTGGCTCACCTTTGCAGCTTCCTCCTTGCGCCGCTTATTCACATTCGCGAAATCCCCTGCCGACTTCGCCTCGATAAGCAGTGGGAAGTCTCCCGTATTCGATCCCTTCGGCATGATGACCACGTCGACCGGAATGTTGATCCCTCTGCCTGTTCCTTCCTGCTCAGCAGGGACGTTAAGTCGGAGAGAGAACGTCCCTGGCTGCATGGTGTCGTGCTCGGCTCCCTCTCCCGCCGGGACGTTGGCGTATCCACGTTTCTTCAGCCACCGTCCAATCGCGGCAAGCTGGCGCTGTTCTTGGGCGTTCCGAATGATGGGATTCGCTACCGCGCCAGATAGACGATCTGCCACGATAGTTGCCGCCCGATATATCTCCTGTTTCGTAGGTGTGTCTCCCCGCTCCAGCCAAACGAAGATATCCGGATCGGCCATCTTCTGCAGAACCTCAGCTATTCTTGCCAAGGCCCTATCCGTTCGCTCAGGCGACATACGAGGAGGTAGCTCACCTTTCTTCTCCATCGTACGGACTAAATTCGATGGGACGCCAGCGATTCCGATAAGGCGATCCACGGCTAAGGGTGGACAGGCAGCCATCCGCAGTGTCGGCAACACACCAGGGTTCGCCTTAAGCAGCGCCACGCTAATGTTCGTTAGGTTTTCCGTCGCCTTTAGCGTGCTTTGAACGTCTTTAGTCGTCTGTGTGCGAGTTGCGCGGTATGCCTTTGGCGCGAACTCTACAAACCAGTCGTTATACATGTCCACCGACTGAGCGACGTCCTTGTTCCATCTGTCGGGCTTGTCTCTATTGACTGCCATACCTATGCTCCAGTCCAATGCCCCCGCCGTAGAGGTTAGTCACTTGGCCTCCTCTGACGCCGAGCGCGCCATCTCCGCCAGGGCGAACGCGCCCGCGATACCGGAGTCGTCGCCGAGGGCGGGCGGGACGATGTAGTCGTCGATGGCGTTCACGATGTCCTCCGTCAGTCCGTATCCGTGTAGCAGCTCCACCACGCGCCCACGTATCATCTGGAAGAGGTGACGCTGCTCCATAACTCCGCCTCCCATGACGATCCGCTGGGGTGACAAGGTTACCACGATATTGGCGACACCGGCGGCGAGGTAGTCCGCCTCGAGGTCCCATGCCGAATGGCCTTTGGGCAGCAACTCGGCGGGGCGGCCCCATCTCGCTTCGATTGCAGGCCCGGAGGCGAGACCTTCGAGGCAGTCGCCATGATAGGGACACAAACCCTCGAACGGGTCGGCCGAGCGGTCGTGTGGGATGCGGACGTGTCCCATTTCGGGATGGCTCGCGCCGTGGAGGGGACGGCCGGCGACGACTGCGCCTCCGCCGATTCCTGTGCCAACGGTGATGTATACCAGGCTGTCGAGGCCGGCGCCCGCGCCCCAGCGATGTTCGCCGAGCGCCGCGGCGTTCACGTCGGTGTCGAGCGCGACGGGCAGGTCGAGCGCCGCGCGAATTGGGCCAAGCAGGTCGGCATACCGCCAGCCCGGCTTGGGCGTCTCGGTGACGTGCCCGTAGGTCGGGGAGCCGGGCTGCAAGTCAAGCGGACCGAACGAGCCGATCCCAACGGCTGCCAGTGGGGTGTCGTGGTGATGTCGATGGAGGAAGTCGTTGACCTCGGCCAGCGTTTCCGATGGCGCGGTCGTCGGGATACGGATGCGGTCGCGAATGTCATGCGGCCCCGTTCCGACCGCGCAGATGACCTTGCTGCCGCCCGTCTCTATTGCGCCGAAAAGCATATCGAAACCCCTATCCGGCCCCGACTTGACATCACAGAACATAAGTCCTATACACACCACCGTCATGAGGTAAACGGGTTCGCCCGTCGTGGGAGAGAGCTTGCCCCGTACTCCGATACGGGGGCTGGGGTGAGGGTGAATACCCATCGCCAAACTTTACAATAACGAGGGAAATGCAACAAAATGCAACACCATGCAACAAATTTCGAGCTTTCCTGTGGTTATCGTTCAGTCCCCAACCATACACTCAACTTTACAATAACAAGCCAAATGTCCCAAAATGTCACACCATGCCACAAATTTCGAGTTTTCCCATGGTTATCATAACGTTGTCGGGCTCCGTGTCAGTCCGCCTCGTGAGCAGATCCTCTTATCCCCTCTCCCGTCGTGGGAGAGGGCTAGGGTGAGGGGGTATAATGTCGATGGTATGCCAACCTACGACCACATAGAGCGGTACCACGACGATCTGAACCGGCTGATCGCGTTCGGCGGCTCGGCGAACGAGCAGAGCATCCGTCCCGCCTTCCAGAACTGCTTGGACGCCTATTGCCGCGAACATCGCGAACGCCTGATGCTCGTCCCCGAGCTGCGCGCCGCCAACAACGTGATCCCGGACGGCACGGTCAAGGACAGCCTGCGAATGCCGCGCGGCTACTGGGAGGCCAAGGACACCCGCGACGACCTCGACGTCGAAATCCGGCGCAAGTTCAACCGGGGCTATCCCCGCGACAACATCATCTTCGAGGACTCGCAGACCGCCGTCCTGATTCAGAACCGGGAAGAGGCCATGCGGGCGGACATGACCAAGCCGGGCGAACTGCACCGGCTGATCCGCCGATTCCTCGACTATGAGCTCCCGCAGATCGAGGAATTCCGCAAGGCGCAGCATCAGTTCAAGGCCGACCTTCCCTCCGTGATCGGCAACCTCCGCGAGGCCGTCGAACAGGCGGAGGCGCACAGCGACGCTTATAGGGAGACAGCAGCAGAGTTCCTTGATTTATGCCGTCAGAGCATCAGCCCCGCCGTCTCCGAAGACGACGTGCGCGAGATGCTGCTCCAACACATTCTGACCAAGGACATCTTCCTGCGCGTGTTCGCGGAGGACCAGTTCCACCGCGAGAACAACATCGCGCAGCGACTCGACGCGCTGGAAGGGACGTTCTTCACCGGCGACGTGCGGCGCGAGGCGATAGACAGGCTGCGCTCATACTACGGGGTCATCGGCAGGGCGGCGGACGAGATTGCCGACTACGCCGAGAAGCAGGGCTTCCTCAAGGCCGTCTACGAGGATTTTTATAAGGCCTATAATCCCGCGGCCGCCGACAGGCTGGGAGTCGTGTACACGCCCAACGAGGTCGTCGACTTCATGATCCGGGGGACGGACCATCTCTTGCGGAAGCACTTCGGACGCGGCCTCGCCGACGACAACGTGCAGATACTCGACCCCGCGACCGGCACCGGCACCTTCATCACCAACCTTATCGAGTACCTCCCCGCCGACCGGTTGGAGCACAAGTACCGCAACGAAATGCACGCCAACGAGGTGGCAATCCTCCCGTACTACATCGCCAACCTCAACATCGAGTACACCTACAAGGAGAAGACGGGGCAGTACCTCGAATTCCCGAACCTCTGCTTCGTGGACACGCTGGACAACATGGACTGGCAGGGTTCCACGGGCGGCGCCGTCACGCGGCAGAGCGGCTTCAACCTCGGCGGCCTCTCGGTGGACAACTGGATGCGCATCCAGGAGCAGAACGAGAAGACCATCAGCGTCATCATCGGCAACCCGCCATATAACGCGAACCAGCAAAACGAGAACGACAACAACAAGAACCGCGAGTACCCCGCGATTGACTCCCGCATCAGCGAGACCTACATCAAGGAGAGCACGGCGCAGAAGACCAAGCAGTACGACATGTACAAGCGGTTCATACGCTGGGCCTCCGACCGGCTGTCTGACGACGGCATCATTGCGTTCGTGAGCAACAGGGCATTTCTCGATGCTCGTCAGGATGACGGATTCCGCAGAGTGGTCGCCGATGAATTCAATGAACTTTGGGTCATTGACCTGTAGGGCAACGCGCGTACCAGCGGCGAGCGACGACGGCAGTGAGGCCGGTAATGTGTTCGACAACAAAATTCGGAGTCGGCATCGCCATCTACTTCTTGATACGGAGGAAAGGAGTCTCCGGATTGCAAGATCCGATATAACGCGGTTCGGGACTTTGCCGGGTCTTCAGAGAAAGTCTGACTACGTCAAAAGCAGGACACTTGATACGTACGAATACAAAGATATCGTGCCCGTCATGAACATATCTGGCTTAACCAGTCCAGCGCAGACTTTGGGAGACTCGTACCTCTTGCTGAACGGAAAACCAAACTTGCCAAGACTGTGGGGGCAGAACAGGCAGTGTTTAAGCTGTATTCAATGGGTGTAGTAACTAATCGTGATGAGTGGGTCTATGACTTTGACACCAATCTCCTTGGCCGAAAAGTCTCGTTCATTTATTAATGAGTACGAGGAATCTCGTGCAATATATGGTGGCAAGGAGGTAGATGACGACGAATTAGGCAGTGTCATCAAATGGACTCGCGATCTCAAACGGCAAATACGTTCTGACGTTCCAAACGTTTTTGATCGAGGGAACGTTCGTAAAACCACATTACCGTCCATTTGTTAACAAACTTTTGTACTTCAGTCAGAACTTGAATGAAATGCAATATCAACTGCCTGAGGTCTTCCCGGAAGGAGACATTGATGAGAACGAGGCAATTTGCTTTCCAAGTTAATGGCAAAGCCTTTTATGTTAATGGACACCGATAGCCGTTGGTTGACCTTCACTTTGACCGGAGACACCCAGTGCCTCCCCCTCTACCGCTACACCGAGGACGGGGAGCGCGTCTGCAACATCACCGAGTGGGGGCTGCGCCGGTTCCGGGAACATTACGGCGAGCGGGGCAGGGGAATCACCCCGGAGAGAATCTTCGCCTACACCTACGCCGTCCTGCACGATCCGGCATACCGGGAGAAGTACGCGGTCGACCTGCTGCGCGAGTTCCCGCGCCTGCCGCTGCACGACGATTTCGACCTGTGGGCGGACATGGGCCAGGAGCTGCTCGACCTGCACGTCGGTTTCGAGTCCGCCGAGCCGTATGGACCTCGAACGACACGACGCGGACCGCAAGGCCGGCAAACCCCGTCTCCGCGCCGACAAGGAGCGCGGCGTCATTGTCTTGGACGAACGGACGACGCTCGCGGGCGTCCCGCCGGAGGCATGGGAATACCGCCTCGGCAGCCGCTCCGCCCTCGAATGGGTGCTCGACCAGTACAAGGAGAAGAAACCCCGCGATCCCACCATCCGCGAACGCTTCAACACCTACCGGTTCGCCGACCACAAGGAGAAGGTCATCGACCTGCTCCAGCGAGTATGCACGGTGAGCGTGCGGACGACGGAGGTGGTGGAGGGGATGCAAACTCATTGACTTCCCCGAGCCGGCGACCCCATAATCTTCCCTGATAGTCCTTGTTTGGAGCAGCGATATGCAAGGTACCGATAAACAGGCGGTCCTAGACGAGTTCGACGAGCAGGGGTTCGTCGTAATGGAGGGGCTTCTCGACCCGGAGAAGGACATCCAGCCCGTGGTCGATGAGTACGCGGACCTGCTCGACTGGCTGTCGAAGGAGTGGCACGAGCAGGGCAAGCTCACGGACACGTTCGAGAACCTGCCGTTCGCGGAGCGACTGACCGAGGTGGCAAGGGAGTCGGAGGGAGAGTATTACAACTACTTCGACATCTCGCTCCCTCAGAGCTCCATCGAGCCCGACACTCCCATGCACACGGGGCCGAGGGCCTTCGAGCTTCTCAGGAACGAGCGGCTGCTGGACGCGGTCGAGATGTTCATTGGGCCGGAGATCTTCTGCAACCCCGTCCAACACACACGCATTAAACCGCCTGTAGCAGTTCTCCCGGAGGGCAAGCGTTTACACGCCGGCATAGCCAAGACCCCGTGGCACCAGGACATCGGCGTCGTCACGGAGGAGGCCGACGAGAGCGACATGCTGACCGTCTGGCTTCCAGTCACGGAGGCCACCGAGGAGAACGGGTGCCTGACCGTCGTGCCTGGCAGCCACAGGCATGGGCTCGACCTTCACTGTGTTGCGCCGAGCGGCAAGATGGGGATTCCCGACGAGAACATTTCGCCCGACCATATTGCCCTGCCCATGAAACCCGGCGACGTGCTGTTCATGACGAAGTACACGCAGCACGGTTCGCTGGAGAATGTCTCCGACACCATCCGCTGGAGCTTCGACCTGCGCTACAACCCGGTGGGGCAGGCGACGGGGCGCGCGTGGTTCCCGGGGTTCATCGCGCGCAGCCGGTCGAATCCCGACAGCGAGCTCCACGATCCCGATCGGTGGGCCGAACGCTGGTTCATCGCCCGTGACGATCTCGCCGCCTCCGGAACGCCGGAGTTCCGTCGCTGGGACCCGAACGACCCCCTCTGCGCGTAGCGCCCTCCCCGGTCATGTATACGACCACAGCTGGAGGCCGACGTCGAGGCCACGATGAGGGACGGCGTCGTGCTCCGCGCCGACGTGTACCGTCCCGACGTGGACGGCAAGTTCCCGGTCATCCTGGAGCGCACGCCGTACAACAAAGGGGCCGACAGGTTCCACGAAAAGGGCTCCAAGCTGGCGGAGCGCGGGTTCCTGTACGTGATCCAGGACGTGCGCGGGCGGTACGGGTCGGACGGCGAGTTCATGCCCGGCTTCTTCAGCGGCGACCACAAGGACGACGTGGACGGCTACGACACCGTGGAGTGGGCGGCGTCGCTGCCATGGTCGACGGGCAAGGTTGGGACGACGGGCGGCTCCTACGACGGGTGGACGCAGCTTGAGCTCGCCCACACGAGACCGCCGCACCTCAGGGCGATCATGCCGCAGTTGATCTGCGCCAACCTCCTCGACCGGGAGATGAGCGCCGTGCTGCGGTTGGGACGGGTGCTGTGGTGGAGCATGAACACCCTCGCGCCCGATCAGCGCGTTCGGGACGACGCGCCCACCGGCCCGCGCGCTCCCGACGAGGCGGAGGAGCTTTTTCTCAGTCGAGACCGCGGCAAGTGGTACTGGTACCTGCCGCTGATGGAGATTCCCGACGACGCCATGTACGGCATCGGCCCTCACTGGCGGAAGTGGCTGAGCGACCACGCGACCGACCACTTCGGCTTCGAGGCGAAGCATCGCAGCATGGCCGTTCCGGCCCTGACACAGACCGGCTGGTACGACCAGCAGGTGATGTCGATCAGGAACTTCACGGGTCTCAAGGAAAACGCGGCCACCGAGTTAGCTAGGGACAACCAGTACCTGATCGTAGGCCCGTGGACGCATGACGGCACCGAATGGCCGACGCGACTTGGCGACATGGACTTCGGCCCGGAGGCGCATCTCGACTACTACGAGATCACCGCCCAGTGGTACCGGCGATGGCTGTACGGTGAAGAGGACGCCATAGCGGACTGGCCGAAGGTTCGCATATTCGTCATGGGCGACAATGTGGCGGACGAGGACGACTGGCCGCTCGCGAGGACTCGCTACGCGCCGTACTACCTCCACAGCGGAGGCGGGCTTCGTCGGTGTCCGGCGACGGCACGCTGTCGGAGGAGCCGCCCGGTGACGAGCCTCGGACGAGTATGTCTACGATCCCCGCGATCCGGTGATGACGCTGTACCAGCAACAAGGACAGCACGAGCCGCTCGATCAGCGGGCACTGGACGACCGTCGAGATATCCTTCGCTTCGCGACGCCGCCGTTGGACAACGTGAGGTCGAGGTGACGGGGCACATTCGGCTGAAGCTCTACGCGGCCTCGACCGCAAGGGACACGGACTTCGTTGCCAAGCTCCTGGACATCTGGCCGGACGGCTTCGCGCAGGAGCTCTGCTACGGAATCGTCCGAGCGAGGTACCGGGAGTCGTTCGAGAATCCGTCCCTCATCGAGCCGGGGAAGGTCTACGAGTATGACATCACGATCCATCCGACTTCAAACGTCTTCAAGCCCGGACACCGTATCCGCCTCGACGTATCGAGCAGCGACTTCCCCAACTTCGACCGCAACCACAACACAGGCGGGAATGACTACGCCGACGCGACGCTGGTGGCCGCCCGTCAGACGGTCTTTCATGACGCCGAGCGGCCCTCACGCGTTATACTACCCATAATTCCTCGCTAGATCTGCTCGTTCCCTCACAAGGCAGGCCACACTTGAAAGCCCTATCCGGCGACCTTGACGCGGGTCGGATGACCGTCCATCTCGGCGCTTATGGAGAGGTCGTCTCCGATACCTTGCGGCGACTGGATGCCGAGCGAGTCGTGCCGCGCATTTGGGACCGCGACCACACGGTCTGGAAGCCCGATCCGGAGGGCATAGTCGACCGCCTCGGCTGGCTCGATCTTCCATCCACGATGCGGGACGAGGCGTCGGCGATGACCGCATTTGCAGACGAGGTGAGTCATGCAGGCTTCCGTCACGTCGTCCTCTTCGGCATGGGAGGCAGCAGCTTGGCGGCGGAGGTTCTGAGGCAGACATGTGCGCCGGGCGATCACCCGCTCAAGCTCATCGTCCTCGATTCCACCATACCTGAAGCGGTCAGAGAGACTGCCGACGCCATTGATCCCGCGCACACGCTCTTCATTGTGTCATCGAAGTCGGGGACGACCATCGAGCCGAATGTTTTGTATAGGTACTTTCGTGACATAGCAGACCGGCAGGTGGGCAGGGAACAGGCGGGGGCCGGCTTCGTTGCTATCACCGACGCCGGAACGCCGCTCGAACGAATGGCGCGGGATGACGGATTTCGGCGTGTCTTCACACCTCCTTCGGACGTAGGGGGTCGCTACTCCGCACTGTCGCATTTCGGACTGCTCCCGGCGACTCTGGCAGGGACGGATATCCGGTCGCTGCTTGGTCGCGGCGCGAGCATGGCGAGCCGCTGTCTCACTGACCCTTCTGCGGAGGAGAACCCCGGGGCGTTGCTCGGCGCAGTGATGGGCACTCTCGCAAGGGAGGGAAGGGACAAGCTGACCCTCATCGCCTCTCCGCCGGTCGCCGCACTCGGGATGTGGGTCGACCAGCTCATCGCCGAGAGCACGGGCAAGGACGGCATGGGCATCGTGCCTGTTGTCAACGAACCTCTAATGTCGCCTGGTAACTACGGTGACGACCGTCTCTTCGTGTATCTCCGCGCAGAGGGTGATGACAACGACGAAGTTGAGACAGTCAACGACCTTAGGGACAACGGCCATCCGGTGGTTGTCATCAACTTGGGAGATACCCAAGATCTGGGCGCAGAGTTCTTCCGGTGGGAGTTCGCGACGGCGGTGGCCGCATCGATTCTTGGCGTCCAGCCGTTCGACCAGCCAAACGTGCAGGCCTCGAAGGAGCAGACGCTCGAAGTCCTCGAGGAGATTGAAACGACCGGCGCGGTCCCCGAAACCGGCCCTACCGGATCGATTGAAGACCTCCTGCTGCAAGCGCGAACGGGTGACTACCTTGCCATCATGGCGTACGTCCAACCGACACCAAAGGCCGATCGCGCGCTTGCCGACCTTCGGAGCGACGTGACCGAGCGGTACAAGATCGCAACGACCCTCGGATATGGGCCGCGACTGCTCCATTCGACGGGGCAGCTCCACAAACGCGGGCCGAATACCGGCCTATTCCTACAGATCGTTTCAGACCATCACGTGGACGTTCTAATACCACGCAGGGGCTATTCGTTCGGCGCGCTTGCAACGGCTCAGGCCGTGGGCGACTTCCGCACTCTGCGGCGGCTCGGTCGCAGGGTCGTTCGCGTAGACGCGGGGTCGATGCCGGGTCTGGAGCGTCCGGCCTGAGCCCGGCAGGCCCTTCACAACGGGGATAATCCGGCGTTTGTCAGGTATGACGAAATTGAGACTGTTGTATTCGTTATGTGCTGTGGTTACAATGCCGAAACCAATTCCTATCCTCCCTAAGAGTTACAATTCGAGAGGCAGGTGGCAACAATGGGATCGATTACAGGCAGGAAATTTGCGGGACTGGCGCTCATCATAGGCCCTCCTCTGTACATTGTGGCGGAGTTGCTCAAGAGGCAATCGCCCGTAAACTCGGGACTGGACCAGTTGCTCACGAACCCGAACCTGTCCCACGTAATGGCCCAACTGTCCATTTTGGGACTGCTCGCCACGCTCTTCGGGCTGTACACCTTCTGGCGCGCTACTCAGGATGACACTCCGGCAGCATCATTCATTCGCTTCGGCTTGGTGGCCCTGACGGTCGGGATTACCGGCTTCGTCTTTACGAATGGACTGGACCACATAGCGATACACAACCTTACGCACGAGGACACAAGTAGAGCGGAGATCTTCGAGGCAAGAGCTCACGCTGCCGCGACGGTGAGAACCGGCATCGTGGTCGTGTCCGGAATCACCGACTCGTTTGGCAGCGCCCTCTTGGCCTTGGGTCTGGGGATGGCGTTCCAGTCCGGATTCCAGCGTAACGCGGCGCGGGTGATGATGGTCGTCGGCTTCATTGCGCTGGTGGCCGGCATACTTTCGTCGCACCTACATACGACTCCGCTCGCCGCACTGGTCGGGTTTGCCACGCTGCTCATAGCAATTTGGTTCAGCATTCTGGGAGTGGGGATTTTCAGGGGACAGGACAAGATGATCGGTTCGTCTTAGCCGGGGTACGGCCCTTCAGCCCCGTATTCGTGAGGAACTCATGCTCGACTCTTATCGCCATCCTGCCGCCAATCGTCCCGTCGCCATGGGGGTCAACGGGATGGTCTCGTCGGCCCACCCCCTAGCGTCACTCGCCGGCGTGCAGGTCATGGCCGAGGGCGGCAACGCCTTCGACGCGGTGGTGGCGGTAGCATCGACGCTGAACGTTGTAGAGCCTTACATGTCGGGCGTGGGTGGCATTGGCCTCGCGCTCGCGCACGTCGCCTCGGAGGGGCGCGTGAGGGCCTTGAACTTCTCTGGGCGAATGCCAAGGGCCGCGACGCCCGACAAGTTCACCACGGAGTCGCTCGAACAAGGCATTCTGGCCCCGCTGATTCCCGGCAACCTTGCCGGTTGGCTGACGCTGCACAAGACGTACGGCACGATGGACCGCGAGCGTCTGTTTCGGCAGGCCATCAGCTATGCCGAGAACGGCTTTCCCATCACCTATGTCAACAGCGAGATCATGCACCAGACGGCGGAACACCTACGCAGGTTCCCAAAGTCGGCGCAGACCATCCTCGACGGGTCGGGAGCGGCGCACCCGCCGGGCACTCGGCTCGTCTGGCCCGATCTAGCCCGCACTTTGACGCTAATCGCCGAACAGGGCGCGGACGTGTTCTATCGGGGCGAGATAGCCGAGCGCATCGTGAAGGCCAGCGAGGAGATGAACGGCCTGTTCACATTGGACGACCTGGCCGACTATGAGACCGAGTGGCAGGAGCCGGTCAGCGTCGAGTACAACGGCTATCGCATCTACACGACACCGCCGAATTCGAGCGGATTCCAGGTGCTCCAGACGCTCAAGATGATGGAGGGTTCTGACCCTCGCTACCAGTCGGTGGATAAGCTCCACAGGTTCATGGAGTCGGTCAAGCTCGCCGTCACCGACCGCATCGAGTGGGCGGGCGACCCCGACTACGTTACCGCGCCCCTTACCGGGCTGCTCTCCGACGAGTACGCCGCCGCGCAGAAGAACCGCATCGACATGGCGACGGTCTCCACGGTGCGCGGCGAGAGGTACGCTGATCCCTCTCCCGACAATCCGCTGCGGCCGGGAGACCCGGTGGAGTTCGAAGGCGGGATGACGACTCACTTCGCCGTGGCCGACCGCGACGGCAATGTGGTGACGGTCACGCAGACCCTCGGCGGCGGCTTCGGCTCCAGCGTCATTGCCGGAGACACGGGCGTATTCCTGAACAACATGGGGTCGTACTTCGAGCTGGACGAAGGCAGCCCAAACCAAATTGGCCCGTGGAAACGCGTGGACTTCGTCGTCGCCCCGACGCAGACGTTCAAGGACGGCAAGTTCCACCTCAGCATCGGCACTCCCGGAGGGTACGGCATCCTGCAGACCACTCCGCAAATGCTCATGAACGTGCTCGACCACGGGATGAACGTGCAGCAGGCCATCGAAGCCCCGCGCTTCAAGTACACGCTAGGGACGCACGTGGTGATGGAGGAAAGGTTCCCCTGGCACGTTCGCCGCGCCCTGGAGCTGAGGGGCCACGAGGTCGACGTCGTGGAGGCGTTCTCAAGGCTCGTCGGTGGCGCGCAGGGCATTCAGGTCGACCAGGAGCAGGGGACGTTCCAGGGCGGGGCGGATCCCCGCCGCGACGGCGTTGCCGTCGGGTTCTAGTGAAATCGCCTTCCGTGGCGCACTGCAAACAAAGATAACGAGGACGGAAGCGAGGTAACGGGATGGCACAACCGAGAGTATGGCTGATGCGGAACTACCACGACCCCAAGATCGAGGCGTTCCTGTCCGAGCATTTCGAAGTGATAGTCCGCCAGAGCAACGTCACTCCGCCGCACGAGGAAGTCGTCAAGATGGCCGCCGAGTGCGACGGCTTCTTGCCTGAAGGGATCGACCCCATCGACGCCGAGGTCCTAGACAACGCCTCGCGTCTCAAGATCATCGCCGACCGCTCGGTCGGCACCGACAACGTGGACATCCCCGCGGCGACACGGAACGGCGTCCTCTTGACCAACACGCCGGGCATCCTCCAGGACGCCTGCGCGGACATGACCTTTGCGCTGCTGCTCAGCTACGCTCGCCAAGTGACTCGCTCCGACCGGGCGATCAGGGCAGGGAAGTGGAAGGTATTCGACCAGACGCCGTACCTTGGGCTCGACGCCTACAACAAGACGCTCGGCATCTTCGGTTTCGGTGGGATTGGCCAAAAGGTGGCCAAGCGCGCGGCGGGATTCGACATGCGGGTCATCTACTACTCGCGGTCGCGCAAGCCCGAGGCCGAGGCGGAGTTGGGCGCCGAGTGGGCCGGGGACATGGAGACTCTGCTCAGGGAGTCCGACTACCTGTGCCTCCACTGTCCGCTGACCGATGAAACGCGCGGCGTGATCGGCGAGGCGGAGTTCGCACTGATGAAGCCCAGCGCCGTCCTCGTCAATATGGCGCGCGGGGCAGTCGTGCAGCAGGAGGCGCTGTACGAGGCCCTCGCGGCAAACGTCATCGCGGGCGCGGCGATCGACGTGTGCGATCCGGAACCGATTGCCATAGACGACCCGCTGCTCACACTCGAAAACCTCGTCATCACACCCCATATCGGCAGCGCAAGCGCGGCGACCTTCACGGCAATGGGTATGATGGCGGCGGGAAGCATCGTGGCGGCTCTGACCGGGGAGCCGGTCAAGAACATGGTGAACCCGGAAGCGCTGGCGAACTGGTGAGTCTCGTTCGGCTGCAATGACCGTGATGGCCTACAAGTTCGACCTGTCAGATACGATATAGCTGCTCGGCGTTCTTGACGAACAGGCGCTCCCGCTCGTCCGCGCTGAACTCCGATATGATCTCCGTGTAGGCGTCAACCACGTCCGCGTAACCGCTCCAGAGGCTGTCGACGGGCCAGTTCGTACCGAAGAAGCTCCGCTCGGTCCCGAACGTCTCTATGCAGTAGAGGACGAACAGCCTGATCGAATCGACCGTCCAGTCGTGATCGGTCATGCCGAGTCCCGATATCTTGCACCACACGTTGTCGGCTCCCGCGACGGTCGCCATGCCTCGCCTCCAACTTTCGAGGTAATCGGGGTCGCGCTCCCAAGGGCCGCCGGTGTGGTCGATCACCATCCGAATGTTGGGGTGACTGTCGGCCAACGAGCGGACGGTGTCCATCTGCTCCCACGTCACGTTCATGCTGGCTATGAGGTCGTACTTCTCCAGGAGACCGAAGCCGTGGAGGAAGCGGGAGGCGGTCAGGCGCCCCGCTGAGTCGAAGTCGCGGATGCCGCGCATGTTGGGGAACTCGCAGTGCCCCGCAAGCACGGTCTCGGCATCCGGCGCGGAAAGGTCGGCGAACGCGATGATGCCGTGCGGGAACCCCGTTCGGTCCGCCGCCTCTTGGAGCCACTTCGTCTCCTTTACGGGATCGGGTGAGCCGATGGCGGCCTGAACATGGACGGCCTTGACGACGTTCGAGGGACGGGTTACCTCAATGTAGTCCTCGGCCACGAAGTTGCGTTCGCCCAGCTTCCGCATCTGCGTGCCGAGGGTGGGGTGGTCGACGTCGGGCGCCCAATGGGCATACACCAACTCCGGGTGCTGCATGTCGTAGAAGTGGACGTGGGTATCGACGAACTGCGGTTTTTGCATTTGTTCTCCCATCACTCATCAGGATCCTTGGAGACCGCCCACGCCGCGACAACCAGCAGGCTACCCACAATGACGGTCAGCGCGAAGACGATCAGCGCAGTGTTGGGCCTTGCTTCCTCTTCCATTGCCTCGGCGAAGAACACGAAGGAGGTGACGCATCCTCCCGAAGCGACAACCAGCGCCAAGATCGTGAGGCATCCTGCGCCAAGTGTTTTCCAGCTAGGCATCGGCGCTTCTCCAATACGTCACTCCAGATAGAATACCTGCTCCAATTGCGCCATACTCTCGTCCGGCAGGCCGGGCAAGTCCTCGAAATACTCGGTCATGAAGTTCTGCCACCGCGTGTTGACATCCTCCGTCGCCATGCCGTCGAGGCTGGCTTGGAAGCTGTGCTTCGCCTCGAAGTAGCCGAACAGCATTCCGTCATCCGTCAGAAAGAGCGAGTAGTTGTGCCAGCCGTGACGACGGAGCGCGTCGAGCATCTCCGGCCACACCGCCTCGTGGTGCCTCTTGTACTCGTTCAGGCTGTCTTTGCGGACCTTCAGCAGGAAGCCTACGCGCTCCATATTGCTACCTCGTTACTTAGCTTCGGGGTGGAATTTTGACGACGGCTCCAGTCTCGGACGAACGGTACCCGGCTTCGAGGAACTCCACGACCCGCGCTCCGACATCGCCCGGCGCTCGATTCTCGCCGGTCCCGTTGATGAGATCGGCAAGCGAACGCGACGGGAGGTGGGCAGGGTAGACTTCCTCCTCCGTGAGGTCGGAGAAGACTTCTGACGCGCCGTCGTGGTAATACACGCTCATCCGCCCGTTCACCAGGTCTTGCCGGAGAAATCCGTTCGTTCCGAAATAGGTGTTCACCTGCAACTGCGGCTGGTTTGGCCGCACTCCGCCGGTCGAGCCCATGACCCCGACTGCGCCGTTGTTGAGCCGGTAGCCGAATGCGTCCGCGAGATCTACCGCCAGGTCGAAATTCTCCACGAACCCGGACACCTCGACCGCATGAAGTCCAGTGACCCAGAGCGCCATGCCCATCGGGTGTGTGACCTGAACCATACCCTGGCCTCCGCCCGCGAAAACAGGATCGGAGTAGGTTGACGGCTCCGGTCCGGTGACGGGGAACTTGAACACGTCGGCGTAGTCGTCGGGGTTCCCCCGCAGGTAGGATTCGACCATCGAGGCGAAGATGCCGGACACGAACTGTATCTCGCCGAGCCTCCCCGACTGCACGATGTCGCGTGCCGCCTCGGCATGCCGCGTGAAGTGGAAGGTGTAGCCCACCATCAGGTGCAGCCCGTTTCTTTCGGCTCGCTCGACCAGGTCCCACGCCTCGTCAGCGCGGAGGGTCATCGGCTTCTCCACCATGACGCTGACGCCAGCGTCGAGCGCGTCGCGGGCAACCTCGTAGTGGAAGGCGTGTTGGACGGCGATGACGACGCCATCGACTCCTGAGGCCAGCAGTTCCCGATGGTCGGTGTACTGATTGGCGACGTCGTAGTAGTCGGCGGCCTTGGCCAGCTTGTCCTCCTTGAGGTCGGAGATACCGACAAGCTCGGCGTTCTCGTAGGTCTTGAGGCTGGGAATGTGGAACTGCGTCGCCCACCAGCCCGCGCCGATCACGCCCATTCGCGCCTTGCCCATGTCAGTCCTCCGAGGTCTCGCCGACACCGTCGAGGCGTCGCTTGGCCTCGGCGTACACGTCGTCGGGAAGGGGACCGCTCATGCTGGCCGCCCTAACGTCTGTCGGCAGATTCGCCATATCGCGCCCCTCCAGATTTTTCGGTATCCTACCATAGGTCTTCCGAGCGCGAGTACGCACCCAATTCCATAGCGCTCGGACTCCCATTCAAGTTCAACATTCGAGGAGCGTGCCCAATTGCCCACCGTACTCATATTCGCCATCGACGGTCTTCAGCCCTCACAGGTGACTGAGGAGCTGATGCCGAACCTCGCGGCGTTTGCGTCCGATGGAGTCTTCTTCGACAACCATCACCCCGTCTATCCGTCCGTCACGCGGGTGAACGCCGCGAGCATCATGACGGGGTGCTACCCCGGCAGGCACGGTCTCGTTGGCAACACGCTCGTCATCCGCGAGTACGACCGCACTCGCGCGTTCTCGGCGCTTGTGGAAGAGCTGATGGCGGTCGTCGAGAAGACTGGACGGCTGCTCTTCCGTCCTACGCTGGCGGAGATCATTTCCGGGCACGGCAAGCGGTTCGTGACCGTAGGGACAGGCTCCAGCGGCAACTCGTTCGTCCACAACCCGAAACCGCATGCAGGGCATGGGCGGAGCATCCACCCGGAATTCACGATCCCTGAGGATCTCGGTGCATCTATTGTCGAGCGCTTCGGCGAGTGGGCGGAGCGGACACATCCCGATTACGGACGCAATGAGTACGCGTCGCACGTTCTGACGGAGTATGCCCTAGACGACTGCGATCTCGCGATCTACTGGTGCGACGAACCAGACCATGCCCAGCACGCCGCCGGGGTGAACTCCGATCTCGGAAAGCAAGCTCTCGCCGTTGCCGATAAAGCTTTCGGCAAGGTCATCGAGCACCTGGACAAGAGCGGCCGTCGGAACGAGACCGATATCATGATCGTGTCCGACCACGGCTACTCGACTTCGCGGGGCCTGATCGGCATCGAGTCGCTCGTCAAGCACGAATGCCCCGTTCCGGTCGTACTCGGAACGAACGGCGCATCGGTCCTGTTCTGGGTACCCAACAGGAATACGGACGCTGTAGATCAGCTAGCCGAGTGGCTGATGCGGCAGCCCTGGAGCGGCGCTATCACGGTCCCCAGTGTCCACGGCGGTATCGAGGGCACCCTCCCTGCGCGGCTCGTGGGGCAGGAAGGGGAACGTTCGCCCGACCTGACGATGTCCTTCACGTGGGACTCCGAGCCGAATGCGGCTGGTGTGCCGGGTCTCGCGCATACGGCAGGCCAGCCGGTCGGTCAGGGCGATCATGGCTCCCTCAGCAAGCACGAGATGAGGAACACCCTGATCGCGGGCGGCCCCAGCTTCAAGAGCGGTATCCGAGTGGGTTCTCCGACCGGAAACGTAGACCTCGCCCCGACAGCGCTGAGGATGCTCGGCCTGCCGGGTGGCGAGAGCATGGACGGTCGGGTATTGGAAGAGGCGCTTGCCGATGGACCGGACCCCGATTCGGTTGAGTCGAGTACCGCGACCTACCGGGCCGAGCGCGAGCTTGGTCACGCGAGATACCGGCAGGAGATCACGATATCGAGCGTGGGCAAGACGACCTACGTCGATCAGGGAAGCGCCGAGCGGGTCATCACGACGTAGCGGGACTCAGGCGAGGTATGGACGGTACTCGCGGCCACCCTTGATCGTCTTGACATGGGTCAACCGGTGCGCCGTCTCCACGACCCGCCGCCCTCCTGAGTCGCTCAGTTCGAACCGTCCTCTTTCGATCTTGCAGATCGTGAGGTCGCCTATTGCGCCGACCTTGAGCGTCCCCAACTCACCGGACTTGCCAATGACCTTCGCCGGAGCTTCGGTGCCCAGACGTATGACCTCGTCAAGCGTCATTCCCAAGTGAAGGAACTTGGAGAGGGTCGTGAGAAGATCGTAGACTGGCCCGTCCACGTTCCCGACGTGGAGATCGCTGCTGATGGTGTCGGGGAAGAACCCCTGCGCCATGGCGCGTTCCATCGTCTCGAACGAGAAGCTGCCTTTGCCGTGGCCAACGTCGAAGACGACCCCGCGCTCCTTCGCCGCCCACGCCTCTTTAAGGACGTTCCCCTCGGAGTCGAGGATGCCGTTGCCACCGGGGCTGTAACGAAACGAGTGAGTCAGGATATCGCCGGGACGAAGCACGTTCAGCCGCTCGGCGACGGGGATGCTCGTCCCGCCGAGATGGAGCATGAAGATGCCGTCCATGCCTTCCGCCGCTTCAATGGCGCGCTTGAGTACTTCTCGATAACTCTCGGCGGGCAGGGGAGGTATTCGAGCTTTCACGCCAAGGATAACGTCATGATGCTCCCGGCCAACGCGCGCGGCCTGTTGGACTTTGGCCCACCGGATGTCTTCAAGGTCTGCGTATCCCAAGGCCATGCCCATCCCGGAGATGTTGAGCATCGCGTAGATGCGCGTCTTGGCGCGGTCGATGACGTACTTGCGAAACGCGGGAAACGTGTGCGCGCCCGACGATCCGGCATCGACAACCGTCGTGACCCCGCGCGCGACGTGTACGGTGTCGGGATCGACTCCGTAGCGCGACGCGCCCCAGAAGTCATGGGTGTGGAGGTCTATGAGGGCGGGAGTGACTATCGTGCCGGTGGCATCAATAACGTCCCGGGTTTGGTCTGTGGTGATACTCTCGGCAACGAGCGCCACCTTCCCGTCGGCCAGTGCCACGTCGCACACGGCGTCGATTCCCTGTGAAGGGTCGATGACGCGCCCGCCCGATACTATCAGGTCGTATCTATGTGCCACGGAGCCACGGTTTGTAGACTCGACCGCTCTTGACGGTGGCGACGTGCGTCAGCCTGCTGCGAGACGTGACCGAGCGTCCATACGAGTCGGTGAGCATGAACGATCCCTCGTCGATACGGGCAATCGTGGCGTCGCCGACGGCACCGGCCTTCAGGGTGCCCAACCGATCCTGGACTCCCATCGTCTTGGCCGTCTCCACGGTCGTAAGGCCGATGACGTCGTACAGCGACATGCCTAGCCACATCAACTTGGAAAGTGTCGTCACCTGGTCGAAGACCGGCCCCTCGACGTTGTAGAGGTGCAAGTCGCTGCTGATGTTGCCGGGCCGGAAACCGTCCGCCATAGCGCGCTCCGCAACGTCGAACGAGAAGCTGCCCGCGCCGTGTCCTACGTCGAAGACGATCCCCCGCCTCTGGTGCTCCCTGAACGATTCTTTGACCCTCCCCGAGTCGTTGAGGATGCCCTGCGCGTGACCATGGAACGAATGCGTCACCACGTCTCCCGGACGGAGCATATCGATGAGAGACTCCAACGGTGTGTGAGTCTTGCCGACGTGGATCATCACGAACCCGCCGATGGCCTCCGCCGCCTCTATCGCGCGCTTCAGCGATTCCACGTCGTGCTGCCGCGTAATGTCCTGGGAGAGCCGCGCCTTGATGCCGACAATGCGGTCGCGATTTTGCCGGCCTACGCGGACGGCTTGGGCCACGTCGGCGTGCCGGAGGTCTTCAAGCTCTCCGATGTCGTTGGAGATCATACCCGTCAGAGAGATGTTCAGCAGGGCGTAGAGCCGGGTATCCGCCCGTTCGATGACATATCGCCGGAATGCGTCAAACGTGGCGGCGCCTGCCGACCCTGCATCGACCGCCGTCGTCACGCCGTTGGCGATATTGGTGACGTCAGGGTCGATGCCGTAGTGCGACACCCCCCAGAAGTTGTGGACGTGAAGGTCGATCAGCCCCGGCGTGACGATCAGTCCCGAAGCATCGAAAACCTCAGCAGCTTCGTCCTCCGAGGTACCGGCCGCAACCGACGCGACCACGCCGTTTGAGAAGGCAATGTCTGCGGGGCTGTTGACCCCCTGCGCCGGGTCGACGACGGTCCCGCCTTTGATCAAGAGGTCATACAAGGTTTGAGTTCCTCGTCTTTCCTTCCTACCGATTCCAGTCCCTGTACAGCTTGCCGTCCTTGACGGTCTCGACGGAGTTGATCTTCCTACTCGCGGAGGTCGTCTTCCGCTCCGCGTCCATGTATGTGTAGTCGCCGTCGTCTACCGAGAGAATACTGACATCGGCGGTGGTGCCGATGGCCAGCGAGCCGAGGTGGTCCGCAATGCCCATCTTCTCGGCGGGGGCCAGCGTGCTCAGGCGCACAACGTCATCGAGCGGGATGCCGAAGTGCAGGAACTTCGACATGGTGGTGACCTGATCGTAGACCGGCCCCTCCACGCTGATGGTGCTCACGTCGCTGCTGATCGTGTCGGGATAGAAGCCCTGCGCGAGCGCGGTCTCGATGGTGTCGAACGAACAGCTCCCTCCGCCGTGTCCGACGTCGAAGACTATCCCACGTTTCTGCGCCTCCCGTATCTCGTCCGTGACCGTCCGTTCGGCGCTCACGACGCCGCCCCACTGCCGGAAGGCGTGCGTTACCACGTCTCCGGGACGCAGGTGCTTCGTCAGCGTCTCCAACGGGGTCTCGATGTCGCCCACGTGCACCATGACGATGCCGTCGAACATCTCCGCGGCGGCTATGGCGCGTTTCAGGGCGTCGAGCTTGTCGTCCAGGAAGATGGTGTGGTGGGAGAGACGCACCTTGATTCCCAGAATCAGGTCGCGGTTCTGCCGCCCCATCTCACCCGCGTCCTCCACTCTAGCCCAGCGCATGTCGAACAGCTCGCCGATGGCGGGCGAGATGATCCCCATGGCGGAGATGTTGAGCAGGGCGTAGAGCCGCGTGTTGGCGCGTTCCATGACCGTGCGCCGGAAGTGGGGAAACGTCCTCGCGCCCGCGGAACCGCAGTCCATCGCCGTCGTCACGCCGCGAGCGATGTTGATGGCGTCCGGATCGAGGCCGTAGCAGCAAACGCCCCAGTAGGCGTGCATGTGCATGTCGATCAGGCCCGGCGTGACGATTAGCCCGAATGCGTCAATTACCTCGCGGGCGTCGTCGACTAAGCCTTCCTCAATCGCTGTGATCTTACCGTCGGCTATTGCCACGTCCCGAACGTCATTCAGTCCGAGCGCGGCGTCGATTACCGTTCCACCCTTGATGAGCAAGTCGTACAAATCGAATCCCTCCGACAAAGACGGGTGCGCTGTGAAAGCGGCGTTAGTGTATCATGCCGCGTGGCCATGGTTGATGCAGACAATACATTGCCGGAACTGGATGTTGACCGCCTCTCAAGCCAACTGAGCGGCTGCGCCGTTGGCCGCGAAATCCACCTTTTCGAGACGCTAGAATCGACGATGGACGAGGCGAAGAGGATGGCGGAGGGTGGGGCGCCCGAGGGCGCTGTCGTCATCGCCGAGGAGCAGACGGCGGGCAGGGGACGTTTCGACCGTTCTTGGATGTCCGAGCCGGGGAATGACCTGCTCTTTTCGGTGGTCTTCAGGCCGGACGCGGCTCAGGCCCCGCACGTCAACATGGCGGCAGCCCTATCGGTATGCTCGACCGTAGGCAATGCAACGGGGTTGGACACCGTAATAAAGTGGCCGAACGACGTGAAATTGAGCGACCGCAAGGTTTCAGGCATTCTTGTCGAGAGCACGGTGACTCGTGCGGACATCGAGTACACGATTCTTGGCGTCGGTCTAAACGTCAATTCCAACCCGGCATCCGCGCCGGAAATTGCCGCGACCGCCACGAGCATGTACCGTGAAACCGGTAAGACGTTCGACCGCGCGGATATCCTCATTCAGGCGCTTCGAGAGCTAGACAGGCTGTACGCGCTCATCCGGGCGGGACAATCCATCAGGCAAGAATGGGCCTCGCAGTTGGAGACCCTAGGACGAAACGTCGTCGTGCGCTGGCAGGACAACACGGAAGAGGGCACGGCCATAGGGGTTGACGAGATGGGAAATCTGGTTCTGACCAAAGCGGACGGCAAGACGAGAACCGTCGTCGCCGGCGAGGTGACGCTCCAAGCATGAGTACCGAGATGCCGCTCGAACGTGCCGCCGCGTGCGCGTGGTGCGAACATGAGAATGCTTCGGGCTCACGGTTCTGCGGCAACTGCGGGCGCACGCTGGTGTTCGATATCGAATGTCCATTCTGTGGTGGCAAAAACCCCGCAGAGAACGCCCACTGCGACGCATGTGGCGTCCTGTTGAATGAAGGGAAGCGCAGGGCCTCGACAGGCACAGGCACAACGACGTACTTCGACCGACTGCGGGCGCGTTCCCTCCCTGTAAATTGGGCGCTTGTGACATTGGCGGCCATCATCGCGTTCGCCCTGTTCATCCGGTTGTTCTCGCTCACCGGCATTCCACCCAACCTTGTGGGTGACGAGGCGGACAACCTCCTGATCGTCTACCGCATCATGGCCGACATAGGCCCAGGATTCTTCGAGCTGGACTGGAAGCCCCAACCGGCCTTCAGCCTGTACATGATGGGCTGGTTCATGGGCCTGTTCGGGGAAACGATCGTCGGGATGCGCCTGTCGAGTGTCGTGCTGAGCGCCGTCTCGATCCTAGTGTTCTACGCCGTCGCCCGCCAGCACGGAGGCAGGCCCGCGAGTTTGGCGGCTACCTTCTTGCTCGCTACCGGCGTGTGGTATCTCCACTTCTCCCGCAGCGGCTGGGAGAACGTCCATGTCGGGCTGTACGCCCTCTCCGCCATGCTGGCGCTCAATGCGGCAATTCAGAGCAAGCGCCTGTCGTTCAGCTTGTTGCTCTTCGCCGCCACGGGTCTGTTCGCCGCCCTGGGACTGTACGGGTACACCAGCGGGCGCGTGATCATCGTCGCCCTGCTTGTCTACCTTCCCATCGCGTTCTTCCTGCATCGAGAGGACTGGAAACGGCTTCTGGCCGGATACGGCGTCATGTGCCTCACAACGTTCGTGCTCTTCTGGCCTCAGCTAGACAACGCGCTGGATGACTGGCAGCGCTTCAATCAGCGTCTCGATGCGGTCTATGTGCTCAACGACCACAATCGCCAGCAATTCGAGGGCAAGGACGACTTTGAGATCATCGCTCAGCAGACGTGGAACAACATCAGGGGATTTGTCCTTCTCGATACCGGCATATCGCGCGTTGGCCTGAACGCGCGGTACATTCCGCCCGGTCACGGTCTCCTCGACAGGTTGACGGCCGTTCTATTCTGGGTGGGCCTCGTCGTATCCGTCACACGATGGCGTCAGACCATTCTATGGTGGGTCTTCTTCATCGTGATGATATTTCCCGTACAGATCCCTGGCAGCGGCACCCCCGACGCCGCGCGAGCCGTTGGGGCCGCCCCGATCTTCTATCTGTTCGTCGCCCTCACACTGGACTGGCTATTCGGATTGCGCTTTGCAAAGAATAAATGGGCAATTGGAACCGTCGCTGTCGCGATATTGGCGCTCATTGCGTACGTCAACGTATCCGGCTATTTCGACTGGATGGAGCGGCCGGAAGCGGCGGCGGTTCGACAGCCCGCCGTAGACGCGGCCGATTTCGAGTCATGGCAGGCGCTCCAGAAGGCCGCGGCAGAGGCGGGCAGAGGCGGATTCAACGTGGGAGAGTGGCTGGAGATGAAAGAGCGCGGCTTCTGATGAGCGCTCGGAGTTTCCCCCGTTCTTGGAATTACACCCTTGGTATGTATATGTAGGGCAGGGAAGGCGACTGTGGGAATAACGTGCAAGAGCTGCGGACACGAGAACCGCTTGTCCGCCTCCTACTGCGGAAAGTGCGCTGAGCCACTCACCGACGATATCGAGTGTCCACAGTGTGCGGCCCACAACCCATCACCGCAGAACTATTGCAATTCCTGCGGTTCGCCTCTTGCCGGAGAAAAGCCTACGCGCAAAGCTTCATTTGGGTCTCCGTTTGCGACCGCCATCTCCAAGGTATCGGGAACGCCCGCGAGAGCTTCGTTGGGCCCAGTTGGTACTGGCAGCCCGACAAGAGCGCACCACGTCGCGAAGATCACTACAACCATTATCGCTATCGCCGTCATAGCCGCGATTCTGGCGGCAACCCGGCTGTGGGGGCTCGGCTCCACTCCGTCTGAGATCACCGTGGGTGAAGAAGCGTTCCTGCAAGTCGCTCGCCAGATCGAATTCGAGGGCTGGATTGGTCTGTCACACCGCATCCTCGATGGAGTATTGACCGGTTACGCCTACGTACTCTCCTTGTGGACCAACTTCATTGGCGATGACATCGGCATGGCTCGACTGCTCTCCGGCGTAGCGTCACTGGCCTCCATAGGAGTTTCGTATCTTCTGGTCTCGCTCTTGTTCAACCGCCGGGTGGCCCTGTTTGCCACGATGCTCATGGCTGTGAGCGTCTGGCCGCTGACCTATGCCAGGCTGGCCCTCCCTGCGAGCATGCTGCTCCTTGTGGAGGTAACGGCCCTCTATTTGCTGTTCCGAGCGACCCACGCGGAGACGAGTGACTCGGCTCGAACCCGCCTGCTGGCAGCTTCAGGCGCTCTCGTCGGACTCGGCTTATATCTCGATTTCGCAGCGATCGTGCTCGCGCTTGCGGCGCTCTGTCTGTGGCTGCGATTCTATGCAGCCGGCACGGTCAGCCCGCGAGTTCTGGGTGAGCGGTTCGCGGCATTCGCCCTTGCGGCACTCATCGTCAGCCTACCATTCTTCGCCGTTGCCGCCGCCGACTCGTCGTTTCGTGACGACGTCAAGGCGATGCTGGTTACCGAGACTCCCGGTTACATCCAAAGTGAAGGCGTGATGGGCCAACTGCACACCGTGACCGGGAACGTCGTCAACACCGGGCGCGCGCTCGTCTGGAGCGCCAACGCCGACGAGTTCGGGCAGGGTGGCGGAAGGATCGTCGATCCGCTCACGGGACTGCTCGTCCTTGTTGGGCTGCTCGTGTGCATCCGAAAATGGCGCGAGGATTCATGCGGAGCGCTTCTCACCGTCCTCCTGGTCGTTGTGGTCGGCATAGGACTCACAGAGCGGGAAGGAATGTTCGGTCGCCTCATCATAGCCGTCCCCGTGGTCTTCGCCCTCGCCGGATTCGCTGCCGATTGGCTCCTGGGCTGGTTGAAGGGCAGGGCGCCAATAGCCGGAGTTGTCGCACTGGTCGCCGTACTAGGAGCGGGCGTTGTACTGTTCAACTTCACAGCGTACTACGCGCATCCTATCGGCGATGAGCCCACGCTCTGGCTCGCCGCAGGCTAGGCGAATAGGGCCGGGATCAGATAGCCCTTTATCACGAACTGCAACAGGATTAGCGCGACCATCGGCGTGAGGTCGAACATGCCCAGCGGGGGAACGACTCGCCGCAGAGGGCCCAAGACGGGCTCGGTCATCTGCTTGAGTACGCCGTTTATCGACTCTACGATCGGCGACTCCGGGGCGAACATGGTCACCCAAGACATGATGACGCTCGCGAGAATCGCCAGCGTCAGAGCGTCTACGAACAGACTTATGAAGTTTACGAAGAAGGTCAACTGTCCTTACCCAGGGCCTGGTACTTCCGGTACGCCGCGTCGACCGCTTCCAGCACGGCCCCGCGAAAGGCGGACCTCTCAAACGACATGAGCGCCTCGACCGTCCCGCCCGCGGGCGATGAGACCATGTCCTTGAGCTCCGCCGGGTGCATTTCCGTCTCCTGAACGTACTTGGCGCTCCCTATGACCGTCTGCAGAACGAGCTTTCTCGCCATCGGTCGCTGGAGGCCCATGTGTACGCCCGCGTCGATGAGCGCCTCGATGAACAGGAAGACGTATGCGGGACCGCTCGCGCTGAGGGCCGTGACCATGTCGATGTACTTCTCGTCCTCGACGTATATCTCTTCGCCAAAAGAGGCGACGATTCGTTGACTGGCCGCCTTCTGCTCGTCCGTAACGTGATCAGTGGCCGTCCACACGGTCATGCCTTCCCGAATTTGAGAGGGAGTATTCGGCATCACTCGAACCACCGCTCGATGGCGCAACCCCTTGGTCAAGGTGTCGAGTGTCGCCCCGGCAACTATCGACAGCACGGCCTGGTCTCCACGAAGGCCGGACTTGATGCCCTCCATGGCCGTGGCGAGGTGTTGCGGCTTCACCGCGAGAATGACGATGTCCGCGCCCTCGATCACCGCGAGGTTGTCGGCGTCCGCCGTCACGCCGTAGGTCTCGGCAAGCGCGGCGCGGCGGTCCGCTACGGGTTCCCCGAAGCGAATCTCGTCCGCCCCGGCGACACCCGCGTCGAGAATCCCGCCGAGTATCGCCTCGGCCATGACGCCGCCGCCGATGAATGTGATCTTCATAGTCCGCCGTCCGTCTCTGCGTCTGCGCTAAGTCGTGAGTGCAGGAATCACCACCATAACGTTTCTATTGTAGCCGACTCGCTCGACGTTTGGGGACAAATAGAGTCCCTAATAGTCAGGTGCGAACCTTTTCCGTCTCTCCCGCGAAAGAACGTCACCCCGTACCCCGATACGGGGCGAGAGGCCAGTGTGCCTAGGTGTGGATTCCCGTGTAATGCCGCCCCTTCAGCGCAACTTGCTATCGCTTGCCAGGTCGACCGCGACCCCGATGGCCTCCGACATGCTCTCGTGGTGTGCGATGCCCTGTCCCGCGATGTCGAACGCCGTGCCGTGGTCGACGGACGTGCGGATGAACGGCAGCCCCAGGTTCACGCTGACGCTCCGCTCCCAGTTGTGGACCTTGATCGGGATGTGCCCCTGGTCGTGGTACATGGCGAGCACGACGTCGTACTTGCCGTTTATGGCCTGCGTAAACACGGTGTCCGGCGGCACCGGTCCCGTCGCGTCGATGCCGAGCGAGCGGGCCTTTTCTATCGCGGGGGTGATCTGCTTTTCCTCTTCGTCGCCGAGGAGACCGCCGTCGCTGGCGTGGGGATTCAGGGCTGAGACGCCGATTCGTGGGGTAGGGAAGCCCCATCGAACAAAATGCTCGTGCGTGAGTACGACCTTGGCGAACACGTTGTCCACGGTGACGTAGTCGCAGGCGATGCGGAGTTGCCGGTGCGTCGTGAGGTGGACGACGCGCAACACGTCGGCCATGAGCATCGTCGCCACCTCTTTCGAGTTCGTCTGGCTCTGGAATATCTCCATGTGGCCGATGTCCTTGTACCCCGCCATCGAAGCCGCCTCCTTGTTGATAGGCGCGGTAACGATGGCCTGGACGTCGCCGGCTGCTGTCATCTCTCCCGCTTGGAGCACCCACTCCACGGCCGCCTTCCCCGCCGAGGCGGACAGCTCCCCAAGCTCGATGTCGGAATAGTCGAGGTTCTCCGGGTCCATCACGTCAATGACGCCCGGCTCACCGGCAACATCTTCCAATCCGTGCGTCACCCGGCCCGAAGCGCCGGTTCCCGCGATCTCAATCGCGTGGTCTACCGCCGCCACGTTCCCCACCACGAATGGACGACATTTTTCGTATATGGAACCGTCCTGCAGTGCCTTGACGGTGACTTCGGGCCCGATTCCGGCCGGGTCGCCCATGGTGATGGCGACGAATGGTCTCTCTGATGTTGTCATGCTGTGTGCTCCGATAGCGTGCTGCGGCGCTCCCAGCCGCGGGGATGCCATGATACAACATAGGCATTATTCAAGGGAGCAGATGCAACATTCCGCTCCAACTCCGACAGCTACAATCCGGCTATGTGTTGGTGGTGGTTAGAGTAAGAACCCCAACTTGTACGAAGTAGTTAGGGTTCTCTGAGGACTCAGAGGCTTATATTCAAGCCATGCAGAGGTCCACCTAAGGACAAACGTGGGTCAGAGGGGTTCGGACCCGGTGAATTAGATTCGTGTACTTCCTGGATCTCAAGTGTTCTCGAACTTCCTTTTCAGTGATACTTTCTTCACCAGCCACGCACTTAACGCACACAAAAGCATTAAATTGGACAACGTGGACTTGAACTTTGCCTTCCCTCTCACAGTGTATACCTAAGCGGCATCTTCTATTTCCTAGCATCTCTACAGTCCTCCAGTTAGAACATTTGGAATGTCCTACCAACGTACCACCACCAACTACACTACGCCTCTGCCTTGAGAGTAGGAGCGGCTTTAGCATAGCTCAATCACACTTGCTGTAGCCGCAGTCCAGGCAGTTCAGGCAGCCTTCCTGGGCAACGAGGTAGGCCGAGCACTCAGGACACCGCTTGCCGGTGAGAGGCCCGGCAAACTTTACCTCATCTTCAGAACCGACCGACTCCGCAGAGGGGAACAGTCCGATCTGGGCTGTCGGCGCGTCCGTCGTCGGCTTGTCGGTGATGTACTTATCGAGCACCAGCGATATCGCGTCGGGCACCGACCTGACGAGGGTGCCGCCGTCCCAAACCGGCTCGTCCGTAATCCCTCGCAGATGCTCCACGACCTGCTCCGGGGCTACTCCTGAGCGCAGAGACATAGATATAAGCCTGGCGATGGCCTCCATGTGTGCGGACTCAACGCTGCCCGCCTTGCCCAAAGCGCAGAACACCTCGAACGGACGGCGCTCTTCATCGAAGTTGACCGTCACGTACAGCTTGCCCTGTCCAGTGCGAACGTTCTCGGTGAGGCCCTGCATAACACGAGGGCGAGGACTGCGCTCGACGAGGGCAGGGGAGGCATGACCGTTCGTCTCCGTGTCCTGTTCCTCGTTCTCCACACCAGCCGTTAGGACCTCCGCCTCGCGGCTGCCTGAGCGATACACCGTGATGCCCTTACACCCCAGCTCCCAGGCCAGCATGTAGGCGCTCCGTACGTCTTCATCGGTCGCCTCATTCGGGAAGTTGATCGTCTTGGAGATGGCCGCGTCGACGCTCTCCTGGAATGCCGCCTGCATTCGAACGTGCATTTCGGGGGAAATGTCTCCCGCCACCACGAACGTGCTCTTGGCCGATTCCGGCACGTCGTCGCGGTCCTGCAGGGAGCCACCTTCGGCCAGGTAGTTCATCAGGTCTTCGCTGTAGAAGCCCCCGTCCCTGGCCGCCTTCTCGAAGTTCTCATCCACGTACAGGAGACTCTCGCCGCCCAAAATGTTGTGCTTGTGGTAGCAAAGCGCGAACAGGGGCTCGATTCCGCTGGAGCACCCGGCGATCATTGAGGTCGTGCCCGTCGGCGCTACGGTCAGGCGGCAGGCGTTGCGCATGGGAGAGCCGTCCGGCGTGTCGAATCTGCTGCCCTCGTAGGCGGGGAAGTTGCCCCGCTCCTCCGCCAGCATCACGGACATCCTGTCGGACTCGTCCTTGATGAACCGCATGATCTTGCGGCCCAGCTCCAGACCCTCCTCGGAGTCGTAGGGGATTCCCATCTGCACGAGCATGTCGGCGAAGCCCATCACGCCGAGACCGATCTTGCGGGTGGCCTTGGTCATCGTCTCGATCTTGTCGACCGAGTAGGCGTTCGCGTCGATGACGTTGTCGAGGAACCGCGTCGCCACGTGGACGACCTCACGGAGCTTGTCGTAGTCGACCGTCGGGTGGCCGTCAACGTCAACGATGAACCTCTGCAGGCTGATGGCGCCGAGGTTGCAGGACTCGTAGGGCAGAAGCGGCTGCTCTCCGCACGGATTGGTCGCCGTCATGCGGCCGATGTGGGGCGTCGGGTTCCGGTGGTTCACCCAGTCCAGGAAGATCATTCCCGGCTCGCCGTTGCGCCACGCGCCATGAACGATCTTCTCGAAGACCTCGCGGGCGTCCAGCCTTCCCACCTCGACGATGGGAGAAAAGGTGTCCGCGGGGTTCTCATGGAACCGGAGAGGGTAGGTGGTTCCTGCCTTCACGGCCTCCATGAACTCATGGCTCGCGCCCACGGAGATGTTGAAGTTGTGGATTTCACCCTCCTGCGCCTTGCAGTCGATGAATTCCATAATGTCGGGATGGTGAACGTCCATGACGGCCATGTTGGCGCCGTCCCTCTTGCCGCCCTGCGTAACGAGCTTTGAGACCGACGACAGGTGACGCAGCACCTCGACCGGCCCGCAGGCCTGGCCGTGCGTCGTCTGGATCGTCGCACCCTTCGGTCGGATGGACGAGAGGGCGAACCCGGTGCCGCCTCCGTACTTCTGGACCATCGCCGTCTCCTTGGCGGTGGTCATGATGCCGTCCATGTGATCATCCAGTCCCATGACGAAGCAGGCCGACAGCGTTCCGGTGCCCTGGCCGTCCGTGCGCTGGATTCCGGCGTTCATGAGGGTGGGGGAGTTCGGCACGAACTCCAGCTTGGCCATCACCTCGTAGAATTTTTCCTCCCAGGCCATGGCTTCTTCTGCGGGGCCGTTCGCGTACTCGGGGGCGGCTATCGCGTGGGCGACGCGCCGGAACATCCCGGCGGGCGTCTCGGCGATCTCTCCCTTCGCGGTCTTGCGGAGGTACCGTTTCTCCAGCACGACGCGGGCGTTGTCGCTCAAATCGATGTCGGCATCCGTGATGGCCGGGGTCATCCTCCCGTTAGTGGCCCCTTTCCTCAGTCCTGCCTCGCGTCTCTCTTCTATGACCATCCGCTTGCCCCTTGTATGGAAATATTTTTTGTGTATGTTTGGTTCAATTCCAGTTTTCTTCCGCTGAGTTCATGGATTAGGCGTACCAACTGCTCCACCATATCTTGTGGGAGTTGATCCCCGACCCCCGAACTCTTGTTGCTTTACGTTATCCTAGAATAATTTGAGAAATCTATAGGCCTTGGGTTGTATATCTTAGGGATTTTTGGCTGATGAGAGGGTCAGCCAAGTACCTAAGCAGTGCCCCGCAGGTGAAGAGCGGCTGATCTAGCCTTCGCCGGGGTCCGTCTGCCTGGTGCGCCGACCCCGGCGTTCCGGGGAGGGAGCTTTGATCACCCCCGTGTCGGATCCGAGGAAGGAGAGCTGGTTAATCGGATCCCGCTCCTCGGGGTCGAGGAGGGCGTCGATCTCCTGTCGGAAAGTCTGTATGTCTTGAAAGTCCCTGTACACGCTTGCGTATCGTATATAAGCGACTCTGTCGAATTCCCGGAGCCGTTCCATTACCGCCTCGCCTATCGTATGCGACGGTATCTCGGACAGCCCCAGCGCGTACAAGTCTCCTTCGATCTCGCCCACCAGCTTGTCTATGCTCCCTGTCGGCAGCGGGCGCTTCGTACACGCCTTCAGAATGCTCACCCTTAGCTTGTCGGTGCTGAACTCCTCTCGCCGTTCGTCCCGCTTTACTACTTGCAGGGAGTTCGACTGCACCCGCTCATACGTCGTGTACCGGCGGTTGCAGTATGAACACTCCCGCCGCCTTCGGATGCTGTCGACCGTCTCCCTCGAGTCGATGACCTTCGATTCACTATGACCGCAATGAGGACAACGCATCACCGATCACCGACACTGTCCGCGACTCTCCCAATTGCCTAGCGGTATGCAACGGGTGGAACAAGACGCTACCACTAGATGTTGTGGTGTGTCAAGAGCGAAATCGCAAGCTGTCGTAGCTGGGGTGATGTGAACGGTCATCCGGGCTGATGACTCTGAAAGCCTGTGATACGGTGCTCTCGTCAATTTTTCCCGGAATTGGCGGAGGGTAGTCATCCAGTTGCGGGCAGGTTGGAACTCCCGGAAATAGAGAGACTTCTTGAGACTACAATGCGGGCGCGGCGGGGCAGGGTAGTGCGTCCAAAGAAGAGTCTCATAGACGACAAAAGGGGCCGCGAAACGCGGCCCCTTTGACCTACTCCCCTCTCCGGTCCATCAAGTGTAGGAAGCTCGAAGGACCTACTACCGCACCACCGCCTCTTCTCGGTACTTGGAGATGCGTCGCAGGAAGGGCGGAAGATCGATCTCCGCCTCGTCGCTGCCCAGAGCACTCTTGAGAAGGTCCCTGATCTGCTCGTCCTGCTGCTGCATGTTCTCGGAAGTCGGGAAGCCGGTTGCGATGACGGTGAGCTTGACTTCGTTCTCCATCTTCGGGTCGTTGGCCATTCCGAAGATGATGTTCGCGTCGGGGTCCACGACCCGCTGGATCACCTCTGCCGCCTCGTGAAGCTCGGACAGCCGGAGATCGGAACCGCCGGTCACGTTGAACAGCACGCCCGTCGCGCCCTCGACCGAAACGTCGAGGAGCGGGTTGGAGATCGCCTGCTGTGCCGCCGATTTCGCCCGATTCTCGCCCTTGCCCCAGCCTATCGACATCCAGGCGCGGCCTGCGTTGCGCATGACCGACTGAATGTCGGCGAAGTCCAGGTTGATCTCTCCGGGTACGGTCACCAGCTCGGCAATCGACTGCACACCGAGCCTCAGCACGTCGTCGGCCATGCGGAAGGCGTTCTCCGCGGTAACCTCCTCGTCCGATATCGCGTGGAGTCGCTCGTTCGGAATGACGAGCAGGGTATCGACGTGTTCTTGGAGCCTCTTGATGCCCTCCTCGGCAGTCCGCATCCGGCGGGTGCCCTCGAACATGAACGGCATGGTGACCACGCCGACCGTGAGCGCCCCCGTCTCTCTGATGATCTCGGAGATGACCGGCGCGGCTCCCGTGCCCGTGCCGCCGCCCATTCCGGCGGCGATGAAGATCATGTCGGCCTCGCGGATGGCCTCGTGGACCTCCTCCCTGCTCTCGCTGGCCGACTTGGCCCCGAGATCGGGATTGCCTCCGACGCCCTTGCCCTGCGTGAGCAGTTCGCCAATGGCGATCCGCACCGGCACGTCGGAGCGCAGGAGAGCCTGCGTATCCGTGTTGACGACCATATACTCGACGCCCGGGAGTCGCTCCCGGAACATCCTCGACACGGCGTTCGATCCGCCGCCGCCGACTCCGATGACCTTGATACTAGCTCCGTTCTGAGGGTGTGTGTTCACGACCATTAAGTCCTCCCTTTTCTTGTGTACGAAGAATAGCTACGACCTGAGCGCGCCAAACCGGCGCTTCAAGCTTCCTATGAATCCGACCGACTCCGCTGCGTGCTTGCCATTATGCCCATTGCCGTTACCGTTACCGTTCCTTACCCCGAAGCCGGCCTGCTCCGTCAGTCCCCAGAGGAGAGTGCCGACCGCCGTGGCGTAGACGGAATCCCTCAATTCGGCAGGGACGGTCCCATGCACGTCCGGGACCCCGTGGCGCACGTCGATGCCCACGCTCTTCTGTACGAGCTCGGCGAAACCGGGCATGTTGGAAGCCCCGCCGGTGAGGACGAGGAGCGAGTCCTCGACATCCCCCATCCGTTCGGAATCGAGCTTTACTTTGATCATCCGCGCGAGTTCCATAGCACGTTCGCGCACCAGCTGGCATATCTCAAGTCGGCTCACCTTCAGTTGCTTGTCCCGCCCGACAACCGGAACGAGGATCTGCTCGCCTGCCGAAGCCGGCTGGAACTCCGCGCTGCCGTGCTCCAGCTTGATCGCCTCCGCCGCCTCGAACGTCGTGTTGAACGATAAGGCGATGTCGTTGGTGAACTGATAGCCGCCCACCGGGATGACCCCGGTGTAGTAGATGCCGCTGCCCTTGAAGGCGACGATGTCCGTCGTGCCGCCGCCGATATCCACGATGATGGCGCCCCTTTGCCGCTCCTTCGGAGTGAGAACCGCGAGGCCGCTCGCCAGCGGTTCGAGGACGAGGCTGTTTATCTTGACACCCGACACTTCGATCACGTCGACGAGACGGTCTATGAACGTGTTGGCCCCCGTCACGAGATGCGCTTCTACCTGCATCTCCTTGCTGTGCATTCCGACGGGATACCGGATGCCAGACTCGCCGTCCAGGGTGTAGCTGATGGAGTTGGCATGGATAACCGTTCTGCCTGGCAGGTCGACGGACTCGCTCAGTTTCTTGGGCGCGCTCTTCACGTCATCGGCGGTAACGATGCCCTTCCGATTCTCGACTTCCAGCCGTTCATGGCGGTTCTCGAACCGAACGTGCGCCCCCGTGACGCCCACGAACGCGGAGTCCACCTTGTGCCCAGTCTTGTCCTCGACGGCTTTGACGGACACGCGAACGGCACGCTCGGCCGCCGGTACGTCCGAAACGACGCCCTTGCGCATCCCGTAGTTCTTGGCCGTACTGTAGCCAAGGATTTGCACGCCGTCCTTGCCGACTTTCCGGCCCACTATGGTGCAAACCTTCGTGGTACCTACGTCGATAGCTGCTACGATCTCGTTTGACACCATACGGCCTACTCCATTGTCGTTTCGGTTTGCCATTCCGCTATTCGTTTTCTTTAATCTTTCGTGTAACACGCTGACGACCGGCCGTCGTCTCTAGTCACAGCCGTTCGGCCACTCGCATCCTTGCGCTTCGGCTTCGAGGATTCGCCCCGATCTCCGGGTCTTCCGGCTTTCGCACTCTCTTCGTGATGAGTCGCAGGGCAGGGGAGCGATTCTCGTCGGTGGGGTTCGACTCCTCCCGCAGCAGGTTTTTCACCAACCTGTCTTCCAGGGAGTGGTAGCTGATAACCACTAACCGACCTCCCTGCGTCAAAATCCCTATCGTCGCTCTGATGCCCGCCTCTACGTTGTCGAGCTCGCCGTTTACCGCGATTCGGAGGGCCTGAAAGGTGCGGGTCGCGGGGTGAATGCTCCTGCGCCCTCTGCTTTGCCTTCCGACCGCTCTTGCCACAACGTCGGCCAGTTCAACCGTCGTCTCGACCGGTCGCGCTCTGACGATTGCCCGGGCGATCCTCCGTGACCTCCGTTCCTCTCCCAGCCGGTAAATGAGATTGGCCAGGCTTTCCTCGTCGGTGTCGTTGACGATCTCCTTGGCCGATCTTCCGATGGAGGGGCCGAACCGCATGTCCAGGGCCGCTTCCTTCGAAAAAGCGAACCCGCGAGAGGCGCTGTCGAGCTGGAGTGACGAGACTCCAAGATCGAACAGGACCCCATCGCAGGGGAGAAAGCCTCGCCGGGCCGCAACTTCGGCGACGTTCACGTAGCTGGTCTCGACCAGCGTTGTTGTCTCGCGAAACCGTGATAGCCGGTATTCCGCGACCGCAAGCGCCTCTCGGTCCAAATCGAGACCGAGCAGTCGGGCGGGGGGATCGCAGTGACCGAGAACGGCCTCCGCGTGACCGCCCTCTCCGGTCGTGCAGTCGATGTAGCGACCGCCTGAACGCGGCTGGAGAGCCGATACGACCTCATCGACCATCACGGGCTTGTGATGAATCACCTAGCATCCTCTTGAGAGCACTGCTGCGTGCTACACTGTTAATGTGCTACCAGCTCGGCGCGATGCGCCTAAAAGCCGGTTATGTCCGAGTCTCACAGATGCGCCGAAGGACGTGCAAGGGATTTTGAATATAGTTTTATACTTTTTCTAAACTCCGACTGAACCCTTCGAAGGTAACGATGACCGATTCCAACCATGAATTCAGCTTTGCCGTCCTAACCAGCAGCGACGCGGGCGCGAAGGGCGAGCGCGAGGACACCAGCGGCGACGCCGTCGTCGAGATGATGGCTGCGAGCGGTTTCAGACTGGTTCACCGCGACATCGTGCCCGACGAGGCCGACCGGATAGCGGAGCGACTGATAGCATGGAGCGACGGGGGGGAGGTGGACGTCATCGTTACGACGGGCGGAACCGGCCTCGGCCCTCGCGACGTCACCCCGCAGGCCACCGCTTCCGTTGTCGAGTTCCAAGTGCCGGGCATCGCCGAGGCCATGAGAACGGAGACCATGCGTATCACGCCCATGGCCATGTTGAGCCGCTCCGTCGTCGGCGTCCGCAACGGCTGCCTCATCGTCAACCTGCCCGGCAGCCCCAAGGGAGTCCGAGAGACCCTCGACGTGGCGCTGAAAGCCCTAACGCACGGCCTTGAAATGCTCCAGGGCTGGCGCGGTCACCCATCCCACTAGGACGTTTTCATACTCTTGGAGTCTCTCCGTTACCCCGGCTCAAGCCGTCATTCCTGCGGCCACCGTCATTCCCGCGTAGGCGGGAATCCATCGGACTAGGTCAGTGAGAATGCGCCTCCACGTCCTGACAATCTTCCCCCGCATGTTCGACAGCCCCTTCGCGGAGGGAGTGGTGCATCGCGGCATCGACGCGGGGCTGATCGAGCTGCATGTGCACGACATCCGCGACTACACGCGCGATCGGCATCGTTCCACCGACGACTACACCTTCGGGGGCGGCCCCGGCATGTTGATGAAGCCCGAGCCGCTCTTCGAGGGAGTGGAGTCCATCCGCGAGAGTTACGAAACGCGCAAGAACGCTCCGGTCATCCTGCTGACACCCCAAGGCGAACGCCTCACGCAGCCCCTTGTTGAGAAGCTCGCCGGCGAAGACGACCTCATCCTCATCTGCGGACGCTACGAAGGATTCGACGAGCGAGTGCGGGAAAACCTCGCCACCCACGAGATCAGCATCGGCGACTACATCCTCAATGGGGGAGAGGCCGCCGCGATCGTTCTCGTCGAAGCGGTAGCCCGTCTGGTCCCCGGCGTCGTCGGCTCCAACGAGTCAACTCGAAACGACTCATTCACCACCGGCCTCCTCCAACACCCGCAGTACACCCGCCCCGCCGACTTTCGCGGCATGACGGTGCCGGACGTCCTCCTCTCCGGCGACCACGCCCGCATCGAGCAGTGGCGCAGACGCGAATCACTTCGACGGACATTCCAGCGACGCTCAGACCTCATCGAAGACGCCGAGTTGTCCCCGGAGGATAGAGAGTTTCTCGACTCTCTAGGGGAAGAATGTCATCAAGAACTCGACCGGAATACCCATGCCAAAGTCGATGATTAGCTGCGACCACCGTCGAGTTTATATTGCATCGCGCACCCCTAGCGGCTACACTTGATGAGTTGCACAGGTGCGCGAACTCGTCGTTTGAGAAGGGTCGGCACAGTGACATCCAGCCAACTGCGACGCCCACCGAACCAGACCCGTGTCCTCAGGGTACAACGCCTTGAGTTCATGGATGTCACGCAGCTCAGCACCGCTCTTGAGACCGGGATAATGGTTGTATGCGGCGTAGAAGTCGCTCACCAGCACTCCGTCGAACGACTCACCCAACACCTCATCGACGAACCTAACAATGGAAGCCCATCACCTTGCGCCCGTCGCGTCCAACCCCGAAGTAGACGACTTTCGTCCCGGAGACTCCGTCCGGGTCACGATCAAGGTGAGAGAAGGCGACCGGGAGCGGGCGCAGGTCTTCGAGGGCGTCGTCCTTCGCAGGCGGGGCCGAGGGCCGGGCGAGAGCTTCACCGTCCGCCGCGTAACGCAGGAAGTGGGCGTCGAGCGAACCTTCCTCGTCCACTCGCCTGTCGTCCAGAGCGTGAAGATCGTGCGGCACGGCAAGGTGCGCCGAGCGCGCCTCTACTACCTCCGCGGACGCTCAGGCCGCAGCGCTCGGATCAGGGAAGACCGCAGGCGCAGCGGACGGTAGCTTCTCAAAAGGAACTTTGATGTACAAGATCGGAACGATACCGGGAGACGGCACCGGGCCTGAGGTGACCGCCGAGGCCATGAAGGTGCTGAAGGCCGTCGCCGAGAAGAACGGCATCGACTACGACGTGGTCGAGTATGACATCGGCGGCGAGCGCTACAAGAGGACGGGAGAGATCTTGCCCGACTCCGTGCGCGACGAGCTCGGAACCTTGGACGTGGCCTTCCTCGGCGCCATCGGCCACCCCGACGTCACGCCGGGCATCCTTGAAAAGGGCATCCTGCTGACGCTCCGCTTCCATTACGAGATGTACATCAACCTGCGCCCCGTCAAACTCTTTCCCGGCGTCTGGACTCCCATCAAGGACAAGGGCCCGGAGGACATCGACTTCGTCGTCGTGCGCGAGAACACCGAGGGCATCTACAAGGGTCTCGGCGAGTTTCAACACAAGGGAACGCCCGACGAGATCGCCATCCAGATATCCGAGAACTCCCGGAAGGGCGTCGAGCGATGCGTCCGGTACGCATTCGACCTCGCCCAGACCCGCGACCGCAAGGATCTCACCCTAGTCGGCAAGACCAACGTGCTCACGTACGCCATGGACCTCTGGGAGCGCACCTTCCACGAGGTCGGCGAGGAGTACCCTGACGTGAAGCTCGACTACGCACACGTCGACGCGACCTGCATGTGGATGGTCAAGAACCCGGAGTGGTTCGACGTGATCGTCACCGACAACCTGTTCGGCGACATCATCACCGACCTCGCCGCCATGATCCAGGGCGGGCTCGGCATCGCCGCCGGCGGGAATATCCGCCCGGACGGGTTCTCGATGTTCGAGCCGATGGGTGGTTCCGCTCCCAAGTACGCGGGGCAGGGAGTCATCAATCCACTGGCCGCAATCGGCGCGATGGGCATGATGCTCGACTTCCTCGGCGAGAAGACAGCGGCCAAGCAGGTCGAGAGCGCGATCATGTCGGTTACGTCCGAGAAGCTTGAAAGCCTCAGCGCCGGCCGGATGGGTTACTCCACCTCGGAAGTGGGGGATTTGGTCACAAGCTACCTGTAATCAGGTCGCCCATCTGCCGCGTGCCTATGACGGTCCCGCCTCCCCGGGCGAGGTCCGGCGTGCAGTAACCCTCGGACAGGACACCCTCGACGGCGCGCTCGACCGCGTCGGCTTCATCCGAGAGACCGAGCGAGTACCGCAGCATCATCGACGTGCTGTAGATCGCACCGACGGGATTAGCGATCCCCTGGCCCGCGATGTCCGGCGCGCTGCCGTGTACCGGCTCGTACAGGCCGAACAGGCGCTTCCCGCTGCCGTCCACGCCCGGCGGCTCGGCCAGGCTCGCGGACGGCAGCATCCCCAGCGAACCGGTCAGCATAGCGGCCTCGTCCGACAGCAGATCGCCAAAGATGTTGTTCGCCACGATCACGTCGAACCGCGCGGGGTTTCTTAGCAGCTGCATGGCGAGATTGTCCGCCAAGATGTGCTCCAACTCGACGTCGGGATACTCTTCCCCGACCTCCGTGGCGACCTCACGCCACAGCCGCGACGACTCCATCACGTTGAATTTGTCCGTGGACGCCAGCTTGCCGCGGCGACTGCGCGCCAGCTCGAAGCCCACCCTGACCACGCGGGCGATCTCCTCCTCGCTGTACTTCAGCGTGTCCATGCCGCGCCGCTTCCCCGTCTTGGTCGTCCACCGCTTCTTCGGCTTCGAGAAGTATAGTCCTCCGATCAGCTCGCGCAGGACGATCAGGTCAACTCCTTCGAGGTACTCAGGCTTCAGCGAACTTGCCGCATAGAGCGCGGGATGCGACTTGGCCGGGCGGATGTTGGCGAACAGTCCGAACTCGCGCCGGATTCTGAGGATGCCCTGCTCGGGCCGCTCATCGGCGTCGCTCACGTCCCACTTCGGGCCGCCCGCCGCGCCGAACAGCACCGCGTCGACGTTGTGGCAGGCCTCCAGCGTCTCGTCGGGCAGGGCAGTGCCGTACCGGTCGATCGCGCTTCCGCCGATTGGACCCGTCCGCATATCGAACTGGTGCCCGAACCGCTCGCCGACCGCGTCCAGCACCTTGACCGCTTCGCCAATGACCTCCGGCCCGATGCCGTCCCCGGGCAAGACCGCGATTGTGAACTCCAACGCCTTCCTCCCAAAACGTGTCGCACTGATGGAATAGGTCGGGTATTATATCGGAACTGGGATAGCGCCATCCGAAGGCAATTGGACGTACGAACGGGAGAAGGCCATGACGGTAACCACGGACGCTGTCATCATCGGCGGCGGGGTCATGGGGACGAGCATCCTCTACAACCTGGCGACGCGCGGCGTGCGCTCTCCCATCCTGCTGGAGAGGGACACGCTCGGCTCCGGATCCACGGGCCGCTCCTCCGGCGCGGTGCGGATGCACTATTCCACCACCGTAAACGCGCATCTCGCCTGGGAAAGTCTGAAGATATTCCGCAACTGGGACGATGCCGTCGGTGGGGGAGACTGCGGGTTCGTCCACACCGGCTACATGGTATTCGTGCCGGAGGAATCCCACGAGGGACTCAAGCACAACATCGCCCTCCAACAGGCCGTCGGCATCGAGACGGAGATCATCTCAAGGGAGGAGGCGCGGGAGCTTGCACCGGCGTTCGACTACGCCGACGGCGAATCGTACGCCTGGGAGCCGCAGTCGGGACACGCCGACCCGTCCGGCACCGCGATGGCCTACGCCGCCCGCTCACGGGAGATGGGCGCCGAGATCATCCTCGAATCACCCGTCACCGACGTGGAGATAGAAAACGGCAGGGTAGTGGCTGTTCGCACCGCCACGGAGCGATACGAAGCGCCGATCGTCGTGATCGCCACCGGCCCTTGGTCGGGTCGCTTCATGGCGCGGCTCGGCTACGATCTGCCCCTGGAGGCCACACGGCACGAGGTGTTCCTCATTCGCAGGCCCATGGACAGGCTGCCCTTCCATCCCGGCGGCGGAGACATGGCAAACCTGACCTACTTCCGCCCGGAAGGCTCCGATCTCACTCTCGTGGGAAACGGCAACGACGAAGACATCGCCGACCCCGACGACTACAGCCCGACCATCCACGCCGACCACCTCGAGGACGTGTGGCTGCGGTTGGCTCGACGTATCCCGGACATAGCCGACGGTGAGCTGTTCACCGGATACGCCGGTCTGTACACCTCCACGCCCGACCTGCATCCCATCATCGACCGGGTCGATGGCATCGACGGTCTCTACCTCTGCACCGGGTTCTCCGGCCACGGCTTCAAGCTGGCGCCCGCCATCGGCATCTGCGTGGCGCAGATGATACTGGAAGGCGAGTCAAAGCTGGTCGACTTCACGCCATTGCGGATGTCCCGGTTTGCCGAGGGCGACCTCAATACGACAACCTACAAGTTCAAGGTGATAGCATAGGCTTCGGCATATCCGGCAAGACACCCTGAAATCTCCGACGGAGGGGACCCATGAAGACTGCTCCACGCTCAATCTCATCCGTGCTGGCCCTCGCCGGAATCCTCTTGGTCGCGTTGGTGACCGGAGCATGTTCGGAGCAGGAATCACCCCTCATCGCCGGGGACCGCGCCACACCCACCTCCACCCCCACCGTTGATGAGTTGGTGCAAGCTGCCGCAGACGCAACAGCCACTCCCACTCCTGTCCCTCTGCCAACATCGGTACCCGTCGTCATACCGACGGCAACTACAGCACCTACCGCCGTTCCCACCGAGCCGCCGACTTCAACTCCCGAGCCAACTGTTACCGCGGTTCCGGCAGGACAGACGCCCGAACCAACCGCAGTCCAGGCCGGTCAGACCCCAGAGCCTCCTTCGCCAACACCTACTCCTGCTCCACCGCCAACAGCCACTCCTGTTCCCGAACCGACGGCTCCACCAGCCATAGCCGTGGATCCAACCCACACGCCGGTTCCGTTACCTGAAGACTACAGTCTCAGGACACACGGACCACCCCCGGTCGAACTCATCAAGTTCGCCCAATGGGACGAGAACCGCGTCAAGCTTGGCAACTGGGTCGCCGGCTACATCATCGCGCACGGTCTCGATCACCCCGTGCGCGTCATCGAGATGGAGCCGGAAGAGTACAAGGACAAGCTGCCTCACTCCGACGTTGACATCGTCATGGAGGCCGATCCCGCCTGGGCCAAGCCCTACGTGGACGCGGGAATCCTCATCCTGCTCGGCCCGCTGTCCGACGCCAGCCCCGATACGGTCGTCGCCGTCAATGCAAGCATATGGAGTCGCGCTCCAAGAGTGGGCCAGTTCCTCGAACAGTACGAGTGGAACGGCGAGCAGCTGACCAACGAGTCAAAGAAGATCACGACAGGGCGGATCGCCGTCCGCGAGAACATCATCGGCCTCTCATACATTGAGGATAACAAGCCGGTTTGGAGCCAATGGGTCGATGACGATACCGCAACGCTGGTAGAAACTGCCGTCACCGAAGGCAAGGTCGGCCACTGCCGCCAGTTCGAGGAGAGGCGCACGGCAAGCTTCACGAGAATCTGCATAGACGACCCGTCAATAAGTATCACCGACAGCGCAAGGCGCGTCGATGCTTCCGCGCCGTCGACTGACGCTTCAAGCTAATGTACGGTGCCGCGCCCACTAGCGCGGCGCCGTAATGCCTGTTACTTGACTACCAGGTTCACCAGCCTGCCGGGCACGTAGATGGTCTTGACCACCTGCTTGCCTTCCGTGTGACGCCGGACGTTCTCCAAGGCCATCGCGGCCTCTTTCGCGTCTTCCTCGGTCACGTCCACCGGCATGTTTACCTTGGCCCGCACTCTGCCGTTGACCTGGACGACCAGCTCGATCATCTCGTCGGCGGCCAGCTCCGCATCGAACTCCGGCAGCGGCTCGTTGTGGATGCTCGTCGTGTGGCCCGCGCGCTCCCACAGCTCCTCGGTGATGTGCGGGGCCATCGGCGCCAGTAGCACCAACAGCTTCTCGATAGCCTCGTTCCACGTGCCGGAATCGACGCTCTTGGCCTCCCACGCCGAGTTCAGCGTGTTTGAAAACTCCATCAGTCCTGCCAGCGCTGTATTGAACTTGAACGCCTCGACATCCCTCTCGACCCGCCTGATCGTCTTGTGAGTCGCACGAATCAGGTCGGTGTCGGCGGCCTGATCGGTCGGCAGATCGTCCAGAATCCGCGAGTCCCGCTGGGCAATCTCCCATACGCGGTTCAGCCAGCGCGACACCCCGTTGATGCCGGTGTCCTGCCAGCTCCCACCCCGGTCCCAGGGGCCGACGAACATCAGGTAGCACCGTACCGCGTCCGCACCATAGGACTCGACGTACTCGTCCGGCGCGACGACGTTGCCCCGCGACTTGCTCATCTTCTGGCCGTCTTCACCCAGCAGGTGACCCTGGTTGTACAGCCGAACGAACGGCTCGTCCACGTCGAGCAGTCCCAGGTCACGCATCGCCTTCGTGAAGAACCGCGCATACAGCAGGTGCATGACCGCGTGCTCGGCCCCGCCCGTATACTGATCGACCTGCGCCCAGTGACCAATAGCGTTCGGATCGAACGGTGCGCCGTCGTACTGCGGACTCGCGAAGCGGAACTGGTACCACGACGAGTCTACGAACGTGTCCATCGTGTCGGTCTCGCGAACGGCATGACCGTTGCAGTTCGGGCACGTCGTGTTCAGGAACCCCTCGTGCAGACCCAGGGGCGACTCGCCGGTGGGCCGGAACTCGGCGTCCTCCGGCAGCAGTACGGGCAGATCTTGGTCCGGGACCGGCACTGTCCCGCAGTCGTCGCAGTAGACGATCGGTATCGGCGTTCCCCAGTAGCGCTGACGGGAGATCAGCCAGTCCCTCATGCGGTAGCGGACGGCGCGCTTGCCCCAGCCCTGCTCTTCGATATGGTCGGCCATGGCCTGCCATCCCTCGGCGCTCGGCATCCCGTCGAACTGCCCGGAGTTGGTCTGCGTCCCCTCGTCGACGTAAGCCTCCGTCAGCGGGTTTCCGTCGTAGTCGGGCGGGGCGACCACCACCTTGATCGGCAGGCCGTACGCCGTCGCGAACTCGAAGTCGCGCCGATCGTGGGCCGGAACGCCCATGACGATGCCCGTCCCGTAGCTCATCAGCACGTAGTCTCCCACCAGGATCGGCACGCGTTCGCCGTTCAGTAGGTTCGTGGCATACGATCCGGTGTGGACGCCGGTCTTTTCCTTCTCGGTCGACAGCCGCTCGATTTCCGTCTGCCTCCGAGCCTGCTCGACATACGCTTCGACCTCGGCGCGGCGCTCCAGCGTCGTCAGCTTCTCGACCAGTGGGTGCTCTGGAGCCAGTACGACGAAGGTCACTCCGAAGATCGTGTCGATGCGCGTCGTGAACGTCGTGAACGTCGTCTCTTCCAGTCCGTACTCCGAGATGCCGAAGTCGATGTCCACGCCCTCGCTGCGCCCGATCCAGTTGGTCTGCATCGTGTTGATCTTCTCAGGCCACTCGATCTTGGACTGGTCCAGCAGCTCGTCCGCGTAGTCGGTCACGCGGAACAGCCACTGATAGATGTCGCGCCTGACGACCTCCGTGCCGCACCTCTCGCAGCGCCCGTTTTCCACCTGCTCGTTGGCCAGCACGGTGTTGTCCTTCGGGCACCAGTTGGCGGGCGCGTACGCTCGGTACGCCAGCCCCGCCTTGTAGAACTGGTTGAACAGCCACTGGTTCCACCTGTAGTAGTTGGGCAGACAGGTGACCAGTTCCCTGTCCCAATCGTAGATCGTCCCCATCGAACGCAGTTGGCGGCGCATGTTCTCGATGTTCTCCATCGTGCGCACGTGCGGATGGACCCCGTCCTTGATCGCCGCGTTCTCCGCCGGCAGTCCAAAGGCGTCGAAGCCCATCGGGTGCAGAACGTTGAACCCCTGCATCCGCCGGAAGCGGGCATGGGCGTCCGAGGGAGCCATAGCGTACCAGTGGCCGATGTGGAGGTCGCCGGACGGGTAGGGGTACATCGTGAGCTCGTACCAGTTCGGACGCGGGTCGTCGTTGCGAACGGTATAGATCCCGCTCTGCGTCCAACGCTCCTGCCACTTGCTCTCGACCTCCGACGGCATATACTGCCCTGTCGCTTGTCGTTCTTCTACGGTCGTCATGGTTCTGCTCCCTCGCTTATTACCGTTGCCAGTACCTCTCGCCGGTTCTTTAGTGGGTCACCTCGGTCAGCCGCCCTGTGTACACTTCGCCTATACGAAAAATCCCGTCCCTAACGTCAAGGGACGGGATTCTGAATTCGCAAAGAATCTCGCGGTACCACCCTCGTTCCCCGGCATTCCATCCCGCTCAGTGGCTCCGACCCTACGTGGTCGGGAACCGTCCTAAGCGGCGGTCCGGGACACTTGGAGACGATAACGGCGCCTAACCGTCTCGGCCTATTTCCCTCGTCCCACTCCCTCATGGAACATGAGAGTGCGACAACCTTCAGCCAAGAGGCTCAAGGGCGAGTTCGCGGGGGCGCAGTCGCTGAGGCTTCCAGCACATGGCCTCATTCTCTATCGCTCGCTGCCCGTTACTACTCCCTGTCAAAGCCTTTCATAGGTATTCGATTGCATCCCAAAGTAGCACGCACATTTGAGAGCCGTCAAGGAATTGTCGACCCTGCGGACACTTCCCACTCTCCAAATTGGTACAATCAATACGAGCGCCCCGAGAGGTCGCCTAATCTCCCAGCCTGTTGTGAAGTGACGAATGCCCCGAAAGACGCTAGACGAGCAGTTTCGAGAAGACCCGCCTCGACGCGAACCGGACGACGTGGAGCCTGTGGCCGACGAGGAAGAGCGGCCCCCGTCCCCGCGAGCAGAAAACATCGAGAGCGAGGCAGGTTCCGTCGTACCGCCTGACGCCGACCGTTCTGAGCTCCTCCAGGCACTCCGCCGCGTAGCCGCGCTTCCTGATGAGGCCGATTCTCCCAATGAACCGTCGGGCAAGGCCGAGGCGGATGCGCAAAAGTCTCCCAAACCGGAATCGCAGCCCCCGCACGTGGAAGAAGTGAATACGTTCGACGTGCATAGTGCATTCGAGCGCATGGCAGAACGGCGTGGCTTGTCGGATGACACGGCTGAGACAAGGGCGGAACCCGATCTTGTGGTCCACTCCAAGGGGGAGACGAGTGAGTCTCGACACGACGCTTCCCAAAGCGGCATAGACCCCACTAAGGATGTGGACCCCGATCCCGTCGAAAGTCCTTCAGAACAGACCAGCGGCGTACAAACACCGGAGGACGGACGCCGAAGTAAAAGAAAAAGAGGGTTCCTTTCGCGATGGGCGCGATCTGCCAATACCGAGCGGCAGCGTCGCGATGTCGTAGGCGGAATGGGCAGCGTCAAAGAGGCTACGTCTGTCACCATCGAGTCCGGCGTAATGAAAATCCTGTCGACGAGAATGCTGGATGTCGTCGACTATCGCGCCGTGCCGTTGTCGCCTCAACTCTACGCGGGCGGGGTCGTTGCCGATGCGGGCACCATAAGCAGACACTTGGTGGCGGCATTGGCCGACATGGAGGGCGCTCACAGAGCGGTCTACGCTGCCGTCCCAGGGTATCAATCGGCCATGCGGCGCTTCGACCTGCCCGACGTGCGAGAGATCGATCCGGAGGAGGTCATACCCCGCGAGGCCAGACGGGCGCTCGGCATTCCCGTCGACAACGCCACACTGCGTTGGCAGCGCCTCCCGGGCCGTTCACGCATCGCCCGGTGGCTGGTCGCCGCCGCTTCCGAGACCTCCTATTCGGCCATCTCGTCGGTCATCAGAGGCACCGGCCACAGGATGCGCGCATTGGAACTGCGTCCCTTCCCGCTAACGAGGGCCATCGGTCACCCCACGGTGATCGGAGTGTCCGTGTCTTCGGACGGATGCGACGTGGTCGTCGTGCGCCAGTGGGAGCCTCATACCTACCAGTCGGTCTATTGGGAGGCCGGCTCTGTCTCGGACGGCAGCGATCTCGTCAGGCGACTGACCGAGGTGGTCGAGAACACCATCGACCTGCACAATCTCCACAACCCGGAGGTCTCCCTGACGCCCGACGTGCCGATGGCGGTCACCGGCGGAGAGACGGAGCACCACGCCAACTTGGGGATGCTCGTGGCCGCCAACGTAGGCCGAGAACTCGTGGAAGGAAAGAACCCCCTCAACGCCCCGGACGACTTCCCCTACCAGTCGATGGTCGTCAACGTCGGTCTCGCCCTCTGGGACGTCTAGACCGTAACCGCGTTGCGCCAGCGAATGATGTCGAAGTTTACGGTGGACTCGACAACCGCGTCCCTCAGCGGCGCCAGCGAAGGCATGATCCTCAGATCGACTCCGGCGTCAACAAGTGCCGCCATGAGATCACGTATCGGCTCTATCTCCAAGGGCAGGCATTCGTGCTCGGAGACCCAATATCCCGCGTACTCATCGCGCAGTGCGAAGCCCTCGGCGGGTAGGGTGTACCGATAGATGATAGTGTTGCGCATACGCCCTAGCCAGCGCGACTCGATGGCCGCAATGACCTTAGCGGTCGTGTGGCCGAAGAATGTCTTGGCGTCCGCAGCCGAAGTGCTCGGCGACTTTGAGATGAGCACTCTCGGGCAGTCGCGAGGAAAATAGAACTGGTGACAGTGCGCGCTATCGACGGCCCAAACAAGCGCCTCGTCGGACGGCCCGATCCTAACGGGCCGGGGAACGAATCGTTCTATCGATGGGTCTTCGCTGAAGTGATAGAGATAGTCTGATGTCATCGGATGGGAGTCACATGGGCTTTGCGACGATATGGATAAGGCGACAGATTAGTGGGGCAGGGAGTCTCTTGACAGGCGCGAGCGAAAGTAATATAGTTACACGTAAGTATCTTGTGTGCCCAAGGAGAACTCCATGAGCAAGAACGACACGAGCGACGACAAGAGCCTGTCGGAGCGTATTGAAACAATTGTAGACGAGTCCAAAGAGGTCATCAAACAGGCGTACCAGTCCTCGGGCGTCGAGTCGGTCGGCGAGAACGTCAAAGAGGCCGTGGACCGGGCGCTCTCGAAACGCGAGAACGTCGTCATGGTACGGCTGAATACGGAGAGCATCACTCGAGTCGACGAACTGGTCGAGGCGGGGGTCGTATCAAGCCGCTCCGAGGCTGTGGCCTTCCTCGTTTCCGAGGGCATCGGGGCGCAGGCCGACCTATTCGAGCGAATCAGTCAAAAGGTCGAGCAGATTCGACGGGTCAAGCAGGAGCTCCGAGACCTCCTCAACGAGAAACCCCCGGAGACCACGAGCAAGGACGACTAGCATCCCCTCCGGCTGGACGGGCTCCTCAGTCCATCAGCACCTTACCCGTGGCGGACCGCTTGCTATAGGCCGACGGCGACTTGGCGTCATTCTTTCGAGCTACCTCATGGCAAGCGGCGAGGCCGTCCGTTCCCAGTCGGTGAATCGTTCCCAATGCGATATACGCAACGTCGACGGCCTCCTTCACGGCCTCCTCGATTTCACCACGATTGAGCGCCCTGGCATGTTCCCCCACCTCTTCGTCGAGCAGGGAGAGCCGCTGCCTTAGCGCGTCAAGCGTCCCGTCAATACTTGCCACATCGATTTGAGGAATGTCGAACCTCCGGTGAAACGCGTCCACGCTGACCGCTAGGGTCTCGATGGCGCTTACGAAATCTTCCGATTGCATAGTCTCTCCTTCCGAGCTGCGCCCCGTGTCCTGAGCTAGTGGCATTCGAAAATACCCAGGAACCGTATGGTATTCTACCGGACGGTTCCAAACACATCTCCCTGGATACTTCGATGACCGATCCGACCCTATGCTGCGCCCGATGCGCCGTCTCCCTCTCCGCCGACATGACGACGCTGGCTTGCCCCGATTGCGCGCGTCCGCTGGAGATCGACTACCCCGGCCACGACTATGGCAGCGGAATTCCACCTATGCCGGTACCCAAGACGTACTTGGACGCCGTTACCCTCGGCGAGGGCAATACCCCCGTGGTGCCTCTGCCATCGGTCGCGCTCCAATTGGGAATCGAGTCCGTTCATGCCAAGCTGGAGTACGTCAACCCGACCGGCTCCTTCAAGGACCGGGGCGCCGCCGTCGTGATAGCCACGGCCAAGCAGCACGATGTATCCGAGGTCGTGGAGGACTCATCGGGGAACGCGGGAGCGTCCGTCTCGGCATACGCGGCGCGTGCCGACATGAAGGCCCACATCTTCGCTCCGTCATCCGCCCCTCAGGCCAAGCTCAGGCAGATCGTCGCGTACGGAGCGCAGGTGCACTCCATCCCCGGCCCGCGTGAGGCGACGACCGCCGCCGCCGTCGAGTATGCGACCGGGCACGGTCTGGTGTACGCCTCCCACGTCCTCAGCCCCTACTTCGTCGAGGGTACAAAGCTGTTCGCCTACGAGATATTCCACCAGTCCGGCGACAGTATGCCAAAACACGTCGTCATGCCGGTCGGGAACGGATCGTTGCTGCTCGGCGCGCTCAAGGGGTTCTCCGAGCTCAAGAGGGGAGGGCACGTCGCGGAGATACCCCGCCTCCACGCCGTTCAGGCCAAGAACGTCATGCCAATAGTCGCGGCATTCCAAGGCCTGGCCGACACACCGCCGACCACAAGCACGGTGGCGGGCGGCATCGCGGTCGGTAGCCCGGCGCGCCTCGAAGAAATCGTAGCTGCCATCAAGACCACCGGAGGCACGGCAACCGACCGTCGAGGAACACGACATCCTCGCCTGGCGGGACGCCCTCGCCCAGACCGAGGGCATCTACGCAGAACCCACCTCGGCGGCCGCCTTCACGGGGCTGGCGCGGCTGGTGGAGCGGGGGATCATCCGACGCGATGAGCGTGTGCTTATGCCTGTTACGGGATTCGGGTTGAAGGACACGGGGTAGGGGAGATGCGGCGGGGCGAAGGCGCTGCGCCTCATCGCGCAATGCCTTTATCTTGTCCGCGAGAAAGTCCACGCGCTTGAGCACTTCTTCAAGGGTGTCGCGCAGGTCGAGGGCGGCGACCTCCAGGCGCCTGCCGGAGTTACGGACCTGATAGGCGGCAGGTTCCGCCTCGCCCTGCGCGTAGATCAGCATTCCGCCGGGCAGGTCGAGCGCGGTGACGTAGGCGAGCAATTGGTAGAGATCGGCGTTTGGGACGCTCTCATTTTCGATTCCCTTGTACTTAGCGTCACCTACAAATACGCAATCATTGCCTTGCCACCAAGTGAGGTCAGGTCTGAGATGAACCTTGCTGTCAGAGTCAAGAGTGTCAATGTTCTTCTCAAGGAAGACGCGCTCGGGTGCTCCGAGGGCCTCACGGAGGGCGACGGTCACGAACTCTTGGAAGAGCGTGTTCATGTCCATGAGGAAGCCGGTCGCGCGGACCTTGCCTCGGTGCGACTCGAAGGCGCTGTGTCGCAGAATCAGGCGCGACAGACCGACGACGTGGCGGTAGTGCTCGTTGAGCCGGTCGAAGGTGACGTCGGGTACATCCTTCGGAGCGAACTCGACGGGCGAGGCGTTTTCGAGCATGGCAGCAATCCCGCCCAGACCCCTGCGCGCCCGCTGGGAGCGGAGGCTCATCCCACCGAGGCGCAGAGCAGCGGCCTTCACGAGGCGGTTTTCCTTGATGTCGTCGGTGAACTCGTCGTAGCGCACCTCGATGGGCAGGGGGATGCCGAACCTCTGCCGTATCTGATCGGCGAACCTGATGCGCCCGCGTACGGTGTGCAGCGCCTCCTCCTCTGTGCGGTAACTGTGAAGAAGCCCGCGTGAGAATGCCCTCCGGGCCGCGGCGGCAAGTGCGAGGGCAAGCGTGTCCGGCGGCGTCTCGGCTTCCTCTTCAAAGTCGAATAGGCGCTCTTTTTGTTCCCTGAACACTCCCATGGCGTAGCACGCCAGCGAGAGCAGCTGCGGGATGCCGATCTTGGGTTGTATGAGCACGGACAAGTCGCCGATCTCGACCGCGCCGACGGTGGAACCGGGCGTCAGATGGTATGTGGCGTCCTCGCCGCGTACACGCTCTACCGTGAGCGACGGCAGCGCCGCCTTCAGATCGTCGTGCTGAGCGGCCGAGAGTGAATATTCCCTCGTCTCGTACTCCGTCAAGTCAATCTGACACATCGCTCTCGCCGCCGTCCTCGTTCTCCGCGTCGGTGTCACCATTCTCCACCGCACCTTCGGTCGGGGAGTTCGCCTTACCCTTGAGTTTGTTGAGGTCGAAATCGCCGAGACGGTTTTCGTCCCCGAACAGCCGCTCTTCAATGTACGGAATGACGTTGTGTTCCCAGATGCGCTCGACGTCGGCTTCGTTGAGCCCGTCCTTCATGAAATAGCTCGGCCCAATTGCGGCGTGACGGTCGTCTTTCAGGAGCTCGTTTGCGCGTTCGACGACGTTGGCCACCCATTGCATGTCGGAGGGAGCGTTCGCTTGCAACCAGCGACGGAGGACCCCTCTCACCGGCTCACGGTCGGGGTGGAACTCCACGAAGTAGAAGCGACGTCGCAGCGCCGCATCCACCAACGCGATGGAGCGGTCGGCCGTGTTCATCGTGCCGATGATGTAGAGGTTTTTCGGCAGCGAGAACGGTTCATCCGAGTATTGCAGCCGCATTTCCTTGTCGCGGTACTCCAGCAGGAAGTACAGCTCGCCCAGAACCTTCGAAAGCTGCCCCCGGTTGATCTCGTCGATGATGAGGAAGTGCTTTTCCCCCGGCTCATCCTCTGCCCGTTTGGCGGCCTGCCGGAGGGGGCCGTCCTTTAGCTTGAAGCCCGGCTGTCCTGCTTCCAGCGTAGGACGGAAGCCCTGCACAAAATCCTCGTAGGCATAGGACGGGTGGAACTGTACGAGCGTTACCCGCTCCTCCGACCCTGCAAGATGGTTCGCCAGTTTCTGCGCGACGTAGGTCTTACCAGTGCCGGGCGGCCCCTGGAAGATGACCTGCTTCTTGTCGTCGAGGAGCACTTCGATGTTCTCAAGGAACGCGACGGGGAGGTGGAGGTCGTCTGCGATCGCTTGGTGGGTAGGTATCTGAGATGGCTTTGTCGGCTCGGCCAAATCGTCCCGATCCATATTGGCTAGTGCCAAGACCTTTTCGGCCACAACGGACTCGATCTTGGCGATGTTGAATCCTTGTTGTCCGCACCCCCGATTCGGAACTCACCGGGAAGCTCATCACGCAGCAACAAATCCCTTATTTCCCCTAACTTGAGAGGGAAATTGAACCAGCGAGGCTTGCCGACCTTGAACGTGACGTTGTCAGTACTAACCTCATTGACAACTACGCTAAATGCGATCGACATCCCATGTTTAGGTACATTGTTAATGCAGTAAACAAGTAGCTCATCTCCAGCCTTAACCTTGCCGTGGTCTTCGTCTCGGGGCTTCTCCCTCCACAGTTCGTTTCTATAAAGCCGGTCGTCAATTATGTTCGCATACCCTACGTCCCTGCTGACTTGAACCAAGAATCTATCCACCAATTACCTCCCGTTCGCGGCGTTAGGTGGGGCCGTCGGGTTTTATTATAGCGAGTGGATGCGGGGGAGGGCCGGTCACCGCTCGTAGGACGGGCCTACCATGGGCGGGTTTTCGCCTACGAGGACTTGACAGCGGGGGGAGATAGCTATACTGTATATCTGTAAGTGCGGAGTGCCGGGCTCACGTGTTTCCTGATTGCAGGAGGGACGCCGGTCATACCCGCACCTTTCTTTTTGGGCTTCCTCACCACTCGCCCTTCCAGACAGTGAACGCGGACGGCGCGTCCCACTGACGGAAGACCTCCCCACGCGGGAATGACGGATGGGGATGTTGTGCCTTGTCATTTACGGGGCAGTCACCCGAAAGCAGCAGGTGTTCGCCAGTTGCGCCCGGCGTGGCGGTCACATGAAGTTGGAAACCGAGGGCGCGGCTACGCTCGACCGTTCTCGGAAGGCGGCGGCTCGTCGAAAGGGAGGCCCTGAGCGTCGGCGGCCTCGCGTCGGGCATTCCAAGCCTCCCACCGCGCGTTTGCCTCCTCGCGTCCCTCCACACGTCCTTCAACACGGCCCTCTTCACGGCCTTCCTCTCGACCCTCCGCGCGGCGCCGTTCTCGCACCCTCTCAAGCCTCTCTTCCAAATGCCTTGCCAATACCATCACGTACCTCACTATCTCGGCCCCTACGACCGATAATCCGACCGACGTGGTCACGCCCACGCTACGCGGTTCGCAGGGGGCTGTCAATCGCCGCCTTGAACGCCGCCCGAAAACCGTCCAGCGACCCTTCAAGCGTCGCGTCGTTCACGCAGTACGATATGCGGAAGTGGCCGGGGCTGCCGAATCCGCTGCCTGGGACGACCAGAACGCGATTCTCCCTCAGCATATCGGTGAACTTCACGTCATCGTCGATGGGAGCCTTCGGGAACATGTAGAACGCGCCCTGGGGCTTGACGACCCGATACCCGATATCCGTCAGTGCGGCGTACATGAAGTCGCGCTGGGCCTCGTAGGTTGAGACGTCGACCGTGACGGACTGGAGGTTCTTCACGATGTGCTGCATGAGCGCGGGCGCGTTGACGAAGCCGAGCGTGCGGTTGCAGAAGGTGAGCCCGTCTATCAGCTCTTCCTTGTCCGAGTATTCGGGATTGACGGCGATGAATCCGATGCGCTCGCCGGGCAGGGCGAGGTCCTTTGAGTGCGACGTGGCCACGACGCTGCGAGGGTGGTGCTCGAAGATGTGGGGGTACTCAAGGCCGTCGAAGAGGATCTTGCGGTAGGGTTCGTCGCTCGCGAGGAAGATCTCCGTTCCCAACTCAGCTTCCCGTTCGCGAATGACCCGTCCCATCTCAGCGATCACGTCGCGCCCGTACACCACGCCGGTCGGATTGTTAGGCGAGCTTGTCAGGACGATCCGTGTCTTGGGGCCGATGGCGTCCGCGAGGGCGTCGAGGTCGGGAAGGAAGTTCTCGTCCGCCGGCACCACCTTGCACGTGGCCCCGTGGTTGTCGGCGTAGAAGAAGTACTCCACGAAGTAGGGCGCGAAGATGACCACCTCGTCGCCCGGATCGAGGAGCGTGCGCATGACCACGTTGAGCGCTCCTCCGGCCCCGACGGTCATGAGGATGTCGTCGGCAGTGAAGGGCAGGGTGGTCTCTTTGGTCAGTTCATCGGCGACGGCGGCGCGGGTCTCCACGTGCCCGGCGTTGGGCATGTACCGGTGCAGGCCAGGCGGAGGGTCGTCTGCAATGCGGCGAAGCTCGTCATAGAACTCCGGCGGGGGCTGCATGATCGGGTTGCCGAGCGAGAGGTCGAAGACGTTCTCCTCCCCGTACTGCCGCTTGAGGGCGATGCCCTCCTCGAACATCCGCCGGATCCAAGAGCCCTGCTCCATGAACTGCTTGATCTTGTTCGACACCGCCATGACCGTCGCCTCCCACTGTTTGGCTGGTGAGCGAATGTATCAACGGGAAGAGGAGATGGCAAGGCTATCGTCATTCCCGCGTAGGCGGGAATCCACAGGCGGGGGGATTCGACTGATACGGCGGGGTCTCGCGTGCTACAATGTTTGGCATCGGTGAGCCTATGGAAACCATGTCGAAAACGATCTATATGGACCACGCCGCAACGACCCCGGTGCGACCGGAGGCGTTGGAGGCGATGCTGCCGTACTTCGGCGTCAGTTTCGGCAATCCCTCCGGCATCTACACGCTCGCTCAGGAGAGCCGGAAGGCCGTAGACGACGCCCGCGAAACGGTGGGACAGGTGCTCGGCGCTCGGATGAGCGAGGTCGTGTTCACGAGCGGCGGCACGGAGTCGGACAACACCGCCGTCAGGGGCGCGGCTCTCGCCCTCAAGAGCACCGGCCGGCACATCATCACCACGAGCATCGAGCATCACGCCGTGCTCCACACCTGCCACTCCCTCGAACAGTCCGGGTTCGACGTTACCTACCTAGAGGTCGACTCCGACGGACTGGTCGATCCTGACGACGTTGGCCGCGCGATCACCGACGAGACGGTGCTGGTGAGCGTCATGTACGCCAACAACGAGATCGGTACCGTTGAGCCAATCGCCGAGATTGCCGGCGTCGTCAACTCGGCGGCGCGGCGGCGCGGACGCACCATCGTCATGCACACCGACGCCGTGCAAGGGGCCGGATACCTCGATATCGACGCCCGGTCGCTCGGTGTGGACTTGCTCAGCCTCTCGGCCCACAAGTTTCGTGGTCCCAAGGGCGTCGGTGTCCTCTACGTCCGTCGCGGGACGCCATTGGAGGCGCAGCAGACGGGCGGGGGACAGGAGCGACAGCGACGTTCCGGCACCGAGAACGTGCCCGGCATCGTCGGGGCCGCCGTCGCCCTGAGCATGGCCGAGTCGGAACGCGATGAGGCCGTCGCGCACACCGGCCGCCTGCGCGATCGCATCGTGCAGTCGATGTTCGAGCGCGTGGACGGCGTGCGTCTCAACGGACACCGCACGCAGCGTCTGCCCAACAACGCCAACTTGTCGTTCGACCACATCGAGGGCGAGCCGGTCCTGCTGGGACTCGACCTGTCAGGAATCAGCGCATCGAGCGGGAGCGCTTGCTCGTCGGCGTCGCTCGAACCGTCACACGTGCTCACCGCCATTGGCCTGACTGCCGAGCAGGCGCAGGGGAGCCTGCGGCTCACGCTCGGTATGGATAATACCGACGAGGAGGTCGACTACCTGCTCGACGTGCTCCCGGGACTCGTCCACAAGCTGAGAGGGATGCCGTCGCTCTCGGCGGTCGGAGGCTAAACCTCTTCACCAAATTCGCCCCGTCGAACAATCACACTTGAACCGGAGGAACTATGGCACATCCATTGGAAGTAACAGACGCGACGTTCGAGGACGAGGTCCTCAACTCCGACATACCCGTACTGGTGGACTTCTGGGCCGAGTGGTGCGGCCCGTGCAAGATGATCGCACCCATCGTCAACGACCTCTCCGATGAGTACGAAGGCAGGATGAAGGTCGCGAAGGTGGACGTGGACGCGAACCCCCAGGCACCGCTCAAGTACGGCGTGCGCGGCATTCCCACCCTGCTCATCTTCAAGGGCGGCAGCCCCGTCGACCAGATCGTCGGCGCAGTGCCCAGAGGGAAGCTCAAGGGCGCAGTCGACGCCGTCCTGAGCGCCTAGCTACGACCCAAAATAGAGTCGGGCAGGGGGACTCCCGCAGTCCGTACCTGCCCGATACTCTCCACCCCAAATCGCGGGAGCGGATGGGCTCCGGTGGGCCCTGCGGTCTTCAAAATCGTTGGTCCCGGTGCTTCCACCGGGACGGTGGGTTCGACTCCCTCGCGCTCCCGCCACATTTTCTCTTTCGCTTCACCCTCGCCATGGTCGATTTCTCTTGCGCCACGTATAGATACTTGCAAGTTAAGCGACTTAGACGACGGAAGCCAGTGGGCCTAAGCCTCGCCCGCGCTGCATGGGAGAACTCGGCTTCCGACTAAACTCTACTGTTTTGTGTCTTCATCGTGGATGGTCCGGGTACGTTCGATCTCCCACGCCGAATGAAAAGCCTACTCACTGGACACTCATTCCCCGATGCGGAATCGGCTGATGCCTAGGCGTAGTAAATCTGTAATGGAATTCATGCTCATACTTGTTGATCCACGTTGAAATCGTAGTGTACGTTGGTTGGGTTCCGTTCAAGGACTGGCGCGATGTGGATTGCAGGATGGCCTATCTGACAGTGATCCCGCCGCGGGTATGCCCGCACAACGTTTTGGATTTCGTATAGAAGGGAAGGAGAACCCTGTGAAAACAGCGTTGACGATAGGACTACTGGTAGCCGTGCTGATGGCCTGCGGGCCGAGCACGCCGAAGGTCGAGGAGATGGTCGCAACGGCGGTTGCCGAGTCCGAAGAGCGCGTGGCCGAGCAGGTGAGGGACAGGACGGCGGAGGCCGTCGCTGAGGCGCTCGCCGGGTCTGAGGCGCGACTGGCGGAGGCCGTCGCTGGGGCGGTCGAGGACTCGGAGAGCAGGACGGCGTTGGCTTTTGAAGCGGTCGAGGCCAAGATCGCTCAGTCGATTTGCGCGTCGGACTACATCACGATGTCGAACTACACGACGCTCTGGCTGATCACCGACCATCTCCAAGGCGGAGAGACACCGACTGAGGACCTGTGGGCGGCCTTCGACGACGGCCTTCTGCCGCTCGATGAGGTCTATGTCAGGCTGTCGCACGTCTGCGAGCGCGGCGACGACCGATGGGTACTGGTGGATCAGCCGAAGGTAGCTGCGCCTTAGATGTGGTAAGATTGCCGCCGACACCAGTGAAACATTGAAACCACTCAGTTATCTCAATCTTGGATGGGGAATCCAGTCCATGACACTTGCCGGAAGCATGAAATACCCCGCAAATGAACCAGAACCGTTGGTTGTGAGGGCATTACTTGGCCAATTCTCCCGGCCTAAATCCATATCACGCCCGCTAGGAGGAGACGTTGAAAGCAGAAGAGCAACAAGAAGAACGGTTCGAGAGGACAGAAGCTGTGCTAGATGCAATCGTTAAGGCACTGGAGGCATTAAATCGACAGTTGTCTTTCGAGACTCAAATTCGGGAAGTAGATGACGCCAGACACGCCCTTAATCAATTGCGCCTATCAATTCGCAACTAGATCCATAACCTAGACCATTCCATAGAATTCCGCTAGAATCCCCGTTCGATTGGGTATCGTTCGTGCGAAATTCGTGGTATGGTGACGAGTTAAGAACCCATACACGGGAGGGTTAGCGATGGGAAGCAACGGAAACGGTAAAGCGAAAACTACCCACGAAGACCCGGTTCTCGTAGTCGTCCAGCTCAGCGGCGGCAACGACTTTATGAATACGGTGGTGCCGTACTCCGATCCGCACTACTACGATCACCGTGCCACCCTCGGAGTCCCTGAGGACAACCTCATCCCCATCGACGAGGACCTCGCGTTCCACGGCAACGCCGCTCCGCTGAAGGAGTTCTGGGACGACGGCAAGCTCGCGATAGTGCAGGGCGTCGGCTACCCGAACTCCAGCCGGTCGCACTTCCGCAGCATGTACATCTGGCATACCTGCGAGCCCGACAAGATCTCGACCGAGGGCTGGCTGGGCATGACAACGGGCCAGATCGACCCGGACACGGAAAACGTCCTCACCGCCGTCAACTTCGGCAGGGACTACCGCAGGCGCTCGTGTCCAAGGGCGTGCCGGTGACCTCCGTCGGCAACCTCGACAACTACGGCCTGATGACCGGCCTCGACGACGAGGACGACCGCAACGAGACTCTCGAACGCTTCAAGGAGATGTACGCGCCCGCCATCGGCACCGGCGCGGTCATGGACTACCTGTCCGAGACCGGCCTTGGCGTCCTCGACGGCGCGCACGTCCTGAAGAAGGTGCCGGGCATGTACAAGTCGGAGGTCGAGTACGGCGGCAACGAGATTGCGCGCGGCCTGAAGGACGTTGCGCGCGTGCACCTCGCCGACGTTGGCACCCGCATCTTCTACACCAACCACAACAACTACGACACCCACTCGAACCAGGCGCCCACGCACACCACGCTGCTCGGCGACCTCTCACGGGCGATCATGGACTTCTTCCAGGACCTCGAAGACCATGAGAAGGCCGACAACGTGTCCATGCTCGTCTTCACCGAGTTCGGGCGGAGAGTAGCCGACAACGGCAGCGGCACCGACCACGGCGCGGGCGGAGGCGCGTTCCTGATCGGGAACAAGGTCAAGGGCGGCCTGTATGCCGAGTACCCGTCACTTGACCCTTCCGAGTTGATCGAGGGCGAGGACATGCAGCACACCTACGACTACCGGGGAATGTACGCCTCGATCCTGGAGCAGTGGATGGACGTGGACTCCAAGCCCATCGTCGGCGGTACCTACGAGCAGATTCCGGTATTCGCCTGAGAGGGGCCTTAAACCGTTCGTGGTGAGCTTGTCGAACCATGAACCGCCCTTCGACAAGCTCAGGGCGAACGGATGTGAGTACACCCTCTAAGGTCTTTTGCCTCTGCCAGGTCGGCGAGTCTCTGACTGGCCTTCACTGTCTGGTGTCTTGCCGGCCTGTCTCTCTCCGTCGTTCTTGCTGAATCTCGTAGAGTCGGTCGGCTTCGTAGGGGTTAATCTCCGGATTCCAGATATTGTGCTCCTCGAAGTATACGAGTGGCGGGTACCACAGATTCCAGGTTAGCGGCCACTCCTGCGTAATCGTCACGTACTTCGGGTGCTTCTCGGGATCGGGAACCAGCATCAAGACGACCGTCAACACGAGGGAGAGGGCCATTCCCGGAATCAGCAAAATGGGGCGAGTCCATGGTTGCCTTAACCAGAGCCAGCTGCTCCCGACAAGCAGCGCCCAGAACGGGATCCATAGAGCCGACAGGAGAAAGAAGAAGAGGAGCCCGAACACGTAGAAGAACCCCACCACCGTGCCGACGTGAAAGGCGATACTAAAGATCCATCTGCCCACGTAGTCGACCGGCTTCAGGACAAAAATCAACAGCGCGGAGACGTAGTAGACGATGAAGCGGGCGATTTGGGTGAAGATGTCTCCGGGAGCGTTTCTACGGGCAAAGTCCACCCGCGTCCGCATGTCAGGCACTTTCCACAGCCACGTCACGTTCGGTTGCGCTCCCTCTTTACAGTACCTTCCCCAAAGCTGGGGCGTTCGAATGGCCGCCAAAACCATCGTATCACAGGCGGCCTTCGGACGAGTGAATGGGCGCGTTGGCTGCGGTGATAACCGGTCGATTACTTGATCGAGGCGTCGCCTGCCGCAACTGCCAGCGAATCGCCACGTCGGAGTCCCGACCTCCAGATGAGATAGATGCCGAGACCTACGCCTATCAGCATTACTCCCATGGAGGCAAGCGTGATCTCCAAGCCGAAGCGGTGGATGAGGAGTCCCCCAAGAATGGGGCCCGCCACCTTCGCCGAGTTCTTCATCGCGCCGACGAAGCCCATGCAGGCTCCGAGGTCGTGCTCGCTGACATTCGTAGCCACGGACGCAAACGCCGAGGGAAAGACGAGAGCCTGCGCCGAACCAATGAGGACCGCCGACAATACGAGGGCGCTCGTATCATGGCCGAACGACAGGGTGAGCAAGCCGACTGCCATCGCAGCCATGCCGAGCGCCACGGTCGGCACGTGGCCGAGTCTGTCGCCAAGGCGTCCTCCCAGTGGTGCCAGGACGAGATGCGCCCCCTCCTGCAGCGCGAAGTATGCGCCGACAACCGCAACGTTCACACCCTGAGAGAGGGCGTAGACCGGCAGGAATGTCTTGACGGCGTACTCGGCGATAAGCACCTGCGCGCTCATTCCTCCGGCCAGCCAGACGCCGGAAGAGCGGCTGGCGACGGTCATTGCACTCAAAGTCTGCTTTATCAAGGACGGTTTCTGAACTTGAGGCGCGGACTTGGTCTCCGGCAGCAGGGCTATGGGCACGAACGCGAGGCTGCTCAGCAGGCCAACCACCGTGAAGACGTGTACGGGGTCCATCCTCAAGAGAAGGACTCCCGCCGCCGCTGGGCCGACTACGTACCCGGCGTTTCTGGCCATGGAGAACCATCCGAGCCTCTCCGCCCGGTTGGAGCTCGAGAGCTCAACCACGTACGCAAGGGTCACCGGGCCGTAGATCGCGGTGGCAAGCCCATGGACGATTCGTACGAGCACAAGCTGGTCGGGCGAGCCGACGAACCCGTACACGAAGGGCATTCCCGCGAACACCGCCGTGCCGATGAGCAGCCAGATGCGCCGCCCCGTCCGGTCGGAGAGGATGCCCACGAACGGCTTGAGCACCATGCCGGTAAGGGTCGAAACGGCCACGATGAAGCCGAGCAGCACGTCTCCCGCACCCAGACTCGCGGCGAATAGCGGCAAGAGCGGCGTCTTGCCCATCTGGTACGCTGAGCGCACCAGGAAGTCCGCGGACGTTACGCCGAGAAATCCCCTTGAGCGGATCACGCCCTACGCCTTCGCGATGATCGCGGGGACTTCGAGTTCATGCAGTGTGTCCACGAATCGCTGCAGGTCCTCGTTCTCAAACCGTTCGAGACGCTCCAGCGCGCCATCCGCCCTTTCCGACAGGACGCCGAAGACGTCGTGCTGCTGCGTGGTAGGGGCCGCGTCCGCCGAGGAGACCGCCGCCATCAACTCTTTGAGCTTGAATCCCACCCCTGCGGGCAGTCCGATACGGTCGAGGCCCTCTTCTTCGGGCGCCTTCGTTTGGATCAATGCCAGTTCGATGGAGCCGAGCGAGTCGTTCAGGCCCTCGACTGCGTCCGCGAGGGCGTCACGCTTTCCTGCCGCGTCCGCTCGCCCGGCCCACTCGGCCACCTGTCCTCGGATGCTCCTGATGCGGTTGATGGCGTCGTGTACCTCGCCTGTCTTGTCCCGCACTTGAAGCATCAGTTCGAGCTGATCTTGGAATTCCTCGCCGGACGTGGACACGCGCGGGTCCTGCTCGACGGTAACTTCCTGGCTGTCGGTCCGTCCGTCCACGGTGAGGGTAACCGTATACGTGCCGGGAACTACCAACGGGCCTTCCACGGCCTCGGACTTCGGAGCAGTCGCAACCTTTGAAGACTGGTCGTAGCGCAAGTCCCAGATATAGCGGTTCATGCCCTTCTCGACCGGAAGGAATGGCCCTGCGGGCTTCTCCGAGTCGGACAGATCGTCGTAATCGCACGGTTTGGGCCGAACGGTGCGAATCACCTTTCCGTCGCCATCGGAGATGGTCAAAATCGCGTCATTCGCGTCCACGTCCCCGATGTTGTAGTGGATGATGGCGCCGGTCGGCGGATTGTTTCCGGCGTCGAGGAAAGTGGAGTGCGACTGCTCGTTCTCGTCCTGCGTTTCAGTCCACGCCGCCGCGGAGCCCAGCCGCAGCATGTAGCGCTTCCCGTCTCCCGATGAGCGCCCCGATGTCATCTGGTAGGCGCCGCGTACCACACTCGCGGGCTTGAAGAGCCGGATGCCGTTGGTGTCCGAGGCGTCCGGGACCTGACGGAGATGCTTCAGATCATCGAGAATCCAGAAGGAGCGGCCATGCGTAGCAACCGCAAGCTCGTTGTCGTCGTTCCTGATCTTCATGTCGTGCACGGCTACAACGGGCAGGTTCCCCTGCAGCGACTGCCACGACTCGCCGTCGTCGAACGAGACGTGAACGCCAAGCTCGGTTCCCGCGTAGAGCAGACCCTCCCGCTCGGTGTCGGCCCGGATCACCCACGTGTACTCGTGTTCCGGGATGCCGTCCGTAATCCTCTGCCACGTCTTGCCGTAGTCATTCGTCTTGAAGAGCAGGGGAGTGTTGTCGGCGAGACGGTAGCGGTGCGCGGCAACGTATGCGGTCGCCGGATCGTGCGGTGAAAGCTCTACGATCGCTATGGTCGACCACTCGGGCAGATCGGGCGGGGTGATGTTGTCCCAGTTCTGCCCGCCGTCGCGGGAGATATGGACGAGACCGTCGTCCGAGCCTGCCCATAACACCCCCGGCTCGTGGGGTGACTCGACGAAGGCGAATATCGTCCCGAAGTTCTCCACGAAGGTAGTGTCCTTCGTAATCGGCCCCCCGGACGCCTCCATCTTCGATCGGTCGTTGCGCGTCAGGTCGGGGCTGATGGCCTCCCAGCTGTGCCCCTCGTTCGTGGAACGGAACACGGTCTCGGCGGCGACGTAGAGCGTGCCTGAGTCGTGGGGCGAAAAGACGATGGGATACGTCCACTGGAAGCGATACTTGTGGTCCTTCACGCCCTGGCCGTAGACGAACTCCGGCCACACCGAGACGATCTTGCTCTGGCCGGTCTTGTGGTCATAGCGGTGCAGGGCGTCGCCGCCGCCCGACGAGCTGCCTATCGCGCCGGAGAAGACAACGTTGGAGTCGTCGGGATGGACCGCGATCTGCCCGCTCTCCGAGCTTCCGACGAAGTAGCTATCGGCATAGAGGATCGCCCCCTTTTCGAGGTCGCGGCTGGGCGTGCTGATCGCGCTGTTGTCCTGCTGCGTGGCGTATACCCTGTACGGATACTCGTTGTCCGCGTCCATCCGGTAGAACTGCGCCGTCGGCTGATTGTAGATCGTCGACCACGAGTCTCCGCCGTTGAACGACACGCAGGCGCCGCCGTCGTTGCCTTGAATCATGCGCTTCGTGTTCGTGGGGTCGATCCACAGGTCGTGGTTGTCGCCGTGAGGCATCGACACCTCAGTGAACGTGCGCCCGCCGTCGGTCGACTTCCAGCACTTGAGGTTCAGTATCCACACGGTCTCGGAGTCCTGGGGATCGCCGAACACGTGACAGTAGTACCACGGTCTCTGGATGAGCTTCGGATCGCCCGATACGAGTTCCCACGTCTCGCCCAGGTCGTCGGAGCGGTAGAGGCCCCGGTCCTCTGCCTCGATGATTGCCCAGATGCGACCGTCCTTCGCGGGGGATACGGCAACGCCCATGCGTCCCTTGATGCCCCCGGGCAGCCCCTTGTTCTCCGTGATGTTCTCCCACGTGTCGCCGCCGTCCGTCGTGCGGTATATCGCGCTGCCAGGTCCGCCGGAAGAAAAATTCCAGGGCTTGCGTCTGGCCTCCCACAGGGTCGCGAACATGATGCGCGGGTTGTTCGGGTCCATCGTCAAGTCGGCCGCGCCGCTCGTCTCGTCCCCGAAAAGCACGCGCTCCCACGATTCGCCACAGTCCGTCGAGCGGAAGACTCCGCGTTCTGCGCTGTCGCCGAATATGTCCCCCAAAGCTGCGACATACACCACGTTTGGATTCGTGGGATGTATCCGAACACGGGAGATATGCTTGGTGGCCTCCAGGCCGACGTGAGCCCAGCTCCGTCCCCCGTCCGTGGAGCGGTACACTCCGTCCCCGGCAGAGACATTCCCCCTCGTGCAGGCCTCGCCCGTGCCCGCGAATATGACGGCGGGATCCGACGTCGACACGGCAATGGCCCCGACGGCGGCGGAAGTAAAGTAGCCGTCGGAGATATTCTGCCAATACGTTCCCCCGTCGTCCGACTTCCACACCCCCCCGGCGCAGGCCCCGAAGTAGAACGTCGCTTGCTCCGTCGGGTGGCCTGCCACCGCGACGACTCTGCCGCCGCGATGAGGCCCGATGCTTCGCCATCGGAGAGTGCTGAGAAGTGCAGGATCGACGGTGGGGGTGGCTGCCATGTTTTCTTTTCCTCGTTGGGGACGGTACTATACGGAAACTGTGCGTAAACGCGACGAGTATTTTCGCAGATGGTGAGACGCACTTCAACGGCGCGTTCGACACGGTAACCGTTCAGAATCCGTGTGAGACAAGTAAGCCACCGTCATTCCCGCGTAGGCGGGAATCCACAGGCGCGACGGCAGTGAAAGGAGAGGCGTGACGACAAGAGAACACGAACACACTCTCAACGTTTGGCTGGCCGACCTGCTGCGCCGGCGTGGACTGAACGCCCAGCAGGAGCGGATGCAGGGCGGAAGGCGCATTGACGTGGACATCCGCGTCGGCCCGGTGAAAATTGCCCTGGAAGCGGAACAGGGCCAGACGAACGCGAAGAAGAGAGAAGCGATCGAAGATGCGGACAGGCGGCTGAAGCAGGGACTCGCCGAGTGCGCCGTTGCCGTCTGCTATCCCGAGGGTATCACCAAACCGAAGCAAATCCCACAGAGTCGAATGCTATGGACGATTCGCGCTCCCAAGGCGCTGGTTCCGGCCGATGAAGCGCAGTGGGGTGACGCCAACCTCGATGAGTTGGTTTCCGTCATTAGGCTGGCTCCCGCGCAGCTTGGCAATCCCGATCACGCGGCGGCCGCGCTTTCGGCCAGCCTCGATGCCGCAGTCGAGCGTTTGGACAATGGGCAGAAATGGCTGCTCGCCGAGCATCTCGACTTGCCGCCGGGCCAAAACGGCAACGCCAAGTGGGACAAGGCGGCCAAGCGCGCGCTGCTGGTTGTGGCAACCGCAGTTATGTTTCATTCGAGGCTGGACGTCCATCTCAGAAATCTGAAACCCGAATACGACAATAGATTGCCGTCCGACACCCCCTTTACAGGGGAGTGGCCGCCGAATTCGGCGCGATATTGCACCGATGCCGACGATCCGACGACCGCCTTCTCCGACGCATGGAACCTGATTCTTGCCCTGGATTACAAACCTATTTTCGAGACCGCGCGGGCGGCTCTTCACTCCTGCCCGGCGGACCCCGCGTTCACGGTGGCAATTCGAGAGACCGCAAAGGCGGCCCTAGAGGTTGCCGGCAATATCGCCGGCATACGACACGACCTGTTGGGGCGCATCTTTCACACGGTCTTGGATACCGCGCGCTATGACGGCTCGTTCTACACCACAACTGCGGCGGCGACCCTGCTCTCGTCGCTTGCGATGACCGAAGACATGTGCGACTGGAACGATCCCGATGCCATCGCCAAGCTGCGAATCGTCGATCCCGCGTGTGGAACGGGCACTTTGCTCATGGCGGCGGCGGAGCGCATACGCGAGCTTTCACCCAAGACGCGAGACGATGATCGTTCGGCAAAGGCGCTCATTGAACAGGTGCTGACGGGTTACGACGTCAACCTGACTGCCACGCACATGGCGGCGACCACGCTCGGCCTGCTGTCTCCCAGCACACGCTTCCAGAATATGAAGATAGGCCGTACCTTCCTCGGCGTGGACGGGGAGGGCTGCGCGTTCCTCGGTTCGCTGGAACTACTGGACGGTCAAGCCAAGATGATGTCGTGGCCCAACACCGCGCAGACCGTGTCGCAGGTGGACGGGGGGAACGGCATGGCGGAGGTCGAGCCAGCCGATCTGGTCATCATGAATCCGCCCTTCACGCGCGACAGCCTGCGACACGATCAGTTCAGCCGCGAGGACGAGCGCAAGCTCAAGGACCGGGAGAAGCAACTATTCGCGAACAGGCCGGTTCATCTTTCGGCGATCGGAAGCGCCTTTCTGCTGCTCGCCGATCATATAAACAAGGACGATTCGGGTACCGTCGCGGCGGTGATGCCGCTTGTCATGGCTACCAATGAGTCGGGGAACGTGGTCCGTCGCTATCTCGCGAGTCAGTATCACGTAGAGACCATCGTGACCTCCCACGATCCCACACGTATCTACTTCTCGGAAAACACGAGCATCGGCGAAATGCTTCTGATATGCCGCCGCTGGCCGAACCCGGACGAACCGAAGCCGCCGACGCGCGTCGTCAACTTGGCGTACAACCCGCCCACGCCCGCCGAGGCCATCAGCGTGGCAAGGTCGATCAAACGAGGCACGGTGATGGAACAGGCCAACGGGACGATTCAAGAATGGCCCGCCGACAGGATCGCCTGCGGTGACTGGGGAGCGGTGCAGTTCTTCTCCCCGTACCTGTGCGAGAGATTCTCGGAACTGGCGCACGGCGATCTCTTCCCGTCAATGCCGCTGGGGAAGATTGCCAACGTAGGGCCGGCGGGCCAGAGGATTCGGGAAGCCTACAAAAGAACCCCTGTGTCGGACAAGGAAGGGCGAACAGCACTGTGGCAACATGACACTAACGTCATCCAGACCATGTCCACGGAATTTGACACATACATCTCCGCCAAGCCTGAGTACGCGCATCGGGCGGATAGGTATTGGGAACAAAAGAGCAGGCTATTGCTGCCGACACACCTAAGGTTGACAACCACCAAAGTAACGACCGTGCGCGTGAAAACTCGGTCGGTCGGTTCGCTCTGGGTGCCCTGCACGATCGACGTGCCGGGCGATCTCCTTGAGAACAGAGAGAAGGCGTTGTGCGCGTTCCTGAACTCGTCCGTCGGCGTTCTCGCGCTTCTCGGAAACCGAACGAACAAGACACCGACTCGCCCAAATCTGTCGATCGACGACCTCCGGAAGCTGCCGGTTCCGGACTTCGATACCATAGGGGACGGCGCGGTCTGGATGCTGGCGATGGCGTATGACTGCCTCGCCGAACAGCCAATGGAACCCCTGCAAGAGATGGATAGGTGCGATACTCGTCGTTCCCTCGATGAGTCGGTATGCGCCGCGCTGAATATCGACCCGGAAGTCGTTGCCGGAATCAAGCGGCAGCTCGCCGTCGAACCGTCGATAACGGGCAGGCAGTTCTTCGCTCTCCATCTCCGTCCGAAAGACTCATGAGGAATCTTCGTCCTGAAGTCCCGGCGAGTTACAGGTTCGAGAAACCATGACTGACATCGCGATAATAGCCGCCTGGACCATCGCATCCTACCTGCTGGGGATGGCGCCCTTGGGCGACATCGTAGCCCGCATCGCCGGTGTGGACATCCGCGCAGTGGGAACCAAGAATCCGGGTGCCGCGAACGTCTACCGCGAGATCGGCCCCAAGTACGGCATAGCCGTGTTCGCTCTCGATGTCGCAAAAGGCGCAGTAGCTACCACGCCAATGCTGCTGATAGGCAGCCATGAGTGGGCACCTCTAACCGCAGCATTCGCCGTAGTACTGGGACACATCTTCCCCGTGATCGGAAATCGTTCCGGCGGCACCGGCATGGCGACCGCAATCGGCACGACCGCCGGCCTGGCCCCCTTCGGGCTTCTCGCCGGAGTCCCCGCCGCGTTGATCCTGCTCGCCATCACCCGCAATACCGGCCTTACCGGCGGGTTGCTCTTCGTTGCAACGGCGCTGTTGGCATGGTTGTTGGCTCTTGACAAAGTCATCGGCCCGCTGGGCGTGCTCGCCATCGGCATCGTCGTACTCGCTAAGGCGAGGATTCAGTACGGCAGTCTGAGGAGACGGGAAAGCTGATAACCAAGGTAAAGCGAGGATACGATGGTCGGCGAGGAAGGTGATCCGAGCGCGAACGAGACCGCTCGGCTGCCTCACATTTCCATTCACGGACTGACCCACGAATACGGGAAGGGCCACCCTCGCGTGACCGCGCTCTCGGGCATCGACCTTGACATCGACGAAGGCGAGTTCGTCTCCATCATCGGGCCGAGCGGGTGCGGCAAGACAACCCTGCTCCGCATAGTCGGCGGCCTCCTGACGCCGACACGCGGGACCGTTCGCATTGACGGCGCTTCACCCGACCATGCTCGACGGCAGCGATTGTTCGGAGCCGTGTTCCAGGACGCCGCCCTCCTCCCATGGCGCACCGCCGCCGAAAACGTACGCCTCTCAATCGAGCTCAACGGAGACGACAAGAAAAGTGAAGTCAACGACTTACTGGATACTGTCGGACTCGACGGCTTTCACGACTCCCATCCCTACCAGCTATCCGGCGGCATGAAGCAGCGCGTCGCCCTCGCAAGGGCGCTTGCGACGAGGCCGCGAATCCTGCTGATGGACGAGCCGTTCGGCTCCCTCGACGAGATCACGCGCACCGACATGGGATACCAGCTCCTCCGCATCTGGGAGAGCCGCCCAACGACCGTCCTGTTCGTCACACACAGCATCTCCGAAGCTGTCATGCTGTCCGACCGCGTGGTCGTGCTGTCACCCCGTCCCGGAGAGATCGTGGATGTAGTCGATATCGAGCTGCCGCGTCCGAGGATGCGGTCCGTGGAGGAATCGCAGGAATTCGGGGGCTGCATGGCCCTCGTGAGGGGCTTGCTCAAGGGGGCAAGGCATGAGCCTATCGCGGTCTAAGCCTGCCCGGGGCGGCGCCATACGTGCTGGCGGCCCGTCCTCACAGGGCTGGCACTTCGCCAGCCTGACTCACTATGCCGGCCGAGCGTTCTTCCCCCTCATTGCGCTTGCGGCGGTGGGAGTCTTGTGGGAAGTGGCGGTTCGCGTCAGCGGCGTCGCCGAGTACCTCGTGCCGACGCCGAGCGCCGTTTGGTCACGCCTGTCCGGCGACCTCGCCTACTTCCTGTTTCACGGGCTGATCACGCTATACGAATCGCTCGGCGGCTTTGCTCTGGGAACCTTGGTGGCCGTCATCGCGGCGGGAGTCATGGCCCACTCGCGGCTATTCGAGCGAACGGTCTATCCCATCGCGCTGCTCATCAAGGTGACACCCATAGTCGCCATAGCGCCGCTGTTCGTCATCTGGTTCGGGTTCGGATCGTTCCCCAAGATGATGATCGCCGCCCTCATTACCTTCTTCCCGGTCATGGTCAATACCTTCATCGGGCTGCGGTCGGTCAATGCCACGACGTTGGACTTCTTTCGACTCCTCGACGCAAGCGAAGCCCAGGTCCTCATCAAGCTCCGCGTTCCCGGCGCGCTCCCGTACGTCTTCGCCGCGTTTCGCATTGCCGTGCCGCTCTCCGTCATCGGAGCCGTGGTGGGGGAGTGGTTCACCGGCGACCGCGGACTGGGAAGCGTCATCATCGTGGCCCACCACAACATCGACATGCCGACCCTGTTCTCGGCCATAGCCGTCCTAGCCTGCATCGGACTCGGCCTGACCGGCATCACCGCGCTCATCGAGCGCCGCGTCCTCTTCTGGCACGACTCGCAACAATCGGGGCCTGCCTTTTAAGTGGCGGAGTTGCACGTCAATCCCGCCCTTCATTCGGGATATACCGCGCGCAATCGTGTAGAATTCGCCCCATGACTCGCGTTCTCCTCTTGGCACTCCTCATCCCAATGGCCTTTACTATGGCCTGCGGCGATGACGACGTGGATCAAGCCCCCGACAAGGTCGTCTTCATGGCTGGCTTCAAACCGCAGGCCAACCTGCCCTTCGTCGCCGCATACGTCGCACAGGAGCAGGGATATTTCGACGAACAGAACCTCGATGTGGAGATACGCCACGCCAGCAGCGGGGAGCATCTCAAGCTCCTCGTCGCGGGCGACGTCCACGTCACCACGGCTGCCGCCACGTCCGTCCTCAAGCGGCGCTCCGACCCCGAGCTGCCCATCGTAGCGGTCGCCTTATTCGGGCAGAAGGGGCAGCAGGCCTACATGGCCCTGAAGGACTCCGGCATCACCGGCCTCAAAGACTGGGAAGGGCGCAACTTCGGATACAAGATTTCCGTCCCGCCCGACTACCTGGCCATGCTCGAGACGGCAGGAGTAGACCGGGAAGAAATCAACGAGGTGCAGGTCGGGTTCGACCCGCGCGTCCTGACGGAGGGAAGGGTCGATGTGCTGGCCGTCTTCAAGTCGAACGAGCCCAACGTCGTCCGCAAGCTGGGACACGAGGTTGTGCTCTGGGACCCCGCCGACTTCGACGTTCCCAACATGGGCCTGACCTACATCACGACCGACGCCTACGCATCGGATTCGAGCGACGTTCTCGACCGCTTCCTCCGCGCGACGCTCAAGGGCGCCGAGTACGCCCTTGAGAACCGCGAGGCAACCTTGGACATCATCATGAAGTACGCGCCCAAGGAAGATCGCGCGCACCAGGCCTTCATGCTGGATACCGAGCTTGCGGACGCCACGAGTCCGTTCACCGATGAGCGGGGACTCGGACAAATGACGGACGACCAGTGGAAGGCGCTCTACGACCACCTGCTGAAATTCGAAGCATTGCCGCAACCCTTCGACTACACAACGGCCTTCACGACCACCTTCCTCGAACGCGCCTACGACGGCAGCGAACTGCGCTGGCCGTAATCGCTAACCGACCAACTGCCTTGCAAGGTCGCCCGCCTCGTTCACCGGAAGCTGGCACACGTAGTTCTCACACACGTAAGCGGTCGGCTGACCGTCGGTCAAGTGCCTGTCCTGCAACAGAGGCAGGTCTGATCCATCACCCGTACCCTCACCCGACGTTCCGACAAACACCCTGTTGGGCAGATAGCCGCGAAAAACCTCACGGACGAGATCGGCAGTGGCACGGTCCTCTCGCTCGCCGACGATCACGATTTCCTTCGTCTTGGAAAGATAGAAGTCCAGGCCCCCCAGCCAGTGGCCCGCAGCCGTCGGGAAGCGCTGCATCACAGCGTGCGCCGAGCGCAGTGAGGTGGCAGCCCGCGAGCTGTAGGCCGAATCGCCCGTGAGAACAGCCAGCTTGAGCAGCACGCTCACCGCCATGGAGCTTCCCGCCGGCGCCGCGTTGTCGGTAAGGTCGCGGGGCCGTATGACGAGTTCCTCATGGTCGGAGCCTGTGTCGTAGAACTGCTGGGACGACTCGTCCCAAAACAGGTCGACCATCGCTCCGCCCAGCTCGATAGCCGACTGGAGCCACCGTTCTCCAAACGTTGCCTCGTGAAGCAGCAGCAGACCTTCGATCAAGAATGCGTAGTCTTCAAGATACCCGTAAAGCTTCGCTTGCCCGTCCTTGTATGTGCGGAGCAGACGCCCCGACTCGTCAACGAGCTGATCGAGCAGGAACGCCCCGTTCGCCACAGCCACGTCCCGGTAGTCGTCACGGTCGAGAACCACCGCGGCCTCCGCGAAGGCCGCGAGCATAAGTCCGTTCCATGAGGTCAGGACTTTGTCGTCGCGTTCCGGCCCGATTCGTAGCGAGCGCCGCTCCATCAGCTTCGCCCTTGCCTCTCGCAAACGCTGTTCGAGCGCATCCGCGTCCATTCCCCCCGACCGGGCAAAATTGGGCAGGGGAGTCGGAACGTGCAGAATGCTACGACCCTCGAAGTTCCCGTGAATCGTGACGCCGTAGTAGTCGTTGACGAGCTTGCCATCCTCCGCGCCAAGTATCTCGACTACCTCCTCCGGCCTCCAGACGAAGAACTTCCCTTCCTCACCCTCGCTGTCCGCGTCCTGCGCCGAGTAGAACCCACCCTCCGGCGAGGTCATCTCCCGTACGGCGTAGTCCAACGTCTCCTCGACGATCCTCCGGTACATGGGACTGCCCGTGACCTGGTGTGCGTGGAGGTACAGCCGCGCCAGCAGTGCGTTGTCGTAGAGCATCTTCTCGAAGTGGGGGACGAGCCAGTACGTATCGGTGGAGTACCGGTGGAATCCGCCGCCAAGCTGGTCGTAAATGCCCCCTCGCGCCATCTGATCGAGCGTGAGTTCCACCATTTCGAGTACTGACGGGTCTTCGTTCCGAAGGTACTGGCGAAGCAGGAACTCAAGCGTCATCGGCTGCGGAAACTTCGGTTGCAGTCCAAAGCCCCCGTAGTTGTCATCGAACTGCTTGCGAAGCTCCCGTGCCGCCTCGACCATAATGTCTTCCGTCAGCGGCTCGATGCCCGGCGCGCTCCGCGTCATCTGCCGCATGTGCGCGACCAGTTGATTGGTCGTGCTGACGACGTCGCCCCGTCGGTTGCGGTACACGTCCGCCATCGTCGTCAGGACGCGCGGGAAAGAGGGCAGGCCACCCCGTTCCTCGGGCGGGAAATACGTCCCGCCGTAGAACGGCTTGCCTTCCGGCGTGAGGAACACGGTCATCGGCCATCCGCCCTGGCCCGTCATTGCCTGCACTGCGCCCATGTAGATCGAGTCGATGTCGGGGCGTTCTTCGCGGTCGACCTTGATCGACACGAAGTGCTCGTTCATTAGGGCCGCTATCCCGGGGTCCTCGAACGACTCGCGCTCCATGACGTGACACCAGTGACACGCGGAATAACCAACGCTGAGCAGGATCGGCCTGTCCTCGCGGACAGCGAGTTCAAGGGCCTCGGCGCCCCAGGGGTACCAGTCGACCGGATTGTTCGCGTGCTGACGCAGGTAAGGACTCGACTCGTCGATCAATCGGTTAGGCATTGCATCGCTTTCCCTTTGGGCACGAGGTCGAGATGCCGAGAGACAACTAGGTGATCATGTCCCGTCTACCCTGCTTCCGGGGTGGATCATCTCCTCGCCGTGAATCTGTGGAGCAGGAAAAAGACTAAGCCAACAACAAACAACACGGCAGCTGGGATTAGGGCTGCCATGCCCGCAGCGACAGCGAATACAAGGAAAAAGGCACCTATTACCCAGAAGAAGTATGCCGCGCCGATAAAGAACACTCGCGCTGTCTCCATAATTTCCCCCTGTATGTGCAGCCCAAGACTTGCCCATACTCTACACGTTGAGAGCGCGAATGCAAAGCGGGGGCCTTATCAAACCTCATTGGTATAATAGCGCCGGTTCGACTGAATCCATGACAGATCTCTCCATCCCTCATACGCCCGAAAGCATCACAGCCGATTGGCTGACCGATGCGCTTCGCTCATCCGGTGTCATCACAACCTCGTCGGCAACGTCTATCGACGCCGGTGACACGTCGGCCGGGCATGGCTTCACAGGACGAATCGCCAGGCTTACCGTGACCTACGACTCCCACGAGAAGGACGCACCCGGCTCCATCATCGCCAAGTTTCCTTCCTATGACCCGGCGATTCGCGCCGCCGTTACCGATAGCGCGATGTCCTACGAGCGCGAGATCAGTTGCTACGAAAATCTGCTTGGTAACGTAGCCCTTTCTACTCCCCGGCGGTACTACAGCGCCTACGACCCCGGTTCGGGCGAGTGCATCATCCTTCTCCAGGACCTGGCGCCCGCGCGCTTCGGCGACAACGTGGGCAATCCGCCACGCGAGGACATCGAGTCCGCCATGCAAGCAATTGCAGCGTTCCACGCCGAATTCTGGGAGAGTCCTCGTCTTGCCGAAATGGACTGGCTCCCCGAATATGCGCAGGACGCCGACGTGCGTCAGCGCGCCTTCCGGCAGGCCATAGGCCCGTTCCTCTCGACGTGGGGCAGGTACCTCCGGCCATCGACCATCAACCTCATCAACCACCTCGGCGACAGCCTGGCGCGCATCAGACGACGGCTCAGTCGGCCACCTCGCACGGTCCTCCACGGCGACTACCGCCTCGATAATCTGGCGTTCGACGGAACCGGACGCGGTCCCGCAGTCATCGACTGGCAGGCCGCCTCTAAAGGTCACAGCGTCGCAGACATGGCCTACTTCATCGTCTATTGCATCGACCCGAACGAGCGCAGGGCCCTGGAGTCGGAGCTGTTGAAACTCTACCACTCCGTCCTCGTCGAACACGGAGTCCGCGGCTACGACTACGATTCGTGCATAGAAGACTACCGGCTCTCCATCGCGGCCAACATGCTGCGCACCGTCAGGGTAGGGGGAACATTCGACTACTCGGGCGATCGCGCCCAGGCCCTCCTCAGAACGATTCTTCACAGGGTCGAGACCGCGCTCGCGGACCACAAGGTGGCGGAGCTTATCTGAAGGGAATTATTTGCAAAACCCCAACATCTGTTATTCCGAACGCAGCGGGGCGGAGTGAGGAATCTAAAGTGCCTTGTCCTTCGGAACTCGTCCAGCAGCGGGAACGACTCTGTCACGACGGCCCAGATTCCTCCCTCTAGTCGGAATGACAGGCTTGAGCATCGGTTGTGCAAAGGTCTGCCTAGGCGGAAATGACGGATGGGGGTGAGGCACGAAAGAAGTGGCGTCCCTGGCAGGATTCGAACCCGCGACCCGCTGCTTAGAAGGCAGCCGCTCTGTCCAACTGAGCTACAGGGACATCTGACACTTCCAAGTGTAGCAATGCGAACGTTCGGCAATCAAGTCAAGACGAGTCCGGTCCGGTACCCACCCAATGGATGGAGATCCTTCCGATCTGCAGAGCTTTGATTTGGCGCACCGATACGCCTTCGGAGTCGGGTAGGGTAGTGAGGTACTCCTGGACGAGCTCGCCGACCCGCCTCCTGAAAGTCAGCGCGACCATGATTCCGAGCATCATCGATGACGTGCTCTTCATCACGCTCTTGGACCGACCGCGAAGTATCGACGACACAACCAAGGCTATGAGGGCCGCAACCAAGAGATTCGTCCCGCAGTAGGGAGAGACGGCCAGACCGCGCTCACCGGACTGGAGCCGTCGCAACGCCTCCTCGGCGGCCTCCGTGACCTCCTCCGTCGATGCCCGACTGTAGAGAAGGAACCCTCCCGGGGTGGCGTTCCCCGCTAGGGGAGGGCGGACCCCTCGTTCGAGCAGCACGGCAACTGTCGCGTGCTCCCTTCCATGCTGGGATCGTATTTCTCGCAGCAAGCCTAGCAAAAGGTTGCTCGCCTCCCTCACACCCCATATTGTAACCTCCGAGCCTAACAGCCCGATAACCTGCCAGTCAACAACGTTTGACCTGATAACGCATCGGCAATTTAGCGTGTAAAACACAGAATATCCGCCACTTCGGACGTTGCGTGGGTAGAATCTCAAACTCCGGCCCAGCGGAGGTCTAGCCGAGAAATTGGATAAGGGGCTGGTTTCTTTCTGAGTGTGAAACCCTCTGAAATTCTTGGAAAAGTGCTAGAAAACGAATTGACACCGCAATTGTCGGAGGCTTAGCATGAGACTACAGTAACTTGTGGGAGGAGTGATGATGAGGAGAAAAACCAAGAAGATGATTGCGGTCGAGGAGAAGTTCCAGCAGCCTCTGGAGAAGATGCTGCCCCAGATGGTGACCGAGTACGGCCTAACTGCCACAGCCGACGAGCTCGGCGTGAGCAAGGCCACTCTCGGCTACTGGCTGCTCAAGCTCGGCATCAACGTGCATCGGGTCGCGCTCGCGCCGGGTGAGACCATCGAGGTCAAGAGGGTGGGGTATCCTTCCACCAACAACTAGGGTTAGAGAAACTCTAAGAACCTTCCGCACGGGCCGGAGCGCTGAACTGCTCCGGCCCGTATCGTTTAACCGCCGCGACGAATGGCCATCCGGGCTTCCTTCTCCCGCTCGCGGTCGATGATCGCCCGCCGCTTGTCATGCCGCTTCCGCCCTCTCGCCACACCCAACTCTACCTTCGCCCTTTGCCGCCTCAGGTAGAGCTTCAGCGGCACCAGTGTCAGGCCGCGTTCGTCCACTTGACGGGTCAGCCGCCTAATCTGGTCCTTGTGGAGCAGCAGCTTGCGCGGACGCTTGGGATCATGGTTGTTCTGTCCCCCGGACGCCGAGTACTGCGAGATGTGCGCGTTCATCAGCCAGATCTCACCGTTGTCGGGGCGTGCATAGGCGTCGCTGAAGTTGGCCCGGCCCTCCCGGATCGCCTTGATCTCGGTCCCGACCAGCACCAGCCCGGCCTCGATACTATCGAGTATGTCGTACTCGTATCGTGCCTTGCGATTGACGGCGATTGACCTGTTGCCGTCCATGGTGCCGGTCCTTTATGAGCTGCCCTTCAGATCGAACGACCCGCCGCTCATCATCGACTCCAGCTCTTCAACGGCCCGGTTATGCTGGTCAACCGAGGCTTTCTGGGCGTCGCGGCTGGTTACTTCGATGTCGGGCGCGACGCCCTCGCCCTGGATGAGCCTTCCATTCGGGGTGTACCAGTGAGCGACGGTGATGTAGAGGCCGGCCCCGTTGCTGAGACGTCGGAGCCAGTTCACGCTGCCCTTACCGAACGTGGTGTCTCCGATCAATGTGGCGCGGTCGTGGTCCTGGAAGGCGCCCGCCAGGATCTCGGACGCGCTGGCGCTGCCGCCGTTGATGAGAACGACCATCGGTATGTCCGTGAGAAACTCCCGGCCTTCGGTGTTGATGGGGTAGTCGGTGCGTCGCTTGTTTGCGTCGACTACGTACATGGCCAAGCCGTCTTCGATGAAGAGGCTTGCTACGTCTACCGCTGCCGACAGCAGGCCGCCCCCGTTGCTTCGGAGGTCGAGTATCAGCCCCTGAGCGCCGGCCTCCATCTCCCGTTCGATCACCGCGCGCAGCTTGTCCGCCGTCTGTGGGTAGAAGTCCGTCACGCGGATGTGCATGAACTTATCGCCCGGCTCGCTTCGGAGACGTACACTTGTCAAAGGAACCACGGCGCGCTTTATTTCAATAAGTACGGGGTCGATCTGTCCCAGTTTCTTCACCAAGAGCCGAACGACGCTGTCCTTCGGACCTCGAATCTTCGAGACCGCCTCCAGCGTAGAAAGGCCTTCCAGGCTCTCACCGTCGACCTCCAGGATGATGTCGCCGGGTTTGATTCCGGCCAGGTCGGCAGGGCCGCCTTCGATGGGCGATGATATTACGAGGTGCCCTCTCGCGTTCATCGCGACGTGGGCGCCGATGCCCTGAAACTCGCCCTCGAATACGTCGCCGAACTGCCCGTCAAGCACCTCTTTGCGCACGTACGAGGTCTGAGAATCGCCGAGGGTGCTGGTGATGCCTCTGATCGCGAACTCGGTAGCCAACTCCGGGTCGAGCTTCTCCCGGTCCACGTAGTCGCGGTTCAGGTGCTCCCACGCCTCCCAGATTACATCGAGTTCGTTGGGCACGTGCTGAGGAGCGACAATATCGTCGTCGTGGACAACCACCTTGGGGAACAGCGGAGCGTCGGTCGAAGTCTCGTGGGCCTCCAGGGCATCCGATACCGTCTCCCGCACAAGCTCCTGGATCTCCTCGGCAGTCGCATCCTCGTGCATCTTGGTGACGATCTCTTCGACTATCTTCTCCAGGTCCGGCGTGGGCTGGGCGGGTAGGGCGTCGGCCGAAGGCTCGGTATCGTCTCCTCCCCCAAACGTACCGCAGCCAAGCCCGATCATCAGGAAGACTGCGAATATGGCAATGGCGAACGTCTTTGCTGCCTGATGGTTCAGGTTCATTTCAGAAAATCATCCTTTCTCGTGACCCGACAGGGCCCCATGCTGCCATAGTATCACGTACAAGCCTGGGTCTCCTCAGTCACCGATGCCACACGAACGTACTGGACGCTTCCGGGCTGGAGAGACCGTTATGGAGTTCAACGACTAGCCGAACAATGGGTTACTTTGCGAGTCTGGCTCTCGAAGTCGTAGTTCGCAAAGATGCTCCCCGGAATATCGTGCGCCGTATTGACCGAATCGTTGCTCCATGATACTGTTTTCTGAAAACCAGATATTACTTTTTCTGGCCACACTCAACTCAAATAAACTCTTTTTCAGAATATTTGAAAACACATTGAAATCTATTTTCTATATTTTCAGGATGGTGATCTATGGTTGACGCAGCGCCGCAGGCGGCAAAGAGACGCACGCGGGTCTCACGGCCTTACCCGCAACACAGGCTCGAAGAGGTCCTGGAGATCACGCGCTCCATACACGAAAAGAACGCCGGACTGCCGTTCGACAGAGTGCGACTTGCCAAGGCCATGGGCACTACGCCGGCCAGCAGCGCCTTCATGATGAAGCTCAATTCATCGGCAAAGTACGGTCTGACCGAGGGCGGCTACAGCGACGCCAAGATTTCTTTGACCGCGTTGGGCGCAAAGGCCGCCGAGGACGATTCCGAGGCCCTAATCGAAGCGGGAATGCGCCCCGATACGTTCAAGGCGTTCTATGAGCTTTTGGATGGTAAACGGATTCCGGGGCCGGAGGAGGCGTCGGGGATCATTATCGACGACATAGGCATTCCGGAGAGTCTCGCCTCCGAATTCCTGGAGATTGTGGTCCGCAACGGAGAATTGATCGGAATAGTAACGGAGGCGGGCAATTCGCACTACGTAAGCCTAGCGGACCTGACCGTTCAGGCCCCACCGGCTTCAAAAACACCCTCAAACGAAGGAACAAAGGCGCCACCCCCTAAAGATAAAGAGCGGCCAGCGACGTCCGTAGAGCCGCAGCAGCCGGCAGTTCGTCGAAATGACAACGGACGTCTCCTCGTAGCCCACTCCGGCGCGGGAGCAATCGCCGACCGGATTATTCGGACGCTGGACGGATTCGGCATCCCGCACAGCGTCGTTGAGATCGATCCGATTGACTCATCTCCTCTCAGCACCGAATGGGCGAGCGGGATGGACGGATGCTCCGGGGCGATCATCGTGATGGCCGGACCGAGTCGTGTGGTCTCGACCCCCGGGGTCGCCTCGTCTCGGACGTCGAAGATGCTACTGCAGCTCGGAGCCGCGGTCGACCGCTTCAGGGACCAAGTCGTGATGGTGGTCGGTCAGGAGAGCGACCACTTCTTGCAGACCATCCGAATTCAAAGAGTCTACGCCGGCGGCGACGATTCGGGAAAGTTCGAGGTCGACCTGCTGCGCGGATTGATGACTGCGGAAATGATGCTCGTTTCGGTTCCGAACCGGATTCCGTAGGACGTGTCTTGTTATGTCAAATTGCGTCAGGACGGCTACGGAACCGCATTTCAACTTTACATAACATTTATAGTGCGAATCATTAGCGGCTTGTCAACACACCCTCTTCTCTCCCCGACCGCGGCCTGAATAACCCTTCTTCACTGTTTGGGCGATGTGCAAGGTTCCTGTTCGAGGTCCAACCAATTGGAAAACACCAAGACACATGGAGCGATTTTACGGGCCGCGGAGGGGTGATGGGTGCGGCCCCTGTGAAAAGGCGGCCTCTTTAGGCGGTCGCGACGACGGCCTCGGCGGGGTCCTCGGCCCCGAGAAGGCGTTCGACTTCCCCTAACAGCTCTTCGAGCCCCAACCGTTCCGTAGCAGAAATGAGTACAACGCCGGGTGGCGGCTCTTCTGCATCGAGAAACCCTGGAAGCGAGTCTCCATTTCGTGGATCGTCGGTTCCTGGCAGTAGATCGGTCTTGTTGAGGGCAAGAACGGTCGGCTTGTCAACGACTTCAAGGTCGTGGAGTATGCTCTCGACCTCATCAATGTGATTAGCAAGGTTGGGACTCGATACGTCTGCGACGTGTATGACTATTCGTGCTTCCCGTATCTCCTCGAGGGTCGCTCGGAACGCAGCCACAATGGCAGGAGGAAGCTTTTGGATGAATCCGACCGTATCGGTGAACAGGACCTCCCTACCGGAGGCGAGCCGAACTTTTCTCGTTACGGGGTCGAGGGTGCTGAACAGCTTGTCTTCGGCGGTCACGCCTGCGGCCGTGAGGCTGTTTAGGAGCGTGCTTTTGCCCGCGTTGGTGTATCCCACCAGGCTGACTATGGGAATGCCCTCGTTGCGCCTTCTCGCGCGATAGAGGTCTCGCTGGCGGCTCACCTGATTTAAGGCCTTCTTGATGCGCTGTATACGGTTGCGCACCAAGCGCCGGTCGGTCTCTATCTGCGATTCACCCGGGCCCCTGGTCCCAATGCCGCCGCCGAGACGCTCAAGGTGTGACCACTGGCCTGCCAAACGAGGCATGAGATATTCATGTTGTGCCAGTTCAACTTGAAGGCGGCCCTCACGGGTCTGGGCCCGCGCCGCGAACACGTCGAGAATAAGCGCCGTGCGGTCGATGACCTTGACCTTCTCTTCGAGGGCCCGTTCCAGGTTCCGCTGCTGAGTCGGAGTCAACTCGTCGTCGCATATGACAGTATCGACGCGCTTGGCCAGAACAGCCTCTTTGAGCTGCTCCAGCTTGCCTTTGCCGAGGTAGTAATGAGTGGGCTTCTTAAGTTGCTGAGTGAGCGACCCCACCACCTTCGCGCCGGCGGTCCGTGCCAAGTCACCTAGCTCTGCCAAAGACGCGCGCATTGGAAGCGCTTCGCGCCGCCGAAATACCTGCGCGCTCACCAGCAAAGCACGTTCGGCCTTTTGGGCCGTCGAAATCATTCCCGGAGCGATGGGACACCCCCTCCTGTATGAATAGATTGAATTTTACTCAGCAATTATACCCTAAAATGGAATGATTATCCAACGTCATTGGAGTATGTCACCACGTTTGAGCTATGGACGCCAGCCGGATACGCGGTCGAGAGCCTTATTGATCAGATCGTCCTGAAGAGTGATCGAGAGGCGGACGTACCCTTCGCCCGCTGCCCCATAGTTGCCGCCCGGGATCATCAGGACATCGGTGTCCTCCAAGAGCTTTTCGGCGAACTCGGCCGAGGTATAGCCTTCGGGAACGCCCGCCCAGATGTACAGACCAGCCTTCGGCGACTCCACCTTCATGCCCATGTCCTTGAGCACGGGTACGATGCGGTCGCGACGCGCCTGGTAGACGGCATTTCGCTCGTCGACCGACTCCAAGGGACGCTTCATAGCCTCGACGGCCATGTGCTGAACGGCCTGGGGGACGCCGGAATCGAGGTTCGACTTGATGGTCAGCAGCGCCTCGATCATATCCGCATTCCCGACGGCCATCCCGATGCGCCAGCCGGTCATGTTGTAGGACTTGGACAGTGAGTGGAACTCGATTCCAACGTCCATCGCCCCTTCGGCTTGAAGGAAGCTGGGCGGTCGATAGCCCTCGTAGGCCACTTCGGTGTAGCAGGCGTCGTGCATGACGGCGATATCGTGATTCTCTGCGAATTGGATCGCCTTCCGGTAGTAGTCGAGGTCCGCGATTGCGCCCGTCGGGTTGTTCGGGTAGTTGAGCCAAAGCAACTTGGCCCTGCCCGCCACGTCGTCGGGTATCGAGTCAAGATCGGGCAGCCAATCGTTCTTTTCGGTGAGCGGCAGCATGTGGCTCTCGCCGCCCGCGAACAGGGTGCCCATGGCGTAAACGGGGTATCCCGGATCCGGGACCAGAGCAACGTCTCCGGCGTCAAGGAAGCAAAAAGCAACGTGGCCGATCCCTTCTTTTGCTCCGATAAGCGAAATGACTTCCTTCTCGGGGTCCAATTTCACGCTAAACCGTCGCTGATACCAGTCGGCAACACCTTCCCGAAACTCCGGAAGGCCCTCAGACTCGGGGTAACGGTGGTTCGGAGCGTCGTGAGAGGCCTCGCCGAGCGCATCGATGACATAGTCCGGCGTGGGAATGTCCGGATCGCCTATTCCGAAACTGATGACCTCGATGCCCTGCGCCTTCTTTTCCGCGATCTTCCTGCTGATCTGCACGAAAAGGTAGGGTGGGACTCTATCCATGCGCTCCGAAAACCTCATTTCGTCTCCATTCTTACGGTGTTATGCGATTAGCATTGTTCCAAAACTAGGAAAACTCGGTTCTTCGCGTGTAAATTAGGTAAGTTGCCTTTGTATAGCTCACGTAATTAGCCGATTTCTGGTGTTTATGTTAGGAGAAGTACAAGAATTTTCTAATACTATACTTGTCCTGTGAACACCTCAGCGACCGGTCCTTCGAGGATCACGGGGCCCTCGCCCGGCCATCTCACGACGAGATCGCCCCCGGGGAATGACATCCGAACGTCATTTCCCTTCGTTCGTCGCTTCAACCGCGATATTACTCCGACGGCGCAAGCCCCGGTGGCACAAGCCATGGTCTCCCCGGAGCCCCGTTCCCAGACACGCACCTTCACGTGGCCTTCGTCGATGACATTCACGATCTCGAAGTTCACCCGGTTGGGAAAGAGCGGGTGGTGTTCTACCAACGGACCGAGCCGGAACAACGGAACATCGTCCACCGATTCGTCGATGAATGCCACGGCATGGGGATTTCCCATAGAAACGGCATTGATCTCGAACGTAACTCCATCCACCGTCAAGGGATAGTCCATTACCATCACCCGATCATCGAGCGCGACCGGAATGTCATCCACGGCCAACCGTGGCTCTCCCATGCTCACCCTCGCCCATACCACCTTGTCTCCTGCCCAAGTGGGCGTAACCTCAAGGTCACCGGCAAGGGTTTCGACCATTACCGGGGAAGTTTCTCGCGGAACTATCTCCCTCGTCAGGGCAAACCCGACGAGACAGCGAATGCCATTTCCACACATCTCCGCTTCGGAGCCATCCGCGTTGAACATTCTCATGCGAAGGTCGGCCCGTTCCGAATCGAGCGCGAGGATGAGGCCATCGGCTCCAATTCCGGTATGACGGTCGCTCAACTCAGCCGACATGGTCGGCCAGTCCTCCTCTTTTCCGCGCGCATCGACATAGATATAGTCGTTGCCTGCGCCGTGCATCTTGGTGAACTCCAAGCTCGGCCTCCGCATCATTTAGAGTCGCTACAGTATATCACTCCGTGTCTACGAAGACCCCATTTACCGCGAGTCCATGCGCTTCCCCACAGACTCGCAAGCATAGTCGACCGCCTGATCGAGACCGCCATCCTCTCCTGAGAACCACCGGATGCGCTCGTCATTCGCGCGGAACCACGCTCCCTGCTGCCGGGGGAACCGGCGTGTCTTGGTCTTGATGGTCTCAACGGTGTCTTCGAGCGTCACTTCCCCTCGGAGGTACTCGCAGATTTCCCGGTAGCCGTGACTCGACATCGCGGGCAGATCGGGGCCGAAGCCCCTATCCAGCAGATTTTCGACCTCCCCTACCCACCCGGCCTCGATCATGGCATCCACGCGAGCGTGGATGCGTTCATACAGCCGCACGCGGTCAACCTCGATGCCGATCACGGTCGCCTGAAAGGGCGGTGGCGTCCGTGTAGGCTCCTCCGGTTCGCCGTCAGGAGTCTGTAGCGCCAGTTCGAGCGCCCTGATGACCCTTCGCGGATTCGCAAGGTCGATTCGTCGGGCTGCGACGGGTGCAGTCTCCTTGAGCTCCTTCACGAGGGCGGGCAGACCTTCTCGGGCCATTCGAGTGTGAAGATCATCCCTGAGCAAAGGGTTCGGCGAGACCTCCGGCACGTTCCACCCCTCCAACAAGGCCCAAACATACTGCCCGGTGCCTCCCACCACTATGGGGACCCGCCCGCGTTTGAGAACGTTGGAAATCGCTTCGCGTGCTTGCCTAACGTAGAGTGCGACGCTGTAGTCGTCGGAGGGTTCGATAATATCGACCAAGTGGTGGCGAACGCGCTGACGGTCTTCGACGGTCGGCTTGGCCGTCCCAATATCCATGTGACGGTATATCTGGCGGCTGTCGGCCCCGATGATCTCCCCACCCACGCTCCGGGCAATTTCCATCCCCAAGCGCGACTTGCCCGATGCGGTAGGCCCAACAATCGTCACGACGTTGGCCCGTTCCATGGAAAGCATGAGTGGCCTAGCCCGAAGCGGCGTGGGCGTTCTTGACCAATTCGACAAATCCGTCCGCGTCGAGGCTCGCACTTCCCACAAGAGCGCCGTCGATGTCCTGCTGGGCGATAAATCCGGCCACGTTGTTCGTGTCCACGCTGCCGCCGTAAAGAATGGGAAGATCTTTTGCAGAGCGGCCAAAGTCTTCCTGCATCAGGCCACGAATGAACTCCATGATGTACTGGGCGTCCGCGGGACTTGAAGGTACACCCGTGCCTATGGCCCAGACAGGCTCATACGCCACGATAACGCCTTCGAGCGACGGGACTTCTCGCAGCGCGGCGCGTACCTGCCTTTGTACGACAACCGTGGCATCGCCCGCCTCACGTTCGGCAAGAGTCTCTCCGACGCAGAGGATGGGCTTCAGGCCCACGGCAATGGCGGCAGTCACTTTCTTCGCGACCATCTCATCGGTTTCGCCGAACCGCTGGCGGCGCTCCGAGTGGCCGAGAATGACGTACTCGCAGAGTTCCTTGACCATCGATGCCGAGATCTCTCCCGTGTAGGCCCCCTTATCCTCGTAGTGCATATTCTGAGCGCCAACGCGGATGTCCGAGCCGCTGAGGCGCTCCGCTACCGCCGGCAGTGAGACGAAGGGCGGACAGACGATCTTTTCAACGCCTTGAACGTCCTGGAGGCCGTCACGGAGCCGCTCGGTGAACGCTCCGGCCTCCGAGGGCAGAATGTTCATCTTCCAGTTGGCCGCTATAACAGGGGAACCCAATGACTCACCTTTTTTGCAGGAGTTTCAACTTAGGAGCGCCAATTGTACATGACGCGGCTGCGAAGGGCGCTGTCGTTTTACGGGCCGAACCTCTGCAGCTTCCCTGCATTTGCCAGCGCAATCGTCATGACATCGACTGCCGGGATGCGCCCGATCGAACCGGACGCGCAACTCCGTTCGTTGAACTCCCCTACCCCGTCGACCGCATAGATCGACGACTTCACCATCAACGGCACCGGATGCCAGCTGTGGCTCGCCATGATCGCCGGAGTGGAGTGATCGCCCGCGACGACGAGAGTGTCGATATCGAGATCCAACAGTCGTGGTATTCGCACGTCGAGATACTCCAACGCTTCGACCTTTCCGTCGAAGTCGCCGTCCTCACCGGCGGCGTCGGCGGGTTTGTAGTGCAGAAAAAAGAAATCGTGCTCATGAAAGCTCTTTTCAAGCGTGTCAAGCTCGTCGTCAAAGCTCATGCCAGTCGGCACGACCTTCATTCCAACCAGATGGGCTAAGCCGCGGTACATCGGGTACGCGGCGATGCAGGCAGGGTTGAGACTGTATGTTCTTCCCATGTCAGGGAGATTCGGCAGTGCTGAAAAACCCCGTAGGAGAACCATGTTTGCCGAAGAGCGTTCGTGAAGGATTTCTTGGGCCTGCCTTGTAAAGGACCGGACGATTTCAGCAGTTTTTCCAGCCTCCGGTACGACGGCCTTCGCCTCCAGAGGGGGCACATCAAGCGTCTGGGGGTCGGTCTCGGTGAGCCGCTCGTCTAGGTCGTCTCCCCGGAGAACGAGTACAAACCGGTGGTCGCGAACGATATGTACCGAAATACCCACGTCCTTGACCTCGATCCGGTCCAGCAATTCCACCAACTGAGCGCTCTCTGACGTGGGGATTCTCCCGGCACGGCGGTCGACCAAAAGACCGGACTCGTCGAGCGTGCAGAAATTCCCTCTCGCCGCCACTTGACCTTTCTTGATCTCGACCCCGATGCCGATAGCTTCGAGTACGCCCCGCCCAATGAGGTACTTGACGGGATCGTACCCGAAAAGGGCGAGATGCCCCGGGCCGCTGCCGGGGGTAATGCCGGGTGCTACGGGTGTCGTGAGGCCGCATGCGCTCTGAGTTGCCAGCCGGTCGAGGTTGGGTGTCTTCGCTGTCTCAAGCTCCGACTTTCCGGTATCGGGGTGCGCCAGGCCGCCAAGACCGTCGACCACCAGCATGACGATCTTGCTGGGCGTGGAACTGCAAAGCTCGGTGATGTATGGAAAGTCGATCATCCCTTCTCTCCATTCTCAATCCGCGTCTATCAGGCCCGCGACGCCCGGAAGTTCCCTGCCTTCAAGAAATTCGAGCGACGCGCCGCCGCCTGTGGAGACGTGAGTCATCCTATCGACGAGTCCCAGGCTGCTGACGGCTTCCGCAGTTGACCCACCCCCAATGACGGTAATCGCCTCTTCTTGGGCCGCTAATGCCTCTGCGAGCCGTTTTGTGCCGGTAGAAAAGGGCGCATACTCGAACACGCCCATCGTCCCGTTCCAGAGTACCGTTCCTGCATCGCGGAGAGCGTTCGCGTACCGCTCGGCCGTTTCGGGGCCGATGTCCATGATTCGCCAGCCGGGTTCTATGCACGACACGTCCACCGTTCGACTCGGCGCGTCAGCCGCAAATTCGGACGACACCACAACGTCCGTTGGGAGCAGCACCGTCGTCCCTACATTCTCGCCGCTCCGAAGAATGTCCTCTGCCCGCTCGACAAACTCGTTCTCCACGAGGGAATCGCCGACGTGGAGTCCCTGTGACTTTAGGAAGGTGGCGGCCATCCCGCCGCCCACCATGAGTGTTCTCGCTCGTCCGGTGAACCTCTCGATCACCGGGAGCTTGTCCGATATCTTCGCCCCGCCGACTATTGTGACGAGAGGAGGTTTTGGCGATTCCAGCACGGTTCCCAACATCTCCAACTCGCGCTCCATGAGGAGACCGGCAACGGACGGTAGGAAGTGTGTTACGCCCTCAGTAGAAGCGTGGGCCCTATGCGCGGCACCGAAGGCGTCGTTCACGTAGACGTCAGCTATGCTCGCCAAGTCCCGGGCATAGGACGGATCGTTGTTTTCTTCTCGCGGGTCAAACCGCATGTTTTCGAGAACGGTGATCTCCCCATTCTGCATCGCCTCGACTGCTGCCCCGACGGAAGGGCCCGTTGGCTCGCGCGCTTGCAATACCGAATGACCAAGAAGCTCGGACAAGCGCTCCGATACGGGCTGCATTCGCAGTTCCGGCACCGTCCGGCCGTTTGGTCTGCCAAGGTGTGAGCAGAGGACAATTTTGGCGCCCTGACCAATCAGATGATGGATCGTGGGTAGAGTAGCCCGGATGCGAGAGTCGTCGGAGATGGCAGTCGTCCCGGGAACGAACGTAACGTTGAAATCCGCTCTGACCAGGACGGTCTTGCCTTCGACATCGATATCCCGAACGGTCTTCTTGAGTGCCACGGTTCCGCTACCCGGACAGTATGGATGCCGCGAGTTGGTTTAGCATCTCTTTCGATGACTGAGGCAAGTCGGTCTTGTCTACCACCGCGAGAGCCTCACGTCGAAGGTCGCATATCATGTCCTCGGAAAACTGTCTGCCGCCACTCTCGTCCAGAATGCCGCGGATGGCGTCAACGTCGTTTGCGTCAAGGATTCGCTTGAAGTAGATTTCTCCCAACCGGCGCTTAGTCGAAACGTCGGCGTTCTCGACGGTGTACACGAGCGGAAGCAACTTCTTCTTGTTCAGTACCTCGTCGCTGGGCTCCGTCCGATGCCATAGCTCGTTCAAATCGTCCTGTATCTGTCGCGCAAGACCGACTTTGGAACCGAAATCCGCAAGCGCGCGTGAAATGACGTCATTGGCCCCCGCGACGAGCGTGCCGAGCTTCATCGCGCCAGCATAGAGTGCCGCACCCTTATCCGAAGCCATCGCAAGGTATGCGTCCACACTCAGGTTGATTCCTTCACGCGCCTCAAGGTCTCGAAATCGACCTTCGCAAAGCGTGAGATTCGTTTCGTCGAAGATTTGAACGGCGCGGAAGGTAGTTTCCGGTGTTGCGCCGCGCTCGGCGAGTCGAAACAGAGCGACCCTAGCCATGGCATACATCCCGTCGCCTGCGTTGATCGCCTGGGCCGGTCCCCACTTCCACCAAACGGCATCGCGTCCCCAGCGCTGAGGACTGCCGGACTGCACGTCGTCGTGGATTTGGACAAACGCAAGCGACATCTCAATCGCGGCTGCTGCTGGCAGGCAGGCCGAAATATCTCCTCCAGCGGCTTTGCACGCCGTCAGGCACGCCACACCATGAATCCGCCCACCCGTCGCGGCATGGTATGGAATTTCACTCTCATCCGGTCCCCAGCCCATGTGATACGTCATCATGTCATACAGGGCCAAGTCACGCGACCGGAACATATCGCGCAGTTCCCCCTCAATTGCGGCTTCGAACTCGGATGTCTGCAATACGGCTACCATGTCTATGCTCGGTACTGGGCCTAACTGCTACCTTGCCGGATGGCCTTCTCGATGTCGTCCAGGGTGATGCTTCCCTGTCGAAGTATCGTCGGCGTGTCGCCCGAAAGATCTACGACGGTTGACGCCGTCGTTCCACTCGTATCGCCTCCGTCGATTACCAGATCGACCAGGTGTCCAAGCTGTTCGTTTACCGCCTGCGCGGTCGTGAGCGACGGACTGCCGCTCAAATTGGCGCTCGTGCCGGTGATGGCCTTGTCGAGGGACTTCGAGATGTATCGTGGGAGCCAGTGGTCAGGTACTCGAAGTCCTACAGTATCGTGGCCAGCCGTAAGTTTGTCCGAAACGAGAGGACTCTTCCACATGACAATAGTCAAAGGCCCCGGCCAAAACGCCTTGGCAAGGGCCCATAATGATTCCGGGACATCCGAGACGTACCGCTCAACCGAACTCGCATCGTCGAGAAGCAATGGCAAGGCAAGCCCGGACGGCCTGCTCTTGATGCGGAAGACTCGGTCTACGGCCTCCTCGTCGTCGTAAGCCGCCGCAAGGCCGTAAACCGTATCCGTGGGAATGGCTGCGACGCCGCCATTGCGGAGAACGCGCACCGCTTCGTCCGCTTGGCCGCCAAGTGTCTCCCGTACTGGAACGCTAGAGGAAATTGCAGACATGTCGAGCTTGACTCAGTATAGCACAGATGCTACCTTTTGAAGCCCTTGACCATGAGCGCCAACGTCACCCCTTCTCAAAGTCGGCGTCCCCCCGGCGGCGACGGTTCAGACCTCCCCGCACAGCCGGAATCACTTGAAGCAACGGTGGCGCAGGACCGGCCCTCCGAGCCTCACCTTCACACGCAGCGTGAGTCGGTCTTGGTCATCGACTTCGGTTCCCAGTACAGTCGTCTGATAGCTCGGCGAGTGCGCGAAGCCAACGTCTACTGCGAGCTGATTCAGCACACGGCCGATTGGGATGAAGTTGCACATCTGAACCCAAAGGGAGTCATTCTATCGGGCGGGCCTGCAAGCGTCTATGAGCCCGGCGCGCCTCTGGCCCCGTCCTGGGTGTTCGACAAGGGGCTTCCCGTGCTCGGCATCTGCTATGGGATGCAGGCCGTCGTCCACCAACTTGGGGGCAAGGTCGAGCCGAGCAGCAAGCGGGAATACGGACATGCGATTCTAGAGAAGCAAGGGGCTGAGCACCCCATCTTCGAGGGCCTATCATCGTCATTCCCCGTATGGATGAGCCACGGCGACCGCATAGTCGAGCAACCGTCTGGCTTCGCCGCGGTAGCGCACACCGAAAACTCGCCGATCGCCGCCACGTCGAACGAGCGGAACGTGATCGGCCTCCAGTTCCACCCGGAGGTCGTACACACGCCCGACGGGACGAGAATCCTGGAGAATTTCGTCCACACCATCTGCGGTTGCGGGAAGAACTGGAATCCGAGCAATTTCATTGAGGGCGCGGTCGAAGATATCCGCACGCAAGTGGGAGACGGCAAGGTAATCTGCGCGCTGTCCGGCGGCGTCGACTCGGCCGTAGCGGCAAGCTTGGTACACAAAGCCGTAGGCGATCAGCTTACCTGCATCTTCGTGAATAACGGGTTCATGCGCCGCGAAGAGCCTGCGCGCATCCTCGACACCTTCAGGCGGAATATGAACGTCAATATCGTCTACGTCGACGCCTCCGAAGAGTTCGTCGATGCGCTGAGCGAGGTCATCGACCCCGAGGACAAGCGCCGCACGGTGGGCGAGGAGTTTATAAAGGTGTTCGACCGCGAGGCCGCACGCCTGGGTCAGGTCGACTTCCTGGCGCAAGGCACCCTCTACCCTGACGTGATCGAGAGCCAGACGCCCGGGGACAACGTATCCGCCAAGATCAAGACGCACCACAACGTCGGCGGCCTGCCGGAGGACATGAAGCTGGAACTGGTCGAGCCACTGCGATACCTGTTCAAGGACGAAGTGCGCATGGTCGGTCTGGAGCTCGGACTGGCGGAGGAGATGGTCTACCGGCAGCCGTTCCCCGGGCCGGGCCTCGCCATACGAGTGATGGGAGCGGTCACGCGAGACAAGCTGGATACCCTCCGCGCCGCCGACTGGATCGTCATGGACGAGATCAAGGCAAACGGCCTCTACAATGACCTATGGCAGAGCTTCGCCGTGTTGACCGACACGATGAGCGTCGGGGTAGTGGGAGACTTTCGCGCCTACGGCTACGTCGTCGCCGTTCGCGCAGTCACGAGCGACGAGGCCATGACGGCAGACTGGGCGCGGCTGCCCCACGATGTGCTTGGCCGCATATCCAACCGTATCGTGAACGAGGTTCCATCCGTGAGCCGCGTCGTGTACGACATCACCAGCAAGCCTCCCGGAACCATCGAGTGGGAATGACAGCCGCATGAAGGTACTCGTCATCGGCAAGGGCGGACGCGAGCACGCCATTGCCTGGAAGCTGTCGCAGAGCGCCCGGATAACCCAACTGCTGTGCGCGCCCGGCAATGCCGGGACTGCCAAGACTGCAAGTAATGTGCCGATTTCCGAGACCGATGTCGAAGGCCTTTTCTCCTTCGCTATGCAGCACGACATCGACTTCACGGTCGTGGGGCCTGAAGCTCCCCTCGCGGATGGGATCGTAGACAGGTTCCAGGAGGCCGGTCTCTCTATATTCGGCCCCACACAGGCCGCCGCGCGAATCGAGTCCAGCAAGAGCTTTGCAAAGGACCTGATGCTCCGTGCCGGCGTTCCAACCGCTCGCGCGGAGGTCTTTCGAGATTTCGATGCCGCTCGGGAATACGTCAAATCGCTGTCCCCCCCGATAGTCATCAAGGCCGACGGCCTCGCCGCAGGCAAGGGAGTCGTGGTTGCGGACACGACGGAGCGGGCAGTTTCGGCCCTTCGAGAGCAGATGGTTGAGCGAACATTCGGTTTGGCAGGTGAGACGGTGCTTATTGAAGAGTTCCTCCAAGGGCCGGAACTGAGCGTCTTCGCCTTCGTGGACGGCGAACGAATCTCGCCCCTTATCGCTGCCGTGGACTACAAGCGCGTCGGCGACGGAGATACGGGGCCGAACACCGGGGGCATGGGCGCCTACAGCCCTCCCCTGAGTGTCCTCTGGAACCGCGAAGTGGAGCACAGCGCGCGTACCGACATCATGGAGCCGGTGGTAGCGGCACTTGCCGCCGAAGGATGTCCTTATGCAGGAATCCTGTACGCCGGACTGATGCTCACCCGCGATGGCCTGAAAGTCATCGAATTCAACTGCCGGCTCGGCGACCCAGAAACCCAAGTTGTCTTGCCGCGAATCGAGACCGACCTGTTGGATCTCATGCTAGCGACCGTTGAGGGCAGCGTAGACTCTACTCCCCTTCGCGTGAGGTCGGAAGCCTGCGTCGGCGTAGTGGTTGCTTCCGGCGGATACCCCGACGCTTACGAGACAGGCTTCGCAGTGTCTGGCCTGAATGAGACACATGACGATGTGACTGTCTTCCACGCCGGCACCAAGTTGGACGAGAACGAAGAGACCGTCACGAACGGAGGGCGGGTGCTCACCGTTAGCGGGTCAGGCGCGACTCACAAAGGCGCGCGGCTCCGGGCATATTCGGCCGCGGAGAGAACTACGTTTGACGGATCCTTCTTCCGCGGCGACATCGCCGACTTCGCGAAACAGTGAACGCAGAAATATCTACAAGAGTCAGTGACGTTCCCGAGCTCCTCGTCGCGTTCGAGTCCAATGTGCTGCTGCGTCCACGATTCGACGTGCCGAACATCGTTGATTTCTCAAAGTCGGTATTCAATTGGGCAGGACTATCCAACCTCGACATCGGCGAAACCGTCAGCCAAATTGGCGAACCATTTGCGGACGCCCAACAACTGGTCATCGTGCTCGTCGACGGACTGGGGATGAATTTCATCGACAAACTGGACCCGAGTTCGTTCCTTCGCCAGCATCTCCGCATGGAGTTGCAAACGGTCTTCCCGTCGACCACTTCAGCGGTATTCACTTCCCTTGCGACGGCTTCTTGGCCGAACCGGCACAGCATCATCGGCTGGGACATGTACCTCAATGAAATCGACGCAGTCGCTACGATCATCCGATTTGAGAGGCGCAGCGACGAGAAGCCGCTAGGCCAACTCGGTGTCTGTGAGGAGCAGGCGTATCCTGTCCCGTCGCTCTTTGGCGCAATCCCAGGCGCTCCGGCCTCCATTGTGCCGGAAGGGATAGCGAACACGCCTTACTCGGACTACTGGGCGGGGCACAAGGGGAAGTACGTCACCTATGAGAATCTCGCCGACGGGATAGACGCGGCGGTCTCTGCTACCCGTGCGGCAAGGGAGCGAAGCATCACCTACCTCTACACAGCGGACCTGGACTACGCGGCGCACGAGTACGGAACGAACGCGCCGCAGACGACGCAAGCCCTTCGGCGGGTGGACGCAGAAATTGAGCGCTTGGCAAAGGGTCTTCCGTCCGGCGCGCGGATTGTCCTCACGGCAGATCACGGACAGTTGGATGGCTCAAACCATGAGATTCTGCCCACGGACTCGCTCATCCGTCACCTCCTGCACGAGCCCTGGGGCGATGCTCGCGAGATGCACTTCGCCGTGAAACCGGGGAGTGAGGAAAAGTTCGAGGCGGACTTTCGCGCGCAGTACGGGGAGTTCGCGTTTCTGCTGACGGTCGATGAGGTAGAAGCCCTTGAACTCCTGGGGCCGGGCCGCATTGAGGAAGCCGCACGTCGGCGGCTCGGTACCCATTTGGCAATTTCGAGGGGCGCGCCCGCGTTCACGTACCGCGCCAAGCCCGACTCGATGAATTTCATCGGGTACCACTCCGGCCTCACGCCGGACGAAATGCTAGTACCATTGATAATCGTTGTGTAAATTAAAACTATCCAATGCGAGGGGTGCGCCAATGCCGTTAGTTGGAGTTATCGTAGGAAGCAAGTCGGACCGTCCGCTCATAGACGAGACCTCAGAGGTCTTGGACCAACTCGGTGTCGAGCACGAGGTGGTAGTTGCCTCAGCCCATCGCACGCCCGAGGCCGTGATGGAGTGGGCAACGTCCGCCCGTGACCGGGGCATCGAGGTCATCATAGCCGCCGCAGGCGGGTCTGCCGGTCTGCCGGGCGTCGTGGCGTCGTGGACCACCCTACCCGTAATCGGCATCCCCGTGCCGTCGAGCGACCTCGAGGGTATCGACTCGCTCTATTCGATCGCGCAGATGCCGCCCGGCATTCCCGTGGCGTGCGTGGCCATCGGATCCTGGGGAGCGCGAAACGCCGCCTTCCTCGCGGCCCAGATACTCGGCATCAAGCACGACGCCGTTCGTGCGGCTTACGACGAGTACCGCCAGGGCCTGAAGTCGAGGTAGGACGGAGCGCACCGGTGATCGAACGTTACACAAGGCCTCGGATGGGCGCAGTCTGGTCCGAGCGCAACAAGTACGATCGTTGGCTCCAGGTGGAACTGGCCGTCTGTGAGGCATGGACCGAGCACGGCACGATACCCCTCGCCGACATGGAGAAGCTGCGTTCGTCGACGTACAACTACGAGCGTCTCGAAGAGATTCTCGTAGTCCATCGTCACGAGATGACGGCGTTCCTCCAGTCCATCACCGAGTTCATCGGACCGGAGGGCCGCTGGCTGCATCTCGGCCTGACGACGAGCGACGTTTGGGACACGGCGACCAGTCTCCAGATCCTCGACGCCATTGAACTGCTCGACGAGGAGATCGACGCGCTGATGGACGCCATCAGGGTGCGGGCCGTCGAGCACAAGGACACCCTGATGATCGGCCGGACGCACGGCATCCACGCCGAGCCGGTCACCTTTGGCCTAAAACTCGCCGTCTGGTACGACGAGATGCGTCGCAACAAGGAGCGTCTGTCCAACGCGAGGTCGACCATCGCCTACGGCAAGCTCTCCGGCCCCGTCGGGACGCATGGAACCGTGCCTCCCTCCATAGAGGCGGCGGTGTGCGAGCGCTTGGGCCTCAAGGCCGCGCCCGCGTCCACGCAGATACTCCAGCGTGACCGTCACGCTGAGTACGTCACGACGCTCGCTCTCATCGCGGCGTCGCTGGAAAAGTTCGCCACCGAGATACGCAGCCTCCAGCGAACGGAGATCCGCGAGGTATCGGAACCGTTCCCAAAGGGTCAGCCAGGCTCCTCGTCGATGCCGCACAAGCGGAATCCCGAGCTTTCCGAGCGGGTATGCGGGCTGGCGCGCCTGATCCGCGGCCATGCCGTGACGGCCCTGGAGAACGTAGCCCTCTGGCACGAGCGCGACATCAGCCACTCATCCGCCGAGCGACTGATTCTGCCGGACGCCTCAATCGCGCTCGACTACGCGCTCAGCCTCATGTCGGGCCTCGTCCGCGACCTGAACGTCGACACCGACCGCATGATGTACAATATCGAATCGACTCACGGTGTCCTCTTCTCGCAGCGAGTGCTTCTCGCCCTTATCGAACGGGGCATGGAGCGAGAAACGGCCTACGGTATCGTCCATAACCGCGCGATGGAGAGCTGGGAGACCGACCAGGACTTTCGGGACATGATGAGGTCCGACCCAGACGTGACCGGACTGCTGCCGACGGACGATCTGGAAGCCCTGTTTGATTACAAATACTACGTCCGGCACGTGGACGAGATATTCGAGCGTGTCGGTCTGAAATAGGAGGAACGAATGCAAGCGCTGATGGAATCCCCCCTACCCGACCTCGTATACCGGGGCAAGGTCAGAGACACCCACGACCTGGGCGACGAGTACCTTATGGTGGCCACCGACAGGATTTCGGCCTTCGACGTGGTTATGCCGAATGGTATCCCCGACAAGGGTGCCGTCCTGTCGCAGATTTCGGCCTTCTGGTTCGCCAAGACCACCCACTTGGTACCAAATCACCTCATTGACATGGGCAACGGTCGTCCGGATCTCGGGCTCTCGACCGACATGCAGCGCCGGTCGATGATCGTGAAGAAGGCCGAACGCATCGACGTCGAGTGCATCGTGAGAGGCTACATCACCGGCTCGGCGTGGAGCGAGTACCGCAAGACCGGCACCGTTCAGGACAAGCCGATGCAAGAGGGACTCGTCGAGGGCGACAAGTTCCCGGAGCCGCTCTTCACTCCGACCACCAAGGCTGAAGTCGGCCACGACGAAAACATGAGCTACGAAGAGGTCGTCGACATGGTCGGCGCGGACACCGCCGCCAGGCTGCGCGACACCGCGATAGAGGTCTTCAACTTCGCGCACGACGTAGCCATCGAGTGCGGAATCATTCTTGCAGACACCAAGATGGAGTTCGGCATCATCGACGGTGAGTTGTCCCTCATCGACGAGCTGCTCACTCCCGATTCCAGCAGGTTCTGGGATGTCGAGGGGTACGCGCCCGGCAAGTCGCAGCCCAATTTCGACAAGCAGTTCGTCCGCGACTACCTCGACTCGGTCGGTTGGGATCACGAGCCCCCGGCTCCCGCCCTGCCGGACGACATCGTCGCAAAGACCCGCGAGCGCTACCTCGAGGCGTTCAAGCGACTCACGGGCAGCGACTTGACCTAGAGATTCAAAGAGCGCTGGACCGGCACAAGAGCGAAATCCTGTTCAGCACTTCAAGTAGGATACGAGAGTGGCCAATAGCAGGCAGCGAAGAAACCAGGAAGGCCGGCAACAGCCTTTCGCAAACTCCAAGCGACTGCTCTACCTGCTCATCGGAGGCGGTGCTCTTGTCGCTGTGGCAGTCGCCATCATTGTCTTCGCCGCCATCGGTTCGGACACTTCACCCGACCCCGAAGTTCCGGCTGTCGCTCAGGTGGAGCACGCCTCTGCCTCGTCTGAAGCTGAGCCGGGGCAAGCATCCGAGTCAGTCGCAAAGTTGCCCGCCGTCACGCTGGAGGAATTCGCAGACTTCCAATGCTCCCACTGCGCCCAATTTGCCGTTGGAGTCGGCAAGCAGATCAAGAAGGACTTTGTAGACACGGGCAAGATCCGCTTCGTCTTCCGGCATTTCCCTTTCATCGGCGAGGAGTCCTTCAGGGCCGCCGAGGCGACAGAGTGCGCCGCCGACCAGAACAAGTTCTGGGAGTACCACGACACGGTTTTCGAGAACTGGAAGGGCACGAACGAGGGGCACTTCTCCGATGAGAACCTCAAACTCTTCGCCAGCGCTCTTCAACTCGATCGCGGTGCATTCGACGCTTGTTTCGACAGCGGGAAGTACGGTGGCAAGGTCGAAGCAGACCTCCGCCGAGGTGAGCAACTCGGTGTCCAGGGCACGCCGTCGCTCTTCCTCAACGGGGAAATGCTCACTCCATCCTCCTACGAAGAGCTCATCCAACTCATCGAATCGGCAATCGCGGACGCGCAATGACCTCGGACATAGCCGCGCGATGGGCTGTCGCAGCCCTCAGCCTCGCCGGTCTGGCGGTGGCAACTTACTTGAGCGTTCAGCACGTGACCGGCGGCATCCCTGCCTGCGGCGTCGCCACCGGCTGCGACGAAGTGACGACGAGCGAGTACGCCGTCTTATTCGGAGTGCCAGTGGCCTTCATCGGCGTCGCGGGATACGCAGCCCTGCTGCTGGGCACGCTCGCCTATCTTGGGCTGGACAGCCCACCCCGCCACTTTTCATACGCGCTGTTGGGTGTTACTTTACTTGGTGAGGGGTTCACTTTGTACCTCGTCTACACGCAAGCGTTTCGTATCCACGCCTTCTGCGAATACTGCCTGGCATCCGCCGCGATCATGACTGCCATCCTCGCCCTGACCATCTACGCTACACTCAAAGCGAGATACGAACGGCCTGTCGTGCTAAACTAGAGAGTCGAGAGTTCCATGAAATACTAGGCTGACTGTGAGGCGACATGGCGAGCGAAGTTACGAGAAGACGCAGACAGACCCCGACTCAGGCGCGCGCCGCCCGGCGCGACCGCAGAAACCGACGCACCCGGCTCAAGAGGATACTGGCCCTTGTAGCGGTTGGTGGAGTGTCCGGTCTCTTCCTCATCGCTCTGTTCATTCCCCAGAGCTTTGGCGGCGGTGAACGCGACCTGCCGGACGGTCCCGGCGTTCGACAGGAGGACCAAGGACGGGAGCACATTCCCGAAGGAGGATCACACGCGCCCTACAACACGAATCCCCCCACGTCGGGGTGGCACTACGATCGTTGGGCGTCTTGGGGAATCAAGAATGAACCGCTGCCTTCCGAGCTATTCATCCATAACATGGAGCACGGCGGCGTCATCCTCCACTACAACTGCCCGGACGGGTGCCCGGATGAGATCGAGAAGATGTCGGATATCGTAGGACGGACGGACGAGACCATCCTGATGCCCAATCCCGACATGGAGAGCCGGTTCGCCCTAACGGCGTGGAACTGGCTGCTGACCATGGAGGAGTACGACGACGCTCTGGCGAAGGACTTCGTGCGAAATCACTTGAACTCGCCCAACGCGCCTGAGTGGCCCAGCCGGTAGTGTCGGAAGCCCTAGCGCCCATCCCAGTTGGGAGACCGTCCTACCCTATGCAAAAATACCTCGCCAAGGTCTACGTCTCGCTCAAACCCACCGTGAACGACCCGGAGGGCCTTACCATCCATGGTGCGCTCGCAACCCTCGGCTACGACGGCGTCGAAAGCGTCCGCGCGGGAAAGTACTTTCAGATCGAGGTTGCGTCGGCGTCCGAACGCGAGGCGTCCGAGAGTGTCGAAGGGATGTGCAAGCGACTACTGGCGAACCCGGTCATCGAGCAGTACGAGTTCGAGTTGAACCGCGTCGACTGAGGGACGGTTGGCAGGGGTGGCAGGATTCGAACCCGCGGCCTACGGTTTTGGAGACCGTTGCTCTACCAGCCTGAGCTACACCCCTGCGCTGTCGCCGCCATTCGATTGTACGGCCCCCGTCGGAGTGGGGTCAACGTTATGTGCCTTCCTTCGCCCTACTGCGCCGTGAACGTCGCGTGCGTCTCTCCGTTGACCGACACCTGGTACGTCGTCCCCCGCTTGAAATCGCTGCCGAGCGGGACGGCAGTTTCCGTCTCGCTGACGACGGCCGCACAGGCTATATCGACCCGCGACGGTCGTTCGTTCCATACCTTTATGGCGATCCGAGATCCGTCGCGCTCCACGCCGTAGCCGGCAAAGGAGACGCATGCGTCCGGCTGAACCGAGACGACGTCCACGAAATATTGAGGCGGGAACGACTCGGCAACGCGAATGGTCACGGAAACTATCGGCGCGGGCGTCCGGATGTGGGACGGAGTGGAAGTCTCATGGGTATGCGCGGCGCGTTCCAGCGCCTCGATCCTAGCCTTCAGCGCATCGAGCTCGGCCCTCATCCAACAGGTCGGCAGTCCAAGTCGAGCGAGATCGGAATCAACTACCGCCGCAAGCACGTTGGAAACGCACCCGGTGAAGCGGTTGCCCGCAAGCCGCCACCGAGTCAGACTGGTCAGGTTGTCGAGTTCCGTGGGTATCTGCCCGGTCAGACTATTGGAACTCAAGTCCAGCGCTGTCAGGGCCGAGAGGCTGCCGAACCCGGTGGGGATGATGCCGTCGAGGTTTCGATTAGGGAGCGAGACCTCGACCACTCGGCCACCCTGAACCTTTATGCCATCCCACCGTTCAATCGGCCGGCCCGTCCACCAGTTTAGCTTGGCGCTTCCCCTGAGCGACGCCTTCAATCCCAGCAGGGTCTCGCAGTCGGCGGCGAGTTCGGGATTGCCGGTAGCTGCTGCGCCACCGGTGACGCATAGGGAGGTAGTTTGTCCGAACAGGGGAGTCGTCAGGACGTTCGCCGTAACGAGCGCACCGAGCGCCAGCGCGACGACGAGCAGCGATAGTACGACGCGGCTTTTTACTTTCCTGGTGTTCAAGTTGACCGCTCTCTTTCCGGCCTTGGCGGCCTGCGAGATTGCTAAATCGGGGCACGGACGGGGAGATCAAGCGACATGGTGGAGAAGGAAGGGGCGTGGCGAGAAAAGCCTGCCCTCTTCTACTTGCGATACCGGACAGGAGCCCGAACGTCAGGCTTTGGAGCGGGTGTCCTCGTCGCGTCCGTTCTCCTCGTATGGCGGGGGCTCTATCGCTCCGGTTTTTCGGAGTTCTCGGATGGACTCTTGGAGGTCGGGGTTGCTCTCAATCCATTCCTTCACCGCTTCGTAGCCTTCTTGGAGACCTTCATTCCGCGCCTTTCGACGTGCCTTGTTAGCCCAATCGAACAAAACCATGACCAAGTCCTTTCCCGCTAGAATCATCAGCGACAGCACCGCCGATGATATGCCCATCGTTCCCGTGTACGCCAGCAGTGAGAGAAGGGATTCCTGTCCACGCCAAGGCGCTGCCACGAACCCGACGACGTAGACCATCCCCGCAAGCCAGATGGCGGGGAACAAGATCGAGTAGAGCGCGAGATTGTTCCGCGATACGCTCCATATAGACTCTCGATTCTCTTCCGACATATATCGCGTTCCGTTCGCCGAACCGGGCTGTACAGGTTCAAGTGTAGCATTTGATGCTCTTTCGGTCTACGACGAAATTGCGGCGGGGCGCAGCTTGAGTCGGGTATAATCGGCGGACATCAAAACGAACGAGGTTACATGATATGCGAGGCGCGGACGCGGTTGCCAGGACGTTGCGAGCGGCGGGAGTGGAGCGGATATTCACGCTCTCCGGGAACCAGATCATGCCGGTGTTCGACGCTTGTCTCGACGCCGAAATAGACCTCCTGCACGTCCGCCAGGAGGCCGCTGCGGTACACATGGCCGACGCTTGGGGACGCCTTACCGGCCAACCCGGCGTCGCCCTGGTCACGGCGGGTCCGGGATTTGCCAACACCCTCACGGGACTCTACGTCGCAACGATTTCCGAGTCGCCCGTCGTGCTGCTGAGCGGGTGCGCTCCAATGAGCCAGCATGCAAAGGGCGCGTTTCAGGCGATGGCCCAGGCGGAGATCGCAAGTCACGTCTCGAAGGCCTCATGGACAGCGGAAAGTCCATCCGGCCTGCCCAATGACATCCGCAAGGCGCTCGACATTGCCACATCAGGGCGTCCGGGACCGGTTCACATTGCCTTGCCCTTCAATACCATCGACGGCGAGGTCGACTCGCCCGAGGACGTGCTCGTTTCGGACGGTGTGGACCTATCGTCGGAACGTATCATCAATGATGATGACGCCGCGCGTGTGCTATCGGAATTGCGAAGCGCCAACAGCCCGCTCATCTTGGCCGGATCGATGATGATGCGCGACGAAGGGCCGTCGATACTGGCCGATCTGTCCGCCGCCACCGGCGCTCCGGTCGTGCAGATGGAGAGTCCGCGCGGAACGAACGATCCCGCCCTCGGCGCGTTCGCCGAAGTGCTGGCCGAGGCCGACCTCATCGCGCTCTTTGGCAAGAAACTGGACTTCACCCTCAAGATGGGGGCATCTCCCGACGTCCGCCCGGACTGCCGGTTCATCCAGATCGATCCCGACTCCTCTGCAATCGATCTGACCCGCAGAAACGTAGGTGACCCGGAGAGGATTACGATGACCATCGCGGCAGACCCACTGCCCTCCACTCGCAGGGTCGTGGAACTTGCCTCCGGCCACGCGCCGGAGAGCGGCTGGGCCGATGAGGTGAATTCCGCCGTCAGTTACCGTCCCGCGTCTTGGACAGACATGAGAGCGGAACACGGCGAGCCGCTTCATTCCTATGAGGTGGCGGTGGCCATCCAAGCGTACCTCGATGGAGACCCAAGCTCCGTATTCATCTGCGACGGCGGCGAGTGGGGCCAGTGGGCGCAGGCGTGCATAACGGCGCCGACGAGAATCCTCAACGGTCCTGCGGGTTCCATCGGGACCTCCATCCCCTTCGCCCTGGCGGCCCGACTGGCGCGGCCCGATGCCCGGATCGTCACCGTCCTGGGCGACGGCACCGCGGGATTCCACGTCATGGAGTACGACACCGCCGTCCGCTACGACATCCCCTTCGTCGCGGTAGTGGGCAACGACGCGGCCTGGAACGCCGAGTTCCAGATTCAGCTGCGGGAGTACGGGGACGAGCGTCTCTTGGGCTGCGAGCTGCTACCCTCTCGGTACGACCGCGTCGTCGAGGCGCTGGGCGGTCATGGCGAACACGTCGAGTCAGCCAATGACTTGGCCCCGGCCCTTCAACGGGCGGGAGCGTCGGGTCTCCCTGCACTCGTCAACGTCAATCTCGCCCGCGACGCGGCTCCCGTTGTGCGCAGAGGGAGCGACACCCCTCAGGCCAGCTCCGCAATGCTGCACTAGTCGATGAACTTATCGGGCCACCAGTCCGGCCACACTGACTCCCCTTGATACGGAGATCGCGGGTCCCAGAAGCTGCGGGTCTGGATCGTTAGCTCGCGGATGTTCGGACGGTCGAGCTCTGCCGGCAGCGGAGATATCCTCCCCGGCACTCCGATGACGAAGCTCCGCGGCGGGATGTCCTTGGTCACGACCGCGCCTCCAGCGATGAAGCTCCCCTCCCCGATGGTGATGTCCGGCATCACGGTCACGCCGCCTCCTATCATCACATGGTCTTCGATGGTCGCGCCGCGAGGCGTCGGCATCGGCTCGATGCGGCCCGGGAACCGGTCGTTCGTAAAGGTGACCCCGGGGCCGATGAATACGTGATCGCCGACCCACGTGCGGGACGGTATGTACACGTGTGACATCACGCGCACTCCCGTGCCGAAGCGGACGATGCCCTCAATCGTCGATTGGTTCATGAGCGTACAGTAGTCGCCGATCTTGACAAGCGCTCGCACGACCGAGTTGTACCCGGCCTGGAAGTGGTCTCCTATACGGGTATCGCCATAGATGACCGTGCCCCGCCGGATCATGCAGTCCTTGCCAAGCACCGCGGGCCCGCACTCGTCGTGGTAGCGCAGCCCGATCTCCACGTTCGGCTCGATGATCGTCCCCTCACCGATTCGCGCGTTGTCGAAGTCAGCAGCGTCGAGAGTTTCCATGCGCCCCTCCATGATCCCATTTACCTAACACCGGAAGCATACCACGCCGTCATGCCTTTGTTGACTGGCCCCTACCCCGTTGCTACGCTTGGGCTATGAGCACTTGGCTTCGGGCGGTGTCCTGGTTGTTACTTGTCCCAATCGCTCTGGCGGCGTGTGGACAGGAGGAACCGTCCGTAGCGCCCGTGGAGGTAGACTCGTCGGACCTCATAACTATCACGTTTGACGGCGAGGGCTTCAGCCCGCTGCGTCTCGAAGTCGAGGTCGGGCAGAGGATATTGTTCGCCAACGAGTCGGACACCTCCTTCTGGCCCGCATCCAACATTCACCCGACGCATCAAATCTACCCCGAGTTCGACGCGAAGGTTCCCGTCGAGTCGGGCGATTCCTGGGCATTCACCTTCGAGCGTCCCGGTTTCTGGCGGTACCACAATCACCTCGGCCCCGAGCGCAGCGGGCTGATCGTCGTGAGTGGGGAGCCTACCGAACCACCCGCTCCTCTGGTGCTTACGACACAAGACCTCGACTTCAGCGAGCCGTCGGACCTGTCTCTGGCCCAGTATATGGAGCTCTACGAAAGCGATAACGCCATGACGAGGTTCCTTCGTGACTACGGCCCGGCCGAGACCGTCAAGGCCCTCCTGGAAGGCTCGAAGCGCACGAACGCCGACTGCCATCAGCGCGCTCACGATACCGGCCGCGTGGCGTATGAACTGTTCGGCGCGGCGGCCTTCTACCTGTCGAGTCACGAGTGTCAGGCAGGGACGTATCACGGAGCGACCGAGGCCCTCTTCCACGATCGCGGCACCGTCAACCTTCAGGAAGATGTGTCGGTGCTGTGCAGCTATGCGAACGTTTCGTTCTACTACCTTCAGTGCCTGCACGGCGTCGGGCACGGTCTTATGGCGTGGACGAGCTACGAGATCCACGACGCCCTCTCCCTGTGTGAAGAGCTGGACTCCCCGGCCGACCACCGAGCCTGCTACTCCGGCGTCTTCATGGAGAACGTCATCGGCGGCCTGTCGGGACTGATGGGCCACGTCACGGAGTACCTGTCCGACGACCCTCATTACCCTTGCAACGCGCTCGACGAGAAATATGTGCTGATGTGCTATTTCTACCAGAGCACCCGCATGATGATCCTGTACGGCAACGACTTCGCCAAAGTCGCAGCGACCTGCGCCGCTGCCCCCGAGGAAGCACACCACTACTGCTTCCGCAGTCTTGGCCGGGACGTGGGCGGCTTCACCGTCGGAGACCCCGGACGCGCCATAGAACTATGTGGCCTAGCGGAGGAACCGACCAACCGCGCCTACTGCATCGAGGGAGCCGTACAAAACAGGTTCTGGGAGGTGTCAGGGGCGGAAGAGGCACTCTCAATGTGCGCCATGTCGACCGACCAGGGAGATCGCTTCGCCTGCAATCAGACCATCGTCTTCCGCGCTCAAGAACTCTACGAGACGCAAGAGGCATTTTCGAAGTTCTGCAATCGTGTCGAAGAGAGTTTCAGGGCGTGGTGCCTCAGCAAGGAGATCACAAAGGTCGGCAGCGAGTCGCCGTAGTCGCCCTCCTTCAACCGAGCGCATATTTCGGTCACGTTCGACCTTACTACTCATGCCACTAACCCGAATGCGTATTGACAGCCCTGCCGTCCGTTCATAGACTTACGACGAATGGCTCCCCGGCAAACGAGTCTTTGACTCTTTTGGTAAGGACAGAATCGGAAGGGCACTTGGGATGACCGTAGAACCGAAAGAACCGTCCTTCGTCAAGAAGATCCCCGGACACATTCGCGCTACGCTTATCGCGGGCGTGCTGATTCTCGTGCCCATTGCCATCACCTACGTGCTGTTGAAGTGGGTCTTCGACAACATCGACGGGCTCCTCGCGCCTATCGTTGACAGATTCACCGGTCGACACATTCCTGGGTTGGGACTGCTCGCATTACTCATCATCGTCTATATCCTGGGCCTGATATGGACCAAACGGCTTGGCCGTCGCAGCATCCGAACATTCCAGTTCTTTCTCCTAAAGATTCCCCTCATAGGCGCCATTTACGGCCCCGCCAGAAAGCTCATCGAGTCGTTTACCGGCGAGGGCGCGGCGGGTTTCAAGCGCGTAGTGGTCGTCGAGTACCCAAAACAGGGTACCTGGATGATCGGATTCCTCACGGGGATATCGAACGTCGTGCCGGGCACCACCATGGGCATGATCTATCTTCCAACCGCGCCTACTCCCAACTCCGGTTGGGTCGCCATGGTGCCGATTCAGAACATCTACGACACCACAATGACCGTACAAGAAGCTATGTCGATGGTGCTCTCAGGTGGGATATCCTCACCGGCACAGATTGACCTCAAGCCGATGGATCCCGCGGAGGTGGCCGAGTTCGCAACCGCGGGTCCACCTGGAGATTGGCCGTCGGTACGCCCGGAATCCGGGGTGTTCAAGCTGCCCTTCATAGGCGACCCGGACAACGAAAACGAAAAAAGGTGACGTGATATGGGAGTTGACGCCAACAAAGTCCGGCTAACGGGAGAAAACTCTTTCCTGCGACTGAGCAAGTCGGCCGATGCGGAACCCACGACCAGCAACAGCCACTGGCGAATCGTTCACTCGCCCAAGGGACCGGGACACGTGCTCTTCACCAAGGGTGAGTTGACCGGTGATCAGGCACGCATATACTCCGATAACATCGACATGGCGCGCTGGCTTCAGGAAGGTATACAGGCGTCCATGGGCGACCAGTACACTGGCGATATTCCCATTATCGAGGCGGACTTTTGGAAATCGGGGGACACCCTATCCTTCTGGACGGAGTACATAGAGTCGCGTGACGACCACATCACTCTGACGTGGTACGACCTCGGCGAGCCGGTGATGATGGCGAACCCGCCCGGCGAGAAGGAAGGCCAGCCTCATGGGGTCTACAGCCTCCTCATCCCCGCGGCGCGGGCGCAGATGACCGTGAACGGTGTCGTCGCGTCCGGCAAGGCGCATCCTCGGCCTCTCGACGACACGACCGTCATCAGCACGTGCTGCATCGCCCTGTCGGAGACGTGGACCATCCCGCGAGACCATGAGTGGGCCTCAGCCTGAGCTTCGTTGACATTCGAGCGGCTCTCCAAGCCCAACAGACTGCCCTGTTGTGTCATTCTAAATGGAGTGAAGTGGAGTTGGAGAATCTAAAATGACAAGGGGGTGTTAAACTCCTCACTGCGTTCGAAACAACACAAAGAGTTAACCATATCCTAGGATATCCCGATGACGAGACTGAGTTGCGCTGGGTAGCCATTCGGCCAGTGACAGTCAAAACGCAGAGAGGTGTCCATGGGTTTTGTAGTAAATGAGGACAAACCAACTAACAGCGCGCGTGTTCATGATGAATCGTGCCGAAACTACCTCCATCCCGAAACCAAGAACCCACGAGACGGTGGATGGATCGGGCCTTTCAAAACGAAAGACGAAGCCTTTGCCGAGGCTCGGGCTACTGGCCGATCAGATGTCAATGGGGCCGCTTGCTGCTTGGCGGAATCAGCAATGCCTGATCGAGCGAAGGGCGTGATCGGCTCGGCCAAACAGGGAGTAAAGCGTGCTGTCGAGGTGATGTCTGGTGCAGACATTCGCCGGTTCGAGGAATTTACCGACGCCGTCACCACGGCTGTCATTGGCGTGCATCGAGACCAAGCCGAACTACGTGAACAGACTGCCCACATCGAGAAGTTGATCGATGACCTAAAGCAAGAGCAGGACAGGCTGACGAGCAGGATGGCACACCTAGAGCGCTCGGCGCAAACTCGCGCAGAAGAATCGAAGGTCGCCGGCTTATCTCCATGGGTAATTGCATTCGGGGCTATTTCCGCTGTGGCCCTGCTGCTGAGCGCTATCGCGATAGTGGTGTCCATTTCTTGATGGGATACCAAGACCTCAAGACCCTCGCAGAGTCATACCCGCATCAAGAGCGAGAAGCGCTCATGGCGTTGGCTCAGGAATACCGTAGCCGTAATGAGTGGGAGAGCTTGGAAATAGCCGCGATAGCCACCGACGTATCGCTTGATAGCGTCCTCAATCTCGGACTCGACCTCGAGGCAGATTCGCAGTTTATAGAGGCTTTCCGGCTCCAGTATCCGAATGTCGATATAGACTCGCTCAGCGGCGCGTCGGAGGAACGACTCAATGGTTTGGCTAATGGGGTCAAGGGTAAATACTTCGAGGTACTAGTGCGCGATCGGCTCAATGACGGAGAGCGGATCGGTGAGTTGGAGTTGCAGCCGGGGCAGGTTGCCCGTCTCTCCGATTCCTCGACGCAGCCGGGGTGGGACCTACGGATTGAGGACGAAGATGGAACTGTAGATGAACTCCTCCAACTCAAAGCGACCGACTCTATGGCCTATGTCAAACAAGCCCTTGAAAGGTATCCAGACATTAGGGTAGTCACACCTACCGAAGTCGATGACGTCGCCAACAACATCATTGGTACGGACATTTCGGACGACCAGTTGGAACTTATAACCCGAACTCAGATCGACGAGATGGGTGAGGGTGTGGTTGTCGACCTTCTCGATAAGGGCGCTGAAATGGCCTTCGACTCCATCCCTTTCGTGTCGATGGTTACTACGGGAGTCATCGAAGGACGAAATTATTTGACGGGGCGCTTTGCATTGCGGGAGTCCTTGCGGCGAGGAGCAGAGCGCATTGGGAGAGCAACGGTATACGATGCTATAGGGACAGCCTTAGGCCCTGTCGGCGTCCCGGTCGTAATGGGCCTGCGTGTGGCCCACATGAGGATAACCGGTAGAATCGCCCTCGGCGACCACTTGGAGTCCAAAACCCTTGAGATTGGGCACCTTACATCACCACAGTCATAGTTGCACTGGTGAATCGAGGGAGTTTAACCAGCAAGCAACTTTGAACACGATCTCTCGGTGAACAAGGTAAGCTGTGTTGACATTCGAGCGGCTCCACAAGCCCAACAGATGCTCTATTGTGCCACTCTGAATGCGGCAAAGCGGAGCCAGACTCCTCGCTGCGCTCGGAATGGACATAACCGTCCAAGAGAGAGTCCTACTAGCGCGCCTCCGCACTCCGCTCCGGCCGCCGTCGCTGTGCCTCCTGCCACCTGCGCTTCTGCTCCCGTCGAGTCTTTTCATTCGGCGGGACGAAGCGCGCATGGAACGCCGAGCGGTAGTCCTCGAATGTACCGTCCCGGATGGCGATCCGCATCTCCTCCATGAGTCGCAGCACAAAGCGGACGTTGTGGACCGTTGCCAGGCGGAACGCGAGAAGCTCGTTGGCCTTGAAGAGATGGTGAACGTACCCCGCCGTAAACGTCTCGCAGGTGTAGCAGTCGCAGTCCTCTTCGATTGGTGATTGCCGATCCCTAAACCGTGCGGTATCTATGTTCACGCGTCCGTCACGTACGAATAGGGCCCCGTTACGCGCTATCCGGGTCGGCAGGACGCAGTCGAACATGTCGATGCCCCGCGCTACGCATTCGACAAGGTCCTCCGGCGAACCGACGCCCATTAGGTAACGGGGCCGCTCGGAGGGCAGAAGGCCGGTGGTATGTTCCACCGTGTCGAGCATGTCGCGCTTCGACTCCCCGACGCTAAGTCCACCCAGAGCGTAACCGGGAAAGTCCAGTGCCGTGATCTGTTCCGCCGACGTCTCGCGCAAATCGGAGAAGGTTCCCCCCTGAACGATACCGAAGAGCATCTGATCGTCACGAGTTTGCGCCTCACGGCATAGTCCCGCCCATCGCGTCGTCAGTTCGACCGCCTCGACCACAGCGGTGCGGTCGCTGCCGCCGGGCGCGCAAACGTCGATCGGCATGATTACGTCCGCCCCGATGCCCTCCTGATGACGGATGACCGACTCGGGACTGAACATGTGCTTGCTGCCGTCGATGTGCGACCTGAACTCGATCCCGTCCTCGCCGATGTTCCGCAGATGTTCGAGGCTGAAGCCCTGGAAGCCCCCGCTGTCGGTCAGGGTAGGACCGTTCCAGGCCATGAATGCCGCGAGACCGCCCGAATCCCGAACCGACTCCACGCCGGGCCGGAGATACAGGTGGTACGTATTTCCGAGAAGTATCGTCGCTCCCATCCACCGAAGGTCGTTCGGATCGACCGCTTTCACGGAACCCTGCGTAGCGACCGGCATAAACGCCGGGGTCGGCACGTCACCGTGCGGCGTGTGAAGCGTCCCCACACGGGCATGGCCGTCATTCCTGTGAAGTGTGAAACTGCTCATGGATTTGGTGTCGGGCGGGCCAATCCGCTCTCGGACGACTGATACACGCACTGGCCGTCATTATATGCCAGACGGAACGTAATCATTTTGGGGCCGAACGCGATTGCGTATAATATCCCTCTGAGCTTCACCAACAGAAAGCGACCTACAATGAACTCGAACGAGATACGCGAAAGATTCCTCAGCTACTTTGAGTCCCAGGGGCACTCACGGGTTGCCAGCTCATCGCTCATCCCGGTGGGCGACCCTACCCTGCTGCTCACCAACGCGGGCATGGTTCAGTTCAAGCCTTACTTTTCCGGTGAGGCAACGCCCCCGAATCGCCGACTGACTTCTTCCCAGAAGTCCTTCCGCACCGTGGATATCGACGAGGTCGGAGACTCGACTCACCTGACCATGTTCGAGATGCTGGGGAACTTCAGCTTCGGAGACTACTTCAAGGACGGGGCTATGGGATTCGCGGTTGATTGCCTCGAGTCCGCCATGGGACTGCCGAGGGAGAACTTCGCGGCCACGGTACATGAGAGCGACGACGAGGCCTACGACCTGTGGCAGAAGCACGGCATCCCCCCGGAGCGCATCTACCGATTCGGTGACGCGGACAACTGGTGGGGGCCTGCAGGCGAGGAAGGCCCTACCGGGCCATGCGCCGAGCTACACTACGACTTCGGAGACGAGCGGCCCGGCTGCGGTCTCGGCGACTGCGGCCCGAACTGTGAGAACGTCAACCCGGAGACCGGTCTCGCCTGCCAGCGCTACGTGGAGCTGTGGAACCTCGTGTTCATGCAGTTCTACCATAGCCTGGACGGCAGCCGCCCGCCTCTGCCACAAACCGGGATCGACACCGGCATGGGCTTTGAGCGGCTCGTGGTCGTCTTACAGGACGTGAACGACATCTATGGCACCGATCTCTTCCTGCCGCTCATACGCAAAGTCGAGCAGATAACGGGTCACGACGTCGAGGAGAATGACGAAGTGAGGCAGGCGATGCGTGTCGTCGCCGAACACGGACGGAGCTCGGCATTCCTTATTGCCGACGGCGTTGTCCCCTCCAACGACGGGCGGGGCTACGTCCTGCGACGTCTCATAAGGCGTGCCATCCGACACGCCCGCAGACTCGGCATGGGCGAGCCCTTCCTCGGAGAAATCGCCGATGCCGTCACCGAGATCATGGGAGACGCCTACCCCGAACTCAGAAACAACCGCGATTTCGTCCAGACCGTCATCAAGCTGGAGGAGGAGCGCTTCCTGGCGGTCTTCCAGAACGGCTACGCGATGCTGAACGACGCCCTCAGAGACGCGGACTCCCTGTCCGGCGAGACCGCCTTCCGGCTTTGGGACACGTACGGATTCCCGGTAGAGATGACGCAGGAGATCGCTGGGGAGAGCGGCGTCGGCGTGGACATGGAGGGCTTCGAGCGGCACATGGCCGAGCAGCGGGAGCGCGCTCGCGCCGGCGCGACGTTCGGAACCGACCGCACGAAGATTCGACAGTACGAGAGCCTCGGCGTCGGTGGAGTCAAATTCCTCGGCTACGAGTCTCTCGTGTCGCACACCGTCGCCGTCGGCGTGATCTCCGGCGATGAGGTCGTGGGCGAGGCAGCCGAAGGTGACGAGGTCGAGATCGTCCTAGTGGAGACTCCCTTCTACCCCGAAGGCGGTGGTCAGGTCGGCGACGCGGGCGAGCTTGTTGGCCCAGAAGGCAAGATTATCGTTCACGATACACAGCGAGTCATGCCCGATCTCATTATGCACTTCGGCAAGGTCGTACAGGGCAAGGTCTCGCTGGGACAGACCATCGACGCCTACGTGGATCCCGTGCGCCGGGAGGACACCGCGCGAAACCATACCGCCACCCACCTGCTCCACGCCGCTCTGCGAGAGGTGCTCGGCGCGCACGTGCGGCAGGCCGGCTCGCTCGTCGCGCCGGACAGGCTTCGTTTCGACTTCTCCCACGTCGAGCCGGTGACGCCCGACGAGATGCGGCAAATCCAGTTCCTCGTGAACGAGAAGATTCGCCACAATGCCACCGTGATGAAGTCGGAGGACAGGTACTCCAACGCCATCGAGCGTGGCGCTCTCGCGTTCTTTGGCGACAAGTACGAGGACACCGTGCGCCTCGTCGAGATCGCGAACGGCGCGACCTTCAGCTTCGAGGTCTGCGGCGGAACGCACGTTGCCAGAACGGGCGAGTTGGGCTCCGTCTTCGTGCTCGGCGAGTCGAGCATCGGGGCGGGAATGCGCCGCATCGAGGCCACGAGCGGACGCGGAGCCGAGCGAGTCGTCAATGATCGGATTTATGCGACCAACGCCGTGGCCGCCAAGCTCCAGACACCCGTTGCCGACATCGAGGGACGTATCGACGGCCTACTTGAAGAACTGACCGGCCTTCGCCGCGAGAAGGAGACCCTGGAGCGCAAGCTCTCGCTCACTTCCGCAAGCGACCTCCTCGACCGGCGACAGGAAGTTGGCGGAGTTTCGGTGCTCTCAGTTAGAGTGGACGCCGCGAACGTGGACTCCATGCGGGAAATGGGCGACTGGCTCAGAGACAAGATGGGCAGCGGAGTCGTCGTACTGGGGGCCGTTATAAACGAACGTCCTTCCCTCATCTCGATGGTGACGCCCGATCTGCGTTCCAGTGGACTGGACGCCGCCGGCATCGTTCGAGGCGCCGCGAAGGTGATCGGCGGAGGCGGCGGTGGCAGACCCGATGCCGCACAGGCAGGAGGCCGGGACGCCTCGAAGCTGGACGACGCGCTCAACCTTGTGCCGAGCCTCGTCGAAGAGCAGTTGGGCTAGGCGTGAGGATTCTCGCCCTCGACGTAGGAGACAAACGCATCGGCGTCGCCGTTAGCGACCCGCTCGGCATCCTCGCGACTCCTCTTACCACCGTTGAGCGCACGTCAGACAACAGCGCCATCGACTCAATACTGGAAATTGCCGTCGAGCAAGAAGCGGGAGAGATCGTCGTGGGGCTCCCCGTCTCGCTCAGTGGCCATTTCAGCGAGCAGACAAAGTCTGTGGCCGCCTTCACACGGAAGCTGGAGGCGCGTTCACCCGTCCCTGTCATCACGGCGGACGAGCGGTACTCCACGCTGGAGGCCGAGCGACTGTTGAGTCAGTCCAAGCCCAAACGAACGTGGAGCCGAGGCGAAATCGACGCTGCTGCTGCGGCCGTCATACTTCAAGCATACTTGGACGCGCGAACCTCCGGCTAGCGATCAGGGCCTGCCTCACTGCGCTTTCACGCTGCCCCGTTCGATCCTGCCTACCTTACCGGTCCGGCAAGGTCATCCTATACGTCTGATATACTAGGGCCACCTTCGTCCGGGACCCATGATGACCAAGAAGCTCGGCGTCATTGGATATCCGCTCTCTCACACGCTGTCGCCAGTCTTCCAGCAGGCGGCGCTCGACTACCATGCGATTCCGGTGACCTATTCGGCTTGGCCGACCCCGCCGGAAAGCCTCCGTGAGACCGTCAAACGCCTGCGCGGCGCGGAGTACATGGGGTTCAACATAACGATCCCCCACAAAGAGCAGTTGCTGGATCTGGTGGATGACGTGAACGACATGGCGCGCAACGTCGGGGCCGTCAACACGGTCGTCAACCGTAGCGGTGTACTCACCGGCCACAACACCGACACCTACGGGTTCGTCAGGAGCCTCAAGGAGAAGGCCGACTTCGATCCGCGAGGCAAGAGCGTTCTTCTGCTGGGGGCCGGAGGCGCAGCGCGGGCGGCTGCCTACGCCATAGCAGGTGAAGGTGTGGGGCGTCTGACCATCGCAAACCGAACCGTCGCGCGGGCGGAGTCGCTGGCCGAGGATGTAGGCGGACTGCTCCCAAAGGTCGTCGCCGTACCTTTGGAGAACGTCTCCGGTGACGCCGACCTCATCATCAACTCGACCTCCATAGGCATGGCATCGGGAGACGGCGCGGGACGGACTCCGTTGGGAGCCGCTTCCATACCGCGCGACGCGCTCGCGTACGACATGGTGTACACTCCGGCAGAGACGCCGTTCCTCCGCAGCGCACAGGAGGCGGGAGCGCGTGTCTTGGGTGGGCTGTGGATGCTCATCTACCAGGGCGCGGCGGCCTTCGAGCTCTGGACGGGGAAACACGCCCCGGTAGACTTGATGTACCAAGCCGCTCAGCAAGCTCTGGAACAGTAAGCGAGACTGCATGGGACCGAACATCTATCTGACGGGGTTCTCCGGCAGCGGCAAGACCACGGTAGGCAAACAGGTCGCCGCCATGACCGGCTGGACCTATCGCGACACCGACGACGAGATCGTCGCCGCAACCGGCCGCGCCATCGAGGATATCTTTCGCGAGGACGGCGAGGCGACGTTTAGGAAGCTAGAACGCGGTGTCTTGGAGTCCGTTTCCAAAGGCGAACGGCAGGTAGTTTCCACCGGCGGCGGCATTGTGATCGACGAACGCAATCGCCGCACCATGGAGGCGACCGGCATCATCGTCTGCCTTGAAGCTCGCGCAGACACGATTTACCGCCGGTTGTCCGGTCCGGATGAGACACACGACGAGCAGGCAGTTCGTCCGCTGTTACAGGACTCCGACCCGCTTCGCCGCATCATCAGCCTCAAGGCCGAGCGTCAGCCGCTGTACACCCTCGCCCACTGGACGGTACATACCGATGAACTGTCCGTCGCCGAAGCCGCTTCTGAGGTCGTAAGGGCCAAGGACATCTACTCGAACCGGACGAACTCCACCCCACCCCATGACTCCGACCTCGCCGCAACGGTGCGCACGTCCTCCGGCAACTATCCCGTGTGGGTGGGCTGGGGTCTTTCCAAAACTGTTGGAGAGCGCATCAAGTCCCTGATAGACCCCGGCGCGGCCTACGTCATTACCGACAACCTCGTACACCGGCACGCCCGCACCGTTCAGATGTCGGTGGAGGCAGCGGGGATTCCCAGCCACATCTTCGTCATGGAGTCGGGCGAAAGGCACAAGAGCCTCGACACGTTGTCCCACATATACCGGTGGCTGGCAGAGCGCAAGGCGGAGCGGCGCCACCTCGTCGTTGCCGTAGGCGGCGGTGTCGTGGGTGACGTAGCAGGGTACGCCGCGGCGACCTATCTGCGCGGAATGCCGGTTGTGCAGGCCCCAACCACACTGGTGGCGATGATGGACGCCGCCGTCGGGGGCAAGACCGCCGTCGACCTGCCGCAGGGCAAGAACCTCGTCGGCGCATTCAAGCAGCCAGAGTTCGTTCTCGCCGACGTGGAAGCCCTGTCCACCCTGCCCGACCGTGCCCTCGTTTCCGGCTGGGCTGAGGCCATCAAGCACGCGCTGATATTGGATGAACCGCTCCTTCGGGTCTTCGAGGAGAACGCCGATTCGATACGTTCGCTTGAACCAGAAACGGCAAGCGACGCACTCCGCAGAAGTGTCGCCATCAAGGCCGACGTGGTTTCCCGCGATGAACGGGAGACGCTCGGCATTCGCGCCTTGCTCAACTACGGTCACACGACCGCCCACGCGCTCGAAGCCGTTACAGGCTACGAACGCTACCTGCACGGCGAGGCGGTGAGCATTGGCATGATGGCAGCGGCCAACATCTCCAACCGGATGGGCATGTTGAGCGACGACGAAGTTGACCGCCAGCTCTCCGTGCTGAGGGCCTACGGGCTGCCGCTCAAGTACCGTGACGCCGATCCAGCGTCCATCAAGGACGCGATGAGCATGGACAAGAAGACGGTCGGCGGGAAAATCCGTTGGGTGCTATTGGACGGCATCGGCAACGCCGTCACCCGAAGCGATGTTCCGCCCGAGTACATAGACCAAGCACTGCGTGAGGTGTCAGAGTAGTGAGATCGTGGTCCTAAGCTCGCCACATGGTTGAATGGCTGGCGCTGGTAATCCTTGGCTGCGCGACGGCCACCTTCGGTGTCATGGTCGGCACCGGCGGCGGCGTCATCTTCGTTCCCATGCTGCTGCTTCTCTTTGATTTCGATCCCGAGATCGCGGCAGGCACGTCTCTGACCCTTGTTGCTTTGAACAGTTTTGCGGGCACCTACACCTACACTCGGCTGGGGTTCGTCGACCTGAGGAGCGGGATTCTCTTTGCCGCCGTGGCCATTCCCGGCTCCATAATTGCCCCGTTCGTTGTCGCCAATATAGGGGGAAATCTGTTTCGCATTCTCTTCGGTCTGCTGCTGGTCGTCCTCGCCGCGCAGTTGCTCTTTCGTTCCTATATACCGAAGCGAGTCAAGAGGCCCAAGAGAATGCGCGCCTTTCGGTCGTTCATCAAGGAGCGTCGCATCGACACCAAGCGCGGCCAGCGGTTCCGTTACCACTTCAACGAACCGCTGGCGACCTCCATCAACTTCGCCATCGGCTTCGTTTCCGCCTTCTTCGGTACAGGCGGCGGCTTCCTGAGAACTCCCCTGCTGGTCGGGGTGTTCAACTTCCCGGTTCGCGTTGCCGTGGCGACGTCGGTGTTCGCCCTCTCGTTCTACTCGACCGTAGGATCGGTGGTACACGCCTCGCTCTTTCACGTACAGTGGTTCCCTACGGTGCTGTTCGCCGGGATTGGCATCCTCATCGGCGGACAGATCGGGGCGCGTCTGGCAGTGAGAATTCAGGGGGTCTGGCTCGTCAGGTTGCTCGTCCTCCTTCTCTTCGTGATGGGCGCCCAGGTACTCTACGACGGCATACGCGGCTAAATCGGTATTCGACTTCTGTGAGGAGAACCATGAATATCAGTAAAGAGGCGAAAGACATTCACTTCTCGTCGCTCGTCGTAGATACCCACTCCGACAGCCTTGCGTGGCCCACCCGCCACGGCGTAGACATCGGGCAGCGCCAGGAAAACACGCACATGGACCTGCCCCGCATGAGGAAGGGCAATCAAAACGTCCAGTTCTTCGCGTGCTTCGCCGCGCCAAGCTGGATCGAAAAGAAGAAGGTCGTGCAGGTGACGCTCGACTACATGGACTCCTTCCACACGCTCATGCGCGGCTACCCCGATCAAATTGAGCAGGCCACGACGGCGGACGACGTGCGGCGCATCACCGACGCCGGCAAGCTCGTAGGCATCCTGTGCATCGAGGGCGGACACTCCATCGACGACGACCTGTCCATCCTCCGAATGTATCATCGGCTCGGCGCGCGCTACATGACGCTTACCTGGAACAACACCAACAACTGGGGCGACGGCGTGCTCGACGAACCGAGGCACGGCGGGCTCAATCACTTCGGCAAGGAGGTCGTCCGTGAGATGAACCGGCTCGGAATGCTGGTCGACATCTCGCACGTCGCTCCCGCCACCTTCTGGGACGCCATCGCGACTACCACGAAACCGGTCATCGCCTCCCACTCGTCCGCGAAGTCGATCTGCGCCGCTCCTCGCAACTTGGAGGACGACCAGATCAAGGCCGTTGCCGACAACGGAGGCGTCATCGGCGTCAACTACGAGATCACCTTTGTTGGCGAGGCGTACCGCGGTGCCAAGGCCCACCTCGATGATGAGAAGGCAGAAGAGGCCAAGAGGGCCGAAAAGGACCATCCGGCAGACTCCGACGACCTCAAGAGCGCCCTCCGAGAAATCGACGAACGCCACGAAGAGAAGGTCGCCGAACTACAGAAACCGCACTACACCGAGATCGTCGACCACATCGACCACATGGTATCGGTCGCGGGCGTCGACCACGTGGGACTCGGCTCCGACTTCGACGGCGCGACCATGCCAGAGGGCATGGAGGACTGCGCGAAGGTACCGCTGATTACCGATGAACTGGTGAAGCGCGGCTACGGGGAAGGAGATGTCCGCAAGATACTGGGCGAGAACTTCTTGAGGGTTATGGAGGAGACACTCGCCGATTAGGGCATGGCCTCTCGGCAGTGGAGGTCTACAGCCCTTGTAGGTGCCGTGTGCGTCACATCACGCTATAGAGATCGGGTGAGTAGGTACCCTACCCGACCGTTGCGTGCGGGTTGCGGTCGGCGAGCTCCTTGATGACGGTGTCCTTGTCGGTCTCGCCGGTCCAGGGCGTGGGGAGACGGTTCGTACCGAAGATGCGCGTCATTATCGGGTCGTTGTTGCCCTCCCCGTCGGAGTGGACCGTATACCAGACGCTCTCTTGCTCGTCCAACTCGACCTTGATGTTTCGTACTTCACCCGTCCAACCGAAGCTAACGTATCCCATGTCGAACCCTCAGTCGATTACTTTGTGTCGGTTTCGGCGAACTATGATACTCCAAGTCGTTCCGTTTGCAAACCGGAGATGCCTAGCGCTTCCAGTCCTCCACGTGCCTTATCGAGCGTCTCTTGGTACTCGGCCTCGGGGTCGGAGTCGGCAACGATGCCTCCACCAACCTGCAAGTAGACGCGCTGTTCCTTCGCTACCATCGTGCGTATAGGGATGGACAACTGCATGGAGCCGTCGAATCCGATATACCCGATCGCGCCGCAGTAGACGCCCCGCTGCACGGGCTCGATTTCGTCGATGATCTCCATCGCTCGGATTTTTGGAGCGCCGGTAACCGACCCGCCGGGAAAGCACGCCTTTAGCAGATCGACCGCATCGTGCTCCGGTCGGAGCCTGCCGGTCACCGAAGATACGAGTTGATGCACGTTCGGGTACTTCTCAACGGTAAAGAGCTCCGGCACCCGGATCGTTCCCGGCAGGCAGACTCTGCCGAGATCGTTGCGAAGGAGATCGACGATCATGATGTTCTCGGCACGGTCCTTTTCGCTTGCGGCGAGTTCCCTTCCGAGACGGATGTCGTCTTCGCTAGTGGCTCCCCTCGGGCGTGTGCCTTTCATAGGACGAGTCTCCACGAAGCCGCGTTCCACACGCAGGAACTGTTCCGGGGACGCACTCAGTACACTATACCCGGGGAACTCCAAGTAGGCGCCGAACGGGGCAGGAGCCGTGTTTCGCAGGGCACGGTAGAGTGTCCACGTGTCCGCATCGACGGTTGCCTCGAATCGCTGAGAGATATTCGCTTGATAGATGTCGCCGGCGGCAATGTACCTCTTCACTTGCTTCACCGCCTCGACGTACCGTTCACGCGCAAAGTTCGACCGAAGATTCGTCGCGGTAGCGGATGATCCGTTCGCAGAGGCCGATGCAACGAACCCATCCGCGATGCGGTCTCTCACCCACTCCGCCCGTCCTTCCCTGCTGAACTTTGTAGTTACCACCCACGACCGGCCACTTGCATGGTCGAATGCAACAACCCAGTCATAGAACCCAATGCTCATGTCCGGCAAAGCGAGGTCATCGACGGCGGTTCTCGGCAACCGTTCTAGCAGACCACCCATCTCATAGCCGAAATAGCCTATTGCGCCTCCCTGAAACGGAGGCCCGTCTTTACAACGATCCGTACGAAAGTCCGCCAACAACCGCTGGACGACCGAAAAAGGATTGTCCTTCTGTAGAGTAACGCCACCGCGTTCCATTACCTCTACTCGGCTGCCCTTTGATCGCACGACGAGAAAGGGATCGGCAGTGACATAAGAGTACCGACCCAACCCAGGTCGCACGAGGGAGCTGTCCAGTAGTACCGGATAATCGGTGTCCAGTAGACTGGATGTTAGTCCAATGGGATCGACGTGGGGCTCTAGCTGCTCGATCCTGGGTTCGGTTGAGACGGCCTGAAGAGTCTGCAAGGGCGATGCCGACTACGGGAGTGTGAATTCAGACCCTGCCCCTCTATGTGGGCGAGTCTGCTGAATGCTTCGGCATCAATACTGTATAGTATTTGTTGCATCCGACACCACTGAACAGCGTCTGCAGGTCAATCGACATGGCCCTTCGGCGGCTTCAAGACCGTCCTCGCGTCCTCGAAATCGCATATATCGCGACACTTGCCGCTCTGCGTCTTTTTCGCAAAGGGCTAAACCCAGGAGGATTAGTCGAGAAGGCCTTCGTACCGGGTGAGAGAGTAACGAAAGGACTCATATTCGACTGCAAGATGTGTGGGGACTGCGTCCTGCACAACACGGGCATGACGTGTCCGATGACCTGCCCCAAGAACCTCCGCAACGGCCCCTGCGGGGGTGTTCGCCAGAACGGGAACTGCGAGATCATCCCCAATATGCCCTGCGTCTGGGTGGCGGCTTGGGAGCGATCACAGAAGATGCCGCAGTTCGGTAGCGGAATCCATGAGGTTCTCGCACCGGTAGACCGGCGGCTCGAAGGCACTTCCGCGTGGATCAACGACATCAGTCCAGACGTTTCCAAGCGGCCCGTCGGGTGGGCTGAATGAAGTCGGGCTCCCGACTCGAACGAGTCCTCCGGGCCGGTCACTTCGCGGTAACGGCGGAGCTCCTCTCCCCTGACACCGCTGACCCGAAAGCCGTCCTCGACCACGCACAAGTCATCGGTGATTCGTGCGACGCAATCAACGCCACCGACGCATCGGGCGCGACCACGCACATGTCAAACGTTGCCGTAGCCGCCTTGCTCCGTCGAGCCGGGTACGATGCGGTCGTCCAACTGGCCTGTCGCGACCGAAACAGGATCGCCATGCAAGGCGACTTGCTCGGCATTGCCGCTCTCGACGTGCGAAACGTCCTGTGTCTGACCGGCGACGGCGTCGCCACGGGCGATCATCCCGAAGCAAAGCCCGTGTTCGACATGGACTCCATTTCCCTACTCAGAACGGCCCGCATTCTCCGCGACAAGGGACAGTTTCTCAGCGGACGCCCCATTGATTCACCACCACGCCTGTTTCTCGGAGGGGCGAGCAACCCGTTCGTCCCGCCCTACGACTTCCGTCCATTGCGACTAAAGAAGAAGATCGAAGCGGGCGCGGATTTCATACAGACACAATACTGTTTCGACGTTCCGCGCTTGAGGTCGTTCATGGAGCGCGTCGTCGACATGGGGCTTCACGAGCGCGTGTTCATTCTCGTGGGCGTCGGACCGCTTCGTTCGGCAAGAGTGGCCTACTGGATGCGAGAGAATATCCCCGGCGTCGTTATCCCGGACTCCGTAATCAGACGATTGCTTGGCGCGGGGAAGCGTTCACGTACCGAGGGCAAGCGCATCTGCATCGAGATGATCCAGCAGATCAAGGAGATTCCGGGCATCTCTGGAGTACACGTGATGGCCTACCGACAAGAGCACCTCGTGCCCGAAATTCTGGATGAAGCAGGCTTGCTGCCCAGGCCCGAACCGGGGACTCCTTGAAGGAAGGGAACCCCACCCTGTTTGCCTTTCAGGTGCGGGGAGAATCCAACACGACTTTCGTGCCGGCCAGGTAGTCGTGGACGCATCTGCGATTCTTGGCGAAGATGAACACGTGGTCAATGAGGACGTACGGCGGGATGAGGGTCAAGAGCCAGTTGACGAAGTACCGAAGAACGACGACTGAAAACACTGTCCCCTTGACACCCGTTTCCTCGTCGACGATTCGGATACGCAGCAGGAGTTTTCCCACGGTCTGCCCCTCCCGTCGGAGGAGGACGACCTGGTACGGCACGCCGACGATGCCGAGCAGGAGGAGCCCCACGGTAGCTAAAGCCGGACCGCCCATGTCGGCTGAGAGTATCCCCACGACGAATGCGGCCGGCGACAGCGGCAGATCAATAATCCATGCTGCAAGGCGTCTCCACATTTGGGCGGGATACAGGATGTCCATCGGTTCGTCGGTCGAGCCCCCCAACGGAGTCCTGCACCGGCGACACGCTCGGACGTTTGGCACATTCCTCGTCTGGCATCGGGGGCAGTTGATGGCATGTAGCGGTTGACGGGTCATTGTCCTTACCGCCGTTGTTGACCGGCCTAAGGAGCGAGACTACAATAGCGCCTCAGTCGAGACGACTTTCGAGAGGGACCGAACTATGGCGGAGCTTACCCTAAGTCCCACCGTCGTTCAAGCGGAGCTTCACAAGAACGGCGTGACGGACGTGGTCTGGCTGCCCGACACCGAGAGCGGGCACATGTACAACCTGCTGCAGGCGGACCCTGCCCTGCGGATCATCCCTATCGCCCGCGAGGCCGAGAGTATGCCCATTGCCACGGGCCTGTGGATAGGAGGGCGCAAGCCAGTCGTGATGATCCAAAACACCGGGTTCTTCGAGTCCGGCGATTCCGTTCGCGGAATGGCCGTCGACGTCGCCGCACCGCTCGTCATCTTCATAGGGTACCGAGGATGGACTCGCCGGGGCGTCACAACCGACTCGGCGGCCCTCATCACCGAGCCTACCCTTCACGCCTGGAGGATGACCTACTACCTCGTAGAGCATGACGGAGACGCGGACCGAATCTCGGTAGCATTCGAGGACGCAGAGAAATTGCAGCGCCCGGTCGGCGTTCTCATCGGCGGGGAGTATTCGGCGTAAACTCATCCTCCATCAGGGGACGCTAAGTCTCTTTAGGCGGTTCGTCGCTCGATGTCGAGCACCTTATTGAGCCGGCGTACGTACTTTACCTCTTCCTTGATGAATCTGGCCGAGAGGAACGCCGTTACCACCTCCTTGGCCAACTCCTCCCCGATGATGCGCGCGCCGATGCACACCACGTTCATGTCGTCGTGCTCGACACCTTGACGTGCGGAGTAGGTGTCGTGGCACAGCCCAGCACGAATGCCGCGCACCTTGTTGGCCGCGACGCTTGCCCCGACCCCACTTCCACACACAATGAGACCTCGCTCAGCCCTGCCGTCGGCCACCCGCACCGCTACCGCCTCGGCGAAGTCGGGAAAATCGTCGAATGCGTCGTATTCGTAAGCCCCAGCATCCACGACCACGTGACCGAGCGATTTGACGTGCTCGGCGATCAGGTTTTTCATATCGAAGCCTGCGTGGTCTCCACCCACGGCTACGCGCATCAGGTCACTCCCGCGTCGATATTTCTCGGTTCAAAGCTTACCACAGAGGCCATCTGCCATTCAGATGGTAGAATCGAGTTACCCACTGCCCTGCGAGCAAGTTCCGTGGTCAACAGAGATTCAAGTCCCGTCGTGGTATCAGAGCGTTACTTTGCCAGTCCGGCGCGTGTTCGGAGATTGCTGGACGAGATAGATGAGGGCGACGGGCAGATGAGTACGCTGTATATTCGGCCTTCGGGGGTGGGAGCGCGCCCCTCTCTGAATCCCTCTCCCGGCGGGAGAGGGACGGAAAACCCTGCTCTGCGCGACTGGATTCGAGAGGTCTTGATTGCAGTTCCTGAATCGGAGACCGGAGCGGCAATCTTCTGGAACGACGGCAAAGCATGGGTCGTGCTTCCGCCCTTCTCTATCGAGGAAGACCGGTTCACCGACGGCTTAGACACTTCCGGCCTTGAGGCGGTTTACAAACGTGACGTAACTGTCGGAGTCGTGCTCCTGAGAATGGGTAGATACGCGATAGGCGTTGTTCGAGGCGATGAGCTGCTCGTTTCGAAGACGGATACCCGCCACGTCAAGAACCGCCACCGCGCGGGCGGATCGTCTCAGCGACGGTTCATGCGGAGTCGCGACCGGCTGATCCGCGAGCTGTACGACGAGGCGTGCTCCGTCACCCGGCGAATCTTCGAGCCGTATCTCGACACTATCGACTGCGTTCTGACAGGCGGGGAACGCCAGACCATCAACGGGTTTCTCAAGCGTTGCGCGTTCCTTGAAAAGTCGAATCTGCCGGTTATAAAGCGGCTGCTTGCGGTTGAGAGGCCAAGCCACAAGGCTTTGCAGGGCATCCATCGAGAGGTGTGGAAGAGTCGCGTCCTCGTGTTCGAGAGGGCTGGGTGACGGCTACTGTGCCGTGTATCCCCCGTCGACGGGCAGGTAAGAACCCGTCATGAAGGACGACTCGTCCGAGGCCATGAAGAGCGCCGCGTAGGCGACCTCTTCGGGTCTGCCCAAGCGCCCCATCGGGTGTCGCGCTTCCAACGTCGCCTTCACCTCGGCGTCCTCCGTGAGCGATTTGGTGAGGGGTGTCTCTGTGAAGCCGGGGCCGAGGCAGTTTACGCGGATGTTCTTGGAAGCCATGTCTATTGCGAGGTTGCGGGTGAACTGGAGGACTCCACCTTTCGAGACCGGATACGGATTGAAGCCGCTCTTCCAGCTTGGCGGGTAGCCGACCACACTCATGATGGACCCGAGATTTACGATTGACCCGCCCCCTACCTTCTCCATCTCAGGGACGGCGTGGAGAGCCATGAGATAGGTACCCTTGAGGTTCACCTCGATGACACGATCCCAGACCTCTTCGGGATGCGTTGTCGACGGAAGGCTCCGGGCAGTGATGCCAGCGCTGTTGACGAGAACGTGCAGTTCGCCGTAGGCATCGACGGTCTTCTGGACGATGCTTTGGGCCTCGTCGGAGTCGGTAACGTCGCCCGGTACGGGGATTGCCTCCCCTCCACGTTCGACGATTGCCGCCACGGTCTTGTTGGCGCCCTCTTGGTCGATATCGGACGCAGCGACACTCGCCCCGTGCTCGGCGAAAAGCAGCGCCGTGGCCTCTCCGATGCCGGAGGCGGCACCCGTGACGATTGCGACCTTGTCTTTGAGTCTCATCTCGCCCTCACGTCAGTCGAGTTCTACGCCGACCTCGCGGGCGACGCTGCGAATGTACTGCTGCCCCTGCACGGTCTGCGGATATGGGAAGTGCTCGGCGTGAACGGTCACGTCGTGATCGAGGGCATCCAAGCGCCGCAGGATCGTGTGGTAGTCCATCGTACCCTCGCCCGGAACGGCCTCGCCGACGTGGCTCACGATCTTCCCGCCCCCGCTGACGGCCACATCCTTCGCGTGGAGTCCGACGATTTCCCCGCCGAGTTCGTCGAATATCTCTTCGACCAACTCCGTCGTCCGGTACGCCATGTGCGAGTGTACGAGGTTTACCGGGTCCATGAGTATCTTCAGCCGAGGCGACGCTACGGTGTCGAGCATCTGCTTGAGGCGGTCCACCGAGTACAGGCAGGACATGACGTGAGGGTGCGCGCCGATGTCCATCCCGGCGTCCTCCGCAAGGTCTGCCAGTTCCCGGATGCCGTCGAGCACCTGCCGCCAGGTGTCTTCCGCCCACATCTTCGGAGTCCCACGACCAACCAGCGTCCCGAATCCGACTAGATGTGCGCCGAGAATCTTCGCGTGACGTAGCTGGCGCTCATAGAGTTCAAGGGTGTATTTGTGGTCTTCACGGTCATAGCCGCCGAGACCACCCCAGGGCCTCGTGCCCTTGTAAAAGCCGGTGAATTCGCCGACGCTCAGGCCGTTGTTATCGAGAAACGCGCGGAGTGAACGCACGTCGTCGTCGTCATACTCGGGACGAACCCTCTGGACGGTTATGGTTGTAACATCCATCGTGGCCGCGCATTTGAGCAGTTGGGCACGGTAGGCCTCACCTTCAGGACCGACGGTAAGGAATTGACCGAGCGGGGGACTCATTAAGATCATCGCGTTCCTCCAAGTGCTTGGTACTAGCCGTTTGGGCGATTGTACCGGAATGTCACCAAACTTTCCGTCGCTGAAGAACAGTCAAACGACCTCCGCAATTGCCGACTGCCCGTTTAGCCCGACGATCCGTGCCCAGGTGATTTCATTCGCCAACTCGCGGTCCGAGTGTGCAGTCACCCGGACATAGTTGTCAGTAAGTCCTACCCACTTGCCGGCCTTGCACGATTCCCACAGGACTCGTCTGCTCGTCCCAACGAAGCGGCTGCGATAATTTGTCCCGAGTTTCTGCGACAGAGCAATGAGCCGCCCTACCCGCTCGGACTTGACCTGCGGGGGAACGTCGTCACGGAAATGCGCGGCGCTCGTCCCCGGTCGCGCGGAGTATGGGAATACGTGCATCGAGGCGAAGCCGACCTCCCGGCACAGGCGATAGGTATCCTCGAAATCGCTTTCCGTCTCGCCCGGGAAGCCGGCAATGACATCCGATGTGACTGCTGCCTCCGGGACGACTTTCCGAATGGAATCTACTGCGTCGAGGAACTGCCCGCTGTCGTACCGCCGCTTCATGCGCTTCAGGATGGCATCGCTTCCGCTCTGAAGCGGGAGGTGAAAGTGTGGCGCAAGGCGGTTATCCGACCACAGCGCCAACAGGCGTTCGTCGATCTCGTGGGCCTGCAGAGACGACACGCGAAGCCGCGTCATGTCACACTGGTCGAGCACGTACTGAATCAGCCCGGCGAGGTCGATCCCCTCGAGATCGAAGCCGTATGAGCCAAGCTGCGTGCCGGTGAGGACGACTTCCTTGTAGCCGCGGTTCGTGTATTCGTCTATCTTGCTAACGATCTCGTCCGGCGGAATGCTCCGCTCGCGTCCGCGCACCTTGGGGACGATGCAGTAGGCGCATACCTGATTGCAGCCTTCCTGAATCTTAATCATGGCGCGCGTTCGAGCGGCACTTGGACTGATCGCCTGCACGTCGTCGCCGGTAGCGCAGGGAACGATGTCGTCCCCCGTCCAGTCGATGACGTGTCGCACGAGAGTCGCTTTCTCGGTATTGCCAACGACCAGATCGACCTCGTCGAGTTGCCGCAGAGTCTCCGGGGAGCGCTGCGCGTAGCAACCAGTAGCTACTATGGTGGCGTCGGGATGCCGTCGCCGCGCGGAGCGGAGCGCTTGGCGGGCCTTCGAGTCGGCCACGTGCGTCACGGTGCAGCTATTTACCACGTACACATCGACACTCGCGGCGTCGCCCACGACCTCATATCCAGCTTCGGCAAACTCCGTCGCCAGACCGCCGGAATCGGCCTGATTGAGCTTGCAGCCGTGCGTCTCTATGGCCACTCGCGGCTTTGGCTGTAGTTCGATATCAAGCATTTGGAATCCCTGCCTGATTCTACCATGCCATCCGCTCAACCAATGGAAAACCCGCGTCGTTTGATAGCACGGGCGGGCGCGGTGTACGATGATTGTAAGCGGGCTGGGTCGTATACCTTTGCCGAAGGGGGGAGCAGATGGAGCAAGCAGGTATCACCGTTTATGGCACGACGTGGTGCGGGGACTGTCGCCGGGCCAAGCTGTTCCTCGACACTCGCAGCATCGGCTACGACTGGGTTGACATCGAGGAGGACGCCGAGGCCGCGCTCAAGGTCATGAAGATCAACGGCGGTTACCGGAGCGTCCCGACCATTGTGTTCGAGGACGGCTCCATTCTCGTAGAGCCGAGCAACGCCGAGCTCGCCCAGAAGTTCGGCGCCCGCTAAGCGAGGCCACGAATGGCAATGGCTGACCGCACCGTAGGCGATGCCTTTGCCGAGGCACTGCGACTCGGTGGAGTGCCGTACGTATTCGGCATCCCCGGCGGAGGGAGTGCGATAGACCTCATCGAAGCCTGTCGCAAAGTCGATATTCCCTTCGTGCTCGTTCAGCACGAGACTACGGCTGCCATGTCGGCCATCGTCGCGGGTGAATTGACCGGGTCGTGCGGCGTCTGCATGTCGATCATGGGCCCCGGCGCTGCGAACCTTGTCGGCGGGTCCAGCTTTGGACTGTGGGAACGTCACGCCGTCCTGAGCCTCACAGAGGCCTACCCCACCACTCAGGCTCCGCGAATGTCGCTCCAACTCATGGACCATTCGCAGATGTTCATGAGTTTCTCAAAGGCGTCCGAGGTACTGAGCAGCGACCACCCAGGCGAGCAGGCAGAGCGCCTGATGAATCTTTCCCTCGCCGAACGACCGGGCCCCGTACACCTCGACGTACCGAACGACTTGCTAACGCAGCCGGCGCCGTCGCCAAAGCAATCCCATCCCGATGCACAAGATGATGCATCAGAGACCGTCGGCAATCTCGATGCCATCGCATACGCAATCGACAGTGCTGCCAAACCGGTTCTCGTCGTCGGCCCGGCCGTCGTTCGCGCTGACGCCTATGATGAGCTTAGAACGCTTGCCGAGCGTCTCGGGGCCGCAGTGGTGACGACATCGAAGGCGCGTGGAGTTATCCCGGAAGACCATCCGCTGTGGGCAGGAATCATTACCGGAGTATACGGTGACGCGACATTCGAGGGACGGATCATCGGTCAAAGCGACCTGACCGTAGGTATCGGTCTCGATCGGATGGAGCTACTGTCTCCTTGGAATTACTCGCAGCCACTAATTTGCATTGACGCTATCGACACCTCTACCGAGCAGGTCGGAAGTCCCAATCATTTGGTGTACGGACCGCTCAAAGGCATTTTGCGTCAGCTTGCGGAGGCCGTTCAGCCGGCTGAAGCGTGGAGCATGGCGGAATTGAGCGAATTCCGCGACTACGTGCGTTCGGCTCTCCTTGCCGATTCGGATGATCTGAACTCGGCCACGCTACTGGAACGCGCTCAGAGTATTGCGCCTTCCGACACGATACTCGTGACCGAGACAGGCATCTACAACGCCGTCAACCTGTTCACTTGGAAGGTGCAAGCGCCCAATCTCTATTTCGGTTCCAGCGGCGCGAACACGATGGGGTTCTCCATACCGGCCGCATTGGCGTCGTCACTCGTTCGGCCCCGACAGAAGACGGTTGCCCTTGTCGGAGACGGCGGGTTCCTGATGAAGGCGTCCGAGCTGGAGACACTGGCACGGGAAAAGCTGGCTCCGATCATCGTCGTATTCAACGACCGTTCGCTCGGCCTGATAAGAATCAAGCAGGCTGCGAAGGGGTATGAGCGTGACGCCGTAGACCTCGCTCCGGTCGATTTCGCTCGGCTGGCGCAGAGCTTTGGCGGGCGAGGCGAAAGAGTCGGCACGCCGGATGCGTTCGACGCCGCATTCAAGGCCGCCCTCGATGACGACCGATTTACCGTAATTGACGCGCGGCTCGACCCGGACGTGTACGCCTCACACATAGCGCCGATCAGGGGATAACCTCCCTCGCCTCCATCACGTTAAGTTTACGAGTTCGATATCTGCGCCAGCGCGGGACGTCCACTGCATGCCGTACGTCACAATCGCATCCGGGACAAAGCTCTACTACGAGCGCATCGGATCAGGCCCTCCCCTCCTACTTATTATGGGTACTGGACTTGACCACTCGGTATGGGATGCGCAGGTCGAGGCCTACCGCCACGAGTTTGAGTGCATCGTCTTCGACAACGCGGGGACGGGAAAATCGGGTCGGCCCGACGAGCGGCTTACCGTGAAGTCGATGGCGGCGGACACAATCGGGCTGCTGGAAGCGCTCGGAGTAGAACGTGCCCATGTCTCCGGCGTGTCGCTTGGATCCTGCATTGCACAGGAAGTAACTCTGGCCCGCCCGGACATGGTCGCATCGCTCCAGCTTCACGGAACATGGGCGCGGACCGAAGGGTACGCCGGGCGGAAGTTCCGGGCACAGATTCGGTTGATCGAGATGCTGGATATGCGCGACTTCTACGAAATAAACGTCTTGTGGTTTATCACCCCTGAGTTCTTCGACGCGCACCCGGACAAGGTCGAGGCACAGATCGACGCAATCGTTGCCAATGTGCCAAGCCGCGAGTCGCTGATCGAGCAGTACCAAGCCGACATCGAACACTACACGCTCGACCGATTGCCGCAAATCGAAGCGCCCACGCTCGTGACGGTCGGGAGCTTCGACGTAGCCGTTCCCCCAATGTACGGTAGAGAGGTTGCTGATGCGATCCCCGGAGCGGAGTTTGTCGTGGTCGAAGTTGGAGGGCATCTCTACAACATGGAGAACCCTGATGAGTTCAACCGGGTGACATTGGATTTTCTCCACCGCTTCGGGAGCGCCGGTGAATAGGCATTCTCCTCTGAAAGAGTCGAAAGACCCCACATGAAATCGGACGGAATTCTCATCCCGGCAATAGCCGTTGCGGCTATCTTGCTGTTAGCAGTGCCCGCGGTGGGAGTGGTCGTCGGGATGGCTCTGGCTTCCGACCGGGACGGCTCCTCGGATCAGAGAGATATTTACACTTACGAGGACGGCGACAGGACTATAAGAGTTATCCTGCAGACCGATCTGGCCTTTGAGAAGAACTCCGCCATCAACCCCAACGACGTTGTGGTAGTGAAAGGGTCGAATCAGAGTATTGTGAGAAAGCAACCCCGAGGAGGTACGGACACCCTCCCCGTCTTTCGTTCCGAGTCGGGAGGCGGGCTGATGACGCTGCCCGGCGGCGTCCTGCTCGCGCTGGACCCGGAATGGGACGAGGTCAAGATTGAGGACTTCTTCTCACGGAACAATATCGCGGCGGACCGAATATCCGAACTGGGATTCTTGAAGAACGGGTTTTTCGTGGAGACCGCGCCGGGCTTCCCGTCGCTGGAACTGGCCAACTCGCTTGCCACCAAGAACGGCGTGGTCATTTCCAGTCCCAACTGGTGGAGCGAGGTCACGGCAAAGTGAGGGCGTGAAGGCGCCGCGTTACAAGGCGGTCGTCACCATCAGCCTTGAGGAGAGCGGTTCGAGAATATGGAATCCATGAAACGTCGTCCCCCACTTGCAAAGGATTTCGCCGACGCCCTCGAATTGGGCAGGCTTGGCTTACGTCCGGGCTACCGAGTCGGCCACCTTGACGGGACAACCAACTACGTCACTGACGAGCGGTTCGACCGAGGACCGTACGACTGGCTCTATCGCGAGTTGACGGTGGTCGACGCCTACTCCGCCCTTATCGACATCGAGGAACTGCTGCGGGGCCGTATCAACGTCGTCATCCAGGCGCTCGGTCCCGAGGAGCTGTTCATTCAGGAGGAAATGCAAGACCCGTCCGACGAGCCTCCAAGGGGAGTTCGCTCGTGGCGTGCGGTCTTTCAGGGCGACGAGTTGGTAGAGCGCATCAAGATCGGAATCGACGAGCACTTGCGCTTCACGAAGGCGCACGAGGATTACTTAGGGATAGCCCTCACAGAGCCCGACATCCGGCGCATTGTGGCCGATGGCAGGATCGCGATGGTCCTGATGCTCGTCAGCGGCTACATCGCAGACAGCTTGGACGTTCTGAGGGAGTTTCACGAGCTTGGCGTCCGGGTGATGTGTCCCAGTCACCTCGCGGCGACGGCCTGGGCCGATTCGAGCGCAGAATTGAACGACCCGCCCGGTTTGACCGATTTCGGTCGCGACGTGATCCGAACATGCAACGAGATTGGAGTCCTCGTAGACCTCGCCCACTGCTCCGACTATACCTGCCGGGACACCCTGGAGGTTGCCAAGAGGTCCGTGATCGCGACGCATACGAAGGTGCGGGCAATCACCGGGAGTCTGCGCGACATGAGCGACGACGTGCTTCGGGGAGTTGCCGACACGGGCGGAGTGGTCTGCGTCTTGGCTGTGACGCCAAGGACTGCCGAGGAACGTCACGCCGCCCGGCTCAAGCGAGACCGCGACCTCGTAGCAAGATACCCAGACCCCTTCGATCTCGCGGAGGCGAAGCTTGCCGATGCTCAGATATGGAGCACGAAGCTCGATCTCAAGTCACTTGACCACGCTGTAAAGGTTGCGGGCATAGACCACGTTGGGCTTTCGTCTCACGCCCAGAACGTTCCGCAGTGGAAGGAGTTCACCGAGGCGCTCATAGAACACGGATACACGCAGGAGGAGGCCTCGAAGATTCTCGGCGAAAACGTACTACGCGTTCTCGGAGAAACCCTTTGACGAGTGGACACCAAAGACGTCCAACCGAGAAGTCTACTTCCGTCTGCAATAGGAATTGGTCACCCGCTTCTTGCTGTAGACAGAACTTTCGAGCTAAGGCTTAGCTTGAAACTCTAGTGCGAACTAGCTGGTTCGAGGGCAGTCTGGTGGCATGAGCTTGTCCAGATCAGTACCATTAGCATGCAGAAGGTCTCTGGTGACGGAGGGCCATTTTGCCGTAAACCGGGAGAACCGAAAAGTTGAAGTCGATTGTTAGAATACTCTACGCCGTGCCGATACTCTTTGTGGCACTGCTAACCGGATGCGCGTTCCTCCAGTCTTCTCACAGAGAGACTCCTGAGACTGAAACTGCGGCTCCGGTGGCCAAGACCGTTCCAAGCCCTAGCTCAATGGCAGAGACTGCGGTAGCGCCTCTGCCAACCAGTGCTCCCACGTCAGAGCCAACGGCTACCCCGACCTCCACGCCAACCACGACTCCCACGCCCAAGCCAACCTCTACTTCAACCCCCATTTCAGTCAACACACCTACTCTGAAGCCAACTGCTACTCCGAGTTCGCCACCAACTTTAGTACCAACAATGCAACCTAGCCCAATCATAACAAATACTCCGGTCCAAACATCGACTGCTACTATTACGCCCATGCCGGATCTAACAGTTACCACTGCTATTCAGACTCCTACTCCGACCCTTATGCCCACGTCTACTCCGATACTCGTGAGCGCAACCGCCACGCTTCTCCCTACACTCGTGAGCGCAACCATCACGCCTACTCCTACACTCGAGAGAGCATCAGTCACTGCGACGCCCACAAGCACCCCATTGCCGACTATGCAGCTTGCGATTGACGCTAAAGCAACTCTGGGCGGGTACTGGTCGGACGGTACCGCAAACGTCGAGGTCCTCATATCTCTGAGAAATGAAGGCGAGCTTCGAGCCGAGGGGACTCAGCCCATAGCCGTCACATGTCGCCATAGCGACGAGGTTATGAGTGGCTGCGGATTGGTGACGACGGTCACGCTCGTGAATGGTTTCGGACCTACCGACACAACACTTTCGTTTCGGGTTCCAATGGGGGATGTATCCTTCAAGATATCGTACGACGGAAGGAAATCTGAAATCCTCAACGTCGAGGTCCCAGAACGCATCGTCGGTGTTAACCGTGACGTCTGGGAGTGCTTCAGTGACACTTCGAAAGTAGACACGTTCTGGGAAGAAGACGAGGGTATAGGCTGTGCGGGGTGGTCTACCGATCGTATTCAGAAGTGGGGCCAAGAATCGCCGTTACGCGTCTCCGTGAGCGGCGGTCACGGGTTTGTTGCGGAATTCAAGGATGTACTTCAGTATGTGGCTTCCACATTGAACCTTCAATTCGAAGTGGTCGATCCCGAGCAAGTCGCCGATATCAGAGCATATATCGGTCTAACGGTTCCAGAAGCCGTATCAAGAGGCGTGGCTTGTTTCACCGGGGCATTTGGCTGTGCCGACCATAGCGTATGGCAGGGCGAGGTAGTTCGGAGCAGAATTGTAGTCTATAACTTGTGGCCTGATCTAGGGACAGAATTCGGCGATTTCGACGCCAAGGAGAGGAAGCTCCTCAGGCACGTGATGATACATGAGATGGTACACGCCCTTAGTACAATGAGCCATCGTACTGAAGTGCTGAGCATCATGAACCAGGAGGCCCACGACAGCGCGAGATTGAATCCCATGGACGAGGCCTTGCTGCAATTGCATTCGCACGAGTTGGTGAAGCCCAGAATGCAAATGGAAGAAATCGAGAGGCTGATAGTTTTCGAAGATCAGCTCTTGGCCCCCCAGTCGGTACATTCGCAGGTTGAAGTGTGGATGCTCCTCTCGAACGCGTACACCGCACTTAGGAGAGCGACTACAGCAGGCTTCAAGGTCCGGTCTTCATTGCCGGACTGTTCCGAAGAATTCCCCTGGTCCGACTATCAGGTAGGAAATCTCACCAGGCATAGTCCGTACTACGGATGGTCAAGAATTGGCAACGATGAAGTACAGGCATATGGACTCCGAGCACATTTCGATGAATCCGAATACTGGCGCAGGATGCAGACCGGATGGGAACAAGTCGATGGCGACACATTCTCGAATACTGTGCAGGGTTGGCGTGGAGACCTGTCGGATCCCCACTACATGCTCGAAACCATACTGAAGTACGCCAACTGGGCGAATATCGACGTTTCCCATAGCGCTGACGGATGGGCCACCCTCCGCATTGGGTTGGAATTGACCGGCGCGGCCAACGATCCAGCGGGCGAAAGTGTGGATGTCGCGATAGTTATTGACATGGAGACCTATTCGATATCGGAATACAGCATGAATTGGACACTGAATGATTCGACCTGTGGCACTTATCTCATCGAAGCCCGAGACGGCCGGTATGGCATCGACTTCGCCTTCCCTGACGAGATAAGGCAAAAATCCAACCTAGTAGAGAATTGTGAACTCGAACAATTAGGCATTCTCGAAGGGTTTATTCGTCGGTACGGGCATTGGGCTAGAGAATGCCAGCAAGGGAGCATTGAAGATGGCTATGTCCGCCCCTATGGTTTTGAGCTCAAAGACTGGATGTTAGTACGTTTCGATTTGACTTCACCTGACGAAACGTCCTTCAAATTGCTGAATGTCGACACCACTGGACAAACGGAGGTGGAACTGAGTTCAACCGGTTTCCTCCTGGGTGGACCGTTCAGTAAAGAGGGGCAGCGGCGGAGTTGGGCTCACATTCTCCTGCCTCCAGGGAAATATATCGTAGGGTCGATTACCGACAATCGCGCCATGCCACGATCATTCAAACTTACAGTCACAGGGCAGCCGGCAACCCCACCACCACTCCGATTTAAGGCCGTTAGCGTCAGTCAATTCCAAACATGCGGTCTACTTACCGACCGAACCCCCTTGTGCTGGGGGAGGAGAAGTGTTGAAGGGGTCGGTACAGAGGTGCCACCGGGTGATTTCGTGTCGATTAGCAGAGGAGGGCATACCTGCGCAATTCGCGGGGACGGCACGCCCGTGTGTTGGGACTTTGTAGACGAAGGCGAACATACTTGCCAAGCCAAAGAAAACGGCGGTATCTACTGTACGCTCGATGGACAAGGTATTCCTTCGGCTACGACGAGTGACCGAGACGGAGGGACTACCGCCAGTCGCACCATTACGGTAATTGCCGGGTACTACGACCAGACGCCTCCGGCAAACCAAAAACTCAAGGCAATTAGCGTAGGCTGGACTCACGCCTGCGCACTCCAAGAAGATGGCACACCTGTTTGCTGGGGTAGTAATCAGTATGGGAAAGCTTCGCCTCCTCCCGGCGAGAAATTCACAGCCATCAGCAGCGGATTTGGCCATACCTGCGCTTTACGCATTGACGGTACTGCAACATGCTGGGGCCACGGCATAAACCAAGCCACCACGGCGCCAAGAGATGAGACTTTTGTCGCAATTACCGTCGGCCCACAGCACTCATGCGGGTTGCGAGAAGATGGAGTGGCCGTGTGCTGGGGCGACGGCGGCAACGAGACATGCACACTTACACCACGTCAACTCTACAGTTGCCATGCTGAGTGGAGCCCGGATCCTACTCCACAATCGCCACCGGAAGGTGAGCGTTTCGCATCACTGAGTAGCGACAGCCCACACTGTGGGCTCCGAATGGACGGCACCCCGATATGCTGGACCACATATGTGGATTCCGGTCTCACATCCCCGCCTGAAGGGGAGCAGTTCATATCCATTAGCGCATCTCTTATACACGCCTGCGGACTACGAGCTGACGGTCGGGTTGTTTGCTGGGGCCAAAATTGGTTTGGTCAAGCCTCACCTCCGGATGGAAAGTAGTGGATCGCGATTCCATGACCTCAACAGTTTGTCGCTCCTATCGACAACTACCTGTTGCGCTTCCCAGGCTTGGTCTGACTCATAAGATATCCTCTAGGCACTCAAACTATAGCCCATAAGGGATGCCACAAATTGAGTACGACCGCTGGACACTCCAATCCTATTCCACTACAGTACTATCTTCCCTTGACAATCAGACCTTGAATGTCAAGATGTCCTTCCGACAGTAGAGGGCTGTCAGTTGACGGGGCTGGAAGTGGACCCGATTACAGGTCCAGCACGAACCTCACCGTGAATGTTCTCGACTTTGTCGAGTATGGTGACCCGCCTCGCCATAGAACTAACTACGGTTTCCGTAGGTCAAAGCCGGTTTCTACCACATAATCAACCACAATATTAGTCGACAGTTCGGCACTCAACTACTTTCACTTGCGTTTGACAATTACCGAGATGGGATATTGGTTATCCAATCAACACAAAAAAATCAGCTATACATGGGCGGTTGGTCTTGAAGTAAGTTGATGACAAGGGTTGATCACGAGACCCGTTTTGGTTCGATCCCCCGTAGCTGGGCCAGACTTGACGGTAGGCAGAACCATCTTTGAGTCGAAAGTAGGGCTATGAGGCTCCCATCCCCCTCGACTCGGCCGTTATGGACCGGTCGGGTAAGAGCCTTACAAGAATTGTCCGGTTGGTTTGTCTGACCCGTCGATCACCCCTCCCACAGCTCGTAGGCCATCCAGCCACCCTGAGTCCTCGAAAACCGTCCAGCATTTGCTGTCGGTCATCTGTAAATCCTGTCCAGAAGGATCACAAGGCGACTAGCGCATTCGGTAGTCGGGCTATGGGGTGACCTGTATCTATCGTTTCGTAATCTTTGGCCCTACATACACGATGTACAGTGGCTCGCTGGCTCGAATCGGCCATGAGAAGTGAATTCGAAGTTGAGGTGTCTTGACTTTGGCGTGCCAGGTGCAGAACAGCCGCTTTCCAGCATTCGCAGGATGTGCGAAAGAAAGGTCCGACTCGAATCTTGCCTTTTCAGAGTCGGATGAGTCTGAGAACCAAGCCTTGTCGCCAGTGAAGTACTCTCGGTAGAGCGAGTGACCATCAGAAGTTAGTTCTCCACGCTCATTGAAGCAATTCTTAAAAGCCTGCAGGACATTTAGGCGTAGCAGAAGGCGCTCAGCAGTCCCCTTACCAAATGGGTGTCCTTTCAGCGGGTCGAAACTGTTTTTCGCGAACGTCAAGTCAGGACACCTACTTCGTGCTATCGCTTCCAAGTCTTTCCAAGAACCGAGTGGTACGGGAGCGGATTGGAGGGCGGCCTCCACCTTATCAATATCCCAATAATTTAGGACTTCGACGGTCCTCACTCGCCCGTCGTCGTGCCAGTTAACGGACAGGTTTGAGACTAGCCAAGAAGAGGGCATCAGGCTGACGAGGCTACGGTCAACTCCGTGAATAAGGCAGTACGCAGCTTCTCCTACCGCTGTGTCGGTAACAACTTTACCGCGCCACTCCAACAAGTCATGGTCCGCGTTGTGCTGTCTGACATCATCCCAGAATGGTCCATGACGATCTAGCCATCCCATAAAGGCCCTGAGCATGTTCCTATCTAGGGCCCTAGGAGCCGCTTGTCGCATGTTCAAGTCTGGCGTTACCTGAGCATTGGCAACGTTGCGATGACACTGCAGGTCCCTACTAAACCGCCGCGCTGTTTCTCGTATGATCATGACGCGCGCTATCGCATCTCGAAAGGCTCCAAGGCTCGTAAACTGGCCGTGTATGGAGCAATCGTTCAGGATCAATTCCAATTTAGTCCTCGGCCCATCCCGCGAAGTAATTCGAATCCTTGTCAAACTGGTCGAAGAATCCCTCAGGCCATTCATCAACGTTACCTGAATCATCTAGCGTGGGGCTCAAGACCTGCGCAGTTTCATCTGATGGGGGCCTGAAGAAGTGGATAGCGACCTTTTCAGAACTAATCTGGCAACTCTTGACTGCGCGGCGAACGCCGTTAAGCACGTGATCGCTGTGTGTTTCTACGACTACCTGTATTCCTGCATTTGCCACGTCTGCCAAGAATAGGCCCATCATCGCTTGGCCGGCGGGGTGAAGATGCACCTCCGGGTTCTCTAATAGGATGATATCGCCCCTGGTCGCTGACAGTGCAGCCACCACAATCGGCAGAATCTGAGTTAGGCCAAACCCGGTGTGAACGGGATTATGAAAATCTGTGGAGGTCGATGTGCGCAATCCTAGGGTTACAGCGTTTGCCCGAGGCGCCTGCTGCAGGTCTAACTCGCAGCCAGGGAACAGTGTGCTCATGCGCATTTGTACCTGATGCAACCTCAGAGCTGGCGCATCAGGCAGTACAAGTCCAGCGATGACAGGCTCGTCCCGGCCCCAGTGAAGAACGCTCACGGCGTGTTCGCCTCGGGGGCCGACGACGCCAACCAAGCGAGGGTCTTTAAGAGGATAAGCCTCTTTGGGGGCTATGCGTTCGGCAGTAACGTAAGTTAGATTGCGCAGAGGACGAGTAAAAGGTGAGGAGACTTCAACCTCGTCTAGTGGCAACAGATACCGTAGCTCCTGGGGTAGCCTGAACGTTCTGTCGTTTACGGCGACAAGTTGGACTTCCATTGACATATCCCGCCGGTCGCCACCGAACGCCCAGCGGTAGACATTATCTTCGTCCTCCAAGGCCATCTTGAAACCGGCTCTGCCAGCTACGTCGGAAGCTGCACCCAAGCGGACACCTGAGCCGTTGAGTACGAGCCGTGTCGACCATTCGTGCTCGCGCATCGTCTGATGTAGAAGCACGATGGCCTGTAGGACCGAAGATTTGCCCGATGCGTTGAGTCCTGTCAGCAGGGTCAGTGGCGCGAGAGGCAGCCGCAGAATTTCAAAGCACTTGAAGGAGTGAAGCTCAATCCGAGTAAGCACCGAACACATCCTTAAACATCGCCTGGGCCATTGCGAAGCGATTTCTCACCTGCCGCACTCCATTGGTACCGTATGTAATCGAGTGAGTGAAGTCCTCATCCTCCATCAGTCTATAGAATTCCTCCCTTGCTGCGGCAGACCTTCTCTTAACGACTTGGCTAGGAAATATTGAGAGCCCAGTGGACATGACGTCCCAAAGCGACGCGTTGATAACATTGCGATAGTCTTGATCCGGCACATGTTTACGAAAGGCATGTCTGCCGAACAGATGAAGGTTGTTGGCGAGCGTGGTTTCTAGTCGCTCAGACAGGGTTGGGATCAATTCGGGTTCGTCGTTCATCTTCTTCAAGCAACTCGCGAGGAATTCGTCCATGTCTCTGTAGTCTTCAAGGTCGAGTATCTGGAAGGCACAGAACCGGTTGACGAATTCTCGATCCCTCATAATGGATGTCCTCAGACTTCTGCCAGTTGCTTCTAGGAAAAGATCGGTTCTCGATTCTCTGCGCAGGAATCGTGTGGCTTTGCCCATGTACAGGCAGTTGCGCATCTGTTGTCGGGTCAATGGCACACCGCTGTTGACGCGCTCAAAGATGTCCAGCCGGGTTTGGTCAGGCGCCTTTGCATCGATGACGTAAAGAGTGAGATTGCAGTCTCCGAACCGATCCTGAAGCTTGGGATCCAAGTCTTCGAATCGCTTACGGTGCAGAACGGGGCGGTCAGACAGATTGAGTCTCAGTTCGTTCCTAGCGAAGCGCTGGAATGTGGACAGCCGCTGCAAACCGTCCACTACGATCCGGCGACCTTGTTGGTCTTCTGCAAGATAGAAGACAGGGAGCGGTATTCGCATCAGGACGGATTCAATCAGCTTGCTCTGCTTGGCTTCGTCCCAGATGAAGTCGCGTTGGAAGTCGGGGTCCATGACATAACGACCTTGCTCTATCCGGACCAGAACCTGCTCGACGGCTTGGCTCTCGTTCCGGATCAAAAGTTCGTCAATGGGATAGTCGCCCCAAGAAGCGTCAGGATCGTCCCCTAGACCTTCGATCTTTTCCGACGTTGTTTCAGTCTGTGTCGTCATTATGTTCCTCAACTGGCGTTGCACCCATCAGAATGACCAAGCTACGTGATACTCCACGACCAACATTCTAACAGCCTATAGGTAAAGAACAACGGAGGCCGGCCTACCCTCCGACACCAGTTTCAAGTACTCCGACACCGGCTATGGGATCACACGGGTTAGCCGAGAGCGACCATCCATCACGGATCGACTGCCTCTCACATACGGACTCGTTTGCGTTCGGAAGTCCAACCCATATTCCTATCTGTGACTCCAAAGCTACACTGTGTAAATGTATACTATCTGGCATGCTGTGAGGCGTGCCGACTTTGAACGGGAAGGACGATCAGCATTGGGAAATGACGTAGAAATCCGTGAAGGACAGGTCCTCACCGGCCCGCTGTTCAGCGAGCCGATGCGGGTGGAGACCGTTCGAGCGAACGGTGTCGGCTCCGTTGAGGCGGGCCTCGTCGGGCAGCGGACTGAGCGGTTCAGGCGGGTCACCCTGACATCCGCTGACATCGCGAACCTCACCATCGCCGACTCCACGCTTTCCTACGAAGGTGATGGCGGGCTGCTCCGGCTCGGCCTTCAAGCCTACTCTCTTGGCATCGCCTATGAGTTCGACCCCTACTTCGGACTTTCCATCTCACGGGTGGACCCGTTGCCCCATCAGCTTGAGGCCGTCTACGACTATCTCCTGAAGCTGCCTAGTGTACGTTTCCTCTTGGCTGACGACGCCGGGGCCGGGAAGACCATCATGGCCGGCCTGCTCATCAGGGAGCTGAAGCTTCGAGGTTTGGCTGAACGGGTGATCGTAGTGTGCCCGGCGAATCTGACCTTCCAGTGGCAGCGAGAACTCAACGAGAAGTTCGACGAGCAGTTCTTCGTGCTGAAGGGCGGCGACATCCGAGACCAGTTCGGCATCAACCAGTGGCTGGAACAGAAGCAGACCATCACCTCTCTCGACCTTGCCAAGCGGGAAGACATCCTCCCCGGCCTACGCCAGGTGCATTGGGACCTCGTGATAGTCGATGAGGCCCATCGCATGTCGGCGCGTGACGAGACGCACAAAAGCCAGCGTTACCGGCTTGGTGAGTTGCTCCGCGACAGCGCCGACAACGTACTGCTGCTCACGGCCACACCCCACAAGGGCGACCCGCATAACTTCACTCTCTTCCTGCAACTCCTGGACCAGGACGCCTACGCTGACGTGAAGTCCATACGGGAGGCTATGGAGCGCAGACGGGCGCCCTTCTACTTGCGCCGCACCAAGGAGGCCATGGTCTACTTCCCGGAGCGTCAGGAAGACGGCAAATGGGCCGCCAAGCCCGTCTTTACCAAGCGAATCACGAACACGGCCGACTTCATAATGGACGGGGCCGAGTTTGCTCTGTATCAGACAGTCACCCGGTTCGTGAAGCGGCAGAGCGCCCGCGCGGCTGCGCAGGGCGACGACCCGCGGGCACGCGCCGTCGGCTTCCTCATGTCGCTGTACCAGCGGCGGCTCGCATCCAGCGCCCATGCCATGCGGCGGTCGCTGGAAAACAGGGCAAGACGCCTGGAAGATGGCCTCAAGCAGGCCCAGGACCTGGCGCGGACAGCCCCGCCGGACCTTCCCGATTGGGAGGAACTGGAAGAGTTGGAGGATACGGAGCGCGAGCGCTTGGAGCGGATGCTGGAGGCGGTCACGCTGGCTGGGAACGCCGATGACGCCCGCAAGGAGATTGCCGAGCTCCGAGAACTCGCGGGGCAGACGGCGACCGTCGAGGCAACGGGTCAGGAGGCCAAGCTCACCCGCTTCAACGAAATCATGCGGGAGCAGGGGTTCTTCGACGACCCCGACCAGCGCCTGCTCATCTTCACCGAGTTCAAGGACACCCTCGACTACCTCGTAGATAGGCTGAAATCCTGGGGCTTCCGTGTAGGCTCCATCCACGGCGGCATGAGGCCGGGCTCGCGGGACGAGCCGGGTTCCCGCCTCTACGCCGAGCAGCAGTTCAGGGACGGCCAGATCCAGGTCCTGGTGGCGACGGAAGCCGCCGGCGAAGGGATCAACCTCCAGTGCTGCCACATCCTGTTCAACTACGACATCCCTTGGAACCCGAACAAGCTCGAACAGCGCATGGGCCGCATCCACCGCTACGGACAGCGATTCGACTGCCTTATCTTCAACTTCGTTGCCACCAACACCATTGAAGGGAGAGTGCTCCAACGCCTGCTGTCCAAGCTCCAGGAGATTCGGGACGCCCTCGACGATGACGCCGTGTTCAATGTCGTCGGCGAGGTCCTTCCTGCCGCCCACATGGAGCGAGTCCTCAGGGACTTCTACGCGGGGAAGCTGGGAGAAGAAGACCTGGAGGACCGGCTCTTGCGTGACGTGGACGAGGGACGTTTTCGGGAGATTTGCCAAACAGCACTGGAAGGTCTGGCCGCCAAGAAGCTCAACTTGGAGATGCTGGTGGAGCGCCGCGCCCGCGCCCAGGAGCGCCGCGTGGTGCCGGAGACCATCGCCCGCTTCCTGTCGGAGAGCTCCGGCAGCGCATCATTCACCCTCAATCCGGTCGGCCACCTTCGGCATACGTTCCAGCCGGGCCGGACTCCAACCGCCCTGAAGAGATACGAGCGCGACCCCGACTGGCATTTCGCCGACATCCTGACACGTTACCCCCGGCTCTCGACCGACCGGGATACGGCAGAGGCGCACAACCTGGAATGGGTAACACCAGGACACCCGTTGTTCGAGGCTCTCCGCCGTCACTGCGTCGAGACCAGCAGGGAAGTATTCGCCACAGGCGCCTGCTTCCACTCTCTCGACCACGACGCCCCGGCCCGCATCGACTTCTATCGCGCCCGGGTCGTCGACGGCCTCGGACACGTCATACACGAGCGATTGTTCGTCGTGGAACTGGCCGGGACCGGCGAGCCGCGCTTGAGAGAACCCGACATCCTCGGCAACCTTACTCCCGCCTCCCCTCCCGACGACCTCCCGGACGTGGCCTCGCTGCCGGAGGCTACGGGATGGCTGAACGAGCGCGCTCTCGGCCCCTTCATCGAAGGGGTGCGGTCGGAGCGACTGGATGAGGTGGATCGCATAGCCGAGCACGTCGAATTGTCGCTGACGGAGGTGCTTGGGCGTATCGACCAGGAGATTGGCCGCGCCTCCGAGGACATGGAAAAGCAGGTCACCGGCGCGGAGGGGCGTCTCGCCCAGGCCGAGACCCGCCACGACGAGGCTATGGCGCGGCGCGGACGGCGTAGACGGGAACTCACCCAGCAGCGGGCGCTCACGCTGCAAGGCGTCGAACGGCTCGCCAGCGCGCTCGTCCTGCCTCACCCCGAGCGCGAGTCCCCCGAGGTGAAGCATCTGCGCCCCAACGCCGAGACCGAAATGACCGCCATGAAGGTCGTCATGGAGTACGAGGAGGCCCAGGGCCGCCAGGTCTTCGACGTGCACGAGAAGAACCTGGGCTACGACGTGACCAGCCTCGACGTCAGTTCCGGCGAGTTACGCCTCATCGAGGTCAAGGGCCTCGCCGCCGCATCGGGCACGATACTGCTCACTCCCAACGAGCGCCGCGTGGCTGAAGACCGCCGCGACTGCTACTGGCTCTACGTCGTGACCAACTGCGCCGCCGAACCTCAACTCCAGGAACCTATCAAGGACCCCGCCCGTTTCCCGTGGCACGAGGTCAGCAAGGTGCAGCACTACTGGCTGGAGGTGGACGCCATGACCCGCCCCATGCAAATTCGAGAGGAAAGCGAGCCATACGGCGAAGGGGGCGGTTTGTGAAGAAGACGATGATCAAGCCCGACGAGCATGATGCTCCGTACGAAGCCGTCTTTGGCGATGTGTCGAGTATTATCGACGCCGCCAGGAGTTCGGCTTCCCGTTCAGTGAACGCCGCCATGACCGCCGCGTATTGGTTAATCGGGCGTCGCATCGTTGAGTTCGAGCAGTCGGGAGAGAGACGCGCTGAATACGGGACGGCCCTCATCGAAAGACTGGCGGCGGATTTGACCCGGCAGTTCGGTCGCGGCTTCTCTCGCCAGAACATCCAGCAGATGCGTCTGTTTTATCTCTCATATCCACCTGAGCAGATTCGCCAGACGGTGTCTGGCAAATCGGTCGACGAGGGGATCAAGCAAATTCGCCAGACGGTGTCTGGCAAATCCGAAAGCGACTACACAGAAGTGTGGATGACGGAGCTCCTGGCGGCCTTCCCACTCCCCTGGTCTGCCTATGTGCGGCTGCTGTCAGTAAAGGACACGCAGGCCCGTGAGTTCTACGAAGCCGAAGCTCTGCGTGGGGGATGGTCGGTTCGCCAACTTGACCGGCAGATCAGTTCCCGGTTCTACGAACGCACTGCTTTATCGAAGAACAAGGCCGCCATGCTTACGAAGGGAGGAAAGGCCCATCCCGGAGACCGGGTACTCCCCGAGGAGGAGATCAAAGACCCGTTCGTCCTTGAATTCCTTGACCTCAAGGATGAGTACTCCGAGAGTGACTTGGAAGAAGCGTTGATCCGGCAACTGGAAACTTTCCTCTTGGAGCTTGGGGACGACTTCTGCTTCATAGGCAGGCAGCGACGGCTACGCGTCGGCAGTCAATGGTATCGAGTCGATCTGCTGTTCTTCCACCGCCGACTGCGCTGTTTGGTAGTTATCGACCTGAAGATCGGTAGGTTTACTCACGCCGACGCCGGACAGATGCACCTCTATCTGAACTACGCGCGGGAGCATTGGGTTCAAGAGGACGAGAACCCGCCGGTCGGGCTGATTCTCTGCTCCGAAAAAGACGAGGCGGTTGCCCGATATGCACTCGAAGGACTGCCCAACAAGGTGATGGCTGCGGAGTACCGGACTACCTTGCCCGACGAGGAACTCTTAGTGTCCGAAATCGATCGAACACGGCAGGCGATAGAATTACACCGAGTGGACGCCATGACGCGCCCCATGCAAATTCGAGAAGAACAGGCGCGGTATGGAGAGGAGAACGCCCGATGAATCGAACTGCCCCTGAGCTGGCGAACGTCGAGCAAAGCACACTGGACGAAATCGTCAGGCGCATCGTCGAGGTCGCGCAGCCGGAGAAGATTATCCTCTTCGGCTCCGCCGCGCGCGGCGAGATGGGGCCGCACAGCGACTTGGACTTCCTCATCATCAAGTCGGGAGCGCACCGGCGTCGGCTTAGTGTGGAGATACGCCGCAGCCTGTACGGCGTAGGAGCGTCCCTCGACCTTGTGGTGGCGACCCCCGAGGACATAGAGCGATACAAGGACAGCCACGCCCTGGTGTACAAACCCGCTTTGCGAGAAGGGTTGGTGCTCTATGACGCGGCCCATGGAAATTTGAGAGGAACGAGCGGAAGATGAAGTGCCCGGAGAATGAGCGAGATGCACGACGCTGAGACTAAGAACGTATGCCACACCTGCATTGGTGACAAGTTTCTGGCAAACGAGGTGAAAGAAAAAGGCTCTCAGGCGCCGTGTAGCTATTGCGACGAGGTGTGCGAGGCGATAACGCTGGAAGATTTAGCCGACCGTATACATGAAGTGTTGGAAGAGCACTTTGAGCCTACGCCCCACTCACCGGATGAGCCTTACGAACACTATCTGTATAGCAAAGGTGAGTGGGAGCGTAGAGGCGACCCTGTAGATCACATGATCGCCGAGATTGCTGGCTTGGACGAAAAACCGACCATTGATGTGACAGCGCTGCTGTCCGACTGGCATAGCTACCGAGCAGTCAAAGATGGCGGGGAGGACCCTTATGGGCCGGAAGCAATGTATAAGGAGCGGGAGGCGTTTGACCTGGGCTTTCAACTAACCTGGACCGAATTCCGTAATGAGATTCAATCCCGATCTAGGTTTTTTAGTAAGTGTGCTGAAGGAATGTTGGACGATATATTTGGCGACCTGACTGCCCTAAGTGCTTCGGGCAGTAGAACTGTCATTAGGAAAATCAGTCCTAAGGACAAAGAGCATTGTTTCTGGCGCGGGCGGACAGGCCGCTCATATCAGGAGCTTGAGGCCATATTGAAGTCTCCAGTCCAGGAGCTCGGGCCTCCCCCATCAAAATTGGCCAAGGCTGGACGGATGAATGCTCAGGGTATATCGGTCTTTTATGGTGCCATAGAACAATCAACTTGTGTTTCAGAGTTGCGACCACCAGTTGGCAGTAAGGTCGTGCTTGGCCAATTTGAGCTGGTGCGTCCTATCACGCTTCTAGACTTAGGTGAGATAAGGAAATCATTGGCTAAGGTGTATGTCAACACCAGCTACTTTGATCCGCAGTATTCGGCGCACAAAAGCCGGGCAGCTTTTCTCCGACGATTTGCGCATGAGATCAGCCAACCGGTGATGCCGGATGATGAGGCTCTTGAATACCTGGCCACACAAGCGGTGGCCGAATACCTGTCTCATTTGGCAAACCCTTGCTTCGACGGAATAATTTACCCATCGTCGCAAACAGATGGAAGTGGTCAGAACGTAGTCCTCTTTAATCATGCCAGTGGCGTTGAACCATACAATCTGCCCGCAGAATCCCACGTGGAAGTTCGTATCCCAAGCAGGGCTGCCCTCCTCGAACAAGATGATATCTACGAAGCAATTTGGATATCTGAGACTGTACCATCCAACCCCACTCAGGAATCGCCAGCCGCCCCCGATGGACTAGATCGGGGAAGTTCTATGAGGCGGGTGTTTGAACGTTTGCTCGAAGGTCCAAAAGATAATAGGAAGCCAAACCTCAGGCTAGACATATCGAGCGTTGTAGTTTTGGACATCAAGGGAGTATCTTACTCATCAACCCGAGTATCCGTGACGAGGCATCGGCAGACTCAAGAAGAGCGGGATGCTTTCATGCAGCATGTCGCTGACGTTGATTTGGATGCTCTTCTCGATATGGGAGTCCACGAGAAACCGGAAGCCACCCCATGATCCTCCCCACCTGTAAGCGGCTCGCCGAGGTCGACTTCCCGATTGCCGAAGTCTCGCGGCATGCGGCGCGGGAGAAGTCGATCCGGCATGGGCACCCCTCCACGCTGCATCTGTGGTGGGCGCGGCGGCCGCTGGCCTCGTCGAGGGCGGTGCTGATGGCGCTGCTCCTGCCCGACCCGTGCGACGCGGACTGCCCGGACGCCTTCAAGGAGCGGGCGCGGGAAGCCCTCTTGTCGATGCGGACGCGGCCCGCCGCGTGGGACGAGCAGGTCGGGGACGACGCCGGGCTGCGGCGCGTATTGCTGAAGTTCATCGCCGACTTTGCTAATTGGGACAACTCAGCCAAGCCAGAGTACCTCGACACCGGACGCGCGCTCGTCCGCGCCGCGCACCCCGACGAGACGCCCCTCGTCGTAGACCCCTTCGCGGGCGGCGGCTCCATCCCCCTGGAGGCCCTGCGCCTCGGCTGCGAGACCTTCGCCAGCGACCTCAACCCCGTCGCCTGCCTCATCCTCAAGGTCATGCTGGAAGACATCCCCCGGCACGGCCCCGGTCTGGCCGACGAGCTGCGCAAGGCCGGCGCGGAGATCAAGGCCCAGGCCGAGAAGGAGCTTGCCGACCTCTACCCAACCGATCCTGATGGGTCCACGCCCATCGCCTACCTGTGGGCGCGGACGGTGCGATGCGAGTCCCCCGACTGCGGCGCGGAAATTCCCCTCATGCGCTCGATGTGGCTCTGCCGAAAGCCCAATCGCAAGTTCGCGCTGCGAACCAGTGTCACCCGGCCCGCCGAAGGGCCGCCGCAGGTCGCGTTCGAGATATTCGAGCCGGAGTCCGAAGACGATGTCGCCAACGGCACGGTCTCGCGCGCCAGGGCAACTTGCGTCTGCTGCGACGCCGTCCTCCCACCCGACCGTGTGCGCTCCCAGCTTTCCGCCCAGCGCGGAGGCGCGGACACGATGTTCGACGACCGCGGACGGCGAACCGGCGGCGCGCGCATGACCGCCGTCGTCACCCTCAGACCCGGCAAGCAGGGCCGCCACTACCGCCTGCCCACCCCTGCCGACTACGCGGCGGTGCGTAAGGCCCAGGCGCGGGTTGAGAACATCCTCGACGATGGGAGCAAGACGGACGGCAGGGCCTCTGCCCCGTGCCGGATGAGCCGCTGCCGCTGATGAGCGGAACGGGGCAACGTTCCTTTCAGTACGGGATGAACAGTTGGGGTGACCTGTTCACGGCTCGGCAAAAGGCGGCGTTGTTGAAGTCAGGAAATCAGATCCGAAGCAAGACGATGATAACCACCTTCATGCCAATGCTCGCCTTGGCCCTGGAAGATGTGCGATTATTGGTCAACTCTTTGCTAGTTGGCATTTGACGGGAGAAAAAGTCCTGCACACATATGGCAGACAAGCCCTGCCCATGATTTGGGACTTTGCGAGGTCAATCCCTGGTCTCCAGAATCAACTGGGATGGCGCAATCTTGGGGTGCTAGAACAGCTGAAGCGATTGAGAGAAACTGCCAATGGTAAGACTGGTCAAATCCAACTTAGCAGACGCTGCAAGTCATCCCCTGCCTGATCAATCGCTGGCGTGTCTGGTTCACTGACCCTCCATATTACGACGCAGTGCCATATGCTGATCTGTCCGACTTCTTCTTCGTGTGGCTTAAACGAGTTATACCGGGGCATCCATTCCTACGAGATCCGTTTAATCTGGAAAATGCCTTACACCCAAGGAGGCCGAGTTAGGTGAGATGCAAGACGGACAAGATTCTCAGCGTTGGTTCCCAAAGATCAACAATTCTTGAGGATGGTATGGCAAGAGCCTTCACCGAAGGCCGCCGTATCCTCAATGAAGATGGTGTCGGTTCGGTCGTCTTCGCCCACAAGACTACGGAGGGTTGGGAGGCACTGCTTTCTGGTATGATTCGTGGCGGCTGGACTATCACTGGATCTTGGCCTATAGCTACCGAGATGGGCTCGCGACTCCGCGCCCGGGAGTCCGCCGCACTTGAAACCAGCGTCCATCTCGTCTGCCGCCCGCGCCCTGAGGATGCGCCGATAGGCGACTGGGCCGACGTTCTCCGAGAGTTGCCGGAGCGCGTCGCAGACTGGATGCAGCGACTCCAGGGCGAGGGCGTTCGGGGCGCGGACCTCGTGTTCGCCTGCGTCGGCCCCGCGCTGGAGATATACAGCCGCTACCGCGCCGTGGAGACGGCGGAGGGTCAGGCGGTCGAACTGCCGGAGTACCTCGAAAAGGTGTGGGAGGTGGTGGGCCGCGAGGCGTTGCAGCAGGTGCTGGGCACGGCGGAGGCTCAGGCCCGCAACGGCGCGGCGGGCGCGCTGGAGGAGGACTCCCGCCTCACCGCGCTGTTCCTCTGGACGATGCAGAGCACGTCGGAAGGCGCGTCCTCCGAAAACGGAACGTCCCCCGGCGACGAGGAGGACGAAGCGCCGCGCAGGAGGTCGTCCGGCTTCAGCCTGCCCTTCGACGTGACCCGCCGGTTCGCCCAGCCCCTCGGCATCCACCTCGACGACTGGGAGTCGCGCATCATCGAGACGAAGAAGGGCGTCGTGCGCCTGCTCCCCGTCAGAGAGCGGTCCGAGCAGCTCTTCGGCGAGTCGGGCATCGCTCCGGCAGCCGACGAGATGGAGGCCGCGTCGAACGTCAACCCCCAGCTAAGCCTGTTCCCGGAAGACGCTCCGCCGATACGGGGCCGCTCGCGCCGCCGCGGAAGGCCGTCCACCCTCGACCGATGGCAACACGGAGCTTACCCGGTCCACCACGACGCTCGACAGGGTACACGCGGCCATGCTGCTCCAGGCGTCGGGTCGCGGCCAGGCCCTGCGAAACCTGCTCCAGGCCGAACACGAGCGCGGCCCCGACTTCCTGCGCCTCGCCAACGCCCTGACCGCCCTCTACCCCCGCGCCAGCGACGAAAAGCGCCTGCTGGATGCTATGCTATTAGCAGCGCCGAGGTGATGGACGAGAGGAGTTGACTCATGGCTAGGATTGAAGGTATCGGAATCAGGAACTATGGGGTACTGAGGGACGTAACGCTGGGCAAGCTGTGGAATACACAGACTACCCAGCCTCTTACCCCAATGACAGCGGTGATTGGGAAAAACGGTGTTGGCAAGAGTTCTCTCTTCGATGCTTTTGGTTTTCTTGCGGATTGTCTCAGAATGGGTGTTGAAGAGGCTTGTGACGCAAGGGGGCGCGGTGGGTTCGATCGTATCCGCTCTCAGGGGAGCGACACGCCCATTGAATTCGAGGTCTACTATCGGGAAGAGTCGAATGCTCGACCCATTACCTACGAACTTGCTATTAACAGGGATGCATCCGGCCGTCCCTACGTTGCACGTGAACGCCTTCGGCAGCGGCGTAGTGGACAGCGGCACGGCTGGCCCTTCTCGTTCCTAATGATGAACGACGGTGCGGGTGTTGCGTGGAAAGGCGATGCACAGGGGAGGCAGTTTGAAGAAGAAGAAGGGCGTCAGGTTAATCTGATTGATTTGATTAACGCTCTTAGGGTCAAGGAAACCGGAGAGGAGAGCGCTGAAACGGAAATCATCGAGCTTGAGGATAAGCGCAAGCTAGGCATCGCCACCCTTGGAGCCTTGAAGCAACATCCAAGGATATCGTCTTTTCGCCAGTTCATCGAGGGCTGGTACTTGAGCTACTTCACACCGGACGCGGCTCGCAGTTTGCCTTTGGCGGGACCTCAGCGTCATTTGAACATGCATGGAGACAATCTTGGCAACGTCGTTCAGTTCTTGGAGCGTGAACATTCGGACAGGTTCGGACGCATTCTGTTACGGATTGCCGAGAGAGTCCCTGGTATCGAGAGTATTGAGACGGAGAAGAGCCCTGATGGGCGGTTGTTGCTTCGTTTCAACGACAGGGGATTCGATGATCCATTCTACGCCCAGCAGGTGTCAGACGGTACGTTGAAGGTCTTCGCCTATCTGCTTATGTTGGAGGATCCACAGCCTCCCCCATTCATATGTATCGAAGAGCCGGAGAACGGTCTCTATCACAAGTTACTTGAGATCCTGGCTGAAGAGTTTCGGAAACACGCTACGGGAAGAAGGCATGCGCCACAGATTTTCGTCACGACGCACCAACCGTACTTTGTCGACGCGCTTCGACCTGACGAAACCTGGGTTTTGGAGAAGGGGGCAGACGGTTTTTCGGCTATTCGCAGGGCAAGCGACGACGATATCGTCAAGGCCATGGTGGATGAGGACTTGCCGCTTGGGGGTCTCTGGTACAGCGATTACCTGGATCAGAGGTAGGTCAATGCATTTTGAAGTATTGGTTGAGGATAAATCCGGAAGCATTGTGCTTGAAGCTGTCTTAGAGAAGATACTCCGTACATGTGATGAGATTCATTCCTGGCGAATACACCCCTACAAGGGCCTCGGTCGTATTCCAAAGAATATGCACGGCCTGACAGATCCTAAGAAACGAGTGCTTCTGGACCAGTTGCCGCGCGTGCTACAAGGATATGGAAGGAGTCTTCAGGACTTGTCAGTGGTTATTGTCGTGGTAGACCTAGACGACAAGGACTGTATAGCATTCAAGCATGAGTTGCTTGGCGTGTTGAATATGTGTAATCCGCGTCCGAAAGTGCTGTTCAGAATTGCAATCGAAGAAAGCGAAGCATGGCTGCTGGGGGATCGTGACGCTGTGAAGGCGGCATATCCAAGTGCGAAGGATTCGGTTCTGGACGGTTACATCCAAGATAGTATATGTGGCACTTGGGAATTACTTGCGGACTCTGTACATCCTGGTGGGGCAGCGCGGCTGAAACAAATGGGATATCCCGAAACCGGAAGAGCGAAATGTGAATGGGCTGAGAGAATTGCTCCACATATGGAAATGGATAGGAATCGCTCAAAGAGCTTCCAAGTGTTTCGTGATGCAGTGCGGAAACTTGCAGGACCGCCGTCTTGACGCTTCGATGCCGGTATGTGCACTACGGTAACCACTGACGACGACGTTTTGGCCACTGGACCAGTCTATCATGCATCTGCCGGAACCAATTGGTGCCCGTTTGGAAGGGTTAGTTGCGGAGAAAGCTCGTTCTTGTGTGTTATTCCGGTGTGAAGCGGTCGGGGATGGGAATAAAGAGATGTCTACTGGATGCTATGCTAGTGGCAGCTTTGCTGATGGCAAGCAGGCGCCGAGGCGATCGACGTATCAATGAATCCACGGAGGAAGATATGACAACCAACCATGAACTCCTCAGCCGCATCACAGCACGGCCCGACGTCTTTGGCGGGAAGCCAATCATTCGAGACATGCGGATCGCCGTGGAGCACATCATGGGAATGCTTGCCTCGGGCGAAACGGCGGAAACGATTCTTAGAGAGTACCCGTTCCTAGAGGCCGACGACATTCGAGCTTGTCTGCTCTATGCCCACCGTTCGATGGCGGGCGAGCAGGTGCATGAACGCATGGCCGTCCGGTAGCCAAACGCATACGTTCAAGTGAGAACCCGGAGAGAGGTGAAGGCTAGATGCAACCCTGGTACAGAGTCGTAACGCTGCGCAAGGAGGTCCGGGAGGGTCGATCCTTTAGCCCGGACGAGTTTGCCATCGCCTTAGAGCAGGTGGTGGCGGGAACGGCGCCGCCCGACTACAGTGACCCTGAGCAGTTCTTCTCGCGCACGTGCTTCACCCGCGCGTTGACGGAGCACTCCGGCATGGTCCTGCGCCGCCTGTCCGGTAGGACGGAGAACACCGCGCCGGTCCTGACGCTGATAACCCAATTCGGCGGCGGCAAGACCCACACGCTCACTGCGCTGTACCACCTCGCCAACGCCGGTAGAGACGCGCATGGTCTGCCCGGTGTCTCCGATCTTCTGCGCAATGCCGGCATCGCCGATAGCCCCGACGCCCGCGTCGGTGTCTTCGTGGGCAACGCATGGGACCCCTCTGAGGGGCGAGAGACGCCGTGGATCGACCTGGCCCGGCAACTGGCGGGCGATGCTGGCGTGGCCGCGCTGGGCGACGCGGCGCAGACCACGCCGCCGGGGACGGAAGCGTTGGCGAGAGTGTTCGCAGCAGCGAACGCGCCCGTCCTGATCCTGTTCGACGAGGTGCTCAACTTCGTGAACCGCCACCGGGGAATGGCCGAGAGCTTCCACGCGTTCCTCCAGAACCTGACGGTCGCCGTCACGGGAGCGACTCACGCGGCGGCGGTCATAAGTCTGCCCCGCAGCCAGGTGGAGATGACCGAGTGGGATCAGGAGTGGCAGGACCGCATCACCAAGGTTGTCCGCCGCGTCGCCCGCGACCTCATTGCGAACGACGAATCGGAAATCAGCGAGGTGGTGCGCCGCCGGCTCTTCGAAGACCTGGGCAGCGAGCGCGTTCGTAAGAACGTGGCGAGGGCCTATGCCGACTGGTGCTTCGAAAGGACAGCAAGGTTGCCCTCCGAGTGGACTGCCGTGGATACGGCGACCACCGGAAGCAGGGGGCGGGACTTCCTACGCAAGCGTTTCGAGTCGTCATATCCGTTCCATCCTTCCACCCTCTCTGTCTTCCAGCGAAAGTGGCGCGCGCTTCCCCAGTTCCAGCAGACCAGGGGTGCCCTAGCCATGCTGGCGCAATGGATCTCCTGGGCAGCACGGGATCAGTTCAATCAGGCTCGGACCGAGCCGCTGATAACGCTCGGCTCGGCCCCGCTTGACGTGCCGGAGTTCCGCGCCGTGGTGCTGGGCCAGTTGGGAGAGTCCCGCCTTGACGTTGCGATAGATGCCGACCTCGCCGGCGAGACCGCCCACAGCAAGGCCCTGGACGCGGACACCAAGGGCGCTCTGCGCGACATCCACCGCAGGGTTGGCACGGCCATCCTGTTCGAGTCTTCCGGTGGTCAGGTGGACAAGGTGGCCCACCTGCCGGAGCTGCGATTCGCCCTCGGCGAGCCTGAGGTCGAGACGACGACCGTCGACAGCGTCGCGTCGGCGTTGGAGAAATCCGGCTTCTTCATGCGCAAGGTGGGCACGGACGGCTACCGCATCCACCATCAGGCGACGCTGAGAAAGGTTGTCAGCGACCGTCGCGCCTCTCTGGACGAAGAGACGGAGGTAAAGCCGGAGGTGCGCAAGGTGGTGGAGGGTGAGTTCGCCCGCGGTGCATCAGTCCCGGTAGTCTACTTCCCGGAGGACGGCGATGCGGTGCAGGACTCACCACGGCTTACGATGGTCGTCCTGAACCCCGAGGAAGAGTGGCGCGAGAGTGGACAGCTTGCGGAACGTGTTAGCCAGTGGACCAAGGAGCGGGGCAGGTCGCCGCGACTCTACCCGGGAGCGCTGGTATGGTGCGTGAGGAAGCCGGGGCGCGAACTGAGAGAGTCCGTCGAGATGTTGCTTGCCTGGCGGCGAGTCGCCCATGAGGTCTCCCAGGGCATCCTCGGCGCAGAGTTCGACCATGCTGAACGCACCGAGTTGCGAACCAGAATCAGGGAGGCGGAGGATGCGGCCAAAGACGAGGTATGGGCCGGCTACCGCTTCGTGGCTCTGGCCGATAATCAGGCAGCACATGGGCTAAAGGTCATCGACCTCGGCGTGGGACATTCCAGCGGCAACGACACGCTCTGCGGTCAAGTTATCACTGCCTTGAAGTCGAGCGCGCTGCTCAACGAGTCCGTGGGAGCAGGGTACATCGACCGGCATTGGCCGCCCGCGTTCAAGGACACCGGAGCTTGGCCGCTAACGAGCCTGCGCCAGAGCTTCCTGAACGGCGCGCTGACCCGGCTGATCGATCCGGATGCGGTTCTACGGCGACGCATCTTGGAGTTCGTCGAGACCGGAGACTTCGGCCTCGCCTCCGGCGACAGGGGAGATGGTGAATACGAACGGCTGTGGTTCAAGGAGCCGGTAGGATCGGATGAGGTGGCCTTTGAGTCCGGAGTCTTCCTGTTAACGAGGGTCAGGGCCGATCAACTCCGAAAGGCCCAGCAAGACCGGACGCAGATTCAAATCGGGACCCCACCCCCCACGGTGGAGTCGCCGACGGTGCAAGGGAATCCCCAAACCACTCCCCCTGTACCGCCCGTGACCCCCACAGTCCAAAAGGCCACTCTAAGGCTCAAGGGCACTGTACCCCCAGAGGTTTGGAACCGAATCGGCACCAAAATCCTGCCGAAGCTGCGTTCCAAGGATGACCTGAGCGTGGGTGTGGAGTTCTCGGTGAGCGTCGATGCGGGCCTGTCACAAGGCTTCCAGTTAGAGCTGGAACAGGCCCTCGCCGATCTAGGTCTCCAAGAACAGGTGCATGTCGAGCAGTCGTGAGTTTTAGCCGATCGTCCCCCAGGCCAACAGCACGAGCCACAGCGCACTCGCCGGGGCACTCAGCAGGAATGCCCAGCGTACTCGACGCATCTTGACGCTGGCTATCTTCGACACCCTGTGAACCTGGTCGAGGAGATGGCCCTCGATCACCTCCGTGCTCATGCCTTTGGCCCGGGATTCGAAGGTCTCGTAGTCCATGGCTGCTATATCTTCGAAGTATATGGGGGATTCTCCTGCTCTCGGATTGATCGGTACGTAGACTAGAGCCGCAAACGCGACCACCGACACGAGCAGCAAGCTGTAGAGCACAATCAACGCAATGAGGATAGTGCTCTCTACGTCAACCGGATCCTTGACAAGGATGGCCTGCAGCCTGTCGGATCGAGCGGCCAGCGTGCCCACGAGTGCGATCTGAAGAGCCAGGACAGGGGCCGCCTTGGTATCTGCCGCCCTCACAAATCTGATCACGCGTGTCAGAGATTCGTAGTGGGACCTTAGCTGTTCTTCCATTAGTCACGCGCTCGGCCGTCGGCCAGAAACTATCGCATCGCAGAATTCAGACCCGTGTGTAGCGCACCAATGGGAGCACAACCTGTGGAGATTCGCAAAATCCAGCCCCAGATTTTGGGGAGCGAGTTCCTGGTCCCATAGACAGCTTGTGCTTCTAATGGGGGCGGCCAATCCCGCTCCACGCACTCCTCCGTCACAGCCGCAGGACCATATCAAGGCCCGCTGTCGCAGCCTTGAAGCACGTTGGTACAAAGCAAACACCCGGTCCGACACCACCATCTCGTTAGCTGCAGCCAGCGAACTCAACTTGGCAGCGATATTCACGGGTTTGCCCGCCCACACCTCGTTCTCCTTGGTTCCTCTCAGTCCAAGGCGCCGAACGAGAAGCGTTCCCTGGTCGATCCCTATCCCTGCTGTTAGTTCCCAGTCGGTGCTGACGTCCCTCTGGAATCGAACGGAGACTTCCCGCTCCACGAGGGTCTTCATCGTAATCCCGCACGCCGCGGCGGAAAAAGCGGAGCCTTGGCCACTAAACAGCCCGAAGATTCCGTCTCCCTGTATGTCTACATACCTGGCAGAGAACCGCTCAAAGGTCACCGCCATCGCCCTTATGAAATAGGTATAGGCGATAGCAGTGACTTGCGGGATCTGGAACCATACACCCGCGTTGGTCGGCCCGACTTCAGGAACATCGTTCTGTCGGCTTACTTGGATACCCAGTCCAGCTTGGTCGTTAAGTTGCGACGAAACGACTGAAACCACATCGTCGAGAATCAAAAGGCTTCTCCAGAACAGCCTGTGCTTTTTGTAGCCAACTTACCACCCTGACAGACGGAGCGGCAACCAATGTGCGGGTGATTTTGCACCTACCACCGACTCCCATGGGCGTTCCTGGGCACCGACGCGCTCGACTGTGCACCGACCTCAGTTAAGCTTGCCGTGTCCGCACACCGTCCCTGTAGCGAGAGTCCCCACCATGACTCCGTCGGTTGCTGAGTCCATTCACCCCTTCCATTACTGACTAGCTGAATGGCTACTTTCGTAGCTGGGAATTGGAACTTCGCCTACCACTACGCCGTATGACCCAAATTGCTTCCAACCCTGGCACCTTCAGCACACCCCTCACGTCTGTAACACCGTGCTCACGACCTGCCCGCCGTCGATGTCCCCCGCCTGCTGTGGCCTCCGCGCCTCGTGGATCCACCGCGTCGCGCTCTGTTCCTCTGTCCCGTCGTTGCCCCCGAATTTCAGCTCATCCATGACCTGGTCGACCAACTCTTCAAGGCTGCGCTTAGACTGCACCGCCATCCCTGGCGTCATTGTTCTCTCTCCTTTCGTCATTCCTTTCTTCCGTGATTCACAGCAGCAGGGGTGCGAGCATGAGCGCCAGCACCGCTACCGCCGTGAGCTCCGACTTGTGCCTATGAAGCCAGCTGACCGACCTCAACGTCTTGCTTACCTGACGACGAGCCCGTCTATCAATCTCCATGTCGTCTCTCCCTTCCGAACCTTGCGAGCCGCCTGAACAGCAGTGCCCAATGCCGAGACCGACCACATTCAGCGCGAAGACCTCTCCGTCCCCGGTGAGCGCCAGAGGCCCGACCATCAGCGCCGCAATGACGACTGCGACCTTCAACTGCCTGCATCGCACCGTGAACCTGACGACCGTTCCCATGAATCTCGTGGGCCGTTTCCAAACGTGCATAAGCACATCTCCTTGTTGTGGCCCTCGCGCGGCATCCGAAGCGTGATGACCTGATCTGTTGCCCTCGCCTGCGCATAGCCCCCTCGACGGATGCAATCGAACGCGGGTGCGTGGAAAGCGCGCTGACCGCGACGGGGAGTCGCCGGACGACGTAAAGGGAAAAAAGGGCACGTTTCGGCCTAGGGCCAGGGAGTTAGCTCAGGGAATCGCGACGGAGGAACGTGAACCGACAAGGTGCCCGAACGCAATACTAGAGAGTTGGGGGAAGGTGACGAGTTCTGCCGGGGTTGGGGTGTTGGACCCGGGGAGCTACGTCAAGAGGCGAGCGACCGGACCGCGAACGTCATCGCCGATCGGCGCATGCGAGGGGGAACTTCCAGCCCGGCCAGTGCTTGACCGTGCCGGAGGTATGAGAAACCGTCCAGAGCGACTAATTCACTTCGACTTCGGCATTGTATCCGGGCGAAGCGCGCGATACGCCTAGGCCAAAGCGTCCCGACCTTCGATACGGGTTGGGGGAGCAAGGCTCGACCCTTCGACCGCGTCACGCAGCGGGCAGCGTTCGCCTCTCGAGGACAGTCTTCGGGGAGCGAGGCTCAAACCCTATCGACTGTCCATCGTGGGAGACCGTTCGGAGAGCTAGGCTCGATCCTCTGCGGTCGGTCCCGGGTTCAGAGACGGAACCCCCAGGTTTCTCTGGCGTTGAAACGCTGGAAAGCCAAACAGTGAAGCCATTGTCTGGGACGGTTCTGCTGGTTGGCAAGGGTTTCGGGGCCTTCCCGCTCAAACCTGTTGCAACACTTTGCCAAGACTTTGCAGCACTTGAACAACACTTTACAAAGGTCGATTACGGCTACAGACCGAGGGTCAAGACCGGGTGAACAAGACACAGCCGCTCAAGTCTTACTCGCTTCCTTTGAGCGTTACAGAGCGTCTTCTTCCTCCACCTCGAATCAGGCGAGGCCCGTCTGTCGTCGGTTGCCCATCACGTCCGACTTCCTGTAGGGGGTCCTACGTCTAACGACCACTGTCCGCTTTCGTAGCTGAAAGTGTCCGTTAGTCCTACCGTCTCCTCTCGTAGCTGATAGCGTCTGCCGCTTTTGGAACTCGCATATACACTTAGACACTCCGAAGTTGCACTGGCCCGGAACCCCTGTGCGCCTGTACCTCCACACCCACGGCTATGACTAGCTCCCCGCAAAACCTCTCTTTTTCCATACACGGCTCCCACATATAACAGTGAAGTGGACACCTGCGACGCTCCGACTGGAGCCTCATGCGGTCCCCCTTAAACGGAGGTTATGCGAATGATCCCTACAACCGACGATTGGAATCGACATCGCCGACTGTGGTAATGGAATGGACGGAATGAACCGAGCTGCTTCACACACGCCAGTATTATGAATCTTCCGTCAAAACCGTCTTTCCGTCGACTTTGGAAAGTTCGGCGTAGCTGTCACACCCGGTATAAGCCGAACCTTTCAAGAGTATCTATCCTCTACCATACCGTTACGTAGTCCGCCCACCGCTGCATCAATTCCCGGCGTCGCTCAAACAGGTCGCCCCGCACATAAACCGCCTCGACGGGATTACCGAGCCGATGCGCTAACGCCGCTTCCGCGACCGCCCAAGGACAATCGGTCTGCTCCAATGACCAAGACCGGAATGACGACCTGAATCCGTGCGGCGTGCATCGATCCGCAAGGTCGTTGTCCCTTGTCAGCTTGATAAGCGCCATGTCCGAAAGCATCCTGCCCGGCCTTGCAGGGCTAGGGAACACAAGCCCGGAACCATCGTCTAGCGCCTCCGCCTGCTGCAACACTTCGACGGCTGGGGCGCTCAAAGGTACTCTGTGCTCTTGACGGGCCTTCATTCGTTGCGCGGGGATCGTCCACGTCCGAGCGTCCATGTCGATTTCGTCCCATGTCGCCCCCCTAGCCTCACTGGAGCGCGCCGCCGTAAGGACCAAGAACTTGAAGCACAGCTTCGACGTGTCGAAGGCCGTCGATTCGGTGATGGTACGAAGCGCCGCCGGAACTTCGGAGTAATGCAGTGCCCGGCGTGGCGTTTTCACTTGCGGTTGACGAGGAAGCGCCCCGTTCACAATTTCGCCCGCCGGATTGTCGGGCCTGTAGCTGTTCGCCGCTGCCCAATTGAACACTTGTCGGAGGATGTAGCGGACCCGGCGGCCCGTTTCGGCTTTCGTAGTCCACAGCGGCGTTAGGATACGCAGGACGTCTTGAACGGTGATGCTATCGACAGGCCGCTGACCTAGCTTTGGGAAGACGTAGCTTTCAAGCCTTCCGCGCCAAACCCTTTCCGTGTTCGTTGCCGACCAGTTCGCCCGGTTTAGTTCGATGATGCGCTCGGCGGCTTCCCGAAGCGTGGGAACTTCCCGTCGCTTTTCGGCTACTACGTCAACGCCGTCGGCTACGGCTTCTCGATTCGCCTGGCAACGTTCGCGGGCCTTAGCAAGACTCACTGCGGGGAAGCTACCTAACCCTACATCGGTCCTCCGCCCGTTCACCGTCGCTCGGTGAATCCAGTTCTTCGCCCCGCTCGGATAGACCACGAGGTATAGCCCGCCGCCGTCGCTGTAGCGCTTCAACTTCTCCTGCGGCCCGATAGACCTAACCTTGGATGCTGATAGCTTCATTTGAAGATCCCCCTAACTTGTTGCTATCAAGACTCTACCATCACTTCTACCACACAAACAAGGGGAGCACGTGGTAGATACTGGGTATTCGTGAGAACACACGAAACCTTATTGAGACAGCTACTAGCTATATATTTGAGAGGGATTTGGGAATTTACGGGAGTTTATGAGACTTTATGAAAGTGACCCGCCTCGGAATCGAACCGAGAACCTACTGATTAAGAGTCAGTTGCTCTGCCTGATTGAGCTAGCGGGCCATGTGCGCGGATGGCGGTGAAGGATGTGCGGCGGAATTCATTGTAGCGGCGGCCCCTTCGGAGCGTCAAGGAGAATACGCCGCTTGAGCCTGTGTTATGGACTGTGCAAGTGCGGGGGCCTCTTGTAGGGGCGTTCTCTGGTAGAATCCCCTGCACTACCCGGAGAGGCTAATAACGATGCCCTTTACACTCTTGGCAGAGGGCAAGACGCAGGTCCGCAAAATCGTCAGCGGCGCGAGCTTCATGGGGCAGAACATGCTGGATGCTCACTTCGGCATTGAGGAAGCAGACGAGATCGATTCGGTGATGGTGTACTCGCCGAGTGGGGAGGTGGAGCAGCGGATGGGGGTTGGCGCGAACCATGCGATCATGTTTGTGGAGCCGTAGCGGGTATACTGGCTGATAGGAGGATGAGGGGGTATGGGGAAGAGTGAATTCGTAGGAGTGGACGGCTGTCCATCGGGTTGGTTCAGCGTAGGGTTCGACTCCGAAGGCTGCTACGAGCTGAAGGTGTTTCCGGCGTTCAGCGATTTGCTCGACTACTACCGCAACGCCAAGCTGGTGCTGGTCGATATTCCGATTGGGCTGCCGGAGGGGCCGGGTGGGCGTGAGTGCGACGACGAGGCCCGCGACAAGCTCAAGAGTCGCAGGTCAAGCGTGTTTCCGGTACCAACACGCCAGACGGTGGAGCAAGTGGTAAAGTCACCGAAAGATCACCCCGCCGCGAACAAGATCGAACTAAGATTTGCCTGCAAGAAGGTCAGCCCGCAGACTCTTGCCATAGCTCTCAAGATAAATGAAGTTGATGAAGCTCTAAAAGGTCGCGATCCAAGAACGATGCCTAGTGTTCGAGAAGTCCATCCTGAGATATGCTTTCGGGCTTTCAACAAAGGCAGGTCAATGGAGCATCCAAAGAAGAGGAAGAAGGGTCAAGACGAACGCATTTGCGTACTTGAGGGGATAGAACCGCGAACTCAGGCGATATTCAATAAAGCACTTTCCGATTTCCTCAGAAAATGCGTTGCCAAGGACGACATACTCGATGCGCTCGCGGCGGCGGTGACCGCCCGTCTTGGTCACGACCAGCTTCAGACGATACCCAAATGTCCGCCGAAGGACTGCAAGGGGTTGCCGATGGAGATGGTGTACTGGGAGGCGTAGGGTCACCGGGACCCCGGAGCTACATAATTTAGTGCGGGCCGGACTTGATCTCCTTTCTGCTAGAATCCACGAAGCTCTTTTCGTGAAGGCGTTCAATGGCTAAACATCTTTTCATCCTTTCTGCGACGGTGGACTTTCCGGACGACGTGATTCCGGGTCCGTATGATGGGCGTCTGCTCGACGAGCTGTTGGGCACGCTTAAGAGCATGGGCGTTCGGCGGGTGTACTGGCTGTACTACGGGGACGTGGAGCCGGAGTCGTTGTGGGCGGGGAGTCTGTATGAGAATGCGCAGATTCCCTACGGGACGCAGACGCTTGAGGCCATTGGAGAGCCATTGAAGGCCGCTGTGCCGGGCGCACACCGGCACGGGTTGGAGATCTATGGCGTTCTCAAACCGTACAACACAGGGATGTCGGGAACGAACGGGCCGTGCAGCGGGAGGAGATTGAGCGGCATCGAGCGGATCGGCGGGGCGGTGCCGCAGGTGATCCCGTTTCTTGAGCGATATCCTCACACACGACTGAGGAGGAGGCCCGACACCATGGCGAGTCATGGCGCTTCGGTTCGGAGGATACGGCTGCTGAAACGGGACGCCTCCCCTACCCGCGTCCGGCCTGAGAACCTACAACTTTGGACGAGCGACGACAACGGGCGGTATACGCGGCTTGATACTACCTTGTCGGTGACCGAGCGCGTGGAGCCGGCTCCACGCGAGGTGAGGAACTACCATGGCGAGCTCGTCGTGGCGAAGGGCACGCCGGTACGGACGCTGATGATCGACGGGTTGAACATCAATGAGCGGTTCGTTGCCGTCACGACCGATTTCACGGACGAGTCGGGGGACTTCATCAACACGACGTACGGGATGGTGGAGGCATACGGAGACGACTTGGACACTCCCCTGCCCGTCGTGGTGGCGTCTCGCGGTGCGGTATGGAACGGCCCGCGCGATCTGGTGGGCGATGGCCCGGACTTCGATAGCGGGATGGGGCACTTCGAGATACCGCTCGACGTGAACGTCTCATCGGAGGGAGAGGGAGTGTTTTGGCATCGCCTTGCGGTCGGGGGCCTCGTCGGCTTCGCGCAGGGGAAGAACGACTACCTGCCCGGAACGGTGTCGGAGGTGTACCCGGAGGTGCATCGTCTATGGGACGGGTGGGTGGACCGGATACTGGAGACGGGCGTGGACGGCATCGACATCCGGGTGTCGTCGCACGGCAGCCTGGTGGATGAGCCCTGGGAGTACGGCTTCGACGAACCTGTCGTCGAGGCGTATCGGATGAAGTACGAGACAGACCCCTGGAGCAGCGACCAAGACCTCGAACAGTTCGCGAGGCTGAGGGGCGAGCACTTCACATCGTTCATGCGGCGGACGAGCAATCGCGCGCGGAGCATGGGCCGAAAGATGCAGGCGCACATCCACACCGAGGCGTTCCGGCCGGACATCGTTCACGGGCAGATCATGGGGTTCCCACCGAATACGCACTTCGCGTGGCAGGACTGGATGCGCGACGGGCTGCTGGACGGCATCACGTTCCGTACGAGTTGGTGGGAGGCGCTGGAGGACCAGCCGGGAACGCCTCCCGTGCGGAGCCGGCTCAGCAATGCGTTGAGTGACCCCGTCGCCATCGAGGCCCTTGAACTTACGTCGGAACTCGGCATCCCGGCGTATATGAACCGCTACATCGAACGGGCCGTAGGTGACGAGGAGTACATGTCGGACTTGGAGACTGCTCTGGTGGACGACCGGTTCGCAGGGTTCGATCTGTATGAGTCGGCGTGCTTCATTCGTGCGACGGCGGATGGAGCGAGGCTGGAGCCTTACAAGGACCGCGTCGAGTTGATTCGCAGGAAGGTGCGGGAGTTGGAGCTTCTTTGAAGCATGGCTAAGGGCAAGTTTAGTCCCCCACTGGTGCGGCTGAGGCCCCAGATAGGCGGATGTGTCCGTTTGTGTCAGCCTTGCGCTGTCCCGTGGGACCGGAGAAAGTGAATCGAGGCTCGCCAATCATTCCCGCGGCGACGGTGGCGTTGGTCCTTTCGTCGATGAGGATGAAACTGCCGGTGACGCGATTGCTGGTGTAGTCGTCGACCGCCAACGGTGTGCTCACCTTGACATGGACGCGGCCGATCTCGTTTAGCCGCAGCGAATCCGCATCCGGTTCGCCAGTGAGCGACGTGATGCTGAACAACGACAGGAGGTCGGTGACCATTGCCTTCGCCGATCGCGTGGTGTGCTTGATACGGTACACATTACCGGGGCGAAGCTCGGTGCTCTCGTCCATCCAGCAAACGACGGCGTCGAACTCCTGGGTCATCACCGGCTCGGCGTCCATGGCGCAGATCATCTCCCCGCGAGTAACGTCGAGGTCATCGGCAATCTGGACGGTGACGGCATCGGGAGGATACGCCTCCTCCACGGCGCCCCAAGGCGCTTCGATGGCTGTTATGACGCTCTCCATGCCGGAGGGCACGAAGCGCACTCGCTGGCCCACGCGCAGGACACCCGACGCTACGCTGCCCGCATAACCACGGTAGTCGTGATATTCCTTGCGGTGGGGACGGACGACGTATTGAACGGGCATTCTCAACGGCATGGCATCGAGTCCTTCATGCACCGGCAGGTTTTCAAGGTGGTCCCGCAGCGTGCCACCCTGGTACCAAGGCATGTTCGTCGACGGCTCGACCACGTTGTCGCCGTTAAGCGCCGATATGGGGATGAAGGTTGCATCGTCCACGTCGAGCCGCTCAACAAATGGGGTGAACTCGGAACGGATTGCCTCGTATGCCTGCTGCTCATAGCCAACGAGATCCATCTTGTTGACGCAAACGACGATGTGATCGATGCCCAATAACGAGGCGGTTACGGCGTGGCGGCGCGATTGCTCCACCACGCCGTTTCGGGCATCAATCATGACGAGCACCGCCTCGGCGGTGGACGCCCCGGTGACCATGTTACGCGTGTACTGCACGTGCCCCGGCGTGTCTGCAAGGATGAACTTGCGCGTTGGAGTGGAGAAGTAGCGGTAGGCGACGTCGATGGTAATGCCCTGCTCCCGTTCGGCGCGCAGGCCATCGGTGACAAGAGCGAGGTTCACATAATCGCTGTGGTGGCGCCGGCTGGCTTCCTCGACGGCGACGAGTACGTCATCGTCCAGGGCCTTCGAATCATACAGCAGGCGACCGATGAGCGTGCTCTTGCCGTCGTCCACGGATCCGGCGGTGGCGATGCGGAGGAGGTCCATGCTAGAAATACCCCTCACGCTTGCGGTCTTCCATCGCGGCCTCTGCGGTCCGGTCATCAGCCCGCGTCGCGCCGCGCTCAGAGATGCGGGTTGTCAGCGTTTCGGCGATGACTGCCTCGGGGGTAGCAGCTTCCGATGGTACGGCTGCCGTGGAGGTCATATCACCGACGGTGCGGAAACGCACGCTGCGGACCGCCACCGACTCGCCACGCGGGGGCTGCATCACCGACGATATCGGCATGAGCATTCCGTCATGCTCAAATACCTCACGCCGGTGGCCATAGTAGATTTCCGGCAGGTCGATGTTCTCTTCGGCTATGTATCGCCAGATGTCCAGTTCCGTCCAGTTGGAGAGCGGGAAGACCCGCATGTGCTGGCCCAGGCCTAGGCTGCCGTTGTAGAGATCCCAGACTTCGGGGCGCTGATTGCGTGGATCCCACTGGCCGAATTCGTCGCGCACGGAGTACACACGCTCCTTGGCGCGTGATCGCTCCTCATCGCGCCGCGCACCGCCCATAACCGCGGTGAACTTCCCATTGCGAAGGGTTTCCAGCAACACCGGAGTCTGCATGCGGTTGCGAGGGAAATCGGGACGGGGAGGAGTCGGAATACGACCGGAGGCAATTGCGTCGTCAACCGAGCCCACCACCAGATCCACGCCAAGCCGATTGACGACACGGTCGCGGAAAGCAATGACCTCGGGAAAGTTGTGTCCGGTGTCGATGTGGAGCACAGGGAACGGCAGAAGTGAAGGTCGGAGCGCCTTGACGGCGAGATGCAGAAGCACGGCGGAGTCTTTGCCACCGGAGAAGAGCAGGCCTGGCCGGTCGAACTCCGCGACCACCTCCCGGATGATGTGGATTGCGTCCGACTCAAGTGCGCGGAGATGCCTAGACTCGGAGCGCAGGTCATGGAAAAGAGCTGGGGCTGTCATTGTTAATTCGCTAGTTGCGATCATGAGCGTGCCTCGAGCGCAACTAGATGCAGCCCACATTCCTTCGCGTTGGGATCAGACTCCCACCACCAGCGTCCTGCGCGAGGGTCCTCTCCCGGCTCGATGGCCCGCGTACACGGCGCACACCCAATGGATGGGTAGTTCTTGTCGTGCAGTTCGTTGTATGGGACAGCGTGCTCTTCCACGTAGTTTCGCACCTCCTCGAAGGTCCAGTTAGCGAGCGGGTTGATCTTGTAGCTGGCGCGGGGCTCCTCCCACTCGACGATGCCGATGCTGCCGCGCTCCATACCTTGGTCCCGGCGCAGGCCGGTAATCCATGCGTCGATGCCGGCCAAAGCGCGCTCCATAGGCTCGACCTTCCGCACGTGACAGCAGGTCAAGCGTTTCTCCCGGCCTCGGTAGAATAGATTGAACCCGTGTTCATCGACCATGCCGGCCACAGCTCCGGGGTCGGGTTGGTACACCTCTATGCGTGTGTTGTAGCGGAGCCGGGTCTGGTCCATGACCGTGTACGTTTCCGTCGGTAGACGCCACGTGTCGAGTGTCACAAGGCGCGCCTGCCGGTTGACTCGCCAGAACATGTCGAACAGCGCGACATCCTCAAGGCCGAAGCTGGACATCTGGGCCGCGCCTGCACCGAAACGCTCATCGACCCACGCAAGCACGTCGCTTGGCGGGGCGAACTCGAAGCGTTCGTTTAGATCGGCAAGCTCTTGCGCTCCCAATCTTTTTGACTCCGGTACCGGCATAGATGCTCCTTTTCAATCCTTTTTGGGCAAAAAAGAACCCCTCCGCAAACGGAGGGGCCAGAGGAGTTCCTTTCTTAAACTGTCGGCGCTAGGCGGTCACCGGCGCGCGTGTTGAAGCAGAAGACCCTCCGGCCTCCGGCGACAACAGCAGCAAACCATGTGCATTGCGGTGCTCACGAAGATAAATGTTACGAGCACTCATCAGGAATGTCAAGGTACTTACGTAACTGTTCAGAGTTGATGAGATGAACTTAAAACCCCTAGCGGGTTGTGGAGCGGTTGTGCCATAAGGGAGGGGTGAGAACTGAACTTGACCTGGATAGTGCAAGCCGTGAGACCCTGCTGGCGGTCATCGCTGAGCAGCAAACGGTCATCGCCGAGTTGCGACGACGGATAGAGGAACTGGAGAGGCGGGGCCCTCCTCGGGGCATGCCCGGCAACAAGCCCGCTCCCAAGCGGCCTCGACCGAAGAGGACGGAGCCTCGCAACAAGCGGACTCAAGGATTCGCCCGGCGGCGGATGAATCCCACTCGACAAGTAGTACACGCCCTTGACTCGTGCCCCGAGTGCGGGACGGGTATGACCGGTGGATGGGTGCATCGGACACGCGAGGTCATCGAGATTCCGTCGGTTCCGGCAGAAGTGATCGAGCAGGTCTTCGTGGCCCGCACGTGTGCGTTATGCCGCAAGCGGCGTCTGCCGCAGGACCCGTTGAAGGGGATGGCTGTGGGGCGTCAGCGCTTGGGAATCAACCTGGTGAGCCTGATCGTGACGCTTCGGGAGGAAGCGCGACTGCCCATACGGAGCATCCAGCGCTACCTGTGGACGGTGCATCAGTTGAAGCTGAGTGTGGGCGCCATAGCTGATGCGATTCACCGTGTGGCGCGACAGGCACGGCGGACAGTGGACGAGACGCTTGAACGCATTCGCGGCTCCCCGGTGGTGCACGCCGATGAGACGGGCTGACGAGAGGATGGAGTCAACGGCTATGTGTGGACATTCAGCACACCCACCGAGCGGTACTTCGTGCGTCGCGGTCGTGGCAAGAAGGTGGTCGATGAGGTGTTGGGTGAGTCGTTCGACGGAGTGCTGGTGAGCGACTTCTACGCCGCATACAACCATTATCCCGGTCTCAAGCAGCGGTGCTGGGTACACCTGCTGCGTGACATCCATGAACTCAAGGCGTTGTACCCTGAGGACACGGGTCTGGTTCGGTGGGCCGGGGCGGTGCGCCAACTCTATGACAGGGCTAAAGCGTACGCTCAAGCAGGCGTTCAACCAGCGTCCGGGTACCAACGGTTCGTATCTCCCAACCAGTTGATGCTGGAGAGTCAACTACTGTCACTGTGCCGTCCCTTCTCAAACGACGAGACGGCGCCTCAAGCAAAGCTCTGCCGGCGCATAGAGCGGTTCATCAAAGAACTGTTCGTCTTCGTATCGCACCCGGACGTGCCGTCTGAGAACAACGCTGCCGAACGGAGTCTGAGGCATCTGGTCATCAGCCGCAAGATCAGCGGTGGAACTCGATCCGAACAGGGAACCACCAGCAAGATGGCCTTGGCGTCCCTCTTTGGCACCTGGAGGACCAAAGGTCTCAATCCCCTCTCACAATCCCGCAAACTGCTCGTCTCTCATCAACTCTGAACAGTTACGTACTTACCGTGCGATATTCCAGAGGCCGCGGCTGTCGTTGTGGCCTGTGCTCGCGTTCCTGTTTGCTATACTTGGCTTCAATTTGCTGGCGACCGACCTGCGAAACTGGTTCGACCCGTACCGGGCGCGCCTGTTCGGCGGAAAGTAAACGGATGAAAACGAGATGAGCACTGAAACTCCCGTTGACATTGGTGAGAACCGGCAGCTCTTCGTCGATGATTTTTGGATCGCCGACATGACAGGGGTTGAGCGTGTGCTCCACTCCCCGACGCAGCAGGACATCGCGCTCGAACCGGAACATCCCTGGGAAGTCGGTGGTCTTTCGTACCTCATCGCTTTTCCCGATAAGGGGAAGTTTCGAGGGTGGTATCGTGCAGACCCTCAGTTACAGGACTCGGACTACAACTCGATCACCTGCTACGCTGAGAGCGAGGACGGCATCAACTGGACGAAACCGAACGTCGGCCTCATCGAGCTCAACGGGTCGAAAAATAACAACATCGTATGGACGGGGCCGGGAATCAACCTCGCACCGTTCAAGGACGGCAACCCCGACGCAAAGCCGGAAGAGCGGTACAAGGCATTCATCCGCGTTCGGCGGGTTATGCACGCTCTCTCATCGCCCGACGGGCTTGGGTGGCAGATGATGCGGGAGGAGCCGATCCACACGGATTACCCCTTCGACACGCTCAACATTCCGTTTTGGGATACATGGCGCAAGGAGTACGTGGGATACTTCCGCGGCGTGGCGGGTCAAGGCACGAGCGACTTCTTCACGGGGGTGCGCTGGATACGTCGCGGCACCTCGAAGGACTTTCTCGACTGGAGCGAACTCGAGAGCATCGACTGCGGCGACACGCCCTGGGAGCACTTCTACACGAACTCGTGCATCCAGTACCACCGGGCGCCGGGGACGTACCTGATGTTCCCCTCGCGGTTCGTTCACGAGCGGACGCCCGACCCCGACTGGACTTACGACACGGGCGTTAGCGATATCGTGTTCATGTCCAGCCGCGACGGGTTCAAGTTCGACCGGAGCTTCATGGAGGCGTTCATCCGTCCGGGGCCGGACTTCAACAACTGGCACGACCGGGGAATCTACTTCGAGGTCGGCATCCTGCACACGTCGGACAAAGAGATGACGATGTACGGCATGGAGAACGCCCACCTCCCGACGCAGCGCATCCGACGCTACACGCTCCGTACGGACGGCTTCGTGTCGGTGAACGCGGGTTTCAAGGGAGGCGAGTTCACGACGCGGCCCTTCACGTTCAGCGGAAGTGAGCTTGAACTGAACTACTCGACCTCGGCGGTAGGCTCGATCAAGGTCGAGATACAGGATGCGGAAGGACGCGCCCTGCCCGGCTTTGGGGTGGACGACTTCCCGGAGACGTTCGGGGATGAGATTGAGGGCAAGATGGCGTGGGACGGGGGAGGCGACGTCAGCGCGCTTGCCGGGAAGGCGGTGCGTCTGCGGTTTGTTTTGAAGGACGCGGATATCTACGCGTTTAAGTTTGGGTGAAGAAGGTCGCAGTGCTTGCAAAACGCTGGCAATGCTGTCATAATACCCGCACAGGAGGCGAGACATGACGGTACAAATCACCATAAGGGGCGTACCGGACGCCGTCCGTGACGAGCTTGCGTCGCGCGCTGCGCTCCAACGCCAGTCCATGCAAGAGTTTCTGCGCGGAGAGTTGGAGCGCATAGCGTCGCGCCCGTCGGTTGACGAATGGGTGAGTGAAGTACGCGAACGCAAGGCAGCTTATAGGACCCACGTACCAACCTCGGCCATCCTGGCCGCCCGCGACGCTGACAGGACTTGACCAAGGTCGTCGATGCGTGCGTCTTGGTCGCGGCCCTCGTAGATTCGGGCCCAGAAGGGGCGTGGTCGGAAGAGACGGTAGCCGAGGGATCACTGATCGCCCCAGAGCTGGTCTTGGTCGAGGCCAGCAATGTCCTCCGTCGCTTGGAACGATCCCAGGAGATATCCGAGGTCGAGGCTGCCTTGGCCCACGTGGCCTTGTTGCGCCTTGAACTCGAACTGTTCCCCTTTGCCGCGTTCGCAGACCGCGTATGGGCTTTGCGAAACAACCTTACCTGCTACGACGCCTGGTACGTGGCGATCGCAGAAGCGTTCGACTGCCCGCTCGCCACGCTGGACGGAAGGCTCAGCCGGGCGAGCGGGCCGACATGTGAGATCGTTACGCCGCCAGGGTTGTGAAATGAACGATGGACGCTGTAACTGTTCAGAGTTGATGAGATGAATACCCCAACCCCTGTGGATACCCGCTTTCGCGGGTATGACGGTGGCTGTGTGTATCGAGTGCTCTCACGAAGTCTGAACAGTTACTGGACGCTTGGTACACTGGACAACTTTCCGTTTGAAGAATACAGTTTCGTCTAATCGGTCATGTTCCATAAGGAGAGGCAGCCATGCCTGCGACTGACCCCATCGACATCGGCACAAATCGACAGCTCTTTCTCGACGACCTCGTCATCGACACGATGAGCGGTGCGAAGCGGGTCATGCACTCCCCCACTCGCCGGGAGACGGTTCTTGTGGGCGACAAACCATGGGACGAGGCGAGTGTCGCGTACATGTCGGTCATCCATGACGGTGACTTGTATCGCGGATACTACCGGTGCGACCATCAAGACTCCGATAGGGTGTCGAACCCTCGTCATACGGCGTATGCCGAGAGCGCGGACGGCATCCATTGGGAGAAGCCGAGCCTGGGGCTGTACGAGTTCAACGGATCGAAGGACAACAACCTCATCTGGATGAAGCCGGGGTCGAACCTCTGCGTCTTCATCGACAACAACCCCGCCGAGCCCCCCGAACGGCGGTACAAGGCTGTCGTGCGGACGGGCCGCCTCGAAGCAGAGGCGCTGGGCGCGACCGGCCCCTGCGTTCTTGCGCTGTCGTCGCCGAACGGCATCAACTGGGATCTGATGCAGGACGCGCCAATCCTCACGGACGACCCGTTCGACTCATTCAACATTGCCTTTTGGGACGAGTGGATAGGCCAGTACGTGATCTATACGAGAGGCGTCGGCGGGTCGGACGGACCGTTCAAGGGCGGGGTCCGCTGGATCAGGCGCGCTACGTCTGACGACTTTCTCAACTGGAGCGGTCTCGAGCTGATAGATACCGGAGAGATACCGTCAGAGCACCTGTACACCAACGCCTGCGTCCCGTACGAGCGGTCGCCGGGCACGTACCTGATGTTCCCTTCCCGCCTCGTGCTCGAACACACACCCGATCCCGATTGGCCGAACGGGCTAGGGGTCAACGACATCGCCTTTATGAGCAGCCGGGACGGGATCACGTGGGACCGCACGTTCAAGGAGGCGTTCATCCGTCCGGGACTCGACATGGAGAACTGGCACGAGCGGGGGATATATTTCGAGCGGGGCATCTTCCAAACGTCGGAAGACACGCTGAGCATGTACTGCTCCGACCACTGGCGCTACCCTACCACCCGCATATCGCGTTACACACTGCGAACGGACGGCTTTGTTTCGGTAAACGCGGGCTATAGGGGTGGAGAGTTCGTCACGAAACCGATTGTCTTCGAGGGCAGCGAACTGGAGATCAACTACTCGACATCGGCGGTGGGTTCGGTGCAAGTCGAGATTCAGGATGCTCAGGGACGAGCACAAAAGGGATTTGCCTTGGCCGACGCTCCGGAGCAGTACGGTGACAGGATTGACCACCGCGTCTCGTGGACGGGTGGCCTGGATGTCAGCTCGTTCCAAGGGAGGCCGGCGCGACTACGGTTCGTGATGAAGGACGCAGACCTGTACGCCTTCAAATTCAACTAGGGTTTCAGAGGTAAACGACTTGGGCGCAGAACGAGTTGCGGAAGGCAAGGCGCTGGTGTGGTCGGGCGAGCACTGGATCGTCTACCTGAAGAACCACGAGAATCAGGCTGACGTCGGGCGCGTCAGTCTCTACCGAGTCACCTACAGCGCCGCCGGCGAGGGGCATGTAGCGTTCATAGATATCCCTGAAGAGGCTTTCACGGGAATATACACGGACAGCGTCAAGTTGGCGGAGTTCATATCGAAAACGGTCGCACGCGGGCCGAGCAACAACAATTTTTACAAGCACGACATGCCGGTCTTAGAAGCCGAGATCACACGAGGCGGAGACGTGCGAACTATGCCGTTGTGGACGATCGATACTGAGGGCGGGGCCGTTGAGGCCGTGTGGACCAGCATTCACCCACCTGTGATCCTCGATGGACCGGGCCCGGACAATAACGGCGCGGCCGTCACACACTCCCTGCTATTCTTCGCCAACGAGGCTACGATATCCTTCAACGGCAAGTCCATCGGCGGAGTGGTGTACGTGCGCGACGACTGGATCCGCGCGATAGGTAGACAAGGGACCTCGGCGGTGTTTGCGATTGCCGAGACCACAACGACTGCGGCGAACGACTAATCGGAGGAACGAACATGGACGTTACTGACCGGATTGCCATCGTGACGGGCGGCGGACGAGGCATCGGACGCGCGATCACGCACGTTCTGGGAAACAACGGCGCGAACGTGGTGGTCGCCGACATCAACGAGGGCGACGCCCGGGCCGTCTGCGGGGAGATCAACGAACATGGAGGTCATTCCATCGCGGTCTCGGTGGACGTGACCGACAGCGAGTCGACGGAAAACTTGGCCGCGCAAGCCCTCGGCGAGTTCGGGCGCATCGACATCTTGGTCAACAATGCCGGGACCATAGGAGCGCCCGGCTGGGAAGGACGCGACCGTCCGAACGATGACGACTGGGACCATATACATAACGTTAACGTCCACGGCATAGCCAGGGTCACCGACGCCGTGGTCGAACACATGAAGCCGCGCAGGTACGGCAAGATCGTGAACATCGCGTCGGTGGCGGGACGCACGGGAACGCGGACGAACTTCGCGTACGGCGCGTCGAAGGCGGCGGCGATCAACCTGACGCGGTGCTACGCCTCAGACCTCGCGCCGTACAGCATCCATGTGAACTGCGTGTGTCCGGGGCTGGTGTGGACGAAGATGTGGGAGCGCATTGCGAGTCGTCGGATAGGGCAAGGCATCGACGACGAAATGACGACCCGTGAGTCGTTCGATCAGTTCGTGGCAGGCAATACTCCTCTCGGCAGGGAGCAGACACCAGAGGAGATCGCGAACGCCGTCGTGTTCCTCGCGTCCGACGCCGCGAGCGGCATTACGGGACAGGCGCTGAACGTGGACGGCGGGTATGTGATGAACTAGGGCGGTGTTGTCCGCCATTCGGGGGCTGAGGGAAGGACTCACATTCAATGAAAGCCATACGAATGACACGGACCGGAGGGCCGGAGGTGCTTGAATACGTCGATGTCGCCGACCCTGTTCCGGGGAGCGGAGAGGTGCTCATCGACGTTGAGCGCATCGGCATCAATTTCATCGACACCTACGTACGGCGCGGGACGTATCCCCGATCGCTTCCTCTGATTCCGGGGTACGAGGTGGCCGGAACGGTGACGGAAACAGGGGCGGATGTCACTGACCTTGCCGTAGGAGACCGCGTCGCGATGGCTGGCCTGTCGATGGGTTCGTATGCCGAGAAGATGGTCATCCCCGATTGGCAGGTCGTTAGTGTGCCGGACGGAGTGAGCATGGAGGACGCGGCAGCAGTCCTGGAACAGGGAATGACGGCTCATTATCTTTGCTGCTCCACCTACAAGCTTGGTTCGGAAGACACTGCTTTGATACACGCCGGCGCGGGCGGCGTCGGACGCCTGCTTATCCAGATGGCGAAGCAGTTGGGAGCGACCGTGATCACGACGGTCTCGACCGAGCAGAAGGCGGAGATGGCGCGGTCCGTCGGGGCCGACCACGTCGTGCTGTATACCGAACAGGACTTCCGCGAAGAGACGATGAGGATCACCGACGGACGAGGCGTCGACGTGGTCTACGACTCCGTTGGTCAGGCGACGGCGGACGACAGCATGGCCAGTCTCAGGCCGCGTGGGATGATGGTGCTGTATGGAGCCGCGAGCGGCGCCGTTCAGTCGCTGCCGGTGTCGGTCATCAACGCCAAGTCCCTGTTCTTCACGAGGCCGGGGCTGAACGACCATGTCGCCACGCGGGAGGAGCTCGCGTGGCGGGCGGGCGACGTGCTTGGGTGGGTGGAGTCGGGCGAGCTTTCGCTGCACATCCACGATACCTACCCGCTTGCAGAGGCCGGACGCGCGCAGGACGATCTGGAAAATCGCCGGACGATGGGCAAGGTGCTGCTAGCGCCTTAGGATAGAGTGGAGGCGACGGGCGGATTCGAACCGCCGAATAGAGGTTTTGCAGACCTCCGCCTTAGACCACTTGGCTACGCCGCCTCATCGTGTAGACATGGTGCCGAGGGAGGGACTCGAACCCTCACAGCCTTGCGGCCACAGCGCCCTCAACGCTGCGCGTCTACCAGTTCCGCCACCTCGGCCGGGGTCCTCAGCCGCAAGCGCTCAGCCGAGGTTGGTGTCTTCGTATTATAGACAAGCGCCATCGCCCTGTCTATAACGACATAGACGTTAGGGATGAGATGAACTTACGTTAGGGCCGCACCGGTTGAGGGTTAGTTCCGGTCAGAGCGTCGAAGGCGGCGGAAGAACAGCACTAGGAGAGCACCTGAGAGAAGTATGCCAGTTGTCCAGCCTCCGATGAGAAGCCACGTCAGCAGGTCTCTACTGTCGCCGGGCAAGACTTCGAGCGGGACGTTGGTCGTGACGTTGCCGAGAGGGCCCGACACGTCGAGGGTGAACGTCCACTGCCCTTCCTGTCCGACGGGTATGCGGACGTCGAAGTGGCTGAATCCCGGCAGTACGGTCTGAGGCCGGAAAGGTCCCACAGTCGCACCGGAAGGCCCCTGCCCCCGTAGGGTCAGGTCGGAGGAGATAGGCGCGAGGTGCGCCTCGCCGCCCCCGTTGGTGACCGCGACGGCCTGGATGAGCACGGTGAAGACCAGGAGGCCGGTCTTCGGCTCCGGCGGCCATACGGTCACGGCGATGTCGTATCCGCCCTGCTGTTCGCGGTGAACGAGCATCCCGCCGTTGGCCGTCGTGCTAGTGACGGCCAGGGAGAAGAGGAAGATTCCCAGAGCAAGGCCCGTTAGGTATCGCACGGCTGCATGGTAACGCAAGTCACTGGGCGGTGACAAAAGCGCCGGCCATGAGCGAAAACGTAGCTACGGATCCGAAGTAGGCGATAGACTGGTAGACAGTCGCCTGCCCTCCAAAAACCGGCGGAGAAGCAAAACTCATGACCGAACACCCTATACTGCAAACCGAACGTCTGACGCTGCGCCGCTTTCGCCTGACGGACGTGGATGATGTAGTCGCGTTCGCGAACGATGAGGAGTGGCAGCGATACCTGCCTCTACCCTACCCCTATGAGCGCGTTCACGGGGAGCAGTTCGTCGCGGAGTCGTTTCTGAAGGACTGGAAATCACATCCAACATTCGCGATCGCACTCGACGATACGGTGATCGGCGGCATCAATCTGAGTGTCGACAAGAGACGTCAGACTGCGGAGATGGGTTACTCCATCGCTCGAAAGCACTGGGGAAATGGCTACGCAACTGAGGCGACTCACGCCGTCGTCGATTGGGCTTTCGAGGAGTTCTGCCTAGCCAAGATTCATGCCGTAGCGATTGTCGACAACAAACGGTCGTGGCGTGTAATGGAGCGTATCGGCATGACCAGGGAGGGCGTTCTGCGAAGTGAAGTGCCCGGCAGAGACTCAAGCCAAAGACATGACATGGTGTACTACGGGATACTTCGTGAGGAGTGGGAGCGGCAGGCTTAAAACGGAATCCCCGGACCGTGTTGTCGACCGGTCCGGGGATTTTTGGTTGACTTGCTTCGGGGAGGCTTCCCTACCCGTCTTGTCGGTTAGCTGCCGACCGCGACGCCTTTCGACGTTGCGGGGGCAGGAGTCTTCTCCGCACCGCGGCGTCGCAGGACCTCGACGATGACCTCGGCTGCGTCGGCGATCGTCATCCGGTCAAGGTTGACCGTGATGTCGAACTTGCTCGAATTGTCGATCTCGCACTCGAACAATCGCCTGAAAATCTCCCTCTGCTCCCTGTCAACCCGGTCGAGGCGCTTGTGAGAGGCTTCGGGCGTGTCTCCGTACTGCGCGACTCGGACGGCCCGCGACTCGGCGGACGCCGACACGAATACCGTGAGGCCGTCGACCTGATCCGGTAGAAACAAATGACAGCCGTTTCCGTGGAGCACGGCGTCACCCTCCGCGGCGCGCCGGCGGACGATTCGCCGCAGCTTCTTGACGTACTGCTGCTTGGAAAGCGGCTCGTGGAGCAGCTCGTCGTACTCGTACGGCCTGCTGGGGACATAGGCATGGTACCCGCTCTCGTAGGCCGTGGTGACCTCGGTGGGCACGACGATGGAAGCGAGCAGGCGCATCCAGAACGATTTGTGGCTGGTCTCGAAAGACTCAAGCTCCGCCCTGGAGCACTGGAGCCTCTCGCTGAGGGGATCCTTGATTTCGTCGCCGATGAACTCGCTGTCGAGCAGGCGGGCGATCTCCCGGCCCAACGCCTCGCTTTCACTGCCGGGAAGCCCCGTAATCGCCACAACCGGTGTGAGCTCCTGCTCCTTGTGAGCGCGAGACTCCTTCGCGGAATAGCGGGCCGACGACACGTTCATGTGGGCCACGTCTATCTCGCCGTGCTTGACGTTGTCTCCGCTGGCTATCGCGAAACCGAGCTTTTCGAATAGACCAATTGCGGGCCTATTTCCGACGGGAACCGTCACCCACGCGGACTCAAGACCCATCCTGTTGAACACTCTGTCGAGCAACTCCAGCATCGTCGCTGTGCCGTACCCATGGTGCCACAGGTCCTTCCGCCCGATGAGAACGGACAGTTCCGCGCCGCCCTCCCCGTCCATCTGCACCTGGCACTCGCCTACGTGCTCGTCAGCCGTGCTGTAGATGGAAAATATAGTCCGACGCGGGTCGGCGAACGTCCTCCGCCATTCCCAGTCGCTCGCCTCGAGCATATGGCGCGGATCATATCCGGGGTGTACGGGGTCGTCAGCGCCGTACTGGCCGAACCACCGGCTGGACAAATCGTCATCCTGAAGCCACCACGCAATCCTGTCAACATCATCTCTCGAAACGCTCTTTAGCGTTACCTCTGGCAGCATGTCATCCTCCCTTCTTCACAAATATATAGCTGCAAATAACCGCTGCTTTCCCAAGCCAATCCATTCGATTTAGTACACGCTACACGATGTCATGATGTCGTGTCAACTTTCTATTTCATTTGCCCGATTTCGTAAGAATTCGTACAAGAATACACATAATATGATTCAAGCATGGGGAATACTGAAAAGTATTTCGCATATTCCGATGCATGTAAATCGGGACATTTTGGGGGTTCAGGCCAGTAGATGCGGAGTCCTGAACCGTCGTTGACACCCCTTTGGAGCGTGGGATACCATCGGGTTCGCGGCTGCGTACCAGCATTTGTCTGGCCGGACGCGCAGGGAAGAGATTGCCATGATTACCTTGAACATGCGGCTGACGGCCAAGCCGGGAAGCGAAGCCGAGTTGGCCTCCGCGATTCGCGACAAGTGGATGAAGACCATGGCGAGGCAGCCCGGATTCATTCGCGGCGTCATGCTCAAGCCGTATGAGGGAGAGACCGCGGCAAAGGTCGGACTGCCTGAACAGGACTTCACGTTCGAGGTGGTCTCGTTTTGGGAGAGCGAGGACCAGCGCGCGGCATGGGCGGCAAGCGATATTCACGCCGAGGTAATCGCGTACGTCAACGACGCCATCGTGCCGGAAACGGGCAAGAAGGCCGTTATGTTTACGATTGAGGAACATTGGGAAGCATCATCCTAGTTCACTGCTGAATACCGGCAGGGTTAGGACAAGGTAGACAAGCAGAAAAAAAGAGGAGTACCTGGAGAATGGCGGAAGGACGATTGGTCTACATGAGCGGCGATTTCGTGCCGGAATCGGAGGCTCGCGTGTCGATTTTCGACACGGCCCTGATGTTCGGCGACATGGTGTTCGAGATGACGCGGAGCTACAACCTGGAACCTTTCCGGCTCCGGTACCACCTCGAGCGCCTGTACGCGGGGATTAAGATTCTGGAGATCGACTGCGGTCTGGACATCGACGAGATGGAGGCCGCGACGATGGAGACGATCGAGATCAACAAGGACAGGATGCCGGAAGGCGTCGACTACCAGATCATGCACAACGTCTCCAACGGGCCTCTGGGGCTGTATTCGTCCGTATTCCCCGACGGGATCAAGCCGACGGTCACGATTAACGTCTGGCCTCTGACGTGGCATCTCGCCGGGATCGCCGACTACTACGACACGGGCGTACACTCCATTCTGACGCAGCAGCAGTCGGTGCCGGCGCGCTACATCGACCCGAAGATCAAGAACCGAAGCCGCGTCTTCTACCAGGTGGCGAACCTTCAGGCGCACAAGATCGACCCGAAGGCGTATGCCCTTCTGAGCGACGAGGACGGGTTCATCACCGAGGGGACGGGCAACAATTTCTTCATCGTCAAGGACGGCGTGATCTATACGCCGGAGGGTCGAAACATCCTGCGCGGAGTCACGCGCGGCGCGGTCATCGATTTGGCCGCCGAGTTGGGCATACCGCTACAGGAGACGAACCTCGAGGCCTACGACGTTCACGGGGCCGACGAAGCGTTCGTATCCAGCACGTCGATGTTCATCCTCCCGGTGACGAAGTTCAACACGCTGCCGGTCGGCGACGGCGAGATCGGTCCGACGGTGCGGCGACTTACGGATGCCTTCAGCGGAACGGTGGGCGTGGATATCGTCGCGCAGGCGAAGCAGTACAAGGCCGAAGCGGAGGCGATGGCGGCGAGTTAGCTCCCCCTGCCTCCTGTGGCTGCGCACAAGACCTGTCCCGCGTTCGCTTCGCTACAACGCGCTCTCGACACATGCTCGTAGGCCTTTCGCCCACGACATGAAGAGAGCATTCGACCACGCGCACGGTATGGAGCGAACCATCATCCCGTAGACCCAGGGGCGCGAGACTCTGATTCGCGTGTCGGGGTCTAACCAGTTGGCGTTGCGCAACAGCAGGTCCAGTGTCGCAAGGCCGATGAGGACGGGCCAGATCATGGCAAGCCGGACCCGCGCGCTCCGTCGCGGCGTGGCTAGAATGTAATCCTCGGCCGAGGCGTAGAAGTCGAGCGCGCGGCGGATCAGGGCCGTGAGTAGAGGTCTCGCCGTTTCGATTGCGTCTGGGCTCAGCAGCGCCTCTGGCGTCAGCCCTACCGACTCCAGCATCTCGCGAGGGACGTAGCACCGCCCTGCCCTCAAGTCCTTCGGTACGTCTCGGATGATGTTCGTCATTTGAAGGGCCTTCCCGAATCGGACACCGAGATCAGCCATTCGCTCCCTGTCCCACTCCCGCACAGCGGGATCGTGGGCGATCATGACGTCGGTCCAGAACTCTCCCACGCAGCCGGCCACGAGGTAGGTATACCGGTCGAGATCGTCGAGGGTGTCGAGAGCCCCGATGCGTCCCGATTCCGGGGCCGGAAAGGTCGCTAGGTCGAACTCCATACCACGGACTAGGGTATCGACTGTCTCTTGGACAGTCCTGCGGTCGTCCTCGGGCATGTCGTCGAGCAGACCAAACAGACGGGGAAGGGCCTCCAAGAGTTCAGCCTCCGAGTCATCTCGTCCAAGCCGCGCATCACTGGCGTCGCTTATCACATCGAGAGGCTCAATATCCCCGCTTTTCAGCCGAGCACGAAATCGCTCTAGCTGCCCCTGACGGTTTACCGAAGGCAGCGCATCGGTGTCGGCGATGGTATCGACGGCACGGGCAAGAAGGTAGGCAAGCTGAATCGGCTCACGAACCGGCCGGGGGAGGACGCGAATCGTGAGGTAGAAGGACCGGGATACCCCTTTCAGGAGGCCGGCCGGGATGTCGCTGCGATTGGTCATGGCGGTCCGGCGACGGACGGGGCTATGGTATGCTTCGCCCCTACCCTCGTCAACGACCCCAAGCTGGACAAAAGGAGGATCAACGTGCCCACAACCCCCTCGAAAGAAGACATCTCTCGCCTAAGCGAGTTCCTCGCGCCAACGAAGATCGCCGTCGTCGCCACCATCGGACGGGACGGAATGCCCCAGCTTACCCCGAACTGGTATGTGTACCTCGACGGCAGGATCGCCATATCGACGACCAAGCAGCGAGTGAAGTACGGAAACCTCGTTCGTGATCCCCGCTTAGCCGTGTGCGTGATGACGGAACCTCTTGCCCAGGAGTACGTGACGGTTCGCGGGACGGCGGAAATCATCGACGACGATTCCATCTGGCCTGTTACGGAGGCCATCGTGCGGCGGTATGTCCGCCCTGAGCGGGTGCAGGCCCGCATGGACCAGCTTCGCACCGAGGACAGGATCATCATCAGCCTCCAGCCGGAGCGGGTGCATTTTCGCTAACGCCGTGCCCCCTCTCCTGAGGGAGAGGGCTGGGGTGAGGGTGAATGCCTGCCCCTGTCAACTCTGGCAGGGAAAAGACAACAGCGGAAAATGCAGCGGGGCCAGTCGATTGTCGACCGGCCCCGCACTTTAGTCTCTAGACAGTCAATCTGCCCGAAGCTTTTTCTTGTTCAACGATTAGTCCCAGTAGTTCGCGTCGAGGAAGTTCACGCTGCTGTAGCGCTTCGACCTGTTGCCCGGATGGTTGAGGTTGTCAATGCCGTCCTCAAAGTAGAACCACTCCATCGGATGACCGCCTGCGGGCGACCAGTTCTTCGGCACGTTGCGCATGTTGTTGCGCTTGATCTTCAGCGCGCGGAACAGGCCGGCGTAGGCCAGGCCGCCGATCTTGTACTTCTCTTCCGCGTTGATGCGGAAGAGGTCCTGCCCGGCTGAGATGCGCTTCGGCGACAAGAGGGAGACCGTCCAACCGTCGGTGATCAGTTCCTGAAGCCTGAGCATGTTGCCGCTGATGTCGGCGGGATACGTTCCGTCAGGGGCCATGTTGCCGTACACGTCGGTGTACTTCTCGTCGGGCCCGGTCGGGGGCATACCCTCTTCACCACGGGTTGCGTAGTACTGTCCGATGGCGGGACCCTGCGGGTCCTTCGTCGTCGGGGCCACGCGGTTCCAGGCGTTCGACCACGGGTTCGTTCCGCCCTCGGTGGAGGAGAAGAACTCGAAGTACTCAGTCGGTGGGATGCTGGTGTTGCCGGCCCGCGAAGACTGGTCGGCGATGCTCAGCTTGATTCCCAACGCCCTAAAGTCGCTCTGAAGCCACTCCACGAAGGGGTAGTGGGAGCTGGACTGGAAGAACATCGACAGAGGACCGGAACCATCCTTCTTGTCGAGGTAGCCGTCCCCGTCAGCGTCCGTGTAGCCCATCTTCTCCATAAGGGCCTGGGCGCGGTCAAGGTCGTACTCGGTGTCCAGTGTCCTGTACTCCTCACCCGGGAAGTACGGGGTCGAAGGATGCGGCATCATGTTCTGCGGAGTCCCGAGCCCTGCGGCGAGGGACTGGTTGGTGCCGTTCCTGTTCCACGCAAGGGAGAGGGCGACGCGGAAGTCGTGTGTTCGGAGCAGCTGCCCGAGTTCAGGGTCGTCCACGTACTCCTGGTTGTTGATGTACGTGGCGTCCGAACCGTCGGGCGAGTCGTGCTTCAGCACGCTGTAGTCGCCCTTCTCGGAGTTGGCGAGATAGAGCGGCATCTCGGCGGTGTTGAGGTCCCAGCGAGACCAGTCGCTCTCACCGTTCATCGTGCGGAAGATGCCAACCTCTCGGCTCTCGGTGCGAATGCCGATCCACTCGTCCATGTACGGAAGCTGGTTGCCCTCAGGGTCGATGGACGGATGGTAGTGATTCCGCTCAAACTCAGTCGACTCCGCTCCCGGCACCTGGCTCCGTGCCCAGAAACCGCCGAGCACGGGGTTGTAGTGGTTGTCGCCCCGGTAGATGTAGTTGATGTCGTACTCGGTCGGGATCGGCTCGGACGGCGGACCCTGGAACCCGCGGACGTTCCTGATGAAGGAGAAGTTCTTCACCCAGTTGGGCTGGTTGTTCGCCTCGAGTATCGCCGGGATCTCCGAGTTGTTGTACTTGATATGGTAGCGCTTCTGAATGTGCGAAGGCGAGATGAAGCACCTCGGGCATCCTTTGATGCCGGAGAAGATGTTCATTGCCGTCGACTCCATGAAGCTGAAGTTCGGATCGTCGAAGAAGACCTTGAAGGTCGAATCGTCGACGATCTGTACCCTCATGTCGTTGCCGGTGATCGGAGACCTGAGCACGGCGGGAAGTCCGGGCATCAGTTCCTTGTTGAGCATCAGGTCTTCGAGAGCGAACCGGATGTCCTCCATCGTGTGAGGATGTCCGTCCGACCAGCGAGCGCCGTTGCGCATCATGAAGGTGAACTCGTCGCCGTTCTCGTTCGACTCGAACACTCGGAAGACGCTGGGAACGAGCAGCAGACCGTCGGGGGACATCTCAAGGCCGTAGCCCATGCCCATGTCGGTCTGCGTGATGTTGCCCCTGCGAGTCGTCCTCAGGCTTCCACCGTAGACGCCGATCTCGTCGCCCGGTGGCAGGATGAAGACGTTCTGCCAGTCGGGAAGGCGCTCGTCAACCGGCAGGATCGTGCCCGCCGCCACGGCGGCTGCGGACATCGGAGATTCCTTGTACGGCACCTGCGGGAAGTTTTCGTTGGACGTGCCGGAGATGGTGTGGAAGGCCCTGCCGAATGAACCCGGCTCGATCTTCTCGGGCGTGTACATGGCCGCTTCCGTCGTTGTCGTCGAGTCATCGCCCGTGCGGGCTGCGGGGCCCGCCGTTGAGCCTACTGCCGCAGCGGCCGCCTGAGCGGGCTGTGGCTGTTGCGGGGCCCTAGCGGGCGCCGCCTGGGCAGGCTGCTGCTGTACCTGGGACGGGGCCTCAGGAACCTCGCCCGCCGGGTAGGCCGCCTCGGCTGCGGGGGCTGCTGCTCTCGCAGCCGCCGGCTGCGCAGGCGCGTCCGGTTCCTCGGCGGCGCAGGCAATGCCTACGACGGCCAGAACCGCAGCCGCGAACACGGCAGCGATGCTATATTTCCAATACCTAGCTTTCATACGTCACTCCCTTCTGTTTTTTGCACTTCGTACCTTTGCCAAAACCGGAAGGAATCATATCTTCCTATTCGAGAAATGTCAATACTGCATCGGCGCTCTATGGATGACCAAAGCGAGAATCGCACACCTCTGGATAGTCGGCTTAGCATATGAATACCAGATATAAGTCTCCTACAGCAGGGACTGTGCCTTGAGCCATGGCACGACGGCGTCGAGGGCTGAGTCCGGCCCCCGCGGCGGTGAGCCTGTCCAGCCACTGGGACATCACGTTCGACTTGGTGACAATTGTTTCAGGCGAACCGTTTCAATACAATAGCGCCCTGCGAGAATGAGATCGGGAGGTAGTAGGTGACTCACAACGCACAAATCACGGACGAGCAGTTGGAGACCCTCAAGGGCATTCCCACCCAGACGATAATCGACGCCCTCTGGGCGCAGGGCTATCCCCCGACGATGATCGAGGGAGCGCGCCCCTTACGGACTGGTCAGCACATGGCGGGACGGGCGGTCACCCTGCGCTATGTCCCCCACCGGCCCGATCTTGCCGAAGACAAGCCGAAGGGAGACCAATCGGCGGAGTACGTTGCGTTCGAGCTGTGCGGGCCCGGCGAGGTGCTGGTCATAGACGCTCTGGGCTGGAAGTACAGTTCCGTAGGCGGCGACATCAAGTTCTTTCGCCTCTTCCAGAGGAAGGTGGGAGGTCTCGTGACCGACGGCTCCGTGCGGGACAGCGTTGCGCTCAAGGAATATGGGTTTCCGGTCTATTCCTACTCGACGACCGCCAAGCAAGGCCCTTCGGACTTTTGGCCTTGGCAGGTCAACGACGCGATACAGTGTGGCGGGGTGCTTGTGAGGCCGGGCGACGGTATTGTAGGCGACGACGACGGCGCGGTCGTGGTCCCACGGGCAATGGTGAATGAGGTCATTAGAATGGCCGAGGAACGACACGCCGTCGAGGAGGTCGTCAAGGCGCAACTCGCCGTCGAGGACGTCTCGCCGGGCAAGTACTACCCGTTCAACGACCGCACGTGGGAACTCTACGAGCGGAAGACAGGCAAGAAAAGGAGCGGCTAATAAGGGTACAAAACCGTTCGTGGTGAGCCTGTCGAACCACGAACCACCGTGAAAATCGAAACTCTGAATGAAGGCAACTAAGGAGAACAGCATGGAATTCATCGGATCAAATCTTGACAGGCCGTTTAGCTCAGCCGTCATCCACAGCGGCAGAACTCTCGAAACGGTGCTGACCGGCATGAAGCCCGGCACGACGACCCCGGTAGAAGGCGGAGCGGCCATGGAGCTGCGCGAGATATTCCGGCAGCTCGACGAGATCCTGGCGACGGCCGGCGTCGACAAGACGAGCGTATGCTCCGCGCGCATATACCTCCAGCACGTGAACCGCGACGTGGGCGAGATCAACGTAGTCTGGAAGGAGTACTTCGGCACCCATCCGCCGAACCGCCGCTGCTACGGCGTGGACCTTCAGTCCGGGATGCTCGTCGAAGCCGGCTTCGTGGCGGAGTTGCCGGACTGATCCAGTCGCTACACGCTTATTCGACAGAAGAGCTTTTCATCGACACTGGTTGTCGAGTCGCGGCGGCTGGGGGTATCCTGAAAGCCAATCTTGCGGGTTAGGAGGATGAGCTTGGTCCGAGCATTCATCTTAATTGAGATCGCGGCAGGCTACTCGACGGCGGTCGTCGACAGCCTGTCCGGGCAAAACGGCATAGTCGACGTGGTTCGAGTGACGGGGCCTGTGGACGTAATCGCTATCGTCACTGCTCCCACCATCAAAGGGGTAAGCGACCTCGTGGGCGAGAAGATCCACACGCTTCAGGGCGTCATCCGTACGACCACGTGCGTTGCCCTGCAAGGCTCATAGGATCTCCCACACGACATCCCGCCCCTTCCTCTCAGGTAAGGGTGGCTAGGACTGCTCAGTCGCGCCAGTAGAGTCGGTCACCTCGTCCCATTCGTCGTCGGGCTCCCACTCGTCTCCGGCTCGGTTGCGACGGCGGTGACCGAACAGCGCGTGGGCAAGCACGAGACCGCAAAGACCCCCCATGCCGAACACTAGCGGTGTTTCACTACCACCGGGGTCATAGACCGCAAGAGGGTCATAGACCGTAAGCCCCGCGAGGACGGCGTACCCGAATACGACGTTCAGGAGGGACGTGTACGGCATCTTCTGGCCGCCGAGGGCCACGACCGAGGCGACGGCGGCGCTGATGAATCCATACAAGGGAAAGAGCGCGATGATCGCGCCTCCCAGCGTGACGAGGCCATCGCCGCCCCGGAAGCCAGTGAACATCGACTTCCAGTGGCCGAGAACCACCGCGCCCGCGGGAAGCAACAACCAAGGACTCTCGACTCCCATGACGTTGCCAAGAAGAATCGCCAGGGCGCCCTTCGCCATGTCGCCGAGGAACACCATGACGGCGGGAAGCTTCCCCACGTTGCGCATGACGTTGGACGCGCCCGGCAACCCGGTTCCCACCTCGAAAATATCAACGCCGCTGTGACGCTTGCTGATGAGGTATGCCAGCGGGATGGAGCCGAGCAAGTAGCCGCCGGCGGTAGCGATCAAGATCGTCGGCAAGCTGCGAAGAACGTCATCCAATGGAGGGTTTCTCCCTGTGGGCTCTTGAGCCGATTATACAGATAATTTCTTATCCGCGCTATAGATGAAAAGGTAGGAAAACCGAAAAGAGGCCCCGGACGCTCCGCGCACAGGCGCGCCGCTACGGGCTATAATGAAGTTGAGAGCCGAAACCTCCACAAGGTGGAACGAAGCCGAATGGCGAAAGTGCGCATAATGTACTGGAAGGAAATACCCGTGCAGGTGCAGGCTGCAGATGGGCCGGAGCAGGTGTCCAAGCCCCTCGACGAGCGTTTCCAGCAGGGAGCGGACGCCATCTCCATGTTCGACGGCAGCGCCGGAACGGACGACTACCTCATGGCCTGGAACTGGGGCGAGTACTTCGAGGTCGAGGGCTCCGCAGAAGAGGCCGCGGCTACGACGGCAGCGCGGTACAACAGCACGTTCCCAACCGATTTCGTAGCACGCATCCGCGACCTCCATAACGCGGGCGAGCGCAACGCCTCTCCCGGAGCGATCGACGACTGGATGAACGGCGGCTGAGGCAAGACCGATGGTACACCCCACCATACTCGAACGCCTTGAACGGGGAGACGTCCTCGTCTCGGACGGTGCCACGGGCACCTACCTCCAGGCGCGCGGCCTTGAACCCGGCGGCTGTCCGGAGGCGTTCAACGTCGACCAACCAGAGCTCATAAAGAGAATGGCCGCCGACTACTTCAACGCAGGGTCGGACATGGTGCTGACGGCCTCCTTCGGAGGATCACGGTTCATGCTGCACAAATACGGGCATGACGGCAGGACCCATGAGTTCAACCGTCTGGCTGCGACACACGCCAAGAGCGTGGCCTCCCCGTGGCACTTCGTGGTCGGTTCCGTCGGCCCGACGGGAGAGATACTCCAAAGCAACGGAGGCACTACCGCCGATGACGAGATATACGACGCCTTCATCGAGCAGGTGACCGGCCTTGAAGAGGGAGGGACCGACGCGGTCGTTATCGAGACGATGATCTCGGTCGAGGAAGCGCTCCTTGCCGTCATGGCCGCGAAAGAGCACACAAACCTCGTCGTCATGGCAACGATGATGTACGACAAGGGGCCGCGCGGCTGGTTTACCATGATGGGCGACACGCCCGCCTCGGCCACCAAGCGACTCCGTGACGCAGGCGCAGACGTGGTCGGCGCGAACTGCGGCAACGGCAGCGACCGCATGGTCGAGCTCGCCAAACTTATCAGGGAGACGCACGACGGCTACATGCTCATCCACTCGAACGCGGGCATACCGGAGATAAGACAGGGCCAGATCGTCTACCCGGAAGACCCTGAGTATATGACCGAGCGCTTCCTGAAGCTGGCCGATATCGGCGTCAATATCATCGGCGGCTGCTGCGGAACGACTCCCAAACACATCGAGCGATTCGCCGAAGAAGTCCACGAACACGCTCCCGTCGGTTACCCGGTAGGCACTTCCTAGTCACGCGATTCCCAACGAGGAGAAACGGAATGACCAGTCTCAAGAAGGCTCAGCGAGGCAGAGTCCGTGAAGTCATTGCCACGTATGGCAAGTGCATGGAACTCATCCCCATGGACCCCAACTTCCACGAAATCACCGTGGGGCTGTACGTCAAGGACGGCATCGGAACAGTATGGACCTTTAGCGGGAAGCCCGGCGTCGAGAAGCGGGTCGCGGAGATCCGCGACCAACTCGTCGAACTCGGCGGCATGGTCCCAGTCGAGGGCACCCACAACCAAGCCAAGTTCCCCGACGGGGAGATGTATGACCGCCCGCTGCGGTTCCTCCTCAGGCAGGCCGTCGAAAAGCCGTATGGCACACGCCATCCGGAAGCGCGCATCGAGATCAAGGACCTCCGCTCTCCCCTCCAGATCATCGCCACGCCGGAGCAGGCCGACGGACGCTGGATATACCGCGTCACCACCGAAGGCGAGTACAAGAACCCGACGATGCGTGTCCGCGCCGTCACGCAGGGGTTCGTGCGCTACGGTGAAATGGAGAAGGTCGACGTAGACGCCGTCACCTTCCCTCACGGGGGCCGTAGGGACGAGCTCATTCGCCTCGTCCTCCCCTACGCCCGCAACGTCACCGGCACGGCAGACATGCTCGAAGCCGAAGCCCTCCGCGGCCAGATGACGACCGGTACGCTGGGCTTCGCGCAGACGTAGGGAAGGAAGTATCATGAACACAAACGCAATCTTCACCATAGAGACCGAGAAGGAAGTCGACGGTCGCTGGATTGCTGATGTCATGGAGATACCGGGCGCAATGGCATACGGCTCGACCCAAGAGCAGGCCATCGCAAAGGCCCAGGCCATTGCCCTGCGCGTCCTTGCAGAACGCCTCGAACACGGGGAGACAGGCCCAGAATTCGTTAACGTATCGTTCCAAGCGGCATGACGAGTCGATGGCCCAGTACTCGTGCCAGAAGAGTTCTGGCAGCCCTTCTACGAAAGGGGTGGATGATAAAGAGGCAGTCAGGTTCACATAGAACATTGTCAAAGGAAGGTTGGCCCGACTATACATTCGCTTTTCATGATCGAGAGGAGATTGGCCCTCGTCTATTGGCGCGAATCGGCAAAAACACCGGGTTAGAACCGAAGGACTTGTAGCAATGGTAGAACTAGGGAAAATCGAAAAGGTCGATCTCCGCGAAGCCTGGTCGAACGAAGCTCTCGACTTCACGCCCTGGCTTCAGGAGAACATAGACCAGCTCGGCCGGGTATTGGGGATGGACCTTGAAGTCCAAGAGCGCGAGGCGTCTGTCGGGACGTTTTCGCTTGACCTACTAGCACATGACAGTAATGGTCGTCCTGTAATCATCGAGAACCAACTAGGGACGACTGATCACACCCATCTAGGTCAAATACTTACATACGCAGCTGGCTACAGTGCCAACGTGATCGTCTGGATCGCCAAAGAGTTTCGTGACGAACACAGGGCGGCATTGGACTTTCTGAATATCCGCACGGGAGCAGAGGGAGTAGAGGATACAAAGTTCTTTGGTGTGGTCGTTGAGTTGTGGAAGATTGGAGAATCCCTACCAGCCGTCAACTTCGACATTATCGTAGCCCCGAATGATTGGCGTAAGCAGACCGTCGCCAAATCACAAGGGGGGACAGTGTCGGAACGAAACGAGAGACATCGGGAATTCTTCCAACCCCTAGTAGACACACTGCGGGAAGACCATCAATTCACGAATGTACGTAAAGCACAGCCGCAGAGTTGGCATCTGTTCGCTGCGGGAAGTCGAGGGGTTGCATTTGCTGCTAGTTTTGCTCTAGGTGGAAGAGCCAGAGTCGCGGTCGACATAAACGATCCTGACAGAGAACGGAACAAACGATTGTTCAACCAACTGGTTGAACACAAAGAGGGTATCGAAGTTGAACTCGATGAACCACTAGACTGGGCACGTCTTGACCATGCGAAGATGTGTCGTATTGCAACTCTGCGGCAAGGCACGATTGACGACGACGAGGAAACCCTGAAAGAAATCCGCGAATGGATGATCGACCGGCTCCTAGCCTTCAAGCGGGTGTTCGGGCCGAGACTAGCAGAGTTGGCGGAATAGGAGGGCAGGATGCAGCAGACAAGCAACACCAAGGCAAAAGTAATCGTGATCAAGCCGGGCGACCCCATCCCTCCCCTTGTCGACCTCGACGAAGTGTCCAGGGAGGGCCCCGTCTTCGAGGGAACGGACGTGCCCGTGCAGTATATGTTTGAGTATCTGGACAAAGTGCATAACCTACACGCCTTCTTGGACGACTTCCCGGAGGTGAGCATCGGACAGGCAGTGAAGGCGATGCGAGAGCGCGTGAAGGCAAACAACGTCATTCACAGCAACACGGACTACGTGAGCGGCATGCCCGTTTTCAAGGGAACACGTGTCCCGGTTGATACGCTATTCGATTTTCTGGTAGCAGGCGACAATCTCGACGAATTCCATGAGGGCTTTCCCACTGTAAGCCGTGAGCAGGCGGTCGAAGCTCTCAACCTTGCCAGGCACGTCTTGGAAAGCACCGCTTATGAAGCTGCTCATAGATGAATCTCTAGACGTTCGGCTAAGGCATCGGTTTCCTGAACATGACACTCGGACAGTTGAATACATGGGTTGGAAGAGTATTGGAAATGGTGAGCTCCTAGCGTTAGCGCGGCAGGAGTTTGACGCTTTCATCACGCGGGATCAAAACATACCGGACCAGCAGAACATAACACCGGAAGAGATTCCAATCATCGTCCTTCATGCTCGCTCAAATCGCATGAGCGACCTAGAACTATTGGTACCTCAAATTCTTGAAGCGTTGAAAAGCATAGAGCGCGGGCAGGTTGTCCGCATTCCGCATCTCCCCACAAGGGACTGAAGAAAGGAGACACCCCATGCCACTCCAAGAAACCATGACGCCGAAGGAACGTGTCCTCAACGCACTCGCAGGCAAGCCGGTGGATAGGACGCCCGTATCAAATCCGACGAACGTGGCGACCGTGGAGCTGATGGACATGGTCGACGCGCCGTTCCCGGACGCCAACCGCGACCCGGAGATGAACGCGCGCCTCGCCGCGACCGGCTACACCGAGCTCGGTTACGACTCGATCATGCCCTACTTCACCATCATCCAGGAGTCGTCTGCCCTCGGCTGCGAGATGCAGTGGGAGGAGAAGGACAACTGGCCGACCGTGCGCATGGCTAACCCGATCTGGGACGGCCCGGACGACGTCCATATCCCTAGCGGGTTCCTCGAACACAAGGACAACGTCGCCATCACGCGCTCCCTGTCCATGCTGAAGCAGGAGTTCGGTGACGAAGTCGCCATCATCGGCAAGACGATGGGGCCTTGGACGCTTGCCTACCACGTCTTCGGCGTCGAGAAGTTCCTGCTCATGTCGATCGACGATCCCGACATGACGCTGGAGACACTCCACAAGCTCAAGGAGATTTCCGTGCTTTTCGGGCAGGCGCAGATCGACGCGGGGGCCGACGCGCTCACCTTCCCCGACCACGCGACGGGCGACCTCGTCAGCGGCGCGTACTACGACCGCTTCCTGTTGGAGATTCACCAGGAGATGGCCGAGCGCCTGCAGGTGCCGCTGATCCTCCACATCTGCGGCAGGACCGTTGATCGCATGGAGGGCATCGCCAAGAGCAACATGGCCGCCTTCCACTTCGACTCGAAGAACGATCCGCAGGAGTCTATGGACCTCGTCGACGGCGGCATCCGGCTCGTGGGCAACATCAACAACCCCGTCACGCTGTACTCGAAGGGGCCGGAGGAGGTCCGCGCCGAGGTCTACCGCGCCCTCGACGCCGGTGTTGAACTTATCGCGCCCGAATGCGCCATACCGCTTGCCACGAAGCTCGAAAACCTCCTCGAGATACCCCAAGCCGTCAAAGACTGGCACGAGGAGCGCGATGACGAGGACGGCAACGGCGCGGACTAACGAGAGCAATGCCATTCCCGGAAAGAGCTTGTTTTCGCTAAAGCGTCTTATCGATAATAATAGTCGTTGCTCTTTTCGTTTCCGCTAATAAGCGACAACCGCCCGCCTCTCCCTCAAGCGGGGAGGGCTGGGGTGAGGGTGAACACCATCCACCCCAGCGTTCCGTTGGAGGGGAGAAATGCTTGTTTTCGTAAAGACCCATAAACGATAATAAGAGTCGCTATTCTTTTCGTTTCCGCAAATAAGGACCGACGTGACAACAGCCACTGAACGCAAACGCCGGCCTCATGGCCGTACGGTGAACTGTCCTGGGGGATATCAGGCCCATGTGCCGTCCCCGCTTCCCCCGCCCATGGCGTGGGGCGAAAGACTCACCGTGAGCCTTTCGTCCGCCGACCGGGCTATCGGCAGGCTTGCGGGCGAAGGACGACGGCTGCCCAATCCCCATCTCTTGATCCGGCCCTTCGTCCACAAGGAGGCCGTCCTGTCCAGCCGCATCGAGGGAACCCAGACGACCCTGGGAGAGCTGCTCGCCGCCGAGGCGGGCGCGGACGTGGAGCGAAGCCCCGCCGACCTGCGCGAGGTAGGCAACTACGTGACTGCCTTGGAGTACGGCCTTGAACGCCTCGATACCCTACCCGTGTCGCTACGCTTGGTGCGCGAGATGCACGAACGCCTCATGCGCGGCGTCCGGGGCGACATGGCCGCGCCCGGTGAGTTCCGGCGCAGCCAGAACTGGATCGGGCCTCCCGGATGCACGCTGAACGACGCCACCTACGTCCCGCCGCCGCCATCGGAACTCATGCCCTGCCTCGGTGCATGGGAGCGGTTCCTGTATGACGAGTCCCTGCCGCCGCTGGTGCACGCCGCCCTGATCCACTCCCAATTCGAGGCGATTCACCCGTTTCTCGACGGCAATGGACGTGTCGGACGCCTGATTATCACGCTGCTTCTGGTCAAGCGAGACATCATTCCCTCGCCGCTGCTCTATCTGAGCGCCTACTTCGAGGCCACGCGGGAGGAATACTACGCTCGACTCCTCGGCGTGACGGAGCGCGGAGAATGGGAGGAGTGGCTGACCTACTTCCTGAGAGGCGTCGCTCTCCAGTCCGAAGACGCCGCGACCCGCATTCAGCGCATCGACGATCTCTTCGCCCTGTGGAAGCGAGAGGTTTCCGTCGACCGGTCCAGATTCCCTGAGAGGGCGCTGGACCTCTTCGCAGAGAATCCCTTCCGGACGGTGGGCGGCGTAGCCGAGAGACTGAACGTGGCGTTCACGACGGCCCAGCGCGCCGTTGACCGGCTGGAAGCGATGGGTGCCGTCGCCCAGGTCGGGGAGGCGCAACGCAACCGGGTGTACTGCGCCGGGGCCGTGCTTGACGTGCTGGAGGAACCGCTCCACTCGGCGCGTTAGACGTTCCGCAGGACACGCGGTATTGCCTAACGCCTTCCAATCTCTTTATATTGAGTCCACCAACCGAAGGATACAGCCACCAACAATGCCAAGAGTCATCGATTCACCGGAACAGTTCACCATCGTCGGGGAGAACATCCACGCAACGCGCGTGCTTCTCCGCAACGGGCGGCGCGCCAAGACCCTCGACGACGGGACGGAGGTCGTGCCGTTCCGAGGGCCAAACGGCGAGCGGCGTATGCTCACCGTCCCCGAGTGGTACAAGTCCACGCAACCCTACCAGCAGAACCAGATCAAGCACTTTCTGATCGCCATGCGGAAGGGCATAGAGGACGATGCCGACGAGCGCGAGGAGGGCAAGGCGTACATCCAGTACGAGGTGCGGCGCCAGGTGCGGGCGGGCGCCAAGTACCTCGACATCAACCCCGACGAGGTGCACTACGACCTCGAAACGCAGAAGGCCTGCATGAGGTTCGCCGTCGAGGCTGTTCAGGAGGTCTCCCCTATTCCGCCGTCCATCGACTCATCCAACTCGGAGATCATCCAGGCGGGACTGGAGGCGTACGACGGCTCCGCGGGAAGGCCGATGATCAACTCGGTCGCGGCGGAGCGCTTGGAGGCCCTCGACATGGTCGTGGAGCACAACGCGCGCATGGTCTTGATGTGTACCGGCCCCGACGGCATGCCGCAAGACGACGGGGAACGAGTCGAGAATCTGAACTTCATCATGGAGCACGTCCAGTCAAAGGGCATCCCGATGGACAACATCTTCGTCGACGGGATAATCTTCCCGATTTCCGTCGATCCGCAGTACGGGAACCACTACTTCGACGCCGTGCGAGCGATCCGTGAGCAGTACGGCAACGAAATCCATATCGGCATGGGCCTCAGCAACGTCTCATTCGGTATGCCCGAGCGAAGACTGCTCAACGATACGTTCATCCACCTGTCCATTGAGGCCGGCATCGACGCGGGCATTCTCGATCCCATCGCAACGAAGCTCGACCGGGTATTCGCCCTCGACACCGAGTCGGAACCGGTGAAGCTCGCCCTCGACGCTCTTGAAGGGCGAGACGACTTCTGCATGAACTACATCATGGCCTACCGTGACGGCAGGCTGAAGGCGTAATGTCGCAAAATGTCGCGGTTTGTCGCATATTTCGCGTTTTCCCCTGCTATTGAGGGGCGGCGTAGGAGAAAAGCAGGGCGACGGGATCCAGCGCAACCCTTGGTCGCCAGCGTCCGCACCTGGCTGGATGCCATCCCGAGCCTCTTTTTCCATGTTTCCGACCCGCCCAACGACAGTCCATGGAGGTACCTGTTTCCGATACTGGCTTTGGCATTCGTGATCCGCGCAGCCATCGCGCTGTCCGGCGATTTTGTCATCCACCCCGACGAAATCATGCAATACTTGGAGCCGGCGCACCGGCTGGTGTTCGGCAACGGGGCCTTCTTCTGGGAGTACCACTATGGGGCCCGCTCGTGGCTGACGCCGGGACTGGTCGCCGTGATGCTGAAGCTGTTCGACTTGGCGGGGCTCGGGGAGCCCATGTGGTACGTGGGAGGCGTCAAGCTGGGGTTTTGCGCGATATCGTTGCTAATTCCAGCGGGGATGTACTTCACCGCGCGGCAACATTTCGACGAAACAACGGCACGGATCGCCCTGATAGCTGGTGCTTTCTGGTACGAACTCGTCGGCTTTGCACACAAACCCATGACGGAGTTCGCCGCCGCCGCATTGCTGCTGGCGCTGCTCGCGTTGTGCACACGGCCTGATCCGAACAGGACCAGGTTGGTTGTGGCAGTAGCGTTTCTGGTGGTACTGACGACGGCGGTGCGCTTTCAGTACGCTCCATTGACACTTGCGCTTTGGGGGTTGTTCTTCCTGCGCACGGACAGGAAGATTCCACTTACGCTCGCGTCGACCGCGTTTCTCGCCGCGATCGGGATATTCGACGCCGTTACGTGGAACGCCGAACCTTTCCACTCCTACCTACTCAACTTCCGCGTAAACCTCGTTCTCGGCGACCTGCGGGCGGGCGAAAGCGCTTCCTGGCAGTTTCTCTATTGGCTGGCCCTGGCGAGCGCGGGACTGGCCGCGTTGTGTGTTATGGCGGCGCTGCGTGACGTCCGGCGCTATGGCCTTCTGCTCGGCCTCATCGTTCTCACACTGGTGGTCCACTCGGCACAGCCGCACAAAGAATACCGGTTCATCTTCGCAGTCATTCCGCTCTGGCTTCTGATAGGCGCGGACGTCACGGCTTGGCTGGTGCACTCCGTGAACGCGCGTCTTCGTTCCGCCGGCAGCGAGTCGAAGCGATCGGGGCGCCGTCGGGAGTTCGGCATGAACCCGTCGAAGGGCGCGTGGAGGCCCCTAGTCCCGGCGGGCGTCGTCTTCATGCTGATTTCCGCGGCAGGCATCCTCAACGCGTTGCCGTACCAGTCCCACGTCTATCAAGCTTGGTCGAACGAAACCGGCATAGTACGATTCATCCGGGGGCAGGACTCGGCTTTCGCGGCGTACCGCTATCTAGCGGACGCGCCGGACGTAGCCGCCGTATTGGACAGCCGTAGCTACTTCAACACGCCCGGCTACTACTATCTCCATCGTAAGATACCTCTGTATGCGGGAGGGACGACGCACCTGATATTCCCGGACCCGGATAAGGTTGACACGAAATCGTTCATCTCCTCAGTCAGCCACATCGTAACGGCGAACCCTGCCGACTCAATTCCCGGCTACGTGGTTGAAGAACGGTTCGGAGACATTAGGCTACTACGCCGCGACATGGACGAGCCACCAATCCGTCAATGGGAAAGCTACACGCCCACGTTCGCAACCGGGATCTTCGGCAAGACGGCCGCCGAACTCCACCCGGACGCGCCCTCTATCCCACCGAACGTGGGAATTCGCTTCACAGACGAACCTAACCGGGAATAGACACGGAAACGCAACTGTCCAGAATTGATGACATGGATACCCTCCACCCCTGAGCAACGTTACGCCCCAAACGGCCTTCGACAAGCTCAGGCCGAACGAAGTCCCTGCGGAGCGAAGTAACCGTTGATAAAATGGAGCAATCGAGAGCAGTTACCTGAAGGCAACGTTACCCCCACATACGGGGCTGTATAGAAGGAAGTAACTGTCGCCACGACCGAGCAGTCCATTGAAAAGACAGACGAAACGCCGAAACAAGACCACGCAACGGCGAGCGCAGAAACCCACGGCGAATGCCCCGCAAAACGATACAGCCCAGTCGTTGATACATCGGATTCGTCGGTTTCTCGACGTTCCCCTGTCATCCACGTTCGTGATAACTCGCCTACACGCTCTGGGGGGCATCGCAATTGCCTTGTTGGTCGTAGTCGCCTACTTTCCCGTCACGCAGGCAGGGTTCGTCTACGACGACTTTATCTTCGTCGAGTCAAGAGCCGTTCACGAGTTGTCGGGCATCGGCGACATCTGGCTCACGCCGCGCCATATCGGCAACGAAGGCCACTACTGGCCCATGGTCTACACGACCTTCTGGATCGAGTACAGGCTCTGGGGCCTTGACCCCACCGGCTATCACGTAGTCAACGTCCTGCTTCACCTGGTGAACTCGCTCCTGGTGTGGCTACTCCTACGACGGCTCGGGGTTCCCGGCGCGTGGCTCGCCGGCGCAGTGTTCGCCGTACATCCTCTACACGTTGAGTCCGTCGCGTGGATCATCGAACGCAAGGACGTACTCTCCGCCCTGTTCTACCTTACTGCCATTCTCGCCTGGCTCCGCTGGCAAGAGACGGATGACCGCCGGCTATACGGCCTGTCCCTCGCCCTCTTTGTCGCCGGCCTGCTCTCCAAGTCCGTCGTCGTGACGTTGCCCGCCGCGCTACTCATCCTGATCTGGTGGAAACGCGGACGGCTAACGCGCTCCGACCTGTTTCACACCGCACCGTTCTTCGCCGTCGGCCTCTGCGTCACCCTAGCCGATTACGTCTACTACAGATCGATAGAGTCTGTGGATTTCGGCTACTCAATCGTCGAGCGCGCGCTCATAGCCGCCCGCGCCGTATGGTTCTATGTCACCAAGCTGTCATGGCCCGACGACCTCGCCGTCATATACCCGTTATGGAACATCAGCGTCCGCGACCCGCTGGCGTGGGCATACGTGGTCACGGCTGCGGCGACGGCCGGGCTGCTCTGGTTCTTCCGGGACCGCATCGGACGCGGCCCGCTTGCGGGCGCGCTGTTCTTCGCCATCACTCTGTCGCCGACCCTCGGCTTCATAGACTACGGCTGGATGCAGTACTCATTCGTCGCCGATCGGTTCCAATACCTCGCGGGCATCGGGTTCATCGCTGTCGTCGTCGGAGCAGTGGCCTATGCCGTGCACAGGCTGCCGATACGGTACGGCGCCGCGGCTTGGGGAATCGTCGCGTGTGTCATCGCCGTCCTCGTCGTCCTAACCTGGCAACACGCCTCCGTCTATCGGAATGATGAGACGCTCTTCAGCCACGTTCTTGCCTTCAATCCGGAGTCGCGCACCGCTTACGTCCGCTTGTCCGGCGAACTCGTCAACCAAGAACGATGGGAGGAGGGCCTCACCGTAGCCCGAACCGGCATAGAACGCATAGAAAATGACCTTGATGAGGCCAAGCTGCACAACAACGCTGCATTTGCGCTGGCTAATCTTGGGCAGCCGGAACAGGCGGAGGAGCATTACCGGCTCGCCCTGGAAATCGACCCCAACTACAAGATTGCCCTATCCAACCTTTCCGGACTTTTCTTCGACCAGAAACGATACGAGGAAGCGCTACAGCGCGTTGACGCCGTGATTGCGATCAGCCCCGACGACGCGAATGCACACGCCAACAGAGGAGCCATCCTCTTCCACCTGGACAGGAAAGACGAGGCCGTACGCAGCCTCGAACGCGCCCTATCCCTCGACCCAACGCTGCAAAGAGCGCAAAACATCCTCGAAGCAGTTCACCGAAGTATGGAGTGAATTCACGGGAGAGGGAACTCTGATGCTCCCAATCGCCGCCGACTAAACTGACACAGGTTCCTCCGCACGCAACGATTTGACAAAGCGCCGTATCTGGCCGAATAATACATACCTTGTGACGCTTATCTTGAACGGGGTGGTGTATGCCAACGACCGAACACGAAGCGCTGGAACGGGAACTCCAATACGTAACCGACCAGTTTGAAGCCAAGCACATCAGGAGCCTCTACGAGGGCAAAGACCCTCTCATGCACGATATCGCCTATGCTCTAATAACCGGCAACGACGGTGAAGTGAGCAATCTCGTCGGACAGGCATTGGAGGACGGCTGGCAGGCCAATGACCTCCTCGATGACGGCCTGATCGCGGGCATGGCGGTAGTCGGCGTGAAGTTCCGCGACAACATCATCTTCGTGCCGGAGGTGCTCATCTCCGCTCGCGCGATGAAGGCGGGAATGGCACACATCGAGCCGATCCTTTCGGCGTCAGGCGTGGAGCCGGTAGGAACCGTCATCATGGGCACCGTCAAGGGCGACCTGCACGACATCGGCAAGAACCTGTGCATAATGATGCTTCGCGGCGCGGGGTTCGTCGTCCACGATCTTGGGGTGGATACCAAGAACGAGGAGTTCATCGACGCCGTCATGGAGCATGAGGCCAAGGTGCTCGGCATGTCAGCCCTGCTGACCACGACGATGCCGAACATGGGCCGCGTCATCGAGGCGTTCGAGGACGAGGGGATGCGGGAAGAGGTCAACATCATGGTCGGCGGCGCTCCCGTAACGCAGGAGTTCGCCGAGGACATGGGGGCCGACGGCTACGGCGAAAACGCCATCGCAGCAGTGGACCTGGCAAAGAGCTTCGTGAGTTCGAGCTAACCCTGACCACGTGCCACATGACTTCCGAAAACTCGGGTATGGCAAACCGGACGATCGACAAACGGCGCTACGAGGCCAGTTTGAGCCGCCTGTACGACATCTTCAAGGGCATGTCGGACACGGCGGACGAGGTCTCGCAGTGGCGCTGCCCGTACAAGAACGTCGAGTCGCGCTGTACCGCCAAGTTCTCGTGCCGCAATCAGCATTTCACGAACATCCCCGACGACCTGCCCATCTGCACCGGGAGCGACAAGCTCGACTACCGGAGCGCCTGGGAGGTCTAGGCAGTGTTGACTTTCGGCCGGGGACGTCATTCTCGCCTCACGGATCTGAACGACCCCATAACATGCAAGACCTAACAGTCCGCCCCCTGAACGAGAACGACGCACGTGACTTCCAAGAGTCTGCGGCTCAAGGGATTGCAAGAACACCCCGAAGCATTCGCCTCCTCGTACGAGCGCGAGATCGCGTACTCCATGGATTTCGTAGCCGAACGACTCCGCCGTACGGCGGAATCACCGAACAACTTCACCCTCGGCGCATTTCGTGAGGAGGAGTTGCTGGGACTGGTCGGGTTCTACAGGAAGACCGGCGAGAAAGAGCAGCACCGGGGTCACATCTGGGGCATGTACGTCCGGTCCGATGAGCAGGGAAAGGGCATCGGGAAAGCCCTGCTGGCCAACGCCATAGATCTTGCCGAAGCACTTCCTGGACTGGAACAGATCGAGCTCTGCGTCGTCACTCGCAACAGGCAGGCGCGAAACCTCTACGCCTCTCTCGGCTTCGCCTCGTGCGGCATCGACCCCCGCGCGCTGTTCGTCGACGGGGAGTACCTCGACGAGGAACGCATGGTCCTTATCCTCGATTGATGTTGAGAGAATAGGACGAATTTCCCGCCGACTGCGCTAAACTATCCGCATGTCTCCGATCCGACACGATAACCGCAGTCTCGATTCGGTTGTCGGCAAGACCATCTTCGAGTACGCGGACACCCTCCGCGTCCGCGTGCCCACCTCCTGCAATCGCAGCGGCGAGTGCCACGAGTGCATCGTGGAGATCAGGCAGGGCGAAGACGCCCTCAACTCCCCTACTCACGAGGAAGCGTTCCTTCGCGACAACTACCGGTTGGCGTGCCAGGCACACGTGACCGATCCCGATGCCGACGTCGAGTTCGTCATCCTCCGTCGCCAGCCCCGCATCCTCACGCAGACCATCAAACGCTCCGTGCCACACGTCCCCTCCGTTACCCACCGTGACGATGGCGTCTACTTCCACGACGACCGCATCGACTCGTACAAGGGCAGAATCTACGGCCTAGCGATAGACGTGGGCACGACAACCGTCGTTATGAACCTCGTCGATCTCGAATCGGGCGACGTGCTCCACACCGCATCGTTCGAGAACCCTCAGCGGTTCGGGGGCAGCGACATCATGCACCGCATCTCGTACGACGGCGGCGAGTTCCACGGCGAGCTTCAACAGGTCATGCTGTCGTCCCTCAACTTCGAGATCGGGTGGATGGCGCGCGAACTGGGCTTCCACCGCCGGAACATCTACGAGGTGGTGATCGTGGGAACTCCACCATGCGAGACATCCTCTTCGGAATCGACGTGCAGTCCATCGGCGAAAAGCCGTACAAGTCGATGGTCGAACACGAAGTGCTCCGAGGCGAGCGGGAAACGACCGCGATCCATACGACCGCATCCGAATTGGGCCTTCGCGTCTTTCCCCGCGCCCACGTCTACGCCGGGCCGCTGATTGCCAGCCACGTGGGCGCGGACGTGACCGCAGACCTCCTCGCCATCGGGATGGACGAGCAGGACGACGTGGTGATGCTGCTCGACGTTGGAACGAACACGGAGGTTGTCGTGGGCAATAGGCACCACATCATGGCGGCCTCGTGCCCCGCCGGCCCCGCCTTCGAGGGTGGAGAGGTGATGTACGGGATGCCGGGCTACGTTGGCGCGGTCGAGTCGGTCAAGCTCACCGACGATTCGTGCGAGTGCAAGACCATCGGCGAGGCCGACGCGCAGGGAATATGCGGCTCCGGCCTCATCGACCTGCTTGCCGAGCTCCGCCGCACCGAGAAGATGAACCGGCTAGGAGTATTCGCGGACGGCTCCCAGGCCTTTACCTTCCTGCCCGAGAAGGACATGACGCTTTCAAGGGCGGACATCAGCGCGCTGGCGCAGGCAAAGTCGGCCAACTTCTGCGGCCAGTTCATCGTCCTGAGGAACTACGGCGTTCCTATAGAACGCATCTCCAAGCTGTACCTTGCGGGAGGCTTCGCCAACTACATCGACGCTCAGAACGCCGTGGACATCGGCTTCGTCGCCAACTTCCCCCAGGACAAGATCGTCAAGGTCGGCAACGCCTCCCTCGAAGGCGCCACGGTCATGCTCCTCAACACGGACATGCGAGAGGTCGCCGAAAACATGACCCGCAATGTCGAGCACGTCGAACTGGAGACGACGCCCGACTTCTTCGAGGTCTTCGTCGAGGGCTGCATGTTCGACCCCATGACGACCGCAATCACATAACGCCGCAACGTTGACACATTCGTATCGCCCTACTACACTCCCCTACGTCCGACGTACGGGTTGACAGCGACGGAGCGCCCATGAACACTCCTCCCCGCCTCATCTACTACAGCGACGCGCACCACTTCCATGCTAAGCGGCTCGATCCGCCGTTGAACAGGCACAAGATGCGGTGGCCCATCGACGAGCTCGTGGGCACGGGCGTGGACATGCTGGCCTTCGGTCTCGGCTATGGAGACGTTTTCTTTCACCAGTCCAAGATCGGGCGCGTCGTGGGTCAGGAACAGGAGGTTTGGGAGCACTTCATCGACTGGCGCATCATGCGCATGGTCAAGGACGCCCACGATATGGGCACCGATCAGGTCAGGGAGGTCATCGAGCGGGGACGCGAGATGGACATTCCCGTCTTCCCGAGCCTGAAGCTCCAGGACCCCACCCCGCAGTACCAAGAGCGGTGCGGCTGGCTCAAGTGGCGGCACGGCATGGAGGTCACCCTCGGCGAGGGTAACGACCGATTTCCCGCTCACGCGACCGAGTGGTGCCTCGACTACTCCAACGTCGTCGTCCGCGAGAATAAGAGGGCGCTCATACGCGAGATGCTGGAAGACTACCACGCGGAAGGCATCGAACTGGATTTCATGTTCTTCCCGCTCTACTTCCGCGAGAACCAGACCGAGAGCGGCACACAGGTTATGACCAAGTTCGTCGCCGACGTGCGCGCTCTGGCGAACGAGGTCGGCTACGCCCAGGACCGCAAGATTCCCGTCATGGCGCGCGTCTGGTCCCGCCGCGACGACAACCTCGACATCGGCCTCGACGTGGAATCGTGGATCGCCGACGGGAGCGTAGATTACGTGGTCGGACAGATACCGCACTCCCTGCTCGATACCGGCGTTGCCGACGGCAAGTGGCTCGCCGACGCGGCCAATGACGCGGGGGCCTCGGCATACCTCCGACCGGGGTATCGCCTCAGTGACCTGCGGGCCAAGATCGCCAACATCGAGATGTTCCGCGCCTTCGCGCACACCATCCGAGACCAGGGATTCGCTGGCATGTATCTTGGTTACCTCCCCTGGCCCTTCGCGGAGTCTGAGTACAGACTCCTGCGGGAGATGGCGTACCCGGAGACGACTGCGCGGCTTAACAAGCGGTACTTCCTACCGCCGCGCGAGGAGCTGCAGACCTACGTCCGCCCCGACACTCGCCTGCTTCCCATTGCCCTGGAAGAGGGTGTGACGGAGCGTATCCCCATCTCCGTAGCCGACGACGTGGAGTCCGCCACCACGGACGGCGAGTCACGCGAGGCCGAGCTAACTTTGGCGTTCCAGCAGTTCTGCGTAGAGGACGAGGTGTCGCTGACCTTCAATGGCGCCGACCTAACAATCGAGCGCTCCAACATCTACGAACCGAGCCGGGGACAGTATTGGCTACGCTGGCGGCTCGACGCGAGCGCCGTCAGGAAGGGCGATAACATCCTCGAAATCGGGATCGTGAAGAAGGAGCCGACGGCAGGATTCGCCCGCACCCTCACCGGCGTGGAGATACACGCGCGCTACCGCGAGTTCGACCGCGCCGAGTCCCTCGACACGGCGACCGTTGCCCCGCCGTCGTAGGCGTACATTCTTTTATCGCTGATCAAAGCCCGTCCTCATTCTAAAGCTGAGCTTGCCCGATATCGCGGTACGAAGCGGAAGGCCCTCTCTTCACGTTCGCGCTGAGTCTGTCGAAGCGTGAAGCACAAGCGTCCTTACTCATAAGAAACCCGTCCGCTCGCATACCTTGACGCTACAACGAACGCCGTACTACCCTACCCTCAAATACACCTTGCTCTCTTACACCACGAGAGCAGGCCCCGGAGACCGAGATGACCCAAGCTGTTGCTCTGCCGACACACCCGCGAGACGTCCGTGAACTGATCAGACGCCAGGACTTCACCGGCATAACCGCCGGGGTGTCGCCGGGATACGTTCAGGCGAACCTCGCCATCCTGCCGAAGGACCTTGCCTTCGACTTCCTGCTCTTCTGCCAGCGCAACCCCAAGCCCTGCCCCATCATCGAGGTCATCGAGGCGGGCAAGGTCGAGCCGTCGCAGACTGCTCCCGGCGCGGACATCCGAACCGACCTGCCCAAGTACCGAGTCTACCGGTACGGCGAGTTGGAGGCCGAGATCGAGGACATCTCCGACTACTGGAGCGACGATCTCGTCTCCTTCCTGATCGGGTGCAGTTACTCGTTCGAGAACGCGATGCTCGACGCGGGCATACCCCTCCGCCACCACGAGCAAGGCTCCAACGTCTCGATGTTTATAACTAACATCGACTGCGTCCCCGCCGGGATGTTCGCCGGACCGATGGTCGTGTCGATGCGCCCCGTCCACCACTCCAAGATCGTCAAAGCCGTGCAGGTCACGTCGCGGTTCCCCAACACGCACGGCGCGCCCGTCCACATCGGCGAGCCTCACGCCATCGGCGTCGATGACCCCACCAAGCCGCACCTCGGCGACGCACTTGCCTTCAAGGACGGCGAGCTGCCGGTCTTCTGGGCGTGTGGCGTGACCCCTCAGGCCGTCGCCATGGAGTCGAAGCCGCCCCTGATGATCACGCACTCGCCCGGCCACATGTTCATCACCGACCTCCGCGACGAGGACGTATCCGTTCTCTAGGTGAGCGTACCTCTAACGGACAGGCAGTCTTGGAAAACGCTCCTCAATCTCTACACGGATTTTCTCGGCTACGTCGTCGATGCTGAGAGTGCCATCGATGATCACGTCAGACGTAGTTCGCATCCGCTCTTGAAATTCTTCGTAGAGCGGCCTTGCCCCGACCAGATACGCAGTCAACTCTTCCTTCGCGTACCGGACAGCCTCGTCTGCCGACCAACCAGGCTGTCCATCGATGTCTCGCCGAAGTCGCCTCGCCAAGGCAACGTCCAACGGCGTGTCGATGAATACCATCAAGTCTATGAACCGTCCCGAATCCGTGTGCGCTCGACCGAGTGGCGCGTCGACTACGACGTATCTCGCGGGCCCCAGTTGCGCGCCCCCAACCGGATAGGTGATGCTTTTGCCCGCCTTCAACACTTCCAAGTGACCGGTGAAGACCGGGGTCCTGTAGGCATCGTAGTCGGCTCCGGCAGCGAACCAACTTTGAATGTCGTCCGGGTGGACGTTGGTGTCGTCGTAGTCGTCGAAGTGGAGCGAGACCGCTTCTCCCAGGACTTCGACGAGGCGCTTGGTAACGGCAGTCTTACCGCCGCCCGTGACGGCGCTAATGCCGATGCTAACGACCGAGTTCATACCACAATCCCTGTCTGTTCTCCGTTATCGGTGCAACTCTGCTATGGTAGACTACCGCTAGTCCGATCACCATTGGAATGGAGCCTCACCTATGGCCTCGCACGCATTCAAGCTGGGGATATTCCTCAACGAGTTGCAGCTTCCGCTCGATGAGGGGTTGGAGGAGGCGAACGAGCTTGGAGTCGAGTTCGTCTGGTTTACCGGTCTGCCCGAAATGCCGGCCGTTGCCGATCTGTCGGACGCCGAGGCCGACGACATCCAGCGGAGGATCGAGGCGGCTGGCCTGGAACACATGAAGGTGAGCGCGGGGTCACCATTCAAGTTCCTCGATCTGACGGAGGTGACGGTTGACACGCTGAAAGACCACGAGGAATTCAAGGCCGACTTTCGCGCAATGGTGCGCTCGATGGAACTCGCGAACCGTTTCGGTGTCGGGGCGGTGTCGGTCTACAGCTTCGCGTGGCCCGGCGAGTACACTGCCGACAAGCCGACATGGCCCATGCGCTGGATGACGCGCGGCGGCATCATCTCCGACGTGGAGATGGACAAGCTCGTCAAGGCGTACACGCTGATAGCCGAGCAGGCCGAGAAGCACGACGTCGATCTCGTCCTGTCCATGATGCCTTGGAACTACACCAACACGACCGCCAACTTCCGCCGGGTGGCCGAGCGCATCGGCTCCGACCGCATCAAGGCGATGTGGGGCGCGGCGGACAACTTCAACTGCGGCGAAAACGACGTGTCCACGCGGGGCTTTATCAACATCCAGCCCTACGTCTTCGGGATGCACGTCAAGGACCTGCGCGTCAATGACGGCCTGAACCTCGACTTCGACTACCTGCCCTTCGGCGAGGGAGACGTCGACTACTCCACCGTCTTCCGCAACGTCCGTGACGGCGGCCTCGACCCCTACGTCTCCATCTCCACTCACTGGACGCCGGAAAACGGCGACCGCGTCGAAGCGATGCGAACGCAAGTCAGGAACGTCAGGGCACTACTCGACTCGCTCGGCGATTGAGATAAGTCAATAATCTCTCCCCCGTTCGACGGGGGGGAGATACAGAGAGGGGGCTTCCGGCAGTGCTTTTGAGAGCGCGAGGAAACCAATGACCCAACAGCTAAACGTCGCGATCATCGGGTGTGGCGGAATCAGTCGTGGCCATCTTCCCAACATCCTTAGCACGCCGACACTCCGCCTCATCGCCACGATGGACTTGGTTAAGGAAGCCGCGCGGGAACGGGCTGAGCAAGGTTCCGCTCAATACTGGACGACGGACTATGACCGGGTGCTTGCCGACGACGAGATCGACGCGGTGGTAATCTGCTCCACGCACAGCACCCACACCGATCTGACGCTTCAAGCCCTCTCCGCAGGCAAGCACGTGTACGTCGAAAAGCCGCCCTCGATGACCGTTGAGGAGGCCAAGAGCGTCCAGAGGGCCTCCCATGAGACGGGACTGCACGTGATGAGCGGCTGGTGGTTCAAGCACTCGCCGATCACCAAACGGCTCCGGGAGGTGATAAAGGAACCGCGCTTCATTCTCTTCACCTGCCGCGTACCTGAACGAAACGTGCGCACGGGTAAGCTGCACTCGCCCGACCCTTACGCCGCCAACGGCATCCTCGACCTCGCTGGGTACAACCTCCACTTCGTATGGCACGTGATGCGCTCACAGCCCGTCGAGGTCACCGCGATGGGACTCGACGGCGGGGCGAACAACACGAGCTCCATCCTGATCCAGTTTGAAAACGGTGGCTTGGCCGACTCCATCACTAGCCTCGTGGGCGGAGGCGGCATCATTCCGAAGCACTATGCAGAGGTCGGCGCGGGCAGCGTGAGCGCGGCCACCCTGCGATTCGGCAACCTCGTCTTCGAGGGCACCGACGAACCCGGCATCGAGCACAACGAGTATCACGTGGGCTTTGACGAAGAACTCGGTATGTTCGCCAAGCTGTGTCTCGAAGGCGGCCCGAACCCTATGGACCCATGGGAGGCCAACGTGCCGACGGTCATCTTTGAAAAGGCCGTCGAGTCGATGAAGACGCGCCGCGCCGTGCCGGTGAACATGGCCGACGAGTTCTACCTGCCCAACGGCGAGCTTCCCCTCAGCATTACGCAGTTCGGCGACAACGAAGAGTGAAGCGCTTCTCGGTCGAACCCGACCGCGTCGACCTCCCGCCGGGCGCAACTGCCGGCGCTCGGAGAACGTGGATCAAGCGGGATGGACGGCCCATCGCGGCCCTCAGCCAAAACGCCTATCGCGCGTATATATTCCCCCTGTTCACGCCGAGCGGCGTATCGGTCACGGCGGAGTCGCCCATCGACCACCCACACCACAACTCGGTCACCGTCGGCGCAGACCACTTCGACTGTCTCTTAGTCTATGACGGCCATCGCACCGAACACGGCACCTACAATTTTTATGTAAACGAGACGTTCCAAGGACGGGCTACGGGGCGAATCTCCTCCGTATCGGTGGACTGTGAGGAAGTCTCCGATGACACCCTCCACATCGTCCAGCGTCTCGAATGGCAAGGCCCCGTCGAATGGGGCGCACCCGACCGCCGGGTGCTGGCTAAGGAGACGCGGACGATCGATATCCGCACTGCCGAACAGTCCAACATTCTCGCCATCCGCTCGCGGCTGGAACCGACCGACTGGGATATCGTCATTGGCCCTACCCGCCACGCCTACTTCACCGTTCGCATGGCGGATGGTCTACGCGTCGTGGACGGCGGCAAGATCGTGGACGCCGACGGTCGCAACTCGGTTCAGGACATCAACGCCAACGCTGCCGCGTGGGTCGCAATGTCAGCCACAGGACCGCACGGGCTAGAAGTGGGAGTGACAGCTGTGCCCCATCCAAGCCCTCTCCCTACTGGATGGTACGCCCACGAGTGGGGAACGGTCGCCGTCAATCCCTTCCTACACCAAGAGCAGTCCATAGGGCAAGGCGAGGCGCTTGAGTTGGGCGTAACCGTTGCCGCCCACGACGGCCCGTTGTCTCGCCATGTGCTCGACAGCGTGTATGATGTGCGAAATCGGTAAGAATCCGTCGATATCGACTTAACCAGGAGAACGCGATGGCGACCACCGATGACCTAGCCCAAAATATCGAACACCTCAGAAGCGAGGGGTACTGCATCCTCGAAAACGTCATCACGTCCGAAGAGGTGGACGCGCTCAGGGACAGCGTCCTTGCGACCGCAGACTCCGAGGAATACCAGGAGAGCCGCGACTTCATCGGCAATAACCCCGATTTCCCGCGCTACGTCGGCAGCGAGCGCGTGCTCGGCATCGTCGATGCCATGCTCGGCAGGTTCGCCCGCATCGCCTTCACCGGTCCGATCATCCGGCAGGAGCGCGACAAGCGTGGGAACTGGCACTCCGACTGGCCGTTCGGAGCCGGAGGAGCGGCATTCATCGCGGAGCCGTACCCGGATGTCGTCGCATACCTCACGAGCATATGGATGCTGACGCCGTTCTCCGCCGCAACGGGAGGCACGCTCATCATCCCGCGCAGCCACACGTGGCGCATCGACCCGCTCGGCAACAACGGCCCTGCCGCCGACGAGCGACACCCCGACGAGGTCCACGTGACGGGCAATCCCGGCAGCGTGATGATCTTCGACAGCCGCATGTGGCACGCCAAGCCCAACAACGACGCCGACGCGAGACGAGTCGCAGTCAGAGTATGCTTTGCCCCATGGTGGCTGAACCTCGACGTGCTCGACCCGGACTCCGCCGACGGCCGGCGCATGGCCTCCGAAGTCGGAGCCGGCCGCGCCACCGCCTCACCCGCCATGCCCAAGATACCCCGCGAGGCGTTCGAGTCCTTCCCCGAGAACGTCAAGCCGCTCTACTACCACTGGGTGCGGCGGTAGCTAGATCAGCAGCCGTTTCCGGTACTCCAGCATGTGCGGGGCCAGTCCTGTCTCCCGCATGAAGCCGACAAATTGCTCGTGGATATCTTCCGCCCGTTCGGGATACTGGGCAATGACGTTCCTCTCCTGCTTCGGGTCGGCCTTGAGGTTGTACAGTTCCGAGCGGGTATCTCCAGGGCTGTACAGGAGCGCCCACTCGTCCGTCGTGATCGTCGTCACGTTGGCATGTGACATCCTACGCCGTCGGTCGTCTACGGCGTTCACTGCGTCGCCGGGGTTCGCGAATGGCACCGTCGTCACCGTGAAGTCCCGGCCCGGCAGCGACGGGTCGCGCATATTCCCAAGCAGCGACTGGCCCTCCACCCAAGACGGCGCTTCGAGTCCCATCAGGTCAAGGACAGTAGGCATGACGTCCACCACCGAGGTCAGACCGTCATACGTTCCCGGTTCGACACCCGGCGCGGAAATCAGGAGCGGAATCAAGGCCAGCTCCTCATACAAGGGCGAAAAACCCCAAATTGCGTCCGACTCCCCGAACTGGTAGAGCGATCCGTCCGGCTTCTTGGCGAACTGGAGCTTGCCAAACCAGCCGCCATGCTCCCCGAAGTAGAAGCCGTGGTCGGTCGTGAAGATGATCGCCGTCTTGTCCGACAATCCCATGTTCTCGACCATCCGCAGCAGGTACCCGACCCACGTGTCGACCATCGTGACCTCCCCACAGTAGGTCGCGTGGGCCTTGTCGACCAACTCCGCGGAGTAGCCGGGCATCTCGTGCCAACGTCCGTAGATGGGATGCACAAGCTCCCCGTCGTATTCGGGCATGTACAGCTTCGTGTAGTAGTCCGGCGCGTCCCACGGCTCGTGCGGGTCCCACGTGTCGATGTAGAGGAAGAAGTCCTCCTCATAGTGGAGTTGGAGCCACTCCATCGCGTTGGTGATCGTCCGCGCAACGTTGCGGTCGGACTCGTACCGCCAAGCGTACCGGGCCTCCTCCGACTCGTGGTGCGCCGTCTCCGTCTTGAGAATCCCACCGCCGACCTGCCCGGAGTACATGTTGAAGGTCTGAAAACCGCGGTCGTAGTTCATTCCCTCGCGAAGGTAGAACGGCGTATCAACCATCGCTGCCGTGTGAACACCCTCGGCTGCCAGGACTTCTGCAAGCGTCGACACTCCGTCCGGCAACGGCTCCCAAGTCATAAACGAAGCCGTCCATCTTCCCGTCGCGTGATCGGCCCGCGTCGGCATCGTGGGAAACCCGCCCGCGTAGTGGCGATTGAACCGCACGCCCCTACCCGCCAGCGCGTCGAGGGACGGCGTGAAGATGCCGGGCATCTTGCCGTACGCGCCGACGTGGTCCTGCCGGAAGGTGTCCGCGACGATCCAAATCACGTTCATGGGAACGGTCCCGAAACGAGGTTGCGGCGAACCATATCACACTGACGGTAGAGAGAACCTGTCCCAGATTCCTCACTGCGTTCAGAATGACGGAGCGTCCTTCAGGATGGCACGCTAACGGGCCGCCTACTAATCTGAGACAGTCTCTCTCGCCTCAGTGCGACTTGGCTAACAAGAATCAATAAGCTATAATGAACCCGTAAGCCCAGAATGTGCTTCCGCTTCATTATCCTTCCCGGCGCATCGACACGAGACAGAGGAGTCGCTCATAGCCATGGACTCGATACCGGTTCGTTTCCCAGAAATATATGAGGGCCTCGCGAACGCGGAAGGCGTGCTGCGTATTTCCCGCGATGCCCTGACGCTGGAGTGCCAAGTAAAAGACGGTCTCATCGGCGTGGTGAAGTCGGGCGTGAAGACGGCCGTCATCCCCTTCGATCGCATTGATGAGGTCGATTTCCGGTCCAACTTCCTCTGGACGAGACTCAACATCAGGGTAGACAGCATACAAATAGTGGGGGACGTGCCCGGCGCCAAGCAGGGAAAAATCATCCTCAAGATTCCTCGACGGTACAGGAGAGAGGCCGCGGAGATAGCCTATGAGGCATCAATCAGGTCATCGCAGAGCAAGCTCGACAGGCTCGAAGGTGACGTGAACGCCCTGTGACTATGCCGGGACGTGTTGACAGTCAACTCCCCCGCCATTAGTGTTTTGAGCACAGAGGGTTGGCGAACTTTAGCCCCTCTAACCCCTTATCATCCGAGGGAGCAACCGATATGAAGGCGGTCTACGTCACGGAACACGGCGGCCTCGACGCGCTGCAATACGGCGACATGCCGGAACCGGTCGTCGGGCCGAACGACATCAAGGTTCGAGTGCGGGCCTGTTCGCTGAACAGGCTCGATATCTTCACGCGCCAGGGAATCAAGGGTACGCGCATGGTCTTCGACGGCCCGCACATCCTCGGCGGGGACGTGGCGGGCGACGTGGCCGAGACCGGCAGCGAGGTGCAAAACGTCAAGGTGGGAGACCGTGTGGTCGTCAACCCGAGGCTCACGTGCAGTCAGTGCCAGTACTGCATCGCCGGTGAGTCGGAGCTCTGCATCCGCCCCGGCCGGATCGGCTCCACCACGAACGGCGGCTACGCCGAGTATGTCAAGGTTCCCGGCGTCAACGCGGTCGTCCTCCCCGACTCGATCTCCTACGTTGAGGCCTCTTCCCTGCCCACGGTCTTTATGCCCTCTTGGACCATGCTCATCCGTCGCGCGAACTTGCAAGCGTGGGAGACGGTCCTGGTACTGTCCGCCTCCAGCGGCGTCGGATCGGCGGCCATACAGGTGGCAAAGAACATCATCGGCGCGCGGGTGATCGCCACGACCAGTTCCGACAAGAAGGCGGAAATGGCGAAGGCCCTCGGCGCCGACGAGGTCATCAACTACTCCCGCGAGGACATCGCCGAACGAGTCAGAGAGCTGACCGACCGGCGCGGCGTCGACGTCGTGGTCGACCATGTCGGCGAGACGTTCTGGCCTGCCGCCTCCCGGTCGCTGGCCCCCGGAGGACGGTACGGCATCTGCGGCGTGACCACCGGCTACCGCGCCCAGTTGCAAATGGGAGTGCTCTTCGTCAGGAACCAGACGGTTTTCGGTGTCTTCATGGGCCGTCAGGAAGACCTTCGCCAGATCATCGAAATGACGGCGAAGGGAATCATCAGGGGCATCGTCCACGACACCTTCCCGCTACAGGACACCGCAAGGGCGCACAAGGTCATGGAAGAGCAGTCGTTCTTCGGCAAGCTCGTTCTGACCGTCGACTAGGCTATTCTTCCGAACTCCCCCGGCTGGGCGCTCCCTCCCGCGTCCGTAGCGGAACTTCCTTCAGGAAGATCGTCGCAACGAACCCGATGGCAAGTATCACCGTCGCCAGTACGAACACGTCGCTGATCGCCGAAGCAAGTGTCTCCCGCAGCGTTGTCAGCAGTGTCGAGAGGATCTCGGCCCCCTGCTCTCCCCTGTCGGCCAGGCTCGCTTCCAAGCTCGCCAGGGCTTCTGGATTGACGAGCGCCTGCGGGTTGTTGCTCATCTCGGCGAGCTGTTCCTCCGGCAGCGCCTCCTTGATCTCAGGCGAAAGGGAGTCGCCGAGTTCTGCGGCGAAACGACTCGCCATATACGATCCGAGGACGGCCAGGCCCAGCGCTCCTCCCACTGAGCGATAGAACTGCGTTGCAGAGGTCACCACGCCCAGCAGGTTGTGGGGAACGGCGTTCTGCACGGAGATCGTGAAGCTCGGGAAGGTGATGCCAAGTCCGAGACCCATGACGACGATGCTCGCGACCGCCTGCGCGAACGAGGTGTCCGCCGTCATCCGGGACATGAGCACCATGCCCCCGCCCATGATCCCAATGCCGATGAGTCCCTGAATGCGGTAGTGTCCCCCGAATCTCGATAGGGTCTGCCCGGCCAGCGTAGCCGTGACGACCATGCTCAGCATCATCGGCGTCAGGAACGATCCGCTGCTCGTAGCCGACGCCCCAAGCACCCCTTGAAAGTACAGCGGCACGAAGATGATGGCCCCGAACATCCCGAAGCCCGTGACAAACACAGCTACGAGCGAGACGCTCACGACCCGATTCGAGTAGATGCTCAACGGCATGATCGGTTCGACTGCCCGCTGCTCCACGGCGATGAAGATTGCGGTCATGATCGCCGCGAATACGAGGATGCCGAGCACCTGGAAGGACAGCCACTCGATGTGGACACCCCCCAACGAGAGACCGACGAGCAGCGGCACCACGATCAACACCAGCAACGCCATGCCCGCGTAGTCTAAGCGCTGTGCCAGCCGCTCGGGCCTGATGTTGGGAAAGAACCTGATGAACAGGGCGATTACTAGCAGGCTAAGCGGGACGTTGACGTAGAAGACCCAGTTCCACGAGAGGTTGTCGGTTATGAACCCTCCCAGGGTCGGTCCGATTACCGAGGAAAGTCCGAACACACCCGCGACGATGCCCTGGTACTTACCGCGCTCTGCCGGGGGAAAGAGATCGCCGACTGACGCAAATGAAAGCGCCATCACGCTTCCGCCACCGATGCCCTGAATCGCTCGGAAGAAGATTAGCTGGTTCATCGTCTGGCTCGCCCCGGCGAGCACCGACCCGACGAGGAACACGATGATGCCGCCCATGAAGAACGCCTTGCGCCCATACAGATCGGAGAGCCTGCCAACGATGGGCACGGCGGTCGTCGACGCGACGAGATACGATGTCGTCACCCACGTGAACCGATCGAACCCACCTAGGTCGGCGATGATGCGGGGCATGGCGGTACTGACGACCGTTTGGTCGAGGGCCGCCAGGAAGAGCGCGAGCATGAGGCCGCCCATCGTGAAGACGACCTGCCGTCGAGGCATCGGCTTGAAGTCCGTCTCATACGTGAGAGGTTCGCCACCCCTCGCCTCAGAGTCCGATGCCATACTCACCTGAGACAGCCGAGTGATTTTGCCACCCAACGAGCGACGAAATCATGAGTCTGCATACGCCAAGCATACCCCCAACCTGAGCCTTCTTGCAATCCGCTCTCATTCAGTTTTCTCCACGGTCGCTAGCGGAAAGCACCTCATTTATAGCAAGTTTAGCAATATTAGGATTTTTTTGTAAACTGGGATAAACTTGCTATAATTAGACACATGGACCCGATCCGCAACCCATATGCGCCGGGCGCGGGCACACAGCCTCCAGAGTTGGCGGGCCGCGACGACCTGCGTACAGCTGTGCAAACCGCGCTGCTGCGGACGAAGATTGGACGTTCCAGTAAGAGCACCCTCATGGTTGGCCTGCGCGGTGTGGGGAAAACCGTGTTGTTGGAGCGAATTCGACAGGAAGCCGAAGCGAACGGCATCTACACACTGCAAATCGAAGCACCCGAAAATCGATCACTCCCGTCCATGATAGTACCCCAACTCCGTCTTGCCTTACTGAGAATCTCTAATAAGGAGGCGGCGAAACAGATGGCGCACCGCGCCCTCCGTGGACTTGCAGGATTCGTCAAAGCCCTGAAGGTGGAGTATCAGGGGATAGGCGTCACTCTTGATTCTGCCCCGGAACCTGGGTTGGCGGACAGCGGAGACCTAGAAAACGATTTACAGGCCCTGCTCGAAGTCGTTGGCGCGGCCGCCAAAGCGGACGAAAGTTGCGTGGCTCTCTTCATCGACGAACTCCAATACGTCAAAGAGGACGAGCTTGCCGCCCTCATCACGGCATTGCACCGGACATCCCAGAGAGGAATTCCCGTAACGATGGTTGGCGCGGGGTTGCCGCAGGTGCGCGGACGCATGGGGAGGGCAAAGTCCTACGCCGAACGGCTCTTCGAGTTCCCTGAAATCGGACCGCTCTCACCCGAAGACGCCAAGCTCGCCATCGCCAAGCCCGCCAGAGACGAGGGAGTGGAAATAGAGCCTCCCGCCCTCGACGCCATTGTCGCTCAAACTCAATGTTACCCCTACTTCTTGCAAGAGTGGGGAAAGCACGTGTGGGACGTTGCCCAGCGTTCCCCCATTACCGTTTCCAATGTCGAAGCCGCCTCCGGACAGGCAATGGCCGATCTCGACGCGAGCTTCTTCCTGGTAAGGTTCGACAGGCTGACTCCCACCGAGAAGAGATACCTGCGCGCAATGGCCCAACTAGGCCAAGGACCTCACCGCTCGGGAGATGTCGCCCGTGTCCTTGACCGTCCCGTTACTTCCTTAGCCCCCGTTCGCAGCCAGTTGATTAACAAAGGCATGATATGGAGTCCAAGTCACGGCGACACCGCCTTCAGCGTCCCTATGTTCGACGAGTTCATGGTTCGCATCATGCCCGGGGAAGACTGGGAACGACTTCTGTAGGCCGCGTTGACATCTCCCATGATTCCCCGCTTTCGCGAGACCCCAAACATACATGGCTTTATCAAACCTAATTGGCGTCCGTTGTGCTTGGAATTCACATTTTACCTACCTCTGCCAACCCATTTATAGCAAGTTTAGCAATCTTATGATTTTCTTATAAACTGGGATAAACTCCCTATAACCGAATCTGGGACCCTGGTTTTCAGCCCCTCCGCCCCTCGAGCCGCCTCGAATGAAACAGGTAGTGGTTGGCATACCCGGCGAACGGCGCGAAGTACTCCTGCGCCCACGCGCGGACGCGCCGTATGTCGCTCGATTTGACGCGACGCGCTCTCGGGTACCGCTCGCGCAATATCTGTCGGATGTGCGTATCTACCGGGAAGGCCTGTGGCTTGTCCATGCAAAACAGCATGACGCAGTTCGCCACCTTGTCTCCCACCCCGTCGAGGGTCATCAGCGCGTCGAGCGCGTCGTCGTATGAGGCATCGCGAAGCGCCCAGAGGTCTATCTCTCTCTTCGAGACCTTTTCGGCGGCGGAGACGATGTATCGCGCCCGATAGCCGAGTCCCAAGTCGCGCAGCGCCTGCTCCCCCGCCTCTACGAGCGCCTCCGGCGTCGGATAGGTGTAGCGAGTACTTCTCCCCAATGAAATGGGTCTGCCAAAAGACCGGCACATGTCCTCGACGTTGCGCGTAATCCGTAGCACGTTCGAGTTCTGGGCGCACAGGAAGGATAGAGTCGTCTCCCACGGGTCTTGCCGCAGCACCCGCATCCCGCGATAGTGGTCGAATGCTTGACTGAGGGCTTCATCACGCGAAAGAGCGGAATACACTTCGTGGAGGTCAACATCCAGCGCAAAATAGTCCCGCAGCCATGACGCCGTCACATCCACATCGTTCCCCGCTGTTGCGAAGGCGATGCCGCCTTCAACCTCACGCACCCGCACGATGCGACCAAAGATTACGCCTTCATACCATTCGTCCCGCTTCCGCCACCGGAACACCTGCCCGCTGAACAGCGTACTCTCAAGATCAAAGGGCTCTCCGTCCAGAGGAAGGATGCGCGTTTGTCGCTCTTCCCTCGCTACCGCCTCAGCCACTGCCGCACCTCGTCACCCAGTCCTTCGAGCTTGCACGCCTTCCGTGATGCCGGGGGCAGCGACCGGATAAACAGCGAGCCATACCTCCGTGATATGACTCGCTTGTCGAGTATTATCGCCACACCGCGGTCGGTCTTCGTACGGATCAGTCGCCCAAACCCTTGCCGAAGTCGCAGGATCGCCTGGGGCAGGGCGAATTCCATGAACGCGTTGTCGTAGAGCTCCGACCGCGCCTCGAACACCGGCTCCGTGGGCACGTTGAACGGCAACCGCATGACGACCAGGGCCTGCAAGGAATCTCCCGCGAGGTCGATGCCCTCCCAGAAGCTGGCCGTACCCAGGATTATTGACTGCGGATTCTCCCGAAATCGCCGGATGATCTGATCAGGGCTGCCGTCGTTGCCCTGCACAAGGAGATCGATGCCCTGCGACTTCATCGTTCCCCGCAAAGCCTCCGCCGCCTCTCTGAGTGAGGCGTACGACGTGAACAGCGCCATCGTCCGTCCTCCGGCCGCGATCGCGGTGTCCCCGATGGCCTGAGCGGCAGACTCCATGTAATTGGGGGCCGACGGCTCCGGCATGTCATCCGGAACGCACACCAGCGCCGAGTTTGGATAGTCGAACGGAGACCCGAGCAATCGTTGCTCCGAATCCACAAAACCCGTCCGCTCCTGGATGTGGTCGAACGTGCCGTTCGCGGCAAGCGTCGCGCTGGTCATCACGACCGCGCTCTTCCGGGTGTAAAGCAGCTCTTCGAGCAGTTCCCCAACGTGCAGCGGAGCGCCATACAGGGTTATGTCATCCCCCCAGCCCGACTTCTCGATCCAATAGACCACGTCGTCCTTGTGCCGGACGGCGAACTCTTCAAGGTTCTGGCGTATCTCGGCGTTCTTCTGCGCGCTGCCACTCAGTTCGACAAGGAGACCCTCGTTGCCGTTGGCGTCCTCCCCTTCAAGGTCCTGCAACGTGGAGATCAGGGCATCCAGGCAGTTCGCCAGACTAACCAAGCTAAGGTTGACGTTCTCCCAGACCGTCTCGACGTCCGACCAGAAGGGCTGCCGGCGCGTCCCGTCCGTAATCCGCACCTGTCGGTCTGCCCGCGAGTCTCCCAATAGGCGGTCTTCCATCAGCCCGAACAGGGCCGCGGTGCCCTCCCGTAGTGCCGGGAGCAGACCCGGAGCTATCTGCCCAACGTCCTCCAGCGTTCGGCCAACTCGCTCTATTCCCGACACCGGCTGCAGAGCAGCCATTGCGCGACGGATCAGTCCCCGTTCACCGAGCAATTCCTGAATGTGCTCACCAACTGCCGAGCGACGCACCTCGAACCCCAACTGCTTCGTGGCCTCCGATTCGAGATGGTGCGCCTCGTCGATGATGAGGACGTCGTAGTCCGGGATGACGGTGCCGCCTGCGACGAGGTCAGTAAGCAACAGGGCGTGGTTGACCACCACGATATGGGAGGCTTCCGCCCTCGCCCGTGACGAGCGCAGGAAGCAAATTCGGTCTTGGCCTCTGCAGTTCAGCGCCCCTTGCGCGGACACACGATTCCAGTTGGATAAGCTCCTGCGTCCCACGTTGAGCTCGTTCTTGTCTCCCGTCCCCGTGCGGTCTAGCCACACAAGGATTCCCGACAGCAACCGCGCGTCCTCGTCGGACAGGCTTTCCCCGTTCTTGGCGTGCGTCCAACGCCTCATGCAAAGATAGTTGGCGCGTCCCTTAAGAAGCGAATACTTGAGTTCTCGCGCTCCACCCGGATATGCAACCAGGAGAGCATCGACAAGCGTCGGTATGTCCTTCGCGATGAGTTGCTCTTGGAGATTGATCGTGTTGGTGGAGACGACCACTCGTCTCCCGTTTTCGAGCGCGTACAGCGCCGCCGGGAGCAGGTAGGCCAGCGACTTGCCGACGCCCGTTCCCGCCTCGACGATCAGTCTCTGCCCGTCGTTTATGGCCTCGGCAACCGAGCGGGCCATCTCGACCTGCTCGACACGGTGCTCGAACCCGGGCAGCACCTGGGCGAACGGACCGTCTTCTCCGAGCAATTCTCCGATCTCGTCCACGTCGACCGCGCTATCGTCCTCGCCCGGTTGGAGCGCTTGATAATGGCCTAAACGCTTCCGTAGTCCTTCCCTGTCGAATCCGCCGCCGCGTCCGTCCGACGATTCCTCACCTGCCGCCCTCCTCATCGCGGCAAGCTCTCGCAAGTCCACCGCCGGCTCGTCCAGGCTCATCTGCGCGCGATCCACCGTCCCGTCACCTACCATCTGCCGGAGCGGGTATCTCAAAGCTGAAGGCGTCGACCTGGACGCGATGCCGGATATTTCCCGCAGCGTCTCTAGATCGGTCTCGGCCGCTATGCGTAGCAGCGCGATGAAAACCCTGCGTGTCGTCTCCGCATCGTCCGCCGCCCGGTGCGCCCGCACGACCGGCACGTTCAACTCCTTCGCGAGACCCGTCAGGGAGTGGGACGATGACCACGGCACGAAGACCCTGCCGAGGTCGTAGGTATCCGATAGCGGCCCGTCGATCGGCAGACCGTGACTGCGCAGAAAACTGAGGTCAAATCCGACGTTGTGCCCCACCACCGGAGCGTCACCGATGAACGGAAGCAGTTCGGTCGCAACGTCGGAAAAGTACGGCGCCCCATCAACGTCCCGCTGGGTGATTCCCGTATAGTCCCGGATGAACCTGCTCAACCGCTCCCCCGGATTGACGAACGACTGGAACACCTCAAGCACCTCGTCGCCCCGGAACTTGACCACCCCGACCTCGATGATCCGGTCACTCTCAGGCTCGAGACCCGTCGTCTCCGTATCAATGGCAACCCAGACTTCATCCAGCGGCGAGGTGTGCGAAAGTGTCATAGTGCGTCTAAATGTCAGCGTCTCGATTTCGTGCTACACCCTTCAGGTAAGCAAGCCACCGTCATACCCGCGAAGGCGGGTATCCACAGGGTTGAGGGCGGACATCTCTCCAACTCTGAACCACCGCCGTCCAAATCGAAGGCTTGTTTCCCTTTCCGCTAGAAATTATAATCCGTTTCACTTCTTCCCGTACCATCGCAAAACGAGGCGTCGTATGCAGAACCAACCGACCTACGAGAGTCTGCAAGCAAAGGCATGTGCGAACTGGGACACGTTATCTGTATTTCTGAGGGAACGCGTGCGTCGTTCCTTGAGTTGGATTGGACGCGCCGAGAAGGAAATGAAGCAAGGCGACCTCGACGCGGCGTTCATCTTCTATTGGATCGCCCTCAACGCCGCCTACGCGGAGGGCAGAAGAGAGGCACAATACGAACTCAAAGCCCTGAACAAGTACCTCATCAAGCTCATTAGGCTGGATAACTGCAACCATATCCACAACCTAATCTGGAACGAGTTCTCGGGTCCGATAAGTAGCCTCTTGCAGAACCAGTATGTCTTTCAACCGTTCTGGGATTATCACCACAAGGTGAGACGCGAACACTGGAAAGACAAGTTTGACTACAGTTGGCGGGAAGTGCGTCCCGCATTAGATCGCCAGGACACCGAAGCCACGCTGGGCACACTGTTCACTCGTCTTTACGTTCTGCGAAATCAACTCATGCATGGCGGTGCAACATGGAACCGCTGCGTGAACCGGGATCAAGTCCGCGATGGAGCGAGGATCATCAAGTGCTTGGTCCCCCTCTTCATTGATCTCATGATGGACGACCCTGACGGCGACTGGGGCAACGCCTACTACCCCAGTCGTGAAATTCTGCCATAGTCGTCGAATCATAAGGCTCTTCCAGTCACCCACCCTCCTCCAAAAACCTCCAAAGCCGCTCGAACCTCTCCCCCACTACCGGCTCAAGCCGCAACACCGACCTCACGTCCCGACCCCTCGATGCGTCCCCCATGTACCCAGGACACGCGGCCAGCGCCTTCGCCAGCTCGTCTTTGCTCATCCCCATGTCTCTAGGTCGCCAGCGAACGCCGCACGTATCCAGGCGGTCTATGATCGTCTCAGGACTCTGGTCCGTATGCCACGCAATGATGACCGTCCCCAGCGCCGCAAGCTCCCCGTGCACCCAGCTCTTGTCGTTCGCCAGCTCGGTCGCCACGATGAAGGCGTGGTCTCCCGCCGGCGCGTCGGGATGCGAGACCGAGTTGCTGTCGCGGTCCTTGATCGCGTTCATAATGAGCTTCACGCTCGCGGGCGTGAGCGACCCGTCCGCCGACAGCGTTCTTGGAAAATTCTCGACAATCCTCGCGTGGAGCGCGTTCATGTCGGCTGTCACCGACTCGTCGTACGGCTCTCCGATGCCCCGGCTCTCCCTGTGTTTCCACTCGCAGATAGTCGAGTATCCGCAAAGCACGTCGCCGACCCCCGCGATGTTCAGGTGGTCCGGCGCGCTCAGCACGATGTCGTAGTCCACAAGCACGTACTCCGGGTCGATCCACGGCCAGTTCTTGGTGTCGCCGAGGTTGCGCCCCTCCCACTCGGCAAACACGCTGTGAATGATCGCTCCCGTCGATACGATGGTCGGTATCAGCACGAGGGGCAGCTGCTTCGTCAGCGCGACGTATTTGCTGACGTCGAGCACCAGGCCACCTCCGATGCCCACAACCAACTCAACTTCGTCGGGCAGGGCCTCAGTGAACTGCTTGAGATACCCGAAGTCCATCCTTTCGGGGTATCCGACGGCCTCAGGGGAGCACGTCAGGTGCGGCTCCGTCATCCGGTACGCGGTGGGCGAGGCAATGGCGACGTAGCGCGACCACTGCGAACTCGTCGATCTGACGAGATGATGACCGTAGCGGATGTCGTACTCGGACGCAGGCTTCATCTGATCAAAACCGCTCCAAGCCCCACGCGGCGGTCTCTGCATGGAATACCTCCCCACCAATTAGGGTTACACCAACTCGTTGCAACTACACTGTGAACTCGCCATAGCTATGAGAATAACCGGCAACGTCCCCCAAACCTGTCATTGCTACGAAAATAGACCGGTCAGGCAGTTGCGAGAGTCACGTCGTATCCCAGTCGATTGAGCCGTCGGACGGTATAGCGCACTATTGCCTGGTGGTTGCGCTCTTCGAAGTATTGCCCACCAAGGTCCCTGTGTCGAGTGCCGTCTCTGAGCATGTGGTAGATGATGACCAGGATCGAGTGAGCCACGGCGATGATCGCACGCTTTTTGCCCCTGCGAGCCGCTATGCGGCGGTATTGGGCCGACAGGTACGTGTCGCGAGTCTTCACAGAGGCCCAAGCTGCCTCCACCAGCGTCGACTTCAGCCACGGATTGGCGCGCCTGGTGCGACCGCCGATCCGTTTGCCCGCGCTCTCGTTATTGCCGGGACACATCCCCGCCCACGATGCCAAGTGCTGCGACGTAGGGAACCGATTCATGTCCGTACCGATCTCCGCCACCACTTGCTCGGCACCTCGACGTCCCATTCCCGGGATCTCGTCGATCCTCTCGATCACCTCCTCAAAAGGGCGCGTCCGATCCTCCACCTCCTCACTCATCCGCTCGATCTCACGCTCCAAAAAGTCGAGATGTCGCAGATAGCTGTCCAACATCATCCTCTGGTGGGAACCCATCGACCCTTCCAGTGCATCGACCAACAGCAAGCGCTTCTCACGAAGTCGACCCTTGGCCATGGACGCCAACGTCTCGGGATCGTCTTCCCCAGCGATCATAGCCCTCAACATTGCGCGTCCCGAAGCACCCACGACATCAGTTGCCACAGAACTCAACTTGATGTTGCCCCCTTCCAACACCTTCTGAATGCGGTTGACCACCTGCGCGCGCTGTCTAATCAACTGTCGGCGATGGCGAGTCAACTCTCGCAACTCCCGCTGAGGACGGTCAGGGACAAAGCTCGGTCGCAACAGTCCGTGCCGCAGAAGGTCGGCTACCACTCGGCGTCCTTCATGTCTGTCTTACGACCCGGAACCGTCTTGATGTGGGCAGCGTTCACCACCCACACCTCGAAATCGTCCTCCAGCAGATTGTACAAAGGCTGCCAGTATACCCCCGTGCTCTCCATCGCCACGTGGGTCACACCTACCTCACCCAGCCAATCCGCCAGGCTCAACACGTCCTTGGTCATCGTCTTGAATCTGCGAGTCCGTTTACCCTCCGGCGTGATGACACACGCCACGACAGTCCGCTTATGGACGTCCAATCCACAACTCCGCTCGTGTACAACTTCCATGCTCAACCCTCCAACAAGACTCCCGATTGGCCCTCTCCAAAACTCATTGCTACACGTGCTCCCAGCCGTCTGGGGCGACAGGTGGTGCCTCCAGGTCGCCAGTGTCATATTCCGAACCGGGCTCGCGGCACCATTGACAACCGAACTCGTCAGATTTTCATTCGGTGGTGAGGGTGGCAACCCTCATGAAGTATTCCGAATGGAGCGCAGTGGAGTGAGGAATCTAAAATCCTCGCCTTGAACGATTCACCCCATACGCAATACTTTCTGCTCTCTGCATTATTGGCATTACACCTCCGCCCTCGGAATCGCCAGACCCGGCGTGTTGAACCGGATGCTGTAGATCGAGGTCATGGCCGCCACATACATCGTTTTGTTGTCCTCATCCCCCCAGGCCATGTTGATGACCTGCTCCGGGAACTCGATCACTCCGATAACCTCGGCTCCTGACGTCAGCACCCACAGCCCGCCGGGCCCGGAGACGTACACCCTCCCAACCGAATCGACCTTCATCCCATCGGGAAATCCTGGCTTGTCCGACTCCGGGAACGTGAAGAATCGCCTCTGATTCGACAGCGACCCCTCCTCGGCTATGTCGAACGCGTCGATGTGGGCGGATGGCCGCGTGTTGATCTGATAGTACGTCTTCTCGTCGGGCGAAATGGCAAGGCCGTTCGGGTCCTCGAAGGGGTAGACCTCTTCATGCACCTCGCCGTCGGGCGCGATACGGTACACGCCGTTGTGCTCGAAGTCCGCCTCGCCCTCTTCCAAGCCGCCAACGCCACGGTTACTGAAATACAGGTTCCCGTCCGAACGCCCGACCACGTCGTTCGGACGGTTCAGCCGCTTCTCGCCGCAGTGGGTTGCGATGGCCGTTACATTCCCCTCGGAGTCCATGCTCGTCACCGCGCGCGCCATCTGCTCGCACGCGATGACGTTGCCGTGCAGATCAAACGTCAGGCCGGTCGCGCGGTCCGTGTCGTCTCGATAGACGGTCTTCTCTTCCCCCGGAACGACCTTCCATATCCGCCATGGCCCTCCCACGTCGGTGAACAGCAAATATCCGTCGGGATGCCACAACGGCCCCTCCGTGAACTTCAGGCCCGTGGCTACGGTGGTGATCTCCGGCGATTCAAGCAGGTCGGCAACGTCCATTCGTTTCTCCTATCTTGCGGATCGGCGTCAGTATACAACGTTTGTTCTGTGATGGGACAGCGCCCGGCCCTCCCAATCTCTGCGGTCTTCGCGCCCTCTGCGGTGAATCTCATCGCTCGGCTAGGTCAACCAAGAACGGGAGCAGCCAACCGTAGATTCCCACAAACGCCACGGCGATGACAACCACCCCCAAAGCGACGCGACGCAGCAACACTACGGCCGGAACGGCAACCAGCAGCGTGACGAGCGCGAGCGCAAGCGTATACGCCAGATTCCCTGAACCCAGTCCGGACCCCGGAGACACTTGCATGCTCAACCGGTAGAGCAGCCCAAGCATACCGCCAAACAGCGTCCATACCGGATACGCCGCCACGACCAGACCGAGCATCAGGGTCGTCGGGTTGGCGCGCCGGACGAAGGCTCCTGCCCTGCTGCCACTGTCCCTAGCGAGCGAAAAGACCATCACCGGCGCGACCGCGACGAACACCAGCATGTATATCAGGCCGGCCGCCGCGCCCGCGATGAAAGATGCCAACTACCGACCTCCTACCCGACCAGTCCAAGCGAAAGTATACGGTACCGCAGGCAGAAAAATAGCAGAATCGTGTGATGACAACCCATTGCGGGTATGCGAGAATCCCAGTTGTAGGGCAATACTCCCGCCCTAGAGGAGGAATCAGATGGCAAGTTCCGAGAGTAGCAGCAGCCCCATATTGTGGATCGGCGGAGCGATTCTCGCCGTTGGATACGCTATCCTCGGCGGTTACTGGTTGTACGCGATCACGACCGCGGACGACGTGCCCATCCTCGTGCTGGGGGGAATCTTCGCGGTGCTGACCGGATTTGCGGTCCTGCTGATTGCGGTGATACGAGACAGGATCATTCACAAGAAACAAGAGAATTTCCTGGAGGTCGACAATTGATTGTAACGACTACTGACGCCATACCCGGAGCCACCATCGTTGAGACGCTCGGACTGGTGCGGGGAAGCACCGTCCGCGCCCGTCACATCGGGCGGGACATCATGGCGGGGCTCCGCAACATCGTCGGCGGAGAGGTCGACGAGTACACGAAGCTGCTGGCGGAAGCCCGTGAGGAGTCGCTCCAGCGCATGATCGAGAGCGCCGAGAGCATGGGCGGCAATGCCGTCGTCGGCACGAGGTTCATCACCGCGGGCGTCGCCCAGGGCGCGGCGGAGATCGTCGCCTACGGCACCGCCGTCAAGATAGCATAGCGCTCCAACATCCGCTAATTGCCCACCAACTCGAACGCCGAAAGTCGCATTGAACGTCAGAGCCTGCGCTCCCCGTGCGCCAGCATGGTAGCGGTTAGCAATCGCCGCCCTCGGGAACCTCACGGCACAGCGCGATCAGCGACTCCATGACATCAAGTATCTCGCCAATCAACCTGTCCGGTCATCAAACGCTCCTCACGTGTGATGGCGACCACCAAGCCTGCGGTCGGGTGACAACGGCCAGGTACTCACGCACCACCTGACGGCTAATCGAGGTTCAGCCTCTTGCAAGGCGCGTTCGAGCTTCTCCCTGCCGTGGTCCGGGGCTGCGCGGAAGCGGGACTTTACGAAGACGTTGGTGTCTATGAACACAGTGGAGCTAAACCCTGTCCTCGTACAGGTTCTCTCGCCTGAGACTCAGGCCCTCCGGCCATCCCCCGGAGCTATGGACCGGCCACACTTTGTCGAGACTGAGAGTGCGAGGCCTCCGGACGCTTTCGCGGTCTGAGCAACAGCGTCTCGGCGTCCATATCGACGTCGGCCGTCTCCCACCCGGCGACACTCCACCCCTGTGACCGTCGCTTTGATTTGACCAGGCCGGTGAAGAGCGGACGGAGGCAGTGAAGCCTATGATCGACTCGATCTCTCTGAAGGTCGTTCTCCATTCCTGGGCGGCACAAATGCGTATACAGAAGCCCCGGATCGCCATCTCCCGGTACTTCCGGTCTCGAATCGCCATCCGACCATCTCCCCCGGTCAAGGATGGGAAAAGTGACCTTCTCTTGCACATTATAGTTAGTTAGTACGAGTTTTCCAAGGGTCGGTTCGCGAACCGCCCCTATCTGTCGTCTACGTATCGCCCTGCTCTCCCCCCGCCCGTCTCCACGATATCCCCTCTCGCGGCAGGAAGAATGCCATGATGATGGTCGGCGGCACGAAGAAGAGCAGGTGAACGATCACGGCAAACGGGAAGGCATCGTCCTTCGCCACGTCGACGAGTCCTAAGACGAACACGACCGCGAAGTGAAACGTCCCTATGCCGCTTGGAGCCGGTATCGCGGTTGAGAAGAAGATCGTCCCGATGATGACGAGCGTGGCGGTCAACGGCGAGATCGGAAGGCCGATGGCCTCCGAGGCTATCCAAGCCGAGACCCCGACCAGAAGCCAATAGGCGATGCTGACCGCGAACGCCCGCAGGAGAAGATTCCAGTCCTGTGCGAGGTTCCTCAAGGCGTTGGAGAATGCGACCAGGAACGCTATCCGCCGAACGAGCCAGAGCGATTCGCCTCTCCAGGCCAACACCTGAAGCCCCACGATCAAGGCGAGTCCAAGTCCGATCATGCCCCACACGTACGGAGCGAGGGGCCGCATCTCCGGCACCAGCATGAACGCGATGCCGAAGATCAACATGCTCGACAGAAAGTCCACGGCGCGTTCCATCCCTATGGCCGCCAGCACCGTGGACGCCCGCAACCTGTCCTTGATGGTCAAGACTGCTATCTGGGTAAGCTCGCTCGCCACACGCAGAGGCATGATATTGCTGAGGCCCAACCCCTCGTGCTGGACGATGAACAGCCTGCCACCGAAGGCCGCGGTTCCATGAAGAGCATCCGCCAGCGCGCCGCGCGGACCACGCCCGACGCCATGAACACCGTGAGCGCCAGCGCGATCATGAGCGGCGACACTCTCGCGAGATGGTCCACCACGAGGCCCCAATCGAGACCTCGAATCGAAAGCCAGCCCAGCCCTACACCGATCCCTATCCCTAGCGCGAGTCTTCCGTATGTCAGCGCTGCGCGTTTCAAGTACGATAGCTTCTGTGGGAGCGACAAACAGCAGAATAATCGCGAGTAGTATAATGCGCCCTCCACGCGGGATACTACACACTATACCCCCGCGAATGACGCAAAATCGCGCCGCAAGCGCCATGCACCCGCTCATCGACACCCACTGCCACCTCGACGCCTACGCCGACCGACGCCGAAATCGCCGATGTCCTAGCCCGCGCCCGCGCCGTCGGCGTGCGCCTGATCGTCAACGCCGGCACGACCGTCGAATCTTCACGACGCTGCGTTGAGCTAACCAAGACGTTCCCCGAACTCTACGCGGGCGTCGGAATCCACCCCATGGACCTGACCGGCCCCGTCGACGAGCGCGTCTACGCTCAACTCCGAGAGCGCCGACCTCCACCGACAAGGTCATCGTAATAAGCGAGATCGGCCTCGACTTCCTCGACAACATGCCCGACCGCGCAACGCAGTACCAGGCCTTCCGCGAGCAGATCCGGCTCGCGCGAGAGCTCCGGCTGCCCATCGTCTTCCACAGCCGCGAAGCCCACGACGAAGTCCTCCGCGTACTCCGCGAGGAGCGCGCCTACGAGGTCGGCGGTGCGATGCACTACTTCCAAGGGGATATGGACACGGCGCAGGCCGCCATCGACCTGGGGTTCTACATCTCATTGGCGAAACCCCTGCTCCGCCTCCCACACCTTCAAGCCGTCGCCGCCGAGCTGCCGCTAGACCGCATCGTCCTTGAGACCGACTCCGCCCCGCAGCCATTCAAGGCCAAGCGCGAGAATTGGACCGAACCCCGTCACCTCAACGACATCGCCCAAAAGCTCGCCCAACTACGCGGCATCGACGCCGAGGAAATCCGCCGCATCACCACCGACAACTTCCTCAAAATGCTCGGCGACCGAGGAGCGAAGGTACGAGCTGAAGTCACAGGATAACCCATCCCCAACTCGTCATTCCCACGAAAATGGGATCCACAATCACCCGCCTTCACCGAAGAATCCCTTCTACCGTTCGCGGGAGAGGGCTAGGCCTGCCCTGAGGTCGAAGGGGTGACTCCCCCAGCACCCAGAACCCAGAACCCAGCACCCATTCTCACACCTCCGGAACCGCCCCTATCGTATCGAAGAACCCCGTGAGGAGAATGGCGGGCAATAGCTGCATACCCACCACCCATCCGAGCGAGCAGTCCATGATCGCGCCTAGCCAGTCCGACTTTCGGATCTCCTGAAGAGCGATTATTCCCGCCACGAGCATCCAAATCGTCACGAAGTTGAACACAACCCCTTCGATCGGCGTGATGGCCATCAAAAAGAGCAGCAGCGCCGGCCCGAAACATATCCCCAGCACGCGAAGCACCTCGCGGAACGTCGCCTCGTCGCGCTGAAACACCCTCCCTACTCCATACGCTATCCCGGCCCAAATCAACCACCCGACCATAAACGTGATCGACGCAAACCACACCCCGAGCAGCCTGTCCCCGATAGCCCCCGCGTCCAGCCCCTGCTCGGCCGACTCCCCCACCGCGCTCGACTGCCCGACCGCGATAGGCGATGCCCGCCAAAATCACGATTCCCAAGGCATTAATGATAGCCTGTTGGTCGCGCAGCACGTCACGATACGTCGCCCGATGAAATCGCGCGGCCATGAAGGCCCTGTACAGCATCCCACGCATCTTGTCTGCCCTTCTCCCTCGTCTCCCGAAGCTCGACCGATGGTACCCAAACCCTCATGCCGCGTAAAGCTCCGCGCTCCCATCCGTCACTCCCACACCCCCACACCGTCATTCCCTACCTCCCTTATGTTATCGTCCACCACAAACCCCGAATACGAGGTCATGCCATGAAAGAACTGCCGCTTGGCGAGCTCTACTACGAGATCAGCAGACACAACCCGCCCGCCCTCTCCATCCGATCGGGAGAGAGGGTGCGTATAGAGACCGAGGATACTTTCAACGGCCTCGTCCGCGTGGAGGGCGACCGCCGCGACCTCGCGAAGAAACCCCAGGGAAACCCTCAGTCCCGCCCGATATGGATCGAGGGCGCCGAAAAGGACGACACGCTTGCCGTCCACGTCGAGACGATCGAGGCCCGAATCGGTCAGGCGGCCAACGACATGACGTGGGCGCGGCGCGGCCTCGGCGAGTTCCTGGGAGACGACATTCCCGTCAACACCCGTATCGCGCCCGTCCGTGACGGCAAGGTCTGGTGGAGTCCGACGGTAGCCCTGCCATACCGTCCCATGATCGGAACCATCGGATGCGCCCCCGACTTCGGCAGCCCGACCACCAGCCCCGCCGGCGACTACGGCGGCAACATGGACCTCAAAGAGATCACCGAGGGCAACACCGTCTACCTGCCCGTCTACGTCGACGGGGCGCTCCTCCACCTCGGCGACGCCCACGCCGCCCAGGGAGACGGCGAGCTATGCGGAACAGCCCTCGAAATGCCCGCGACCGTGACAATGACCGTCGACCTACTCAAGGGCCGTACCATTCCCCGGCCTCGAATCCGCTCCAAAGACGAAATCATGGCCGTCGCCACCGGCCGCCCAATGGAACGCTCCGTCGCCCAGGCATACTCCGATCTCATCCTCTGGATGGAAGAGGACTTCGGCGTCCCCCGATGGGACGGCCTCAGCCTCTGCACCATGGTCGGCGAAATTTCCGTCGGCTACCACTTCATCGGCACCGTCGCCGCCAAGATCAAACTCGAATACGTCGAGGCCGCCGCCCAAAAGTAACGCCGCGAAGTCATGGAAGCAACCTGCTCCGGTGCGACGACCTGATTGCGGTCTAGTCGTTGCTGATGGTGACGATCCCGGTTCGACCCTCGTAAGCCATTGTGAAATGCCGAAGGAAAGTTCTGCCCATGAGGGCGGAATGTCGCTGTCCCCCTGCCGACAGATGAACGCCGGCGAACAGCCCTATGATCGTAAAATCCAAATCGGGGACATGTATTGGGGCCATGTGATAGTTCACTTCTCCTCGACCGTGAGCTCCTGCCACACTCCTGCGGTCAACGACTGGGAGAGACAACTCTAGGGCAAGCGTCGAATCGATGCAGCTCTCTAAAGCGCCCGTATCTACTAAAGCAGGTAGTAACTCACTCGGCAGGTTAGGCCGCACAGGATTGGAACGTGGGTATGTAATATCCAGCCCGATCTGTACCGGAATGGTTGGCCCATATCGCACGAGGGCGTCCTCGCTCGCAACTTCCTCGCTACGGTCGAACCCTGCACTAATCGTTGGCATGTACCGGCCTATAGAGGACGGAAGCGGGCAGCGTAGCCGGGCCTGCGCCGACTTGCCTAATCAGGTATGGGCCTCTCCCAAACTGACGGATTGCGTCTTCGGCGGCCGCTTCAAACGACTCGTACGTGTCAACGAGTTCCCCGTTATGGAACACCACCCACTTACCGAAGTGATCCGTCTCTAGTATATTCCGCATCCTTTCATACGCGCTGATCTGTTCGCTAAGCATGGTCATGGCACCCTCCTCCGGTGACCAGGATTGAACGGGACAAAACCTTACCCGTCAAGGCGCGTTCAGTGCGGTATCCTCAAGTCTATTGCGCGTAACTGTTCAGAGTTGATGAGAGACGAGCAGTTTGCGGGATTGTGAGAGGGGATTGAGACCTTTGGTCCTCCAGGTGCCAAAGAGGGACGCCAAGGCCATCTTGCTGGTGGTTCCCTGTTCGGATCGAGTTCCACCGCTGATCTTGCGGCTGATGACCAGATGCCTCAGACTCCGTTCGGCAGCGTTGTTCTCAGACGGCACGTCCGGGTGCGATACGAAGACGAACAGCTCTTTGATGAACCGTTCTATGCGTCGGCAGAGCTTTGCTTGAGGCGCCGTCTCGTCGTTTGAGAAGGGTCGGCACAGTGACAGTAGTTGACTCTCCAGCATCAACTGGTTGGGAGATACGAACCGTTGGTACCCGGACGCTGGTTGAACGCCTGCTTGAGCGTACGCTTTAGCCCTGTCATAGAGTTGGCGCACCGCCCCGGCCCACCGAACCAGACCCGTGTCCTCAGGGTACAACGCCTTGAGTTCATGGATGTCACGCAGCAGGTGTACCCAGCACCGCTGCTTGAGACCGGGATAATGGTTGTATGCGGCGTAGAAGTCGCTCACCAGCACTCCGTCGAACGACTCACCCAACACCTCATCGACCACCTTCTTGCCACGACCGCGACGCACGAAGTACCGCTCGGTGGGTGTGCTGAATGTCCACACATAGCCGTTGACTCCATCCTCTCGCCAGCCCGTCTCATCGGCGTGCACCACCGGGGAGCCGCGAATGCGTTCAAGCGTCTCGTCCACTGTCCGCTGTGCCTGTCGCGCCACACGGTGAATCGCATCAGCTATGGCGCCCACACTCAGCTTCAACTGATGCACCGTCCACAGGTAGCGCTGGATGCTCCGTATGGGCAGTCGCGCTTCCTCCCGAAGCGTCACGATCAGGCTCACCAGGTTGATTCCCAAGCGCTGACGCCCCACAGCCATCCCCTTCAACGAGTCCTGCGGCAGACGCCGCTTGCGGCATAACGCACACGTGCGGGCCACGAAGACCTGCTCGATCACTTCTGCCGGAGCCAACGGAATCTCGATGACCTCGCGTGTCCGATGCACCCATCCACCGGTCATACCCGTCCCGCACTCGGGGCACGAGTCGAGAGCGTGTACTACTTGCCGAGTGGGGTTCATCCGCCGCCGGGTGAATCCTTGAGTCCGCTTGTTGCGAGGCTCCGTCCTCTTCGGTCGAGGCCGCTTGGGAGCGGGCTTGTTGCCGGGCATGCCCCGAGGAGGGCCCCGCCTCTCCAGTTCCTCTATCCGTCGTCGCAACTCGGCGATGACCGTTTGCTGCTCAGCGATGACCGCCAGCAGGGTCTCACGGCTTGCACTATCCAGGTCAAGTTCAGTTCTCACCCCTCCCTTATGGCACAACCGCTCCACAACCCGCTAGGGGTTTTAAGTTCATCTCATCAACTCTGAACAGTTACGGAATCGCGGTAACTGTTCAGAGTTGATGAGAGACGAGCAGTTTGCGGGATTGTGAGAGGGGATTGAGACCTTTGGTCCTCCAGGTGCCAAAGAGGGACGCCAAGGCCATCTTGCTGGTGGTTCCCTGTTCGGATCGAGTTCCACCGCTGATCTTGCGGCTGATGACCAGATGCCTCAGACTCCGTTCGGCAGCGTTGTTCTCAGACGGCACGTCCGGGTGCGATACGAAGACGAACAGCTCTTTGATGAACCGCTCTATGCGCCGGCAGAGCTTTGCTTGAGGCGCCGTCTCGTCGTTTGAGAAGGGACGACACAGTGACAGTAGTTGACTCTCCAGCATCAACTGGTTGGGAGATACGAACCGTTGGTACCCGGACGCTGGTTGAACGCCTGCTTGAGCGTACGCTTTAGCCCTGTCATAGAGTTGGCGCACCGCCCCGGCCCACCGAACCAGACCCGTGTCCTCAGGGTACAACGCCTTGAGTTCATGGATGTCACGCAGCAGGTGTACCCAGCACCGCTGCTTGAGACCGGGATAATGGTTGTATGCGGCGTAGAAGTCGCTCACCAGCACTCCGTCGAACGACTCACCCAACACCTCATCGACCACCTTCTTGCCACGACCGCGACGCACGAAGTACCGCTCGGTGGGTGTGCTGAATGTCCACACATAGCCGTTGACTCCATCCTCTCGCCAGCCCGTCTCATCGGCGTGCACCACCGGGGAGCCGCGAATGCGTTCAAGCGTCTCGTCCACTGTCCGCTGTGCCTGTCGCGCCACACGGTGAATCGCATCAGCTATGGCGCCCACACTCAGCTTCAACTGATGCACCGTCCACAGGTAGCGCTGGATGCTCCGTATGGGCAGTCGCGCTTCCTCCCGAAGCGTCACGATCAGGCTCACCAGGTTGATTCCCAAGCGCTGACGCCCCACAGCCATCCCCTTCAACGGGTCCTGCGGCAGACGCCGCTTGCGGCATAACGCACACGTGCGGGCCACGAAGACCTGCTCGATCACTTCTGCCGGAACCGACGGAATCTCGATGACCTCGCGTGTCCGATGCACCCATCCACCGGTCATACCCGTCCCGCACTCGGGGCACGAGTCGAGAGCGTGTACTACTTGCCGAGTGGGGTTCATCCGCCGCCGGGTGAATCCTTGAGTCCGCTTGTTGCGAGGCTCCGTCCTCTTCGGTCGAGGCCGCTTGGGAGCGGGCTTGTTGCCGGGCATGCCCCGAGGAGGGCCCCGCCTCTCCAGTTCCTCTATCCGTCGTCGCAACTCGGCGATGACCGTTTGCTGCTCAGCGATGACCGCCAGCAGGGTCTCACGGCTTGCACTATCCAGGTCAAGTTCAGTTCTCACCCCTCCCTTATGGCACAACCGCTCCACAACCCGCTAGGGGTTTTAAGTTCATCTCATCAACTCTGAACAGTTACGAATCGCGCTGTGCAATTTACAGCGATGTTCCTACGTTGTACCCTTTCGGCCAATGGTGCGACAACGCTACGCGGAATCGCCCGGCAGTTCACGATAGAGGCAAGCAACCAATGACGACCAACACGCTCATTATCGACGGCGACTACCCGATGGCGAACGGCGCTATCGACTCTCAGCGCGATCTCACGCTGCCCATCGAACAGGCGCGCGCGCCTGAGACCCTCAATAGCTGGTTCAAATGGCAGGACGACGGGATAATGGCGACCCTGCCGGAGATGCGCAAGGGGGGCGTCGCCGCGGCGCTGGTCAAGGTGGCCGTGTGCGTCAAGAAGCCCGGTCATCCGCACGGCGAATACCGCAGCAAGGAGAACGCCCACGCCGCCGGAAGGGGACAGCTTGCCTACTACAAGCTGCTGGAAGCACAGAATGAGGCGGCCATACTCGATACCTCTGAGGGCTTTGCCACGCACGTGGACAAGTGGGAGCAGGCCACGGACTACGACGACCTCCCCGTCGGCATGATCCTCGGCATGGAGGGCGCGGACGCCATCACGTGGCCGGAACAGGTGCACGACTGGTACGCCGACGGTCTCCGCGTCATCAGCCTGTCCCACTACGGCGTGAGCTACTACTCGCACGGCACCGGAACGGGCACGACGGGCGGCCTCACCCCCATGGCGAAGCCTCTCCTGGAGGCCATGAGCGACCTCGGCATGATCCTCGACGTGACGCACACCTCCGACCAGTCGGTCAGGGAGGAGTTCGAGCTGTTCGACGGGCCCGTGCTGGCGAGTCACCAGAACTGCCGCGGCATCGTTCCCGGCGAGCGCCAACAGCCGGATGACATCCTGCTCGAAGTCATCCGTCGAGGCGGAGTTATCGGCTCGTCCATGGACACGTGGATGCTCAACAAGTTCTACTCCATCGACTGGAAGACCATAGGATTCAAGCGGCATGAGATCTTCCCCAGTCCCCTGATCACGCTGGAGGACTACGTCGACCACATGGACTACGTGTGCCAGCTTGCGGGCAACTCGCTCCACGCGGGCATCGGCGGCGACACCGACGGGCAAGGCGGCTCCGACGGCGCGCCCCACGACGTGGACACCGTCGCCGACTACCAGAAGATCGCCGATATCCTCGACCGGCGCGGCTACACTCAAGAGGACGTCGAGAACATCATGTACAAGAACTGGCAGCGGTTCTTCGAGAAGTGGCTGCCGTAGCCATGCCGTCAAAAAAGCCCAACATCCTCTTCATCCTCACCGATCAGCAGCGCCGCGACTCGCTCGCGGCCTACGGGAACGACTGGATCGAAGCGCCGAATATCGACGGACTCGCCCGACGGAGCATCGTCTTAGACAACGCCTACGTGACCCAGCCGGTCTGCACTCCGTCGCGCGCCTCGATCATGACCGGCATGTACCCGCAGTCGACTGGTCTCATCGGCAACGGCATACACCTGCGGGACGACACGCCCACCATCGCCGAGATGGTCTCGGACGACTACCTCTGCGCGCACTATGGGAAGTGGCACCTCGGCAACGACCTGATTCCCCAGCACGGTTTCGAGGAGTGGCGAAGCATCGAGGACTGGCACCTAAACGCCGGCACGACGACCAGGAAGGAGCACCGTTTTCTTGAGTCCGACTACAACGCTTGGCTCCGCTCACATGGCGTCGAGCCGCCGTCCGGGGAATCGTACGAGACATGGTTCCCCACGGCAGGTCTGGCGGCGGAACTGACGCAGGCGGGATACCTTGGTGGCGAGGCTTCGCACTTCATCCGCGAACACGCCGGGTCTCCTCACCGGGACCGACCCTTCATGCTGTTCACTTCGTTCTTCGAGCCGCATCCACCCTACACCGGCCCGTTGAACGACCTCTACGACCCCGCGTCTCTCCCCGTCGGTCCCGCCTTTACGAAATACCCCGAAGGCGGTTCGCTCGTGAACCGGCTCCGCGCCGAACACTACCTGTCGGGCGGACTCAATCCCCTCGCGGTAAAGGGCGGAGACATCCACGACACTACGACGGAAGAGGGGTGGCGAAGGCTCCGCGCCCAGTATTTCGCCAACGTGACACTCGTCGACCGCAACGTCGGACGAATCCTCAGCGCCCTCGAAGAGTCTGGGCAGGCCGACAACACCATCATCGTCTTCACGAGCGAGCACGGCGAGATGGCCGGCGATCACGGGATGCTCGAAAAGCGCTCCATGTACGAAGAGGCGACCCGCGTGCCCCTGTTCATTCACGTGCCATGGATGAGTGATGAAGCGCGGAAAATCGAGGGTAGCGTGAGCCTCACTGACCTCGTCCCAACCCTGCTCGACCTCGTCGGCGATCCGGTACCCGGTCACGTCGAGGGTTCCAGCCTCGCGCCCGTGCTTCAGGGCGAGAAGACGCTTGACGACAATGATGTATTCTTACAGTGGAACGGATACGGCGACCGGAACCTCGGCAACCCGGCCATCAATCGCATGGTCTCCGCCCCCTGGCGTTCGGTCGTCACGGGTGACCGCTGGAAGCTGAACCTATGCCACGCCGATCAGTCCGAGCTATACGACCTCAACACCGACCCACACGAGATGCGCAACCTCTTCGACGACCCCGCTCACCGCGACCGCATCAGGGACATGGCGGCCCGCATCAGGATATGGATGCACGAGGTGGGCGACACTACCCCGCTGCCAACGGTGTAGCCGGACCCTTACCGCGTTTTCAGAACCACTGCGCTTTATCGACGACGTTTCGCAGCGGACGACCCTCGCTGAAACGCACGCAGTTGTCTACGAACACCTCCGTGCGCCGGTCGTCGATGTAGGGCCCGTCGGCGGCAATATGCGGCGTCATGATGACGTTGGACAGCCCCCAGAGCGGATGCTCGGACGGCAGCGGCTCGACCTCATACACGTCGAGCGCCGCCCCGGCGATCTTGCCCGCTTCGAGCATTTCCGCCAGGTCCATGAGGTTCGTCGTCGCCCCGCGCCCGATGTTAATGAAGAACGCGCCGGACTTCATTTCACTGAGTGTCGAGCGATTGAACAGCCCCTGCGTGCTTGGCGTCTCCGGCACGGTGACGATGAGGAAGTCAGCGCGAGGTATGACTTCCTCCAGCGCGTCCGGCGCGTACAATTCGCCTACACCGGGCGGAGGCTCGGTCACCCTCCCGTCGACTCCAATGACGGTCATGCCGAACTCCGCGCAGAGTCGCGCCGTCTCCGCTCCTATGCCGCCGACCCCGACGATCACCGCCGTGGATTCCGATAGATGGACGGTTTCGTACCCCTTCTTCCACTCACCGTCGCGCTGCCGGTCGCGGTAGACGTGTAGCCCGCGCGCGAACGAGAGCACATAGGCCATGATGTGCGCGCTGATGTGATCGTTGAATATCCCGCGCATATTGGTCACCACCACGTCGCTCTCTACAAGTCTCTCATGGTAGTACCCGGCTTTTGGCCCCGCCTGCGGCGACTGTATCCACTGAAGCCTTTCGGCGCGCCCGAACAGCTCCGGGACGATGTCGCCAAAGGCGGCGTCTGCGTCGATGATGGCTTCCCCAGCCTGTTCCAATGTCGTGCAGTACCGTATGTCCACGCCCGGGACGACCTCACGGATCTTGCCGGGCCAGGTTCTGGCCGCAGGCGTGCGCGCCCCCGGGTCCTGCGGTTCGAGGATGACGAGCTTGAATGTCATAGGTGCCTCCCGGCACGATGATACTGCATCCTTGGGATGCGAGTCACGAGTAGATACGGAATTCCGTTCGCTATTCCAGCGTCCAGATGCGCCGATACGCGGTCGTGTAAACAAGGAGGCACACCCCGAATGCGACGGTGGTAGCCACCACCGCCTCCTGCGCACCAAAACGCTGGGCCACACCCCCTACTATCAGGGTGCCGACGGGGAATACTCCGAAAGTAGCGCCCAGCAGGGCCGTCACGCGCCCGCGCACTCTGTCCGGCATGATTGCCTGCACGGCAGTGCTTGCGAGTACGTATACCATCATCATCAGCCCGCTGTAGGTCAGGACGACCGCAAGAGCGGCGGGCAGGAATGTCATCTGTGAAAACAGGAGTACGCCTGCAATCGTCCCCATGCAAGCGAACGTCATGGCCCTCGCCTTGTAACGTATATCCCCGAGGCTGGCGAGAAGCAGCGTTCCGAGCGTCATGCCCGCTCCCAGCGAGCCGATGATGAAGCCCAGCGCGTCCGGCCCGGCTCCGAAGACCTCATCGACATACACCGGCATGAGTCCCATATTGACCGGAGCGATGAACAGCATGAGCATGGCGGGGAGGACGTAGATGGCGAGAACTCGCTTTTCTTGCGCGAGATACCTTATTCCCTCGACGAGGTCATTCGCCGGTGAACCGCCAACCGACTTCTGCGAGGCTTTGCCCTTCAGTTGGATTCGCAGTCCGGCCACAAGCGCAAGTAAGTACAGCAGCAGCGAGACCGCCATCGTCGGCCCCGACCCGACAACGCCTATAGCCACCCCGGTCACTGCCGGCACGATGAACCGCGTGAAGCTCCCTGTCAGCATGAAGAGGGAGAATCCGTTCGTCATGAGCCGCCCCGGCACGATGTTCGGTATCAGCGACGACTCGATGACCATGCGCACCGTCCGAACGGCGCCGTTCACGAAGATGTAGGCGAATATGTGCCACGCGGCCACTGCCTCGGCGAAAACGATCGCGGTGAGCGTCGCAGTCAGCATGATATGCGCGGCGATGGACGCCCGCAATAAGGCCTTGCGGTCCCACCGGTCGATGTAGACTCCGCCCAGAGGCCCGATGACGATGGATGGCAGCGCCCCCATCCCGACAGAGAGCGTGGTGAGTAGAGCCGACTGCGTTACCTGATAGGTAAGCCATCCCAGTACGACGCCCTCTACCCACAAGCTGCTGTTGTTGCACCAGCCGGTTATCCACAGAAGGCGAAAGTCGCGGACGCGCAGCGAGTGGAGAGTCCGAATCCTTCCGAGCGAGCGGAGAAACCCCTTCGAGGCTGCTGCTTTCCGCCGTCGGTCGTCGGAAGCGGATTGCACGGCGTTTTGTCCGCTAGGCAGGTTGAGGTTCCAGCTTCTCAGGCGAGTCCAACGAGCTATCGTCCGTAGGCTCTTCGTCCGTTTCCAGGCTTTCGCCCGCCCGGTAGCTCCAGACGCCCCGGAACACGAACGGTATCCCAATTACGACCAAAAGGACAGATGCCCCGGAAATCAGCGATGCCATGGGAGCGCCCAAGAGTTGAGCAAGCCCGCCCACTAGGAAGGTGCCGACAGGGAAGAAGGCGTGCGTCATCACCGACAGCGCCGCGATCCTGCCTCGCAGGGCGTCAGGCACGATGGACTGGATGAGCGCGCCCGCCACCGTCCACGTCATGACCATCGTGGCACCGTACAGCATGATGATGGGGAAGGCGAAGAACAGCGTGCCGCTGTGCGAAAATGCCATCACTCCCAATGCCGTGATCGTGCCGGTTATCAGGACGATCCTCCCACGCCTCCTCGAATCGCCCACCGATGCTATCGCGATCGTGCCGATGGTCATTCCACCACCGAGCGCCGCCACCAGCAGACCGAGCACCTGCGGCCCGGCGTCGAACACGTCCGAGGCGAAAACCGGCATCAGGCCCATGTTTATCGTGCTCACGAACGTCAGCATCGCCGTGGTCAAGACCATCATTGCGAGGACGACCTGCGAACCCTTCAGATATCGCCCCGCTTCCTGTAGGTCGGTCAGGATCGTCTTCGGCTTGATTGGCTGTCGCTCTCTCTCGGGCACTCGCACATGCAGGGTGAGCTTGATTCCGGCCAGTACGAACGCGCATGCAAGCATGATGGAGACGCCCGGCCCAATCAGTGCGATCAGGAACCCCGTCACCGCGGGCGCGATCAGCCGAGTAACGCTTCCCGCAAACGCGACGAGCGCGAAAGCGTTGACCATGAGACGCTTCGGAACGATGTTTGCCAGGATCGCCTGCTCCACAGGCAAGAGGAACGACCCCGACACGCCTAACAGGAAATTGACGGCAAATATGTGCCACGGCTGCAGAATGCCCAGAAGCACGATGATCCCAAACACGCCGATGAACGTCACGAAGGACACCATAGCGGCGATCATGACCTTCTTCCGGTCGAGGCTGTCGATCAGCACGCCCGCTATCGGCGCGATGATGACGGGAGGGACCGCGCCCATGCCGATTGCGAGGCCCGTCAGGAGCGGGGACGACGTGAGCTCGTAGGTGAGCCATCCCGTCGTGATGTTGATGATCCAGCCGCTGATCGACATGCAGAACATCACCGCCCACATGAAGCCGAAATCCCGGTGTTGGAACGATTCCAGCGTGCGGAGCCTCGTGTACCCGGAGTAAAACCGGGCGCGGGAGACGGAGGGAGGTTTCTGACTGTCGGAACTTGAGGAAGAGTTGCGGACTGGAGGAACGCCCCCGTCCGGGGACGTACGCCTGATATCTTGCATGGCCTGAGTTCAACCCTCGGTTGTGAGGTATCGTCTGCGCCGCTTTGCCCTGTGCCGTTCGAGGCGGACACTCGCCAGCAAGTTATTCACGCGACTTAGTAAAAGTGTATTGCGCGAGATTTGCTGAATCAACTATATTTCCCCTCACTCTCATTGCAATTTCTTGGCTATTCTCCAAGTCCTGCTTTCCGCCATCGCCGGAGGTGAATCAATTGAAGCTCAAAGGCTACGAAATCATCACCCGCGCCCTCTCTCTCGCCGGCGCCAAGACCGTCTTTACCATCGCGGGCGACCACACCTTGCCGCTCATGGACCACATGGCCGACGAGGGCTTCGCCTTCATCGACGTCAGGCACGAGCAGGCGGCAGTAGACATGGCGAACGCCTACGGTCGAATAACAGGCAGGCCGGGCGTCACCATGTTCACAACGCCCGGCCACGCCAACGCCATTCCCGGGCTGACCTTTGCCTACCACATGGAGACGCCGGTCGTGAACATTACGGGTAGCGCCACCCAGGACCGGCTTGGGCTGGGCGCTTCCCAGGAAATAGATCAAGTCGGCATGGCCAAGCCGGTGACAAAGGGCGCATGGCTGCTGGGAGACCCTCTCCGCGCGCCGGAGTATTTCGCTCGCGCATTCCGCACCGCTCTCAATGGCCGTCGCGGCCCCGTGCACCTCACGATTCCGCTCGACGTTCAGGAGGCGGTCGTCTCCGCGAACCAGGTCCTCGACCGGACGATGGAGTATCCCGCCTCACGCGGCCCCGCACACGCAGCCTCGGCCGACATCCGAGCCGCCGTCGATCTGCTCCAGGCCGCCGAGCGGCCCCTTATCATAGCCGCAAACGGCGCGTATACCGTGCAGCGCGAGGACATCGAGCGCCTGGTCGAGACCACCGGCATCCCCGTCTTCACCGAGCAGTCAGCACGTGGGGTCATTTCGGATAACCACCCTGTCTGCGCCGGGTACTCGGACGGCAGGGTGAATGATGCTGCCAAGTCGATCCACGAGGCCGACGCCCTCCTCCTGCTGGGTAAGAAGCTCGACTACACCATCTCCTTCGGCGGCCCGCCGACTATCGGGGCGGAAACAAAGATCATCCAGATTGAGCCCGCGTGGGAACACGTCGCAACGGCCCGCGATGTGGAGCTTGGAATCGTCGCCGACCCCGGTGCCGTCGCGCGTCAACTTGCAGACGAAGCTGCAACCCGGTCGTGGCCCGCTCACCCGATGATTGACTCGCTCAAGAGCGCGATTGCCGACCAGGTAGCCTCACTCGACAAGCGGACCACTTCCAACGGCCAGCTTCATGCTATGGACCTGCATTCAACCGTAAAGCAACTTATCGACGACGACACGTGCCTCATCTTCGAGGGGGCCGATTTCGGTTTCTACGGCGCGTCGTACCATCCGGCCCTCAAGCAGCACCGCTGGATCACCAACGGCACGCTCGGAATGCTCGGTTGGGGCGTCCCCTACGGCATAGGAGTGCAGGTCGCCCTACCCGACTCCCGCGTCGTCGTCTTCACCGGCGACGGCGGGTTCGGCTTCAACGGTTTCGAGGTGGATACCGCCCTGAGGCACAACCTGCCCGTCGTGTTCATCGTCGGCAATGACCGCGTCTGGGGAATCGACTACCATCAGCAGGACCAGCTCTTCGGCAAGACCGTCGCCACCACTATGCTGCCCACGCGCTTCGACACGATCGCCGAAGGAATCGGCGCTCACGGCGAGCTCGTCGAGTCGCGCGACCAACTTCTGCCCGCCCTCGAACGCGCCTTCGCGGCCCGCAAGCCCGCCGTCGTCAACGTGATGATCGAGCCGTCTCCTAGTCCCCTCACCGAGTGGATCATCGAGACCAAGTCGAAGCAGGACGGCTAGCAGTCCGTAGCACGGCTCCGCCAAACTCCCGCCTGATATTGTTGACGCAACGAAAATGCCCGCCCTACAATAGTTAGCAGTTTCTATTCGAGACTGCTAAATCGACGCCGAGGCACGAAAATCAATATATAAGGAGGGTACGTACGTTGGCAGACGTCACGTTCAAACCTTTGGGCAATCGGATCGTAGTGGAACCGTCGGAAGAGGACGCGCAGATGAGCGCCGGAGGCATCTACATTCCTGACACGGCGAAGGAAAAGCCGCAGGAGGGCAAGGTAGTTGCGATCGGCCCAGGCAAGCTCACCGACGACGGCAAGCGGGTTCCCATGGAACTCGCGGTCGGCGACACCGTGGTCTACTCCAAGTACGGCGGGACCGAGTTCCGCGAGGGCGACATCGAGTACCTCGTCCTCAGAGAAGACGACGTTCTTCTGAAGAAGTAGGACTCGTCCGAACCGCTCGATACGGAAAACCCAACGCAGACACCATTCCACAGGAGGGAATAGACGAATTGGCAAAGCAACTGAAATTCGGTGAGGACGCCCGCGCGGCGATGAAGCGTGGTATCGACACCATGGCGGACACCGTTGGCGTCACTCTCGGCCCGCGAGGCCGCAACGTAATCCTCGACAAGAAGTTCGGGCCGCCGCAGGTTTCCAGCGACGGCGTCTCCATCGCCAAGGAGATCGAGCTCGAGGACGCATACGAGAACATGGGCGCTCAGCTTCTCAAGGAAGCCGCCAGCAAGACCGCCGACGTGGCCGGCGACGGCACCACCACGGCAACCGTTTTGGCCCAGGCGATCATCAACGAGGGCTTCCGCAACATCGCCGCGGGTTCCGACCCCATGGCGATCAAGCGAGGCATCGAGAAGGGCGTAGTCGCCCTCCGAAACTCGGTCTCCGACATGGCGAACCCCGTCGAGGGCAAGGAGCAGATCACGCAGGTCGCTTCCCTCTCCGCCCACGACGACGAGATGGGCAGCCTCATCGCCGACGTGATGGAGAAGGTCGGCAAGGACGGCGTGATCACCGTCGAGGAGTCGAAGGGCATCAGCTACGAGCAGGAGTTCGTAGAGGGGATGCAGATCGACCGCGGCTACATCTCGCCCTACTTCGTCACGAACCAGGAGCGAATGGTCTCCGAGATCGACGATCCCTACATCCTCATCACCGACAAGAAGCTCTCCTCCATCCAGGAGCTCCTCCCCGCCCTTGAGAAGATCCTCCAGGTCGGCAAGAACCTCGTCCTCATCGGCGAGGACGTAGAGGGCGAGGCCCTCGCGACCCTCGTGGTCAACAAGCTCCGAGGCACGCTGAACATCCTCGCCGTCAAGGCTCCGGGATTCGGCGACCGCCGCAAGGAGATGCTCCGCGACATGGCCATCCTCACCGGCGCCCAGGTCATCAGCGAAGAGGTCGGGCGCAAGCTCGACTCCGTCAACGTCGAGGACCTTGGCCGCGCCCGCCGCGTGGTCTCTTCCAAGGAAGACACCACGTTCGTGGACGGCGCAGGCTCCGAGGACGCCATCCAGGGCCGCATCCAGCAGATCAAGCAGCAGATCGAAGAGACGACCTCCGACTACGACCGCGAGAAGCTCCAGGAGCGCCTCGCCAAGCTGTCTGGCGGCGTTGCGATCATCAAGGTCGGCGCCGCGACCGAGGTGGAGCTCAAGGAGAAGAAGCTCCGCGTCGAGGACGCATTGTCCGCCACACGCGCGGCGGTTGAGGAGGGCATCGTTCCGGGCGGCGGTCTCACGCTCGTCCGCGCAAGCTCCTCCCTCGACTCGCTCGATCTCTCCGGCGACGAGGACACCGGCATCCGCATCCTGCGGACGTCCCTCCAGCGACCGCTCAAGCTCATCGCCGAGAACACCGGCGTGGCCGGCGACGTCGTGCTGGCCGAGAGCCTGAAGGCGGATGGCGATTGGGGCTACGACGCCGAGGCGGGAGAGTACGGCAACCTGCTGGCACGAGGCATTATGGACCCCGCAAAGGTCACGCGGGCGGCCATCGAGAACTCCGCCAGCGTCGCCGCCATGGTCCTCACCACTGAGTCGCTGATCTCCGACATCCCCGAGGAGACCCCGGTGGCGCCTCCGGCCCCGCCGATGGACTACTAGTCTTCACAGCGACGATTAAGGACTCACAAAGAGGCCCCGGGATTACGTCTCGGGGTCTCTTCTCTTTTCCCAAAAATCACAGAGTCGTGTGATGCGGGCCCACAGGGGATACAATAGAGTCAAGGTGCGACGTTCGTAGAACGACAGCTTGACAGGCCGTTAGGTCTCAACTAGGATGCGAACAAATAGCAGAATCTTACGATGAGAGGGCTTCCATGCGCCACATCATTACAGCGCTATTCGTAATGATCGCCGTTACGGTCGTCGCGTGGCAGTCCGGCGACTCCGTCTCCGCCGACGGTTCATCCGTGCTCGTCATCGAGACCGACGGCAATATCGAGCCCCTGACAGCCGACCGCATCGCACGCGGCATCGACGAGGCGCGCGGCAACGGGGCGTCGCTGGTGGTCATACAGCTTGACACCCCCGGCGGCCTGCTGGAGTCCACGCGCGAGATCGTCGAAGAGATTTTGGATTCGTACACCCCTGTCGCGGTCTTCGTCGGGCCGGCCGGCGCTCGCGCCGCGTCCGCAGGCACGTTCATTGCGGCAGCGGCCAACTTCGCCGTTATGGCACCGGGCACCACCATCGGAGCCGCATCGCCTGTGGCGTCGGACGGCGGCGACATTTCGCCGACACTCAATAGGAAGATCAGCGCCGATACGAGCGCCTTCATACGGAGCATCGCCCAGGCCCGCGACCGCAACGCCGAGGCGCTCGAAAACACCGTGCTCAAGTCCACGGCCTACTCGGCGGAAGAGGCCCTCGAACTCGGCGTCATCGACCTCATCGCGCCCGACGTGAACTCCATGCTCGATCAGCTCGACGGCCGCACGGCAACAACGTCGACCGGACAGGTAATCCTCGCGGCTCAGGGGGCAAGCGTGAGCCAGCTAGACCGCACCTTCATGGAGCACGCCCTCGATATCCTTGCCAATCCGAACGTCGTGTTCGCCCTCTTCCTTATCGGCGGCATCGCCATCCTCATAGAAGTGCTGATACCGGGCGTGGTCAGTCCAGGTATTGTAGGGGTCATCGCCCTCGGCTTGGCCTTCGTTGGATTCTGGAACCTTCCCGGCAGCTGGCTCGGCGTCGGACTCATCGCCCTGGCGATGGGGCTGTTTTACGCCGAGTCGGTAGCGCCAGGATTCGGTGTCTTTGGCGTGGGTGGGATCGTTTCTGTCATCCTTGGGGCGGTCTTCCTATTCGGTAACTTCTTCAGCCCTTCCGACCTGCCGGAGCCCAGCTTCATGGTGAATCCCATCATGATCGCCGTGATGACCGCCCTCATGACCGTGACGTGGTTCTTCTTCATACGCTTCGCCCGCAACGAGGGAGGTGCCTCCAGCGGTTTCCAGACGGAGGAGGCCATGCTGCTGGAAGGACAGTGGGGAGTTGCCGTCTCAGAACTCCGGCCCGCCGGCAAGGTCTGGGTGGCGAATCAGGAGTGGTCGGCCTCGACCGACCCCGGAGTCATCATCAAGGAAGGCGATGAGATTCGCGTCGTCGGTGTTTACAATGAGGTGCTCAAGGTCGAGAAGCTCTATGAGGACATCGGAGAGCCAACCGACGTTAGTACGAGTCCCAATCAACAAAACTAGGGGGAATACATGGGAGGCTTTCATACAGTAGGACCGAACCACGCCCTGATCGTATCGGGCGGAAGCAGACAGCCGAAGGTCAAGGTCGGCGGCAGGATGTTCGTGCTGCCGTTCGTTCAAAAGGCGCAGACGCTCTCGCTGGAGGTCATGACCCTTCAGGTCAATACGCCCAGGGTGTACACGAAAGAAGGCGTCTCGGTATCGGTCGACGGCGTCGCCCAGGTAAAGGTGGGACGCGGCGAGGAGGCCATCAGGACCGCCGCCGAGCAGTTCCTCGGCAAGACGGTCAACGAGACCGCCGAGGTCGCATTGCAGACCCTGGAGGGCCAGCAGCGCGCAATTCTCGGCACCTTGACGGTCGAGGAAATATACAGAGACCGGGTCGCGTTCGCCGAGCAGGTACGCGACGTGGCCGCGACGGACATGACCAACATGGGCCTCGAAATCATCAGCTTTGCGATCCGTGATATTCATGACGACCAGGGCTACCTCGAAGCCCTCGGCGTCAGGAGGACGGCGGAGGTGAAACGAGACGCCGCCATCGGTGAAGCACAGGCCGAGCGTGACGCGGGCATCAAGGCCGCCCAAGCAGAGCAGGAGCGGCAGGCCGCAAGGTTCGACGCCGACACCGCCATCGCCCAGTCGCAGCGAGACTTCGAGACCCAGAAGGCGGAGTACGACCAGCAGGTCAACGCTCGACGCGCCGAGGCCGAGCTGGCCTACTCCCTCCAAGAGGCCAAGACTCGCCAGCAGATCCGCGAGGAGGAGCTGCAGGTTGAGGTCGTCGAGCGCCAGAAGCAGATCGAGATCCAGCAAGAGGAGATACTGCGTCGGGAGCGGGAGCTGGACGCCACCATCCGTCGTCCTGCGGAGGCGGAGCGCGACCAGTTGGAGCTGATCGCCGAAGGCAACAGACGACGTCAAAGGGTTGAGGCCGAAGCCGAGCGCTACAAGCTCGAAACGGTGGCCGAGGGTGAACGCTCCCGTATCATAGCGGAAGCCGAGGCCGAGGCCGAAGCCATCAAGCTGCGCGGTGAGGCCGATGCGTCCGCCATCAAGGCGCGTGGTGAGGCCGAGGCCGAAGCCATCAGGGCGCAGGGCCTCGCGGAAGCGCAGGCTATGGACAAGAAGGCCGATGCGTGGAAGCAGTACGGTCAGGCCGCCATGATCCAGCAGCTATTCGAGTCGCTCCCGCAGGTCGCCGATGCCGTGGCCCAGCCTCTCGCCAAGACCGACAGCATCGTCGTCATCAGCAACGGCGGCGACGACGGAGCGGGAGCCGGGGCCAGCAAGGTGACTCAGGACGTGTCGTCCACGATCGCTCAACTGCCCGCCCTCGTGCAGTCCCTCACCGGCGTCGACCTCATCAGCACCCTCAAGAACCTGCCCGGCGTCGTCTCCGACGTTACCCCTGCTGAGGACGGTTCCCAAAACGGAGGGGAAGCCGCAACGGACGGTGCCGACTAGGTGAGCCGGTAAAGGCGCGACGCAGCATCGCATCAACGACGACGGGAGGGGCGCTTGAGCAAGCGCCCCTCTTGGGCTATGTCGCTAGCCCAGAAACGTATATAATTGCCGCCGCGCGTGAATCCCACAGAAGCGGAAGGCAGGAGACCGAAATGACGGCCACATCGCAAGAGGTCATCGACGGCATCAAGGAGTTCGACTCCGCCACCATGTTCAACGCCGTGGTCGAGAGCATGGGCGGCTCGCAGGGAGGGACAGAGTTGGAGGGCCAGGGAGGAGTGCCCATCATCTATACCGACCCGACCCTGCACTGCTACCTCCCTGATCTTGGAAGCGCGGTCGGATACGCCGTCACCTGCGAGGTCACGGCCCTCGACCCCGACTCCCGCAAGATCGACTGGCACGACTACTACGACAAGTTGGACGAAACGCCCTCCCCCGTGATCGGCGTCATAAAGGACATCGACTCCCGGGCAGGGCGCGGCGCCGTGCTCGGAGACGGCATGGCCTCCACCCATAAGATGGTCGGCGCGACGGGCATCGTCGTGGACGGCTCGATTCGCGATCTGGCCGGCATAGAGGGAGTGGGCCTACCCGTCTGGGGCAAGGGCCTCGTCCCCGGACACGGCGTGTTCAACCTCATCCGTACCGACGTTCCCGTCGTCGTGGCCGGTCTGCTCATCCACCCCAACGACCTTCTCATCTGCGACCGCGACGGCGTGACACGCATACCCGGAGACATGGATCCCGCCGTCGTCCTAGAAAAGGCCCGCGAGATTCGCGAACGCGAGCAATCATACATGAAGATCGCGAGGCAGCCCGGCATGACCTGGGCCAAGCTCAAGCAAATCCAGCTAGAAATGCGAGGCGAAGGATAGTTCAGCAACCCCTCCGCCGGTTTATCCCCTCTCCCGTCAAGGGCTAACAGGGGCAGGCAACATATTCCCTCTCCCTTGGGGGTGAGGGTGAAGTTCCCCGCGCGAAAGACAACAAACAACAGGAGTGTGAACGTACATGCAGGGAGCAGACGCAATCGCCGAGATCCTCAGACGCGAGGGGACAGAGTTCCTCGCCGTATACCCGGCGCAGGCCATGGTCGACGCTGCGGCTAAAGTGGGCATTCGCCCGATCATCTGCCGGCAGGAGCGCGTCGGCATGGCGATAGCCGACGGGTTCAGCCGCATCACCAACGGCAAGCGCATAGGAGTATTCTCCATGCAGCAGGGACCCGGCAGCGAAAACGCCTTCCCCGGAGCTGCACAGGCCTTTTCCGACAACACTCCCATACTCCTGCTCCCCGGCGGCGAGTACAAGGAAAAGGCTTTCGTCGCCCCGAACTTCAGTCCATACGACAACTACGCCCACGTGACCAAGTGGCGCGCGCAGATCAACATGGTCGAGCGTATCCCCGAGCTCATGCGCCGGGCCTTCTACCAACTCAGGACCGGCAAGGGCGGCCCCGTGCTCTTGGAGACACCGCGCGACATCTGGACCGAGGAGCTTCCGGGCGAGTTGGACTACACTCCCGTCTTCGGCAACAAGACCATGCCGCCGCCGGGCGGAATTCGCGAGATTGCTAAGGCGCTGCTGGAGGCCGAGCGACCGGTCATTTACGCCGGGCAGGGCTGCCTCTACGCCGAGGCATGGGACGAGCTACAGGAGATAGCCGAGCTGCTCCAGGCCCCCGTCACGACCACCATGCCGGGCAAGAGCGCTTTCCCCGAAGACCACCCGCTCGCCCTCGGCGCTTCCGCCGTATCGCACACGAAGGGCACCTGGCACTTTCTGGAGAAGGCCGACCTCGTCTTCGCCATCGGGACGAGTCTCACCAAGACGACCTACGGCAAGACGATACCGCCCGGCAAGACGCTCATCCACTCGACGGCGGACGCCAGCGACGTCAACAAGGACTACCAATCCGACTACTCGCTTCTTGGCGACGCCAAATTGACCCTTCGGGGCCTCATAGACGACATCAAGCGGCGTACGGACGGCGCGGGCCACAGGAACACGCGCGACATCGCCCCGGAGGTAGCCCGGATACGGCAGGAGTGGCTGGACGACTGGATGCCGCAGCTTACCTCCGACGAGGTGCCCATCAACCAGTACCGCATCATCCACGACCTGCAGGCCAACGTCGACGCCGCCAATACCATCATCACGCACGACGCCGGCAGTCCCCGCGACCAGCTGACGCCGATGTGGCAGTGTACCGCCCCGAGGACCTACATCGGATGGGGCAAGTCCACGCAGCTGGGCTTCGGCCTCGGCGCGATCATGGGCGCGAAGCTCGCCGAGCCGGACAAGCTGTGCATCAACATCATGGGCGACGCCGCCATCGGTATGGTCGGGATGGACATCGAGACCGCCGTCCGCAACAAGATCGGCATTCTCACCATCGTCTTCAACAACCAGATCATGGCAATCGAGCGCAGCCACCAGCCCTACTCCGCCGAGTCGCACGACAGCCTCGCGCACGGCGGGGACTACAAGGTGGTCGCACAGGGCCTCGGCGCGTGGAGCGAGAAGGTCGAGAAGCCGGACGACTTCGTACCGGCGCTGAAGCGGGCCATCGCGGTCACCGAGACCGGCAAGCCCGCCGTGCTGGACTGTGTGGTCAAGGAAGGCTACGACTTCTCAAAGTACGAGTAGTCAGTCCATCCTGTCGAGCGCCATCCAGAAGGCCGCGATAGTCTTCGCGTCCACGATCCGTCCGTCACGGATCAGGGTCCGAATGGAGTCGAGGGAGTGCCGTTCGACGGCGATGTCCTCGTCCTCGTCGGGTGCAAGGCTGCTCTCCGACAGGTCTCTGGCAAGGTAGGCGTACATATACTCCGTGCAGAATCCGGGCGCGGTCCAGAACCCGCCGAGACCGTCCAAGCGATCCGCCTTATACCCGATCTCCTCCTGAAGTTCCCTCTGCGCGGCCTCGTCCGGTTCCTCACCGGGATCTATTCCGCCCGCCGGGGCCTCCAGTAGATCCTTACCTATCGGGTACCGGTACTGACGTACGAGTAGCGCCCTGCCCGACTGATCAATGGGCAGCACGACCACCGCGTCGGCGTGCTCGACCACCTCGCGAGTCGTCCGCTTACCGTTGGCTAGCTCGACCTCGTCGACGTGCAGTTGGACCACCCGCCCGTCGTACATGTCACGGCGGGCAACCGCGCGTTCGGGCTGTACTTCTCCGTACAAGGGGTCACTGCTCGTCATGCGTCGTGCGATGGCTTACGCCCAAGCGCTGCGTTAGGGTCGAGTAGAAGGCCGACGGCGGATCGGCCCGCAGGAAGCTCGCGATATGCGGACTTTTCCTGATGACGACCTTATCGTTGGGATGGAGGGTCGCGTTCGTGAGGTTGTCGACGCTGATCAACGCCTCGCGATTGCCCACAACCGCAAGCTCGACAGTGCAGTTGTCCGGCACCACAAGCCCGGTCTGGAGACTGATGTGCGCCGCGAGGGGCTGGACCAGCAGCACCTTGGACTCGGGCTGGAGCACCGGTCCACCCGCGGAGAGCGCGTAACCCGTGCTGCCCGTGGGAGTCGACACGATCACCCCGTCCGCGCGGTACGTCGCCAGCCTCACGCCGTCTATAGTCACCTCGACGTCCAGCAGGCGGGGAAGAGTACCCCGCACGATCGCCTCGTTCAGCGCGTGGTCTACGATTCTCGTCTCCCCGTTCGACTGGGAAGTTACCTCCGCTTGCAGCATGAGCCGCTGTTCCGTTCGAACGTCACCGTCGAGGTACTGAGGCAGTCGTTCGGCGGCGTTCTCGACCGTTAGCTCCGCCATGAAGCCCACGCGGCCCATGTTGATGCCGACGATGGGTATGGAGTACGGGGAGGCCAGCCGGTTCACGCGGAGAATCGTGCCGTCCCCTCCCGCCGTAACGATGAAGGCCGTCGACTTCAGAGTCTCCGGAGGGATATCCTCGTCGTCCACGTGGGCGACCCAGCTGCGGTCATGCAGATCGAACGTGTCGATGAGCGACCGGATCATCCCGGGAGCGTCCGGAGCCTTGCGGGACTGCATGAAGCCTATGAGACGTCGCTGCTCGCTCATTTGCCGTGTGACACCCCCGCGCTAGGAAAACAACGCTTGCGCCGCCGCCTTGGCGATGTCCAGCAGCACAATCGGGTACACCCCGAACACGAACACCCCGACGGTAGTGACGCCGACGGCCAGCCGGATGGGGAACCTCGACAAGATCGGCTCATCCGACCGGGGGGACGATAGGTACATGACCTTGATCACGCCGAAATAATAGTACGCCGAGATCACGCTGTTGATGACGCCTACCACCACAAGCCATTCGAGACCGGCATTGACCGCCGCCCCGAACACATACACCTTGGTGATGAAACCTACTGTTGGCGGAATACCCGTAAGCGATAGGAGCGCGAAGGCCAGTGCAGCGGCAAGGTACGGCGCTCGTTTCGCCATGCCGGCGTAGTCCGCGATCGCGTCGCTGTTTATGCGGTTCGATATGGCGATGACGACCGAAAACGCTGCCATGTTCATCACCGCGTAGCCGGCCAAATAGAACAAGACCCCGGACGGGCCGAAGTCCGTCTCCCCTCCTCCCGCCCTCGCGGCAACCGCCGCAAGTCCGACCATCAGGTACCCACCGTGCGCGATGGTGCTGTAGGCAAGCAACCGCTTGATGTTGGACTGCGCTATGGCCACGAGGTTTCCAACCGTCATCGAGAGCGCGGCCAGCGCGGCAAATACTGTGCTCCACTCCATGCTCAGCCCCTCGACCGGGAACGCCACGTAGAACACCCGAAGGATGATGGCAAATCCGGCAGCCTTGCTCGCCACGGAGAGGAATGCCGTCACCGGCGTGGGCGAACCTTCATAGACGTCCGGCGCCCACATCTGGAACGGCACCGCCGTAATCTTGAAGCCGAACCCCGCGATTATCAGCGCGATGCCCAGTAACAGAGCATAGCTGCCGAACGGCTGGTCGGAGTTGGCGCTCAGGTCTCCTATTCGAGCCGCCACCTCATCGAGGTACGTTGTACCCGTGAACCCGAACACGTACACCATGCCGTACAGCAATATCGCCGAGCTTATCCCGCCCAGCACGAGGAACTTCATCGCCCCTTCCGACGAGCGACCGTCCCTGAGAAACGCGGCAAGCGCCACGAGTGGGAGCGAAGAGAGCTCCAGCGAGATGTAGAGCGTGATGAGTTCCACCGTGGTGGCCATCAGCATCATGCCCGTGGCCGAGTAGAGCGCCAGCGCGAAAAACTCCGTGCGGAAACGCTCGAACCGCTGCACGTAGTCGATGGATATGAGTCCTACGACGGCAGCCGCGCCGATGAAGAGGAACTTGAAGAACAGGGCGAACTTGTCCACTACCAGCGTCTCGGCCAGCACGCCCGTATTCTCGGCCGCGGCGTCGTCCCCAACCGTGAACCACAGAGCAACCGTGAAGCCGAGCGGAACGATCAGCCCGACGACTCCCAACCCCAATATGACGCTCTTCCGCGCCACGACGAGGTCGAGCAGGAGCAGGACCGTTGCCAGTCCCACCATGCTCAACTCAGGTGACAGCAGGTAGAGATCGTGAGCAGTCATTGCGCCATCGCCAATTGGGCCGATTGTTGGATTGAGTCCACGATACCGGTCAGGCCCTCGCTAAAGTAGTCCGAAATGAGAGCGGGATAGATGCCAACCACGAGCACCGCCGCGACCAGTGCGGCGATAGGCACCATCTCCATCTTCGTCGCGTCACGCACGTCCGAGAACCGCGCCAGTTGAGGCCCGAACATCGTCCGCTGGAGCATCCAAAGGATGTAGCCCGCCGTGATGACGACCCCAAAGGCCGCCACGCCCGTCCACCAACCCCAAACCGGGAAGGTTCCCAGGAAGATCAGTATCTCGGACACGAACCCGCTCGTGCCCGGCAGCCCGAGCGATGCCAGCCCCGCGATCAGGAAGCCAACGGCTATGACGGGCATCCGCGTGGCGAGTCCGCCGAGGTCGGGGATGTGCCGCGTGTGGGCCTTCTCATACGCAAGCCCGACCATCAGGAACATCAACCCGGTGATCGTCCCGTGCGTGAACATCTGCATGGCCGCTCCGGTCAACCCCACCGGCGAAACGACGCCAGCAACACCCACGACCGACGATATCCCGACGAGGACGTACCCCATGTGACTGATGCTGCTGAACGCAACGAGACGCTTCATGTCCGTCTGCCGGAGCGTCACGATCGCGCCGTAGATCACGTTGATGACGCCCAGGACGATCAGGAACTTCGCCGCGTCCACCATAACGTCGGGGAACATCGCCGCGGAGACGCGGAGCATTCCGTAGCCGCCCATCTTGAGCAGCACGCCCGCGAGCATGATGCTCACCGCAGTGGGCGCGTCGGTGTGCGCGTCGGGGAGCCACGTATGCACCGGCCAGACCGGTAGCTTGACCGCGAATGCCACGAAGATCAGCGAGAAGACCAACCACGCGGGGGCCAGCAGTTTCGCGCCCTGCATCGCGCCGGGCAGCTCGATCATGTCGAACGTGCCGGTCGAGAAGAAGATGATCAGGATGCCCACGAGCATGAAGGCGCTGCCGAGGAAGGTGAAGATCAGGAACTTCATGGCAGAGTACTCGCGCCGCCCGCTGCCCCAGATGGAGATCAGGAAGAACATGGGCGCCATCTCAAGCTCCCACAGGAGGAAGAAGAGGATGAAGTCCAGCGCCGTGAACACGCCCATGACCGCCGTCTGAAGCACGAGCAGCCACACGAAGTACTCACGGACTCGCTCCTTGATGCTCCACGAGGCGAATACCGCGACGAATCCGAGCAGTCCGGTCAGCAACACTAATGGCGCGCTGAGGCCGTCGACTCCCAGGAAGTACTCGATCTTGAACGATTCGATGGGAATCCAGCCCGGCGCGCGGTCGACGAGTTGGACCCCTCCCTTCGCAAGGTCGTAGGAGGTGAATACGAGAAAGCTAAGCAGGAGGTCGAGGACAATCGTAACCCCCGCAACGAGCCGCACGTGCCGGTCGTTGCGGACGAGCACGGCGATAAGCAGCGCTCCCACCAGTGGCAGGAACACCGTCGCCGTCAGCAGTCCGTTGCCCTCGAAGTTCATGTGTGCCGCTATCGCTCCGTTATGCCAAGCCTATCTGAACAGCAAATACGCCCCGATAATTGCCAGCACGCCGACCGAAACGGCCATGCCGTAGCCCTGCACCTGGCCAGTCTGTACCTGTGCAATTCCCCTCCCCACGTTTCGACCGAACTGGTCCACCAACCGAACGGCGCCATCGACAATCGACCGGTCGAACCAGTCCAATGCCCTAGCGACTATCCGGTAGAAGAGGCGTACCGTGACAACCCCTTCGTATAGCTCATCGAAGTAGTATTTGCGTGAGAACAGCAGGTACAGCGGGTTAAGTGCCGACCCTACCCGCTCGGCCGATATCTGCCTGCCGAGATACATCAGGTACGCCAGCAGGATTCCCGCCAGGGCCAGCACGGTCGATCCGGCGGCAATGAGGATGTTGAAGTCGGCTCCATCGCTATGGAGAAAGTCGTGAACGAGCCAATGCTTCGGTATCGGGCCGAGGTTGACGATCGGGCTGGCAAGAACTCCCGCGACGACGGCGAGCGCGGCGAGAATGACCATCGGCCCGACCATCGAAACCGGGGATTCGTGAGGATGGTCGGAAGAGCCGTGCGACTCCGCTTCGGGATCAGCGTCCGCTCCACCCTTGTACTTGCCCTCGAAGACCATGAACAGCGCCCTGAACATGTAGAACGCCGTCATGAATACCGCTATCACGGCCAATAAGAAGACGACCGTTGAGACCGTCCCCTCCTGCCCAAAGGCGAACGCGAGAATCTCATCCTTGCTCCAGAATCCGGCCAGGGGGAATATCCCCGCAAGACTGAGGCTCCCAATCAGGAACGTTATGTACGTCCATCGCATGTGCGGGCGCAGACCGCCCATGTACCTCATGTCGAACGTGCCGCCCGCCGCGTGACTGACGCTGCCCGCGCCCATGAACAACAGGCACTTGAAGAAGGCGTGCGTGAACAGATGGAAGATGGCTACGCCCGGCGCTCCGACTCCCAATGCCAGCATCATGTAGCCAAGCTGGCTGACCGTCGAGTAGGCCAACACGCGCTTGATGTCGTTCATAACGAGGCCCATCGTGGCGGCGAGCACCGCTGTGATCCCACCAATGATCGCGACGGTGTTCAGCGCGATCTCGGACGTCTCGAACACGGGGAAGAACCGCGCCACCAGGAACACGCCCGCGGCCACCATCGTCGCCGCGTGGATGAGCGAACTGACCGGCGTGGGGCCTTCCATCGCGTCGGGCAACCACGTGTGCAAGGGGAACTGGCCGGACTTGCCTACCGCGCCCGCGAAGAGGCCAAGCGCAATCCACATCGCCACGCCCGGCGCGATAACGCCCATGCTCATCGCTTCGTGGATGTCAGGGATATCGAGCGGGTCGAGACCGGCGGCCGTGAACGTCGCGCCGTTGAAGAAGAGATAGAAGATGGCCAGCAGAAACCCGAAGTCGCCCAGCCGCGTGACCAGGAACGCCTTCTTCGCCGCCGCCGCCGCCGAGGGCTTGTGGTACCAGAACCCAATCAGCAGGTACGACGAGAGCCCCACCAACTCCCAGAACACGAACAACTGGATCACGTTGGACGCCACGACCAGCCCGACCATCGAAGCGGTGAAGAATGACATGTAGGCGAAGTACCGCGCGTAGCCGGGATCTCCCTTCATGTAGCCGGTAGAGTAGATCTGTACGAGCAGGCTAACCCCGGTCACGACGACCAGCATAATCGCCGTAAGCCCGTCCATGAATATACCTAGACTCAGGTCGAATTCCCCGACCACCAGCCACTCGTGCCCTGTCCACCCGATCTGGCGTCCGCCGTTGTTTACGACCTCGACGAACAGCGCGACGGCGAGAGCGAACGCGATTGCGATGGAACCGATCGTTATCCAGCCGGCTGCGCCGGCGAGCTTGTTGAAGAACGGGCGAATGAACGCCACTATCAGGACGAAAGACGCGAGCGGCAGCAGGAATACCAGCCAGGCCGCGATTTCAAGCCAGTCGGTCACTACAGCTTCCTCAATATCTCGTCCGCGACGTGCTCACGCCCACGCGGGACCATGACGCGGTAAGGCACTCGCTCACCCCACGACCGGATGTCCCCCTCGGGGAGGATCTTCGTCGGAAGTCCCTCCCCTTCCAAGACGTTCTTCCACATCTCGGCGATCATGAGATTGGGCGCTTTTCTATAGTCGGTATACATACTGCTAGTTCTTTAGCTGGGTCGCGTCGGTTACGAAGACCGTTTCGCGGCTCCGGTACAGCGCAATCACGATTGCGACGCCCAGCGCGATTTCCGCCGCGGCCACGGTGATGATGAAGATGCTGAAGATCTGGCCCGTGAGCAGCGTCCTCGCGGCCTGGTCGGTGATGCTTGCGGAATCGCCCAAGAGACTGGCGGGAACGACGTACCGCGAAAGTGCCACCGCCGTGATGTTCACCGCGTTGAACATCAGCTCGATGCTCATCAGCACCGCGATCGCGTTTCGCTTGGATAGCGCGCCATACAGTCCGATGGAGAACAGGATCGCGCCGAGAATGAGGAAGTTTTCGAGACTCATCGTTCCCTCACCAGCACGAGCGCCCCGATGATTGCGGCCAGCAGCAGCACCGACACCGCCTCGAAGGCCAGCACGTAGTCACGCAGGAGCAGAGACGCAATCTTGGGGATGGTGTTGGCATACACCTCGTTCACCATCTGAGCCGCCTCGGACGACAACGTGCCTTGCAGTGCGTCCGCCAAGAGCGTCCACTCGGTGTTCAATGCCGTGAATACCGCCGCCGCCCCAAGCAGGAAGGCGAGAAGTCCTACCGGATATCGAAGTCGGTTCGGGGGACTCCCCTGCTCGGCGTCCTGCGTCATCAGTATCGCGAAGAGGATCAGCACCGAGATAGCCCCGACGTACACGATCACCTGCACGACCGCGAGGAACTCGGCGCGTAGGAGGACGAACAGCCCCGCCGTTCCCAGGAACACTACGACGAGAAACAGGGCCGCCCTGAATACGTCGCGCATGTGCACCACCGCAACCGCCGAAATGATGACGGAGACCGCGATCACCCAGAACGCTATGTCCGTTGCCAGGGCAGATTCCGTGCCCGCTCCGAGGCTCATCTCTTGGCCCAGTTCTCCTCTTGCTGGTGTTCGGTCGGTCGCTCGTGACGGCCCACTTGCAGATAGTTGCGCTCTTCGATGCTGCGCGGGTCGAACTTCTGACCTTCTATCTGCGGCCTGTACCACGTGCTCGGCTTCTTCTCAGCGGTCTTCAACTGATCAACGTCGATAACGAGTTGGCTCCGCTGGTACTTTCCTTCTTCGAAGCCGCTCCCCATGTGAAGAGCGTCGTACGGGCACGCCTGAACGCACAGCCCGCAGAACATGCAGCGTCCGATATCGATGTCGAACACCTCGATGTCGTACTTTCCGCCGTCCTGCTCATACTTGCCCGTCGTGTCCGTAACGATGCGAATGATCCCCAGAGGACAGTACTTGGCACAGCTTGCGCATCCCGTGCAGCGCTGCTCGTACCACGTGAACTCTTCGCCCCGAAAACGTGGATGCTGGGTCAGACGCGCGGAAACGGTCGCCAGCCCTACCAGCGCCTTTAGCGCATCGCCGGGTCTTTCCATCGCGAGGCTCAGCACGTTCGTATTGTTCGCCTTCGCCAGACCGAACAGCCCGACACGACGGTCCGGGTATTGCACCGAGAACATTCGCCCCGGACTGGCGAGATTCTTGAGCGTGACGCCCATCCCCTTGAGCATACCTAGGCCATACATATCCGCATCACCTCCTGCGCATGCGCCACTCTAGTCCGCCTCTGCCGCCATATTGGCCAGCGGTGAAGGAGTAGGGGCGCCCTCTCGCCGCAGCTTCCCCTGACCGAGCAAGTTCGCTATGAACACGATGGCTCCGATGAACACGATCCAGTTGATTCCCGTCATTATCCAGAGCGACCCGGACGATAGAGTTCCATCCGCCTCTTGGAATACGAACGCCTCGATGGCCACGACGAAGATATTCACCAGCGAGAGCGGGAACAGGCCCTTCCACGCGAACCCCATGATCTGGTCTACGCGGAGCCGCGGCCACGTCGCCCGCGTCCACAGGAGGACGAATACCAGTGTGAATGCCTTTAGCACGAACCACACCTGCCCGGGAATCGGGTCTATCCCGCGCGTACCGCCGAGGAACAGCGCCGTCGCCACCACCGCCACGACGATTGGGGCCATGAACTCCGCCAACTGCAACACCGCGAACTTGATGCCGCTGTACTCCGTGTTGTACCCCGACCCCAACTCGGACTCCGACTCGATCATGTCGAAGGGCGCCCTGCTCATTTCTGCGAGAGCCGCCGCCATGAACACGAAGAACCCCAGCGGCTGCACGACGATGAAGAAGACATCCTGGCTGTTGACCACGTCTAGGAGGGCCATCGAGCCGGCCATAATCACCACGCCGACGAGTCCCAGCGCCATTGGCACCTCGTAGCTCACCAGCATTGCCGCGCCTCGAATCGCGCCGAACAGCGCGTACTTGTTGCGCGAGGCCCAGCCTCCCATGATGATCGCCAGTGTGTTGATCCCCGTGACGCCGAGAACAAACAACACGCCCACGTTCAGCTTCCCCAAGAAACTCTGCTCTCCGAACGGGATGACCGAGAACACCAGAATTCCAGGGAACACGAGGACGATTGGCGCGAGATTGAACACCCGCTTGTCCGCCACGTCGGGGATGACGTCTTCCTTCGTTATCAGCTTGAGCAGGTCCGCTATGGGCTGCAAGACGCCAAACGGACCCCAGCGGTTAGGCCCAAGCCGGTTCTGGAACCGCCCGAGCACGCGTCGTTCGAACCACGTGTAGAGCGCCGTCGTCAAGATCGCCGCGTTGATGACGATGAACGCCAAAATGACGCAGGCCGCGACGAAAGCCGCCCACTCCATGCCGTCAGGGGAAAACCCGACGACCGTGTCGTATATGTTGCCGAAACTGGTCATGGCTTCCTAGCGGTCGACCTCGCCGAGCACAACGTCCGTACTCCCGAAGATGATGATGAGGTCGGCCAGTTTCCAGCCAACAAGCATGTCCCTGAGCAAGGTAAGATTGATGAAAGAAGGCGCGCGAATTTTACACCGATACGGCGATATGCCGCCATCGCTCACGAGGTAGAATCCAAGCTCCCCTTTCGGCCCTTCCACCGCCGCGTAGGCGTCCCCGGCGGGCGGGCGAACGAAGAACGGCCCATCGGTCAGCACGGGTCCCTCTTCGATCTGCTCGATGCACTGCTCGATAATTCGCACGCTCTGTCGCATCTCTTGAATGCGGACATAGTACCGGTCATACGTATCCCCTTCGTAGCCTATCGGGACGTCAAACTCCACACGGTCATATACCTCATACGGGTCGGCCTTTCGGAGGTCCCACTGCACGCCGCTCGCTCGAAGCATCGGGCCGGTCAGTGATCCAGCGACGGCCAGGTCCGGCGGAACGACGCCAATCCCCCGCGTTCTGGCAAGGACGATCTCGTTCGTCGTAATCAGCCCTTCCAGTTCATCCAGGTACCTCGGCATTTCACCAATAAGCGTATCGAGGGCCGGCCAAAACTCTTCCGGCGCATCCTGAAGAACCCCGCCCGGACGCATGTAGCTCAAGGTGATCCGAGCCCCGCACAGCATCTCGAATAGCTCCAAGATGCGCTCTCGCTCCCGGAAGCAGTACATCAAGGGCGTCCCCCCAAACGTTCCGAGCTCCTGCAACATGAACCCTGTCGCAATGAAATGGCTTGCCAATCGCTGAAGCTCGGCCGATATCACCCGCAGGTACTGGCCTCTCTCCGGCACCTCGATACCCGCGAGTTTCTCCACCGACCGCACGTACGCGAGATTGTTCGACATGCTCGACACGTAGTCGAGCCTGTCCGTCAGCGTCACGATCTGGACGTAGGACCGCTCCTCGGCGAGCTTCTCGGTCCCGCGATGCAGGTACCCGAATACCGGCTCCACGTCGACCACAACCTCTCCGTCGAAGGTCACGCGCAACCGGAACACGCCGTGCGTGCTGGGGTGCTGTGGCCCCATGTTGATCGTGACCGGCTCCGTGCGTATCGCCATTGCTACCGAATGAAGTCCTTCCGAAGTGGATGGCCGGGGAACCCCTCCCACAGGAGGATGCGCTTCATATTGGGATGTCCTTCGAACATGATCCCCATCAGATCGTAAATCTCCCGCTCCTGAAGCTCTGCGCCTCTCCACAGGTCGATAGCGGACTGCGCGGTGGGATCGTCTCGCGAATAGAGTCGCGACTTCACCACGCAGCTGCTGTTCCGGCGCAGCGAAGTGAGATGGTACACCAGCTCGAAATACTCCACGTAATCGACCGCAGAAACGCTGTTGAGGAACTGGAAGTCGAGGTCCTCGTCGTCACGAAGAAAGCGAAGCGTATCGTGCAGTGCGTCGCTGTACACCGACACCTCGGAGGAATTCGATGTGACGACACTGCCGGGAAGCTGGAGAGCGATGCGTTTGGCTAGGTCCGTGCCGGCAACGACTCTGGTCATTACTCTCCCGCAGTCCTTCCCTTCAGGGAATAGCGCTTGATCTTGTCGTGGAGCTGCATGATGCCGTACAGAAGCGCGTCCGGCCTGGGGGGACATCCAGGGACGTACACGTCGACCGGCACGATGTGGTTCACGCCGGGCACAACGCTGTAGGACTCGTAATAAGGTCCGCCGCTCGTGGCGCACACGCCCATCGAGATGACCCACTTCGGCTCCGCCATCTGGTTGTAGACACGCTCGATTGCGGGTGCCATCTTCCACGTAACCGTGCCCGCTACGATCATCAGGTCGGCCTGCCGGGGCGAAGCGCGAAACGCCTCCATTCCGAACCGGCTGATGTCGAAGCGGGACATCGCGCTCGCCATCATCTCAAACGCGCAGCAAGCAAGCCCGAACGACAGCGGCCAAACGGCAGACTTCCTCCCCCAGTTCAAGAGGGCGTCGACTGACGTCACCGCCAAGTTTCGCTGGAGGTCGTCCGGCACCTCGACAAGCGGCTCCGCGAGAGGCTCGACGTTGTTCGCCTTCAGGTGATTGATGTACGCCCCCTCCTCTCGGTCCAACTCCAAAGTCGTCGTGTGAAGGGGTATCGTGTTTCCCGGCAGTTCGATGTGTTCGCTGTTCATGTCACTCACTCTCGCCTAACCCAAAGTTCCCTACGGAATTAGGCCCACTCCAGTGCCCCTTTCCGCCAGGCGTACAGCCACCCGACGACGAGAATTGCAATGAACAGGGCCATCTCGACCAGCACGAAAGCCCCGAACTCCCTGGAAAGGAACCCGAAGCTCGCCGCCCAGGGGAAGAGAAACACGACCTCCACGTCGAAAACGACGAAGAGCAGCGCGAAGGAGTAGAAGCGGAAGTTGAACCGGTGCCATGTACCCGTCAGGGTCTCGAACCCGCACTCGTAGATGCTCATCTTGACGGGATCGGGCTTCCGTGGGCGGATCCTGACGAGGGAGAACATCCATGAAGCGATCAGCATACCCGCTGGCACCGCGACGGCCAAAGCGGTGAAAATGGCGATCAGACCGTACTGGCGGAAGTAATCGTCGAGAACGACACCCTCTGTGCCCATGCGCCGAATATAGCATAGGCCCCTAGCCCTTGCAAGTAAGTCCACGTTCTCAGCGAACTCTGCGGTGAAGCTTTTGTGCGTCTGGAAGTCGAGACCATGTTGACGGGTATTGGGCATGGTGCTACACTCGCCCGCAAGTTAGCTAGAAGTCGGGGCGCTCACACCGCTAGCGGCAATGGCGCCGAGGAGAACAGGATGACGAAAGCGTTGCTACTCGTGGCCTCTCTGCTTGCGCTGACCGCGCTCAGTTGCGGATTCACCTCCCCGGAACCAACCCGAGTTCCCCCGACTCCCGTCCCCACTCTCCCGCCCGGCGCGGAAGTTGAAGAGCTCAGCATCATGAACTTCCAGCACGCCGACGCAACGATCAAAGCGGACACGGTCGTCATCTGGACGAATAACGACAAGCCGCTCCACACCGTCACGCACATTAACGTAGGTGGTCAACGTCTCTTCGACAGCGCCACCATTGCTCCTGACGCGGGCTTCCGCTTCTACTTCACGGAGGCCGGAACCTACGAGTACCAGTGCCTCATACATCCGGTCAACATGAAGGGAACGATCACCGTCACCGAATGACGCTGCGTCCCGAAGGTGTGACACCCCCTTCTCTTCACGCCCTCGACTAGACGACGATTAGCTCCCCTCTCTGGGCTTTCTCCACCTCGTTCCGCTGACCGCGCAGACGCTTGCACGTTTCTTGGTAGCGTTGGGCCATCTCCGGGGCTTGCAGTCCCATGTACTCCGATTCAAACGCCCGCGCCGCATCGGTCGACGCCGGGGCCGGAATGTCGATAGTAGCAGTCGTTATCCGGTCGTTCCCCCATGCGTACGCCACGACCTCTCCCTTGCTCACGATCATATTCACGCCAACGTTCGCCTCGACGATGGGCACACCGTTCTCTCGGGCACGCGCCAGCACCGTCTCATTCTGACCCTTCGACTTCGACCCGAACGAGGGGATGAGTATGTACTGAGCGCCGTCGAGTACCAGCGTTCTCACGATCATTGGATTCCACCGGTCGTTGCAGATGACGAACCCCGCCCGTCCGAACGGAGTGTCGAACGCCCGAATCGTCGAACCCACGCGGTTGAAGTTCCATGACTCGTCCGTCCCCTCCGCAAGCTGCGTCTTGTGGTAACGACCGAGAATCTCTCCTCTGGTGTCGATGAATATCGCCGCGTTGAACACCTCGCCGCCTATCCTCTCCGCGAATCCGAACGCCAGGCACGTCCGCAACTCTCGCGCGAGGTCCTGGAACCTTCGGATGTACTCTCCGTCGATAGGCTCGGCGATCTCCACCAGGTCGTCCGCCGTCTTCCGCCCCTCTATCACGTCCATGATGACGTAGCCCTCCAGCACTCCCTCAGTCTGCAGAATGAGGTCGGGCCCGTCCTCCGCCGCCTTGCGGAAGAACCGCTCCATCGCGTCCGCATTGCCCGGTTTGTCCCACTTGGCCGGTTTCAGGGAAATCGCCGTAACCTTGACCTGCTTGTACATGGAGAGTCCTCCTTGCGCGGGCAATTCTACCACACGCGCCAGTCCCGACCCCTTCGGTTGGTGGTATTATAGAGTCGGCGAAAGGAGCCGGACATGACTACGCGCACCGATACCAAACGGCTAACCGCCGACGATCTGCTCCGCCTGTACAGCGAGGGCGTTCGCGGCGAACTGATTCGAGGAGAGCTTTGCCAGACCATGCCTGTCGGACAAGAGCACGGAGAGATCGTAGTGAATTTGGTAACCCTGCTGAGGATGTTCGTCAAGTCCCGGAAGCTGGGACGCTTGACAGCATCGGACGCGGGCGTGTGGCTGGAGCGCGACCCCGACACCGTGCGGGAGCCAGACATAGCGTACTTCTCGGCGGAGAAGATGCCGCCGGGCGTGCGGGTCACCGGTTACTCCGAGGTCGTTCCCGATCTGGTCGTGGAGGTTGCGTCTCCAAGCGATAGCTTGCGAGAGGTCAACGACAAGGCGCTCATGTGGCTGAGCTACGGAGTTAACTTGGTCTGGGTGATAAACCCCGATGCGCGCCGCGTCGACGTGTACCGGCCGGGCCGCGCAGCGTCAACGCTCACGGAGAATGACGCGCTCGACGGCCTAGACGCGCTGCCCGGCTTCACATGCGCTGTCAGCGAGGTGTTCGATACGTAGGGCAGCGCTATTCACAAAGGGCGTCCTTTCCTTGACACTCCAAACGCCCTGTTGCTACCATTTTCCCCACGAAATCCGCCTGCTGCGGGCCGTAGCCGTAGCCTTTATTTTACCCCCGGAGGAATCGGCGTGACGTTCGCAAAGTCGCTTGCCTGTCGTGGATGCAGCGAGGAGTATCCCATCCAGCCGCTCAACGTGTGCGAATTCTGTTTCGGCCCGCTTGAGATCAGCTACGACTACGACGCGATGGCCCGCCACGTCACCCGCGAGCGCATCGAGAACGGCCCGCCCACCATGTGGCGGTACCACGACTTCCTTCCCGTCAACGACGCCTCCGCCCTCGACATGGGCACCGGCTTCACGCCACTCATCAAGGCTGACAACCTCGGACGCATGCTGGGACTGGAAAATCTCTACATCAAGAACGACGCGGTGAATCCCACCTACTCATTCAAGGACCGTCCGGTTGGCGTCACCGCAAGCAAGGCGCTGGAGTTCGAGTTCGAGACCTTCGCCTGCGTCTCCACGGGCAACCTCATGGGTTCAGTCGCTGCACACGGAGCAAAGGCCGGACTCGACACCAAGGTGTTCTTCCCCGCCAACCTGGAGCATAGCAAGATAGTCGGCGCCGCCGTCTACGGTGCCACGCTCGTCGCCATCGACGGGACCTACGATCAGGTCAATCGTCTCGGCAGCGAGCTCGCCGATAACCACCACTGGGCAGTCGTCAACATCAACATGCGTCCCTTCTACGCCGAGGGCAGCAAGACGCTCGGCTACGAGGTAGCAGAGCAACTTGGATGGAAACCTCCCCAGCACTGCGTCGTTCCCGCCGCCTCCGGAGAGCTTCACACGAAGATTTGGAAGGGCCTCCAGGAAATGCAGGACGTCGGCCTCATCGACAACGTCCGCACCAGGATGCACCTCGCCCAGGCCGAGGGATGTTCACCCATCGTGACGGCCTTCCGGAACGGCGAATCTACCGTTCAGCCCGTCATCCCCGACACCATCGCCAAGTCGCTTGCCATCGGCAACCCTGCCGCCGGCATCTTCTCGCTGGAGGTCCTCGAAGAGACGAACGGGACTGCGGTCGCCTGTCTCGAAGAGGAAGTCGCCGAAGGGATAAAACTCCTCGCTGAGACAGAAGGGCTGTTCACCGAGACCGCGGGCGGCGTCGTGATTTCGTCCCTCAAGCGCCTTGTCGAGCAGGGCAAGATCAAGGGCGACGAGGTGACGGTGGCCTTCGTCACAGGCAACGGCCTCAAGACGCCTGAGGTGGTCCAGGACATGGTCCGGCCTATCTACACTGAGGCGACTTACGAGTCCATCGTCGACTCGCTCGCCGCCACGGCCGCCGCGTAGTTTGACCTTTACCATTCCCGTTTCGCCCATTACTCTATAAGCAGCCATCAACCGAATTCGGAGGAACACCGATGAGCATCGTGGTGCGGATACCAACGCCCCTCCGCCGCTTGACGAACGGACAGGACAAGGTCGACGTCGAAGGGGACAATCTCGGCGGCGTCATCGACGCCATGAACGATCAGTACCCCGGCATCCGCGAACGGATCTGCGACGACCAGGGCCAGCTGCGGAACTTCGTGAACGTCTACGTCAACGGCGAGGACGTGCGGTTCTTGCAAGGGCTGGAGACTCCGATGACCTCCGGCGACGAGGTAAGCGTAGTCCCCGCTGTCGCAGGCGGCAATTAGATAGAGAGCACGCCGATGTCAAGAACAGTCCGCTACTTCTACTACCGGCGCTGAAGCGATTGCAACAAGGTGAAAGCGTGGCTTTCACGAACCGACGCTGAGGTCGAGTACCGCGACTTCTTCGCCGACCCCTTCACCGAGGACGAGCTAAGGGACTTGCTCGGCGAAAGCCTTCCGTCCGACTACTTCTCATGGAACAGCCCGTCCCGCCGGAAGCTGGGCATCGAACGCGACCAGACCTCCGAGGACGAGCTAATCGCACTCATGCTCCAAGAACCGCGCCTCATCCGCCGCCCCCTCATCGAGATCGACGGAGAGCTGCTCACCCCGATCAGCGGCTCTGCGAAGATTCAGCAAGCGTTGGAAAACGTACTTGGGTGAATCGGCTACTCGTCGTCACGTACCCCAAGCCCTGCCCTTAGTTCGTCGATGACCTCGCCGATCTCCGCAACCGTGAGGAAGTAGACGCTCCCGTCGGACGAGTCGTCCAACTTAATGCCGATCAAGTCTCCCCACCGGTTGAAAACGGCTCCGCCATACATCCTCTGTCCTGCAGGCGCGTACGTGTAACCGAACAAATAGTCTCCGGGCACGATGTTCCAGACCAAGCCAATGCGCCCAAAGGCCGCTATCGGCGTAGTCTCCGAAACGTTCGGCATGTAGCCAACCAATGCAATTTCGTCGCCCAGCCGCCACTTTTCGTATCGATTCCCGTCCTCATCCACTCCGATGGAACTTGGCGACAACGGTGTAGTGACTCCTCCACCCGTACTCTCGAAAGTCACCAAGGCGATGTTGCGTTCTTCGTCATACCCCCTCACAGATCCTTCCGCCAACCCCTCCCCTTTTATCGCGAGTCGAATCTTACTGCCCACGTTATAGCGGACGTATTCGGAGGTGGTCAGAATTTCATTTTCGGAAATACGCACGCCGGACGCCCTGATCGAGTTTGATTCAAGAATCGCAACAACGGCGTCTCTCTTTTCGAAAAGAAAACGCGAGAATTCGGTACCCGGGCTGCCCAGTAGGCCAGGCTCTCCACGCGGGCCTTGTGGACCAGCTCCTCCCCGAGGTCCGACCTCACCACGTGAGCCCTGCGGACCTTGTGGACCAGCTTCTCCCCGAGGCCCGGTCTCACCACGTGGACCCTGTGGTCCTTGTGGACCAGCTTCTCCCTGCGGACTGCCAGGTTGTCCACGCGGGCCTTGTGGTCCAACTGCTCCCTGTGGACCTGGTGCTCCCTGAAGCCCGGTGGATCCCTGCGGGCCGGCAGGACCTTGCGGGCCAGCTTCCCCCTGCGGACCGACAGGACCTTGTGGACCAGGCGGACCTTGCGGACCGGCTTCTCCCTGTGGTCCTACACATGCGATCGTTGCGATAGCAAGAGTCGCAAAGACAGTCAAGACCATTAGCGTGGACAACCGCGCTATGTAGACAACTGATTGTTGGTACACCGTTCCTCCATAAGCGTTCCAAGCGAATGGTGGGCGGGCGAAACAGCGTGGCATCAGCACCGCATCCCACCGTCATCGTGCCGAATCCAAAACTTCCCATACGTTTCAAAGGCTATATTCCCTGCCATCGTAGCTGCAACTGCCTCCACGATGTAGTTTCGGACGAAATTGGAATATGCTGGCAACGGGAGACCCAGAGTGATACTACAATGGGCCTTCACACACCAAGCGGCCAGACCAGAGCGATTAGCGGAACGGCAACCCCCACGACCACGATCTTCAAGGGTAGCCCCAGCCGCCAGTAATCTCCGAAGCGGTACCCGCCGGGTCCCAGAACCATCGTGTTCGACTGATGCCCTATAGGCGTGAGAAAAGCGGCGGAAGCTCCGACGGCAACCGCCATCAGGAATGGATCGGGCGACGCGCCCAACTCGGCTGCAACCGTCACCGCTATCGGCGCAGATAGGATGGCCGCCGCCGCATTGCTTATCACGTCCGACAGCAGCGACGTGACCACTATCAGCGTCGCGAGGACCACCAACGGAGACACTCCCTCGGTCAAAGCCGTTAGGCCCTGAGAAATGAGCTCCGCCCCGCCCGTCGTCTCGAACGCCCTTCCGATGGGTATCATGGCGGCCAGCAAGATGAGCACCGGCCACTCGACGCTCTCATACGCCTCCCGCAGGCTCAGCAGCCCAAAGATGACCATTCCTATCGCTGCCCCAACGAAGGCAATCTGTAGTGTCACCAGACCTGTTGTTGCAAGCGCAATCGCCACGGCGAGAATCCCGAACGCGGACAGCGCCTGCCACCACGGACGAAAGCCCATCACCCTCTCTGAAATCGCGATGCAGCCAAGGGCCTCCACGGCCTCGCCTATTGAGGACCGGCTCCCATGAAGAAGCAATATGTCCCCGGCGAGCAGACGTATATTCCCTGACGAACCCGGCACACGCACCCCCTGCCGGTTCACGCCCAGCAAGCTGACATCGAACCGGGTATGCAGTCCCAGCGTCCGGGCCGTTCGATGCTCTGCCAGGGAATCGGCCATCACCACGGCTTCAACAACCTTGACACCGCGGGCTCGGAGAAGACTCACCATGTCTTCATGAACGTCCCTTCCCTCCACGGACTCCAACCCGGTCGATCCCATCAACTCATCCAAGTCGACCGGTTCCGCTTCTACGATCAAGATATCCTTCGCCGCCAGAATCTCCGTGTGTGAAGGCGCGGAATACCGCTTCTCGTAGCGCACAAGTCCGATAACGTGAATGTCCTCGCTCATGTCCCCAAGGACATCTTCGATACGGAGCCCCGCCAGCGTCTGCGGCACTTCCAATTCATACGTATGCTGCTCCACTTCGAAGCCGCCAACGCCGATCCTTGCTCCCTGACGCTGTGGAACGAGACGCCACCCTATCAATGCAAGGAACACTACCCCGCTGACCACGACACCCAGCCCCACCGGCGTAAAATCGAACATTTCGAACGGCGCCCCGCTGGCCTGTGTGCGAAACGTCGCGACAATGATGTTCGTCGGTGTGCCGATCAGGGTCACCATTCCGCCCAGTAGGGAAGCGAACGCCAACGGCATCAGAACGATTGAAGGCGATCTACGGGCCCACCTGGCAAGTTGAATTGAAACGGGCATCATCAAGGACAGCGCGGCCACATTGTTGATGACCATCGATAGAATTGCGGAAAGCGCCGTTAGAGAGCCAACCTGTGCCACGGCGTTCTTCCCGCTCCTCGCCAGCAGCCGCACGAGGACCGACAGTGCCCCGGACCGCTGAACTCCCCTTCCAACCACAAGTACCGCCCCCACCGTAACCACAGCAGGATGGCCCAGCCCGGAAAACGCCTCCGCACCGGGAATGATCCCCACAATCGTGAGCGTCAGCAGCGAAAGCAGCGCCACGATGTCGTAGTGAATTCGACCGTGAATGAACAGTCCCAGGGTCAGGGCGAGTACGACGAAGAAGACAACTTGGTCATTCATGGAAGCGTTCGCCAAACCATTGGGGGAAAATCCGCCGCATCATTACCACCCTGCCGGCGGCCATAGCGGTTCGTTGGTTGCTGCATGATATAATCTGGCCCATTCCGAAGCAACGCAATTACTGTGAGACTCCAATGGACTTAACACAAAAGACTGCTCTCGTAACCGGCGGCAGCGGCGTGCTCGGTGGACGAATCTGCATCGCACTGGCCGACGCCGGTGTCAACCTCGCCGTCGGATACGCTAGGAACCCCGACAAGGCCGCTCAGGTCGCCGAGGAGATGCGCGCCCGGGGCGTCCGTGCGATTCCCGTCGCCTGCGACGTGACCGACCTTGACCAGATCAGGGCCGCCATTGCCGTCACGGTCAATGAGTTTGGCGGAGTCCACATCCTCGTAAACGACGGCGCGTTCAACAAGGCGGTCAACTTCACCGACATCGACGGCCTCACCTACGAATTGTGGGACAAGATCATCGACATCAACCTCTCCGGCCCCATGCGGACTATCAAGGAAATCGTCGAGCCGATGCGCGCCTCCGGTGGAGGCAGGATCGTCAACATCTCCTCCGTCGCCGGTCTCGGGCCCAACGGCTCCTCCATCGCATACGCCGTCTCCAAGGCCGGCCTCAACCACCTCACCAAGTGCATGGCCCGGGGTCTCGCCCCCGACATCCTCGTCAACTGCGTCGCGCCAGGCTACCTCGAAGGCACCCTCATGTCGTCCAACCTCACGCCCGAACACCGCAAGACCGCCGTCGCCGGAGCAGTCCTCCAAAAGGCCGCCGACAAGGACGACATCGCCCGCCAGGTCGTCGAGTTCTGCCGCTCCGACACCACCACCGGCCAGACGCTGGTCATTGATTCGGGGCGGATATTTCACTAGGCGGGAGAATAACTCGGCGTCTCCTCTGTACTCGATTACAAGGTTAGCCGAAAAGCCTTACCCAACTTTCAGCATGGTATGATAGACGGGTTCCCGCCACTCCATTGAGGCCTTGACCCATGTCGCAAGACTACACTGAGATCATCACCGTCGAGCCGGGCAAGCGATCAGGCAAACCCTGCATCCGTGGCCTGCGCATCACCGTCTATGATGTCTTGGAGTATCTGGCGTCGGGCATGTCGGAAGACGAGATCCTCACCGACTTCCCCGACCTAACGCGAGAAGACATTCGCGCCTGTTTGGCATTCGCCGCCGATAGGGAGCGCCGACTGGTATCGCTTCCACCTGCATGAGGCTGCTGTTCGACCAAAATCTGTCGCCGTACCTCCATGAGACCCTTCGGGATCTCTATCCCGAATCCCTCCACGTCAGAACCGTTGGCCTCCTCCCCTGGATACTCGCCTACGCCGCCACCTGCGTCATCTACGGCATCGAAACCATCATGGAAGGATGAGGAAACGCTATGACCAAATGGCAAATCGCAGTCGAGGACATAACTGTACATGTAAATCCCTGGCCCGGTTTCCCATACTCCATACTCCGTGAACTACCATGACATTCAATCTTGTTTACGAACAACGACGAATGAGTGTGCGCGTTCACGGCTGGGTCGAATATGGGGATGCGAATGACCGCCTTTTGTTTGTGAGAGCCGCATGGAAGAAACTTTCGGAGGATTTACGGCATCTCTGCTCAGATTTCCCCTCAATCTCTGAACCGCATTGGAGTGGGGATCGACTACCGGCCAAAACTACGATTTCGGTGCTTTAGACCACAAGATAAAGGAGAACGACCGTGACCACAGATTGGGAACCAAGAGACCGGCACATTGACAATTTCTCGTATCAGGTAGACAGACTCCGAGAAAGGTTGAGGAGTAGGCCACAAACAAGCTATGGATGGAGAGAGGGCGATAAAGAAATCACCCGTGAGGAAGCGATCATCAAATTGCTGGAGGCACAAGTGAGCGTCAATACCATGCTCTCTGATGCAATAAGCAAGTTAGAGCAAGAAGTGCGTGAGGGACCTAAAAGATAAACCTAGCGGATACAACTTTCCCTACCTCACATAGCTACCGGATGCGCCCGCCCCCACTCTTCCGATAGAATAGAACGAGAGCACCCCCCACCGGAGGCACACACTTGACCACATCGCAGGACCCGTATGACATCGTTATCGCGGGGCAGGGAGCGGCGGCGTTCGCGGCCGGCCTCTACGCCGCCCGGTACCAGACGAAGGTCATCGTCATCGGCGAGACCTTCGGAGGCGAGACCGCCATCGGCGGCCTGATCGAGAACTACCCCGGCTACGTCGATATCGACGGCTTCGATCTCATGATGCACTTCCGCGAGCAGGTCGAGAAGTACGGCGTGCCCATTGTAGACGACAAGGTGACCAAAGTCGTCGGCGTCGAGGGCTGCTACGAGGTCGAGACCGAGTATAGCGGCGCGTACCAGACTCAGACCGTCATCCTGGGAATAGGCCGCGAGCGCCGGAAGCTGGGCCTTCCGAACGAGGAGGAGTGGACCGGCAAGGGTGTCTCGTTCTGCTCCGTCTGCGACGCGCCTCTCCACAAGGACAACGTCGTTGCCGTGGTCGGAGGCGGAAACGCCGCCGTCGAGGGCGCGGTCCTCCTCGCCAAGTACGCCACGCAGGTCTACCTCATCTATCGAGGCTCCGAGTTCTTCCGGCCCGAGCGCATCATCGTCGATGAGTTGAACCGCACGCCCAACGTCACCCAGTTACTCGAAACCAACGTCGTCGAGCTTACGGGAACGAACGACCTCGAGGGCATCCGCCTCGACAGGGCGTACAACGGCTCGGACGAGATGGCCGTCGACGGCATCTTCATCGAGATCGGAGCCGACCCGCGCGCCGACATCCCCAAGGAGCTCGGCATCAACCTCAACGATGAGGACGAGGTGATCGTGGACACGGCCATGCGCACCAACATGCCCGGCATCTTCGCCGCGGGCGACCTCACCAACGCGTCCGGCGACCTCAAGCAGACCATCACCGCCGCCGCTCAGGGCGCAATCGCGGCCTCCACCGCCTACAAGTACATTATGGAGCACCCGCAGGCCTGCCCCTGGCACGCGACGACCATCCCAGAGGAAGAAGCCGTCACCGTATAGGCCGCTCTTGGGGCGAGACTATTCAGGGAACTGCCATCAAGACCAAGCAGCCACTTGACCATCAATTCAAGTGGACTTCGACTTCCCTTCCCCTCTCTGCGCCCTCTGCGTTCTCTGCGGTGAATCGACCTCAGCCCGCAATCGCGGCGATGACCTCGATCTCCACCAGCATGTCCGGCTCGAAGAGCGCCTCCACAAACACCAGCGTGTTCGGAGGAAAGACCCTGTCGGCGTAGATCTCCCCGAACAGTTTCTCCCGTTCATCGAGATATGACTGGCGGTTCTCCGTCCCTACCAGATAGGTGCGCACCTGCACGATGTCTTGATACGTCGCCCCCGCGTCGGCAAGAATCGCCCCAATCCGTTCATAGGCAATTCGCGTCTGAGCTCCGGCGTCGCCCTTGGCGAGCGTCTCGCCGTTCTCGTCCACTGCAACCTGGCCGGCGAGAAACAGCAGTTCCTTTGCGTCAACCCGCGCGATGTGCGAGTACATCCCCACCGGCGGCGGCACATTCGGAGGATTGGCCGTAAGTCGTCCCTTTCCCATATAGAATTCCCCCTTAAGTTTCAAGGGGCGGACACATGCCCGCCCCTCCTTGTGCTCCTACAAAACCATCCCAACAAGTTCCTTCCCCCTGAGGGGGAAGGCTAGGATGGGGGCCGCGCTAGGCCAATGCCTTGGCGCTCTCGACTATCGAGTCGGCCTTGCTCATCAGGTCGGCGATCATGCCCTCGATCTCCGGCGTGACGACGGAGTCGCGGGACGGCAGCCGGGACGGACCCGCAGGTCGGCCCATGTGCCGCATAAACGGTTTGACGAAGACGCCTTCGCCCGCGGTCTGGGAGCCGATGGCCGCCCTGATCCGCGAGTACGGCGCGTTGAACTCGTCGAACACGCGCTGGGCCTCGTCGTACAACCCCGCCGTCATCAACTCGTGTACTGCTATGGAGTGAGCCGGATAGAAGTTCGGCACGTGGCTGACCCATGCCTTGACGCCAAGCATGTGCCCGTAGATGCTCAGCGGCCCGTTGTTCACGACTGCGGCGCGCGGGACGAAGTACTTGATCCCCGCCAGGTAGTTCGCGATGTCCGGCGAACCCCACTTCACCGCGACCGTGTTCCTGACCTTCATGATCTCTTCTGCCACGTCCATCGTCATGTCGTACTTGGAGCCGGAGTACCAGTGGCTGTACGCCGCGAATCCGACCTCGGTGTGCTTGGCCACCTCGTGGACCCACTCGATGAGGTCGCCCTTGTGCACATCGTAGTAGTACGCGCTGCTCATCTGGACGATGTCGATGCCAACCTCTTCGCACCACTGACAAAGCTCAATCGTCGCCCGGATGTCCGTGCTCTGCACGCTCGCGAACGTCGGGATGCCGTTCGGCACCGCCACGTCAGCGATGGCCTTGATGGCCGCCTTCCGCTCGTCGGTCGTCATCACCGTGAAATCCCCGCCGGAGCCGACCGCGATGAAAACCGTGTTGCCCGGCGCCGCTCCCTGATCGACTATCCACTGCACGTTCTCCTGCGTGGCGTCGACGTCGAGCGACTTGTCCTCTTTGAATATCGTCGCCAACGGGATGACGACGCCGTCCATTTTCTGTTTTGCCTCATCAACCGTTATCATTCGATCCTCCTAATGCGTTTGCTTCTGATTGTAGCCCCGTCCGCCGACTCATAAGTCAAGACCGGGTATGAATGATTCGTGTCAGTTCACGACCGGCCAGCCGAAGCCGACTAGAATCTCTCGCAGTTCGTCGAGTTCCTCTTCATTCAAAGGCTTTGAGGGCGGGCGGGACGCTCCCGCAGGCTTGCCCATCAGGTACGAAAGCCCCTTCTTGACCCTGCCCTGCCCGCCGGAGCGCTCATCTACCTTGGCCGAGTAGTCACGCAGGGGGTTGTTCACCTTGTCCCACAGCGTCTGCGCCTCGTCGTAACGGCCAGCCTCGAGATGATCCCAGATTTCGAGGTCGTGCGGCGGGTACGCCTCAGCCGTGAGGTTGATGTACCCGCGACCGCCCAGCTTGTGACTCTCCGCGGGCGGCCCGCCGTTCTCAATCACGCTGAAGATGTGGGTGAACTTCGCGATGTCTTCCTGCTTGCCGCCCGGCGGAGGGCTCCACTTGATCGAGGCCACCTGCGGGATGTCCTCCATCCGCATGATCGTATCGACCTCTACGAGACCGCCCGGCATCCACTGCGTGCAATACACCATGATCCCGATGTCGATGTTGTCCGAGATGTCGCTGTAGTAGTCAATTAGGTCGTTCTGGCTGGGCAAGTTGAAGATCGGAGGGCAGATCTGCAGTCCGATGGCTCCCATGTCCTGGGCGATCTTCGCGTCCTCGATGGTGCGCTTCGTGTCCTTGTAATGCAGTCCGCACACAATGGACGCGCGGTCTTTCGCCGCCTGAACCACCGTGCGGAGCAGTAACGGCCACTCCTCGTCCTTCAGCATCGGCCCTTCGCCCATGGCCGCAGCGACCTTGATGACCGCCTTGCCCTTCACAAGGCCCTCTTCGACCCACTGCTGCGTCAACTCGTGCATCCGTCCGAAATCGACCTCGAAATCGTCGTCGAACGGCGTCGGCACCGTCGCTATGGGCCCCTGAATTAGCTCGCGTAGTTCTGCTCGATCCATGCGTTCTCCCTCATGCTAAAACTGGCGAGATTATACCACGCGAGCGCTCTCGCGTAAGCACCTAAGGTCTCTCCCCCTATACCAACACCGCCTCTCGCTCCGGCACCGGGAACCCGAAACCGATCAACATCTCCCGAAGTTCGTCTATCTCGGCCTCCGACAACGGCTCCGAAGGCGGACGCGAGTCCCCGATGTCCATCCCCATCACCTTCATCATCCCCTTCTTGACGCGGGCCTGGCCTCCCGAAATAGCCCCTGTCTTGGCATAGAACTCGCTCAGTGGGTCGTACACGGTGAACCACAGATTGCGGGCCTCCTCGTACTTCCCCTCCTCCATCAGATCCCAGACCGCCAGGTCGTGCGGCGGGTGAATCTCCGACGTCCAGTTGATGAAGCCGCGACCACCCATCCTGTGGTTGCGCGTCGGGTCCTTCGTGTTGTCGATGATGTTGACCTTGTCCTTGAGGTCGAAGATCGCCTCGTAAGGGTACCCCGGCGCCGCCCACTTGATCGCTACCACGTTGTCGAAGTCGGCCATGGTGCGGTAGTCGTCGGGGGTGATGAGGTCGCCGAGCATCCCCATCGTGTTGTAGATCATGATCCCGATGTCGATGGCGTTCGACACGTCCTCGTAGAACCGCAGTACGTCGCTCCGAGTTGGGCCGTTGTGCACCGGAGGAGAGATCTGCAGACCGATAGCGCCCATGTCCTGCGCCTTCTTTGCGTCCTCGATCTGGCGGATCGTGTCCTTGTAATGCAGCCCGCACAGGATAGCCGCATTGTCGTCCGCAGCCTGTACCGCCGTGCGTAGCAATGCCGGCCACTCCTCGTCTCGAAGCTGCGGCCCTTCGCCCATAGCCGCCGCGACCTTGATGACCGCCCTGCCCTTCACCAACCCCTGATCAACCCACCACTGCGTCAGATTGTAGAACTTCCCGTAATCGACCTCGAAGTCATCGTCGAACGGCGTCCCCACCGTCGCCATAGGCCCGATGATCAGACTCTTGATTTCATCCAGGTTCATAGGTTCCCTCCTCTATTCATGTCTCGCTTCCAAATTGCCGCCCCTATTCTACGCCCCATTCACCATTTCAGAAACCCGCCGTTTTCAACCGCCACCGCTCCCACACCGTCATTCCGGCGAATGCCGGAATCCAAAAACTTGGTCAGCGAGGATACCTTGCCAATGTCACAAATTGGTGACTCTCCCGTTCAAAACGGCCCCGCCTGCACCAACGCAATCTCCTCCCTGTCCATCTCATAGAAACTGCAAAACTTACACATCGACGTATCCGACCTGATCGGAAACCCCACCTTCTCGACCGGCACATTCGACTCCACGTCGTCAAGATACGTCCTCATCAAGGCAATGCTGTCCCGGATCGCGTCCACGCCTTCGTCGAGGGCGTCCTGCGTGTAGGCGTAGTCCTCCGCCGTGCCCAGTGCGAGCCGCTCGATGCGTACGCTGATGTCCGGCCCACGCACGCCGTGCATCTCCCGAAGATACAGCGCGTACACCAATGCCTGCTCCCTGTCGTCCTCCTCTCTCCTGCCCGACTTCCAATCAACCACTGTCCAGCTGTCGTCACCCTTCCGGTAGACCAGGTCAGGGACGGCGTGAATTGGCGTCTCGTCGATGTAGAAGGTCGCGAACTCTTCGACGTTCTTGACCTCGACGAACGGCGCCGAGACTGCCTCCCGAAAGCTCTTCGAGACCAGCAGGTTGTCGAAGCACGTCCGCAGGATGTCCCTTGAGTCCGCTATCTTGTTCTCGCCGATCCCCGTGTCGTAGTAGAACTCATGGAACATCCGCCTCCACTTCGGCGAACGCTCCCACTCCGGCATATTCTGTGACTCCACCCACGCCTTGTTCAAGCGGTTCCGCGCCGCGTCGTATAGCTCGTCCGCCGTCGGCGTCGACGCCCCCGAACGCGCCCGATGAATCGCCGTCGATGCCGCCTCGTGAACCGCCGCGCCGATCTCCAGCGGCAGACTTGTGAGGTTCTTCAGCCGGTACGCAAGCCGAGCGCTCTCCGGCGCCGTCTCCTCCCAGCCGCTATGCGACCCGTAGTATTGGTAGTAGTACTTGCGCGGACACTCCTGAAACGTCGCCCGCCTGCTGTGCGACCACGACCAACCCGGATATTCACTGCGTTCGTACGTCATTGTCGCCCGTCCGGCATGGCCGTTCCTCTGACTACTAAGCCAACCAGCTACAGCGGCAGCGGAATCTTCCTGCCCGTCTGAGAGCTCCGCAGCACGGCCTCGGTGAACTCCATGTAGCGAACGCCGTCCTCGAAAGTCTGCCGCGTTACCTTCTCAAGGCCCCGGATTGCGTTCACGAACTCTTCCTCGACACGCCAGTAGTGCCGCTTCTCGTCCGGGATCGGCACCTCGGTAAAGGACGACTCGCCGCTCTTGGCAATCTCGACGGAGATCCGCTCGAAATCGACATGCAGCGTCGCGTCGCTTCCGAACATCCACATCTGGTTCGGCCCCAGACCTGTGACCTCGCTCACCCGTAAGTGCAGAATCGGCCCCGCGTACATCTCCGCAAGGATCTCCACCAGATCCGGCGGCGCGACCGTGCGAAGCATCCCCGAATTGGAGTCCCGCCGCGCCTTCACGTTCGTGCGCGTCAAGGCGGTTATGCTGGAAGCCGGCCCCAGCCACCGCATGATCGCCTCGTACCACACCCCCATTAGCATCACGTTCATCCCGTTGAGGTCGCGGTCGTGCCGCCACAGGAAGGGCAGCTCGGGATTCAAGAACGTCCCCTGCATCCCCTTCGAAGGATCAAACGCCGATATCCCAATGTCCACCGACAGCAGTTCGCCGAGGGTGCCCTCGTTTATCGTGTCGATGATCGTCTGGTCAACGTCATAAGTGATAGGCCCCGGCACCACCTGCGTTATCAGGTTCGGACGAAGCCGAGCGGCGTACAGCATCTCGTGCGCCTGCTGGGCGTTCATCGCCAGCCGCGCCTCGGTCAGAACGTGCTTGTTCGCCTCCAGCGCGGCGACAACAAGCGGCTTGTGCATGTAAGGCCACGTTCCGATGCAGATGGCGTCGCTGTCGTCCGCCGCGATCAGATCGTACGGGTCATCGTAGACCGTCGGAATACCGAACTCGTCCGCAACGCGCTGGCCCGACTCCCTGCTCCGGTTCGCCACCGAGACGATCTCCACGCCGTCCAGCGCCTGAAAGCCGGGTATATGCTTTTCCTTCGTATTCGCCCCCGCCCCTACAATCCCGATTCTAATGGTGTCCATCCCGTTTTCCTCTGCCTATAAATTGTACCAATTCGTTGTTGCTACACCGCAAATGGCTCGACACAGTACCCCTATCCGTCATTCCCACGTCCCTCACACCGTCATTCCCGCGTAGGCGGGAATCCAGCACCCCTAGCCCATCGCCGGATACAGCAACCGCCCCTGTCGCTCCGTCTCAACGCGGAACAGGTACCCGTCTATCGTCGTCACATACAGCACCGACAGACCCTCCTCCGCGAACGTACAGTTCGTCGGACGATCAGCTGGGACCTCGTGCCGTTCCAGCACCTCTCCCGAAGGCGAGAACACGTATATCGACGGTCCCGGGCCGCCCTGCGCCCACCCTGCCGTCGCGATTACATTGCCCTCCGTGTCGAGACACATCCCGTCGATGCCCCGGTTCGCCCCGAAGTCGTGGAGCACCTCCATCTCCCCCAGCGATCCGTCGTCGTTGACCGGATACGCCCGGAGTTCACGAAGCTCTTCCTCAAGCCTCCCGCTCTGCGCCACGTACAGGACGCTGTGATCGAGCGAGAACAGCAACCCGTTTGGACGTGTGGTATCGAACGTCACCCGATTTATCGACCATGACCCATCGTCCTGCGGATCGAGCCGGTACACCGAGTCGTGGTCGAGGTCCTTGTTCGCCACGTCCTCGGTCCAGTCCCCACCCGATCCCTCGTAGTAGGGATCGGTGAACCACACCCTGCCCTGCAGGTCGATTGCGAGGTCGTTCGGGATGTTCAGCCGCTTGCCCTCGAACCCGTCCGTCAGCGATGTCGCCGATCCGTCCGCCTCGTACCGCACGACACGCCGCGCTCCCCCCTCACAAGCGTACAGGACGCCGTTGGGATCGAGCATCAGGCCGTTCGCGTAGTTCGTGTCCTCACGGTAGACCGTAGACCTGCCCGTCGTCGGATCGTACCGCATGATGCGAGACTGCTGGATGCTCGTGAACAGCAGCGCCTCGCCGTCCCACGCCGGACCCTCGGTGACGTTGCCGTACGGACCGTCCACGTGCTCGAAGTGCCAGGACATATCCGCCTCCTACACGATCTCTTCCGACTCGCCGATGTCCTCCGATACTTCGCCCGTGATCTCCGCTCCCACGGCGCGAACCTCGCCGAACTCCGCCCGGATGGCGTTGTGGACGAGCCGCCGGTCTGAACTATACAGCACGAACCGGGCACCCTCGCGAAGCCACTTCTTCGTCAGTTCCACCGTCTGGTGGTGCACCAGAACCGGAACGTTGTGCTCGCCGCACGTGGCAATCACGGTTCGCAACGCCGCCTCATAGTCGGGATGCGACGTATCGTCGGGAATCCCATACGAGGTGCTGAAGTCGTTCGGCCCAACGAAGATGGCATCGATGCCTTCGATCTCCAGTATATCGGGCAGGTTTCTCACCGCCGGCTCGCTCTCGATGCCGATGATGCACACGTTGTTCTTGTTGCGAGCCGCGAGATACTCACGGGTGTCCTCACTCGGAAACTCCCCCGTCGTCATCGCGCGCTCAACGTACTCGCCCTTCATGGGCAGCCACTTCGTCGCTCCAACGACCTCGCGGACCTCTTCCACCGTCTCGCAGTAAGGCGCGAGTATCCCCTCCGCACCCGCGTCGATCGCCATCGTCACGTAGTGCGAGCTAGGTATCGGCACTCTGACGATGGGCACCACACCTACCCCCTTGAGTCCCGCCAGGAGGTCCGCGATATCCGCTCGTCCCCTTGAGGCATGCTCCGAGTCGATGACCACGTAATCCAGCCCCCACTCGGCGACCGCGTCCGCCCACCGAGGGTTCCTTGCGAGGCTCAGCATCGTGCCATACACGACGCCGCCTTCCTTCGTTTTCTGCTTTAGCTCTTGTCCGTTCATGCTCCCCACATACCATTTCAAGTTGACCTTTCGGCGCGAGTGATTGTATCCCCTCGACACCGAATGTCAAGTGAACCTAGCACCTAGCACCAAGAACCCCCTATAATCACCCAAAGGAGGGCGGAATACCTTGAAAATCGGAGCGCACGTTTCAACGGCAGGCGGAGTCAGCAAGGCCGTCGACAGGGCGGTCGACATCGGAGCCGAGGCGATCCAGATATTCGCTTCCTCCCCACGATCGTGGGCCTTCAAGCCACTCGCCGAGACCGAGATCATCAAGTTCCGAGAGAACTCCGACACCCTCGGCATAGGCCCTGCCTTCATTCACGGGAGCTACCTCGTAAACCTCGGCGGCCCGCCTGAGCTTCTCCAGAAGTCCATCGACAGTCTCACCCTCAACATGGAGGCGGCAGGACAGCTCGGCGCGCAGGGAGTGATATTCCACACCGGGAGCCACAAGGGCCGGGGCTTCGAGGCAATCTTCGAGCAGGCGACTCTCGCCCTCGCGACCATCATCGAGAACAGCCCGTCCGACGTCTGGCTCCTGATAGAAAACAGCGCAGGCGCGGGCGATCACATCGGCTCCGAGTTTACGGAGATCGGAAATATGATCGACGAGGTCGGCAGCGACCGTATTCGAGTCTGCCTCGACACCCAGCACTGTTTCGGCGCGGGATACTGCATCGCCGACCCCGACGGTATCGACGCCGTCATGTCGGAGTTCGACGACGCCATCGGACTCGACCGCCTAGCCGCCGTCCACGCGAACGACTCCAAGGTCGCGTTCGGTTCAGGCGTCGACCGACACGAGAACATCGGCGACGGCGATATCGGCGTGGAAGGCTTCAAGACCATCATGGGCCATTCGGCCTTTGCCGACGTACCCTTCCTCCTCGAAGTCCCTGGCGCCGACAAGAAAGGTCCCGACAAGGTAAACATAGACCGCCTCAAGGCCGTCCGCGCGGAACTGGGCATAGCATGACCGAGACCGGCAAACCGGACGCGAAACGCGTCGCCCGCTACCGTCGATACCTCAAGAGCGAACTCCACGCCGCCGCGCTCTATTCCGCGCTTGCCCGCATCGAAGACGACCCCGAACGCTCGAAGGTCTTTCAAGACCTTTGCGATTCCGAGATAGAGCACGCGAAGGTCTGGGCGACCAAGCTCGGCGTCGAGATTTCCCCTCCCACGAGGCTGGGATTCTTGGGCCTCCTCCGATTCGGCCTCGCAAGAGCATTCGGCACCAACGCCGTCATTCCTCTTCTCCTCTGGGAAGAGTCCGGTGAGATACGCGAGTACTACGCCGACCCCGAAGCCGCCGACATCGCCCAGGACGAACGCCACCACGAGCGCGTCCTCAAGGGCCTGGCGCGAGGCCAGACCGGGCCTGTGCCCCTCTGGGAGGAGAGCCGTTCCGCTACCGGCGCGAGCGGAAACATACGCGCAGCCGTGCTCGGCATGAACGACGGGCTGGTCTCGAACTTCAGCCTCGTCATGGGGGTCTCCGGCGGGACCGACAACACCGACTTCATCCTCCTTGCTGGGGTGGCCGGCCTGCTCGCGGGTGCGTTCTCCATGGCCGCGGGCGAGTACGTCTCCATGCGTTCGCAGCGCGACATCTACGAGCACGAGATCGAGAAACAGAGAATCGAGATCCGTGACTGGCCCGACGAGGAACAGGCCACCCTCGATCTCATCTACCAGTCCAAGGGCCTGACCAAGGCCGAGGCCGACCTGATCTCCCGCCGCGTCATGGCCGACGCCGAGGCCGCCCTCGACACCATGGCGCGAGAAGACCTCGGACTCGATCCCAACGAGCTTGGCTCTCCCTGGGGCGCAGCCTTCGCGTCGTTCGCCGCATTCGTGGGCGGCGCAATCGTCCCGATCCTCCCCTTCCTGTTCAACGTCGGAAACAGCGTCATCGTGAGCGCCGCCCTGAGCGCGGTCGCCCTCCTGCTCGTCGGTGGTTCACTCGCCGCCGCCTCCGGTAACCGGCCATACTGGGGTGCCCTCCGAATGCTCCTCGTCGGTGGCCTTGCCGCCGCCGTCACCTACGCCATCGGCACCCTCGTCGGCGTGTCCGTCGCGGAGTTGGGTTAACCGAATTCAGCTTGACGCACAAGAACGCTCGGTCAACAATAACCACGACCCCATCCTCACCTGCCCTTCAACGCAACGCTCCAAATTAGGAACCCACCATGCTCACTCTCGTCCCCGAAGACATCGAACGATACGCCATCGACCACACGTCCCCCCTGCCGGACTACCTCCAAGAGCTTACCGACTACACCTACGAAAACATGAGCATCCCCCAGATGCTCTCCGGCCCCATAGAGGGAACGCTTCTCCAGACCCTCGTGTGGACGACCGGCGCGAAGCGTGTGCTCGAAATCGGAACGTTCACCGGGTTCAGTTCCCAGATGATGGCCGCCGCACTACCCGATGACGGCATCCTCGTCACCTGCGACATCGACCCCGAGGCGGCGGAGGTAGCCAGGCAGTTCTACGCCAAGAGTCCGCACGGCCACAAGATAGACCTCCGCCTCGGCCCCGCGTTAGAGACCCTGGAGACTCTCAATGACTGCGCCTTCGATGTCGTCTTCATCGACGCCGACAAGACCGGTTACGCCGCCTACTACGAGAAGGCCGTCGAGCTTCTGGCTCCCAGGGGCGTCATCGCCGTCGACAACGTCCTCTGGAGCGGCCGAGTCCTCGACCCCAAGACCGACGAAGACCGCTCCATCGCCGCATTCAATGAGCGTGTCAAGAACGATCCCCGTGTCAACCACGTCCTCTTGCCCATCCGCGACGGCGTGATGCTGATAAGGAGGGCCTCGTAGAGTGAGCGAAACGAACGACCTTGCGGTTCTCGCCGAGGGGTTGGTCAGAAACTTCGGCGAGGTAAGGGCCGTGGACGGCATCGACCTGGCAGTGCGAAAAGGGGAAATCTACGGATTCCTCGGCCCCAACGGCGCGGGCAAGACGACCGTCGTCCGAATGCTGATTACCCTGCTACTCCCGCACGGAGGCAGGGCCATGGTCGCGGGCAAGGATGTCGTCCACGAGCCCAAGGAGGTGCGCCTGCGAGTAGGCGCCGCCCTCCAGGAGGCCGCCCTCGACCCCAAGCAGACCGGCAGAGAGATACTCCGTCTCCAGGGATGGCTCTTCGGCATGTCCCGCCGAGAGGTCGATCGCCGACTCGCAGAGCTTGAGTCCCTCATGGACATCGGGGACGCCATCAATCGCTTCGTCGGCACCTACTCCGGCGGCATGAAGCGCCGCCTCGACCTCGCCGCCGCGCTCATCCACGATCCCGAAGTCCTCTTCCTCGACGAGCCGACCACGGGACTCGATCCCATCAGCCGCAACCGCGTTTGGGAAGAGGTCCGTCGCATCAATGAGGAGCTCGGCGTCACGATCTTCCTCACGACACAGTACCTGGAGGAGGCCGATATACTCGCCGAGCGCGTCGGCATCATCGACCGCGGCAAGATCGCCGTCGAGGGCAGCCCGTCCGAGTTGAAGCGCTCCGTCGGCAAGGATGTCATCATCGTCCAGATCGAGGGCGACTCGTCCGCCGCGATAGTCGCCCTCGGAAACATCGCAGGCGTCAGCCAGATAGAGGACCATGGACGCGAGCTCGTCGTGTCCGTCGAAAACGGCGCAGCCCTTGTCGGCAATGTCGCTTTGGCGCTTGATCGTGGCGGCGTCACCGTCGGCGAAATCACCCTGCGCACACCGACTCTCGACGACGTATTCCTGACCGTCACCGGCGGTCGCATACAGGTCGATGCCGATCTAACCGAGGAGACGGAGGAAACATGACTACTGTGGAAGACGCAGCCCGAAGCACGTCCATCCGGAGCGTTCGCCGACCCCGCCGATGGGCCTTCTTCTCCGATCTCGCCGCCGTATCTTCGCGCGCGCTCAGAGCCACGAGGCGCGACGTCGAGAGCCTCTTGCCCGCCCTCATCATTCCCGTCTTCTTCTTCGTGATCAACATCGGCGCGCTCCAGGACATCGCCGAAAACATCCCCGGACTCGATTACAAGGCCTTCCAGCTTCCCGTCGCCATCATCTTCGCCGTGACGGGCGTTTCCCGCGCCATCACCCTCGTCTTCGACATCCAGAGCGGCTACTTCGATCGCCTGTCCCTCACTCCCGTCAACAGGGTATCCCTGCTTCTCGGCCTCATGGTCGCCGACTTCGCCCTGTGCGTAGCCCTCTCCATTCCAGTCCTCATTCTCGGCTTCGTCGTCGGTGTCCGCTTTGAAAGCGGTCTGATCGGAATGCTCGCGTTCGTCCTGATAGCCGGTGTCTGGAGCCTCGCCTTCGCCGGATTCCCCTACGCCATAGCCCTCAAGACCGGCAACCCCACCGTCGTCAACACCAGCTGGCTCCTCTTCTTCCCCTTCGTCTTCCTGACTACCGTATTCGTGCCGAAGGAGGCCCTCACCGGATGGATGAGCACCCTCGCGGTGTACAACCCCGTCACCTACCTCCTGGATGCGCTTCGCTCCCTAGTCACCGTCGGCTGGGACATCGAGGCCCTCGCCAAAGGCTTCGCCTCCATAGGAGGAGTGGCCGCCATCAGCCTCACCCTCGCCTTCCTCTCCCTCCGAGGCCGCGTCCGCCGTAGCTAAAAAGCCCCCTCTGCGCTTCTCCCCCTCTCCAGACACCCACACCGTCATTCCCGCGCAGGCGGGAATCCATCCTCCCCCCTCTGTGCTCTCCGCGCCCTCTGTGGTGAATCGTCCCTTCCTAATCTCCCCCGAATATGTCATACTCTCCAAAACGCGACACCCCCGGAGGCGCACCATGGCAACCGAGACCAAGATCAGCACGAACGGCGTGGAGCCGGTGGTCACCGGCCCCGTAATGCAGGCCCGGCGACAGGGTAGAGGCCCAGCCATCTGGCTGGCTGGCGACCCCGAAGACCTCAAGCAATGGATGGACCGCGGCGCCGCCGGCATCGTCACCAACACCGTCGTCCTCAACGACATGGTCAAGAAGTACGGCCAGATCAAGGACGTCGTCCGGCGCTACCTCGACATCACCGACAAGCCCGTCGTCGTCGAGGTCGACGGCCACTCCACCGATGAGCTGATCGACGTCAGCCACGTGTTCACCCGCATGTCCGACCAGATCATCATCAAGATCCCCTGCACCTCATACGGACTCGGCGCATTCCGCCGTCTGGCCGAGGAGGGCATCGAGACCTACTGCACTACCGTCTTCTCCCTGCCCCAGGCTGCCGCCGTCGCACAGGCGGGCGCGACCCACGTCCTCCCCTTCTGCGAGCCCGTCAAGCAGATGGGTGGCGACCCGACCCAGCTCGTCCGCGAGTGCGTCCAGATGTTCTCGGGATGGGAAAACCGCCCATACGTCACCGCCGCCCTCGTCAGGAGCGTCGAGACCGCCTACACCGCCCTACGCGACGGCGCCGACGGCATCATCATCTTCTGGCCCATCTTCCAAGAGATGATGGAGCACCCCCTCACCGACACATGGAACGACACCTTCATGGGCGAGTGGGTATCCATGCACGAAGCCGGCCTCCTAGAAGGCGTCCCCGTCCGCCGCGACTAGGTAAGCGTTCAGATTTCGCGAAAACGCTCACTGCACAAGGCCACCGTCATTCCCGCGAAGGCGGGAATCCAGGGCGGCGGGAACTCATCAACTCTTAACAGTTACTCGACCAGAGTTGCACAGAGATGAGAACACGGGAATTCACGTTCGCCCTGAGCCTGTCGAAGGGCAATTCGGCACCTATGTGGGCACCATTGGAATAATGCCTCACCGCCCCGACGCTCGCCTCCGCTCCAACGCCCCCTCAACCAACGCCCGAACCGCCGCCCGCTTGGCCTCCTCAACCGAGCGCACCTTCACGTGCCGCAACTTCGCCCCTGTCCCCTCAAGCAGACCTCCTGGATCAGCCAACTCGGCTCCCTGGTAGAACCCCAGGTTCACCCACCTCTTGTGGGGCATGATATAGGCATACCCGTCGAGCATCTTCCTCGGCCCCACTCCATACGTCGCCGCGCGGTCCCCAAGACGCACTACCTCGCACGTATCCGGATCGACCTCAAAGACAACCTCCCTCAGTGCCGTCGCGACGGGCCGCAACAAAGCCTCCGTAATCTCCAGCAAGTCTTCGAACGTGCCTATCCGGGCCTCTGACATACAGGTTATCCTCACCCGACCGTAGTGTGCGCGCTGCTTCCCGTCACTCGCCCTAGAACAGGCCCGTCACCGCGTTCCACCAGTCCACCACCACGTCCACCGCCCGGTACTTGTCCAGCCACTTGCCCCAGTGCAGCACGTACTCCTGGAACTCCTTCAGCGCGATCAATGGAATTAGCCACAGCGCCGCGTGCTTCCACGTCATCTCGTAGTTCGGTCGTACGCGGTTCAGGCCCGCAACAAACAGGAACCAGAATTCGAAGACGTTCGGGAAGATCAGCAATATCCCCCGCCAGGAATCGACGAACTCGAAATACGCGAAGCCGACGAGCCTGTAGGCGAACAGCCCGATCGCCACGTAGCGCGGCACGCCCTTCCACCGCAGGGCCACGATCAGGAACGCCACCATGTACACCTGGTCGACCCACTTGTCGAAGACCTGGTAATCGCGCACCCCGCCGAGGTCCAGCAGGTTCATCATGAACAGGTCGGAGAAATCGACCAGCACCGCCAGGATGCCGCCCGCAAACGGAAACCACAGCACCGGCAGCGACCCTGCTATCCGAACAACCGCTATGACTACTTCTTCAAGTGTCATTGCCCGCAGTCCCTAGATTTCCCCCTCTCCCGTTCGCGGGAGAGGGCTGGGGTGAGGGTGAAACACCCGCATCAGAATATGCGCGCTGTAGAGTCACACCCGACTCTATTCGCTCCCCTAGCTCACTCTCTCGAAAATAGTCGCCACCCCCATCCCGCCACCAACGCACATCGTGACCATCCCGACCTCGTCGTCGCGGGCATCCATCTCATCCATAAGCTTCACCGTCTGGATCGCGCCCGTCGCCCCAATCGGATGTCCGAGGCTGATCCCGCTCCCGTTGACGTTCGTCGTCTCCATGTCCAGTTCGAGCTCTCGGATGCAGTACAGCGCCTGAACGGCAAACGCCTCGTTCAACTCCGTCTGGTCGATGTCGTCCACCGTCATGCCCGACTTTTCGAGCGCCTTCTGCACCGCCGGCACGGGACCGATGCCGAAGAACGCAGGATCGACACCCGCGGCTCCCCGTGTATGCCATCGCAGTCGTGGCTCGATCCCCAGCGACCGGGCCTTCTCTTCCGACATGATAACGACAGCCGCAGCCCCGTCGTTGATCGACGATGAGTTCCCTGCCGTCACCGTCCCGCCTTCCTTGAAGACAGGACGCAGCTTCGCCAGTATCTCCATGCTCGAATCGGCCCGCGGCCCCTCGTCCGTATCGACTACGACGGGATCGCCTCGCCGCTGCGGTATCGTCACAGGCGCGATCTGCGACGCGAACTTGCCTTCCTGAACCGCCTCCACCGCTCTACGGTGACTCAGCACCGCCAGCTCGTCCTGGTCCTCCCTGCTAATCTCCCACCGCACTTGGATGTTCTCTGCCCCCACGCCCATGTGATAGCGATTGACCGGACACGTCAGCCCTTCAAGGAGCGCGTCACGCATGGGAATGTCCCCGAGCTTGTACCCGTCGAAGCGGGCCGTATAGTCCAGCAGGAACGGCGACTGGCTCATGCTCTCCGTTCCACCCGCGACCGCTATGTCGATCTCGCCCGTCTTGATGAGCTGCGCCGCCAGGTTGATCGCCTCGAGCCCGGACGAGCAAGCGCGATTCACCGCGATCGCAGGGGCGCTGTCGGGAATCCCCGCCTTCAGCCCTGCCAGTCGCCCGGCGTATCCCGCCTCCGCCGACTGGAGCACGTTCCCGAAGTAGACCTCGTCCACCTCGTCCGGTGACAGATCAACCCGCTCCAACGCGGCCTTCACCGCCGTCGCCCCCAGATCGGACGCCTTCGCATCCTTCAACGAACCGCCGAATGACCCGACCGGCGTCCGCGCCCCGCTAACGATTACCGCTTCCTGCATCCGAAAACCTCCAATGTATAAGTGGCGTTGTCACCGCACATGTTCTTCTTTCCTCAATAAGCAAACGCACCCTACTCTACCGTTCCAGCCGTGCCCCCGTCAGCGCCTCCATCACCTTGGCATACGCCTGCGTGCCGTCCTGACCGAATCCCATCTCCTGGGCCGACCGGAACATCTGGATCACTACAGCCGTGACCGGCAGGCCGACGTTCATCTCCTCGGCCGCTTCCATGATCAGCCGCATGTCCTTCTGCGCCGTATCCACCATGAACCCCGGCGCGAAGTCGCGGTCGCACATCCGCGCACCGAGATTCTCCAGCATCCACGACTGCGCGGCTCCTCCCCCCAACGCGCTCAGCGTCGCCTCCAGGTCTGCCCCGTGTTTGGCGGCGAAGATCAGGCCCTCTGTCACCGCCGCAAGCGTCGCCTGACCTGTTATGTTATTGGCGAGCTTCGTCACTTGCCCCATCCCGTTCGCGCCGCAGTGAGTGATCCTCGTCCCCATGGCTTCCAAGACGTGACGGCCCCGTTCCAGTACCTCATCCTCCCCGCCAACCATGATGGAAAGCGTACCGCTCTCCGCCCCGGTTATCCCGCCGCTCACCGGGCCGTCCAGCATGTGAACGCCCTTCCCTGCCAGCTTGCACGCGATCTCCCTCGTAACGGTTGGCGATATCGTGCTCATGTCGATGACCACCGATCCAGGACTGGCCCCCTCCATGACGCCGTTCGCACCGAGGATAACCTCCTCCACGTCTGGCGAGTCGTTCACCATCGTGATCGTGAACTCATTGCCCTCAGCCGCCTCTCTGGCCGACCCCGCCGGCTTCGCGCCCGCCGCGACCACGTCCTCCATCTTCGACGCCGTCCGGTTCCAGCACGTCACGTCGAAACCCTTCTTCACCAAGTTCATGCACATCGGCTTCCCGATGAGACCGAGGCCGATGAATCCCACTTTTGTCATTCCGGCAATTCTCCTTCAGGCCGCCAAGTTAGGCCCCCATTATACATTCCTGCCCGTTCCCCGTGGCCGCGTCCGAATACCGCTTCAACAAAACAACCCCGCCTTAGGGCGTTGTCTCAAACAAATTCCTACAGTATGATAAGGACCGACAGCCCTAGCTAGCGGATATTCCGTAGCCGAGCATCTGGAGGCGAACATGGCGAACGAAAAGATCGCCCTCATGGCTCACCTGTACCGTCGCGCCGGTTTCGGCGCCACTCGCAACGACCTCGAACGACTGGCCGAACGGCCCTACGAGGATGTAGTCGAAGACCTCCTGCACCCCGAACACTTCCCCGACGTAGAGGACGACATCCTGCGTCGCTACCACGGACCGTTGGTCAACTTCGACTCCCTCTCGTGGAACGGCGCGAAGTGGATCTACCGCATGATTAACACCGAGCGGCCCCTCCAAGAGAAGATGGCCCTCTTCTGGCACCACGTCTTCGCCTGCGCCTACCACAAGGGCGAGCACACTGCCACCCTCCTAGCGCAGAACGAAATGTTCCGTCGCAACGGCCTGTCGGACTTCCGCACCATCCTGCTCGACCTCTCCCATGACCCTTGCATGATCTTCTGGCTCGACAACAACGAGAACCACAACGGCGACCCGAACGAGAACTACGGACGGGAGCTCATGGAGCTTTTCTCCATGGGCATAGGAAACTACACCGAGGACGACATCAAGATGGCCGCTAGGGCCTTCACCGGATGGACCTTCCGCCAGCCGATGCCCTTGTACCCCTACGGCCACTTCCAGTCATACTTCGTCTACCGCGAAGACGACCACGATCACAGCGTAAAGACCTATCTCGGCCACACCGGCGACTTCAACGGTGAGGACATCATCGACATCATCGTCCGACAGCCGGCCACCGCCCGGTTCGTTTCGAGACTGCTCTACACCTTCTTCGTCGCCGACGAGGTGCAGGTTCCCGCGTGGAACACCGTCCCGCCGCAGGACCCCGATGCCATCAATGCCTTGAGTGAGACCTATATCAAGTCTGACGGCGAAATACGGGCCGTCCTCCGCACGCTCTTCAACTCCGATTTCTTCAAGGAGGCCCGCTTCCGCCGGGTCAAGAGTCCCGTGGAGCTGATTGCCGGAACGGCCAAAATCTTAGGAACACACCGATTCCCGCATCCCGACCAGTTCGATCTTACCGGCACGGCCGCCACGATGGGACAATGGCTCATGAATCCCCCCACCGTGGAGGGCTGGCACACCGGCAAGGAGTGGATCGACGGGGGCACCCTCAATGAGCGTGTCAACTTCGCCGTCGAGGAGTTCAGCGACGCCTCAAAGCCCGGCATCCAGGACATGATCGACCGAATTTCCTCCACAGACCGCGCCCTCACGCCCGCCGAGTTCGTGGATCACTGCCTCGACCTCGTTGGCCCACTCGACGTCGACGACGACACCTCGGAGGCCCTGAACCACTACGCCGAGTCGGGAGGCCCCCTGGACTTCGGACAGGACCCCGAAGGCTCCACCACCCGCACACGACGAATGCTCCAGTTCATAGCCGCATCGCGTGAATATCAACTCGCCTGAACGCCCGAAACAAACCGTGAAGTGACAGCCCGGAAGGAGACGAACATGGCAGGGAACGGAAAACCGCCCGTGTTGGTCGTCGTTCAGTTGAGCGGCGGCAACGACTTCATGAACACCCTCATACCCTACAACAGTCCCATCTATTGGGACTGCCGCCCTGTCGTCAACGTGCCCGAGGACACGATCATACCCCTGAACGACGAGTTGGGCTTCCACCCGAAGACCGCCCCCCTCAAGGAGATGTTCGACGAGGGCAACGTAGCTCTAATCCAGGGCATCGGCTACCCGAACTCCAACCGTTCCCACTTCCGCGCCATGGACATCTGGCACACCTGCGAGCCCGACACCGTCAGCACGACAGGTTGGCTTGGACAGGCCATCCAGGACCTCGACCCCGACGGCGAAAACGTCCTCACCGGCGTCAACCTCGGACGCGGACTCCCACGCGCCATGACCGCCCCCGGCGTGCCAGTCGCCTCGGTTGGCGACCTCGACGGATACGGTGTCATGACCTCCATCACCGATACACAGGAGCGCGATGAGGCCCTCGATATATTCAAGCGCATGTACGGCCCCGCCTTCGGGACGGGCATGGTTATGGACTATCTCGCCCAGACCGGCGGCGATGTCCTCAAGGGCGCCGACCGCTTGGCCGAAGCCCCCACCAAGTACACGTCCGATGTCGAGTACGCCAACAACGCCTTCGCCAAGTCGCTCAAGGACGCCGCCCGCATCCACCTTGCCGACCTGGGCACGAGAATCCTCTACGTCGCCCATGGCGGCTACGACACCCACGCCGCCGAAAACCCGACCCAGCCCAAGCTCCTCGACGAGCTTTCCACCGGCATAGCCGACTTCTTCGACGACCTCCGCGCCCACGATGCCGCCGACGAGGTCGTCATGTTCGTCTTCACCGAGTTCGGCAGGCGCATGAAGGACAACGGCAGCGGCACCGACCACGGAACCGGCGGTGGAGCATTCATCATCGGTGACCGCGTCAAGGGTGGCCTCTACTCCGAGTACCCACCCCTAGACCCGGCCCAGTGGGAGCACAGCGAAGACCTCAAGCACACCATCGACTTCCGCGGCATCTATGGCACGCTACTCGAACAGTGGATGGGCCTCGAAGCCTCCCCCATCGTCAAGGGCCACTTCGAGCAGATCGACGTCTTCGCATAAGTTGCATTCGGCTGATGACCTCCCGAAACAAATGACCAACTCCGACATCAAAACCGCCGTAGTCACAGGCAACCATGAGTACGACGTACTCAACTTCCAGCGCCTCTTCCGTGAGCTGCCGGGCATCGACGGCTACGTCCAAAGCCTCGAAGACTTCGCCACCGACCCGCTCGGCGGATGGAAGCGCTACGACGCCGTCGTCTTCTTCAACTACCACCAGGACACCCCCGGCGCCGTAGGCGGGGAACTTGACGACGCCATTGCCTATTCTCTTAGCGAGCTTGCCGCGAGCGACACCGGCATCATCCTCCTTCACCACGCCATCCTCTGCTACCCGCAGTGGGACGTGTGGGAAGACCTGAGCGGCATACCAACGAGGGGCGCAGCGGGCAGCGCCGCCGACCAGACCCTGCGCATCGACCCGACCGACACCAATCACCCTATCACGAGCGGCCTCGCGTCCTGGGACATGATCGACGAGTACTACGCCGGCGTCGAGGTCGACGACGACAACGACGTCCTCCTGACCACCGACCACCCCGAGAGCATGAAGATTATCGGCTGGACGCGCGACCGCCCCGGCGGCAGGACCTTCTGCTTCCAGTCGGGCCACGACGACCAGACCTGGACCAACCCCACGTTCCGCACCGTCTTGGAGCGCGGCGTCAAGTGGGTCGCCGGACAACTGTGAGGATATCGCACCAATGACCAGACCCCATGCACTGCTGAGAGCCGGCTTCCCCTACGTGCGCTCGCTCGGAATGCGGCGGAGCACCGACAGCCCCATCGACCTTGCAATCGGTGACGAGGGACGCCTCTACTGCATCTGCCGCGCCGAGGGAGTCCTCCACATCCGCGTCCTCAACACCGACGATGACGAGTTGGGCGCGATCGGCAACAAGGGCACCGGCGACGGCCAGTTCATCTGGCCCTCCTCCATAGTCCGCGACGCCGACGAGAACCTCTACGTCACCGACGAGGAGCTCCATCGCATCACCGTTTTCGACAAGGACGGCAACTTCGTCAAAAAGTGGGGCGAGCACGGCAGCGACGATGACCGGCTCGATCGCCCATCCGGTATCGCCTTTGATGCCGACGAGAACCTCTACGTAGTCGATACCATGAACCACCGCGTGCAAAAGTTCACCAAGGACGGCGGCTACCTCGGCGGATGGGGCAGTTTCGGCACGGGCGACGGCCAGTTCAACATGCCATGGGGTGTCTGCGTCGACGAACTCGGAGACGTCTACGTCGCCGACTGGCGCAACGACCGCATCCAGAAGTTCAGCGCCGACGGCCGGTTCCTCTGGACGCTCGGCTCCTCCGGCGACGGGGAATTGGAGTTCAATCGACCGGCGAGACTCACCGTCGACACCGACGGCGACATATACGTCGCCGACTGGGGCAACGACCGCGTCCAGCAGTTCGACCAGACCGGGCGATACGTCGACACCTTCATCGGCGATGCCACGCTCGGCAAGATGGCGATGACCTACATCCGCTCCAACGCCAAGGTCCTCCGAATCCGCGAGACCACCCCGCTCGGAGCCTCCAAGCGCCTCCGAAGCCCGTCATCCGTCCGCATAGACGACGAAGGACACCTCTACATCACCGACCACGGCTGCCACCGCATCCAGGTCTACAAGAAAGAGGCCTACCCCCTCACCCCCGAAGAGCTCCTCCCCCCGCCGACCGTACCCTCCCTCTCAACGGTCTAAGCCCGTCAAGTATCCCCCTCTCCCGTCGTGGGAGAGGGCTAGGGTGAGGGTGAATCACCCGGCAAGTCCATAGCAGTACCCCACCACCCCCACACCAGTCAACCATGAAGTACCGCCAACTAGCCTCCACCGACCTCCACCTCTCCGTAGTCGGCTTCGGCCTCTGGACATTGAGCACCGAGGCATGGCCCACCGTACCCGAGAACGACGCCGCCAACCTGCTTGTTTCCGCGTTCGAGTTGGGCATCAACTACTTCGATACCGCCGACTCCGACGGCGAGGGCTACGGCGAAACCCTGCTCCGCAACGCCCTTGAAGAACAGCGCCACGACATCGTCATAAGCACCAAGGTCGGATTCGATTTCTACGACCGTCTCGCCGTACGCGAGTACGGCGGCCTTCCTCTCAACTTCGACCCCGACTACATCCGTCAAGCCGCCGAGGAGAGCCTCCGCCGCCTCGGCACCGACTACATCGACCTCCTCCAACTGCACTACCCGCTCCCCGACGTGTTGGAGGACGACGCCCTCTTCTACACGCTTGACAATCTCGTCAGAGAGGGCAAGATCCGCTGCTACGGCATAGCCCTAGGCCCTGGCCTGGACTTCGCCGAGGCGGGCGAGTTCGCAATAGTCGAACGTGAAATACAGGCCCTGCAACTTCCCTACAACATCCTCGACCGCGATCCCTCTCAGCGGCTCTTCAAGCTGGCAATCGACTCCGAAGTCCCCACCGGCTTCATCGTGCGCTCACCCCACGCCTCAGGCCTCCTCGACGGGACCTTCACAAAGAACTCCAGGCTCAAACGAGACGAAATCGGGAGCGATGAAGCCTACGAGACGCTCAGCAAAGGCATCAAGCACCTCGCCGAACTCGACTTCCTCACCGACAACATGGACTCCACCATCGGCCAGATAGCGATCAAGTTCGCGCTCGATACGCCGCAGGTGACATCCGTCCTACCGAACATAACGAGCGCCGAGCGCCTTCGAGAGTTCGCCGCCGCCCCTGAGACGAAGGACCTGCCGCAGCCGATGCTCGAACGCCTAGTCGAGCTCCACTACGACTACTTTCACCCGTCGGACTCAGACTCCGAGAACGAGTGATCGTCGCCTGCCGGCTCTTCCTCAAACGGCTCCGGCTCTTCGGGCTCCTGGGCCTCCGGGGGCGAGTCCGTGTGATTCCCTTCCGCCGACGAAGGGCGTTCATCCCACCGTTCAGCGTAGTCCCTGCGCCCGCCTCTTGATCTCTTCTGCCGCCCGATCCGCCTCATCTCCGACTCGATCAGGCGATAGTCGCGTTGAGGGATCAGGTGCAGCGTATCGAAGAAGGCCAGTGGCCAGAGCTCCGGCGGCCAGCGCTTGACGTACTCAAGCCGTGGGGCCAGTATCCGCGCCTCGATGTAGTCTGCTTCGTCCAGGACGATGGAGGGCGATGTCTTTACTCGATAGGGAAACAGCTCTCGCCTTGAGCCGTTCGACTCCCATATCGGCGTCCTATCTTCGAAGTACTTCGATTTGACGACCACTATGGCCGTCCACTTTCGAATCTCGCCGCCCACGTAGAACAGAATACGGTCGTCCGGTTCCATGCGGCGCGCGCGCCGTCGCTGCTTCGAAGTTAGTCCGTGAAGTGTGAATCCCTGCCCTCTCGTAATCTCGTGATTTTCCGGCGTCTGGACGACCATCCAATAGTTATTCGGCATGGTCGAGCCTCTGTCTGTACAATCTCGCATCTTATTCTACCATGCCCTGACTACCCTCAAAAACTTGGATTTCCCTCTGCGCTCTCCGTGCCCTCTGCGGTTAATCAAAGGTCTCCGAAGGCGGGAGTCCATTGGCATTGCGTAAACATAGGCTCGACCCTGCCTGTATACTTGAACAAGGTTCGTCACAGCGAAAGGCAATCCGTGACCCAACCAACAAAAATCTCCGCGATACTCCTCGCCGCCGGCAGGAGCAGCCGCATGAACGGCGTCGACAAGATCGTCACGCCCCTGCTGGGTCGCCCTCTGCTGGAATACAGCCTCGAACGGCTGGCCGATTCCCCTTCAATCCACAGCATCGTCGTCGTCGCGGGTGAGAGCAACGCCGATTCCGTCCGTGACATCGCCGTACAAGCGATGACCGACAAAATAACCGCCGTCTGCACTGGCGGGTCGCGTCGCCAGGACTCCGTTCGCGCCGGATTGAACCACGTAACCGACGCTACCCATGTCCTCGTCCACGACGGAGCGCGTCCCCTGATCGATGCCCCACTCATCACACGCGCCGTCCAAGCCGCATCGGAACACATCGCCGCCGTCGCTGCCGTCCCCGTGAAAGACACCGTCAAGATGGCCGACGACGACATGACCGTAATCGAGACCGTCCCCAGGGATAACCTCTGGGCTGTCCAGACCCCCCAGATATTCGAGGCCGACCTGCTCCGTACCGCTCACCGCACAATCGACTCCAATGTCACCGACGACGCCACGATGGTCGAGATACTGGGCCATCGGGTGAAGCTTTTCATGGGGTCCTACGAGAACCTCAAGGTCACAACCGCGGAGGACATCGTCATGGCCGAAGCCGTCCTCCGCTCGCGGTCGAAAGTCGGTGTCCCATGACCGTCCGCACCGGCATAGGATTCGACGTTCACCCTCTGGTCGCCGACCGCCCGCTCATCTTAGGAGGCGTGACCGTCCCGCACTTCTGCGGGATCAAAGGACACAGCGATGGCGACACCCTCGCACACGCCGTCATAGACGCCGCGCTCGGAGGCGCCGGCCTAGGCGATATCGGCGCCCACTTCCCGTCGAGCGACGCCCGCTACGAGGGCGTAGACAGCATGGTCCTCCTCGACCGTACACGCGATCTCCTCGCCGAATCCGGTTGGCGGGTAACCTACGTCGATGCTACAATTATCGCCGAGGAACCGAGGCTCAGCCCCTTCGTCACACGAATGGCGAAAAATCTGTCATCCCAACTTGGTCTTGAAGCAAATCTGGTCAACGTAAAGGCCAAGACGACCGACGGCCTCGGCTTCACGGGCAGACGCGAAGGCATCGCCGCTCTCGCCGTCGCCACTCTGGAATCCGTCGAATGAAGTTCTACAGCACCCTCTCCCGCTCGGTTGAGGAGTTCACCCCCCTGGACAGCGTCGTGCGCATGTACGTCTGCGGCCTCACGCCCTACTCCGAGGCCCATGTCGGTCATGCCATGCGCTCCGTTATCTTCGACGTGCTGCGACGCTACCTGGAGTTCCGCGGCTACGAGGTCAAGTTCGTCGAGAACTTCACCGATATAGACGACAAGATGATCGACCGCGCCGCCGAGCAGGGCGAAACGGTCCACGATCTCGCGGAGCGCAATATCCGCCTCTATCTCGAACAGATGGATGCCCTCAATATCCTTCCGGCGCACCTCTATCCTAGGGCCACCAAGGAGATCCCCAAGATCATCGAGATGGTGCAGACCATGATCGAAAACGAGGTCGCCTACGACGTCGACGGCGACGTCTACTTCCACGTCCGCAGCGACCCTGCCTACGGCCGGCTGAGCGGACGGGATGTCGAGAGCCTGCGCGTCGGCGCTCGAATCGAGGTGGACGAGAGGAAGCAAGATGGCCTCGACTTCGCCCTCTGGAAGGCCCAAAAGCCCGGCGAACCGGCGTGGGACAGCCCTTGGGGCAAGGGACGACCAGGCTGGCACATCGAGTGCAGCGCCATGGCCGCCAAGTACCTCGGAGACAACATCGACATCCACGGCGGCGGACAGGACCTCATCTTCCCCCACCATGAGAACGAGATCGCCCAGACCGAGGCCTGCACGGGAAACCCGCCCATGGCCCGGTTCTGGATGCACAACGGCATGGTCGAGTTGGGCGACGAGAAGATGAGCAAGTCCCTGGGCAACATCGTCACCCTCGGAGAGGCCCTCGAAAAACACTCCTCCGACGCCCTGCGGCTCTTCTTCCTCAACTCCCACTACCGCTCCCCGCTCATCTACCGCGAGGACATCGTCGAGGCGCAGGAACGCGCCGTCGAAAGACTCCGCCGCGCAGCTACGGTCGAGAGCGAAGGCGGCCACAACGCCCTCGACCCTTCCCCCTACCACGAGAAGTTCATTGAAGCCATGGACGACGACCTCAACTCTCCCCGCGCCCTCGCGGTCCTCTTCGACATGAGCCGCGACATCAACCGCGCCCGCGAGGCAGACCGTGACATCTCGGATGCTCAGTCCGCCCTCAAGGAGCTTACAGGAGTCCTCGGCCTCACCCTCGAAGAGCCCGATACCGACGGCAGCGCCGACGTCGACGCCCTCATCGACCTGCTCATAAACACCCGCGCCGCCCTCCGCGTCGCCAAGCAATACGACCTTGCCGACTCCATCCGCGACCAGCTAGCCGACCTCGGCTACGTCCTCGAAGACAACCCCGCCGGCACCACGTGGAAGCGAGCTTAGGCGAAACGAACCCCGCCCAACCGTCCTTCCCGCAAAAGCGGGAATCCACTCTCCTACCCCCGACCACACCCACCTAGCGCGTCCTCCAACGCCGACCAAGCCAGCAGTGCGCACTTGATCCGCACCGGGTACTCCCGGACAGCCGACAGCGTCGGCAGATCATACATGGCGGCCGCATCCGCCCCCGAGGGAGACACCCCATCCATAATCCCCTCGAACGCCGTTGCCAAGCGTCGAATCTCCTCGACAGTCTTCCCCACTACGGCTTCCGACAGCATCGAGGCCGTAGACTGGTTGATCGAGCAGCCTACCGCCTGAACACCCACGCCGGAGACTCGCCCGTCTGCAAAAGCAAGTTGTATATCTACCTCGTCGCCGCAAAACGGGTTGACCGCCCTTGCGGAGGCGTCGGGAGTATCGAGAACGGCTTGGTTGCGGGGATTGCGACGATGATCGAGGATGGCGTCGTGGTAGAGCGCGTCGATGCTAGGCGAGTCCATTGCCAAAGTATCGCAAGGCCCCTTTTACCCCGTCAACCAGAGCGTCCACTTCCTGCTCGGTGTTGTAAACGTAGAAGGACGCCCGCGCCGTTGCGGGCACTCCCAGCTTGCCCATCAGCGGCATCGTGCAGTGGTGCCCCGTCCGCACCGCTATCCCCTGCTGGTCGAGGAACGTTCCAAGATCGTGCGGATGCACGTCCTCGTTGTGGAACGAGACGACTCCCCCGCGCAGCTCCGGGTCCTGCGGCCCGAACACGTCCACTTCCTCGATCTCCTTGAACCGTTCGAGCGCGTACGTGGTGATCTGCTTCTCGTGCTCCCGGACGTTCTCCATGCCGAGTCCCGCAAGGTAATCCACCGCCGCCCCCATGCCAATGGAGTCCGCGATGTTCGGAGTGCCCGCCTCGAACTTCCAGGGCAGACCCGCCCACGATGCCTTCTCGTAGGTGACCTGAAGCACCATCTCTCCCCCGGTCAGGAACGGCTCCATCTCCTCCAGAAGTTCCCGTTTGGCATACAGCGCGCCGATGCCCGTAGGCCCCATCATCTTGTGACCCGAAAAAGCGAGAAAGTCGCAGTCGATGTCCTGCACGTCCACGGGCATGTGTGGAACGCTCTGCGCGCCGTCCACAAGGACGATCGCTCCGACCGCATGTGCCTTCTCCGTCAGCAATTTCGCGGGGTTGATCGTCCCCAGCGAGTTCGAGGCGTGCGTGAACGCCAGCAGCTTCGTCCGCTCGGTGATGATCGAGTCTAGGTCGCTCAGGTCGAGCGTCCCGTCGTCGCTAAGGGGAATGAACCGGAGATTCGCCCCGCGCTCCGCGGCTATCTCCTGCCACGGCACCAGGTTGCTATGGTGCTCCATCGGGGTCGTGACGATCTCGTCCCCCGGACCGATATGCCCCCTACCCCACGAGTGCGCCACGATGTTCATCCCCTCCGTGGCGTTCCTCGTCCAGATGACCGTCTCCGGCTCCTCGGCCTTGATGAAGTCCGCCACCTTCTTCCGAGCCGCTTCGGTCATGTCGGTGGCTTCCATGCTCAGCGTATGCACACCCCGATGCACGTTGGCGTTGGAGTTCTCATAGTAGTCGACCAGCGATTGGATCACCGAGCGAGGCTTCTGCGTCGTGGCCGCATTGTCGAGGTAGACGAGAGGCTTCCCGTTCACCGTGCGCGACAGTATTGGAAAATCACCGCGCAGCGCCTGTACGTCCAGGGTCTTCGCCGTCTTCGAAGGAGTTGATGTCATATAGGAATGTCCTCTTTGAGGATTAGAGAGGCGTCTATGCGGGAACCTTTTCCCGCGGCGGAGCCGGCATCCGTTCAACCACGTCAGCTATCGTGGTCGTGTTGAGCACTTTCCACATGGCCGCTTCCGCTTCTCGCCACACGGACTGCTGTCCACAGCATGACGACTGCTCGCAGTTGCCCGCATCATCGAGACACGCCACCAGCGCGACCGGACCGCCCAAGTAGGTCATGACGGCCCCCATCGTGATCTCCGATGGACGCCTAGCCAGCGAATGTCCTCCCAACGGCCCACGCTGCGCCTTCGTCAGACCGTGTCGCTGCAACGAGTGGAGCACGCGCGCGAGGTACTGTTCGGGTATCCCCTGCCGTCTCGCGATCTCCGAGGCGCGCACCACGTTCTCGTTGGAATGTTGCGCCAGGTCCACCAGCGCCCGAACCCCATAGTCCACCTGTACCGGAACGTGCATTGTATCGGCCTCCTATTCCGTCGAAACCGTCTCCTCGCCTTCCAATGCCCCGTGAAGCGCGTGCCATGAGAGCGTCGCGCACTTGATTCGCGTCGGGAACGACCTCACGCCCGCAAGCACCACGAGATCGCCCAGACTCTCGTCGTCCTCGTCGCCGTTTGCGCCGTTCGTCACCAGTTCATGAAACTTCCCGAACGTCGCCTGCGCCTCCTCCACCGTTCGTCCCTTGACCGCCTGCGTCATCAGCGACGCCGACGCCTTGGAAATCGCGCAACCCGCCGCCTCGAACGACACGTCCGTCACCACGTCATCGTCCAACGTCATATACAGTGTGATCGTGTCTCCGCAGAACGGGTTGAACCCGTGCGACGTGCACGTGGGATCGTCCATCTTCCGAAAGTTGCGCGGCCTCCGGTTGTGCTCCAACACGATCTCTTGGTACAGCTCTTCCAGTTCATCCACGGCTCTTGTCGCCTTCCGAGTGATTGGCGCCGGGCAGCCCGCCCGCGAACAGACCGTCAAGATACTCCCGCAGCGGCTCCAGGGAAACCCTGTCGATAATCTCCTTGGCGAACCCGTGCACCAGCAGATCGCGGGCCGTATTTTCGTCGATGCCCCGGCTCCGCATGTAGAAGATCGCCTCGTCTGCAACCGCGCCCGCCGTCGCCCCATGCGTCGCCTGAATGTCGTCGGCGTATATCTCCAACATCGGCTTGGTGTTGATCCTCGCGCCCTCCGAAAGCAGAAGGTTCTGGTCCTTCTGGTACGCCTCGCTCTTCTGCGCGTTCGGGTGAACGATGACCCCGCCGCTGAACACCGCCCTAGACCGGTCGTCCAGGATGCCCTTGAAGTACAGGTCACTAACCGTGTGCGGCTTGAGGTGATCGATCACGACGTGGTTGTCGATATGCTGCGTCCCGTAGGTGAAGTACAACCCGCCCACGACGCAGGAACTCCCCGGCGCGTCGAGCATCACGTGCAGCCCGTTCCGCGCAACCCTTCCTCCTCTGGCGAACGACAGCGAGTTGAACGTGCTGTCCTCTCCCAGCCGCACCGGCGTGCTCCCAATATGGAACGCGCCCGGCGAGTCCATCATCAGGCGGTAGTGCTCGACTTGTGCGCCGGCTTCGAGAATGATCTCGCTCACCGAGTTCGTGAAGTACGTCGATTCTCCGATGCCGACATAGCTCTCGACGACCGTACACTCACTACCCTCCCCGGCGACAACCAGAGTTCTGGGATGTGTAGCTATCGCCTCACCGTGCTCAGTCGTCACGTACACGAGATGCACCGTCGGTGAACTCCCTCCTGCGGGGACCTTCACCACGGCCCCATCGGTTGCGAACGCCGTGTTCAAGGCCGTAAACCCGTCCGACTCAACACTGGCCAAAGAGCCAAGCCGCTCGCCCACACCATTCCGACCAAGACCTCCCGCGTCGCCGAGTCTGCCAACGAAAACTCCATTCTCAATAGGCCCAATCGTCGAGTGCTCTGCCGCGTAGTGCCCGTCCACGAAGACCAGTTGGACCCAGTCCTCTGAACTCGGAGCGAGAGACGCTAGTAGCCCAGCGTCAACCGCTCCCGGTCGTTCCGCATACTCGAACGTCGTGTTCGCCAGCGGTCCGAGATTCGTATACTTCCACTTCTCATTGTCCCTCCGTGAAGTCGGGAACCCGAGGGCCGAGAAGCCGTCCATTCCTCTCCGCCTGAGCGCGTTCAGCCACTCCGGCCCCGTCGAAGGAAGACGGTCGAATTGCTCGGCGTAGCGATCATGCGTGGTGTGTTTCGATGTCATCGTCATATTGTTCTCATCATCAGGCCCGGAACGGGTACCAGTCGCTTCCCAATCGGATCAACGCCCAAATACGCTCCCTCAAGCGCCATCGCTCCCAACAACGGCTGCGTTCCTTCGTCGTTGAAGAGCACCTGCGTGATAATCTCACGTCCCTCGAACCGCACCCGGGCATAGCCGATGTCCATTAGCCTTGTTTCGCCTTGGGCAAATTGGAAAAGCTGCTTGGCTACAGGCTCCACACTCAACTCCCTCAGCACCGACGCGGGCGCGGACGTTATGGATGCCCCGGTGTCCACCAACGCGGCAACCGTCGCCCAACTCTCCCTGTCCTGCCCGCCAATCTCGATCTCTACGCTAAATGTACCCACTGGAATCGTCCTTTTCCTAAAAGGATCACCTACTGCTCACTAACTCCCTGCCACCCCAGCCTCTTGAACGATCCAGTCATACCCCTTCTCTTCAAGCTCCAGCGCCAAATCCTTGCCGCCTGATCGAACAATCCGACCGTTCACCAGTACGTGCACGTAGTCCGGCGTGACATAGTTGAGAATTCGCTGATAGTGCGTGACGAGCAGCATCGCATTCTCCGCACTTCTATACGAATTAACCCCGTCCGCCACCGTCCTCAGCGCGTCGATGTCCAGCCCCGAGTCGGTCTCGTCCAGCAGCGCCAGCCTCGGCCCGAGCACCGCCATCTGCAAAATCTCGTTGCGCTTCTTCTCGCCGCCCGAGAAGCCCTCGTTGACGTTCCGCCGCGAGAGGTCTTCGCTCATCCCGATCTCTGCGACCCTCTTCCGGTACAGCGTGTCGAACTCCCGCGCCGACAGTTCATCCTCACCTCGCTCTTCTCGGAGAGCGTCAAGCGCCGCCTTGAGGAACTGACGGTTACGCACCCCCGGCAGCTCCACCGGGTATTGCATCGCCAGGAAGACCCCCGCCCGTGCGCGCTGGTCCGGCGTCCATTCGAGAACGCTCTCACCCTCGAACAGGATGTCGCCGTCCACAACGTCGTAGCCGGGCCGCCCCGCTACCGCATTCGCCAGCGTGCTCTTCCCACTCCCGTTCGGCCCCATGATGGCATGTACCTCACCCGCTTCCACGGCTAGGTCGATGCCCTTGAGGATTTCCGTCCCGTTTACCTCGACGTGCAGGTTCTGTATCTCAAGCATTGTTTCCGTGTTTCTCTCGTGTTTCGTTTCAGTTCAAAAGGGGTGCCGGCAACGTATCGGCCCTCAATCGCAGAGGATGACGCGGCTGGCCCAACTTGGTCAGTCCGAGATGCCGCAGCTTATCCGCGTGTCCATCGCCTTCCAATATCCGCCGGACTTGTATCTCCCTGTTCAGAAGTGTCCCGTGATTGCCCCACGCGCACACGATCAATGCCGACCCGCGCGCACTCCGCAGTATCCACTCATCATTCTCGGCCCCAACCGGGTCGTGGCTCTCCCGAATAGCCTTCGGATACGGAGACCGCAGGGCGAACAAGTTGCACACTCGAACCGTCCCGTACCCCCAGTCCCTGGCAAACCGCTTGCACGCGCTCACCGTCGGATCGGACTTCACCGCATCCGCAGTGCTCGGATTCAGCATCAGGAACATGCACACACGCCCATTATCTTCCGAGACCTCCGCCTCAAGCCGGTAGCGATAGCGCCCATCAACTGACATGCAAACGTCATGTATATTCTTCACTCGCCGCCCAACCCTTCGACTACCACCTTCGCCTCCCCGTCTGCGATGGACGAGGATCAACAGGCGGCTTAGTCCGCTTCTCCAGCCGGGAAATCAGTTCACGAGCGTCGTTGATACCCCCAGCGACCATTATGTCCGGCCACCAGTCTTCATAGGAATTTGCGTCTAATCCACTCACGGCTAAATAGAGCGTGTGTATTCCTTTAGGATCGTCGGTCTCTTGCGCCAAGTCCACGACGATGTCGGACAGGTCCGAGTGCGACCTGTTCGGCCATCCCCTTTGCTTGGCAACCGACTTGACGTAGTGCGCCACCGCACCCCACGCCTTCTCCGACGCCTGCGGAAGGTCTCCGCGCTCGAACTCATCTTCGGCGTGTCGGAGAAACCGCTCGCTCGTCTCTGTATGGTTTGCTACTTCAGCCTGTGTCATGCTCTTGCCTCCTTGGTGAGGCCGCGTTACCCCACAGCCCCTTCCAGACTGACGCGCAACAGCTGCTGGGCCTCCATCGCGAACTCGAACGGAAGCTCCTGAAAGATGCCCCTGCAGAAGCCGTTGATGATCATGTAGTGCGCCTCTTCATCATTGATCCCGCGCTGCTGGCAGTAGAAGAGTTGGTCGTCGCTGACCTTCGAAGTTGATGCCTCATGCTCCATCCTCGCCGACGGGTTGCGCACCTCGATGTACGGAACCGTATGCGCTCCGCACTGGTCACCAACCAGCAGCGAGTCGCACTGCGTGAAGTTCGTCGCCCGGTCCGCCGACGGCATGATCTGGACGAGACCTCGATACGTGCTCTGCCCCTTGCCTGCGGAAATCCCCTTGGCCACGATGGTGCTCTTCGTGTCCTTGCCGATGTGGATCATCTTCGTCCCGGTGTCCGCCTGCTGGTAGTTGTTCACCAGCGCCACCGAGTAGAACTCCCCCGTCGAGTTGTCGCCCTGCAGCACGACCGACGGATACTTCCACGTAATCGCGGAACCCGTCTCCACCTGCGTCCACGATATCTTGGCGTCGTTGAACGCCTTGCCTCGCTTGGTCACGAAGTTGTAGACGCCACCCTCCCCGTTCTTGTCGCCGGGGTACCAGTTCTGTAGCGTCGAGTACTTGATCTCCGCCCCATCCAGAGCCACAAGCTCGACCACCGCCGCGTGAAGCTGGTGCGTTTTCCGCAGTGGAGCCGTACACCCTTCGAGATAACTCACGTACGAACCCTCGTCGGCAACGATCAGTGTTCGCTCGAACTGACCGGTGTCGAGCGCGTTGATGCGAAAGTACGTCATCAGCTCGATCGGACACCGCACTCCCGGGGGTACGTACACGAACGAACCGTCGCTGAACACCGCCGAGTTGAGCGTCGCGTAGAAATTGTCGCTGTACGGCACCACCGACCCGAGATACTTCTGTACGAGATCGGGATGGTCCCTGACCGCCTCCGTCATCGAGCAGAAGATCACTCCCGCCTTCTTGAGCTGCTCCTGGTAGGTCGTCGCCACCGATACGCTGTCGAACACCGCATCAACCGCAACTCCCGTAAGCTGCTTCTGTTCCTCTAGCGGAATCCCCAGCTTGTTGAACGTCTCCAACAGTTCCGGGTCGACGTCGTCCAGGCTCTGCGGCGCGTCGTTTCCGTCCTTAGACTTCGGCGCGGCGTAGTAGTAGATGTCACCGTAGTCGATGGGGTCGAAATCCACCTTCGCCCACGTCGGCTCCTCGTTCCCCTGCTTGGCCCAGTGCCGGTACGCCCTTAGCCGCCAGTCCAGCATCCACTCCGGCTCGTCCTTCTTCTCTGAGATCAGACGAACGATGTCCTCATTGATACCCTTCGGGGCAAAGTCCGAGTCGATGTCCGTGTAGAAGCCGTACTTGTAATCGCTGTCGATCGCAGACGTTCGCGAAATAACCCGTGTAGTCGTCAAGTAACCTCACCTCCGCGAGTTAACCCGTCAAGCCGGGCGTCCCGCAGGCAGCTTCACAATTGTTGAGCATTCCAGTCAACAACTATTGTAGCCAACATCACGAGGCGAATCAATCAATTCCGAGTTGGGCAACTGTTCAGACTTCGTGAGAGCGCTCGACAGACACAGCCATCGTCATACCCGCGAAAGCGGGTATCCACAGGGGTTGGGATATTCATCTCATCAACTCTGAACAGTTACCGAGTGGGATGCAACCTGTGGAACTTCCGCCTCGCGTTGTCCTGCCACCCTTGCGCCCCGCACACTCTTCCTCTACCGTGTGTGCTCGAAATCAACCAAGCCTCTCGGAGACCACTAATGCCAGATCCCTCCCCCGACTTCACCCTCCTCACCGCAGACCGCCTCATCGACGGAACCGGCAGTCCACCCCTAGAACGCGGCGCCGTCCTCCTCCAAGGCGACCGCATAGCCGCTGTCGGGACGGAGGAGTCCGTCGTCCCCCCTGAGGGAGCGACTGTCGAGGAGGTAGTCTACGAGGGCAAGACCATCCTCCCCGGACTGGTCGACTGCCACGTCCACCTCAACGGCATCGGCGACGGACGCCCCGGCGACGATCTCGCAACCCTCCCCGACGAGATACTCACCGTCCAGTCCGCCAATAACGCCCGCGCCCACCTCTACTCCGGCGTGACCACCGTTCGCGACTGCGGGGCAAAGAACCGCACCACATTCCTCCTCCGAGAGGCCGTCGAAATGGGCATAGCCATCGCCCCCCGTCTGATACTCGCCGGACGCCCCGTAGCAATCATAGGCGGCCACCTCAGCTACTTCGGCATCCAGGCCACCGGCCCGACCGAGTGCCGCACCGCCGTCCGTCAGCTTATCAAGGAGGGAGCCGACTTCATCAAGGTCACCGCATCCGGCGGAAGCACCCGCACCTCGTTCCCCTTCTTCCCCTCATTCAACGTCGACGAGCTTACCGCCATCGCCGATGAGGCGCACAAGTTCGGCAAGCACGTCGCCGCCCACTGCGTCAACTCCCAAGCCATGCGGAATTGCCTCGATGCCGGCATCGACACCCTCATCCACGCCCGCCATATGGAGTCCGACGGCACCTACAAGTACAGCGAAGACGTTACCGAGCGAATCATCGAGCAGGGCGTCTACGTCAACATGACCCTCAACGAGAGTCGCGCCAACTACCGCGTCATCTCCGAAAAGCGCGAGCGCGGAGAGCGCCTGACCGACCGCGAGGAGCAGGTCTTCGCCCGGGGAATGGAGGGATACGACCTCATGCTGGAGTCCTTCGCCCGCATGGTCGAGGCGGGAGTCCAAATGGCGGCTGGATCCGACACCTCGTGGAGCTGGCACAAAATCGCCCAGTTCCAGGACGAGATCGAGGCTCACGTCGCGGGGGGAATGTCTCCCATGGACGCCATCGTCGCTGGCACCCTCAACTCCGCCAAGTCATGCTGGATCGACGACGAAGTTGGTTCCCTCCAACCCGGAAAAGCCGCCGATGTCCTCGTCGTCGACGGCGACCCCTCCAACGACATCACCCACCTCTGGAACGTCGTCGACGTCTACCAAGCGGGAGCCAAGCTCGACCGCGCCAATCGAGTCTAGCTAGTAGCCCCTAGAACCCAACACGATCATCGCCGCCATATACCCCGCGCCGAAACCGTTGTCGATATTGACCACCGACACCCCCGGAGCGCAGCTGTTCAGCATCGCAAGCAGCGCCGCGAGCCCGTCGAAGCTCGACCCGTAACCAACGCTCGTCGGCACCCCGATGACGGGTGCGCGAACCAGTCCCCCAACCACCGACGCAAGCGCCCCCTCCATACCCGCGACCACGACCACCACCTTCGCCTCGGCAATCGTCGGCATCTCCGCGAACAGCCGGTGAATGCCTGCCACTCCCACGTCATTCACACGCTCGACTCGACACCCCATGATCTCAGCGGTCACCGCTGCCTCCGACGCAACCGGCAAGTCGGACGTTCCCGCACTCGCCACCACTACACCGGGCGTCGACTCACCCCTCTCACTCCGGTCGACCGTGATCGTCTGCGACAACTCATCGAATACCGCGTCGGGAGCCGACTCGCACACCGCCCGGTATGCCTCAACCGTCGTCTTCGTCACAAGTAGCCGGTCGGAACGCTCCAGCAGGACCTCTGCCAGCTTCCCAACCTGCTCCGGCGTCTTCCCCATCCCAAAGACGACCTCCGGGAAACCCTTGCGAATCGCCCGGTGATGATCGACCTTCGCAAACCCAATATCCTCGAACGAAGGCCCCGAGACTTCCGCCACAACCTCATCAGACGTCAGGCGACCCGATTTGAAACCATCTAGGAGTTCGTATAACCGTTGAGCGTCCATCACGGGAATCCTCAACCCAGAACCCAGCACCTAGCACCCTCCCCCTACACCGTCCCGTCAATAGCCACGTCCAACACCGCCGGCTTCCCCGACGCCAGCGCCCTGTCGATCTCAGGCGCGATATCCGCCGGGTCCTCGATCTTCCGACCCTGAACGCCCATTGCCTCTGCGATGCCGGCAATGTCAAACGGAATTGGGAAGTCCATGCCGATGTACTTGCTGACAGGATTCTCTTGACCCTCGATCAGCGTCTTGTAGGCGTTCATGTTGATCTTCAGCACGCGATACGCGCCGTTGTTGCAGATCACGTACACGACGGGAATATCGTAGACCGCCGCCGTCCACAGGCCCTGAACCGTCATCATCGCGCTGCCGTCTCCCAGAATTCCCACGACCGGCCGATCCGGGTGCGCCAGCTTTACGCCGAGCGTCCCGCCCATTCCCCATCCGAGCGCTCCCCCCCGTCCGGCGTAGAAGCTCTGAGGCTCGTCGAACCGGAAGGCGTTATGCACTGCCTCTCGTGCCGTCACCGAGTCGTCCGCGATGATCGTATCGTCAGGTACCGCCTGCGCGATCTCGAACGCCATCCGCTCCCGTGTCATCGGCGAGTCGTTCCAGTGAGCGCATAGCTGCTGCTCCCATGCGGAGCGTTGTGCCCGCGCCTCCTCGCCCAGCGACGTCGCCCTGCCCTTCGCAGCCTCTCGCGCAGTGCCCGACATCCCCGCGTCCAGCGCCTCGGCAAGATCAGCCAGCGTCACCTTCGGGTCGGCCACGATGCCGACCTCCGTTCGCTGCGTCGTCCCCACCTGCGTCGGGTCAGTGTCGATGTGAATCAACTTCGTATTCGGCCCGAAATAGTCCAGGCGCGGCTTCGAGAACATGTAGTACCCGGTCGCCATCTTGCCGACCAGCAGCACCGCGTCGTACTTCTCCAGCGTGTCTTCCGCCTCGGGATACGCCAGTCTGATACCCCCGCGGAACTGCGGATGGCTCTCCGGGAAGTTGAACTCCGAGTGCATGATCGTCGTGTGCACGGGACACCCCAGCAGTTCCGCCACGCGCACCGCCTCTTCCGATGCCCCCGACTGCGCGATCCGGTCGCTGACTATCATCAGAGGATTCGACGCCTCGGACAGGATGCCCGCCGCTTTCTCCACCGCCTGCGCATCCGGCGCCGTCCGGTGATAGCCCTCCGGCGAGGGAAAAATATCCACGTCCGCCTCGTTGTCCAGCGAATTCGCCGAGAATCCCACGAAAGTCGGCCCGGTCGGCGGAGTCTTCGCCTCGTTGAACGCCCGCCGCAGGAAGAACGGTACCTGCTCTGGATACGTCGCCTCCGCCGTCCACTTGGTGAACTGCTCGACCATCGCCGCGAGGTCCGTGCGCTCGTGCGCCAGCTCCCGGATGTCCTTGTTCCCCGACGTGACCACCATCGGCGAGCCGCCCTCACGCGCGTTGTGCAGCAGGCTGATGGCGTTCGCCAGCCCGTCTCGATGTGAAGATTCAGAAACGACGGCTTCCCCGTCGCCCGCCCGTACGAGTCCGCCATCCCGACCGCGACGCCCTCCTGCGTCACCAGCACGTACTCCAAGTCGGGATAGTGCTCGATAGCGTCCATCATCGCGCTCTCGCTCGTCCCCGGATTCCCAAAGACGTACTTCACGCCCTCCGCCCTCAGCATCTCCATCATCGCGTGCTTCCCGGTCATCACAGTCATGCGATCTAAACTCCATACATCAAAGGTCTGGCCACTATTTCTCTATCGGCGAATCATACCGTATTTCGCATGAAAGGATGCGGCGGCAACCAGAGGTAGGGCAGAAGGTCACTCGCGCGCAGATTCGGCTGGGGCTGCTTCGGCTTCTACCTGCCTCACCCCCAAGAGGCCCCGTAGACGTGCGGCGATGCGCTGGCGACGAGCCTCGTAGAAAGTCAGGAACTCAGTGATGGAGTCCGGCAGGTCGTGCATATCGTGGCTGGTGAGGTACCTCTCGCGGGCATCTCTATCGGTGTAGTTCTCCATCACCCATTCCATGGGCATTTTGTCGGACTTACCGATGTTGGCAGAGCCTTCCATAAGCTGAAGATTAGGGAGCCCGTTTACTTTCTGGCGGAACTCATCTATCTGTTCCTCGGCAACCCCCGCGTTTCGTAGCTTGGATGGCGTGAATCGGCTTCTCGGGAAGATATGGTCAACGTGGACTTCGCTGATAGTGTTGTTAACGTCTCCGTACAGGAGAGCCAGAATCGAGAAGACGTTACTTGGGCTCTCCGAAAGGTGATCGATCTCCTCTTCATCGAATCGGAGGGACTTGCCGAGTCTCGCCATCGCACTCTCGATGGATGCGTCAGGAAACCTGCCGTTCGTCCCCTCCCGCAAAGCGTTGCGAAGGGCTGCCAGGAGCGTGTCGATCCCGCTGCCCCAAACGCCCGCCTTGACCAACGATCTCAATATCCAGAATCGCAAAGACTGTCGGTCTGTGGCATGATTCGAGCTGGTCAGGTAGGACTTTTCAAATCCGCGATGGGCGAGATAGTACGCGACTGGGATGAGGACGTTGCTCGCGCTCAGAGTGCGGTCAGAGAATCCGAATCCTGCCAGCAGTTGAGCCGCCATTTGCAAGGATGTCGAAACTGAATCCCACTTGTCTTCCAATGTGGTCATGTTCCTAGCGCGGAAGTTTGTAACCTTGAATCTAATGTCGGGGGCATCTATTAGAACCAACCCCGCCTTCAACACCAGATCCTTTGAGAAGTTGAAGCCTTGTCCGATACGGTTGATGTCATCGACGAAGCCGTAGATCGTTTCCCGAGCATCGCGGTTACGCCACTGGGCAGTGGCAATACTAAGCAGCATGTCGGAGTACGAGAGGGGGGTTCCACCACTATTCACGCGGATGAAGATGTTCAGTACCTTGTCAAGGTCCTGATCCTCCTCCTCGTAGTAGTTGATCAACGTATCCGTGTGGACAACCTTGTGCAGGCGGGCAAGAGTCTGGGCAGCCTGTCTGTTCATCGCGAGATTGACTTCCTGAAGGTATTCGATAATTCCCAGTACTGGATCCATATTCAGCACGTTCTTCACAAGAAACCAATGTTGCTCACGGTCAGGATTGGAAATTGCCTCCGTACTCGTTAGGAAACGGAACTCGTATTCCATCTCCTCATCGTCCTCACTTGGGCCCGTGCATAGATTGAGATACAGTTCCTTCTGGGGAAAGGCGTCCGGATTGTTCCACCATAGACGGGGACGCTTCTCCGTATGACTACCTCGGAGCCCTATGTTTAGGGCGGTCAATCGCTGCTGTCCGTCCAAAACGGCAGTGAGGGGTCGTCCGGACATCGTGGTATGTACGGTACAGTGGGGAGCATCGCGCTGATGGTAGTTGAGAACGAAGTCGTAGAAGGTGTAAGCACCGCTGTGGTCGGCATCCACCTTCCAGAACAGGAATGACCCAATGGGGTAGCCTCGCATCATGCTATCGAAGAGCCGACACACCTGCTCCGTGGACCATACAAAGTCACGCTGAATTGCTGGGAGCACGAACTCGCGACGGTAGATGCCATCAAGTGCCTTCAGGATTGTAATTGGCGTCTGGAAAGCCATTGAGAATCCCTCTCTTTGCTGAAAATGCCGCGAGTTGCATGATAGCATATCGTTCCCCCACAACCCCCTTATGGCACACTGCTCCCCCAACGGAGGCCCACAAGCATGACAATCGACATCGGCACGACCCCGCAGCTCTTCATCGACGACCGCATCATCGAAGAGACTCACGCTCTAGCATCCACCTTTCACCAGCCCGCCAAGTACGCCGGCAACCCCATCATGAACCCGCTCTTCCCTTGGGAGGGACGCCTTGCCCTCTACGGTACCGTCTGGAGAAACGAGGATACCGGCAAGTTCCGCATGTGGTACCAGGGCTACGGGGGCATGGGCATCCCCCGCATGGGTGACGACACCGGCGACTCCCCTTGGAAAGGTTTCGACGCCCGCAACCTCCTCTACACCATCGGCTATGCCACCTCGAACGACGGCATCTTCTGGGAACGACCCAACATCGGCCTGGTCGAGTACGAAGGCTCCCGCGACAACAATCTCGTGATGCTCGACGCTGCGTACGCCAACATCATCGAGGACCCTCGCGATCCCGATCCCGACCGCCTCTATAAATCGCTCTTCTTCGAGGCACGCGACCCCGCGGGCACCCCGAACATGGGCGACGGCGTGTCCGTCGCCTTCTCGCCCGACGGCCTGCGCTGGACCAAGTACCACGGCAACCCCGTAGTTACCCGTTCGAGCGACTCTCACACCCTGCTCGGCTGGGACGACCTTCACGGCAAGTACGTCTCCTTTGCCCGTCCTTCCGTCCACGAGGGCAACAAGACGCGCAGAATCGGCCGCTCCACCAGCGACGACTTCACCACGTGGACGGTCCCCGAGGACGTGCTCGTACCTGACGACGACGATCCCCCCGGCCTCGAGTTCTACGGTATGCCCGTCTTCAAGTACCACGACCTCTACATCGGCCAGCTTCTCGCCTACCACACGCCGCCGGAGGAGCCGCAGATCAGGTTCATGGGCACCATCGACGTTCAGCTAGCCGTCAGCCGCGACGGCATCGACTGGCAGCGAGCGGGCGACAGAAAGCCGTTCATACCGAATGGCCCTCCCGGAAGCATCGACGCGGGCGAGATCTACATGGCGCGAGGCCCCGTCACCGTTGACGACGAGCTCTGGTTTTACTACTCCGCCTGTGCCGTCGAGCACGGCATCACCGGACGCAGCGGCCCCATCTGTCTCGCCAAGCTCAGACTCGACGGCTTTGTCTCCATGGACGCCGGTCACGAGATGGGTTCCCTCATCACCAAGCCTTTCCTCGTGGACGGTGACAGGCTATCCATCAACGCTGCCGCGCGGAGCGGCTCCGTCGCCGTCGCCATCCTCGACGAGCATGGAATTCAGTACGAGGGCTTCTCACGCTCCGACTGCGCCCTGTTTGATGGCGACTCGGTCGACCACCGCGTCACATGGCGCACCAAGACGGCGCTCAAAGAGCTGCGAGGCCGCGTGGTCAGGCTCAAGTTCTACCTCCGCGACGCCCAGCTCTATTCCTTCACGGTACGGTGAAGATGCCGGACGTGAACCGCTTCGTCTACATCCCCCTCACCGATGAGAGGAGCCCCCACCATGAAGATCACCGAATTCACCGTCAAGTCCTGCGGCGAGGAAGTCACCTGCTGGCTCGTCTCCCCCACCCCCTTGAAAATCCGCTCCGACTCTTCCCTGCTCCTCAACATCAGCGCCACCCGGCACTACGCCATCCACGACCCTAGCCAAAATCACCCGACCAAGCCGTTCCTCGACGCGGGCCATCACGTCCTCAGCTTCGATCTCCCCCACCACGGAGACCGAATCGTCAAAGACTCCATAGAAACAACGCCCCCCGGCGCTGCGAACGGCAACATCCGCGCCATGAGCAAGGCCTTCACCGCAGGCAAAGACCCCTTCGAGCAATTCGTCTCCGACGGTATGGCCGCCATCGACGCCTGCCTTGAGAGAGGCGTCGCTGTCAACGGCAAGATCGTCGGCTACGGCGTATCCCGTGCCGCTTACTGCCTCCTCCGACTCGCCGCCGCCGACCCCCGGGTATCCGCCGTGGCCGGCCCGTCACCCGTCACCGACTGGGCCGCCCTCCCCGAGTTCGCCGATCACGCCGACCCCGAACGGACCGCCAATCTCCATATCGAGAACTGGGCCGACCAACTCGCCGACAGGGCCGTCTACCTCTGCATCGGCAGCCAGGACGACGTTGTCAACACCGAGTCCTGCGTCCGATTCGCCATGAAGCTGTTCGAGGTGCAGCGCATCGTTCTCCCCGAAGGCGCCCTGCTCAACCGGCTCCACGTCGTCGATACCCCTTCCCACTCCCCCGGCCAACACTGGCGACTCGACGCCACCCGCTTCCTACTCGACTACCTAAACCTATGGCAGGAAACCAAAAGTTAGACTATGATGTTTCCAATACATCGGCGAGACTTCTGCGCTTCCCCCTCTGCGGGGCGCTCATATAAGCTCTTCACCATGAAAGGACAAGCTCCATGCTGAGATTCGTCGAGGAAATCATCCTACTCTTGCTCCGCGATGAAGACGGAAGATTCGTACGTGTGCCCAGTTGGTCGTTCGACTACGCAATCGCCGGCGGCGTGCTCATGGAACTGGCGATGGAGAACCGCATCGACACCGACCTGGAGAACCTTGTTCTGGTCGATGATACCCCCCTTGGAGACAACCTACTCGACCCGACACTGGCCGATATAGCCGCCGGAGAGCAGCGGGACGCCCGCTACTGGGTAGAACGCACCGCGGAAAGGGCATACACGATCCGCGAGGAAGCACTTACCCGGCTGGTAGATCGAGGGATTCTCGAGCGCGAAGACGACCGCTTCCTCTGGGTATTCCGCTCCAGGCGCTACCCCGCGATCGACGGCAAGGCCGAGCGTGAAGTGAAGCTGCGAATTATGGCAGTGCTCTTCAGCGACGAACTCCCCGATCCTCGCGATGTGGTAATCATCTGTCTCGCCGACGCCTGCGGCATCTTCAACCAGTTGCTGTCAAGGCAGGAGCTAAGCAGGGCGTCGGAGCGCATCGAGCAAGTGCGAAAGCTCGACCTCATCGGTCAAGCCATGTCCCAAGCGATCCGCGATATCGAAGTATCCGTCGCCGCCTCCGTCCAGCCCCACATGTACTAATTCCATTTCGTCATTCCCGCACCCTCACCCGTCATTCCCGCGCAAGCGGGAATCGAGCACCTAGCACCCAGAAGGAGACCAACCATGTCCGACCAAACATCCCCGGAACAAGACTACACGATGGGATACAGCGAGGAGTTCCTCCAGCTCCTCCACCGGCGCAGCGCCGAGAACAACGCCGCCCACCTGCTCCCACACCTCAAGCCCGGCCAGCGCCTTCTCGATTTCGGTTGCGGACCGGGCACCATCTCGGTCGGTCTGGCAACCGCCGTGGCTCCGGGAGAGTTGCACGGCGTCGACGTGGAGGAGTCGCAGATCGGCATGGCGCGGGCGGCGGCCAAGGCGGGCGGACACGACAACGCCACGTTCCACGTCGCGGACGTGACCGATCTCCCGTTCGAGGACGATTCTTTCGACATCGCCCACTGCCATGCCGTTCTGATGCACGTTCCCGACACCCAGGCCGCCCTTGCCGAGGTGAGGCGCGTCCTGAAGCCCGGCGGCATCGTATCCGCGCGGGAAATGTTCGTCGAGTCCTCCTTCTTCGAGCCCGGCCACGCGGAAACCCTGCCCGCATGGAACACGTTCGCAAACCTTCTCGCGGGCAATGGCGGTCATCCCCGGATGGGCAAAGAGCTAAAGAACGCCCTCCTGGAGGCCGGATTCACGGACGTTCGGGCGACCGCTTCCTTCGATTTCTTCGGCTCGACCGAAGACGTCGCATTCTTTCACGGCTTTGTCATGGACTGGTTCTACTCGCCCGAAGTCATAGGCGCAGCCACGAAGTTCGGCCTGGCTACCCAAGAGCAGTTCGACGAGTGGCGCGCGGGCCTCGACGAGTGGAAGACCCACCCCGGAGCCGTCGGAGCGATCGCCTTCGGCGAGGCCATCGCAACGAAGCCGTAACCGGCGCCGCTATACCAAACATCCCCCGACCCACCACCGTCATTCCCGCGAAAGCGGGAATCCTCTTATCCCCTCTCCCGTTCGCGGGAGAGGGCTAGGGTGAGGGGTGATTCCTCTTCCCCCCGTTCGCCCTGAGCCTGTCGAAGGGCCGAAGCGCGATTCCCAAAGTACCCCCATCCGTCATTCCCGCGCACGCGGGAATCCATCCTCCCCCCTCTGTGTCCTCTGTGATCTCTGCGGTGAATCCCGCTTTTGACACACACGTTCGCATCCCCTATCATCATTACCATGACATCATACAAAGACTACCGACTCGACCAACTCTACATATCCTCACAGGACGAGGCAGACGAACTCGAACGCGCACTCAACATCCGCTTCGACCAGTTCACCCACGTCGACCGCAAAGTCTGGGTCCAGCAGAACGCCTACCTCGATGCCTACGCCCGGACAGGCGCTGCCTCACACGCCGCAGACGCCGCGGACGTCACCGTCCACACTGCCCAGGAGTGGGACCGCCTCGACATGCTCGGCTTCAGACGCAGACACGAAATCGCCGAACTCCGCTTCTCCGACGACCTCCAGGTCCTCGCCCTCGAACGCGTCCGAGAACCCAACGCCCCCGCTTCCCTCCTCATCGCGCTCCTGCGCGCCCACCTGCCCGAAAAATACTCCGCCGCCGGACACGTCTGCGACAACCCCGACTATCCCAACCCCGGAGACACCCTCTTCCAATATCGCCAAAACGCCACGCAACAAAAGACCGCGGGCGGCCTGTCCCTCGAAGACATCGCCGCCGGGGTCTACCACCCACCCCTCAACTCATCGTCACACCCCAATCCTTCCGTTCGCCCTGAGCCTGTCGAAGGGCCGAAGCCCGACACCCAAAGCACCCACAACCGTCATTCCCGCGAACGCGGGAATCCACAATTCCCCTCTGCGGTGAATCCTCCCACGCCCGACGACGACTACTTCCCCCGACCCGACGACGACATCCAACCCGTCGACCCCGACGAAGTCGCCTACTTCAATCCCTCCCCCTCCGTTCGCCCTGAGCCTGTCGAAGGGCCGAAGCCCGACACCCAAAGCACCCACAACCGTCATTCCCGCGAACGCGGGAATCCACAATCCCCCTCTGCGCCCTCAGCGCCCTCTGCGGTGAATCCCTCGCCGAACCCGCCAATCCGCCCCATAGCAACCCTCTTCCAAAAACGCAGACGCCCACAACACGACGACGACCCCAACACCTTCAAAACAAAACGCTTCCACTAGCACCTAGCACCCAACACCCAGCACCCATGTCCCCAACTCTCAAAAACCTAGCCATCTCTTCCCCCCACGAGGCCGTCGAGCTCGAACAAGACCTCGGCATCCGATTCGACGACTTCACGCCCGAAGACTCCGACACCTGGAATCGCCAGACCCTCTACCTCAATCAGTACGCCCGCACCCGCACCTTCACCCACGCCGCGCGCGCAGCCGGCGTCTCAATCCGCACCGCCCGGACATGGCAGACCGAAAACACCCTCGGCTTCAACCACCGCCTCGAAATAGCCGTCCTCGAATACACCGAAGAGATCGAGGTCCTCCTCATCGAGCGCGTCCGAAAGCCCGACGTCCCTCCATCACTCCTCTCCATGCTCCTACGCGCACATCTGCCCGAAAAATACGGCCCCGCCCGCCGCGACGGCGCCCCGCGGGACAACTATCATGACCGCGACGACGACCCTGACACACTCCAACACGACCAAGACTCCCTCGACGACATCCGCCGCGACATCCACGACCTCAAACAATTCGCCGCCCTCACCGAACCCGACCTAGCGCCCATAGGCGCAGATTCCAAACCTGCCCCCTCAGCGTCCCCCGCGACCTCTGCGGTGAATCCTTCCTCCCCCTCCGTTCGCCCTGAGCCTGTCGAAGGGCCGAAGCCCGACTCCCAAACCACCCACCCCGTCATTCCCGCGCAAGCGGGAATCCACCCCTCCCCCTCTGCGCCCTCCGCGCCCTCTGCGGTGAATCCCCCCACCCTCAACCGTCGCCAACGCCGCCAACTCCAGCGCCAACAACGCAAACAATCCAAACACGCCCCGTACCCCGATACGGGGACCAAACAACCCAACTCCCACCGCCCCCGCGCCCCAAACTAAACCACACCCACTCCGTCCACCCTCAGTTCCGCCCCGAGTACTCCATCGCTTGGTCGATGATGTCGACGCCGACCGCCTCGCTCCACGCCGCAAGAAGCTGCGTGGTAATCGGTCCTGGCTTCCCGTCTCCCACCGCCCGCTTGTCGATGTACGTCACCGGCAGCACGCAAAACGGCGTGCTCGTAAAGAACGCCTCGTCAGCCGTGTAGGCATCGTAGGGCTGCAGATGCTCGACCTTCGCCGGAAGTCCCAGCCCGTCCGCCAGGTCCAGCACCATGCCACGCGACACCCCTGCGAGTATGGCGCGCTCCGTCGGCGTCCGGAGAACGCCGTCCGTCACGATGAACACGTTATAGCCCGATCCTTCCGTCAGGTAGCCGTCCTTGTCGGTGAGTATCGGCCACGCGCCGGGATCGAGATCGTTGGCTTCGAGCTCGGCAATACTCATGTTCATACGGCTCAGGTGCTTCAGCTTCGGGTCCAGCGCCTCAGCGTCGTAGCTCCGCGTCCGCGTGATGACCCCGTGAAGCCCGTCCACGTACTTGTCCTCGTACCAGATGGTATTGGGTCCGTACTTGATATAGACGTTCGGCGGCCCTGCCGACCACGCACGCGGCCCGCCCGGCCCTCGCGTCACAAGCTGCGAGATGCTGAAGTCGCCCACCTCTTCGAGAAGATGCCTGTTCCGCTCTATCCCCTCCTCCGACAGATCGAGCATCTCCTGCGCCGTCAAGCCGGGGTCGATCCGCACGTACTTCAGCGAACGGTACAGGCGGTCAACGTGCTCCTTCATCCGAAAGCTTACCCCGCCAAACGTCCGAATCGTCTCAAACACCTGGTCGCCCTTGGACGGCCCGAGGTCGCTCGGATCGTACGTGATCCTGTCCATGGGCATCCACTCACCGTTGTAATATCCGACGAACTCAGTCATGGCTCTCCCCCTTCTATCTTCATTGAAGCAACGGACAGCCGGAACGCGAAACTCCCCGTTGGGCCGTCTATGCTATGGCCTAGCAGTCATCCCGTCAACGACTCCGGTAACCGTTCAGACTCCGTGAGAACGTTCGATACGCACGATCCACCGTCATTCCCGCGTAGGCGGGAATCCAGGGCGGCGGGATGTCCCTCTCACTAACTTTGAACAGCTACAACCTCGGTTGAATGGCTTGGGGTCGTATGCTACTCTCAACCCCACCATGAGACGTGCTCACGACGTGGGCGGAGCGGCGGGCTTCGGCCCAATCGCCATCGAGAAAGACGAGCCGGTCTTCCACGAGGAGTGGGAGGGCCGCGTCTTCGGCATGATGACCACCATAGGCCATCGCGCGTTCCCCATGCGTCCCGCCATAGAGAGCATCGAGCCCGAGACCTACCTCGCTTCGAGCTACTACCAAAAGTGGCTCATAGCCCTCGAAAAGGGATTCGTCCGAAGCGGCACCCTCACCGCTAACGAACTTCAAGACCGCGTAGAGTTCCATCGCCGGCATCCCGGCACTCCCGCATCCCAAAATCACGACTCGGAGCTTACTCGTGCCGCGCGGGACAACCGTTACAGCCAGCGCTCTCCCAAGTACGACGGAGACCCTGCCTTCTCGATCGGCGACGATGTCCTGACCCGCCGCATCGACCCTTCCGGCCACACGAGAATCCCCCGCTACGCCCAGGGCAAACATGGTACCGTCCACGCCCTGCGCGGCGTCTACGACCTGCTCGACCTCAAAGTACAGGGCGTCCGCAAGCCTGAACCCGTCTACACCGTCGGCTTCGACGCCCGCGAGCTATGGGGAGACCAAGCCGAATCGCCCCAGCGCGTCTACATCGACCTCTGGGAAAGCTACCTGCTCCATCCTGAACAGTCTTGACCCGACACCTCGAATTGAAAAGCCCGTCACGGCGATAGATACTTAACACTGCACGTTAGAATCAGGAACCGGAGGCTGCCGACCACCATGTCAGACCACGACCATGACCACCAACACGACGACTTCCACGACCCTACGGAATCCGAGGTCCGTGCCAAGGCCGTCGAGTCCCTCCTCGCCGAGAAAGGACTGCTCTCCACCGACGCCGTGGACGAGATCGTCGACCAGTACGAGAACGACGTTGGCCCCATGAACGGAGCGCGAGTCGTCGCCCGCGCATGGACCGACCCCGAATACAAGCGCCGCCTTCTGGACAACGGCGGAGACGCCGTCGCTGAGCTTGGCTACGGCGACGAGCACAGCGCCCGGCTCGTCGTCGTCGAGAACACGCCGGAGATACACAACGTCATCGTCTGCACCCTGTGTTCGTGCTACCCATGGTCCGTGCTTGGCCTCCCCCCAGCATGGTACAAGTCCGAGTCCTACCGCGCCCGGGTCGTAAAGGAACCGAGAGCCGTCCTCTCCGAGTTTGGACTCGACCTCGACGACTCAATAGAAGTGCGCGTCTGGGACAGCCTCTCCGAGCTCCGCTACATGGTCCTCCCCGAACGCCCCGCCGGCGCCGACCACATGACCGAAGACGAACTCGCCGTCCTCGTCTCCCGCGACGCTATGATCGGCGTCGCCAAAGCCGATACAGGCTAAGCAGTCCTGACATTTTCTGTCATTCCCGCGAAGGCGGGAATCTATACTCTTTCATCTCTGCGCTCCCCGCGCCCTCTGCGGTAAAATCCCCCCACGACAACCAAAGGAGTCCCCTTGAAGAGCTACCTCACCCACCTGGAGTGCACCAGCTGCGGCGCGACCCACTCCGCCGACCAGCTAACCCGCCTCTGCCCCGATTGCGACAAGGTCCTCTACGCCCGCTACGACCTTGACGCCGCCCGCCGGGAGACCGACCGCGACGCCATCGCAGAACGCCGCTCCGACATGTGGCGGTACTTCGAGACGATGCCCGTGCTCGACGAGGCGAACATCGTCAGCCTCGGCGAGGGCATGACCCTCATACTCGATGCTCCCCGCTTGGCCGAGGCCATCGGCGCGACGAACTTGGTCATCAAGGACGAGGGCCAGAACCCCACCGGCACCTTCAAGGCGCGCGGCCTGGCAGCAGCCGTCTCCAAGGCGAAGGAGCTAGGCGCCGCGGGCGTGACCATCCCCACAGCCGGCAACGCTGGCGGTGCGCTCGCCGCCTACGCCGCCAGGGCAGGCTTGGACGCCCACGTCTTCATGCCCCAGGACGCCCTCGACGCCAACAAGAAGGAAGTCACCCACGCCGGAGGCGCGCTCCACCTCGTCGACGGCCTGATCGGCGAGGCCGGACAGCAGTCCCGCGAGCTTGCCGCCGAGCTCGGCATGTTCGACCTCTCTACCCTCCAGGAGCCGTACCGCGCCGAGGGCAAGAAGACCATGGGATACGAGATAGCCGAGCAGTGCGGCTGGTCCTTCCCCGACGCAATTATCTACCCCACCGGAGGCGGCACCGGCGTCGTCGGAATCTGGAAGGCCGTCGAGGAGCTTGAGGCCCTCGGCTGGACCGACGGCAAGCGCCCGCGCTTCTTCTGCGTGCAGGCCGAGGGATGCCAGCCCATCGTTCGCGCCTTCCAGCGCGGCGACGACCACGCCGAACCCTGGCAGAACGCCCACACCGTCGCCCACGGGATGCGCGTCCCGTCCGCCATAGCCGACTACCTCATCCTCAACGTCCTCCGCGAAAGCGGCGGCGGCGCGATCGCCGTCCCCGACGACGACCTCCTCGAACACATGCGCCTCATCGCCCGCACCGAAGGCATCGTCGTAGGCCCCGAAGGCGGCGCAACCGCCGCAGCCGCCCGCCGCCTCATCGCCTCCGGCACGCTCTCCCCCAACGACCACATCCTTCTCCTAAACACCGGCTCCGGCCTTAAGACCCCGGAACTCATGTAGGAATAGATAAAGACCTAATGCGTACAATGTTTATTTGAGTGCTCGATTCAACTCACGCAAAAATATTGCTGTATCGGCAAAGTAGTTGGGATAAGCTTGTTGTAACTTTGCACCATATACAGATGTAAGAAGTATATCTATGTGAGGCTCTGAACGGTGCAGTTTCTCCAATTCGGCATATTTTGATGAGGCACGATCAATATCGTTACGAGAGTACGAGGTTACTCGAACACGACGTTCTTTTTGATTGAGTTGAAGGATATGATACATACGCTTCGACTTCCGAAGATGTAGTGCCGTCGCATGAAACGCCTTCAGCCGGGTGATGACATTCAACTCAGTAGAAAGTTCCTGCAACTCCAAACGAAGTTGAGCATGACTACTCGGTGTACCAGGAACAAGTACAGATTTTTCACGGAGAGCAATCCAATTCCCCATCAACGAAAAAAAGCGTGCAAAGTCTCGGCTGCCTTGATTGATCTTAAGTGCTTGTGCGGTAAAAAGATCTACGGTCTCAACTGCGGTTGCCCATGCATGTTGAAGCCTAGAGCGCAACTGGATCTCAATACGCTGGCCGTTGTACTCTGGCTTCATGTTACTATGATAACGATATATTAAGTGGAGACTGCGGTAGCCGTTCGATTTAGGTTCAGCTATATAATCGTCCTCACGTTCCAATTTATGTAGAATACGTCCGCTTTTATAGAGATCGGCTAGTTGAATAACCCGGTTATTTGATGCGACGACAGCACGACATCCCCCAATATCTTGCATCACTGAAAGTCGAACATTCTTCAGTCGCCTTAGCTTTGATTTAATCGCAGGGAGCCGTTTAATCCGCTGTGAAACAAACGGACGTCTTCTATCAATCTCGCGTACTTTGTCCCTCAGGCGCATCTGTATTGTATTGAGAGGGAAGGCGTGGGCAGCTCGCCATTCGTTTACTATTTCGTTGGCCTGTTCAATCTCTATAGGAGTTGACCGTCTCGAAATAAGTGCCGTGCCAGCAACATCAATTTCATCTAGTGGAGTTTTTCGTGTAATCCATGCCATGTTTCTATGTTTCCTGGATTAAATAATCATCTACAGAGTGGCAACCACTAGTTTTTTGTATATGTGAGTATTTATGCTAGCCGCAGAAAAAACTGCACGGGAGTATCGCTATACTTGTTGAGCAAGTCAACAGAGTTGCAAATCTGTTTTGCAGATAGACTTGCTTCCAAGTAGTGCCCATTCGACAAGTGTCTTTTCGCCTTGAAGTCGGTGCCATTCACATGTCTTGGTATATTATTAACCAAGTAAAGCTTCGCGCTAATCGGAATATTATCAACTGTTAATTTATCGTGCCGTATAAACCATTCGATAATCTCAACCAGCAGATCAGGCCAATGAGCAACTGGGATCTGTTGCCCTTCTGGCATTCGTAACTCCGACGGCTTTCGACCCGTTATGAGTGTACTAGGAATCGACGACGAAAGCAATATCCATTCACTGCTTGAAGCTACAAAACGATGATCTATTACACTCGAACTGGCATCAGATAATATTCCAATATCTTGAGCTTGACGTGACAGCAGCCGTGTAACCTTATCCCTAGTATTGTCGAATATTAGCCGCTTGTCATCTGGCTTTTCCTTTAGTTCAGCGATCTCAGTCTGCCAACCATCAAGCTCATCTTTGAGATTACGCTCCCACTCAAGATACCTACGAGCAGTCTGAGTGATGCTTTGGGGACGTTGTGCTTCTGGCAAGCCTTCAATGTACTCTGCGAACATGACATCAAGGACTCCCTCGTCTTCGAGTGCTCTCTTGCGGACCTCAATCGATCGTTGCAGATCACCGTGGCGATCTGCATAGACTCTCCCTCGCTCCTGTTCGAGAAGCTCTCTCAAGAGCAAAGACATTCGTTCGCCCAATTTGTCGTCGATTTCGAAATCATTTTGGTGATACGTTCCGTTATCGTCCCTACGGTCAGGCAACTCATCCAACGGGGACGTAATGGGCAAATGTGCCTGTATATGGGCGTCCCTGTGACAATAGTCGCACACCAATTCATGGGCATTGTCGCAGTGATGCTCGTGTTGCCACCGTCTCCACGCGCGCCATCTGCCACACCTTGCACACTCTTTGCCGAATGGGTACCCACAGTTCGGACAATTCTGGCTAGCGGCAGGTGACACAACCCCACATCTTGGACACCATACGACCGGCGCTTCGCCTGGTTCTTGTTTGCCTCGCGGTTCGAGTTGCCATTCGCGATCATCGTTAGGCAACCCGTGGGTTATCGAGTTGGCTGCAAGGTCGAGAATCAGGCAATCTCCACTGTTATGCTTCGGTCTCAGTCCCCGGCCCACCATCTGCATGAACAACGCCAGGCTCAACGTGGGCCTCGTGAGTACAACGCATGAGGCATCTGGCAAGTCGAACCCCTCGGTGGCGACAAGAACATTGACCAACACCCGAAGGTCGCCGTCTCGAAACTCTTCTATTGTTCTATTACGCTCATCAATAGGGGTATCGCCGAGAATCACCCTAGCTGGTATGCCGGCGTCCACGAACACTGCCGCCAAGTTGTGCGCGTGATCCTTTGATACTGCATATGCAATGGTTTGTCGATCTTGGGCAAAGTCTTGCCAAAACTTCAATGCTCCCGCTGTCAGCACGTCGTTGGAATTCGCTCGCTCAATCCCTGGTTCGGTGTAATCGCCTAAACTCCCTACCTCGCCACCTTGTATCCGATCCTCGCTCGACGGTACTCGGATTTCGGCACGGCATAGCCAGTTGTCAGATTGCAGATCGGAAACCTGGGGTCCGCAGATCAATGTGCCAAATAGGTGGTCGAATCCCTCTTTCTCGGATAGACGCCACGGTGTGGCGGTCATACCCACCACACGCCCGGGCCAGTGCCGCATTGCCTGTGCATAACCCTTGGCCGCGGCATGGTGAGCCTCGTCGATCACCATCAGATCATTGCCATCGTACCGACTCCAAATCCATCTCCCCACACGTCTACTCACCGTTTGAGCCATCAGAATGACCACTCCGCCGCTCATTGCCGGCGCATCGGTTCTAGGCTTCCAAAGAACGTCTGCCATAGCTGAAACGTTGGCGGAAGTAAGCATTTCGCGAGTCTGCTCAGCCAACTCTCGGCGGTGTGTCAGCCAGACGGCTTTACGTCCATCGGCAAGATGGGCCTTTAGCAATCCGCCGGCGATGATCGTCTTTCCACCGCCAGTGGGGAGTTGCATCATCACACTGGACCTGGAGTCACCGTCTAAAGCGACTCCAACCTTCCGTAATAAAGCCGTCTGGTAGTCTCGAAGCTCTACCATCCCCAAATACCTTTGTGTCGCAACTCAAGTTTTGTTCGAAGTGACGATGTCCAGTCAAAGTCCCACAGATCCACTCCGCGCTGCGACGCGGATCTGCGAGCATTCGCGTCGAGTAGTATACTGCGATCAACACCTTTGGGGAACCTTCACCCCCGAAAGGAACCCACCCCATGAGCAAGCTCTACTACACCGAGTCCGGCCACTGCATGCCGAACCTCGCCGAGGAGCTGACCACCTTCCGCCGCGCGCGCAAGGTCCTCACTCTCCCGCCAACCTCGTCCCCCGCATCGCTCTACTTCATCGCCAGGGCGCACGAGGGTACAAGTCTCCCCCTCCACGTCTCCGTCAACGGCACTCCGCTCGCGCCTGTAGCCCCGCAGCAGGCATGGCACACGTGGTACGAGGTGACCCTCGAACCCGGCCTCCTCCGTCCCGGTGACAACATAATCGAGTTCTGGTCCGACTCCACCGCCATGAACTCGTGGGCGCTCGGCCTCGAAGCCGGACACGCCGACCCCAACAGCTACGTCAGCGACGACGCAGGCCGCACCTGGCGCAACCACCACATGGCCTACCTCAACGTCGTCCGCGCCGAGTACGTCGTCCGCGTTCGTCTCGCCGAGGGCGAAGACCCTACCCCGCCGCCTATGGTCTTTAACGACCCCGACGACCCGCGACTGGAGTCCCTCAGGGCTATCATGCCCGCGCAGGCCCTCGACCAAAGTTTGCCGAAGCTCGAACGCCTGCGCGCCATCAGCACCTGGCTCGCCTCAAGCTGGGAGCACACCGCCTCCGGGCCCGGTCTCGGCGTCCTCAACACACCCTGGGACCCCGAGACCGTCCTCGCGTGGGCGCCCGGCCAGTGCGGACACAACGGCCTCCGTCCAACCGCGAACTGCATCTTCTACGGCGTCGCGTTCGCCAACGCCGCCCAGGCCATCGGCGTCCCCGCGCGGTGCGCCATCTTCGCCGGCAAGCCCGGCAAGGCGGACGGCCACTTCACAGCTGAGTACTGGTCTGACGAGCACCAAAAGTGGGCGATGGTCGATCCCAATTTCGACGACTTCTTCCTCCGCGAAGGCGTTCCCCTGTCCGTCAGCGAGTTGCAAAAGCTCGGCTCCGATCTTGAAGACGTGACCAAACGCGGCCCCGGAGCCGAGTCGCAGCGCCCAAATCAACGTGTCCACCGCTGGTTCGACAGCCACGAACGCCGCGCCCGCTCCCTTGAGTTCCGCACGGTCTGGCACCGCGCCGATCAGCTTACGCGCCCCGAGTTCAGCCCTCCCGCTCACGGAGGCGGTGGCGCCTACACCGAGACCGGCATCGTCTGGGAGGAGCGCGACAAGGACACCTGGCCCATGTTCCCCCTCTTCGGATCAAAGGACTACTTCGACGCCCCGCCCGTATGGGAGGGCTGAGCGCCCGTGCCTTCCCCACTCACATCAAGACAGTTCCGTTACATGACGGTCGGCATATTCCTACCGCTCGTGGTCTGCCTAACTCTCTCGTGCGCGCAGTCGGGCGGCGAGGAGCAACTGCTTCCTACCGAAACATCGAGCGCCATTCCCACCCAAACGACAGTCCCCGACCCTCCGACGGCCACGCCTGAACCGACTCCCGCGCCGAAGCTCACCGTCACTGCTACTCCGGCTCCGACGCCCAGGACTATCTTATCGACGAGCAGCGCCGATGCCGAGACCGCGCCCGACTTCGAAGTCGAGACCTTCGACGGCCAGACCTTGCGACTCTCCGACCTCAACGGTAAGGTCGTCGTCCTGAACTTCTGGGCCTCATGGTGTCCCCCCTGTCGCTGGGAGATGCCCTTCTTCGAGACCATGTGGCAGGAGTACCGCGACCAGGGCGTGGTGTTCGTGGGCATAGCCATGTCCGACACCCTCGAAAACGTCAAGGCATTCGCCGAGGAGGCCGGAGTCACCTACCCCGTCGCGCTTGACACCACCACCGAGATCGCCCGTGCCTACGAGGTACTCTCCCTGCCAACGACCTTCTTCATAGGCAAGGACGGAAATATCGAACGCAAGCTGACAAGCGCTGCCAACGAGGGCCTCCTAAAAGTCTTCCTCCGAGGCCAACTCCCCCGCGAGTAGCCTACAGAGCCGTTGCTAAATTGGGAAACACTAACCAAAGTTACCGTTCGCCCTGAGCCTGTCGAAGGGTGAAATATCGAGCGACACCGCGACGCATGCGCTATCATGTCCGAAACGCCACATAGCCTCTGTCCCATACACAAACCATGATCTTCGGCCAGCCCATACAAGTCACCGACGGAGTGTTCCAATTTCGAGTCCTCGGAGCCCGGATCACCGTCCTGATCGAAGACGGCCGGGCCATCTTGATCGACACGGGACTTCAGGGCAGCCTGCTCCCGATAACCGGCGGCCTCAAGGACCTGGGACTCACTCTCGATCAAATAGACACTGTCATAATTACGCACGCTCACCCGGACCACTGCGGTGGACTCGCTGAGGTCGTCGCCGGAAGAAACATCGCCGTCGCCGCGCATCGACTGGACGCGGACATTATTTCCGGCACGAAGACCGTCCCGAACCCGCTGCAAAACGAGCTTCTCGCTAAGGCGGCCGAGCCGATACTCCCCAAGCTCATGGGAGGCCATGTCCCCGTCGACCTTCGACTGGAAGACGGCGACATTATCCCGTTCGGCGCTGAGGTGAGAGTCGTCCATCTCCCCGGACATACCGCAGGCAGCATTGCTCTCCATCTGCCGGCCAAGCACGTTATCATCGTTGGGGACGCGCTCCAGTACAAGTTCTCGCGCAAGCTCACCCCGCCTTCCCACAGAGTCACCCAGGATTCGGAGGAGGCGCTGCGCTCACTCGAAAAGCTGCTCGATCTGAACTTCGATATCATATGCTTCAGTCACTTCCCACCCATGCGCAAGAGTCCCCGTTCAGCGCTACGGACGATGATTCAAGAGTACGCGGCTCGACCTGTTGCCGCGCGATGAAAGAGCAGCCATGACCACCAATTCAACTGTAACTCCTGTTGGCAGGACCCTCGTCGAATTCCTTCGTGCAACGGTTGAAAAACACGCTTCCCGCGACGCCCTCCTCATCAAGCCGGTGTTTCGTTACCTCCGCTGGAGCTACTCGCAGTTGTGGGAAGACTCCGGCAAGGTAGCCTCCCTGCTCCAAAGCCGCGGCCTGACAAAGGGAGACCAAGTCGTCCTCTGGGGCCCGAACTCTCCCCACTGGGTGCTCATCTTCTTCGGATGCGTCAGAGCCGGTGTCATCGTCATCCCCCTCGACCTCCGAAGCGCACCCGACTACGTGGAGCGCGTGGTCTCGCGCACCGACCCGAAACTGGCCTTCACGTCCCGCTTCACCCCGAAAGGAGACGTTGACCTCGGAGTCCCCGAAATTACCTTCGAGGAGTTAGAAGAAACCATCGCCGACATGCCCCCGCCCGAGAAAGTGGACATCGCACCCGACGACCTCGTAGAGATCATGTTCACCTCCGGCACCACCGGCGACCCGAAGGGCGTCATGCTCACCCACCGCAATCTCACGGCCAATATCGAGGGCATCTCCCAGTACATCTCATGCGACCCTTCGAGTAGACTCCTCTCCATCCTCCCGCTGAGCCACATGTACGAGCAGATGGGCGGCCTCTTCATCGCCTTGGACTCCGGTGCGAGCGTGACGTATCCGACGAGCCGCCAACCGACCGTTCTCGCCCGGACGATGCGCGAGCGCAAGATCACTGCCTTGCTCCTCGTTCCCCAGGGGCTGGAGCTTCTCATGAACGGCATCGAGCGCGAGATAGCCCGACAGGGCAAGGTGGCCCTATGGAACAGGCTCCTCAAGATAGCCGGGCGAACTCCCTTCCGCCTCCGTCGCGTCCTCTTCCGCCGCGTTCACAAGCAGTTCGGTGGCAAGCTCGACTTCATCGTCTCCGGCGGCGCTGCCCTCGACCCCGATCTCGGAAGAAAGTGGGAGCTCCTCGGCGTCAAGATCGTGCAGGGCTACGGCGCAACCGAGGCCTCCCCCGTCATCAGCAACCACGCTATCGACGAACGGCGCATCGACTCCACGGGTCGCCCGCTCCCAAACGTCGAGGTCAAGATTAGCGACGCGGGCGAGATCCTCGTGCGCGGAGATAACGTCACCCCAGGCTACTGGCGCGCGCCCGAAGAGACCACCGCCGCCTTCGATGGCGACTGGTACCGGACCGGCGACCTCGGCTTCTTCGACGACGAGGGCTTCCTCCACATTCAAGGCCGACTCAAGGACATGATCGTCCTCCCAAGCGGCCAAAACGTCTTCCCTGAGGACATCCAGGCAGTCCTCACCAAGCACCCGAACGTCACCGACGCTACAGTCGTCGGCCTCACCAAAGGCTCATCCGTCGAGGTCCACGCCGCACTCATCTTGGATGACCCCACTTTCGCGCAGGACGCCGTTTCCTGGACCAACGACCAACTTGCCGAGCAGCAGAGAATCAGGGGCTTCACCGTCTGGCCCGAAGAGGACTTCCCGCGCACCCACACCCTCAAGGTGAAGAAACGCCTCGTGATCGACACGATCCTTGGCAAAATCCAACCGGAGAGTCCAGGCGCGGCAACGTCCGGTGGAAGTTCTCCAGGCGGAGCAAGAAACCTCACCCACATCATCGCCGAGGTGAGCAAACGAGATGTAGCAAACATCACGCCCGATGCGACCCTCGGAGACGGCCTCGATCTCGACTCCCTCGGTCGCGTCGAGCTCCTCTCGGCAATAGAGGCCGAGCTTGGCGTCTACATGGATGAAAGCCAGTTGGAACCTGAAACGACCGTCAGTCAGCTAACCGCTCTCGTCGAGGAAGGCTCCAAGAACCCGCCCTTGATGAACTTCCCTGCGTGGGGTATGCGCTGGTGGTGCCGCATCCTCCGAGGGTTCCTCCAACGGGTCATCATCTTCCCCATTGTCAGCCTGCCCTACAGCCTCAAGATAACCGGCCGCGAGCGCCTCGAAAATGTCGCCGGGCCGGTCCTCTTCGCGTCGAATCACAGTCTTGGCCTCGATAACCCCCTCATAATCAAGGCCATTCCCAACAGCCTGCGTCGCCGCATGGCCATCGCCGGAGCCGCCCAGCTTTGGAAGAACCCCATCTTCTGGCTCATGAACCCCCTCCTCGGTAACGGATTCCCTCTCGCGAAGGAAGGCGCCGTCCGGCCCAGCCTCGAAAACATGGGCAAGATCATCGACGACGGCTGGTCCGTGCTCATATACCCCGAAGGCGAGCTCACCGTCGGCGGCCCCATCAAGCCCTTCATGACTGGCGCGGGCCTCGTCGCCGTCGAGGGCCGCCTTCCCGTTGTTCCGCTCCGCCTCCACGTCCACAAATTGGGATTCCCCACCCGCTTCCCCATCCTCCCACGAGGAAACGTCGAAATCCGCATCGGCGAGCCCCTCCTCCTGTCCCCAGACACCGACTACCAAGAAGCCACAACGGCAATCGAAGACGCCGTCAAGTCCCTGTAAGGAACCCGAGCAAGCCCGCCGCCAGCCGACTACCGGGTGCGAAATTCCCTAGACCCTACTCCGCTCCGTAAGCTATACTAGACCCCGCACCTGCTTTGCCTCGTGGGGATATAGCTCAACTGGGAGAGCGCGGCGTTCGCAATGCCGAGGTTGGGGGTTCGAGTCCCCCTATCTCCACCACTCATCATTCTACCCCGGTCCTCCTTTGTCTCAGAATGATCGCGATTCGTAGCTGATATGCCGTTCGCGAGTGCCCAGACGTGCCGCATCTTTCTTTGAGTATCCCGTTCAAAGTGTGGTAACATTCGTGGGAATATTTCGATGTTGAGGGGACGCTATGGCACTATCGGCGACACGGGTCAAGGCGCTCAAGGAACCGGGGCGATACTCCGACGGTGGGGGCCTACACCTGTTCATTAGCAAGGCCGGGCGCAAGTCATGGGTGCAGCGCATCACCATCGACGGTCGACGGCGGGATATCGGCCTGGGCGGATTTCCATCGGTAAGTCTGGCCAAAGCCCGTGAGAAGGCGACGGGGAATAGAACTACCGTCGCGGCCGGTCGCGATCCTCTGGCCGAAAAGCGTAAGCCTGCCATACCGACCTTCAAGGAAGCTGCCAGTGCCGTCCATGAGGCGAACAGACCCCGTTGGCGCAACGCCAGGCACGCCGCGAGTTGGATACAGACTCTGGAGCGTCACGCCATGCCGAAGTTAGGCAACATGCCCATCGACCGGATAGGCCGAACTGACGTGCTGCAAGTCCTCTCGCCGATATGGACGACGCGCCCCGAAACCGCGAGGCGTGTGCGTCAACGGATGCGAACCGTCTTCCGCTGGGCGATGGCTCACGGCTTCACGGAGACCAACCCTGCGGGAGAAGCCATCGACGGCGCGTTGCCCCCGATGCCGAAAGTGAAGGCGCACCTCAGGTCGCTTCCCTACCAGGAAGTCGCGGCGGCGCTCGCGACTGTCGAAGGGTCCCAGGCGTCCATACCCGCCAAGTTGTGTTTCCGATTCTTGGTTCTCACTGCTGCCCGCTCCGGCGAGGCTAGGGGCGCTACGTGGGACGAAATCGACATGACGGAGCGAGTGTGGAAGATACCGTCCGAGCGAATGAAAGCGGGCGTCGAGCATCGGGTGCCGCTGAGCGAACAAGCGCTTGAGGTACTTGCCCATGCATACGCCTTGCGTGAAGAGTCCGGCTTGGTGTTCCCGTCACCGCTGAAGCCGGGGTCTCCGATGTCGGATATGACGCTAACGAAGATACTCCGTTCGACCGGCTTGGCCGAGCGTGCGACCGTTCACGGGTTTCGCAGTAGCTTCAAGAACTGGACGCTAGAGCAGACTGACACACCTTGGGCCGTCTCAGAAGCCGCTCTCGCGCACACCCTCGGCACTTCGACCGAACAAGCCTACGCCAGGTCGGACTTGTTCGAGCGCCGCCGCGTGCTCATGCAGCAGTGGGCGGACTACCTTACAGCCTAGCCACTCCATGTCGACCGGGCGATTCTCAGGCGGAGTTGGTCGAGCCAAGTTCGCTCGTCGCTACCGGCCGGGACTCTATCCAAGCGGTGATGTCGCTCGTCTTCCACCTGACGGCAGTTGAGCCGACCCTCACGGGACGTGGGAATTCACCCTTGTATATTACCCGGTAGGTCGAGGCACGGCTCATGCCCATGATCCTCTCAACATCTCGACGCCTCAGCAGTCTGTCCTTCATGTTCTCCACTTCCTCGTTTTTTCATTTCTTGCCTGAGAACCGGGTTCTGGTCGATTCCAGCTGTCGGTTGTAGGGATCATTCGCATAACCTCCGTTAAGGGGATCGCATGAGACTCCAGTCGGAGCGTCGCAGATGCCCGGTTCACTGTTGTATGTGGGAGCCGTGTATGGAAAAAGAAGGGATTTGCAGGGAGCTAGTCATAGCCGTGGGCGTGGAGGTACAGGCGCACAGGGGTTTCCGGCACGTGCGACTTCGGGGCGTCTATGTGTATATGCGAGTTCCAAAAGCAGCGGAGACGCCATCAGCTACGAGAAGGGACGGTGGGACTGAGCGATCTGTACAGAAAAGTGGACAGTGGTGGTTAGACGGAGAACCCCCTACAGGAGGTCGGACGTGATGGGCAACCGACGACGGACGGGTCTCGCGTGATTCGAGGTGGAGGAAGAAGGCGCTCCGTGACGCTCCAAGGACGCGAGTGAGACTTGAGCGGCTGCGCCTCGTTCTCACGCAGTCTTGACCCTCGGTCTGTGGCGGTAATCGACCTTTGCAAAGTGTTGTTCAAGTGCTGCAAAGTCTTGGCAAAGTGTTGCAACAGGTTTGAGCGGGAAGTCCCCGAAACCCTTGCCAACCGGCAGAACCGTCCCAGACAATGGCTTCACTGTTTGGCTTTCCAGCGTTTCAACGCCAGAGAAACCTGGGGGTTCCGTCTCTGAACCCGGGACCGACCGCAGAGGATCGAGCCTCGCTCTCCGAACGGTTTCCCACGATGGACGGTCGATAGGGTTGAGCTGTGCTCCCCAAAGACTGTCATCGAAAGACGAACGCTGCCCACTGCGTGACGCGGTTGAAGGGTCGAGCCTTGCTCCCCCAACCCGCATCGAATGTCGGGACTGCATGGACGGAGTGCATACGGCGCTTCGCCCGGAGACAATGCCGGAGTCGAAGTGAATTAGTCGCTCTGGACGGTTCCTCATACCTGCGCCACCTCTGCGTTCAGGGCTGAGTCGTGCGTCTGAGAACGAAGGACGATCACCCGTCTGGGGTTGTCGTCTCTCGCGTGATTTGCCAAGCTATATACTGAGGCGCTCACTGTACGTAGCCAAGCCGGAATTCTTCTGGGAGGACACCGCGCTTCCATCTGATCGACAGCCCGATGATGGGCGAAAGGCGTTGAGGTGCCGGACCGCCTGTTCACTCAGTATCTCCTGACGGACGCCATTCGGACCACATTCGAATGGCGCGAGTCCGGTCGCAAGAGACACCGCAGAAGCAAGACACTGGGATACTATTGTGGTTGAACGGCCCCGGCGATCTTACCCGCGCCTGCATAAACGCCCTTGTTGCCGGGGATACGGACACGGTGTTGCCAGTCCAGGACAGGGAATGAGGGCAGCATGATGTTCACTCCACGATTCTCGATCACGAACGCGATCACGGCGGCCCTCACCGAGATCGAGCGCGCTCGCGGGTTCCTTGACGCCGCGAGTCTCTCGGATGAGTGGATCGACTCTATGCGCTCACGGGCCTTCCTTCTCGAAGCGCACCATACGACGCATATCGAGGGAACCCGCCTTACGATTCAGGAGGCCGCAAACCTTCTGGCGGGTGAGGAAGTACCCGGGACGGACCCGGACGACACCCGCGAACTGCTCAACTACCGTGATGCCTTCGAGTTCGTCAGCACGTATCTGAACGAAGGCGGTCCAATCACCGAGAGACTCATCCTTGAGATCCACAGGCATCTGGTTGCCGGCGTCCGTGGCGGATCAGCCGCGCCGGGGCAATACCGTCGTGTCCAAAACTATGTCGTCAACTCGGCGACCGGCGAAACGATATACACGCCACCTCCGGCACACGACGTGCCTATTCTTATGCGTGAACTCGTCAGTTGGTTGAACCGACCAACCGACATACACCCTGTTATTGCCAGCGGGATCGCCCAGTTTCAGTTGGTTCACATTCATCCGTTCATAGACGGTAACGGTCGCACGTCCAGACTGCTCTCGACCTTGTGCCTCTACCGAGCGGGCTATGACTTCAAGCGGCTGTTCACCATCAGCGAGTACTACGACCGGGACCGCATGGCCTTCTACCAGGCTCTCCAGAGTGTTCGACGGACAAATATGGACATGACTGGTTGGATCGAATTCTTCACTACCGGCCTTGCTACCCAGCTTGCCGAGGTTATGCAGCGAGGAGAGCTGGCGATTCGGCAGGACATCCTCGCTCGACGATACAACTTAACGGATCGACAGATACTTGCCCTTCGTCATGTGCTGGAGTACGGCAGAGTTACAATCCGAGAGTTCGAGCATCTCTGTCCGGGAATCCAACGACGTACGCTCCAACGTGATCTCAGGGGTCTGATGGAGAAGGGGCTGTTTCTCCGACGAGGCAGTACGAACCGGCTCGAATACGTACTCGCGGACGGAATCGCCTGATCTTGCGACAAACTTGCGCCACAACTTGCGACATACTCACGACATTACTTGTGACATGGATGCGGAGCGTGCCTTCAATGAGGCCGCGACCTAACGATCGCGGATAAGCTGGGTAATGTCGAGTTGGAGGCCGTCGAGGTCAACGAAAATGGGGATCAAGCCAACGGGAACGACCATGGCGACCTGTTCGGTGTCGGGCCGACCGTCGAGTTGGTTCCGGCCGACGGGCACGGGCCCGGCAATGGCAACGGTCACCATGAGGAGATTGAGGGGCGTAGCAGACGCTGTTCTCTTGGGCGGAGTTTATGGCCGAGGAGCCACAGTGAAGCCGAAGGGCCACAACGGGAAGCCACAACCTGCTTCCATGTCCATGTTCGAGTGGGCGATGGAGCTGGAGAGGGAGACGGTCGGCCCCGGACGCTAGGTCTCAGTTCACAGGGGGAGTCGTCGCACAAGAGGCAGCGGCTTCTCCCGCGCATGAAGACAGCCAGAGAAGAAACGACAAGAGGAGAAACCCATGTTGGACGTAACCGGAACCATCACAACCGCCACGACAACCACAGCGGTCTCCGCAGGCACAAACTGATGACGAAGGAGCTCGCCGACACGATCCCACCTCTGTATGCCAATGACGGAGCGGACTACCCCGACGCCGTTGTCGTCAGGGTGAAACTGTTCAGCCCCTACAGCAATTGGACCTGGTACATAGCGGAGTGGGGGGCGGAGACCGGAACCTGCTTCGGCCTATTTCGAGGGGTTCGAGATCGAGCTAGGGTACTTTGATCCGACCGAGCTGGCCGAAGTCACCGTGTTCGGAAGCGTCCCCGCCGTGGAGCGCGACCTCTACCGGGAGCCGAAGACCCTCGGCGAGATGAGGAGAGGGCTGGGATAGGGCCCGAACGGAGAAGCAGGCTGGTCGGCCCTGCGCGCTGACCGCAAAGATACGGGGGAGGTTGTCGCACTTTCGGCGATAGCCTCCCCATCCGCCGATGTATGGGGCCTTTTTGCGTTTCCGGCCCCATCGGACAGCCGCAGCTACGGAAGTGGACAAAACGCCGGTGCGGGGCGAGATGGGTAAGGACGAAGAGGGTCCGTACCCGGATGAGAGTAGAAGTATCGAGGATCTGCGGCACATGCGGCTTATGGCGCTGCTGCGGGACATGATCGACTCCGAGACCGGGGAGAAGGCGACGAAGGCGCTGGGAACCAACTACAGAACGGTGTCCAGGGCCGTCGAGTCGGGACGGCTGACCGAGCGGATGATCGCCGAGTTGGAGCTTCACCTGCTGCTGGGTGGCGGCTCGGCTGCGGCACAACAGCGTGAGAGCATTGGGGCGCTGGAGGAGCGGTTGCGTGAGTTGGAGATCGAACTGATCAAGGATCGTAAGTTGATGCTGCCGCCGTCCACGCATCCTTGGGACAGCTTTGATCGGCGGAATCGACTCTTGACGCGCAAGCAGGCGTTGGAGAGGGCGCGGGTGCAGCGAGCCATGGCTGAGTTGAGGCGGTGGCTGCGTCGGGTCATCACTTTCGGACTGTGGCGCAGCACCGGTCCAGGACAGGACCGTCGGGGAAAGTGAAATCAAGGGCGCTCTTCCCGGCTGCGTCTCACCTGGGCTGCCGTAAGCCAAGCCCATTCAGCGGTCCTTCGGCAATGACCCCGTGTCACTCGAAGCGTTTCCGCATGAGTACCGTATGACGTTCCCTGTTGGCGTCGACGCCCACGACCCAAGAATTAGCCTGCCTGTCACGATGGGCAGGTGCCAACTGCGGGGCACTCCGACCGGGCCGGACGCATCTTCCTCAACACATTCGGCCAGATCGACGACCTCTACGTCGGTGCCATCCTAGCCCGTCTTATAGACGAACCTCGGCCTGAGTCGGGAGCCGACTGTGGTCTTCACCTCCTCCTAGCTTCCACCCAGTCAGAAGTGATTTATCGGAATAGGAGTGCGTCAGCTGCGGCCAGTCGCTATCAGGCGGAAGGCAGTCGAGAACCACTCCCTTGATCGGACCGACTCCAGCGCAAAGAGCGAACAAGGCAAGCCCCATACCTCACACTGCACCGCCGTTGATCTGTGCCGGATCGGAACACTATCAGTAGATCTCGCGGTCGTCCAGCAGACCGTTTCGTACGGTCCAGACCACAAGCTCCTGCTTGGTTTCGATGCCCAGCTTGTCCTGAATGCCGTAGATGGCGTTCCGGATGGTGACCGGCTGATTCCCCCTGGCCTCAGCGATCTTTGGATAGGACCAACCCTGTGCAAATAGAGTCAGTATCTGCCTCTCCCGCGAGGTGAGCCTGCTCAACTCGCGAGTCTTTCGCTGGGCTGGCGCGCGGAGTTCGGCAAACACGCGCTCGATCACGTTGGAAGGGATGCGATACTCACCGTCCGCAACGTCGCGGACGGCACGGAGCAACTCCTCCTTGCCCGAGTACTTCTGAAGGTATCCCGCCGCGCCCGCGGCTACCGCCTCGATTGCGGCGTCCTCTGCCCTTGCCGCTGTGAGAATCAACACTCTCGTGTCCGGGAGCGTCTCGGTGATCTCTCGGCAGGCGTCGATGCCGTTCTTGAGAGGCATCATGACATCCATAACTATCACGTCGGGCTTGAGCTCCTGGGCTATCCTCACCGCCGCATCGCCGTCTGCGGCCTCACCTACCACCTCGAAGTCGCCGGACCGGTGCAGCACCTCGCGCAGGCCGTCGCGCATGATCTCGTGGTCGTCCACGAGCATCACCCTGGTCTGTGTGACGGGCGCCAAGTTACGCGCCTCCCCGGTGAGGGTCATACGGAATGGCGCAGGTCACGGTCGTGCCGCGTCCCGACTCGCCTGGGCCCGCCTCGAGGCTGCCTCCCATTCGCTCGGCGTCCGCTCTCATGTTCCTGAAGCCGTGTCCGCGGTCTGCGTAGTCGTCGGGAAGGCCAATGCCATCGTCCGACACGGACATGCGGAGCCCATCGCTCTCGAAGGACAGCGCGATGGTCACCTTCCTGGCGCGCGCATGCCGGAATGCGTTTGTCATCGCGTTGTGGGCTATCGAGAACAGCAGCCCTCGCACGATCGTGGAAAGCTGCGGCTCCTTGCCGGACTGGACCAGATTGGTGGGGATCGACGTGATCGTGGCGAACGTCGAGACGTGCGACCGCAGCACGTGGCTCACCTCCTGGCCCTCGAAGATGGGGCCGGCATCGATGGGGTGCCTCAACTCCCACATCGCCGATTTGGACAGAGCGTGTGTCGCTTCCAGCTTGGGGATAAGCTCGTCGCGGTCTTCGTCGTCCTGGGCGTTAGCCATCTCGATAGCCGTTTCCAAGCCCAGCCCAATCATATACGTGGACTGGGCTATCGTGTCGTGGATGGTCTGCGAGAGTTCGATTCGCTCCCGCTGGAGCTCACGTTCTCGTTCCACAGCCGCTCTCCTTCTGATCCGCTCGAATCTGGATACGAGGTTCACCGCCATTACCACCGCGTACATCACGGCGATCCTCGTGAACAAAACCTTCTCTTCCTTGATCCCGAAGTCGACTCCCTGCTCGATCATCAAGCTCAATGCTGCGTATGCGATTCCTACGACCGTCACTACGGCAAAGCTGAGTCTGAACGACGTGAACACCACGGCAAACATGGCGAGCGCCGGGTAGTACAGCACGAAGAAGGTGTTCGCAAACCCGCCTGATATCGCGAGGCCGGCCGTAACCATTGTCGCGTCCATCGCGCTGAGGGCGGCCGCCCAGCGCCACGTCAACGTCCGCTTCGACTCGATGCGGTAGTGGACGTACCCGTTGAGAGCAAGCAACGAGACGGCGAAGAGCGTGTGAGCGACATAGGCGGGATGCGCGAAGTTGACCCGATAGTGGAGTTGGGCCAGCCACGCGATTATCACGAACCATCGTACCCATACCGAAATCCTCAGGCTGTATCGCAGGTCGTCCGTTTCGGTTCTATCGCGCGCCCGGCGGAACTCTGCAACCGCATTGCGCAGCATGGTCTGCAAATCCAAGCCTCGACTCCCGTGTAGTGTACGCCGCCCGGCAACGTCTACAAGGTTCGTTCGTACCCCATCGGACAGGTACAAAAGTACCCCACGAAATAGGTACGAACGAACCTTACGACGCGGCTAGGGGAAAGGCAACACTGGGCGGGCGATCGATGAATCGCACTCGTCTCACATAAGGAGAGGAACAGAAATCGAAGTCCATAACCGGCAGACTCGCTATTAGGGAGGCACTTGACATGTTGAACGTAAAGACATTCGTAGTTATCGGAGCGATCGTCGCAGCCATAATCGGGGTCGGCATAGTGATGGGCCAGGATGATTCCGTCTGCGTCACGGGCGGGGCCGTCCCTTCCGGCAACACTGGACTGATTTCCGACTGCGAGACTCTGCTGGGCGTGAAGTCCGCGCTCCGAGGCAGCGCCAAGCTGAACTGGTGGTCGGGCCGTTCGATTGAAGAGTGGGACGGGATAACGGTCCATGGTGGCCGGGTGACCGAGGTGTCACTTCCCAACCGAAGTCTAAACGGCGTCATCCCCACCGGGTTCGGCAGCCTGTCGGCCCTGAAGACGCTCGACCTGAGCGGCAACACCCTGAGGGGGACGATACCCGCGTCGCTGAACAGCCTGACCGCTCTGACCAAATGGCGACTCGCGGGCAACAACCTCAGCGGGTGCGTTCCGTACGACTTCGCGCAGGTGAGCGACAACGACGCCGCAAGTCTGAATCTGCTCGCGTGCGGAGGGCCAGGGCCTGGTGGCGGATCGACTGCAATCGAGGCAAGACTGAATGATGTTGAGAGAAGGCTTGCTGAGCTGGAGGCGGCTGTTGAGAGAAGGCTTGCTGAACTGGAGGCGGCTGTGGCTCAACTTACCGCCCCTCACACCGACGACCACGCCAACTCGTTCGAGGGGGCTACGCCCGCAACGGTCGGGGAGCCTATGCAGGGTACGGTGGACTACGATGACGACATCGACGTGTTCGCGTTCGAGGTTGAAGAGGGCGTGCTCTACCAGGTAGACGTCGAGTTGGGAACGCTGCCCGACTCGTGGTTGGCTATTTATGACTCCGAAGAGTTCGAGATAGCCTTCAACGACGACCGAGACGATGATTCCCTGGCGTCGCGCATCGTCGGGGAAGTTCCGAGTTCGGGCGAGTACTTCGTTGAGGTGGGCGGCTATGGAGTGGGTTCCTACACGCTGACGCTCACGGTTTCCGACATCGTCGACGACCACGCCACCAACTCTGTCGAGGGGGCTACGCCCATGACGGTCGGGGAGCCTATGCAGGGTACGGTGGACTACGGTGGCGACAACGACGTCTTCGCGTTCGAGGTTGAAGAGGGCGTGCTCTACCAGATAGACGTGGGGCTGGGAACGCTGTCCGACTCGTGGTTAGAGCTGTATGACTCCGACGAGTTCCAGCTGGCCTCCAACGACGACCGGGGCGATGGTTCTCTGGCGTCGCGCATCGTGTGGGAAGCCCCGGGTTCGGGCGAGTACTACGCTGCGGTGGGCGGCTATGGAGTAGGTTCCTACACGCTGACGGTGTCCGCTTTGGACGTCGTTGACGACCACGCCAACTCGGTCGAGAGGGCTACGGTCGTGACGGTCGGGGAGCCTATGCAGGGCGCGCTCGACTACGACGGCGACGAAGACTTTTTCACGTTTGAGGCGGAGGAGGGAAAGGTATACCAAATTGATGTGGGTCTGGGAACACTGCCCGACTCGTGGTTGGACATTTATGACTCCGACGGGTTCCAGATAGCCTCCAACGATGACCGAGACGATGATTCCCTGGCATCGCGCATCGTGTGGAAAGCTCCGAGTTCGGGCGAGTACTATGCTGCGGTGGGCGGCTATGGAGTAGGTTCCTACACGCTGACGGTGGAGGCTTTGGACATCGTCGACGACCACGCCAACTCGTTCGAGGGGGCTACGCCCGCAACGGTCGGAGAGGCTATGCAGGGCACGGTGGACTACGATGGCGACGAAGACTTTTTCGTCTTCGAGGCGGAGAAGGGAAAGATATACCAAATTGACGTGGGTCTGGGAACACTGCCCGACTCGTGGTTGGACATTTATGACTCCGACGAGTTCCAGATAGCCTACAACGACGACCGGGGCGATGGTTCCCCGGCGTCGCGCATCGTGTGGAAAGCTCCGAGTTCGGGCGAGTACTACGTTGCGGTGAGTGGCTACTACGGCATAGGCTCCTACACGCTGACGGTGGCGGTTTCCGAAAGAGACAGGTACTAAAGTACCCCTCGAAATGATCATCTTGCACAGATGAGGGGCGACGATGTCAAAGTCCATAGTGACGACGTCCTTGCCGCGAGGGGGACATTCATGAAAGTCATAACCGTTCTTGCCATATCTATAGCCGTAGTCATTGCCGTGGGAGCGGTCACTACGCGGCCGGCCGTCGGGCAGACCGACTCCGTCTGCGTCACGGGAGGGGCCGTCCCGACGGGCAGCGCCGGACTGATTTCCGACTGCGAGACTCTGCTGGGCGTGAAGTCCGCGCTCCGAGGCAGCGCCAAGCTGAACTGGTGGTCGGGCCGTTCGATCGAAAAGTGGAACGGGATAACGGTCGAGAACGGCCGGGTGACCGAGGTGTCGCTCCCCAACCGAAGCCTCGACGGCGTCATCCCCACCGGGTTCGGCAGCCTGTCGGCCCTGAAGACGCTCGACCTGAGCGGCAACAGCCTGACGGGGACGATACCCGCGTCGCTGAACAGCCTGACCGCTCTGACCAAATGGCGACTTGCGGGCAACGGCCTCAGCGGTTGCGTCCCGTACAACTTCGCGCAGGTGAGCGACAACGACGCCGCAAGTCTTGGCCTGCCCACATGTGCTGGGTCGGGCCCGGCACCTACGCCGACTCCGACCGCGGTTCCAACCACAGTTCCCACCGCAGTTCCCCAGACGCACTCCCGCATCGTGTTCGCTTCATCTCGAGACGGGAACTGGGAGATATACGTGATGAATCCCGACGGTTCGGGCCAGACTCGCCTGACCGATAACCCGGCTTATGACACTCGCCCCAGCTGGTCGCCGGACGGACGCCGCATCGTGTTCGACTCAGGCCGAGACGGGAACGGGGAGATATACGTGATGAACGCCGACGGTTCGGACCAGATCCGCCTGACCGACAACCCGGCGGTTGACGGTAGCCCAAGCTGGTCGCCGGACGGACACGGCATCGTGTTCGACTCGAACCGTGATGAGAACTACAACATCTACGTGATGAACGCCGACGGTTCGGGCCAGTCCCGCCTGACCGATAACTCGGCCCGGGACTTTTCCCCAAGCTGGTCGCCGGACGGACGCCGCATCGCGTTCACCTCGAACCGTGACGAGAACTACAACATCTACGTGATGAACGCCGACGGTTCGGACCAGACCCGCCTGACCAACAACCCGGCGTCAGACAGTGCCCCAAGCTGGTCGCCGGACGGACGCCGCATCGCGTTCATCTCGAACCGTGACGGGAACTATGAGATATACGTGATGAACGCCGACGGCTCAGGCCAGACCCGCCTGACCGACAACCCGGCGATTGACAGTAGTCCAAGCTGGTCGCCGGACGGATGCCGCATCACGTTTACCTCGAACCGAGACGATCCCGACCCGAACGACCGTATCACCATCAACAACATATACGTGATGAACGTATGCCAGACTCGCCTGACCAGCAACTCGGGGTCGAACGGTAATCCAAGCTGGTCGGTTCAGGGAGTGGCCACACCAACGCCGACCGTCACGCCTACACCCACTTCCACGCCGTCTCCCGCCACAACCCTCTGCGCCAACGGGACCGCCGTGCCTAACCCGGCCGCCAACCCAGACCTGGTGTCGGACTGCGACATCCTGCTTGGCGCGAGAGACACCCTCGCGGGTGGCGCGTCCCTCAACTGGTCCGAGAACGTCCCCATCAGCCGGTGGCGCGGCATAAGCGCAGGCGGTAGCCCCACCCGCGTAACCGGTATAGACCTGGGGTGGTCGTTTGGGGAGGATCAGGCAAGCGACCGGCTTAGGGGCAGCATACCGCCCGCGCTCGGCAAGCTGTCCGCATTGCAAGTCTTGGTCTTGTACGGCAACCAGCTGAGCGGGACCATACCGCGCGAGTTGGGCAACCTCACCAATCTCACGGAATTGCACCTTTACGGCAACCGTCTGTCCGGTTCGATACCCCCTGAACTAGGCAAGCTTACCAACCTGACGCGCAAGTTGGACCTTGGACAGAATCAGCTGAGCGGGCCGGTGCCGTCCGAACTGAGCCGGCTCACCAAGCTGACGAATCTGAGGTTGAGCAACAACAACCTGAGCGGTCCGATACCGTCCTGGCTCGGCGGCCTTTCCACGCTTACGTGGCTAAGCCTGGGCGGCAACAACTGGAGCGGTCCTGTCCCGTCCGAACTGGGCAACCTCTCGAATCTGGAGGTCTTGGTTCTATCTAGAATCCGATGGAGCGGGCCTATTCCGTCCTGGCTGGGCAATCTCTCGAAGCTGAAGTACCTTGACCTTTACGGCAATCTTCTGACCGGAGCCGCGCCTGCCGCACTGTCCCGCTTGGTCGACCTGGAATTCTTGGTGTTAGGCGACAACGCCGGCCTGTCCGGCCCTCTGCCCGGTTCCTACGCCGGATTGAGACAACTTCGCTACCTGAATTTGACCGGCACGCAACTGTGCGCGCCCACGGACTCCGCGTTCCAGGCATGGCTGCGAGGCGTTGAGACTAAGGAAGGCGTCACCAGCTGTGCCGCCGGAAACACGACCCCCACCCCCACGCCCACGCCGGCACCGACCGGGCGCGACTACGACATGGACGACGACGGGCTGATAGAGGTCGCAAGCCTAGAGCAACTGGACGCCATTCGCCACGACCTAGACGGCGACGGCTCGCCCGCCAACGCCACGGCCTACGGTGCGGCCTTCCCCGACGCCCTTGCCGGCATGGGATGCCCGTCCGCCGGCTGCCAGGGCTATGAACTCACGACGAACCTGGACTTCGACCCCACAGACAACGATGACAACCGCAACGGATGGACGCCAATCGGAGGCTTTGGACGTCCGTTCAACTCCGTCTTCGAGGGCAACGGCCACACCATAGACGACCTGCTCATAAAGAGCGGCAGTTACCTGGGCTTGTTCGGCAGGTCGGGAAGGCGTAGCGACATCCGCCGGGTCAAGCTCTCGGACGTAAGCATAAGAGGCGGTAGGGCCGGCGCCTTGGTCGGTCAGAACGACGGCACAATCACCGCCGTTTATGCTACTGGCAGCGTGAATGGAGTGAACAGCGCGGACGGCGTCGGCGGCCTGGTTGGTTATAACAACGGTAAGATAACCGCCAGCGCCGCCGATGCAAGCGTATTCGGCACTGGACGGGTCGGTGGACTGGTCGGATACAACAGTGGCACCATCGCCAAAAGCTACTCCACGGGAAGCGTGAATGGCGGCTACCACGTCGGCGGCCTTGTAGGGGAAAACTCGTACGCAATCGACGACACCTATTCCGCCGCAAGCGTCACCGGTACGACCTCCTACTACGCCTCCTACGTCGGCGGCCTCGTCGGATACCAACACGGAGGCACAATCAGAAATAGCTATGCCGTAGGCAGTGTGACAGGCACGGCCAACCATTTCGGCGGCCTTGTTGGGTTTGGCGGGGGCATAGCCACCGCCAGCTACTGGAGCCAAGACGCCACCGGCCAGGACGACAGCGCGGCCGGCATCGGAAAGCTCTCCAGCGAACTCCGGTCGCCCACATCCAACAACGGCATATACCGGACTTGGGACGCCAGAAAGTGGGACTTCGGAACGTCCAACCAGTACCCCGCGCTCAAGAACATCGTCGTCAGCGTAGCGCAACAGCGGTAAGCCTTCCCCAAAAACCCTCCCCCCTCGCAGGGGTGACAGGGGTAGGCATTTGATCATCCGCCCACTCCCCATTATCCAGCAAGCAGCCCCACCGCTGTCATTCTGAGCGCAGCGGAGTCGGAGAATCTAAAGTGTCTGTCACAAAGTAAGGCCAACATAGGTTCCTACGAGAACATAGTGTATGCCCTGAACGCATCTACTGGTGAGACCCTACGGAGTGACGAATCTCTCAGAGGCATTGGCAAGATACAGTAGTACCACCCTCCCCAAGAGACAGGTACAAAAGTACCCCTCGAAATAGGTACGAACGAACCTTACGGACGCGGCTAGGGGAAAGGCAACACTGGACAGGCGATCATTGAATCGCACTCGTCTCACACAAGGAGAGGAACGGAAATCGAAGTCCAGAACCGGTCGACTTGCTATTAGGGAAGCACTTGGCATGTTGAACGTAAAGACATTCGTAGTTGTCGGAGTTATCGTCGCAGCCATAATCGGGGTCGGCACAGTGATGGGCCAGGATGACTCCGTCTGCGTCACGGGCGGGGCCGTCCCGACGGGCAGCGCCGGACTGATTTCCGACTGCGAGACTCTGCTGGGCGTGAAGTCCGCGCTCCGGGGCACTGCCAAGCTGAACTGGTGGTCGGGCCGTTCGATTGAAAAGTGGGACGGGATAACGGTCGAGAACGGCCGGGTGGTTGGGGTGTCACTTCCCAACCGAAGTCTCAACGGCGTCATCCCCACCGGGTTCGGCAGCCTGTCGGCCCTGAAGACGCTCGACCTGAGCGGCAACAGCCTGACGGGGACGATACCCGCGTCGCTGAACAACCTGACCGCTCTGACCAAATGGCGACTTGCGGGCAACGGCCTCAGCGGTTGCGTCCCGTACAACTTCGCGCAGGTGAGCGACAACGACCTCGCAAGTCTGGGCCTGTCCACGTGCGGAGGGTCGGGCCCGGCTCCGACCGCAGTTCCAACCACGGTTCCGACCGCGGTTCCCCAGACGCACTCCCGTATCGTGTTCGACTCGTACCGTGACGGGAACTGGGAGATATACGTGATGAATCCCGACGGTTCGGGTCAGACCCGCCTGACCGACAACCCGGCGTATGATCGTGAACCAAGCTGGTCACCGGACGGACGCCGCATCGTGTTCGACTCAGGCCGAGACGGGAACGGGGAGATATACGTGATGAACGCCGACGGTTCGGACCAGATCCGCCTGACCGACAACCCGGCGGTTGACGGTAGCCCAAGCTGGTCGCCGGACGGACACGGCATCGTGTTCGACTCGAACCGTGATGAGAACTACAACATATACGTGATGAACGCCGACGGTTCGGACCAGACCCGCCTGACCGATAACTCGGCCCGGGACTTTTCCCCAAGCTGGTCGCCGGACGGACGCCGTATCGCGTTCGCCTCGCACCGTGACGGGAGCAGGGACATATACGTGATGAATGCCGACGGTTCGGGCCAGACCCGTCTGACCGATAACTCGGCGTGGGACGGTAGCCCAAGCTGGTCGCCGAACGGTCGCCGCATTGTGTTCACCTCAAACCGTGATGGGAACAATGAGATATACGTGATGAACACCGACGGTTCGGGCCAGACCCGCCTGACCGACAACCCGGCGATTGACAGTAGTCCAAGCTGGTCGCCGGACGGATGCCGTATCGTGTTCGAGTCGAACCGAGACGATCCCGACCCGAACGACCGTATCACCATCTACAACATATACGTGATGAACGTATGCGAGACCCGCCTGACCAACAACTCGGGGTCGAACCGTGTCCCAAGCTGGTCGGTTCAGGGAGTGGCCACACCAACGCCGACCGTCACACCCACGGCTACTTCCACGCCAGTGCCGACCACCACGCCCACGGCTACTTCCACGCCAGTGCCGACCGCCACGCCCACGGCTACTTCCACGCCAGTGCCGACCGCCACACCCACGGCCACCTCAACGCCAGTACCGTTGCCACCTCCACCTTCCGATCTCGGTCTAGATCCATTCTATAAGAAATACCTGGACGCCGGCGGGCTGCCCATCGTAGCCTCCGACAAAGTTCCTGACGAAGCATTGTTCCAGGCTAGAGAAATCATCGACGAGATGCTGGCGAATGGACCAGACATTCGTGCAGAGCTGATTGAATTGCGCAGAAGGGTTACCGTCGTATCGGACGATGAGGTGATTACGGACATTCCGGAATTTCGGGACCTATATGAGGAGTATCCTGGTACTGACTGGAATCCGAGAGTCCAAGGCGGGGGTTTATCTGGAAATATAGTACACCGAACTACGGCGATTTGGGAGGGCAATCTGCTCTGTAATGAGAACAACGTCTTCCCACGTGAAGATATCTTAGTTCACGAGTTCGCGCACGCTATTCTTAACATGGGAGTTGAGCAGCAACCCAGAGGTGGGGAATTTCGCAGGCGCTTAGAAGAGGCTTATAGGAAGGCATTGGACGCGGGCCTTTGGGGACAGACGTATGCCGGCGAGAATTCCGAGGAGTACTGGGCTGAAGGCGTCCAATCTTGGTTCGGACTGAACGACAGGTCTTGGCCGGCTAATGGAGTCCACAACCAGATCGACACGCGCCACGAACTGGAGGCATACGACCCCAGGATCGCAGACCTGATCGAGGAGGTCTTTGGCGACACAAGCGTCTCATCTACGTGTCACACCGCAGCGGCATCAGTGGATCCCGGCCAGGAGGCGACGATCGAATTCCTGGGTGACGTATCCCCTGCCAAGCGGGCCGAGGTCCGCGCCTTAGTCGCTGATCTTCGGAATTTCTTTGACGATTACGCTGCTGGAAAATCGGCGCCGGAGCCTCTTTTTGTAGTTTCTTATGATCAAGAGATGCTGCGGGGAAGATTCAAGGAGATAGAGGGCTACGAACATGCAGGCCCCATATGCGGAGTCCGTTCAGTTAGCCTTTATATTTCTCTGGAACCGGTATGTGGCAGACCTGCCGTATTCGCACACGAATATTTCCATTACCTGCAAGGAGCAACAGCGCCGGGCCACTTGCTGCCTAATTATGGCGAAGGGTATTCTACCCAAGGTCCATGGTGGTTGACGGAAGGAGCAGCAGTATACAATTCTCTGTCGTACACTGTCGCGAGAGGTATTGAGAGTTACCATGTCGAGCGCGACCGAATGATAAGAAAAGCTGCGCAATCTACTAGCAGCCTAGCCGATCTGGAACTGGCACAGGACTTCTTCAATGATTCTGGTGCTTATGAAGTCGGATTTCTTGCGGTGGAGTGGCTTGCTCGACATTCGAGCGACGCCTCGATTCTTCGCTACTACGAGCTACTGCTGCAACACGATACCTGGCAGGCAGCGTTCGAAAACGCCTTCGGCATAACAGTTGACGAATTCTATGAGTCCTTTGAAGAGCATCGGAGCAGTATACTGCCCACCAGATATCGAATAGCGGGGGTGGTGCTCGGACCGGCGGGAGAGCCTCTTGAAGGGATAGGCATATGGGCATGGCAAGGGGAGGCAGACAACAGCGGATTTGACCGAACGGGCCCGGGTGGCGAATTCGATATAAGCGTGCCTGACGGATCTTTCACACTGGACATATATGCTGCCGGTCCCGGATGTAGTTTCGTGGGGTGGTACGACGGCAACAGCATCACGGCCAGCTACGACGAGGCTGTTAGGGTCACGGTAGATGGAGAGAGTGTTGGCGGCATTGAGATCAGACTTCCTGCGCATCCCGACGACCTGCCTCGAGTTGCGTGGTGCTCCTGACTTGCGACTCTTGACGACCGGCCCAACCTAGCCGTGACATCATCACTCAGCATGGTCGGCGAACTCAAGGCTCTACTCCTAGGGCGTACCCTGCTCCGCGTTGGCAAGATTCAGAAGCGCCCTATGGAGACAGGTACAAAAGTACCCCCGCATTTAGGTATAAACGAACCTTGTTTCCCACGTTGGTGGTGGCGCAACATGGTGACGATTCTTGCGTCTCGAAGCAAGCAAGAAGGGAGAATCAGGATGACTCTGACTGAATCAATCAAGACGTGTTTCCAGAAATACGTGGACTTCAACGGTCGGGCGAGGCGGTCTGAATTCTGGTGGTTCTTCCTTTTCTGCACTGTTTCGTCGCTCTCCATCCTTCTTTTGAGGCAGATTTACATATTGTCTCTTTTGGGGCAGTTGTACATGTTGGCCTTGCTCATTCCATCTCTGGCAGTGTCGGTGCGACGCCTACATGATACCGGCCGCTCCGCCCGGTGGCTCTTGTTGTTCCCCATTGCGGTGTTGGGGTTTGGAGTCTCGCTAGTAATAGCATTCTTAATAATACTCTCCACTCTGGTCGGAGGTTTAGACAACGAAGGTAGCGTTCTTGCTCTGACGATTGTCAGCTTCACTCTCTTCGTGGGATGTTCAATGACGCTCCTGATTTTCTGTGCCCTTCCGGGAACGGTCGGCCCCAACCGTTACGGCCCAGACCCACTGAACCCGGCGCCGGACATGGGCGGCTCCGGCGAATCTCCCCACGTCTCAACTCCGGCGGACCCACTATCGGAACCGGAGCCCGGAAGACGGAGGACTCTGACTGAATCAATCAAGACGTGTTTCCAGAAATACGCGGACTTCAACGGTCGGGCGAGGCGGTCTGAATTCTGGTGGTTCTTCCTTTTCTGTACTGTTTCGTCCCTCATCATAATCTCTATCCCTCTCATAATCTCTATCCCTCTTTTGGGGCAGTTGTACATGTTGGCCTTGCTCATGCCATCTCTGGCAGTGTCGGTCAGACGCCTGCATGATACCGGCCGCTCCGCCTGGTGGCTCTTGTTGCCCTCCATTGGGATGTTGGGGCTCTCATTAGTATTGGTAGCAATGTCAATTGTCGCGTCCTTCGAGGCGCTAGGCGCAGAAACCGAAGATCATGTTTGGCCGCAATTGTATGTCGGTTTCGCCCTCTCTGTGGGATGTTTAATTCCGCTGCTGGTTTTCTGTGCCCTTCCGGGAACCGTCGGCCCCAACCGTTACGGCCCAGATCCACTGAACCCGGCACCGTAATAGCCGTACACTTCGTCGAGATGCGCTTGAACAGCCCCAATATAAGGTATAGTAATGAAGCGCGAACTGAAATTGAGCGCAACCTTGTTCTAACGAGTAGAGCAACTCGATTGGAGTGGGGTCGCATGAATACTGGCCATACGTGAGGACTGCTTCATGTCTGGAAAGCTTAAGATTGTCCTGATCTCTCCAAGAGGCCCTCTGTACAGACATCGGACAGGGATTTGGAAGAGGTCGATGCGTTACGCCCCCCTGACGCTGACTACGCTCGCCTCACTGATACCGCCCGAAATAGACAGCGAAGTGACCCTGGTAGACGAGGGCATTATAGACATTGCGCTTGACCTGGATGCCGACCTTATTGGCATCAGCGCCATCACCGGGACCGCACCGCGGGCTTATGATCTCGCAGACCATTTCCGAAATAGGGGAATCTCCACTGTACTGGGTGGAGTCCATCCAACCCTCATGCCGGACGAGGCAGCAGATCACGCAGACTCAGTGGTAGTCGGATATGCTGAGCAGACATGGCCGCAGTTGCTCCACGACTTCGCGTACGGTGAGATGAAGGCGAGGTACGACCAGACCGCAGACCTCAGCCTCGCGAATCTGCCCTTCCCACGCCGCGACCTGCTTCCAGCCCACCGCTATGCCACGATGAATACGATAGAGGCGACGCGCGGGTGCATTCATCGCTGCCAGTTCTGTGTTGTCCCTTCCGCCTGGGGGCGTCCGTTGCAACGGCCAGTCGGCGAGGTGGTGGCGGATATCAAACAGATGGGAGCGCGCAGGCTCATCTTCCTAGACCTGAATCTCATTGCAGACACTGACTATGCGAAGGAGCTGTTTACAGCCCTCGTGCCGCTGAAACTGAAGTGGGGCGGACTCGCCACGACGATAATTGCCTGGGACGACGAGCTTCTCGATCTGGCCGCTCGGAGCGGATGCCGGGCGTTGCTTTTGGGCTTCGAGTCCTTGAATCAGGATTCGCTGCGCGAAACTCGCAAATCTTTCAACGCTCTAAAGGACTACCATTATGTCGTGAGGCGGCTCCACGAACGTGGAATCGGCATCATGGGTTGCTTCGTGTTTGGGTTCGACAACGATACCTCTGACGTTTTCGAGCAGACCGTGGATTTCGTCATTGAGGCCAACATCGACCTGCCAAGATACGCAATACTTACACCCTTCCCAGGCACACCCCTCTTCAGAAGCCTGGAGCAGGAGGGACGCATCATCACGAGAGACTGGAGCCTGTATGATGGCCAGCACGTCGTGTACCAACCCCAGCAGATGAGCCCAGACCTTCTGCTGGCAAAGACCGAATGGGCTTGGAAGCGTACCTATGGATATCGCTCTATTGCCAAGCGATTGCTGGGTTCGCGTATTCAGCTTCCGATCTCCCTTGCCGCCAACTTTGGGTATCGCTTCTACGCGAACAATCTGCACTCGTTTTACAACTGCGACTGGGTCGTTGGGAAGGAACCGACACCGGCATGAGAATAACCCTCATCCACCCGTGCATAGGCAGACGCATAGGCGAACCATACATCCGTGGTTGGCAGATGGAACCTTTGGCGCCGGCCATGCTCGCTTCTCTGACTCCCCCAGACGTAGAGGTCAAGTTCTACGACGACAGAATGGAGCCGATACCATACGACGAGCCTACCGATCTCGTTGCGATTAGCGTGGAAACCTATACGGCTAAACGTGCTTATCAGATCGCTTCAGAGTATCGCAGACGACGGGTCCCCGTATCAATGGGAGGCTTCCATGCGACGCTGGTTCCAGACGAAGTGAGAGACTACGCCGAATCCGTAGTCGTCGGAGAGGCCGAGGAGCTTTGGCCGCAGGTGGTTGCGGACTTCCGGGCGGACCGGATGCGACGGATATACAAAAGCCCATCTCGGCCTTCGCTTCAAGGAGTGAGGCCCGACCGTTCGATCTTCGTGGGGAAGAGATACCTCCCCATTGGATTAGTTGAAGCCGGGCGAGGGTGCCACCTGCGGTGTGAGTTCTGCGCCATACAGTCGTTCTTCGAGAGCACTCAGAACAGAAGACCCACAGACGAGATCATTGAAGAGATCAGACGAATCGATAAACCCCTGATCTTCTTCGTAGATGACAACTTCACCTCGCACATGGACCGTGCCAAAGAACTGATGCGCCGCATGATTCCTCTGAAGATCAAGTGGGTGAGCCAAGCGAGCATTCACGCCGCCCACGACGAGGAATTCCTGCGGCTGGCGAGGGACAGTGGCTGCCAGGGTCTGCTGGTAGGGCTGGAGACATTGAATACTGACACGTTGAGGCGGATGAGTAAGAGCTTTAACACGATGAAGGGCGGGTACGATGTCGCTTTCGCCAACTTTCGGCGCTACGGCATCAGACTCTACATCACCTTTATGCTGGGTTACGATGGCGATACCGTGGATGCGTTCCACGATAACGAGAGATTCGCCAAACAGAAGCGCTTTTTTATGGTTTCGTTCAACCATGTGACACCCTTTCCAGGGACTCCGCTTTATGAACAGCTTCAGCAAGAAGGGCGGCTGCTCTACGACCGTTGGTGGTTAGATCCTGACTATCGTTACGGAATGCTGCCGTTCGTTCCGACCGGGATGACCGCCGAGGAAGCTAGACGAGGGTGCTTGCGGGCCAGGTCTGACTTTTATAGCCTGCCCTCAATACTCAGGCGCAGCCTCGATTTCAAGGTCAACACCCGTGGCGCGTTCGCGTGGTATTTTTTTGTGATCAACTTCCTTATGCGCCGGGAGGTGAGCCAGCGCGAGAACTACCCCTTGGGTGACGAGTCCTACCGATGCCCTCTCATCAGAGTCGATCATCCCTTGACTGCCGTTGACAGTCGCATAGAAATGGCTGAGACACCATGAAAGAATTCAGCTTTGGTCTTGCGACCGAAGAGGACGACCCCGCCATTCGGAAGCTGCTGGCACATAATCCCGTGCCAGGCGATGTCGCCGTCACATACGAGCGGGAGCCGAACTACTTTCTAGGTTGCGGCACTATGGGCAGATTCTGGCAAGTAGCCGTTGCTCGCCACACTCCCACAGGTGAGATAGCTGGCCTGGCATGCAGAGCCACGAGACCCATGTTCGTGAACGGCACCGTCGAGGAGGTGGGTTACCTGGGTCAGCTTCGGGTGGATAGCCGGTTCAGAGGCCGCTGGCTACTAGCTTTCGCCATGAAGTTCGGACGCGAACTCCACAGTGACGGGCGCGTACGCGGATACATCACCACGATAATAGAAGGCAACCCAACCGCCGTCGGCCTTCTGGTAAAGCAACCCCGACCTTACCACCCGATCTACTGTGAGATTGGGCAGATCAAGACGCTCGCTATCGCCTTAAGAAAAGCCGAACCCCCTCGATCTTCGGCTTGCCAGATAAGCAGGGGATCAAACTTCAGCCTAGATGAAATAGTCAGCTTTCTTAGAGATCACGGTAGCCAAAAACAGTTCTTCCCAGCGTATGACGCAGATGACTTTCGAGATGGAACCACAACACTCGAATTCAACTTGGATAATTTCTTTGTCGCCCATCGAAGCGGCAGGATCGTCGGCACCATGGGACTCTGGGACCAGTCGGCGTTCAAACAGACTATAGTCCACTCATACTCCGGCAGGTTGAGGCTTGTTCGGCCGATCTACAACGCCATCTCCCGCGTAACAAGGCGCAAGCCTCTGCCTGCTACTGGCGAGGCTGTCCACTACATCTATGGCAGCTTCATCTGCATTGAGGACAACAGCACGGAGATATTCCACGATCTACTCAGGGCGGCCTATAGTGCGGCAGCCAGAAGGGGATATGCCTATCTTTCCATTGGCTTGGACAGCCGCGATCCACTGCTCAAGGCGGCTGAAGAATACCCTCACATCACCTATCCATCGAGGCTCTACACAGTTTCATGGGACGAAAAGGAAGGATTCCACGCAAAGCTCGATGTCAACGACCGTATCCCATATGTCGAAATCGCCGCGCTCTGAGACTAGGTACCTTGAACCAGATGTGTAAGAATTCTAGTAGAGCCAGCCGAAGCCGCCTGCAAGCGCGGATTCGTCGCGTGTCGGAACTGACCCCACATGAGCGCAATCAAATGCACTCGCTCATGACCGACCACTTCGCCAACGTTACCAGAGCAAGATTCGACGCTGACCTTGCCGAAAAGGACTGGGTTTTCGTGGTCACTGATCCTCGCACTGAGCGGATAGGCGGGTTCTCTACTATGATGCGCCTTACGACTCAGGTGGACGGAGTCCAAGTGGACGCGTTGTACTCAGGCGATACTATAATCAGCAGCCAACATCGCACTCACCCTGCGTTTCCGCAGTTGATGGGCCGCTACATGTTCAAACTTGCCGAGGAGCGGCCCGATATTCCCACATTCTGGCTCCTGCTGAGTTCCGGTTACAGGACCTACCACTCGCTGCATCTGTTCTTTCGGGAATTTTACCCTAAATATGACGTTCTTACCCCCCCGGACAAGCAGCACGTCATAGAGGCGCTGGCCCGCATGAGATTCGGAGACCAGTACCATCCGGAGGCGGGCTTGGTGCGATTTCGTGAACCTGCCCCGCTTCTGCCAGGAATCTCAGACATTAGCAGGCGGCTCTTGAAGAATCCGCACATAGAGTTCTTCGTACGCGCCAACCCGGCTCACGCCGTAGGCGACTACCTGGTCTGCATCACCGAGCTAACCCGGTCCAACCTCACCCGCGCTGGACAGCGCATGCTTGAGAATAGTGTCTAACCACGGTGACAGCTAATGAGTCGTTCTTTTCCTATTTCCAGCGCCGCCGCCAACAGCCTGTGGTGTACATCGCTGTTGACCGATGCGGTAGCGTTCAGCAGAGCGCAGCGAGACGTTGCAGAGACGCAAGGGAGGCTGCTCGCGCGACTGCTTCAACGCAACGCCAATACCGAGTTCGGACGTCACCGGAAGTTCGACACCATACGATCCGTAGATGACTACAGAGGCAAAGTGCCGCTCTCCGACTACGAGGATTATCAACCGTATGTGCGCAGAATCCTGAAGGGATCTCAGCGAGTCCTCACTTCAGACCCGGTTGTAGTTATGGAACCCACCAGTGGCTCTACGGGCCCCACAAAGCTGATTCCGTATACCAAGAGCCTAAAACGGGAGTTCAGCCGCGCAATCGCGCCCTGGGTAGCCGGCGCATTTATCCAGTGGCCCCGTCTGCTCCTTGGACGGGCGTACTGGGCCGTAAGCCCGGTTTCTAGGCCAAGCTACTACAGCGAATCCGGTATTCCGATTGGCTTCGAGGACGACAGCGAGTACTTGGGCAGCGTCGGGAGAAGGCTGGTTCAAGCGGCCTTGGCGGTTCCCTCCGCTGTCCGCAACATCCAAGACATGGATACCTTCCGCTACGTTACCCTGCTCTTCCTGCTTCGAAGCTGGAACCTGTCCGTGATCTCGGTCTGGCACCCAACGTTCCTCACCCTAACGTTCGAGCCCCTGGCGCAGTGGCGGGACCAACTGGCTAACGACATAGCTGGCGGCCAGATCACGCCACCCGGCCCGATATCAGCCGCCGACCTGGCTCAACTGCGTGCAATAGCGAGTCCAGACCCTGACAGAGCCGATCAGGTTAGGGACCTGGTGGATTCACGCTCTTACGATGGCGAAGCGAGCTCTGCGTTGTGGCCGTATTTGAGGCTAATCAGTTGCTGGGCGCACGGGAACGCGCAGGCGCACGCCCAAGTGGTCGCCCGGCTCTTCCCCAATGCCGTCATCCAGCCGAAGGGCCTTGTATCGACCGAAGGGATAGTATCCGTACCAATACGCAAACGATCGGGGTGCGCGCTGGCTGTTCGCTCGCACTTTTTCGAATTCCTGCCAGCGAGTTCGCGACCAAGTGAGGATACCGTTCTAGCGCACCAGTTGGAGACAGGCAATCGTTACTCAGTAGTCATCACAACCGGAGGTGGCTTATACAGATACCGAACTCACGACTTAGTGGACGTAGTCGGCCATGTCCGCTCATGCCCATTGCTACGATTCGTAGGCAAAGAATCGAACGTCTCCGACCACTTCGGAGAAAAGCTAAACGAGATGCACGTTCAGGGGGTCTTGCACTCTGCATTCGCTCGCCACGGCATCTCGGCTGACTTCGCAATGTTGGCCCTCGATACGGGCGTGGGCCACCCTGCTTATGCCCTGTTTATAGAATCAGCCTCAGCCCTCGATAGTTCATTGCTGTCTTTAGGAGCGGACATAGAAGAATCACTACTGCAAAACTACCACTACCAATACTGTCGAGATCTGGGACAGCTTGACGCTCTCGCGGTGTTTCGCATTGAGCGCAGGGCACTTGAGACATACGCCAAAACCTGCCATACTAGCGGACAGCGGATTGGGGAACTGAAACCCCCATCCCTGCACCAGATGAGCGACTGGAGCCGACGGTTCTCTGGGAGGTTCCTGAAACATCCTCTTGCGGTGCGGGGAATCGAGTAGTGACGTACCCGAATTTCTGAGGTGGATTGTTGAATTGATCGCGGTTGAGCGTTCCGCGGTCGATGCAGAAAATACGAGCACCTTAAGGAGGTTATCGATGAATAGGATGCTGATTCTCAGGGTTCTCCTTAGCTATGCCGCCGCGACGCATTTCCTCATTGGATTGGCGGCTACCGTCGTGCCCCCAGGCGACTTCGCCGACTTCATCATCGGAGTCACGTACGGGGGTTCATTCGATATCGGGCCCGTGACTCACCACGTCATTCGTGTGCTAGGCGCATTTATGATGGCGATGGGGGTTTTAATCACGTTCGCGGTTTTCAATCCCCGGAGATACGTGGCGGTGGTCTACACCATTATGTTCCTCTTCGTCGTTAGGACCTTGCAAAGGCTGATATTCGCGGACGATATTCAGGAGCATTTTGACATTTCTACCGTCAGGCTAGTCGGCCAATCCCTGTTCTTCCTCGCTCTCGGCGGTGCTATATTGCTGCTTCGACCGCGTGGCGAAGTCGACGCATAGCAACTCGGAGATTGCGGTTCACCTAATAAGGTGCGTTTAGTGTGATTGGGCTTACTCGGCGAATACTGGTCAGGGTCGCACTCGCGTGGGAGTGGATAGAGTCCGGCGTAACGTTCGATCCACTGTCCAATCGAGCCAGACGCGACCCCTATCCCATGTATCAGCGACTCCGAAGCAAAGATCCAGTCCATCGAAGCCGAATAGCAAACGGCTGGGTTTTGTCCAGATACGAGGACGTAAAAACCGTACTAAGCGATCACGTTCGGTTTTCTAACGATGATCGAAAGGCCAGACGCGGCCCATTGCTCTCAGGCGGTAGGGTCAACGAAATCCCCAGCATAGTTGGCTTGGATCCGCCTGAACACACCCATTTGAGGCGCTTGGTGGGCAAGGCGTTCAAACCTGACGCCATAAAGAGACGCCGACCGATGATTCAGGCCATCGCAGACGATCTGACAGATCGAATAGATGACACACGTCCTTTCGATGTAGTCTCAACATTCACAAAGCCGCTTCCTTTCCTGGTAATGGCTGACATCATGGGTTTGCCCCAGAACGATATTGAGCAGTTCGCGGAGTGGGTTGAAGATGTGGAGATGCTGCTGGTGCCTGGAGCAGCGACGAAGCCTATCCACCGCCTTCGCAAATCGAGAGATGTCCTCATCTCATATCTGCACGGTGTCGCAATCGAGCGGCGAAACACACCAAGAACCGATTTAATTAGCGACCTCGTCGCTGCTGAAGGCCGCGGGGAAATCGGCAACGACGAGTTGAAAGTCATGATGGTCTTCTTGTTGGGAGCTGGAACCGTCACCACCGTAGCTCTGCTAGGAAACGCGCTGTTACACTTGCTGTCAAAAGGTTTGGGACTGGCTCACCTTCGCAAAGAACCAGCGACGATTCCAGACGTCATTGATGAACTCATACGGCTCGACACCCCTGTACAATTCGACCGACGAATTGCGTTGCAAGACGTCAAGTTAGGTGGAAAACAGATTCGAAAGGGGGAGCACCTTATACTCCTTCATGGTGCGGCAGGCTACGATCCAAAAGTTTTCCCGGAACCCGAACGGTTCGTGGTTGGACGCTCATCAGTAGACCACCTCGCCTTTGGGAGAGGAATCCACTACTGCCTAGGCTCTACTCTGGCCCGTATGGAACTTGAGATCGTGCTCTTGACGCTAATGCACAAGTTCGATGAATTGGAGATTGCCGGTGAACCAAAGTATGGAGACGCGCTAGTTGTGAGGGGGCCTGCCTCTCTGTATCTGCGGACCAGAGATACTACCTGAAGACCAACGGCATCAGACAGGCCGCATGGGTCCTCCGCTTCGACACTCCTTCAGGCTTCGTCCGCGCCTACCGCGCGTCCAGGGAGTGGCTGACGCTGCTAATACGACGGATGGACGCGCGATGGTCGCCGTCTACCGTCTTGCCGCCTGGGTGCCCTTGACATCGACGGGCTCTGGTCGCATGTTGAGTTCCACTGCAGGGGCCGCTTAGACGACACTCACGGCGACTACAGTTCCGGGCCCGCCCAAATCCTGAACCCACTCCATATTCTCTGGCCTTGGGCCTTGGTTATAGGCCACTTCCGAAAACGGAACTTATGTACGCACGGCATTCTAGTTAGCCGCTATGTCGCTGCCCATCCTCGTGTCGTGCCGCCACGTCCTTTACCGACACAGGGATACTGGGACGATCATGGCGCCCACTGTGGGACTCACTCTACCACCGAGGATCCGAACTGTTAGTGAGGAGTCAATATTGTGGTAACAGATGTGGGAATTCAAAACATATATTCCCATAATCATACTTAGATCCGAGTCCCCCTATCTCCACCAGCGACTCCTATATTCATAACTCCGCCGTCTAAGACGACCTCTGCAGTGTCTGCTCCTCCTATGGGATTGTCCTCCGGTGTGGAGGGTCTGGCGTCAGTCGGTTGCGTAGCCCATGATGAGGTCGCGGAGGGTTACCATGCCGAGAGGGTTGCGATCACGGTCGACGACGACGGCGCGAGAGAGGTTGAAGCGGGCGAGCAGCCGGGAAGCGTACTTGGTGAGCATGTCCTCCGGCAGGGTAAGGAGCGGTTTGGACATGATCTCGTAGACGTTGACGCGTTCGGGCGAGCGGTCTTCGGCGATCACGCGGCGGGCGATGTCGCCGACCGCGATCATGCCCAATTCGTCGTCATCGTTACGCCGGTTGACGACGAGCGAGCCAACCCGGTGGCGTTTCATCAGGGCCATGGCGTCGGCGACGGTGGCGAGTCCATCGATCGTGAACAGCTCGTCGGACATGAGGTCTCTCACCCTCATAGAGACATTTTCCGTCATAGCTCGGACTCCACCTCCTCCAAGATTGTGGGCAACTGGGTCGTAAGCCCCACGGCATCTTCAATGGGCACTTGGAAGGCGATACCTGCGCCGGGCTCGGCATCGAGGCCTCCCGCGTCGCTGATGCGTTCGAGTATCTCTCGCGCCCGGTACTCGGCCACCAGAAACAGGACGACACCGCGCGTTGCAGCGAGGTCGAGGCCGAAGAAGGTCTTTTCCGGCCTCAGGCCGCCGCCCCTCACGCTGGTGATTATCGTGTCGCCCGTTGCGCCGGCCTCCCGCGCCGCTTCCACGACAACATCGATCTTATCGTCGCTTACCAGTGCAACAATCAGCTTTAGTCTCATGGCTCAAGCCTCCTTGGGAAGTTTGGGCTTCCGCCTGCGGCTCAACCAAGACGCGGCAATAGAGTATCCCAGCACGGACATGATTGGGAAGACGCTGGCGAAAGCGATGAGTCCGAATCCGTCGATCAGCGGGCTTCGTCCGGGAACGCTCGCGGCGAGGCCCAGCCCCAGCGCCGCGACCACCGGCACGGTGACGGTCGAGGTGGTGACGCCGCCGCTATCGTAGGCGAGCGGCACGATGGTCTTGCTTGACCGGAAAGTGAGAACCATGACGACGAGATAGGCTGCGATGATGTACCAAGGAAGGGGCGTGCCGGTGACGATGCGGAAGCAGCCCAGGGCGACGCCCACAGCAACGCCGACGGCCACGGCGATCCGTAGCCCCCAGGCGTGAACGGCTCCGCCGGACGCGTCGCGGGCCTTAATCGCCACGGCGACGAGCGAGGGCTCGGCGACGGTCGTGGCGAAGCCGATGGCGGCGGCGAATGCGTAGACCGGCCAGTAGTCCAGCCAGTCGATGCCGTCAGCCAGACGCTCCGATCCAATGTATTCGGGCGCGGTAAGCTGGCGGGCCATGGTCTTGCCTATGGGGAAGAGCGCGTTTTCCAAGCCTATGAGGAACAGCGCAAGTCCAACCAGGACGAGGGCGGACCCGGCGGCTATCCGGCGCAAGTTGGGCGGCTTGCGGCGCAGAAAGACGACCTGAAACAGGAGGAGGATTACGACGATGGGGGCGACGTCGAGGACGGTGGAGAACAGGGCGTCGGCAAAGGCGCGCGGGAAGTCGGTCATGAGGTCACCATCCCGTAGGCGAGCACGCAGACCATTGGCGTGAGACTGGCGAAGGCTATGAGGCCGAAGCCGTCGACCATAGGGTTGCGTCCACGGATGGACGTGGCGAGTCCGACGCCGAGCGCCGTTACGAGCGGGACCGTGATGGTGCTGGTGGTAACGCCACCTGAGTCGTAGGCGACACCGATGATTTCGGCGGGGGCGAAGACGGTCATGGCGGTTACGAGGAGGTATCCCCCGATGATGAGCCAATGGATCGGCCAGCCTTTGAGGATGCGCAGTACGCCCAGCACAAGCGCGACGCCCACGGATACGGCCACGACGATCCGCAACTCCAAGGCGTAGGAGGCGCGGGCGGGGTCGCTATCGAGGATGGCTCCGGCTTCGGCGGCAACGGCGGCGGCCTCGGCGGCGACGGCTATCAGGGCCGGCTCGGCTATAGTGGTGCCGAAGCCCAGGCAGAAGCCGAAGACGAGCAGTACGGTCACGCTGCCCTTTTGGGCGAAGCCCTGCGCGAGCGCCTCGCCGAGGGGGAAGAGACCGCTTTCGAGTCCCTGGATGAAGAGCGTGAGCCCGACGATCACGCAGAGCAGTCCTATGAGCACGCTCAGCAGATCAGGGAAGGGCTGGCGCAGGACTACGATCTGAAAGAACGCGATGACGACGATGATGGGCGCCAGATCGCGCAGCGCATTGACCGTCAACTGTAGTATCGCGGCCAAGAAGCGAGTCACGCCTACACTTGCTCCAACTCAGGGATTGTGCCGGCCCGATACAGGGAATATATCTGGCATCGAGGGGCCGTTCAAGTGAGGGAGGCAGGCAGCTAGGGGTTCCGTCTTCAGGACTCACGTCGGAATGTTGTTGCTCGACGGGCATGACCTGAACGTCCGGGTCCGGGATGGCGGGCGAGTGCTCATTCAGGCTATGGAGAGCTAGAAGAGGCTTGCGGCATCTGTCTTGAGTGGTACTATATCGAGACTTTCCGGCGAAAAGTTCGCAATTCGGTCTTACACCGACCACCACGCTTGACGAAATCGAGAACCTTCCGTTTGAGGTTCGTACTGGACTTCCCCCCTCAGCCGATGGGATACTTTTCTTGAATTCCCATCGCTGTTCAGATACGGATCTACCGGATTCACAGAGTAGTATGCCGCGACAGACGGAACCGAACGCGAACAACACGCTGGGCGACCTATTGCGGAGCATGATGCCGGGCTGTGAGGTTCGCTCTGAGAACACCCAGACCTTCATCGACCATCCGGGCCGCCATGCCGACGTGCTGATCGTCGCGCCGGGCCGCTCCCCGGTGGTCGTCGAGGCTGAGTATGAGCCGGCTGCCGAGGTGGAGAAGGACGCCTCCGAACGGTTGGGACTTCGCGTGCAGGGCGCACCGCGCACCGTCGAGGCTGCCATAGCCCTGCGTTATCCCAAGACTGTGGAAGACGCCTATGACCTGCGCTCGGCTCTAGTCGAGACGCGCCTAACCTACTGCGTCCTTCATCAGGATGGCAGCCGATTTCCCGAATCGGGATGGCTGGACGGCTCAGTGAGCGATCTGGCAGACATAGCCCGCTTGGTGTCCGTCCCACAGAAAGCGGTTGAGCAGGCGGCCGACACGCTTGAGCAGGGCATTGAGCAGGCCGCCACCCGTTTGGAGGAAATGGCGAAGCTGCGCCCCAACGTCACCCCCGTTATTGCCCGGTTGCTGGGAATGAGCGACGTTCCTCAGACTCGCCGCATGGCCTGCGCCATCATCGCCAACGCCATGGTCTTCCACCAGCGCATCGCGGGGATACACGAGGGTGTGAAGCCTCTGCGTCTGGTGTGCGGTCCCAACGTCGCAAACCCGCAGGGTGAAACGCTAACGGCCTGGGAAGACATCCTGAAGATCAACTATTGGCCCATCTTTGCCATCGCCAAAGACATCTTGGAGCAGCTTCCCGGAGACGCTGCCACCGGCATCTTGCGAGAGTTGCTGGAAACTGCCCAAGAAGTGGAAGCCACCGGCGTGGACAACGCCCACGACCTGACGGGCCGCATCTTTCAACGGCTCATCGCCGACCGGAAGTATCTGGCTACCTTCTACACGCTTCCCGCCTCGGCCGCGCTGTTGGCCCGGCTCGCCGTGGCCAACATGGACGGCGTGGACTGGGCCGACGCCGAGGCCATAGGCAGGCTGCGCATAGGAGATTTCGCCTGTGGCACCGGAGCTCTCTTGTCGGCAGTGTACGAGCAGGTCGCCAACCGCCACGAGCGCGCCGGGGGCGACTCCACGTCGCTGCATCCCGTGATGATCGAGGAGGTCCTGTACGGCTGCGACGTCATGCCCTCGGCCATTCACATCACCGGCTCCACCCTGTCCGGCATGAGGCCCAACGTGGGATTCAATCAGTCCCGTCTCTACACCATGCCCTACGGAAAGCAGAAGGACGGCACGGTGAAGATAGGTTCCCTGGAGTTGCTCCAAGCCTCCACGGCCTTGACCTTGTTCAATACCAGCGACCCGGCTCTGCGCACCGGAAGCGTGGGCGAGGAGACTGCCGCCGAGATCAACGTTGACATCCCGGATGAAGGCTTTGACCTCGTGATAATGAATCCACCCTTCACCAGGGCAACCAACCATGAAGGCGCTCACGCCGACATCACCAACCCGGCCTTCGCAGCCTTCGACGCCACGCCTGCCGACCAAACGGAGATGGGAGACCGGATCAACCAGTTAGGGAAGGACTCCTGCTACCACGGCAACGCAGGCATCGCCTCGGCATTCGCCGCACTGGCCCACAAGAAGCTCAAGGACGGTGGAGTCCTTGCCCTGGTCTTGCCCCTGTCGGCAGCCGCGGGTTTATCCTGGCAGGGGTTCAGGAAGACGCTGGCCGAGAACTATACCGACCTCACCGTGCTGAGCATAGCGGCTTCGGACAACGACCACCTTTCGTTCTCGGCCGATACGGGCATGGCCGAGTGTCTGGTCATAGCCCGCAAGCTCAAGCAGTCCGAGGCAGCGACAGGGACAGGACGCGGGCACTTCGTATCTTTGGGCCGCCGCGCCCAAGGGTTCGCCCGCGCCGGTTCGCTGGCAATGAACGTCTCCCATCCCGAACGGGCGAGACGGATCGAGGATGGGCCTTATGGCGGCACCGCTTTGATGATCGGTGACGAACCGGCCGGCGAGAGCATGACTGCCCCGGTACAGACGGACGGGGCATCATGGGGCGCCGTCCGCCTGTCCGACCTGTCGCTGGCTCAGACGGCTTTCGCATTGGCCCAATCAAAGCTATGGCTTCCCGGCAGCCACTCGGCGTTGGACGTGAAAGTGGTTCCGTTGAACAAGACTGGCCGAATTGGGCATGGTGCATCGTGACATCACGGGACCACGGCCTCGCGGCCCCTTCGACAAGATCGCACCAAGCCCGACAGCTACCTATCCGTCTCTGTGGAACCACGATGCGAAGAACGAGACTCGGATGGTCTGCGAACCTGATTCTCAACTCAGAGTCAGGTCGGGGATGGAGACGAAGGCCGCCGTTGCCTGGGCCACAGCTAGTCGCGCTCATGTCAACCTTGATTTCAGGTTCAACTCGCAGCCGCTGACCGCGGCGCTCACCGAGCGGGAGAGCATGGGTGGCAGGGCGTGGCCCAACGTAAGATTCTCAGACAGCCGGTTCGATTACGCCTTCACGCTGTGGTCTAACTCTACGCTTGGGCTGCTGCTGTATTGGTGGCACTCAAACCGGCAGCACAGTGGGCGAGGCACCACCACTATCAGAAACGTTGAATCACTGCCCGTCCTTGACCTCCGCGCCCTCAGCGAGGAGCAACTGCGCACCTCTGAGGCCATTTTCAACGAGCTCAGGGACATGGAGTTGAAGCCCGCCTACCTCGCGGACGCCGACCCGAACCGCGCTCTTCTGGATCGGCGTGTGGTCTGCGAGGTCCTGGGCTTCGACGAGGATGTGTACGAGGGGGTTCGGAGGCTGTCGGCCAAATGGTGCGCCGAGCCGTCAGTGCACGGCGGCAAGGCTGCTCGACGCCGACGCGCACCATGACCGCTCCAATTGACTTGTCCTGCCTTACTCGCTTACCATAAACGTAAGGAGAAAAACCATGATTGTCAAGATCACCTCGAAGCGTCAAGTCACCTTCCCCAAGCACGTCCTCGACGAATTGGGTGTGGGGCCGGGAGACCGGCTGGAGCTGCTGGAAGGACCCGACGGGTTCACCCTGCGTCCCAAGCGGATCGACCGCTCCAAGCTGGCGCCACTACGGGACTTGATCCCGCCGAACGCTCCGCCTCTCGACATCCGCAAGTTCAGGGATGAGGGATATGATCCAGCGAAGTATCGGGATTGACACATCGGTGCTTGCTCGCTTGCTGACGGGCTTACCACCGGAGCAATACGAGCTATGCGACCGTGAGCTAACCAGGTTGGTAGAAGAGGAGGGCGTTGCGGTGCTCGCCTCTAATCAGGTTATCGGAGAGACATTCGTAACCGTCCAGCACCACTACGGGCTGACCAGACCCCAAGCCAAGGCCGGTCTGCTCCGTATTCTGACCAGCGGCCTCGTAGCCCCCTTGAACGGGCAGGGGGTCCTCGAAGCGCTCTCGGCCACGGGCGGCCCAGGACTGTTCGACCGCCTTATCACCGACGACTACTCCCATGCCAGGCTGGAGACACTTACCCTCGACCGGCAGATGGCTTCGTTGCCCACAACGCGGCTCTTGGAGGACGGCTCCTGATGCCAGCCTCGATTGAAGAGCTACTGCACACCTACAGGCTTTCGACTTCCGGCGCCCCTTTATAGAGGGTCGGGGTTGGAACCACTACACGACCGAGCCGGTGAGCGTCCACGGCTTCACGGAGGAGGAGTTGGACTTCATCATCAACTACGACATCAAGTATCGCATGAGGCGGGGAGGGTGATAGTGTGAGCAGCAGCAAACACCCAATATGGGTTCAAGGAGGGATGACATGGCTTGTCGTGTAGGAATCACTACTCAGCCGGAGACTCGTAAGCAACAGTGGCAAAGACAGTACCGGTGCTTGCGGCGCTGGGAGATCATCAGCCGGCATCGCTCGAAGAGTGCCGCGCAGAAACGAGAAATCAAAAAAGCGGAGGAACACGGTTGCGATTATCATCCGGGTGGTGGCGGTCCCGAACGGGCCACATGGTACGTTTATCATTTTTACTATTAGCTGCATTTTCTTGGGCTAATTCTATGACTAGCACCTTGCGTACCAAGTATCGCATGGGGTAGGAGGGGGCCGAAACTTGAATTGCAATAGGAGTAACCCATGGTTGAAATAAGTGACGCTGACCCCGTCAACTGGCTGAGGGAAGAAGACTCTAAGTGCTATGAGGATCGGCTATTCCGGCTGAAGTTCCTAGCCGAACGAACACCGACAGAGGGCTACTGGCCGTTTGATGGCTTGGCTGGCAAGCATCTGTTCGAAGAAGCACGATATTGCTTCGTTTACGGACAGTTCCTGGCGACCATATTGTTGGGAATAGCATACTTGGAAACTGCGCTCGCATCATCTTTCTATGCATCAGGTCGCAACGACCTTCAAAGGGCCCCCTTCAGTGAGCTATTGAATGAAGCGCTCTCCGTCGGCCTGATATCCGTAGACGAGTACGAAGAGATGAATCGAGTACGCAATGAGCGCAACTCCTATGGCCATTATCGAAGGCCCTCGCATGAGGGACGCATAGAAAGTCGGGCAGTTAAGGAAGGTGAACTACCTTACGACATCATCGAAAGAGATGCCACCTCAGTCATGAGATTACTACTCCGCATTGTCGGCAAAGGCATTCTATGAGTCTGGAAGAGAGGTCACCGCTGGAACGGTGGTGGGTTTCTTGGTGGTTAACTACAGATCAAGGAGAACAGGGTCATGCAAAAGGCACTACACATCAGAACGACGGTACTCCCGGGAGGCAGGGTGGAGGTTGCCAGCCCGGAGCTGGAGGCGGGGCAGGCGGTCGACGTGGTGGTGCGCTCGACTAACTACGACATCAAGTATCGTATGGGGTGGGGAGGGGGCAGCTATCCCGCTGCGGGAGTAGCACTAGATGGCAGCCAACTTGTGAAAGGAGAGGACAAGGACATGCAGAAAGCGTTGCACATACGTAGCACTAGATGGCAGCCAACTTGTGAAAGGAGAGGACAAGGACATGCAGAAAGCGTTGCACATACGGACGACGGTACTGCCGGGAGGCAAGATAGAGATCGTGGACGAAGAGCTTCCCGTGGGGGAGCACGTTGACGTGTTTGTCAGCCAGTTGCCCGTGTCAGAACGACGGTCCGCGGTTGACATTCTGGCTGAAGCGCCGGGCGGCCTAGTTTTCAAGACTGCGGCGGACGTGGCAGCCTACTTGAAGGAAGAGAAGGAATCATGGGGCCGTTGATACTGCCTACCAGCGGGCTGGTCTACGTCGACGCCAATGTGATCATCTACAGCGTAGAGCGTGTTGAACCGTACCGAGAGTTGCTGGCCTCGATGTGGCAGGAAGCCGGGGCGGGCCGATTCACTCTCGCCAGCAGCGAGCTCGTTGTATTGGAAACCCTAATCAAACCTCTGCGGGAAGGCAATGCTCGCCTTGAGATGCTGTTTCGCTCCATCTTCGCCACTGCGCAGATGGAACTCATCCCTGCCACGTTAGCGGTTTGGGAAGACGCCGCTCGCATCCGAGCCGCCACCGGTTTGAAGACGTCCGACGCGCTTCACGCGGCGACGGCCCTTAGCGCCGGTTGTAGGCTCTTTGTTACCAACGACACCGACTTTCGCCGTGTAGAGGGCTTGCCCATCGTCGTCTTGGACGATCTTCTCACTGAGGAGGGTCGTAATACTCTGAATATGAGCGGTGAACTATGAAGCTAAACGTGGACAAGGAAGCGGACGCGCTGTACCTCCGCCTTGATGACTCCCCCATAGTCGAGTCGGAGGAGGTTTCGCCCGGCATCGTGCTCGACTACAACGAGTCGAACGAAGTGGTAGGGGTGGAAATGCTCCATCTCTCCAAACGCTCGCCCAACCTGAATCTGTCGGCATTGCAGTTCGAGATGGTTTGAGCGGTAACTGTTCAGACTTCGTGAGAAATCCTCCATTAAACAAGGCCACCGTCATTCCCGCGCAGGCGGGAATCTACAGGGGCGAGGGGTAGCTCCTCCTCTCACCAACTCTGAAATAGTCACCGCGAATCCCCGCGACGGTCCGACGACCGACGGTGAAACTCGCCGCCCGGCGCAACGACTTGGTGGCGTCGTTGGCGATGCGCGTCTTTATCGCCCACGCCGCGCCAGGCGGCAAGACCGAGGCCTTCGCCCGCAAGCTCGCCGCCGGTAAGCCACTATTGACACTGGACAGCCCCGCGAACCAGAACCTGGTAGAGATGGGGCGAAGGTGGTTACGGAAGTGTAAAAGCGTGCCAGGCAGACAAAGGTAAGCAGTACAGGAATACCCCTAACAAGACAGGAATTGGAGTCGACGCTGTGGCAGGCCGCCGACATACTGCGCGGCCAGATCGACTCTGCCGACTACAAGAACTGCATCTTCTCGATTCTCTTCCTGAAGCGCCTATCCGACCGCTTCGACGAGGAGGTGGAAACCGCCGCCGCCGGCATGGACGAGATCAAGACCAACGACTTCAACCTCAACATCAGCCGCTATGTCGACACCACCGAGCCGGTGGAGGTCATGAGCGTCGAAGATGGACGAGCTGCTGGCGGAGTTGGGCTACGGACGATGAGGTGTGACCATAGTCGTGACTATGGTACACTCGACACAAGTCCGATCAGGAGGAAGAGCACAATGGATACAAGCGCCGACACGCTAAGCGGCACTCGGACCGTGAAGGCTTCGGAGTTCAAGGCCACCTGCCTCAAACTCATGGACGAGGTGGCCGAGACGGGCGAGGAGATCGTCATCACCAAGCGCGGAAAGCCGGTTGCGAAGCTGACATCCCATCGAGAACGGCCAAAGTCTCTTTTCGGCGCGGGCCGCGACCGAATGAAGATCGTTGGTGACATCATCAGTCCCATCGATGTCGAATGGGACGCCGAGACCAATCCGGACAGGGTGCTGAATCCATGATCCTCACGGACACTCATGTGCTCATCTGGTGGTGGACCGGCGCATCTCGCCTGGGAACAGGCGCAAGACGCGCGCTCGATGATGCGCTTCGCGGCCAAGAGCTCGCCGTATCCGCGATGACGTTTTGGGAAGTGGTAATGCTCAGGAGCAAAAACCGTTTGGACTTCCCGGAGGACGTCGGGCTGTGGCGTCGAGAACTGCTTGGACAGGGGCTCGCGGAGATCCCCGTCGATGGAGAAATAGCAATCCGCGCCAACGCCTTGCCCGGCTTCCACGCCGACCCCGCCGACCGCATCATCGTCGCCACCGCCCTCCAGGGCCACACGCTCGTCACCGCAGACCAAGCAATACTCGAATGGCGCGAGAACCTCAACAGACTCGACGCCCGAGAGTGATCGCCGATGAAGCGTGACCCCAGATACGGGACGGCTGGACATACGTGCCCCGCGAGGTGCTGGCGGCGGAGCGCGGTGACCAGCGGGACGTGCTCCTGAAGGGTCGTCTCAAAGCAGCCTCATAGAGTACGTCGTCGGCTACGAGATCAACTTCAACCGCCACTTTTACCGGTACACTCCGCCCCGTCCGCTTGAATCCCGCGCCCGCGACTTCTTCGACGATTCCCTACTGAATTTCAGACCGCTCTGTACCTCCGCCGAGGTCCTGCAAGAGTTGATGCACGTCTACATGCCCGTCCGCAAATATGACATGCTCGAAGACGCCTAGGCTCTGATCGATCAGACCAACGTGCAGATATGGCCCCTCAAAGAGGCCGATGTCATCCTCGCCCGTCAACTCCATGACCGACATCCCACGCTGGCGGCTAGAGACCTTTGTCACCTGGCAAACTGCCGAAGACGCGGCGTCTGAGAGATAATGACCTCCGACGAGAACCTGCGCGCAGTTGCCCCGGGGCACGGGCTGATATACTGGCATTGGAGCGCGAGACGGAGGGGTTGCTGGGGAGATTATACGAAGTCTGAATACGCTCTGGAAGTCTTGAACAGACCATTCATATAGGACAGGACATCCCCTCATAACATCGTTATGGGGCAGTATCTTAATTCGTGACGGGCAAGCACGGAGTTGCCCGTACGCTCCCTAGAAAACGAGCGTCGCCTCGGCGACCCCCGTCAGCCGACCTAGCTGGTTTGCGCCCGTGATCTCTATGTCCACGAGGCGCTTGCCGCTGCGCTCCCGCTTAGCCGTAACCGTGCCACGGTAGGTGTTGGTGTCGCCGGGCCGGAAGTTCTTGATGGCCTTGAAGAGGAGGCGGCCGCCGCCGTAGAGAGTGCCGTCGGGCGCCCATCGATGCAGCATCGCGTCGAGGTAGCCCATGATGGTGATGCCGCCGACCCCATGTATGGTGCCCCAGGGGAAGCGCCCGGGCTCATGACTGGCCTCGCTCGACTGGCCGCCCATCTCGTCCTCGGGGACGGCGACTCCATCGACCTCCGTCTTGACGGGCGAGTGGATCGTGAAGGGGTGGACGGCATCGCCGACCTCGATCGTCTCGAAGGTGACGGTCTCCACCGCATCGCCCGGGCTCGTCTCGCAGAGCGGCGACGGCTCGATGTCCGGGATCGGTCGTGGTGATGCGGGGCGGGAGTGCGACCGAGGTTGGTCGCTCTTGCGGAACTCGAAGATGGAAGTGTGGTCGATCTCGGCCAGCTTCTCGCCCCGGTCGTTGTGGGGTTCGAGCCTGAGGGTGACGAACTTGTTGCCGCGACGCTCGTACTTCTCCAGCACGGTCGCGACGCTGGTGACCGTGTCTCCCAGCCTGATGGGCGCGAACCAGCGGCCCTCGCACTTGGCGAACGGGGTCGCGTGGGCGGTGATGACCGTCATTCCGTTGTTCTCGGCGACGCCTGCCCTGTTCTTGGGGGCGAGGGAGAATATCTGCGTCGGCATGGCGAACGGAGGCTCGTCCGAGAAGTGGGCCGGGTTCGTGCTGCGCGAGGTGGAGGCGTGGCGGAAGATGGAGTCCGGGGTCACTTCTGTGACGATGGCCTGCGCCCGCTGGCCGACCTCGACCGCTCCGTAGTCCCACGTCCTCGTCTCGGTCAGGGTCATGGCATCCTCCGGCGGTGGATGGTTCGAGTGAGTCCTCAAATCAGGACACTCCAGCGGGTCGGATGCTAGACTGACGGCCAAGACGATGTCAACTTCCGAGAGCGACATATCCCCTACCCTTTCAATGGACGCCACCGGCGGCGCTCTCGCCGGGCTGGTCGTCGTGGAGCGCGCGGAGGGGATCGCCGGCCCAGTCTGCGGGAAGTTGATGGCGGGGTTCGGGGCCGAGGTCATTAAGGTCGAGCCGCCCTCCGGTGACGTGTCCCGAACCGTAGGCCCCTTCCCGGACGACGTCCCCAATCCCGAGACGAGCGGCCTGTTCCTCTATCTGAACGCCGGCAAGAAGAGCGTCGTTATCGACCCCGAAGACCCGTCGCACCAAGAACGGCTGCGGGAGCTGATCGACCGGGCCGACGTGCTGATCGACGACACGCCGGGCCTCGATCTGCCGCGGACGAACCCCGGCCTCGTAGTGGTCTCCATCACGCCGTTCGGTCTATCAGGCCCATATCGAGACTTCGCGGCCACCAACCTCGTCGTCCACGCGCTGAGCGGCGAGCTTGGCTTGGCTGGCAGCAGGCATCTCCCTCCACTCAAGAAGGGCGGGAACCTTGCCGACTACCACGCCGGATTCCACGGCTTCATCGGGGCGGTCGCGGCGCTCCTCGCCCGCGATCGGCTCGGAGCGCAGTACGTCGAGGTCTCGCATCTGGAGAGCCTGACGTCGATTCTCGGCGCGACCATGAACGGCTGGCTCTACAGCGAGAATGTGTCCCGGAGGGGCGACGCGGACCCGTGGAGCCTGGGGACGGCTGCACGCAGGGGTGAGGACGGCCCCTACTGGGAGCCCAGCGGCGTGTGGCAGGCGAAGGACGGATACGTCCTGGCCTACGGGAGGTCGTCCGCCGACTGGACGGGCGCAATCCGCGAGATGTCGGAGGACCTGCCGGAACTCGCATCGCCCCGCTTCATGACGGAGGAGGGGCGCGGTGAACATGCCGAGGAACTGACCCGCCTGTTCGGCCGGTGGGTATCCGAGCACAGCAAGGAGGAGGTCTACGGTCTGGCCCAGCGGTACGGTCACGCCTACGGTTACGTTGCGACGGCGCGTGACCTGCTGGAGTCACCGCAGCTGAGGAACCGGCGCTTCTTCGTCGAGATGCAGCACCCCGTCGCGGGCAGCGTGACGATGCCGGGCGCGCCGTTCAGGATGTCGAGGACGCCGTTCGTCACGCGCCGCGCGCCGCTGCTGGGGGAGCACGACGACGCCACCCTGCCCTCTCGCAGCGAGCAGACGGGCCGAGTTGATGGCCAGGAGGAAGGCCGCCTGCCGCTGGAGGGTCTGAGAGTGGTCGATTTCACTCACATCTGGGCGGGGCCGTACTGCACCCGCATCCTTGCCGACCTGGGTGCGGAGGTCATCAAGGTCGAGTCGCCCCGGCGCGGCGACGGCGGACGCGGCAAGGGCGTCGGACGCTACCACGCCTACAGCCGGAACAAGCTGGCGATCGCTATCGATCTCCGCACCGACGAGGGGCAGCGTCACATCCGCAAGCTCATCTCCCTGTCGGACGTGGTGGTGGAGAACTTCAGCGTGGGCGTCACCGGGCGGCTGGGCGTGGACTACGAGGACTGCAGGGCGATCACGCCGAGCATCGTCTATGTCGCGCTGCCCGCGTTCGGGAGAACAGGACCGGAGTCCGGGTTCGTGGGCATGGGCGCCACGCAGGAGGCGATGTCGGGCCTGCTTAGCATCAGCAGCTATCCGGGGGCGGTGCCCAGCCCGACGGGGGTGAAGTACGGAGACCCGAACGGCGGGATGCTCGCGGCGGTCGCCGTGCTCGCAGCCATCCACCACCGGGCCGCGACCGGGGAGGGACAGCTTATCGACCTGTCGCAGCGAGAGTCCAACGTCTTCACCCTCCCCGAGCTCGTTCTGGACTACGTGATGAATGGCCGCACCGCCGAGGCCGGTGGAGGCAAACACCCAAACCGCGCCCCAACCGGATGCTACCCGTGCAAAGACGACGAGTGGATAGCCATCGACGTGGAGACGGATGGGCAGTTCCGGGCCCTCTGCGCGGTCATTGGAAAGCCACGCTTGGCGGACGAAAGTCGGTTCGCGACACCGGCGGAGAGGAAGCGATATGAGGTTGAGATCGACGGGATCATCGAGTCCTGGACGCGAGAGCGGAGCGCCGGGTCGGCCATGTGTCTGCTCCAGGACGCGGGAGTGCCAGCAGGGGCCGTGCTCACCAACAGGCAGGTGGCAGAGAACGAGCACTTCCAGGACAGGGGCTTCTTCCAAAAGGTCGCCGAAGGGCGAGTCCACCTTGCCGCCCCGTGGAGGTTCTCAAAAGTCGAGTTGGGCGTGAGGCGCTTCGCTCCCGAGCTCGGCCAGGACAATTTCCACGTGCTCCGAGACATCCTCGGTGTGCCGGAGGACGACATTCGCGCCATGGAGCGCGAGGGGGTCATCAAGGGGCCGGTGACTTCGAGCAGAGAGACAGCCAACAACAGACTCGGAGTGAATCCTCGTCTAGGGCCATTTAGCAAGGCCTAGCGAGAAACTGCTCCAGCTCCTTGACAATCGCGTCCTTATCGGCAATTGCTCCGATATGCGATCGGCACTTGAGGCTGACATAGACACAGTCCGGGATCATCTCGGACGCGGTTCTGACGGCCTCTGCGAATGGGTCTTCCGAGCCGGCCATGAGCATGGTCGGAACCCGAATCTTAGAAAGATGTCCTCTCATATCACTTTTACCCACCACCTCGCGGCGCGCCGCCACGGCCTTAAGATCGGCGGTAAGCAGATCGCGCTTGCTGGGTTCCGAAAGCTCGATGCCGACCGACCGCCACCTTTGGATCGCAGCCATCGCGTATGCATTGGTCCCCTGGTCGAGGGGAACCCGTCTTACATAGTTCTTTGATGGGGCCGGCTGCATGCCGGGAGGAGGCGCTCCGGCCACGACGAGCCGACTTAAGGACTCCGGGGACATTATTGCCAATACAATCGCCAGCACCCCACCCATAGAGTATCCGAACACGTCTGGCCGCGGGGCGTCCGCCGCATCCAAGACGGCGGCCAAGTCGGCGACTTGCTTCTCCCAGGCATAGGATTCGACTACATGCGGCTTGGAACTGAGGCCATAGCCAAGGGAGTCGACGAGGATCAGCCGATGTGAGTCGCGCAAGAGGTCGACGTAGCCGATGTCCCACCAGATGGTAGAGGCGACGCCGGCGGGGTGCAACAGCAGCAAAGGAGGGCCGTTCCCCTCAACCTCATAGTGAATGTGGCGGCCCTCTTGTACTAGCACCGAAGGCATAGGATCAAGATACCGCACGCGACCGGGCGATATCTACCCCTTAGCTGGCGTGTTCCGTTTTGCGCTTCCTCGCTACAAGCTGTCACCACTGACGAAGTAGGCTTCGTGCTACTCTCCTGGACCGGCGTGGGTACCCACTACAAGTGCAGAACGAACTTTAACACCAAGGTTGCCGATTCTGTCCATTGGGTGGGCTAGGAAACCATCGGCATCCTGGTCGTCGTTCGTCCGGCTCAGGCATTCCGCGGCGATGTAGACCCCGTCGTAGGCGCAAACATACAGCCCCGCGGTAGGTACTGCGTTTTTCCGGGCCTTTTGAGAGTACAATGTGGACACGATGGCGACCGCCCAGTAAAACGGAGATGCTCTATGCCATACTACATACTCACGCTGATCCTTACACCCGAAGGCAGGGAGAACCTGCTGGCCGATTCCGAGAGTCTCCACGCGATCACGTCCGAGGCGGAGACGAAGGACACCAAGGTGCTTGGCATGTACGCCGTCCTCGGTGAGTACGATTTCGTTGGCATAGTCGAGTCGCCGGACAACGACGACGTGGCCCGCTTCTCACTCGATCTCGGCGTGAAGGTCGGCGCCCACATACGCACCATGCCCGCTATCCCCATAGGAAGGCTTAGACCCTCGCAACGGGACGGCAGTCCATCAGACTTGGAGAGCGACGTGGCGCTGTCCCACGGCGACGGCCCTGCGCGCGGGAACGGCCCTTAGAAACACCCCCTACGGCACGGCGGGATCGAGCGCCCTCGGCAAAAACGGATTGTCTGCCGGCTCCTTGCCCCCGTAGAACCACGAGAGCGGCAGCACCTTCAGCTTCCCATTGAAGTCGTCCTCTCGGAGCATCAACCTCGGCCCGCCCTCACTCGCGTGATACACTGCCCCGGGAGTGTCTGATGACAACCTGAATGGAGGTCACTCAACATGATCAAGCTCGGATGCCTCGTCGATCCCGCCATACGACAGCGAGACCGTAGCCACACCGATCTCGTCTCGTTGGAAGAGTTCGTCGAGTTCGCCAAGGAGTTGCGACTGGACACCATCGACTTCCACCTCTTCGACATGCCCATGGACCTCGACCACCTGTCCCGCCTCAAACGCCTGTGTCATAGGAACGGGATGCCCATCGGCTATATCGGGCGAGGCGGCGGACTCTTCGGTCACGAGATTCAGAAGGGTCGCATGACCGTCGAGATGGCCAAGCGCGAGGTCGACGCCGCTCTCACCATCGGCGCGCCTATGATCCGCCTCCGCATCGGCGGTCCGCCCGACGCGAGGACTCCCGACGGCGTTCTCATAGAGGAATACTGGCCGGGGATGATCGAGCGCCTCCGCCAAATATCCGACTACGCCGCCGGCAAGGGAGTCATCGTCGGCGTGCAGAACCACGACAGCGGCGCCGCCATCTCCACGGCCGATGACGTTGTCCGCATGATGAGCGACGTCGACCGGCCGAACTTCACATACATCATGGACTGCGGGCAGTGGATGGGCTCCCCCGGAGGCAACCCCATCGGCGAAGTCGACCCCAACGTCGATATCTACGCCTACATGGAGAGGGTCGCCCCCTACGCCTCCTGCGTACGCGCCAAGATATACCGGATCGACCACGGGCGGGAGGAGTGGATCGACTACGACCGCATCGTCGCCATTCTCAAAGACGTCGGCTACAACGGGGCCATCTCGATGGTCTTCGAGCTGCGCCCCGACACCCGGGCCTCCACCCCCGACGCCGTCCGTATGGCAACCAACCACCTGCGCGAAATCCTTGCGAAATATGGCGTGTAGGAAGGTCAGCGACACGCTGACGCTCGACTTCGACGACTCGAATGATCTCCCACCGCCCATTTTCCCCCTGCCTCCAACTGCCAAGACCTTGTCCCCTCAAATCCCACAGCCCACCTCCTCCTTCGTGGTACCATCGAATGCGTCACAAAAACGCAGAGGACGAACAAGCATGGACAAATTCACCTCCTTCGCGCGACGCTTTACCGAGGCCCCCGCTTTCGAAGCCGTCATAATCGCCATCATCATCTTCAATGCCATCCTCCTCGGAATGGACACGTCCCCCGCCATCGACCGAGACTATGGCGACTGGATTCGTATCGCCTACCAGGTGGCCCTCGCGATCTTCATCATCGAGGCCCTCCTGAAGATGACTGCGTCCACGCCCCGCGTCGCTGGATACTTCCGCGACGGCTGGAATATCTTCGACTTCCTGGTGATAATCTTCGCCCTCATCCCCGTGACCGGCGAGCTGGCTATAATCGCCCGGCTTGCCCGGCTGCTTCGCGTCCTCCGCCTCGTCTCCACGATCAAGGACCTCCGCCTCATCGTGACAGCGCTCATCCGCTCGATTCCCAGCGTCGGCCACGTCCTGCTGCTCATGAGCATCATCGTCTACATCTACGCCATCATCGGCTACCACCTGTTCAGCGAGCACGACCCCGAAAACTGGCGCAACCTGGGCATCTCCGTCCTCACCCTCTTCAACATCATCACCCTCGAGGGATGGATCGAGGTCATGTTCACCGCCATGGAACTGCACTCCCTGGCATGGATCTACTTCGTCACCTTCGTCGTGATCGGCACCTTCGTGGTCATAAACCTCTTCATCGCCATCATCATCAACAACCTCGACGAGGCCAAGCTCGAACGCCTCCGGGACCTTGAGCGCCCCGTCTCGCGAGAAGAACTCCTCCGCGAAATCCGTGCAACCCAAGACGCGCTGCAACGGCTCGAACGCCGCATGGATGACAGCTAAAGGACGACATACCATGCAGCGCAATATGATTGACCCAACAAACCGAGCAACGCTACAATTAATGGACTGATACCGAATATCACAGAACTCGCCTTTTGGCTTTGACCTCACACAGAAACGGCAAAGGAATACGCCCTATGGCCATTGGTACCCTTCTTCGAATCGCACTCGGCGTTCTCGTCATTCTCGTGCCCGCCTTGCTCCTCGCCTGCGGGGATGACGGTCTCTCCCGTTCGGACATCCAGCAGATCGTGCAGTCCGAGATCGCAAACAATCCGGCCCCCGTCGATCAGGGCAGCTCTCGCGAGCAGGTCGAGCAGATCGTGCGGGAAGCCATGGCCGAGGAGTCCGGACAGGCATCTCTGAGCGCCGCGACGTCCGCGCCCCGAAAGTCGACTCCCGATCTCTACACCAAGCACTTCGTCAACAAGGCCATCGACATGTATGAGTCCGAAGGACTCGATGCCACCCTCGCGCACTACAACACCAGGGCGAGCATGGACGGCCCATGGTACGTCTTCATCTTCGATGCAGACGACAACATAATCGCTCATGCCCCGGATCCCAGCCTGGTCAACGGCCCCGCCTCGAACGCCATTGGCCCTAACGACTTTCCGGCGGGTGACGCGGTCGCCGCATCCGCCGACGAGGACGGCGAGTGGTTCTCCTACACCTACCCGAACCCCACTTCCGGCGCTATGGAGACGAAACACTCATGGATGGTGCGCCACGACGGCTTGCTCTTTGGCTCCGGCTGGTACGAGCACGGCCCCCGAAAGTCCGACCCACCTGCATACACGCAGAGCTTCGTACAGCAGGCCATGAACCTCTATGACGCCGTGGGACTGGAAGACACCGTCGCCTACTACAACACCAAGGCGAGCGTCGACGGCCAGTGGTACATATTCATCTTCGACGAGAATGACACGATGCTCGTCCATGCCGCCAACCCCGACCTTGTCAATCGTCCGGCCTCATACGTCGTCGGCCCTAACGGCTATCCGACGGGCGAGGCGATTGTGGCGACTGCGGACGAGGACGGCGCTTGGTTCGGATACACCTACCCTAACCCTGCCACCGGCGCCGTGGAGACCAAGCACTCATGGATCGTCCAACACGACGGCCTGACTTTTGGCTCCGGCTGGTACGAGCGCGGTCCGAACAAGTCTGACGCGCCCGCCTACACCAAGTCGTTCGTCGAGCAGGCCCTCAACCTCTACGACGCCCTCGGACTCGACGCCGCAATCGAATACTACGGCTCCGAGGAAAGCGTGGACGGCCAGTGGTACGTCTTCATCGTCGATAAGAACGGCTACACCATTGCACATCCAAATCCCATGTTCGTCGGTCGCGACCCCAGCCTCCGTATAGACGCCGTCGGCTACTTCTACGGAGACGATCTCCTCAGCGCTACCGAAACGGGCAAATGGGTCGACTACGTCCTGGTAAACCCCGAAACCGGAGACGACCGGCAGAAGCACACCTGGGCCGTCCTCCACGACGGATACATCTTCGCGTCCGGCTGGTACGAGTAGCGCTACACGTGAGCGGTCACCTACCCTGCCGTACAACTTTACAATAACAAGGGAAATGCGACAGAATACGACACTTTCGGGAAGATTCTCCCGATGAACAGACGCTCGCAATCCCCCTCCTGACCGCCTCCAGCTCACCCACGAACCTCTGCGCCGCGCGCCGCGAAACATGAAGATGGCAACGATGTCCGCACGGCAAATTGGCCGGAGGGGATTTTCAGGATTGGGCATACAAAATTACTTACGTATGCCGCCTTCCATGTGGTAGTATCCCGTGACCGCAAAATGCGCTCATGGGTTGGTCTGGCCGACCCCCGCGCGCGGCAAACATTCAACGGGAGGTGTTCAAGGTGATGGATTCCTTGGTAATCGACGGTCTCAAGCGGCGTCGGGTGCCGATTAATCTTCGGCAGAGCGGGAACAGCGACGCACGGATGCTCATATCCGCCCGCATCAGAAAATCACCGTGGTGGCACCTGTCAAAGGCGGCGGGCTGCCGGGCGTACACGACCTACAACCACATGTACCATCCCCGCGCCTACGTGCGCCCCGAGGATGGCGGGCTGCTGCAAGAGTACAAGTACCTGACCGAACACGTCAGCATGTGGGACGTCGCCGTCGAACGGCAGATACAGGTAAAGGGGCCGGACGCCGCCGACTTCGTGAACCTGCTCATAACCCGCGACGTTCACACTGTAGTGCCGACGATGCAGGCTAGGTACGTGATTTTGTGCAACCAGCACGGCGGGGTCATCAACGACCCCGTGCTCCTGCGGGTCGCCGATGACGAGTTCTGGTTCAGCATATCCGATTCGGACGTGCTCCTCTGGGCACAGGGAGTGAACTCCCACGCGGGGTACAACGTGGAGATCAACGAGATCGACGTCGCGCCCGTGCAGATCCAGGGCCCGAAGTCCGTGATGCTGATGGAGAAGATGTTCGGGCCGCACGTGAAGCGCATACCATACTACGGACTCATTCACGATACGCTGAACGGACACGCCGTAACGATCTCCCGGACGGGCTTTTCGGCCGAGGTCGGCTACGAGATATACCTGCACAACGCCATGCTGCATGCCGACGACGTATGGCCTTACATCTTGGAGCAGGGCAAGGAGTTCAACCTCCACGTCATCGCCCCCAGTCACATCCGCCGGCTGGAGGCGGGCATCCTCTCCTACGGCCAAGACATGGACATAGAGAACAACCCCTATGAAGTGCGGCTGGGCTGGCAGGTCGACCTCGACAAGGATAACTTCATTGGGAAAGAAGCATTGGCCAAGATCAAGGAGGAGGGAGTCAAGCAGCGACTCGTCGGCCTCAAGGTGGGAGGCGAACCGATCACCTGGTATAACGAGGGCTTCTACCCAGTCAAGGACGTCGACACGGGCGACGACAAGGGCTACGTCACCAGTGCATTCTGGTCCCCCAACGTCGGGTCGAACATCGCGCTGGCCGTAATGCCCCGCACACACTGGAAACGCGGCACTCGCGCCAAAGTGCTGCTCCCCAAGGACGGCATAGTCGACGCCGAGGTGGTGCGGGTCCCCTTCTTCGACCCGACGAAGGAGCGCCCTAAGACGACCCTCTGAAGCGACTCGGCCCGACCTCGAATATCGTCCACAAGCAATACCACGCCGCCATGCCGCGACGACGAACTCAATGGAGAACCGCCGCCGCTACGCACCGGCAATATGAGGTCGAGCTAATCGCCGGCCTCGAACGCTTCGTTGACGACGAACTTGCCGATACGCTCGGAAAGCGTGCCTACCGCCTGACGGGCTACCCGAAGGATGGGCGCATGTCCATCAGGTACTCCGGTTCAGCCGAGCGCTTGATGAAGCTTCGCAGCCCCGTCGCCGTCCACCTCGTGGAGCGCTTCGACATACCACGCCCTAAGGCCCTCCTCGGTCACGAGCACTTCACGAAGCTCATTGCGTCGATTAGGGCAGTCCTCGACCTCCACCCACCAGGAACATTCAAATCCTTCCAAGTCAGTGCCGCCGGCGCGGAGTCGACCACCATGAGACGCCTCCGCAGCGAGATCGCATCAGCGATTCACCTAGATGAGCAGACAGACGAAGCTCACCTCAACCTATCTCTCCGTCGGCCGGCATCGGGCGGAGGCTGGGAGGCGCTCATCCGCCTGACACCGATGCCGTTATCGGCGAGACCTTGGCGAGTCTGCAACCGTCCCGACGCGCTCAACGCCACAGTCGCCCACGCCATGGTCACCCTCCCCGGCCACTCCGACCTCGACCGCTTCCTCAACCTCGGCTGCGGCTCCGGCACATTCCTCATCGAACGCCTAGCCGCCAGTCGGGCCGCCTCCGTCGTCGGAATCGACATCGACCCCGAAGCCATCGCATGCACGGAACGAAACCTCACCGCTGCGGGATCACGACAAACAGTCGATCTCATCCTCGGCGACATCCACTCCCCACCCTTACCGGACGCTTCCTTCGACACTGCCGTCGCTGACTTCCCCTTTGGGATGCTCGCCAACACCGACATCGCCCTCGACAAGCTCTACGAATCCGCACTGCGAGAAACGGCGCGAATGGTCGTCAAAGAAGGGGCTTTCACGGTCATCACCGCCCGCCGCCGTTTGTTCGAGGACACCCTTGCGCGACACACCGACCAATGGAAACGCACCGCCGAGGTCCCCCTGCGAATATCCTTCCAACGCGGCTACATCGCCCCAAGCATCTACTTGCTACGCAGGATGTAGCTATTCCTTCCTCGGAGGAGGCGCGGATGTCCTCAGGCCGAAACAGCGTCGGCTCTGTCGGATTTGATGCGGAGATCGTAAATGCCTCACGGGGCGGCATCAGCCGACGACATCTCAACCCGCCGAGAACCGCGCCACTTCTGAATCACGGGCATCAGGACAAGCAGAACGGCCTCGACCACGTAATAGCCCAAGATGGTGTTGTTGGCCAGACTCTCGGTGCGCTCCGACCTCTGCGAGTTCGGATATGGTTCCGAGGTTTCTTGCGAACGCTTCGAGACCGCAACGGATCTTGATTTGTCAGACCGAGGCTCCGGTTCCTCGCTTTCGTCCGAGGCCGAATCGGACCGTACCCTCTTCGGTGCCTGCCTCCATGCAACGAGCGCCACAAGCGACTGCGCGACTGACGCCACGACGACTATCATCACCGCTTCGAAGAAGAAACCTTCCGGGAACACCCTGAGAATGAATACCGCGGCAACAATCGCAAACAGAGTCTGCACGACCGTGACCTTGAAGAACAAAGATGCTGGGAACGTCTTCAGCCAAGAGAGAGACAAGCACAGTAGCCACAGTCCCTGGATGACAGTTAACGCTGCGAGTACCATCGTAGCATCGAAGAAAAACCCCTCCGGGAACATCGCGATGAGATAGTCGCGGGCAGGATCGAGCTTCCACAGATCATTGGTGAAGGCGATCACGTGAAAGACGTAGAAAGTCTGGCTGAACCCGGTCAGCGAAAGCAGGCCCGTCACGAAGACTATCGCGAGCGTAAGTCCCGCTCCCCATGCGATGAGCCTCAAGAGCATTCGAGGGAACACGCGAGGCGCAATGGCCAGTCCGGCGGGAATGAACAGCAGAATATACAGCCCCACTATCAGTTGCACGTTATAGAGCGTGCGTATGAGCACCTTCACGTCCCACATGTGTAGGATCTCGGTCGTGTTGTAGAGAGGTTCCGGCTCTCCTCCGCGAATTGGGACTTGGACGTTAAGCCAGCGCTCCTCGTTATTGAAGTAGTCGCGGATCTGTTTCCCTGCCAAAATGAGATCGTTCCGCTCGATGCCCGTCACCCTCTCGATCTCGTACTGGTCGAAACTGTAGCTGTACAGCAGTGGCGTGTTCACCACCACGCGGAGATTCGTGATGATGAGGAACAACGGAATAGCGACGACGAACGCCGCGTAGACGAGGCCCTTGGACATGCCTATAGGGTATCGCATTACAACCGTCGAGCGCTACGCACCCCAAATCCCCCATCTCCGTCATTCCCGCGAAGAGCCTGCCTTCGTGAAGACGGGGGCGGGAATCCAGCGCCTAACTGCTCCCTACCTGCGCCGCTGTCGTGGATCCAGCGCCTCCCGAATCCCGTCACCGATGAAGTTCCATGCGATCACCACGAGAAAGATGGCGAGTCCGGGGAAGGTGGAGAGCCACCAGGCCAGGGTGATGAACTCCCGGCTTGCCGAGAGCATGTAGCCCCAAGACGGCGTCGGCGGCTGGATGCCCAGGCCCAAGAAACTCAGGCTTGCCTCGAATAGAATCGCATAGCTCATTCCCAACGATGCCTGAACGATAATCGGAGATACCGTATTGGGAAGAATCGTCCTGAACATGATGCGAATCGGCCCTCCCCCTATCGCCCGCGCACTCTCGACAAATTCTTTTTCGCGCAGCGAAAGAGTGTTGGCACGCGTAATCCGCGCAAACCCGGGAATGAACGCCACCGCGATGGCGAGCATGGCGTTCCGAAGCGATGGGCCGAGGATCGCCACCATCAGAATCGCCAACAGAAGTCCGGGAAACGCGAGAATTACGTCCACGAGCCGCATCAGTATGCTGTCGGTCCACTTGCCGAAGTAACCTGCGACTAGTCCAATCGTCACACCAACCGTCGTGGCAATCAGCACGGCGAAAAGTCCCACCTGCAGCGAAACCCTCCCTCCATGGATGAGACGGATCAGATTATCGCGTCCCAGGGAGTCGGTGCCGATGGGATGCTCGATGGAGGGAGCAAGCATGAGAGCGTCGTAGTCCTGCTCCAACGGGTCGGTCGGAAGCAGGGGAGCGATTAGGGCCGCAACGGTGAATAGGATGATCGTCACGGCCCCGAAGACCGCCGTACGGTTCCTAACGAAGCTAGCGATATATAGCCGCAGCATTCGTGCGCGACGCCTGTCGGCAAAGTCGTCGCTTGAGTGCAGTTCGATCGCTCTCTCTTGGGCAGATGTGCTCATTCGTATCGAATCCGAGGATCAAGGTATCCGTACAGTATGTCGGCAAGAAGGTTCACCGATATGTACCAGACTGATGTGACGAGGACGATCATTTGAACGATTGCATAGTCCCGGGCCTGGATGGCGTTTACCAACAGCAGTCCGACGCCCGGCCACTGGAAGACGGTCTCCGTGACGAGCGCCCCGGCCAGCAGCGCTCCCAAGTCGAGAGCAATCACCGTAACGACCGAGAGCATCGCGTTCTTCACGGCGTGCCTTGCTACCACCGTGCGGTACGGCAGTCCCTTGGCTTGCGCTGTACGAACATAGTCGGAGCTCATGACGTCGAGCATCCCCGACCGCATGTATCTCGTCAGTGCCCCCATAAGCTGGAATCCCAGCGCTAAGGACGGCAGGATGAAGTACTTCCAGTGGAACCCCTGCCCCTATCGGCCCGTATCCGAAAGGCGGCAGCCAGTCCAGCCGCACGGCGAACAGCAATATCAGCATGAGCCCGACCCAGAAGCTCGGAGCCGCGACGCCGAACAGCGACGAGGCCGAGATGATGTTGTCGAGGAGACTGTATGGACGCAGTCCGGCTATGATGCCAAGCGGAATGGACACGACCAGCCCAATCGCCATCGCCGCCAGGGTGAGGGGAATCGTCCTCTTGAACTTCTCCCATACGAGCGGAGCGACCGGGTGGTCCGAGGCATAGGCGAGTGAGACGCCCATGTCGCCCCTCACGACCTTGCCCAGCCAGATGACGTACTGCTCGTAGATCGGCTTGTCGAGGCCGAGTTCACTGCGCTCCTGTTCGAGCGCCTCCCTCGTTGCCTCCATACCGAGTCTTGTCACCGCCGGGTCTCCGGGCGCGAACCGCACCGCCGCGAAAATGACAAACGAGAGTACGACGACAACGTACAGCGTTTGAAGCAGGCGACGGGCAATATAGGCCTGGATGGCTAGAACCTCCCGAACACGGAGAACGCGTCGGCCTCAACAATGTGTGTCGAGACCGACCGCTCCAAAAATGTGGGTCTGCGGATTCGAGCTTTAGGGTCGCCGCGCGCTCATTGAGGATGCTATGAACGCGCGGCGCACTTCTATTACTCGATTATTCGTCCGACGGTTCCTGCCAGGACCAGTCCTTGGCGTTCCAGTAGCCCTTGGGACTTACGTAGCCGCCCTGCACGACGTCACGCGCAGCGAAGAAGCCAAGAAATTGTTCTATCAACCCCACGATCCCAACTAAGCATCAGATTCGGCAATGCCTACAATTGAAACGTGCGTCGAATTGCGATACTGTCTCCGTCCACCTTGCAGCCTCGGCTCACGATCAGAATACAGTGTAGGTATAATGGGCGCACTCTCAACCCTACGCAAGGAGAATACCAATGAGGCTCATACTGGTCGGATGCGAATACGCGGGAACGACGACTTTAGCGGAGGAAATCGTCAAATGGCGCGACAAGGTTATGGGGCCAGCGACTCCGCTCGGGATCGTCACGTACCACGACCACTTCACACCTCCATGGTTCGGACACTGGGACGAAATCCCCGATGAAGACCTGAAGAAATACATGGATCTCGGCCCGGCTCTCAAAGAGATGTTCACCCGCTACCAGTTCGCCTACCATCTCTCGCCCCAGCTCTACCGTGACAGCGACCACATCCTCGTGGGATTCCACATCGAAGAGGCCGTCTACGCTCCTCTGTACTACGGCTACGGCCGGGCAGGCGAGTACGGCGACCGCGAAAGCATGGCGCGCAGCATCGAAAAGGAAATCATCGAGCAGGGTCCCGACACCGTGATAGTCCACGTCAAGGCATCGGCAGACGTCATTCGCAAGAGGATGAGAGAGTCCCCGCACGAGCGAGGCGTCATCCACGAAAAGGACATTGAGCACATCCTTGAACGGTTCCAGTACCACTACGGCCACTCCCTGTTGCGCTACCGTTTCGAGCTTGACACCTCCACGGCAACGGTCGAAGAGACCATGTGCGAGTTCGTTGAAAAATACGAACCGCTGATGTCCGACCGCGACCGGCTGCGAATGCAGGCGCGCGCGCTGCTCCACCCTGAGCTGTTTCAGAAGGACTGAGAACGGTGAACCCCCTCGACAAAACGGAGATCGGAAACACCGGCCTACGGGTCACGCGGCTCGGCATCGGCGGAGCCCCTATCGGCAGCCTGTTCCGAACCGTAAGCGACGATGATGCAGTCTCCACTGTTCGGCGCGGTCTGGAACTTGGCCTGAACTACATAGATACGGCCCCCCTTTACGGTCACGGCGTCAGCGAGATGCGCCTAGGCCATGCTTTGCAGGACATACCTCGCGACAGCTTCACCCTGTCCACGAAAGTGGGACGGGTTCTCAATCCCGTCGAAGTCGCGCCGAGCAGTCCGCATTTCCAATCACTTCCCAAGATGGAGCCCGTATTCGACTACAGCCGCGACGGCATTCTCCGCTCACTTGACGAAAGCCTCCAACGCCTCAACCTCGACCGGATCGACATCGCCTACATCCACGACGCTGACGACCACTGGGAGCAGGCGATAGGTGAGGCCTATCCGACGTTGGCCGATCTGCGTTCCCAGGGTGTCGTGCGAGCCATCGGCGTCGGCATGAACCAGTGGGAGATGGAGGCTTGTTTCGCCCGCGAGGGGGACTTCGACTGCTTCCTGCTGGCGGGCCGCTACACACTGCTCGACCAATCGAGTTTGCCGGATCTAATGCCCGTGTGCCTAGATAAGAACGTAAGCCTCGTTCTTGGCGGGCCGTACAACTCGGGCATCCTGGCATCGGATCTCGGTTCCCGTGCGACCTACGACTACGAGACCGCGCCGCGGGAGATCATTGAGAAGGCCCGTAGGATCAAAGCCGTCTGCGACCGCCATGCCGTTCCACTCAAGGCCGCGGCCTTGCAGTTCGGCCTCTTACACCCCGCCGTGGCCGCGACAATACCCGGTCCCCGCTCCGTCGCCGAGGCCGAGGAGAACTTCCGCATGGCAAGCCACGCAATTCCAACCGACCTCTGGGCCGAGCTAAAGCACGAGGAGCTGATCGACCCACTAGCCCCGGTTGGAGAATCGCAGGAATAGCCCCTTCCACGAAGGTGGATGCCGAGTCATCCGCTAGTGCTGGCGGATCAGGAGAAACGTCGCCAGTTCCTCGATATCCGCGCGAGCGCCAGAGGGTATCTCGACCCCTGCCAGCCGTCCGAGAGCACGATCGCAGTGTTCCGCGGCGAGAGAGTTGGCGTACGCCTCAGTGCCCAAGCTGTCCATGATGTCCAGCACTGTATCGACATCGGTATCTTCGACCGTTTCCTGGGCGTAAATGCCGTCGAGGGTCCGCTTCTGGGCGCCGTCGGCTTGTGCCATAGCGTGGACTATCGGAAGTGAATTCTTCTTGCGGCGAATGTCGGCCCCGACGGGCTTCCCTGTGGTGTTCTCCTTGCTCCAAATGCCAAGAACGTCATCACGTATCTGAAATACGTAGCCGAGAGACCGCCCGCACTCGCGGAAGCTCTCAATGACCTTGATGTCGTCGGTGCCCATGATCGCGCCGACGTGCATGGGCGTGCGGATCAGCGCGCCGGTCTTTCGGGAAATCATGTCGAGGTAGCTCTTCATCCCGATATCCGAGCGGCCCTCGAAGGCCACGTCGAGATACTGACCCTCGATCATTTCGAGCGACGCCTCGGTTAGGACCCTGTTTACCGTGACGATATCGGCCGCGGAAACGGCGTCGCCACGCAGTCCCTCTATCGACGTGTCCGCAACGATGCGCATGGCATTGCCGGCAGTCAGCGCTACCGGTTCACCCCAAACTTTCCAAACTGTGGGCCTGTGCCGCCGGTACTCGTCACGATCCTGAATATCGTCGTGAATCAGTGAGAAATTGTGGATCAGTTCAAGTGACGCCGCGGGAGGCAATGCGCGCCTATATTCCCCGCAAACGGCCTCGCAGGTGAGTAGGCACAACGTCGGCCTCAGCGCCTTGCCCTGAGGTGCGGACACCGGCGCGCCGCTCTCGTCCGACCACCCCATCGCGTATCTGAGCATCGAATACAGAAACGAGGTGGTGTTGGACAGCCGGTCCCGCAACGCTGAGTCAATTGACTCTTGGTACCGCTGAAAGACGGCGGGAAGCGATGGAGGTGGGGCGGTCGATTGGTCAGGGGCGACGTTGGTCACTCAAAGACCTCCCCGTCTGCCGGGTTCTCCCTGTGTCAGGTAAGTCAAAATTGAAACCGAATGTATACGAACCGCAAGCTCGGCTGCCGGCGCACGAGACGTACATTTCGTTTGACGGGTAGATCGTAGCAACGCCCCTTCAAGTGTGTCAACGGAACCTCACCGAGCCGGAATCATTTGACACGGCACTACGCCTTTCCTATACTGCTTTCGGTGCCTCGACCAACGAGGTAGAGCAATCACGTGCGGCGACATGAGTCTTTTGCCGGTGAAGAAGAGGGGGATCGGCGAAATCCTCCTACAAGGAATACGATGGCGAAGCTGAAGCATATAGCGATTGCAAGTCAGGAACCGAAAAAGACGGCGGAATTCTACCGTTCCGTCTTCGGACTCAAGCAAGTCGGCAACGTGGAAGGTGACAACGCAGAGGGTGTCTACCTCACCGACGGCGACATAAACATTGCGATTCTGAAATTCAAGAATGAGACGCTGGCCGGACTGGACTACGGGGTGGAGTACAGCGGGCTTCACCATATCGGGTTCCAGGTCGATGACTTGTCGGAGGCCGACGCGCGGTTGCAGGCTGCCGAGGTGCAGCCCAGTTTGGAAATCAACTCCGTGCGAAGGTCGGAGATGGGCGAGGGCCACGGCGGGCGAAACGTCGCCCTCAACTATGAGGGACCCGACGGCGTCCTAATCGACATATCCCAAATCGGCTGGGTCGGTTCGAGAGCCAAGAAGGCCGGCAAGAACGGCACACACCCCACCGACGGGACCTCCTCCGGCAAGTAGCCCCTCCCCTCTTCTTTCACAGCCTCCGTGTGAAGCAAGCCTAGCCCTGGGCTTCAGTGTTCGCCGGATTTACTCCTCCGGTTTTCCCTATCCGCTCTCGTGAAGCAGGTTCAGCGCAGACCCGGCCTTGAACCACGCCACCTGAGATTCGGCGAAAGAGTGATCGAGCTTCAGCCGGTCCTCGCTGCCGTCCGCGTGCTTGATGATGCACGTGACTGGCTCGTTCTCCGTCAGCTTGTCGAGATCCACTAGGCTAATGCGGTCGTCCTCTTGTATGAGGTCGTAGTCCGCGGGGTCCCGGAATGTCAGCGGCAGCAGTCCCTGCTTCTTGAGGTTTGTCTCGTGGATGCGGGCGAAGCTCCGGGCAATCACCGCCGCGCCGCCGAGTAGCCTGGGAGACAACGCGGCATGTTCCCGGCTGCTTCCCTCGCCGTAGTTGGAATCTCCAACCACGACCCAGCGAAGGCCATCGTCGCGATATGACGTCGCTATCCGTGAAATCGCCTGCCCCGTCTCGCCGGATACGACGTTCTTCCCTTTCCCCGTCTCCCCCGTGAAGGCGTTGATCGCGCCCATGAACATATTCTCGGAGAACTTGCTCAAGTGCCCTCGATAGCGCAGCCACGGCCCGGCAGGGGAAATGTGGTCGGTCGTCGTCTTTCCCGAAGTCTTCATCAAGACGGGCAGATCAACGAAATCCTCGCCGTCCCAGGGTTCCCACGGCTTGAGCAACTCGATGCGTTCGCTCTTCGGATCGACGGATATTTCGATGCTGCCGCCGTTCTCCAGCGGCGCGAAGAAGGCGGGATTCCCGGCGTCGAATCCTTTGGAGGGAACTTCCGGAGCCTCTTTGGGAGCCTCCAACCTGAAGGACTCCCCGCTCTCGTCCGTCAATTCATCCGTAAGCGGGTTGAACGACAGCTTCCCTGATATGGCAAATGCCGTAACGATCTCCGGGCTTGCGATAAAGTTCATCGTCTCCGAACGCCCGTCATTGCGACGCGGGAAGTTGCGGTTGTAGGACGTGACTATCGTGTTCGGCACGCCGTCGAGCACCTTCTCGCGCTTCCACTGACCGATGCACGGCCCACATGCGTTCGCCAAGACAGTGCCGTCGATCTCCTTGAGCGCTCCCATCTGACCGTCCCGCTCAATGGTCGCACGGACCTGCTCCGAGCCCGGAGTAACCATGAACTCCGCGCTGGACTTCAGGCCATGCGCGCTCGCCTGCTGCGCAACGTCCGCCGCCCGGCTCATGTCCTCGTACGACGAGTTGGTGCAGCTTCCGATGAGCGCAGTCTGAATCTCGTCTATGAACCCGTTGGCCTCATCGTTCACCTCCGCAGCGAAGGCTGAAATCGGTCGCGCGCGGTCGGGAGAGTGCGGACCGACGACGTGCGGTTCCAGCTTCGAGAGGTCGATCTCCACCACCCGGTCATAGTAGCTCTCCGGGTCGGCCTCGACTTCCGGGTCGGGAGTCAAGAGGTCCCGGTTCTCCTCGGCAAGCCGCCCGATGGCCGCCCTGCGGGTAGCGTTGAGATACTTCGTCATACGGCTGTCATGCGCGAAGATCGATGTCGTCGCGCCGATCTCGGCCCCCATATTCGTGATGGTGGCCTTGCCCGTGCAGCTTATGGAGCTCGCGCCCGGCCCGAAGTACTCCAGGATGGCGTTGGTGCCGCCGGATACCGTCAACTCCCCCGCCACCCGGAGAATCACGTCCTTCGGGGCCGTCCAACCGTTCTTCTCGCCCGTGAGATACACGCCGACGTGTCGCGGATACAGCACTTCCCACGGCAGGCCCGCCATCACCTCCACGGCGTCCGCTCCCCCGACGCCGACGGCGCAGGCCCCAAGCCCTCCGGCATTCGGCGTGTGTGAGTCCGTCCCGATGATGAGCGCTCCGGGGTACGAGTAGTTCTCCAGCACCACTTGGTGGATGATGCCCGCGCCGGGCCCCCAGAATCCCGCGCCGTACTTGGCGGCGGCATTCTTCAGAAACTCGTAGACCTCCTTGTTCTCCTCCATCGACTGGACGAGATCGATTCCGCCCTCCACCCTCGCCTGGATGAGATGATCGCAGTGGACGGTCGTGGGAACGGCCACGCTCTCCCGCATGGTCTGCATGAAGTTCAGCATGACCGTTTGGCCCAAGACGTCCTGGAGCGCGACACGGTCGGGGTTGAGCGCTAGCTGGCTAACCCCCGGCTCAACGTCTTGGTTCTTCGGGTCGACCGCGTGTCCGAGCAGGATCTTGTCGGCCAGCGTAAGCGGTCGCCCTACTCGCCGGCGGATGACTTCGAGGTTCTTTCGCATGGTCGCGTAGGTGTTCGCTACCATGAGGGGCGTGGATTCGACTTGCATGTGTCCTTCTCCTTCGTCAGTTGGGGAGATGTCTTTGGAGATGCGATAATCAGCCGCCATTGTCGCAAAAAACGGGGCGAGACACAAAGAAGACCCGGAGGCGAGTCGCCTCCGGGTCAGCAGGTTTTCTCTTGGCGATGCCGCCTATCGCGTCTCGCCGAAGTATTCGTAGTTCAGGTCGATGTAGCCGTCCCACTCCGGCGGCGTGTCCTCTTCGGCGAAGATTGCCACGACGGGACAGACCGGCTCACACGCCGCACAGTCGATGCACTCCTCCGGGCTGATGAGAAGCATATTGTGCTCCTCCGCCTCATAGATGCAGTCGACCGGGCAAACATCAACGCAAGCCGCGTCCTTGACTCCAACACACGGCTCGGCAATAACGTACGTCATCAACAGACCTCCTGAACAATGAGGGCACAGACCGAACTCATCCCTCAGTCGCCGCCAATTATAAGCAGGCGCCCCAAGGCTTTCAAGCAATATACAGGTGTCCAAACGCATCAGTTCGATGAATCCGCCGTTCAGAAATCGTGCTTGCAGACTCATTGCTCGAAGGACTTCGCCTTGACATCGTGGCGAGCGGTTGTTTAACTGAACCCCGTCGAAAACACCGCACACAGGGAGACACGCATGGGCAAACTCGAAGGCAAGGTCTGCATTATCACCGGAGGGGGCACCGGCATCGGAAGAGGCGCCGCGCGCGCCTTCGCCAAGGAGGGAGCGACGCTGGTCCTGGCCGCGCGGCAAGTGGACCGCCTCGAGGAAAGCGCCGAGGAGATGCGCGGGTACGGAGTCCCCGCCCGCGCGGTCCAAACGGACGTGACCAGCGAGGAGCAGGTCTTGAGCCTGTTCGAGGCGACCATGGCAGAGCATGGAAAGCTCGACATCCTCGTCAACAACTCCGGCGCGTTCGACGGCGGCCCCATCGACGAGATTCCGCTGGAAACGTGGATGAAGGTCATCAACGTGAATCTCACCGGCGTCTTCCTCTGCACCAGAGAAGCCATGAAGATCATGAAGAAGCAGCGAAGCGGACGGATCATCAACATCGGCAGCATCTCCTCCCGGATGCCACGAATGAACTCGGCTCCCTACACCACCTCCAAGCACGGGATCATCGGACTCACCAAGTCGACGGCCCTCGAAGGCAGGGAGTACGGCATTTCCGTCGGAGCGCTCCACCCCGGAAACGTCGAGGTCGAGTGGAGAGCCGCCAGCACCCGATCCTCGGACATGGAACCCATGATGTCGCCCGACGACATTGCTATCGCCGCCCTGGCAATGGCCCTTCTCCCGCCATACGCCAACATGCTCGACACGACCGTCCTCCCGGTCGAACAGCTCTACGTGGGACGGGGGTAGTCTAATGAAAAAGATACTCATAACCGGAATGTCGGGCCTTATAGGCGGAATTCTCCGTTCACACCTTGAGTCCCTTGGCGGCTACGAGCTGACCGCCCTCAACCGTCGCCCGGTCGACGGTGTACGCACCGTGCAGGCCGACATCGGCGACCTCGAAGCCATCCGCCCTGCCTTCGAAGGACAGGACGTCGTCGTCCACCTCGCGGCCCATGTCGCCAGCGAGCCGATGGAGGACGTCGTGCGCGGCAACCTCGCGGGCACGTGGAACGTCTACGAAGCCGCCCGCGAGGCGGGTGTGAAACGGGTCGTCTTCGCCAGCTCGGGCGACACCATACGCGGGGTCGATCACGACCCGCCCTACAGCCAGATCATCGCCGGCGACTACGAAGCGGTCTCGCGCTGGGAGTGGCCCAAGGTCACGAAGGAGCTCGTGAGGCCGGGAACGATCTACGGCGCATCCAAAGTGTGGGGCGAGGTGCTCGGACGAGTCTACTCCGCCGACTACGGCCTATCCGTCCTCTGCGTTCGCATCGGAGCTTGCCCAGCAGAAAACCGACCGAGGAGCACCCGCGAGTTTGCCGCGTGGCTGAGCCACCGCGACGTCGCGGACATCCTCCACAGATGCATCGAAGCTCCCGACGACCTCCTCTACGACATCTTCTTCGCGGTTTCTGACAACAAGTGGAACTACCGCGACATCGAACACGCCCGCCATGTGCTAGGCTACGTGCCCCAAGACTCGGCGGAAGACTACCGGGAGTAGCGAGCGTTGGAGACGAATTCTCTCTACTATGGCGATTGCCTCGACTGGATGCAGGAGTGGCCAAGCGAATCGGTCGACCTGGTCTATCTCGACCCGCCGTTCAACAGCAGCGCCGACTACAACATTCTCTTCGGTCAGGGCAACGGCACGCCCGCACAAGTGCGTGGCTTCACCGACACGTGGAGGTGGGACGAGGCCGCCGCCGACCGCGTGTCGAGGTTCGAGAGCGCCGTGGCTCACCCAATGCACGACGCCACCGTCGCGCTGAAACGGCTGCTCGGCCCTTCAGGAATGATCGCCTACCTCACGTACATGGGCGAGCGGCTCGTCGAGACGCGCCGGCTGCTCAAGCCCACCGGAAGCATCTACCTCCACTGCGACGACACGGCGTCGCACTATCTGAAATTACTGATGGACGCGATATTCGGGACGAAACAGTTCCGAAACGACATTTCTTGGCGGCGCGCGACCGCTCACAACGACCCGTCCAAATTCGGGCGGATAGTCGATCACATCCTCTTCTACGCAAAGACCGACCGGCCCTACTGGGCGGGAGAGGAGATCGCAGTTTCCAAGACGGAGGAAGAATTACGCAAAGCGTACCCTTCGACCGATGACCGGGGGCGTCACCGCACAGCCGATCTAACGGGGCCTCGGCACGATGCGGAGAGAGGACGCTACCGTTCTGACAACCTGACGGGACCTCTGCAGGGCACGGAACAGGGCAGCCCCAGCACTCGATCTTGGAGGGGATACGACGTATACGCGATGGGAAGGGTGTGGTCCGTTCCCAAGACGGGAGCGTATGCGGAGTACATCGAACGCAACTTCATTCCGGGATACCGCGACATTGAAGATATCCATGAACGCCTCGACGCCCTTGACGAGGCGGGACTGATACACCATCCGCGAACGGGGAAGTGGCCTGGCCTGAAACGCTACGCGGCGGCGGACCGAGGCAACGCTCCGCAGAGCCTTATCCTGGAACCGACGGGCTTTACGAACTACAGTGCCGGGCGCGGGGAGTATCTCGGCTACCCGACGCAGAAGCCGCTCGGACTGATGGAGAAGCTGATTCCCGCGGCATGTCCGAGCGACGGCATCGTTCTCGACCCCTTCTGCGGTTGTGGCACCACCGTCGTTGCGGCCCATAACCTCGAACGGCACTGGATCGGCATCGACATATCGGCGACGGCCATCGACCTCATCCAGGAACACCGTTTCAAGCCGCTTGGCATCAAGGCGGAGACCTTCGGCATTCCGCAAGACCTTGCCAGCGCGCGCAAACTGGCATCCGACAGGCCCTTCGACTTCGAGGCGTGGGCAGTGACTCGGATACCGGGCATGGCCCCCAATGAGAGCAAGCGTGGAGACCGTGGTATCGACGGGCGCGGCTCCATGCTTGAACCACCGGATGAGATCGAGACAAGACTCGTCCTCACACAGGTCAAGGGAGGCCGGAGCTTCCAGATCAGCGCGTTTCGCGACTTCCTCCACGTGATCCAGCGCGAGGACGCGGCGATGGGCGTTTACATTACCTTGGACAGCGTCGCATCGGGTCAGGCGCGGGCAGAGGCCAGAGCTATGGGAACTCTCAGCGTAGGCGCAAGCACGTACCCGCGCGTCCAACTCTGGTCAATTGAGGACTTCTTCGACGGCCGCTTCCCCAGCCTGCCAACCCTGACAGACCCAAACACCGGCAAGCCGATTCAAGCCACCCTTCTATGAAATCCCCCGCGCCCCATCCGTCATTCCCGCGCAGGCGGGAATCCAGCGCCCAGAACCCGGTCTACGCCTAACCCCTGAACGCTGGCATGACCTCTTCCGAAAACCTCTGAAGCTGCTCCACGACCACGCCCTGCGGCGTGCCCACCACCGACCCGACGTTGACCGTCTGTAGCCCCGGATACCGCCCCTGAAGTTCCTCCAGTGACTCGATCACTGCTTCGGGAGGCCCCACCATCCACGATCCCGATTCTGCCGCCTCCTCCAACGTTGGTAACCCTGCCCCGTGAATGCGTGAGGGGTTCCCCGTCGCGGCAATCTGCTCGTCGGTAAGCCCACGCACGAAACCCAGTGGCGCGAACATCTTCATGTTCTCCTCGTAGAAGGGGCGTGCCTCGGCGATGGCCCGCTCCTTGCTCTCCGCGATGTGGAACACCAGCCCGATGATGAGGTCTTCGCCAAGCTCCGTCTCACGTCCCGCCCTCGCCAGTGCGTCCCGCCACGCCGTGACCGTCGCGTCGTGCGCGCCCCCGGCAGCCGCCCCGCCTCCGATCATCCCCTTGATCCCGTATTTCGTCATCTTGTCCAAAGAGTGGGGATTCGCGCTGACGATTGGCTGGTAGCACTCAACCGGTCGGCTACGCGGCGGGGGAACGAGTGTTAGGTCCTCCAACTCGTATGCCCGATACGGCACGGGCGGAGGGATCGTGTAATGCTCTCCTCGGTGCGAGAAGGCTGTCTCGTGCAGCGCCTTGAAGATGATCTCCACCTGCTCGTCGAACAGCTTGCGGTTGGCATCGTTGTCACGGAGCGGCGCGTCGAACACCTCAACCTCGCGAGTGTGATACCCGCGCCCAATGCCGAAGATGACCCGCCCTCCCGTCAGGTGGTCCGCCATGGCGTAGTCCTCAGCAAGCCGCAGGGGATGCCACATGGGGGTTATGTTGAATCCGCAGCCGAACTTGATCCGCTGCGTCAGGTGACTCAGGTGCAACGCCAGCATGAGGATGTTCGGTATGCACTCGTACCCTTCCCGCTGGAAGTGGTGCTCTGCCAGCCACATGGTGTCGAAACCGCCGTCGTCGAGGGTCTTGGCAATCGCCTCCGCCTTCTCGAACACGCTCGCCAGCCGCTCGTCCGAGAGCCACCGATCGTTGACCGGAGGACCGTCGAATCCAAGTTCGTCCAGGTCGACGTGCCCCGCGTACAGACTCCCAAACTTGGTTATCATCGTGACACCTCCGTTGAAACGGCATTGTAGGCGGCGAACGCAACGCATCACAAGCCCGATACACGCGTTGCCGCCACGGTATAGGCGCAGATATAATCGGCACGTTCCCCTACCCTTGACGGTCGGATATCGTGACTTCCCACACCACAATCGCCATCGACGGCCCCGTCGCGTCAGGCAAGACGACGGTAGGCCGCATCGTCGCCAGCAAACTCGGATACAGGTTCCTCGACACCGGCTGGATGTACCGCGCGGTCGCCTACGCCAGCCTGAGCGCCGGACTCGACCTCCACGACCAAGTCGAGATGACCCGCCTCGCCGAAAGTCTCAAGATCAGGCTCGTCGAATCGGAGAGCGGAGAGCGGCTCCTCCTCGATGGCGAGGACATCACCGACCGTCTTCACGAGCCTCTTGTCGATCAGGGGGCGTCCTCCGTCGCGGCTATATCGGGCGTACGGAGGGCCCTTGTCCAACAACAGCGGGGGATAGCAGCCGATGGTCCAATAGTAATGGTCGGTCGTGACATCGGCACGGTCGTGCTAGCCGACGCGCCGACCAAGGTCTACCTCGACGCGTCCGCGGAAACGCGGGCAATGCGTCGGTACGAGGAGCGGAAGACCACACCCGGTTCTCCCGACTATGAAAGAGTCCTCGAAACTCTGATTTCCCGTGATAGAATGGACTCGGAACGCAGTGACTCTCCCCTCCACCCAGCCCACGACGCGGTGATTATCGACACCGACAACCTCGACGCATCCGAGACCGCGCGCCGGATTATCGAACTGATCGAGGACGCATGACTGACCTGCTCAACAGCACCTGTAACGTCGCCCAGAGGGGCACCCTTCGCCTCTTCTCCGACTGGAGCGTCCACGGAGAGGAGAACGTCCCTCCGATGGGGGCACTCATCGTCGTCGCCAACCACGTGAGCAACTTCGACCCTCCGCTCATGTCTGCCAGCTTCCCGCGCCGCGTATGGTTTCTCGCCAAGAAGGAACTGTTCAAGGGGCCGGGCAAGTGGTTCTTCTCGACCTACGGCGCCTTCCCCGTGAACCGGACGGCCACCGACGCGAAGGCCTATCGGTGGGCTCTCGACAAGCTGGCGTCCGACCAGTGCCTCATGATCTTCCCCGAGGGTACCCGGAGTCGAACGGGCGCCATGAAGAAGGCACAGCCGGGCGTCGTGCGCCTCGCCATGAAGTCGCAGGCGGCTATCGTGCCCGTCGGGATATCCGGCACCGACGGCATGAACAGCCCGTTCCAGGTCTTTCGACCGACGGGACGGCTCCGTATCAACATCGGACGAGCCTTCACCCTGCCGGACATCGAAGGCCGGCCGAGCGCCGCCGTCCTCCAGTCGATGACCGACATGATCATGGAGCGCGTCGCCATGCTGCTCCCATCCGAGTATCAAGGCGTGTATGGAAGCGGCGCTGAGGATAGAGAGCCACAAACCAGCCCTGTACACACGGTTCCCATCGATTCGGACGGCCCGCGAAACTGACACATCTGACGCTAGGCATCTGAGAAAACTACATGTGCGGAATTTTCGGCTATACCGGCGCTAAGCCCGCAACACCCATCCTGCTCGATGGACTTGCAAGGCTCGAATACCGAGGCTACGACAGCGCCGGCATCGCCCTCGTGTCCGACGAACAGGCAATCTCCGTCCGAAAGTCCGAGGGGAAGCTCTCGAAGCTGCGACGATCCGTCGAGCAAGAACCTCCCGACGGAGTAGTTGGCATCGGCCACACCCGGTGGGCCACCCACGGCAGGCCATCCGACGAGAACGCGCACCCGTTCGTAGACCCCGACGGCCATGTCGCCGTCGTGCACAACGGCATAGTCGAGAACTTCCTAGAACTTCGGCAGGAACTCGAAGCCGCAGGCTTTGAATTCACCTCTCAGACCGACAGCGAATGCATCCCCTTCTTGATCTCCCAGTACCTGCGGGAGGAATACTCTCTTGAAGAAGCGGCGACCATGACGGCGAGTCGACTGCGCGGCACGAACGCCGTGGTAATCGCGTCGAACCGTGAGCCGTCCAAGCTCGTCGCGTTCCGGCTCGGCAACGCCGGGGGCATCGTCGTCGGCTATGGCGATGATGAGATGCTGCTGGCAAGCGACCTCCCCGCCCTGCTCGACCACACGCATCAGGTAGCCTACCTCGCCAGTGGAGAACTGGTCTCCATCACGCCGGAGGGCGCGAGCTACCGGTTGCCGGACGGGACGGCGGTGAAGAAGCAGCCCGTGGCCGTGCCCTACGACGCCGTCTCCGTCGCCAAGGGCGAGTACAAGCACTTCATGCTCAAGGAGATCCACGAGCAGCCGGAGGCCGCGCTCGACACGATACGCGGGCGCGTCTCGTTCAACAGGGAGACGATCAACCACGACGAACTCCCGCTCACGGACGACGAAATTGCCGAGATCGACCGGGTCGTCTTCATCGGCATGGGCACCAGCCTCCACTCCGCAATGGTCGGAAGGCTATGGATGGAGTCGTTGGCGCGCATCCCATGCGAAGTGGACAACGCCTCGGAGTTCCGCTATCGCGAGCCGGTCATCGACGAGCGGACTCTTGTGGTCTCGATCAGTCAGTCCGGCGAAACGGCCGACACACTCGCCGCGATGGAGCTTGCCGCTCGGTACGGTGCAAGACAGGTCACGCTTGTGAACAACCCCGGCTCGCAGGCCACCCACGTTGCGGACGGTACGATTCTCCTACGAGCCGGGCCTGAGATAGGCGTAGCGTCCACAAAGACCTTCGTCTGTTCTCTCGCCTGTCTGCTGATGCTCACCATGCGAATCGGTCTCTCACGCGGAACGCTGTCCCAAGAGCGTGCCTCTACTCTCGTAAAGGAACTGGGTCACCTGCCCCTGATGCTCGGCGACCTCGTCGCGAATGAACCGCACTATGAGTCCCTGGCGAACGAGTTCTTCACCTTCTCCGACTTCCTCTTCATCGGACGCGGAATGGCCTTCCCTCTCGCCATGGAGGGTGCGCTGAAACTCAAGGAGATCAGCTACATCCACGCCGAGGGCTACCCTGCCGGCGAGATGAAGCATGGCCCCATCTCCCTCATCGACCAGGACATGCCCGTCGTCGCTCTGATTCCGCATGGGCCGCTCTACGAAAAGACCCTCAGCAACGTCAGCGAGGCAAGCGCCAGGGGCGGAACGATCATCGCCGTCGCGACCGAAGGCGACAACGCCATAGCCGACATGGTCGACCACGTTATCTACATCCCCCGCGCCGCGCCTGAAATCACCCCGATCCTCATGGCCGTCCCCATGCAGCTACTCGCCTACCACATCGGCATCCGTCGAGGCTGCGACGTAGACCAGCCCCGCAACCTTGCCAAGACCGTGACCGTGGAATAATCCCAATCCGTTCCGACCACGCCACAAACGCCCCGCCACAACACCCCCACATTGTCATTCCCGCGAAGGCGGGAATCCACCCTTCTTTCCCCTCCGCGCCCTCTGCGTCCTCTGCGGTGAATCCCCTCCCGCTTGACACTCCGCCGACGTTGACATAGCCTACCGACGCTTGGAGGCACGCCATGGACGTGGTCAGGCTCACCGACGACCAGATGCGGACGTTCGTCCGTGACGGATACATCACCGTGCGGCCCAACCTGCCTAGGGAATACCACGATGAGATGTTCGCCAGGCTCGACCACATCTTCGAGACCGAGGGCAACCCCGGCAACAACATCCTCCCTCGAATCCCCGAACTCCAGCTGCTCTACGACGACCCCGTGACGCGCGGCGCTCTCGCCGGCATCATGGGCGACGACTACTACCTTGAACCTCATCGCTTCGTCCACTTCAACCAGCCCCACAGCAAGGGCCAGACCCTGCACAAGGACTCGTTCACGCGACGGCGTCATCACGCTCGCTGGCTCGTGACCTTCTACTATCCGCAGGACACGCCCCTCGAAATGGGCCCCACGGGCGTCGTGCCGGGAACTCAGTACACCAACGTCATCCCCGAGGACTCTTACGACCGCGAGATCGGCGCAGCTGGAGACGCGGGCCGTGTCGTCATAGCGAACTACGATATCGTCCATCGGGGAATGCCCAACCACACCGACCGCAAACGCTACATGGTCAAGTTCCTCTTCAACCGCATGAGCGAGCCGACCGCGCCAAGCTGGGACAACGACGACGCCCACTGGGGAGACGAAGACGGCGAATACAGCGGACTCTTGTCACACGCATGGGACTGGTTCCGCGCCGAGACGAACGGCAGACACTCCGCCAACGGCGCATCGGTGGACAACCTCATCACAGCCCTCTCCGGCGATTCCGAGCCTGCGGCCTTCGACGCCGCCTACACCCTGAGCGCCATCGGCGAATCGGTCGTCGGCCCGCTGATCGACACCATGCGCTCCGGTAGCGCCGACAACTGGTACAACGACAAAGACCGGCTGCGTCGCGTGCCCGGCCAGATGGAGCAGTCCGCAAACGCCAGCTACGCCCTCGCTGCCATGGGAACGCCCGCCGTACCCGCTCTCGTCGATGCCATGACGACATCGGAGGAGTGGGACAAGGCCCTTGCTGCCGAAACCCTCGGCGACATCGGACTGGCCGCCCGCGATGCCGTGCAGCCTCTCAACGAGGCGTGCCGCGACATCCACCCGTTCGTGCGGAGCCAGGCGGTCGAGGCTCTCGGCCAGGTCGCGCAAGGCACGTCCGAAGCCGTCCACGCCCTCATCGACTCGCTATCCGACGAGGATGAGACCGTCCGAAGAAACTCCGCACTGGCAATCGCCAAGCTCGGGCCAATGGCCGAAGAGGCCGTCGACGCCCTGCCCGCCCTCCTGAACGACCCAAACCGCTACGTGCTCGGCAACGCCGCCGAAGCCCTGAAGCGCATAGGCACTCCCGACGCGACCGAGATACTCATCGACCACCTGATGACCGCCCGATGGTGCCCGGTCACAAAGCCGGGAAGCCTCTACTAAAGTACTGAACACTCAAGTCCCCGGAGGGGAGGCCCAATATGCACCCACGAACCGTCGAAATACCCAACGGCACGACCATTACCGCCACAAAGGTCACCGCTCCTCCCGCATGGGCGCTCATGGAGCGACAACTATTCTCCCTGATGGAGGAGTCGGCGCGAACGTACACGTCGAAGTACGCCGAACGCGGTGGCGCTACTCTCCTGGCCGAAGACCTTGACGATCTCTACGAGCAGTTCTACAACTTCGGACTGTTCTACGCGCTCGGCGCTGCCGACGACATGCTCGACCTGCACCTTCAGCAGTGGAACGCCACCAACCGCATCAGCGACCAGACCATCAACCACCGTCCCATCCACAACAACCACACCAAGACGTTCACCCCGGCCCAGCACAACGAGTTCTGGGGTATGAACCACCCTATGGAGTGGCACCACCTCGGTGAGGGGCTTATGGCGTGGTACGACATGGGCGTCGCCGACCCCACCATCTCCGAAAACGCCCGCCGTTCCCGCCGCTTCGCCGCCATGTACATCGGAGAGGACCCCGAGGCCGACCTCTGGGACGCCAGCAAGCGGATCATCCGCTCTCCCTTCCAGTCCAGCCAGGGCCCCGTGCTCGAAGGCGACGTCCACTGGGCGAACACCATGCTCCTTGCGGGCCGCTACCTCGGCGGAGAGGTCAACTACTACGGCGTCCGCGCCAGCCTCTACCCCATCGTCCCGCACCTCGAGGCCCGATGGTTCGAGAATCCGCAGCGCAGGAACTACATCGTCGATCTCTTCAACAAGCTCGTGCTCCAGCGAGACACGCCAAACACCCTCGCGGCTGCGGCCCTCGTCACCGACGCCTACCTCTACACCGGCGACGACAAGTACAAGCAGTGGGTCCTCGACTACCTCGAAGCCTGGATCGACCGCACGAAGAAGAACGGCGGCATCACCCCCGACAACGTTGACCACGACGGCGTCATCGGGGGTGGACGCGAAGGCGTGTTTTGGGGTGGCCAGTACGGCTGGAACCACTACCAGGGTTACAACATCATGTTCCACGGCATCAACACCGCCGTCGAATGCGCCCTCATGCTCACAGGCGACTACGAGTACCTTGACCTCCTCCGCTCCCAGCTCAAGGTCATCGTCGACGCTGCCAAGATCGAGGACGACGGCCAGCTCATCACGCCCGTCCGGTACGGCCCCGAGGGCTGGATACTCACGCCCCCAGTCGGACGGGGCATGAACGACGGCATCCCCTCGCGCGGCGTCATGCAGGGCCCGAGCCCCATGCGCGCCCAGGAGATGATGCACCTCTACCACGCCTCCATGGAACAGCAGGACTACGAGTTCATCACCCACATCCGCGATCAGGACGTTCGCCGCGACTGGAACGATGTCGGCGACCGTCTCGGCGAGAAGAACGGTGGAGAGACCGAGTTCTCCCGCTTCCAGTACTACGACGGCAAGAACCCCGACTGGCCGATGAAGATTCTGACTGCGGAGTACAACGAGGCCATAACCAAGTACGAGGAGATGATGGAGGACGACCGGCTGCCATACGACATCATCACCACGAACCAGATGCCGCAGCACCTCGTCCTGACCAAGGGCCTCACCCAAGTAACGATGGGCACCCCGCAGGCCACCTACAACGGCGGCCTCATGCGGTCAACCGTGCGCTACTTCGACAAAGACCGTGGTCGCGCCGGCCTCCCGCCTGACACTGCTGCCCTCGTCGACGAGATCCGGCCCGACGGCGCGGGCATCCAGCTTGTGAACACCAACCACGGCGAGACCCGCCGGGTCATCGTTCAGGCGGGCGCGTTCGGTGAGCACGACTTCACCGAGGTTTCCTATCACCGGGAAGGCGACGACGGCGACACCGTCCAGCAGGTGCACGGCAGGGCCTTCGTCGTCGAGCTCCCCCCGTCGACCGCCATCCGCCTCAACGCCGGGATGAAACGCTACGTCAACACGCCGAGCTACGCCTTCCCATGGCACGGAGAGAGCATCCCGATTCCCTTCCACGAGTAGCCAACACCCGGTACGAGCCGCCCCACCGAATCAGAGGCCGTTCTCCCCATTCACGAGGTACACCCCATGACTACCATGCCGAACATGCCGACAATCACCGCCAGCCAGGTCGCCGCCCCCCCTTCTTGGGCGCTGCTGGAACTGAAGCTCATTGCCCTCATGGAAAAGGGCGCGCACATGATGAGCCACAAGTACGCCGAACGAAGCGGCGCGTGGTACTGGTCCGACGACCTCGACGACTACTACGAGCGCTCGTACAACTGGTGCCTGCTCTACAACATGGGAGGTGACGAGAGCCTCGTCGATCTCGCCCTCAAGCACTGGAACGCCACGACGCGCCTCTTCGACGACCGCGACGGCAACCGCATCAACAACATGGACTACTTCCATGGCGCCAACCCGATGAGGCTGAAGCACAACATCCACAACGAGTACTTCAGCATCGTCCACCCCGGCGACGCCGAGTGGCACCACATGGGCGAGGGCAACATGGCCTTCTACGACCTCGCCCTCGGCGACCCCACCATCTCCGAAAACGTCCGCCGCTCCCGCCGGTTCGCCGACATGTTCCTCGGCGAGGATCCCGAGTCTCCCATCTACGACCCCGTGCACAAAATCATCCGCTCTCCTATGCACGGCAGCCTCGGCCCATTCCACGATGCCACACTCGACATGGTGAAGACGTACCTCCACGGAGGGCACTCTACGTCCCCCGGCTGGAAACCGAAGTCAATGGGCGTGCGCGGGTCGCTCTACCCTGCCGTCAAGGACCTCCAACCCGGCTGGTGGGATGACCCCAAACAGGCGAGGGAGATCGTAGCGCTATTCAATAAGGTCGTCCTCAACGGCGACTCCGCCGCGAACCTCGCCGCGACCGGCCTCGTCACCAACGCCTACCTCTACACCGGCGACGACAAGTACAAGCAGTGGGTCGTCGATTACGTGGAAGCCTGGATGGACCGCATCGAGCAGAACGGCGGCATCATCCCCGACAACGTCGGGCCAACCGGCAAGCCGGGCGAGCACCGCGACGGCGTCTGGTGGGGCACCCTCTACGGCTGGAACAGCTACGTCGGGTGGAGCCACATCTTCCACTCGTTGGGCGTCGCGGCGGAGTCCGCCCATCTCGTTACACAGGACGACTCCTATCTCGAACTGCTCCGCTCACAGATCAACGTGCTCCTCGACAACTCCATCACCGACGAGAACGGCCAGCTTCTCGTCCCCAACCGCGCAACCCCAGACGGCTGGGTACACGCCCACGTCGAGGAGGAGAAGTGGGACGCCACCTCGTCGACCAACCTGCGCCTCTACGAACTGGCGCATCTCTACCACGCCTCCATGTCGCAGGACGACTACGACCTCATCCTCCGCGTTCGGGAGGGAGACCACCTGCGCGACTGGAACGAGGAGGCTCTCGGACCGGCTAGGGCCGAGCATGACAGCGAGTACAGCCGCTTCCAATACTACGACGGCAAGAACCCGAACTGGCCGGAAAAGGCCCTCTCCCTCCAGTACCAGCGGGCCCTGGAGAACTACCATACGATGGAGAACGACGATCGCACCGTCCCCGAGATTCTCCGTGACAACCAGGAACCAAGAAACGCAGTCTTCACCAAGATTCTCACGCACGTCATGTTCGGCTCGCCGCAGTACCTTTACCACGGCGGCCTACTCCGCGCGACCGTTCGCTACTTCGACCCCGTTCGCATGCGCCCCGGCCTCCCGCCCGACGTCGCCGTTCTCGTCGACGAGCTCCGCGCCGACGGCGTGGGCGTCCAGCTTGTCAACACCAACCGCAACGAGTCCCGCAGCGTCATCATCCAGTCAGGCGCATTCGGCGAACACACCTTCACCACCGTGACGACAAGCACGGGAGACGGCCTCCGGGCCACCGAGGTCAACGGCAAGCACTTCACCGTCGACCTCCCGCCGGGAACCTCAATCAGGCTCGACGCCGGGCTCGACCGCTTCTCCAACAAACCCAGCTACGCCTTCCCCTGGCACGGCGAAACAATCCCCGTCCCCTTCGACTACTAGGGCACCTTGAAAGCCGGAAGCCCGGATACTCCATCCTCCTCAACCGTCGGAACACCCCGCCGCCTCATTGAAATTCTCCTCGTCGCCCTCAGGCTCGGCCTCACATCCTTCGGAGGCCCAGTCGCGCACCTCGGCTACTTCCGCGAGGAGTACGTCGTCGCCCGCAAGTGGCTCGACGAGCGCTCCTACGCCGACCTCGTTGCCCTGTGCCAGTTCCTCCCCGGTCCTGCCAGCAGCCAGTTCGGCATCGCCGTGGGAATCACGCGCGGCGGACTTCTTGGAGGCATTGCCGCCTGGCTGGGCTTCACCATACCCTCCGCCGCGCTGCTCATCCTCTTCGCCTACGGCGTCACCGAGTTCGACGACCTCGTCACGGAGGGATGGCTGCGGGGACTCAAGACCGTGGCCGTAGCCGTCGTGGCCCTCGCCCTCTGGGGAATGGCAAAGAACCTCACCCCCGACAAGCAACGCGCCACCATTGCCGTAATCTCCGGCATCGCCCTCCTCTTCTGGGACCATCCCGTCGCCAACATCGTCGTCATCGCCATCGCGGGAGTGGTCGGCTGGCGGCTGTTGCGTGGGCAGACCGATTCAGTCGATTCAACCACACAAAAAATCTCCATCAGTTTCTGGCTCGCCCTAACGTGCCTTGCCGTCTTCTTCGTCCTCCTGATCGGGACTCCAATTATCCGGCAGGTCGCCGAGACCGAATGGCTAAACGTCTTCGACGGCTTCTACCGCAGCGGCTCGCTCGTATTCGGCGGCGGCCACGTAATCCTCCCACTCCTCCAGGCCGAGGTCGTCCCACAGGGCTGGGCCACGAACGACCAGTTCATCGCGGGCTACGGCGCGGCCCAGGCCGTCCCCGGCCCCCTGCTCACCTTCTCCGCCTACCTCGGAACCGTCAACGGCGGCTGGACGGGCGGCCTCTTCGCCCTCGGCGCGATCTTCCTCCCGTCCTTCCTCCTCGTCATCGGAATCCTCCCGTTCTGGGAAAACCTGAGGTCGCGCACGAGCTTCCGTGCCGCCCTCATGGGAATCAACGCCTCCGTCGTGGGCCTCGTTGGCGCCGCTCTCTACGACCCCGTCTGGACCACCGCCATCACCTCACGCGAGGACCTGGCCCTCGGAGCCGCCGCCTTTGGCCTTCTCGCCCTCTGGAAATGGCCTCCCTGGCTCGTCGTCCTCCTCTCAGCCATCGGAGGCGCAGGACTGTCGCTGATATAATGCCAACTCGCTTTGACCACACTATGAAGGGACAGGTTTGAAACTTGCTCTTTTGGTGTAAGCCACCGCTTCGGAAAACAAGAGAGGAGTGCATTCCATGAACACTGATGCCGTCCGGGCCTACTATGCCAGCATCGGTGAGCGGGAGTGGACAAGACTTGAAAACCCGGACGATGGCGCAATCGAGTTTGAAGTTACCTGTCAAGTGCTTGCCGCATACCTCCCGCCCCATGCACGGGTACTTGACATTGGCGGTGGACCCGGACGATACGCAATCTGGCTGGCGAAGCGCGGCCATCATGTCAGTCTCGCCGATCTTTGTCCTGAACTACTTTCCATTGCTCGTACAAAGATCAGGCAAGCCGGGGTGGGTGCGATGGTTGAGGAGGTCGTTGAAGCCGATGCTTGCAACCTGTCGCATTGGGCTGACAACTCATTCGACGCAGTATTGAGTTTGGGGCCGTTCTACCATCTTCCTGATCCAAACGACCGGAATCGCGCCGCCGCTGAACTGCACCGTGTTCTTCGCGTTGGTGGGACTGCGTTCGTGGCGCTCATGCCACGCTACGCCTTCCTGCGACGCACCCTGGATATACCCGACGAGCGCCGCCACTTGGCTCAGTCGAACTTCATCGAGCGTGTGCTGAATGAGGGGGTGTTCATCAATGATGTGCCGGGCCGCTTCACGGAAGGCTATGGAGCGCTACCCGAGGACATATCTCCCTTCTTCGAGCGGCATGGCTTCATTACGCTAGCGTTATTGGCGACAGAAGGTATCGCAGTGAACAACCAAAAGGCGCTTTCGGAATTGGCAACGACCGATCCAACGGCCTATCAAGCAGCCTTGGACGTCATTATTCAGACTGCCAACGACCCCAGTATCTTGGGGATGGCGAACCATCTCTTGTACGTGGGAAAGCAATCCGGCTGACGCATTTCCACCGCCCTGTGAACCTGTCCCAGATTAGTAGGCAAGTCGACATACCCCCACCCCCGTCATTCCCGCGTAGGCGGGAATCCATCATACTGGCCAGGGAGAATACGGTAACATCGCACCTAATTGCTATAATCCCGCTAACATGGCGATCCACGAGATCCGGCTAGGACTTATACTCTCGCTGAGCCTTCTCTGGTTCTTTACGAACGTGGAGCAAAGTAGCGCGTGTTCATGTATCCCTCCCCCCGCATCTGTGGCATTGGCGAATTCTCCGTCTGTCTTTGCCGGTAGGGTAATTGCCGTCGAGTTATCTGAAGCCGAAGATCCACATGGGCCATATGGGCAGATCGAGGTAGTCGGCTTCGCCGTCTCGACTGTCTATAAAGGGCCTCCTTTCGAAACCATGTATATAAGGTCGACTGGACATAATTCTAACTGCGACTTTCATCACTGGATTCATTACCAGCGGTGGGGTGACGAGCTCATGATCTATGCTCGCGATGACTTCAGTGTCTTTCTGTGTAGCCGGATTCTTCCACTCGACGAGGCCCAAGAAGATCTAGATCTATTAGGCAAGGGTCGCAAACCCGAACCGGGAACAAAGGGCCCGATTCCAGGAACCCCAGAATTCCCACCACAGCAATCTGCTGACATTGAATGGGTCGATTCCACGAGCGCCGGATGCAGCCTGGGCTCCACCACCCCCGACGCCACATGGCTCGGCATCATGGCGGGCCTTGTCTGGTTCGGCGTTCGCCGACGACCCCGCCGCTAGCCCCAACCCCCTCCCGCGTTTTCGTCTATAATCACCCGACCAATCCCACGATTCAAATCAAGGGGGCACACATGGACACGTCCTATCCGAAAATATCCGCAACCAAAATCGCTCCCCCGCCCGACTGGGCCCTTCTTCAACGCCGCCTCTTCGACATCATCGCCCACGCAGGCGACGTGGCAACCGAGAAGTACGCCAGGCCCGACGGCCGCGTTTACCACTTCTTCGACGTCGACGACGCCTACGAGAGCCGGTCGATGCGCGGCATCTTCTACGCCCTGGGCGGGCCGCGCCGCTTCCTCGATATCGCCAAGCGCGAGTGGGACGCCATCACATGGCTCTACAGCGAGGAGCGACAACTCACCGACGACGATCCGAAGCACCCGATGTACATGCCCCAGCTTCGGAACGAGTACTGGAACCTCGACATCCCCTTCAACGCCGACTGGTTCCACATGGGCGAGGGCAACCAGATGCTCTACGACTTCGGCCTCGCCGATCCGACCAACCCCTCGAACCGCGAGCGCGCCCGAAAGTTCGCCGCCATGTACATCGGCGAGGACCCGGACGCCCCCAACTGGGACCCCGTCCACAAGATAATCCGCTCTCCCCTGCACGGCGGGGCCGGCCCCATGACGGAGGTGCGGAAGCACAAGGGTATCGTCCACACCGACGGCAACGTCTCTGACCACGTCCACCTCGTCCGCCACTGGCTCGACCGCCGGTCGCTCGGTGACTTCGGTCACCGCGGCACGATGGAAGACAACCCCAGCGCCGAGCCTCTGCTCCCGCACTTCCTCTATCCGAGAGTCAAGGAGCTCGAACCTCGCTGGTACGAGAACGACGCCCGCCGCGAGGAGATCCTCGACATCTTCGACGAGATGGTGCTTCAGGGCGACGAGCCGAGCAACCTCTGCACGACCGCCCTCGTAACCAACGCCTACCTCTACACCGGCGACGAGAAGTACAAGAAGTGGGTCCTCGACTACGTGCAGGGCTGGATCGACCGCATCGAGGCCAACGACGGCATCATCCCCGACAACGTCGGCCCCACCGGGAAAGTGGGCGAGGCCCGCGACGGCCAGTGGTGGGGCGGCCTGCACGGCTGGAGCACCGGCGAGCGCGCCATCGATCGTCTCTTCCTCGGCCTCATCATCGGCGCGGAGTGCGCCCACCTTCTCAGCGGCGGCGACGACTCCTACCTCGAAGTCCTGCGCTCGCAGGTCCGCGTTCTCATGGAGAACTCCATCGAGACGGAGACCGAAAGCCGCTGCATGGTCGTGCCCACCAGCTACGGGGCCGACGGCTGGGCCTCATACGGCGATTTCAGCATCCGCGGCGGTCCTCCTCACCTGACGCATCTGTATCACGCCTCGTTGTCGGATAGCGACCACGACATCATCACCCGCGTACGCGATCGTTGGATGAACGGCGGCGGCGATGACTGGAATGACATTCCGTTGACTGGTGATCGCGGAGGCGCTCGCACCGAGTTCTCCCGCTTCCAGTACTACGACGGCAAGAACCCCGATTGGCCCGTTCAGACCATGGCTGCCGACTACGAGCAGGTGGCCGGCTACATCGAGGCCATGGAGCGCGACACACGAACCGTCCAGCAGATCATCGACGACAACAACTGGCCTCCCAACCCCGTCATCGTCAAGGCCCTCATCCAGACCACCATGGGATCGCCCGCGCCGCTCTACAACGGCGGCATCCTCCGCGCGACCGTGCGGTACTTCGATCCCTGCGAGCGCCGTCCGGGACTCCCGCCCGACGTGTCCGCCCTCGTGGACGACCTGTCCGCCGACAAGGTCTCCATCCGGCTCGTCAACACAAGCTCTTGCGAGACGCGCTCACTGATCGTTCAAGCGGGCGCCTTCGGCGAGCACTCATTCACCGACGTGTCCTTCGACGAGACCACGTACAGCTACGACGGCGTCAACCCCGGCTTGCGGACCCGCGCCGAGCAGACCACCGACTGCGCGTCGACGACCGTCAACGGCAAGCACTTCACCGTCGATCTCCCGCCCATGACCTCCGTCCGGCTAGAATGCGGCCTCGACCGCTTCTCCAACAACCCAAGCTACGCCTTCCCATGGCACGGCGACAGGGTGCCGATAGAGTAAGGCCGGCTCCGCTCACTTGACCAGACGGCGGCGCAGGAGGATGGCGGCTATGGGGAAGAGGGCGGCAGTCATAGCGAGTACGTAGAGAGCGGAGAAAAGGTGGGACATTCCCAGCTCCCCGATCACGAAGCCCCTCGCCAGATGCACGCCGGGCGTTAGGGGCGCGGCCCATGCTATCGGCTCCACCCAGTCTGGCATGACGGAGATGGGAAAGAACGCACCGCTGAAGAAGTAGAGCGGGGTGGCCACGACCGTAAAGGTCAGGGACAGGATGTGCACGTTCGGCGACACCGCCGCGAATATGAGGCCCAATGCGCCGAACTGCATACCGATCAGGGCCGCCGCAAGCAGGACTCCCACACCGGAAACGGTGTCTATCCAGCCCAGTATGGCCGCTACCGCGAATATGCAAAAGCCGGTGATGACCGCCCTGCTCATGGCCCACGATATGTCGCCCATGGCGAGCTCCCGCGTGCTCACCGGCGCGGTCATGGTCGTTTCATACATCCCCTTCTGAATGCGGAAGAAGGCTCCCCACGTGCACTCGAATATGGCGTGGAACATGGCGGAGCCGGCTATGATGCCGGGAGTAACGAACCGGGAGTACGGCACGCCGTCGATATCGTCCACCAGGGTTCCGATGCCGATGCCCACGGCGACCAGGATCACGAATGGCTCGACGAAGTACCAGGTAATGGAGGGCAGCCACGTGTGCTTTAGCACCAGGGCGTGGCGGAACCATATCCCTGTAATGCTGCGCAGCCTGACGCCCGCGATATATGTGCCGCTTGCGGAGACCATCACTCGTCCGTCAGCTTCCTGCCCGCCATGGACAGGAAGACGTCCTCGAGGTTGGAAGGACGGTAAGAGACCCGTACTCCCTCTAGGCCAGACAGATCGGGACGCACCCCGTTGCGGGACGTGACGGTGATTACCGCGCCGGCCTCCCGGTACTCGAAACCGGCCTTCCCGATCCAGTCGACCACGTCTTGACGCGCTCCATTGGACACACGAACTTGGGCTACTTCCGACCCGGCGTGCCGGACGACAAGCTCGTCCGGCGCTCCCTCGGTGAGGATCTTCCCGTGGTGCATGATGGCGAGCCGGTCGCACAGGGCGGCGGCCTCATCCATGTAGTGAGTGGACATCAAGACGGTCACGCCCGCCTGCTTCATCGTCTCCAGTTCCTGCCAAACGCCGTTGCGGCCCTGGGGGTCAAGGCCGGTCGTGGGCTCGTCGAGCACGATCACCTGAGGCCTGGTCATGAACGCTCTGGCTATGGCTAAGCGTCTCTTCATCCCGCCGGAAAGGTTGTCGATCTCCTCCTTCGCCTTGTCGGTGAGGTCGAAGTACATCAGCACGGCGTCCGCTCTCTGCTCCGCCTGCGCGCGCGAAAGCCCGGCGATGAAGCCGTACGTAATGAGGTTGTCCCTGGCGTTCAGATCGGTGTCGAGACCGTCCTGCTGGGTCACCACGCCAAGTACGTTGCGCACTTCTCTTCCCTGCCTTGACACGTCGATGCCCGCCACGGTCAGTTCTCCGCCCGTGAGGGGGGACAGCCCGCTCACCATGCGCATGGTGGTGGTCTTGCCCGCTCCGTTTGGGCCCAACAGCCCATAGGTCTCACCCCGGCGCACCTCAAACGAGACGCCGTCCACCGCGACGATTTCTCCAAATTGCTTGGTTATGCTCGATGCGCGGATGACGACTCCGTCACTCTGACCGTTCACGTCCGCTCCCTTGATCTCGTATTCGGGCCTTGTGCTTCAGCCGTTGGGTTCTTCGCTTCTTCATGTAGCAAATCACTATGCCACAAAAGCCTTGTGGAGAGAATGCCTTATCGGATCTTGCAGAAGATTCTGCAGAGCAATATACACCATAATGGCAGGTCAATATACTATTTATCGCGCCGTCGCAGCACGTCACCGGGCAGATCCATGAACTTTGGAAAGATGCCCAATCGTTGCGGCTCTCTCCGGCAGGAAGTCTCGACTCCAGCCACTCGTCTCTCTTGCTCCAACCACTCTCCTATGCTTTAATCGCCCTCAGCCACGCTTGGGGGTTCAGAATCCCAAATTAGACCGGAAACGAGGAGCGTCCACGAATCCGCGTCCAGCGAAAGGAAGGCAAGAAATGAACGTAAACAGAGACCAGTTCATGGAGCAGGGGTTCCTGATACTGCGCAACGTCATTCCGCCGGACAAGCTCGATGCCATGAGGGCTAGCTGCGAGACGATCCTGGATAGGCGAAAGGCAGTCTGGGCCGCCGAGCGAGGCCCCGACGACCCTCCTGGCGGGCAGTACGATATGGACCGCCAGCCCCGTGTCTACATGGAGGAGCCGGGACTGATCGACGAGGAGACCGCGAACGTGATCGAGGACTTCTGGGTCGCCGACGAGACGCTCGATATCGCCTCGCAGCTTCTGTGCAATCCCCAGCCCAACGTCACCAGAATGATGATGATGTGCAACCCCGTGCGCGACTGGCCCGGCGGCACAGGCTGGCACCGCGACGTCCACCCGACCGACATGGCGCCGATGGACGCGCTTGCCGCCGACTTCGTCGAGAACGGTCCGAGATACACCCAGTGGAACGTGCCCATGTACGACGACAGCGTCCTGTGGGTCGTCCCCGGCAGCCACAGGCGGCGCAACACCGACAGGGAGAATACCGAGTTCATGAAGGACATGGCGGGAGAGTATGTCGTCTCGAACGAGCGCCTGCAGAACGCCGCCGAGGGCATTCCCGTCGAGCTGAACGCCGGGGACGGCGTCATCTACAGCAACTTCCTCCTCCACACCGGGAGCAACTACACGACGAAGAAGCGGCGGACGCTCCACGGCGGCCACGCCATTTTCGGGCAATACCCGGAGATGGGATTCGCCAACAGCCTCGCTCCCGCGGCAAGGGGGAAGTTTGAGGCTTTCGCTCGCCGGGGCGAGGAGATGAAGGACGCCACCGAGGCAGCCCTCCGCGCCGTCATCTCCCGGGACGCCGCCGGGTACCACGTGGCGCTGGAGTCGCTGCAGCCCGGCGCAGGCCCCCACGGCAAGACCGTGCTGACGATCTACCTGTCGAAGGCCGCCCTCCACATCTGGGCGCTGAAGGACCCCGGATTCGACGTGACGGAAGAATCCCGGCTTCGCGCCTCCTCGTCACATGAGATAACCCTGAACTGGGGCCCTGAGTTCGCGGACCGGTTCACGTTCGAGGAGTCGAAGACCCTGTGGGCCCGGTTCGAGCCGTTCGACGCGATGCTGCAAGGTGACGAGGAGATGTTCGAGCCGTCGTTCCAGTCAGGCCCGATACGCTACTACTTCAGCGACCTGCCCGACGGCGTCGATGCCGAGTCCTTCATCGCCGGCTGGGAGTGAGCCGCCTCACAATTCTGTACGGATACCAAAGCTCATCCACCAACGTCCCGTATAGATCAAAGATAACCGCGCGATACTTCACTTCAGGCCCAACTGCTCCGCCACGTCATCGGCCAGCACGACGGACGTAAGCCCGCGCTCGCCGGCCTCCCGCAACAGTTCCGGCAAGACCGACTGTCGCTCGTTCAATCGCGTCCGCATGATGATCAGGTTGGTCAACGTCTCCTTCAACTCCGAAGAAGATTCCTCCTCATTTGAGGGAATCATCCTTTGAAGAGCGCGCAGTGCGTCCAGAAGAGCCTCGCTCCTTCGGTGGGCGCGTTCGAGCGCCTGCGTCAGGTCTTTGATGGAGACTTCAGTCGTCATGGCTTCCGGTTATCCTCCGCGCGTCCCGTCTTTGGGAAAAACACCTCGACCTTGGCGGGATCACGGTAGCCGGCGATGGCGATTGGGCCGAAGCCCGGAGTCTCGATCGCCGCCCGAACGATCTCCTTGTTGAAGACGCTCACGCTGTCCGTGTTCAGGTAAGTTTCGACCGGCATCCAAATGCACTCCGCGATCTCATCGTCCTGCTTGGAGATGTGGTTGCTCAGCGGCTCCAACCGGCAGACGAAATAAATGTCCGACTTGCCGTGCCGGTAGGCGTGCTGGTGCCGGAAGCATACGAGAGACACGAACCGCGCCTCTATCCCCGTCTCCTCCAGGACCTCACGCACGACGGCGTCCGCCAGGTGCTCCTCCTCGTGAAGGTGTCCGCCGGGCAGCTTGAAGGAACCGGACGCGCCCCCGTCTCGCCTCTCGCGAACGACCAAGATCTCGTTATCCGCGTTAATCACCACCCCGCCTGCGCCGATGTAGTGCGTCGAGTAGTTTGGAACGAATGCAGCTTCCTCCAGCCTCTTGAACATCATCACGTACCGGTGGTCGGCATGGTGATAGGTGAAACCCTCACTCGCGGCGACTGGAACAAGGCCCGCTCGGTCCAGGGGAATCTCCAACCACACCACCCTGTAGCCTGCCGAAGTCCAGTCCTCGAGCGAAGACCTGAGCCTGGGAGCGAACTCCAGCGGATCGGAGGGAAGCCGGTCGGGTTCGAGAACGATGCCGCCGAAGGGGTTGGGAGTCGCGCCGAGCGGTTCCATGCGGGCAAGTATAGTCAAGCACGCCTGCCCCGTAAAGCGATATCGCCATTCGTCCCACACGATGGGTTTTGTTGTACAATCCGCCTCGAACGATCACCTGTGAGGCCATGCCATGCCGACGATTCTCGAACGATTCTATGAGATCCACAAGAAGTCCGCCGAGCTCTACGCGGGGGGCAGGGAGGTCGTCGCGGGCGGCGCGGCGCAGTCAAGGGTCATGTACCCTCACCCTTTCTACGTTGGGCGGGGCGATGGAGCGATGAAGTGGGACGTTGACGGCAACGAGCTGATCGACTACCTCATCGGCTTCGGCTCCCTCATTCTCGGCAACAACCGCCCGGAGATCACCGAGGCGGTCGAGCGACAGGTGAGGAACGGCACCCACATGGGCACGACGACGCCCCACGAGGTGCGCTGGGCGGAGCTCATCACCGGCCTCATGCCGGCGGCGGAGCGGGTGCGCTTCACGGCCAGCGGCACGGAGGCCACCCTGCTGGCGATTCGCCTCGCTCGCGGGTACACCGGCAAGACGAGGCTCGTAAAGTTCCGGGAGCACTACGACGGCTGGCACGACTACGTTGCCATTGAGGCGGGGATCACCGCGCCCTACGGCGTCCCCAACGAGACGCGCTCGACCGTGGTGGTCGTGGAGCCCGACCTCGATGCCCTCGACGAGTACCTTTCCCAGGACTCCGACGTCGCCGCCGTCATCATGGAGCCGACGGGCGCGCACTGGGGACAGTTCCCCGTCCAGAATCCGCACTTCCTCGAATCGGTGCGAGAGATCACCCAGCGTCACGGCGTCCTCATGATCATGGACGAGGTCATCATGGGCTTCCGGCTGTCTCGTGGCGGCGCGCAGGGCAAGTACGGCGTCATGCCCGACCTCTGCTCGATGGCGAAGATAGTAGCGGGCGGACTGCCCGGCGGGGCTGTCGGCGGGCGCGCCGACATCTTCGAGCCGATGGGTGACCCCGATCCCGCCAAACGCTTCGTACATCCCGGCACCTTCAATGCCAACCCCGTTTCCGCCGTCGCAGGCATAGCGGCCCTGGAGATCATCGAGTCCGAGCCGATCACCGAGATGGCCGACGCTGCCGCCGACAGGCTCAAGCGCGGCCTGCGTGACGCCCTCGCCAAGCAGGAGGTGACGGGACACGTACACGGCGTGTCGTCCATCGTCCACGTCGCGCTCGGCGTCGAGGGCGAGACCAACGACCAGGACATCTCCCAGGTCCCCCACGACCAGCTCGCCGCCGCCACTGCGGGGAGAAGGATCGAGATGCTCAAGCTGGCGATGCTCAACGAGGGCGTTGACATGTTCGGCGGCATCGGCTTCATGACCTCCGCCGCCCACACGGAAGACCAGGTCGACCAGACGGTGGAGGCGTTCGAGCGGTCGCTGGTGGCGCTACGGGATGAGGGGTATATCTGATTGGAGATACCCCGTTTAGGTATGACATGACCAACCCACTCGAAGCCATCACGCGGCTGAAAGAAGAACTGGACGCGCTGCGTCCGCTGTCCCCGGACGTTCTTGGGCAGGTTGGGCAGAAGCTCAGGCTGGAAGCGAACTACAACTCGAACGCCATTGAGGGCAACACGCTCACCTACGGCGAGACCCGCAGCCTCATCCTGCACGGGCTTACCGCGCAGGGCAAGCCGATGCGCGATCACCTGGACATCGAGGGACACGACGAGGCCGTCAAATCGATTGAAGCTGCTGTCAAGGACGACCATGAGCTAAACGAGGTCTTCATTCGCAATCTCCACCGCATCCTCCTGAAGGAACCCTACGAGAAGGAGGCGGAGACTCCCGACGGCCAGCGAGTAAGACGGACGATCTCGATTGGCGACTACAAGACTACGCCGAACAACGTGACGACATCGACCGGCGAGATGTACTACTTCACGCCTCCCGATCAGGTCAAGTCGGCCATGGGCGACCTCATCGACTGGTACAGGGCGAGGGCGAGCGTGGGCGAACACCCGATCATCATCGCCGCGACCTTCCACTACCGCTTCGTGCGCATTCACCCCTTCGACGATGGCAACGGCCGCATGGCGCGGCTGCTCATGAACATGATCCTCATCAAGCACGGCTACACGGTCTCGCTCATTCGCCAAGACGACCGAGATGAATATCTCAATCAGCTTGAACAGGCCGACAAGACGGAAGACCTCACCGAGTTCATCAGCTACATTGCAAGCTCCTGTGAATACTCGCTGAACCTTCACTTGAAGGCCGCCCACGGTGAGTCCGTAGAGGGCATGGACGATCTAGACAAAGAGATCGCGCTCTTCAAAAGAGGATCACGAGAACATTGACCCGGAACATGGGAACGAGAACGCTCCCGGAGAACCCACCATGCGAAAACCTAAGCTGATCTACTATAACGACGCGCGGCACTATCTCATGTACCGCTACGATCCTCCGCTGAGCAGGCATGTGCTAAGGCAGCCGGTGGACGAGATATTGGGGACGGGGGTTGATACGCTGTTCTTCGGGCTGGCGTCGGGCGCGACGTTTTTGCACGATACCCGCGTTGGCAAGCGCTGGGGCGAGGGTGTTACCGACCACAACCACGGGATCATGTGGTGGCGCGCGGCGAAGAACCTCGAACGGGCCATCGCGGACGGCCTCGACCCTCTGCAGGTCGTCATTGACCGCGCGCACGAGAAGGACATTCAAATCGTTTGCAGCCTCCGCATCAACGAGGGCGGCACGGGCAGCGGCCAAAACAAAAACCGCTACATGTTCTCCCGCCTCAAGGAAGAGCACCCCGAATACATGATCGGCGACAACTCCGCCGATCCCGGCAAGTCCACGTGCCTGAACTTCGCGATTCCCGAGGTCAGGCAGGAGCGCCTCGCCGTCATAGAGGAGGTCTGCGATCGCTACGGGGCCGACGGCATCGAGATCGACGACTACGTGCGGACGTTCTTCCGCCAGTCGGAGATCGAGAAGAACACTCCCCTGCTGACGGAGTTCATGGGAGACGTTCGCGCCCTGCTCGACCGCATCGGCGAACGGCGCGGCGAGCGTCTGATGCTGGCGGCCCGCGTGCATCCCCGCGAAGACGCAAATCTCTCCGTCGGCATGGACGTGCGCAGCTGGATACGGGAAGGTTTCGTCGACCTCGTGGTCGTAGACTACGGCGGCTTCCAATTCGACCAGGACACCGACCACGCATGGATCGCCGATGAGGCCCACAAAAGCGGCGCCCTCGTCTACTCGCATCTCGGCCGGACGCCCTACGACGACCGGCATCACGACCCAACCATCGAGATGTACCGGGCCGCCGCGAGCAATCACGTCGCCGCGGGCGCGGACGGCATCTACCTCTCATCCCTCGACTGGCCTCACACCGAGCGCGAGTACCTCATCATGCGGGAGCTGTCCGACCCCGACATCTACGCCCGCCAGAACAAGCACTACGTGAAGGCGCAGCAGGAGTCCGATCCGTATGCGCTCGAACGCCACCTGCCCATAGTCCTAGAAGAAGGCGTGACGGCAACGGTGCCAATAACCGTTAGTGACGCCGTGGACTCCGCCCGCGCCGACAACGAGCTAGAGCGCGCCACCCTTCGCGTCCGCATCGTGCAGACCGGCATGGAGGACAAGCTCACGTTCAAGTTCAACGGCGCGACGCTAGCTATAGAACCGCGCAACGTCAGCCACTTCTATGGCGGGCTCGTCTCATACGGGATTGCCAGGGCCGGATTCCCCGAGCGCATCAACACGCACTACTGGTTCGAGTTCGACATTCCCGTCGAATCGGTGCGACAGGGCGAAAACACGGTCGAGGTCATCCCCGACCACATCCTCGCCGAGCGCGTCGAGGACCGTGTTCTCCTCCACGCCGAGCTGCTCTTGGACTACAAGCAGCCGCCCGTCCCCATCGGCGAGCAACTGTAGCTGAGAGTGTCCCTACCCCTGCAAACGGGACTCCGCCATCTCGATGAAGAATCGCAGGCTCTCCGGGTTAGCCATGGCGTCCATACTGACGGCCTGATTCGCATCGCGCCCGGAGAGAATCCGCTTGACCGGCACCTCGACCTTCTTGCCGTTCAACGTGCGGGGCACCTCGTCTATCGTGTGAATCTCGTCCGGCGCCCACCGGGGAGAAAGGTCCGTCCTGCACTTGAGCGCGATTGCCTTCCTCAATTCATCGTCGAGGGCATACCCTTCCCTCATCACGAGGAACAGCAAGAGGCTCTCCGCATCGCCGGACCCCGAAGTGTCCACCACCAAGCTGTCGGCAACCTCGTCCATATCCTCGATAACGCGATAGAAGTCGCTCGTCCCCATGCGGATGCCCGAACGCTTCAGCGTGGAGTCTGAGCGGCCCGATATGACCAATGTGCCCCGGTCGGTAATCTCCACCCAGTCCCCGTGACGCCACACGCCTTCGTACGTCTCGAAGTAGCTCTCCCGAAACCGCGTGCCGTCATCGTCGTTCCAGAAGAACAGCGGCATCGAGACCAGCGGCTCCGTCAAGACCAACTCTCCGACTTCGTTGGTCACGGAGTTGCCGTCCTCATCGAATGCCTCCACCTTTGCGCCCAAACAGTTGCACTGGATCTCGCCCGCGTGCACGGGCAGGAGAGGCGACGGTCCGACGAAACCTGTACACACATCGGTTCCGCCACTGAACGACCCCAGTAGCAGATCGTCGTTTACGTTTTCGTACACCCAAACGAACCCCTCGGGCGACAGCGGCGCTCCCGTCGAACCGACGCCTCGAATCGCGGAGAGGTCGAACGCCTCTTTCGGTCGCAGGTCCTCCTTCATGCAACCATGAATGAAGGGGGCGCTCGTTCCGAAGTACGTCGTGCCGGTGTCCTGGGCGAAGCTCCACAGGCGGTTCAGGTCGGGATAGGACGGATCCCCGTCGTAGAGTTGTACCGTCGCGTCGATGAGCAGGCCACCGATGAGAAAATTCCACATCATCCAGCCCGTCGTGGTGTACCAGAAGAACTTGTCGCTTTCGCCGAGGTCCATGTGAAAGGTGAGGGTCTTTAGGTGTTCGAGAAGGACGTTGCCATGCCCATGCACGATCGGCTTGGGCAGTCCAGTCGTGCCCGATGAGTACAAGACCCACAGCGGATGATCGAACGGAACGGCCTCGAACTCGATGCGGTCGGAATCGACCGGAACGTCTTGCCACAGTTTAGGCTGCGAGAGCGCCGACAGATCGGGGCTATCCGACAGGTACGGGAGCACCACGGTGGCCTTCAGAGTGGGCAGGTTCCGCTCCAGATCCCGGACGGCGTCGCGCTTGTCGAAGTCCTTGCCCCTGTACCGATAGCCGTCGACGGCGATGAGCACCTTAGGTTCAATCTGGCGGAACCGCTCGATGACGCTTCGTGTCCCGAACTCCGGCGAGCACGCCGACCATATTGCGCCAATGGAGGCCGTTGCCAAGGACGCCACCACCGTTTGGGGGACATTCGGCATCAGGGAAACGACACGGTCGCCCTTCGCAACACCCATCTCCCTCAAACCGGCGGCGAACGACGCGACCTCCTGATGAAGCTCCGCGTAGGTCATGCTCGTCTGCGGACGAAGTTCCGATTCTGAAACTATGGCGACATGGTCATCACGGCGCGACAGCGCGTGCTCGGCGTAGTTCAACTCCGCGCCAGGGAACCACACCGCCCCGGGCATTTTTCTCGTAGCCAGCACCTTTTCGTAGGGTGCCCGTGCGCGCACTCCAAAGTAGTCCCAAACGGCCCCCCAAAAGCCTTCAAGGTCAATAACCGACCACCGCCACAGTTCGTCGTACGTCGTGAAGTTGTGGTTGCGCGTGTCACGCAGCCAGCGCATGAAGCGCGTGACATTCGCGTTAGCGATAATCTCAGGCGTCGGCTCCCACAGGAGGTGGCCTTGGAGTTTTGAGTGGTCTTCGGTCATACGTTTCGCACCGCTGTGGGCAACGTGCGTACAGCCGACCCAACCCGTCGATCGGCGGCTGCCAGATCGAATTGCGATTGAAGGTTCAGCCAAAACTGTGGTTCCATTCCGAACCAGTGTCCGAACCGCAGGGCCGTATCACCCGTTATGGAACGCTTGCCCGTGATAATCTGGCTCACACGGTTGGGAGGCACAGCGATCTGACGCGCAAACTCCGTTGGTGTAACACCCAGTTCTTCGAGTTCGTCCTTCAGAATCTCACCTGGATGAACAACACTCTTCAACATAACTCACACTCTAACTAGCTGCTCACAACGACTGTTCAACTACTTCCGATTTCACCGCTCTCACCTTCACTCAGTCCGTCAATCACCCGACTCGCCCATTCGCGCAGGAGCACCTCGAAGTCCATCGCGCAGTGAGCGCACTCGTACTCGCCGATGCGGACGGACGCGCCGCACTCGGTGCAGGACAGCCCCTCGTAGAAGACCTCCAAGACCCGCTGCACCTGCTCGTCGGTCGCCATGGTCCGGCTACTCGTAGCGGAGGGCCTCGGCCGGGTAGATGCGTCCGGCCTGCAGTGCGGGCAGGGTCGTCATCGCAAGCGAGAACACCCAGGCCACGCCTACGATGATTACCACGTTAATCCAGGGGATATCGAAGCGGAGGCCGTCCGTCTGCCTCGCGAGCTCGTTGAAGATGTTCCACGAGGTCATCGTTCCGAGGACGAGACCGAGGATAGTGCCGATCAGCGTCACGAACGACGCCTCCAGCAGGAACTGGATGAGCACCATTCTCGAACGGAAGCCGAGCGCGCGAAGCATCCCGATCGACTGCCGCCGCTCTTCCACCGCGCGGAACGACAGGACGCCGATGGCGGCGACGCCAACTATCAGGCCGATGCCCATAAATCCTTGGAAGAGCTGGTTGAACGCGTCGTCTTGGGACATGCTGAGTTGAAGCTCGCGCTCCGTAGACACGGCAACCATGCTCCGGTCCATGAACGCCGTCTCCATGCGGGCCGCCACGTCCTCCGCCGTCACGTTCTTCTCTCCCCTGCCACTCCGTCTGATGTTCCAGTTGGTGAAGGGAACGGGTACGTCGGATATCTCGGTCAGCACGTCGTCGCTGGTGAACAGCGTCGCCGGACGCGCCTGCGTCAGAGCGTCCGCGCTTGTGCGCTGCTCGATTGCCAGCCGGTCGGCCAGTGACTCCAGCACCGCGATCACCGTCCGCTTCGTCGGCTCTCCGCCGCCGACGGGCCGTATCTCGACCTCGAATGGTGCAATCCGTTTGGGACCGCTCGCCGTGACGCCCTCGGCCGTGAATCCTCCAAAGTTCGGATCGAACGGGTCGTTCGGCGAGAAGGAGTCGTCCTTCGGAAGCGCCGTGTGGTTGAGAATCGCAAGGGACGGGTCACTCCTCAGAGCCAGCCACATGTCCCGATTGGTGTTCCCGGAGCCGAGCAACTTCGACGGATCGTAGTGGCTTACCCGCCACTCGTTGGCCTCGACGAAGGTATCGTCCACCGCCATAAGCTGGAGCGCCCTGAATTCGATATCCGCGCTCCCGACCTGTCGCGCCTCCACCGGCACGACCACCGACCCACCCGCGTCATGGACACGCTTGTTCACTTCCTGTGCCGCGTATACCTGTATGTCCGTCCGGCTCCCAATCGACTCGTCCGCCAGCGTCTGTTTGAAGTCGCCAATCGGAATCTCCGGGCTGACGATGGCGGTGATGTCGTAGCCTCCCGTCACCCGCGTCGGCTCATCGCGGGCGAGATTCCCCAGGTTGTTCAGGATGGCGAAGATCATCAGGTTGAAGATAATCATGGCGAACATCGCCACGGTCAGACCCGTCAGGAACTTGGCGGCCATGGGGTAGGCGACAGCCGTCCTCGTTACCGCCTTGAGCGAGTTGATCCTGCCGAGAATGCCGTAGACGACGGCGACGATGATCGCCGTATTGTTCATGATGAGCCACACGGCGGACCCAACCATCGCCACGCCGCTCAGGACGAAGATCTCCGGCCCAGCCTTCAGCTCGCCCACCAGAGCGTCATAGGTGTCCAGCGGCAGCGACCAGAACACCAGCAGTCCCAACCCCTCCAAAGTGCCGACCGCCCTGCCCGCCCCTTCGGAACGACCAAGAACCGTCCGCAAGAACTGTCCGATTCCGATCACGACCACGCTTACCCCGATGTAGAACAGGCTCAGCCCCACTCCCAGCGTGGCGACCATCTCATCGACCACCAGCCCGGCTGCGATTACGAGCACCCCCAGGATCATGATGGGCCACCCCTGTCGGACGATCCGCGTGGCCAAGCCTCGACGCTTGAGCGTCTCCTCTCGCAGTCCACGAATTGCGACGATGATGTTCAGACGGCTCACCCACGACGCCGATACGAAGACGGTGATCAGCGTGAGAATGATGCCAGCGCAGAAGGCGATTACCCCGGAGCGGATCGTGAAGCTGTTGTGTATCGTGAACTGCTCCGCCGAGACCACGTTCTGAAGGAACCCCGCAAGGATGATGCTGGCAATCACTCCCCCCAGCGTCCCGAGCAGAGCGGCGGCGATAGTATAGGCGACACCCTCGAAGGTGAATATCTGGACGACGTGGCCCTGCCTCATGCCGACGGCCCTCGACATGCCGATCTCCGACGACCGTGCCGCCGCGAGGAGTACGAATACCAAGAAGATGAGAAGCAGCCCGACGATGATCGATATCGAGCCGAAGACCGAGAACAGGGATATGAACTGGCTCCCCGTCTGCTCGGCCAGCTCCAACCGGTCGGCCTTCACGTCGTCGACGGCCAGCCGGAAGAACTCAAGATTCAGGGCATTGAGCCGCTCGGCCTCTTCGATAAGGCCTCCCCGGTTCAGAATCGTGACCAGTGTCGACGAGAATCCCCTGTCGGCAACGAGCGAGATGAACTCATCGGACATCGTTCCCCGGTCGAGTTCCGACCGAAGGGTGGCGACGTCATCCTGCAGGTCGCGGGAGGCGTTCTCACCCTCGATTGCAAAGTCATAGAGCGCGAGAGCGCGCCGGTCGCCGAGAATATCGTAGATTTCCTGGGCCGTGTCCCTGTTGGAGAAGCGAAGTCGCAGATCGCGCGTGACCTCCTCGGACAGGTCGAGGCCGCCTTCCAGCCCGCCCCTGTTGGAAATCAGTATCTCGGTGTACTTGCCCGGCTGCCCCATCATGGCCTGCGCGAGGTCGAGCCTGACAATCGCTATGGGGTTGCTTCCTCCGCCACCTGCGAGACCTCCGTTCCGAACGATTGCCAGCACGTTCATCTGCCAGCTATCGGTCGGCGTCACGATAATCACGCGATCGCCCTTCTTCGCGAGCAACTCACGTGCGGCGTCCTCGTTCAGGAACAGGTCGTTTCGAGCGTTCTCCTCAATGTTGGTCGCCCGAAGGTCCGACAGCTTGACGACCTTTCCGGCCTGCGACCCGCCATCCCACTCCGGCTTGGCGGTCACGAGGTCTCCGAACCCCTTCTGGGCGTTCGGATCGTAACCCGTAACGCGCATCCGAGCTTCGGTCCGAGTCGTCCGAGGGTCGGTGGCCGGCAGACTCGCATGAAACACCGGCATCACGCCGTCGATGCGATCGTCGTCAGCGGCCACCTGCCGTATCTCATCTAGGACGCCGTCTGGAAGGTGCACGCCCCCGAACAGCTGGGCCTGGGGCGACGAAATGATCTCGTCCGTGTGACCCAACGCCGTCAGCGCGTCCACGCGGATGGAGTTCGTCACCGTGTCGCCGATACCGAGAGACGTCGCGATGATCGTCGTGCTCAGCATCAGACCCATCGTGATGAGGATGCTCTGGGCAAGCCTGCGTGGGACGTTCCGAACGCCGAGCTTGACCAGGATCGGACGCGATCTGGCGTAGTGTCCGATGATGAGGGCAAAGACGATGAGGATGCAGAGTAGGACGACCGCGAGCCAGAACGTGGGGATGCCGAAGAGTTGCTGCACGAGTAGCCTCTATTTACGAGCCGTCGATTGTCAGATTGGTGCCCAGGACAGGGATCGAACCTGTACGCCCTCTCGGACAGCAGATTTTAAGTCTGCCGCGTCTACCATTCCGCCACCTGGGCCTCTCGGACTCGCAGTCCAAAGCGGGGCAGTACCTTAGAGGAACTACGCCATTATATGCCGCCATGAAGGTGTGGTACAAATGAAGCGTGGAATCATGCTGAGCCTATTCAACTGCCGGATGCTGTGTGACAATAGAGAGTACGCCCTACGAGCCAATAACCGCCTCACGCAGCGTGTCATTGAGCCTCGTCTGCCAGCCCCTACCTCCGTCTCGGAAATGCTCTACGATGTCGGCGTCGAGACGTATGTACACCGGCACCTTCGTGGGGGCCTTTTGCCTGCCGCGAGTACGCCGTGACCACTCAACGAGTTCAGGGTCCACTTCAATTGCGGGACGCGCCGGCGTCCTCTGCTCCCAGTGGGCGGAGTCCTCCGGATCCGCGGCAATCTGCCGCTGTATCTCGGCCTCTTCTTCCTCCGTCGGGCTAATGTGTTCCGGCTTAAGTTGCGGCATACTCACGCTCCTCCCGCTCGCTGGCTATCCTCAGACTGATGATCCTAACTGCCTTGCCGCGTCTGGTATACACGACTCTATAGAGACGGTTTCCGATGTATCCGGTTGCGGCCCATCGAGTCTCATTGTGCCGGTCGCTGCGCTCCACTATCGCGGATTCCCATTCAAAGTCCTCAATTGCCTCAAACCCGAGACGACCTGCAGCGATGTTCGCCGCAGCCTTCGCCTCATCCCATTCGTAAATCACAGTTATATTGTATATACATTTCGTGCGAGCATCAAGGCTTCATATACCGTAACCGTTCAGAGTTGGCGAGAGGAAGCCCCGCGCCTATGGATTCCCGCCTTCGCGGGAATGACGGGAGAATCGCGCCACAGCTATTCTTGGGCGTTACTAACCACCCGAAAGGCATGAAGTGCCAGGACGCGCACGTCCTCAGGCGGTGCCTCCGTCCTGCCGTCGGGAAGCGCCAGGGGAACACCGTTCTCCAAATCGCTACGTGACACCCATCGCCAGCCGTCGTTGAGCGGGCTGGGCGGGTCGGCGAGACGGCAGAAGTAAATCATGTCAATGTGGTTGTGGAAGCCCTGAACGGGGTCGTCGATGTCCTCGATCATGATCGTGAAGGGCGGCAGCACCTGCGTCGGGTAGGAGAGCTCGATGACCTCGCTCGTTGGCACAACCTCCGCGCGCAGGCCGGTCTCCTCGTGCACCTCGCGGAGAGCGGCCTGCACGGGGTCTTCGTTCTCTTCGATGTGGCCTCCGGGCGGCAGCCAGGCCTTCACCTTCGGGTGCCAGTGGAGCGCAACGCTGTCGTCATGGACGACAAATGCCGTCGCGGTGAAGTGCCGAACGAGTGTCATGCGCTCCGGCCTGCTACCTACTCTTCCGGCTCTTCCTCAAAGTCCGGCTCGGGATCGGGTTGCTGGGGGTTGCGCGCCCTTCTCCTGCGAACCAGCACGACCACCACGATCACGACCGCCCAGACCGGCGCGAATATCACGAACCATATGCCTAGGGTGGTGAGTCCCAGCACAACGGCCGACAGTGATCGCACGGCACCCTTGATCTGATCCTCTCCGTCCCATCCGCCGATCGTCCAGCCCAGCGGCTCTCGAACGAAGACACCGACTACCGACGACTGCTCAACGGGTCCCGCATCGCTCTGTGCGGTGATGGTCAATCGCACCTCGTATCGGTATGGGCGGTGATTGGGATAGGTGTGGGAGGCAACCACCGTTGTCACTCCCTCACCCACCGAGTCACCTACGGGCTCGGAACCATCCCCGAAGTCCCAGACATACTTGACGTCCCTGATCTCGGTCGGACGGGTGAACGACCCGCTGAACTGCACGGTCTCACCCGCCTCGATATCGAGACTCTCGCCAGCAAAGACTTCGATGACCGGCGCGCGTGAAACCGTCACGATCACCGTGTCCTCGCCCTCGAACTCGCCCGCCTCACCGAAGCCCGAAATCTTGATCTGGGCGATATACGGGGAGTCCCGCTCATCGGCGTATACGTGGTTAAACGTAGCTGTCACCCTCTTCGACTCGTCCTCGGTCGGAGCGGTGCGGTTGCTGGAGACCGGATGGGAGCCGTCTCCGAAGTCCCACGTGAAGGTGAACTCCTCGATGTCCGGCGGCGGGGTGAAGGTAGCGCGGAACCTCACTGGCTCATCGACCGCGGTTGACTTGTCCGGGCCCGCGTCGATGGACATCTTACCCTTGACCAGCTCCAGGCTCACGTTGATAAGGGAGTACGCCGCCGTCTGTTCGAGGAGCTTGATGCGCCCTTGTAGTCGCTCGATATCCTCTTGCACCTCGCTCAGCGACTGCTGGATCGACAGAGCGTCCTCGACCTTTTCCGCGCGGTCGAGCAGCTTGATGAGCGCTCCCTCGGTCGCCTCAAGGTTCGTGAGGCGCGCCTGAATGTCGTAGTACTCGTCGGTCACATCGCGGCTCGACGTGATCTCGCTCCTGACGTCTTGCGCCATGGCCCGCAGCCGCTGGATCGCTTCCTCCAGCCGTTCCGCGGGCACGCGGACGGACACGAACCCGAAATGTTCCTCCGCATGGGAGGATGACACGAGCCATCCACCCATCTCCTCGGCCACACCGCCGATTGCGTCGATCGACTCCCCCACGTCGTCCACGACGATGCCCATGTCCACCGTCCGCACGATGATGCGTCGCTGCTGGACGAGGGTTGCCGCGTCCTGGCCGGGGAACGACTCTCCGCTCTCATCCTCGACGGTAGACTCACCGGCTTCCATTGCCGAGGACTCGACCGAGCGAGCCAGAGCGGCCGCTGGAGCGGGGGCAGGGGCGGGAGCCGGCGCCACCGCCGACTTTGCCATGGCCGCTTCGCCTGCCATCGTCTCCTCGGACGAATCGAAGGCTACCTGAGCGCGAGCGGCCGCGGGCGCAGCGGCAGCTCCGTCGCTCAAGGCGAAATAACTGGCGCCGGAGTCGTCCTCCGAATCGTCCGAACTGCCGCACCCCGACGCGCCGACCGTAACCGGCAGAATGAGCAGGAACAGGACCAAATAGACGTACTTCATAATCGAAAGCATATCACAAGGCCTCCTTTAATATCGAAGTCGGCCGCATTGCCGATAGCCTCTGTATCTATAAGACGCACATGACGGAAGAAAAGTTCCTTAGCGTGTCGAAACGAAGGTGTTCTCTACGGCAGACGTCTCTATAGTTCACTACGAGAGAACTGCCCCGGCAGTTTCGGAGAACGGGAACGAACATGTTCGCTCCCTAGCCAATCATTGACTTCCAATCACGCATGTTCTATTCTGGCCGCGTCGGGAGCCGGGGCGAACCGGGCTGAGAGGGTGACGGGACGTGTCACCGACCGCCAACACCTGATCTGGGTAATGCCAGCGAAGGGACTTGGGTCGTTCGAGTGATTCGGAGCCTCGGCCGCCGACGATGAAGTCGCGCGGCCTTATTGTTTTTGGGAGGAATTGCAATGGACGACCCGCTGGTGATCGCAGGAAAGGAGTTCCGGTCCCGCCTCATGGTCGGGACGGGACGCCATCGCACGATGGAGGAGATGGTCGAGTCCATCGAGGCGTCTGGGGCCGAGATCATCACCGTCGCCATCAGGCGGCTGAATCTCGACAACCCCAACGAGAAGAGCATCCTCGACTACTTCGACTGGAACAAGTACACCATCCTCCCCAATACCGCCGCCTGCAGGACCGCCGATGAAGCCGTCTTCGTCGCGAAGCTGGCGCGCGAGCTGACCGGCTCCAACTGGGTAAAGCTGGAAGTCATTCCCGATGCCAAGTGGCTGCTGCCCGACCCCATAGGCACCTTCGAAGCCGCAAAGATACTGGTCGACGACGGGTTTGTGGTCCTGCCGTACATCCACGCCGACCCCGTCCTCGCGGCCCGGCTGGAGGAGATCGGCTGCGCGACGGTCATGCCCTTGGGCTCCGCCATCGGGTCGGGTCAAGGCATCCTCACACTCGAAGAGGTCAAGATCATCGTCGAGCAGTCCTCCGTCCCCGTGGTCGTGGACGCCGGACTGGGGGTCCCCTCTGAAGCGTCGCAGGCGCTCGAAATCGGCGCGGAAGCGGTTCTCGTCAATACCGCAATCGCCCAGGCCAACGATCCGGCCGCCATGGGCGAGGCGTTCAAGCTCGGCGTCGAGGCGGGGCGCATGGCCTATCTGGCCGGACGCATCGAGCGCAAGGATGAAGCGACCGCCAGCAGCCCGACCACCGGAGTAGTCCAAGCCGCAGCCGCCCGGAGCGGGTAGCTATTGAACAATCTCGACACTCCCGTCCTCTGCTTCGTCACCGACCGGAAGCGGTGTTTGGGGCGAGACTTGGAAGACATGGCCGAGCAGGCTGTCGCACACGGAGTGGGAATGGTGCAGTTGCGTGAAAAAGACCTTTCTGCCCGCGACCTCTATGACTTGGGTGCGCGCGTGAAAGATGCAATTGCAGGACGGGCGAAGCTCGTCGTCAATGACCGCATCGACGTGGCCCGCGCCCTGAACGCCGACGGCGTGCAGCTCCCGGAAGACGGCACCCCGGTCGCGGAGGCTCGACGTATCGTCGGGGACGACATGCTCATCGGACGGTCGGTACACTCGGTCAACGGCGCGATCAAAGCGGAGTCGAGCGGCGCCGACTTTCTGATCGCGGGCACGGTATTCCCCTCTCCCAGCCATCCCGACGGCCCCACGCAAGGGACGGACTTCATTCGCGCACTGTGCCGCGAGGTCTCCATTCCCGTGCTGGCCATCGGCGGCGTCACCATCCAAAACGTGAGCGAGGTCATGGAAGCCGGATGCTCCGGGGCCGCCGTGATCTCGGCGATCTCCGAGGCGGAAGATCCCGGCATTGCGGCGCGGACGCTGCTTGATGAGATGGTGAGGGTGTTAGCCACATGATCCGTCTAACGATTAACGGCGAGGAGCAAGAGTTCCCCGACCCGACCCCCCTCACCGAGTACGTGTCCTCGCTTGGAGTGAACCCGAAGATGATCGCCATCGCGTACAACGGCGAGGTACTCAGGCGCGACGAGTGGGCCGAGGTCACCCTGTCGGACGGAGATTCCCTAGAGGTCGTCCGCGCCGTGGGCGGCGGGTAATCTCTACGGGGTGAGCAGCCCTACCTGTCGCAGGGTTGCTATGCCCTCGTCGTTGGGATGCAGGTCTGGAGTGAGCCGCTCGGACGCCGCCGTCACCAACCGGTTGTAGAGATCGGCCAGGTCGTCGGAGTTTGCCCGGGCGTACGTCTGCCGCGCAAGGGCCGAAGCCTCACTTGGCGAAAGGCCCACGAGGTAGTCATACAGATCCAGCGAGCTCTGGGCGCTCAGGCTCCCGTTCTCCCTCAACTCCTCCTCCAGATGCGCAAGATCGGGAACCGTAATGACGAGCATCCATTGGAGCAGGTAGCCGAGAGCGTGCTCGTCCTGCTGGGCGGTCCTGAACCAGCTGAATGCCCGCCGAGCAATCCATTCCCGAAAGACCTCCGCGTCCGGGTACTCGAGGAACGTCTCGCCCGTAAATTCCTCGATGCTTAGCCAGAACGCTCGCTGGAACTGCTGAGCCTGGCTTTCCAACAGCGCAAGCAAGAGGGGATCGTACAGGGCAGCGCTATGCTGATCGGGATTGATGAGGTCCTGCCGTAAGTGGCCGACCTCGTGGGCCAAGGTATCGATCACCGTGGGAATGGGCCTCTCGCCGTCGATGATGGCCGTGACTCTGCCCTGCTCCCGCGACGTGATTCCCACGGCGTACTCCTTCAAGCGCTCGTACCTGACATGAATACCGGGCATCTCCCGCGCGTTTGCGGAGGCGAACCGGTTCTCAAACGCCTCGTCGATCCACCTCAGGTACTCCTCGCGATTCAGAATGTGGATGTCCACACGTTCGTCGCGTAGGCTGTCGCCCGTCATCAGATAGTATCCGGCGTCCACGACATCGATGACCCGCTCGGAGTAGTCGACCCCGTCGGGCGACACGGCAATCTCTCGGGAATCGAGAAGCTCGCGCAGGCCCGACAGAACGGCAGCGATCCGCTCCGTGGAGTATCTTTCGACAGGGTCAGGTGCGGGGGGAGGCTCTTCCAGCCAGGTGAACGTCCTCTCGAAGACGTTGTCCTCCTCGTCCGCCTCGCGGATAGATTCGCCCGAGTCGATGACGATCTTGACCGTATGCTCGCCCGGCGTGATGTCCACCTCGCCGGCGAGTCCGTCCCATAGCGACGAGAGGATGGCCTTTTGCGGGATACCCCCACGGAATACGAAGGTGTTGACCAGTTTGTCGTCGAAGAACACGTCCACGGAAAACGGTATCCGAGTCCCCACGCTGCTCCGGTTCTTCACGGCCACTTGAAGCAGCACGTCCTGGCCGACGATCAACGGGGGATTGTGGGTCGTGTCCCCTTCGTGGAAGAGCGAGATGGGGCCGTCCGAGTCGAATATCCATCCCGGCTGAAGGTTCGCGAGAGCGAGAGGCTGCGGCAGCACGGGGGCAGGATCGGACGTGGGGGCGGGTTTGGCCGGCACCATCCCGGTGCTCCACGTGAACACCTTCTCAAACACGTTGTTGGTCTCGTCGGACTCTTGAATGAGATTCGTGGGATCGACCACTACCTTGAGGGTATGTTCCCCCGGAGTGATGGGCACGATGCCCTGAAGCCCCGACCATGCGACCCTGCTCGGAAAATCGCCCGCAATCGCACCGTCGCCCTGTCTCCAAGCCACGAGAACGTCATCAAGATAGAGGTCCACCCGCACGGGATGGTCAACGCTGGAAAGGCCGCGATTCTGAATGGCGGAGACCACATACGCCGGCAGATCGACCGACAGCGGCCAGTCCTCAACGTCCTCGGCATACGGACTTGCCACGATGAGGTCGGACACGCCCCGCAGTTGGGCTACGGCAAGGTCAGGAAGACGGGTGACCGGCCTCTCAGGCGCGGGAACGGGTTCGCCCGCTTCCCAGACGACCTCCAACTCGTACGTGTTGTCGGTCTCGTCGGTCTCCGCAACCAGGTTCGTCGAGTCCAAGACCAGCTTCAGGACGTGTACGCCCGGAGCCGGGATAACGTTGGCGCTCAAGTTCGTCCAGTCGATCAGGGAGGCACGGCCCTCCCTCGCCAATGAAATGCCAGTCCAACGATTTATCACCACGTCGTCGAAATACAGGTCGACGAAGTACCTTTCCTCTAGCGGCACATCACCTGCGTTCCTGATGCCCCAGCTCACGAAGGTGTCCTCACCCACCCTCTGCGTCGTGTTCGACCCCATGCGCGGGGCATCGGCGACCACCATGGAGCCGCTCCACTCTTCCGGCGCGTACGGCACGAGGTTCACACCACGACTTGTTGGTTGAATGGCTTGCGGTGTCGGGACAGGCGTAAACGTTGGTGCCGGAGAGGAAGTTGGCGACGCCGTGGGTGGAGGAGTCGGAGTCGCAGTTGCTGTGGGCGACGGTGTGCTGGTGGGAGTCGCGGTCGGTGTTTCCGTCGGCGTGGGAGTGAACGTGGGTGTAGGCGTATTCGTCGGTACCGGCGTGGGTGTTGGAGTGGGTGTGAAGGTCGGCGTGGCCGTGGGCAGCGGCGTAAGCGTCGGCGTCGAGGTGGGCGTATCGGTCGGGGCCGGTGAAGGGGTAGACGTTGCGGTCGGTTCGGATGGAGCCGTCGCCGTGGGTTGCGGTTCCGGCTCAGACTCCTGAGGCGCCGCCAGGGACACGGGGGGAGGCTGTGAATCCGGCGGGCTTTCAGGCCCGCTTTCCGGCGACCAACAGGCGGCAGCGCTACCGAACAGCAGCAGCGCAGTCCCCACCCAAAAGGTCGCCCTACCGTACGAGGCGAGCCCTAGCCTACCGGCCTTTGACCAATTTCCCCTCAGCAATGTACCTCGCCCTAATACTCAAGTTCTTTACCGGAAATTAAACGCCCTCCGCGCACGCAAGGTTACCACCTGAACGGTGGACGGTACGCTCTGCGGTGGAAGGTCGGTAGGAATCATGCGCTATGATTGCGGCGGCTTCAGGACTGTTTCCTGCCTGCCGAATCAGCTCCGTATATTGCCGGAGATACGTTCGCCTGGTATGCATGGAAACCAACTCAATTAGCCGCTATAATCCGAACTACCCTGCGGCACGCGGCCTGAACTCATGGGAAATGATATGGGGACTAAGCTCAAGATGAGCGGGGGTCAAGCCCTCGTCAAGTCGCTCGCCAGGGAAGGTGTGGAGGTCGTATTCGGTCTCCCGGGCATCCAGATATACGGGATTGTCGCCGCGTTGCGTGACGAGCCGGGCATCCGCATGATCACAACCCGGCACGAGCAGGCCACGACGTACATGGCGGACGGCTATGCTCGCGCGTCCGGCAAGCCGGGAGTAGCGCTGGTGGTCCCCGGCGCAGGTCTTTACAACGCCGCGTCCGGCCTGACGAACGCCTACTCCCGCTCCACGCCGGTGCTCGTCATTGCGGGCCAAATCCCGCGCGGCGCAATCGGCAAGAACCTCGGGGCCGTTCACGAAATCGCGGACCAGCCCGGCGCGGTGCGTTCAGTGACGAAATGGCAGCGGCAGGCAACAAGACCGCGAGAAGTGCCGGATGCCGTGTTCGAGGCTTTCAGGCAGATGCGGACCGGCCGTCCTCGTCCCGTTCTGATCGAGATGCCGCCCGAAGCCGGAGTTGAGCAAGAGGAAGTCCAACTGCGCAGCCCCGCTCGTATCTCGCGGATAGTGCCGAGTCCCGACGACCTGCGGGAGGCCGCCCGCGTCATCGCTCAATCAAGCCTACCCCTCATATACGCGGGCGGCGGAGTGGCGCGGTCCGACGCTGAAGAAGCTCTGGTCAAACTCGCCGAGACCACGAACATCCCCGTCGTTACCTCCAGCGGCGGCAAGGGGGCCATTCCGGATAGCCATCCCCTGTCATACGGCTCCTGTTTCAGCCCTCGCGGGGAGAGACAGGAGATGAACCAGCTCTACGAAGTGATGCAGTCCGCCGACGTGGTGATAGGAATCGGCGCACGCTTCTCGCTCGGCAATCCGGCCGGCGAGGCGGCCACCCTGGTGAACGTCAACATAGACGACACCGAACTTACAAGAATACAGGCCAACACCATCCCCCTGCACGGCGATGCAAGGGGGACCATCGAGGCGCTGCTTCCCCACCTCATCGAGGCCGGAGCGCAGGAGCGTCCCTCGCCCGCCGAGGCGGTGACTGCGGCCCGCAGTCTCATAGCCTACTACGACATCCGGCTCAAGGAGCCGCAGTACCCGGTGCTGGAGGCAATGCAGAAGGGCATCCCGGAGGATGCCTTCATAGTCTGGGACGTTACGCAGTTCGGCTACTACGCTCGCACGCATTACAAGGTAAACTACCCGAAGACCTACATAGACTCCGGCTACTCGTTCAATCTCGGCTACGCATTCCCGACCGCGCTGGGCGCAAAGGTGGCTAAGCCGGACCGTCCCGTCATCTGCATGGCCGGAGACGGTGGGTTCATGTTCAACTCGTCCGAACTTTCCACCGCCGTCAAATATGGAATCAACGTGGTAACCGTGCTCTTCAGAAACGACTCATACGGCAATGTTGCCCGCGATCTAGACGATGCATTCGGAGGCGCTTACGGAACCGACCTTCACAACCCTGACTTCGTCACGTTTGCCGAGTCGTTCGGCGCAGTCGGAATGAGGGCGAACGATCCGATGGAACTGGAAAGGCTCATTCCAGTCGCGCTTGAACGCAAGGAGCCGGTGATCATCGACGTTCCATTCGGAGATATGCCGATATCACGCGCCCCGCAGTTCGCGCCCTTCTACAACCTGCCGTGGACACAGCCTCAGGACGGGCTGATACAGTCCTGAGACGACGCATGGCGCATTGACCCTACTCAAAGCCACGTGATACTATCGGGGCATACTCACAAGACCGCCGATCGAACCATCGCTCGGCGCCGGAGGTCGCTTCCTTGGCTACGACATCCCAGATCGTCGATATCACTCCCCTTGCGGCGCAGAAGCTCAAGGACGCCCTGCAGGAGCAGGGGCAGTCGGGGGCGCTGCTGAGGGTCATGCCGATGCCCGGCCCGCACGGCGGGTTCCAGTATGCGATGAGCATCGAGGAAGAGGCGAAGGACGACGACTTCGTCATGAGCATCGAGGACCTCACGGTGCTGGTCGACTCCGAGAGCGCTCCGCTGGTCGAGGGCGCGCAGATCGACTACATGGAAGGCCTCATGCGCAGCGGCTTCGTCATCAGCAACCCGAACGTCGAGTTCGCCGGAGGCGGATGCGGCGGTGGTGGCGGCGGGTGTGCCTGTGGAGGCGGTGGTGGCGGAGGCTGCGGCGGTGGTGGTGGCGGCGGTTGCGCGTGCGGCGGTCACTAGACGCCGGAACCTCCCACTTCAACTAAAGTAAGTTTACGAGACGGGGCGATGATCATCGTCCCGTCTTTACGTTGAGGCAGCATTCCTTTGCTCTTCGCCGTACTCGATCAGCTTCGCTCCGAGCCGACGAACGCCGTGTTTACCCTCTTGAGATTCACGCTCGCCATCGTCGCGGCGATCACCGTTCACGAATTCAGCCATGCCCTGAGCGCAAACCTGCTGGGCGACGACACGGCGAAGAGGCAGGGACGGCTCACGCTGAACCCGCGGGCGCATCTCGATCCCGCGGGCACCGTGATGATCGTGGTGGTCGGATTCGGCTGGGGCAGGCCCACCCCGGTCAATGCGGCGAGATTCGGCAAGCGGATGCGCTCCGGAATGGCGGCCGTGTCGTTCGCCGGGCCGATATCCAACGTGATCGTCGCTTCTCTCTGTGCCATTCCCGTCAAGATCGGGCTGCTCAGCCCCGGCATCGTGGGATTCTCCATCTTCGGCGGCGAGCCGGGCGAGTTCTGGGCCTATCTACTGGGGTCGCTCATCTTCATCAACATCCTGCTGGCGGCGTTCAACCTCATACCCGTAGCCCCGCTCGACGGGTTCAAGGTCGTGCAAGGACTCCTGCCCCGTGATGCGGCATTGCAGTGGAGCCGGTTAGAGCGATGGGGACCACTGATACTACTGGTACTCATCCTCTCGGGGTTCATCCTGCCGACGGGGAGCCTGCTGGTGCCCATCATGAGGCCCTTGGTGAACGTGCTTGCGACGATCATCATTGGTGGACAGATTTGGGGCTAATCTGGTTCAATCTTTGATACTGGGAGAGTGGATACCCGCTTTCGCGGGTATGACGCTGGCTTTGTGTATCGAGCGGTCTCACGAAGTTTGAACGGTAACGGATAGTTAGGAATGGACAGAATCACGATCATCGGGTCGGGCAGCATCGGTCTGTCGATGGGCCTGGGAATCAAGGCCATCGGCCTGAAGGAGACCGAGCTTGTCGGCACGTCGGGGGACCGGAAGTGGCGTGAGAAGGCCACTGAGACCGGCGCGTTCGATTCCGTAGGCGGGCACCTGGGAAACGCGCTGGACGGCGCCAGGCTCGTGATCCTCGACACTCCGGCAGCCGAGACGCGGGAGCTCATGGAGGCCATCGGCCCCGTGCTGGAGGAGGACTGCCGGGTCACCAATACGGCCCTGTCCATGGTGCAGTCCCTCGAATGGGCGGAGACCTACTTCCGCGAGGACACGACCTTCGTGGCGGGCCGCCCGATGGTGCGGACTCCATCAGCCGATCTCGACGCGGCGGACGGTGGTATTTTCGAGGGCGCGGACTACTGTCTCGCTCCCTCCGCGACCGCACGACCCGACGCCATCAAGACCGTCGTGGGCCTCGTGGAGGCGCTCGGAGCGGCCCCGCTGTTTCTCGATCCGCACGAGCACGACTCGTACACCGCTGCGGTGACGATCATGCCGTCGCTGCTCTCGTCGGCGCTGATGAGCATGGCGTCGGAGAGTCCGTCGTGGCGGGAGATGTCGAAGCTGGTCGCCAACGAGTTCGATGAGATGTCCAAGCTCGCGTCCGTCGACCCGGTCGAGCTTGCTACGGAGGTCGAGGCCAACACCGATTCCGTCGCCGTGTGGATCGACCGGATCATCGAGACGCTGGAATCGTACCGGAGCCTGACGCAAGGCCCGCGTGAGCAGGTCGAGGAGACGCTCGTACGGGCGTGGGAGGAACGGGCCAAGCTGGAGCTGGGGGCCATCGTGGAAGATGATGGCCCGCGCGCGCCCTCGTCCGGCGAGTCGTTCGCCAGCATGTTTGTAGGCAGCAGGCTTGCGGGCAGGGTGAGGGACATCAGGGAAGCCGGCAAGGGTGATCCCTGGCAATACAAGGGAAAGAAGAACGAGACTGACAGATGAATCGAACGATACGTCACAGCGACCGGCTGGAGGGAACGGTATCGACGGCCGGCGACAAGTCGATCTCCCACCGGGCGGCCCTGCTTAACTCCATCGCGGACGGGACGGCGCACGTCTCCAACTTCTGCGTGGGCGACGACCGCACGTCGATGCTCGGATGCCTGCGAGGGCTGGGTGTCGAGATCACCGAGTGCAGCGACTGCGACGTGTGGCCGGACGAAGAGTGCTTCGAGGTCGCGGGAGTCGGTCTCGACGGACTCCAAGAGCCGTCCGACGTGCTCTACGCGGGCAACAGCGGCACGACGACGCGGCTCGTAGCGGGGCTGCTGGCCGGTCAGCCGTTCCTGTCGGTGCTGACGGGAGACGACTCGCTGAGGTCGCGACCTATGGGACGCATCGTCGATCCCCTCCGCGAGATGGGCGCGGGCTTCATGGGTCGCAATGGCGATACCCTCCTCCCGCTGTCGGTGCGGGGCGGCGACCTGAACGCCATCGAGTACGACCTCAAGGTCGCGAGCGCGCAGGTAAAGTCTGCCATCCTCATAGCCGGGCTGTATGCAGATGGCCGCACCGTCGTGCGGTCGCCCGGCCAGTCGCGCGACCATACCGAGCGCATGATGCGGCACATGGGAGCGGACGTTGACATCAACGGCCTCTCGGTCTCCGTGCAGAAGTCCAGCCTTTCAGCCACGAACGTCAGGGTTCCGGGCGACATAAGCTCCGCCGCCTTTTGGATGGTGGCCGGGGCGGCCCACCCGAACGCCAGCATCCGCCTCAACAATGTTGGCATCAACCCCTCGCGCACAGGCGTCATCGAGGTCCTCCAATCAATGGGTGCTTCGTTGCGCATGGAGAACGTCGTCGAGGACGAGTCGGAGCCGGCGGCGGACATCATCGTCGAGTCTTCCGACCTCCGGGGCGTGGAGATCGCCGGGGACATCATTCCGCAGGTCATCGACGAGCTTCCCGTGCTTGCGCTGGCGGCGGCACGGGCGAAGGGAGAGACGGTCATCAGAGACGCCGAGGAGCTGCGCGTCAAGGAGTCCGACCGGATCAAGGCGACCGTTACGGGACTGGCAGGTCTTGGATCCGATATCGAGGAGACCACCGACGGGATGGTAATCCGGGGAGGACGCAAGCTGCGCGGCGCGAGCGTCACGAGCTTCGGCGACCACCGTATCGCCATGACCATGGGCATTGCGGGCACCATCTCGGACGGCGAGACCGCCATCGACGAGGCCGACGCGGCGGACGTGTCGTACCCTACCTTCTGGAGTACTCTCGACTCCGTGTCCGGGCCGTCTTCGTGAGCGCGGTGGACACGTCGCTGAACGAAGGTGTTCCCCTTCTGGTGGTGATTTCCGGGCCGTCCGGCGTCGGGAAGGACGCAGTCCTCGAACGAATGAAGGCGTCGAACGTGCCCTACCACTTCGCGGTGACGGCGACCGCTCGACCGAAGCGTGACAACGAGATGGACGGCGTCGACTATATCTTCGTTGAGCGCGACGAGTTCCAGAGCATGATTATCAATGATGAGCTGCTGGAGTGGGCCGAAGTCTACGGGAATCCGTACGGCGTGCCGAAGTCTCTGGTTCGTCAGGCGCTGGCGCGGGGCCAGGACGTGATCCTGAAGATCGACGTGCAGGGGGGAGACAATATCCGCAGGCTGGTTCCGGGGGCGGTCTACGTGTTCCTGGCTCCGCCGGATATGGGGGAGTTGGAGCATCGCTTGACGCAGAGAAGGACCGAGTCGACGGAAACGTTGAAAGTGAGACTGGAGACGGCGGCGAAGGAGATGGAAGAAGCGGAGAAGTACGACTACGTAGTTGTGAACCGGACAGGCCGCCTGGACGACGCGGTGGAAGAGATCAACTCAATCATCCGGCGGGAAAGGGCGCAACCCGGACGTGAGCGGATCGTTATCTGAAGGAGGCGCACATGGAGTTCGAGCATATCCTGTACGAGAAGCGTGACCGGATCGCATACGTCACGCTGAACCGGCCTTCGCAGCTGAACGCGCTGCACCCGGACGGGAATCGAGAAGTGCGGGAGGCTTTTACGGACTTCCGGGACGATGACGACGTGCTCGTGGCGATCCTGAGCGGCGCGGGGGAGCGGGCGTTCTGCGCGGGCAACGACCTCAAGTACATGGCCGAGCACGGCAAGCCGGGAGAGCCTTACCCCGACGCGCACCTGTACCCGTTCGGCGGCATCACGGCGGACTTCACGTGCTGGAAGCCGATCATTGCCGCCGTGCACGGATACGCCCTCGGCGGGGGTTTTGAGCTGGCGCTGTCGTGCGATCTCATCATCGCCACGAAGGACGCGCGTTTCGGTCTGCCCGAGGCGAGAGTGGGAGTCGTCGCCAGCGGCGGCGGTCCTCACCGCATCGTGCGGCAGATGCCCTTGAATGTCGCCATGGGCATCCTGCTTGGCGGCAAGCCGATCACGGCAGAGGAGGCGCACCGCTGGGGACTGGTGAACGAGGTTGCGGCCACGAAGGACGATCTCATGCCGACGGCGGAACGGTGGGCGAACGATATTATGGAGGCTGCTCCTCTGTCAGTCCGGGCCACCAAGCAGGTCGCATTGCAGGGCCTCGAATCGACGTTGGAAGTAGCTATCAACAGGGAGTACAGCGAGTTCCGAAGGGCCCGCCACTCCGAGGACTTCGTTGAGGGGCCGAGGGCGTTCGCCGCCAAGCGCAAGCCCGTCTGGAAGGGCAAGTAACGGTTTTCAAATAACCGAGAGGAATCCGACATGACGACACCGACAATGCTGCCGACAAACGTCCGACCGTCCGTGTATGACCTGACGCTTCAGCCCAACCTCGATGACTTCACCTTTTGGGGTGAGGTGGACATCGACCTTACGGTTCGCGAGGCTACGAGCGAGATCGTGATGAACGCGGACGAGATCGAGATACAAGAGGCGCGGCTGACGCTGGCCGATGGGTCGGATGTCGAACCGTGCTGCATCGACTTCGACAAGGAGGAAGAGACTGTCACGCTGGGGTTCGATGAGGAGCTTTCCTCTGGAGAGGCCCGGCTGCACCTGAAGTTCACCGGCGAACTGAACGACAAGCTGCGCGGGTTCTACCGGAGCAAGTACACCGACTCCGACGGGACGGAAAAGTACCTTGCCACCACGCAACTGGAGGCGACCGACGCGCGGCGGGCATTCCCGTGCTGGGACGAGCCGGCCATCAAGGCAACATTCAAGGTCACGCTCATCATACCGTCGGACCTCGTCGCGGTGTCGAACATGAGCATCGTGCGGGAGAGCGAGGTCGAGCCGGGACTCAAGAGGCTGGAGTTCGGCGAGACTCCCATCATGTCGACGTACCTGCTCGCCTTCATCATCGGCGAGCTTGACTGCGTCGAGAGGACGGCGGACGACGGGACGATCGTGCGGGTGTACACGACGCGCGGCAAGGAGGAGCAGGGACGGTTCGCGCTGGACGTGTCGGTCGACCTGCTGGGGTACTTCAACGAGTACTTCGGCATCCCCTACCCGCTCGAAAAGATGGACCACATCGCCATTCCCGATTTCGCGGCGGGCGCGATGGAGAACTGGGGAGCGATAACCTACCGCGAGATCGCCATACTCGTCGACCCGGAGAACACGTCGGCGGGTACGAAGCAGATCGTCGCCAGCATCGTCTCGCACGAGATGGCGCACCAGTGGTTCGGGAACCTCGTCACGATGGCGTGGTGGGACGCCCTCTGGCTGAACGAGAGCTTCGCGTCGTGGATGGGCGACAAGGCGGTCGACCATCTCTTCCCGGAATGGGACACATGGACGAGCTTCGTGTCCCAGGACACGACCCGGGCCCTCAGCCTCGACGGTCTGAAGAACTCGCACCCCATCCACCAAGAGGTCAAGAACCCGGCGGAGATAGGGCAGCTTTTCGACGCCATCAGCTACAGCAAAGGCGGATCGGTGCTGCGGATGCTGGAAGACTTCCTCGGCTCCGAGAGTTTTCGGGAAGGACTCCACGACTACCTCGTCAAGCACAGCTATGACAACGCGGACACGGGAGACTTGTGGGACGCCCTCGGCGCGGCGTCGGGGGAGCCGGTCTCGGAGATGATGGACACGTGGCTGCACCAGACCGGATACCCGTACCTCGACGCGGAGATCGAGCGCGGCGAAACGGGCATCACCGTCTCGGTAGACCAGCGACGCTTCGCCTACGACTCCATCATCGACGATGCCGGGGAGGACGACACCCTCTGGCACGTGCCGATCCACGCGCGGTCGGCGAAGAGCGACGACGCGGCCTCCACGCTCCAAATGGGAAGGTCGGCGAGCCTGAGCGTTGGAGGTGGGCCGAACGACTGGGTCAAGATCAACCCTGAGCAGACGGGATTCTTCCGCGTGAAGTACCGGAGCGATGACCTCGCCTTGTTGCGACCCGCCATCGAGAGTCTCGACCTGTCCGCCATCGACCGGCTGGGCATCCAGAGCGACGCATACGCCTTGGCGAAGGCGGGCATCCAGCCGGCCAGTGAGTTCCTCGAAATCGCGCAGGCCTACGTGAACGAGGACCACGCCTACGTGTGGGGGGACCTCGGCGCGAACCTCGGGGCGCTGGACAATCTGCTGTCGGACGAGCCGTTCTTCGAGGCGTATCGGCGGTTCGGGCGCGGGCTGTTCGGGCCTGCGGGCGCGCGTGTGGGCTGGGACCCGAAGCCGGGCGAGGGGCATCTCGACGCGCTGCTCCGGAGCACGGTGCTGGCCGGACTCGGAGGGTACGGCGACCCCGACACGCTGGCGGAGGCGGGACGACGGTTCGGGGAGTACGCGAACGAGCAGAGCAAGGTGAACCCCGACATCCGCAGGGTCGTGCTGAGCCTCACCGCGAAGGAGGGCGACAGCGACGTGTACCACGCCATGTGGAAGCTGGAGCAGGAGGCGACGCTGGAAGAGGAGAAGGTCAGGCTGCTCGGCGCGCTCACGGAGTTCGAGGACGCCGACCTGCTGACGACTACGCTCGAACGCTCGCTGGATACGGAGTTCGTCCGCACGCACAACACCATCGGCATCATGGCGAGGATGGCAGGCAACCCGAAGGGGAAGGCCCTCGCGTGGGAGTTCCTCAAGGACAACTGGTCGGAGTTCGACCGGCGTTACGGAGAGGGCGGATTCGGGCTGATGACCCTCGTCAGCACCGCCGGGAGGTTCACGACGCGGGAGAAGCTTGAGGACGTGGAGAGGTTCTTCACCGACAATCCCGTCCCCGCGGCGGACCGGACGATCCGGCAGGCGCTGGAGGCGATCCGGCTGAACGTGGCGTGGCTGGAGAAGAACCGGGGGCCGCTGGCGGAGTGGTTGACGGAGTAGCAGGAGCATCAGGGCCGGAAGTCGCGGACGCTTTGGTCTACGTGGTCACTCCGTTCGCGGGCGTTTTGGGGCTGGTTATCGGGGCCGAACATGAGGTTGTGGAGGCGGTCGATGACCTTCTGGTTCTCGTGGGTCCTCGCTGTTTGCCTATCGTAGTCCATGATCGCCTGGGCGGCGCGGGCGCGTTCTCTGGGGTCGTCGGAGTCGAGGCGTTCGGCCTGGATAGACAGGGCTTTGAGCATAAGGGACCTCATGCCTGAGCGAGCATATTGGGCGACGGCGTCTCGTTGTTCTTCGTAAGCCGCGCGGAATGTGTCGTCGTTCAGCCAGCGGTGGATGGTTTGACGACCCACTCCCGCGAGGTCGGCGGCCTCGCTGACCGACTTGGATGAGACTAGATGGGGGATTGCTTGCAACTGTTTATCGGAGAGGTTTTTTTCTGAATGTGTCGCATTCTGTCGCATTTTGTCGCATCGCAATAAGTAGATAGGGGCTTGACAAACCTGTAAACACCCTTTAGAATGGGAATTATCAAGAATCTTACCCACGATAGCTTGACATTCGCTCGCTTTTCCCATACAATACTACCCATAAAGACATGGGAGTTTGACAATGGCAGGCAAGAGTTATCGCAAGGGTATCACACTCATTGAAGCAGTCCGCATGTTCGACGATGAGGACGCCGTTGAGGAGATGTTCATCGAAGCGCGTTGGCCGAACGGCGTTGCCTGCCCCAAGTGCGGGAGCATGAACGTCCAAGAACGACCTACCCGCAAGCCTCAGCCGTTCCGCTGTCGCTCATGCCGCAAGGACTTTAGCGTCAAGACTGGCACAGTGATGCAAGGTTCCAATCTCTCACTGTCCAAGTGGGCATTGGCGGCCTACCAGATGAACACCAGTTTGAAGGGCGTATCCAGCATGAAGCTGAGTCGAGACCTGGGCATCTCACAGCCCGCCGCATGGCATCTCGCACACCGCATCCGCAAGGCATGGGAAGACAACGGCGGGCTGTTCGGCGGCCCCGTAGAGGTCGATGAGACGTGGGTAGGCGGGAAGGAACGGAACAAGCACGAGAACCGCAAGACGAAAGCGGGACGTGGGCCAGTCGGTAAGACGGCTGTAGTCGGCATGAAGGACAGGGAGACAGGCAAGGTCGCTTCCTCGGTCGCTCACAGCACGGACAAGGACACGCTACAGGGTTTCGTCACCGAGCACGTTGAAGACGATGCGAAGGTCTACACGGACGAGAACCCCGCGTACCACGACCTTCCGAACCATGAGACGGTAAAGCACAGTTCCCAAGAGTACGTTCGGGGAGACGCTCACACGAACGGAATTGAGTCGCATTGGGCGATGCTCAAGCGCGGCATCATGGGAACCTACCATCACGTGAGCGACAAGCACCTAGACCGCTACGTGACGGAGTTTGAAGGCAGGCACAACAACCGACCTTCGGACACCATCGAACAGATACACTCGGTAGTTCGCGGCATGGAAGGCAAGCAACTCCGATACCGCGACCTGATAGCGGCATAAGGGGCGACGGCATGGACGCTCCGAACCGTCTCTATTTCGGTGACTGCCTTGACGTGATGCGGGAAGACGTACCGAGCGAGTCTGTAGACCTGATCTACCTAGACCCGCCATTCAACTCCAAGCGTCTCTACAACGCCTTCATCGGCGGCGCGCAGTGGATAGCCTTCGACGATACATGGCGTTGGCATGAGGCCGTAGACGACTTCCACGACGTGGCGAGTCAACCCCGTCTAGCTGGCATGATAGAGGGCCTTCGGATGATGCTGGGGGAAGGTCCGCAACTGGCCTATCTCTCATATATGGCAAACCGTCTTGTCGAATGTCACCGAGTCCTCAAACCTACGGGCAGCATCTATCTTCACTGTGACCCTACCATGAGTCACTACCTCAAGACCGTTATGGACGGAGTATTCGAGCGGCGGAACTTCATCAATGAGATAGTCTGGCACTACCGCAAGTGGTCTGCTGGCAAGTATACCTATCAGCGAAACCATGACGTAATTCTGTTCTACTCACGCACACCTTCCCGCGAACGCATCTTCAATCAACTCTTCATGCCTAGAGCGGAATCAACCATTAGACGCTTCGGCAACTCTAAAATAGTATCTAGTCACGACCCCACCGGGCGCCGTTTGCCATCGCAAGTTGAAGACAAAAACTCCGAAGGAGTACGCCAAGACGATGTATGGGACATTAACAGAGTTCCGCCTATCAAGCAGTTGTACCCCACTGAGAAGCCAATAGCGCTACTAGAGCGCATCCTTACGGCCTCATCCAACCCCGGCGACGTGGTACTTGATCCGTTCTGCGGTTGTGGCACGACGCTTCACGCGGCGCAGAATCTCGGACGGCGTTGGATAGGAGTAGACGTGTGTGTGAACGCCTGCAAGGTGATTGAGCAACGCCTACGCTCCCATTTTGACACCATATGGGACGATGTAGAGTTCATCGGAATGCCGAAGACTCCGAGCGACGCCAAAACACTGGCAAGCCTTGACGCATTCCGTTTCGAGCGTTGGGCCGCATCGCTCGTTGACGGCATGGAAGCCAACACGCGGCAACGGGGAGACAAGGGTATCGACGGTTGGGGCCGCATCCCGATTCGCAAGGGCCAGTTCGTCGATATGGTGTCGCAAGTCAAAGGCGGGGGGACGGGGCCGGGAGACGTACAGGCGTTCAACGGAGCGCGGCAACAGGCAGGGGCCGACTTGGGGATATTTACCTGCTTTGACGAGCGAGTAACGCCGCGAATGCGTGACGCGGCGGCCAGTACGGGCCGATTCATGGAAGTTCCTACCGTGCAGATATACACCGTTGAGGACTACTTTCGGGGCCGCGTTCCGGCCTTGCCCAGAGTCGCATAAGGGGGAGATATGCCAGAGCGTAAACCAAAGCGTCGGCGCGGTCGTCCTGAGAAGCTGATACGTCCCATCCCTGGGCCGTTCGAGAACGTCATAAAAGCACTGGTTCAGCCCGTGAAAAAGAGGTAGCCGTCAAGCTATCGTGGGTAAGATTCTTGATAATTCCCTTTAGAATCTACCTAACAGATAGGGGAGTCAAGCACCATGAACCTCATAACCGTATTCGAGCGGTACCCTGACCAAGAGGCTTGCATAAGCCACTTGGAGAAAGCGCGTTGGGGCAACACCCCGGCCTGCCCGCTGTGCGGAAGCGTCGATGTGGCACGCAAGCAAGAGAACTACCGCGTAGGGCGCTGGAACTGCCACGATTGCAAGTCCAGCTTCAACGTCCTCTCCGGTACCATCTTCCAAAAGACGAAGGTTCCCTTGCAAAAGTGGTTCCTCGCCGCTTCCCTGCTGGTGAACGCCAAGAAAAGCGTGTCCTCACACCAGCTTGCCCGCGACCTTGAACTGAACCAGAAAACCGCATGGTACCTTGCCATGCGGCTACGCCGCGCTATGGCGCGTGAAGAGTATTCCTACTTCCTTCGGGGCATCGTCGAGGCGGACGAGACCTACGTAGGCGGCAAACCCCGCAAGACCAACACCGGCAAGAGCACTGGTAAGAACAAGTGGGGTAGAGGAACGGACAAGACTCCTGTCTTGGGCGCAGTAGAACGCGGTGGACGGGTGATTGCCGACGCCGTGCAGTACGTAGATTCCTACACCATTCGGAAGTTCCTGCTTGGGAACGTCTACACCGACGGCTCCACCCTCATTACCGACCAGTTCCCAAGCTACCGTCCCATGAAGCGGTACATCGACCACCTAACCGTAGATCACGGCGTTCACTACGTTGATGAGAGCGGTTTCAGGCACACCAACACCATTGAAGGGTTCTGGTCCCTGCTCAAACGGGCGTGGCTCGGAACGCATCACCACTATACCCGCAAGTGGGCTGTAGCCTACGTTGCGGAGGCCGCGTTCAAGTACAATATGCGAGTGGCGACAGACTCGTTCGAGCGGCTAATCGGCGTTGCTCTCGGGGCGCAACGGCTATAGGGCCAGGGCTAGTCTCGTGCTGTAACTGCATCGGGGTCGAACGCCGTTCCTCGCAACAAGTTCGGGTCGATTTGTATTCCAGTCTCGCGGGTGAACCTGTCTGAAGCCAATTCAAGACGGCGCAGACGTTCAGCCTCTCGCTGGTCTGCTGGCAAAGGCTTTAGGCCCAAAGCGATTCTAACTAGAGGGTCGCCGGACGAATTGGCAGGCATGGCTGCCCTCCCAACTTGCGGGAGACAGCCTTGCGCCTAGGGCGTGGGCAAGTTACGATACCTTGCATCGGTTCGGCGGGCTTTTGGCTGTCTCCTGCCGAATTGCGCCCAGGACTTTCTCCGAGTCTTGGGCGCTTGTATTTTCTCATTTCCGACCTACACAAGCAAGCGTCAACACCCTTTTAGTCGTTCAGCCAATTCTCTAGTGCTGCAAGACCTTCTCGCATATAGCCCGGGGCGTTGTGCGTGATCTCCATGAACGCCCCGGCGTACCCTGCCGCATATGCTTGCCGTTGCCCAACTGTCAGGCCAACGGTGTTCTCGGCAACCACCTTTTCACCTGTTCTCACAATGTCTTCGATTATTTCGTGCTGAACGTTGTCATCCAGCTTATCGAAGAGTTGGCGCAATATGGTTCGTATCGCTTCAACTTCACCATCCCTCGTAATTGCCTTTTCGTCTCTCATTTCGACCTCCGTTGCTTGGCTTTGCTTTAGGGAGCGCCTACGTCGTCCGTAGGCTGATTAGGCTATCTCTGTCCCCTGGGGCTTGTTCTAGCTCCATAGCGGCTACAGCCGCTTCCGCGTCTCGGTTGCGTTTGGCCTTGCGCTTGACTACTGGTTCGGTGTCTCTCACCACCACTATCAGGAACCAAGCCACGCCGATGCTCGTTGGCACTACCAGCACGGTAAGGACCACCTTGAACGTGAGAGACGCTTGTGGGTCAACCCACGTAAGGAACGGCCATCCCGCGCCGAAGCACACGGCAACTAGGACAATTGCGGCTATGAGCGCACAACCGCACCCGTCGTTCGCGTCGTCAGCCATAGCCTACTGCCCTTGTTCTTGGCAGTGGGCGAGTAGGCCGTCTACCTGCTCTCGTGTTGGAGGGTCGTCACTGTCAAGCCAACTGGCAAACAGGTTATAGGCGTTACTCTGGTTGACGCTCTCGTAGGCGGCATACTTGTCGAGCATGTCGCCGCAGTCTAGCGTGTCATTAGGTGTGCGCTCAGAGACGCGCTCTACCAGTTGCTCGGCAGTCAGGTCAGCCGTAGGCGTTGGCTCACCTGGGCCACGAATAGCAAAGAAACCAAGCACGGCAATGAACAGGACAAGCGCGGCAAGGGCCGCAATGCCGGTACGTGACATGGTAGGAACCCCCTTGCAGGCGGAATGTGATTACCGCCAAAGCAATCGAGTTCCGTGACGTTCCTGCAAGAGGGCGTGAAGGAATCACACCCCCGTACAGGTACGCCGTCTCCGTCACGTATTCGATTGCTTTGGCAAGGGCAAGCCTACTAGCGAGTCGAGGGAACTGTCAATACCCTTATAGCCCATAACTACTTATCACGTTGTCGCATTTTCCTCGTTATTGTAAAGTTGGGCGGTGGGCAACCGGTTCGGCTGTTGTTCGCTGATGCATAGTGTGGTACATGAGTTCTTATTTGTCAAGTCGGGGAGGAGGGGGTTGCTCACACGTTCACCCTCACCTCAATCCTCTCCCTCAAGGGAGAGGAGGTCATAAGACACCCTTTAGGAACCTCGATACGTCTCTTGTTGCATTCGAGAGTCCTGGAGAGCGAGATAGCTCTCCTTGGTCATGGGAGGGCGGGAGTTCTCGATGACGTGCTTGGCCTTTGCCGCGTCGTTCGTCAGGAGGTCGATGACGGTCATGGTGACGGCCTTTGCGGGTCTGATGACGGCCTGGTCGTGGTCGGTCACGCGGTAGTCGTCGCCGTGTCCAGTCCCGGAGCAGCCGCCGGTGTACGGGTGGATGACGGGCATGATTTGGCTGAGGTCGCCCATGTCGGTCGAGCCACCCTTCTGCCGGTCGCTGGGTTGACCCGCAAAGGATGATGCTCCGACGAGTCGCTCGGCGTTGCCGCGAAAGACCTCTGAGAGTCCGGGATCGTTCAGCAGCGGGAAGTAGCCGGGGATGGTGACGATCTCGACTGTCGCACCGAGAGCGAGCGCCCCTGCGCGCAGGCAGCGGTCCACCTTGGTGGCGGCATCGTCCACTACGTCGATTGTGCGACCGCGCACCCTCCCCTCGTAGCGAACCTCTGCGGGCGTGGCGTTGGCCGCCTCGCCGCCGTGGGCGATGATCCCGTGGACGCGCACGACGTCGGGGTCTGGGAACGTCTCGCGCTGGGTGTTCACCGCGTGGAGCGCGACCAGTGCAGCTTGGAGCGCGTTCACGCCACGATGGGGCGAGCTTCCGGCGTGGGCGGACTTGCCGAGGAACCGGACGTATTTGCCGACATGCGCGTTTGTCGTGCCGCCGAGCGAAAACTTGGCGTCCTCGGCGCTCGCCGACGTGTGGACCATCAAGGCTATGTCCACGCCGTCGAACGCTCCGAGTCTGATGAACTCCTGCTTGCCGGACAGGAACTTGATCCTCCCCTCCCGTCGGAGGTCCAGACGGTACTCAACGTCGACGAACTCCTCCGCAGGCACGGCCATCAGCTCGACGTCGCCGCAAAGGGCGCGCAGGACATCTGGTACCAAGAGGCCGACGGCCGCTCCCATCATGATGCCGATCTGGGAGTTGTGACCACAGGCATGGGCCGCTCCGGTCATCGGGTCGGCGTGCAGGTGGCCGGGCATCGGCAGGGCGTCTAGCTCGCCCAGCACTGCTACCGTCGGGCCGTTGTTGCCACCGCGCAGGGAGGCGGTGACGCCCGTGATCGCCACGTCGTTTGTGTGCTCGATGCCCAACTCGGTCAGCTTCTCGCTGACGAGACGGGAAGTCTCTAACTCGCGGAAGCCCAGTTCGGGGCTGTGAAGCGCCCGCTCGGCGATGTCGATGATCCAGTCGCGCCGCCGGTCAATAGCGGCTTGGGCGAGGGCCTTGAGCGACTCGGCAGCGGTCACTCGGCGTAGGTCTCTTCGGAGTAGATGTCGCGGAGCCAGGAGAGGTAGCCGCTGCGGCTCATCCCCCCCTGGAAGTCGCGGACGATGGTGTTGGCCCTCTGCGCGTCGTCGAAGAGCAGATCGACGATGGTCATCGCCATGGCCTTCCCGGCGGTGGTCACGGCCAGCTCGTAGTCCTGTACCACGTAGTCGTTGCCGTGCGCCTTGCCCGTCGCGGCGGCGACGTAGGGATGGATGGCCGGCATGATCTGCGAGATGTCCCCCATGTCCGTCGAGCCTGAGCGGTGCCCCATCCGCGCGATCTTGTCTGCGCCGACGAGCTGCGCCGCGTTCGAGACGTAGAGATCGGTGAGCGTCTCGTCCTGGGCCAGCGGCGTGTAGCCGGGGATGGTCGATATGTCTACGCTTGCGCCGACCGCCATCGCGCCCGCCCGGAGCGCCCTGTCGACCTTCTCCCCCGCCGCCATGTACGCCTCGATGGTCGATCCGCGCACGAAGGTCTCCATGCGAACGTCGGCGGGCACGGAGCTTACGACAGTGCCGCCCTTGGTGATGATCGGGTGGATGCGAATACTCTCGTCGTCGCGGAAGGTCTCGCGCTGGGCGTGGATCGCCATGAGCGCGATGTTGGCGGCGTTGAGGGCGTTCACGCCGAGGTGCGGCGAGCCGCCGGCGTGAGAGGCGACGCCGTTGAATTGAATCCGCTTGGCGATCATCCCGTTGTTGTTCGCGCCGACGCCGAGCTTCGTGCCGGGCGTATAGAGCCAGTCCTGGTTCTCGGTGTGGGTCATCATGGCGATGTCCACGTCGTCCATGACGCCGAGCTTGACGAACTCCGACTTGCCGCCGAGGAACTCCAGCTTGCTCTGGCTCCGAAGTCCGTCGCGGTACTCGATCTCGATGAACTCCTCGGCCGGGACGACGAGGAGCGCGACGCGGCCCGCCAGATTTTCGAGCACGCCGGGGGCCTGGAGGCCCATAGCGACGGTGAGCAGCGAGCCGATCTGCGTGTGGTGACCGCAGGCGTGGGCGGCGTGGGTCTCCGGGTCGGCGAAGGGATGGCCGGGAACGATGAGCGAGTCGAGCTCGCCGAACACTCCCACGGTCGGGCCGGACTTCCCGCCCGTCAACATGCCCTTGAGTCCCGTCAGGGCCAGCCCGTCCTCGTAGGGGATGCCGAGCTCCGACAGCTTCTGCGCGACGAAACGGGAGGTCCCCTGCTCGCGAAATCCCGGCTCGGGCGTGTTGAGGATGTGCCTGGCTGCGTCAAGCGCCTCGCCGGCCCGTCGGTCGATTTCGGCCAGTACGGCGGCCTTCGTTTCCTGGAGGTCCATCCGGCTTCCCTTCTCGGACGCTAGTCCCAGTAGTTGGGGTCGAGGAAGTGGACGCTGCGGTATTTCTTGGAGCGGTTGCCCTCATTGTGCATGTTGTCGATGCCGTCCTCGAAGTAGAACGCCTCTCTGGTGCCCCCGAAGCCAGAGGGGAAGTGGTTCTTGGGCGTATTGCGAACGTTGTTCCGCCGCATCCGCATTCCGCGGAATATGCCGGTGTAGGCCAGTCCGCCGATGTGGTACTTGCTCTCGGCGATCGTGCGGTAGATCTCCTTGCCGAGCTCGATGCGGCGGTCGCTAAACTGGGCTATTTTTCTTCCTTCGGTCCAGAGGCCCTGCATGTGCTGGAGCTTGCCGCTCGTATCCGCCGGGTATGTCTCAGAGGGAGCCTGCGGTCGGAACTCCGTGTTTATACCGGGCGACATGCCCTCGCGACCTCCGGTCTGGTAGTACTCGCCGATGGTGGGGGCTAGCTGATTTCCCTTGACCAGCGGGACCAGCCTGGTCCACGCGACCTGCCAGGGGTTGTCGCCATAGCTGGACGAGAGCATCACGAAGTACTGCTTGTTCCGCTCAGCGGCCTTGTATGCGCGCGCGCCCTCGCGGATGATGAGCTTGATCCCAATTCTCTTCCAGTCCGACCGGATCAGCTCGATGATGGAGAAGTGCTGGTCGTAGGCCTCGAAGTAGAGGGTCATCGGCCCGGTGCCGTCCTTCCGGTCGACGTAGCCGTCGCCGTCGCCGTCGGTATAGCCGATGCCGGCGAGCAGCTGCTTCGCCTTTTCTATATCGTGCCCGATCTCCAGATTGGCCCACTCCTCGCCGGGGTAGTAGGGAGTGGTCGGATGGGGAGTCCAGTTCTGCGGGGTACCGAGACCTGCGAGGACGGTCTCGTTGGTGGCGTCCCTATCCCAGCCATAGGAGAGGGCGAGGCGGAATTCCTGCGTTCGCAGCGCCTCGCCGATCTCGGGATCCTCGTTGTACTCCTGGTTGACGAGAATGGTCGTATCGCCCCCTGCCGCGGCGCGGTATATTTCGAGGCTGTAGTCGCCCTTCTCCGCGTTGGCGAGATAGAGAGGCACCTCCGAAAGGATCAGGTCGCCGCTGCCGAGGTCGCACTCTCCGGCCATGCAGCGGAAGACGGCAACCTCGCGGCTCTCAACCTGATTCGAAACTACGCCGTCCATGTACGGAAGCTGGTTGCCGAGGGGATCGACCCCCATGAAGTAGTGGTTGCGGTCGTACTCGTTCCTGGCGTCCGACAGCGTGGTTGTGACGTAGCCGCCGGGCCAGGGAGCGTAGTGGATACCGTCATAGATGTATTCAGGGTCGAACTCCGTCGGGACGGGCTCAGACTGGACACCAATGAAATGGCGCTTTCGCTGCATCTCTTCCATGAGTCCTTTCCAGGTCTCACGGGAGTAGTAGCGCATGAGCTGGCGGATTTCGTCCTCGTCGCCATATTTCGGATGGTAACGCTTGTACACGTGACCGGCAGAATAGAAGCAGGGGTTCCCCCCTTGGCACGACTTTGTGCCGCTATAAATCGCACCGCTCTTCGATTCGATCAGCGTGTACGTGGGGCTGTCGAAGGTGAGGCTCCAGTTGAGGTCGTCGATCACCTTGAATGAAGGGCCATTGCCTGTAATGGGGTTGATGAGAGTCAGTGGCAGGCGCGGGGTGTACTCACGGTTCAGGTTGAGCTCCTCCCACGCGAAGCGGAAGTCCTCCATAGTCAGCGGATAGCCGTCCGACCACCTCGCGCCCCTGCGGAGGGTGAAGGTGTACGTCTTGCCGTCCGCGCTCAGCTTCATGTCTTTGCAGATGCCGACCACGCGCCCGATGCCGTCCGCGTCACGGCGGAAACAGCCGGTCGTAGTCAACGAGTCAATCCTGCCGGGGGTGCTGGAGGTCAGCCGCATGGTGCCGCCGTAGATTCCGACCTCGTTATCGAGTAGGATGACGAGCACGTCCTCCTGTATTGGAAGACGTTCCTCGACGGGGAGTATCTTGCCTTCCTTCACGAGCTGTGCGGACATGGGAGACTCATTGAACCTCGTGGGAATAGGCCCGTCCCATGCGTAGGTGGGGTATCCTCCCGGGGGAATTTTCGGCGCGACGTATGTGCCGTCGTCGAACATTTGCGGAGCCGGGATGTCCGAGCGATCGACGGAGACGGACGCCTCTCCCTGCGGCTCGTCCGCACTTCCGCATCCGAGTCCCGCGATGATCACGACCACGGTTGTAAGCAAAAGGCCGCAGGTCCTCATGACGATAGTCGGCCACATTTGGTTTCCTCCTGTTATGGAGCGGCCCCGTAACTGTACGCTTATCAGTCGCAGTCCGCACTACCCGCGCGGCGGCGCCCGCCGCCACCGCTTCTCCAGATCTACGCTTCGACGGCGACCGAACGCCGTCACTTGGACTATCGCACTACTACTTCTCGAATACCTGAATCCGCCCTTCCATTCCCGGGTTCAGCTTGTCGTAGTACTCGAACTTTCCCGCCTTTTGGAACAGGATGTATCCGGTCCGCCGACCCTCTTCGATCGGGCCGGTGTCGAACGAGCCGTCCTTGGCCGTAACCGTGTGTGCGATGTCGCCGAGGTTTCTCCAACGAATTCGCGCTCCAACATAGACGTTTATGTCCGGATGGTCGCCGTCGTAGATGTCCGCGGTGATCTCGCCCGATGCCGGCGTGGGGGACGGCAGGACCTCGCCGTTGGAACCACCCCCGCAGCCGGGAGCCGCCAGCGCAAGCAGCGGCACCAACAGCAACACGAACATGAGACGACGGACCATTCAAGTACCCTTCGCAGGCGGAACGCTTACAGTCAGGGACGGATTGCACACGAACGTATTTTAGGAAGATATGAGCGGACATGTCAATCTTGGTTCAATCACGGCAACTGTTCAGAGTCGATGAAATGAACACCCTCCAATCCTGTGGATACCCGCTTTCGCGGGTATGACGATGGTTGTGTGTATCGAGGGCTTTCACGAAATCTGAATGGTTACCAATCATGAGCGTCCGTCTGCGAGCGACTTGGGATATAATGAATGTCGCTGCGCTCGGCGCGGGTCGAGGGCGGGCTGCGATATTCTACGGCGACTGCCATCATGTGACGGGACGGTGAAATGAAACGATCTGCTATCAAGATTTTTGCGCTACTCCTCGCGTTGGGGATGACCACGCTGTTGGCGGCGGCCTGCGATGAGGAGACCAGTGAAGTGATCGGCATCCTCAAGAGCAACGGCTTCAACGTCGGAGCCGAGAGCGACGAGCGTCTGGTGTTCATCGGCGCGCCGCAGGACACCAGCGTCAAGGTCAACGGGCGAGACGTCCTGATCTACCGCTTCCCCGACCGCGACGACCTGCGCGAGGGCGTCATCGCGATAGAAGACATCATCAGGGCTGGCACGGGCCTGTGGGGGTACGACCCGGAGAACCCCGGCGCGGCCTACCATGAGCGCGGCCTATACATCGTCTACTTCGGCGACCACCCCGACGCCGACAGGATCCGCCAGGCGATGGACAAGGACATCAAGTACCAGGAAATCGAATCGGAGGAAGAGGAGTAGGCGGCTCTCACTCCTGCTTTCGCGCGACGTAGATGATGTTGAAGGGCGCCTTGCTCATCCGCTCATAGTCGGACTCCCACGCCGCGCCTCGATACGGGATTTTGGCTTTCTCTGCATCGGACATCCGGTGAAGGGGATACGGCGCAGGCTCCAGCACGTGCTCGACGGAAAACCCAGCCCCCGTCAGGGACGAGAACATCTCCTCCACCGTGCGGAAGAACGTCAGTCCTCGCTGGCCGTCTGTCTCGGCCACATCGTGCCAGACCTCGACGGGCAGGTTGAAGTAGTTTCGTACCAGCAGAGCGCCCTGCCCTTCGTCCCACTCGAAGGCCGCCAGCGGATGGACGGTCGAGATCACCGCCATGCCGCCGATCCGCAGGACGCGGTGCCACTCCCGCAGGCATTCGCCGATGTCGGTGACGAACTCGATGCCGTTCGATGAGACGATCGTGTCGAACGAAGCGTCCGAGAACATCGTTAGCCGCTCGCTGTCCGCCTGAATCAAGTCCACCTCTACACCTTCACTCTCTACGAGACGGCGGGCGTGTGCAATCTGCTTCGACGACACGTCGACGGCGGTGACGCAGGCCCCCCATTTGGCGAGCGCGATGGCATTCTGCGCGCCCCCACACGCGAGTTCGAGGACGCACTTGCCTCGCACGTCGCCCAGCAGCCGGAATTCCCTCTCGCCCGGTATCAACGGCCCGTAGTGAACGTCGTCCGTGGAGATCACGGCGTCACGCTGGTAGCGGTCGGACATCTCGTCCCACCCGGACTTCACAGCGCGCTTGAGGGAGAATTCACTCAATTCCCATAACCCGGGCCGCCGTTCCTCCGATGATCGCCCGGCGCTCGCTCTCCGACAGGAAGTCGCAGTGGTTGAGGTACTGGCCGAGGGTCTGGCGATAGGTGCAGAACCGCCCGACCATGGGCATGTCGGTGCCGTATATCAGCCTGTCGGCCCCTATACGCTCGACGCACTGCCGGAGGGCGGCCTCCGTCTCCGTCCAGGGGTACTCGAACAGGTTGCCTAGCTGGATGGCAAAGAGCAGTTGCAGGTGACACTGCGGAGCATCGAACAGCTCCCAGAGGTCGTCCGACAGCACAACGCGGTTGTCCTCGACGTAGCTTCTCCAGGGGAATCCATGAGTGATCACCACGGTGACATCGGGGTACCGCTCCATCCAACGCGCCAGCGTTCGCTGTTCCTCGATATAGGTCTCCCGCTCGGCCACCGTATACCGTGACTCGTCGCGCGCGCCCAACAGCGTGAAGTAGACGGTCGATCCGGGCGTCGCTATACCGTCCCAGAACGGGCGCATCGACTCACCGTCCCAGGGTTCGGTATGGTCGCCGAGGTAGTAGAACTTGGCGTGGAACTGGTACCCCGCCGCGCCGTCCGTCGCCAGCCATCGTGACGCTTCGGCCACCGCGGCGTCCGGGTCGTCTAGGACTTGGGCTTCGGGAATGTTGACCAGCCACCTCAGCCGGTCGGGATATTGTCTATAGGCATCCGCCAGATAGTCGTTGAGCCTGCCGAGTTGGGTCGACGTGTGCAGCAGCGCCATATCCACGCCCGCATAGTCCATCTCGGTGACCAGCAGCTCTGCAGGAGCGTCTCCCCGGTAGAGCATCGGCGGGTAGTACTGCTTGGTGTACGTCTCGCCCTCGTAGTCCCACGTGATGCGGTTCCGGTGTACGGTGAACTGAACGTCGTGAAGCTCATTCGTCTCCGGGTCGATGAGCGTCGAGTTGTCGGCGGGAGCGCGGTCCCTGACCCGCCACACGGGCTGGTGGTGTCCGCTCAGCTCGCGTTGGAATTCGAGCCATTTCTCCTCAACCGAGGAGTATCCCGCCGCCTCGTCCCTCGGGGGAAAGCAGTATGCGTGACCGTCGATTATCATGTGGGAGATGCCTTCCTTGGTGGCCCCAACGGAATTCGAATCCGTGTTTCCGGCTTGAAAGGCCAGCGTCCTAGTCCTCTAGACGATGGGGCCACGTCCGGACCTGCGAGGGTGTGACCTCGAAGCCCATATCGGTCTTGAAACCGCGGTGAGACGTGGAAGTCCCAACGCCGACCAACGGTGGTATTGTATCCCGACGCCCGGTCGACTGGCAACGAATGGAGAGGCTATCGAGCCTGTAGACCCCGTCACCGGCTGTCGGTGATGATGCCGCGCTGTCTCCTGTTTTGTTCGAGGTCGAAGCACTGCGCGGGGTCCTTGTTCTCCTGCGTCTGGAGCCACAGGATGCAGTCCTGCGGAGACAGCTCGGTGATCGTCGGCTCGCTGATGTCGAACTGGAAGAGCTTCCACTCCGGGTGCTCGTAGACGTAGCTGAGCTTGAACGGAACGGGCTTCGGGCGTCAGGGGATAGTAGCCCCTGAGTATCATCACGTCCTCGATCGTGGTGAAGTCCTCCTCGTCGATGCCCAGGCCAACGTCCTCGAATACGGGCAACTCCTGGTAGGTCGGCTCCAGGTCCTCGATTCCCGTCAGGTCATAGTTGGCGTCCATGTACGGCTGGAACTTTAGCTGAAGCCGTTCGAGGGTGATGCCGATGGTGAACGAGTCGGACATTGCGTAGTAGAAGGCCGACATGTCGCCCGCCTCTATCGACTCGCGGAATACCTTCATCGTCTTGCCCGTGAGCACGTTGAGGTCGTCGCGCAGGGGTATCTGCTTGAACCACGCTCCCGGCCCGACGTTGGCGCGGTCGTCATCGACGAAGGCGTTGATCTTCCAGTCACCCTGCTCGCGCACCACGTCGACCGTGAACTTGACGTCCTGGCCGCCGAGGTCTATGAGCGTTCCGCGGATGCGGGAACGATTGTCCAGTTCGAGCGTCCGGTCTCGCCACACGTCCAGCCGGTACGTCAGGGGCAGACCGAGAAGCTCCATCATCTTGTCGAACTCTTGCGGCGTCTGGAGCGCGCGGAAATGCGCCGTCGTGGTCTCGTGATACGCCTCCGCCGTCTTCCTCTCGCGCAGGAGAAGCAGGAACGCTTCGGCCTCGCCCGCGGAGTCGTTGGTATCCAGGGCGACCCACGTGAACATCGAGGTGGTGCACCCGGCAATCGCCAGGATGGCCACTATGAGTGACCGGAGGATTATCTTCTTCTTTCTCAACTCAGTCCTTCCTGCCTATGAACTCCAATGTCCGTTCGCCCTGAGCTTGTCGAAGGGTCGAGACACCGTTCATGGTGAGCTTGTCGAACCATGAGTAGCCCTTCGACTCCCTCTTTAAGGATACAGCGCAAGCTCCTCCAGCCCAAGATGCTCCGGCATCCCGAACATGATGTTCATGTTCTGCACCGCCTGTCCCGCCGCGCCCTTTACCAGATTGTCGATGCAGCCTACTGCCACGAGGCGTCCGGTCGAGCGGTCGACGGTAGGATAGATGCGACAGTCGTTGTTGCCAAGAGTCTGCTTGGTGGACGGCGGCTCGTCGGTCACGTGGACGAATGGATGGTCCGCGTAGAAGTCGCGATACAGGTCCATGAGACGACGCTGTCCGGTCTCCCCGGAAAAAGACTCCCCTGCCCTGAACTTCGCGTAGCAGCTCGCGAGGATGCCCCTCGTCATAGGGATGAGGTGCGGCAGGAAGGTCACGCTCAGAGGCGAGGCCCCGTTGCCGCCGTTGAGACGGCCAAGCTCCTGCGCGATCTCCGGCATGTGGCGATGGCCCCCGACCTGGTAGGCGCGAACGCTCTCGTTCACCTCGGTGAACAGGAACTTGACGTCCACGCTCCTGCCCGCGCCGGAGACGCCCGACTTGGCGTCCACGATGATGTCGGACTCGATGAGCCCAGCCGCGGCGACGGGCGCGAGCGCGAGTATCGAGGCGGTAGGATAGCACCCCGGATTGGCGACCAGACGCGCGCCTGCAACCTCGTCCTTATGCAGTTCCGGCAGGCCGTAGACGGCGTCCTCGACGTGCGACGGATGCGGGTGCTCTCCGTACCACTCCTCGTACTGCCTCAGGTCCTTCAGCCGGTAGTCGGCGCTGATGTCGATTGCCCGAACGCCCGACTCGACGTACGGCGCGAGCCTCTCGGCGCTGGCCTGATGCGGCAGGGCCGAGAAGACGACGTCGACGCTCTCGGTGATGTCCTCGGTGATCGTCAGATCGACCGCCGCAAGGTGGGGGAATACCTCGCCGAGCCTCTGCCCCACGGTGCTCCGACCGGTGACGGAGGCGAGCTCGGCCTCGGGGTGTCGCGACAGGATACGCGCAAGCTCGATGCCCGAGTATCCCGTGACGTTGATGATCCCTACTTTCACCTGAACCCCCTTAGGCGGTTGGAACCGTGCGGTAAAGTATACCTTCCTTGCGGCGCGTCGCTCAAGACGAATGAGGTAGAGTGATTGTTTAGAGTTAACTCCAAAGGGAGCCGGAGCGATGAAGACATACAGGGTGGCGATCGTCGGGTGCGGGGAGAGGGGGACGGCGGCGGGGCGGGCCTATCATGCCCACCCGCGCACGGAGGTCGTCGGGCTGTGCGACCTGGACCGGAAGCGTCTCGGCGCCCTCGGTGACGAACTCGGCATCGCCGCAAGGTACGAGGACCTGGACGCGATGATCGTGGAGACGAAGCCCGACATCGTGGCGATTTCGACGGGCACCGAGTTTCACCATCCCCTATCGATGCGCGCCCTGGAGCATGGAGTGCACGTCGAGGTGGAGAAGCCGATCTGCGTCGATTACACGCCGACGAAATTCTCGCGAAGGCGTCCGAGCGCGGCGTCCGGGTGGCGGTGCCACCAGCATCGTTGGAGGACTCATGCGCGCCACGCACCGGGCAATAGCGCGGGCGGATCGGCCGGCTGCGGCACATGAACGCCAACGGGAAGGGCTACTACGGCGGGTACGGTCTGCTCAACATAGGAACGCACTTGCTGAACTCGATGATGAGATTGGCGGGCCGCTGCCGGAGGGTGTACGCGACGGCGAGCACGGACGGACGGCCCATCGGCCCCGACGACGTCGTGCCCTCTCCCAACGGAATGGGAACGATAGCGGGCGAGTCGATCAGCGCGCATCTGGAGTTCGGCGGAGGCGTGACGGCGACGCTCTTGCAGCAGCGGATGCCGGTTCCCGGCTCGACGGGGCGCACGCTCGAGGTCCTGGGAACGGACGGGCGAGCGCTCTTCAACCCCACGAGCGGCGCGTGGCTGCTGGAAAGCGCTTGGACGCTGCCCGACGGGACGCTCGACGCGTGGCAGCCCCTGGAACCCGAGACTCCAGAGAGCTTCGAACCGGACGGCAAGGACGTGCTGGAGGACTACCGGCTGGACGACTACTGGTTCGTCCAAGAGTTCGTGGAGGCCCTGGACGAGGGGCATGACCACATATCGAGCGGTGCCGAAGCGACGCACGCCCTAGAGATCATCATGGGAATCTTCGAGTCGGCGGCGTACGGGCGGCCGGTCGAACTCCCGCAGTCGGAGCGGAGCCATCCCCTGCTCCGATGGCGCAGGGAAAACGGGCTGGACGATCCCGAGCCCATGCCTCGTCCATACGATGACTGGCTGGAAGCCGAAGACGGACGGTTGGGACGAGAAGCGGATCCGACCGGCCCGGCGCGTTAGCCGCAGATCGGGCGATTACACGCCCTCGACGACGACCACGTTGGCTTTGGCCGACTGGAGCCGAATACCCTTGAGTTCCTGGTATTCCGCGGAGTTCAGAAACGCCTTCGCCGAGTCAACGTCGGCGAATTCCACCACTACCACGCGGTCGGGATTCCAGTCGCCTTCCATAACCTCGCGGGTCGCCTCGCACGAGGTACTTGCCCCCGGCGCCCTCTACGGCCGACGCTATGCGCTCGCGAAACTCGGCGTACTTGGCCTCGTCCGTGACCTCGTTGTTCACGATCATGTAACCTGCCATGTCGATACCTTCCTTTTTCGTTCCCGTATTGATACTCCGTCTATTAAATCATGTTTCGACTTCCACCGTAACTATGTCCACGCCGTGATACTTCCGGTGGCGCACGGAAGAGGCATAGTGTCGCAGCAGCCAGAAGGAGACCTCGTGTTCCTCGGGGATCTCGGACTGTTCGTTCAGATACGCCAGCCGGTCTTCGAGGTTTTCCTCGTCGAAGACCGCCATGAACTCCAACTCCACGGTCCGGCCGGGCCGCGCCACGATTATCAGGCGGGGCGCACTATCGGCTTCAAGGTCGCCACCGGACTGCAAGAGGCTCGACAGCGTCTCCTCGCCCACGGCGCGCAGGCGCTCCGTCGACGCGTCGTTCCAGCGCATCCTGGACGCAAGCTCGCGGAGGAAGGCATCAATCTCAGGCAGAGCGGAAGCCTCCAACGTGGTCTCGAGGCGCGCGCGGCGCGGGCTGGACAGTTCGATGAACGAGGTCAGCACGATCGCGGTCATGACGCCGACCGCCATGCCGTTGCCGAGCGACGCGCCCCAGGTCGTCCCCAGCACGTCCTCGAGGACGTTATGACTCTGCAACCCCACCCCGAGCGAGAGTGAGAGGCCCACCACTATGGCCTTCTGCGGGTCGAGTCCGTCCTGGAAGACCATCCTCATGCCTTCCACGAAGAGGAGCCCCATTACCATCAGGAGGAAGCCCGCCATGACGGGACCGGGAACCGTCAGCAGGATGCCCGCCACCTTGGGCAGGAAGGCGAGCAATATCAGCATGGCCCCGATCGCAAGCCCAACACTGCGCGCCGCGACCCCGGTGATGGTGACGAGCGACACGATGGACGGCGTATAGACAATGGTGGGCAGGGCGCCCGTAATCCCGGCGAGGAGGGCGCCGAGTCCGTTGACGTTGACCGCGCCCTGGACCAGGCGGAAGTCGGTCGCCGGCGGCCTGCGCCGCGAGACCTGTTGAAGGACGACACCGTCGACGCTCATCTTGATGGCGACGACGAGACTCACGATCAGGAACGCCGGCAGGAGCGTCCAGAACTCGGGGCCCGGACTCAGATCGAATCCCGGCCACAAGGCTATATCCGGCACGAAGAGCCAGCCTGCGTCGATAACCCTCTGCGGGTCGTAGAGTCCGAAGAGAGCGGCGACCGCGGTGCCCGAAGCGATTCCTATGAGCGTGGCCCACAGCTTCCAAACCCCGGATGCTCGTATGGCGAGCATGGCGGAGACCGCCAGCGTCACCCCGGCAACGATCGGTCCCGCGCCGGTCGGCGCGTCCTCGGGAACGTCGCTCACTCTTTTGATGGCGATCGTCATGACCGTGACCGCTATCAGCATGAGCGCCGTCCCGGAGACGACCGGCGTGATGATGCGCCTCAGGAGCGGCAGCCACGCGGCGAGGGCGAACTGAACGAGCGAGGACAGGACGAGGAGGCCCGTCAGCATGGAAGGTCCGCCCGCGGTGAGCGCAAGGACGGAGACCGCTATGAAATGGGGGCCTGCGCCCGTCATCAGCACGTGCCCCGCTCCCAGCCGCCCGGCGCGATTCGCCTGCAGAGCGGTTACGACTCCGCCGATCACCAGGGCCGCGAAAACGGCCCACGACAGGTAACCCTCCTCCAGAGTCGACGGCAGTGAAGGCAACGGTCACGAACAAGACCGTGTTCGCCAGGGCGATCAAGACGCCCTGAAGGGCGACGCCAATGGACACGAGAGGCGGGCACGGATCGTCCGGCTCGTACCTGATATTCTCGTTTACCCGCGCCATCTCCAGCCTCTACGCCTCTCCCCGACGCAGCACCCTCCCCGGCCTCGCGCCCGTGTGCGTTCCCTCGTCCACGACCGGCACGCCCCTCACTAACACGTAGGGTATCCCGTCGGGGTACTGGTGCGGGTCCTCCCACGTCGAGTTGTCGATGACCGTCGCGGGGTCGAAGACCACGAGATCGGCGGTCAGGCCCTCCTTCACGAGGCCGCGGTCCTTCAGGTGCAGGCGCTGAGCCGGGAAGCCGGTCATCTTGTAGATGGCGTCTTCCAGGGTCAGCACTGCCGGCTCCTCGCGGACGTAGCGGCCAAGTATGCGCGGGTACGTCCCGTAGAAGCGCGGATGCGGGAGCGCGTTCTTGTACGGCCCGTGCGGCGACACCGCCCTCCCGTCGGAGCCGATCATGGCGAGCTCGTGTCCCATGAAGTAACGCACGTCGTCCTCCACGCGGTTGTGGACGCGCGTCGGCACCGAGCCGTTCTCCTCGTACAAGAGTTGAAGGACGGCCTCCGCCGGCTCGACCCCGCGCTCCTCCGCGATCTCCGTGACGTTCTTGCCGACGCAATCGCGGTTCTCCTCCGACTGGATGAAGGCCACGTACCACGTCTCCCACTGGGGCGTCAGGCCTCCGAGTCCGGCCCGTACCGCGTCGCGGATGCGCGTCCTCGTCGCCGGGTCTCGCAGACGGCCCATGAAGCTGGCTATCGATCCCTCCTGGGCCCAGAGGGGGACGAGCTGGTTGTAGCCCGCTCCCGCCGCCGTGTACGGATACATGTCATACGTGATGTCCAGCCCGCCCTCGCGCGCCTCGACGAATGGCTCCGTAAGCGTCGCCCCCTGCCCGTACACGCGCCGGTCGGTTATGGCGAGGTGAGAGAACTGCACGGGTATGTCGGCCCGCTGCCCGATCTCGATGGCCTCGTTGATGGCCGACATGTGCAGGCCGTTGCCGACCCTTGCATGAGTCGCGTAGAAGGCCCCCTCGTAGTGCCGGATAGAAGCGCACAGTCCCACGATGTCGTCGGTCGTTCCATACGCCGACGGCGCGACGGAGAGTCCGGTCGACAGCGAGAACGCGCCCATCTCCATCGCCTCAGCCGCGAGACGCTTCATCTCACGGAGCTCGTCAGCCGTGGCGGGCCGGTCCTCGACGGCCCCGGACGCGATCTGGAGCCCGGAGTGACCAAGCTGCGGCGCGACGTTGATGCTGATCCCGTTGGACTCCAGCGCATTGGCCCAGTCGTCTAGCGTGTTCCACTCCCACGTGACGCTGCCGATCAGCGTCCTGCCGAGGTTCTTCTGGAGTGCCTCGGGGCCGCCCTTCCCCGCCGGGAACGGCGTGTAGCTGCAATTCCCCGTGACCTCGGTCGTCACCCCTTGGTGCGCCTTGCTCTCGCCGCCGGGGTCGTCGAGCAGGGTGATGTCGGAGTGCGAGTGCATGTCGATGAACCCCGGCGCGACCACGTGCCCCGTCGCGTCGATGCGCCGCGCCGCCTCTGTGTGGGCAAGCGCGCCAATGGCCTCAATGCGACCGTCGGAGATGCCCACGTCGGCCTGGTAACGAGCGTCGCCCGTCCCGTCCACGACCGTCCCGTTCAGTATCAGGGTGTCGAATGCCATGTTTCGCCTCCTCTACGCAATGATACCCAGCGGATCGAGGCTGCTCGGATCGTCGTATATGTCCATCTTTTCCTTCTTCTTCATGTAGCCCACAACGGCGTAGGTAAGAGGCGTGGCTATGGTCTCGTACACGATCTTGGTTATCCACTGCGCCAGCGCCGCGCTTAGCAGACCCTGCGCGCCCCAGTCGCCGCCGATGCCGAAGGCGATGTAGATGAAGATGAAGGAGTCCAACCCCTGGCCCACGACGGTCGAGCCTATCGTGCGGACGAACAGGAGTCGGCCCTGCATCTTGTACTTGAGATAAGCGAGCACCGTGGAGTTGGAGAACTCGCCGATCAGGTAGGCGACGAACGATCCCGTAAGAATCCAGGGCACCTGGCCGAGGATGGTGTCGTAGGCTTCCTGGTCCTCCCAGAACCCGGCGGCGGGTATGATGCCCGCGAGCCAGAGCGCGATGACCACCAAGAAGTTGGCCCCGAATCCCAGCCAGATCACCCCGCGGGCGGTGCGGAAGCCGTATACCTCCGTCAGGATGTCGCCGACGATGTAGCTAATGGGAAAGATGATGATCGACGCGGGCAGCACCACCGAGTTGCTGCCGAGAAACTCGAACGGGAGGGTCAGCATCTGTATCGGCTTCACCGCAATGATGTTGGAGGTAATCAGTACGGTCATGAACAGGGTGAGCACCAAAATGAACGTGACGCTGAATCGCATACTTGCTCCTTTGTCCTTCGCTTTTCACTCCAGCACCCGGACATCCCGAAGGTTCCGGTACGCGCCGTCGTAGTCCATGCCGTACCCCACGACGAACACGTCAGGCACCTCGAACCCGATGTACGTCGCCTTGACGTCATGGGTCCGGCGAGACGGCTTGTCCAGCAGCGCGCAGACGTCAATCGACGCCGCTCCCAACTCCGACAACCGCTCCGACAGCGCCACGCACGTCTCGCCGGTATCGACGATGCCGTCCACGATCAGGACTTCCCTGCCCTCGATCCGGTCGCGCGTGGGCAGCCAGCCGACGGTCACCTCACCCCCTTCGGTCCCGTCATACCGCCGCATCCGCGCCGTCGTCACGTCCACCGACTCACCGAACGCGCGCATCAAGTCCGAAAGAAAACAGACCGCCCCGTCCATCGCGCCCACCAGCACGACCTTCGACAGGTCGTAGTCCCCGCTCACCCTGTCCGCCAGCTTCCCAACCGCATCGGCTATCTGACTCTCGGAGATCAGAACTTGGCCGAGTTGCATAGTCCTCTCTTGGTGTCTCGTGAGGGTGTCGCGGCATTGTATAAGTCCGCAACGGGGAACGACAAGACCGACGTCCCCACCTCCGTCATTCCCGCGAACGCGGGAATCCACGCCACTACCCCCGCCGCCCAAACTCCTCCTCCAACCGCGCCTCGCTCAGATGAATCATCGTCGGACGACCGTGCGGGCACGTATGCGGCTGACTGCACTGCTCCAACTGGCGCACCAACTCCTCCGCCTCACGGCTCGTCAGCACCTTGCCCGCGCGGATGGCGCTGTGGCACGCCAGCGAGTAGGCCGCGCGTTCCTCCCACGACTCGTATCCTCCCCCCTCCGCCATGAGGTCGAGCACGTCGCGCAACGCCCCCGGCGGATCCTCCGACACGAGCAGCGCGGGAACGCCCCGGAGAACGAACGTCGTTCCGCCGAACTCCTCGAACTCGAAGCCCAGCCCGTTCACGCTGGGACGGTGCGCCTCGACGATCTCGATCTGCTCGGGAGTCAAATCCACCGTCGCCGGCTCCATCAGGCCCTGTATCGACGGGCTGCCCGTCCGCGCCTCCTCCTTGATCGTCTCGAACAGTACCCGCTCATGGGCCGCGTGCTGGTCGATGAGGTACATGCCGTCCGGCCCCTCCGCCGCGATGTACGTCGTCTTGATCTGCCCCACGACGCGCAGCGCCGGCAGGGCGCGATGTGGGATCAGCGGCTGCTGAGAAGGCTGTGCCGGGTCGGTCTGCAACGGCAGTCCGGGCGTCGCGCCGTCCGGCATCGCCTGGTCCTGCGGGAGCGGAATCGGCCAGTAGGAGCGAGCGTCGGTCGGCGCGGTCCTGGCGCTCGGCGCCGTCTGTCGCGTCGAAAGCTCCTGCACAGGCAGGTTGGCGATCAGGGTGTCCCGCACCGCCCTCTGCAGAGCCGCGAAGACTCGCCCCTCGTCCTTGATCCGCACCTCCGTCTTGGAGGGATGCACGTTGACGTCCACCTCCTCGTACGGAACGGCGATGCTGACGACGGCGATGGGGAAGCGACGCTCCATCAGGAATCCCCGGTACGCCTCGTGTAGGGCAAACGACAGGCTGCGGTTCTGCACCCAGCGACCGTTCACGTAGATCGTCACGTGGTTCCGGTTCGACCGTGCAAGCGAGGGCCTGCCAATCAGACCGCCGACCCGTATGTGAGCGCTTTCTCGTCCCTCCGTTTCGATGTCCAGCATCGCTTCCGCGACATCGGCCCCGTACACCGCCGCCATGGCTTCGCGTAGGCTTCCCGACCCGTTCGTCACGAACAGCGACCTGCTCTCCACCGTGAGACTGAACGAAACGTCGGGACGCGCCAGGGCAAACCGGCCCACCGCTGACTGCACTCGCGTAGCCTCGGACGCGGCGGAGCGCAGGAACTTCCGCCTTGCGGGCAGGTTGTGGAACAGCCCCCTCACCGTCACCGACGTGCCGGGCGCGGCCCCCACCCGCTGCTTGCGAATGAGCGAGCCCGCGTTCAGGTCGACCTGGATGCCGGAGTCCTCGCCCTTCGCGCGGGAGACCAGCGTGACCCGCGAGACCGCCGCGATGCTGGGCAGAGCCTCTCCACGAAATCCGAACGTTCCGACCGACTCCAGGTCGCCGTCGCTGACGAGCTTGCTCGTTGCGAACCGCTCGAACGCCACGGAGACCTCGTCCTCCGCGATCCCGATGCCGTTGTCGGTCACCCGGATGTACTCGATGCCCCCGCCCCTGATCTCGACGGATATCCTCGTCGCTCCCGCATCGAGCGAGTTTTCCACAAGCTCCTTGACGACCGACATGGGCCGCTCGGTCACTTCCCCGGCGGCGATCTTCGAAGCGATCTGCGGACTGAGCACTCGAATGGGCATGGCCCGTATAGAGTACCACTGAGAGGGGGTATCCTCTATGCCCCATGCGAAAAATTGTCGTATGCTATTTGAGAGAAAACCTTAGGAGGACCATGTTGGCGGCATTTCCCACGCTTCTCGACGTGTACGAGGCCCGCAGGAGAATCGGGCCGTACATCACGCGCACGCCGCTGCACCACTATCCCCGGCTCGACCGGCTCATCGGGGCCGAGGTCTACATCAAGCACGAGAACCACCAGTCCCTCGGCGCGTTCAAGATACGCGGCGCGCTGAACGTCGTCTCGCAGCTCACGGACGAGGAGAAGTCGCTGGGCGTCGTCTGCGCCTCGACCGGAAACTTCGGCCAGGGCATCGCCTACGCAGCCGGTGTCTTCGGCGTGCAGGCGACCGTCGTCGTGCCCGAAGACGCCAACCCCGAAAAGTGCGAGTCGATGCGCGTGCTCGGCGCAAACCTCATCCACCACGGCGACAACTTCGACCAGTGCCGCGCGCACTGCGAGCGGCTGTCGAAGGAAGAGGGCTACGTCTACATCCACTCCGCCGACGAGCCGAGGCTGATCCCCGGCGTCGCCACCTACTCGCTCGAAATCTTCGAAGACCTGCCGGACGTGGACGTGATCATCGTGCCCGTCGGCGGCGGGAGCGGCGCCTGTGGCGCCTGCATCGTCGCGAACTCCCTCAATCCCGACGTGCGCGTCATTGGCGTGCAGGCGGAGAGCGCCCCCGGCGCGTACCTGTCGTGGAAGGAGGGCGAGATCATCGAGGCCAAGATGGAGACGATGGCCGAGGGACTCGCCACGACCGTCGGCTTCGAGCTGACGCAGGGAATCATGCGAGAGCTGATGGACGACTTCGTCCTCGTCTCGGAAGACGAGATGGTCGAAGCCGTCGGCCTCTACCTGGAGAACACCCACAATCTCGCCGAGCACGCGGGTGCCTCACCGCTCGCGGCCGCCATCAAGATCAAGGACTCCCTCCAAGGCAAGAAGGTCGCCCTCGTCCTGAGCGGCGGCAATCTCTCCCGCGACCATCTCAAGCAGGTGGTGGCCTAACAATGCTGACTTGTCCCACCCTTCCCGCCAAATGGGACGTCATTCCCCCACTGCCAAACCCGTCATTCCCGCGAACGCGGGAATCTATTCCCCTTGGGGAGCATACGAATGTCCACGCATCGTTGACCGATTGCCATGACCTTCGTTATACAGTATCGGTTGACGATCTCTCATTCGGAGGGTTGAAAGCATGAACAGCGTGCGGTATCCGGTCGTGCTGCTCTCCCTATTGATGCTGTTCGCGTCGTCGTGCGGCCTGTTCGGATCGGGCGGTGACGAAATCAGCGAGGCGCAGCGTCTGCAGGCCGAGTCCCACTACGAGTCCGCCATCGAGTACGGCAACGCCGGCAACTTCGAGGCGGCGGTCATCCAGCTCGACCAGGCCATTCTCCTCAATCCCGGCCTCACGAATGCCTACATCGCGCGAGGGCGAGCGCGGGCCGAGCTCAACAGGTACCCCGAGGCCATCGAGGACTACACCGTCGCCTTGGAGCACGATCCCGAGAACGCGGAAATCTACATCGACCGCGCCGTCGCCTACTCCAGAATAGCGGAGTACAAGACGGCCCTCAAAGACTACGACGAAGCGGTCGAACTGGGAGATGACAGCTTCAATCTTCATCTGAATCGCGGAACGACCCTCTCACGACTCGGCGATCACTACGCGGCGATCGACAGCTACGACACCGCCATCGAGATCAGGCCGGACAGCTCCCTCGCGTTCACAAATCGCGGCACCGAGTACGCGCGTCTCGGTCAGCCGAGACGGTCCATCGAGGACTTCCGAATAGCGATTGAACTCGACCCGGAGAACTCGGAGGCGTTCTTCAACCGTGGCGCGGCATACGCTGCCATCGGCCGCTACGAGGACGCCTTCATCCACCTCGAAAAGGCCGTGCAGCTCGACCCCGACAACGAAAAGGTCTTCCACGATAGGGGCACCATCTACGGCGAGCTCGGAATCCTCTACCAATCGACGCAGAACCTCACCGAGTCTATCGCCCGCGACCCCGACAACGCGGAGCTCTACGCGCAGCGGGCGGAAGTCTACAAGCGAATGCCCAACCACGAGAAGGCCATCCGCGACCTGAGCGCCGCCCTGCAACTCATACCCGACAACGCCGGCTGGCTCGTCGAAAGAGGCGACTCGTGGCTTGCCCTGGAAGACTTCCAGGCCGCCCTCAACGACTACAACGCCGCGCTCGAACTTCAGCCTACCAGCGGCCGCATCCTGGCGAGGCGAGGGACCTTCTGGAAGGAGACCGGACACTTCGACCGCGCTATCGTGGACTTCGAGGACGCCATCATCATGGATACCAGAAGCCACGAGGCCTACGGCGGACGAGGGGAGATATTCAGCCTCGTCGGCGACTTCAACCGCGCCATAGCCGACTTCACCCAGGCCATCGAGTTGAACGACGAAAACGACACGGTGGATCAGGCGAACCAAGAGGTCGAATACTTCAAGAACCGCGCCCTTGCCTACGGCAGCACAGGCGATCACCACCGGGCGCTCACCGACCTGAACCTGGCCATCAATATCCACGAGCAGATCGTCGAGCAGACCCGCGATCCCAAGGACCAGACGCTCTGGTCGCTCCGGGCCATCGCGAAGGCCGAGCTCTGCATGGACGAAGAGGCGCTGGCGGACGCGAACGTCGCCGAGGAGCTCGGTGCCGAGGCAGCCGATCTCAACCGCAGCCTGATGGCGATCCGCCAGCAGCCGAAGTGCTCGGGGAATTAGCCCCGGCATCCCGAACACCGGAGTCTCACAAGAACGCATGAAACCACGCCTCCTCAAGATTAGCGTCATCGCCGTAGCCGTCGCGCTTGTCATTGCCCTCCTGGCTGGAGGCGGATACTGGGCGTTCCAAAACACCGGGGAAGACACCGCCGAGGAACACTATCGACGCGCCCTCGCGCTCCAGAATGAAGGCGAGCTTGAGCGCGCGATCTCCGAGTACACAAAGGTCCTGAACATAGACCGGACGTATATCGAAGCCTACAGCAACCGCGGCGTTGCCCGCATGGACCTCGGGGAATACGACAAGGCCGTCGAGGACTTCTCCAACGCCATCCTCCAAAACCCGGTCGTCCCTTACTTCTACTACAACCGCGGCCTCGCGTTCGAACGGGCCGGAGCGCTCGACTTCGCTCTCTTGGACTACCTTGACGCGGTGGACATCGACCCGACGTACCGCGACGCCTTCTACGGCTTGGGAAACATCTACCTGCAATACGGCGACTACCAGCGGGCGGTCTGGAACTTCGACAACGCCCTCCGGCTGGAACCGGAGAATCCCGACGCCCATTTCGGCCGGGCCGAGGGCTATTTCGGCCTGGAGCGCTACGAGCAGGCCATCGACGACTACTCCGAGGCGCTGAGGCTTGAAAGCCAGCTTCCGGAAGCCTACACCGGACGCGGCGTGGCCTACATCGAGACGGGCCGCCTAGAACTCGCCATCGCAGACTTCGACTCTGCCCTGCTGTGGAGACCCGACAGCGTATCCGCCTACTACCACCGCGCGCGGGCGTATCAGCGCTTGAATCAAATCGAACAGGCCATAGCCGACTACACAGTCGTCATCGAGCGCGATCCCTCCTTCGTCGGCGCGTACCACGGGCGAGGAATGTCCTACGTCCAAGCCGGTCAGCCGGAGCAGGCGCTCCCCGACCTCGACGAGGCGATTCGCATCGACGACACCTACGCGCCGACCTACGCCGCCCGCGCCATCGCCTACACCCTCCTCGGCAGAGACGATGAAGCGGAGCAGGACGTGGACAAAGCCGCGTCCCTTGACCACGACCGGTCACGCATCGAGGCCGATATCGCCCGCATCAAGGAACAGCGACAGTAATCCGAAATCGCTCGATACGCTCAGCCACCGTCATTCCCGCGAACGCGGGAATCCATCCCCCACCTCCGCGCCCTCTGCGGTGATTCCCCCCGTCACCACTCCAGCACCCATCCGCGACGTGGCGGCAAGCAACTCCCGGTTCATCTCCCGCGCGGCCGTCGGCCCGCGATAGACGAACCCCGTGTAGATCTGCACCGTTGAGGCCCCCGCCAGCATGGCAGCCAGTGCGTCCTCGCCCGTGAACACTCCCCCGCAGGCGTTGATCGTCATTCCATCCCTCACCTCGGAGCGAACGTCGCGCACCATCTCGACCATCCGCGAGAAGACCGGGCGACCGCTCAGCCCACCGGAGCCGACCGCCAGTCGGGCGTCTGCCATCCACCTCGTATTGGCAACGGTCAAGCCGTCCACTCCCCGTCCCTTGCAGACCCTCACCAGCGCCATGAGCAGGTCGCGCGATTTCTCAAACTCGTCCGCGGGAACGTCGGGAGCCGGATACGGCGGCAGCTTCACAATCAACGGACGATGCCGCGCTTCGTTGACCACGTCGAGCAGCCCCGAAAGAGCATCCGGCTCATGGAACAGACGCAGCCCAGCAGTGTTCGGCGAGCTGATGTTGACCTCCACCGCGTCGGCCAGCGCTTCCAACCTGCGGTGGCACCGGACGATTTCCTCCACGGTAACACCGGAGATACTGACCACGATCGGCGCGTTGCGCCCGGCAGAACGATAGACTTCGAGCCGTCGCGCGGCAGGAACAAGCCCCTTGCTCGGAAAACCCATCGCGTTGACGAGGGACGACTTCCTAGCGTCACGAAACAGCCTCGGCTTGGGATTGCCCGGTCTCGCATGCGCGGTCACCGTGCCGACGGTAATGTACCCGAATCCCAACGACGCCAGCGCCGGAATCATCTCGCAGTCCTTGTCGAATCCCGCCGCGAGGCCCACGGGGTTCGACAGCGGAATGCCGCACAGCGTCGATGCGAGTCTCCGGTCTCGTATCTGAAACCCCGGACGAAGCAACCGCCAAACGAAAGGCCGCCCTAGGGCCTTCTCCGCGACCTTCTGAGCCGTCTCCGCCGGGAGCGTGAAAAGAAGAGGACGGACGAGATTCGCGTATGCGTCGGCGTTGAGAATGAGCACGTCTGGTTCCTCGTCCGTTGATCGCCTGCGAAACGATTATACCAGCGAAGGCCCTATGCCTTACGCCCATCCCGCCATTAGAATATAATCGGGGGAGACAGGGACTATGAGCGTCGAATATCACAGAGGCGACTGGGCGAGGCCGAAGGGCCACGCCTTCATCTACCTGCGGAACTCCCTCGACCACGAGGAGGTCTGGGCGACCTACGTGGTCGTCCTGCCGATAACGGTGGACCTGTCGAAGTACGTCCCGCCCTTCCTGATGAACCAGATCGGCGAGATGGACGCGAAGGAGCTTTCCGCATTCGCCTTCCCGCCCGCGCCGGAGCGGGTCTCCGGCTACGACGCCCTTGAACGCATGGCCGAGATGCGGGACGACGACATCCTGTACATCGGAGCACACAATCCGTCCAACGTCACGGGCGCCATGGGCCGAGTGAGCGAGGCCGTTCAGTCGTACTCCGAGCAGTACGCGCAAATCGCCGGATCGTCAACCGAAGGCGGTGAGACTCCGGCTGTCGAACGGGACGAGGAGGCCGAAGGCCTTGCGGTCAGCGACGTTATCTACGGCCTGATGAGCGACAGCGACAAGCTCAGCGAGCTCAGCAAGCTCATAGGACGCCTTCGCTTCGCCATCGACGGCTCGGACGACAGGCTCATCTCGGAGACCGAGACCGAGATCGCCCTCGTTGCCAACCACCTGCCGCAGTCGCACAACATCCCCCAGCTCGTCGAAGCCGTGAAGTCCAACGACAGCCGCTCAGCAGAGCTTGCCGACGTGTACCTCCAGCGGAGCTACCACCTCGTCCACGAGGACTACGCCAAACTCACCGCCATCGAAGGCCGCATCAAGGAGCTTGAGGGCGGCTCGGCCGCCCAGTAAGCACGGCGCAGTACCCTCTTCGCGGTCGTTGCGGCCCGCTCCGGATGTGTTACAATTGGAGGCGCATCAGGAGAGCACGGCCTAACGGTTGTGGTCGCCAACCTGGGTTCACCACGCTCCCCAAGGTGGCTACCCCGCAAGGGGTGATGCGGCCCTTAGCCGGGCAACGAAAGAGCGGGACACCCCCGTTTTGGGACACCCAACGCGGGGTTTTTTATTTGTGGCGGCATCAAGGAGCTAGAGGACGGTTCGATGAGGGACGATTAGGGGCTGTAGCAACCACGTCTAGCGGCCAACTGGTCACCCCTAATAGCTGATACGGCGGCTTCCATTATTCTCGGATGACCACTTCTCAACAGTCCTGACATCTACTGCAAAGGCTAAACTTTCGTCATCGGGCAACTTGTCAACTGGGAACCAGCGTCCTTCAATTTCATCGTGTTCGGTAGAATGGAGCTTGCCCAGCCATATTTTGGCTTGGTGTCGGTTCTCGTAATAAAGTCGTTCAGGCATGAATACAGCCCCGGACTTCAGGGACTCCCGAACGGCGGCATCTAGACGACTCTGCCCCTTTTGTGGGTTGCCACCCGGCAGACTCCATTTGCCTGTCCTTCTCCCACGCTTGCGCTGAATCAGGAGAATTTCGTTCTTTTCATTGGCTGCGAGAGCAAAGCCCGCTCTGCGCATTTTGGATCGAGGGTAATGAACACGACGACTTCCGGGAGTCTGTGCCGCCCACTTTCCTATAGCACGTTTGTCAGGACCAAATGCCAGGTTCTCGTCGTGTGGCAGCATGTCTCGTTGGAACCACTTCGCATCCAGACATTCCCTCCTTTGAACCTTTAGGCGACCTTTGATAGGTCTCCCAAGCCAGACCTCCACCCGGCCACTCTTGCTCTTGTAATAGAGTTGATCGCTAGACATGGTGATGCCCGTCTCTTCACGAGTCTCCCGGACAGCGGTATCCCGATAGCTCTCTCCCTTGTTTCTTTGTCCTCCGGGCAGACTCCACTGACCCTTGAGATTGCCATATCCTCGCTGGATCAGGAGAATCTCGCTCTTTCCGTTCACTACCAGTCCGAACCCAGCCATAGTACCTCTCAAATCCAATACGTCTGCATCAGCTAAACGCGAAAGAGAGCCGGAAGAGTATCTCTCAAGTATTATCGTGAAGCGGCAATGCAGAAATTGCCTCAGATTACCTTGATTGCAACATAACCCTAGCTCATATGCGGGTAACCGCCCCCCTCGCCCTCGAACTCGCGGGCGCGGAACGCTCCGAGGTCGCGCCCCTGGTGAACGTGGACGATGACATCCTGCCTGCTGCTGGCGACCGGCCCGATGAGGTCGGCATCCACCGTGTCGATGAGGTCCTGGATGTCGTCGTTGGACAGCGCATCGGAGGCGTTCAGGGTCGAGTGCACCATCCCGTCGGCGAAGTGGATGTCTACCCTGCCGACCGCGTCCTCATCCCGCAGAATGGTGTAGCACTCGGAGTACGGCGTGCGACACTCCCTCTCGAACTCGAATCTGCTCATGGGACTCACCTCACGCGTTCAGGGAGTGTTTCGCGGTTAGCTGCGGACCTGCCCGGAGCCGACCACCGTCCACTTGTACGAAGTCAGTTCCTTCAGGCCGATCGGTCCGCGCGCGTGCATCTTGTTCGTGCTGATGGCAACCTCGGCCCCAAGCCCGAGTTGTCCGCCGTCGTTGAACCGCGAGCTCGCATTCACCAAAACGACGCCCGAATCAACTTCGTTCAGAAAACGCTGCGATGAAGAGGCGTCCTCCGTGACGATCACGTCGGTGTGGCCTGAACCGAAAAGCTCGATGTGGTCGAGCGCCTCGTCGAGGGAGTCGACCACCTTGATCGCCGCAGTCAGAGCCAGAAACTCCGTGCCCCAGTCCTCGTCCGTCGCGGAGGAGACGGTCGCCCCGTTCGAGTTGCCGATGATGCTCCGAGCGCGCCTGTCGCACCGGAGCTCCACGCCGGAGTCGCCCAGCCTCCCCGCCACCTTGGGCAGGAACTCCGAGGCGACGCCCGAGTGCACGATGAGCGTGTCCAGCGCGTTGCAAACGTACGGAGACGACGTCTTGGCGTTGAAGGCGATGTCGACGGCCATGTCCACGTCCGCCGTCTTGTCGACGAACGTGTGGCACACCCCGATTCCACCCGTTATTGCGGGCATCTGCGCCTCGCGGCCCACGCGCCGCACGAGCTCCGCGCTGCCGCGTGGCACGATGAGGTCGATGTACTCCGTCATTCCGAGCATCTCGCCCACGAGCGCGCGGTCGGTCGATTCGACGAACTGCACCGCGTCGTCCGAGATTCCGGCCTCCGCGATCGCGTCCCGCGTGATCCGCGCGAGCACGCCGTTGGAGCGGATCGCCTCCTTGCCGCCGCGCAGGATAACCGCGTTGCCGGACTTGAGACAGAGCGACGAAATGTCGATGGTAACGTTCGGGCGGCTCTCGTAGATGACGCCGATGACGCCGAGAGGAACCCTGCGCTTCGCCACCTCGAGGCCGTTCGCGAGCGTGGTCTCGTCGAAGGACTCCTCCGTCGGATCGGCAAGTTCAGCGACCTTTCGCACGTCGCCTGCCATGCCTTCGAGCTTGTTCCCGTCGAGCGCGAGCCGGCCGAGCAGCTGCTCGCTCAGCCCATCATTGCGTCCGGCATCCACGTCCTGAGCGTTGGCGGCGAGTACCTCATCCATACGCTCGACGAGCGCGTCGGCCACGCCGTGCAGGGCCCCGTTCTTGACGGACGTGGATGTCTTGGCAAGAGCGCGGGATGCCGCGCGAGCGCGTTGGCCCATCTGCTGAAGATCGGTCTCGCCGTCCACGTTGCCCCCTTCGCCCGCAGGTTCCCTATAACCTTATCATGTCTCGCCGGTGAACGACCTCATCCCCATAACGGTCGCCCAGGATCCCGGCTACCCGGTCGGAGCGCACGCCCTTGATCCGGTCGAGTTCCGACGAGCTGTAGTTTGCGATGCCGACCGCAACCTGGATGCCGCGTCCGTTCCGTATCTGCACCGCCTCGCCACGCTCGAACGTCCCCACGACGGACGTGACCCCAACCGGCAGGAGACTGCGGTCCCTCTGCAGGAGAACGTCCGCCGCTCCGTCGTCGACGACCACCCACCCTGCCTTCGATACGTGTGTCTTGAGCCAGTTCTTCCGGCTCTCCTTCGCCTTCAGACTCGCGGGACAGAACGTCCCGACCCGTTCGCCGTTCACCAGGCGGGTCACCACATCGGGCTCCTCGCCGCTGGCAATGAACACGTCCACCCCGCCCTCGGTCGCGAACTTGGCGGCCTCGAACTTCGTCGCCATCCCGCCGCGCCCTTTCCGGTCACGCGGAGCTCCCGCGCGAGCGCGCATCTTCCTGTCGAACCGGTTGATCGTCGGAATCAGTTCCGCATTCTGATCAATCGTCGGATCGGACGTGTACAGGCCGTTGACCGTTCCAAGCAGTATCAGCAGATCGGCGTCGACCGCGCGAGCGACCCGCGCCGCGAGATTGTCGTTGTCGCCAAAGCCCGCTCCCGCAAGCTCATCGACGGCCACGACGTCGTTCTCGTTGATTATCGGGACGACGCCCAGGTCGAGAAGCGACGCAAGGGTGTTTCGCACGTTCAGGTCGCGCAGCTTCTGGCTCCGGGTGCGTCGCTCACCCACGTCGTTCAGCGTCAAGAGCACCTGCGCAACGGTGATGTCGGACTCATTGAACAGGTCCTGGTAGATGTGCATCAGGTGACTCTGCCCGACGGCCGCGAGCGCCTGGCGAAACTGCACGCTGGAGTCGTCATCGGCGGCAACCGCGCCCCGGCCCGCCGCGACCGCGCCCGACGAGACGAGGATGAGTCGTGCGCCCTCACCGTGCAGCCGCGCCATCTGTTCGACGAGCCCGCCCATCACCTCGTGGTTGGGGCTGCCCGTGTCATTCGTGAGTAGCGCCGTTCCCGCCTTTACGACGATTCGACGATAGGAATCTTGTTGCTGCATAGGGGAAGAAGGACGCTCCGCGTTCAATGCCGGGCGTTCGCGCGTTTAGCTGCAAATCTATGCTATCAGTCACCGTTCGCCTGTCAAGCAATTCGTATCTACGGTTTCGGTCGCATCTGACACTTGGCAGCCCTCAGAGGGCGTCTAAATAAATCAATCGAAACCGTTCGTGGTGAGCTTGTCGAACCACGAAGCATCGTCCGTCAACCCCGTCGTGATATAGTAGACCGAGAGCCGACTGCTATGGACTTAAGGACGTGAACGGCGGGAAGAGGGTCTGGATCGGGCTTTTGCTCAGCGCCATTTTCGTGGCGCTTTTTTTCGTCACCCTCGATTTCCGAAGGCTCTTGGACGCGCTCATGGGCGCGAACTACGTCTACGTCATTCCGGGCATCGGGCTGTATCTCATCGGCGTGTGGTTCCGCACCGTGCGATGGCGACGGCTCCTCCATCACATACGGCCGATCCCGACCGGTCGACTCTTCCCCGTCGTCGTCGTCGGATACATGGCGAACAACCTCCTCCCTCTCCGCCTCGGCGAGCTCGTCCGCAGCTACTACGTCGGCGACCGCGAGCAGGTCAGCAAAGCCGCCGCGCTCGTGACCATCTTCATCGAGCGTCTCCTCGACGCCCTCACCCTCCTGCTCTTCATCCTCGTGATCGCCATCTTCGTGCCGCTCATCGGCTTGGCGGAGGGCTTCGAGGAGCGTTTCAGCCTGCCGTGGCTGCTCCTCGCCGGCGCGATCAGCCTGCCCTTCATCGTCGCCTTCGGCCTCCTCGTCGTGGTGGCCTACGCTCCGACAAGAGTCAGAGCGCTCATCGCACTGGTTCTTCGTCTCTTGCCCGCCGCCATCAAGGGCCGTCTCATGCACGTCGTGGACATGTTTCTGGAAGGACTCCAGTCTCTCAAAAGTCCCTCAACCATCCTCGGCGTCTTCATACTCTCGGCTCCGGTGTGGCTCTTCGAGGCCGGTCTGTTCGTCCTCGTCGGATACTCCTTCGGGTTCCACGAGATATACGACAGCCTGCCGGAACTCATCGTCGCGATGATCCTCGTGACGGCCATAGCAAACATCGGCGCTTCCATCCCCGCCGGACCCGGCGGCATCGGCCTCTTTGAGATCATCGCGAGAGAGACGTTGGTGCTCCTCCCCCTCGCCGTCGTGGACCGCGCAGTCGCGGGAGGGTACGTCGCCGTCGTCCACGCCTGCCTGCTCATCCCCATGATCGTGCTCGGCCAGTTCTTCCTGTGGACGCAGCACGTATCGCTCCGCAGCCTCACGAAACTCGGCCAGGACAATGACCAGGAGCCGCCCGCATGAGAGTCGGCATCATCGGCGCCGGAGCGACCGGACTGACCGCCGCGTATGAGCTGACCAAGCGCGGTCACGACGTGGTCGTCTACGAGCGCACGTCATTCCTCGGTGGACAGGCGTCCACGTTCGACGTTGGCGGCGCTCCCCTCGAACGCGGCTACCACCACCTGTTCACCGGCGATGCCGACATCCTCGACCTCATCGACGAAATCGGCCTTGGCGACCGGATGCGCTGGTACGGCTCGAAGGTGGGCACCCTCTACGACGGAAAGATCTACAACTTCGTCACTCCCCTCGACCTGCTGAAGTTCAAGCCGCTCAGCCTCGTCAATCGCTTTCGGCTCGGCATCCTGACGCTGCTGCTGCGACGGATGAAGGACTGGCGGAACTTGGAAGACACTCCCGCCGCGGACTGGCTCCGACGACACGGCGGCGAGCAGGTCTACGAGGTGTTCTGGGGCCCGATGCTGCGCGGCAAGTTCGGCGAGGAGTTCTACGGCGAGATCGGAATGCCGTGGATATGGGGCAAGATCAACACCCGCTTCGCGTCTCGCGGCAAGAGCATGTCGCGCGAGATGCTGGGGTACCCCATCGGCAGCTTCGGCGAGGTGTTCGACGTCCTCGGCCACCGGGTGCGCGAACGGGGCGGCGAGGTGCACGTCAACGCCGAGGTGACCGCAATCGCCACCGAGTCGGGCGCGCTCACCGGCCTCCACGTGGACTTCCTCGAACGCGACGAGTCGGAGTTCGTCCCCTTCGACGCGGTGATCTCCACGACCCAGTGCCACATCTTCGCGCGACTCCTGCCCGACCTGCCAAGCGATTACATGAAGAAGCTCAAGGACACCAACTACCTCTCGGCCCTTCTCCTGATCCTCGTGCTCGACCGCCCGCTCTCCCACGTCTACTGGCTGAACGTCGCCGACCGCTCGATACCCTTCGTTGGAGTGATCGAGCAGACCAACATGGTGGAACCTGAGCACTACGGCGGCAGGCACATCGTCTACCTGTCCAACTACCTCTCACGCAAGGACCGGCTGTACAGCCTCAGCCACGATGAGCTGCTCGACGAGTACGCCCCTCACCTGCGGAAGATCAACCCCGACTTCGACCGCTCGTGGATCGTCGAGAGTCACCGCCAGCACGTGGACGCCGCCCAGCCCATCATCGGCACTGGCTACTCGGACAAGATGCCCGCGCACTGCACGCCGGTCAAGGGCGTCTACCTCGCCAACACGGCTCAGGTATACCCCGAAGACCGGGGCACCAACTACAGCGTCCGCATGGGCAGGATGATCGCCAAGACGCTGATGAATGACCGTGAGTAAATTGACACGAATTTCGAGCGGCGAGTATAATCTAGCGTGTTGGTCATGAGAATCAACCGCCCTTCGCAAGACCCAGGCTCCCAGATGCTAAGGGCTCCCGGAGAAACAAGATGGTTAGGTCTTTCGTGCCCCGTACGGAATTCGCGGAGGAATTCAGACATACGGGCCGCCAGCTCTTGGAACATGCGGAGCAGGAATTTCAAAAAGGAGATTTGCTTCAAGCGTCGGAAAAGACATGGGGCGCCGTCCACCAATTCCTGAAAGCGGCAGCCACGGAGCGTGACTGGGGTCACGACACGCACTCTCACGTGAGACAAGTCGCCCAGAACTTGGCCGTTGAGACAGGCAACTCGGAAATGGCCGACCTCTTCAGCTATGCCGAAGCGCTCCACGCCAACTTCTACCAAGCTCACATGGATGCGGACACTGTTCGACGCCATATGGATAGGATGAAGCGCTATGCTGCAATTCTTGCAAGCGTGCCTCCTCCCGTAGACCGGCCAAGTGAGACTCACTTGAGGGAGCGGCCCTTCTTCCGAAATCGCAGCGGCAACTCCTGAAGTCTCACGAGAAAGCAAGTTATGAAACGAACATATCAACCAAAGAAACGCCGCCGGATGCGAGTTCACGGTTTCCGTTCTCGGATGCGGAGCAAGAGCGGCCGGAAGGTGCTCAAACGACGGATGTTCAAGGGACGCTCGCGTCTCACCGTATAGCCGTGCCATATGCAGCGGGACACCCGGTTGCGAAAGACGGCGGACTTTGCGGCAGTATGGTCGGAAGGCCGGTCGCGGGTCGATAGGCTCTTCGTGCTGAAGGTCAGACCCAACGGCCTGGAGGCAACCCGGTTCGGCTTTTCGGTGAGCAAGCGTGTCGGGAACGCCGTTGCCCGCAATCGCGTGAAGCGTCGGCTTCGCGAGGCAGTCCGGTCGGCATCGGTGGAGGCAGGATTCGATATCATGATCATCGCCCGCAAAGGAGCCGACGAGGCCGATTTCGCAAGAATCGAACGTTCAATTCAAAAGCTGCTCAGGCGCGCCCGCGTATTGCGCAAAGCGGAAAACGGCGGGCCGCAGAGCAGTCTCGCCGAAGTGGGCGAGCACAAGGTCAATGGGGGTCGCCATGCGTAAGGCCGCGTTGGGAGCGATAACGCTGTACCAGATGACGCTGTCACCTGCCCTCTTTCGCGGGGTGTGCCGCTTCTACCCGTCGTGCTCGCAATATTCCTATGAGGCGATCCAGCAGTACGGCTTGCCGAAGGGCGTGTGGCTCGGCATCAAGCGGCTCAGCCGGTGCCGTCCGTTCGGCTCCGGCGGGTACGATCCCGTTCCATGAACGAACTTGACATGAGAGGCCGCGCGGCGCGACTGTACGTGTCCCCGATCTCTCGGACAATCTCCTAGCATTTGAATACGACAATCGGAACGACCAAACTTCAATCGGGCCGTCCCAGCCTGCTAAGGCTGGTTATTGCGTCAACGGCATTGGCCCTCCTCATCGCCGGCTGCGTGCGCCCGTCGACGCCTCAGGGTTGGTCGGGCGTCGCCGTGGAGGGCGAAAACCTCTACGTCGGCACGCAGGACCGCGATGTCCGCGCGCTTGATGCCGAGACGGGCGAGACTGTCTGGGAATTCGACCTGCGCGGCGACGTCGAAACGGACCGGGCCGTTTACGGCACTCCCGCTATTTCCGAAGGCGTCGCCTACGTAGGCGGCTACGATGGCACGCTTTACGCCCTCAACCTGGCGAACGGCAACGATCTCTGGGATGCAAGGATCGGCGACGGCTCACCTATCGTGGGCGGCGTCACCGTAGGCGGTGGACTGGCGTTCGTCGGGTCGAGCGACGGGTTCCTCTATGCGTACGACGCGAAAGACGGCATCTTCCAATGGAGGTTCGAGACAGGCAACGACATCTGGGCCACGCCCATTGTCGCGGACGGCAAGATCATTCTTCGGCTCCATGGACCAAAAAGTCTACGCCCTTGATCTCGACGGACAAAAGCTATGGGAGTTCGCTACCGGCGGCGCCGTCACGGCTCAGCCGCTCGTGCAGGACGGTCAGGTCTACGTAGGCTCGTTCAGCAGCGACTTCTTCGCCCTCGACGTCGAGACAGGCAGCATGATTTGGAAGTTCCCCGACGCGAACGGCTGGTACTGGAGCCGCGCCGTCACGAACAGCGATACCCTGTTCGTCGGTTCGACCGACGGCAACCTGTATGCGCTCGACGCAGGCTCAGGCCGGCCGCTCTGGGTATTCCCAACGAACGGCTCCATCGTCGGCTCCCCTGCCCTGATCGGAGACCGAGTCGCCGTCGGATCCACCGACGGCAGAGTGCGCCTGGTGAGACAGCAGGACGGCCAGGACGAAACCCAGTGCAACATCGGGGCCGCCATCAAATCGCGCCTTACGGCACAAGGAAACTTCCTCTACTTCCGCGCGGACGACCGGAGCATCCGCGCGCTGGAAATTAGCCCGAACGGAAACCCCGACGAGATATGGGTACACCGGTCCGATCAGGACGACGCTGTCTCCCGCGATTGGACACGATCATGCTAAGCACCATTGACTTCTCCCGTCATTCCCGCGACTTCCCCCGTCATTCCCGCGAAAGCGGGAATCCATGCCGGATACCGTTGTACCCTCTAAAACGAGCATACCAACAAGACATCTCGAAATCCCGGCCGGTCGCGCGGCGCGAACCTAGACCGGCAAAGGCGGACTCGTGGAGCTAATCGGCGACCTCTGGGACCTGATCATCAACAGGCCGATGATCAACAGCCTGGTATTCCTGTACTGGGTCTGTTTCAGCAACTTCGGCCTGAGCATCATCGTCTTCACCATCTTGACGCGCCTGCTCATGGTGCCCCTCACCCTGCGGCAGTTGAAGATGACCAGGGCCATGAGCGAGCTTGCGCCCAAGGCCCAGGAAATCAACGAAAAGTACAAGGACGACTCGCAGCGTCGTTCTCAAGAGACGATGAAGCTCTACCGCGAGTCGGGCGTCAACCCCGTCGGCTGCCTCGGCCCGCTCGTTCTCCAGATGCCGATCTTCATCGGCCTCTTCTGGGCCTTGCGCTCGACCCTGGCATCGACTCCCGAGAGCCTCGCCGACCTTGCCACCAAGCTCTACCCCTGGCTTCCCGGCGTCGGGGAGTCCATCCCCATCGACCCGTACTTCCTCGGCCTAAATCTTGGAGACCTGACCTCGGCGAGCGGCTTCGGCCCGTTCCTCGCCCTGATAGTCGCCGGTTCGACGTGGCTCATGCAGAAGATGAGCACGTCCAAGGCAACCAGCCCGCAGCAGGAGCAGACGAGCAGGATGCTCCTGTGGTTCATGCCTATTATGATCGGCGTGTTCTCCCTGCAATTCGAGACCGGGCTTACCATATACTGGACCGTCTCCAACGTAGTCGGAATCATCGTGCAGGGATTCATCGGCGGATGGGGCCAGGTCAGGGAGGCTTTCTCCTTCGGTTCCCTCACCGCTCTTTGGGGCAAGCCCCAGGCGGAACAGGAAAAATCAGACTCACAGTCATCGACAAATAAGAACGGCGGCAGGACCTCGGACGACACGACCGGCGACGACTCCGAGTCCGACCCCCGTTCGGAGGAGGCAGCATCCGATGAACAGCGTAGAAATGACGGGCAAAACGCCCGAAGAGGCGATAGAGTTCGCTCTAAAGGAGCTAGACGCCGAGCGCGGCGAGGTCGAAATCGACGTCGTTAATCGCGGAAAGTCGGGCATCCTCGGCATCGGAGGAGAGCCCGCGAGAGTCCGGGTCACGCTTATCGATCAGCCCTCGGACCTCGCTCGGATCGCAACCGAGGTTCTGGAAGACCTCATCGAGCGAATGGACGTACTGGCTTCCGTCCACCTCAAGCAGGCGTACAACGAGGAGGTCGACGGCCCCATCATTGAGGTCGACGGAGAGGACTCCGGCCTGCTTATCGGACGGCGTGGCGAGACCCTGCGCGCGCTCCAGTTCGTCGTGAGCTTCATCTGCGCCAAGCGGATGGGCGAGCGCGTGAATCTGTTCGTGGACGTAGCGGGCTACCAGGAGCGTCGCTACAACTCGCTCCGCAACCTGGCCCGCCGGGTCGCCCAGCGCGTCGCCGACGGCGGACGGCCGATCACCCTCGAACCCATGCCGCCAAACGAACGCCGCATCGTCCACCTGACTCTCGCCAACGACCCCGACGTAACCACCATCAGCGTCGGCCACGGAGACCAGCGCCAAGTCGTCATCGAACCGCAAGAGTAGCCGGCACCGGTAGCAGAGACACGGTTGGAGGGTGTAATAAGACCGTTCGCCCTGAGCCTGTCGAAGGGCAGTTCCGGTTGACAACAAACGGAGGACACCGAGGTGATAGTCGGAGTACCCAAAGAGACTGCTGAGGGCGAACGAAGGGTCGCCCTGACCCCGAACGCGGTATCCCGGCTCGTGAGCGGCGGCGTCGAGGTCGTCGTGGAGTCGGGCGCCGGCGACGAGTCCTTCTTCTCCGACGCGGAATACCAAGAGGCCGGCGCGACGACTGCCCCCTCCGCATTCGAGTCCGCTGACCTCGTCGTCGGAGTACGAGCCCCAACCGACGTGACGTCCCTTCCCCGGGGGACGACGCTGGCCGCCATGCTCCAACCCCTCGTCGATCACGCCGGCGGTCACGTCGCTCGCCGGGGCAGGCGTGACGAGCTTCAGCCTGGACACCATTCCCCGCATCGCGCGGGCCCAGAGCATGGACGTCCTGTCGTCGATGGCCTCGCTTGCGGGCTACAAGGCGGCCATAATCGCCGCCGATGCGCTGGGAAAGCTCTTCCCCATGATGATGGCCGCATCCGGCACGACGCCGCCCGCAAAGGGGCTGGTGCTCGGCGCGGGCGTCGCGGGACTCCAGGCCATTGCAACAGCGCGCAGGCTGGGAGCCGTGCTGTCCGGCTACGACGTGCGCCCCGTCGTCCGTGAGCAGGTCGAGAGCCTGGGCGCGACCTTCCTTGAGGTCGAGTTTGACGAGGAAGCGGAGGACGCCGGCGGCTACGCCCGCGAGCTGTCCGATGAGGCGCGTCGCAAGGGCCAGGAGCTGGTCCACTCTGCCGTGCAGGACATGGACTTCGTCATTACCACGGCGGCCATTCCCGGAAGACCAGCCCCGAAGCTCATCGACGCCGGCATGGTGCGCGACATGCGCCCCGGAGCCGTCATCGTCGATCTCGCCGCCGAGACCGGCGGCAACTGCGAGTTGACGCGACCGGGCGAAACCGTAGTCGAGAACGGCGTGTCCATCATCGGGCCGCTGAACCTGCCAAGCTCCATGCCGACGCACGCCAGCCAGATGTACGCCGCAACATGCTCAACTTCATCAACCACGTCGTCAAGGACGGCGAAATCGTCATCGACGCCGAGGACGAGATCACCAGGGGATGCCTGATCACCCACGACGGCCGGATCGTCCACGAAGCGACCGCCGCCGCCATGCAGACAAACGAAGGGTAGGCGAACAAGGAAGGGGGTCACTAGGGATAGACATGATCGAAAGCGAACTCCTTATAAAAATATTCATCTTCGTGCTGGCCGTGTTCGTGGGGTTCGACCTGATAACGAAGGTGCCCCCTACCCTGCACACGCCGCTCATGTCTGGCGCGAACGCCATCTCCGGCATAACGATACTCGGCGCGCTGCTGGTGGCCGGGCGCGGTGACACGACGCTCGCCATTATTCTCGGCTTCCTGGCGGTCGTGCTGGCGACGATCAACGTGGTCGGAGGCTTCGCCGTGACCGACCGGATGCTCCAGATGTTCAGACGAGGGCCGACGGAGGACCGCTGATGGACGTCATCGACTTCCCGATTCTCATCAACGCCTTCTACCTGCTGGCCGCCGTCCTCATCTTCCTGGGCCTGAAGCGCCTCGGCTCGCCCGCGACGGCGCGCGAGGGCAACCGCATCGCCGCGCTCGGTATGCTTATCGCCGTGGTCGTCACGCTGCTCGACCGGGAGATCGTCCGGTTCGAGATCATCGTGGCGGGGATAGTCGTCGGCGCGGCCATCGGGGGCGTGTTCGCCCGCGCCATTCGCATGACGGCCATGCCGCAGCTCGTCGCGCTGTTCAACGGCTTCGGCGGAGCGGGTTCGGCGGTCGTCGCGTCGGCGGAGTACCTCCGGCTCGCGGAAGGCGGCGCCGAGATGCCGCTCGACGTGTCGGTGACCATCATGCTCGGCACACTCGTCGGACTCGTCACGTTCTCCGGCAGCATCGTCGCCTTCGGGAAGCTCCAGGAGCTTGTCGACGGCAAGCCCATAACCTACCCGCTACAGAAGACCGTCAGCGCCGTCGTGTTTCTCGCCATCGTCGGCCTGATCGTCTACCTCGTCACGGGAGGCGACCCCGTCGCGTACTACGGGCTGATCGCGCTGTGCCTGATACTGGGCCTGCTGCTGGTCATACCCATCGGCGGAGCGGACATGCCCGTGGTCATCTCGCTCCTGAACTCGTATTCCGGCATCGCCGCCGCCATGGCCGGGTTCGCACTCGGCAACGTGATGCTCATCATCGCCGGAGCGCTCGTCGGGGCGGCCGGACTGATTCTCACTCAGATCATGATTAAGGCGATGAACCGCTCCCTGGCGAACGTGCTGTTCGGCGCGTTCGGCGCGGAGGCGTCGGGTGGCGCTACGGAGAGCGCGGAGGAGAAGGTCGTCCGCGAGGCGACCCCGGAGGACGCCGCCGTTGCGATGGCCTACTCCGGGTCGGCCATCCTCGTGCCCGGCTACGGGCTGGCCGTCGCGCGAGCGCAGCACCAACTCAAAGAGGTGGGCGAGCTTCTCGAAGCGCGGGGCGTCGACGTGCGCTACGCCATCCACCCCGTCGCGGGCAGGATGCCCGGTCACATGAACGTCCTGCTTGCCGAGGCCGACGTGCCCTACGACAAGCTCTACGACCTCGACGAGATCAACGACCGCTTCCCCGACACCGACTTCGTGCTGGTCATCGGCGCGAACGACGTGGTCAACCCCGCCGCGCGCGACGAGCAGGGCAGCCCCATCTACGGGATGCCCATCCTCGAAGTCGACAAGTCCCGGCAGGTCCTCGTCCTCAAACGCAGCCTCAACCCCGGATTCGCCGGACTCGACAACGAGCTCTTCTACAAAGACAACACCATGATGCTCTTCGGCGACGCCCAGGATTCCCTCACGCGGGTAATCGCCGAGATCAAGGAGTTGTAGGAACTCTCTCTGTCTCTCCCCCGACGGGGAGAGACTGGTATATCGAGGGGCGTAGAACAAGGTAGGTACGGTCACTCGCAGAAGGACAGGCCACCGAGGTTAGAGTGAGGATCCAACCGTCCCTGGATGTTCCGGGGCACACACCCGACCAAAGAGTTTCCTTCAAGTCTCAAGTACGTCAGGTTGTGCAGATTGTTCAATTCCGACGGCACCTCGCCGCTCAACCGATTTCCAGCGAGGTCGAGCCTCTCTAGGTCGGCGAGGCTTCCTAACTCCGATGGTATGGCGCCAGTCAATCGGTTGTTCCAGAGGGACAACGAACTCAGATAAGGGATGCTTCCAAGTCTACGAGGTATTGAGCCACTCAATTCATTGACATGCAAGTTCAATTCTCTCAAGCTGATGAGAAGGCCCAACTCGGGAGGGAGCTCTCCGATTAGCCAGTTTACGCTTAGGTCTAAAGAGCTCAGATCCCTGAGCCTACCCAGTTCAGGTGGAATCTCTCCAATCAAGTCGTTCCTGTGAAGATCCAGCACTTGCAGATCGGTGAGACTGCTCAACTTGAGAGGGATCTCTCCGTTCAGGTCGTTGTCGGCGAGTCTCAACTCAACGACACGGCCTCTTTTGTCGACTTCGACGCCGTACCATATGCCTAGTGGATGGTCGGTCAGCCAATTTAGGTTGTTTTTCCAGTGCGGTCCACCGGTAGCTTCATACAACGCTATGAGCGCGTTCCGTGACCCAGGCGATTCCGGCACAGACGGGTCAACGCAGAATGGCAGCCGACCAAGATCGGACCCATCAAAGACGAGGTCGTGATCAACGTCTCTGAGACGGAACCGTCCTTCCCAACTGTTGGGTAAACACCCGATTAATGAAGTTCGTCCAATGTCTATGTACGTCAAGCTATGCAGTTCGCTAAGTTCCGGCGGGAATGATCCGGTCAACTCGTTCGAACTGAGGTCCAGCTTTTCCAGCTTGGAGAGGTTGCTTAATTCAGGCGGAATCTTTCCACTCAGTCCGTTCCTGTCGAGAACCAGTTCGGTGACACGGCCCGTGTCGTCGGTGGTAACGCCATACCATATACCCAACGGCTCACCGCTCAGCCATTTGGTGTCGTGCTTCCAGCTTGGCCCGTTTGTGGCATGGTAAAGCGCGACCAGCGCGTCCATGTCCGAGCTGGTCGGCACGGTGGTAGGCGGAGCCGACGTTTGAGAAGTACTGCCAGAGGCCGAGGTGGTCGTTAGCCGTGTTGGGGTAGGTTCAGGAGTGGGGCCTGCGACCAGCGGGCCGACGTTTGAGATGGTTGGTGTAGTGGTAGGCGAAACAGACGTTTGAGAAACTCCACCGGCGGTCGGGGTCGTCGATTGTGGCGTCGTAGTAGGTTCAGGAGGCGTATCACCGCAGGCAACAAAGGTTATCGTCAGAACCGCAGTGCCTATCAATGCGATGAGAGACATAGGTAACACCCTAGCGGGGAGTCCCTCTCGGGTGGAGGACTCTTCGTGTTGGTTTTGGGAGTTGTGAAGCCTCATAAGTTAACGTACGGTTAGCAACCTGCTTCGGTTCTCGGAACGTGCGTGCTACACCTCTAGTGTAAATCGTCGAGGTTTCGTGTTTCAAACTTGCGGCAGATTTCTCGTTCGCGTACCCCCGGAAACGCATCGCGCACTTGCGATCGAATCCGCCGAGACGGGTGTGAGCATGAACCGACTCATGAGCGAGCGGCTGTCCGTGAGGCAGGGATAGGTAACTTCACCCCTTCGACAGGCTCAGGGCAGGCTCTAGCCCTCTCCCACGACGGGAGAAGGGATACAGCGAACTGTAGTCCCCCTCACTCCTGACGCGAGAACGACCATACCCCCGCGATGAGGAAGACCGAGCCGATCGCGCCGACGACTATGGCGTCTTCGATGATGCCCATGCGGTGGCCGAAGAGGGTGACGCCGAGGGTGAAGCCGTCGGCGGTTTCGGCGAGGGGATTGACCACCTGGGGTCCGAGGAATACCTGTCGGATGGCGTCCACGCCGTAGCTGAGCGGGTTGACCTTGGCGATCACCTGGAGCCACGTGGGCACTCCGTCGATGGGGAAGAAGACGCCGGACAGGAAGATGAGGGGGAAGATCATCAGCTGCACGACGAACTGGAAGCCCTGCTGCGAGCGCATCCGCGTCGCAACGAGGATGCCAAGCCCTGAGAGTGACAGGGAAAGGATGAGGACGAGCGGTATCAGCTTGACGACGAGCAGCGGGGTCAGACTGATTCCCACGATGGGAGCTATGACGAGCATGACTGCCCCCTGCACCATCGCCGTGAAGGTGCCTCCGGCGGCCTTGCCGATGACGATCCCGACCCTGCTCAGGGGAGCGACGAGGACCTCTTTGAGGAACCCGAACTCACGGTCCCAGACGACGGACATCCCGGCGAACAGAGAGGACATGACGACGGTCATGGCCATGATGCCGGGGTACATGAACTGGACGAAGCTCACTTCGCCGCCGCCGAGGTCTCCGACGAGGCGGCTGAACCCCGCGCCGAAGACGACGAGGAAGGTCAGCGGGAAGGCGAACGACGAAAACAGGCGGGATCGGTCGGCAATGAAGCGCAGAATCTCGCGGTAGGCGACGACCCATATCGCGCGGTAGACCTCCGTCATAGTGCGTCCGCCACCCTTGCCGGCGCTCCCGTCCGCGCGGACTCGTATGATGCGAGCACGACGGCGAGGTCGTTCAGGGCCTCCCGGCCGTTCATAATCGGCTCACGGCCCTCGGCGATTGCCCCGATGAAGTCGCGCACCATTGCCTTCATGCCCCGGATCTCAGGCTCGACCGGATGGGCGCTGACGCCCTCTTTGGTCTCGACGGTGACATCGCTGCCGAAGACTTCGTACCGTATTCGTCCCTTCGTGCCCGTGACGCGCACGTCGCGCCTCGAATCGAAGGGCGTCCAGCCCGCGTATCGAAGGAATCCGGTCACGCCGCCGGGGAAGGAGGCCGTAAGGGCCATGCTGTCCTCGCCCTCGAGGCCGGGGATCATCTTGTGTTCGGGAACCACCGCGTACACGCGCTCCGGGTGCCCCGCGAGGCTTCGCAGGGTGTCGACGTAGTGGATGCCCCCGTCTATCATGCGTCCTCCCCCGCATCGTTCCAGGCTCAAGCGCCATCCCACGCAGCCGTCGTCGCGGTTCTCGGACTGAATATCCACGAGGCTGAGGTCGCCGATGGCGCCCTGCTCGATGAGATCCTTGGCCTTGCCGGTGGCGGGGTCGAACCGGAAGTTCTCGCCGACCATGAGGGTCACGCCGGCGTTTTGAGTCGCTTCGATGAGCTTGCGCGACTCGGCGACCGTGCGCGCGATGGGCTTTTCCATGAGGACGTGCTTGCCGTGCCGAGCGGCGAGTCGGGCGTTCTCAAGGTGAAGATCATGCGGCGTGATGAAGTACATGGCCTCGACCCGTGGATCGCTCGCGGCGTCCTCGTAGGAGCCGTAGTAGGCGAACCCACTGTACTGCTCGGAGTAGGCTCTGGCCTTGTCGACGTCGCGGCTGGCGAAGGAGAACTCGATCTCGTCGGTCATGTCGCCGACGTACTCCATGACCACGTGGGCGTAACTTCCGCATCCGACGATGCAGAGGGAGAGTTTGTCGTTCATTGGTTGTGCCTTGCCTCCGGGTGCATACGATAGCAGACGGAGGGGATTGGCGCACGGGGGGAGGACTCACCGCAGAGGGCGCTGGGGACGCAGAGGGGGATGCGGCGAGCCTTGCAGATCGGGCACCCTCACCCTAGCCCTCTCCCGCGAACTGCAGAGGGGATTTGCAGGGGGATGCGGGCGACGTGTTTCTTGCCGCTGCGACGGCTGATGATCTGGATGGCGTCGGGTTGAATGACGGCCATCTTCTTGGGACGGTGCGGGCAGCAGTCGCAGTAGACGGGGACCTCGCCGGTCGGGCGTAAAGTGCCAGTGCTGGGCGCTGGGTTCCGGGTGCTAGGCGCTGGGGTCATGTTGGGTTGTTCCTGTGGGGGAAAGGGGATCTTGGAAATGTGTAACATTTTGTGCCATTCCGTAACATTTCATGGCGTGTTGGTGGCGCCTTCGGCGATTTTGTGGAAGTAGGGGTAGCCGGCTTCCATTTCGCGGCGGGCGTTCTCGCGGTAGTGGCGGAGCGGATCGTTTGGGTTGGGAGCGTCGGGCTTGCGGCCCCTGGTCGAGAATTTCTCTGGGATGTTGGATCGGAGGAGCTCGATGAGCAGCGTCACGGGAGCGTCGGGGTCGCTCGCGCGCAACAGGGCCTTCTCCTGAAGTCCGTCGGTGAACGCGAGAGTTGCCACCTCGAGCCTGCGGGTGAAGCCGAGCACGTTGTCGCGTTCCCATCTCTGGGCAGTGTTGACGGTGACGTCCGCCTTGCGCGCGACGGAGGTGGCCGTCCCGGTTTCGGAGAAGTGTTCGAGGTAGGCGTTCTGGCGGAGCCAGGTCTTGCGGTCTGTGTGGGCGAAGTCCTGGAACCGCAGTTCGAGCTCATATTCGAGCTCCTCGACCTCCTCGTCGGAGGGGACGCCGAGCTCGTCGAGCCGGAGTTTATTGTAATAGTCGCGATAGTTGTGGTAGTTCATGTGTTCGATATTAGGGGTGTTTTGTGAGGTTGTCAAAAGCGCTGTTGGTTGTTCACCAAGTATGGGGAATTTCATTGCAGAGGACGCGGAGAGCGCAGAGGGGGAGAGTGTGTGCGTGGGGATGGTTGGGGGATATGATGGAGGTTAGCAGTGTTGGGAGGTCGGGCCTTATTCGCAGATTCCGTCGCATTCTTAGGTGGGCAATCATGCCCCTGCTGCCGCTGCTGTTGGTCTTCGGGGCGGCGAGCGACACGTTCACCATGAATCCCGTGCAGCGGGTCGCCCTCCCGTACCGCTACAGCATCACTGGGTGGGAGATCAGGAACTTCCCCGACAAGTGGCGGCATATGCTGGATACGCTGATATGGAGTGTTGAAAAGTCGGACGAGGAGAAGCGTGACGACCTCTACCGCTACTTCGACCTGGGGCGTGAGCTTCTCACCGCCGAAGACGCGCTGAACCGCGCGATGTCCGCTCCAAACGCCGGCGGGGTGGAGTCGTTGGAAGACGAAGTCGAGCGCATCGCAAACGAGCGGTCCGCCCTGCGAGACGGTGTCGAAGAGACGATCGAGAGCGCCCTGAGCACGGCCATACGGGAGTCGGGCCTCAGCCCGTGGGAACGCTTCGTCTTTCCCCCGGTCGATATCCGTCTGGCCGGCCCGCCGGTCCTCCTCCTCACCTCCCCGCGTGACCGCATCTCACGGCAGCACGAGGCCCTCATGGATCCTGATGTCAGCCTCGTCGTGCGGGAGCGGCTCGAAGACACGTTGATGGCCGAGCACGACGTCGCGGCGATCAGCTTCCAGGTGGGAGGACTCGCCGCGTACCCTGCCTCGGTGCTGGACACCATACCGTTGGCCGACACCCTTCGCGCGAGCGCCCACGAGTGGGTCCACCACTACATGGCATTCCGTCCCCTCGGACAGAAGATGTTCACCTCCGCCGAGATGGTCACCCTCAACGAGACCCTAGCCGACATCGTCGGCAGGGAGATCGGCGACCGGGCGAGGGAGTTGCTGCCGGAAAGAAGCGCACCGCCACCTCAAGAGAACACCCCCGCGCCCGCCCCGGAGACCGGCCTCCACGGACGGGACGAGCATTTCGGCTTCAACGAGGAGATGCGGGAGACAAGGCTGCGGGTCGATGAGTTGCTGGAGGATGGCAAGGTGGACGAAGCGGAGGCGTACATGGAGGAGCGCCGGCTGTTCTTCGTGAAGAACGGCTACCCGATCCGCAGGCTGAACCAGGCCTACTTCGCCTTCCACGGCACGTATGCCGAGAGCGCCGCGTCGTCCAGCCCCATCGCCGGACAGCTCCACAGGTTCCGCGAGCTGTTCCCCGACCTGCGGACGTTCGTCCTGAGAATGGCCGACATATCGAGCTACCCACAATTCCTCGAACGGCTGGAAGACTTGGAGCGCAACACCGCGAGTGTGGTACCATGAATTCACCACTCGTGTCGGACGCAACCGGAATCGGATGTACAGGCAAGACGAACCGGAAGTAAACTTCGAACAGATCTCCTCGCGGATGAAGGGCTTCTTCGGCCGGTTCGGCTTTGGGGGCGGCGGTGGCGGTCTCGTTTACGCGATCCTCGGTCTGATCGTGGTCGGAGCGCTCGGCTGGCTCGCAACGGGCTTCTATACGGTCGAGCCCGCAGAGGTGGCCGCCCTCCGACGCTTCGGCATATTCGAGGATACGGCCGGGCCGGGCCTCCACTGGTGGTGGCCGAACCCCATAGGCACCCGCGCTATCGTCGACGTCCGGCAGCGCCGCCGGCTCGAAATCGGCGTTCGCGGCGATGCCCCCTTCCTCGAAGAGTCCCTCATGATTACCGGCGACGAGAACATCGTCGACGTGCAGCTTCTCGTCCAGTTCGAGATCAAGGACGTCGAGGAGTTCCTCTTCCGCGCCGTGGACCCCGCCGGCAAGACGATCAAGGACGCCTCCGAGTCCGCCCTCAGGCAGGTGGTGGGCGCCCGCGCCATCGACGACGTGCTGACGACCGAGAAAGAGGCCGTGCAGGCCGAGACGAAGGACCTGCTCCAGCAGCTTCTCGACACCTATGAAGCGGGCATCCGCGTGGCGGAGGTCAAGCTGCTCAACGTGAACCCGCCCGCGGAGGTGCAGGACGCCTTCGACGACGTGGTGCGCGCCCGGGAGGACAAGGAGCGCATCATCAACTTGGCGGACGCCTACGGCGAGGACATTCTGCCGAGGGCCAGGGGTGACGCGGAACGACAACTCCAAGAAGCTCAGGCCTTCAAGGCCCAGCGGGTAAATGAGGCAACAGGTCAGGCCGAACGGTTCATTTCGATCTTGGAGGCATACCGAAAGGCGCCCGATGTCACGGTGCAAAGGCTGTTCCTCGAAAACATGGAGAACATACTGCCGGAGGTCAAGATCTTCATTATCGAGGGCGAAGCCGGAAGTAACATCCTCCAGCTTCTCAACCTGAATGAGGTGGGAGAAACACCCTTCACCCCACAGCCGCCGATACAGATCGGCCCCTCGAATTCCGAACAGCAGACGGACTCCACGACACGATGAGATTCCTCGCGACACTCCTCATAACCCTCCTGGTGCTGGCGGCGATCATATTGCCGCAGGTACTGGTGGTGGTCGACGAGACCGAGCTCGCCATCGTAACGCGACTGGGCGACCCGCAGCGTTCGATCAGGAGCGCCGGTCTCTATGTCAAAGCGCCCCTAGTCGACAGCGTGACCAAGTTTGAGAAGAGACTGCTCATCTTCGACGCGCCCGCCGAGTCGCTGTTGACCTCCGACAAGAAGCGCCTGATCATCGACGTGTACGCAAGAGGTAGAGTCAAGGACCCCCTGCTGTTCTTCCAGACCGTCCGCAACGTCACACAGGCGCGGTCGAGGGTGATCGACATCGTTGCTTCGGAGTTGCGCCGCGAGATCGCCAGCGACGAGCAGGTCGAAATCATCAAGACCAAGCGCGAGCAGATCGAAAACGACGTGCGAGACGCCGTCCGGCCGCTCATCAGCGAGCTTGGGATCGATATAGTGGACGTGAGGATCAAGCGAGCCGACTTCCCGCAGGCGATCGCGGGCAGCGTCTACGAACGCATGAAGGCGGAACGCAAGCGCATAGCCGACCGGGAGCGCGCTGAGGGTGCCGAGGCCGACCTGCAAAAGCGCGCGGAGGTCGACCGTCAGGCCGTCGAAATTCGCTCGGAAGCGCGCAAGGAGGCAGACATCATCAGAGGCGGGGCCGAGGCCGAGGCCATCGCCATATTCGCCGACGCCTACGAGCGAGACCCCGAATTCTACAGCTTCCTCCGCTCCTTGGACGCCTACGCCCTCTTCCTGGGCAGCAACACAACCGCCGTCCTCCCCGCCGAATCCGACCTGTTCAGGTTCTTACAATCGCCATCGCTGTCAAGGTGATGGGGGCGGCCTACCCCTCGTCGACGAGAACCCCGTAGGCATCCTCCAGAAACCCCACTGCCTGCGACCGCGACACGATTGCCCCGGTCGCCCGCGCCACATCCAGCCGAAGATTCGACAGCCGCGCGCCCCTGAGATCGGCCCCGGCAAAGCTCGTCTCGGGGCTGACGACGGCGTTCTCGATGCGGCAGTCCTCGAACACCGCGTCGGTGAAGTCACACCCGGAGAGGTCGGCCTCCGTGAAGTCGACGCCTACGAGCCGCTGCTTGCGGAATGCCTTATAGGCGACGGTCGCCATGACGAAGCTGACGCGGTCGATAGTGACGCCGTCGATGTTCGTCGTTCCGAAGCTCACTGCGCGGAAGCGGGAACCCGTGAGGTCTGCCCCGAAGAGGCTTGCGCCCTCGAAGTTGCAGAGGGAGAAGTCGCAGTCCGTGAGGCGCGATAGGTTCATCTTGGCGTTCGGGAACCTCGCGGACGCGCAGTTCGAGTCGGTGAAGTGCGACTCCTTGATGTCGGCGCGATAGAACTCGGCCCGACGGAGGTCGCAGCGCGAGATACGCAACTCGCCGCAGACCAGTTGCGAGAAGTCGGCGTCCTGAAGCGAGCAGTCCGTCAGTTCGAGCGCGTCGACCGTGAGTCTGGCAAAGGAGCCCCCGTCGAAGGTGCACTCGGCAAACGAGGTATCTTCGCGGAGTAGGCCCGCCAGCGTATCGGCGTCGGTGACGGTGATTCCCCAGTGCGGCACTACTCGAACTCCCCTGCGGCCTTCGCGAGCACTCCTTCTATGAACGAATCCTTGCCGACTCTATATGATTCGCGATCCTTTGGGTGCTTGTCTGCGAGGATGAGCTTCAGCCGCGCGTACTCGGCGGCAACCTCGGGGTGGGCAATCAGGTAGTCGCGAAAAGCAAAGTGATTCCGCCTGATGGGACTGTCGAGCGTGTACATGTGGAGGACGTGAGTCCTGATCACCTCACCGTCCGAGCAACTCTCACGCGGAGGATGGCCTTTGACGAAGTGGCGGTCGCCGGGGATATCGTCGTCCAGACCCTTGTGAACGTAGCCAATTTTCTCCATAGGGCTGATGCACCGCTCCCCGTCCTCGAACTCGTGCAGCAGCACGGCAATATCGAGGATCGGCTTCGCCGCCATCCCCGGAATCGACGTGCTCCCGACATGATGGATGCCCGCCACAATGTGCCCGACAGCCCCCAAAATACGCCGTCGTTCTTCCTCGAACAGCACAGGCCAGTTCGGGTCGTACGGCACCACGACGGCCTTGCTTCTGGGAATCCCGAGCGGCATCGCTAGTTCCCGTGACTGCCCAGTTGGATGCGGTTGCCGTCGATGTCCGTCACCTCGGCGAGCCGCAGACCGGGGATGCCCCCGTCGCGCGGAGGATGGACGATACTCCCGCCCGCCGCCTCTATTTCGCCGCAAGCCTCGTCGATGTCATCGACCTCGAAACTCAGTCCGGTCATGCGGAAGCTGTCGTTGGTTCCCTGATGCAGAGCCACCGTCGCGCCGCCAAGCGTCAACTCCGACCAAGTAGGCGACTGCGCCTGCACGTCCAGCCCGATAACGTCCCGGTAGAACGCCACAGCGCGGTCCATGTCGTTCACCCAAAGCATGTAGAGGATTTTCGTTGTTTTCATAGGCGGTGGGTTTCCTTACCAGCGAGACGGCTCATGTTCCTGGCGCGGGCGATATCGTTCAAGGCAGCGCGAATCAGGCTGCCGTCACCAACCGCAAGCTCAACTAGCGGTCAGTAGGGCCTGAGCTACTATGGGCAACCTTCTTGAACTGACTCCTAAGGTACTCCCTTTCACTCGGAGACAAGTCTCTACCGATTGCTCCTCTGCTCCTGCCCAGCAATCGGCGGTCAACATCACTGGGAATTGGTTCTGTCTCGCCAAGATCAGTAATAGAGGCCAGTCGGTCAGACCGGAGAGAGTCTACGAACTCGGCAATGACTTCATCCAATATGGACGAAGTACTGTGACTCGTTTCTAAGACCTCCTCGCCGCTTGTTGACACTTCACATGCATCGGAGCTAGGTTTGAGGGCTATGAGATCACCGATTTCAGATTTGCTCCACTCAGTCGTGGTATCCGCCTCCTGCATGAGAGTGCGGGACTGATTGCCCCGGCTGGGTTCTATACCAATGAGGTGAACCCTAACTCCAAAACTTTGTGCGATCTGAACACCTATCCTCACATCTTCATCACCGGAAAGCAGGACTGCGTCCGAGATAGCGTGGTTCCGCGCCAGCTCTACGAGGTCGGTGACAATGAGCGAATCGACGCCTTTCTGCTGGCCGGACGGACTGATGATACCCAGTCTGAGTTTCACATCGTCGGCATCAGCAATGCTCTGCTGTTCCAAAGAAGCCCCTCGCGGTGGCACGCCATCATACCAGTAGATGCGAAGGAGAGAGGCGTTGCCTGCTCTAGCTTTCACTGTTTCCTTTAGCTTGCAGATAGTCTGAGATAGATTTAGATCAACCATATACCGAGGCTGAAGGGACCCGACAAGTGCTACTGAACCACCCGCATACAGATAACCGGCATCAACGAAGACAGCAACGCGCATCACGCAACTCTACTTCCGGGGAATAAATAGAGGCCCCCGCGGGGGCCCCACCTAGTCCACGCTCCAACTCTAATAACTGGGAGTCGCTGGACAATCGTATAGTAGTATAACAACGGTATGGCGTCAAGCACCATTCCCCCTTTCGGACTCTGCCTTGCACCAGCAGGCGCCACGAACCACACTGCCTACCCCCTCGACTCCAATGACTGCATCTCGTACATCATAGCGAAGAGCCCCGAACCGTGCCTTAAGTCCTCCGGCGATCCCGCCTCGACGATGCGGCCGCCCTCGACGACGAGTATCTTGTCCGCGTTGATGACGGTCTTGAGGCGGTGGGCGACGACGATGAGCGTGCTGCGTTGGCGGAGGCTGTCGAGCGCGGCGGTGAGGTGGAACTCGGTCCGGGCGTCGAGGGCCGAGGTCGGCTCATCGAGGAGGACGAGTCCGGCCTTCCTGTAGAGGGCGCGGGCGATGGCGATGCGCTGGCGCTCCCCGCCTGACAGATCGACACCCTTCGGTCCGAGGGCCTCGTCGAGGCCGTTGGGCAGGGACTCGATGAACTCGGCAAGCTGGGCGTCACGGACGACCCGCTCGACGAGGGCCATGTCGGGCCGGTCATCGGGGTAGATGATGTTGGCGAGAACGGTGTCGTTCCACAGCCAGGCGTTCTGCGGGACGACGGACATCTGGCCGCGAACCTCACGGATGGAGAGGTCGCGCACGTCTTGGCCATCGATCAGGATGCGACCTTCCAGCGGCTCGTAGAAGCCCTGCGTGAGGTCGAGGACGGTGCTCTTGCCGCCTCCCGTCGGCCCGACGATGCCGATGAACTCGCCCGCGTCCGCCCGGAAGCTCGTGTCTTCAATACCGAAGCCCTCACGCGCATAGCGGAAGCTGACGTTCGAGAACTCAATCGACGCGGCGCGGCTACTCATAACCGGCTCTTCGGCGCTGGACGTCCCCTCCATTGGAAGGGCCATGAGATCGTCGATGCGATCGGTGTCGGCCTTGACAGATTCACCCACGGTGATGAAGTCCAGGACTCGCCTCGCGGACTCGTACAGGCCCGGCAGGTAGGCGAGGAAGGCCACGAGGTCGCCGACCGTCGCGCGTCCGTTGACCACCTCGAACGCGCCGTAGCCGAAGATGAGGCCACGCACGACGTTCTGAATGGCGACCCAGAAGCCGAAACGGAACAGATCGTGGTGCGCGATCATGCGGGCCTTGTTTCGCCAGTTGCGGCGTGTCCATTCCTCCCACCAGGCCGTCTGGCGGATCTCGCCGGTGAACGACTTGACGGTCTTGATGTTGTCGAAAACCTCCGTAATGTACGAATGGCCGGAGGAGACAATATCCATCTGCTCTTTGTTCAACCGCCGCTCGCGGTTTCCGGCGACGCGGGCGAGCAGGTACGAGAACGGGAACGCCAGCAGGGTGATGAGCGCCAGCTTCCAGTTGAGCGCGAACATGATCCCGGCGGTCACGACGATCAGCATCGAGTGATAGATCGACTGCACGACGGTCTGTGCGACGAAGACCTCGCCGACGCGACTGCAACTTCGCGTGAGGACCGTAGCGATATGGCCCAGCTTGGTGCGCTCGATGTCGTCGAGCCGAGCGTGGATGAGATGGTTGAACAGGTCGGTGCGAAGCCGGCGGGTGACGACCTCGCCGACGGAGGCGCGGGCGTAGTTCCGCACCAGCCCCAGCCCCACGTCCACGACGGGGAGGAGCGTCATCACCACCACGAGCGCGAGGATCATGGCCGTGTCGCCACTGGGAATAGCCCGGTCGATCAGCTCACGGAGCAGGAGCGGGGTTACGAGTGCGGAGGCCGTTCCGAAGAACATCAGAACCACCACGAATCCGAGCGTGCGCCACTGCCTGCGGACTTCGCGGAGCACGAGACTGAGGGTGTAACTCTCGCCGGTAGAGGTGATAGTCAATGCGTCTCCTTATGCGGTGTGAGAGGGTGAACGACCACTATATCAAGGAGACTTTTTTCGTACAATATTATATTTTCTTTAATAATATAGTATGATATATGAGACATAGTTGTTATGAAATATACGTATTATGAGTGATTATTTCCTTTTTCAGCAACCATAGCTTGACGAACCAAGACCCCATGTGATACGATAGAATTGCGAAATTGAGAGGGAGCCCCCGTTGCGGGGCTTTCTTGTTTTCCGGGTAGGACTTGCGAGGCTACACTTGTGGGCAATCCGACGAATAGAAGCGCTGCGCCCGCTATCGCCGTTCGTTGGCGCTGTGCTACAATTTCGTGCGGTGTTCAACTGGCTGAGGCGCGGTATAGACGAAAGAAATGGGGTGAAGGGACTCGGTGGCAAGCAGCATAAAGGTAGCGATTATCGGCGTGGGGAACTGCGCTTCATCTCTGGTACAGGGTATCGAGAAGTACCGTCACGTGGGTGAAGAGGATGAGGTGCCGGGGATCATGCACCCGGTCATGGGCGAGTACGGGGTCGGCGACATCGAGGTGGTGGCGGCGTTCGACATCAACGAGACCAAGGTGGGCCTCGACCTGTCGGAGGCGATACTGGCCGAGCCGAACAACACGGTGACGTTCGCCGAGGTGCCGCACACGGGTGTGACGGTGCAGCGCGGGATGACGCACGACGGCATCGGGCACTACGTGTCGGACATGGTGAAGAAGGCGCCGGGCGGTACGGCGGACATTTCGGGGACGCTCCAAGAGCGCGAGGTGGATGTGGTGATCAACTATCTGCCGGTCGGCTCAGAGGAGGCGACGCGCTGGTACGCCGAGCAGGTGCTGGTCGCGAAGGTGGGGTTCATCAACTGCATCCCGGTGTTCATCGCGAGCGGCGAGAACGACTACTGGCAGAAGCGGTTCCGCGACGCGGGAGCGCCGATCATCGGCGACGACATCAAGTCGCAGGTGGGCGCGACGATCGTGCATCGGACGCTGGCGCGGCTGTTCATGGACCGGGGCGTCCAGCTTGACAACACGTACCAGCTCAACTTCGGGGGGAACACGGACTTCCTGAACATGCTGGAGCGCGAGCGGCTGACGAGCAAGAAGGTCTCCAAGACGCAGTCGGTGCGGTCGCAGATCGACAACGAGATACAGGCCGACAACATCCACATCGGGCCAAGCGACCACGTGCCGTGGCTGACCGACCGCAAGTGGGCATACATCCGGCTCGAGGGCACGAGCTTCGGAGACGTGCCGCTGAACGTCGAACTCAAGCTGGAGGTCTGGGACAGTCCCAACTCGGCCGGAGTGGTAATCGACGCCATCCGGTGCGCGAAGATTGCGCGGGACCGGGGCGTCGGCGGGCCGATCCTTGGGCCCTCGGCCTACTTCATGAAGTCGCCGCCCGTGCAGTACCACGACGAAGTGGCGCGTGAGATGGTGGAGGACTTCATAGCGGGGCGAGACGGGACGGGATAGGGCGATTCACCACAGAGAGCACGGAGATCACAGAGGGGAGTGTGGATTCCCGCCTTCGCGGGAATGACGGTTGTGGTGTGACCGGGAGAGGGGCCCTGATCCTGGGAGTTTATGGATCGTTTGGGTGCTGAACGGGAGGGGCAGGTAGTGGAAAGGATGGCTCCGGGAGGCTCCGAGCGTCCGCTTAAGATCGGTCTGGCATCCGCGTACGACTTTGCCTCTCGCGGTGGCGTGCAGACTCACATTCGAGAGCTAGGCCAGCAGCTTAGGGCGTGGGGTCACGACGTACGTATCGTTGCGCCCTGCTCGGACGTGAGCAAGGTGGAAGATGCAGGGTTCATCCCCATGGGCAAGCCGTTCCCGCTGCCGAGCAGGGGTTCGGTCGGACGGATATCGGTGTCGGTGTGGCTGCGCGGGAAGATCAAGGAGATGCTGGACGAGCAGCAGTTCGACGTCATCCACATGCACGAGCCGTTTTCAAGCTATGTGTGCGTGGGGATGCTGAGCCAGTCGAACGCGGTGAACATCGCGACGTTCCATGCCTACCCCGGCTCGCGGGTCTATGACGTGGGCGGAGCGCGGATTGCTCAGCCCTACTTCGAGAAGCTGCACGGATGCATCGCCGTGTCGCAGCCGGCCAAGGAGTTCATCAGCAGCTACTTCGAGAGCGACTACGAAATTATTCCGAACGGGGTGAGGATCGACCAGTATCAGCAGGGCGTGGAGCCGTTCCCTCATCTACAGGACGGGATGATAAACCTGCTGTTTCTGGGTCGGGCCGATAAGCGGAAGGGACTGAAGTACCTGCTGCTGGCGTACAGCAAGCTGAAGTGGGACTGGCCGAACCTGCGGCTGATCGTGCTGGGGCCGGGGAATCCGAACGGCGAGTGCCAGCGGATCATCGGAGAGCGGAGCCTGAAGGACGTGATGTTCGTGGGGGGAGTGTCGGACGAGGAAAAGTTCCGCTATCTGAAGACGGCGGACGTGTACTGCTCCCCTGCGACGGGCGGAGAGAGCTTCGGCATGGTGCTCGTGGAGGCGATGGCGGCGGGGCTGCCGGTTGTCGCCAGCGAGATTCCGGGCTATTTGACGGTCGTACGCAACGGGATTGAGGCAATGACGTTCCCGCCAAAGGACGTGGACGCGCTGGCGGACGCGCTGGGGAAGGTGTTGGAGGACGCCGACCTGAAACGGCGGCTCGCGGGGAACGCTCTGCGAAGGGCGGACGAGTTCCGCTGGGAGCGCGTGGCGCGTCGGGTGCTGGACTATTATGTGACGTGCATGAACGGTGTGGGGCGGTCGCAACACACCGTAAAACCCATTCCATAAGAGAACGTAACCGAATGACCGTATCCTTCCTTCGTATCGACCGTCTAGCAGTTCCTGCGATACTGTTCGCCGTCGCCACTCTCTTGGCCTGCGGCGACCCGCCGCCGCCAACTTCCACTCCCATACCCACTGATACGCCTGCCGCACTTGCAAACATACCCGCTCCTGCGGATACCCCTACACGTACACCCGTACCTGCCAATACACCGACGCCAGCGCCAACCAACACGCCAGCACCAGTACCGACAACCGTACCTACCAACACGTCTACACCCGAACCGACGCCCACGCCCACCAACACGCCTACATCGGTACCCGCCCCCGCGAACACTGCTGCGCCCGCGCCAACACCGGTGCCGACCAACACGCCGACATCCGAACCAACGCCCGCCCCTACTAACACGCCAACACCCGAACCGACGCCCACGCCCGCTAACACGCCTACGCCGGTACCCACAGCCGTACCGACCAACACGCCAACATCGGTACCTACAACCGTACCTACAAACACGCCTACACCGGTACCCACGGCCGTACCTACAAACACGCCCACGCCGGTACCCGCAACCGTGCCAACCAACACGCCAACGGCAGTACCTACAGCCCTCCAAGCGCCTGCTCCTGCCTCCACGAGCTCCAAACGCGGGTTCTCCGCCGACCGCGGCGTACTGAGTCCGTACGAAGCGCCCACCACGATTGACGGCGCCGGAAGAAAGCTGCTGGCGATCTACATGGTCGGCAGCGATTTGGAAGAAAAGTATTGGTCAGGCACGAGCGATTTGTACGAGCTAATCGAGGGATACGACAGCCTACCGGACAATCGGGAAGTGGAAGTTATCGTGGCCTTTGGGGGAGCGCGCAAGGACGGCTGGCGAGGCATGAAGCTCGCCAACATATCCCAACTCATAGCCGACCTTCAGGACGGCGATTTCGGCAACGAGACCGGTCCTGGCGCTTATCTCTACCAAGCAGACGGGGCCCACATGGGGGATGAAAGCTCCCTCAAGCTGTTCCTCAACTACCTGAGAGACGGCTATGCGAACTTCGATCGGAGGTTTCTCACCTTCTGGGACCATGGATATTCCTATATAGATTTTGGCAATGACACCAACTTCAACAGCGACGGACTGGCCATGGACGAGATTGCGCGGGCGTTCCAGCATAGCCAGGTGGGAATCTTCGACCTCATCGGCTTCGACGCCTGCCTCATGGCCTCGGTGGAAGTGGCGAAGGTCGTTGAACCTCATGCCGAGTACATGATTGCGTCGGAAGAGCTTGAACCTGGGCACGGGTGGCTTTGGAGTGCGGTGATTCAATCGTACGCCGAAGAGGACAGCATCGTAGATGCAGGCATACGTATGGTGGACAATTTCGTCCAGAACGTGCATGGATCGAACCAGTACGACGGAAGAACCCTCTCCTTGCTCGACCTGGACCAGTATGATCAGCTGGTAGCAGCCCTGAACCCCGTGATTTCGGCCTACGGCCAGCAGCTAAGTTTCAGCGATGAGTATTCCGCCAGCCTGATCTATGGCGGCACCCATGCCCGGTCCTATGGACCGTCGGCAAGAGCGGGTGACCGTGCTTCCATCGACCTGATGCACTTCGCCCAACTTCTGGCGGAGAACCCACCAAACGCACAGATCGGTTCGAGCTTGAATGATCTCATGGACGCGATAGGCGGGTTCGTCATCCACTCCGACCACGACGGTTCTCGCCCCGACTCCTTTGGAGTCGCCATAGATGCGCCGGAGAACACGAATCCCGAATACTCCGCCTATAAGATTAATGATACGTGGCTGGACTTTCAACAAGCGTATGAGGAGTTCGACCAAAGCGATACCACGCCGCCTGAGTTGGAAGCGTCCGCTGCCAACGTCGATCCTCAATCACTCCAGCTAGACCCCACCGCACCTGATGAACTGGACTTTGGCGTAGTTGTCACTTTTGAAGACGACAACCTCGCCGAGGTCACGTCCCTCTATGGCTTCGTCGAGTCGGTCGAGTACGAAGACGGCTCGGTCGAAGATTATTTCATGGTCGTCGCCGAGTTGGAAACCTACTCCACCGATACTGAGGGCGAGTATTTTGCTCCCGCGTGGGATCAATTCTGGTTCACCGTAGAGTACGATCCGGCAGAGGATACCGCTTGGATACCTGCCTCTTTCACCGAATTCTTTGAAGAGGACGGCCAGGGATACTGGGTCTACACGGCTGAGATAGACTACGCGCGGCCAGGAAGCGACTATCTTGACTATGCTGTGATGACGCTCATAACGAATGAGTGGTGGGAAGTCGTGTACCACGACATCCAGACCTACCAGTACATCTACTCCGGGCCCGACGATGAAGAGGGCACGGTTCAGTTCGACAAAGCCACATTGTGGATAGAGCCTGGAGATGCCGTCCAATTCTGGAATTACGGTTTCAACCTGGATGACGAGAGCCTGGACGACTGGTTCCCGGCGAGCGATTTCATAGAGTTCACGCAGGAACCGGTCTTCTGGTTAGAGTTCCTTGAGTTCGAGGACGACTCCGGCCAATTAATCGAGTACCAGCAAGCAATATGGGCCGAGGATGTGAGCGGAAACGCGGTTTTCGATGGGCCGTTCCCGGTCGAACAGTAGGTAGCCCCTACCCTATTCTCCCCACCCATGCACCGACTACGCAGCCTTTTATCTCCCATCGTTGACGGCATTGCGCGTGTCTTGGCGAAGCTCGGTTTTTCGCCGAGTGGGCTGACGGTTATCGGCGTGCTGATCGCTTGTGTCGCGGCGGCGCTGATCGCGCAGGGGATGCTGGCGGCGGGCGGTATCGTGATGCTGTTGGCCGGGGTGTTCGACATGTTCGACGGGGCCGTTGCGCGGATGACGAACCGCGCGACGAAGTTCGGGGCGCTGTTCGACTCGGTGATGGATCGCGTGTCGGAGGCGGTGGTGCTGCTCGGGCTGCTGTGGTTCTACCTCGAGGACGGCGAGCAGCTTGGGGCCGTGCTGGTGTACGTGTCGATCGTGGGGTCGACGCTGGTGAGCTATGTGCGCGCGCGGGCCGAGGGGCTGGGGATAGAGTGCAAGGGTGGGCTGATGCAGAGACCGGAGCGGGTCGCGACGCTGGGCATTGGGATAATCGTGGGCCAGTGGTGGGAGCCGGCGGTGCTTATCGTGCTGGGGGTTATCGCGGCGCTGACAGTTGTGACGACGGTGCAACGTGTGGTGGAGACGGCGCGGGGGCTGGGGAGTAGGTGATCATGCCAGCATCAGGCGATCACCTAGCGCTACGGCAACTCCTTCTCTAGGCGTTACTCTCGGTGATGGGTGACATCATTACACGGGTGTCTCTCGATACTCACCGGGATTCATTTCCGCAATTGCCTCCCGTATCTCGCCAACACGCAACCTTATGCGAGGCCATGAAGTCGAGAGAAGGACAAGAACAGCAAGCTGCCTATTGGCAAGATTCTGTTGGGCTTGAAAGTGCTGGTCTGTTGTTATGAGAAGCTCATAATCGTCCTGCTCGGCTCGGTTGAGGAGCTCACCGTTAGTGAGGTGCGACCAGCCCAACTCATAGGCAGTGTTGACTGAGTGTTCAGTCAAATGACGCCGCAGGGGAACGGGGGTACCCTGATCGAACAGGATTTTCAAGAGTGCGCCGGAACCCCCAGCGAACTCAATTCCTGATAGGCCAGAACTGCTTCCACTTTCCACCGGTCAACACCGGGGAACCATTTGAGGAACTGCTCTACCGTCGCACCGTCTTGGAGATTCTCGAACAGAGCGGAGACAGGCACGCGGGTTCCTAAGAACACCCACGCCCCGCTCAGCTTATCGGGGTGCCTTTCGACTGCGGGGCATTGCTCCCAGTTTGTCATTTCTTCGCCTCTTGGAGAATCTCTCCGGTTGTAGTGTATCACCAGCGACTGTGGGGCTGCGAATGTTCGGCGTGTGATAAACTCTCGGCCTGTGTGCGCTATGAATTTGATGCTGATACGACATGGCGAGAGTACGGCGAACGCCGAGGGGCGCTGGCAGGGCCGAGCGGACTTTCCGCTGTCGGAGGCCGGGCGGTCGCAGGCCGGACGGCTTCAGTCGAGGTTGGAGCGTGAAGAATACTCGCCGACTCACATCTACACGAGTCCGCTCAGCCGGGTACTTGAAACGGCTCAGATCGCGTCGTCGAACTGGGACATCCCTATTGAGGCGTGGGACGATTTGATGGAGCACGACGTGGGGGCGTTCTCCGGGCTCACGTGGGACGAGATAGAGGAGCGGTACCCCGAGCAAATAGGGAACTTCAAGGCGAACGGCAACTTTGACGCAATAGAAGGGGCGGAGACCCACGATGAAATCCTGGTTCGGGCAGGGACCATCGTGGACAGGCTAATCTCCGAGCACGAAAACGAGGACCGGGTGCTGGTCTTCTCCCACGGTGGCATATTGACCCATGTCATCTACAGGCTGTTGGCCACGGACCGGCTGTGGACCCTCAGGATTCGCAACACGGCTGTATTCGAGTTCTCCATTGACGTGGAGAAGTGGCACGCAGACGGCCGGACACGCACCAACTTTGACCTGTGGAGCATCATCAGGTTCAACGATGCGCGTCACTTGGAGAGGGTTTGAGCGGTTAGCCGAGGAAGAGGCGGAGGTGGGCGGCCTCCTGGATGTAGTGGTCGATCCCCACGGTTGAGCTGTCGCGGTTTAGGCTGGCCCAGATGGCGCTGGTGAGGCCCTCGTGGACGCGGTCAAGCTCGTCGGTGAACCGGCCAAGAAGGTCCACGTAGGGATCGCCGAGCAGCTCCTTGACGTGTCGCTCGTTGGCGAACTGGAGGGCGGCCCGCAGATCGCCGTCCAGACTTGGGTAGACCTCGCGGACGAATGCGAGATCGTCATCGTCCAGGGTTGCCATACCCAACAGTTCGGGCGGAACGCCGATGGAGTAGAGGGAAGCCGAGAAGCCGATGGCGCGGGGAAGGGTCACCCCACCGACGCCACCGAGAGATCGGCCATACCCGAAGAGGCCGACGTGCATCTTGCGCTCGCGTCGTTTCGGCACGTGCGACGAGACGTTCCTGATGATGTCGGCCAGACGCTGCACCTGTGACTGATACTCGGCGGTCGTCTTTTCGATTATCTCGACGGCGCGCGCCTGCTCGACGGGCACGGGCTCGCCGCGCTCGTGGTCGTGGATCTTCGAGATGCCGATGCGGACGGTGTCCTGATCGTAGTCGTACTTGAACGCGGACTGGACGGTGAAGGTCTGGGCAGTGGGGTACTCGGTGAAGGCGCGTTCCACGTTGACGGGGGTCAGGTGACCGCGAAACGGCACTGACCCGGCCCCGATGATGGGATAGAGGGGGAGGCCCAGCTTTTGCTCGAGGTTGTGGAGGCGCAGCAGTCCTACTTTCAGGATCAGTTCAGCGCCGACGATGCCATAGTTGAGCGCGGGGTCGCTCCGCGCGAGGAACACTCGCTGGTAGGGCAAATCGCGGTCGCGCACGTACTCCTCGACGATGCGATCAGCATTGAGAATGTGCTCCATGTCCTCGATGAGGGGAATCACCCGTAGACGCTTTGGGAGGAACTCCCCGACCCAGTCCTTGACGGACTGGCCGTCGAGCAGATCGCGGTCTTCCTGCCCGACGATGATCTTTCGATAGTAGGCCTCAACCAGGGATATCTCCTCGGCCGAGGTGGTCATGGGAAGGATGACCTCCTGGATGGGAGCGAATTGCGCGTCGCCGTAGAAGCCCTGCACCGTATCCCAGGCGGAGGGCACGCTCTGGAGCGCCTCGACCATTGACTTGCGCATGTCGCGCTCGATGCGCGGATTCGGCACGCGCAAGGTCAGGGCGATGTCGCGACCAAGCTGCCGTTCCTGCCGAAAGAAGGCCGGATAGTTCGTGAGCAGCTTGCGGACGACCTGATTGTCGGCTTCCTTGCCCTCGGAGTCCCACATCTGCTCGTCACATCCCATGGCGAAGACGCTGACGGCCTCGGCTACCTCCCCTTCGCCCTTCAGGACTCCCTTATCGTCGGCGTTGGGCGCCGGCGTGGCGTTGTCCGGGTGCTGAGTGCTCATTACTTTCGGGATTAGTGACATGGTGTGTCTCCCCTACTCATAGTCCGCATCTTCACCCTCATCCCAGCCCTCTCCCACGACGGGAGAGGGGGTATGTTGAGTGGTTCATACTTTGCCTACCCCTGTCAGCCCTTTTAAGGGAGAGGGAATTTTACGGGCTGATTTATTCGATGAATCTCTGATACGGGACACCAAGTGGTCGGGTCATGCCGGATCAGGACTCGGAGGGTGCGCACCAGAGGTGGCAGCCGGTAATGCCGAGCGTGATCGGCAGGAACGTGTCGACGACCGCCCAGATCACCCATGTCTGGTGATTAATAAGGTCTGGACTACCTAGGTCGCCGAGGGATGCGTCCGCGCCGACGGCCAGGAGCGAAATCCAGTTGTGGAGGAACAGGATGGTTATCGCTGCCGTGGCGTAGAAGAGCACGTTGACTTCCAGGTACCGGCGGGTGACGGCCTCATCGTCGCCAGGCCGCGTTGCCTCACGCTTGGCGGCGAAGTTGTAGATGAGGGCAACGACCAGCCCGATGAGCATCAGCACGTCCAGGACATACCACACGGACAGCACGTCCAAGTCGAAGGACTCCGCCAGGACCGTGTTGATGATGAAGAACACGGCGACCACTACGGCGACTACGATCAGATAGGCTCCTGCGATTTTCTTTAGTCCTGCCATTGAGTCCTCCTCTTGCTCGCGGATTCTCTTGCCTTGCCGATGGAGTATGGAATATCAGATGGGCAGGGTTATGTCAATTCGGCGTCGAGGGAGAGGGAGATTTTGCGAGTTGACGTTCTAGTTGACGGGTGCGGGCGGCGTAGCGGTACAGCTCGTCTTGGCGCTCGACGCGGGTGGTCTCCAACTCGTGGCGAGCTCTGCGGACGTTTTTGACCTCTTGGAAGATTGCCCAGCCGGCCAGGAGAGGCCCGATGATGATGCCGACAATGTTGAATGCGCCCAAGGCGAACCGCAGGCCGGTGGAGGCCGCGATTGACCCTCCGGTGCCACCAAGCGCGGCGAAGCGAGGCAAGATCGTGGCGAGCCTGGGGAGGAAGGCGGTTATCGGACGCGCCAAATTCATGATGGAAGCCGACCAGACTCTCCAGACTGCGCCGGCGGCGAAGCTGGCCCCGTGGCGGCCGATGATGCCGGCCCTAGAGTGGTGAGGGGAGCCGTCGGCCAGAGTGCGGTTCCGTCGTTTCAGCAGTCGACGCCACAGGGGTTCTTGCCTTTGCTCTTCCAAGACTTTGTGGGGTTCCTGCAGCACCGACGGCATTTCCGGCTCCGGCAAGTCCAGATCGCGACTGAGCTCGACTTGCCGCTCGTAATGCTGACACATTTCGTGGCGGTGTCGCGATTCGAGTTCCTCCAGCTCGGCGCGCAACTGGTTGAGCCGGGCGTGACTCTTCAGCTTGGCGACGGCCTGTGCCACCGCCGAGCCGCCAGCGACTGCTAGAGGAATGACGAGGAAGGGTAGCGGCATGTGCTCGGGGTCTTCGTTGGTTATGGGCAGACTGTCAGAGATGGATCGGTCTAGAATGCCGTAGGCCGCAAGGGTATTTTATCAAGTGGGGGAACAGCAAGAAAACCGGGAGAGTGGGATTCGCGTGAGTTTAGCGCTTGAACCCTATGACGGGAGCATGGCAGTGATATTCAGCTTGTCGGCGGTCGACTCTGATAACATGGGGTACACCAGCAACCCGGTGATTGTTCATTGCCCGTCCTTAGTCTTGAAGAACTGAGCATCGTTCGACAGCACCTCGGCGCGTACCTCCGGCGGGACGTGACCGTGACGCTGTACACCACGTCGAGCGCGGGGATCATCATCCCCGGTCGCGAGTGCGCGGCTTGCGGCCCCGTTCAGGAATTGCTCGAAGAGGTGGCAGGGCTTTCGCCGAAGCTGACGCTTGAGACGGTGGACTACTACACCAATCAGGCCGACGCGCGGGCGGGCGGGATTACCCGGATACCCGGCTTCACCGTCGGGCGAGCGGGCGAGAGCCGGATGCGGTACTTCGGGATGCCGGTCCAGCGACAGATGCCGGTATTCGTGTCCGCACTGATTCGCGCGTCGGAGAGGTCGTCGCCGCTCAAGCTGGAGACACGGAGGCGCATACGCAGGCTCAAAGAGGACGCCCACATACAGGTCTTCGTCACGCAGGACAGCGAACACTGTCCCGATCCGGCGATGGCCGCCCTGGCGATGGCGGCGGAGTCTCCGAAGGTGACCGTCGACGTGATAGACGTGGGAACGTTCCCGAACCTGATTGACCTCCACAATATCCGGGGCGTGCCGATGACGGTGATAAACGGGCGCGTGTCGTTCACCGGGGCGATGGACGAGGCCCTGCTGCTGAAGCAGGTGCTCCGGGCCACGGGAGAGGCCGAGGCAGGGGCGGAGCAGATCGTTGACTTCTCGAACGACGTGACGATGCTGAACCTGGGCGCAGGGAGAGCGGGCGCGCAGATCGGTTAGAATAAGAGATAACCCGACGGCGCAACGAACGTTTAGAGGGATATGGGCACACAATCCGCCATGCCGTCTGCACTTGCGAAGAAAGCCGCACTGCTATTGGCCCTGCTTCTCCTCGTCGCGGGAGTCTTCACGCTGTCGAACCGGACGGTTGCGGCGCAGGACGCCGCTTCGTCCATCAAGGTGACGGAGTCCAGCATCGTAAGCGAGTTCCCCGAGGGCTACCGCATCAAGGTCGCCGCCGAGGGAGGCAGCGACATCAAGCAGATAGCGGTGCGCATGAGGATCGGCCAGCGCACGCGGGAAGTGTACGAGTACATGGGCGACGAGGGCGGCGAGGCGTCGGGAGGACGGGGGAGGACGCTCGAACTGACTCCCAGCAAGTCGGTGAGGGCCGAGCTCTTCCGGTGGACGAACTCGACGAGCAACTACATCCCGCCGGGCACCATCATCACGTACAACTTCGACGTCGAGGACGTTGACGGCAACCAGTACAAGACGGAGCCGGAGCAGTTCGTCTACACCGACGTGCGCTACGAGTGGAAGGAAGTGACGGACGGCCTCGTGACGGTGGCGTATCACGGCCCGGTCGAGAAGCGGGCGCGCGACGTGCTGGACACCGCCAAGCGGACGATTGACCTCATCAGTCCCATCTTCGGAGCGGTGCACGAGGACCCGATTCGCATCAGCATGTACAACAACGCGGCGGAGCTTGTGGACGCCTATCCGCCTCGCTACGGAGCGATAGGACACGGCGTCATCGTGGACGGGCAGGCGCATACGCAGGAAGGGCTGGTGATGATCGAGGCGGGCGGACGCGACGCGCTCGGCACGACCTCGCACGAGATCACGCACATCATCATTCACCGCGCCACGTTCAATCCAAGGGCGCAGAACATGCCGTCGTGGCTGAACGAGGGACTCGCCGAGTTCGGGAACCTGCACGCGACCGTCGGCTACGACCTCGCGCTGGAGTTCGCGGTGCAGAACGACCGGGTGCTGCCGATCATGTTCATGCGCGGCCAGCCGAGCAAGGGAGAGGACATCATCATCTTCTACGGGCAGGCAAGGAGCATCGTCCGGTGGCTGTTCCGAACGTTCGGGCGCGAGAAGCTGACCGAGTTCATGTCGTATCTCAGGCGAGGAAACAGCCTCGACAGGGCGTTTACCAGGGCCTATGGCGGGGACAGGATTGCGATTACGAATATGTGGCGCGAGGAGATCGGCGCAATGCCGTACGAGCCGCCGTCGAACGAACGGGTGAGGCCCACGCCGGTGCCGCAGCGCACGTTGGGACTGTACAGCCTGACCCCTCAGGCGGGAACGCAGACGGTCGGGAGCGGACAGGCCGATGAGCCTACGGCGACGCCTGAGGCTGAACCGACGCCGACACCTGAGCCTACTCCGGAGGCCGTTGCGATGGCGCCTGCATCGGAGCCAGAGAAAGCTGACGAGGAGCTCGCTCCCGCGCCGGGCTCCGGGTGCTTCGCGCCGGCCCAGTCGGGCGGTGTGCTGGACCTGACCGGCGTGGCGGTCGTCGCGGGTCTGGCCTTCCTGGGAGCCGGTCGGCGGGTGTGGGCGGTGGGTCGGTAGGGCCTTCCCCCGCAATGTAATGTGCAGTGTCCAATACCACCCACCGAACCTGCTACAATGGGGTTCGCCCCGGTAGCTCAATTGGACAGAGCACATCTCCGACTAAGATGTAGGTTGCGGGTTCAAGTCCCGTCCGGGGCGCTCGAGTTTGACAGACGCGCTCCCGTAAAGTAGGATGTAGCTTAGTCGGAGATGTGCGGTTCTGTCCTTTCGGGCTAAACACGCATCGTTGGAGAACCATCCAAGATGGGCTTGTCAGCGAGCCTTGAGGATGGTTCTTCCTTTTGTGTCCTGCTTGAGGTCAGTGTCGTCACAGCGACACCCTTCCCTTTTTGATACCATAGGGGCACCATCGACGGGGCGTTCTGCCGTTTCGAGAGGTGATTTATGTCTATCGTGACTCTCAGCGGACTCACCGGCGGGGGCGCGCGCAGGCTGGGACCGGGCATCGCGCGGCGCTTGGGCGCGGACTACGTCGACCGGCTGATTCTCACGGACGCGGCGCGTCACGCGGGCGCGACCGTCGCGGCCCTGCACGAGCGGGAGGAGCGCCCTCCGACTCGCGGCGAGCGCTTCACCGGGATGCTCCAACGAATCCTCGAGCGGGCGGCAGTCAGCGGAGCGGCGGGCGATCCTTACTTCGGGCCGAGCACGATGTCGCTCTTGACCGAAGAGTTCGAAGAGCTCCCGCAGCCGACGATCACCAGAGGGCATGAGATCGAGGATGAGAAGTACCACGACGCTCTGGCACAGGTCATCAACGACCTCGCGGCGACGGGGAACGTCGTGATCGTGGGACGGGGCAGCCCGGTCATCCTGAAGGACCAGCCGACCGCGCTGCGTGTCGGCACCGTGGCAGACTGGGAGGACAGGGTCGCGAGGGTGATGGACGTGGACCGTCTGGAGCGAGACGAGGCCGAGCGGACTATCATCGCCCGCGACCAGGCCCGCGCCTACTACTACAAGCGGTACTTCGACATCGACGATCCCGACGATCCGAAGCTGTATCACTTCGTGCTCAATACGAGCGATTTGGGTATCGAATACGCGACGACGATAGTGATCGAAGCGGTGCAGGCGTTGGAGGCGGGGGATATTCGGCGCGTGGAGAGCAGCGTCCCTTAGACAGGGATGAAAATTCACCGCAGAGAACACAGAGAGCGCAGAGTGGGGAAAGAAGTTGTCTCCAAGGCAGTTACTGATGCCCGGCACGGTTCCGCGCCCGGGGCGTAGGGCTGCTCAGGGCGAACGGAAGCGGCGTCTTTAGATACCCGCTTTGGACGCGAAAAGGAGGAGTGATCATGCATGATCCGCTAGGCCAGCAGCGTTTCGTAGAAGGTACCCACAAGTACGAAAATATTCTCGACGAAGCGCAGCGCGCGCACGAGAACACGGAACATGCGCGAAACGTAGAACGTCAGTCGATCAACTGGAAGGCAGCGATACTCCTACTCATCTTGATCGCGGGCGCCGTGGGGGGAGTCATTTTCCTCTACCGGATCACGCCGTAGGATGGGATGCCCAGGCCAAGTGGCGAGCAGTTCCTGGAAAAATCACACGATCGTGTGATTACAAACGTCGGGGCCTGGATTAGGATGGGCAGTAGGAGGTGCAGCAATGGTCCCAATCGCTGACGATCCGCACAGACTCATTCTGGAAGGCTCTCAGAGGCACGGACACAGGCTGGACGACTTGGAGCGGGCGGAAGAGAGTGCGCAGCACGCCCGCGCGGCGGGCTGGAAGTCGCGGCGCTGGCTGTGGATGACGCTCTTTCTCGTGGTGGTAGTGGTGGGGCTGTTCGTCCTGTACCAGGTGACGGGAGCATCCGAAGCGGCGCTTCCAACTCGGTAGGAGGTGTGACTCATGGCGTACGTACCTGATGGGAGGCAGCGAGCCGAAGAGGGCGCGCAGAAGTACGAATACCGGTTGGAGGACTTGGAGCGCGCGGAAGAGAGGGCGAGGCATGTCCGGGCAGTGGGTGGCAGGTCGAAGAGGTGGCTGTGGACGGTGCTCGCGGTTGTCGCGCTGGTAGTAGTGCTGTTCGTCATTTTCCAGTTCGTTGTTCCTTCGGACCCTTTCCCTCCTTATTAGCAAGAGGTTCGAATACTTCCGCGATGAGGCGGTACGAGCGGACGCGGTGCTCGAAGTTGTAGCAGTTCGTGACGATGCCGACGTCGGTTGTGCCGTAGTCGGAGGCGATGCTGACGATGCGGTCGCGGACGCGCTCCGGGGTTCCGTCCACGTAGGCGGGCTTGAGGCTCTCGATGTACTGCCTCGCTATCTCGGTTATGGGGTAGACTGAGGCCTCTTCCGGGGGGAGGAGTCCTCCCTGTAAGTTCAGGTGTTGCCCCGCCTTGCTCAGGTTGCGGCTGGAGGCGATGAACTGTGCCTCCTCGTCGGTAGGAGCGCAGAGGGCCTGCACAGTGACGTTTACCCTGGGTTCCTTGAGGTACTTGGAAGGCTTGAACTGCTCGCGGTAGAGCTCGGCAACGGCAGGGCCGTACTCGCCAGTCGTGCCAAAGAAGTCGGCGAAGGCGAAGGGCAGGCCCAGCAGGCCGGCCAGTCGCGCGGAGAAGTCGCTCGATCCGAGCAGCCATACGTCGGGAACCTCGTCCGGCATGGGACCCGCCTGCGCGACGATGCCGGAGAAGGGATGCTCGTCGCTTATCTCGTCTTCGAGGAAGGCGAGCAGGTCGGATACCATCTGGGGGAAGCGGTTCACGTCGGCAGGAGGACGGGGATAGGTCAGGGCCAGGGCGGTGCGCTGGTCGCTGCCGGGGGCGCGTCCGATGCCGAGGTCGATGCGGCCGGGATAGAAGGAATTGAGGGTGCGGAACTGCTCGGCGACCTTGAGGGCGGAGTAGTGTGGGAGCATCACGCCGCCACTGCCGACACGAATGGTTGAGGTGCTGGCAGCGATCTGGCCGATGAGTATCTCCGGCGAGTTGCCTGTGAAGGACGTGGAGTTGTGGTGCTCGGCGACCCAGTAGCGCTTGTACCCGCAGCGCTCCGCCTCAACGGCCAGGGCGACCGTCTCGCGCAGGGACTCCGCCGCCGTGCTCCCCTTCCGCATCGGGGACTGGTCGACGACGCTGAGCGTGATGTCCTTGGCCGAAATCGTCTTTGTCATCCGAACGAGCGGGCCCGTCTACTTTCTCCGCTCTCGCAGTTTCGCCCACACGTCTTCGGGGGAGATTCCCTCCTCCGCCAAGAGCACCAAGGTGTGATAGATCATGTCGGCGGCCTCGGACGCCAGGGCGTCGCGGTCGCCGGTGACTCCGGCAATGGCCGTCTCTCCCGCCTCCTCGATGACCTTCTGGGCGATGCGGGGAGCGCCCTGCTCGAAGAGCGCGGTCGTGTAGCTTCCCTCCGGCATCTCCTCCTTGCGGGACTGAATGATCGCGAAGAGCTCGTCCGTAATTCCGGGCCCACGGTCGCGAGTCGTGAATTCCACCATCTCCATTAACGGCGTGAAGAAACAGGACTCCTCGCCGGTGTGGCAGGTGGGGCCTATCGGGTCGGCCTTGACGAGGATGGCGTCGCCGTCGCAGTCTAGGTGCAGGGACTTGACCTTGAGGAAGTTGCCGGACGTCTCGCCCTTGAGCCAAAGCTCGGAGCGGCTGCGGCTGTAGAACCAGACGTCCTCGCCGCCAAGAGTGCGTTCGAGCGCTTCCGGGTTCATGTAGCCGAGCATCAGCACTCTGTTCGTGGCGTCGTCCTGCACGATGGCGGACACGAGGCCTTTTTCGTCGAGTTGTATCATGCGCGTTCCTGTTCCTTCCACAGCCGTACTCACGTGTTTCGCGAGGGCATATCCATTCTTTCATACGGCACATTCTCCACTCAAGGGATTGGAGTGGGAGGAGGTGGGCGGCTTGCAGTGGGAGCGGGGACGGAATACTATGACGCACATCGGAGACGCAGTCCTGCCGAGCAGATCGTTACGGAGAGTCCTCGATGGCAGTCCGTCCGTCGCATAGAACGCTGGGGGCACTTGTTTTCCTCCTTGTGGCCCTCGTCCTTGCTGCCTGCGCGCCGACAGACAGTCCTCTTGCCGTGGGCGACCGCGCGACGCCGACGCCGACACCGACCGAGGCCGAGCAAGTCCAGGCGGCGGCTGAAGCAACGCCGACTCCCACGTATGTTCCGGTTCCGACCTCGGTGCCGGTCGATGCCGCCTCCGAATCGACGACGGCGACACAGGGCGGGCAAGGGGACGGAGCAGTCACCATCGAGCCTACCCGCACGCCGGTTCCGCTGCCCGCGGACTACAACCGGAGCACCGAGGGGGTGCCGACGCACGAGCTGGTGAAGCTGGCACAGTGGGATGAAAATCGCGTCAAACTGAGCAACTTCATTGCGGGGTACATCATCGCGCACGGTCTCGACTACCCTACCCGCCTGATCGACATGGATGCCGAAGGGTACAAGGACGCGCTCCCGCACAACGACGTGGACATCGTCCTCGAGGCGGATCCCGAGTGGGCGAAGCCGTACGCCGACGCCGGAATCATCGTCGTGCTGAAACCGCTCTCATCGGCGAGTCCAGATACCGTCGTCGCGGTGAATGCCTCCCTCTGGAAGCGCGCGCCGGAGGTCGGGCAATTCCTCGAAGGGTATGCGTGGGACGGGGAACTGCTGATCGCAGAGTCGAAGAAGATCAAGAGCGGCAGAATTGCCGTGACCGCCGCCGTTGTCGGGCATAACGTGTTCAAGCGCCACGAGGAAATGTGGACGGAGTGGGTGTCGCCGGAGGCCGCCGAGACCGTCCGCGCGGCGATGGAGGACGGCAAGATCTGGTTCTGTCGAGCGTTCGAGGTGAGGACCGTCGGTCCGTACGTCATGAGGGTCTGCAAGGACCAGCCCACCGTCTCGACGAGGCTGTAGAGGCGTGTGTGGGAACTCTGATCTCGCATGGGGGTTGACGACGGAGGGATAATGTTGTACACTTTTCACCGTACATGAATGCACGGACAAGAGGAGGGGGACATGCCACGGCTGGACGTACGGATGGACGCCGAGCAGCGCCGACGGTTGGAAGAACTCGGCCAGGAGAGGGGTGCGCCCATCTCCGAAGTCGTGCGGGCCCTGATCGACGACGCCTACGAGGGCATCATGCAGGAACGCCGCCGCCGCGCCGCCGCGCGAATGATCGGCCTGGGCGTAGAGGACCCGCCGGATGCCGACACGCTCTCGCGTGAGTTGGAGGCCGCCCATGAGCCCGGCGGTCTTTCTTGACGCCAACGTCCCGATCTACGCATCCGGCAGGGAGCATCCCAACAAAGAGCCGTGCGCGCGTATCCTCATGATGGCCGCGGAGCGTCCGCTGGCGTTCGTGACCGACGCCGAGGTGCTCCAAGAACTCTTGCACCGCTACCTCGCCATACGGCGGTGGGCACTGGGGAAAGAGGTCGTCAGGGGCTTTGCCGAGGTCATGCTCGACCGGGTCGAACCCGTCCACGTGGAAGACATCGTCGAGGCGGCGAGCATGGCCGACCGGCATCAGAGCATAAGCGCGCGGGACCTCGTCCACGCGGCAGTGATGAGCCGCATCGGAATCGACCGCATCGTCTCGGCGGACACCGACTTCGACCGCTTGCCGGGGATAACCCGGCTCGACCCTACTAAAGTAGGTGAATGGGAAGGGTCGATACTGTCCCACGAGGGCAGGTAGTTCAAAGTCCTAGTCCATGACCGTGCCGCCGCCGATGTTGATGGCCTGGCCGTGGATCCATGACGCTGCCTCGGTGCAGAGGAAGGCGATGAGTCCCGCGACCTCCTGGGGAGTGCCGGCCCTGCCAATCGGGGCCAGACTCGCTCTTTCCTGCCAGACTTCGCCTCTTCCGAGCGGGTCGAGCCGTGAGGTGTCGACGAGGCCGGGGCAGACGGCGTTGACGTTGATGCCGTGCGGGCCGAGGTCGAGGGCCATCGACTGGGTCATGCCGACCTGCGCGAAGTTAGCGGCGTTGTAGGCCAAGGTGGCAGCGGAGGCCCGCTTACCGGCGGCGGACGCAATGGTCACGATCTTGCCTCCCTGCCCTTGCTCGATCATCACCTTCGCAACGGCCTTGCTGCACAGGTAGGTGCCACGCACCTTGACGTCTATCACCTTCTGGAATATGTCGGGATCGACCTCTACGAGAGGCACGCGGTCGGGGCCGTAGCGGTAGGCGGCGTTGTTGACGAGAATATCGATGCGCCCGAACTTCTCAAGTGCGCGCTCGACCATGGCGTCAACGTCGGCTTCGTCGGTCACGTCGCCGACGACGGTGAGAGCGCGTCGGCCCAGGGCGCGCACCTCGTCGGCGGTGCTCTCGATGTCGCGCCAGCCGATCTCCTGCTCGTCGGGCGGGAACGTGGAGGGGTCGCGGCCCGTGCCGGTCAGGACGAGATCGGCCCCCAACTCGGCGAGGGCGTGAGCCGTGGAGTTGCCGATGCTCCGCCTGCGCCCCGCTCCGGTGACTATCGCTACCTTGCCGTCAAGCTCGCCCATGGTGCGCCTCTCTTTCCGATGGTGCCGATTGGAGGAATGGGGGCATTATGACTAATCCGCTAGGTGGGGGCAACGGGGAAGGAGGTTTCACCGCAGAGATCGCGAAGGGGCGGGAGCGGCTGCCGGAGCGTGAAAGAGCGAACCGCGTCCGGGGAGTTCTGTGGGGGCGCCGGCAAGACGAAGGGTACCCCAGACCGTGGCCTGCAGAGCTGAGACGACAGGTTTGCCGATTGCGTCCTCGAGACGGGAGAGGATGTTCGAGGACCTCATGCCGGTGCAGCTGATGAAGATGCCGTCCGCTTCCGGGCGGTCCACCAGTTGGACGACCAGTTCGTAGATTTCCTCTTGCGGGATGTGCTCGATACCTCTGAGCTTGTTGAGGCCGCGAAGATACACGATGTTCAGGCCGTGTCCTTCCAGGAACGCACGGAGCCGTTCATTGAGATCGTCTACGTGCGGGGAGAGCACGGCCACGCGACCAACGCCAAGCAGTTCGAGCGCCTCGACTGCCGTGGTTGAAGTGGTTGTGGAGGGGAGTCCGACAGCGCGGGTGATGCGGGCGGAGATGTCTTTATCGCCTCCGACCCCACGCACGTAGCTGGCGGACGTGCATCCGTAGCCGATGGCCTGCACCGCGAGGGCAGGCAGCGTCGCGGCGGCGGCCTCGATGTTGGGGTTCTCGGCCATGGCGTATAGCCGCTCACGAGTGATGGCCGGGCGGTCGTTCGGCTCAAAGTCCGGACGGGTACCGACAATGTGCCAGTCAACGCCGTCGGGAATGAAGCGGGCGATCTCTTCCGCGTCGCCGGGCACCGGCGGTCCGGGCCACACGAACCCGATTGAGCGCTCCTGTCCCATGATCGACCTCCTGAGCTTTGATGCTGCGGCGAGTACGTATCGGTGACGAGTCGTAGTGGGATTATACCAAGTCTGCTTGAGTGCTCCGCTTCAGCAATCCCCTGCCCGATTTGCGCTTTCGATCAGGAATCCTTCATCGTGAGGTCACTCTATGCACGTGTATTTCCAGCTTCTCAATCGTAACCCGGCCCCGCGCTCTCGGCTCCATTTCCGTCAATTTGAGACCTACGAGGTTTTCGCCTGTGGCAAGCTGTGCAGGGAGCGCTTGGAACACCAGCCATCCATCGTCAACCGACGATATCTCGAGGAGGGCGTTGTTCAGGCGCAATTCCACATGCCGCTCGATACCGATAGCGGGCGGTACGTTCTCCAGCCGACTCTCCGTGTGTCCGATGGTTGCCACGAGGACGCGCTGCAAGCGTTCGTCATCAGGCAGGTCGGCGGCGGAATCGTCCGAGAGCAGCAGCCGGACCGTGACCTCCGCATCGGGTGGTACCCGCTCGCCGACGTAGACGTGGAGGAGGGTGTCCGCCCGCCCGTCCGGGTCGAGATCGGCGGGCAGAGGAGCGAGCATGTTCGTATTGAAGTACATCCATCTCGGCGTCGACCAGTCCTCGGGGTTTGGAACGACGAAGGGGCCATGACCGCCGCCGCGCCTCTGCGCGACAAAGACCTTGCTCCTTTGATTCATGGCATCGACGTCGGCAAGCTCGCGGTAGAACCGGAGGTGCGTCGGCCATCCCGTCCACGTGTCCCGCATTCCGTACTTCTCGAGGGTCTCGGAACTCGCGTAGGCGAAGTTGAAGGTCTGGAGGCCGTCGGCGCCCTGGTGGAGCCAGTTGGCCATGACTCCCCGGAAGACCTCGATTGGCGGGAACCGGTAACCGTCCGTGGAGTGGTGGTCGTCCAGGACGGGGTAGAGCTTGATGTGGGTGCCCTCCGTGATCCGCCTGAACGCCGCGACGTCCACGTCGAACGACCGGCACCCGAGCGTGAAGATATCCACCAGTTCCTCTCGCGCCCACGTCTCCACGTCCAGTCCATCCATGCGGCAGCCCACGAGATTCTCCGGTACGCGGGCGGCCAGGAGGCAGGGGCGTCCACGCCTCTCTCCGACCCTGAGCAGCATCGATCTGACCGACCGCATGAAGTCGGTCAGCGCGTCCCGGTTCTCCCACTGCCGGCCGGGCGGAAGGACGGGACTCACCCGCGCGAAGTCGATCTCCATGCCGTCGAAGTCGTACTGCCCGGCGATCTCCTCGAGGATGCTCAGCTTGTAGTCGCGTACTCCCTGGACGGCGAAATTCCAGTAGCCGTTCAGACGCTCGCCGGTGGCGTCTCCAATGGTCTTGTTCCACGTGTGGATGAGCCAGTCGGGGTGCTCCTCTTTCATGGCCAGCCGTGGAACGCGGCCATGCACGTCGTTGTCCGAGCCGTTGATGCGGTAGGTGAAGAACGTCTCCAGTCCCCGGCGGCGCGTCTCATCCAGGAGTGTTTGGACGGGATCGAACCCCGTCTCTTGCCACTCGCCGTAGGGGGGAGCATCGATGAAGGGGAGAATCTTGCTGGGCCAGTAGGCCTCGTTGCCCTCGGTGAAATTCCACCACACGCTGTCGATACGCGTCTGCGGGTCGTCGATAAACTCGAAGAGGGCCGCTTTCATGTGCTCGACGTTGATGCTCGGCAGGTGCATCATCGAGGGGAAGGCGTCGAAGTTCACGACGACGCGGCGCTCGCGCTCGATGGCCGCAACGTGGTCGGGGGAGAGGTGGGTGCTCATGGTTCGACAAGCTCACCACGATCGGATTTCGATAACTCGGCCCCATGATAGTGAATTACCGGCATCGCTTCAACGCGCGGACACACGCTGCTGCGTCTTGTTCCTCCGAGACGCGACCGCATATAATCGGGCCCGAGCACGTGGTAACTACAGGGAGGTCCGATAATGGCGAATCAAAAAACCGTGTCGATGCCGAAGATGGTTGGCGTGCAGGCCACGGACATTACGGCCCCGCCGTCGTGGGCGATCCTTCAACGCAAGCTCATGGCCCTCATGGAGGAGGCCGCTCCCGTGATGAGCCGGAAGTACGCCGAGCGAAGCGGAGCGTGGTACTGGTCGGACGACATGGATGATTACTACGAGAGATCGTATAACTGGTGTCTTCTGTATGCTCTCGGAGGAAGCGAGAACCTCGTCGACCTGGCCTTGAAGCACTGGAACGCTACCACGCGCCTCTTCGACGACCGCGACGGGAACCGCATCAACAACCTTGATTACTATCACGGGGATACCGCGAAGGAGCTCAAGTACAGCATCCACAACGAGTATTTCAGCCTTGCCCATCCCGGCGACGCGGAGTGGCACCACATGGGCGAAGGCAACATGGCGTTCTACGATTTTGGCGTGGCTGATCCCACGATCTCGGAGAACGTCAGGCGGGCCAAGCGCTTCGCCGCGATGTATATCGGCGAGGACCCCGAGGCCCCGAACTGGGATCCCGTTCACAAAATCATCCGGTCGCCGATGAACAGCAGCCAGGGGCCTTGGCACGATGCCCCTCTCTACTCGGTCAAGGACTATCTGCACGGCGGTACGTCACTCGACAACCCCGCGTGGAAGCCTCGCCCGATGGGTTCCCGTTCTTCCCTGTACCCCATCGTCAAGGACTTGGAGTTCGGTTGGTGGGACGACCCGGAGAAGGCTGAAGAGGTCATCGGGCTGTTCAACCACATCGTGCTGAACGGTGACCTCGTTGCGAACCTGTCGGCCACCGGACTCGTGACGAACGCGTACCTCTACACCGGCGAGGAGAAGTACAAGAAGTGGGTGTTGGAGTACGTGGATGTCTGGATGGAGCGCATTCGCCAAAACGGCGGCGTCATCCCCGACAACGTCGGTCCGACCGGGAAGATCGGCGAGCACAGGGACGGCAACTGGTGGGGCGGCCTGTACGGCTGGAACAGCGGATACGGCTGCACCCGCCTGTTCCACTCGGTCATGGTCGCGACCGAGTGTGCCGTGCTCTTGAGCGGCGATCTCGGATACGCGGACCTCATGCGCTCTCAACTCAAGATGCTCCTCGACAACTCGTTCACCCGCGAAGACGGTCACCTCCTCGTGCCGAGGAGGGTTGGGCCCGACGGATGGGCTCGGGAGAGTTCGGGAGACGGTGTCCTGCTCGGCCCGGATTCGATGCGGGTCTACGAGCCTGTCCACGTGTACCACATGTCGATGTCGAAGGAGGACTACGACCTCATCGTCCGGCTGCGGGAGGGAGACAAGGAGCGCGACTGGAACGAGGTGACCTTCCATCCCGACCGCCGGGCGGACTGGGAAACCGAGTACAGCCGGTTCCAGTACTACGACGGGAAGAACCCCAACTGGCCGGAGAAGGCGTTGGTAGCCCAGTACCAGCAGGCGGTGGAAGCGTATGAGCGGCTGAAGGCCGACGACAGGGACGCATTCCAACTGATCGCCGACAACGAGGAGCCGCCGAATCCGGTGTACACGAAGGTGTTGACCCAGACGATGCTGGGAAGCCCGCATTCCGTCTATCACGGCGGGCTGCTTCGGGCGACCGTGCGGTATTTCGACAAGGACCTCGCGCGGCCCGGCCTCCCGAAGGACGTCGGCGCACTTGTGGACTCGCTGTCGGCCGACGGAGTCGGAATTCAACTCGTGAATCTCAGCCGGAGCGAAACACGGAACGTTATCGTCCAGGCGGGGGCATTCGGGGAGCACCAGTTTACCGAGATTAATGTTGGCGGGAATGTTCAGCCGCTGGACTCCAAGTATTTTGAGGTCCGGCTTCCTCGCTCAACGTCTATTCGGATTGAGGCCGGGATGCGCCGATTCGCCAACGACCCCAGCTACGCCTTTCCGTGGCACGGCGGCACCATCCCGACGCCGTTCCAATACTGACGGAGATCCGGTCTGGAATTGTAGGCTTCAGCGAACGACGATCTTGCGAGGGATAGCTTAGCTAGGCTCCCTTAGCTTGAAGTTCACGGGCTCGACAGGCCATACCTCTTCGACCAACTCTCCGTCCTTCTAGACCTCAACCCGGATTTCATCCGGCCCCATCGTCAAATCATGTCTCGCGCCATCAAATTCGAGCACCCGCCTCCTACATGAACACCTCCCGCTACCCCTTGTCGCGTTCTTGCGCGAACGGTAGTATTAGGTCTACCAGGCATCGGCCACGCGAAGGCGTGAGCTTTCAAGGATTGGGCCTTCGGGTCCTCCTTGCGGGCTCACGCCGTGGATGCCGGTGCCTGGTAACACCTAATCCTTTGCAAGGAGGGCACCATGAGGCACACGGCGAGACACAGAGCAAAACTATGGATGGGAGTCATTGCCATAATTCTACTGGGGTTGGCGACAGCCGCCGAGGAGGACTGCGAGAACACAACTCAAGATGAACCTGCCGGCACGGTCATCACTATTCCTGAGCCGACTCGACCCAGCCCAACGCATACTCCTAGTCCGAGTCCTACACCGACTCAACCGACCGTCAAGGACATCGAAGACATACTTATTCGGACCATTGAGGGCTACTCAGACATCATGGATGCCGCCATTACTCAGGATGGTAAAGACATCAATCTGGTGTTAGTAGTGAACTTTGCTACGAGCCAAAGCCGGGCGCGGGAGTTGGGCGAGAACTTCGTGAGAATGACGAAGAGTCACATGAAAGACGGAGCCCCGGGCCGTGATATCGGCAAGGGGAAGTACAACTACCTCATCGGGGTCTATTATCCGAACGAAAATCGCGTAGCTTTGGGAGCCAAGGTAAGCTACGCAGATCGACTAACGTGGTGAATCAAGGGGGACACGATGCCACGACGCAAGAAGAGACAGGCCTGTAAAAACAGCGGGCGTGAGGATACCAGACAGCACGCCGATGCCGAGGTCGGCTGAGGACTTGGCACGAGCGATCTTCCGAAAGGCCGAAAGAACCCGATCTCAATAATGGGAGCTACGGACTCGCTTCCAAGCCTAGCCTTACAGCGTGACTCGTCAAGCGTTATATATAATTCCCTTCTATGTTGTGCCCAAAGACGATAACAAAGGGATGCTCTTCTTGTTCTTTGCATTGACTGCCCAAGACCTTCCGTCCGTTTCGGTTGATTCAGCGGTGCCGGGCCTCAATCGAATCTGGCGTACATGAACAGGCAACTTGTACCTGATAGACTGATAGTAGACGAATTCAACGACTATGCCGGCACCGTCTTCACGTGCCGCCATCAGCTAGAGGAGGAATCCCGTGCCCTCGCCGCGCAACGGGATGCACTGTTGCCGCGGCTGGTGTCGGGGGAGGTTAGGGTTGATGTGGCTGGATACTCAGCAGCGGTGCCTAGCACAAGGAGAGAGCGATGACACGTCGGTTCAATACATGTCTAATTTGGGGCGATTACTACGAGGCGACTGGGTATACCGTTCCCGATCAAAGTGAGATAATCATCGAGCACTCTGAGCGCGCAGGTGGAGGATATGTGATTCCTAGCAACCTGTTCCATGATATCGGCTCGCCGGATGACCGGCACAAGGCAGGCTTAACCACATGGCTCGTAAATCAGCGTTTGCAGGGTGTGATTCGGCCTAAGGTAACGGCGGATGCGCTAGCTTACGCACAATCCAAACGTAGTCTTCCGGTTCATGAGCGGGTTGATAGACTGCTTCGATATATTGCGAAGTGTTCGTCGGAACACATAGGCACATGGGTACCATTGCTAGACAGAACCGACAGCACGTATTTGGGAGCCTTGGCATGGTCTGGATCAACAGGGTGGACCGAAGTTGCCTACTTGTGCGAGGAACTGTCGAAAAAGGATTGGATTGAGCTCACACGATACGTAGATGGAAGTCTAGCTTCTGAAGTAAGGTTGACGGTTAATGGCCATAGCCGAGTGGCAGAGCTCAATAGTGGAGCTACTGAAAGGAACTTGCGTCGCTCCGACGGTGAAGGCAATATTGCAACGATATCTGGGGTTACCACGAGTCCAAGGATTGAACGAACCGAAAAATATGATTTTTTTATTTGTCATGCGAGTGAAGATAAAGAGAATTGCGTGCGTCCACTGGCAAAAGCACTTATTGCTAGAGGGTTAAATGTATGGTATGACGAGTTCACGCTGAAAGTGGGAGATAGTTTACGGAGAGAGATTGAACGAGGACTAATCGATTCAAGCTTTGGCATCGTGGTATTGTCAACCAGCTTCTTTGAGAAGGAATGGCCTCAGATTGAGTTGGACGGTCTGGTAACGCTGAAAGTCCAGGAACAGAATGCCGTCCTACCGATATGGCATGGGTTGTCGAAGGAGGACGTAACGAAATTCAGCCCAACATTAGCAGATATAGTTGCATTGAATACATCATCTCAAGGTACGGACGAAATAGTTGCTAAATTGGTGGAAGTCCTAAATTAGACTTGGCAACAGCCGATGTATGTTTCTGTGCTGAACTGACAGTCGACAAATTAGCAACATGGGAAGGTTCGATGGCTACTAAGAGCGCGTTCATTAGCTTTGACTACGACCACGATAACGACCGCCGGGGCGACTTGGTTGCCCAGGCGAGAGACCCCGAGTCGCCGTTCAGCATCGCGGACTGGTCGGTTCAGGAGCCGATAGATGAGAATTGGCGAAGGGAGGTCCGAGACCGCATTCGTAGGGTTGATCTGATGATCGTAATCTGTGGGGAACACACGCATGATGCCGCCGGTGTAGCAGCAGAAGTCACCATCGCTCGTGAAGAGGGTACACCGTACTTCCTGCTAAGGGGGCGTAGGAGAAGGACTTGCACAAAACCTAGAAACGCACTTAGCAGCGACGAGATACGTAGCTGGACTTGGGAGAACTTGAAGAACCTGATTAACGGGATGGGATGAGTTGGTATGCCGGAGCAACCGAAAAAGCCTTTGATCCGTCACACCAAAGACACCTACGGAGAGTCTTTCAACGCTGATCTCGTCGAACAGTACAAGGTGTTCGTGCAGTCGGCGGAGAACGTCAGCGCTCGGCGGGTCTCATCGGGAAGATATCTCGTAACGGCAAATGCCGCGCTCGTTGCCCTATATGGTTTTCAGTCCGCGGGCTCAGGCCCTATCTACTTGATGATTCCTGTTGCTATAGTCGGGATTATCGTTTCCACACTGTCATATATCATCATCAAGTCGCACCGTGACTTGAATCGTGTAAAATTCGAGGTGATTCGGGAGCTTGAACAACATTTGCCGGCGGGTCCATATGATTACGAATGGCCCAAATTGGGGGAGGGACGAAGCAGGGCTTACCGCCCCATATCCCTTATCGAGTTGGGAATTCCGATTGTTTTCGGGGTACTGCACGGCATCGCTTTTCTGCTCGTCATTTTCTTCTTGATCTGTGGCATGCCGGGCTGGGCGCAATGACCATCATCACCGAGCCCGACGTCGAAGAGGCCATCCTCGCGTGGATGACATACGACCCCGACATCGTCGTAACCTTGCGATCGGACGCTTCGAAACCTTCCAATCTGACGCTCTATAACCTTGCAATTAGCCGAAGCATAAGGTTACAATCGGACGATGCGGTCAACGTCACTGTATTCCCGCTACGCCGAACGGTCTCTGGCGGAGTCGCTGGCCGACTCGCCTGCCGTGCTCATCCACGGTCCCCGGCAGTCCGGCAAGACCACGCTGGCCCGTGTCGTGGGAGATCCTCACGGATACGACTACATCAACTTTGACGACAATATCGCACGCACCGCCGCCGAGTCCGATCCGGCCGGCTTCGTCGGCGGGTTGAGCGAACGAACGATCCTCGACGAGGTGCAGCGCGTCCCCTCCCTCTTCACCGCTTTGAAGCAGGCAATAGATGCCCGGCGCTCTCCCGGACGGTTCCTGCTCACCGGTTCGTCCCAAGTGCTGCTGGTGCCGACCCTTTCCGATTCTTTGGCCGGGCGGATGGAAATCCTGCGGCTGCATCCCCTCTCTCAGGGAGAGATACACGGCGGGGCGCCCAACTTCCTCGACGACCTGTTTCGTGGGACATTCCCAACGTCGAGGACGGATCGGCTAGGGGACGACTTGGCGGCTCGGATTGCGGATGGCGGCTATCCGGCCGCACTGGCCCGCTCACCCTCCCGCCGTGCCAGTTGGTACCGGAACTTCGTAGACACACAGCTCCAGCGAGACGTGCGCGACATAGCGAGGATCAGTGCACTCGACGTGATGCCCCGGCTACTCAATGCCGCAGCCTCCCAGACCGCCCGGCTCTATAATCTCTCAAATATGGCGTCCCCATTCCAGTTGAGTCGGCCCACCATCGGCAACTACGTGGCGCTGCTGGAGCGGCTGTTTCTCATCGACCGGCTGCCGCCATGGCACAGGAACCAGTTGAGCCGACTGGTCAAGACCCCCAAGCTCCACATGGGGGACACCGGCCTTGGATGCGCCCTGCTTGGAGTAAACAGACGTGCCCTCGCGCGGGACCGCGGATTGCTCGGTCAATACTTGGAATCGTTCGTACTCCATGAATTGAAACGCCAGTCCGTGTGCCAGGACATGCCGTTGGAATTCTTCCACTACCGCGACAGGGATCAGGTGGAGGTCGATATCGTCATTGAGCGCGGGGCGAGAGAGGTGGCAGGCGTGGAAGTAAAGGCGGCCGCCACCGTGACTCCGTCCGACTTTCGCGGCCTGCGGAAGCTGAAGAGGGCTGCCGACGAACGATTCGTGGCCGGAGTGGTGGTATATGACGGCGAGATTAGTGCCGGGTTCGGCGACGGGATGTTCGCCGTGCCGATTCGACGTCTGTTGGAGGGACGATCCGTCGGACTGGGCATGGACCGACCCGGGGCCTAGATGACTGCTATCACCGAAGCTGACTCGAAGATGCCGCTCTCGCATGGGCCGGACATCGCTACAACCTTGCAACCAGACGCTTTTGAAGGTTGCAATCGGACGAACCATAACCTTGCAATTAGCCGAGGTAAAAGGTTGCAATCGGACGCACGGGAACGTTGCATTTGTCGGCGGCGGGGTCTCGATTCGGTGAAGCAAGGGAACTCGCTGCCCTAGCGTGATGCCCCACTCCCCTCACATTGTCAGCCGACGATAGAGGAATAGCAGGCGGCGGGGGAGTTGGAGGATGTCGTCGAGGATCTCGTAGCCCATGTCCTGGCACATGGTGGCGAGGTAGTCGTGGCCGTTCTTGTCGACAGTGAGGGCGAAGGCGGTGATGTCCTTGGCCTTCGCCTCGTCGAGGGCCATCTTCGTGTCGTGGACGGCGTATTCCTTCTCCACCCCTTCGCGGCTGTAGCCCCTGTCCTGTGGCCTGCCGTCGCTGATGAGGAAGAGGAGCTTGGTCTTGGCATCGAGCGCGTCCAGCTTGGTCGTCGCGTGGCGGATGGCTGGCCCCATGCGCGTGGCGTGCAGGGGCGAAACGCGGTCGATGCGCCTCTTGATGCTATCCGAAAAAGTCTCCTCGATGTCCTTGATGGTGTAGAACTCGACGTTCTCGCGACCGTAGCCAGAGAAAGCGTAGATGCCGTACCGGTCGCCGACGGCCTCGAGGGCGTTGATGAGGAGGACGCACGCCTCCTTCTCCAGGTCGATGATGCGCTTGTACGAGCGACGCATCCCCTCGCCGCGTCGGGTCCGCAGCCACGTCATATACTCGACCGGATCGTCGGGAGCGTCCCAGTCCTCGCCCTTGCGCGACTCGTCGACCGCCTCAGCCGTGGAGGCGCTCGTGTCCAGCAGGAACACAACGGCCACGTCGCGCTGCACCTTGTTGCGCCGCCAGTAGAGCTTGTCGCTGGGGCTTGAGCCGGTGCGGATATCGACCATCGCCTCGATCACGTCGTCGATGTCGATCTCCTCGCCGTCCTCCAGCTTGCGTTGCTTGCGGAACATCTCCGGCACGAGCAGCTCGAACTGTCGCCGTATCTGGTTGACCAGCGTCGAGTATCCTGCGAGAGTCTGGCCGTAGTACGCGGGGTCGCCCTCGCTCATCTGCTTCTGGCGCACGACGCACCAGCGCGGCTTATAGTCCTCCGCGCGGAAGTCCCACTCGTCGTAGACGAAGGTCTGCGGCTCGTCGGGGTCGATGGGACCGCCGTCCTCGTCGACGTGCACGAACTGCCCCTGTCCCCGGTCGGGGTGCGACGGCGCGGTCATGCTTGCCTCTTTCAGCATGTTCTGCGCCATGTCGGCGGTCATGTCCTCGGCCTCGCCGAACTCCATAGCGTCGAGGTCAAGCTCCGCGCTGTTCTGGATCAACTCTTGGAGCATCTCCTGCGTTATCTCTTGTGAGTCGCCGTCGGCGGAACCTTCGGTGCCCTTCTGCAGCCGAAGCTGTTCGAGAAGCTGCACCATCTCCGGCTTGAAGTCGCCGCGGTAGTCGACGTCCTGGCTGGTCTCGTACTCCTGCTCGCCGGGCGACTTCTCCTGCGACTCCGCGCCGAGGCCCTCCATGAGCGATTGTATGATGTCGTCCTCTGCCTCAGACTCCATCGACGACTCGTCCGCGTCGTCGCCAAGGTCGAGGTCTTGGAACTCGTCCTCGTCGAGCGGCACGTTCGGTATCTGAATCAGTATGGCGTAGATGCGCAGCATCGCCTCCGATGTGTCCTCGACGGTCGTTCCGAAGGCGTTGGCCCGGCGCGCGATGGAGGCTATCTTGCGTGCCTCCTCGACGTACTCCACGGGCGTGGGCAGGCTCTCGTCCGCACGCAGCGTCACCCGCACGAGGAACTCGACCATCGCCTCGCGCGCGGGCATCTGGGTGATCTCGGGCCGTGCCGCCAGGGCATCACCCTGCACTCGCGCGTAGCTCTTCCTCATGCCGAGGTACTCGGTGAGCACGCGGATGTCCAGACGCCCGCCCTCAATGATGGTGAACAGGTCGAGCGAGAGTCTTCTGTCCTCAAGGAGGCCGAAGAGGCGTTGGATGTCGGTCACCCACTCTGTCCCGTCCCCGTTCGACTTCGCGGCCTCCAGCACTTCCCTTTCGAGCCTGGGCCTCAGATCCTTGAAGACCGTCGACGGCGTATCGAACTCGAACCAGAAGCTGCCGAACTCCAGCCGCGCCACCTGGTGTGTGGAGACGACCTTGAACAGCGCGAAGTTCTCTTCCTTGGTCTCATACCGGTCGGCGATGGCGGGGACGTAGACGGTAGAACCCTCCGTTGTCGGAGAGTCGGGCGCGAGCCATCCGATGCGCTTCTCGGCAAGTTCTTCGCTGGCCGCGACCTTTACCTCGGCCCCGGCGAGGGCCTGACAGTACATCTCCATCAGGTCTTTGATGCGCTCGAACTCGATGTTTGCCGAGAGCGCGTCAAGCTGGCTCTGGGAGTGTGCCGACTCCAGCCGGAAGTAGGCCATCCCCGCGTCGCGGTTGCGCTGGAGGACGCGGACGCCTTCGAGGTACCACTGCTGAAGCTGGAGGATCGTCACCCGTTCGAGGGCCTTCGGGCAGCTCTTGATGAAGTCGGGGATCGCGCTCGGCGCGTGCTCCATCAGGTCTTCCGACATTTCAAGCACATACTCGTGGTACTCGTTGTTGAGCTCCCACAGCGCCTGTGACACTTCCAGCATCGCGCCCGCGAGGTTGCCGACTCCACTCTCACGCAGTGCGTCCGACAGCGCGATGAAACGCCCGCGCTGACTCGCCTGCACTCGCGGCAGGGAGCGGGCGGTCGCGTCGAATACGCTCTTGACCTGCCGCCAGCCGGTCTCCGCGACCGAGTACGACATCGAGATGAAGGCCTGATTGTGCTCGCCGAGCGCGGGGAAAATACGCTCGCCGAGGACGATGCAGTCGGTCGCCACGTCGTACGAGCGGCGTGAGACGTACTCCAGGAACGCGACGAACCGGTCGAGGTCCTCGATTTCGAGCGACTTCACCAGCTTGGGACTGGAATCGAAGAACTTGCAGGCGAGGGTGCCCGACTTCCACGTGCCCTTGTACAGCCTGCGGCCCATCATGGCCCAGGCCTCGACGTGTCGCGCCCGGAGCTTCTGCAGCGTGCCGTGACTCGCGTTGAAGTAACATGCCGCCAGTGTCGGAGAGTCCTGGCAGAGCCGCAGACCGCACTCCGACCACTCCTCGAAGCGGCTGAACGGCATCAGGCTCACGATCTTCGCGCTCGACTTGTAGTACTGCGCGGCGGACTCCCACGAGCGAACGGTCTGCCCGGCCAGCCGGATGCCCATGTCCGCCCACGTCGAAAGTTGCTGGGAGTTCAGCAGATCGGACATCTTGTGCCACGACTTGTCGAACTCATCGACGGTGAGCGGAGGGTACTGGTTGAGGGCGGTCCGAACTCGTTGGCGGACTACGTCGATGTCTTCCACAGGTCCTCTCCGTCGTCGATTGTCTTCAGGATGCGAACGAAACCTTCCAGTATCATCCCCGTCGCGCCCCAGATGAGATGCCCGTTGTGGGCATAGGTCGCGCGTCGTTCGACCCTCCCGTTTACGAGCCGCGTGTCGTCGCGCAGATTTCGCCCGTTCAGGATGGCCTCCAGCGGCACCTCGACCACCTCGGCCACCTCTATGTTGGGCTTGAAGTCGTACCCGCCGGGAATGGCGCCAACATAGGGCGTCACCACGAAGTCGGAGATCGTCACGATGTCGTCAAGCTCGCCCAGTACCGTCACGTCCGCCGGGTCGATGGACATCTCTTCCCACGTCTCGCGCAATGCAGTGTCCAATATCGTCGCGTCGCTGGACTCCCAGCCGCCGCCGGGAAAGGCAATCTCGCCCTTGTGCTTATCGACGTGCTCGCTCCGCTTGTTGAACAGCACGTGCGGTTTTCCGTCTTTGGGGTACACGAGCGCGAGGACACCCGCGCGGGCCATGGAGGGTTCGTCTATCGAGCGTTTGTGATGCCGCACCAGCGCTTGTCGGATTGCGGACTCGACCGGGGTTGCTGGCATTGCTTGGGTTGGCATAGAGAAGGGAGAGGGGATTCTTTGTGCAAAATCACTCGAATATCGAATTGATCACCTCGTCCACGCTGGCCTGCAGGGAGTGATCGTCCGTTACGGCCCAGTTGACTGCGACCTGGCAGGCCCGGCGCGGCTCGATGCCTCCGGCGATCATCTTCCCGGCGTAGATCAGCAGGCGCGTGCTTGCGCCCTCGGCGAGGCCGTGCTCCTTGAGGTTTCGCACCTTCTCGCCGAGCTTGGCGAGACCCATTGCCGTTTCCTCATCAACGCCCGACTCGTGGGCGACGATCTCGGCCTCGGTATCCTTCGGCGGATAGCCGAACTCTATCGCTACGAATCGCTGGCGCGTGCTGTGCTTGAGGTCCTTCAACGCGCTCTGGTAACCGGGATTGTAGGACATCACCAGCAGGAAGCCGTCCGCGGCCTCCAGGAGCTCGCCCCGCTTCTCCACTGGCAGGATGCGGCGGTGGTCGGTCAGCGGGTGGATGAGCACCGTCGTGTCCTTGCGCGCCTCGACTATTTCGTCGAGATAGCAGATGCCTCCGGCCTTCACGGCGCGGGTAAGCGGCCCGTCTATCCAGATCGTCTCCTCGCCCTGCAGGAGGTAGCGGCCCACGAGGTCGCTGGCCGTCAGGTCCTCGTGGCAGGCGATGGTCACCAGGGGCAGATTGCGGTTTGAAGCGCCGTCGCCCGAGACTCCGTCGTTCTGGGAGATCCTCGTCATCGGCTGTCCCAGACGGTATGACATGTACTCGACGAACCGGGTCTTCCCGCAGCCGGTCGGCCCCTTGAAGAGGACGGGAATCTTCGACCTGTACGCGGCCTCGAACAACTCCACCTCGTCACCGATGGGCACGTAGTACGGCTCTTCGGTGAGGTGGTACTCCTCGATGATGTAGCTGCGGTAGATAGTCTGTGTCTTGGTGGTCATCGTGTAGTCTGATTCCTAGTTGTGCGGCGCTCGCTCGCGCCAAAGGTTCGTTACCTGTCGTCGCAGTCCTTCAAGGCTGCCGCCGTTGTCAATGACCGCGTCGGCGAACTCGATTCGCTCCCGCTCCGTGGCCTGAGAGTCGATTCGCGCCTTGATGGCCTTCTCGTCAAGCCCGCTCCTCGCTCGCACCCTTGCGACAGCTTGGTCTTCGGGCGCGATGACGACCCATATCTCGTCCAGCAGCCGCGTCCATCGGGACTGCTGCTTGATCGCCTCCACGAGCAGCGGGACCTCGATGACGGCGACTCGCGTTCCCTCACGTTCGAGTGTTGCGATGCGCTCCTCCAAGAGCCGTCGGACGATTGGGTGGACGATTGCATTCAACCTCTCGCGGGTCTGATCATCGTCGAACACCATGCCGCCGAGCCTCTTCCGGTCGATTCTTCCGTCCGCGTCGAGGACACCTTCCCCAAACGCTTCTACGACCTCCCGCCATCCGGGCGTTCCGGGTTCATACGCCTCGTGGGCAACCTTGTCGGCCTGGATGACCTCGGCTCCCAACTCGCCGAGGAGCCGGGAGACCTCCGACTTGCCCGTCCCGATGCCGCCTGTAAGTCCGATGACGAACATAGCCTCATGTCACCGATGCCAACTCAAACATGATAGCAACGGGCTTGAAGGAGGGTCAAGGAAAGGTGAGGGTGAACCGCCTCTGTCTCGCAAGCGAAGATTTTACCTTGTACTCCGATATGGGGTTCAGCATCCGGATATAGTGGTAGAGACCATCGATCTCAGCTTGACGAGCAAGAACGCATGACCTATCATGCGCCCATGGAAGCTGACCGCATGGTTCATCCCCCAATTTGCGGAATGCCTCAGAGTTGGCCTAATATAAGACAAAGCCAACGAACCACGTACCGAGAATCAATTGGTGGATGATGCTAGCGTCTTAGACCTAGATAAACCTAATTGAGAGCTAAAGGAGGTAAAACATGTCATATTTCTTTTGCACCTATGATAAGCCGGCGCCTTTAAAGGATGCGTTGGAAGCTACGATTCATCTAACGGCTAGTTCATGCTTCAACAACCCTTCTAAACGTCTTACATTTGAGACTTATGACCATGCTGAAGTAAAAGTACAAACATCAGGACTGCAACCGGTGCCAAGCGTCAGTCCTTGTGCACGCTGCAAACCTCACGAACTTCCCATGACCGGTCAGGTAGTTCAGATGGATAGTATTTATGCCTCCGAGTGTCATGACTTCATCAGTGGCCTTCTTCGACCGGGCCAACGGTTCCCAAAGTGTTCTTGGAGTGAAATTGAGCACGATGCGCGATGGCTCGGATTGCCCATCGACGATTCTCATGCCTGATCCTTTTGAGGAGCCTTCCCGCCCATGACCAAGTTAAATCTCAAAAACCGCACGCTGGCGATCATGGACAATCTGCCGTTCTTGCGCTCGCTCAACAACGAGTGTATCGACCTGATTGCCATTGACCCGCCATTTGCTGCAAACGAGACGTTCACGGGCAGGCCGAAGCCGCCGATAACGGACGACGAGTTGGCCGAAGAGAAGGCGCTGGCCAAGGAACATGGGGTTATACATGACGAGGGCCGCGATACCACCGTTCAGGACATCTGGACGTGGGATGAGAACGTCCATCCCGACTGGCTCAGGAGGATGGAAGACGACTACCCTCCGGTGTTTGCGGTAATCAGGGCCGTTGAGGCTTCCGCTACGGAAAACGAGGCGGCCTACATTGCGTTCATGGCGGTGAGACTGATCGAGTGCCGTCGGGTGCTCAAGTCGACCGGCAGCATCTACGTTCATTGCGACAGCCACGCCAACAGCTACCTGCGGATGCTGATGGATGCCATATTCGGGACGGAGAACTTTATAGACGAGATCATTTGGAACTATGGTACGCCGTCCGGGGGGCGAGTTTCAGGGAAGAAGCCTGTTAAGACCCACGAAATGTTGTTGGTCTATGCCCGACAGCATGGGAAACACACCTATAACAAGCAGTTCACGCCGTATAAGGATACATACCTCAAGAACTGGTTTCGTCATACTGATGAGGACGGCAGGAAATATAGGACACGCTCAAGGGGCGGGAAAATCGTACGACAATACTTGGATGAGAGCCCCGGCGTGCCGCTGTCGAATACTTGGACGGATATCATGCAGCTATACGGCTCCGCCGGGTGGTTCCCCAATACTCGCGGCGAGATTACCGGCTACTCGACCCAGAAGCCTTTAGCCCTCTACGAGCGCATCATCAGGGCGAGTTCCAATCCCGGCGACGTGGTTCTGGACGTCTTTGCAGGTTGTGCGACAACCGCCGTCGCCGCTGAGCGTCTAGGTCGCGAATGGATAGCTTGCGACATGGCTTACCGCTCTTGGACGATGCTCAAGCGTCGGTTTGCCCTGAATGGGATTGCGCTGAGCGACATGACATCCGTTACTACGGACGCGCTGGACGGTCAACAGCCGGAACTGGAAAAGGCCAAGTCGTACACCATCGGCCCCAAACACTTGCCCAATCGCGACGACGAAGACCCGGAACCTTTTCATAATCTCCAACGAGTGAAGCGGGGAAAGCGTGGGAGAAAAGGGTCTGCTCGATCTGCTTCATGGTCTGGGCGAATTCCAAAGGACGAGGCGAAGACGCTACTCGTCGAGGAGTTCGGCCCGTACTGCTGGGGTTGTGGATGGGAAGCTCCCAAGTTTCCGAGCGGGGAGTACGATTTAGGCTTGCTTGAGGTTGACCATATCTGGGCTCGCAGAGACCAAGAAACCGAATCCGGCGGTTCCGACGAGTTGTACAACTTGGCGCTTCTCCACGCGACTTGCAACCGGAGGAAGGGCAACCGGTTGACTTTGGAGCAGTTGCGCACAAAGAACGCCTTCGACCAGCGTATCTATGGGCCACTCGTCCACCTAGGTGAGGCCACTGCGTTCGCGGCTGAGCACATTGCCCAACGTGGAACTCAACTCCCTATGGAAGAGTAGATGTAGTTACTCGAAAGCCTGTCGAAGAGCAGATCTCCACCAACGAAGTTGGCCTCAAGCTAGCGGCTACTCCTCCGACTCGTACGTGACCGCCAGCTCCACGTTCGTCAGCACGATGTCGCTGGCGACCTGCGGGTTCCGGTGTTCGAGGACGACCTTGACTGTGTGCTTGCCCTTGGCCGCCTCTTCGGGGTCAAGGTCGAGCAGGAACCACGATGCGTTGCCGACATCGTGGATCTGAGCGTCCATCGGATTGCCCGCGGTGTCCTCGGCCAGGTGGTACTCCTGCCGCACGTCGGAGCGCTCCTCTCCGTCCCAATAGACCTTTACGACGTCGCCGACCACCCACTCGTTGAGGAACAGTCGAAGCTTCACGTCCGCCGGGGTGTTCGCCTCCAGGTCATCGGCCTGCTCGATGGTGATCGTCGGGCCTTCGCCGGTCATGGTCGGTTTGAGCGGCACCGGGATTTGTCCCCACAGGCGGTCGTTGTCGAACGCTCCCGCCCACGACTGCCCGACCGTGCCGAATGCGTCTTTGTACCGGTGCGCGGCGGCGAATACCTTGTCGGTACCCGCCAGCGTGTCCACTGAGCCGATCTGGTTCATCAGACCCCTGCGGGAGTCACGGTTGGCGTGCCAGTTGAAGAGATAGATGCCGTCCGACCCCGCCGCGTGCCACTGGCTCGCCACGGCGCGTGTGCGCAACTGGTCCTTGAGCAGGGGATTCTCCGGCCCCACGAACCCCGTCCAGTCCCACCCGTCCACGCGCGCGTCGAAGCCGGGGTACACCGCGACGTCCGTTCCCTCGCACATGGCGAGGTACTGCTCGACGGCGATCAGCGGGTCGGTGTGGGCCCCTCCCGCCGGGATGAGGATGTCGACCAGCCCGTCCGCGATCCACGTCTCCACGTCGTAGCCGATGCGATACGACATCTCCGGCGTGCCCGATACCCGCGCCGCGAGGTAGTACGGCCTGCCGCGCTGCTCCGCCAGTTCGTTCGTCACCTGCCGCACCGCCCGCTGAACGTCCGTGATGACGTAACGCAGCCGGTAGCCGTAGTCGTCCGGCAGGTGGAAACCGTGTCGCTGCCAGTCGAGCTCGATGCCGTCCCACTCCCAGCGTCGCGCCACCTCCTCGCAGTGCCGGAAGCGGTTTTCCCTCACCTCCGAATGTTCGAGGTTCCAGGACACCGCGAACCACGGCGTCGTCTTGTCGCCCAGCACCCATTCGGGATGTTCGATCCTCATGCGCGTAAGCTCGGTATGCCGCATCGTGGCGAGGTCGGACGGCTGCGCTCCTCCGAAGTGGTTGTCGTTCATCCGCACGGAGGCGTAGACCTCCATGCCAAGCTCGTGGCCGCGCGTGATGATCTCCGCCTGAGGGTCCTCTCCACGCGCGATCATGCTCCTGACGTTCTCGTGGAACGTGTACGACTGTGCGCTCTCGTACACCCGCCCGTGTACGTCCCCGACGGTCTCCAACACGTCGCTCTCCCACCGGGCTGCGTGCTCTCCCACACACCAGAAGTGCGCCCCGACCTGCGTGTCCTCCATCGGCCCGTACACCTTGTCGAGGAACTGCTCCATCGTCTGCGGATGCTCCGAGTACCCGTGCGGGTTCCCGTCCCAGTTGTATATCAGTCCATATTGCGGTGGTTTTGGCATAGTTTTTGTTCCCTTCCGTGTTGGCGCTTGGTATACTGTGCTGAGGTGCATCGCATTGTAGTAGAGCATCCGTTGAAATGAAACACGCGAGACCGAAAGGCCGCGAATGCCCATCGAATACCGTCCGATAACCAAAGACGATCTGAAGGCTGTCACGCGGACCCAGTCGTGGGCCTTTCACAACCAGCTTGACGAGTCGCGGATGCCCATCGCCCTGGAGTGGTTCGAGTGGGGAGAGTATATCGGCGCGTTCGACGGCTCCGATCCCGTCGGAGTCACGGAGCGGTTCCCGCTCGAAATGACCGTCCCCGGCGGAATCGTGACGATCGCCTCCATCGGCGGCGTGACCGTCCTGCCCTCACACCGCAGGCGCGGCCTCCTCACGGAGATGATGAAGCGTCAACTAACTGCGGCCCACGAGCGCGGCCTGTCCCTGTCGGCGCTTGACGCATCCGAGGCCCCGATCTACGGACGCTTCGGATATGGCATCGCCGGCGAGCACGACGAATGGAAGATCGATCGTCACAAGACCGGATTCCGCCATGAGTACGCGTGGGAAGGCTCGCTCAAGATGCTGACAACGGATGGCGCTCGTGACGTGTTTCCCGAGATCTATTGGAGATCGACGGGCGGTCGCGCGGGTATCGTTAAGCCATTGAAACCCTGGTGGCGCGATGTCTTCGACGACAAGAAACGCAATTACTACGTGGAATACCGGGAGAGCGACGTGGAGGGCTACGCCATCTACCAGATCAAAGACCAGGTGGTCTTCGTGCGTCAGCTCATGGCCCGCAGCGATGCCGCGTACACGGCCCTGTGGAGCTACTGCTTCGGCGTCGATCTCGTCAAGACCATCGAGGCTTGGGACAGGCCCACGGATGAACCACTCGTCTGGATGCTCCACGACGCCAGGGCACTGGAACGCAAGCCCCGCGACCGAACGTGGCTCCGCCTCGTCGACGTCCCGAAGGCTCTGTCCTCCAGGACCTACGCCATAGACGGCGAGATAGTCTTCGAGGTCCGCGACCGGTTCTGTCCGTGGAACGATGGAACCTACCACCTAACGGGCGGGCCGTCCGGCGCGACGTGCAGGCCGACCACAAAGTCGCCCGACCTCGTTCTCTCCGTAGACGACCTTGCCGTCCCTTACCTTGGAGGCTTCCCGTTCACGCCCCTAGCCCACGCCGGCCGCGTAGAGGAACACGCGACGGGAGCGCTCCGACGGGCGGACGCCATGTTCGCAACACAGTTGAAGCCGTGGTCGCCGATGTTGACGTAGGGGAGAGTGAACCCCTACGCCGAAAAGCGGAGCTTGACACCGCAGGCGGTGGAGAGCTTGGCGAACGTATCCAGCCGGGGGACTCGCTGGCCGGACAGCGCCCGTGAGAGCGCCACGCGATTCAGGCCCGCCTCCCTCGCCAGCGCGGAGACGCCGCCGCGCGCCTTGACGACGTCGCGGAGCGCCATCATGAGCAATCGAGGGTCGTCGTCCTCGTCCATCTCCTCCAATACCGCATTGAGATATCCGGCGATGTCCTCAGGCGTCTCAAGATATTCGCTTGCGTCATACTCTACTATCGGCATCTTGCCTCTCCTGCTTGTATTCTCGCCAGAGAGCTTGGGCCTGCGCGATGTCTCCGGCTTGTCGTCTCTTCGTCCCGCCCACCAATAAGATCACGAGGTCGTTGCCGTCCCGACCATAATACACACGATATCCGGGGCCGGAATGTATCCGTAGCTCGGATACGCCTTGGCCGAGTCCCCTGTGATCGCCGAAATTCCCCATCCTGATACGGTTGATCCGGGCCTGGACGTGGGTGCGGACTGGGGACGGCTGGGCACGCACCCACTCACCGAAGCGATCCTTGCCGTCACGCGCCACATATTGGACGATCCGTATCATGTCATATCGTAGCCTATTGGCTACACTGCGTCAACACGCCGCGCCGCCGCCATGGTCACCGATGCTGACGTAGGGGTAAGGCGAGGACGCTCAGGCTTATTGCCCACCCTGTAGTTCGCGACTATCAGCTTGCGCATTATGAAACACCCACCCTCATAGTGAGTTTCTCGAATTCCTCCTTACTGATTTCAGGTGGGTTTCTTGTCGCCGGAATCTTCGCGAAGACGTCGTAGAAAAGTTCCTCAGTCACAACGGGGGGATCGTCAAGTTCTAGAAATAACGCCTCACACGCGAGGAAGACTGGAGTCTTGTTAGTGCGCATACGATAAACAGCGTCCCAACGCTGAACCGTTGGCCAGTTATCTCGATTGCTGGTTCGGTCGAGATTCAGTGGATGATTTTCTGGAACCATACAATTGCTTGGAAGATCAACCCCTTTCTTCTCGTACCACTTGGCTGCTTGGCGATGCGACTCGAATCGCCTAATGACCTTCAGAATGGCGGTCATCCGCCAATGTCTACCAACGCGACCTGGATAGTTACCCTTGACGGTTATGTAAACAACCGTATCCGATTCTTCAAGCCGTGGAGCAAATAAGACTCCTCGGCAAATTGCACTGATCGATGGGAACTGTGATTGGAAGTCGGGCTCTCTGCGAATTGAGTCGTCCACGTAGGGCGGAATACCATACTCCTTTATGGCAGACTTCCCACGGCGACTAAATACTAGGGGGCGATATGAGTTTAAGTAGTAAGTCATTGTCGTAGGACTGGCAAACTTCGAGACCTTCTTTCAGAAGAAAGGATGCGATGGCAACGGACTGAGAGACCCCCTCACCCCACCAACCCCCGCACCACCCCCACAATATCCCCCGTCGACAGCCCGACGTACCTCATCAGGTCGTCGGCTGAGCGGCCGGACTTGGGGATGCGCTTGACGTACATCTGCTTGACCTTGAAGTTGCCGCCGTGCTGCATGAGGGCTTCGACGACTTCGGAGCCGAAGCCTGCACCGTAGTTGTCCTCTATGGTTACGACTCTGCCGCCGCTGGTTTGGGCGGCGTTGGCGATGGCCTCCCCGTCGAACGGGAGGGAGTAGAGGTCTATGAGCGCGGCCTCGATGCCTTCCTCCGACAGGGCCGCCAATGCTTTGAGCGCTTCGTGTACGGCGTATCCTGAGGCTGCTATGAGGACGTCGCAACCTTCGGCGAGGACGCCGTGACCTCCGAGCGTGAAGTCGGCGTCGAGGTCGTAGAGGAACGGCGTGTCGGGTCTCGCTGCGCGGAGGTAACAGGCCCCTTGATGCTCCGCCATCCGCACGGTCAGGGCGTAGGCCGAGACCGCGTCGGACGGATTGAGGATGTATAGGGCCGGGCCGCCCGCGTCGGCCTGCACTTTCGCCATGGAACGGAAGAACGCCACGTCGGCGAGGGCCATCTGGCTCGGTCCGTCCGCCGCGATGTTCACGCCGACGTGCGAGCCGACGACCTTGAGGTTCAGCCTGCTGATGAACGCCATCTCGAACTGGTCGTAGCCGCGCGCGACGAACTTCCCGAAGCTCGACGCGAACGGTATTTTTCCTCCAGACGCCATTCCCGCCGCGCACGATATGAGGTGCTGCTCCGCTATGCGGCACTCGAAGAAGCGGTGTGCAAGGTCGGGGTCCTGCGAAAAGTACTCGGCGAAGGTGGAGTTCTTCACGTCACCGTCGAGGGCCACGATGTCGGGGTTCGTGTGGCCGAGTGCCCGCAGCGCGATTCCGTAGCCCTTCCTCGGCGCAAATTTTTTGTCCCTTAGCGCGTCGGCTTGTCCGTAGACGTTCATGGCTTCGGCGAATCCCGGGGGGGACTCGCATTCGGCAGAGGGTGACGCGGTCGCAGGAGCCGGGCCGACCTTGAGGTCGCCGTTCGTACCCGCAACTCCAAGTGCCGCCGCCGTCTCTTCCAGTTCTTTCAGAGCGGCCGCCTCGTCGTCGCCGGTCAGGGGCTTGCCGTGCAGTCCCTCGCCGGCAGCCTTCACGAATCCCCAGCCCTTGACCGTCTCGGCAACGATGGCGAACGGCCTTGCATCGGCATCGTCGGCATGACGAGCGTGTTCCAAGAGGGCGTCACGAACGGCAACGGGGTCGTGCCCGTCGATCACCGATACATCGAACCCCGCTCCGCGCAGCTTGGCCGTGATGACCTCAGGTGACTGCTGCCGACTCACCGGGTCGGACTGCCCGTACCCGTTGCAGTTGAAGATTGGGCACACGGCGTTCAGTCCGTAGTCGACGATGAAATCTATCGCCTCCCACACCTGCCCTTCGCGGCTCTCGCCGTCACCGATGATGCAAAATACGCGCTTGTCCGAGCCGTCCAGCCGCGCCGCCGCCGCAAGTCCCGCAGCGATGGAGAGGCCCTGTCCCAGCGACCCCGTCGCCGCCGGGAAGAACGGAAACCCCTCCGCCGGATTTGGATGCCCGTCGATCTCGCTGTCGATGTCCCGGAGCCGCATCGCGTCTTCAAGCGTCATCGCGCGACGATCTTCGGAGCTTTTTCCCACCGCAAGTCCCAACTCGGAGCCGGCGGCGTACACGATGGGGCAGGCGTGTCCCTCCGAGAGCACCAGCCGGTCCGCCGTCGGACTCGCCGGGTCGGAAGGGTCGTAGCGCATGTGCCCGTACATCAGGGCGGCCACGACGTGGGCCAAGCTCGATGCCGACGTCGGGTGGCCCGAATCCGCCGCCGCCGTCATCTCGACGGACAGCCGGCTTAGCTGGATTGCCTTTGCGTGCAGAGATTCAACGTATCCCACGGTGTTGGACTTCCCATTCGTTTAGTGTGGAGCCGCGCCTGCCATGCCGCGCGCTCGGCATATACTACCAAAAACCGCGCGGCCAAACGTTTCACTCCGCTCCCCGTTGACTGAGCCTTCCCGCCGCACTATACTACCGAACGACTTTCAGAATCGAATGGAGCGTGGGAATATGCGTCTTTCGTGCTTGCAAGAAAACCTCAGCCGCGGACTTGGGATCGTGGGCAGCGCCGTAGCCGCCCGGACAACCTACCCGGTTATGCAGAATGTCCTCATCACGACCGACAACGCGCGGCTCAAGCTGGCGGCAACCAACCAGGAGATCGCCATCAGCACGTGGATCGGCGCGCAGATCGAGGAAGAGGGGGAGGTCACGATTCCGGCGCGACTTCTGACCGAGTTCGTCAACTCCCTCCCGGCCGAGCGCATCGACCTCGACTACACCGAACAGCCCGTCGGCATATCTGTGAAGTGCGCGCGCTTCTCCGCGCAGATCAACGGCACTCCCGCAAGCGACTTTCCGCCCGTGCCAACCGTCGAGGACGGCGTGGCGGGCAAGATCGATCCTAGCGCGCTGAACGACGCGATCAAGCACGTCGCCATAGCCGCCGCAACCGAGGACTCCCGTCCCGTGCTTACCGGCATCAAGGTGGAGATATCGGGAGACGATTTCACCTTCGCCGCCGCGGACGGGTTCCGGCTTGCCGTCTACAAGGGCAAGCTCCTCGAACCCCTGCCGGAGGACGTGGACTTCATCATTCCCGCCCGCGCCCTGAACGAGGTGTCCCGCCTCACGGGCGGCCAGACCGACCCGGTAGAGTTCACCGTAACCGCCTCGAACAACCAGGCCCTCTTCCGCCTCAACAACATTGAGGTCGTGGCGAACCTGCTGCAGGGCACCTTCCCCAATTATCAGCAGCTCGTCCCCGACAAGTACGATACCCGCGCATCCGTCAGCCGCGAGGAGTTCATCCGCGCGACGCGGGCCGCGTCGATTTTCGCCCGCGAGGGCAGCAACATCGTCCGCCTCATGATGGACGTGGTGGATGAAGAAGAAAGCAAGATGACGGTGCAGTCAAAGTCCGAGGAGGTCGGTCAGAACGAGGGCGAGGTCGCCGCCGAGATCGAGGGCGGCGAGGCCAAGATCGCCTTCAGCAGCAAGTACCTCACGGACGTGCTCAACGTCCTCGAGACCGGCAAGGTCGCTCTGGAGACGACGACCCCGTCAAGCCCGGGCGTGATCAAGCCCGTCGGCGACGACAACTACGTGCACGTCGTAATGCCGATCTTCGTCCAGTGGTGACGGAAATTACCGCACCACCTCGCCGTCCTCGGTGATCCGCTTGACGCGCTCGGAGCCGGTGTAGGCGACCACTCTCACGGACGAGGAGACCTTCTCGCCCGGCTGAAGGACCATCACCGTGCCGTTGGACATGGCGTCGGCAATGCCTTGGTTCGTCCAGCTTGAGAACGGTTCGAGGCCGACATTATACGTTCGGCCCCACCAGGGGTAGCCGTACCCGCCTCCGAACGACTGCCAGAACCACAGGAACTTGTACACGTCCGTGGGCCAATGCACGCCGAACCCCAGTCCCATCTTTTGGTTAGTGATGGCGTACCAGCCCTCCGGCATGTCCGCGATGTACGACATATCGTAGCGACGCGCGTCCTTCGGTTCGATTTTGCTGGCGTCGATGGGATTGCCCTGCTGGTCCTCGGTCATCGGCCACGGGGTGCGCGCTCCCAGCTTTAGCTTCGCGTTCGGATGGTGCTGGTCGTCGTGGTTGATTAGCGTGCCGCCCGGCAGGTCGATCACGCAGTCGGGGCTGAGGAACGGGGGGCCAAGAGCGATGTGCTCGCCCCAGACGCAGTGGCCGACCTCCTCGCCCTCGTTGGTCAGCGTCTGCTCCACTTCGAGCACGGAGGAACCGGCGTTCAGCGCCAGGGTCTTCTCGAAGAAGTAGGGAGTGCGCGCCGTTCGCACCCAGCACTTGATGGCGACTCGCTCCGGCGTGTCCTCGACGATCGCCGCGTCCCAGGGGACCATGTTCGCCTCGGCGTGGAGGCCCATGTCAGCACCCTGGTACTGGGAGGGGAAACCGCCTCCCGGGAACACCGTCTGCCAGCCGCCCTCGTAGAAGTCCATCCACGTCCCCACGTTTTCGCCGGTGGTGGGAGTGAACGTCCTCGGATCGCGAACGCCGTGGGGGTCGCGGTACATGAAGTCGACATCGGTCGGCTTGTGGACGAACTCGTACACGTCCGCTCCCTTGTCGATGAGAATGACGATCCGCAGCAGCTCGTTCTCCAAGATCGCCGTCTTCAGTCCCCGGAACGTCCAAGCGTCGGAGACGCGGCAGCCGTAGTTGCGTTCTAGCTGGTAGTGTGTCATGGCGATGAATACCCCTTTCAGATTCGCTCGGAGTCTATGTACGAGGCCGAACGATGTCAAGACGGAACAACACAACCCTGCGTCCTCCGCGCTCTCTGCGGTGAATCCCCCTCCCTGCTACAATGCCGCCAGCAAAAGCCGGGGGGCCTGAAATGCTTAGCGAGCTTGAGATCACCCAGTTTGAGGTTTTCGGATTCGTCGTCCTGCGTGGATTCCTGACCCAACAGGATATAGATACGCTAAACGCCGAGTTCGACGTCGCGCTGGAGCGGGCGGAGGCGACGATGGAGCGGGCCAGTTTCCGCAAGCAGTTGAACTGGTGGAACTTCATGTCCGACACGCAATACACGGCCTCGCTGCTCGAACAGCCCCGCTTCCTCGACAAGGTCAAGCAGCTCCTCGGCGACGACGTGGTGGCTTCATTCTCCGCATCCAACTCCTTCTCCGGCGACCGCACCGACTGGCACCCGGATACCTCGCAGAAGAACTGGCGCGGCCTGAAGTTCGGCATCTACCTTCAGTCCCTCGACGGCAGTAACGGCGCGCTCCGGCTCATTCCCGGCTCGCACAGGGAACCCATGCACTCCGAGTTCAAGCGCATCCCGCTCAAGGAAGGATTCGAAAGCTCCGGCGCCCACCTGCACGAGGACGGTCTCAGCGTCGACCAGGTACCCTCACACATTGCGGCGGTGGAATGCGGCGACGTCCTCATCTTCGACAACTACGCTTGGCACGGCAGCTACGGCGGTGGTGAGGACCGTCGGCTCATTACGATGGGGTACTTCGCCGCGCCCAAGACTCCGGAACAGGAACAGGCCGTCCGCGAGCAGGTAACCGCCGAGTCGAAGATCAGGGATGTCTTCCCGCTCCTGCAGCGCGACCCGTTCTGGCTGGACAACCCCGACAACAACCCGGAGCGCGCCAAGTGGATAGCGACGCTCCGCAAGTACGGCTTTGTCGCCTAAGGCTTCACCAGAATCCTGAACACGTCCTTCGTGGGCGCCATCATCCGCTCGAATCCGACATCGATCACGTCATCCAAGCCTATCCGGTCCGTAATCAGTGGCGTCGTGCTGAGCTTCTCTGCCGCGATCAGGTCAACCGAGGCCTGCACGTCGGCGCGAGAATACGCAATCGTGCCGATAATGGTCTTCTCCTGTGCGACGATCGAATTGAAGTCGAACTCCGGCGTGGACGTGTAGATCGCCACCAGGACGACTCGCCCGCCTCTCCGAACGTATCTCATGCAGTCTGCCGGGGTATTCGGAGCTCCCGCGGCGTCGATGACCACGTCCGGGCCGCGTCCGTCCGTAAGGTCCTTGAGAATCGCCTCGGCGTCCTCTTCCGCCGCATTGATGGCGACCTCAACCCCGAGTGAGCTAGCCAGGTCGAGACTCATCTGCCTCACGTCGACGGCGAATACCCGCGCTCCCTGGGCCTTGGCGATCTGCATGGCGAGCGTGCCCACCGTGCCGGCCCCGACAACCGCCACCGTCTCGCCCGGCTGGACGTTTCCGCGCTGCACGCAGTGGTGTGCCACGCCGGAAGGTTCGATCAGGGCCGCAGCCTCGCTTGAGACGTTGTCGGGCAGGGGAATCAGCTCGTCTGCCGGCCACGCCAGGTACTCCGCCAGTCCGCCGGGCCGGTCGAATCCGACGACGGTGAACTTCTCGCACTGCGGTGTCTCGCCCAGGGAGCACCAGAAGCACGCCCCGCAGGTCAGGACCGTATTCAGCGCGACCCGCGTCCCCGACGTGAGGAGTCCGTACTGATCGGGCGCCTCAACGACCGTCGCGGTCACCTCGTGACCCGTGATGATGGGCATCTTGGCCTTGTCGATGAACTTCGGCCCGTACACGTACTCCTCGATGTCCGTCGCGCAGATCCCGCAGTAATCGACTTGCAGCAGTGCCTCGCCCTCGTCTGGGCTGGGATCCGGAACCGTCTCAAGTCTCAGATCGCGATTCCCGTGGTACACCATCGCTTTCATGCTTTGATCTCCTTCCTGCGCGAATGTCTCGCCTAGCTCTCCTGGCCGTGTTCGGAGTCGTCTTCTTTGTTCGTCTCGCGATTATAGTTGTCCTCAAGCCTGATGATGTCGTCCTCACCGAGGTACTCGCCCATCTGGGCCTCGATTACCTCCAGCGGGACGTTCCCCGGGTTCTCCAAGCGGTGCTTCATGCCCTTCGGGATCGAGACCGACTCGTTCTCCCTGAGGAGAAATACCTCATCATCCTTGGTCACTTTGGCCGTCCCACGCACGACGACCCAATGCTCCGCCCGGCGGTTGTGGTACTGGAACGACACAGCAGCGCCGGGAGAAATCGTCAGGCGCTTTACCTGGAACCCCTCGCCCGCGTCGAGAATGTCGTACGTCCCCCACGGCCGGTGCACCTTGCGGTGAACGTCCGCCTCCGTCCTTCCGTCCTTCCTTAGCCGTTCTACAATCCCCTTGATGTCCTGCACGCGGTCCTTGTGCGCCACCAGGACCGCGTCCGCCGTCTCGATTACCACCATGTCTTCCAGGCCTATTGCCGCGACCAGCCGGTGCTGGCCGATCACCAGCGAGTTCTTCGTGGAATCGGTGTACACGTCGCCCTGGACGACGTTGCCGTGAACGTCCTGCTCGCGACGCTCCCTCAAGGTAGACCACGAGCCGATGTCCGACCACCCCACGTCGATGGGAACGACCGCGAACCCCGTCGATCCATCGGGTTCTTCCGCCGCGGAACCGGCCCCCTCCATCACCGCGTAGTCTATCGACTCGCTCGGACAGTTCAGGAACGCATCCTCCTCAGGCCGGAAGAACTCAAAGAAGTCTTTCCCCTGCGAGTAGGCCTTCCGAACGGCGGCGGCGATGTCGGGGCGGTGCTGCTCCAGTTGCCGGAGCCACACGGAAGCGCGCATCATGAAGATGCCGCTGTTCCACAGGTACCGTCCCGATTCGCAATACTCCCTTGCGGCAGGCAGGTCGGGCTTCTCCACAAACGAATGGATGGCGTACGCGGCGCCGTCGACCGATGAGAGGGTGTCTCCCTTCTCGATGTACCCGTACCCCGTCTCCGGACTGGTCGGAGGCACGCCGAATGTCACCACATCTCCCTCGGACGCCAGCGCCAGCCCGACGCGGAACGCGTCCAGGAATCGTTGAGGCTCCGTAATCAAGTGGTCCGAGTGCGTCACCAGCAAAACCGGGTCGCTGCCGTCCTGGGCCGCGTCCTGCACCCTTAACGCCCCCAACGTCAGCGCGGGCGCGGTATTCCTCCCGGTAGGCTCGACGATGATGCTCGTCGCTTCAACCCCCACCTCTCTTAGCTGGTCGGCAACGATGAAGCGATGCAGCTCACTGCACACGAGAATGGGAGACTCCGCCTCCTCGATCAGTTCGAGACGCGCCAGAGTTTCCTGGAGCATGCTTGAAGAAGCGCTGATCAGCGGCAGAAACTGCTTCGGGTAGTACTCCCGCGACAACGGCCACAGTCGAGTGCCCGAGCCTCCCGCAAGAATGACTGGATATACGGTCATACGCTTCCTCTTGGCAACCTATTCGTCGTTTCCTTGTTCGTTCTCAAGACGCTTGACTTCGCTCTCCACCCGTTCCCGTATCGGCTCGTAATGGTGTGCCGCATCCGGAGCTTCCGCAGTGTACCTCTCGATGAGCCGCAATGCTCCCTGGAGATCGTCTTCCGCCAGGTGCTGCCCGATCAGCAGCGCCCGCACTTCGACCCTCGACGGCGCCAGCTCGACCGCCTCTTCCACGAGTTGACGCGCTCGCCCAACGTATTCCTCATTGACGCTGCTGGCCTGCTGATAGATGACCGCCATGGTAGTCAGCAAGCGCCACTCCTCAGGCTCCGTCTTCATACCGGCCGGTCCGTGAGTTTCAACTGCCTCCAACGCCTTGACGGCCTCATTACCATCCAGGGTGATCCACTGGGCTCCAATCTCTCTGAACATCATCATACGAACGGTGTTCGCCAACGGCGGGAACGTACTGACCGAATCTTCAAATGCCTCGAACTTCTGCGCCCACTTGTTCCCCCCGCTGACCGCATCGACCGCCTGGGACGCGGCCGTCAACGGCCGCACGTTGAGCAGGAACACCGCCGCGGCGATCCCGACGCCCACGACAACTATCACCGACCCCGTCGCCATTTCTCCCCTCAGCGACGGGAACAGGGGACCACGATCCGCGGCCTTCTCGTCTTGAACGACCGCTTGCGTGGGTCCCGAACCGCTCCGCTTGAGGACCATCGAATCGAGGAATACCACGAACCCGATCAGCGCATAGAGGTGAATTACCGTGCCCGGCGTGTCGAACAAGAAGAAATTCTGGGTAAAGTATCCGATCAGCGCCGCTCCGATCAGGAACGCGAACGCCTGCTGTGCCACCGTAAGGTATCTGGCCTTCCGAATGAACACGACCGCCAGGGACACCCACAGAGCCAGGTATCCCAGCAGGCCGAGCAGCCCCTTCGTCGTGAGCTCTTCTATGAGCTTGTTGTGCGCCTGATCGAAAGACACTGACCCCTTGGCAAAGGCTTCAGGCGCTACGTGACGATCATAGCCTACGGTGTAGTTTTCGGGGCCCCATCCGAGCAGAGGCCGGTCGAGAAACGCCTTCATGCCGACCCCGGCTGCTGCTATCCTCCCCTCGACGCTCCTGTCCCGCACGCCAGTGTTGAGCAGGCGTTCGACCATAGTCCCGGGAAGATCGATCCTCTCTACGTCGGTTCCCGCGCGCACGAGAATGAAGATTACGACGAGCGAGGCCAGCGCGGTCAGCACGGCGGTCGTGCCAATCGCCGCTACTCGGAGTCGCCGAGAGCCGCCCCACAATGCGTATCCGATGCTAAAGGCGAGTATTCCTGCCACCAGCGCGACGGCGGCGCTCCGGGTGCCGCTGAGGAATACCATCGTGAGGCTGAGCGCAACGGCGGCGACCCAAAACGCCCGCCATAGGTGCTCAGGAGGAATCGAAGACAACCCACCGCTCTGTTGTGCCCTGCGTCTCCTGCGACGGTCCACTGCGCGTCCCCGCGTCTCGGAGGCCGACCTGTCGAGGAACGACTCCGCGAGGAACGCCGCCGCAATGAAGAAGTTCACCAGCATGTACCCGCCAACGTAGGTCGGGTTTCCTAGGGTGATGTCCAGCCGGTTCCGGTATTGAAGGTACTCGAACACCCTGATGTCGAGGAACTGTGTGAGGCCCAGCACTCCAATCAAGATGCTCACGCCCAGATTGAAGTTGAGCAGCGTCCGCCAGTGCGCCCACGTCCTGTGCGTTGACGCCAACACCAGGACGAATGTGGCCCAGTGCGCGAGGTCGACCCAGCCTTGCATCCGCTCATAAGTGGACCACAGGCTCCGGGTCGGACTTACCGAGAAGAACGTCGCCAGCAGAGCGATCAAGACGTAGACGCCGAGCACCGCCAGCGTCCACGACCTCGGAAATCGATACGACGAATCCCTGAGCAGTAGGGCGACCCACAGCCCGAACGCGATCTCGATCAGCGTCCGGCTCCACAACGCCTTGCCGACCACGTACGGGAACACGGCATGAGGCAAGGGGTCGGTCATGACGATAAGAGGCGTGACCATGACTAGGGCCAGAACGATGCGGATTGCAGTGACGAGACGCGATTCCATAGCGATCATGCTCCGATCAAGCCGGTTCCTACTGCGTTACGTCCGTCCAATGGACTACGGTGCCCGACGACACGATCAATCATCGACGTTCCTCATCGACGAAGCAGTCATCTTCAACCCTTCGAGCAGCCCAACCTTCGGCTCCCAGCCCAACACCTGCCTTGCTCTCGAAGGATCAAGCGCGATATGCCGGACGTCCCCTGGCCGGGGCGGACCGTAAATCGCAGGCTCGCTGTACCCGGTCACCCTTTGAAGGTGCAGGAAAATTTCATTCACGGATGTTCCTTCACCCGTTCCGATGTTAGCCACAAAGGAGTCGCCGTGATTCATCACCGTCTCATGCGCCTCCACGACGTCGCCGACATATACATAGTCCCTCGTATGCTCTCCGTCCCCGTTGATCGTAACCTGATCTCCGCGCAGCATTTTCCGCGTGAAGATCGCGATGACGCCGGACTCTCCGTGTGGGTCTTGCCTTGGCCCATAGATGTTGGCGGGCCGCAGCACCTTCAGCGGGATGGAGTCCGGCAGCATCGTCCGAAAGTAGCATTCCGATGTCCACTTGCTCAGTCCGTAGGCGCTGATGGGACGAATTGGGTGATCTTCGTCACACGGTAGGTACTCCAGCTCGCCGTACAGCGCTCCTCCCGTGTTGACGTAGATCACCTGCCCGCAGTCGGCCTCAATCGCGGCTCGAATGACATTCAGCCCGCCCATGATATTCACCCGGGCATCCAGGTTTGGGTCGCTCATGGAGACGGGAACGGAAGCCTGTGCTGCCAGGTGAGAGATGACGTCAGGACTGAACGACTTGACAACACCCACAAATCCATCGTCCGCAACATCTTGATCGACGAACTCCGCGTCAGGAGGCAAGTTCGAGCGAGTGCCCGTCGAGAGGTCGTCCACGACCAGCACGTCGTGGCCGTTCTCCAACAGGCCGTCCACGACGTGCGACCCGACGAACCCCGCGCCGCCCGTCACAAGTACCCGCGCCAAATGCCCCTCCTCGAATTTGCCTTGATTTCCGCAAGGGCTTTGCCCCAGCTTCCCTTATGGTACAAGTTATGCGGAGAATCTCAACCGCCTCTTCCGGTACAGAGGGGCGCCGGTTGACGGGCTTGTGGACGCGTGATAGCTTGCGATTCAGTCTGAAGGCCAAACGGCATTCACCTACACCTAAAGGAGGATAAGAACCATGCAGTTGGTGAGAAAGATCATAGCGGCTTATTTGGTGATCGTCGGCCTTGCGGTGTTTCTGAACCTCATGGCCACGCCGCTGTACCACGACGGATCGGACGACTACCAAATCTGGAAGATACTGAACTGGTTCATGGCCGTTGCGGTAATCATCGTGCTGGTCGTGGGCTGCCTGCGAAAGCGCGCCCTCGACAATATGGAAGACGTGAGTGTGATCGACCACTTGCGCGGCAGCTTCGTGTTCTACGGCGCCATCGTCCTCACCATGCTGTTCTTCTGGGAGTGGTTCTGGACGCTGAACCCCGACAGCGAGACGGGCGAAGCGGTCACCTCGCACATGATCTACTTCCCGGCGGTCGACTCGCTGCTGACGGTCCTGGCGATCGTGGTAGGGAAACGCATGTGGAGCGCGGGGGACGGCTCGGCAGAATTAGAGGACTCGCGTCCGGCGGATTGAAGCGGCTTTGCTAATTCACTATCATGGGGCCTAAGGCCCATGAGCAATCCCGAACTCATCCGTGATCTCACCGCCATCGTCGGCGAGCCGAACGCGGTGCACAAGCCCGAGGACCTGATCGTCTTCGAGTACGACGGCTCGGTCGACCGCGCGCTGCCGACGGTCGTCGTGCTGCCCCGGACGACGGAAGAGGTCTCCGGCGTGGTCAAGACGGCGGGAGAGCACGGCGTTCCCGTCGTTGCGCGTGGAGCGGGCACGGGCCTGAGCGGCGGTGCGATTGCCGAGCACGGCGGCATTGTCGTAGCGCTCACGCGCATGACCGGCATCCTGGAGATCGACGAGGTCAACCGGCTGGCCGTCGTCGAGCCGGGCGTCGTCAACATCGACCTCTCGGCGGCGGCGAGCAAGTACGGCCTCTACTACGCGCCCGATCCTTCCAGCCAGAAGGCGTGCACCATCGGCGGCAACGTGGCCGAAAATTCCGGCGGCCCGCACTGCCTGGCATACGGCGTCACGACCAATCACGTGCTCGGCATGGAGGTCGTGCTGGCCGACGGGTCGGTGCACTGGTTCGGTGGGAAGACGCGAGAGGCGCCGGGCTACGACCTGCGCGGCATCATGATCGGCTCAGAGGGCACGCTCGGCATCGTCACTAAGGTTGTCGTGCGCCTGTTGAAGTCGCCCGAATCCGTGAAGACGCTTCTTGCCATGTTCAAGACCGTCGAAGACGCAAGCTCTGCCGTATCGGGAATCATAGGCGCGGGGATCGTTCCGGCGGCAATCGAGATGATGGACGCGATGTGCATCCGGGCGGCCGAGGCCTCCATGAACGCCGGGTACCCGGAGGAGGCCGGAGCCGTGCTTCTCGTTGAGGTGGACGGCCTCCGCGAAGAGGTCGAGGAGGAGGCGGAGGAGATCGCCAACGTGTGCCGGACCTACGAGCCGATGGAGATTCTCACGGCAACGAGCAGTGAGGAACGAGAGAGACTCTGGGCAGCGCGAAAAGGCGTCATCGGGGCGCTTGGCTGGCTCGCGCCCAACTACTATCTGGTTGACGGCACGGTGCCTCGCACCAAGCTCATGGAGGTGCTTGGAGAGGTGGAGAGGGTCGCAGAGGAGTCCGGTCTTCCCATCGCCAATCTCCTCCATGCCGGAGACGGGAATCTGCACCCGCTCATCCTCTTCGACGAACGTAAGCCGGGTGACACCGAGAGAGCGCTGGAAGCGGGAGGCAAGATACTGGAGATCTGCCTCGACGCCGGGGGCGTCCTGTCGGGAGAACACGGCATCGGCCTAGAGAAGCAGGAGTACATGCCGCTCATGTTCTCGCAGGAGGACATGGACGCCATGGCGAAACTCAAGCCCGCCTTCGGGTCGGGTGAGACGTTCAACCCCGGCAAGATTTTCCCAACGGGGGCATCTCACGGCGCGCGTCATCCTGAGGGCGGGTTCGCCAAGACGGCGGCCAACGCCTTCGTATGAGCAACGCATCCGTGTCCGCGAACCCCGCACGGCTCAAGGAAGCCACCGAATCGCTGCGTTCGCTGTCAATCGAGACGCTCCCAACGGATAAATACGCCGTCGATGGGAAAACCCCGGGAGTCGTGGCCCGCCCAACTTCACCGCAAGAGATATCGGAGGCGATGTCCGCAGCGGCTGAACATGGCCTGACGGTATCGCCGTTGAGCGGCAGAACACGCACCGGACTGGGAAACGTGCCCGAATCGCTCGATCTCGCAATTGACATGACCGCAGTCGACCAAGTGCTCGCGCACAACGCCGCCGATCTTACGGCAACCGTCGAGGCGGGCATCAGGGTCTCCCGACTCCAAGAAGTCCTGGCTGAGCACGGGCAGTTCCTGGCAATCGATCCCCCCCTGCCCGACCGCGCCACCATCGGCGGGACTCTCGCCGTCGGGTGGAGCGGCCCCGCGACGTGGCAGAACTGGAGCCCGCGCGACATCGTCATCGGCATGAGAACCGTGCAGGCCGACGGGACGATCACGAAGACCGGCGGGCAGGTCGTCAAGAACGTCAGCGGCTATGACATGGCGCGGATGCACATCGGAGCCCTGGGAACGCTCGGCGTCATCGTGGAGGTGTCGTTCAAGCTCACACCGCTCCCGGCCCGGCAGGCGACCGTCATGGCAACGTTCGACTCGGACGGGAGCTGCCTCGACGCCGCGCTGGCGGTTTTCGGAAGCAGTCTCACGCCTCTGGCAATTTCCACACTGCACGGGCAGCAGCCAAGTGCGGGAGGACGTGGCACGGGTGAAGCACGACCCTCCCTCTTGGTCCGAGTCGGAGGACGGGCGAGAAGCGTTCGGCGGCAGACCGACGACGTTGCATCGATCTTCCGGCGCTCCGGCGCCATCTCCGACGCGCTGATCGACGGCGATGACGCGGCGATCATGTGGAGACGGATTGGAGACATCGGCTGGGCCGACGAGACCGCCCCAATCGCGGGGATAAGATCCTCGATTCTCCCGGCGAACATTCCCCGTGCACTCAATTCGCTACCTAATATAGGGAAAAATTCCGGCCTGAGGTGGAGGGCCACCACGCAGACTTCGCAGGGCGTTATAGACATTCACTGGCTCAACGTCGAGGGCGAGTCCTCGACCGAGCAGGTGAATACCGCGATCTCCAAGACCATCAATGCTGTACGGAGAGTCGGCGGGACAACGATCGTGACTCAAGCGCCGCTTCCGGCCAAGGAAGGTATCGACGTGTGGGGGGAGCCGACATCGGCCATCGACACGATGCGAAATCTCAAACGGCAGTACGACCCCGACCGCCTCCTCAATCCCGGCCGGTTCATGGGTGGCATCTGATGGCGTGGACTGAGCCGACGGTTGCACATCCAGGTTTCGCCTCCCCTGACGGGCCGCGTGAGGAGGACATGTACAAGTGCGTCCACTGCGGATTTTGCCTCCAAGCATGTCCGACGTATCTGGAGACGGGGCTGGAGACGGAGTCCCCCAGAGGACGCATCGCACTGATGAAGGCGGTGAACGAGGGCCGCATCGGAATAACGCCTGAGGTGTACCGCCATTGGGACCTGTGCATTCAATGTCGTGCGTGTGAGGTAGCGTGTCCGTCCGGCGTTCCGTACGGCAACCTGATCGAAGCGACGATGAGCGAGGTCGAGCCGCGACGGAAGAAGGGGTTTCTTTCCCGTGCAGTGGGAAACTTCGCCCTGAACTCGATTATCCCCAGGCAAGGCCGACTCGAACTCGTGGCGAGCTTGCTCAGGCTCTATCAATGGAGCGGGATGCAGACCACAATCAGGAAAACGAAGGTACTTTCCACTCTTGCTCCGGGCCTTGCGGAGTTGGAGATGTCCGCGCCGACGGTGTCGAAGCGGCGGTTGACGGCCAAGGGACAAGTCTACCCGGCACAAGGAGAAGTACGTGCAAAGGTGGCCATTCTGTCGGGGTGCGTAATGCCGTTGATGCACGGACCGGAGATGGACGCCGCTGTGCGAGTTCTAACCCGGAACAGGTGCGAGGTGGAGGTCACCGAGGGGCAAGGCTGCTGCGGCGCCATTCACAGTCACGTCGGCGATCTCGACCGGGCGAGAGAGCTTGCACGAAGGAACATCGACGCCTTCGAGGGACGAGGGGTAGACGCCGTCATCGTCGCCTCCGCGGGGTGCGGCGCGAGGATGAAGGAGTACGATCACCTGCTCGAAGACGACCCGGATTACGCCGAGCGGGCGGCGAAGTTCAGCGCGACGGTCAAGGATATCCACGAGTTCCTCGTAGACCTGCCCTTTACTCCCCCGACCGGAAGCGTCGAGAAGCGCGTGACCTACCAGGACTCGTGCCATCTCGCCAACGCCCAGCGAATTACGGACGCACCGAGGACAATCTTGACTTCGATTCCGGGCGTGGAACTGGTCGAGATGGAGCGTTCGGATGTGTGCTGCGGCGCGGGCGGGACGTACACCATCACGGAAAGGGAGTTCTCACTCCGCGTGCTCGATTCCAAGATGCGGAACGTCGGTCGGACGAATGCGGACGTGCTTGCGACGGCGAATCCGGGCTGCGTGCTCCAACTCCAATACGGCACTCAGCGATACGGTCCGCCGATTGAGATCGCGTACGTCACCGATCTGCTGGACGAAGCCTACCGGCGGGAAGACGGCTAAACCTTGGAACTGGGACTGTCGGGAAAAATCGCGCTGATTACCGGAGGCAGCGACGGGCTCGGTAAGGCCACCGCCATTGCGATGGGTCACGAGGGCGTAAAGGTCGCCATCTGCGCCCGAAACCCGGAGCGCCTCGAACTGGCCGCAGACGACATTCGCGGTCTGACAGGAAGCGAGGTTCTGGCCGTACCAGCGGACGTGTGCAACCAAAGTCAGATCGAGCGGCTCTTCGAGGAGACTTTGCACCGGTTCGGGCAGCTCGACATCCTGGTGAACAACGCGGGCGAGTCGGCGGGCGGACCGCTGCTCGATATGGACGACGCCATCTGGCAGGGCGATCTCGATACCAAGCTGTTCGGGGCGCTGCGGTGCTCGCGTCTGGCGATACCGCACATGATCGAAGCGGGTGGCGGACGGATCATCAACGTGACGAGCATCGGCGGCAAGCAGCCGGAAGCGGCTACCGTACCTACGACGGTTTCCCGCGCGGCGGGCATCGCGCTGACCAAGGCGATGTCGCGGGAGTTCGCGCCGCATGGCATACTCGTCAACACGGTCTGCATCGGTCTCGCTCGGAGCGGACAGTTCCGCCGCGAGTGGGAAGCGCTTCAGGCCGAGGGGACTGATCTGACGGAGGAAGAGTTCTACGCGCGGCAAGGGGCAGACGTTCCTTTGGGGCGCATCGGCACGGCGGAGGAGGTCGCGGACCTCATAACGTTCCTCGCCTCGGAGCGGGCCAGCTTCATCACCGGCGCGGCGATCAACGTTGACGGGGGCGAGTCAACTGTCGTCTGAGGGCTTCGACCTGGGCGATGGCGTTCTTCAGCCACGGCTGTGTCTTGTCGTGAGCGAGGATTTCCTGCGCGGTCATCCACCGGATTTCAGCCACCTCGCCGGGGTCGGTGATGTGCGGTTCTCCCTCAACATACTCGCCGAGGAAGAGCACATCCACGACCGGAGTTCCGTCGTTCATGGAGAAGGCCACGCTCCGGACGTACTCCAACTCGGAAGACACGGTGATCCCCGTCTCTTCCAGGACTTCGCGGCGAACGGTGGTCTCAAGGATGTCGCAGGACCGTCCTCGACCTCAACCTTGCCGCCGGGGAACGCAAGGACTCCGGGAGATTGCCGGACCTCCTCGCCCCTGACGATCATCAGGATGCGCTCGCCGCGTAGGACGGCGCATTGCGTGTTCACGATAAACAACTCGCGGTCATCGGCCATGGTCCACACCGTCCTTTTTATCCCGGCTTGTACGCCGCAAAACGAAGTCGCCAGTAGTCAGCAGTCCATGTACCTCCAGCGTATAGGGTCGACCGCGTGGCCTTCTCGACGTGGGCGACCACCTCCTCGCGCTGTTCAGGTGAAAGCGGGGCCAGATAGTCCCAACCGAACATGCGGAGCCACCTCCTCAGTCCTTCCTCGCCGCCATCGAGCGGCGTCGGCCTCTCGAAGTGAGCTGAGTTCGCGACGTGGAAGTCGTGGCTTTCCAGGAGAGAAACGTACTCGTCGAGTGGCGGGAAGTACTTATTCGGCCTGTAGACTTCAGTACCGTCTTGCTCCAGCGCGTCCAGGGCCTCGCCGACGGCGGTCATGATAGCCCGGATGTTGTTCTCGCCACCGAACTCCGCCACGAAGCGTCCGCCGGGCTTCAGGGCACGCCACACCGACTGGACGACCGCCTCCGGGGGGCGGACCCAGTGGAGCACGGCGTTGGAGAATACGGCGTCGAACTCGGCGTCGAAGGGGAGAGAGCGGGCGTCGGCCACCTCGAAACGGATGTTGGGGTAGTTTCCCGAGGCTACCCCGACCATGTCTTCAGACGAGTCGATGCCGACGATCTCAGCGCCCGATTCCGCGATGAGGGAGGTCAGGTGACCGGTGCCACACCCGAGATCGAGGATGCGCTCACCCGGCGCGGGAGCGAGAAGCTCGACGACTCCCCTACCCCGCTCCCATACGAACGAGTGGGCGCTGTCGTACCGGCTCGCGTCCCATTTTCGCTCCGTCATCCCACGTCGCCGACCTGACCGCGCTGCCGGAGGGCATGATCGACGAGCACGAGGGCCATCATCGCCTCGACCATCGGCACGGCGCGAGGGAGGACGCACGGATCATGCCTCCCCCTGCCCGACAGCTCCGTCGGGTTGCCGTCCTCGTCTACGGTCTCCTGCGGCATCATGATGGTCGCGACCGGCTTGAACGCGGCTCGAATGACGATGCTCTCACCGTTGGAGATGCCGCCCTGAATGCCGCCGGAGTTGTTCGTGCGGGTCCTGATCCTGCCGGCCTCGTTGTAGAACGGGTCATTGTGCGTCGAGCCGGTCATGGTTATTCCGCCGAACCCCGACCCGACCTCGAAGCCCTTACAGGCGGGAAGCGAGAGGACTCCCCTGCCGAGCTCGGCCTCCAGCTTGTCGAATACCGGCTCTCCCAGTCCGGGGGGGACGTTGCGCGCCACGGCCTCGACGACGCCACCGAGGGTGTCCCCGGCCTTCCGCGCCTCGTCGATCCGCTCGATCATACGCTCTGCTATATCGGGGTCGGGACAGCGGACGATGGTGGACTCGACATCGGCCATTGACACGGTCTCCGGGTCCACGTCACCAACCATGTCGGAGACCTGCTTGACGTAGCCAACGATCTCGACGCCGAACTCCTGCGCGAGAATCTTCTTGGCAATGGCGCCCGCCGCCACCCTCCCGATGGTCTCCCGCGCGCTGGCGCGTCCTCCCCCCTTCCAGTTGCGGATGCCGTACTTGGCCTGGTAGGTGAAGTCGGCGTGGGAAGGGCGGAACTTGATCCGCATGTGCTCGTAGTCCTTGGAGCGCTGATCGGCGTTCCAGACGCCGATCATGATCGGGGTGCCGAGCGATTTGCCCTCGAACACGCCCGACAGGATCTGCGCCTCGTCGGACTCGCGTCGCTGGGTCGTTATCCGGCTCTGGCCGGGCCGGCGCCGCGCAAGCTCCTTTTGAATTTCCGAAACGTCGATCTCGATTTGCGGCGGACACCCATCCACAACCACTCCCACGGCGTCGCCGTGCGATTCCCCCCACGTGGTGATGCGGAACATCTTCCCAAACGTATTTGCCATGCTCGCGCCCCCCGAGAGCAGTGTCGTACCCCATGCTACCATCACCAAGCGGCCCTGTGGTACGATTCACCCAACAGGCGTCCGTTCGACGGGTACACTAGGGCCCGGGCCGAACACCTGCGAGCGCCTTTCTTCCCCGGAAGAATGAGTGCCGCTCGCAGCCCGGGCCCCGTCGGACTTCAACGGCATCGCTCCCCCTTGTCCGTCGTCCCCGATCCACGTCACAGACGAGGTGGCGACAATGTTGCGCGAGTTGGACGAGATCATGACGGAGGTTCACGTGGGACTCACCCCAGAGGGCGCAGAGATCGCGGAGGAGAATGAGAAATGAGTATCCAAGAATTGACGGAGGAGCTTCGCAAGGCACAGCAGGAGGTCGCCGCTTCTTTGGCAGGCGCGACCGAGCGGGAGCTGCACACTGCGCCGGGCGATGGCGAGTGGACGGCGTCGGAGGTGGCGGCGCACGTCATCGAGATGCAGGCCATGTGGATGGAGAAGATCGCCAACGCCGACAGTGAACCGGACCTGGCGCGTTCCCACAGCGAGATAGAACGGCGGACGGCCTCCGTCGAGACGCACAGCGGGGATGATATCGAAACCGTTACTCGGCGGCTCAGCGAGTCCTGCGAGCGGACACTGGAGATTCTCGGAGGCATGTCGCCGTCCGACCTCGAACGTCCTGTCACCTACGGGCACGGCGCGGCATCGGGGATAGCGATCGAGGCCGCCCGGTCGCTGGTCATCTCGCACCTCTTCGAGCACGCGCAACAGATCGTGGAGACGCGGCGAGCCGTCGGAGACGGATAGGCGAGACCGGGCTACCGCCGGTTGAGGTGCTCCACCACCGCATCGGCAAGCGCGCCGATGCTCCGACGGGTGACGGTTATGACGCGGTCGTCGCCCTTGCTCTCGAAGTGCGACGACACCCGGTGGTCGAGTACGGTGCTGCCCCAGATGACGATGATTTCCGCCCATCGGCGGTTGTGACGGAAGTAGCGGTCGTCCTTCGACCTCGTGCCGTCTACGAACCGCCATTCGACTCCGGGCGGCGACTTCTCGCGTATCTCCCGAGTCTTTGCCTCGGTACCACCGACGACGAGAACCCTGCTCACGTTGGCGTCGGCCAGCGCCGAGGCCATAGACGTGAGCGAACTGCGATCCTTCGAGCCGCCGCAGATCGTGCAGTGGGCCTGGTCCACGAGCAAGCTTGGGCTTGCTTCGGCCTGCCTGCGGCAATCGCCGTTGCCGCAATGCCAGAGAAAAGCCGCTTCGAGGGCCTCGCGGGCCCGGTCGACCTTCTCCGACGCGATGTTAGTGCGATTGGGCCGTGAGGAGATAATCCCTGCCCGCGACAGGGCCTCGCGCGCGGACTTCTGCGCGCCGGGCGCGGTGATGCCGAAGTCCTTGAACATCCGCGTGATTGAGATATCGGGCAAGGCTATGTGCCGAAGCGCACCTCAGCGACCGGGTCGCTGTACTCGACGCCCTTGGTGGCCCAGAAGATCGTGGCTATCTCGTCCACGGCGGCCACGAGGTTCTCGGCCGCCTCTCTGTCGACACCCTGCTTGTTGGTCGAGGCGAGCTTGGTCGCGTTCCAGACCTTCATGGGCAGGTCGGGATGGGCCTCAAGGTGCTCAGGCTTGAAGTAGTCGTTGCTGAGAATGTTGAGCTCGCGCTTGCAGAGCTCCGCGTGCTCTTCCTTGACGACCACGTAGCGGGAGAACGAATTGCCTCCCTCGATGCTCATATCATCTGCGTCCATGGCTTGGATGCGGACGACCATCTTCAGCACGGTCTGGGCGGCGATCTTGGCGGCGATGGGATCGTAGATGCCGCACGGGATATCGCAGTGGGCGTGGACTTCACGGGTGGTCATAAGACGTTTTAGTGTCTGGATCATGGCGGGGAATCGTCCTCCATAGTCTGATGTTTTGGCACCGGGAAGGGTATCAAGATGGCGGTGGAGACGCAAGGCGGGGGTGTTGCGTTGGACAGGGCGCGGGGCCGTTGGATAGCATGGGCGGACGATGGCCGAATACGAGGACGTCAACTACTGCCAGCGGTGCGGGCACCCTCTTGAGCAGCGAACGTTCGAGGGGAAACCAAGGCCGACGTGTCCCAGCTGCGGGTTCATCGTATTCCTCGATCCCAAGGTCGCGGTCGTCGTGCTGGTCTCGGACGGCGACAGGCTGCTGTTCGTTCAAAGGGGGGCTGAACCGCAGATCGGCAAGTGGTGCTTTCCGGGCGGGTACGTTGACCGGGGCGAGGAAGTCGAGTCGGCGGCGCGGCGTGAAGTCCGGGAGGAGACGGGCCTTGAGGTGGAGATTACCGGGCTTATCGGAGTCTATTCGTTGCCGGCGAATCCGGTCATCGTCGTCGCTTATTCCGGCAAGGTAACGAGCGGACGACTGGCCGCGGGTACGGACGCCGAAGAAGCGGGCTGGTTCGAGGTCGGCACCCTACCTGAACTGGCGTTTCCCCACAACGTGAAGATCATCCAGGACTGGGAGGCGAGCCTCTAATTCCGGCCGCTATCTTCTTCCGATGTCGGTGATGCGGGTGGAGGCGAATACGGTGTGGTTTTGCGGGCGGTGGTGATGAAGCCGGTGTGACCGATCATTCGGTGGTCGGGACGGACGCTGCGGCCACGGACCGACCACGTGCGCATGAAGATCTCCGTCGTCTCGATCATGCCGAAGGTGTTGGCGTCCTCCAAAGCCATGACGAGCTCGTGGACCTGGAGGACGGTCGGTAGGAAGCACAGGATAACCCCACCCGGCACGAGCGCGTCGACGGCGTGCGGAACGACGTGCCACGGTTCGGGGAGGTCGAGGACGATTCGGTCGAGGTCGGTCTCCGGGATGCGTTCGGAAACATCGCCGTTCTTGAAGGTCACGTGCGGGTGCTCGGGCATGATGGCGGCGAGGTTCTCCTGGGCGCGGCGAGTCATGTCCTCTCGAATGTCGTAGGTGCAGACGGCTCCCCGCTCCCCGACGGCGCGGGCGAGGGCTATGGTCAGCGCCCCCGAGCCGGTGCCTGCCTCCAGTACGCGCGCGCCGGGGAAGATGTCGCCGTAGGTGATGATGGCTCCGATGTCCTTCGGGTATACGACGGTGGCGACGCGCGGCATGATCCGAATGTAGTCGGCCATGCCGGGCTTGACGACGATCAGCGCGTGGCCCTTCGATGTCCAGATGCGGACTCCCTCAGGTTTGCCGATGATGTCGCCGTGATGGAAGGTGCCGAGGTGGTTCTGGTCGTCCTTGTCGATCTTGAGCGTGACGAGGTAGCGCCGACCACGCCGGTCGAGGATGAGGGCTTGGTCACCCTCGTGGAAGATGTATCGTGCGTCGGTGGGCATGGTGGAAGGACGCTCCTTCAAGTTCGAGCACGCCGACTCGCCTCAGGACCTCATACGCTTCGTTTGCGCGGGCCTCGCCGGCATCCGGGTTGGGAGGACGGACGTCGGAGTTTTCGATGACTCCCATGTACTTGAGGATGTACTTGCACACCGAGTAGGCGTGCGGATCGAAGGTGCAGTAGTTCAGGATGGGCACGAGCACCCCGTAGTAGAGGTCGCGCGCCTCGTCCCAGCGTTCCTGCCTGACGAGATCGTGCAGCCTGACTTCGTGTTCGGGGACGAGGGTTGCGCTGCCGGAAATCACTCCGTCCGCTCCCATTTGGTAGGCAAGCAAGCTCATGAGGTCCCACCCGCACAGGACGGGGATATCGAGCAGCCGTTTGGCCTCGTAGTTCTTGTCCGGAATGCCGCTGATCTTGAGGGCGATGATGTTCTCGGTCTGCTGCGTGAGAGGCAGGATGTCGTCGCGGATGGAGACTTCGCCGCGCAGACCCTGGTCGTAGAGCATGACGGGGACGACGTCGGCAAGGCGCAGGAAGTAGTCGTGGGAATCACCGTCGATCGGAGGACGTGACATGACGTAGTCCGCGCCCGTATCGGCGGCGATCCGTCCCACGGCCAGCCCGTCATCGAATGTGGCGTTGATGATGCCGACCCCGACAGGAACTGCGCCGTTCACGTACTCGACCACGGCCCGCGCCGTGTCCCTGCGCTCATCCATGGTGTAGGTGTCGTACTCGCCGATCTTGCCCTGCACGACAACACTCGTAGCTCCGGCGTGAACGACGCGGTCGATCTGACGGAATATGCCATGAACGTCGATTTCGTTCGACGCCGTGTATGGGGTCATGAGCAGCGTGTTTACGCCATCGAGTCGTTTCATTCGAGCGGTGTCCTGAAGGGAGTGGGCGGTCTATTTCGTACGCTGGGATTGTAGGCGCGGAGAGGTGAAACCGCAAGCCGACGGTGTGCGTCACTACACGGCGACGCGCGCCCAGCGAATATCCAGGAATTCGCCGTCTCCGGCGTAGAAAACCACGAGGACCTCGCCGTTGGAAAGCAGGACGCCGCGAGGATGGCCGAATCTCCAGGCCATCATGTCGTCCCACAACTCGCGCTGCGATCGCTTTCCATGCGCGCCGGACTCGATGCCCTCGGCGCTGTGGTAGACGGTCAACTGCGGCGCGACATCCCAAGTCTTGCCGAAGTCGTCACTGAGGGATGCTCCGATGCCATTGATCTTCCGGCGGTCGGGATAGACGAAGAGGACGCGGTCGCCTCCGAGCGGTATCGGCATACAGTGCTGGCCGGAGACGCCCGTGCCGACCGGCTCGGTCCACGACATGCCGTCGGGAGATCCCCAGGCAATGTGGATATCGACATCGGTGGCGAGGGTCGGATCGTGCGTCCAGTACGTGCCGACGAATCTTCCCGTTTCGGGATGCTTCGCTATTCGCACATCCCAGTAGTATTTCTCTCCAGACGGGTGCTTGGCCATGGTCGCGAATTCGGGCCACGTTCTGCCGCCGTCGCGGGAGAGGCGGAGGTATGCTCCCTGATCGGGCGGGCCGTCGTCGTGGAACTCCTTCCATGTCTCGTAAGGCTGGGCGAGAACGCCGTTCGGCAGGGCAATGATCGCCTCGGTCACCGGCGACGCGCCTAGATGTGGTCGAACGTCCATCCGGCGGCGTGGGCTCCACGTTTGCCCGCCGTCGGTGGAGGTCGTGTGGTAGATGCGCATGGGCAGGATGCCCTGATTGCGCCGATTGACGAACGGGAGGGTTGGATCGGAGCGGTCGACCCACAGGCCGGTGGCCGTGAGCGCTCCCGGCCCGGTCTCGACTATGGAGAACGTCTTGACCTCGCCGGGAGTGCCATCCTCCCAATCGCCCTTGCCGTAACCGTCGTACACGAGATTCCACGCTCCGTCGAGGCCGTTTCCCGCGTAGAGGAGGATGTGACCGTCAACAGAGTCGTGCTCGCTCCCGGCCCGAAACGTGACGAGAACCGTACCGTCTGCGGTGAGAGCGATGTCGGTAAACGCGGTCGAGCGTTGATGTCGGGGCGCTTGACGAGCGTCGTGGACAAGGCCTGATGCTGTAACGTGCATAGTTGTGTATATCCTCAGGGTGCATGGAGCCTTGGGCGTAGACTATACCAAGTCGGTGGTGTACTAACAGGTGTGTCGCCAGATGGATGACGGACTGTGGCGGCATCAGAAGCCGGCGAGGCGTCCTTGAACGGGTCGGTCTTCAGAGTCGTCGTCGTGGTGGTCGAAGCCGGAGACGCCCACGCCGATGAGGCGGAATTGGCGTCCCGAGTGAAGTTCACGTTCCAAGAGAGAGGAGGCGATGGCGGAAATCACGTCGGCGGAATCTACCGGCTCCGCGAGAGACCTCTGGCGGGTGAAGGTCGTGTAGTCGGAGAGACGGAGCTTGAGCTTGACGGTTCGGCCCTGCAGGTCCGCGCCGGCGAGCTGACTCGCGACCCGCTGGCTGAGGCGGGCGATAAGCTCGTTCAGCATATCGGGACTGCCGGTATCTTGAGGGAGGGTCGTTTCGGCGCTGACCGACTTGGTCTCACGCGAGACGACAACGGGGCGGTCGTCGTGGCCGAGAGCGAGCCCGCGCATTGTCGGCCCGTTCTTCCCGAACCACGTGGCAAACCAGTCCTCAGACATTCGGGCGAGGTCGCCGATGGTCTCGATGCCTTCAGAAACCAGCCGCTCCGACGCCTTCGGGCCGATGCCCCAGAGCTTGCGGACCGGCAGGGGCGCGAGAAAGTCGCGCTCCGTTCCAGGCGGAACTACGGTCAGGCCGTCCGGCTTGTCCATGTCGGAAGCGATCTTGGCAACCGACTTGCTCGTAGCAACGCCTACGGAGATGGTCAGTCCGATCTCGTCGGCGACCCTTCGTCTGAGACCGGCGGCGATGTTCTCCGGCGTTACGTCCGGGCCGACACGGTCAGTTACGTCGAGGAAAGCCTCGTCCAGAGACAGCGGTTCGATGAGGTCCGTAATGTCTCGGAATATCTCCATGACCTGAGAGGAGACTTCATGGTAGCGGTCGAACCGAGGAGAAACTCGAACAGCCTGAGGACAGCGCTGCATGGCAGTGTGCATCGGCATGGCCGAGCGGACGCCGAACACCCGCGCCTCGTATGACGCCGCGGCGACGACCCCCCTCGTCGTGGGACTGCCTCCGACGACCACGGGCTTGCCCCTCAGCTCAGGATTATCGAGTTGCTCGACCGAAGCGTAGAACGCGTCGAGATCGGCGTGAAGGATGTGGCGCATAGCGGCCTACCGTTGAGACGAATTGCGTAGCTAGAAAGAATAGTCCATGCGTTCTAGTCCGTCAAGTCGGTCACCTAAGTTGGGAATACGACCAGACCTTTAACGGAATTTGTCTCAAAATTGTAATGTCAGGGACGGTTGAAAGTGCGGTTTGTGATGTATACTCCGTGAAGCTACCGAACGGACATGAACTTCAGCTATAGCCTTCAAACTTTCCGCGGAGACGTCTTTGGCGGCATCACCGCAGCGGTGGTGGGGTTGCCGGTAGCATTGGCCTTCGGCGTAGCGTCGGGACTCGGCGCGGTCGCCGGGATATATGGGGCAATCGCAGTAGGTTTCTTCGCTGCGGTATTCGGTGGTACTCGGTCTCAAATATCGGGTCCGACCGGTCCAATGGCCGTTGCGATGGCGGTCGTCGTCGCGGCCAACGCGGAGAACATCGCCGAGGCGTTCACCATCGTCATCATGGCGGGGTTCATTCAGATCCTCCTCGGTGTACTCAGAATCGGACGATTCGTTGCCTACACGCCGTACTCGGTGATATCCGGGTTCATGTCGGGCATCGGCGTCATCATCATCCTGCTACAGACGCTGCCGTTCCTTGGGGAAAAGGTCGCGGAGGGTGGGCCTTTGGGCGCGGTCAAGTCGTGGCCGGACGTGATACCGAACGTCAACTTCAGCGCGCTCGCCATCGCAGCAGTGACGCTCGCCGTTGGAGTGCTCTGGCCGAACAGGCTCAGACAATACCTCCCACCTACCCTTGCGGCCCTTCTCGCCGGGACGCTCCTCAGCGTCTTCTGGCTTACCGACACGCCGGTCATCGGCAACGTACCGACGGGATTGCCGGATATTCGGCTGCCGGAACTCTCGGTAGGCGCTCTGGCGAGGGCGGTACAGCCTGCGCTGATCATTGCGCTTCTGGGCTCCATCGACAGCCTGCTCACCTCACTCGTCGCGGATTCGATGACTCGAACCCGGCACAACCCGAACCGGGAGCTGATCGGACAGGGCATCGGCAACATGGCCGCGGGGTTCATCGGAGGACTGCCCGGAGCCGGGGCCACGATGGGCACGGTGGTGAACATCCGCGCAGGGGGAAGCACACAAGTTTCGGGAGTCCTGCGAGCCCTCATCCTGCTGGCGCTGGTCCTGGGGCTGGGTCGATACGTAGAGTCGATTCCCCATGCCGCTCTCGCCGGCATCCTGATGAAGGTGGGGTGGGACATCATCGACTGGCGGTTCTTGACCCGCGTCCACCGCGTACAGCGGGAACACCTGCTCGTCATGGTAATTACGCTCCTGCTCACCGTATTCCTCGACCTGGTTACGGCCGTCGCCATCGGCCTGATCGCCGCGGGAATGGCCAGCGCGCGCCTTTGGGAACGCCTCGAGCTGGACAGCGTCATCTCCGTGCCGTTGCTGGACAGGAACTTCCTGTACGAAAAGAGCGAATTTGAAGGCTTCGACCTTGACGCCGAAGATGGGGAGGACCAGGAGGATGGAGAGGACGAGTTCTCCGCGCGCGCCGGTATGGTAGCTCTCCGGGGGAGCTTTTCCGTTGCATCCTCGAACAAGCTGGTCAATACGATCAGCCTGGACATCCAGGAGCACGAGGTCGTGATCTTTGATTTCACGGACACCGTCTCGATTGATGACAGCGCGGCTCTCGTCGTGGAGCAGTTGATAGACGTCGCGATGGACGAGGACACGGAGTGCATCGTAATGGGCCTAGCCGGTCGGCCCGCCACAACCCTGTATGCACTCAACGTCCTGCGGCGGGTTCCGGAAGACCACATCGTCGACACGCTGGACGAGGCGAGGGAAATATCGAAACAACTGCTTGGGGTCTAGCAGCGTCACTTGGACACCGGAATTCGGATGGGATATTTTCCGTCTCCCGCGCTCGCCGCATCGTTCGACGCTATCCAGACCAATGCTATGCCTCCCATCAGGACCACCATGTAGACGAATATCCACACCAAATCGTTCACCACTCCGACAGCCAACCGGTTGAACCAGAACCAGACGAGGAACATAGCCACCGTCCACAGAAGTTGGAAATTGAATACCTGCAGACCATGACTCCGAACAAACCGTGATTTCAGAGTCGACAGCCAGAACACGAACGGAATGAGCAGATTCAGTGGCACAAACGCCAAGACTCCAACCCTGTCAACCGCTGTTTCAATGAGAACACCCAAGATCAGCATTCCCGGCAGCGCCAGCAGGTGGCACAACCGCGCCCTGGACAGCTCTTTGTCGGTGGGAGCGTTGGCGAGCAATCTGTCGGCGTCCCGCACCACGCCGGACCCGCATGACTGGCAGCGTCGTTCGTAGACCGGTATCTCGGTTCTGCATACGGAACACATCGCCATTGGGAATTCCTCCCTTCAGCCATGCGGCGATGGGCGAATTGTCCCCACATCAATAGCGAATGTCAACGCGCTGACGGTTTGATACGCCGTTCGCCCCGATGGTACACTTGTTACGGATTTCACCTTAGGGGGCTGGCTTGGAAGGACTCGCGCTCGATTGGACAGTCGTCATCATCGTCGGTGGGGTCGGCATCGCGGCGGTCGTCGGAATGTTCGTCTTCTCCCGCGTCGTCGCGCCGAGGCGACCTTCCGAGATCAAGGATACCCCGTACGAATGCGGCATCCCCGCCGCTCCGTACCGCTGGTCGCAGATCCACATCCGGTACTACGTCTTTGCCATCCTCTTCCTCATCTTCGACGTCGAGGCCGTGTTCCTCTTCCCGTGGGCCGTCGTCTTCCTCAAGTCGATACCCGCCGTCTTCTACGAGATGCTCATCTTCATCGCCATCCTCTTCTTTGGCGTCATCTACGGTTGGAGGAAGGGAGTCCTGCAATGGAGATAACACTCGGTCAGGGCTACGAGCCGGGGAGCGGCAACAACCCCGCCGACAACGTCCTCCAAGAGGTCATCCCGAACACGCTCGTGGGGAAGTCGGACGAGCTTTTTGCCCTGGCGCGCAAGAACTCCCTGTGGACATTGTCCTTCGGCCTCGCTTGCTGCGCCATCGAGATGATGAGCACGCACATGTCCCACCACGACTTCGACCGCTTCGGCGTCGTCACTTGGCCCTCCCCCCGGCAGGCCGACGTCATGATCGTCGCCGGCACGGTCGTCAAGAAGATGGCCGAGCCGATCAAGCTCCTCTACGAGCAGATGCCCGATCCCAAGTGGGTGATCGCCATGGGAAGCTGTGCCACCAACGGGGGACCTTACTTCCGCTCGTACTCCGTCGTCATGGGGGTCGATCACCTGATACCCGTCGACGTCTACGTGCCCGGCTGCCCGCCCCGTCCGGAGGCCCTGATGTACGGCCTCCTCCAGCTACAGGAAAAGATCAAGCAGGACGCCCGGTCCGGTGACGCAGCAGAATAAGGGCCGTCCAAGACCCGCACGCGCAAGAGGCGGCGCGGCTGCACTGGCGCCCGCCCGGCTCGACGGCTTGGGGGAAGCCCTCTCCGAGACGCTCCCAACCGTCTACGGAGACACCCCCATGGAGATCGCCGCCGCCGTCGATGAGGTCACCGTCACCATAGCCCCTGAGCTAGTCCCCGAGGTCTGCCGCATTGCAAGAGAGCACGCCGACCTCGACTTCGACTACCTCCGCTGCATCTCCGCCGTCGACTACGTCGAGCGCATCGAGGTCAACTACCACCTCTTCTCCCTGCAAAAGCGCCACAAGATGGTCGTCAAGACCAACGTCTCACCTGACAACCCTCGAATTCCGACCGTCGTCAACGTCTGGCGCGGCGCGGACTGGTTCGAACGCGAGGCCCACGACCTCTTCGGCGTCGTCTTCCAAGACCACCCGAACCTCAGCCCGCTCCTCCTCTACGACGGCTTCGAGGGTCATCCCGGTCTTAAGAGTTTTCCGTATCATGAGTACGAGGAATGGTAAGGGGATGTCATCAATGAACTGGGAGGAAGATAACCACATGCGCATCACAGTCAGAATAGTGATGCTAATCACCGTCCTGACTCTGGGGTGCGGTGATGCTTCATCATCACAACCTACCCCAACGCAAGTAAAGGCTCAGGCAACCCGGATAGCTGTAGGGGATCAAACTGCATCGACGCCCGCATTGACACCAACCCCCTCCTCGACATCAACCGTCGCGCCGACGCCGACAATTGATCCGCAAGTGCGGGCGTATGTGGAGAAACGTAGAACGGAAGCAGACGATGCGGCTGCGCCTGTTCGAGCGGTTGCCAAGTGCACTCAACGGACCGAGCAGTATTGGCTGGACTATGTGTCCGAGAAGGGCAGATTGCCTGTGTTCCCCGCCGATATCAACGAGTGCATCAAGGACCAGTTGGAAGGTGACATTCAATGAAGGCCGTTATGGGAATAACCGCAGGACTGATAGCCGCGCTGGTCGCTTTTGTAGCGTGGGCAGAGTTCCCGGACGAATGCGATCCGTTGGAGCGAGAGAGCGACCACAGATTGGCGTTGTGCAAGTGGAACCGTGGAGAGTTCAACGTCAACAGCATGGAATTCCAAGCCTACCCAGTCTATCCAAACTGTCGCATCAGACTCCGATTTTATCTTGAAGATGGAGCACTTCCGCCTGTTGATGGCCTGTCAGTTGGGGTTAAGCTTCATACTGGTGATGATAGTTGGGATGCAGGGGCTGATAGTAATGGATGGTACAGGGCTAACATTAAAGCGAAGGAACGGAGCGGCACACTTCCATTGAAGGAAGGGTATGCGACGCTTGGTGAAGGCTATATTGATACTCCATTAGCATTTCATGTCGATTACATCCCCAGCGCTATTCACATGAATATCGGACCCATTCCAGATGTCTATCCTAGTGATTCTGTCTTGGATACATACAGGACAGGTCGCGTGTTTGCAAAGGCGCGACTGGACATTACTGTACCTTCTCGTGGTCAACAAGGGGGAGACTATGTCCTTAGTGCTGAGGTTGATGCACCCGACTCACTGAACAATAGAGAGACTGTCATCGGTGCGTGCCTTGATAGCCTTCAACAGATTCACCAAGACAAGTTGCATGCCGAAGCTGAGGCTGCACGTGAACTCGCAGAGAAGGAACAGGCAAGGTTGGCCGAAGAAGCTGCCAAGCTGGAAGAAGAGCAAGCCATCCGTGAAGCTGAGACCCAAGCTCGAATTGATGCGGCAAAGCTCGCCGCCGCTGTCGAGAGCAAGAAGCGCGTCATTGAAGCGGAGCGCATCAAGACCCAGACTCTGATTACCAAGATCGAAACCGAGAGGGCGGTAGCCGACATCCTGTTCGAGATCACTCGTGTTCGATTGCGGGGAACGGAAGAGCGAGCCGCCATTACGAACGAATGGCTGGAAGAGCGAGCCCGAGAAATCGAAGAATTCTCCAAAGAGATAGTCGAGATCGAAGAGAGTATTCAACGATACAACGAGTTCAATCGAGCTTTCCTAGACAGCATCCAACGCTATCAGGCCGATATCGACGAGAGGGTTGCAAAGGCGGAGCAGCAGTTACAGGCGTTGATTGACGAGGTGATCGCATTGAACGAGGTTGAAGGTTCCGAAGACGAATAGGGATGAGAGAACGCAAGCAAGTAAACAGAGGAAGCGAAATATGAATTACTGGGTGAACGTGCCTCCTATGTCCAAGTACAGATGGATGGCTAGGGTTCACGAAGAAACGTGCTACACCGTGCCCAAGTTCGCTTATGGCGACTACACAGTAAGTGATTGGCGGGTCCGTTCGGAACGAAAGAGCAAGCTATCCGAGAAGCAAAGTCTACATGTCGCGAAGTCCGCAAATGCTCCAAGTGCAGTCCTTGACTGGTTCCTGCTCTCCCCTTTCTCCCGTACTGCCTTAATTCGCATGGAGTAATACCGAAATGACGACAATCAACTACCGAGCCGAGATATTCCCTGAAGGTGATCTGTACGTCGCTCAATGCCCGGAGCTTGACGTTTCGAGCTTCGGGGACACGGTTGACGAGGCGCGAGACTCGCTTCAGGAGGCCGTCGAAGCCTTCCTTGAGGGCTGCGAGATGCTGGGCACTCTGGATGCAGTGCTGGCCGAGTCCGGGTTCTCAAAGGCTGACGGTGTGTGGAGTTTGCGTCGGCGTATTGTCGAGGAGGTAACGGCTGCCATACCTTGAGCACCTCCCGTCGCATTACCCAAATCCCGTACTCAGACTTGGTGAAAATATTTGAGGCTGACGGGTTCTCAATAGCCCGAATTCGCGGAGATCACCTCATTATGATCAAAACAGGAGTACGGAGGCCTGTGGTAATCAAGCGGTCGCCACGCATGGTTTCCATCGACCACATACGATCAAACATGCGTACGGCCGGTATGTCACGGGAACGATACTTTCGACTATTGGACAACGTCTAACCTTGACTATAGACACCCAAACCACTCAGACGTCCTCCCTCGACCCCGTCGACCTCATGGTCAACATGGGGCCGCAGCATCCCAGCACGCACGGCGTGTTCCGCATGGTGCTGTGGATCGACGGCGAGCGCATCGTCAGGGTCGAGCCGCACATCGGTTACCTGCACCGCGGCTCCGAGAAGCTCTGTGAGATCGAGGACTACTCCCAGATCGTCACGCTCTTCGACCGTATCGACTACATCGGCAACCTCAACAGCGAGCTCGCGTTCTGCATGGCCGTCGAGAAGATCATGGACTTGGAGATACCGGAGCGTGCGTGGTACATCCGCACCATCCTGTGCGAACTCAACCGCATCGCCAACCACATGCTCTTCTACGGCGTGTATGGACTCGACGCCGGTGCCATGACGCCCGTTCTCTACGGCTTCCGCGAGCGCGAGCGAATCCAGGAGCTTTTCGAGTCGGTGACTGGCGCGCGCATGATGCACAACTATATCCGCGTCGGCGGCGTCCACGAAGACCTGCCTCCCGACTTCCCCGACCGCATGGAAGTCCTCACCGACCAGCTCAAACGCGGCATCGACGAGTGCGACGCGCTGCTCTCCGACAACGAGATGTTCCTCGCCCGCACGAAGGGCGTCGGTGCGATCGGCGCGGAGGAGGCAATCGACCTCGGCGTCACCGGCCCGGCGCTTCGCGCGTGTGGCGTACCGGAAGACGTACGCATATCCGAGCCGTACGGCATCTACGACCGGTTCGAGTTTGGCATCCCCGTGGGAGAGCACGGCGACTGCTGGGACAGGTACTACGTGCGCGTCGAGGAGATGCGCCAGTCCATGAGCATCGTCGAGCAGGCGATGAAACAGATGGAACCCGGCGACTTCGCCGCCAAGACCCGCCGCCTGACCCGTCCGCCGAAGGGCGAGGTCTACCAGCGCACCGAGTCGCCGCGCGGCGACTTCGCCGTCTTCCTCGTTAGCGACGGCAGCCAGCACCCCTACCGCGTGAAGGTCCGCGCTCCCTCCTTCGCCAACCTCCAGGCCCTCGAACCGATGCTCCGCGACGCCTACGTCGCCGACGCCGTCGTTATCCTGGGCTCTCTCGATATCGTCCTCGGAGAAGTGGACAGATGAGCAAGGATTTCAAGATTGGAGTGAGAGCGTTCGGCAAGGTCTTGAAGCAAGCCTTGGCACAAACCTACTCATCAGTTACTGAGTTCGATAACGAGTCGGATTTCAAATACGAGCTTTTTCACCGATTGCACACCCTTAAAGTCAGTGACTACAAACTTGGAGACATATTGACGGGCTACCCCACTAGCATCTTGCACGCCGAAGCGAATCCGGTGAATGGGATGCGTGGGCAAAACTCAAAGGCAGATTTGTTGATATGTAACCCTACTATTCAGCGAGAATACAATTACAAGTCGGAAATTGTAATTGAACTGAAGAAAGCCCTGAGTAAGAATGACCTAATGACAGAGATTGACAAGTTTTCTAGATACGACGGTGCCGTCCCAAAACTCTATATTGTATCGGCTAACAAACTCAAGATTAATAGGACATCTATCAAACGCATACTTTTAGAACGAAAGACGCCCAACGCAAGTATAGATGTGCTCGATCGCAACTTGATTTTGAATTCAGGTGTCAGTAATAATACTCCTCGACGACGGCGGCGACCCAGGGCAAGGACTACCGCAGCCGAGCGTGTAGCAAAGTGCGTCAAGTTCACACTCCGCCTGTACGGGGATAACCGCACTGATCGATTTCATAGTTTCTTTTGGCGGAATTACGAACCTGAAACTGAAAGACACTGGACTTTCCCTTGCGAGGGAGATTTTATCGCACAACTCTATCATCGGTTGCGAATCGAGTTTAGGCAAAGTGCAGTTGTACGTACGGAATATCAACCTCTGTCAGCATCTACTGCAAAGCGTGTGGACTTATTTCTAGAAATAGCAGATGAAACAGTGGGAGTTGAAGTGAAGATGAATTACGATAACTTCAAGCGCAGTAGCAAGCGTGATGAAGTCGAATCGCTAGCAGAAAAATTTGACGCTATGAGTCGTGATAATCCTAACCACACCAATATGCTTGTAGTCATTCAGGGACAGGAAGGTTATAAAGGTAGTTCCAAGAGACAAACACTTAACCGGTTACGTAAGACAGGTTCGAATTTCAGTTTGCTGTACTACGCTGAACTCGAAAATAAACCAGTTGGTCCTGTAACGCTGGAGCAAGCATGAACATTCTATCGCCTGTTGCCTACGCGATCGGTGCGGGGCTCATCTTCGCTTTCCTCTCCGTGATGGTGTTGGTGCTCACGTGGCTCGAACGCAAGGCGCTCGCCCGCATCCAGCAGCGCATGGGCCCCATGCGCGTCGGGCCCCACGGGACGCTCCAGCCCATAGCCGACGCCCTCAAGCTCATCACCAAGGAGGACATCCTGCCGTCCTGGGCCGACCGCCGAGTCTACTGGCTGGCCCCGCTGGCTGTCTTCGTCCCGTCGCTGCTTCTGTGGGTCACTATTCCCATCACGCAGGACATCGTCCTGCGCAACATGGACTTGGGCCTGTTCTACATTACCGCCTTCTCCGTGCTGACCGTGCTGGGACTCGTTATGGCCGGCTGGGGATCCGCCAACAAGTACGCCATCCTGGGCGGCCTCCGCGCAGCCGGACAGCTTGTCAGCTACGAGGTGCCATTCATCATGGCCCTCCTCGCCGTGGCGATGCTCAGCCAGTCCCTCAACATCGTGGAGATCGTTAACGATCAGGCCGAGGCGAAGGTCGGCAACGCCATCGTTCAGCCGCTCGGACTGTTTCTGTTCCTCGTGGCCGCCCTTGCCGAGCTTGGACGTACCCCGTTCGACATCCACCACGCTGAGTCGGAGGTCGTCGGCGGCCCCTTCGTCGAGTACAGCGGCGCGCACTGGGCGGTCTTCTTCCTCGCGGAGTACATCAACACCTTCACCGTCGCCGCCCTGACGACCCTCCTCTTCCTCGGCGGGTGGCGCTGGCCCGACATGCCCTTCGACGGCCCTCTCCACACCCTGCTCTCGGTCGCCTGGTTCCTTGTCAAGACCTACGCCGTCATCCTCGTCATCTTCTGGATACGCGGCACCTACCCGCGCCTGCGCATCGATCAGCTCATGGCCTTCGGCTGGAAGGTGCTCGTGCCCCTGTCATTCGTCAACATCATCATCACCGGCATCGTCCTCTTCTACGGCTGGCACTGGTCGCTCATCACTCTGATGTCCGCCATCTGGCTCGCCGCCGTGCTCATCGCCCTCCGCCGCCAAGCCGGCGCCCGCAACAGACGAATGACCGTCCGAGTCCTCCCCGCCAACGACTTGCGAACGACCGATCCCGCACGTTGAGGTAGAATACGGGCAGAGGCAGTTCCGAATGAGACCGTCCGTCTACCTCGAAACGACGATTCCCAGCTACCTTACGGCACGACGAAGCCGTGACCTACTAATCTCTGCGCGGCAGATTGCTACTCAGGAATGGTGGGCGACACGCACTGCCTTTGAGCTATACGTCTCACAGTTGGTAATAGACGAAGTAAGCGCCGGTGATAAAGTTGCCGCGATGAGAAGACTGGATGCCTTGGCCGATCTGCCCGTGCTGGACCTGACGGAGCAAGTTGACGTTCTTGCTCAGCGACTGATCGCTGGAGTTCCAATGCCTGAAAACGCGAACGCGGATGCCTATCATATCGCCATCGCGGCTGCAGGCGGAATGGACTACCTGCTAACATGGAACATGACGCACATTGCGAATGCAGCGCTGAGGAAACGGATAGACCAAGTCTGTCGGTTGTTCCAAGTTGAGCCACCGACTATCTGTACGCCTGACGAGCTTATGGTACTAATGGAGTAGCCCCATGACTCAGGACTCGATAATTCAAGAAATTCGCAAGTACCGGGACGAATACGCGAAAAAGTTCGACTACGACATTGAGGCGATGGGCCGCGATCTCAGGAAGCGTCAAAAGACCTCTGGCTGGAAACTCGTAAAGCGCTCCCCCAAGCCCGTTCGAGAGCCACAAAACACCTGAAAAAGGCCTTTCTGGCCCCCGACAACCATGGCGTTCGGGATGCTGTCGGTAGTATGGCTGGGAGGGATCGCGCTGTCCGTGTTTCTTACATACGACCTGGGGAACGGTGGAATGGGACGGTACCCCCTTCGTATACCGGTCTTCCGGTCGGAGTAGAGAGTTACAGGGACTACCCACCGAACCAGCGGGCCAGTTCGTCCCTGGGAAACGTGGGCAGATCACGAACTTCGTCCCCGAATCGGACTTTCAGGCCGTCCGCAGGTTGGGTGACTGTGCCGATCTCATGGACAGCGATCCCCTCGCGGGCAAGAGCGCCCTTCAACGTCTCAACCTCGCCGGGCGGCAAGGCTGCAAGCAAGGAACCGGATGCGATCAGGCCGAGAGGATCAAGGCCGAGCGCGTCGCATATCTCCCGGCATTCCGGGAGAATGGGAATGGCTTCCATGTCGAGCATCAGTCCAACGTTCGCCCCTGCCGCCATCTCGACGAGGCCGCCCGAGAGACCCCCTTCGGTAGGGTCGTGCATCGCGTGAACGTCCACGGTGTCGCACGCAATCGCGGCCTCCGGGACGACGCTGATGCCCGGGCTGAAGAGGAATTCTTTGGCGCGGTCGATGGTGTCGAGCGGAACTCCACGCTCCAAGAGGTCGTCGGCAGCATCGCGGGCGAGTATCGACGCGCCCTCGACCGCAATGGCCTTCGTCAGGACGATGCTGTCGCCGGGACGCGCGCCCGACGTGAGCACGGCGCGCTCCTTCGGGACTTCGCCCAGCATCGCGCCGACGGCGATGGGACGCGGGAGGTCGTAGGTGATCTCGGTATGCCCACCGATGAGGGTGATGTTCAACACGTCGCAGGCCTCACGGACCTGGCTGAAGATACGCTCCACTTCGTTCTCTGACGTGGTGTCAGGAAGCAGGAGTGTGGTCATGAGCCAGCGCGGCGTGCCTCCCATAACGGCGATGTCGTTCGCGTTGATCTGCACCAAGTACCAGCCGATGAGGTCCGTGGCGAAGGTGATGGGGTCGGTCTTGGCAACGAGGTAACGGTCGCCGAAGTCGATCAGGGCGGCGTCCTCCCCTGCCCTCGCGCCGAGGACGACACGTGGGTCGTGTACGTCGATTTCGACGAGGAGGCGAGACAGCAGATCGAGGGGCAGTTTTCCGGGCTGCATCAGGGCAACATGGTATCATCGGTGAGCGATTCGCGAATCGCCCCTACCGGGAATGACAGAAATAGCAAGAGGAGACCTCAATGAACGAACACAACGGGAATCGGCCAACTGACGGATTCCTGCTCGCCACGCTGGCGGGCGGATGCTTCTGGTGTCTGGAGGCCGTGTACAACGAGTTGCGCGGCGTTGAGTTGGTGGTGTCAGGCTACGCGGGAGGCCACGTGACCGATCCGACGTATGAGGCCGTATGCTCCGGGACGACGGGCCACGCAGAGGTCGTTCAGATCGCGTTCGACCCCGACATGGTGAGCTTCCGCGAGCTGCTCGAGGTCTTCTTCACGATCCATGACCCGACGACGCTGAACCGTCAGGGCAACGATGTTGGAACGCAGTACCGGTCGGCGATCTACCACCACGACGAGGAGCAGAGGCTCATCGCAGAGGAGGTGATCGAGGAGATGACCGTCGCGGGAGTGTGGGACGATCCCATCGTGACCGAAGTGACGGCCCTCGACACATTCTACGAGGCGGAGGAGTACCACCAGCGGTATTTCGAGAAGAACCCGTTCCAGCCCTACTGCTTCGTGGTCGTCCGTCCGAAGGTGTCGAAGTTCCGCAAGAAGTTCGTCTCGAAGCTCAAGAAGCAGGCCGTCTAGCGCTCCATCACGACCTTGACGATGCCGTCGTCGTGGTCGACATACATGTCGAAGGCGCGCTGGACTTCGTCGAACGGCAGACGGTGCGTGATGAGATCCGCGGGGTCCCACCAGCCGCGCCGCTTGAGTTCGACCATGAGCTCGATGTGCGAAAGGATGTCCTCCGTGTGTCCCGCCGCGACGGTCTTCAGGCGGGCGTTGCTGCCCCGGAAGTCCTTGTACTCCATCGGAACGACGAACCCATGCTCCCTGCTCTTCTGCTGGATGCCGAACATCATGGCGGTACCGAAGCTCTTCACAAGCCTCAGCGCCATGTTCAGCGTGTCGGTATATCCTGCTGCCTCGACGACGATGTCGGGCTTCTCGCCGCTCAGAATGTCAAGGACGGCCTCCTCGGTCGGTGTCACGGTGGGGTTGACGGTATGCGTCGCCCCGAATTTCTCGGAGTATCCCAGCCGGTAGTCGAGCGGGTCAACGGCTATGAGGTTCGACACACCTGATCGCGACAGAATTGCCGTGAACGAGAGGCCGATGGCGCCCTGCCCCAGCACGACGACGTTCTTGCCGAGCAGCGTTCCAAGCTGCTGGCATCCGTAGATCACCGTGCCCGAGGGCTGGCACATGAGCCATTCGTCCATCGGGCCGTTGTCCGGGAGGGCGATCATTCGCTCGGGCAGGGCCTCAATGTACTCGACGAGCGTCGTGTCGCTCGTGGGAAGGACGATAACGCGATCTCCCTCGCGGAAGCGGTCGGAGCGAGACTCTACCACAGTGCCCGCGACCTCGTGGGCGGGATGCCCGATCTGCATCGGGTACTCTTCCTCGTCGAGCACGGTGCCGTAGGTGTGGCGTATGTCGCTCCCACAGATCGACCAGCTCTCGATCTCGACGAGGCAGTTCCCGTCGGACACCGTCGGGACGGGCGCTTCGACAATCTCGAAGTTTCGTGGGCCGACCAGTTGCGCGGCCCTCATTAGAGCACCATCCGGGAGACGAACTCGGTCGTCGTCTCTCGGGAAATTTTCATGCCATACTCGCTGACCGGAAGGTACTCGTGCAGTTCGGGGTTGTGTCTGAGGAAGGCTTCGGCATACGGAACGCGAGTGTGAAGCGCGGCTATTCCGCCGTCCAGGACCTCCCCGAGCTTGCGCTGGAGACCGCCGCCCTCCGAGTAGTGCTGCGATGTGAACTTGTTCATCGCTTCGGCCTTGAGCTTAACGACGTCGCTGATGTCGATGATGGTGTCCGGCATCCTGGGGTTCAGGCTTTCGAGGACGTTGGTGCGGCCTCGCTGATCGTGATAGAAGATCTGTGCCGTCCACCCTCCCGTATCACCGCCGGTAGGCGCGTAGCTCTTGCCCTCGCGGATGCCCGCTGCCGTGTCGGTGGCGATGAGGAGCATCTGCGTCGATAGAGCGTGCGCGCCAACCGTATCGTGCGGCCAGTGGGTGATGACAACGTGCGGGGCTATCTCGCCGATGACGTCGGCGATGTCGCTGACGATCTCTGGCTGAATGGTCGTGATGGAGTCGTCGTAGCCGAGGAACCGCACGTCGGTTACTCCGAGAACCCCGGCGGCCTCTTCCAGCTCCCGGCGGCGGTCTGCGACAAGCTCGTCCATGTCCGGCATGGCCCCCGTCTCGCGGTAGGCGTTGATGCCGGTCAGGTGGTGGGACATTCCCGTGTACGGCGTGAGAATAGTGACGTGGTCGCCCCTCCGCACGTGCTTCGCGACGGTGCCGCCCGCGTACAGGATGCAGTCCTTCGGGTGCCCGCCGATGTTCAGGATGCGCAGTTGCTCCATAGCGCCGATCTCTCCTCCGACCCGATTTCGCGCAATTATACGCCAGTTCATCAAAAGGATTTTAGATTCCTCGCTGCGCTCGGAATGACAGTGGGCGTGCGTTTGGAATGACAGGGGACGGGGTTATGGGGTGAATCCGTCCAGCTATTCGATTATGAGGCTGTCGACCGTTGTACCAAGAGCGCTTGCGATTTTGACTAAGGCAGAAGCCGAGCCGCTCTTGTGACCACGCTCGATCTCCGACAGATAACTCGCGGAAATTCCGGTTCTGTCGGAGAGTTCCCGCAATGTAAGGCGTTGATGGTTCCGAAACGCGAGGATAGGACTCTGACCGCGAATTATGGCAAGAGCAACCTCATGGGGCACACGAGTCCCGTCGTCCGCGTCGAGAGCGGCCAGCCTGTCCTCAAGCTCATCATTGCGGCTGATGAGGGCATCGTATTCCGTCCGCGTCAGGGTGACGGTCTCTTCGCTAGTCATAGACTTTGCTCCTATGTTGAACTCTTAGCACCACCATGGTCATGGTATCGCCATGCTGTTCGACCTTGAAGATTACGCGATAGCTGCCGACTCTCAGCCGCCTATTGTTCCCACCGGTTAGCGCGATCACTTGCCTGGCGAGCGACGTGGGATTTTCAGCATACTGCTCGATCTTGGCGATAACCCGTTCGCGATCTCGTGTTGCAAGACGGCGCATATCCCTGATCGCCTTGACCGTCCACTCAATTGTCATCTTTTGACCCGCATAGCGGCATGTTCGCATATAGCGAACATGCCGTCAAGTATACCTTAAGTGCCGAGTTACAAGGGGAGCCTGAAACTATAACAATTGGGTGAACTCTCAGCCCACCCTGCTCGGATGTACCGTCCTTCGGCAGTCCGCCGACGTTGTATAGTATGATTGCGGCGGCCGGACGCGGGAACGTCGTGATCGAATCCCCAAACTCCCGGACGAGAGGTATTCAAAGTATGCTGTTCAAGAGACTCACGGGTGCGAAGCCGATCAAGAAGCAGGAGGAGGTTGCCGCGCCGCCCGGCCAGTTCGTGACCGAGAAATGGCCCGTCATGACGTTCGACGCCCCGCCGAGGATCGACCTCGAAACGTGGCGGTTCGACATCTTCGGTCTGGTGAATGAGGAGAAGTCGCTGAACTGGGAAGAGTTCATGTCGCTCCCGAAGGTCACGATTGACGCGGAGTTCCATTGCGTTACGCAGTGGAGTCGCCTCGAAAACACCTGGCAGGGCGTGTCGTTCTCCGAGGTGATGGGCCTCGTCGAGCCGAAGCCGGAGGCGTCGCACGTCATGGTGCACTGCTTCGGCGGCTACACCACCAACCTCGCCCTCGACGTTCTCCTCGACGACGACGTACTCTTCGCCTACAATCACGACGGCGCGCCTCTCGACCAAGACCACGGCGGGCCTCTGCGGCTCGTCGTGCCCAAGAAGTACGCGTGGAAGAGCGCCAAGTGGGTCAACGGCATCGAGCTGATGGACCGCGACCGGCCGGGCTTCTGGGAGCAGCGCGGCTACCACATGGAAGCCGACCCCTGGAAAGAGGAGCGCTTCGGCAGCTTCTGGTAGGGGTTGATTGGCGAAGAAAGCCTCTACTCTTGTTCCGTAACCTTAGGGGCGTTGGCCTCTTCGTACGCTTTTGCAACGAGGTCTAGGATTTCGTCGCTAAAGTCCTTGGTTGCATACCCCGAACCAAGACGTTCGGGATGTAGAGCTTTCTCCAGCGGGACAATTGACTGCTCGGCCCACCTTTCGAAGACTATCCTGTAAAGCCGCAAGGATGGTACGCCGTGACTCTGAGCGATCGTGACGAGTCCAGCATCGATCCTGTGTAGATAGGGCCTGAGAGCAATTCCGCCCCCACCCTTCCAGTGGTACGTGAATAGCCGCGCGTTTCCTGACTTTTCGATAGATCGCGCCCAGTCAAGCAGTTTTCTCAAGTTAGTCTGATGTTCCTCGGGGGCATCTGCTATGGAAGCCTCAAAGTCATGGGCACCGCGGACGAGACGACCCGATTCTCCACGCTGTTGTTGAGACTCCTCCACCCGATCTCGAACTTGAACAAGATACTTCTGCGCCTCAGGAAGGGGTATGACTTGGTCTACATCAATGAGCAACTCGTCTTCATGACGATAGACTCGCAGTCGGACGCAACGAATATCCAGCCCAGCATCGTTGAGCCACAGCACAGAAGTCGTCAGTTCTTTGGAGAAGCCTTCCGACACCAGCAGAATTCGGGGACGCTCCGTAGCTACCTGTAGTTCGGTTACTCCATCTCCCATGTCTAGGAATTGGTAAATGCGCTCTTGGGCGTCTTCGTCGACACCGCGCCTCTGAAGGTAACTCTGGTGAGCATCGACGATCTGTTCGAGCGTCATGTTCGCCGCCATTGCAGCGTAGCGGATCGCTTGGAGCTCCATGTGCTCGCCGGTGTCCCCTCGCTTTAGTTCAACGACGACAAGGTTCCGGTCTTGCCCGATCCCGAGCAGATCAATGCTTCTCCCGCTATCGTCCCAGTTGCTGAACTCCTCGGCGACGATGAAGAGACCGTCCTCAATGACATCAGGCTGATCACGGATGATGCGCTGGAGGTCCTGCCGCTCCAAGACTCCTTCGCTGCCGAGTGTAGTGCCGGCTATCTTTTGGAACCGGTCTTTGGACTTTGACATTCGATACAGCATGGTTCCTCCTGATCCTTGCTCCAATATCGCTGAACCAGAGAGCAAACGCAAGGTCGGACGCTCAGGTCAAGGGCAAAAGAAAAGGCCCCTTCGCGGGAGGAACGAAAGGGCCTTTGATCTGCGCCGGGTGACCGGCTGGGCTGGTTGGCGCTACGCCGCCCGAATCGCGGATGTCCGCGCTCGGGCCGGACGCTTGGAGACTTTCCTACGAACCGGGGCCGGCACCGGTTCCACGCTGAAGAAGCCGGTCTTGGGGATGTCGGCCATGTAGCCGCACATGAGGCACTCGCGGTACTCACCGTACACATCCCGGTTCTCGTGCATGTCGCCCTGGCACCTTGGACAAGCCTTGAACATAATCATCTCGATACCTCCTTCCGTTTCCAACAACCTCGATAGACTTTCAGATTCCCCGCGTTTGTGAGTCGCTCCTCACGCCTTGATCCCCAATCAACTCCATTGACATGCTTTGTGTCAAGTTATACAATGTGCATCGTAACCCTTATAACGCAGCCAAGACCGATTGAGTTAGCATGTTGTTCGATCCCGACAGGCCCTCCACTCGCCGCTCCGGTGTTGTCAATAGAACGTCCCCGTTCCCCGTGGGGTTAGCGGCGGCGCTCCAAGACGTCATCGAAGAGGCGAGCAGGGCACGTGAGTCAAACCGTTCGCGCGGTTCGCAAGGCCCTTCGACAGGCTCGGGGCCAATGGGAATCGACGGCGTCTACATCATCAGCGTCGCGGCGCGCATCCTCGAAATGCACCCGCAGACGCTCCGCAAGTACGAGCGCGCGGGACTGGTCAGACCGACCCGCACGGAGGGAATGCTCCGGCTCTACTCCGAGCTCGACATAGCGCGGCTGCGTCTCATCAAGCACCTGGTCGGCGACTTGGGGCTGAACCTGGCTGGCGTGCAATTGGTCCTCGAACTGTTCAACAAGCTGCTCAAGACGAAAGTGGAAATTCGGCGCGCCGATGACGCGGACGCCAAGCAGGCCCTCGACGACAGCATCGACGAGATGATCGCCCTGCTCTATTCGGAACGAAAGCGGTAGAGCGCGGGCTAACGAAAGGTACAGTGGATATGGTAATGAGTGAACACGAGGACGACGCCGAGGAGGTCCCGGCCCAGGGCGGAGAGGACGATATCCTCGCCGGTGACGAGGCCGACGACCTTCAAGCGCGTCTTGAAGAGGCGGAGCGTGAGCGCGAGCAGTTCAAGGGCATAGCGGCCCGCGCTCAGGCGGACCTCGTCAACTATCGCAGGCGGGCCGAGGAGGAGAAGGAAGAGGTACAGCGGAGCGCGAAGTCCTCCCTGCTCATGAAGATGCTCTCGACCGTCGACGATCTCGACCGCGCGATTGCCATGATTCCGACGGACGAGTCGGCGGGATGGAGTGAGGGCATCCAGCTTGTCCGGCGAAACGTCGTGAACATGCTGGACACGGAGGGAGTGACAAAGGTCGAGTCCCTCGGAAGGCCCTACGACCCCGCCTTCGCCGAGGCCCTCCTGTTCCGGGAGACTGAGGACGGCGAAGAGGGTACGGTGGTGGAGGTATTCAGGGAAGGGTATATGTACAAGGATCGGGTGCTCCGGGCCGCGCAGGTCGTTGTTGCCAAGCGCCCAGAGCAGCCGGAAGACGACGAATCGAACGAAACGAACAGCGACAAGGAGACAACGTAATGGCGAAGATACTGGGAATCGATCTGGGCACGACCAACTCGTGCATGGCCGTGATCGAGGGTGGCGAGCCTCGCGTGATCGAGAACGCGGAGGGAGGCCGGACGACGCCGTCCGTGGCCGCGCTCAACCCCAAGAGCGGCGAGCGCTACGTCGGTACGACCGCCAAGCGGCAGGCCGTGACGAACTCGGAAAACACCATCTTCTCGGTCAAGCGCTTCATGGGGCGCAGATACAACGAGGACAGCGTGCAGCGCGACCTCAAGCTCGTCCCGTTTAAGGTCGAAAAACACACCAACGGGGACGCCTACGTCGCAATGGGCGACAAGACCTACGCCCCGCCGGAGATGTCGGCGATGATCCTGCAGAAGCTCAAGCAGGACGCCGAGGCCAAGCTGGGCGAGACGATAACTCAGGCCGTCATCACCGTTCCCGCCTACTTCAACGACAGCCAGCGGAACGCCACGAAGGACGCCGGGCGCATCGCGGGACTTGAGGTGCTGCGGATCATCAACGAGCCGACGGCGGCCTCGCTCGCCTACGGACTCGACAAGAAGGGCGAAGAGACCATCGCCGTGTACGACCTCGGCGGCGGCACCTTCGACATCACGATACTCCAGATCGGCGACGGCGTCTTCGAGGTCAAGTCGACAAACGGGGACACCCATCTCGGCGGCGACGACTTCGACCAGCGCATCATGGACTGGATCGTCGAGGAGTTCAAGCGCGATCAGGGCATCGACCTCGCGAACGACCGCATGGCGCTGCAACGGCTGCGAGAGGCCGCCGAGAAGGCCAAGATCGAGCTCTCGTCGCTCATGGAGACGGAGATCAACCTGCCGTTCATCACAGCCGACGCCTCCGGACCGAAGCACCTCGTGATGAGCCTTTCACGGTCGAAGCTGGAGCAGCTCGTAGGCGATCTCGTAGAGCGTTCGATCGGACCGTGCAGACAGGCCCTCAAGGACGCCGAGGTCGACGCGGGCGGCATCGACGAGGTCATCCTCGTCGGCGGTATGACCAGAATGCCGGCGGTCCAGCAGGCCGTCGAGGGCCTCTTCGGCAAGGAGGCGCATCAGGGCGTGAACCCCGACGAGGTCGTGGCCGTCGGCGCGGCGATCCAGGCCGGCATTTTGCAGGGCGACGTGCAGGACCTCCTGCTGCTGGACGTGACGCCGCTTACCCTGGGCATCGAGACGCTCGGAGGCGTATCGACCGGCCTCATCCCGCGCAACACGACCATCCCGACGGCCAAGACGGAAACGTTCACGACCGCCGCGGACGGACAGACCAGCGTGGAGGTACACGTGCTCCAGGGCGAGCGCGACATGGCGAGCAACAATAAGAGCATCGGGCGGTTCATGCTCGACGGCATCCTGCCCGCGCCTCGTGGAGTCCCGCAGATCGAGGTCACGTTCGACATCGACGCGAACGGCATCCTGAACGTCTCGGCCAAGGACAAGGGCACGGGCAAGGAGCAGAAGATCACGATAACCGCCAGCTCCGGCCTGAGCGATAACGAGGTCGACCAGATGGTGCGTGACGCCGAGGAGCACGCGGAGGAAGACCGGCAGCAGCGCGAGAAAGTAGAGACCCGGAACGCCGCCGAAAACTCCGCCTTCTCCGCTGAGAAGCTCGTCAAGGAAAACGAGGACAAGATACCGGACGAGATGAAGGAAGACATCAACGGCAAGATCGCCGCCGTCCGGGCCGCCATCTCGGACGACGACACAGACCGTATCAAGTCGTCGATGGAGGAACTGAACACGGCATTACAGGCGGTCGGTCAAGCCGTTTACAGCCAGCAGGGCGGAGCGCAGGCTTCAGCCGACGATGTGGATGCGACGTCATCCGACGACTCGGACGGTGACGATGACGGCACCGTCGAGGGCGAGTTCCGCGAGGTGAGGTAGGGCGGCGCCCTTACACCGACCTGATGCCGTGCATGGGGAAGATGAGTCCCTGCACTGCCCCGACGCTGGCTTCCGCAAAGGTCTTCGCGTCGCCTTGCGCCTTGTGGACGACATCGGGCAGTTGCTCGGTATCGGGGAGGGTCTCGACCCCGTATTTCGTCCGGTAGGACTCAGGTATTGCGTCGTCGAGATTCCGCTCCGACATGACGCCGTAGGCGAGCGTCCATGACCGCGCCACGGCATGGAGGTCGTAGCCGCCCCCACCCAGCGCCAGCCACTTGGGGGCCTTCCCGGAAAACTCGGCCACGACCTTGCCGAACCCCTGTGTCGTGAGGGCTAAGTGGGTGATGGGATCTCGGTAGTGGGAGTCGATGCCGAGCTGCGAGACGAGCGCGTCGGGGCGGAAGGCGTCCAGCAGAGGGAGAACGACCTGCTTGAAGACCCAGTAGTACGTCTCGTCGCCGGTGTAGGGATACAGCGGAACGTTGACAGAGTACCCCCGCCCGCGTCCCGTGCCGGTCTCCTGAGCATATCCGGTTCCAGGGAACAGGAATTGGCCCGTCTCATGCAACGAGATCGTGAGGACGTGGTCGGTATCGTAGAAGGCATACTGCACACCGTCGCCGTGGTGGCAGTCGATGTCGACGTAGGCCACTCGCAGTCCGCGCCGGAGCATCTCGTTGATCGCCAGCACGGGATCATTGAAGACGCAGAAGCCGTAGGCATAGCCCGGCATCGCGTGGTGCAGACCGCCGGATATGTTGAAGGCGACATCGTACCCCTCATCCAACAGCAGCTCGACGCAGCGCATGGAACCGCCGGTGGACAGCATGGCCGCGTCGTACATGCCCTCGTAGCCGGGGTTGTCTCCGGGGCCAATGTTGAACTCCACGGGGTTTATCGAGAAGTCGCCCTGCCCCACCCGCTCGACGGCGCTGATGTATTCAGGCGTGTGGAAGGTCGAGACCTCCTCCACGGTCGCGGCACGTGGCGAGGCGATAGTTGAGCGTTCATGGTCGAAAAGACCATACGCGTCGGCCAACTCGTAGGTGTACCGCAAGCGAACGGGCCTCATGGGATGAGTCTCGCTCAGCACATGGCGGGACATTGCGTCTGCATAGACGAACGCTGTCTTGCGGGTCATCGGTGTGGATTCCTTGTTACTGCTCGCCGGAGGCGTCGCGCTCGGATCGTACGCGGTCGAGCGTAATCTTGAGGCGGTCGGGATCCGCGCCCAACTCGACGGCAATATCGAAATCGATTTGCGCGCGCTCTTCCTGTCCGAGAGAGACGAGGATGATGGCGCGGTTTGCATGAGCATCGCGGTCGGCTATCCTCAAGCGAATGAGTCGGTCGAGCTCGCCGAGCGCGTCGCGGGGCCGGTCAAGCGCCATGAATATGTCGGCCCTGTAGTTGTGAATCTCGGCGTACTGTGGGTCGAGCGTCAGGATTTGTCCGAGATCGCTGAGGGACTCCTCGAACCGCTGGAGCCTGGCGTAGACCATTGCGCGATTGAGGTAGGCGTTGATCAACGCCGGATCGAGGTCTATCGCGGCGGTGAAGTCGTCTATGGCCGTCTCGACTTCGAACAGTGACATGCGCGCGACGCCACGGTTGTTGTAATAGTCCGCGTCGTCCGGCGCAAGCTCGATGGCCTCCGAGAAGTCGGCTTCCGCTTCGGAAAAGTCCTCCAAGGCCAGGTAGGACGCCCCCCTGTCGTTGTAGGCGTCGCTAAAGGCGGGATTGAGCTCGATGGCCTTCGTGAACAGGTTGATGGCGAAGTCGTCGTCCCCGCTGTCTGCGTATGCCACTGCCGCGAAGTAGTACTCCTCTGCCGTGGGAGGAGCATCTTCGGTGGCGGGTGACGGCTCAGGCGTCGGAAGAGGGGTGGGCGACGGAATCGGCGTCAGAGTCGGCAGTGGAGTGGGTTCGTCGGGGGGAGGGGAATCCCCACACGCCGCAAGCAGAAGGCACAGTGCCGAAAGACCCGCAAGTAATCGGAGCGTCTGCAAATAATTGCCCTTAGCCGGCCGGTAAATTCGAGGGCCGTTCGACCGTCTTCGATTATATCAAAACGGCCCCTGCCCAACCTAAGCGAGCAGGACGACCCGGCCCGCCTTCAAGACGGTCTCTATCAGCGGTCGGAGCAGTCTTGCGATGACGTGGCCAGCTCCCGCCGCGACGACGCCGAGCAGGCCGCCCGCGATCACGTCGAGCGGATAGTGTACCCCTGCGTACACCCTGGAGAAGGCATACAGTGCCGAAACTGCCAGAAGTATCCAGCCGACCCCTCGGTTGAACACCCATACCGCTGCCGATACGCCAAAGGCCATCGCGGCGGTGTTCGCGGGGAAGGACGAGTCGGTCGGCTCGTAGAAGAGGAGCGACACCTCGTGATCCACGAAGGGACGGTCGCGGAAGACAAAGTTGTTCAGTATCTCAATGGAGCCGTTGCTGAGAGCCACGGCAAATACTGCGGCGATGATCCCGTACTGATACCTACTGCGAGAGGAGGCGTCGCACGCGAACCAGAGGCCCAACAGCGTGAGCGCCAGCGTGACCGGCACAAGGTAGTCGCTCACCACGAGCTCGATGACGGCGTCGAAGGCGGGAGCCTTGCCCACGAAGCCGTTCAGCCAAAGAAATATGGTCTCGTCCATGTCCGCCAATGCTTGCGCAGGAATCCGATGTTGCCGGCTAATGCTCGGGCGTAGGTCGTTCGATTCAGAGAGTCGATGCCCTCCTCGATCTGAGTGGGAGCGCTCATTCGACGGTTGATGAGAGAAGTCACCGTGGCGGTTATGGCTAACGCGGTTATGGTGCCGAGAATGAAGAACAGCCCTTGGAAGTTTCCGTCGAGACCGCCCTCGTAGTCGTTGATGTTCCGCTCACCTGTGGCGAAGAATAGCGCGGGACCGGCTGCCGCGAGAAGGACGCCGAGCGTCCTCGCCGTCAACGGGTTCTTGAAGAGGAGAAAGGCGTCGAGTCTACCCAGCGAGGCCCCAATCTGCAGAACGCCGCAAGCCGCAATGACGACCATGAGGTAGTAATCGACGGCAAAGCTAAACATGTCGGCTCAAGTCTCCCTCTCAAGATTGGGACGCACGAGGGCGAATGACAAGTCCCGCTGCTACTCTTCCACCCAGTGGCGGAAAAGCGGCTTGGCCTCGTCGGGGAGACTCTCGAACGTGTTTCGCTTGACGAGAGGGACAACGCTTGGCTTGCCACCCGTCTCAACGACAATCTGCGTATGATCGGGCGTTCCTGGCCGTTGGACGGAGAGGTTGAGCCACCAGGGAGCGTAGCGCGCGATGACCGCCGTTCGAGGACGGTCGCTATGATTGGGCGCTACGCTGTGCCAAAGCCTGCTGTCGAAGAGGAGCACGTCGCCTGCCTCGCCGATGGCGTTGATCTCGGTGGGATAAGGGGAGTCGCGGTCGACTCCGTTCTTGCCCGACGGGTTTGCAGGCGACCTGTGGCTGCCCGGCACGACGAGGGTCCCACCTGTCTCCTCGGTGAAGGGGGAGAGCATGAATATGGCCGTCACCTGCATTACCGCATCGGCGTATGGCGCGGGAATGTGGGACGCGACGGTCTGGTTGAACGGCCAGTCGGAGTGCCAGTAACCCCGCGCGTTGCCGGGGTGGTTCATGACGGCCCCGACCGAAGACACTCGGACGTAAGGCCCGAAGATGCTCTCGCACGGATCGACGATGCGCCGGTCTGCGAGGTATCGGCCAAACTTGGGCGTCTGGTTGATGAGGTCGCCGGTCGAGGCAACGCCGGTCGCGCCGATCCTGTGTCCGCGCGCGCGGACGTTCGCCTGCATTTGGTCGGTCCGCCGCCTGTTTTCAGTAACCGCGTCCTCGACCTCGTCCCGGACCTCATCCACTTCGTCCACAGGGATAACGCCCCGAAGAATGCAAAAGCCGTCCATGTCGAGTCGTCGGAGTGTCTCTGACACGTTCATAAGCTACTCACCACAGGCCTACCTTTGTAACCGGCGTCGCTACCGTGACAGCCGGAGGACGAACACATCGCTGTCGATTGCGTCGCCCTTGCCCGCGCCGCCCGGCCCGATCTCGCCCTCTGTCCCCCCGATGACGTACACGCCCCCTGAACCCTGCGCGATGTCGCGCGCGCCGTCCACGCGCCGGGTACCGACCGTCTTCGTCCAGCGGTCGCCGCCGTTCGCGTCGAAGCTCTTCGCGAAGCCGTCCTCAACTCCGGCGCCGCCCGCGCCCGGAATGGACGACTCGGTGTTGCCCGCGACGAAGACCGTGCCGCCGCCGTCAACTGCGATGGCGTCAGCCGTGTCGTCGTCCTCGCCGCCGAACTGACGAGTCCACACGTGCTCGCCGTTCGCGTCCATCTTGCGGACGAACCCGTCGTTGCCACCACCGCTCTTTTCGCCCTCGAACACTCCGGTCGTGCTGCCCGAAACGTAGATGTTCCCGCTTGAGTCCAGCGCGATGTCCAGTGCTTTGTCATTCGGCTGACCGCCCGCCGCCGAATTGCTCCCGAACTGCCGCGTCCAGACCACGTTCCCATCGGAGTCATACTTGCGGATGAAGGCGTCGCGCCCGCCCGGATTGTTGTAGCCCTCGAAGCTGGCGTCGGTGTAGCCGGAAACGTACACGGAGCCGGAACCGTCGACCGCGACGCCGAGAATCTCGTCGTGGCGCTCGTGTCCGAACTGCTGAGTCCATAGCTCGGTGCCGTCGGCTCCGTACTTTCTCAGGAAGGCGTCATTCCATTCCGAGACCGGGCCGAGCGCGGCGCCCCCGGCGTTCTCGAAACCCGGAAGTCCGCCCTCCGTATGTCCCCCGACGTACACGTTCCCTGACCCGTCCACCGCAATGGACTGCGCGACCGTGGCGAACTCGGTCCCGAACTGCGCCGTCCACTGCTCGGTCCCGCTCGCGTCGTAGACCCGCACGAAGGCGTCGCTCCCGAAGTATTCGGTGGTGTACCCCGGGAACTCGCCGATCGTGGTGCCCGCGAGGTAGACGTTCCCCGCGCCATCCACCGCGACGGCTGTGACGCTGTCGTTGTCTTCGGTGCCGAACTGGCTCGTCCACGATGCAGCGAGTGAGCCGTCCAGCTTCTGCACGAACGCGTCGGCGCCCCCGGCGTAGGTCTGGCCGGGCAGGGCGTCTTCGATGTGCCCCGCGATGTAGACGTTCCCGGCGGAGTCCACCGTCACGGCGTTGCCGTAGTCGTCGAAGGGCGACCGTATCTGCAAGTTGTCGCCTCCGCCTGACGCCGCCGGCGCGTCGTTGCCCCCCGATCCTCCGTTGTCGCCGCCGCACGCGGCGAAAGTCACCATGAGGATGACGCAACTCATCGCAGCCAATATCGGTATGAACGGTCGTCTGAGGTCGGCGAGTCTCAATGCTGTCTCCAAGTATGCCGCGTTGCTGAACGCATGGTAGCCTTGCGACTCCTATCGGTCAAGGTTACGGATCGGGTGGGCTTTCTCTCCGTCGGGAGCGATCCCGGCTTCAAGATTACCGTGAAGCAACGAGATACGAAGCCCCTGACGTTCGACGGAATAATTGTTGACAGAATTCGTAGTAGATCAGTACCATCAATACGATACCTACACCACTTACTTGCGAGGGACCGTACAGACGAATGGACCAGCTAGACCTGAGAATCATCGAGATACTTCAGCATGACGGACGAACGTCGAACGCGCGCGTGGCCAGAGAGGTTGGGGTCAGCGAGGGTACCGTCCGAAGGCGGCTCAACCGGCTCATCGACGGGGACTTCATCGACGTTGTCGCCGTGCCCGATCCCGTGAAGATGGGTCTGGCTTCCCGCGCCCTCATCGGCGTGCAGATCGACCCGGACAAGATCGACCGCGTGGCCGACGACCTCAACGACCTCAAGGAGATCGCTTGGGTGACCATCACGACGGGCACCTTCGACGTGTTCGCGTGGGCCGCGCTTCCCACGCCCGAAGAGCTTGGCGTCTTCCTGCGCACGAAGGTCGGGACGATCCCCGGCGTGAGGCGCACCGAGACCTTCGTCAATCTGAGCAATAAGAAGCGGGGTAACGGCGTCGTGGCATAGCCCACTGCACGACATCGAACAAACGGCCCCGCCCCGATGACCATCGGGGCGGGGCTTTCTTTTGCGAGCGCTGTACGAGCATACCGGCTTCAACTATAATTCTTGGCCGGTGACGGAAAGGAGCGGAACGTGTTCAAGACGATCGACTGCGGAGAGTTGCGAAGTGACCACGAGGGTCAGGAGGTTACACTGGCCGGATGGGTTGACCGGCGAAGGGACCACGGGAACCTGATCTTCATCGACCTGCGCGACCGCTCCGGCATCGTGCAGGCCGTCTTCAACCCCGACCTGCACCCGGAGCCGCACGGCCTCGCGGGACAGGTGCGCAGCGAGTGGGTTGTGCAGGTGTCGGGCCGTGTGACGCGCCGTTCCGACGAGACGATCAACCCGAACCTTTCGACCGGCGAGATCGAGGTCGCCGTCGAGGACATGACGGTCTTGAACGAGTCCAAGACTCCCCCGTTCTACGTCAACGAGGAGAGCGACGTCGACGAGCTTCTGCGACTCAGGTACCGCTACCTCGACCTGCGTCGTCCGAAAATGCGCGACATGCTGGTCATGCGCCACCGGGCGGTCAAGTTCATCCGCGACTTCCTCAGCGAGCGCGGCTTCCTCGACATCGAGACTCCTATCCTCATCAAGAGCACGCCGGAGGGCGCGAGGGACTATCTCGTTCCGAGCCGCCTCTACCCCGGCAAGTTCTACGCCCTGCCGCAGTCACCGCAGCAGCTCAAACAGCTTCTCATGGCCGCGGGAGTCGAAAAGTACTTCCAGATCGCCAAGTGCTTCCGCGACGAGGATCCGCGTGGCGACCGGCAGCCGGAGTTCACGCAGCTCGACCTCGAAATGAGCTTCGTCGACGAGGACGACGTCCTCGACTTGATCGAGGAGCTCTACACGGCGTTGTTCGAGACGCTCGTTCCCGAACGCGAAATCCTCAGCAAGCCGTTCCAACGCATACCCTACGCAGAGGCGATGGAGAAGTACGCTTCCGACCGGCCCGACCTTCGCTACGGACTCGAAATGGCCGACCTCGGCCAGACGGTCAAGGACACGGAGTTCCGCGTGTTCCAGTCTGTCCTGGCCGGTGGGGGAATCGTGAAGGGATTCGCGGCCCCCGGCCTCTCAGAAATGCCCCGACGACAGCTTGACGACCTCGTCGAGTTCGCCAAGTACGCCGGCGCGCAGGGACTCGTCTACATCGTCCTCAGCGCCGACGCGCCCTCCATCGACGGTCTGACCGATGAGCACGTCAAGTCGCCCGTGGCAAAGTTCCTCTCACTGGACGTGGTGAAGGAGATGGCCCGCAAGACGGGAGCGAACCCCGGCGACCTGCTCCTCATCATCGCCGGTCCCGCCAAGTCGACGAACGTTGCCCTAGACGCCCTCCGACGAGAGATGGCCCGCCGCCTCGAACTCGCCGACCCCAACGAGCTGGCCTTCGCCTTCGTCGTGGACTTCCCCCTCTTCGATTGGAACGAGGACGAGGCCCGTTGGGACTCCCCGCACCATCCGTTCACGGCGCCCAAGGCCGGACATGAGGGCTTCGATTCCGACCCCGGCGCTGCCCTCTCCCGTTCCTACGACCTCGTGTGCAACGGAATGGAGGTAGCGGGCGGCAGCATCCGGATCCATCAGCGCGCCATGCAGACGAGGGTATTCGAGCTTCTCGGCTACGGCGAGGAGGAGACTGAGGCGCGGTTCAAGCAGCTACTTGACGCCTTTGAGTACGGCACTCCCCCGCACGGCGGCATCGCGGCGGGCATCGAGCGGCTCATCATGCTCCTCCTGAACGTCGAGAGCATCCGCGAGGTCATCGCCTTCCCCAAGACCCAGACCGGCGTCGACCCCCTCTTCGACGCTCCCGACGCCGTCGACGACGACCAACTCAGAGACCTTCGCATCATGCTGACGGAGTGAGGCGGGAGTAATCATGCGAACCGATTATACGCCGCTATGTCGGCATCTTTCCGGCCTAGAGGGTCAGGAATGGTCAACATCCTTTCCGGAACTGGAAAGGATACTTCGTGATGGTCTTCCTGATTCGGCACGTAAACACCGGCCATGGTGGGCTAATCATGCTGGTAATACTCAAGGAAGGGTTTGGTTAGATGCGGGATGGAAGGTTGAGCGTGTCAATCTGCGAGCGGAGACGGTGGTGTTTAGACGCACCCGATCCATGGCTCGCGGCAGAAATACTCCCCCTATCCAACCAAGCAAAGCAATCGTCCAGTCTTCATCAAAGAACGGGAAGACATCTCTCGCACGTGCAGGTCGCCCGCCCGTCATTCCCGCGAAAGCGGGAATCCAAAAGGTCGGGGCTGCACGCCAACCCGTACTATCTGCGCATAAAGGAATTGCCAACGGTAGCAGACTTCCACTCGACATCGACAGTCTCATGGAGGGCCTATCGCGAAGTCGCCCTATCTTCCACTTGGAGTCTGACTTTCAAGACGCCCTTGCGGAGCATATTCGCAAGACGATTCCAGGTTCGCTAGTACGACGAGAACACACTTTCCGGTATCGCGACAGTAAGATGCGCTTGGACATCTGGCTTCCGAAAGAGAGAATTGCGATTGAGTTGAAGTACCCTACTCGAATGTTGGAACTGGAGTGGGGGGACGAAGAGTATCTGCTTGCTGACCACGGCGCACAACCTCTTCGCCGATACGATTTCCTCAAAGACGTTCAGCGACTCGAACGGGTCGTAGCAGAGAAGAATGCTAGGGGCGGCTTCGCGATTCTGTTGACGAATCATTCATACTATTGGGAGAGTCCGAGGCGGCGTTGGAGAACTGCCATAGACGCCGCGTTTCGCCTCCACGAAGGTCGGAAGGTCGCGGGCGAATTGAATTGGTCTGAACGTGCTGGTGCGGGAACGACGAGAGGCAGGGAAGATCCAATAGACATCATCGGCTCTTACGATTTACATTGGCGTGACTACTCGAGGCTTGGCGGGAGGAGCAGTCAACGATTCCGGTATTTGGCACTTTCGATTGGGAATGAACGCTACCCCAATCCCGCGCTTCGCTTAGGATCCCCGCGGCCCCGTGAGTCGTTTTTTCAGAGGCTGGCAAAAAGCCTTGGTTTGGACTGAGAGCGCCCCGAACTAAAATTGAAAGGCAGTAGCGAAACTCCAATACGCCTTCAAAGGCCCTACACCATCCAATGGCGTGACTACTCGAAATTTGAAGGCGGGAAATACAGAAATTTCCGCTATCTCGCGGTCGCGGTTCAATGAACAACCCCACGGAGGAATAGGAATGTTCGACGTTCTCATAACGGGCGGGACGATTGTGGACGGTACCGGAAAGCCCGGATACCGGGCCGACCTCGGCATCGTGGGCGAGAAGATCGACGCCATCGGCGACCTGTCGCAGGCTCAGGCGCGCCGTTGCATCGACGCGACGGGGCATGTCGTCTCTCCCGGCTTCATCGACACGCACGTCCACTCCGACGCCGTGCTCCTGATCGACGGACAGCACCCGCAGGGCCTCCGGCAGGGAGTGACCACGGAGATCCTGGGACAGGACGGTCTGTCCTACGTTCCCGCGTCGCCGGAGAACTACCGGATGTACAACCACTACCTCTCCGGCATACTCGGCAGGGCGCCCGACGATCTCGACATGAGTTCCGTCACGGCCTTCAAGGCGAACTACCACCACAAGACCGCCATCAACGTCGTGACCAACATCGCGCACGGCGCGCTCCGCGTGGAGGCCTGTGGCATGTACGACGTTCCGATGGTGGGCGGCCGCCTCGAACACGCCAAGCGCCTCGTGTGGGAGGGTATGGAGCAGGGCGCCGTCGGCCTCGCCACCGGCATGTCCTACCATCCGCAGGCGTGGAGCGACACGGAAGAGCTGATCGAACTGTGCAAGATCGTCGCCGAGTTCGACGGCGTTTACACCACCCACCTCCGCGACGTGAACCCCGACCGCGGGTTTGGCGGGGGCGGCGTGCCGGAGGCCCTGGAGATCGGGCGACGCTCCGGCGTGAAGGTCCACTTCTCGCACACGCGCACAGCGGTCAACACCGCCGGACAGGTGGCGGAGCTCATGGAGCAGTTCGACGAAGCCAAGGACGATGTCGACCTGACCCTGGAGCTCTACCCGTACCCGACCGGAAGCTCCTTCATGCTCAGCAGCATGCCCTCCCAAGCCCACAACGGAGGCCCGGCCGAGATCATCGAGCGCCTCCAGGACGCTGACGAGCGCGCCGTCATCGTCGAGCACATCGAGGCGAGCGGTAAGAGGGTGGTCAGGGAATTCGTCTACTCCCACATGCCGCTCACGCCCGAACTTGAGGGCCTCACTGTTCCGACGCTCTCGGAACGCAGTGGTAAGAGCTTTGGCGAGGTCACCATCGACCTGCTGCTGGAGAACGATCTCGAAGTCGGCTTCTGGGGCGTCCCCCCCGGTGACATCAACGACTGGCGACAGGTGAGCCGCGACGCCGTCGAGCTCCTTTCGCGCACCGACTATATGGTCGGCAGCGACTCCATACACGTCGGCGGCCATCCGCATCCCCGCGCATGGGGCACCTTCCCTCGCTTCCTGGGGCGACTGCGACGCCAGTTCCCGATCATGTCCCTAGAGTCGATGGTGCAGCGCATGACCGACAACGCCGCCCGGCGCTTCGGTCTGACGGGACGGGGCCGTCTGGAGACGGGCTGCTTCGCCGATGTCGTCGTGTTCGACGCTGACCGCATCATCGACACCGCTACCTACGACGACCCAAAGCAATACCCCGTCGGCATCCCGTTCGTGATCGTCAACGGGCAGGTGGCCGTCGACCAGGAGCGTTGCACCGGAGTCATGGCGGGCCAGGCGATCCCGTGAGGCGAGTCAGCATGAACAGTCCGCTCATGGTGAGCCTGTCGAAGTGATAGGCCCAATCGAGATCGCGGTCTCGGCGCTCGCACTGGCGGTTGCCGGATTCGCAATCGGCGCCATCGGCTTCGGGTTCGGCCTCACGACGACGCCGGTCATGCTGCTCTTTCTCGATCCGCAGACCGTCGTGGTCGTGGTCAACGCCGTCTCCGTCTTGGCGTTCGGCCTCGTGCTGATCGAGACCCGCGACCACGTCCCGTACCGTCAGCTAACGCCCACGGCCATCGCGGGCGCGATAGGCGCTCCACTCGGAGTCTTCGCCCTCAGCGCGCTCGACCCCTCCGCCCTTCGCATCGGCATCAGCGTGCTCGTATTGGCCCTGACGGCCCTCGTCGTCGTCAAGACCGAGTGGCGCGTTCCGAGACCGAAGCTCACGGGTCCCGTGCTGGGCTTCTGCGTCGCCGCCATGGTCACCGGCCTCGCCATCGGCGGCCCCCTCCTCGTCCTGTTCTTCCTCGGTCGCGGAATGGAACGGCAGGGCGTCAGGGCCTCGATGGCCTTCTTCTTCCTGGTCATGTACATCACCGCGCTTACGGGATACTTCTTGCAAGGCCTGATGACCTCCGAACGCCTTCTGCTTACCGCCGCGACGGCCCCCGCGGTCGCCGTCGGCTACTGGCTCTCGGTGCGCCTCACCGGGCGGATGAATGAGAAGGTCTTCCGTCAAGCGGTCGTCGTTGTCATCGTGGTCACCAGCACCCTCGTACTCGCGCGTGAGGTTTTCTCGCTGTAGGTGACGTGCCGCGTCTCTCCACCCGTCGCGGTTGACACCCCCTTCACCGACTCGTAGGATGCGCACCAACTTGCGCGAGGGGTGTACGGGATGGACTTCGGCATAATCTACGAGATGCAGCGGCCCACGCCTGACGGGGTTGTCGACGAGAAGGCGCTGATCGAAGAGACCATCGAGCAGTGCATTCTGGCCGACCGCGTCGGCTTTGACTACGTCTGGTTCGTCGAGCACCACTTCCTCACCACCTTCTCCGGCTCGTCCGCGCCCGAGGTAATCATCGGGGCGCTCGCAACCGCCACCAAGCGCATCCGCCTCGGATTCGGCGTCGTCGTCCTGCCGCACGAGCACCCGATCCGCGTCGCCGAGAAGGTCGCCATGGCCGACCACGTGTCGGGCGGACGCATCGACTTCGGCACGGGCAGGAGCAACTCCTACGAGCAGCAGGGCTTCGAGGTCGACCCCCGCGACACCCGCGCCATCTGGGACGAGGCGCTCGACGTGGTGTGTGGCATCTGGCGTGAGAAGGAGGAGTTTCAGTGGAATGGCAAGTTCTGGAACATCCCTCCCCGCCGTATTCACCCGAAGCCGCAGCAGTCGCCACACCCTCCCATTTGGGTCGCCGCCATGCAGCCGGAGACGTACACCATCGCGGCGGAGAAGGGACTGGGAGTCCTCGCGTTCTCCTCGGAGGCCCCTCAGAATTACACCGAGCACATCAAGGAGTACCGCAAGAACGTCAGGGACGCCAACCCCGTCGGCGATGTCGTCAACGACAGATGGGGCAACTTCACCATCGGCTACTGCGGCGAGGACAACGTGGAGGCGCAGCAGCTTGGAGCCGACGCCATACGGTCGTTCTTCGGTCCCGACCGCCCCTACGTGCAGGGGCGGCGCGACGTATACAAGAACCTGCTGGAAGCGTGGGGAGGTCTCCCCGACCACCTGCAGCGTGAGTTCGACAACTTCCTGATCGGGGCCGCGTCCGAGACCGAAGACGACGCTGCCCGCGCCATCTGGGAGAAGCTGGAGCCCGCCACCCTCGCCGAGCGAGGCATCATCATCGCGGGCGACCCTGAAAGCTGCGCGACCGGCATCCGCGCCCACGAGGACTCCGGTGCCGACCAGGTCCTCATGGTCATGCAGACCGACATGATCCCCCACGAAAAGGTCATGACCTCCATCGACCTCTTCGGCCGCGAAGTCATCCCCATGTTCAAGTAGGGGTGGTCCGTTTGGGGCTTTGGGAGAGAAGCCCTATTCCACCCCCAACACCCGCGCAGCCGTACCGCCCATCACCAGCGACAAATCACCGTCGCTCAAACCGGCCCAGTCCGCGAACTGCCCCTCGATCCACTGTCGCGACTGCCTGTACGTGCAAAAGCGGTTCTGAAACGGCATGTCCGTGCCCCACATGAGGTTAGCAGGGCCGACGCGTTCCAGCATCTCCCCTAGCGTTGGCCAGACCTCCCGGTACGGATACTCGAAAATATCCCCGAGCCGCACGGGGAAGCAGACCTCGATGCTCACGTTCGGGTTCTCGAACGGCTCCCATACCTCGTCCGGCAGCTCAATGGCCTCTTGCTCATCGTCGAGGAACGTCCGCCACGGGAAGCCGTGCGTGAGGCTGCACACCGCGTCCGGGTAACGCTCCATCCAGCGCATGAGCGTCCGGTGCTCGTCGAGGTAGCCGCGCTGCTCCTGGGCCTTCGTGCTCTTGACGCCCTTGAGGTCGTCCGGCCCTGCCCCGAGCGTGAAGAAGATTGGCACTCCGAGCGCGGTCACCGCCTCCCAGAACGGACGATACCGTCCGTCGTCCCAAGCCTCGTCACTCGTCCTATAGCACAGCGGCGGGATGAACTTGACGGCATGGAGCTCGTGCTCCTTGATGGCGCGAACGGTCTCAGCGATCACCGCGTCGGTCTCCGGAATGATCCGCCACTCATCCACCGGGGCCATCGCGTACATCCTGCCGGGGAAGCGTTCGACGATCTCTTGCAGGTACGAGCTGTCCCGCACGAGCGCCGGGTCGGTGTGCAGGAGGACGCCGTCAACGCCCGCATAGTGCATCTCGGAGTCGAGGCTGAACGGCGTGAACTCCGTGTTCCGCAGGTTCGGCGGCAGGAAGTATTTTGTGTATTCCCGTCCTTCCCAGTTCCATACGACACGCCCCCTCGGCTTGTTGACGCGGAACCGCAGGTCGGGGAGGTTGTCGATATCGTGCGTTCCCGCGGGATCGAGCACGTCGGACGGCCCAAGTTCCCCGTCCGGTATCCGCATGGCCGGCTGATGATGCGAGGCGTTGGCCGCCTGCGCCCATTGCAGGTGCTCCTCGCCGGAGGCGTACCCGCGCGGGCTGTCCAGCGGCTCGAAACAGTAAGCGTGAGAGTCGATAATCATCGTTCCTCCTCGTTATCCATTGTCCACTCCGAGAACCCGCCCGGCAGTGCCTCCCATTATCAGGGCCAGGTCGTCATCCGACAGGCCGGTGGACGGCGCGAAGTGGCGTTCGAGCCAGTCCCGCGACTGCCGGTACGTGCAGAAGCGGTTCTGGAACGGCATGTCGGTGCCGTACATCAGTTGACGCGGGCCGATGCGCTCGACCATCGCCTCCATCGTCGGCCACACCTCGCGGTAGGGATAATGAAAAATATCGCCGATGCGGACGGGGAAGCACACCTCAAGGCTCAGGTTCGGGTTCTCGAACGGCTCCCATATCTCTTCCGGCAGGACGATGCGGTCGCCGTCAAGATAGACGCGCCACGGGAATCCGTGCGTGATGCTGCACAGCATGTCAGGATAGCGTTCCATGAGGCGTGAGAGGATGCGGAGCTCGCCGATATAGTTCTCCCGTCCGTAGGCGTCGGGGCGCGCCTCACTCGCGCGGGCGGGGCCGGTGCTCAGGGTGAAGAAAACAGGCACGCCTAACGTCGAGACGGCCTCCCAAAATTTTTCGTATAGTCCTCGGTCCCATGGCTCATCACTGACCATGTACCCCGCCGAGCCGAACTTGATCGTGTGCAGACCGAGGTCTCTTACAGCCGTCGTCACGCCCGCGATCACCCCGTCAACATCAGTGTGAATCTGCCGCTCATCCAACAGCGCCATCGACAGGATGCGGTCGGGATACTGCGCTACGCACTCCACTTGGTACTCATTGCTCCGCCCCAGCATGGCGTTCGTGTGGAGCAGGACCTTGTCGATGCCCGCGTAGTCCATCTCCCCGATGAGACTGTCCGGCGTGAACTCCAGGTTCCGCAGATTGGGCGGGTAGAAGTGCTTCGTGTACGTGTCCCCCCGGTAGTCCCACAGGACGCGACCTGCCGCCTTGTCGATGCGAAAGTTCACGTCCGGCAGGTCGTCGAGGTCGGCCTTGTTCGGGTCAAGAACATCGGACGGCCCCTCGACGCGATCTCGTAGACGAAACGCGGGCTGGTGGTGGCCCGCCTGCGCCTTTTGCACCCAGCGGAGGTGCTCCCGCGAGTCGACGTACCCGCGAGGGCTGTCCGCCGGCTCGAAGCAGTATGCGTGAGAGTCGATTATCATGCCGTGGGTATCCCGTGTGCGGCAGACATGGTACCACTCCCACGCTCCACACGGCGTGATACACTGCCACGACATTAGCCGCCTCAGGTGACCCTACGACAAGGAGAACGACATGATTGCACAGCTGCGAACCTACACGATCAACAAAGGCATGATGGACGACTGGCTGAAGGTCTTTCGCGAGGACATCGTCCCACTGTGCCGGAGCATGGGCATCGGCGTCGAGTCGGCATGGGTGAACGACGAGGGGACGCAGTTCACGTGGATCCGCACGTTCGAGGACGCCGAGGACATCGAGCGCAAGGAAGCCGCCATGTACGGCAGCGAGTGGTGGGACGAGAACGTCACCTTCGTCCGCAGCCACCTCGCACACCGCGAGTTCACCGTCGTCAACCCGGTGGAGTTCGAGTAGGGGAACGCGGCAAATTCGCTTGCGCGGGCGGGGCCGGTGCTCATTTTGCAACAGAGCCCACTGGAGCGCACATCGGCGATCTCGCAGGGGCGAATCAAAACCTTTGTCTAAGAGACACTATCGGTACGCCACACAACTTCTCAGATGACAGCAATCACTATGAGGAGGGATCGTGAGCGTCCTAGTTGTCTAGGGGGGTGTATTCAGAGGCATATAAGAACTTGTCGGGTTCGTTCTTGAGTCTCCACCTAATGGCAGTAGGATATCCGAATTCATAGTCGAAAGACACATCAGTGATATGCCGGTCTCCAGAGATCCACGCCTCGACAAGGTGCCACATAAGTGATGATCGTGGCGCTAGTGTCGGAAGGTCGATGGTCTGAGGTATGTTTCTAGGTTCTATCCTGGTCCCTGCTGGGTAAATTACGCCTCCCTCCTCATAATCCTGGGTGTAAAACGCCTCGACGGCTTCTCCGTTGCGCACAACTATCCTTTGGGCAAAGGAGATACGCCCTCCTTCGTCCCCAACCGAACTGACGTACGAGTAGCTATCCGAACTCTTCGTCTGCCAAAGTAAGCGGTGTCGATCAACGTATTCCGCACGCACAGAAGTCTTCGACCAGTGTGCTTCTAGGAATGGTTCTAGGACTGCTTTGATGTTGGCCAGACTTGCTAGAGCGGTCTGGTGTTCGTAGGTATTTGCCCCATAAGGGACTGCCACAACACGAAACATCCGCTCGTTATCGGGTAAATCGAGCGCCGCATCTTGCCCTACTAAAGGAAGCCATACCCAACTGCCGTAGTAATCGTTGGCGCCAATATGCCAGGTGGGGCACTGGCTGGACCTGCTGATGTTGTCATTACAGCTAAAGTGATCCGCGAATCTGTAGTTTGCGCCCGTAGCAATTTCAGATATCTCACGCCAATTTACGAATCTAAGGTCGTCTAAGAAGATGATTGCATCACGCTTGTTCCACCACGCATCGCGCTCTGATGCAATCCATTTCTTTGCTCCCTCTATTGCTTGGGCTTTTGTGGGCTTTCGGCTAGCAACAGAATACTCAACCACCACCACCCCATCTCCTGGTGGATTGCCCGAGAGTGTCTCCATGATGCCGAACGAGAAGTGAACATAAGGAGAGTATCTGCGTTCAAGGTCAGCGCCGGAGTACATTCTGAAAGACGGCTCAACGGACAAGTGCTTTACTCTCGCGATCAAATCTGACCCTTCAGCTTGCAATCTTACATCGTGGGGAGCGTAGCCGTAGCCTTCTATCTCTCCATTCCGCTCAACAGTCCGCCAGTATGCGGCAGTGGAAGTAGCGACGGAAGCCGGTGTGGGACTGCTAGTAGTGGTAGGGGCCAGAGCAGCCGTCGGCTCCAGCGTGGGAGTTGGCGACGGTGAAGCGTCGACTATGGGAGCGATAGGTGTCTGTTGTGGGCCGTCGTTCGCCAACCAGCAGGCGGAAGTGCCCACGACTGAGACGAGTAGAACGCAGACGACCGTCCTATGCATCATAGGCGCTCATCTCCCTTCAAACAAAACGCGGACAGGGCTGTCCACGTCCCCCTCTACAACATTTACCATACCACAAGTTCTGTTGGTTTTCCTTGCAGGTAACCTGAATTAAGGTAGCTGGGGACCGGCTACAGATTCAGAACAAGCGTCAACGCAAAGGTTCTTGATTTTGTCCAATTAGGTGGACTACTCTGTCTAGCTACTGACGGAGACTAAATCATGTTCGAAGGCTTCACACACACCAACCTCACCGCCAACGGCGTCGGCATCAACCTACGGTACGCGGGCAGCGGGCCGCCATTGCTGCTCTTGCACGGCTACCCGCAGACGCACGTGATGTGGCACAAGGTCGCCCCGCCGCTCGCCGAGCGGTACACCGTCGTGGCGCCCGACATGCGAGGATACGGCGACAGCGACAAGCCACCCGCTCCCGACGGCGACCTGAGCGTGTACTGCAAGCGCACGACCGCCAACGACCAGGTCGAGGTCATGCGGCAGCTCGGCTTCGAGTCGTTCCATGTCGTTGGGCACGACCGGGGCGCGCGGGTCGGTCATCGTATGGCCCTCGACCACCCGGAGCGGGTGAGGAGCTTCACGTCGCTCGACGTCGTGCCCTCGCAGGCGGCGTTCGAGAATATGGACGCCGACCTCGCCTTCGCGTGGTTCCACTGGCACCTGATGCGGCAGCCACCACCCCTGCCGGAGACGCTCATCGGCGGCAACGCCAAGTTCTACCTCGACTTCCTTCTGGAGCGCTGGACTGCCGTCGAAGGCTCCATCACCGATGAGGCGTACGCCGAGTACCTGCGCTGCTTCGACAACCCCGACACCGTCCGTGCCACCTGCCTCGACTACCGTGGCATCGCCCTCGACCTCCGGCACGACGAGGTCGACCGCGGGCGCAAGCTGGACTGTCCCGTCCTCCTGCTGTGGGGCGCGGATATGGGAAAGCGTCCCGGCTGGCAGACGGGCAAGAGCCTCGACATGCTCTCCGTCTGGCGCGAACGCGCCCACGACGTCCGCGGCAAACCCCTCGACTGCGGCCACTTCATACCGGAGGAGCGACCCCACGAGTTGGTCGCCGAACTGGTGGCGTTCCTGTCGGAGTGCGAAGGTACTTAGCCCAAATCCTACGGACAGAGGCTAGACGGGCACAAGGGCAGCCCGCTGTTCGAGTGGGACTAAGCTGAAGCAGAGCGGTTGTCGCGCTCAGTGGCGGACTACACCCATCTCGTCGTGCATTATCGGCGCGGACAGGAAGGCTTCCGTGTCGACGTTCCCGAAACGTGCCGGACTGTACATCTCCGAGTCTATCCTCGTCCCGCCGTCCACGACGTGCTCTGCAATCAGCAGGCCGGAAACGGGGTTGTAAGCAAACCCTCCGGAGTGGAAGTGGGCTCCGACGAACAGTCCCTCGACCCCCGGCACCGGCCCGATCACCGGCTTCACGTCGTACGCTAGGCTAATCAGCCCCACCGTGTGGTAGTCCCACTCGGCCCCTTCCATCATCGGCGCCCGTTTCACTAGCTGCTCCTTGATGAAAGGGAGGGCGTCCCGGTGCGGTTCCAGTTCCGACACGTCGAAGTCCGATCCGCGCATCTCGTAAGACCCGAGGTTGTCGACCGACGTGCCCGCCAGCAGTCGATTGTCATCCGTGGGCCGCACGTAGCCGTTGAGGATGTGATCGTTGACCGCGGGCAGCCTCGGCGGCTCCGGGAACGGCTTGGTGACGAACCTCTCGTGTATGAAGTTCTTGTAAGGGGTGCGAAACCCGGCGAGCGAGAGCACGTGGTTCGTCCAGGCATTGACCGCGCACACCGCCGCGTCGGTCTCGATCGTCCCGCCGCCCGTCACTACACCCCGCACTCGGCCATTCCTCAGGTCGAACCCGACAACCGGCTCGTTCTCCCTGATCTCTACGCCCATGTCCTCCAGCTTGGCCCTCAGCGCGGGGATGTACCGGTGCGGCTCCGAGTATCCCGACCTCAGGTCCAGTACGCCAATGTCGGTCTCCTGTGCCGCAAGGTCGGGGAACCGCTCGCTGATCTCGCTCCCGCTTAGGACATCGAACCGGCCTCCAAGCCGACGCCACATCTCCCGGCTCTCACGAGTCCTGACGAAGTTCTCCCTCGGTGACAAATTCAGACATCCGACCTGGTGAAAATGGTACCCGTCGAGTATTCGACTGAATCGCTCGAACAGGTCAAGGCTAACTGCCCGGGCCCGCACCTCCGTCTCCGTGGCCATCAACATGGTGATGATGCCTCCTGCCTGGAGGCTGGAGCCGCCGCCCACGTTGCCCTTGTCGACTACAACTACACGCTCCACGCCCTTCTCGACGAGGTGGAAGGCAACGCTAAGGCCGGTTACCCCGGCCCCGATCACGACGACGGATTGCGGTCTGGCGTGTGGCATGACAGGGCAATTCTATGACTCCTTGCCCTAGCGACACAAGGCCCTTCGGTCGATCAAGATTCTCCGCCTTCCTCACGTTGCGTGCGCCCTTCGGCTGTGCCTGTCGCCTCTGCGAAGCAGAACGCGCGCGTTCGAGCACCTCACAAAAACGTTGACCCGTAGGCGTATTGGTGCTAGAAATGTAGTTCAGTTTTGCAAGGTGAGGACGGAGACCACATGGCAGAGACCAGCGAGGGACAAGCGACCGAGTACTACATCGATGTCGACAGCGCGGGGGACCACGGCAGGGCCATCAAGCCGATGATCGTCTCGCGGATGGGGTACGTCATGCGACAGTCGTTGACTGCGGATGTCGTTGAAGACATGGAGGCCGAGGACCTGATTCAGCAGGTGGCCTATAACGCCGCTGAGGACAGAGACTTCCTTCTGCCCGATACTCCGTTGAAGGAGTCGGTCTTTCGCGTTCTGCTGGCAAACGAGAACAAGCCCATGACAGCGGAGCAGGTCAGCAAGATACTGGAGGACAAGTGGTCACTCAGCCCCTATCCTCGCGATACGTCGCCGGAGGTCATTGAGCGGCTATTGGCCAGCGGCGGCGATACCTACTGCTTCGTCGCAATTCCACCACCCGCGCCCCCCGAAGAGGAGACCGAGGAGGAGCCGGAGGCCGTCGACGCTGAGGAAGTCGAAGGCGAGGTGGTGGCGGAAGGGTAACTAAACGCCATCAAGATTCCTGGGGAGGTTTGCAGGAATCCGACGTAGGACATTCACATAGAGAAAGTAAAAGGGGGCAGACTTGAGTCTGCCCCCTTTGCGTATCAGGCGATCGCAGTCTTGCTAGAAGTCTTCTTCCTTGGACTTCCGCTTCTTCCTAATCACCTCGACTTCGGGTGTCGCTACGATACCAACCGAAGAGATACTCGACATGCTGGGCGTCGTCTTCTTCGTCTTCCGTGGTTCTCGTTTGGGTCGTCCGCCTCTAGCCATTTGGTACCTCCCATACGGTAGATTTGCTTGACTCGACTACACAGAGTGTAAGGTATCTCCGTAGACGGTGTAAAGCCGAGATGGAGGTTTGGTCTTCAGACATGTCAGCGCCGGCGCGGGCAAGGGCGACGCAATCGACAGCGACGTGTTCGTCCTCCGGCTGTCGCGGTAACGACGCCGGCTACAGCAGCCCTCGAAGACCCGGAACGCGACTCATCGTCCACAGCTTCGCCATCGTCACCAGCTTTTCGCCGGCGCCGAGGCTCACCCGCTGTGAGAACACGTCGTAGTCCGCCGCCTCGATACGGTCGAGTATCGAGGAGTACACCCCGATCAAGACTGCCGTGCAGGCCCGCGCATCCGGAGCCAGCAGGGGAATGAGCATCCTGCCGGAATCGAAGAACTCCCGCGCTCGTTCGACCTGGAAACGCATCAGTTCACGAAACGGGCCATTCATGACGCCATTCGTCAAGTCCGTTTCGGAGACACCGAAGCGACGCAACTCACTTTGAGGAATGTATACGCGGTCGCGTCCGGCATCCTCTTTGATGTCGCGGAGGATGTTGGTGAGCTGCATGGCGAGGCCGAGGTCGATAGCGTAGGTCTCCACCTCCGGGTGCTCGTCGTGGCCGAATATCCTGATGCTCACCAGCCCGACGACCGAGGCGACTTTGTGGCAATACTCACGGAGGTTATCGAACGTCTCGTAGCGCGTGACGTCGAGGTCCATCTCCACACCGGCCACGATCTCGTCGAAGTGCTCCCAGGGGATTCCGAAGCACGTGGCCGCATCGCCGAGCGCCGCAAAGACAGGCTCCTCACAGCGGTCTTGTCGGGCTTGAGCAAGCGACTCACGAACGCCAGTGAACCCCTTTAGGCGCTCCTCGCGGGGCATGTCCTCGTCGGATATGTCGTCGCAGAGGCGGCAGAAGGCGTAGGCGGCGTATATGGCCCGGCGCTTAGCGGCAGGCAGGGTGCGGAAGGCGTAGTAGAAGTTCTTTGCCTCGGCCTTGGTTATCCGCCGGCAAAGATCATAGGCGGCATCGAGATCGGGCTGAGTCGCCGTCATGTGGACCTGCGCTCGCGCTGATGCTTGCCTCATCGTACCACATCAAGGGAGCGCTCACGCCTCGGCCAGTGCTTCCAAGTGCTTGAGATGGGCCGACTTCCGAACGCCAAGATACCGGGTGCTTCGAAAGCCGGAGTCCAAGTCCTCCCAAAACTCCGCCTTGAGCACGTCCGGGGAGATTGGCATATCCTCCATCTCGCTGCGGTGCACGAATCGCACATCCTTGATCTCGTGCGCGGTATCGAGCATCCCGAACTCAGGGTTCGTGCCCGTTACTACGCTGCCTGAGAAGGAGGTCGCGAGAAAGAATATCTCGCAGTGGTGGTAGCCGGGCTCAAGGAAGTCTCGGACGTAGGCAATGTCGCCAAGCTCGACCGACAGGCCCGTCTCCTCGAGGGTCTCTCGCCGCGCGCATTCCTCCAAAGACTCATTGCCCTCGATCCCACCACCCGGAGGAATCCACAGATAGAGTTCGTCATTCGGGTGGTTGGACTTTTCCTTCACGAGGAGAATGGAGTCACCATCGACCACGATAGCCGCCGCTCGGATTCGATGTTTCACCCTCAGTCGCCCTCATACCGCGCGGTGACGGTTGTGTGCAGGCCGCCGCGCACGTTGTAGTCGAGGACGATGGACATCCGCACGGGCCGGCATATCTCGACGAGATCGCGCAGGATTCGGTTGGCCGCGTGTTCCTGCACGATGCCGACGCCCGTGTACGAGAGCAGGTAGTACTTCAGCGACTTCAGTTCGATGCACAGGTCGCCGGGAACGTAGGTGATCTCCAGCGATCCGAAGTCGGGCAGTCCCGTCCACGGGCAGACGGCGGTGAACTCGTCCATGTCGATGACGACCTCACTGTCACCGCCCGCGTAGTCGTAGTCGAAGGCCAGCAGGCATGAGGGGTCGATGACGGCCTCGGGTTTCATCTCGAACTGCCGGTCGAGGTCCTGGTAACGCTTCTGCAGGCTCTGGATGGTCGCCATGTGGCCCCTCTCATTGGGCATCGGGTGTCTATCATTATATCCACCCGGCAAGCGCGAAACAAAGGACGTAGGGTACTATGGGACTCGCACTACCACGTTTTGAGGGCCGAGCGTATGAGAAGAGTGATAATCGACACCGATCCGGGCACGGACGACGCCTTAGCGATCATGATGGCGCTGAACTCACCTGACTTAGCAGTCGAGGGGATCACCACGGTCGGCGGCAACGCTACGCTGTCGGAGACGACGGAGAACGCTCTCCGGCTGATGGAGTACCTCGAAGGACCGCGCAGCGCCATGCCCATCGCGGTCGGGGCCGACCGTCCGGCGAAGGGGCTTTACTCTCATGCCTACCACGTTCACGGCTCGGACGGACTCGGCATCTCCCTGCCCACCTCGACGCTGAAACCGCATCGTATGAACGCGGTCGAGTTCTTGCGCGAACGCATCTCTGCGTCCCCGGGGGAAATAACCGTCATCGCAATCGGCCCGCTGACGAACGTCGCCGCCGCGCTGGACAATCGCCCGGACATCGCGGAAGCGATCCCAGAGATCATCGTCATGGGCGGTGCCGTCAGTGTGCGGGGCAATATCACGCCTCACGCGGAGTTCAATATCCACGAGGACCCCTGGGCGGCAAACGCCGTATTCGCATCGGGCATACCTGTCACTCTCGTCGGTCTCGACGTAACACACCGGACATTCATGCACCGCAAGGATGGTCCTCAGTGGTTCGGGGGCGAATCAAAGACCGCTGAACTGGGCAACCGCATCCTTGCCGATCGGTTTCGGGAGCTTGATGGCTTCGATGAGTTCCACCTGCACGATCCCTTGGCGGTGGCGGCGGCTATCGAGCCGGATGTCTTGACGTGCCGCACGGCGTCGGTGTCGGTCGTGACGGACGGGGAAGAGCGCGGACGCACGATCGCAAGCTACGGCGAGGGTCCGGTTAAGGTGGCGGTGGGCGTCGATGTCGGACGTGCCGTGGAGATCGTGCGGAGCTTAACCGAACCGTGACGTCTTGTCATATGCCCCGCACCCAAGAGTTCTACGAGGATCGCATTTGACGAATGAGAACGCATAATCTATTATAGAACCGAAGCTACGAAAGGAAATTCCTTCAACCGCTCTTAGAGCAGGCAATTGCCCGCTCTCCTATCCTACATAGGAGAATATAGGTACGGAATGTCACAAAATGTCCCAGAATGTCACAAAAATCGCAATTTCTGACCCTTGATCTAAAGTCACCTATGTAAATCCATAACTTGGAGACCCAGATGGAGAAACGACGGTTAGGATTCGAAGACATTTACTCGGCCGGGCCGCACTACAGCCGGGGCGTTCGGGCGGGCAACATGCTGTTCCTGTCCGGCTGCACGGCTAACCGTTCGGATGCGGAGAACGGGAAGCCGATGGAGCAGCTTCGGGTCATCCTCGACCGGCTCACCAGGATGGTTGCGGCGGAAGGCGGCAAGCCGTCCGACATCGTAAAGCTGACCACTTTCGTCAAGAATACCGATGACTGGTTCCCGTTCGACGGCGAGCAGACAGATATCTACCACGAGTTCTTCGGCGACGACTACCCAACGAACACTATCGTCGGTGCGCGCTTTCCGGGCGAGAACGTCCACATCGAGATCGACGCCGTGGCAGTGCTCGACTGACGGCCTTAACTCTTCCCCGTCCCTCGCAGGCGCTCGATGAGCAGTTGGATGCCCTGCTCGATTCGCCGCTTGCGGGTTGCCGGAGTCTTGGTCTCCTCGATGCGGTCGATGAACCGCTTGCGGTTGGGGACGGTGAGAGCTTGGAACGCCTCCAGTGCTTCGCTGCCCTCAGGCATGGCCTCCGCAAGGTCGGCGGGGACAACTATCTCCCACTCTTCATCGTCGCGCTCGACCTCGACTTCGACGACGTCGCCCACGTCGATGCCCAGCTTGCGCCAGATGGTGCTATGGACAAAGAGGCGGTGCATGCCACCGCCGCGCGGCGCGAGATTGGAGCGGAATGGCTCACCCCCTACCCTGCCCACGACGCGGATGTGGGTCTCGCCGCGGAGCGCAACGGTGACCTCAGGGGGAACGTCGACGCAGCGGTTCACGCCGACGGCGTAGAGCTTCGCGCGGAAGCGGTGAGCGGCCAAAAGCGCCTCCTTGAGTGCGTTGGTCACACGTCTTGGAGCGTTTTGACGATGCCCCGGTTTCTGAGCGAGTCGATCTCGTCCGTCGAGTAGCCGAACTCTCCGAGCACCTCCTCGGTGTGCTCGCCGAATCGCGGGGGCGGACGGCGGATGCTTCCCGGGGTCTCGGAGAACTTCACCGGGATGCCGACGTTGCGGATGACGCCCGCCGCCGGGTGCTCGACCTCGACGACCATGTCCCGCGCGATAACCTGGGGGTCGGCGTACACCTGCGCCATGTCGTTGATCGGGCCGCACGGCACGCCGGCGTCTTCGAGTATCGAGAGCCAGTGAGCCATGGGTTGCGTCTTGAGCGTCTTCCCCAACTCCGCTTCGAGGGCGGGCCGGTTCGCCATGCGTCCGGCGTTGTTCTCGAACCGGGAGTCTAATATCAGGTCATCCCGATCAATGGCGCGACAAAAGCGCTGCCAGTTCCTCTGGTTCGCGCCGCCCACGGTGATGTACCCGTCGCTCACAGGCAGGGCCTGATACGGGGCGGATATCTGGTGGGCCGAACCGTTCGGTCCCGGCGACCTGCCGGTGGTGAAGTAAATGGCGGATTCCCACATGGTGTACGCCACCCCCGCCTCCATCAAAGACGAGTCGACGTGCTGCCCCTTTCCTGTCTTGAGCCGGTTCACGTAGGCCGCCAAGATCCCGTAGGCCGTGAAGAGCCCGGCGTTGAGGTCGGTTATCGGGACGCTGACCTTCACGGGCGGGTGTCCAGGATGGCCGGTCACACTCATGATGCCGGATAGTCCCTGCGCCATAAGGTCGAACCCCGGCTTGTCCTTGTACGGCCCCGTCCGCCCGAACCCGGTTATGGTGGCATAGACGATGGCCGGATTGACGGTGCGGATGTTCTCGTACCCCAGCCCAAACCCTTCAAGGCGTCCGGGGCGAAGGTTCTGCACGAAGATGTCCGCGTCCCTCGCCATGCCGCGCACAATCTCAGCGCCTTCGGGACGCTTCATGTCGATGACCACGCTGCGCTTGTTGCGCCCGATGTTGAGGAACGTCGCCGATTCGCCCGCCACGAACGGCGGCCCCGACCGGCGAACGTCGTCCCCGCCGTCCGGCTTCTCGATCTTGATGACGTCGGCCCCCATGTCCCCTAGGAGCATGGTGCAGAACGGCCCCGCCATGATCTGCGTTACGTCGATGACCCGAACGCCCGTTAGTGGCTGCACGGCAGAACCTATGCCATTTTCGTTTGATAGAGTCATGTATCTTGGGTGCTGGATTCCCGCCTACACGGGAATGACGGATGGGGACGGTAGGTGTATCCGCTGGCCCGTCCGGGCGCTGATGCCGACGGCCTCGGTGAACTCCATGTACCGGACGCCCTGCGCGAAGGTCACCTGTTTCATCTCTCGTTCTTCGCGAATGGCGGCGACGAACTCGGCGGCGATGTCATGCACGATCTGATGCCCCGTTGAAATCTCGAACTCGTTGAACTCGCTCTCTCCCCGCCTCGCTCCGAACAGCCTCTCGGCGTAGCCGTCGGATTTTAGCGTACCTTCGCTGCCGTAGAACCACACGCCTTCTTCGGCCATGCCGGTGACCTGGCTGAACCGCATGTGGTAGGACGCGCCGATCGCCATCTCGCCGATGATGTCTACGTGATCGGGCACCGTCACGACCCTCGGCTCTCCGGTCGAGTCGCGACGCCAGGGCACGTTCACCTTGGCGTTTGCCATGACCGTAGAGAACGGCCCCACGATGCGGTCGAGCGCCTCGCAGAGCATTCCGATCTCAAGGGTGTTGACCCCGCTCACCTCGCGATCGAGCCTCCAGAAGAACGGCGCATCGGGGTCCATAAAATCGCTGCCGGACACGACTTCGATGGACAGCAGGTCGCCAAGCCACCCGTCGGAGATGAGCCGTCTGACCGTGTCCAGGCCCGTACTGAGCCGGGACGTTGGCACGAGTCCCGCCACAAGGCCGGGATGGCGCCTGGACACGTCCAGCATCTCGCGGGCCTCCTGAGCGTTCATGGCCATGCGCGACTGAGAGAGGACATGCTTGCCCGTCTCCAGGGCCGCGATGGTGACGGGCTTATGGAGGTAGGGCCACGTACCGATGAAGACGGCGTTGATTTCGTCAGACGCGACGAGGTCGGGCCAGTGGTCATAGACCCTCGGGATGCCGAGTCGGTCCGCTGCGCGCTGCGCCGATTCTCGCGAGCGGTTGGAGACGCTGACGACCTCCACGCCCTCGATGCCCTGGAATCGCGGGATGTGTGTCTTGACGGCGCTGTTGCCCGCTCCGACAACGCCGACTCTGATAGGTAGTTCCGACATAGATGCTCCTAGCCCGGTTTCCGTTTCCTATATACCGCCGGGCGCGTCCGACCAGCGGTCGTAGTGTGTGACCTCGGCGACCGGCCTGCGGCGGCTCCCGCCGAAGCGCTCCTCCGGTGAAGGGTAGCCAAGCGGAATGAGCGCCGCCGTCTGCACGTTCGGTGGGATGCCAAGCAGGGCCTTGATTTCACCCTCGAACATCGAGTGGACGGTCGTCAGAGACGTACCCAGTCCGAGGGCGCGCGCAGCCAGCAACAGGTTTTGCACGGCGGGGTATATCGAGGATCCGGTCAGGATCGTGCTTGGCCCGACGGCGTCCTGATTCAAGAATTCGTAGCACGCAAGAATCAAGACGGGGACTTCCCCCATGTGGAAGGCCAGGTGGGTTACGGAGTCATTGACCTTCTTGGACAGTCCTGGGATCGGCTCCTGACCGATGCCGACTACCTCACACGCTTGCCGGTAATAGTCCCCGATCTTCCGCTTGGCGTCGGCGTCTCGAATGACGATGAACCGCCACGGCTGCGTATTCCTCCCGCTGGGCGCGCGGATCGCCGCCTCAAGGATGCGGTTGATGACCTCGTCCGAGACCGGATCGTCCGTGAACCGACGAATTGCCCGCTGCGTGTGTATCGCGTCGAACAGCGATATGTCCCCAGTTTGCATAGCGGCAACAAGGATACCACGTCCCCACGTCGGACGATGTACAATCCCAACGGCATATCAATCTCAACGACGGAGAGATCATGACGGTTCGCGTAACGGGTACGGTGCTTGACGAGCGGGGATATGGAGTTCCCTGGGTCTCCATATCGAACGGGGAATTCGTGGTGCGCGCCAATGGCCGTGGTCGCTACGAAATCGAAGCTGAGCCGGGCAGTCACTCGTTCATCACCCTGTCCGTGCCGGATACGCATCGGGCAACCGGTCCGTTCTATCGCCGCGTGCCGGTGTCCGACGGGGAGATCGACTTCGAGCTTCGTTCAGCACCGAACCGCCAATACGAACAATTCACGCTGGCGCAGATCACTGATACCCACGTCCGCACCGAACCATACTACCGGCCGCAGGGGGCCTGGCTGGGGCCCGAGACGGGGCCGCGCCTGACGAGCGACCTGCGGCAATTGGAGCGGGAGTCGACCCCCGACCTTGTGCTAGCGACAGGCGACCTCACCGACATCGGCACCATGGCTGAGCTTGAGCTTTTCCGCGACTCGATAGCGCCCATCCAAACACCGATACGCCCGGTGTACGGCGGGCACGACGGCCACGTCGAGCTGGAGGCGCAGGGCGGGAACCGCGACATGTACGAGTACGTCGAGGGCGAGAGTTGCATCCAGAACTACCAGAAGGTATTGGGGCCGGTCTACTACAGCTTCGATTGGGGTGGGCGGCACTTCGTGGCGTTCTCGAAGGAGGACAGCTACTTCACCCAAGCCGACATCGCGCGCAAGGACCGGTGGCTGATCGAGGACCTCTCGGCCCAGCCGGATGGGCGCGAGACGGTGCTGTTCATGCACACTCCACCGGCAATCGAGTTCCTCGACCTGCTGGGTCAATACAACGTGAAGCTCGTGCTGTTCGGGCACACGCATTGCTCGAAGGCCTTCACGTATAACGGCATGGCAGTAGGTGGCCCGACTCCGCTATGCTTCGGCGGCTACGACGGCAACTCACGCGGCTACCGGCTGGTCCGGTTCACCGAAGACGGGTTCGAGTTCGACCTCGTGCAGCAGACGACGCATGCCCGTCGCAACGTGAACCCCACGACGGTATTCCTTGGAGGTCAGGGGGAAGCGCTGGACCTGCTATGGAGTCAGGCACTTCCGGGCCCGACGCACCGCACGGCGCCCGTCCGTCACGGAGAGAAGCTCCTGTACAGCGTCACCGACGACAATCTCCGTGGAAACGCGGGGGTGTACGCCGTCGACTCCAAGAGCGGACGTCGTGACTGGCACGTTCGGACAGACACGTCGGTGAAGAACGCGGTCGCGGTCGGCGATGACGGGATCGCCGTCGCCACATCCGTTGCCGGCCGGGTACATGGAATCGACGTCCAATCCGGGCAACTCGCGTGGAGCCACGACCTGCCCCGTTACCCCGGGCGCTGGATATACACCGCTCCGGTCATGGAAGACGGCACGGTCTACACGGGCGGCAAGGCCGGGTATGGCGCGTACGATGTCGTGAACGGCGAAGAGCGTTGGTATACGACGCTGACCACCCCGGTCGGATCGGGCGACCCCGTCGGCGACGGCTGGGGCTCGTTTGCCAGTCCCATCGTAGTCGGCGGACTTCTGATTACCCATCTGTCGGGCCGGGGGCTTGTCGCGCTCGACCGCGTCACGGGCGAAATCGCGTGGGAGGCTCCCCTTGACATCACCCACTACTTCTCCAGCCCGGTTGTGGCGGACGGCCTCATCGTTAGCGGCGTGGAGTTCGGCCAGCTTGCCGCGCTCGACCCAGAAAGGGGAGAGATCGTCTGGCAGGGTGATGTCCTCGACGCGCAGTACCCGACGCAAGTTCTCGTCGAAGGTGAGCGGATGTACGTGACAACCAATCAGGGGCGAATTCGCTGCATCGGGCTCACACCTCGCGAGGCGTTTTGGATCGTTCAGGCGGGGGACGACCTGCTCGACATGAATCCCTTCCGACGCGGCGTGAGGTCCATGTGGGCGGGGCCCGTGAGGTTCGGCGATCTGCTTGCAGTCGGCGGGATAGACGGGCGGCTCTACATGGTCGAAACCGACACAGGGAACGTCGTGTCACGAACCGAGTTTCCCGCGCCGATTAGCGCCGCTCCGGGCGTGGTGGACGGTCGGCTGGTTGTCGCGACTTGGGACGGACGGCTGTGGGCTTTCGGCAACGAGAGAGGTTGAAGCGCGGGAGTTAATCCCTACAGTCCTCGGGCAGTCTCGTACGCGGCGATCTTGTCCTCGTGCTGGAGTGTCAGGCCGATGTCGTCGAGACCGTTCAGGAGCTTGTACTTGGCGAACTCGTCGATGTCGAAGTCCTCGTTTACCTCTTCATCGTCGTCCCAAACACGCTGGCTTTCGAGGTCGACGTGGACCCGGTAGCCGGGGTTGACCTGAGCCTTCCGCATGATGGTCCGAACGGTCGAGTCGGGGAAGGTGATGAGCAGGATACCGTTCTGCAGGGAGTTGTTCGCAAAGATGTCGGCGAAGCTGGGAGCGATGATGCAGCGGATGCCGTAGTCGAGGAGCGCCCACGGAGCGTGCTCACGGGACGACCCCGACCCGAAGTTCCTCCCGGACACGAGAACCGAGGCGTCCTCGTATCCCGGCAGGTTAAGCTCGAAATCGGGATTGGGCGAGCCGTTCTCGTCGAAGCGCCACTTGTAGAAGAGGAACCGGCCGAAGCCGGTCTTCTCGATTCGTTTGAGAAACTGCGCCGGAATGATCTGGTCGGTATCGACGTCCACCCGGTCCATCGGCGCGACGACGCCGGTCAGTTGTGTGAAAGGCTGCATGGGGATTTACTCTCTTCCCTCTTCCAGTAACGAGACTACGTCCTTTAATCTCCGAAGCAACGGTGGAATTTCCTCAGTAACAGTCTGCCACAAGATATCGTAGTCAACTCCGAAGTAGGCATGACTCACCCGATCTCGCATTCCCGCCATGCCCTGCCACGGAACTTCGGGGAACTGCCTGCGTAAGTCATCAGGTATATGTTTCGAAGCTTCCCCGATGATTTCTACTGCCCGTTCCACTGCGCTTCGAGTCTTCAGGTCGACCATAAACTCACGTCGATCAACGCCACTGACGAAAGTCTGGGTGTTTTCCATCCAATTGATAATATCCCGCAAGAACTCGATGACCGGTCGGGTCACAGCAGAATGGCCTCCTGCAATATATGCCTTCCACTCCTGTGCTCCGACGCGCTTCGCGTCGTGGTCAGATCCACATGCCTGCCTACAAGCTGCGAAAGGTAATCCCCGAGTGCGATGAACGCGAGCAAACCCATCGGTCGGTTAAGGTCCACCAGCACGTCGAGGTCGCTGTCTTCCCGCTCCTCACCTCGGACGTAGGAGCCGAACAGGGCAAGCGACGCCACGCCGTACTCGCGCTCCAACTCTGGCATGTGATCTTGCAGAATTCGGGCGAACTCGGCAGCCTTCGGGGGCAGATCGTGTATGGCAGTACTCACTCTTGACCTACTTCCAGTCTCGGATATCGACGAAGTGCCCGGTGATGGCCGCCGCCGCCGCCATTTCGGGAGAGACGAGGTGGGTCCTCCCGCCGGGGCCCTGGCGTCCCTCGAAGTTGCGGTTGGATGTGGAGGCGCACCTTTCGCCGGCCGAGAGGATGTCAGGATTCATGCCGAGGCACATCGAGCATCCGGCCTCACGCCAGTCGAAACCGGCGTCCTTGAACACGGCGTCAAGGCCCTCCGCCTCGGCCTGATGCTTCACCGAGGTCGAGCCCGGCACAACCATCGCGTAGACCGACCCGCTGACCTTACGGCCCTTTATGACTTCAGCGGCGGCGCGGAGGTCGTCGAGGCGCGCGTTCGTGCATGAGCCGAGGAAGACGCGGTCAATCGATATGTCTTCGACGGGCGTGTCCGGCTCAAGGTCCATGTACTCCAACGCGCGCTCCGCCGCGACGCGGTCTTCGGCCTCGTCGAAAGAGTTCGGATCGGGAACGCGGGCCGTCACCGGAATCACCATGCCGGGGTTCGTGCCCCAGGACACCATCGGTTCGAGTGAGCTTGCGTCGATCTCGACCAACTCATCGAACTCCGCGCCCTCGTCCGTCCCCAGCTGCGACCAAGCGTCGACGGCGGCCTCGAATTCGTCTCCTCGTGGAGCGTTTGGGCGGCCCTGTAGGTACTCGAAGGTCGTCTCGTCGGGAGCGATCATGCCCGCTCTCGCGCCGCCCTCGATGGACATGTTGCAGACGGTCATGCGTCCGTCCATCGACAGCGAGCGGACGGCCTCGCCGGTGTACTCGACCACATGCCCCTGTCCACCTCCGATTCCGATCTGTCCGATGATGCCGAGAATGAGGTCTTTCGCCGTCACGCCGAACGGCAGCGCGCCGTTGACCCTGATCTCCATCGTGGGGGACTTGCTCTGGCGGATCGTCTGGGTCGCTAGAACGTGCTCGACTTCCGACGTTCCGATACCGAAGGCGAGAGCGCCGAAGGCACCGTGCGTGGAGGTGTGGCTATCGCCGCAAACGATGACCTTGCCCGGCTGGGTCCATCCCTGCTCGGGACCGATGATGTGGACGATGCCCTGGTTCGGACTCGCCATGTCGAACAGGTTGATGCCGAACTCCTCGCAGTTGCGCTTGAGGGCGTCGATCTGCTGCTTAGCGATGGGGTCTCTGATCGGCAGGGTGACACGGCCCGGGTCGGTCGGCGTGTTGTGGTCGACGACGGCGACGGTGAGGTCGGTGCGCCGGACTCCCCTGCCCGCCTCCCGCAGTCCGTCGAAAGCCTGCGGCGTCGTCACCTCGTGAATGAGATGCAAGTCTACGTACAGGATCGCCGGCTGGCCCTCTTCCCGGTGCACCACGTGCGAGTCCCATATCTTCTCGTACATCGTTTGGTTCATGTCGCTGCTCACGGAGGGTAGCTGGTTTTCCATAGCTTACGATATTTTCGACGCCGGATGCATGGGCGGTTCAGACAGGCAGGCGCCACCGGCTCCAGAGGAGAGCGCACTTGTCTTCAATGGAGCGGGGCCGCTGATAGTAGATGGTGAGGATGCTCCCATCCCCAAGCTCCACGCTGGATGGGTATCCGAGATCGGGATGGGGGCCACCGTCACGGAGGATGTAGTCGTACCGCCAAGTGTCTCCGTCGTCATGGCTGAGCATGGCCCGAACCCCGTAGGGCCGCTCACGGTAGCCGTATGTCGTGACGAGGACACCACTGGAATGCCTCAGCAGGTGTGGCGGTGAGCCGTGGAAGTCCATGATCTCCGCCGTGCTCCAGGTCTTCCCACCATCACTGGAAATCGTCCGGCACATCTGGAAATCGGTCTGGCCGGGCTGGCGGTTGCCGTAGTCGTGGTGGTTGGGGTCGTAGCGAATCAGGCCGAGCAGGCGTCCGTCGCTCAACTCCACAACGTGTGGCTCGTGGAAGCACTCCACATCGAGTCCATCGGGCAGGGGCACCGAGCTTTGGGCTGTCCACGTGCGGCCATTGTCGCTACTCCGAACGAGACCGATCGAGCCGGTATTCATGATGTGGCCGATCTCGTCGCGCGCGACGGTCTTGCCGAGGTACACGAGGTCGCCGTTGGCGAGGCGGTTCGGGCCGTGCGGCGAGGAGACCGGCACGCGGACAGGGTCATCCCACGTGAGGCCACCGTCGTCGCTCGTCATGACCCACGAGCCGCCGTAGCGTTCGACGGCCTCGTCGGTGATACCGCTTACGCCCTGCCGCCACCGCCCGGCGTCTTGCGGACTCAACCGCGTCTCATACTCCGAGGGCTTCACGCCACGGGCGTCGACGGAGAACCACGTCACCAGCAGGCTGCGTCCGCCGAGCGAGATGATGCCCGAGTCGCGGTCGTCGAGGGGCGTATCGTTGATCACGCGCGGACTCGTCCACGTCCGGCCATCGTCACTGCTCTTGCAGATCACTGTCCGTCCGAACGGGCAGACGTGGTAGTTTCGGAGGCCGGACGAGGAGACGATGAGCGTGCCATCGTCCATGCGCGCGACGGTCGGCCAGCCGAAGTAGCCGAAGAACTCGTCGGCGTAGTCGGCGACGACGCCGTGTTCGGCTTGGACTTTCTTGTTCGCCTGAACCAGGTTCATAAGGGTACGCTCCTTTGTCTCAGTACTGCTGGAACAGGCGGCCCCAGCCGGTCTTCATCGCTGCGCGGACTCGCCTGCGCCCGATGAAGCGCATCCAGTAGGTGTTGTGATAGAGGTTGGACGCCACGAATGACCAGGGGGCGATGGGGGAGCGAAGCAACGCGTTCTCCAGCGGCTTGAGAGGGCCCCAGTAGATGAGCTTCTGACCCTTGCTGGCGAACGTGTTCTCCGCGCCTCCCATCTTCCAGTCGATATCCGAGATGTCCTCGCCGACGATCTCTATGTCTTGCATTTCGCCCGCGCCGAGTCCCATCTCGTGGGCGAGACGGATGAACTTAATGCTCATGGGGTCGAAGCCCATCATCTTGGCCGATACGGCGTCAACGGCGACCTGGTCGGCCCCGGCGAGGATGACGTTCTTCACGTGCCACCTCATGGCGCGCGGACCGGGGCCGTCGCCCGCGAACGTGCCGTCGGTGACGGCAAAGATGCCGGGGTGTATCTCCTTCTGAATGTTGAGGAGGTCAACCAAGGTCTCGTGGATGACCGAGTGAGTCCAGTGGCGCTTGCGGTTCAGGAGCCCGCCGAAGGCGTTCTTCATCGCGCCGGTGATGGTGGTGAAGACGTGCGTCTTCATCGTCGGCAGGTGAATGATGTTCTTGCCGAAGAACATCTCCGGGACCTGGAAGCCCTCCGGGTAGATGTCGTCCAGGGCGATCATCTTGGCTTTCGGCGTGAAGTCCACCCACTTGACGGGCGGGAAATCGAGAAAGACGCTCTGGAGGCCGTGCTTCTGTTCAACGGCCTCGTGCTTGTTTTTCATCGCTCCCTCGACGGGGTCGACTACGACCGTGCCGTTGTGCGCGGGGATGAGGTCGGAGTAGCCGTCCTGTTTCAGGCTCTGAATAACGCCGTCGAGCTGCCACGGGCTGGTGGAGCACGCCGGGTAGTAGTGCTGCCACGAGATGTTGATCTTGAGGAGCGTTGCGAGGTCCTTGGGCAGGAACGACTCGTACCCGGCGAGGCGCATGGCGCGGCCGACGTCGTCGATTACGGTCTCGGGCGATGTGTAGACGACCGCGACTTTCGGCTTGGCCGGTCCCGCAACGCTCACGTGGCTATTCCAGGAAGTCGCGCAGCTTCTTGGAGCGGTTGGGCTGCCGAAGCTTGCGGAGGGCCTTGGCCTCGATCTGGCGAATGCGCTCGCGGGTGACGCCGAAGTCGCGGCCCACCTCTTCGAGCGTTCGACCGCGTCCGTCCTCGAGGCCGAACCGCAGCTGGAGGACGCGGGCCTCGCGCTCGCTCAGCGTGTAGAGCACGTCGTCGACCTGCTCCTTGAGCAACTGGTACGAGGCCGCCTCGGAGGGCGCCAGTGCGCCCCGGTCCTCGATGAAGTCACCCAAGTGGCTATCTTCCTCTTCGCCGATGGGGGTTTCGAGGGAAACCGGCTCCTGGGATATCTTGAGAATCTCCCGCACCTTCTCCGGGGTGATCTCCATGCCCGATCCGATCTCTTCGCTGCTCGGCTCGCGGCCGTACTCCTGGACGAGGCGCCGGCTTACTCGAAGGAGCTTGTTGATCGTCTCGACCATGTGGACGGGTATGCGGATGGTGCGGGCCTGGTCGGCGATTGCCCTGGTGATGGCCTGCCGAATCCACCACGTGGCGTAGGTGCTGAACTTGTAGCCCTTGCGGTAGTCGAACTTCTCGACGGCGCGGATGAGGCCGATGTTACCCTCTTGGATCAGGTCGAGCAGCGACATGCCGCGCCCGATGTACTTCTTGGCGACGCTGACGACGAGGCGAAGGTTGGCCTCCGCCAGATGGTTCTGAGCCGTCTCGCCCTCGGCCTTGACGCGCGCGAAGAAGCCGTTGAAGAGTATCTCGTGCGTGTCGAGACGGCGCGTGAAGTCGATCTCGTTCATCTGCTTCTTGACGTCGTCCACCGTGGCGGAGTCGTCGATCATCGACACGATTTCGGGCGGCAGAAGGCGAGTGTCCAGCGAGAGTTCCTGAATGAGCTGCTTGGCCTCGTCCTGCGAGACGTTCATCGCGTCCTCGGCGAAGATCATCAGCTCTTCCGTGATGTCTCCGTCCAGCACGGCCCGGAACTGTGGGTTTTGCACGATCTCTTTGAAGGTCAGGTCGCTCGACAACCCCCCGTACTTGGTCAACGTGGTCGCCACTTCCTGCCCCTCGACGGCGCGAGAAAGCAATTGGTTGACCACCTGCCACGCGCGGGGCGGACGCCCCTCGGGGCTGGTTAACTCTTCCTCAAGGCGCTCAATGTGCTTGGCGGCCTCCATCTGGCGGGCCAAGTGGCGTTCGTCGGCGGCCTTCAGGAGACTGACGCGCCCGATCTCTCGCAGGTACATGCGGACGGGGTCGTCGATCATCTCTGACGACTCGATGCTCTCCTGCCAGGCAGCCTGGGCCTCGGCTTCGGCCTCTTCGCGCTGCTCGGCCTCTACATCCGCGTCTGACGGCTCGCTTGAATCGTCCTGGGATGTCGCGGCTGGGTTCATCATGCCATCTTCCTCGTCGCCGTCGACTCTTCTTTTATCGGTAGAACCGTCCACAGGGAATATTTGGTCCGACCCTCCGCCGGCCAGATCCCGAAGAAAGTCTCGATCATCGTCACGTCGCTTGGGACGCTCGATATTCATGCAGTGACCTCCCGTGTTGTGTCTGCTGTTCGCGAACTAGGGCAAGCTATTATACGACGGTGTCAATGATGCGGTTTTTCTCGTGCGCCTACGAGGTAGGTTTCCTTGAGCTTGGAGTTGACGCTTACTATCGAGTCTTCGACCTCTTTTGGCAGCTTAGCGCCCGGTTCGAAGTCAACGGACTCCAATATCTCCGCCTGCCGGTCTCTCAAGTGCCGCCGCTCCAGCCGTTCAAGCGCCTGTTGAATGGCCCGTGGGGCAGATTGGCGGGTCGTGGGCTTTATGTCGCTCTCGGTCAGTCGCGTGAAGTGTTCGAGAAGGGACTCGTCGATGCGGCGTTGCAACTCATCTATTGTACCCGCAGCGAGCAGTTGAGTAAATAGCTCACGGTTCTCCGTTCTGCTGAATTCCTCGGGCGTGTGGTCTCCCACGACTTCCAACAGTTCGGGCCAGTGGAGCAGCGCCGCCAGAACGAACTCTTCCAACGGATCGCGCTCGCCGGACGCGAGGGGGGACACCGTCGTGGTCGACGGCGGGGCGCTCGACTGAGCACCTGCCGGACGACGCTCCCTCGGCGCGGGACGCAGCTTTCCGATGCTGGCCTGGAGCTGCTCTCGCGTGACGCCGAGGGTGTCCGCCAACTGGCCGAAATAGCGGTCTTGCTCGAAGGCGTTGCCCATCGAGACGATGATTGGCATGAGGGCCTCTGCCGCCCTGCCCTTCCCCTGAGGCGTGCTCAGGTCATGGCGTCGCGCCATGGCGGGAATGACGAAGTCCATGTACGGAACGGCGGACTTCACGATCTCGTCCCACCTGTCAGCGGACTCGCGGATTATGTCGTCGGGATCGCTCCCTTCGGGAAGTACGGCAATACGGAGGCTCACCTCTTCCCGCTGGCCGAACCTGCGTCGTTCCATGGCGCGCCACGATGCCTCAAGACTTCGGAGCGTGGCATCCTGACCGGCGGTGTCTGCGTCGAGGGCCAGAACGACCGTCTTGGCCAGACTTCGGACGAGATAGACCTGTCGCTCGGTGAGGGCAGTTCCCATCGAGGCGACGACGTTCTTACGTCCCTTTTGGTGGGCCGCAATTACGTCCATGTACCCCTCGACGATGACGGCAGTCTCTTGTTCGCGTATGGCCGATGCCGCCTTGTCGAGGGCATACAGGGTGGCCTGCTTGTCGAAGATCGGCGTGGCGGGGGTGTTGATGTACTTGGGGTTGGAGCCGTCCAGGGAGCGTCCGCCGAATCCCGCGACTCGTCCCCGGCGGTCGAGTATCGGGACCATGAGGCGTCCGAAGAAGAAGTCGCGGACGTTCCCTTCATCGTCGCTTCGGAGCAGACCCGCCTGCGATGCGTGCCCCAAGTTTGCGTCCAAGGTTGAGAGGTGCGTCCTGAGCCGGTCGCGTCCCTTGGGACTGTAGCCAAGCTGGAACTCTTCTATTGCCTTGGCGTCGATGCCTCGATCCTCAAGGTACTTGAGCGCCGCGCGGCCCTCGGGGGACTTGAGCATCTCGTTGTAGTAGCGGGCGGCCTCCTGGTTGACGCGGAACAGGGCCTCGTCGCGGTCAACCTGCTCCTTCGGACGGGTGGAGACCTCAACGCCCGCGGTATCAGCAAGACGCCGCAAGGCCTCCCCAAACTCGACGTTGTCCTTGCGCATGACGAAGTTGAAAATGTCGCCGCCCGTCGCGCATGCGCCGAAGCACCGCCACGTCTGACGATCGGGACTCACGGTGAAGGAGGGCGTCTTCTCCGTATGGAAGGGACAGCGCGCCTTGAAGTTGCGCCCCGCCTTCCTCAGCGGGACGTAGCCGGAGATTACTTCGACGATGTCGAGCTTGTCTCGTATGTCGTCGACTACGGACATGCCTGCTCCGTTCTTTTCTGCGCGGTGGCTGCGATTCAGACCTCGGAACCGTTGCCGGAAGGCTCTGCCCGCTCATAGGCGTACAGCGCCACCCGGTCAATAGGCTCGCGTGCAGTCTCAACGTGCGTTCCGATGTGGTCGATTGTAGCGCGGAGATCGACGAGACAGTCGGCGACGGACTCCCAGTCGTTGGCACTGTCGACGAGGTCATCGAGGCGGGTAGACAGGGTCTTGTGCGCTGCCCAGATGTCTCCGAGGTCGGTGCAGAGCGTTCCGAGGTCATCATCGAGCTCCTCAGGCAGGCCCATCTCTTTAAGACGTGTGACGACGGCGTGGGCCATGAGGGCCGTCTGCCGGGCGTGTGGGAGGTCGGGTGTGATTTCGGTCATGTTTCTCCTCGCCTACTCGTCACCAACGTAGTGGGCTACGTACATCGTCCACAGCTCGCGAATCTCTTCCAGCGTTTCCATCTGCGGCTGCGGCTGCATTGCGTTGACGTTCTCGAACACTCCCTTCCAGAGATCGTCGACCTCTCGCCGCCACGGGGCGTACTCCACGCCGTGAGTATCGCGCTGCATCGCTTCGAGGTGCTCTTGAATGAGCTTCGTTTGGTTGCGAACGAGGCGGGTGAGGATTCGGTCGTTCGGGGTCATCCGGCCCTTCTCATGGCGAAGACCTTGCCGATTCCGGGTTCGATGCGTTCCGCCATGCGGATGGCGTACTGATCGGTCATCCCCGCGATATAGTCGACCACGGCCCTCTCCTCGTCATGGTACTCGCCCGGTATTGTACTCGGATTGTCGTCGAAATGCCGGTACAGCAGCCGCACGATCTCGCGCGCGGCGATTCCCTCCTCGCCCTGGTCTTCGGGCACGTAGAATCGCTCGAACATGAACTCGCGCAGGACGTTGACGGTCTCCCGCATCTCATCGCTCATGCGGATGGACGGGTGGGCGCCGAGACCGTTCTCGCCGGTGGCGGCCCACGATGCAGCCACGATGTCGGTGACCATCGCGTCGATGCGCTTCGAGTGCCTATCGCCGAGGCGTTCCGTCACTACCTTCGGCATGTCATCGTATTTGAGAACTCCCGCGCGGAAGGCGTCGGGGAGATCGTGGTTGAGGTAGGCGACGGCATCCGACAGTCGAACGATCTGCGCCTCCAGGGTCAGGTCTTCCGGGGTCGCGCCGCCCATGACATCGCCCCTGGGCTTGGAGTGACTCGCTATGCCATACCGGACATCGTACGTCAGGTTTAGCCCCCTACCCTCTCTTTCGAGCTTTTCGACGATGCGAAGACTCTGGCCCGCATGGGTGAAACCGGCAGGATGTAGCTCGTCAACCGCCTTCTCCCCAACGTGGCCGAACGGGGTGTGGCCGAGATCGTGGCCGAGCGCAATGGCCTCCGTCAGGTCCTCGTTGAGGTTAAGAGCGCGGGCTATCGTCCGGGCGATCTGGGCGACCTCCAGCGTGTGCGTCAGACGAGTGACGTAGTGGTCTCCCGAGGGAGCGATGAAGACCTGCGTCTTGTGCTTCAACCGCCGGAACGCTTTGGAGTGGATGATGCGGTCGCGGTCGCGCTGGTACTCGGTGCGAACGTCGGAAGGGTCTTCCGGCCGGTCCCGCCGGCTGTCTTTCGAGCGGGCGGCGAAGGGCGATAACGACTCCTCACGCTGCTCCAAGCGTTGTCGAACGACGGAAAGATTCACGTAACGGGGAAGTCCTTGAGTCTAAGTCGGGGTGACCCGCCGACACGAGTCGTCTGACGGGCGTGTAGCATACCACATGGCGGCGCTCATCGCCTGTAGCGGACGGCACCGTGATGGAGTACCATTCCAGCGCACGAGACAGGCAAGCTTTATCAAGGACGAGGTATGACACGGGAACTGTTCGATCTCACGGACAAGGTCGCCATCGTAACCGGCGGGAACGGCGGCATCGGTCTTGGGATCGCCAAGGGACTTGCCGGATCGAATGCCTCCGTCGTGGTGGCCGCGAGGAACGTGGACAAGACCGAGACCGCCGCAGAGGAGCTTCGGGCGCTCGGCTCGGACGCATCGGGCATCTCGCTCGACGTATCGGACGAGGAGTCTATCAAGGCCGCGTTTGTCGAGACTGTCGACCGCTACGGGCGTCTCGATATTCTCGTCAACAACGCTGGGACGACGGTACGCAGCCGTCCCGAGGACTACGAGGCGGCTGACTGGGACCTCGTGCAGGACGTGAACCTTCGCGGGGCGTTCCTGTGCTGCCGCGAGGCGTACCCACACATGGTCAGGCAGGGTGGAGGGAAGATAATCAACATCGGCTCGATGACATCCATCTTCGGCCTCGACTGGGGCGCGCCGTACGCTGCAAGCAAGGGGGGAATCGTCCAGCTTTCGAAGAGTCTCGCCATCGCCTGGGCAAAGGACAACATCCAGGCCAACGCCATCCTGCCCGGCTGGATAGAAACGGACTTGACGGCGCCTCTGCAGGAGCGGTTCCCCGATCGTCACGCCCAGATCACGTCGAGAATACCGGACGGGCGGTGGGGCGTCCCGTCCGACTTTGCGGGGATTGCGGCGTTTCTGGCAAGCAACGCGTCGGACTACGTCACGGGAACGGCGATTCCGGTCGACGGCGGGTATTCCGTGTACTAGGGAGTGGGTGATGACCTCCGAGCTTTTCTTCTCGGACGCCACCGAGATTGCCGAACGCATCAGGTCGAAGGACGTGTCACCGGTCGAGATCGTCCAGGCACACCTTGATCGGATTGACTCAGTGAATCCGATCATCAACGCCATTGTCGTGCCGAACAAAGCGGTGCTCGATCAGGCGCGCGCGGCGGAACGTGCAGTCATGAGCGGCGAGCACCTCGGCCCTCTGCACGGCGTTCCCTTCTCCGTGAAGGAGGTCTTCGACACCGAGGGCATCCGCAGCACGCGCGGTTCGCTGCTGTATGCCGACCGAGTCCCGGATGCCGACGCCACGGCAGTGCGACGGCTGAAAGAAGCCGGTGGGATCGTCATCGGAAAGACGAACTGCCCGGAGTTCGCCCTGGCGGCGGAGACAGTGAACGATCTCTTCGGCAGGACGCTCAATCCGTGGAACCTCGACCGCACGTCGGGCGGCTCCAGCGGGGGCGAGGCGGCGGCGATATCGGCGGGACTCTCGCCGCTCGGCATTGGGACCGATCTCGGAGGATCGAACAGGCTCCCGTCCCACTACTGCAACGTCGTCGGCTACAAGCCGACTCACGGTCTGATCCCCCAAACGGGAGCGTGGCCGGAGATCATGTCGCGACGGATGCACGTCGGCCCCATCGCAAGGTCGGTACGTGACATCGCCCTGTCGCTCATCGCCATGAGCGGCCACGACCATGCCGACCCGTACGCCCTCGGGCGTGGCATCGACGATATGCCATGGTTCGGAGCAGCGTTACCTCCCCTTCGCGTGGGCATGATGACTGAAGGCCCATTCGAGCCGGTCATGGGTAACATCCAGGATGTCGTCCGCAAGGCCGGGGCAGCGCTGGAATCGCTGGGCTGCGTCGTGGAAGAGGTCGGGGTCGACTGGCACGACCGGCTTCCCATCGACTTCACGATGGATATGCTGATCGTGGAGGCCGACCACTACTTCAAGCCGTTCGTGGAAGGCAGGGAGGACGAGCTATCGAGTTCGATCTCGGCCCTGCTCGGCTCGCCGATGCCGTTGATGGCCGAATATCTCGCCTCGTTCGACAAGCACGATACGGTCTCACGCGACGTCACGGCGTTCTTCGGCAACTATGACCTGCTCCTGTTGCCAACCTCGCCCGTCACCGCGCCGCCGCACGACAGCGCCGAATTGGACGTAGACGGTCGCACTGCGGGAGCCGGCCACGCGGCCAACATCACGGCGACGTTCGGGATGACGGGGCATCCAGCCATATCCGTCCCGTTCGGTATGTCGTCGGACGGGCTGCCGATAGGCGTCCAGCTTGCGGCAGGTCACCTGAACGACCGGCTCCTGCTCCACGCGGCGGCGGCGCTGGAAGCGATGTCTGAGACGGCCACGGCGAGGCCATCCATAGGCTGACATCTTTCACCGTAGTTTCACGAGAGGAAGACATGAAAGAACGACGACTGCTCTTCTACAACGACGCCAGGCACTCGTACATCTACTACTACGACCCGCCGTTCCGGCTCGAGGACGCTTGGAAGCCTGTCGACGAGATCGTGGGGACGGGGGCAGACACGCTCGTGTACGGGTTCGGCGCTGGGCCGACGATGTTCCACAACACGAACGTCGGGGAACGATGGGGCGACCATCTGGAGTCGTTTCCCTTGGTCGCGGGCTGGAGAGCGTATGAGAACCTCAAGAGCCTCAACGAGCGGGGTCTGGACCCCCTCAAGGTGCTGATCGACCGCGCGCACGAGAAGGGTATCGAGTTTTTCGGTTCTCTGCGCCAGTCGCACTCGGCCGACCCGGCCGATCAGGACGACGAGGTCGGCTGGATGTTCAACTGGCAGTTTCGTATCGACCACCCCGAATGGTGCCTGAAGGGGCGCGGAGAATACGGCTTCGACTGGACTCACCCGGAGGTGAGAGCCGAGCGGTTCGCCCTGATCGAGGAGACGGTCAACGAGTACGACATCGACGGCTTCGAAATCGACTGGACCTTCTGGCCGCACTACTTCGAGGACGACGAGGCGGAAGAGAAGGCGCACATCCTGACCGAGTACATGGCCGAGGTGCGGAAGACGGTCGACGCCGCAGCGACCAAGCGGGGCAGGCCAATCACATTGGGCGCTCGCGTCCTGCCAACCCGCGAGGGCAACACAGCGGCGGGCATGGACGTGACTGCATGGATCGAACAGGGTTCTTTGGATTTCGTCGTGCCCATGGTATATCAAGACAGGCAACTCGACGCCGATCTCCCCTTCGAGTGGATCGTCGATCCGGCACACGCGAACGGGTGCAAGGTCTACTCGACGCTGCACGATCAGGTCGGAAGCGACAGCGACGTTCACGCGAATCTCGACCACTACCGCGCGGGCGCGGCTTCACATCGGGCGAAGGGCGCCGACGGGGTGTACCTGCCGTGGTTCAAGTGGCCTCACGGCCCCGAGGAGCGTGACCTGCTGGGCAGGATCGGCGATCCGAAGCTGCTCTCGAATGGGTCGAAGCACTATGTCGTCCGACAGGACTTCGACGTCTCCGCCGGGCAACTCTACGGCGCGCAGCTTCCCGCCAAGATCGAGGTCAGCGACGACGCGAGTCCGACGACCGTAGCCTTCTACATCGCCGACGAGTTCGACACTGAGACGCGCTCCACGCTCCAGCTCACCGTCTACGACCACACGATCCACGATGAGACGGTCGTAACGCTGAACGGCGACGAGCTCCCCATCTCAAGCGCGTGGAGGACGACTCGCGGCTTCACGCACGTCGTACTCGACTTCCCGCTGGGGTCGGGCGCGCTCAAGACCGGGCCCAACCACGTCTCGATTTCGATCCGTTCGAGGCCGAGCAACCTCGGCACCGAGCTGCCGCGCCTCGACGGAGTGGAAGTGATGGTCGAGTACCCGGAGCCTGAGGACTTCTTGTAGTCGGTTCCCGAATGACGGGGCAGACGACAACAGAGAGAACATTCCAAGGTAGGACATCCAAAGGGACAACACATGAGCAATCGACGACTGATCTTCTACGACGACGCCCGGCACTACCACTACTACGTGTACGAGCCGCCGATGAGTATAAGAGAGGCCACGTCGACCATTGACGCGGTCGCGGGTACGGGAGTGGACACATTCGTCTGGGGCTTCGGGGTCGGGCCGACGGTCTTCCACGACTCGAAGCACGCCGACGTATTCGCGGCGCACCTCGAGGTGATCGCCGATGTCGCGAGCTGGCGGGCGTACGAGAACACCATGAGTCTCATCAATCGTGGATGCGACCCGCTCGACGTGATGATCGACCGGGCGCACGAGGTCGGCATGGACTTCATCGGCAGCCTGCGCCTGACCCACTCGTCGGACCCGGCGGACGCGACTAACGCGCACAACTGGCAGTTCAAGATCGATCACCCTGAGTGGGTGCTCAAGGGTGACGACTCCCCGAACCGCAAGAACGCCTTCAACTGGACCTTCCCGGAGGTTCGCGCTGAGCGGCTGGCAATTGCTGAGGAAACCGTAACCCGCTACGACGTGGACGGGCTGGAACTCGATCTAACCTTCGACCCGTACTACTTCGAGGCCGACGAGGTGGCGGACAATATGCACGTCCTGACGGACTTCATTCGCGACCTCAGACGCGCGGCCAAGGGATCGGGCGAAAAACGCGGCAAGTCAATAGACATCGGGGCCAGGGTGTTTCCGACGCTTAAGGCGAACAACGAAGCCGGTTTCGATGTTGAGACTTGGTTTGCTGAGGGCCTTCTCGATTTCGTCGTTCCCAACATCTACAGCCACATGCCCATCGACGCCGACTTTCCGTTCGGGTGGGTGCTCGACCATGCGCGAGCCGGCGGCTGTGAGGTCTACCCGGCAATGGGGTCGGTGTTGGGGGCGAACAGGGAAGAGTACGCGGGCCTAGACTACTATCGGGCCGCAGCGTCGGCCTACTGGAGTCGCGGGGCGGATGCTCTCTACCTGCCATGGTTCCCGTGGCCCATCGGCCCTGAGCAGCGGCAAATCCTGTCGGAGATCGGCGATCCGGACGTGCTGTTCGAGAAGCCGAAACGCTACTACATGGCTCCCCGCCAGGACCAGTGCGTCAGGTTCGGATATGAGGCTCCCCTACCCGTTCAGATCGATGCCGGAGCGGACGCGACTCCCGCCACAGTATGCCTGACCGTCGCGAAAGACTCCGCCGAAGCAAACCCGACCTTGACCCTGAAGCTGGGCGAATCGACCTCCCACGACGGGATGAGCGTAAGCCTCAATGGGGGTGAACTGTCCCTCGACGACGCGACCTATACGACCTACGGCTACGACTACTCGACGCTGGAGTTTGCGCTTGACTGGGACGATCTCGTCGATGGCGTGAACGAGCTATCCGTCACCGTGTTGTCACGGCCGGCCAGACTGTCGAGCGTCGTAACCCTGCTGGGCGTCGAGATTTCCGTCGACTACGTCACACCGAAGCAGCCGTAGGCTCCTGTCGCAGGGGCAACCGCGTTCCAAATGAAAATCCCTCGGTTGACAGCTATGAGACTCTATGTCATAATAAAGTCATCTGAACACCTTTCATTCGCTAGTGGGAAGGAGTCACGCCCCATGTCGTGGAAATCGATTGTCCTGCTTTGTCTGCCAGTGCTTTTGGTTCTCGCCTGTGGTTCCGACCCTGAGCCGACTGCTACTCCTGCCCCCGCGCCAACGGCGGCAGCGGCGGAACCTACTCCGACTACCGCTCCCGCTGAACCTTTCGTGATCGGCGCAATGGATGCGCTCACAGGGGTCGCCGAGTCCTACGGCAATCCCCTGCATCGGGCCAAATTGCTTGCCGTGGAGGAGATCAACGCCGCCGGCGGGATAAACGGCCGTGAGTTGAAGCTCATCGTCGAGGACTCCAAGTGCGGGGCCCAGGACGCCATCACGGCCTACAACAAGCTGACGGACGTGGACGGCGTCAAGATCATTCTGGGCACGACGTGCAGCGGCGCGATGCTCGGCGCCGCCCCGCTCGCCGAAAAGGACGGAGTGGTCATGCTCTCGGCATCCGCCACCAGTCCTGACATCGCCACCGCGGGGGACTACATCTTCCGCACGGCTATCAACGACCAGCAACTCGGCATCGACATGGGCAACACGATGTGGGTGGACGGCAGACGCAGCATTGCCACCATCACCGAGTCCACGGACTACGCCGAGGGTACCCGCCGCACCGCGGTCGCCCGGTTCGAGGAGCTGGGCGGCTCCGTCGTAGCGGCGGAAGGCTACTCTTCCGACGTTATCGATTTCCGCAGCCAGTTGACCAAGCTGTTCGACGAGAACCCCGACGCGCTCCTCTTGGCCGCGCAGGGCGAGGCCTCCGGCGGCACGATCATCAAGCAGGCCCGCGAGCTAGGATACGACGGACCAATCTACTCCGAGATCGTGCCCACCGCTCCTGAGGCCCTGGGCATTGCCGGCGACGCCGCCACCGGCCTGAAGGCCGTTATCCCCAACCCCGACCTTGCCACCTCCGCCGGAAAGGATTTCCTGGCGAAGTTCAAGGAGCGCTACGGAGAGGTTGCTTCACTGCCCTGGTTCCAGGGGTCGGCGTACGACGACGTCTACATCGCCGCCGAATGCCTGAAGCAGACCGGCGACGACCAGGATGCCGACGGCTTCCGTGACTGTCTGAACAACCTTACCTACACCGGCGCCATTGGCGATAACTACAGCTTCGACGAAAACGGGGATGTGGTTGGGCTGTCCAACGTAGTCGTCGAGGTTCTCCCGACCGCCGAGCGTACGGATGACAACCTCGGCTACCGTGTGCTGGGAGCGGCGCCCACGCCATAACATCTTCAACTGCAAAGGACGTGGCGGCTCTTCGGGGCCTCCACGCCCTATGCCAGGCTTTCGAGCGTTCGCAGCGCGTTCTGGATGTGGCTGGATATCATAAACTCGCTGTGGAACGCGCCTCGGATTACCCCGTCGCCGTCGATGACGTAGGTTATGCGAGACGTGATCAGCCCAAACAGTCGCTCTGCGTCATACAGCCTGCGGATTTTCCCCTTGGTGTCACTCCCCATCGGAAACGGCGCTCCCAGCTTTTCGCCGAACCGCCTGACCGTGTCCACCTTATTTGTGCTGATGCCTATCACGGCCGCGTTCCAGGCCGAGATATCGCCGTAGTACTCGCAGAATCCCCCGACCTCCGCGGCACAGCCATGGGTAAACGCCATGGGATAGAAAAAGAGAACGACGTTCCGTCCCCGGTGGTCCGAAAGAGTGAACGTGTCGCCGGAACCGAGCGTGATCGTGAAATCGGGAGCTTGCGTACCAACTTCGAGCATGGTCACTTAAGCTCATACGCGCGAACGACTTTTGTCAAGTTGCCCACAACTACCGATTCCAGGTGAATAGTCGGCATGGCTTGCCGTTTCCGCCGTCACCACGCGAAAGCACCGTTGTCGTCAGGTATAATTCATCCATCGAGGAGCGAACGTGATGGAGTCCCGATTCCGTAATCTTCCCAGCGTGAACGACGTGCTTGATGATGAGCGAGTAAGCAGGCTCGTGCAAGAATTCTCACGTGAGGCGGTTCTCGGGCTCGTCAGAGCAGAGATAGATCGAGCACGGGACGGCATCAGGAATGGGGATTCATCCCCGAGCGCAGACGTGCTGGCCAACGCGGTCGAGAGACGAGCGGCCTCGCTGTGGAGTTCTCTGCCTACGCCGGTCATCAACGCGACCGGAGTGATACTGCACACCAACTTGGGGCGCGCTCCGCTGAGCGACGATGCGATGGAAGCGATGCGCGCGGCTAACGAGGGCTATGGCGATCTGGAGTTCGATCTCAAAACCGGGCGTAGAGGTTCCAGGCAGGGGCGTGTGGCCGAGCTGCTCTGCCAGCTCACCGGCGCGGAGGCCGCGCTGGTCGTCAACAACAACGCATCTGCGGTTCTCTTGGGTCTGGCCACCGTTGCCGACGGCAAGGAGGTCATCGTTTCACGGGGCGAGGCGGTGGAGATCGGGGGTGGATTCCGTATCCCTGACGTGCTGCGGCAGAGTGGCGCGACCCTCGTCGAGGTGGGGACGACCAACAAGACCTACGTTCGGGACTACGAGACCGCGATCACGGATAGTACCGGCGCCATCCTGTCCGTTCACGCCAGTAACTTTCAGGTGGTGGGATTTACTCATGCCCCATCGCTCACCGAGTTGGTGGAACTCGGCGCTTGTTCGGGTGTCCCGGTGCTGCATGATCTCGGCAGCGGATGCCTGCTCGATACGGACCGGTTCGGACTGGCCCATGAGCCGATGCCGCAGGAGAGCATTGGAGACGGAGCGTCGCTCGCGTTCTTCTCCGGGGACAAGCTGCTGGGCGGACCCCAGGCGGGCATCATTGTTGGAAAGAGCGAACTCGTCGGCGTCGTGTCGAAACACCCCCTCGCGAGGGCCGTTCGGATCGACAAGGGCAGCTTGGCCGCCCTCAATGCCACGCTGCTGCACTACCTGAAGGACGAGGCCACGTCGGCGATTCCCATTTGGGAGATGATGTCCCGTTCACCCGAATTTCTCGCCCAACGTGCCGAGTCATGGCGACTGGCCTTAGACGGTCCCACCTCCGTCGTTCCCGGCGAGTCGACCGTTGGAGGAGGCAGCCTGCCGGGGGAGACGCTGCCAACCTCCCTGCTCTCTATCGACGCAACGGAAATGCCCGGCGGCGCGAACGCTCTCGCGGCGAACTTGCGACGTGGTACTCCGCCCATCATCGGACGCATCGACGCCGAACGCGTCCTGCTCGATCCACGCACCGTTCCTCAACATCTGGACGACGTGACGGTACGCGGCGTGTGGCAGGCCCTATGACGGCACCCACGTAACTCTGGGACGGGTCTTGCCTTGCGCTCCGTTCGGCCTGAGCCTGTCGAAGGCCCTCATCGCGGTTGACTGGCATCATAGCTGTTGCTACACTCCGTTGGTCGTTTCAAGCAGCGCGTGACGCGCTCAGCCGCGTGTAGATGAGGAGCAAACATGGGCGAGGTAGACCTTCACTTCAAGTCGTCGGTGCCGACCTTCGATGCGTGCGTCGCGCTCGGCAGGCGCTTCGACCGCTACGTCCGCGAGGACACGGTCGAGGGTACGCTCGACGTCATGGACAAGGCCGGCGTCGACAAGGCCCTGGTGTACTCGCCCCACTCGATAGACTTCGACGCCGAAGAGGGCAACGCCCTGCTCATGGAGCAGATCCACGGTCAGTCGAGGCTCGTCCCGCAGTTCGCCGTCAATCCGAGCTACGACGACATGGAGGCATTCGGTGCGACGCTCCACGAGCTTGGCGTGCGGTCTGTCCGCATGTCCCCCGAGAAGCACCGCTTCCCTTTCCGTGACTGGGTCGTCGGCCCATGGCTGGAGTGGCTCGCCTCCGAGAAACTTCCCCTGTGGCTCGACTCCATGCAGTTCGACCCCGTTGACCTGCACGACACCGCCAAGAACTTCCCCGATACCAAAATCGTCCTGAGCGAGGTCCACTACTCGCACGTCGGTTGGGCAATACCGATCCTCAAGAGTCTTCCGAACCTCTCCATCGAGATTTCGCGCTTCCTCATTCCCGACGGCGTGAACATGCTCATCGACGCCGTAGGACACGAGCGGGTGTTGTTCGGCTCACGCTTCCCCGACTCGCCGATGGCCCCGATGCTCTACAGTCTCCACCGCAGCGGCCTCTCCGACGAGGAGCTCCGGGCAATCTGCTCCGGCAACCTCGAACGGCTGCTTGCCGCCGACTAAAGCCCTGGTCGCCGGAGCTGAGGACGCATGAACCGAACGACCGACGTCGCCATCATCGGCGGTGGAGTAATCGGATGCTCCATTGCCTACCAGCTTGCCAAGCGCGGCATCAGCAGCATCGTATTCGAGAAAGACCGGCTCGCGTCGAGCGCTTCGGGCGCTACCGCCGGCATCGTGGGGCCGATCTGGTATGTCGATCACAAGGTCGAACCCTACTTCGAGCTTGCGATGCGTAGCCTCGACATGTTCCCCGCGCTTACGCGAGAGCTCAAAGAAGCGGGCGTCGACCCCGAGTACCGCGAGGGAGGCGTGATGAAGGTCGCCCTCGACGACGAGCTTCGGGAGGTCCTCCTCGACAACCTCATCTGGCAAGGCGAGCTCGGCATTGGCGTCCGCTGGATCGATCAGGACGAGCTGCGCGAGCGGGAGCCGCACATCACGCCCGACGCGCAGGGAGCAGTGCTCTCCCCGCAGGAAGGCTCGATTCGCGGCGAAGCCTACGTCAACTCACTGGCCCACGCCGCGAGCGGCATCGGGGCCACCATCCTCGAACGGAAGGAGGTCACGGGCTTGGAGTTCGACGGCAGCCGCGTCATCGGCGTCCGCACGATCCTCAACGAAGTCTGTTACGCAGGCCACACCGTTCTCGCGGCGGGCGCGTGGACGGGTCTCGCGGAACGCTGGCTCCCGGAGACCATCCCCGTGAGACCGGTCAAGGGCCAGCGCATCACCCTGCGGATGCCCGGCTTCCTCCCGGAGGGCCCGGTGCAGAGCGTCATTCCCCAGAACGACGGCACCATTCTCGCCGCCGCCACCCGCGAGGAGGGCGTCTTCGACCACCGCATCACTGCTGCCGTCCAGGAAATGTTCTACAACGCGACGGCGGTCTACCCCATGCTGAGGGACGCCGAGTTCGTCGGAGCGAGAGCGGGTATCCGCCCCGGTTCGCCCGACGGGATGCCCATCCTCGGCCCCGTGCCCGGATGGGACGGACTCAGCGTCGCGTCCGGCCACGACCACGTGGGAATCATCCTCAGCCCGGCCACCGGAGTCGATGTGGCAGACTACATCGCCTCAGGGGACGCGGCCGGCCTCGACTTCTTCAGCATCGAGCGGTTCACCGACGGTCGTCCCCGGCACACCCCGGAAACGCTGTTCACAAATATTTCGTATAAGGAATAGGTCGTCTAGAGAGTGTCCAAAGGACTCCGTTCGCCCTGAGCAACGCTACACCCCGGTTCGGGGCTATGCCGGGGAGTCAGTAACTGCCGTGAAGACAACTTCATTCCTCACTCTGTGATCTTGGTGAATCTTCCTGAGCAGTTACTTGAAAGCCTGTCGAAGGGCAATTCAACACCAGTGCTTATAGTGTGGAGATAGTTTCTAAGACTTGGACTACAAACGACTCCCCAACGACTACAACACCCTCGCGCCGGACGGCTCGGAGATACGGCTGCTGTCATCGACCGGTCGCGGAAGCATGGTGCACTGCACCCTGAACCCCGGCGAGGTCTCCCTGCCCGTCTCGCACAGGACGGTCGAGGAGGTCTGGTACTTCCTGGAAGGGACCGGTCAAGTGTGGCGCAAGCTGGGCGACGACGAAAGGGTGGTGGACGTCGCTCCGGGCGTGAGCCTCTCGATACCCGTCGGCGCTCACTTCCAGTTCAGGACGACAGGGGACGATCCACTGCGTATCTTGATCGTCACCATGCCGCCGTGGCCGGGGGAGGACGAGGCCTATCGCGTTCCCGGCCGCTGGCCCGTTGAAGGTTAGGTGGCGCTAGAAGCCATCCCGCCGCCGGAGGCTGCATTGCGCTCGCGGCGCGCCCGCTTGCGGCAGGTCGGGCATCCGCACTTCGCCTCTGCCCTCTGCACCATGTCGCCGAAGATCTGAGCATAGAGATCGGAGTCGCTGAGGCCGGCACTCCGTCCCTGCTCCATGTACTCATTCATCCGCGCGGTCTTGTCGCGCTCTTCATCTCGCGTCAGGATCCCGCCGTGCGCGACCACACGCTTCGCATACCCTCTCAGCGCGTCGAGATGTTCCGTCATCAGCTTCTCCGAGTCCGTCGTCCTCACTGTTTCCCCCATGCTTCCCCTCCCCCTCAACTTCCCAACGATAGTTCTTGCCTTTGTATCACTTCACCCACCCATCGCTTCAAGCGCCTAACAGGTTATATTCTTGGAACTTTCCGAAAGATATGTTCCAATCTCTCATTGATGCCATGCCGTCTTCCCAACTTGGATGAGTTGGAAAAAGACTCGCATTGGAGCCGCTGCCAAAGGCATGAGGGCACTATGGCTGCTTTCGCCCTTAACCAAGAAGAGGGGCCCGGGTACACCCCGGACCCCTCTACTCGTCTTCAGCCGAGAGATCTAGCTAGCCGCCGAAGAAGGTGGTGCTCTTGTACAGCTTCGACCTATTACCCGGATGATGGAAGTTATCGATTCCATCCTCGAAGTAGTAGGTCTCGCGCCAGAATCCCCAGCAGTCCCTCACGTGCGTCTGAGGAACGTTCCTGAAGTTGTTTCGCACGACTGCGATGCCCCGGCGAACGCCCGTAAAGGCGAGCATCGGTATGTCGATCTTCTCTGTTGCGTGCAGGCCGAATATCTCCTTGCCTATCTCAAGGCGCTTGGGGCTGTACATGGAGAAATTTCTGCCCTCCTGCCAGAGATTTTCCAGCTTCATTATGTTGCCGGAGGGGTCGGCGGGAAAGTTGCCCTCAGGGGCTTGCGGCATGTAGGAGGCATCCGCCCCCGGAGCCATGCCCTGCTCGCCGCTCGTCTGGTACCAGCGGCCTATTTCGGGGAAATTAAGCCTGGGCGTGAGTGGAGCCAAGTTGGTCCAAGAGACGTTCCACGGGTTGTGCTGGTAGGGCGAATAGTCTGCAACGATTCCGAAGTAGGAGGTACCGTTGTCCCTGATGTTTCTGAACCAGTTGGAGTCCACATCGAAGTTGAGTTCAATCCCGATATCCGCCCAGTCCTGCTTTACGAACTCCGCGATCGCAGGGGTCTCCACATCGTTGACTCCGACATGGAAGGAAATGTTCTTCCCGTCAGCGCGGTTCCTGATCCCGTCGCCATCAGTATCCTTCAGGCCCAGTTCATCTAGGATTCGGTTCGCCTCGTCGGCGTCGAATTCGATTTCGAACATGGCGAGTTCTTCACCCGGATAGTAGGGTGTTCTGGGGTGAGGGACCCAGTTCTGAGGCGTTCCCAATCCGAGGAAGACATTCTCATTGATCTTGCTCCTCTCGAATCCCATGCCGAGAGCGCGGCGGAAGTCTTTCGTCCGCAACAGCTTGCCTATTTCGGGGTCGTCATTGTAGGTATGGTTGACGGAGACCGTCCCGTCGTTGCCGCCGGGTGTAGGCCAGTGGAACAGACTGTAGTCACCTTTCTCCATATTCGTCACATACAGGGGCAGTTCGGGGATGGACGACAGGCAAGAATTCTGGTCGGTCTCGCCCGCCATCGTCCGTAGGACGGCCGCGGGACGGTCCTCCGATCGCACGGATGTCCGCCTGTCGATATAGGGAAGCTGGTTCCCCTCGGGGTCCACGCCGACGAAGAAATGGTTTCGTGAGTCGAACCCTATGGTGTCGAGAATGCTCTCGTGGTACCACGCGTTCAGGCTCGGCCCCTTGATCCCTATGTCCATGTCCCTGGGATTGGTGACCTTCCGCATCAGCCCGGTCCAGGCCTCTTGGTCGTATCGACCCAGATGCTCGGTGATCTTGGCCGCAGTGCTGTGATCGGGATGGAACTCGGCAAGGAAGTGCTTCGGAGCATACCAGCTGAACCCTCCATTTCCGCTACGCCAGTAGCCCCGCTGGGACTTGCCGTCCGTGAGCGTGAAGCTCGGCGTGTCGAACGTCAGGGTGAACGTCGTGTCGTCCACGACGTTGAAGCTGACCTCGTTGTCGGTGATCGCGTCACGGTACTGCGGTTGAACGATGGGGTTAAACTCCTTGTTGAAATTCAGCTCATTCCATGCGAACTTGACGTCCTCCATGGTCATTGGCGCACCGTCCGACCAGTTGGTGCCTCTTCGAAGCTCAAACGTCCACGTCGTTCCGTCGGGGCTTACCTGGAAGGACTTGCATATCTCAGGAATGGAGTCGACCTCGTTCGGCTCCCGGTACATGCAGTCCGCCTTGTCGTCCAGGTCGCCGATCACGCTGCCCGTCTGTGTGATTCGCCACATGCCTCCATACTGGCCGATCTCGTTCATCACGTTCAGCACCAGCACGTCCTCAGGCACGGGCAGTCGCTCCTCGACCGGAGGGATCTTGCCCTGCTTGACCAGCTGATAGGACATCGGGGATTCCTGGAACTGGGTGGGCCTGGAACCCTCATACAGGTAAGAGGGATACGAACCAGGGGGCGTGATGGGCGCCTGCCATGTTCGGACACTCACGGGCGGGCAGTCGGTAGCCTCGGTTCCAATCACGTAGCATGATGAGGCAGGTATCGCCGCTGCCGCCGCCATTTGTGCTTCCTCTACGGCCTTCTGGGCTGCCTTCTGAGCTTCCTTCGCCGCCATCGCGGCTTCCTCTATCGCCGACTCGGTGGCCGATAGAGATGCGGCTACAATCCTCTCGACGTCCGAAGTGCTCAACTGGCCCGCCGCAACATCGGTCACCGATTTGGCGATCAATGCCTCCATGTCGCCGCGTGTTACTCCGCCTGCCGCTGCCGCAGTGACCGCCGCTTCCACCATCCTCTGGATCTCTTCGGCACTCGTGCCCTTGGGAACGGACTCTTGGACAGCCGCCTGCACAAGACCCCGAAGTTGCCCGGCGTCAACCTCCGGCGCCGGGAGGGCCTTGATGGACGCATCGACGATGGCTTGTACCTGGGCTGCCGTAAGCTGACCGGCCGTGGCCTCGCGGACCGAGCTTTCCACAGCCTGCTGGACATCTGCGGCAGTCACCCCCGCGGGGAAGTTTGACACCGCCCCCTCAATCAGCTTCTGGACCTCCGCCGCGCTCACCCCCGAGGGAGCGTTTGCAACCGCAGCTTCAATCAACTGCTGGATCTCCGCCGCGCTCGGTCCGGTCTCGGCCGGGGCCGGTACGGACTCTTGAACGGCTTGCCGCACCATGGAGGCGATTTCCGAGGCTGGGACGGGAGTTGGCGCGGGTTCCGCCGTCCCGCAAGCCATGGTCAGTATCAGCGTTATGGCCACGGGAACCGGTACCATTGACTTCTTAAGGTTCGACAATAGAGACCACATGTGTTTCCCTCCTCTGTCTGAACTCATCGCTGCCGTTAGCTTCACTCTTAACCGATGGTGTGCCGCACGAATTGTGACTGGACTCGACGTGAGGGGATTTTTTCTTTTTTCGAGATTAGTTTCGAATCACATATAGCAAATGTAAGAATATTGCGAATCTCATCAGTGGATGACACGAATTTTTACCAGATTAGCTTATCCATGTCAACCTCAGCGCAACGCTCGGAACACGCCGCTGTAGTGTGACGTTCGCCTTTACGTTTACCCGAGCCCTGTCTACAATGCGCGGGCACACACCATTCCAGACGCGGCAGGAAGCACCCATGTACCCGATTGACTTGGACGGAAAGACCGGCGTCGTGTTCGGCATCGCGAACCACCGGAGCATCGCGTGGGCCATCGCCCAGATACTCCATGAGGCCGGGGCCGAGCTTGCCGTCGCGTACCAGAACGAACGGGTGCGCGGCACGGTTGAAAAGCTGGTCGCGGACTGGGGCGGCGACACGCAGACCGTCGAGTGCGACGTGAGCGACGACGCCAACGTCGAGAGCGCGATACAGCAGGTCGGTGACAAGTTCGGGAAGATCGACATCATCGTCCACTCCATCGCCTTCGCCGACCGCGAGGACCTCGGAGGCGCGTACATGAAGACCGGTCGCGAGGGGTTTCGCATGGCCCTCGACGTCAGCGCCTACTCGCTCCTGCCCATCGCGCGGTCCGCGGCGGACTACATGACCGAGGGCGGGAGCATCGTCGCGATGACCTTCCAGGCGGCGGAGCGCGTCTTCCCCGGCTACAACGTGATGGGAACGGCGAAGGCCGCGCTGGAGAACGCCGTCAAGCAGCTCGCCTCAGACCTCGGCGAGCAGGACGTGCGGGTGAACGCCATCTCGGCCGGGCCGCTCGACACCCTCTCGTCCCGCGTCATCAGCAAGTACCGCGACATGAAGCGCGTCCACGCCGAGAGGTCGCCCATGAAGCGCAACATCACGTCCGACGAGGTCGCCAAGACGGCCCTGTTCCTGTGCAGCGACCTGTCGAGCGGCGTCACGGGCGAGATCGTCCACGTCGACACCGGCTACAACATCATGGGCATCTGATCCCTCCGTCCCGCCCCCTAACGAGCGATTCCCCGTGGCCACCTACGAGTACATCTACATCGAGGTCGAGGACAACGAGAACTGCGACTACATGCCCATGCAGGTCTACGAGCCGCAGGCCGAGCCGCGTCCCATTTCGCGCGTCCTCCTCGAAGAACCCGACCGTCCGCACGGCGTCTACGAGGTCACCGGCTGGAGCAGCGAGGGCGACGGCACCCCCGTCGATGCCATGTACGCCCCCGTCTCAGACTCCGGCCAGGCAAGGGCGCACCTCATCTACGGCGGCGACTGGGGCGTCCGCCTAAAACCCGTCGGCTCCGACGAAGAGTGGGATGTCGCCAGCCTCAACCAGTTCGGCGAACCCTACCTCATTCTGCTGGACGACCGGGCGATCGAGCCGGGCGGATAGCATGCGCGTTCAGTGCTATGCTATTAACAGTGCAGACGTAGCGAGAGAATGACATGCCCCTGGACAGCATAACGCTCGAAAACTTCCGATGCTTTCGCGAAAGGCAGACCGCGCGGCTTGCCCCGCTGACGCTTCTCGTAGGCGAGAACAGCACAGGGAAGACCTCGTTCATGGCGATGATTCGTGCGCTCTGGGATATAGGCTATGACCTTAAGAACCCCGATTTCAAAGAAGATCCCTACGACTTGGGGAGCTTTGACGAAATCGCCCACCACCGGGGTGCCAGGGGTAGTCGCGCTGATACCTTTGAGGCTGCCTTGTCCGAACACGAAGGAAATGGTGTCACCGATGTGGAACACTATAAGTTCGAGGTCACTTTTGGAAAGAAGGGAACTACGCCGGTCCCGATAAGAAGACGGTACGTCCATGGAGACACTTGGGTAGAGGAGCATTTCGCGGCAAGAGAGTCTTCGTATATAGGGCGGTTCAAGACTGAGAGAGGGACGTGGGAATGGAATGCGCCAGACCTTGATGCGGCTAGAGGACCGTTTGAGTTTCTCGAAGACGTGATACCACTGTTGCACTATCTTCCGAGCATAAATAAAGGAGAAACAAACGTCATAGCGCAAGAAGATTCTCCAGAAGTTAGTTTTGACGATCTGTTTCGACTCCACAATATGGTCGGCGATTTTCGCGATAGGAGGGCATTGCGACCATTTGCAAGCGCCCCCGTGCGTTCTGAACCACGCCGTACCTACGATCCAGGCCGCACTACACCGGATTCTGAAGGTGATTATGTTCCTATGTATCTCGCCAGAATGTTTTTCGAGAACAAAAGGATGTGGACCGAACTCAAGGAGCAACTCGAATCATTCGGGAAATCAGCGGGGCTCTTCGACGAGGTCACCATCAGACCGTTTGGCAAGCAAGACAGTGGGCCTTTCCAAGTTCAGATCAGAAAGTCCGGTGGTCGATCCAAAGGTCCTCGGCGCAACCTGATCGACATGGGATACGGTGTTAGCCAAGTCTTACCTGTGATAACGGAACTACTGATTCCCGACTCACTGCGGAGTCCTAGACCAGATATGTTCCTGTTGCAGCAGCCCGAGGTTCATCTCCATCCCAGCGCGCAGGCCGCTTTAGGAAGCCTGTTTTGCCAGGTCGCTTGGTCAGGTTGTCAACTCATAGTCGAGACTCACAGCGACCACCTGCTCGACCGCGTACGCATGCATGTCCGCGACGGCGATACGGATTTGAAACCCGAAGACGTTTCCATTTTGTTCTTCGAGCCTGACGACTTAGATGTACATATCCACTCGCTCAGAATCGACGAACAGGGGAACATAGTGGGAGCTCCCGACAGCTATCGCAGTTTCTTCATGGAGGAGACGGCGAGGTCTCTGGGGCTCTGAACTATGTGTGGGATCTTGGATGCAAACGTCTCGTCGCAAGTGTTTGGCCACAATCGACCTCAGGCTGGAAAGGGATTCTTTGACTGGATCAATAGTGGTAGTGGTCGTCTGGTAGTCGGCGGGAAGCTGCTAGACGAGCTCGATACGAGTTCGGCGGCATTCAGAGATTGGGCACTTCAGGCCCGTCTTTCTGGAAGATTGAGAGAAGAAAACAGGCGTGTGGTGGACACACGGACTAGGGAACTCCAACGTGAAGGGGGGTACAAGTCGAACGATCCCCACGTTCTCGCCCTAGCTCAGGTAAGCGCTGTTCGTTTGCTCTATACAAACGATGGGGACTTGCAGCAAGACTTCGGAGACAAGAATCTCATTGACAACCCTCGTGGGAAGGTCTACTCGACAAGAGTGAACAATAGATTTACGTCCACCCACAGGCGGCTACTCAATAGCAAGAACATCTGCAAGGTCGCCCACTGACTGTCTGGTTGCTACTTGTGATTGACAGCTAACCCAACCCATCCTCAAACCCAATCATCTCGTCAATGATCTCGTTCGCAACTCGCACGTGATATTCGTCAAACGGCAGGATCGGCTGGCGCGCCCGCGATGTCGTGAACAGGCCCCGGCGGTGTGAGTAGAGCTTGTAGAAGTGGATCGAGATGTCGATGTGCTGATGCGCCCACGCTAGGTAGGGGAGGGTAGGCTTGAACAGCGCGTCGGCCTTATCGCGATTCCCCGCATGGTATTGGCGGAGGATGTGGACGAACGGCTTGTTGATGGCCGTCGTCGTGACGAAACTCGTGCCCCGGTCGAGCGCCTCGATGAGCTGCGGCAGCGACCAGCCCGTGCCGACCGGCATCATCCCGTCCGTCGCCTCGATGATCTGCGTCATCTTGTACCCCGCCGGCACCGTCTCCAACTTGAGGCACCGGAACGAGTCGATCTCCTCCCACAGTTCGCGGATGGTGTCCAGCCCCATACCATAGCCGTTCCAGTGCAGGTCCTGGATCATCAGCATCGGCAGGTCGACCTCCGCAAGCTCGTGCATGAACGCCTTGACCTGCCCCTTGTCCTCGATGATGTCCATCGGCGCCTGGCACAGAACGCCGTCGGCTCCCGCCTCGACTGCGTGGCGAGCGAGACGCTGGGAACGCTTCACGTCGGGATCGCTGACGCCAGCCGTGACGTGGACCCGTCCGTCCACCATGCGTATGACCTCTTCGACGAACGTCGTCCGCTCCTCGTCTGAGAGCTTCGAGACCTCGCTGGCGACGGCGGGCATGATGCAGCCCGAAATGCCGTCCTCGATGCTCCGCTCGATGAGCCGTTCGAGCGACGGGAAGTCGATGCGGTCGTCCTCCGTCCACGGCGTGTGGATGATCGGGACGACTCCGGATAGGGGGTATGCGGTTTTGTCAGTCACCTGAGCGTCCTCTCCATTCCTTCTCGACCTCCACCGCGAAGCGCATGAGCATCTCGTCCGAGCCACGCGCGCCCATGAGCGATAGACCCACCGGCAGGCCATCGACCGTCGCTAGGGGAAGGTTGATCTGCGGGCACCCGGTCATGCCGCCGATGCACGTGAGACGTGCGATTCGCCCACCCAGCTTCACCCTCTCCGGGACGGGCATATCGGGCAGCGGCGCAGGGGCCGGCGAGGTCGGAAAACACATGATCGCGCCGTCGGAGAGGAGGCGGCTCACCCTGTCTCTGATCGCTTCACGCACGGTGTTGCTGGCGGCCATCTGCTCGTCGGTAACAGACATGCCGTTCAGGTAGCGTATGGCGACCTCGAACGCTACGCGCGGATTGTTCTCCTCAATCCATGCCTTCTGAGTGTCCCACGCCTCGCGCATCTGCAAGAATCTTTGGTGCGCCATCCACTCACCGATACCCTCGGGTGCCACTCGCTCGGTAGACTGTTCTCCGACCAATTCCCCGATGGCATCGACGACGGGGGAGAGCGCGTTGCGGACATCCTCTCCGAGCACCTCGAAGAGGTCCTCCGCTATCACCAAGCGGTTTGGCATCTCGCCCGATGAGGTGGACTGAAGGAGGACTCGCCCGACTCGCTCGAACGTCACGGCGTCGCGCGCGAACCACCCGACCGTGTCGAAGCTCGCAGCCTGCGGGAGCACGCCTTCGAGCGATATGCGGCCATGCGTCGGGCGTATCCCGTACAGACCGCAGAAGCTCGCCGGCATCCGCACGGAGCCTCCCGTGTCGGAGCCGAGCGCGAAGTCTACTACCCCGCCCGCGACCGCCGATGCCGACCCGCTGGACGATCCTCCCGGTACGCGGCCCGGCGCGGCGGAGTTCACGGGCGTGCCGTAGTGAGGGTTCGTTCCCATGATGCCGCGTGTTAGCTCGTCGGTGTGCGTCTTTCCCACGAGCGTCGCGCCCGCGTCCAGTAGCGCTTGAACTGTCGGTGCGGTCCGCTCTGCTGGCCCGTGCGTGCGCTCCCAGTCGGGATTGCCCCCGCCCGTCACGTGGCCGGCCACCTCGAAGATATCCTTCGCGGCAAAAGTCATGCCGGACAGCGGCCCGTCGTCAGCCCCCGGCACGTGGACGTCCAAGCTGGCAAAGGCGTTCAGATCGTCGGTCGTCACTTTGTATTCACTCTTTCGCTTTCAAGAATTTGTAAACGCTGGAAGATCAACTCAGTTGTTGAAGCGCCTCAGTATCTCCTTAATCTCTCACCCGCCCATCAACCAGAACACACTCCCAACTATAGGGAGCGTCAATATAATTGCAAGTATGACGACAGAGGCGGCAGGGAGACATCCGCATCCACCGTCCTCTGTTCTTTGCGTGAGATTGGTAATGCAGTACGGACATGTGGATCTAGTGTTGGAAAATCGCCGTCCACAGCCTCGACACTTTCTAGAAGCCATGCGCGACCGGTTGTCCAAATCAGCCTTGATAGGTGACTCATAGAGTGGACATGTGGGCGCGTGTTTGGCAATCCTAGGTCCACACCAGTGGCATGTGTAAAGGTTTGCCCCTTGGGAGATCGGCTGCTGTTCCTCACTTTCGCGCTGACTAATCATCCCAATCAGCACGCACTGGGCTCCACGGGAACACTTAAATTGTCTTTGGTCAACGAATTGACGCCCACATTCCCAGCACTCAATCAAGGCGATTATAGACCCTACAAGAACCTAAACACGCCGGACGCCGTGCGCCCCATCACCCAGTTGCGGTCCTGCGGGTCGCTGAGGAGGGGGTCGTCCATGATGGCGCGGAGGGCGTTGCGGTACCCCTCGCGGTTGCCGACAGGCGGATAGTCGCTCCCCCACATCGTGCGCTTGGGTCCGAAGGCTTCGAGGATCATCTCGACGAACGGGGGAGTATGGTCGAAGCGGAAGTCGGCGACGAGGGTGCGTGGGCGTCGGCTGATCTCGCCGAGACCGCCCAGCTTGACGTAGACGTTTGGCAGTTGCGCGATTTCAAGGGCCTTGCCGAACTGTTCGTACGGCTCTTCCATGCCGGCTGTCGCCCCGGCGAAGTGCTCGACGACGACCGGAATCGGCTCCGGCAGTCCCGCCACGAGGTCGGCGAACTGCCCCGATGCGAACGCCGCGACGTCTTGGCGGCAGCTTACGGTGAGGCCGAGCTCGGAGGCGGCCTTCCACAGCGACTCAGGCGAGCTTGGTGTCAGTCGCACTCCCGTGACCCCGCGCTCGGCCCAACCTGCCAGATCGTCCGGCGCGGAGGACGAGGCGTCATCGACCATGCCGACGACCGAGAACCGCCCGTTGTGACGCGCCGCGCAGTCCAGCAGGTAGGCGTTGTCGTACATTCCGCCGTGCTGGATGAGGACGGCCTTCTGAACGCCGTTCGCGTCCATCTGGTGGATCAAAGTCTCCACCGGCTCGAACCAGCTCGTCCCCGCGTGAGTATGAGAGTCTACGATCACGTGCGTTCACCCCCGAAGGCATGTGGCTGCATCATACGCGCGCGGGGCACGGTTTGACAACGAGAGGAGCTACGGTTACCCACCCATGGCCGCGATGCGGCGGGCCATCCAGGTAATGTACGCCTTGCGAGTCATGCCGCGCCGATGGGCCTCGGTGTCAATGAACTCGGCGACTCCCTCATCCAGGGTCAGTCCCGCGCGAACACTCTTGCCCGAAGTACGAATCAGCGGAATGGAGGTTAGCTGGCTGCCCGTCGGCGTCTCAATGGACCGGAACGGGCTGGCCTCGGCGAGCTCCTCACCGTCCTTTTCGGTCTCGATCGCATAGTCCCTGAGCGCGTCTTCGGCGTTGAGCAGGGCCTGGTCAACGGTGTCGCCCATTGCGCCGACGCCGGGGATATCGGGGAAGACCACGCCATAGGCCCCTTCGTCACCGTCTATGAGCGCCGGATATCGGATCATGGTGTTACGTCACAGTAAGTGGCCCAGCACCCTATGTCATGCCGAAGGAGTCGTGAGCCTCGCGAATGAGTTCAGTAATGAGGTTGTGGTGTTCGTTGAGGTCGTTTTGCCCAACTTGGACTGTGTACTGTCCCCAGCGAGTATATCTCAAAACGTTTAATCCAGATTCATCCAGCCGAGCGGTTGTCGCCTCATTTTGTTCGATTTTGAATTCCATTATGACCCAATTCTTGCGCGGTCTGAATGACACAAAATTCTGCGGCTTTCCATCAATCGTGAGTCCGACGTAGTTCTTGTTGAATTTAGGTTCCGCCTTTGGAGATGTCGCACGTATCAGATCGAAAACTTGGTCTATGATCTTCAACGAGGCTGCCGATGCTTTGTTTTCCCAATAAGGCCGATCAACGGCCTCACCCGCTTCTTCTTCTTCGGAACCCGGTCTCACCAAGTGGACAACACGGGTGGCGATCAGGGTGAAAGCTCCATTAACTTCTGCTCCCGTTATCTGAATCGCTATGAGGGGGATCTGGCCAGTATTGTTGAGTAAGGAAATTACGTTGTGGAAGCGACCGGTCACGTCCTCCGCTACGATTACTGCAACGTGTTCATACTGCGGATAGCGACGCTGCTCAATGTCCCAATACTCAATAGTCCTAATGATGTGAGACTCATCCATCGCCCCAAGCTGGATTTCGACTACATACCGAATTCCTTGTACTGTGTCTACCAAAAGCAAGTCGATCCGTCCGCCACTTGGCTGACGGCGTTCGGAGTCGCGTACCTCCACATCACCTAGTCCGAGTAGTTCCGGCTGCTCCATTAAACGATCCTGTAGCCACCGTTCATCGATTGTGGGATGGTCCTTTAGACTGACGAACTTGGGTATTGTCAACTCTGGTGTGGTCATATTCTTAATCCTTGATCCTTCCATTACTCATCGCCTACAGGACGGAAGCTCAATGCTATGAGATGGACATCTCGGTGTCAACGCGATATTCTCGCCCGCGCTAGAGGGACAGGCTCGTAGGTTCATGGATTCCCGCCTTCGCGGGAATGACGATTCGGACGATGACGCGGGAAGTGAAAAGCCATCAGGAGGCTGGCATGGCGAGTTTCGACGGCAAGGTTGTCATCATCACCGGGGGCGCGCTCGGCATCGGGCAGGCGACGGCGTGGGAGTTCGCCAGGGAAGGCGCGATGGTCGCCATCGCCGACGTGAACCGCGAGGCGGGAGAGGCGACCGTGGCCGAGGTGGAGCGCCTCGGCGGGCAGGGGCTGGTGCTACACGCCGACGTGTCGGACTCAGCCGACTGCAAGCGCGTCGTCGATACTGCCGTCAAGCGTTTCGGCGGCGTGGACATCCTGTTCAACAACGTCGGAATCCAGCCGCCCGCCTCGTATGTGAACGTGGAAGACACGCCGGAGGAGATGTGGGACCGCATCATCGGCGTGAACCTCAAGAGCTGCTTCCTCATGTCGAAGTACTCCATCCCGGAAATGCGCAAGCGCGGAGGAGGCGTCATCATCAACACGGCCAGCGTTCAGGGCTTGCAGTCGCAGCCCCTCGTGCCTCCCTACGCGGCAAGCAAGGGTGGTATCCTCTCGCTCACGCGCCAGATGTCGCTCGACTACGCCAAGGACAACATCCGCGTGCTGGCCGTCTGCCCCGGCAGCATCGACACGCCCATGCTGCGCGCCGCAGCGGGAGTGGTCGGCGGAGACCCGGACGAGGTCGTCGGCCAGTGGGGCGCCGCCCATCCCATCGGGCGCGTGGGCACGGGCCAGGACATCGCCAACGCCGTGCTCTTCCTCGCAAGCGACAAGGCGAGCTTCATGACGGGCGAGAACGTCAACGTCGACGGCGGGTACATGGCGCTCGGCGCGTGGGCCACCGCCGCGAGGGACTGAGAAAAACCTACTCGTCCCCGCCCAGCGACTGCTTGAGCTTGTCGAACAGACCGTCCGGCTTCTTGCGGTCGTTGCCGGAGCCGTCGTCGAAGGTCTCCGCAAGCTGGGTGAGGAGCTCGCGCTGCTCGTTGGTGAGGGACTTCGGCGTCTCGACGATCACCGTCACCAACTGATCGCCCCGCGCCCGCTTGTTGCGAAGATGAGGGATTCCCTTGCCCCTCAGCCGGATCACGTCGCCGGACTGCGTTCCCCTGGGAATCTCGATTTCTTCGTCGCCCTGGAGGGTCGGCACGTCGAGCGAGAGTCCCAACGCGGCCTGGGCAATGTTGATGTTCTGCACGTAGACGATGTCGTAACCCTGTCGCTTGAAGAGCTTGTGGTTGCGAACTCGAACGACCACGTACAGGTCGCCGGCCGATCCGCCGTATATGCCCGGTTCTCCCTCGCCCGTCAATCGTATCTGGGTGCTCGTCTCGATGCCCGCGGGAATCGTCACGACCAGCTTGCGGTCGCGCATCTCCGTTCCCGCGCCCCGGCAGTTCGAGCAGGGAGTCGTGATGACGCTGCCCTCGCCGCGACACATGGTGCACGTCGAGACCTGGGTGAACTGGCCGAATATGCCCTGCTGGCTCCGCCGCACCTGGCCGCTGCCCCGGCACTGAACGCAGGTTTCAGGCGACGTGCCCGGCTCCGCTCGAGCGCCCCGGCACCGCGAGCAGATCTCGTTCCGCCGGATCTCGATATCTTCCTCTGCCCCGAAGACCGCCTTCTCGAAGTCGATGGTGATGTCCACCTGAAGGTCGGCCCCGCGTCGCGCTGCCGTTGCGGAGCGACGTCCGCCACCGCCGAAGAAGGCGTCGAAGATGTCGCCGAATCCGCCGAAGTTCTCGAACCCGTCGAATCCCCCGCCGTTCGCGCTGACCCCGGCATGGCCGAACGTGTCGTAGTTGCTGCGCTTCTTGGAATCGCTGAGCACCTGGTAGGCCTCGTTGATCTCCTTGAAACGCTCGCTCGCCGCCGCGTCCTTGTTGCGGTCGGGGTGGTACTCCATGGCGAGCTTGCGGAAGGCCTTCTTGATCTCCTCGTCGGAGGCCCCCCGTCCCACGCCCAGCACCTGATAGTAGTCGCGCTTGCTTGTCGTCATAGTCCTAAGAATTGGACGGAATCTTCTTCATTATAGTTCCTGTCCCTATGGGCTACAAGATTGAATTCGTTCAACATGCAAGCGCAAATTCAACTCCCCACTCCCGTCTCTCCCGCGAAAGCGGGAGTCCAGTACGCTGAGGTGTGGATTCCCTCGTGCGGAGACCTTTGCACAACTCCAACATCTGTCATTCCGAACGCAGCGCAGCGAAGTGAGGAATCTAAAATCCGTGTCCCCCAAGCGAAGTCTCATAGCTGGAACGGCCCCGATGACCACGGCGAAACCCCCTAGATGTTATGGTTTCCCCATGATTCGAGCCGTCCTCTTCGACGTATACGGCACCATCGCCGGATGGAGCCCGTCACGCTACCAGCTTCAACGGTTGGCGTGTGCCGCCTTCGGCCTCGGAGACGCGGTCACCCCGGAAGGCATCCTGAAGGGCTACGCCGCCGCCGACGCCTTCATGACAGCCGAGAACGCTTCCCGTCCGTTGCGTACCCGCGACAAGCAGGGCAGGGACGAGTTCTTTGGCGAGTACGAGCGTCTCGTCCTCAAGGGGTGCGGGATCGACGTTGAGCCCGACCTCGCCCTGCAGATATTCAACCGGCTCAACGAGGCGCCATCGTCGCTGGCTCCGTTCGACGACGTGGTCCCACACTGACTGAACTGAGAGAGCGCGGGCTGACCCTGGGCCTCATTTCCAACATGAACATGAGCGGCGCCGACCTGATGAGCAATCTGGGGCTTTCCAATCACGTCGATTTCGCCGTCACGTCCCTGGAGATACGGGTCGAGAAACCCCATCCGCTCGCCTTCCAAACTGCGCTCAGCCGCGCGGGCGTCGAGGCCAACGAGGCCGTCATGGTTGGAGATCAACCCCGGTCGGATATCGAGGGTGCCGCTCGCGTGGGAATAGCTCCTATTCTCATCGACCGGGACGGCAACTACCCGCGATACGACGCCTGCCCACGCATAACGACGCTCGACCAGCTTCCGCCGCTGATTGGTTAGAAAACAATTCCGTTCGCCCTGAGCCTGTCGAAGGGTGGTTCTGGTTCGACAAGCTCATGAACGGATGCCCTCTTGGACACCTTACTATCCGATCACGCGCGAGACGCTCAGGACGCCGACGACGCCCTCGATCTTGGAGAAGAGCCGGTTCAACTGCTCGATGTTTTCGACGGTTACGGTGAGGTTGATGATGCTGAGGTCGTCCTCGGGCTTGGTGACGGACCCGGCGATATTCACGCCCTCATCCGCCACGAGCGACGTCACGTCGCTCAGCAGACCCACGCGGTCCCACGACTCCACGCGAATTTGGACGGGGTAGAGCGTCCTCGTCTTGCCCCAATCGACCTCGACCAGCCGTTCGCTCTCGCTCTCGCGCATGATGTTCGGACAGGTGCGGCGATGCACCGTGATGCCGCGCCCCCTCGTGATGTAGCCGATGATCGAATGCCCGCCGATGGGATTGCAGCACCGCGCCATTCGCGTGAGCAGGTCGCCCACTCCCAATACCTCGATGCCCGACTCCGGTTCCGGGAGCGCGACGACCGACGTCGGCTCGTCCTCTTCCGGCTCTGCCACGAGGTCCGTCAGCTTGCCGACCACCTGGCGCATGGACAGGGAGCCGTTCCCCAGCCCCGCGAAGAAGTCGTCGAGGCTCGCGTACCCCATCAGGGTGGCGATCTCCTCCTCGCTCAGCGTCGTGTCGAGGCGGCGGATCTCGCGGGTGAACACCTCGCGGCCCGTCTGGACGCTTGCCTTGCGCTCCTGCCGGTTGAACCACTGACGCACCTTCGACCGTCCGTGGCTCGTCTTCAGGTAGCCCTTGTTCTCGTTCAGCCAGTCGCGGCTCGGGCCGCGGACGGACTTGCTCGTGATGATCTCGACCATGTCCCCGATTTCGAGATGGTACTGGAGAGGCACGAGCTTCCCGTTCACCTTCGCGCCGATGCACCGGTGCCCGACATCGGTGTGTATCCGGTACGCGAAGTCCACCGGAGTCGCTCCCGCCGGCATCTCCTTGAGTTCACCCTTGGGCGTGTAGACGAATACCTGGTTCTGGAATATGTCCGTCTTGAATCCCTCGACGAACTCCTCGGCTCCCGCCACCTCCCGCTGCCACTCCAGGATCTGGCGCAGCCACGTCATCTTCTCTTCGAACGACTGGTCGTCGGCGCTGCCCTCCTTGTAGAGCCAGTGCGCGGCGACCCCGTACTCGGCTAGCTGGTGCATCTCCGCCGTGCGGATCTGGATCTCCACCGGCGAGGCGTCCTCGCACAGCACGGCGGTGTGGAGAGACTGGTACATGTTGTCCTTCGGGCTGGCGATGTAGTCGTCGAACTCGCCCTGCAGCGGCCTCCACATCGTATGAACGACCCCCAGGGCCCCATAGCAGTCGGCAACCGATTCGACGATCACCCGAAGCGCGAACAGGTCATTGATGTCGTTGACCGTCCGGTTGATTGAGTCGTACTTCTCGGTCTTGCGATGGATGCTGTAGATGTGCTTCGGACGCCCGTACACGTTAGCCCGTATCCCCGCGCCCTGAAGCTCGTCTTCGAGCATATTCACAACGCGCTCGATGTACTGCTCGCGCTCACCACGCTTGGTGGCGAGCATCCTCGAAATCGCGCGGTACGCTTCCGTGTTGATGTGCTGGAACGCGAGGTCCTCCAGCAGCCACTTCAACTCCCACATGCCCAGCCGGTGGGCGAGCGGCGCGTAGATGTCGAGGGTCTCCTGCGCGATGGCCTCTCTCCGGTGCTCCGGCATCGAGTCGAGCGTCCGCATGTTGTGCAGCCGGTCGGCCAGCTTGATGATGACCACCCGCACGTCCTCGGCCATCGTCATCAGCATCTTGCGGATGCTTGCGGCCCGCGCGGCCTCGTTCGTGTTCTGGACGGGACGTATCTCGTCCTCGCCCCAGGTGTTCATCAACTCGTTCTGCGTGAGCTTCGTCACGCCGTCGACGAGTGTTGCGACCTCTTCTCCGAAGCGTTGGGCCAGCTCCTCGTAGGTGACTGGAGTGTCCTCGATCACGTCGTGCAGCAGCGCCGCGCGCAGTGCGTTGTAGTCGAAGTGCAGGTCGGCCAGGTACAGCGCCGTGCTCAGGGGGTGCTCGATGAACGGTTCGCCCGACTTGCGGTACTGGCCGGCGTGGGCCTCTTCGGCGAACCTGTAGGCCTCTTCAACGTCGCCGACCTTGTCGGGCGGAAGATACTCTCCTGCCTTGTCGAGCAGGAGATCGACGAGACCCGAACTCCGCACATCCTGAACGGTCATGCAGTGAGTATACCACGAGGCCCCTTGCCACCTACGTTAATCCCTCCGACGTTTGGGAGTCGGGCCTTTCCATTGTTGCAATAGGGGTCTCCGATCCCGTTCGGCCTGAGCCTGTCGAAGGCCAAAATCGTTGACTCCCATGCTAGCGCCCTCGTACCCTGTACCTTCGACGCCATGACCTCCTTCCAGGCCCCGCGCGGCACCACAGACATCCTCCCCGACGATCAGCGCGACCGCCTCGCGGTGCAGCGCGTTTGTGCGGACCTGGCCGAGGCCTTCGGGTACGCGCCAGTCCTGACGCCCACCTTCGAGGACTCCGACCTCTTCCTGCGTACGACCGGCGAGTCCACCGACATCGTCCAGAAGGAGACCTACACCTTCGAGGACAGGGGAGGCCATTCGCTCACCCTCCGCCCAGAGGGCACCCCCGGCGTCTGCCGCGCCTACCTCGAACGGGGCCTGCACAACACGCCCCAGCCCGCGCGGCTCTACTACATCATGCCCATGTACCGGTTCGAGCGTCCGCAGGCCGGCAGGTTCCGCGAGTTCTGGCAGTTCGGCGTCGAGGCCCTGGGCGACTCCGACCCCGCTATCGACGCCGAGGTCATCGAGCTTGCATGGCGAGTCCTGGAATCGTTCGGAATCACCGACGTGACCCTCCTCGTCAACAGCATCGGCGACGCGCAGTCGAGACCGGCGTACCTGGATGCCCTGCGTGACTACTTCGCCCCGCACGCGGACGGCCTTTCCCCCGACGACCAACGCCGGCTGAGGGAAAACACCCTGCGCGTGCTCGACTCCAAGGACGAGGAGGTGCAGCACCTGCTGCCCGACGCGCCCAAGAGCATTGACTACCTCTCCAACGAGGCTAAGGCCCACTGGGACACCCTTCTCCGCAGCCTCGACGCACTTGGCATACGCTGCGAGATCGACCACACCCTCGTGCGCGGCCTCGATTACTACACGCGCACCGTCTTCGAGTTCGTACCGCCCGACGCCCGACGCCAGAGCACCATCCTGGCCGGTGGAAGATACGACGGTCTCATCGAGGAGCTTGGAGGCCGGCCCACCCCCGGCATCGGTTTCGCCATGGGAATCGAGCGCGTGGTCGCCGAGGCCAAGAAACGCGAAATGCTCGCCCCGCCGGAGAAGCGAACGACCGTCCTCGTCGCCCACATCGGCGACGCGGCGAAGGCATCCGGGCTTCGTCTCGCGTCAGAGCTCCGTCGCGCCGGCATCGCCGCCGTGCTCGGACCTCCCAGAGGACTGCGTAGCCAGCTCCGGTACGCGACTTCGATCGACGCAACCCACGCCGTCATCATCGGCGATAACGAGATCGCGAATGACACCGTCGTCCTTCGCAACCTCACGCAGGGACAACAGTCGGAGGTGTCGCGGGGTTCCTTGATGGACCTGCTACGCTAGTCTAGGCCGGTGCGCTAAGGGGATCGGGCCGGTAGCTAGATTCTGTTGACGTTTCCCGTCATTCCCGCGAAAGCGGGAATCTATTCTACCTCAGGGTGCCCATGCCGGATTCCCACCTTCGCAGACCCTTGCCCAACTCCAACACCTGTCGTTCCGAACGCAGCGCAGCGGAGTGAGGAATCTAAAATCCATGTCCTCCAAGCGAAGTCTCGCATAGTCCACTATTTTGAAACCGCTATTCGACTAGGTTGAAAACGGTCAACCGAAATTCACGGTTTTAAGCAGGGCTGTCAACGCGCTGGATCGCGTCTTCACTTTTTGAGGCCGTCTCTGATGCGATCTGCGACGTTGTTGGTAGGTCGGTCTGATTCGACCCACTGCTGGTACTGTTCTTCCGATGGTGGCGGATTGGTTGAGGCCCGGGATACTGCAAGTACCTTATCTAGGTCGCACCTGTCGTTATCAAAGTCGATGAGGCCCTCAAAGTCATTGGAACCGACGAGGTCCCACATGAGGTATGAGCACACTCGCGTTTTATAGACTTCTTCCATCACGCCCCACTGGTTAGGGTCATAATCTCCAAAGGCTTCTTTGTAGTGCATCCTCGCCCAAGGCCCGCTAGGGAGAAGGTCGAAGGCTTCCTTGTATTCGACGGGTAACCTTTGTACTGCCTCCGGCCTATCCGTTGCATCGCTTGCGGCCCAGGAGCAGCCTAAGAGGACGATGAGGAGAAGGGTAATGCATTTCATGCCTCGACTCCTATCGGAAAGGGCGACCCGCCTAAGCGAGTCTCTTCGCTGACTCCACCCCAGCCTAGAACACCGACTCCGGCCAGTCGGTCATCTGCACCGTCACGACCTCACCCGCCTCTTTGATCGGATCATCCTCCGGGCAGATGGCAAGCCCGTTTGCGCGAGACATCGACGTTAGGACATTCGAGCTCTGCTCGCCCGTCAGCCGCGCGTAGTACGTCCCATTCCGCTTCGTGACGACTGCTCTGGCGTAGACCCGCCGCGCGTCGTGGTTGTGGATCGGCTCTTCGAGAACGGCCTGTACCGTCGGCCGCTCGAAATCGCTCCGTCCCATCATCTTGTACAGTGCCGGCCTGCCTAGCTGCTCGAACGCGACGAGTGAGCTTACGGGATTCCCCGGAAGGCCCAGCAACGGCACATGCCTGCCGCCGTCCCCCGACAGCATCCCGAAGGCCAGCGGCTTGGCCGGGCGCATCCGCACCGACCACAGCTCGATCCGGCCATGCTGCGCCAGCACGTCCTTGACCAGGTCGTAGTCGCCCTTCGAGACCCCCGCGGTCGAGATGACCACGTCCGCCTCCGCCATCCCTTCCTGGAGAGCGCTTGAGATCGACTCTACCGTGTCGCGCGCGATGCCGAGTCGCTTGGGAATCCCGCCCGCGGTCCGCACCGCCGCAGCCACACCGTAGCTGTTGGAGTTGTATATCTTGCCCGGCTGGTACGGCTCCGACGGCTCGATGAGCTCGTTTCCGGTCGCCAGAATCGCCGCGACCGGCCGCCTGATGACCTTCACCGTCCCGAAGCCGAGCGACGCGAGCACCCCGATCTCGGACGCCCGCAACACCGTGCCGGCCTCGATGACCGTTGCTCCCGCCGCTATGTCGCCGCCTGCGGGCCGGGTGTTGCCGCCCGGAGGGACGGGTATTCGCACCGAAATCTCACCGGGCGTCTGCCCGCCCATTCCACGCTCGCCCTCGTCGGTGTCCTCGAACGGCACAACGGCGTCGGCCCCGTCGGGCAGCGGCGCTCCCGTCATGATCCGGATGGCCGCGCCCTGCCTCACGCTCTGCGAGGGAACATCGCCCGCGGCTATCGAGCCGATGACGTCCAGCGTCACCGGCGCGTCCGGGTGGGCGTCTTCGATGTCCGCAGCCAGGAGCGCGTACCCGTCCATCGCCGAGTTGTCCCAAGGCGGAACGTCGAACTTGCCGACGATATCCTCCGTCACGACCTGTCCGAGCGCGTCCGAAATCGCCCGCTCTTCCGTATCAAGCTGCGAGAAGAAGCCGAGGATGCGCTCCCGGGCGTCCTCGACCGAGATCATGTCAGCATGGCGATGCCCGTGCAGGTGTTCCCGATGCTTACGCACCCGTCCGTCTCCTTGCAGACGCTCGTCACTCGCCCCGCAGCGTCGCGTCGAACTCGCGCTGGAGCTGCCTCATGATGTCCCCCCGCGCCTTGTCAACCAGGTCACCCGTCAACGTCGACCTGTCGGACTGGAACGTCACGCGGAAGGCAATCGACCGCTTGCCCGCAGGCACTCCCTCTCCCGTATACAGATCGAACGGCGCGCTCTTCTTCACGAGGCGATGCCGGTTGATGATCGTCTGAATCCGCGAGGCGGGTACGTCGGCGTCCACGAGAACGGCGATGTCCTGCTCGGCTTCGGGGAAACGGCTGATCGGCGCGTACTGGACGCTTACCCTTCCGGCTGCCGCGTACACGGCCTCCAGGTCGATCTCGAACAGCGTGACGCCGGTGTCGTCGAGGTCGAATCGCGAGAGCACCTTTGGGTGTACCTCTCCGATCGTTCCCACCGCCTTGTTCCCGCAGAATACCGTTGCGGTCTTGCCTGAAAGCAGAATCGGGTCGTCGTCCGCCTTGTACTCCTCCGAGACGCCGATCTGAGCGAATGCCGCCTCTAGGACTCCCTTCGCGTCGAAGAAGTCCATGTCGCCCTCCGGCACGAGCCACGACGCGCCGGATCGCGGCCCTGACAGCACGCCGACCAGCATCTCCTTCTCATCGGGCAGGTCGCGCTCCTTCGCCTCCTCCTTGGGCAGGTAGACCGGACCGATCTCGAACAGCCGCAGACCCTCGCCCCGTGACATTCTCCGGTTGAAGGCCAGCGTCTGGAGCACTCCCGAACGCAGCGTCGTCCGCATGTGGCTCAGTTCGGCGCTCATGGGGTTGGCTAATCTCAGCGGCGCGTCCGGCTCTTCCGTCCGTACCTCGACCTTATCCAGCGCCTCGATGCTTGTCGCCGAGTACGAGATCGTCTCCTGCATTCCCGCCGCGACTAGGGCGTCACGCACCCTTTCCCTCACCTCGCGCTCGACTCGCGGCTCGTGGTGCGGTATCTCGGTCGACATCAGCGTCGCGGGCACGTCGTCGTACCCGACGATCCGCGCGACCTCTTCGATCAGGTCCTCCGCGATGGTGATGTCCGCCCGCCAGTAGGGAGATCGCACTTCCAGCGAGTCTCCGTCTCGCGTGGTCTCGAATCCGAGCGACGTAAGCACCCGGTCTATCGTATCCGTGGACATCTCCGCGCCGAGCACCCGCCGGAAGTGCTCTGGCCCAATCGTGAGCGTCGGCGGTGTCTTGACGACGGGGAAGACATCGACGATCCCCTTCGCGGCAACTCCGCCCGCCAGTTCCAGCATCAGGGCAGTAGCCCTTCTCAGCGCCCGGGGCACGAGGTCCTGCCGGATGCCGCGCTCGAACCGGTACGACGCCTCCGTCCTCATGCCCAACCCGGTCGCCGTGTTCCGCGTGTTCGTCGCGTCGAAGTTCGCCGACTCGATCAGGACGTTGACTGTCGAGTCGCCGACCTCCGTGTTCTGACCGCCCATGACGCCAGCGAGCGCAATCGCGTCTTGCGAGTCGGCAATCGTCAGCATCGGCGGTTCGAGTTTGCGCTCCTCCTCGTCGAGCGTCGTGAACTTTTCACCCGGCCGCGCGGCCCTGATGATTACCGTCGCATCCCCGATGGTGTCGAAATCGAACGCATGAAGCGGCTGTCCGTATTCCAGCATCACGTAGTTAGTCACGTCCACGATGTTGTTGATCGGGCGCATCCCCACGGCGGCGAGGGCGTCCTTCAGCCAGTCCGGCGACGGCCCGACCTTCACGCCCCGTATCAGGCTGGCCGCGTACCGAGAGCACAGATCGGGATCGGCGATCTTCACCGTGACGTCCCGCTCGATGGGGTCGCCCGTCTCCGGGTACGTCGCGTCGGGTTCCGTGACCGTCGCTCCCGTGAGGGCGGCCACCTCGTGCGCCACACCCAGTATCGAGAGACAGTCGGGACGGTTCGGCGTCACGTCGGCGTCCAGAACGGCGTCGCCGAGGTAGTCCACGAGCGGCGTTCCGACCGGCGCGTCCTCCGGGAGCACCATGATCCCTCGTGGTCGTCGCCGAGGCCAAGCTCGACCTCCGAGCACACCATGCCCGCCGACTCTACGCCGCGAATCTTCGACTTCTTCAGCGCCTGCGTCTTCCCCGTCTTGGTGCTGTACAGCATCGCTCCCGCGAACGCGAACGCGATCTTCTGTCCCGCCGCGAGGTTCGGTCCGCCGCACACCACCTGCACCGTCTCGCCGCCGCCAAGATCGACCGTCGGCACCGTCAGCCGGTCGGCGTTCGGGTGCCGGTCTACGGCCATCACGTGGCCCACGAAAACCTTGTCGCGCCCCCAGTCGACGCCGACCTCCCGCACCTCGTCGATCTCCAACCCGGCCATCGTCAGCCGGTGCGCCAGCTCCTGCGCCGGCATCTCCACCGGCACGTACCGCTTCAGCCAGGATATGGGTATCAGCATCACCTACACCTGCTGCAAGAACCGCACGTCGTTCGAATAGAACAACCGAATATCGTCGATGCCGTACTTCAGCATCGCTATGCGCTCCACCCCCATGCCGAACGCGAACCCCGTGTACACGGACGGGTCGTACCCGACGCCCTCAAGCACGCTTGGATGCACCATCCCTGCTCCAAGTATCTCGATCCAGTCCTCGTCGCGATTGATCGGACGCTTGCCCGTCTTCGGGTCCTTGAAGTTCGAGATCGCCATGTCCACCCCCGGCTCGACGAACGGGAAGAAGTCGCACCGGAAGCGTATCTGCCGGTCCTCGCCGAACGTCCGCCGCGCGAATTCGTACAGCGTCCCCTTCAGGTCGGCGAACGTGATGCCCTTGTCCACCGCGAGGCCCTCGACCTGGTGGAAGTGCCACTCGTGCGTCGCGTCCGTCGCCTCGTACCGGTAGCACTTGCCCGGCACGACCACCCGCACCGGCGGGCTCGTGTTCTCCATGATCCGCGCCTGCATCGGCGACGTGTGCGTCCGCAGGAGCATCGGCCTGTTGCCGTGCTCGTCCACCCGGTCGATCCACAGCGTGTCCCACATGTCCCGCGCCGGATGGTCCTTCGGGATGTTCAGCAAATCGAAGTTGTAGCGGTCGAGCTCGATCTCCGGCCCCTCCTCGACCTGAAAGCCCATCGAGGCGAAGGCGCTCGTGATCTCCCGCACCATCCGCGTCGTGGGATGCAGACGCCCCTGCGGAACCGGCCATCCCGGCAGCGTCACGTCGATGCTCTCGCGCTCGACGACATCGGCCAGATGTGCCGTCTTCAGCTCCTGCTCGCGCTCTGCCAGATGCCGTTCCAGCACGACCTTCGCGCTGTTCGCCGCCGCGCCCAGCCGGGGACGCTCCTCCTTCGGCACGGAACCCAGACTGCGGAGTATCTGCGTCAACGCCCCGTTCCGGCCAAGCGTCGACACGCGCCACTCCTCCAGGCCGTCCAGATCGGAAACGGCCTCCAGCCGCTCAAGGGCCTCGTGAGTCGTCCGTTCGACCACGTCGGTCTGTGGCTGCATGGCAGGGGTGCGCGTCCATAGGGGAGTGTAGAGTTCAAAGCATTATAGGTATTGCCCCGAAGCACGGTCAACAAAACCAGAGTGCTCGGTTCATGGCTTCCAATGGGCATCGCTAATTCTTGTTTTGCTGAAATTCCCTCTGCCCTTGACGGATTCGGCTCCCGCCAAGGGGATTGACTACTAACGAAAAAACTGGTATCTTCGACCGCCATGAATACGGCAAGACAGATAATCGACCGTTTCGGAGGCCAGTCCTCCCTCGCGGCGCTCTTGGGAAAACGTCAGAGCACCGTGCAGCACTGGGCGAAGACCGGGCGGATACCGTCCCAATGGCACGGGCCGCTCATGGCGCTTGCGCATCGTCAAGGAATTGGCCTGGAAGCCAAGGACTTTGTTGTGAACGGCGCTCCACCTATCAGGCCGGCCGATGGGAGATTAGGCGTCCTTTTGGTTGGCTTGGGAGCGGTGACATCTACGTTCATCGCCGGGGTGGAACACATCCGTCGTGGGACGGGTCGGCCCGTAGGCTCAGTCACCCAAATGTCGACAATTCGCCTCGGCAAGCGGACCGAGAGTCGGACGCCTCTAATTCGCGATTTGGTTCCTCTGGCCGACCTTGATCAGCTAGTGTTCGGCGCCTGGGATCCCATCCCTGACAACGCCTACGAGGCTGCCCTGAAGTGTGGGGTATTGGACCGCCATGAACAGCTGGAACCCATCGCTGAGTTTCTCGAGTCGATCAAGCCTATGGAGGCCGTGTTCGACAACGAATACGTCAGGCGCATCGGAGGGACGAACACCAAGATTGCAGGCTCAAAGCTCGCCTCCGTGGAGGCTCTACGTGACGACATCCAACGGTTCAAGAAAGACAACGACTGTGATCGCCTAGTGATGGTTTGGTGCGGTTCTACCGAAAAATTCATTACTGAAAACGAAATTCATCAGGATATTGAGAGTTTCGTTGGCGGGCTTCACGAAAACAACGAGAACATCGCTCCCTCTATGGTCTATGCCTACGCCGCCCTGCTGGAGGGTGTTCCCTTTATCAACGGGAGCCCTAATCTGACTGTCGATATACCCGCCCTTGAGAGGCTGGCCAGAGACGAGGGAGTGCCCGTATGCGGCAAAGACTTCAAGACCGGGCAGACTCTGGTAAAGACCGTCATCGGCCCTATGCTTAAGGCTAGGATGCTGGGCATGGACGGCTGGTTTTCCACCAATATTCTGGGGAACCGGGACGGCGAGGTCCTCGACGAGCCCGAGAACTTCAGAACGAAGGAGGAATCGAAGCTCGGTGTCCTGGAGTACATCCTGCAGCCCGAAATGTACCCTGATCTGTACTCGGACGCTTATCACAAGGTGAGGATAAACTACTATCCTCCCCGCGGCGACGACAAGGAGGGGTGGGACAACATCGACCTCTTCGGCTGGCTTGATCGTCGGATGCAGCTCAAAGTCAACTTCCTGTGCTCCGACTCGATCCTGGCCGCTCCACTGGTGCTCGACCTCGTACTTTTCATGGACTTGGCGCAACGTGCCGACATGACGGGAATCCAGGAGTGGCTTTCCTTCTACTTCAAGAGCCCGCATCATGCCCGTTCGGTCTATCCCGAGCACGACCTGTTCATTCAACAGACGAAGCTCAAGAACACCTTGAGATGGCTGATGGGAGAGGACCAAATCACGCATCTGGGCATGGAATACTACCGGAGTGACTGATCCCCGAAACAGCCAGTCTCCACTAGAGTTCTGAGCTAATCCTCAACTCGAAAGCTCTGTCTACAGTAAGAAGCGCCTCCCCGACGCCCCTCCCACTTCCCTCGTCCGGCGCTCTTCTTAACAAACAAGCTCATAAGTGATTCAATTGGTGGGACGCCCGGGAATGAGAGAAGAGAGCATGGGGGCAACCATGACCGGCAATGACCTGTCCGGAAGGGTGCAGACCGTACTGGGGCCGGTCGATCCCGGTCAGCTTGGCAGGACGCTTACCCACGAGCACATCCTTTTCGACGGCTCCTGGGTCGAGACACGGTTCCCAAGCGCGAGCGACCAGGCCTTCTTCGAGAAGCCGGTCTCCCAGGAGATTCTCGGCAGACTACGGTACCGGCTAAAGCCGAACCGGGACAACGGTCGGCTTGATGACGTCGAGACGGCCATCGAAGAGGTTGGCCTGTTCAAGCAGTATGGCGGGGGCACGCTGGTCGAGGCGTCGAGCATCGGGATAGGCCGCGACCCGATTGGCCTCGCCAGGGTCTCCAACGCCACGGGCGTGAATATCGTGATGGGCGCTTCATACTATGTGAACACCCATCACCCGCCGGGGATGGACGACCTGACGGAGGACGATATCGTCGACCTGATAGTGGGGGACATCACCGAAGGGGCCGACGGGACGGGCATAAAGTCCGGCATCATAGGAGAGGTCGGCTGCGACTGGCCCCTGACGGACAACGAACGGAAGGTGCTGAAGGCATCGGCGCGCGCTCAGCGCACGACCGGCGCGCCGATGCTCATACATCCCGGCAGGGACGAGACGGCGCCACTTGAGATCATCGATTTCCTGGATCGCGCCGGAGCCGACCTGTCGCATACGATCATGGGCCACCTCGACAGGACGGTCTTCGAGCGCGATACCCTCAAACGGATCGCCGAGTCGGGCTGCTACATGGAGTGGGACCTGTTCGGCTGGGGCGGGTCGTACTACGCCAAGAACCTGAACATCGACATGCCGAGCGACGACCAGCGCATCGAGCGCATCGCCTGGATATCGTCCGAAGGCTACGCCCGAAAAGTCGTCGTGGCGCAGGACATATGCACGAAGGCCCGCCTAGAGAAGTTCGGCGGCCACGGCTACTCGTACATACTCGACCACATAGCTCCCAGGATGCTGTCCAGGGGCTTCACTCCCGAGGGTGTCCACGACATCCTGGTCTCCAACCCTGCCGAAGCGCTCACGTTCCGGTAGTCCTGCGCGGCCCACCACTTCCGAGATTCGTATACCGCTTTCTTCGATATGTGGTCGCGTAGCCTTGGAAGTTGCGGGCGTCGCGGCCTCCATATAGGGTGTTTCGACGAACAACAGGGGGTTGCATGTCTATTTCTGAACGGCACGTTTCTGTAAATGGGGTCTCCTTGTGGACGGCGACTCAGGGCAATGGGCCGCCCGTTGTCCTCTGTCACGGCGGTCCGGGCATCTACGACTACTTGGAGCCCGTCGCAGCAATGATTGATGACGTTGCGACTGTGCATCGGTACGACCAGCGCGGATGTGGTCGGTCACAGGACCTCGGCCCTTATGACATCACGACGTTTGTCGACGACCTCGATGCCCTCCGAGCATATTGGGGCTACGACGCTTGGACAGTCATCGGTCACTCGTGGGGGGCGCACCTCGCTCTCATGTATGCAATCCAATACCCCGAACGCACCGCGCGCCTGGTGTATCTTTCCGGTACGGGCATCGACCCCACCTGGCACCAGGAATATCGCAGCAACCGCGAGGCTAAGCTCCTTCCGGCCGAACGCAAACGCTTCCGGCGCCTCAACCGGCGCAGGTTGACGGCTACGGGCGAGGAGCTCAAGAGGATCAACGAGGAGCGGTCTCATTTGCTCGAAAGGACCGAGTATTATGACGTCACACGGCTCACCGAAGTTCCTCGATATGACCGCTTTCCCATCAACTATTCCCTGAACTCCGCACTAAACGCGGAGATGAACCACGTGGAGGAAACGGGCAAGCTACTCCGTAAGGTCTCCCGAATCAGGGTGCCCACGCTCGTCTTGGACGGCGAGGGAGACCCTCGACCTGGGTGGTCGAGGGCCCACCTTGTTCAGCTAATTCCAAACAGCCGCCACGTGACCATAGCGCGAGCCGGGCATGAGCCGTGGATTGAACAGCCGGAGGCAACAGCCCGCGTACTCCGTGACTTCCTCATGGGTCCCACTCTGTCTACTGCCACAGGTCGGGATCGGGTCTCTTCATCAGCCCGAAGCCCAGATACCCATACCAGATGACCAGCAGCACGTAGAAGGCCCGGGCCAGGGAGATAAAGGTGTCGCGGCTGTCGTTGCTGAGTATGGCTATCACGAAAAAGACCATTACGGCCAGGCTGACAACGGCAGCCAGCAGGGAGATTATCTGGTTGAAGTCGTCTCTCGTGGAGAGGCCCAGCGCGAAGATGAAGCCGCCAAACCCAAGCGCAATCCCACCGGCGTAGAGGAGAGCGGAGCCGACGTAGTAGACGGGAACGCTTCCGCTGATCTGGGCATCGGTTTGGGCATCGGCCAGAATGAAGTCCGTGCCGCCGGCGAAAATCCAACCGGTCAGTCCGACGAGGATCATGAAGAAGCCCATCTGGGCCAGAGCCTTGCCGTTGCCCTGCAAGGTTACGTTCCGCATCAGCGCGTAGAGGCCCGAGAGGATGAGGGACAGACCAAGGATTATCGCGATGTTGGTTACGTTGGTCAGCGCGGCGTTGCCGCCCTTGGCCTTTATGGTGCCAACAGAGTCTGACACCTCGGCGCTGTCTATCAGTAGTCCCCCCGGCTCTATCAGAAAGAAGACGAAGGCGATTATCGGGCCGAATATGAGGGACAGACCTGCTAGACGATTCACGGATATGGTGCCCATGTTTGAATCTCCTTTACGTGATGTCGTGAGAGGGATCCATTGGATTCAATCCCTCCTGGCACACATCTTGACGCCAAAGTTGTGAAATTGCAATAGGAAAGCGACCTGCCCCCAAATAGCTGTACTACCCGCTGTGTTAGCCTCGTGGGGCGTCCGTGATTTGACAAACCGTCCCGATTTCCTCACATTGTGCGGAGACAATCGTCGAGGTGATCTGCGACATGGCAAACGAGTATCTCGCATATATCGGCACGTACACGTCCCTGGGAGCGGAGGGCATCTACTGCTACCGCTTCGACATGGCGACCGGAGCGCTTGAGTACGTCGGCACGACCGGAGCCATAGACGACCCGTCGTTCTTGGACATCGCTCCTTCCGGCAAGACCCTCTACGCGGTCTGCGCCGACTTCGAGGCCATGACGACCGGCATCATCCGCGCCTACTCGATTGACGTGGGCACGGGCGATCTCACCCTCCTGAACGAGCAGTCCTCCGAGGGAACCGGGCCATGCCACGTCGAGGTCGACCGGACGAGCCGCTACGTCCTGCTGGCGAACTACGGCAGCGGCAGCGTCGCGTCCTACCCCATCCGGGAGGACGGGAGCCTCGGCAAGGCAACCGGCTTCGTCCAGCACGAGGGATCGAGCATCGACCCCGAGCGCCAGGAGGGGCCGCACGGGCACTCAATCAACATCGACCCGACCAACACCTTCGCCTTCGCCGCCGACCTTGGCATCGACAAGGTGCTGGCCTACAGGATCAACCACGACGACGGAAGCCTCACACCCGCCGACTCGCCGTACACCCGCACTCCCCCCGGCGGAGGACCGCGCCACTTCGCCTTCCATCCCAACGGCAGGCACGCCTATCTCCTCAACGAGATGGGATCGAGCGTAACCGCCATGCACTACGACGACTCGCGCGGAATGCTCAACGAGATCGATACGGTGACGACCCTGCCGGACGACTTCGACGGCGTCAACCACTGCGCCGACATCCACGTGTCCCCCGACGGCCAGTTCGTCTACGCCTCCAACCGCGGCCACGACACCATCGCCGTCTTCCGGGTGGACCAGGACACTGGCGGCCTCTCCTCCGTGGGCCACGTTTCCACCGGCGGCGAGACGCCACGAAACTTCGCCATCGACCCGTCCGGCACCTACCTGATAGCCGCCAATCAGGACACCGGCAACATCCTCACTTTCCGCATCAACAGCGATACCGGCATCCCGGAGCCGACCGGCCACGAGATCGACGTCCCCGCCCCCGTCTGCATCAAGCTCCTCCCGGTCTAGGACTCACCGCAGAGGGCGCGGGGTGCACAGAGGGAGGAGGCTTTTCTTTTTCCGAAATCTCCCAAGCAGTCCGAAATCTCCCAAACAGTCCGTTCGTGGTGAGCTTGTCGAACCATGAATGGACGGGCCTTCGACAAGCTCAGGCTGAACGGAGAAAGGAAAAGGCCCTGGCGCAAGAGTGAGAAGAACTACGGGGAAACCGGTTCCCATTGGTTGCAATAGAGTAGAATAACTCACGGAAACTCTCACGGAAACTCTCACGGAGGCCCGTCATGGACGAACGCCGTATCGCAACGATGAGCAGGATAACCCTGGTCGTGCAGAACATGATGATGGTGACCGAGTTCTACCGCGACGTGCTGCAGCTCAAGCCGATCTTCGACCTTCATGTGCAGCCCCCGCAGTGGATCGAGTTCAACACCGGCCCGTGCAGGCTCGCCCTCCAGGTCGCATCGAGGGTCGACGGCGTGCCCTCCACCTACAGCAAGATAGTCTTCTACGTCGACGACGTCGACGAGGCCCGCAAGGAACTGCTCGAACGCGGCGCTCCCATGGGCGAGATCGAGGACGACGGACGCTTCAAATACTGCGAAGGCCAGGACCCCGAAGGCAACAAGTTCCAGATATCGAACAGGCCCGCCTAGTGCCCTGTGCCAGAGGGTGTTTGACTGGTGGACAATGCTGGCGCGTTTGTATACAATCTAGTCAGTGGGAAGTCGCACGGAGTAATGTGCGGGAAGCAGCGGAATCGAACCGCAACGCTGGGTGTACAGCGTTTCAGGGTTATCAAGCCTGATCACTCTCCAAGAGGCAATACTTCCCAACAGGCCCTACAGCCTTATCACCTGTGGGGCCGTTCCATTTTATAGGAATATGCTGATCGTAGGGTGATACGTCATGCCACCCCTCAAAGTAACCAAGGACGACATCGTCGGAGACCTCACATCCCTCGGCGTGCCGAGGGGCGGCCTCCTCTTCGTCCATAGCTCGCTGAGCGCCATCGGTGAGGTCGAGGGCGGGGCCGCCGCCGTCGTCGACGCGCTCCTCGAGGCGCTGGGGCCTGAGGGCACCCTCGTCGTCCCGACCTTCACCTACGCCGACCCGCACGACTACCCCGACTCTATCAACCCCAAATGGATATTCGACCCGGCGAACACCCATTCAGGCATGGGAGCCGTCACCAACGCCGTCCGTACTCGCGACGGAGCCCTGCGGAGCGTTCACCTCTGGCACAGCGTCGCCGCCATCGGCCCGCTCGCGGAGACCGTCGTGACCGGCAACGGCAAGACGTGGGCTTCCGCCTGGGACGCGAACAGCCCCATGGCGTGGGCCTTCGACAACGGCGCGTCCATCCTGATGCTCGGCGTACCGTACCAGAACCTGACTGCCATACACGTCTGGGAGGTCGAGTTCGACGTGGACTACCGCGAGACGTACTTCGTCACTCGCCGCACACCTTTGGCAGACGGTACCCTCGTCCCTCTCGCGAGCCGGGTACACGCCCGCAAGGACTGGCACCCCGGCAGCGACTTCAACCGCTTCGGCGAGCGCATGGAAAACGTCGGCCTCGTCGGCGTCGGACACGTGGGCAACGCCGTAGCGCGCCTCTTCACCGCCGCCGACGCCCACGAGATGGCCCGCACCATGTACGAGGAGGACAAGGCTGCCTTCCTCAAGCAGGGCGAGACCATGACGAAACTGTCCTACGCCCACACGATCTCCAACGTCAAGGGTACCCAGTGCGTCGTCGATCCCGCCCAGGCCTTCCCCACGCCCCCCGCAACCGAAGAGCACGCGGCATAGTGCCCATCCGTCATTCCCGCGAAGGCGGGAATCCATTGATCCAAGCCGCCCAAACATGGTCAAATCACCGCAAGCGTCCATGAGAAAAAGACTATGACGCCCCTCCGCGCAGCCCTCGTCGGCGTCGGACGAATCGCCGACATGCACTATCTGGGCTACTCCGCCACGCCCCTGGCCGAGCTAACCGCCGTCTGTGACGTCGACCCCGGCCTGCTCCGCCGCCGCGCCGCCGAGTGGGGAGTCGACAAGACCTATTCTGACTTCGACGACCTCCTGAACGACCCCGACGTGGACGCGGTGGACATCATCACCCCGCACTACCTCCACGCGCCCATGACCATCGCCGCGCTGGAAGCGGGAAAGCACGTCACTGTGCAGAAGCCGATGGCGCTTTCAATTGCCGAGGCCGATGCCATGATCGATGCTGCAGAGCGTACCGGCAAGCTCCTCCGCGTGATCGACAACTACCGCTTCCACCCTCCGTTCGTCCGCGCCAAGCAGATACTCGAATCGGGCGGCATCGGCGACCCCATGTCCGTCCGCATCAAGACCGCCAGTGGCACTGCCCCCGACGGCTGGGAGATTCCCCAATCGTCCCACCTGTGGCGCTCCGATCCTGCCCTGTCCGGCGACGGCTCCGTCCTCTTCGACCACGGCCACCACGTCTGGACGATAGCCCGGTACCTGCTCGGCGACATCGAGCGCGTCTTTGCCTACATCGGCGCCACTGAGGTCGTCAAGCACCACGAGATCGTGCCGGGCGGCACTCTCGACAATCCCGGCATGATCCTCTGGAAGTACGCCGGCCGCGACCTGTACGGCACGTGCGAGTCCGTCCACTCCGAGGACCTCATCGTCCGGTCCACCCACTACCCCATCGACGTGTCCATCGAGATCACCGGCACACAAGGAATCCTCTACGTCCACCAGAGCCCCAACGGCCAACTCGTGCCGCGTCCCCCAATCGAAATACTCCGCGACGGCTCCATGACGAGCATCTCCAACGTCGAAACCGACTACGCAACCGGGTTCCGTCTCGCAATCGAGGACTTCGTCCATGCCATATCCGACGGCCGCGCCTCCGACCTCACCGGCGAGGAGGGCAGGGAGGTCCTCCGCTTCTCACTAGCGATGGTGCGCTCAGGCCGCGAGGGCAGGGAAGTCATCGTCGCGGACGAGCATTAGTTGCGCGCTTTACCCACTCCTAGCATCTAGCGGTTTGGGAATTTGACAGTGGTCGTGTCGTAGGGTTGGTTAGTAGTAGCCACGATTTGGCATAGGGATGAAGGCCTGTTCCACTTCGCATCCATGACCCGGATATTCGAGGACGTAGACTTCAACGGAACTCGCGCCATCGTCACTGGAGTATTCTACAGAACCGTCGGTGTAACGATACCACACGGTTAGTCGTCTGTAGTACCAGGAACCGTCGCTACGTTCTATTGCCAGTTCGCTCTCGCTGATGCTTGGCGTGTAGCTCCGCGTTGCTCGCAAGCCATATATTTCACCATAAGGTATGAGGATGTTGGGGTTGTTTATTGCACGTTTGGCGGCCTCTATAATTTTTCGTTCCAAGTCCGGTTCCAAATCGAGAAAATCAACAGGAGCTTGATCGTATTCCTTGTCGAAGTCGATGGTGGGGCAGTGGTGCGGAGGGGCTTCGACGATGGCGGTGGCTGCTGGTAGGGCTGTCGCTGGTGGGCGAGGTGTGGCCGCTGGTAGGGCCGTCGCTGGCGGGTGAGGTGTGGCTGATCCGGGCAGTATATCTATGCACGCAGAGCAAAAGAGGAGGAGTGAGGACATGAGCACGATGGGGCCGCCGCAGTCGCGAGTGATGAAAGCCTTTGCGATCGAGTCGAGGTTGATGTTCATGGGGTGGATGCCCTTGGTCTCTGATCGTGACGGAGATGAGAAGCTACGTTGTGTGCTTTCCAAAGTCGGTGGGCACCACCTTGAGTCGTGATCGGTACTGTGCACATATTACCCTTAATCTCGATTTGAGGCGTCCATCTGCGGAATGTCATCATTAACAAATGTCCAGCACATCCGCCTTGCGGTCGAGTAGGGAGCAGATGCTATGCGTTCGAGACGAACGTGCCTGCGTCCCCATGCCTCACCTGATACAATGGACGGCGTCATTCCCATTCGCTGAGCGACGGTTAGGTGAGCGGACTCCTCAAAGGCCTCGCGGTCACGCTGAAGACCATGAAACGGTCTCCGGTGACCGGCCAGTACCCCGATCCCAATAAGCGTCTCCCCGTGCAGGAGCGCTTCATGGGTTTCCCCGCTCTCACGTGGGACTACACCGCCGACGAGCCGTACTGCACCGGCTGCATGGTTTGCGTCCGCGAGTGCCCGACCCAATGCATGAGCGCCACGATGAAGGACAACCCCCAGCACCCTGAGGGTAAGTCCAAGCGGCGCAAGATCATCGACGAGTTCGAGATCAACCTCAACCGTTGCATCCTGTGCGGTATCTGCGTCGACGTGTGCAACTTCGACGCCATCGAGATGAGCCACGAGCACGAGCAGAGCCGCTACGTCCGCGACGGCTCGCGCGTCGACCTCCCGGCCCTCTTGGAGATGGGCAGGGTCTACCAGCACGACACCGGATGGCAGCCCACCCAGGCAAAGAACATCGGCCGCCCCGACGAGGGTGAAAAGAAGAAGCGCCCGGTCCGCGCACCAAAGGACTGAGGCCAATTCATGGAACCCAATCCCCTCATCGGAGCATGGCGGCTCGTCACGTACGAGGCCCACACGGGCGATGACGTGCTCTACCCCCTCGGCGAAAATGCTTCGGGCTACATTATGTACACGCCCGACGGCTACATGTCCGTCCTGATGATGGCTTCCGGCAGGCCAAACTTCGAGGCAGGCGACATGCTGGCGGGCACGGACGAAGAGAAGCTGGCCGCAGCGAGCACCTTCGTCGCGTACTGCGGCCGCTACGATTACCAAGGTGACCGCGTCATTCACAAGATCGAGGTGGCCTTCTACCCGAACCGCGTGGGCACCGAGCAGGTGAGATACGTCCACCTCAACGGCGATGAGCTGGTCTTGACGACTCCTCCCATGGTGCTGGCCGGAAAGTCGAGGAAGGGGCGAATCGTCTGGCAAAGGGCCGCAACGGGAGGCGAACGGTGACGATCATCGGCGAAGGCGGCTACAGGTACGAGATATCGGGCGAGGACTGGGGCGACCTACCTGAAGGCTGGTCATACAAGGAGGCCACGTCCGTCGCCGTAGACGACAACGACAACGTCTACGTCTTCAACCGAGGCCATCATCCGGTAATCGTCTTCGACCGCGATGGGGCCGTCATCGACTCGTGGGGCGAGGGAATCTTCACGAGCGCACACGGAGCCGCCATAGGCCCCGACGACTCCCTCTACTGCATCGACGCCGCCGACCACACCGTTCGCAAGTTCACCTTCGACGGCAAGCTCCTGATGACCATCGGGGAGAAGGGACGCGGATCGGGCAGGCTCAGCGGCAAGCCGTTCAGCAACCCGACCCACGCCGCCGTCGACCCGAACACCGGCGACATCTACGTCTCCGACGGGTACAGCAACGCCGTCGTCCACAAGTATTCCCCCGACGGGCAGCACCTGCTTTCGTGGGGACGCTCCGGCACCGATCCCGGCGAGTTCAACACCGTCCACAACATCGCCACCGACGGCGATGGCAATGTCTACGTCGCCGACCGCGAGAACCAGCGAGTCCAGGTCTTCGACTCGTCGGGCGACTTCCGGTCCCAGTGGAACGACCTCGCGATGGCGTCCTGCATCACCGTAGATGCCGCGAACGGACTTGCCTACGTCGGCGAAATGTACGCGGGCATTCCTCAGAACCCCTTGGGCTGGGGAAACTGGACGGGCAAACGCCTCGGCCCGCGCGTGACCGTGTTCGACCTCGACGGCAACGTCCTAGCGCGAGTCGGCGACGAACCGCAGGGACTCGGCCCCGGACAGTTCATCACCCCGCACGGCATCGCTGTCGACTCGCACGGCGACATCTACGTTGCCGAGGTGTCATACGCCGCATACGGCTCACGCCTCGACCCACCGCAAGAGGTCAGGTCGCTCCAAAAGCTGGTCCGGCAGAGATAGAGAGGGGCTACACCTTCGCCGCAACCTCAGCCGTTATCCGCGCCACGATCTCGCCGACCGGCACCGCGCCGAGGTCGTCGCCTGACCGCAGCCGCACGGCCGCCGCGCCCGCCTCGATCTCGCGGTCACCGATGACCAGCATGTACGGGACCTTCTGAAGCTGCGCGTTGCGAATCTTGGCGTTCATACGGTCGTTCCCGTCGTCAACATCGACGCGCACGTTCGACGCCTCCAGCCGGGCCTTGAGTTCTTGCGCGTACTCCACGTGACGATCAGTTATCGGTATCACGACTGCCTGCACCGGCGACAGCCACACGGGGAACGCCCCGGCGTAGTGCTCGATGAGAACGCCCATGAACCGCTCCATTGTGCCGAGCAGCGCCCGGTGCACCATGTACGGTCGGTGCTCCTTCCCGTCCTCCCCGATATACGTCAGGCCGAACCGCTCCGGCAGGTTGAAGTCGAACTGGACCGTCGTGATCTGCCACAGACGCCCGATGGCGTCGCGGATGTGGATGTCGATCTTGGGCCCGTAGAACGCGCCGCCGCCCTCGTCGATCTGGTACTCGATTCCCCGCTCCACGAGGGTTGCCCGAAGCGACTCCGTGGCGAGCTCCCACTGGTCGTGTTCGCCGACCGCCTTCTCCGGCCTCGTCGAGAGCATCACGTCGTAGTCGCTGAATCCGAAACTGCTGAGCAGGAAGAACGTCAGGTCGAGCACGCCGTTCACTTCGTCCGCCACCTGGTCGGGCCTGCAGAAGATGTGGGCGTCGTCCTGCGTCATGCCGCGAACGCGCAGCAGGCCCTGCACGACGCCGCCTCGTTCGTACCGGTACACCGCCCCCAGTTCGCCGATCCGCATGGGCAGCTCGCGGTAGCTCCGCAGATCGTTCCGATAGTACATCACGTGGAACGGGCAGTTCATCGGCTTGAGATAGTAGTCCTGCCCCTCCATCTCAATCGCGGCGTACATGTTTTCCTTGTAGAAGCCTAGGTGCCCGCTCGTCTCCCACAGGCCGGAGCGTCCGATGTGCGGCGTGTAGATAAGCTCGTAGCCGTTCTTCCGGTGCTGCTCCCGCCAGAAGTCCTCGACGATGCCGCGCGTCCTCGATCCCTTCGGATGCCAGATGATCAGCCCCGGCCCGGTCTCCTCGTGGATGGAGAACAGGTCGAGTTGACGTCCTAGGAGTCGATGGTCACGCTTCTTGGCCTCCTCAATCTTGTGGAGGTGGTCGTCCAACGCCTCCTTCGACTCGAACGCCGTCCCGTAGATGCGCTGGAGCATGGGGCGGTTCTCGTCGCCTCGCCAGTACGCCCCGGCCACGCTCAGCAGCTTGAACGCCGGTATCCGCCCCGTCGATTCGACGTGCGGCCCCGCGCACAGGTCCTCGAACTTGCCGTGCTTGTACGTCGTGATCTTCTCGTCCTCGGGTATCTCCTCGATGATCTCCATCTTGAGCGGCTCCGAGGCGTTCATTTCCTCTGCCACGTCGCGGGGGTACTCGTGGAACTCGAAGGTGTGGTTCTGCTGGACGACCCGCCGCATCCGCTTCTCGATGCGCGACAAGTCCTGCTCGGAGAACGGCTCTTCCACCATGAAGTCGTAGTAGAAGCCGTCGTCCGTCGGCGGCCCGATCCCCAGCTTCGCCTCCGGGAACATTGTCGTCACCACGTCGGCCATAACGTGCGCGGCCGAGTGGCGGATTCGCTTTCGCAGTTCGATCAAGTCCGTTTCTTGTGACATTGGTAGTTGTCTCCTGTAGGAAGGCGCGTCGGAACGCGCGGGTTCATGGTATCAAGAATGAAATGAGTTCAGGACATAAGAAAGCCTCCCGCGCAGTCCTAGCGGACCACGGGAGGCCTCGTAGTGAGCGAGAAGATTCGGTTGCGAAGGACTATGCGGTTCCCAAGCGTCTCTACCTTTGGGACAGGTTGCAGGTATTGTACTCGGAGGAGCGGATTACGGTCAATCCAGTTTGTCGCTCTCGACTAAGAATGCAAATGGCACGGCGGCGAGTCAGATTACTACTAGAGTCGATACTCGGAAATTGCGTCAAGTAGATACAATGGAATACGTGGTCTACTGTATCCTCCACTCTTCCATGAATTCGTATTCAGCCATGGGGTTCGGTCCCCTACGATTTCTACAAGACTGTCGTGCGGTATCAAATACCAGCTACCCTCGTTCGGAAAACAAATCCACAGATCTTTACCCTCGTTCTTATATATACTGATGCGGCCCTTGAGTTGAACTCTGAGAGTCCGGTCTCCATCCTTGTGGTATGCGAGAAAATCGGCCCCCTGCCAGTCATCGTCAAGTTTGATGCAGTTGAATCCATAGTCGGCGAGTTGTGCCGCAACTTTCTGGAAATTGTAAATCTCCTTTTGCTTCGCCGTTAATTCTTCGTACTTGACCTTCTGGAGCTTCATGATGACCTCGCCTCTCTGCCGTCCAAGCGATCAATCTCGACCAGACCCATCGCGATTCGCCTCCGCAGTTCCTCCGCCTTTTCCGGTGTCCACTCATAAAACCCCTTCCCTACCTTCACCCCAACGTCACCGCGCCCGACCATGTCGTGCAGCAGGGATGGATCGTCGGCGTTCGAGAGATGCGGGAACACGTCCGCCGCCACGCGCGATATCAAGTCCCACCCCGCGACTTCCAAGACATGCAGCACGCCCGCCGTCGCCCACCGCCGTCCAAGCCCGGCGCTGATCGCCTTGTCGACATCCTCCGCCGACGCAACCTCGTTCTCGACCAGCCACAGGGCCTCTCTGAGCACCGCCATCTGCAGGCGGCTCGCCACGAAGCCCGGCACCTCGCGCTCCACCAAGATCGGCTGCTTGCCGAGCGAGGTCAGCAGTCCCATGATGATGCCGGTCGTCTCCTCCGAAGTCTCCTCCGTTGGGACCACCTCCACGAGCGGCACGAAGAACGGCGGATTAAGGAAGTGCGCGTTGATGACCTTGTCCGGTCGAGTCGTCGCCGCGGCAAGCCTGCTCGGCAGGAAGCTGGACGTGTTGCTGGCGAGAATCGTCCGGTCTGGACACAACTCGTCCAGTCTTCCGAAAAGTTCAGTCTTCGCGTCGATGTCTTCGTAGATCGATTCGATCACGAGATCGGAATCGCCCGCCACTTCGGCCAGATTGGTGCTCATCCGTACAAGACCCGGTGCCGACTCCGCCCACTGCTCCGAGACCCTGCCGAGGTTGAGAAGACGCTCAAGGCTGTCCCGGACCATCCCCCGCGCCCGTTCGAGACTCTCCTCGGAACGGGAGTGAAGCCGCACGTCGTAGCCCGCAAGGGCGAACTCGATGGCGATGCCGTGTCCCATCAGCCCGGCCCCGATGACCGCGACGCTGCGGATGCCAGACGTGTTCAAGGGATCAACTCGCTTCGATCAAAGCCTTCAAGCGGGCGAAGCTCCTGCGCTGCCTGCCCTTCATCCGAGGCGTCATCAAGAGCATGAAGAGGTCGATGAAGAACCCGTTCGCCGTGAAATTCGTGCGGTTCGTGATTCGCGTCGACGCAGGTCCTACGCTCTCCAGCGTCATTTGAATATTGCTGCTCATCATGTCGTGGTCGAAGTCGAACGAGAACTCTTTGGGCGGATCGATGGCTGTGACCGTCTCGGTGAAAGTAAGCTCTTCCCCGTTCTCCTCGAAGATCATCTTGTGCTTGCTACCGACGGTGAGAGGCTCGCCCTCCAAAAGTTCCATACCCTTGTAGCCTTCAAGCCACTCGCCCATCTTCGATTCGTCCATCAGAACTTCCCAGGACTCTTCGATTGGCTTATTCACTTCGACCCTAACACTGTACTTTGGCATGATTCCTCCGTTCTGCTATTGATCTACGACCGAGCCGTCCACGTGGAGCCGCGTCTCCACCTCTCGCGGCCTTTCCGGGAAGCGCTCCAGGGCGTCGTCCGCTAGTTCGATCCCGATTCCCGGCCCTTTAGGGATGAGTAGGAACCCGTCCTCGACCTGCAACGGCGTCTTGACGATCTCGCTCTTCGGAGGCTCGTGCTCGCCAAGCGGGTATTCCTGGATGGTGAAGTTGGGTATGCAGGCCGCAAGCTGGAGACAGGCTGCGGTGCTCACCGGACCGAGCGGGTTGTGCGGAATAACCCCCACGTACTGCGCCTCCGCGAGCGCCGCGATCTTCTTGGAGTGCGTCAGGCCGCCCGCCATGCACACGTCTGGTCGCACGTACTGTACGGCATTCCGATGAAGCAGCATCTGGAACTCGTGGATGCTGTGAATGCGCTCCCCCGTGGCGATGGGTATTGATATCTTGCTCGCAATCAGCGCCATGGCGTCGAGGTTGTCGGGCAGGGTCGGGTCCTCGTAGAACATCGGGTGGTACTGCTCGATTCCCTTCGCCAGCACGATGGCCTCCGCCGGCGTCAACTGCCGGTGAATCTCGATGCAGATGTCCACGTTGTCGCCCGCCGCCTCGCGGTACTGCCGCACCGCGTCGATGGCGTCCTCCATCTTATCGACGTGCGTCTTGAAATACGGTACTGCGCGGTCCTCGTCGAGGAACGGCGTCAGGTGTCCGACCGCCGTGAATCCTTCCTCTCGCGCCGCCGTAACGCCCTCCACGAGCTTTTCGCGCGTGTCGCCGAGAACGTGGTAGTACACGCGAGCCTTGTCGCGCACCGCGCCGCCCATGAGCTGGTACGCCGGAACGTCGAAGTGCTTCCCCGCGATGTCCCACAGGGCGATGTCGATAGCGCTGAGCGCCCCCATGATGGCTGCGCCTCGAAAGTGAGCGAACCGGTACATGTACTGCCAGTGGTGCTCGATTCGCAGCGGGTCCTCCCCGACGAGGTAGCGCCCGAACTTCTCGATGGCGGCCTTCGACGCTTCGAGGAACCCCCACGCCCCCGACTCGCCGATGCCGGTTATCCCCACATCGGTATGCACCTTCACGAACAGGAACCGGTCGACAGACAGCGGCTCAACTTTAGTGACCTTCATGATGTTCCTCTCATTAGGCAACCTCTCTTAACCGTCGGGAAATGGATCGCCTATGCTCCTGTTGGCCTGTGCCTCCACGATGCTAAGCCCCCGGCTCGTCTTGCCACCCCACCAACCCTTGACGTAATCAATCACCTCGACGATTTCCTCGTGACTCAGTTGAGCTCCGAAGGCCGGCATGGCGCTCTTGAAATTGGGCAGCAACACCGGGTCCTCCTGTATCTTACCCCCATCGCGGACGATGCGATACAAGAAGCCGTCGGCATGGTGCCACGTGTGCCCTTCCCCGTTCAGAGGAGGCGCGGGCAGCGTGCCGTCCGCGTTGGGGATGTGCCAGTTCGGCTGGCCCTCTCCCATGAGGCCGTGGCAGGCCGAGCAGATCGAAGAGAATACCTCTTGGCCCGACCGCGCGATGGGTGTGGTGGCGATGGGCCGCTCCGTGGGGACGGGTGTGTTGGCTTCGGACGACGATGAGCACGCAGACAGGACCAGCGCCACAATTGCGACAAAAGCAATTCCGGCTGCGGCATTAGCGTGGGCGCTCACTGGCTTTCCTTGCCGCTGTTGAGCTCGAGTTCCATCCGGCTGACCTCCGCCTGATACTCGATCTGTGGCGCATCCCAGCCGGACTTTATGTACTCCAGCACCGCGTCGACTTCGCTGTCCGTCAATCTCCCCACGAAAGACGGCATGGTCTTCTGAGGGTAGTCCAGCGAACCGAGGATGAGTCCCCGCAACTGGCCGTCGGGATGGTGCCACGTATGACCTTCCGGCCCATGCGCCGGCGCGTTCGCAAGGCCCCCTCTTCCCGTCCTGGCCTCACCGTGACAGACCAGACAGTCCCTTTCGTAGATCGTCTTCCCGACTTCGATCGGGTCGTCGGAAGAACCTCCGCCGCAGGCAATCGCCAGCGCTATAATGACCGCGCCACACACCGACAGCGCCAGAGTGCGCCACATGCGATTGCTTGCTCCGACGAGTCTAGCCGACGTGGGTTACTCCTCGCTTTGCATCTCGTAGTTGAACTGCCAGTTGATGCCGAACTTGTCCGAGCATGCCCCGAAGTATGCGCCCCAGAACTGCTCCGCGAGAGGCATCGTCACCGTCCCGCCCTCCGATATCTTGGCGAAGAGCTCGTCGGTCTCCTCCTTGCTCTGCGTCGGATACGTGAGCGAGAAGTTGTTGCCCACCGACAGAGGAGGCCCGAAGTTGGAAGGCGTGTCGCTGGCCATGATCACGCCGTCCCCAATCGTGAGCGTCGCGTGCATGATCTTGTCCTTGTCCGAATCGGCAATGCCTATGTCATCCGGGCCCTCGCCGAAAGTCGTGATCATCATGTACTCTCCTCCGAAGACGGAGCGATAGAACTCAAGCACCTCGCGGCAGTTCCCGTCGAAGTTGAGGTAAACGAGCACCGGCATTGCACATCCTCCATGATTCATTGATGGGGATACCATACGGAGATATGCGGCGTGAGGTCAAGCCGCCGCCCTCCGCGCCCTCTGCGGTGAATCCCGTCTTCCTTGACCACCTTCCGACCCTGTTGCTACACTTGGAATGCACAGGGCGGGCGGTTAGCTCAGTTGGTTAGAGCGCAGCGTTGACATCGCTGAGGTCATTGGTTCGAATCCAGTACCGCCCACCATTTTGACTTCCGGGCTCTTCTCCATGTAATTTAGTCGCACGGAGCGCAGTTTGGAGTAAACGCGATGCCCCGCAAGACATCCAGGAAGTCGATGAAGTCCTCCGAGAAGCCCCCCGAGTACACGAGCGGTGGCGTCAGACTCCTATCGGGTGGGAACCCCCAGATCGCGAAGGCCGACGGCGACGCCCCTGTGCAGGCCTACATCGCCGCCATGCCCGAGTGGAAGAGCGACGTCGGACGCCGCCTCGACGACCTCATCGTGCGCAACGTTCCCAACGTTCGCAAGGCCGTCAGGTGGAACTCCCCGTGGTACGGCATCGAGGGCCAGGGTTGGTTCGCGAGCTACCACGTCTTCACCCGCTACATAAAGATCACCTTCCTCAACGGAGCGTCGCTGGACCCCCTCCCGCCCGGCGGAGGCAAGGACCCGGACTCGCGCTGGGTCGACATCTACGAGGGCGAGCTCGACGAGGAGCAGATGGCCGAGTGGATCAGGCAGTCGGCCGCCCTGCCCGGCTGGGACGGCTTTGACACACTGTGAAAGGTGAAACTTCCTTTCGTCAGAACCACCAAGTTAGCCGCGCCTACCACGACCTAAAGGGAGGTCCCGCAGCATGATCAAGCTCGGATGCCTCGGCGATCCGCGCCATACGGCATAGCTCTGTGAGTCACACGGAGCAATGCCAAAACAGGACTATAGCAGCCAACTACTCTGTGCACCGCCTCCACTGCCACGTTGAGCCGTCCGCCATACTCCTGCTTCGTTGACCGAATTCTGCTTGTTAAGTAAGATACCAAGGTGCATCATGCGTCCTAGTTCGACGTGCGCGATCCACGAGTGTATCCCGGTTATTCCGTATGAAAGTCCCTGATCGGACGAACTCCAAAGACCTCCTCGTTGTCGGTGGAGCGGACGGGATCGGCATGTGGCTGGTCAAGCGGGTTTTTGGCAGTTCGCCCGAAATCGGACGGATCACGCTGGCCGACGTCAAACCGCTGAACACCTCAGGCGGCGAGCGTGGACACAATCCCGACCCCAAGCACATGGCCGAGTTGGCAGCTATACCCAAGCCCGTGGACGCGATCCGACTGGAGAAAGGTTCCGACTTCGCCGAATGGGCTGTTGTGGATACAGACGCCGTTTCGCCTACTGCACCTTTGAGGCTTGAGGACTACGGTCTGGTGATGCTGGCGGTGCCGGAGGACCAAATCGAGGCTGCTTGCTCCGCCATCCTGCCCCGTCTCAAGCCGGGCGCCACGGTCTTCGACGTGGTTTCAACGAAGACGCGGGCGATGACCGCCATGCTCGAACACGCGCCCCACGGCGTAGGAGTGTTGGGCACACACCCCCTATTCGGCCCGGCCGTCCCGGACGCCATCGGCCAGACGTTCATGATCGCGCCTACGGAACGCACGGACGGCGACACCTACGATTGGCTGACATCGCTTCTGCGATCGAAGGGCGCTATCGTCGAGGAGACCGACGCTGAGACTCATGACCGCTACATGCTGCTGGTGCAGACACTAGCGCATTACGCCTACCTCGTGTTCGGCAAGACATTGGCGAAGGCATCGGACTTGGGGTACACCTTCGAGGAGTCGTTACGGTATAGCACTCCGCCGTACAGCATCCTAGCAGCGTTCACGTCACGCATCATTGGTGGCAACCCGGATCTCTACGCTCAGATTCAGGGACAGGCCGATTCGGACGCGTTGCGCTCCATGTTCGTCGAGGCGGCGGAGGAGCTCGCCGGTCAATTCACGCAAGGCGGGCCTGAGATACTGGCGGCCATCGAAGAGGTAGTGAAGCCCTTCAGGGGCAGCGACGTCGCCCGCGCGTATGCCAACTCCATCGCACTGGTGGACAGCGTACAGCAGAGCTACCGCGACCTGCACCAAAGGATGGAGTCGAAAGAGCTAACCATCGTCCAAGTGCGCGATCCGTTTTCGTATGACAGTACGGTACGACTTCACGTTGGCATCGTTACCGACGTTGACGGACACAGCGTCGAGATCACCAAGCGTCAGGCCATCGTTAACGGCAAGTGGTACCTCGTCTACGACGAGGAGTCGGAGTCCGTGCTGAAGAAGGCCGGCAAGGGCGCTCGCCGGAACACGGCCCGCATCGAGCGCAGAAATATCCGCAGGGTCTTCACGCCTGAGGAGACGAGGGAATGGCGCGCCGCCAATCTCGACCACCATCGACGCGACATCGCCGTGCTCGCCGATGAAGCGGTCGACATGGACCACATCTGTTCGGTGCTTACGCGCCTCAATAGCGACGTGCTGTCAGGCGAGGCACTCAAGCCGGAAGGGGCACAGTGGCTAAGCAGCTACGGCATGAATAACGTGCTGCTGAGGTTCACGATCTTTGGGGACAGGGACCCGCAGGCATGTGTGCATGACCTGACGGAGTCTCTGCGCCTGTTCGGGATCAGGACTCGCCAGTGACCGTTCGTTCGCGGCTACGGATTTCTGGGATACGATCCGAAAACTCGCAATTCTGATACCCGACGTTCGACCGCGGCAAGGGCGTCACGCACCCCCTCGTCCTGTTGGTGGCCGAGCAAGTCGGCCAGAAAGACGTACCGTCCCAACTCGTGACGGGTGGGGCGCGACTCGATCTTCGCGAGATTGATCTCCCGGACGGCGAACTCTCCAAGAGCGCCGTGCAACTGTCCGGGCGCGTCGGAGTCGAAGCCGAAGCAGATGGAAGTCTTGTCGTCCCCGCTCGGGGGAGGACTGTTCCTGCCCATGGCGACGAAGCGAGTCATGTTGTTCGGATTATCCTCGATATCAGCTTCCAGCACCGTCGCCCCGAACAGTTCGGCGGCCCGACGATTCCCGATGGCCGCCGAGTGCTGTCCCTCATTTAGCGCCTCTTCGACCGCGCCTGCCGTGCTGATCGAAGCGACAAGCCTTGCGTTGGGGTAGGTTCTCCCCAAGTACCGGCGGCACTGCGCGAGCGCCTGGGGGTGCGACCTGATGGTCTCGATATCCTCCCGTCGCGAACCTTCCGCTACGATCAAGCATTGTCGAATCGGCAGCACGACCTCGCCGACTATGGAGATGGTGGAGTCGTGAATCAGGTAGTCGAGGGTCATGTTGACGGCGCCCTCGATGCTGTTCTCGATGGGGAGGACCGCTTCATCGGTCTTCCGTGACTCGGCAGCCATCGCGGCGTCGCGGATAGACGGGTAGGGCAAGCGCTCCGATTCCGGGGCGTACAGAATCGCGGCCTCTTCGCTGAAGGTTCCCTGAGGACCAAGATATGCGACCGTCGTACCCGGCGTCACACGTCACTCCATCGAATAGGGTTTCCAGCGAACGAGGTCGGATTCCGGAAGCACGGACGGGTTTACGCAAGCGCGGGGCCATCGTCCTCGAAGCACCAGCGCGATCTCACGGCCCACACGGCGTCGTCGCTCCGGCTCCATGCGTGACGATGCGGATCCGACGTGCGGAGAGAGAATCACGTTGTCCATCTTCAGGATCGGATTTTCGGGATCGGGCGGCTCTTTTTCGAGCACGTCCAGCCCAGCCGCCGATATCCACTTTTCAGCAAGGGCCCGGATAAGGGCTTCCTCGTCCACGGTGTCTCCGCGACTCGTGTTGATGAATATCGACTGGGGACTCATGAGCCGGAACTGCTCTTCGCCCATCATGTGGTGGGTCTCACGTGTTGCGGGGGCGTGCATCGATACGATATCCGAGCGCTGGAGCAGTTCGGTGAGTCCCACAGGCTCGACTCCGGCCTTGGTCATGGCGAGCTCGCTCAGGTACGGGTCGTGCGCGAGGATACGAAGTCCGAACGGCGCCGCTCGGTGCGCAACGGCGCGAGCGATGTTGCCGAAGGAAATTAGGCCTAGCGTCATGCCGAACAGACGGGGGAAGGCGTACAGCACTCCACGTCCCTGAGTCCAACGCTCGTCGCGGGCCATGCTGTCCATCAGGGTCACGCGCCGATAGGTAGACAGGATCAACACCATCGTGTGGTCGGCGACCTCTTCGATGAAGACATCGGGAACGTTGGTGACCGGAATGCCCCGCTCGGTCGCCGCGCCCACGTCGATCTTGTCTACGCCGACGCTGCCGGTCGAGATCACCTTGCACTTCTCGAGGGACTCGATTCCACGCCTCGTGAGATTGACGCGCTGGACGTACACGGCGTCGGCGTCTCGCGCCTCGGCGATGAACTGGTCCTCGTCCTCGGACACGATCTCTCGAATCTGGACATCCAGTGCGCCAAGGGCCTCCAGTTCGAGGTCGTAGTTGGCGGGCTGCACGCCCGCGGCGCTTGGCGAACGTTGAATTACTACCTTGTACATGAGGGTTATGCTCTGCGAATTAGAATGTTGCTCAACGACAAGACAGAATACGTGAGGAGGCCGAATGTGTCTAGCACGGCGGAGTTCGGTTCCGGCCATAGGGTCTGGCGGTTCGATGGATCGTTGCAATGGCGATCTCACAAAGTGATACACTTCGGCACTATCGTCAGAATGAGCTTTGACGCAGGGACACAACTCGCCTCGGAGAACATTGCGACCACGGACGAGGTTGGGGCGAGGACAGATGTACCTAGGCTTGGTTGGAGGTCGGATTGGCGTCACCTCGTTTGAATAAGACTATTCGCTACGAGCCGGACGAGCGGTGCTCACCGCTTGTTGCGGTAGGAGTCGGAGCGCAGGGAATCACCTTGGTGATTGCGCCGACGGTGCTGATCGTGGCGATCACGGTCCTGGCCACCGGTCAGGGCGAATCGTACCTCACGTGGTCGGTCTTCGCGGCCCTGATCATCGTCGGGATCATCATCTCGCTGCAGGCGGCCAAGATCGGACGGCTGGGCGGGGGGCACATACTCATCACGGGGGTGACGCCCAACTTCATTGCCGTGTCGATCCTTGCCCTTGATGAGGGCGGGCCGTCCATGCTGGCGAGTCTCATCGTCCTTTCGTCGCTCTTCTATCTGGCCGTGGTGGCGTGGCTCCCGCTTCTGCGCCGCATCATTACCCCCGTCGTTTCCGGCTCGGTGCTCATGCTGATTGCGGCGCTGATTCTTCCCATCTGCTTCGACCGTCTGAGCGAAGTGCCTGAGGGAACATCGACCGTTGCGGGCCCGATCGTGGCCGCGGTGACGCTGATCGTATCGACGCTGCTTGTGCTGCGCGGACCGGGGATCTGGCGGCCTCTGTCGCTGCTCATCGGAATCGTGGCAGGTTGCGTCGCCGCCATTCCGTTCGGCCTGTACGATCTTGCGAGCCTGGCCGAGAAGTCGTGGGTCGGAATCCCGGAGATCAAGTTTCCCGGACTGGACGTGACGCCAACCGTCGGCTTCTGGGCGCTGCTTCCGATGTTCCTGATCGTGACTCTGGTACAGGCTATCAAGAGCATCGGGGACGGTGTGGTCGTGCAGCAGGTGGCGAGACGGAGGCCCCGCGCGACAGATTTTCGCCTGATACAGGGGTCGATGTATGCGAACGGCATCGGCATTCTGCTTTCGGGCATTGCTGGGACGCCGCCCACGACCTCCTATTCGTCGCTTACGGTCTCGCTCATCCACCTCACCGGGGTCGCGGCGCGCAGCGTGGGCTACGCCATGGGGACGATCCTCCTCGTGCTTGCGATGTTTCCGAAGGTGACGGGTGTGCTGCTGATAATTCCCAGCCCCGTCATGGGCGGGTTCCTGCTGGTGGCGGTCGCCATGCTCTTCCTGGAGGGGATACAGACGCTCTCGCGGGCGGGACTCGACCCTCAGAAGGCCATTGTGGCGGGACTGGCGTTCTCCATCGGCCTCGGGATGGAGAACCATAACGTCCTGGAGGACCTGCTGGGCAGTCCCTGGGGGACGCTGCTCGGCAACGGCATAACGATCGGGGCTGCGACGGCGATTGCGCTCACGGCATTTCTGGAGTTCACCGGGCCGAGGGGCAAACGCCTGGAGGTCTCGCTGGACATCTCGGATCTTCCAAAGATCGACACCTTCCTCCAAGAGCTGGCGGGAAGAATAGGGTGGGATGACACGTCAACCGACAAGCTGCGGTCGGCAGGCGAGGAGACGCTGTCGAGCCTGCTTCAGCCGGGCAACGAACGCATGGAGGGGAAACCGACGCGATTGATCGTCACCGCCCGCCCGGAGGGACGGTCGGTAGAGCTGGAGTTCGTGACGGCCTTCGAGGACGAGAACCTGGAAGACCGCCTTGCCTATCTGGACGAGCAGACGGAAGCCGAGGATGAGAGGGAGATTTCGTTCCGGCTGCTGCGGCACTACGCATCTTCGGTACGGCACCAGAAGTACCAGGGGATGGACATCGTGACGGTGCGCGTGGATGGGTGAGCGTGGCTCGTAGGACAGTGTTGGTTAGCACCAATCAGAGAGAAAGGAGCCGGAACAGAATGGGCGAAGAAGGGATGCAGCCCCACCACTACGATAGACAGGTAGAAAACTCCGAGGCATTCCGTCAAAAAGTTGAACGTCTTGAAAAGCAAGGAGCGTTCCAGCACCGTATCGAACCGAAACGCATGAGCAAGACACGGGAGTTTCTCATCGGGGTTCTTGCAATCCTCTTGGTGGCCGGACTCATGATTGCTGCCGCCGCTGTCTGTCTCTACCCCTTGAGCTAGTGAACTACGCAACGCGCATGTGTTAGTCCGCCATAAGATTCAACTCGATGAACTCGCGCATTGCTTCAACGCACTGCTCGGGTTGTTCCAGTTGGAGGAAGTGCGTTGCCTCGGGTAGGAAATCGTAGTCGACGGTCATGATGTCGCTGAGATCGAGGGTTGGGAGATACGAGTATGGCAGGGTGGGGTCGGCGCCGATGACCTTCGTCGGACACTTCATCGTGTCGAAGTCGATGAGCACGGCATAGATGCCTGCGTAATCGATCATCTGCGCCTCATATTCAGGAGGACAGCACAGCTCATAGCCCTTCTCACCGGTGGACTCCCGGAGGGTCGTCTTCGCAAAAAGATCGTAGACGCCCGGAACCACGCGCTTGAAGTTAGGCAAAAAGCCGAGAACCTGCGCGAAGGCTTCCCTCGTCTTGAACCGGTGTGTGCGTCGTCGCGTCATCGCGACAAGGAGAGCGGTCGCCTCTTCGAAATCGAAATAGCTGCGGCCGGGTTTGCAGAGGGGAGGATCGAAGAGGATCCGCCCTTCAAACCCATCGCCCTTTGTCTGTGACAACAGGGAAATCAGGCCCGACACGGAATGGAAAACCCCGATTTTAGGCTTCTTCCCGTAGTTGCGGTCAATGGCCTCCATGATGAGGTCGTGGTCACTGACCAGCGTTGGGATGTTGTGGTTTTCGATTGTGCTGACGGTGTTCCAGCCGTGATTTCTGAGGTCATAGATGATGAGGTCGAAATCGCCGGCCAGAAGGGACCAAAAGGGATAGTAGAGATCAATCGCCAGACCGTTGGCGTGGGTCAAGACGAGTCGCGGGCCTTCAGGATTGCCGTGACGCCGCAGGGTGACCACGGTGTCCTCGTCCACGCGAACGTCCACCTTGGACAGCGGCTCCGGCACCTCCCACACGGTCTTCAAGTTCGTCATCAGGCAGCAACTCTCCCGGCGCTTGCCACGTCGCCGACCTCGTGAGCGATGGCCGCGGCGAAGCACTCGTTTCCAAGGTCTTCCACCTGCCAGCTGACTTCCGGAGCCTGTGGCAACCTCATCGCGAACTTCATCTCACCGCTGAGCATCTCAGGTGGAACCTCGAAGGTGGAGGGATCAAGCGCGAAGCCTGTCCCGAGAGCCTTGATCATCGCTTCCTTCACGGTCCAGAGCCTGAAAAACAGGTGGAGCTTGTCGCTGTCGAGAGTCGAGGCGAGCTCCGCCTGTTCCGAGGGGCCGAACACTCCGTCTATGAGCAGGTCCATGTTGCGGTGGGCAATGCGCTCCTCCACGTCTACTCCGAGCCGTCCTTCAGGAGCAACCGCGATCAGCCCATGCTCGCCGCTGTGACTGACGTTGAAGCTGACGGCAACTGGCATCCCATCGACCAATGCGACCGGCTTGCCGTGTTCAGTGGTCTCAAACTCAAGCTGGTTGTTCTCACAGCCCAGCCGGTTGCAGAGAATGGCGCGAAGGGCGGCGCGACACAGAGCGAACCGGCGCCGGGGGCCGTCGTACACGAATCGACGCGAACGTTCCCGCTCGTCGCCGTTGAGCCACCCTATAGCGGCAGATTCGCAGGCGGCGTTCTCTCTCAGGTCGACGTGTGCAACCGCAGCCGTGTCAACGATCTTCAGGGGACTGTACCAGCACAGGGCCGCAGAGGCAGGCATACGTTGTCGATGCTCCGGAGGAGCGAGGGGTCAAGCCATCTGACCGTCGAGGCACTTGACCAAATCATTCAACGTATCGAGCCCCGCGCAAATTTCGGGCGTGAACTCGACGTCGAACTCCTGCGCGACCACTTTCGCGAAGGCGACGACATCCATAGAGGAAACGCCGATGTCCGTGAGGCCGGAACTGAAGTCCACCGGCTGAGGCAACGGCTTTCCGTCCACTTCAAGGTTCTCGGCCAAGAGCTTTCTGATGCGATCTTCGGTTGATGCCATGAACTTTCCTTCTCCCAACTTTTGTTATGCACTGAATCGGCGGTTAGCGTAGCAAGACGGACACGTGAAGTCAATTCGTAGCGCACTTTACCGGTCTACCGCCGCAAGGGCATGACGGCTGCTTGAACCGCATTCGACCAATTCCGGTGCCGCCAGTTTGAGACCGGCCGCATCGGGGGATTGGTCCACGGACGGAGTCTGCTTTGGCCGGATTGTTCAGAGCTATCTAGCTTCCGGGGGGTGGGTACCCTGCCGACTTCTTGACCGCCTCATCTATTGTCTCCGGCGTGACGAGCACGGTCGTCTTGATGGAGGCGGTGCCGGAAGCCCCCACAGCGACCGATGCGGCGGCGGCTGAGGCGTCGTCGGGCAGTTCTGAGATGACGTAGAGATCGCTGTCGCCAAAGGCATAGTAGAACGCCTCTATCGACCCGCCCAGCGAGGCGACCAAGTGTTCGGCCATTTCCTTGCGCCCCGTGGCCCCGTCGTCCATAAGGCCGCGGAGTCCTTCTTGAGTATAGGATGCCTGGAACAGGTACTTCGGCATTGTCATCCTCCTGATGCGATGTTTATGTACTTGAGAAGCTATCAAAGCGTCGGAGCTAGGGTCAATCCATGTGGAACCCCGGTTACCATCGCTCTAGGGTTAGATCAGCCCAGCAGCACGCGCTCCTTGGTGTACCGGTACATGCCCTCGCGGTCGGGACGCGACAGGGCGGTCACAATCGCAATCGGTGGTCCGACCCGGCCGACGAACATTGCGATTGTCAGGACGATCTGGCTGGGGAGCGACAGGTCTGCCGTGATGCCCGTGCTGAACCCGACCGTTCCTATTGCGGAGACGGTCTCGAACAGCAGGTCGACTATTTGGTAGTCGCTCTCGAAGAAGGTGAGGACGATTGCCGTCGCGTAGATGCCTACGAATCCGATGCTTACGACCACGAGCGCCCAAATGATCTGAACGGCTGGGACGCGCCTGCTGAAAGCAACCGTCCTGGGCCGTCCCTGAAAGGCTCCCAGCATTGCGAAGACGATGATGGCGAAGGTGTTCACCTTTATGCCCCCGGCGACCGACGCCGACGCGCCGCCGATGAACATGAGCGCCATGTAGAGAAGGTTGGTCTCCTCCCTCGTATCGTTGAACCCGCCGGTGGAGAAACCGGACGTGCGATTGACCGAGTGGAACAGCGAGTCGGTCACCTGATCGACGACGCTGAGATCGCCGAGCGTCTTGGAGTTCCCTATCTCGCCCAGGTAGTACCCCAGCATCCCGATAAGGAGCAACGCCCCGGTGAAGGCGAGCACGAGCTTGGAGTTCAGAGTGAGTCTGGAGAATCCCCGCCATCGCACGACGTCATCTATGACCCAGTAGCTGAGACTGCCGACGAGGATCAGGAGAGCGATGACGCCGATGACGATACGGTCGGAGCGGAATTCCAGGAGGCTGTTCGCATCCGGGAAGGACACGAAACCTGCGTTATTGAACCCCGACACTCCCTGGAACAGGCCGTGCCAGATGGCTTCCCATGGCTCGTAGATGAACGCGAATCGGATCGCCAGTATCAGGAACCCAACCAGTTGAATGGCGACGGCCCAGACGACTATCCGCACTGTTATCGCCGTGATGTCGGTGAACGTCGCGGTGCCGACCGTCTCGCGGATCATCAGTCGTTGGGTCAGAGAGATCCGCTGCCCTGCCAGGATGAACAGGGCGCTGGCGATGGTCATGATTCCGAGTCCGCCGATGAACATCAGCAGCAGGATGACCGCCTGACCTCCCAGGGTCCAGTAGGTGCCGGTGTCCTGAACGATAAGTCCCGTGATGGTCGCAGCCGAGGTGGCGGTGAACAGCGCGTCTATGAACGGCGCGAACCCGTCTCCGTGATGGGAGAACGGCAGGCTCAGCAGGAGCGTTCCGATAGCAATCAGCGCGGCGAAGGCGTATATCAGAACAAGGGAAGGGTTGAGGACGGTCGACGGTTCGCGGGCAGGGGTTAGCTCGATGTGGACGGGGCGCAGATCGTCCCGGCGGGGCCTTCGCACCACCACGTCCGCCGGCTTCGGTTTCCACTTGCCTACCAAACGCCGTCTCCACCCTGCGTTCCCCGCGAAACGCAGGCTCCCCTTCTTCGCCGCCGCTAGCTCAGTCCCACTCTGCCGACTCCGCCCGGAGCGTCTTCGCCCGTAATCCAGCCCTTGATGATGTGGGCGAACCGCAACTCGGAATCGTCCTCGGGGCGGTACCCGAAGACGCTCCTGGCGTTGCTGAGCGACCAGAACGCCCGAGTGTTGTTGCTAATTCCATAGATGATGTGGAACGGGACGCCATGCTCGTTCTCGATGTCCGGCGTCTCTACTGCCTTCGTGAACAGCTGGACCTGATCGCGAACGCTCCAGTAGCAGCCGAGCACGCGCTTGAAGGTGGCCGGATCGTGTCCGTATCGTTCGGGATCGAGCTCACGTGGGTGGCCGATGCGGACCATGACGACCTCCAACTTGCGTCCCACGTTGACGCCCTCGACGAGAATTTCTCGTCCCGACGGGTGCTCGAAGCTCGGAAACCCGCACGCGAACAGGAAGCCCATGACCTCCTGGGAAGACTTCGCCCAGCCATAGAAGTTGTCGGACAGCGGAAAGTCGTAGGGATGCACCACGTCCATCTTCCGCGTATGGATCAAGTTGTGCTCATACCAGTCCGCGGCGTGGTTCGACGTGGCAACTATGGCACGGCGCACACCCGCGTCGTACGCGCACCGCAGGACGTTGTACGCCATCTCGACGTTCTGTTTCTCGATAAAGAAGTGGTCGATCGGTCTCCCTGCCCGCGACTTATGGGCGAGGTGAATTACGGTGTCGACGCCCTCGAAGTGCCGCTCGTACCGCGAGCGGTCGGGATCGATGAGGTCCATGACGTGAACGCCGTCCACCTTCTGCCCCTCGCGGTTCCTGTCGCTAACGTCGAGCGGCACGACGTCGTATCTCTCACGGAGATCGTCGAGCATCCGGCCAGACACGTATCCGGTTGCCCCGGTTATCAGGACTTTGCGTTTCGTCACTCTAGCCAAGTTCTCCTAAGAATGAATTGCGGCGCTAGGAAGCATAGGCCATGTCCGTTGTAGTTGGAGGCTATGGGAATCATCCAGTACCCGCCCGGCCCGGTCCGATCCCTTTGCCGATTGGTATATCGGCAGCGAAGCGCGACTCGGCGTCGTCTTCGGGGCAGTATCCCAGCACTCGCCTGGCGTTGATCAGCGACCAGTACGCCCTCGTATTGTTGCTGATGCCGTACACGACGTGCCAAGGGACTCCGTGCTCGTTTTCGATGTTCTCGGTCTCGATTGCCTTCGTAAAGAGCTGGATCTGATCGCGCTGACTCAAATACGAACCGAGACCCCGCTTCAGGCCGGTCTCGTTCCCCGAAGACCTGCTTATGTCAAGCTCTCCTGGCGAGCCGATGCGTACGAGCACCATTCCCATCTTCCTTCCGAACGCTCCACAGGCGAACAGGAACCCAAGATGCTCGTAGGTCGCCTTCGACCACCCATAGAAGTTGTACGACAGGGGCAGGTCGTAGGGATCGAGCGACTCCATCTTTCGCGGCTGAAGCAGGGCAGGCTCGTACCAGTTGGCGGCGTGATTCGAGCTGGCGGCCACGACACGCTCAACTCCCGCGTCGTATGCAGCACGGAAGACGTTGTAGGCCATGTCGACGTTTTCCCGCTGGCTCTCATACTGATCGATGACCTCACCTCTCCGACGGATGTACGCAAGGTGAACGACCGCGTCCACTCCCTCGAAGTGGTGAGAATACTTGCTCCGGTCCGGATCGAGCAGGTCGGCGACCTGGACATCGGCCACCGGCCCTGAGCCCGTGTGTGCCCTGTCAGGGCTCGGCTCGACGGTGGAATCGAGCAGGGTCAGATCGTAGCGTTCACGGAACGACGGCAGCATCCTGCTGGCAACGTAACCCGCGGCGCCCGTAATGAGAACATGCTTCTTGGCCATCCGACACCTCCATGAGATGCGCCAAGACATTGTAGTACGTTTCGAGGCAGCATCCCAACCTCTTGCTGAGGTACGCGACCGTTTGCTACCATTGAGTACGCGGCGGCACACCTCATGCCGCCGTCCGCGTGGGGCTGTAGCTCATCTGGGAGAGCGCTTCAATGGCATTGAAGAGGTAGGGGGTTCGAGTCCCCCCAGCTCCACCAATAACACCCTTTCCCATCCATTCCCCGTCTGTCTCTTTTTGTCTCAGTATTTCCCTGTTTGTAGCTGTATCATATGTCAATAAGGCCCGATTCGTCCAGTCAAGCCATCCCCGGCGATCTCTCACAATCCCTTGTTATCTCGCGTCAATTGTGGTAACTTTTGTGGTAATATATTGAGGAGGTTACATGGTGTGAAGCTATCGGCAACAAGGGTGAAGGCACTCAGGGATCCCGGCCGCTATTCGGACGGCGACGGCCTGCATTTGTTCATAAACAAGAACGGTCGCAAGAGTTGGGTGCAGCGGATCACCGTTGGCGGTCGGCGGCGCGACATCGGGCTGGGCGGGTATCCGAAGGTATCTCTGGGTCAGGCGAGGAAGCGGGCATCCGACAACCGTGAGGCGATTGGGAACGGGAGGGACCCGATAGCGGACAAGCGCCGACCCTCTACACCCACTTTCAGTAAGGCCGCTCATGCGGTCCACGAAGCCAATAAGTCTCGTTGGCGCAACGGAAGCCACACACGGGCGTGGATTCAAACCCTCGAACGGCACGCCTTCCCAAAGATCGGCAACAAGCCTATCGACACGATTAGCCGCACCGACGTGCTGACGGTCCTGACGCCCATCTGGTCGTCACGCCCTGAGACCGCCCGGCGTGTCCGGCAGAGAATGCGAACGATATTCAGGTGGGCGATGGCGAATGAGTTGATCGAGACGAACCCCGCGAGGGAAGCCATAGATGGCGCACTACCATCGATGCCCAAGGTCAAGGCGCATCTCCGGGCCCTTCCCTATCACGAGGTGGGTTCGGCGCTCAAGACCGTCGATACGTCCCAGACGTCACCTGCTTCGAAACACTGTTTGAAGTTCCTGGTTCTCACGGCGGCGCGCTCTGGCGAAGCTAGAGGAGCCACATGGGACGAGATCGATATCGAGGGTGCAACTTGGATGATACCTGGCTCGCGCATGAAGGCAGGCATCGAGCATCGAGTGCCCCTGAGCGACCAAGCCCTCGATGTGTTGATGCTCGCACGTGAACTCGAAGACGGTTCCGGGCTCTGCTTCCCGTCCCCGCTGCGGCCCGGCCGGATGCTGAGCGACATGACTCTAACGAAGATACTCCGTTCAACCGGCCTCGCGGATCGGGCGACCGTTCACGGGTTCCGCACGTCCTTCAAGACGTGGACCATGGAACAGACGGGCACGCCCTGGGCGGTCGGCGAGGCGGCCCTGGCGCATCAGCTTGGCGGCAGTGTCGAGCAAGCATACGCCCGGTCCGACCTGTTCGCCCGCCGGCGGGCGCTCATGCAGCAGTGGGCGGACTACCTCGTAGCCTAGTCGCGCCATGTCGACCAGGCGATTCTCAGGCGGCGTTTGAGCCGAGTTCGCTCGTAGCCACCGGCCGGGACTCTATCCAGGCAGCGATGTCGCTCTCCTTCCACCTGACGGCGGTAGAGCCGACCTTCACCGGACGCGGGAAATCGCCCTGCTGCATTAGCCGGTAGATCGAGGCGCGGCTCATGCCCGTGATCCTTTCAACGTCTCGACGCCTCAGCAGTCTGTCATGCATAGTATTCACCTTCTTGTGTTCTGGAATCTCAATTGCGTACCCTCACCCTTGGAAGCAGGTGTCCCAGGCTCATGCTGTCGGCGAGATCCTGGAGGGCCAGTAGATAGGTGCATGTTGGGCTGGACTCCCTGCCGCCACGGCCACAGGTTGATGATGCTCGTGCCGAGCCTTCGGGCAGTCTCCAGCCACGACATGCCTGACGCCTACTTGAAGAATTCCCTGGGCCTGAGCGCTCCCGCCAGGGGCATTAGTCTCCTGGCAAGTGGGAACCGGATTCTCGATTGCGGTGACACCTAGCTGCCTCCTCGCAGTTGGTCGAACCGAAAGTTCATGCAATCGAGTGTGCGGAGTCCGACAGCCCATTCAAACGGCATATAACGGGTGTCGCGCACGACAGCGGTGTCACGCATGACACCCATTATGACGCATGGGAATGTGGGGGCCGTTCGCGGTGTCATGGGGCTGTACAAGAAAAGGACTGGGTTCCCTCTAAGGGAAGTCAAGCGGCTGCGAAGCTGGACCGGGGTGAAAGTCCCTCTACAGAACCATCGGAGGAAGCACTTGGGTTCCGGTCCCACGGGACGGCCTCAGCTACGGAAGTTCCCTCGGAAGGATGTGAGAGGATGGTGACTGATGAGTCACAGCGAGTTGACGGCGAAGGACGCGCCCAGCCTGGAGAGCGTTCACGAGGTGAAGCTGGAGGCCCTGCTGAACGACCTAGTGAGAAGGGAGGAGAAGATCAGGGCGGCTCGGTCGCTCGGAGTCAACTACAAGACGGTTGCCCGGAGCATCGAATCGGGGCGGCTGCCGATGCACCTGCGTGAGGCGCTCACGAGGCGGCTGCTCGACCGGGATGAGACCGGGTCTGACGACCGATAGGACACCGCAGCCCCGGAGCAGCCTGCCGGTGGCGTTGTCCGAGGTCTTCTCGGTGATGGACACCACGCGGATGCCTTTGCGCCTGAGCATGGACTTGAAGGCGACGGCGTGCTCCCGCTTTCGGGTGAAGCGGCTGAATTTCCAGACGGGGATGATCTCGGAGGGGGCCTTCGGCTTGCTGTCCTCCTCGATCATCTACCTGAACTGGGGCTGGTTGGCGACTCAGTCGCTCTCAGCGTCGTCCACGTACTCGCGGGCTACGGAGTAGCCGTTGGCCCTGGCGTAGTCCTTGAGCGCCCGCATCTGGGCGGACACGGACAGGTCCTCGTCCTGTCTGTCGCTGGACACCCTGGCGTACAGGGCGGCAGCCGTTAGCGGTTTCAGGTGGTTTTTCATGCTTTCCTCTTTGCGTTTTCCTGTTGGGCACGGCGAGTGCGGAGCCTTTCGTACCTGATCGAGCGCAGCCACTCCCGCTCTTTCATGTAGTTCCAGAGAGCCTCGCGTATGAACTCACTCATAGTGCGACCCTCCTCGCGCATCACTTCCTGCACCTGCTCGGCCATCTCAGGCGGCAGGGAGAAGGTGATCGTCTTGGTGTTCCTGTTTATGGGTTTCTTGGTCATAAGTTGTCTTACTCTCTATCATCGATCACCCCCTGCAATGCCGTCAACGAGTCTCCCCAGCTCTTTCACTTCCACAAGCCACATTGGCTCAGATTGATATTTTTCAACTATGGACTGGAGGCAGACGCTCGACGCCTTCCTTCAGCAACGACTAAGGGCCGGATCGCTCTGGGCGCGGAGCTGCACGGTTCTCCTCGACGTGACGAGGAAGATTAACCTCTATTCTCCTGCTCCCAGAACCGCCACCAGGGACGTTGACGTTCCTGTGCCGGTGAGGAATGGATCATTTCCTTCAGATCGCCAAGCAGTCCGGTGTTTCGTTCCTGTTCCAGCCTGAGCTGCTCTCGTAGAAACTCCACCTGTTTCTCCAGTCCGCAAATCCGCTCCCTGGCGACGGTCAGCGGCGTATCGGCTGCATCAGCCCTTGTTGATCCGTCCTCAGGTGACCGAGGTAGGTCTTCCATCACGACGTACACCCTGTGCCGCAGACCCTGCGGCTCACGCCTCACCACAACTTGGCCTGAGGCGATCCTGCGGTCAAGCGTGGACAGCGACACCTCGAGCTCCCGGCAGGCCTCGGCTTTCATCAGCAATCTCATTCTCTCAACTCCATGATTCGGTTGGCGCGCCATTCATGTCAGTGCGTGTCGACCGTGACACGTCAAGCACGTCGTTGGCCCTTCACCCTCGAAATCAGAAGCCGGTTTCGCGCCCGTCGAAGGATCGAATCCTGCAACAAATTGACACCGTCAGCCATGTTGGGGTCTGGCTCCGTAAGTGCAGTCGCGGCCGTTTTGTCCCCTACAGGAAATACGGGGCACGGGTCTGGTGGACCTATACAACTGCTCTGCGAATGCCTCAGTGGGTGAGCAGTTTGGAGAAGATTCAGGGAGGGTGGCACATTGGTAGCTAGGATGTAGGGCATAGTCGGAGACCTCAGGAGCACGTCACGGGACCATGACTTCTGCAACAGATGAGCACTGCGGGGACACAACGGGGCCGAAGTCGGCAGATACAGCCCCAGCAGCCATGCTGGGACGCCCCTACAGGAAGTATCGTGAACAGGTCTCGTGGTCATTAGTCACTCACCCTCAGTGACCGTAGCAACGTTCGGTTAGGGGGATGTGGTGGAGGCAGTCTCCATGAGGTGCCCAGGACTCCACGCTCTGTAAGAGTTTCTCTGTTTGAGGTGTAGAGAGGCGCTCCGTCATGTCTGGAGGCAACATCCAGGAAGGTATCTTCGTCGGAGGGAGTCTCGAATACGAAGAGTACCCGGGGGAATAGACCTCCATGGTCATGCTTAGCCCAGCCGCTGCGAAAATACCGGCGGTAGGACTCTAGGCGCTCAGGGACCCGTCGAGGTGTCGTGGCCCTTCGCTCGAACTCCAGAAAGCACGGTCGGCTCACTCCGAGGTATGTCAGCAGGAACGAGGCGTCCGGGTGGACTACGTAGTCGGTGCCATGATAGTAGTACCCGGCGGATGAATGAGAGGTCGGCAGGAGGTCGAATACCTCGTATTCGTAGCCCTGTGAGTGGGCGGCCTCGGCGGTCAGAGCGGCGGCGAAGTCGACTATCCCGGCGTGGTGTTGCAGTTGGGATGCAATGGCTCGTAGTGCGCTCCCGGCGTAGGTCTCAGGGTCTAAGGACGAAGGCTCGGCGCTCCAGCGATCAAGGATCTGGCCCACGGCTGCGCGGTCCCGGCGAGCAAGGTACGTTAATCCCTCATCGGTGAGGACATGCAAGGGCCCCTCCGCTCGCACGAGGCCACGCTGCATCAGGGAACGCAGGACTTGGTTCGCCCGGCGCCGGGTGACTCCTCCCATAAGTCCTGCGAGTTGCTACGGGTGCACAGAGGCCATGCGGCCAGCAGGTCGAGAGCGTCCTTGTCGGCGCGGGTCAGCTGCGCTGAGAGGGACAATGCCACCTGTGAGGAGGAGTCCGGCATGGTGGCGCGCACGTCGGAAGGATACAAGGTGGCGCGATTCGGCCTCGGGTACTCGCGGTAGCTTCTGTAGGCTCCGTTGAGTAGCCGGTCCGTCCATGCGAGGATGCCTTCAAGGCTCGCGTCGGGATCGATCATCACTCCGGGGTTGTCTCCCCGGCCGGTGCCGCATTGCTGCCAGATGGGAGACCGCGCTCCTCCAGCAATGATGTCGCCCTCGGTCGCGACGAACGTCGTGCGGTGTTCGGTTGGATCGCCAAGGGAACGGATCGCCCTGCGAGTGGCCTGATCCGAGTAGGTCAGCACGAGCGTGACGAGGGGTTGCTTCCCGTAGCTCAGCCGCTCCGTGCTTCTCAGCCGGTACCGAAGGTTGGACGTGGGAAGGACAGGCCCCTGCCGGATCAGGCCGATGGTACAGCCCTCGGCCAGCGTGAGCAGCGCGTCATAAGGTCCCTGGCGGTAGTGGTCGACTCTCACTGGCTCCTCGTGTGGATCGAACTCGGCGACCAGGGAAGCCACGTGGTACGTGACAGCGATGGCGTCCAGCCGGTTGGCAAGGAGCCGAAAACACTGCCTCGAAACAGGGTAATTCCGGAGGAAATAATCCTGGCCCCGCGTGGCCGCGCCGCCAGAGGCGACTCCCGACCGCGTCGGGAAGTACCGGCGCTGTGAGTGAGGCCCTAGAGCGCTCAGGCGGTGCGGTATGGAGTCGACAAGTCCCCGTCCGATGAGCTTCTCCAGCCTGTCGCGGATGGTCGACGCCGGGACTCGTCCGAAATTCGACAGCTCCTTCACGGTGGTGAACGGCGTTGCGCATAGCAGCAGGAGAGTTTCTTCTAGTCCCGGCGGCAGTAGTCGGAGGCCGTCGAACTCTTGTCTCACGAGGTCGGCCATAAGCTGCCGTCTGGACACATCGAGCGCTGCCAACTTGCTTGAGTTGGGGACATCACCTGCCGCTCCAACCGAGTTCAGGACCGCATTGGGTAAAGCACGCCCCATCTGGCCGCGCTCTAGAAAACGCCAGAGGGTGTGTCGAGAGACTCTGAAGTCCTCGGCGGTTCGCTTGCGCCCATACAACAACACGTACGTGCGCACGTACTCTCTGATGGGATATGTGAGTTCGCGGTCGATCAAGGTCGTTTTCCAAGTGAGAATGGGCTGACAGGGCGTATCTATCTGAGTTTGGCGAGTCGTCTCATCCGCCATTCCATGGACGGCTGCACATAAAGGTAGAGAACTTATGTACTATGGTATAGCATGGTGGTCCAAAATGTAAGTCCACTTGAAGAAATCCCCGTTATCGGGGCCACCGAGCCACATGGATAATCAAGTTTTGGGCATTAGGTCTAAGAGGCTGAGAACGGGGGGGAATGGCTAAATTCGGTCAAACGTGTTGGGGTCGGCGTGGAGGGTTTTGGAGACACTGGCGTTGACCAAAGCGATTTCACGGTGTGGCGGCAACTTGTAGGATCGATGGTTCCGAAGCGGAAAACAGCCTAAGTGGGCAGTCTGCCGCATCAGATGAAGCAATTCCACTCCGGTCCTCCTTCTACCCATACGGGACACTGGCAACTATGGCAGTAGACAAGACTTCCGGTTGGAGATTTGGGGGGAATTTGATATCGCCAGAAACTCTAGCGAACAAAACGCCAGTGCGTTGAGGTTCAGGTAACCGGCTCCATGAGTCGGTCAGTCCCCCTCCTCTCTCTTAGGAGGCGAACCGGGCGCGGGCACAGATGAGGACGCCACGCGCTGCAGATGGGCGCGAACGATCATCCTGGCCATGATGCGCAGTCCGCGCCGAAGAATCTTCCGCTGCTCAGCGGTGTATACTGCCGTTCTTAGCTCAGAGGAAGCACTTTGGTCCCACGGCAGATTCTCGCGCTGCTACTTCGCTATGTCGTGCTCTCTCCAGTCGGGCACGTGCGCTGTCATGAGCGCTTTGAAGAGCTTCCCATGGTTTGGAACCCGTAGGTGCAGCAATTCGTGCGCGATTACGAAGTCCTGGAACTCAACACACTGATTGCCCAAGTCGGCTGCTAGGGTGATCGTGCCGGCCGTCGAGCAGGAACCCCACTTGCGAGTCATGTCACGGACGCGGACGCGCGGCGCGGGGACGCGGAGGCGCTTCGACCACTGCTCGACGCGCTGCCGCAGAGCTTCGTGCCTATCGTCAGATGTCGGCATCGGCGCCTCTGCCCAGCAGTATCGCCAGAGTTTGGTCTACAATCCGGCCCCGGTCACCGCCGCCCACTTTCAACAACGGGTTGTACAGCGAGGTCCTTAGCCGTCGATGCTCGTCCGCGTTGACGGCGGCGTTGGGAAAGCGGTCCACAAGCGCCTGGGCCTCTTCAGCGAACTCCATCGCGCCCACACCGGCCGCCTGGAGGGCTGCGTCCTCCTTCAGCGTCCAGTACACCCCAAACGCCCTTGGTGGCAGGGTGCTGTCTCTGGCGGCGGCGACGGCAGCCTCCTTCTCTCTGGCGAGAGCCTCCAGCATATCCATCGCCGCGAGGCCGGTTGTCGTGCGCTCTTCGAGGCCCTTCAGCACGGACTCTGCACGTTCCTTGAGGGGCCGCAGCACGGACTCCAGGGCGGGCTCGTTCTCTACCTCCGTCTGAAGGCCGCGCACCAGGTTGAATACCTTGGCCTCGTCCGGCCCCGACTCCTTCCGCAGAGCGGTAAGGGTGCGAAGGTCGAAGGTTACGGACTTGGTCAGGTTGCCCAGGCCGGGCAGCGCAGCCGACTCTTCCACGAGCTGCCGGGTCTTGTGCGCCAGCTCGGCTACGAAGTCAGGACGATCGGTATAGATGCTGCGGAGGACGGTGTAGAGCTGGGTCAGACGTTTGAACGTGTCGACGTGATCCCGCAGCTCCGCGGACGGCGAGAGTATCTCCCACAGCGCCTCTATCTCCTTGTAGGCCGAGAAGAACCCCTTGCGAGCGTCAGGATCGAGAAAGCGCTTGTACACGACCTGCTCCAATTGCTCGTCCGCGCTTCCTCCCGCGGCGGCATAAGCTGTTCGCGTCTCGGCCACTCCGCCGCCGTCCCCATAGTCCAGATAGCTCGCCTTCGCCTTGACGATCTTGTGCTGGAAGTCTCGCATCAGCAGATCCAGTTCCTCTATCGCGCCACTAATGTCGGACGAGTCGAACTGCAAGGCCTTCCGTAACTCGCGCAGGACCCCGACGAAATCCACGACGAGTCCGATGGGCTTGCCGTGGCCCTTACCGTCCACGTACGGCCTGTTCACCCGCGCGATGGCCTGTAGGAGCACATGGTCGCGCATCGGCTTGTCGAGGTACATGCAGTACAGCAGCGGCGCGTCGTAGCCTGTCAGCAGCTTGTCGGTGACGATCAGGATCTTGGGATTCTCGTCCGCCCTCTTGAACATCAGGCGAACGTCCTTCTCCCGCTCCTCCGAAAGTTGAAGCTCGGCGACGAGGGGCCTCTCCACAACGTCGTTGGTATTCTCCGAGTACACCGGCACGCTCCACTCCGGCGGCAGCAGCTTGTCCAGCGCCCGCTTATACTTGGCGCAGGCTTCCCTGTTGACCGCTACCAGGAACGCCTTGTAGCCGAGGGGCAGCACGTTCTCCTGGAAGTGCTTGGCGACGAAGGCCGCAACCTTCTCGATGCGGTCGTCGGCGGTGAGGAAGGTGCGCAGGCCAACGGCCCGGTCCAGCACGCGGTTGAGTTCGTCGACGTCGGTGACGCCCTCCATCTCGGCCAGGGCGAAGAACTCGCGATCGAGCTGGGCGGCGGGCACGGTCATCTCGCTCGGGGCCATCATGTGGCGGATGGGCAGCGTCGTCTCGTCCTCGATGGACTCGGCTATCGAGTACTTGTCCAGATAGCCCTGGTCGTCGTCGGCCCCGAATATCTTGAAGGTGCCCTCCCCGTGCTCCGTTCGCGCGATGGGCGTGCCGGTGAAGCCGATGATGGTCGAGTTGGGCAAGGCGGCCATGAGGTAGGTGCCAAGCTCCCTGGCGACGGAGCGGTGGGCCTCGTCGATGAACACGTAGATGTTGTCGCGGAGGTTGGCGTCCTTCTCGATGCCCTCGAACTTGTGAATCATCGAGATGATCAGCCCTCTCCTATCGGTAGCGAACATCTCCCGCAGATCGGCTCTGGAGTTGGCGCGTGAAACGGCGATGTCCTGCTGCTGCATGTCGCCGAGCAGCCGCTCGACCCAGCCTGCAAGCTGGCCCTCCAACTCCGTGCGGTCCACCACGACGACCACCGTGGGGTTGCGGAACTCGTCCTTGGCCTCCAGGACCAGGCGCGCGGCGGTGAGCAGCGTGAAGGTCTTGCCCGACCCCTACGTGTGCCACACGAGGCCGCGGCGTCTCACCGTCTCGGCGCAGCGTTCGACGATGCGGGCAACGGCGCGGCGCTGGTGCTGACGCAACACGGTCTTCCGTGTCTCGCCGTCTTCAACGTAGAAGAGAATCCAGTCCCGCAGGGTGCGCAGGAAGTCGGTCGGCTCGAAGAAGGACTGGACGGCGAAGCGGTAGCTCTCTTCCTGCGTCTCCTTCCACCGCGCCATGTAGCGACGCGACAGGTTCCACGTGACGCCGTACCAGTAGTCGAGCAGGTGAGTCACGTTGAAGAGTTGCGCCGCGCCCATCAGCTCGGGCGTCTCGATCTCATATCGCCGCAGCTGCATGACGCCCCGCTCGATGGCGTCGGCATCCGTCGGGTTCTTGTGTTCGACGATGGCTACCGGCACGCCGTTGACCACGAACATCACGTCGGCGCGGTTGCCCTTGCGGGCGGGAGGCTTGAGCCGCCATTCCCATGTCACGTGCAGGACGTTGGCGCCCGGATCGTCGAAATCGATAGGCCTGACCTGCCGGTGGCGCCGTTCCGCCTCGTCGTACCACTGCCGCTCGCCACGCAGCCAGGCCAGCATCTGCCGGTTGCCCTCGACGGTCGGGGGAAGCGCCTGGATGTTCTCGACCACCGAGCGTATGGCGTCGTCCGTCAGCCAGGGATTGAAGCGGCGCAGGGCATCTTCCAGCACCCCGCGAAACAACAGCCCGGCCTCGCCGCCCCGCAGGGCGAGAGCATCTGAGGGCGACAGGGCAGTCCAACCGATCTCCTCCGCGTGGCGGATCATCGGGAACTGGACGGAGCTCGCTTCGGATATGTTGAGAGCGCTCACCGATGCGCCTCCGTTTGACGAATAGCCGTTTTAGTCATATCATTGGCTAAGACTATAAGCGAGGGATCGGCAATGGCAACGGTGAACGTCCACGAGGCGAAGACCCACCTGTCGCGTCTGCTGACGCAGGTCGAGGCGGGAGAGGAGGTCATCATCGCCCGAAACGGCAAGCCCGTCGCCCAGCTCGTGCGCTGCGAAGAGCGCGGCAAGCCTACGCCCGACGTTCTTAAAGGAAAGGTAATCATTCCGGATAGTTTCTTCGATCCGCTCCCGGAAGAGGAGTTGAAAGCGTGGGAAGGTAATTGAGCTTGCCACTGTTGCTCGACACCCACGCGCTGATTTGGTGGCTCACCGACAGCAGGCGCTTGTCCGAGTCGGTACGCCACGCCATTTTCGACCCGTCTAACGAGAAACTGATAAGCGCCGCTACGGCATGGGAAATCGCCACGAAGCACCGACTCGGCAAACTCCCGGAAGCAGATGCCCTGGCACTGGACCTTGCGGGAACGATAGCTCGGCAGAATTTCGAGGAACTCCCGGTAACTGTAAGCGACGCCGCGCGCGCTGGCGGGCTTCCGGGTCCGCTCCGCGATCCCTTCGACCGAATGCTCATCGCCCAAGCCTTGTCACGCAACCTCGTTCTCATCTCCAACGAATCCTTCTTCGACCGGTATGGCGTTCGCCGCCTCTGGTGAAGGGCGCCGTCACGCTCCATAGACCACCTCGGTCGATGCAAGGATAGACTTGCGGCGGATGTAGTTCCGGCTCTCTTCCACTTCCTCGCGTGTCACCAGGTCGACGGCCCTGCCAAACAACTCGGACAACTCCAACTCCATTCCGGCAAAGCCGAACAGACCGGGAACCCGACCCTCCTCGAACTCGACGAGCACGTCGACGTCGCTCTCGGGGCCGAAATCCTCGCGCAGGGCCGAGCCGAAGATCGACAGACGCCGTATCCCGTGCTTGCGGCAGAACGCGGCGAGGGCCTCTTTGGGAATCGATACCTGTGAGTTCATTGCCGTCTCCTAGTACCCGGCAGGCTCCGCTATCAGCGCGCGCCCGTTTGTCCGAGAATTTTTTCTAAAAGTGGGACATTTGGGGACATTCTGGGACATTTCCCTCGTTATCGTAAAGTTGGACGTTCCGGTGGTGGCCCTGCACTCCGACGTCTCGGACTCGCCCGAGGCGGTCAGGGTGATTAGCTCATCAACGTTCATAACTTAGGGTGTCTGACCCCAACGTACGTTGACTTCTAAGGATGCCAAAACACTGCAAACCGCCTCCCTTAAAAGTATGGGACGGACCTCATACGGCGACTGCCCCTCTTCCGTCGCGTATCTAAAAAGCACTGGATAGTCTCTACAGGAATCGAAGACTTCCTGTGCTGTCTCCCATCCTGGTACGGGTGGGGAATTATGCCGTTGTTTACGTGTTGAATAATCCCTTTCTATCCGATTCTTCCTTTCCTTAGACAGTTGGCTATAAAGGTCATCTAATCGATGGATACTGGGAGCACTTTTGATGGGATATTCAACCTCGAAAGCATATTTTAGGGCCAGCTCCGCTGCCTGCCCCGCGATAATCTGAGCAGACAGAGTAATCCCTATAGAATGTCCACCTTCGAGTTGAACTACTTCATATGATTTCCCATCCCATTCCATCCTTTCACCTGTTGTTCTGCCGAATTTCTCAGCCTCGGATCTTCGGCGTTCTGTAGCAAGCTCGTCAAGGTGTGCAGAGCTTTCCAGCATACCGACGACCGCCGATATAGTGATCTCCGACTTTCGGGCTGTTTGGCGTCTCTGCTTCTTTAGCTGATGTCGCTCTGCTCTATTCATATTACTCTAGCCATGTACCTCAACCGTCATCGGTGTGTGTATTCTCACCTTGGACCAACTCCTCCAGAACGGCTGTCTACGGCGGCGTGATTAACGTCTTCATCGTTTCATCCAACTTGTCCTCTATCAACTGGGCAAGCTGTCGTAGAAATGATGCGTCGTATACCACGATTTCTCTCCCACCGTATTCCATCGAGTATCTGTTGCTCTCAAATGGCTTCGGAACTTTCGCCAACAACGCTCTTGTCAGTCCAAGGGCTATCAGAGAATCTACCGTGTCGAGCTTTAATTCGTCATAGACTGTGTCGAGATTGTGCCCTAGTTTCCTCACAATGCCTTTAGGATTGTCCAATGCCCAAAGCGACTTCATACCGATTTCTAGGGCATAGCCGCCTATGACTGCTTCTACATTGAGAAGCGTAGCCGGTTCTTTCCTACCTTGATTTTGTTGGTCTGCACGTCGATTCTCCAGGATATCAAGTAAATCACAATAGACTTTGATCTCATCGATGGCTTTGTACGAGCGCCAGTAGTCATGCCCAATCAATGTCGCCCACGTAATTGGAATGGTCCTTATTGACATATCAATCCCTCACTCTCTCAGCTATTCAGAAGTTCTTGTGGTTTTCTCGGTGACAACGCCTCATGCCCTACCAACCCCAACTCCCCTACCCTAATCTCCCCCGTCATTAGCTTGTGGAGCAGCGCCTTGAACAGCTCTTCCAGCATGGCGCGCTTGCGGCGGTGCAGGTCGATCTTGCGGTCGATGGTCTTAAGGATTCGACCTATTTCAGTTTGCTCGGTCATACACGCGAACGAAGAATCTTCCCTGACGCCTGCCCAGGACATCACTAAGAGATTCCTCGGCGGGCCTGAAGTTCTGACCCTCCCAGCCGCTATGCGCCTCTTCCCCCACTCGTGCCCAGACAACGCCATCCGCCGGCTTCAGCACTGGCGCAGCGCCAACGAACAGATCGCCCTCTTCAGAATCGTCATGGATGCACTTACCTTCCAATTCAAATCCAGTCCGGGCTAGGGAAAGGGCGTGCTCTTCAAAGCCGCCAAAGTCGTTTGGCTCGCTGTCCTGGCCTTTGTAGAAGAAGTGAACGGTGAAGTCGTCATCTACACAACTCTCTGGACTAACTGGAACGCGGCCCTTGCGGGTCCACTTGCTGGGGACGATAACGACAAAGTGTCCTCGGGCAACGCCTCTAACCCTGCGTCCATCCCCTTGCCACTGGTTCGGCAGCTTGAAAACCAAAGGAGCATTGTCGAACAGTTGTATCTCATCACCGTCGCCATCGTCATACTCGATGACGATGCTTCCAGAGAAAGACAAAGGGCTGTACTCACGGTTCTTGGCGGATAGCTCTTTGTCACCTTGTAGCACCCTCTCAACCTTGCGCTCCTGAGGTACAGACAGAACAATCTCCCATTGCCATGACCCGATAGGCTTACGACAAATCAACTCCGACTTGGGAACGAATGGCCTTGGCCCATCACCGGGAGATTCCCCGGGACGACTGCGAGATCCGCGTCGTCCACCATGTCGCCGCGGAGCCCCTTTCCGGTTCTGCGTAGACCCGGCTGGCTCATTAGGTCCCAAACTGTCGTCGTCGGATGGTTCGCCGTGCTCTGCAGGTTCAGGATTGGCGTCGCCGGATGGTTCGCCGTGCTCTGCAGGTTCAGGATTGGCGTCGCCGGATGGTTCGCCGTGCTCTGCAGGTTCAGGATTGGCGTCGCCGGATGGTTCGTCAGGATCGGGAGGTTCTAGGCTGTCGTCATCGTGTGGTTCGTCCTGCTCCGCAGGTTCAGGGCTGTCGTCATGTGGTTCGTCCAGCTCCGTAAGTTCAGGGCTGCCGTCGTATGATTCGTCCAGTTCCGCAGGTTCAGGACTGCCGTCGTCGGATGGTTCGTCCTGCTTGGAAGATTCAAGGCGGTCGTCTGGCGATCCGAGTAGTTCCACAGTCTCAGGGCCGTCGTCTCGTGATTGACCCGCCTCCGTTTGCTCAGGGCCTGCGTCGGATGACTGGTCGGGCTCCGCTTCACGAGGTTGTCCAACTCCACGAAATCCGGTAATTCGGTGCCAGACCGACATGAACCACTCTGATAAGTTCACTTCAATTGACCTTCTCGCCAAAAGTCATGGGCGATTGTACAGGAAGTAGGGAAAATGAGAGTGAGAGACGATACAACAGGAGCGATATAGGAGAGGCTTCAAGCACGAGAACCGTAGGATATCCTGTGGCGGTCGGAGTTTCTGTTCACGTCAAGGAAGGCGGAGTTCATGCGAAAGAGCTGGACTTCTATCCTGATCTCCACTTCATAGAACTCTACTCACTGGGAGGCTGGGTGGCGGAGCAAGAGGCTTGACTACAGCGTCAGAGTGAGCCTCAATGTGAAAGTTCTCAATTTTGTTCAGTCGGGTGAACTACCATTATTGTCAAGTGTAGTTCCATTTACAGTAAGAAACGCCCGGAAAAAGTAAGTCGTCTGGGATTCGAACCAGGCTTAAGCTCATTCGCACTATCCGCTAAAGCGCTAAAGCAAGACTCAGATTGATATTTCTGCCTCTGAGTACAGTTGAGGCCAACCTGATGTGACGGACAGCCTAGCGGGCACAAGATCTCGGCGTGAGACAAGGTGGTACGACGCGATACAATTGGGGGCGGAGTAACTGTTCAGAGTTGATGAGAGACGAGCAGTTTGCGGGATTGTGAGAGGGGATTGAGACCTTTGGTCCTCCAGGTGCCAAAGAGGGACGCCAAGGCCATCTTGCTGGTGGTTCCCTGTTCGGATCGAGTTCCACCGCTGATCTTGCGGCTGATGACCAGATGCCTCAGACTCCGTTCGGCAGCGTTGTTCTCAGACGGCACGTCCGGGTGCGATACGAAGACGAACAGCTCTTTGATGAACCGTTCTATGCGTCGGCAGAGCTTTGCTTGAGGCGCCGTCTCGTCGTTTGAGAAGGGTCGGCACAGTGACAGTAGTTGACTCTCCAGCATCAACTGGTTGGGAGATACGAACCGTTGGTACCCGGACGCTGGTTGAACGCCTGCTTGAGCGTACGCTTTAGCCCTGTCATAGAGTTGGCGCACCGCCCCGGCCCACCGAACCAGACCCGTGTCCTCAGGGTACAACGCCTTGAGTTCATGGATGTCACGCAGCAGGTGTACCCAGCACCGCTGCTTGAGACCGGGATAATGGTTGTATGCGGCGTAGAAGTCGCTCACCAGCACTCCGTCGAACGACTCACCCAACACCTCATCGACCACCTTCTTGCCACGACCGCGACGCACGAAGTACCGCTCGGTGGGTGTGCTGAATGTCCACACATAGCCGTTGACTCCATCCTCTCGCCAGCCCGTCTCATCGGCGTGCACCACCGGGGAGCCGCGAATGCGTTCAAGCGTCTCGTCCACTGTCCGCTGTGCCTGTCGCGCCACACGGTGAATCGCATCAGCTATGGCGCCCACACTCAGCTTCAACTGATGCACCGTCCACAGGTAGCGCTGGATGCTCCGTATGGGCAGTCGCGCTTCCTCCCGAAGCGTCACGATCAGGCTCACCAGGTTGATTCCCAAGCGCTGACGCCCCACAGCCATCCCCTTCAACGAGTCCTGCGGCAGACGCCGCTTGCGGCATAACGCACACGTGCGGGCCACGAAGACCTGCTCGATCACTTCTGCCGGAGCCAACGGAATCTCGATGACCTCGCGTGTCCGATGCACCCATCCACCGGTCATACCCGTCCCGCACTCGGGGCACGAGTCGAGAGCGTGTACTACTTGCCGAGTGGGGTTCATCCGCCGCCGGGTGAATCCTTGAGTCCGCTTGTTGCGAGGCTCCGTCCTCTTCGGTCGAGGCCGCTTGGGAGCGGGCTTGTTGCCGGGCATGCCCCGAGGAGGGCCCCGCCTCTCCAGTTCCTCTATCCGTCGTCGCAACTCGGCGATGACCGTTTGCTGCTCAGCGATGACCGCCAGCAGGGTCTCACGGCTTGCACTATCCAGGTCAAGTTCAGTTCTCACCTCTCCCTTATGGCACAACCGCTCCACAACCCGCTAGGGGTTTTAAGTTCATCTCATCAACTCTGAACAGTTACGGGGCGGAACAGTCTCTGGCATTCTCAACGGAGTTATGGTAACGCTTGTGGGAAGTGATGGCCATATTCCGCTAATTCGTAGCTAAATCCTAGTCCCCCAGCTCCACCACGGTTTACCGTTGGCTGAACCGAGCGTCTGTCACCTAGGCCCTTTGTCCGCCATTTCCGGCAATGGCGTGCTCTCCAATCGCCGCGTCGCTCCGGCCTTCGGACTTGATCTTGTCCACGGCATCACTGATGCCCCATGCCCTCGTAGGGATGTTCGGCTTCCAGTGGGTCGCCTTCCGCGAATCGGCTGGCGCGGAAGTCACGGATCGGGTGGCCTTTGCTCTCCCCGTGCATGACGAACTCCGCCATCATCCGGCCCACCACGGGGGACAGCTTGAACCCATGTCCGCTGAATCCTACCGCCCAGTAGAGCCCATCTACTACCTCCGACTTATCCAAAATCGGGTTGCCGTCCGGAGCCATGTCGTAGATGGAACCGTATCCGCCCATGGGGGTTGCCGCCGTGAAATCCGGGATGCGCGACTTCGCCCTGTCCCAGTATCTCGCGATCGTGTCGTGATCGGCGTTTAGGCCGTAACCGTCCGGGTTCACAACCTCACTCAAGTCCTTCTTCGATTCGCCGCCGACCAGGCTCTTGAATCCCGCGTTCATCCGAACGTACATGCCGGTCGTGTAGTCGATAACGATGGTGATGAACGACTCCAGCGTCGGCGGACGGCGCAGGTGCACCATCTGCACCCGGATCGGTGTGATCGGAAGCGGTTCGCCGAGCGGCACGGCCAGCTTGTTGCTCCAGGGTCCCGTCACCGCCACCACGGTGTTCGTCTCTATCAGCCCTTCCTCGGTCTGCACTCCAACAACGCGCCCTCCGGCGACCTTGATGCGTTCGACAGCGCACCCCGTCCGAATCGAAGCGCCGTGCCTTTCCGCCTGGGCCGCGAATGCGTATGTCGTGGTCATGGGGTCGGCGTGGCCCGACTTAGGCTCATACACACCCAGGACAATTCCGTCGGTCATAAGCTGCGGCACTATCTCTGAGACCTCAGATAGCGTGAGCGTATGAATGTTGACGCCGAGTTCGCGGTTCATTTCCACGTTCGCTCTCGCAGCCGGCTCATCCTTCTCGCCGAACAGCAACAGCCTGCCCGTCTCCTTGAACCTCGCATCACCGCCAATTGCGTCCGCAAAGTTGTGAAAGACCTGGCTGGCTTCCTTCGCCATCTTGACCAGCGTCGGGTGCAGGTAGTGTTCACGCACCATGGCACCGGAACGCCCGGTCGCCCCACCGGCCAAGTGTCCCTTTTCGATCAGATGAACCTTCCCCGCTCCCATGCGGGCCAGGTGCATGGCTATACTCGTCCCGTTGACGCCACCACCGATGACGACCACATCCGCTGAGCTATTGGGCATGCTTCACTCTCTCAAGTCCCGGCCACGGGGTCTCCGACCTGCATTCGCAGCTTTTCCAACGTATCTAGGCTTACCAGATCTCGCCCTTGGCGTAGAGACTCTCCGCCGGGCCAATCAGCTTCGGGTCGGGTTTAGCCACCCTTCTCTCCACGTCGTAATCATATCCAACGCTGCGCAATACGTAGCGCATGCAGGCTAGCCGGGCGCGCTTCTTGTCGTCCGACTTCACCACGACCCAGGGCGACGCCTTCGTATCGGTGGCTGCGAACATCGCCTTCTTCGCCTCCGTATAGTCGTCCCACAGAGGCAGCGACCGGACATCGACGTCGCTCACCTTCCACTGCTTGAGCTCGTCTCCGGCGCGGGCCATGACACGCCTGAGCTGCTCTTCCCTGCTCACCGAGAACCAGAACTTGAAGATCTGAATGCCTTCGTTGATCAGCATCTCCTCGAACATGACCGTGTCTCTGAGAAAGCGCAGGGTCTCCGCGGGCGTGCAGAATCCCATCACGGGCTCGACCACGGCCCTGTTGTACCAGGAGCGATCGAAGAACACCATCTCCCCTTTTGATGGAAGGTGCTCGACGTACCGCTGAAAGTACCACTGCCCTCGCTCCCGGTCGGATGGGGCCGGAAGCGCCACGACGGAAGCACCTCGAGGATTCAGGTGCTCCATGAAGCGCTGGATCGCCCCGCCCTTGCCCGCCGCGTCCCGTCCCTCGAACAGCAGGACGACGCGCTGTCCGGTCTCTTTGACCCACCTCTGCATCTTAAGCAGCTCGATTTGCAGCTTGGCCTTGTCGCGTTCGTATCTCCCGGTGGTCAGCTTGGTCGGATAAGGATAGGTATCGCTGATGATCTCCCCGGGCAGCGCGGCCTCAACCTTGCGCAGAATCTCCGCAGGGATTCCGCGCGTCGGGACTGCACTCGACGATGGTACTTCCGCTATGCTCAGATTAGTCATGGCAACACCTTACAGGGGAGAGAGTAATCTTTCAAACCCGCTCCGAACCGGCCCTCGGATTCTAAGGCAGTGTTGACATTTCCCGTCATTCCCGCGAAGGCGGGAATCCAATCCTCACTCTGCGCCCTCCGCGCCCTCTGCGGTGAATCTTAGTGAAGCGGATTCGCTAGCGCGCCGCGTCCCACATGCGATACCATATACTACAGGTCGTGCTAGGCGGGGCAGTGGCGGAGCCTTGAACCCGCAATCCGCCATAGCGGGGCTGAATCCCTCCCCGAGGTCGAAGCTCGTGGCCTCTGTCCCTGGCAGGGGGTGTTGAGAGCCGGGTCCCACGCGGCGGATGCCTGTGAACCCCGTCAGGTCCGGAAGGAAGCAGCGGTAAGCAGTGATGTTCCGGGCGCCGTGGGAGTGCCTGGCTTGAGCCTGCTCCAGGCGTCACGTCCCGGGTGGAGATCGAAGGAAGGTGCGCGACCAAACCCTCTCACCGAACGCCAAGGGGCCTCCAAGGGCCAAGAAGTCACTTGGCCAGAACTTTCTCGTCGACCGCCGCGTCCGCGCCAAGATCGTAGACGCGGCCGGCATCTCGCCGGCGGACACCATCCTGGAAGTCGGGCCAGGCCGGGGGTTCCTGACCAAAGCCCTAGCCGAACGCTCGGGCCGCGTGGTCGCCGTCGAGTTGGACGACGCTCTCATCCCCTCTCTCCGCGAGAAATTCGCCAGTTGCGATAACGTGGAGATCGTGGAAGGCGACGCGCGGACGGTAGACATCGACGGCCTTATGGGAACGGCGACCGCATACAAGGTCGTCGCCAATCTCCCCTACTACGCTGCAACCCCCATCGTCCGCCGTTTCCTGGAGGCAGCCCACAAGCCGACGACGCTGGTGGTGATGGTTCAGAAGGAAGTAGGACTGGAGATGGCCGCCAGTCCCGGCAAGATGAGCATCCTCTCCGTCGCCACGCAGGTATATGGCAGGCCGCGCATCGTCACATCCGTCCCCCCAAAGGCGTTTCGTCCTTCGCCGAACGTCACGTCCGCCGTCGTCCGCATCGACACGTATCCCACGCCGGCCGTAGCGTTCGACAGCCCGGAAAAATTCTTCACCCTCGTGAGAGCCGGATTCAGCGCGCCGCGAAAGCAGATACACAACAGCCTCAAGAACGGTCTGGGCATTGACCCGGATGAGGTCACAGCCCTACTCAGGAGCGCGAGAATATCACTGACCCGCCGCGCCCAGACCCTCAGCATCGCCGAGTGGGGAGACCTGTACCGCGAGTATGTTTCCGCGCTCTGATATACTCTGCCCTCGAATTGATGACTGCCATCACGGAGCAACACGCACCACATGCGACTCGGGCTTGACATCCGAGGCGGCGTCGACGACGAGCAGCTGGCTTTCGGAGCGCAGCTTGGAGCCACCGACGCCATCGGCGGGGACGCCTGCATGCCGTCCAACAACGGCTACTTCGAGTTCCTGGAACTCGTCGTGTTCAGGCAGCGGGTCGAGAGCGCGGGCCTCCGGCTGTTCGCCATCGAGAACATGCCCTGGGACTGGACGGACAAGATCAAGCTGGGCCTGCCCGGCCGTGACGAGCAGATCGACAACTTCTGCAAGTCTCTCCGCAACATGGGCGCGGCGGGCATACCCGCGATCGGCTACAACTTCCGCCCGCCGACCGTGACGGGCTACGGCGTTCGCACCTCACAGAGCGCCCCCGGACGAGGCGGGGCGAAGCAGACGGCGTTCGACTACGACCTCATCAAGGACCACCCCTTCGGTGACTACGGCGAGGTGTCCGCCGACCGGATGTGGGACAACCTCGAATACTTCCTGAAGGCCGTCGTCCCCGTCGCCGAGGAGGCGGGTGTGCGCATGGCCGTCCACCCCGACGACCCACCCGCGCAGTCTATCGGCGGCGTGGCGCGCATCCTCAACAGCTTCGAGGGTCTCAAGCGACTGACGCAGATCGTGGACAGCGAGCACAACGCCCTGGACTTCTGTCAGGGGTCTATGGCCATACAGCAGGGCGACCTCCACGAGGCCATCCGCTATTTCGGCGGGCGCAACAGGATCGTGTACGTCCACTTCCGCAACGTCACGGGGCGGTTCCCCAAGTTCTCGGAGTCGTTCATCGACGAGGGCTACGTGGACATGGCCGAGGCCGTCAGGGTCTACAAGGAGGTCGGCTTCGACGGGCCGGTCATCGAGGACCACGTCCCCGCGATGACAGGCGACGACCCCGACAAATACCGCGCCCGCGCCCACGCGATGGGCTACACGAAGGCCCTCATCGACGCGATCTACGGCCGATAGCAAGTCACCCACCGTCATTCCCGCGAACGCGGGAATCCATAGGAGAACGACATGGCCGACTACCAAGCATACTTCAACGGCGAGTGGATGCCGGAAGGCGAGGTCACCATCTCTCCCTCCGACCGGGGGTTTACCGTCGGCGACCTCGTGTTCGAGGTCGAGAGAACATTCAACGGCGCGCCTTTCCGCCTGAAGGAGCACGTCGAGCGCCTCTACCGCTCCCTGACCTACGTTCGCATGGACGCCGGACTGAGCGCGGAGGAGATGACCGCCATCACCGATGAGGCCGTCGAGCGAGCGAAGGCCGATCATCCCGAAGTGACGGACTTCTGGATGCGGCAGATCGTCACGCGCGGCACGGTCGACCTGTTCGATCCACCCGCCCCGACGGTGCTAGTGCAAGTCGGTGAGCAGGGATTCTGGTACGCCGACCTCTATGACACCGGAATGCACGGGGTGATATCGAAGACCCGCGCGTACTCGCCACAGGCCCTCGATCCGAAGATCAAGCACTACAGCCGCATGAACTTCGTCCTCGCGCACCAGGAGGCGCACGACGTGGAGCCGGGCGCGTGGCCGATCCTGCTGGATGACCGTGGCTTCCTCGCCGAGGGCAACGGCCAGAACGTTTTCATCGTGACCGACGGCGTCATCCGCACGCCGACCGACTACGCCGCCCTGCAGGGAGTCTCACGCGGGATGGCCATCGACCTCACCCGCCAGCTCGACATCCCGCTCGTCGAAGAAGACCTCCAGCCCTACGACCTCTACACGGCAGACGAGGCGTTCTGGACGACGACCAGCATGTGCGTCATGCCCATGACGCAGGTCGACCGCCGCCCCATCGCCGACGGCAAGTCGGGACCGATGTCGCAGCGCCTCCTTGCAGCATGGAGCGAGGCCGTCGGAATCGACATCGTCGGCCAAGCGCAGCAATACCGGAACGCAGCTACTTGAATCCCGTTCGGCATGAGCAACCTTACGCTCCGTTCGCCCTGAGCGTGTCGAAGGTCCAGCCTGTCCCTCTCCCGCCGCCATGTTACCCTACCCACCATGAGAATCGTATTCATGGGCACCCCGGACTTCGCAGTACCCGCACTGAGTCGCCTGGTGGAAACGGGGCACGACATCGCAGCCGTGTACTCGCAGCCCGACAGGCCCTCTGGTCGGGGGCGAAAACTCGTCCCAACGCCGACCAAACGGTTCGCCGAGGAGCGAGGGATCGAGGTGAGGCAACCCAAATCCCTGCGCTCGGAGGAAGAGTGTGCGGCGCTGGCGTCGCTGTCCCCGGAAGCTGTAGTTGTCGCGGCGTATGGCCTGTTCCTGCCAAAGGAGGCGCTCGGAATCCCTCCGCTGGGGTGCCTGAACATTCACCCTTCCCTCCTGCCCCGCTATCGCGGTCCCTCTCCGGTCGTTTCGGCCATTCTCAATGGTGACGACGAGACCGGGGTGACGATCATGAAGCTCGATGAGGGGATGGACAGCGGGCTAATACTTGCGCAGAAGCGAGTCTCCATAGACGAGGAAGAAACGACCCCTGAACTGACCCGGCGGCTGTTCGACTTGGGTGCAGACCTGCTCGTCAATACTCTGCCCCGCTGGGCGTCCGGCGACATTCAAGCGACACCGCAGAACGAAAGCCGCGCCACTTTCACGTCTCTGGTCAAGAAAGAGAACGGCGAGATCGACTGGACCGACGATGCCGCGCGTATCGCGAGGATGGTGCACGCATACGAGCCTTGGCCCGGCACGTTCACGTATTGGAACGGTAAGCTGCTCAAGATACTAGGGGCGACTTCGATGGCCGGTGATGCCCAGCCCGGCCAGGTCGTTGGGTTGGAGGACGGCGGCATCGGAATCGGCACAGGAGACGGGTTGCTGGCGGTCGACATGCTTCAGAACGAGGGAAGGCGTCCGTCCGGCGCACAGGATTTCGTTCGGGGCTACCCGGATTTCCTGGGAGCGAGGCTAGGCCGTTCGAGGTGAACCCGGTGGGCTGGCATTTCCCGTACTGCGAACTTTGCTACTCATCCTCCACGCGGCAGCTAATTATGTCTATGCCGTGATATTGGCGGTGCTGCACTGATGAGGCGTATTGACGCAGGATGCGGACGGACATTCCCCTGTCATCCTCCAGCGCCTGTCCCTCGTCAAGGTACGCCATGCGGTTTTCGATATTCCCTTGAACGGCGTCGTCCGATGCAACCACGATTTCCAGCTCGGCTGAACCGCTTTCAGGGCGAATTGTGGCGACTAACCTGCGCTTCTGCTCCGCCTCTCCGCCGTTCTCTTCTTGCAGCAGGCTCAATACCACTTCTTCCCCTACCAAACGCAGCCGGTTTTTCCCATTCTCCGTCCATGAGTGTCTATCGGCGAATTGGCTGAGAAAATCGTCAACGGCAGGCAGGGAAGACTCGGACAGGTCGACCCGCAGCCTCCTGATGCGAAAACTTGATAGTTCGTTGAATAAGGTCATGCCAATGGCTGCAATACCGCCGACGACGATGGTATTGCCCACCAACTGACTGGTAACCCCTTCGGTAAGTCCGCTGAAGATTCCGGCGGACAGGCCGAGCACCATGGAAATGCCGGTGATGGTGGACTTCTTCTGGTCGACTTGGCCGGCGAAGAGACCGCTGAAGACCGTTTTCGCGCCCTCGACGAAGAGCAAACCGAATATGATGACGTATACCGCGCTTACCACCGGACTCGGAACGGCGACCAGTATGGCCAGGAGTTTGGAAAAGGGGGCGACCGCAATGGTCATCAGTCCCAGGTATATCCCGACACTCTTGGCGGCGACGCCGGTAAAGCCGATGTAAACCGCTGTGACCGCCCACGGCGCGGCGACCGGGATGGTTCCCAGGAGACCGGAAGAAAGGGTGCCGATCCCGTACATATTCAGGCCCCCCTGAACTGAACGGTAGTCAAGCGCCGTCGGCTTGCGGTAGGAAGCGCGGTAAATCACCGAGAGGTCTCCCACCGATTTCATGAAGGCGGTCAGGTTCACGAACACGAAGACCGGAAGCAGGGCCCAGAAATCCCCGTCGAAGGACAGGTCCAACCCCGGCCAGCCAAAACCGGGCAAGCTCACCCACGGAGCATCGATTACGGGGCCGATGTCGTAGAAGCCCAGAGGCGCGGCTGCAATCACGCCGGCTACTACCATGATCGGCAGAATCCACATGCGCCAAAGCGACGTGCCGTGAAGGGATATTACTACCCCAACGATCAGAGCGACCAATCCGGGCGCCAAGAAAAGCGTCGTCGATACGCCTTCCGGCACGACAACCGTGCTGCTGACGATGTAAGGCACGGCGGAAACCGCCACCAGCATAACTACCACTCCGCTCACCGTCGAAGTAAATACCCGGCGGAGGGAGGCCAAACGCAGGGTCAGGACGAACTGCGCCAGCGTGGAAGTCACCATCAAGCTCGCCAGCAAACTCGGCCCGCCCGCTTGGAGCGCCAGAGCGCAAACCGCCAGGAACGGAACGTTGAAGTTGGCGACGATGAGCCGGCCCATCCCCAGATGCCGGAACCGCAGGGCGTACAAGATCATGCTGGCTCCGGAGACTGCCAGCGCGGTAAATATCACCCACCCCAAATAAGCGTCGGACTCGTCGGACGCCCGCACCACAAGCGCCGACAGCATAATGAGGCCGATGGTGTTGGGTATGAATATCTGTAACGCCGAAGTCACCGCCACTAGCGGCGGACACTTCTCATCCGGTTCGTACTGGACTCCGAGTCGCTCCTGGGCTTTTCTGAACATGTAGATGAACCCTCTGCTCGCAACAGCCCGCCTGGAAATTATCTATGCCAAACAGTTGGTAGCAATGATACAGGATACCAATGTTGCGTTCTTAATGTTACATTGGAGATAGTTAGGAGATAGTTAAACTTTGCGAACCGACCGGGAGGGTGAAATGCCGCAGGGGTCCACCGAACGTGACAGGGTTGAAATATCGACGGGTGCCAACTGGTGTGAAGGCGCTATTCCTGCTTCTGATCGCGGCTTCCATTGGAGTTGCCCTCAGTGTGCTGACGGGATGCTCCGATGGCCTTTCCGAGTCTGAGGTCAGAGATATAGTGCGTCAGGAATCGGCCGCAGGGCCTGCCGGCCCGGCTGGACCTGCGGGACCGCAGGGACCGGCCGGGCCGGCAGGCTCACAGGGGATCACAGGCGTGCAGGGTCCGGCAGGGCCGCAGGGGCCCGTTGGTGCGGCTGGCTCACAGGGGCCCTCAGGTGCGCAGGGCCAGGCCGGACCGCAGGGTCCGGTTGGTGCGGCTGGCTCACAGGGGATCACGGGCGCACAGGGCCCGGCTGGACCGCAGGGTCCCACGGGACCGCAGGGACCCACGGGGGCGCAGGGGCCGGCAGGGCCGCAGGGGTCCACCGGTCCGGCAGGGCCGCAGGGCCCGGCTGCTCCGACGCCTACCCCTGAACCCGAACCCGCTGCTTCGACCGACGACGACCTCACCCGCGCCTACGTGCAGAAGGCCATCGACTACTACGAGAAGAACGGACTGGACGCCACCGTCGCGCACTACAAGTCCGAAGCCGGCGTCGAAGACGGAAGGCCGCTGACCATCATAGACGCCGAAGGCGTGCTGCTGGTGCACCTCGCCATCCGCTCCCTGGAGGGCCAGTACGTGGGATCCGGCTCGAGGTTCGTCGGCTTGGGGAGCTTGATAGACGTCGCCACCGAAGAGGGCTACTGGGTTACCACTCGGAGCGTCAACCCGGCCACCAAGCAGGAAGAACCGCGGCGAGTCCTCGTCGTACTTCACGACGGCCTGGTGTTCGCCTCCAGCCATTCCGTCCTGACGGAAGACGTGGCGAATTCCACAAAGGAGTACGTGAACAAGGCCATCGCCAAGTACAATGAGGAAGGCCTCGACGCCGTCATCGCCCACTACAACTCCCAGGACAGCCTCGACGGTCAGTTCTACCTGTTCCTCATCGGCGCGGACGATAACTACCTCGCTCATCCTATCTTCCCGCACCTCATCGGCACCGACATCAAGGACGTTGTGGGTTCCGACGGCCAGGAGCTGGGCAAGGAGATAGCCCAGGCCACCGAGGGTGGGATCTGGGTGGAATACCTATGGCCCCATCCCGTATCCCGGAAGGAGCAGCAGAAGGTCACCTGGTCCGTCCGCCACGACGGGCTGATCTTCTCCTCCGGCTATTACGCTGGTGGTCCCGAGACGGGAACCCCTGCCTGGCAGGACGCCGACCCGCGCGAGTACACGGTGGACTACGTGAACCGCGCCATCGAGCGTTACGAGCGTGATGGCCTACAGTCCATGATCGACTACTACAACAGCGTCGCCAGCTTCGAAGGCGAATGGTATCTCTTCGCCACCGACGCCAACGACATCTACCACGTCCATCCGCTCATTCCCCCCCTGCGAGGGACCGACATCAAGGACGTGGTCGGTTCCGACGGCTATGAGCTGGGCAAGGAACTCGCAAAGGCCACGGAGGAAGGCGTGTGGGTGGAGTATCTATGGCCCCATCCCGTGACGCTGCAAGAAGTTCCCAAGGTGGGCTACGCGGTGCGCCGTGACGGGATGCTCTTCGCTTCCGGCTACTACCCGCAGGTTGAAGACCCGGCGGCACAGACCAAGGCGTATGTGCAGGAGGCCATCGAGTACTATCAGGCCAACGGTTTGGACTCCACCATCACCCATTACAACAGCCAGGAGAGCGTTGACGGCCAGTGGAGCCTGACCTTGGCGGACGAGAACAACATCGTGCGCGTCGCCTTCCTTGCTCAACGGCTCATAGGCACCAACATAAAGGACCTCGGAAGGGGCCGCACTCGGCAGATTGGCGAAGAGATGGCGGCGGCCACGGAGGAGGGTATCTGGGTCAGCTCCATATTCCCCAACGTCAGGTCTTCGGAGACCCTGTACCAACATACTTGGGCCATCCGTCACGACGGGCTGCTGTTCACGTCGCGCTACTACGACGACCGGCCCGACGTGCCCGTCGCCAAGAGCGACGACGACCTGACCCGCGCCTTCGTGCAAAAGGCCATCGACTACTACGAGGCTAACGGGCTGGACGCCGCCGTCGCCTACTACAACGATGTAAAGAGCGTGGAAGGCGAGCGGTCGTTGATGATCCTGAGCGGGGACGACCAGACCGTCCTCGCCACCGCAATCTATAACCAACTGGTAGGGAGCAACTCGTTCACCGGCCCCGGCACTCCCCTGGGAACGTCCATCTCGAAAGCGACTCCGGATGGATACTGGATCAGTAATATCATCCTGATCAATCCTGCCACGGGGCAGCGGGGAAGCACCAGGTTCCTGGTTGTCCGGCACGATAACCTGATTTTCGGCGCCCCGCACTTCATCGTCCGCGAGGAGTACGCGAAAGACTACGTGCAGCAGGCCATTGCTCGCTACGAGAGTGAAGGCCTCGATGCGACCATCGCCTTCTACGATAGCCCGGCCAGCGTAGATGGGGAGTTTTACCTGTTCCTGATTGGCGCGGACGACATCTACCTCGCCCATCCGATTCTCCCACACCTCAAAGGCACCGACATCAAGGACGTCAAGGATTCCAGCGGCTACGCCTTGGGCGTGGAAATCGCCAAAGCCACCGAGGAAGGCTACTGGGTGGACTACCTGTGGCCAAACCCCGTCACCAGAATCGAAGAGCCGAAGAGCACGTGGGTCGTGCGGCACGATGGCCTGATTTTTGCCACGGGCTACTACACGCCCGATCCGGATGCTGCGCCACCGGCTTGGAGGGGTGCAGACCCGGCCGAATACACCGTTACGTACGTGCAAAATGCTATCGCTCGCTACGACCAGGACGGCCTTGAAGCGCTGCAGAGTTACTACAACAGCGTCGGCAGCTTTGAAGGGCAGTGGTACCTGTTTGCCACGGACGCCAACGACCACTACATACTTCACCCGGTGTTCTCCCACCTGATCGGGACGGACATCAAGAACGTGACCGATTCCAGCGGTTTCGAGTTGGGCAAAGAGATCGCCAAGGCTACCGATGAGGGCCACTGGGTAGAATACCTCTGGCCCCATCCCTTCACCTTGCAAGAGGTGCCCAAGGTCGCGTATGTCGTGCGGCACAAAGGGATGATCTTCGCTTCCGGCTACTACCCGGAAGTCGAAGACCCGAAGGCGTACACCCAGCAATTCGTCGCCGACGCGGTGGCCCGCTACAAACGCGACGGACGGGAAGCGACCATCGCGTACTACAACAGCCCGCAAAGCATCGACCGGCAGTGGGACCTGACGATGGTGAATCAGCAGGACGGCGTGATTCTTGCCAATGCCGTCTTTCCACAGCGTGTGGGTACGATTATCCCCGGTGTCTCGGAACTAGCCATTCCCGAGGAAGGGATATGGTTCCCACCCTTTGAAGTGGACAACCCACTGGCGCCTGAGGCGAACATGAGGCAAGAGTGGGCCGTTGTGCATGACGGCGTCATCTTCGTGGCAGGCTACTACTTCAGCGAGTAGGCATCGGACGGTCGGCGCGTCGCGCCGACCGTATCCGACGCCTAGCCCGACCCACGCACTCCCCTACACTTCCTCCCATGCAGGTGAGGGCCGGAGGTACCCGCGCAGGGTCAGGCTGACGGGCAGGATGGTAGCGGTGAACAGTCCCATGAGGGCCATGCTGACGCGGATATTGAATATGTCCGCGAGACGACCGAATAGCAAGGGGGCCGCGAACGCGCCGATCTCGTTGGTGGTGTAGAAGAAACCGTACATGCGGGAGCGGCGGGCCTGTGGCGCGAAGATCGCCACCGTGGCGTAGAGGGACGACGACGTGCCGTTCAGCCCGATTCCGAGCAGCACCATGAGCGGCGCAATCGTCACCATCGGCGCGTAGATCGTCGCGACCAGAAATGCTGCTGCCGACGCCTTCGTCACCCACACGATGCTGATAAGGCCGTGTCGCTCGCTGAACCAGCCGCAAATATACTTGCCGAACGCCCCGCCGGCCAGCAGCAGGATGAGCATGATGAATATCTCGGTGCTCTCCATCCCCCGGTCCTCGAGGATGAATGGCACGAACGTCAGCGCCGCCGCGCGTATCGCGGAGTCGACGAATCCCACGACGCTGAGAATCTTGAATCCTGTGGTCGGCTTGTCGGTACCGTCGTAGGCGTCGGCCTGCTTCGATTCCAGCGGCTCCGCCCTGCCGATTTCGACGCTGCGCTTGATGAACAGCGACGCGAGGAAGAAGGCAATCGCGCCGATGCCGATGATGAGCATCGTCCCACGCCAGCCATAGGAAACGGCGACGACGAGGGCGAGCGCGGGCGCTGCCATCTTGCCCAGGTCGCCCGCGAAATTGACCGTGCCGACGGCGGTCGCCCGGGCCTTACTGTCGTAGGCGCGGGATACGATGCCCGAGGCCAGCGGATGCTGCGTGCCGCCGCCGAGTCCGCCGAGAAGCGTGAACGCCAGCAGCAGAATAAAGCTCGGAGCGAGCGACATGGCGATCAGCCCCGCCGCAACCCAGATGTTCCCGCCGACGAGGAGCCAGAACTCCCCGACCCTATCCGCCATGAAGCCGACCGGAACCTGAAGGACGGCCATCGCCGCGGCGTAAAGCGACTTCAGCATGGCGACTTGCGTGAAGGTGAGGTCGAGGTCTTCCTTGATGAGCGGAAGCAGCGGCGCGTAGAGGGCGAAGAATAGATCGCTCCACACGTGCGTCGCAGAGGCGAATATCAGTGTGCGGCGGGCCTGCGGGCCCCGCGTCCAGAACCGCAACGGGTTAATCATAGGGCGTTCCGGCGGGCCTCACTCAAGACTTCACCCGGCGGGGCAAAGGCGATTTGCAGGTCACTGAATGCGGCCCATGAGGTCGGCGGGAGTGTGAGGACCCGCATCGGCGACGAGATCGCCTGCCGGGCCCCACCTGTCCCACATATTCCACAGGAGCACGCCGCGCACGCGGGTACCTTCCAGGTAGTAGACGACGCCTTCCTTGAACTCGTCCTTCCAGTCGGCGACGGTCTCCATGTTCGAGTCGATGTGTCCCATGACTTCGTAGCCAAGATCGAACATGTCCGACCAGAAGTACGGGATGTTACTGAAAGGCTCTCCCACGCCGGCCATGGTCTTCCCGGCGGCGGCCCCCATCGTGTTGGCGCTGTCCTCGTGCTCGACGCGAATCCGTCGCTCCAGCACGTCATTGCGGTAGTTGGCGACGTCGCCCGCGGCGAATATGTCCGGGTGGGACGCGTTGAGGTTCCCGTCTACCGATATGCCGTCCTCGACCTTCAGTCCGGCCTGTTGGGCAAGCTCAACGTTCGGCTCGATTCCCAGGCCGGCAACGACGCCGTCCACGACGATCTCCCGCGAGTCCGACGAGTCGCCGGACGTAACCGTGACCGTTACGCGGTCTCCCTGCGTCTCGATGTTCGAGACGAGATGCTGATCGAGCACCTCGACGCCGTGCTCGCGGTAGTAGTCGTTGAGGAATGAGCTCAGATCGGCGGGATAGATGCTGCTGCCTATCGAGCGTTCGGGGAAGACCATCGTGACTCGCTTGTCGCTGTGGGCGAGCGAGGCCGCGATCTCGGAGCCGATGAACCCACCGCCGATTACGAGGAAGTTGTCCCCGCTGTCGGCCAGCGTCCGCAGGCGGCGGTAGTCGTCGACCGTACGGAAGTAGATGACGCTGTCCCCACCGAATGGCAGTCGTCTAGGCGAACCGCCGGTAGCAAGGAGGAGCTTGTCGAACGTGTAACTAGCTCCTTGATCGTCGGTTACGGTCTTGCCGTCAACGTCGAGACCCTCGATCCGGCGACCGAGGTGAAGGTCGACGCCGTCGCGGTTCGTGTCGCGCTGGATGTCGTCGAGCGACTTCCCGTGCCATAGTCCCTTGGAAAGGTGGGGGCGGTTGTACGGGACTTCGCACTCGTCTCCGAACAGGGCGATGGAGCCTTCAGTATCAACCTCGCGGATTCCGCCGATGGCGGCGTCACCGGTCATGCCTCCGCCGACTATCACGTATTTGTAGTGCATGGCCTCCCCCCTTGCCGTGACGCCCATCATTGGCGAGCTTGCAGTCCTACGCCCTCGCCTCTTCAAGTTCCTTCTGCTGCTCGACGGCGCGTTCGACGAGATGCGTCGGGACTTCCTGGTACCGGTCGAAGCGCATGGTAAAGGTGCCCCGGCCCTGGGTCTGGGAGCGTAGGTCGGTGGCGTAGCGCATCATCTCGGCCTGCGGCGCTTCAACCTCGATGGTCGTGAACCCGTTATCCTCGGAATTCATTCCGAGGATGCGGGCGCGCTTGCTGTTGAGGTCGCCCATGACGTCACCCGTGTCACTGTCCGGCACAAGGATTTGCGCGTACATGATCGGCTCTAGGAGCTGCGGGGTCGCTTGATTGATGCCGTCGGAGAAGGCGTTGCTGCCCGCGATCTCGAACGACACACCGGACGAGTCGACCGGGTGGAAGCTGCCGTCATACAGGGTAGCCTTCACGTCCACGACGGGGAACCCGCCGATCACGCCGGCCTCTAGGGCCTTTACGCAGCCCTTCTGCACGGACGGGATGAACTCCCTCGGCACGGCGCCTCCCACCACTCTCTCGTCGAACTCGAAGCCGGTACCACGCGGCAGAGGCTGTATCTCAAGGTAGACCTCCGCGAACTGGCCGTGACCTCCGCTCTGCTTCTTGTGGCGATAGTGGGAGTTCGACTGACGGCTGATGGTCTCCTTATACGGGACCTTGGGCGTCATGAGAAGTATCTCGACACCGAACTTGCGCTTCATCTTCTCGACCGCCACGTCTACGTGAACGTCGCCGAGTCCGCCCAGCAGTAGTTCCGCGGTGTTCGGCTCTCGGCTGACGCTCAGGCTGGGGTCCTCTTCCGCCATGCGGGAGATGGCGTTGGTCAGCTTGTCCACGTCGGCCTTCGACTTGGGGAAGGCGGCCATCGAGAATACGGGAGGTGGGAACTCCAGCGCGGGAAGCGTTATCGGATTGGCCCTGTCGGCAAGCGTGTCTCCGGTGAGGGCGGAGTTCAGCTTGGCAAGTGCTCCAATGTCTCCGGCGGCCAACTCTTCGACGCCTTCCTGGTCCTTTCCTCGAATGGTGTACGCCGTGCCGGTGCGCTCATTCTCGTTTCGGCTGGCGTTCCAGACCTGGGAATCGCTCTTGAGTGTCCCGCTGAAGACCTTGAAGTAGGAGAGTTTGCCCACGAAGGGGTCGGCGGAGGTCTTGAACACCTGCGCCGCGAGCGGGCCGGAGCTGTCCATGGTAAGTTCAATGTCTTCCTCACCTTTCTGAGCGGTCTGCGCGGGTCGGTCGGCGGGAGACGGCAGCAATCCGATGATAGCGTCGAGCAGTTCGTCGACGCCGACACCGTTGAGAGCAGAGGTTGCAAGTACGGGGATGAAAGTCCCTTCCGACATCCCCGCCTTGATCCCGGAGAAAATCTCCTCCTGCGTCAGTTCCTCTCCCTCAAGGTACTTGTCCGCCAGCTCCTCGTCGGACTCTGCCGCCGCCTCGATGATGCGCTCGCGGGCCTCTTCGGCCTGATCGGCGAGGTCGTCGGGAACGTCGGCCTTCGGGTCGAGCAGGTTCACGACCCCGCTGAAATCGGCCTCGGAGCCTATCGGAAGCTGGACGGGCACGCACTCCCGCCCGAACGCCTCGACGAGGGCCTCCATCACGCGGTCGAAGTCGGAGTTCTCCCTGTCCAGCTTGCTCACGACGATCAACTTGGGCAGGTCTTCGGCCATCTGCCACATCTGAATGGTGCCGACCTCAACCCCGGCCGGGGCCGAGACCAACACCAGCGCGGAGTCGGCGGCGCGGAGGGCCGACGCTACCTCGCCCCTATAGTCGGCATAGCCGGGGCTGTCGAGCAGGTTGATCTTGTAATCGTGATGGATGACCGGAAGGATCGATGTCTGCACGCTGTTCTGACGCTTGTGCTCTTCCGGCTCGTAGTCGGAGGTAGTCGTCTCGTCTTCGACGCGGCCCAGCCGGGTCGTCGCCTTGGTCGTGAAGAGCGCGGCTTCGGAGAGAATGGTCTTGCCCGCACCGCTGTGGGATAGAAGCACAACGTTGCGCAAGTGGTTGGTATCGTAGGTCGCCATTCCGATCTCCTCTCCGGGTACTGGATAGATGCAAGTGCCAATTGTAGTGAATAAAAGGGGGTCTTCGCAACGGAGACATCCGAGTAAACGTCATACCAATGAATGTCATTCCAGCCGATTCTTCAGCCTGTCATTCCGACCCCCAGGCCTGTCATTCCGACCGAAGGGAGGAATCTAAGGTGTTACACCGGCAGCACAATGAAGCGTCGGAGCCGAAACGCCCCTACCGCTCCACCTTCAGGATGCTCATGAAGGCCTCCTGCGGTATCTCGACGCTGCCGACCTTCTTCATGCGCTTCTTGCCCTCGGCCTGCTGTTCGAGCAGCTTCCGCTTACGGGTCACGTCTCCCCCGTAGCACTTGGCGAGTACGTTTTTCCGCAGCGCCTTGACCGTCTCCCGTGCGAGGATCTTGCCGCCGATGGCGGCCTGGATCGGCACCTCGAACATCTGGCGGGGGATCAGGGTCCGCAGCTTCTTGACGAGGTCCCTGCCCCGCTCGTACGCGCCGTCACGGTGGACGATGACCGAGAGCGCGTCGACCGGCTGGCCGTTGACGAGGATTTCAAGCTTCACGAGTCGCTCAGCGCGATAGTCGCTCAGCGAATAGTCCATCGAGGCGTAGCCCTGTGTGGTCGACTTCAGCCGATCGTAGAAGTCGATGAGCATCTCGGATAGCGGCATAGAGAATTCCATCATCACGCGGGTCTGGGAGACCGACTGCGCGCCGATGTCGGCATTCACGCCGTTCCCCCCTGCCCCATTGCCCGACGGCCCATACTGGATGTACTCCATCCGGTTGAAGACGCCCCGACGCTCCGTTACAAGGTCCATCATCGCGCCGATGAAGTTGGCGGGCACGATGATCGTCAGATCGACCCACGGTTCTCGGATTTCCTCGATGAGGCTGACTTCCGGCAGACGGGAGGGGTTGTCAATCTCGGCTAATTCACCGTCGGTGGTGAGCACTCTGAACGCCACGCTCGGTGAGGTTGCAATCAGGTTGATGTCATACTCGCGTTCGAGCCGTTCCTGAACAACGTCCATGTGAAGCAGACCGAGGAAGCCGCACCGGAACCCCGTGCCCAGCGCGGCGGAGCTTTCGGCCTCATACGTCAGGGCCGCGTCATTAAGCTGGAGCTTCTCCAGGGCGTCGCGGAGGCCGAGATACTCCTCGCCGTCGGCGGGGTACAGTCCGGCAAAGACCATCGGTTTGAGGGGTCGATACGCCGCAAGGGTCTCAGCGGCGGGGTTGTCGGCCAGCGTGATCGTGTCCCCGACGGGTGCGTCGCCCACGGCCTTCAGTCCGGTCGCGATGTACCCGACCTGCCCGGCTTCGAGAGTGTTCGCCTCCACCGCGTCGGGGCTAAAGTAGCCGAGCTCCAACGCCTGGCTCTCCTTGCCGTTCGACATGATGCGGACGCGGCTGTTGGGGAGAATCTCGCCGTCGCGGACGCGGACGTAGGCGACGACACCCTTGTAGCTGTCATACTTGGAATCGAATATCAGCGCGCGGAAGGGCTTTTCCGGTTCGCCGGTCGGGGGCGGAACACGTTCCACAACGGCATCGAGGAGTTCGGATACGCCCGTCCCCGTCTTTCCCGAAACGAAGAGAAGCTCGTCCCGCTCGAATCCGAACGCCTGCATCACCTCTTCAGCGATGCGCTCCGGTTCGGCTGCGTCGAGATCGACCTTGTTTATCACGGGAATAATCTCAAGGTCATTCTCGAGCGCCAGATACACGTTGGCCAGTGTCTGCGCCTGGATACCCTGTGTGGCGTCTACGACAAGCAACGCGCCCTCGCATGCGGCCAGGCTCCGCGATACCTCGTAGGAGAAGTCGACGTGGCCGGGAGTATCGATCAGGTTGAGCTGGTACGGCTGCCCGTCCCTGCCCTTGTACGACAGCCGCACGGCCTGGGCCTTGATGGTGATGCCCCGCTCGCGCTCAAGCTCCATCGAGTCAAGCACCTGCTCGACCATCTCCCGCCTGTCGAGCGCGCCGGTGACTTCGAGCAGCCGGTCGGCAAGCGTCGACTTGCCGTGATCGATGTGCGCGATGATGCAGAAGTTGCGTACGTGCCGCGAGTCCATGCTATTGATGGTAGCACGGCAACGCCAAACGGGGAATCTAAATTGCGTGACGGTATTTCGTCCTTCACTCACTGCGCGCTATTTTCTGCTTCCTTTCGTCCACTGCACATCGACCCCCGCACGGGGTATGATATGTCGGCCACGAAAACCTACACAAAAAACTCAGGAAGGAGACGACACATGGCACTGGCAACGGCAAAGAGCACGGCGAACGCGGTATGGGAGGGATCGCTTCTGGAGGGAAGCGGGCAGGTAAGCGCGTCCAGCGGCGCCTTCAGCGATCAAGCGGTCTCATGGGCCGCGAGAACGGACCGGGGCATCACGACGACGAGCCCGGAAGAGCTGCTCGCGTCATCGCACGCGGCCTGCTACTGCATGGCCCTGTCCAACTTACTTACCCAAGCCGACACCCCACCGACGAAGCTCGAAGTGAGCGCGACGGTCACTTTCGCCCAGCAAGAGGTCGGCTGGAAGGTCGCAAGCAGCGCCCTGACCGTCACCGGCACCGTCCCCGGCGCCACCACCGAGAGCTTCCAGGAGGCCGCGGAGGGCGCTAAGGACGGCTGCCCCATTTCCAAGGCCATCGCTGGAAACGTCGAACTGAGCGTTGAGGCCACGCTGGCGTAGGGGCGGATGGCCGGATAAGAATCTTCTCAGGGTAGAAGCGTTAGTCATAGGGTTTCGACTTTGGAAGCCGAAATCATAGAAGTAGTCTTTGGCTGGGGATAGAAGCCTTGTCCAAGTTTCTATTGCCTTGTCCAGACATGCTTCCTGTCGAACTTATACTGCGTTCCTTCCCACCGTCCTCGGGCAGAGGTTCGTCGTAATCTCCATTCCACAGGATGCCAGGTCGCGGCACGCGGTAATAGTTTGAGGGGTCTTCGGGATCGGCAACGGGCTTGGCGGTTTCCCTCGGACCGCGAATGAACCGGCCAAGGGCTGCTTCGCAGTACTCGTGAACCATCTCTATGCACGTCCAGCGGCGCCCTGTGCGCTCACAGACTTCGCCGGTGACACAGCTGCCGCCAAAGGGGTCAACCACAAAATCTCCGGGCTCCGTCAACATGCGGATAAAGTACTCGGGAAGCTCCGCTGGGAAACGTGCAGGGTGCGGCTTAATCCCGCGTTCCTCGCAGTAGCGTAGATAGAAGCTGTTGCTCTCGGTGTTCGGAATCGCAACAAGGTTGGGTGGGATTGCTGCCCCATTGTCGATGCTGAACTTTTCGCTGATGTCATGACCGGAAGGGCGTTTTTTCGCCCTATATCCTTTGTCTAGCAGATCCTGCATACTCGCGCTATACGGTTGAAGGACGCGGCGGTTACTTGCCTTAGGCCAGGGTGTCTTGGACAACCACCACACTGTGTTGATGGCATCCTTGACGCGGAGGCGACGCACTGTGACCCATTCGGCAGGCGTGGGAAGCTTGGAAGGATTCCACCAATAGAATTCTTGCGCGAGATGGAAACCGAATTCCTCACACAGCATAATGAGCAGTTTGAAGTGATAAAGGTTACGTGTGGGGTAGCCTCTGTTCCACGCACCGCCAATGTCTACGACGAGACTGCCGTTATCCGTAAGAACTCGGCTAAATTCAGCGCCGAAAGGCTTGAACCAGTTGACATATTCGTTGGCTTCAACGTTGCCGTAGTCCTTCTTACGAACAAGCCCGAATGGTGGACTAGTCATAATGAGATTGACCGAAGCATCGTCGTAAGTGGCGAGCACGTCAAGGCAGTCGCCGTGGACAATCTCCCCAAGCGACGTTTCGTAGAATGTCTTGAAGGCAGTGTGGTTCCGTTCCGTCACTGCCGCCTCCCTAAAGCTCCAGTCTCTTGAGGTCCATGGCGTGACGAGCCTCGCGGGTAAACACGTCGACGATCGCCGCAGGGCGCGACTCGATGAGAGCGAGGTCGCCTTTGTCCACCATGATGATACATAGATTGGAATCAGCCATGACCTTGTTGGCGTAGCGACGGGCCTCGCCTCCGATTTCTCCCGTTGATACTATGACGATGGCATTGCTCTTAAGAAAGTGTGTGAGGCCGACCTCCTTAGCAACGTCGTCGAGCGAAACACGAGCAGTATTCTTACACTGTACCTGCCACCGTGAGAAGACAAGCCGTGCGCTCTCAAAGATAAGGTCCACTTCTGCCCCGCCGGTTGCTGCTCCGCGTAGGCGGGTCGCAACATAGTCGAGATCAATGAGACGCATGAGCTTGAATGCTAAAGCTTCAAGCGCAAGACCGCGGATGTGCCGGTTCTCGGAATCCAATTCCTCGCGGACTTCCCTGAGCGGCTTTCGTAATAGAGGCCTTAGGTCAGCTTGAGTTTGTTGCTCGAGCTGCTCGATCAGAGGCGTGATCATGTCAGCCGCAAGCTTGTCAGTAGCAGTGACGAGGAACGGTTTGGCCCCCCGGCCAGCTTCCTTCGTACCGCGTTCGAGCGTGATGTACTCAGCATCCCGCAGAGGATACAGAACCTGCTTGGGCAAGCTCTTTTCGTTGAAACTGACCCCGTAAGTGGACGCGGCAAGTCGCTCGATGTCGTTGGACGAGTGAGGTCCGGCCCCTCCGATGTTCGCCAACGCCTTGACGTAGGCACGCTGTTCAGCCGAAAGGGTAGCGAGCGCCTCGAACTCCTCAACATTCAGACCTAGGACCTCATTGAGACGCCCCTGGTCGACCCTGTAGCCAGAAACGAAGACGCCGGCCTTTTCGAGCCACAGACGCATGGTGCTCATGTGCTTGCCGCCACGCGGCACGTTGATGCCCCGTTCTTCAAGCCAACGGCGAAGCTTGTTGAGGTTGATGTCCTCGCCTGCGGCCCACATGTCAAGCAGGCATTGGACAAAATTCATGCCCTGACAGTCTTGGAGTATGTGGCGACCGAAAGCCTCGTAAAGTCTCGCTTCATCGGCCCGGATATCATAGAGGGACCGGCCAGTTTCTGTAAGCGTGACATCTTTCTTGCCAATGAGACCGTAGGCGCGCATAGACAACTTGGTGTTATTGGCGAGTTTGCCTTTGTTGTAATCTGAGGTATCGTGTCCCGCGAAATATCGGTCGCGAACAGCGTCTTCAAAGGCTTTCCAATTGGCCGCATGTTCATGCGCCATCTCCAGAAGAACCGGGAGGTCAATCTGAGCGGGAGAGAATTCACTGCCAAACGGAAGGTCGCTTTGCGCCATTGAAGACTCCTAAGGTTAGGTGTCACCTCGTTGTGGCCGGGAAGTGGTCAGGCCCAGCGGGATCCGCCTGTCCTCACCGCGATAGCGATCAGAAAATTCCCCGACTACACTACTGACAGACCAAGCCCCCGATGCGCGGCGCCTTCCGGTCATCGTGGCAAACAGGGTATTGAGGCACCTTCGTTCAGATTGCTGCATTATGGTGCGCTTCGGGCAAAAGGTCAATAATATGACCCCAGAGATCAATGGCCGCAGTGCCAGAGTCTACCTAGCAATTGGTACGTCTCCGACCATCACCTATTGCGGTAACGGATTGCTCATTGGGATCGACAGCCCCTACTCCCCCACCACCGCGATCGCGTCCATCTCGAACAGGAGCGACGGCAGCACCAGCGGGGCTTGCACGGTCGCTCTCGCGGGCCTCGAAGTTTCGAAGAACTCGTTATAGACGGCGTTCATCTCGGCGTAGTCGCCCATGTCGGCGAGGTAAAGAGTGGTCTTTATGACATCGTCGAGCGTGGCCCCAACGGCGTCGAGCGCAGCAACCATGTTCTCCAGCGTCTTCCGCACCTGCGCCTGCACGTCCCCTTCGCCCACGACCTTCCCGTCCGAGTCGAGGGCTATCAGGCCGGCCGTCGTAACGAGGGAACCAGCGCGCACCACCTGCGAGTAGGCCGCCAGCGGCTGTGCCAGTGTGTCGGGATTAACTCGTTCGATCTTCATTTCCGCCTCCAAATTCTCAAGTGAGGCCAGTATAGCCGACGGCGCGGCTTCCGTCATTCACCGTCAATCGACGATTGTGCTATCCTCACTCGCAATCTTGATGAGGGCAGACACTTGACGAACTTGCCGGACGGGATGCAATTCATCCGCACCAAGGACCTCGCCGCCGAACGTGACGAGGGCGGCTCGTGGTACGAGGTCGTCGTGATGGACGGCCGCAACCGGGTCGGCCTCATCTGCGCGCTGCCCGGCACCCCGCCCGACCCGCATATCCACCCCGACTACAATGAGTGGTGGATCAACCTCGGCGGTACGACGCAGTGGCAGATCGGCCAGTACGAGCCGCTGCTGGCCGAGTGGGGCGACGTCGTCATCGCGCCCGCGGGCTACTGCCACGACATCCGCTCCAAGGGGACCGGCCTCGCGCGCCGTCTCCACGTATCGACGCCCAACAGCAACCATGACATCAGGGGCGTATCCCCCACGCGCTTCGTGCCGATCGACTACGACCTGCCCATGCCCAATCTCCTGCACACTCGGTTCGGACAGCTGCGCGAGAGGAACGGACATGACGCCGCGTGGTCTGAGGTCGTCGTGCAGGACAGCCGCAACACGGCGGAGATCATCAGCCAGCTTCCCGGTACCGTGTCCGACGAGCGAACCCCGTCGCGAGACGAGTGGTGGGTGATGCTGGCAGGCAATGCCGTCGTGCGTACGCCGGACGGTGACATCGACACCATAGAGGGCGACATCGTCGTGGCGGAACCCGGCACGACACACACCGTCGCCACCACGGGTGACACGCCGTCCGTGCGCATCCTCGTCACCGACACCAATGCCCAATAGCTGAAGGAGCACACCATGAGAGCCGCAGTACTCGAACAGCCAAAGACGCGAGTTCCCGTCAGAGACCTCGAAATCGAGGAGCCCGGCCAGGGCGAGGTCCTGCTGGACATGGTCGGAGCGGGCGTGTGCCACAGCGACTACCACTTCATCGACGGTCACATGCAGCCGTGGAACTTGCCCTGGGTGCTGGGCCACGAGGGCGCGGGCGTCGTGCGAGAGGTCGGATCCGGCGTGTCGAGTGTCGCGCCGGGCGACAAGATCATCCTCTCGCTCGACCCGATGTGCGGGTACTGCCGCAACTGCTCGCTGGGGAGTCCCGCCCTGTGTGAGACGTACCCGCGAGTGCCGGTGACCAAAATGACGCTGGACGGGCAGCCGACATACCACATGCGTCCCACCTTCGCCGAGCAGACGATTGCGTTCGCCGACGCATGTGTCAAGGTGCCGGACGAGACCAACCTCGTGGTGGGCTGCCTCATTAGTTGCGGCGTTATAACCGGGGTCGGGGCCGTGGTGAACCGCGCGAAGGTCGAAGCGGGCGCGAGCATGGCCGTCTTCGGGTGCGGCGGTGTCGGACTGAACGTCGTGCAGGGAGGTGTCCTCGCGTCGGCGGGCAAGATCATCGCCGTCGACACCGTCCCCTACAAGCTGGAGCTAGCCGAGCAGATGGGCGCGACGCACTTCGTCAATGCGGCGAAGGAAGACCCCGTCGAGCGGATCAAGGAGATTACGGGCGGAGGAGCCGACTACGCCTTCGAGGTCGTGGGGTACCCTGCCCTCGTCCGGCAGGCCCTCGACTCTGTGCGTACGACGGGGACCGCCGTGGTCGTCGGCGTCTTGCCCACCGGCCAGGATATACCCATCGATGGGTGGCACCTGCTCCAGGACCGCGCCCTCATCGGCGCGTTCCACGGCTCGGCCCGCGCCCGCGTCGACTTCCTCTGGCTGCTCGACCTCTACAACCAAGGACGGCTGAAGCTCGACGAGCTCATCTCACGCTCCAGGCCGCTCGACGAGATCAACGAGGCCTTCGACGACATGGTCGGCGGCACCGTCGCGCGGACGGTGCTCGTGTTCGACTGATCGTTCAACACCGGCGAGTGAGTCGGCACGGTCCGGCACAGGCCCGTTTCGGCGCTATTCGAGAGCCCTCGGCTCCTCGTGGAACAGCGACTTCACTCTCTGCCAGTCTATCGCGACCAGCCCTAGCGCCAGCCCGAAGTAGAGGAACGCGAAGCGTAGCCGGTCATCCAATTCGGGGAAGAACAGGTGCGCCGCGAAGAGCAGCAGCAGAATCGCGCCCGCGTTCCAATTGATTACTCGCGCTTGGCGATCAGCATGAGAGCAGCGGCGGATACAGCCGTCGTCAGCAGGAATTCGACCCGTCTGCCTGTCGTCGAGGGGGAAGCTGAGGCCGCGCCGCCGACGGGAGACGTTCAAAACCAGAAAGGGGAGTTTCTGAGGCTGGCCCTTGTTCGTTATGAATTGAGTTGAGCCGTCGGTTCTTTTGCGTTGCGGCTTTTATTTGGCTCTTAAGGCTTCAAGTAGCTCAGGCCAATCGTTAGCTACCGATAGTCTTAGTGCTGTAATAGCTGTTTCTGGGTCGTGCTCTTCGTCTTCACACGAAGTGAGGTCTGCTACGTACCATTGCCTATAGTCCTGATGGAAGCAAACTTCTACATATGTATATGGAGGTTGGGGTGTCCCTCCCAGGAGCTCGCCTATACTTGGGCCTGTATGAAGGTTAAGTTGTACCGAAGCCATTGCTTTGGTGGTAAAGTCAATGGCGAAGAACCAGTAGACCGTCCATTCGTGGTCGTAGGTTGCACAAGCTCCTTGATCGGCACGGGTGGCGCAGGTGTATGTAGGGCCCTCCCAAAAGTTCTGTGCAAAACGTTGGAGATATTCTTGTGATCCAGTAGGCGGGGGCGTGGGAGTCGGAGTCGGAGTTGCCGGCGGGGTAAGCGGGCGCGAGGACGTGCCAGGTGGCGTGAGTGTGACGGCGACGAATCTACCGAGCCGTTGGACGCGGATATTAACGTGAGGGTGATTGCCATGGATTTGGGCGAAGCCCTGCCAGTTCCAGCCTGTACGGTATCCTGTTTTTGCCCAGTCAAAGGCGTTTCTTGGAGCGGTATCTTCCCAGTACAAGTCGTCCGGTGTGACTGTGTAAATGAACGCTCCCACTTCGGTCGCGTCGATCGCGTCGATGTCGGTGTCGAAGAGGACGGTGGCCTGGGTGAGTTGGTCTTGAGGCCCGACGAGGAGTAGGTCCACAGTTTCTTGTGTGAGAACGGCAATGTCCGGGTATTTACTGGCAGCTATGAAAGGCTGTTGACCATCGTGTATTAGTGAGAGCCTAGAGGCGACTTGTGAGGGTATGTCATCGTCGAGGTAGTAATCGAAGTAGGGAAGTGCGGACCGGATGTCGGCAAGGGAGACCCCGAGGCTGGGCGATACGGTTTCTGGCTGTGCGTTGTTACATCCCAGCAGGAGCACGGCCCAGGAGAACACCATGAACCCCGACACCCACGGGTGTGCGGTCAAAGACTCCCATGTTCCGCGGTGATGCCGTCGCACATAGAGGATCACACGATCCTGCTTCCTCCATTCGGATGTCACAGCCCGCGCAATCGACACTCAGACCGAAGCGGCCCCACAGGTTGACGCCGCACCCTGGGCACGTGTACTTGTGCTTCGCCCCGACTCCCTACGCGAATGATTCGTCGTTGCCGAGAGGGACTATAACACACTAGCCGATAAAGGAAACGGAACCGACTCAACATACCCCCCTCTCCCGTTCGCGGGAGAGGGCTGGGGTGAGGGTGAAGCCTCCTACATCTGTCCGACAACCTGAATCGGCAGATCCTTGTACCGCACCCACACATCGACCGATTGCAGCACGCGATCAGCCGTGAAGTCTGCCCACCGCCGCTCCATCGTGACCTCGACGACGTTGTCACCCCGCCGAATGACCTCGAACGGCACGTCAAACTCGTACCAGTAGTGCGTGTTGATCCTCTGGGGCATCCCGACCTTTACGGGCATGTAGGGCACGAGACCGCCGTAGAAGTGGGTGGTCTTCGCCCCGTCCGGGGAAAGCTCGTGCCCGTTGATCCTGTACGTGATCGTGTCGTTCGGGTGCGGCTGCACCAGCCTGATGCCCAGCGTCACGCTCTCTAGCTCGTCGTCTTCCATGGCCGAATTGAAGTCGTCGCTGACGGGCACATTGACAACGGCGGTTGTGCCCTCATCGAGTGTGGCCGGCAGCACACACTCCGGGAGATACGGGTCGGGTCTGGCAGTGCGCGGCGCGATGGGGTAGTGCTTCGTCTTGCGCGCGTATGCGTCAGGGTCGGCCATCTCGCGCAGCACCTCGTACTCGGTGTTGGTGTGGGGCCACTGTAGGTCGGCCAAGTACACGCCATCAGCCCCCGCCGCGTGGTAGTTCCCGGCCACCGCCCTGGACATCTCTATCGTGACATCGTGGAAGCGGTCGTCATACGTATCACGTCCCAAAGCGGGGTAGATCCCGACACCGACCTCGCGCGCCTCCTCTGCCATCCATTCGAAATGCGGCTCCGGGTCGATGATCGTCACGTCACCGAAGGGCGTCACCCAGTCGACGATCCCCTCTCGAATCCACGTACGGACATCCATTCCTATATCCAGGCAAGCTTGCTCGCTCGGATGCACTCGAATCGCGAGCGACAGTTCCCTACCCCGCCGTTTGCCGATGTCGTCCAGCAGCGAGCGAACGCTGCGCATCCATTCGGTCAGGATGGGAATGTTCTGTCGCACCTCCGAAGGTTTGAAAAAGACTCGGACGTACTCGTCAATCTCCACGCCGTCCGCGCCGTAGCGGTCGCAGACCTCTTCGATCACGCTCAGTCGCTCCTCCCTCACATCGTCCCTAGCGAAGTCCAAGGCCGTCGCAGTGAAGGGTTTGTCGTGGTCTTCCTCGCCGATCATGGCGTCGGGATTCTCGTACTTGAGCCTTCCGATGGTGTAGTTGCTCCCCTCGGGCGCACCCCCGTCGTTGATGCGGATGCTGCCGAGCACGCGGATGCCCTTTTCATGCGCGCGGTCGACGACGATCTTGAAGGGGTCGAGTCCGCGTTCGAGCGCGGATTTCAAGTTCGCCGCCGCGCGCCACCACACGAGACCATGGTTGTGCTCCGTCGCCATGTCGCCGAACTTGTACCCGACCTGCGTGTCGTACAGGAACGTCTGGCCCATGCCCGTGCCGTACACCAGCGTATCCACGCCCGTTCCAATGAGGTCGTCGACCGGCTTCCGAAGCTGGTGCAGACTCATCGGTGGGTCGAACCTGTACATCAGGTAATGGCGAGAATCGTGGTAGTAGATCAAGCGTGGCTTCGTCATGGCGCCCTCCTTGTGGCTAACCCAAGAGCCGGCCGCGAACTCCGTTCAGCTCGCCCACATCCTACACCGAAACGGCCTTCCCGGTCTCACCACGAAGACGAACGTCCCTTCATTGAGGCCCGCGGGGCCCTCGCACAAGCGGATGCGCGAACTAGGGTTGGCGTATTAGGGGGTGTCTAAAAATGCTCCGTTCGCCCTGAGCCTGTCGAAGGGTCGTTCATGGTTCGACAAGCTCACCACGAACGGTTTCATATATTCATTGGACATCCCCTTAGTAACTGCCGATCAACTTGACAATAAGAAGAAAAATGGAACAAACCGGAACAAAATGGAACACTTTTCAAGAAATTCCCACCCCGCCGCGCATCCCTTTCCCCTATCTCCACCCCTCTGTGCTCTCCGCGCCCTCTGCGGTGAATCCTCTTTACGCCCGAACGGCGAGTTCCGCCAGCACATCGACGAGGTTGTCGACCTCCTCTTCTAGGGCGAAGTACGGGATCGAGACCCTTAGCTCATCGTCCCTGCCGCTCACGAGGATGCGGTGCTCCTCCCAAAGTCGCCCCGTCAGGTCGCGCGCGTCGATGCCAACGTCGAAGGTCGATATCCCCGTGCTGCGAACGGGGTCCATCGGCGTCCTGAGCGTGAAGCCCGGCACGTCGGTGAGACGCCGGCGGAGATGGTCGGCCAGCTCCCAGCTTCGCCTCGCGATGTTGTCGATGCCAACCTCCTCGGCCATCGAGATCGCCGTCGACAGCGAGCCGAACACCGCCTTGTCCCTCGTGCCGAACTCGAACTTGGCCGCCGTCGTGAGCGCCTCGAACTCGTAGGTATCGGCGTCCCACGTCGGAGCGCTGCTCGCCCCGATCCACGTGATCTGCAGGTCGTCCAGCCTGTCGGCGTCGACGTACAGGAACCCCGTTCCCTGCGGCGCCAGGAGCCACTTGTGACCGCACCCGGAGTAGAAGTCGCAGCCGAGCGCCTTGACGTCAACGGGTATCAGACCGACTGCGTGCGCCCCGTCCAGCAGCACGGGAACGCCGTGCCTGTGTGCCGCATCCGCCACCTCGCGGGCCGGCAGCACGAAGCCCGTCCGCGTGGACACGTGGCTCAGGCACAGCAGCTTGGTGCGCGGCGTGATGAGGTCGTCCAGCCGGTCGACGATCCCCTCCGTCTCATACGGCGCAAGCGGCAGTTGCCGCACCACAATCCCGCGCCTCCGCGCGAGGTTCATCCACGGCAGCGACCCGGCAGGGTGCTCCTCGTCCGTCACGATCACCTCGTCGCCCGGCTCCCAGTCGATGCCGGTGGCGACGATGTTGATGCCCTCCGACACGTGCCGCGTCAGCGCAATCTCGCCGGTCGAGGCCCCGAGCAGCCGCGCCACGTCGACCCGCGCGCCCTCGTACACCCGCTCGATCTCCTCCATCACCTCCTTCGACAGCGTGCCGTACTCCTCGACGTGCCGCGCCATCCGCACGACCTCGTCGGTCACGGGCGTCGGCTTCGGGCCGTAGCTCATATTCAGATAGCTGCAATGCTTCAGTCCGGGAATCCGGCTCCGTATCTCGTCGATGTTCAAGTCAATCTCCGTTCGGCAGAATGAAGTGCGCACTAAGAACGGCGCATATTGAAGCACAGCAACGTTGCCGTCGCAACGCAATCCCCTCAGAGAGCGTCTAAGAACCGTTCGTGGTGAGCTTGTCGAACCATGAACGACCCTTCGACAGGCTCAGGGTGAGCGGAGCCTTTTTAGGCCCCCTCTCCCGTTCGCGGGAGAGGGTTGGGGTGAGGGTATGACCTGCGCCCTTTCCTGACGTATAATGCACGCGCCTTCTCAGGAGCCTCCATCGACCCGTCCATGAACCCCGAGGAAACGAAGCAGGACATCACGCGCGGGCGCGCCTACATGGCTGCCGTCATCATGGTCGGCCACATGATGAAGCACCTGTACAACTCCGGCTTCTCGAAGCTGATCCTCCCCGAGATCAAGGTCGAGATGAACCTCAGCTTCGCCCGGTTCGGCTGGCTGGGATCGGCGCAGGCCCTCGCGTGGTGGCTCGCCACCATGCTTGGAGGATACCTCGGCGACCGCTTCACCGGCAGAACGGCCATCTTCCTTGGTCTCACGCTCGCCCTCATCGGCTTCTCGCAGTTCGTCGTCGGATTCGTGAACAACTACTGGATCCTCCTTGCCGCCATGCTGCTGATCGGCGGCGCTCCCGCCATGTTCCATCCCTTCGCCATCGGCGAGCTGTCCCGGCGGTTCCCCGACCGGCGGGGGTTCGCCGTATCCCTCCACGGCATGGGCGGAATGACCGGCGAGGTGCTCGGCCCGCTGGTGGTCGCCGCCGTGCTGGGTTTCCTGATGTGGCGCGACGTGCTCAAGCTCAGCCTCTTCCCTGCCATCCTCATCGGGTTCACCATCTGGATCGTCCTCCGTTCGCTCCCTCGCATGAAGGCGCAGGCGGCATCGCGGAAAGAGTATTTCGTCTCCATGGGCGCGCTCCTCCGCAACCCGATGCTCATGCTCCTCGTCGCCTCGACCGCAATCCGCGGGGTCGGCGAGAGCGCCGTAGAGGGTTTCCTCCCCGTATACCTCAAGGAGACGCTGGAGTTCAGCGACCGCAACATCGCGCTGGTGTTCTCCGGAGCGCAGGTGGTGGGGCTGATCTCTCAGCCCGTGATGGGCTTCCTCTCCGACCGGGTGGGACGAAAGGCCGTGCTCGTGACCGCCACCGCCAGTCTCGGAGTCCTCTCTCTGCTGCTCAGCGTGGCCGATCCCGTCATCCAGGTGGTCATCATCGTGCTGGCGAAGGGCGCGTTCAAGTTCTCGCTGCACCACATCTTCATCGCCGCGGCCATCGACACGTCGAAGGGCGAGGCGCAGTCGACCGTCACGTCGTTCATGTACGGCGCGGGCCTGCTGGGGATATTCTCGCCGGCCGTCGCGGGCGCGATATCCGACGCCTACGGCATCCACGCCGCGTTCGTCTTCGGCGGCGTCCTGACGCTCGTGGCCCTCGCCGTGCTGGTCCGCTACCGCGCGCCGGCGCCCGGCTCGCTGGAGGAAGCGGCCGAGTCCGCTAGTGACCGATCATGACCGGCTCGCGCTGGACGGCGGTCGTGACCACCGGCCCGTCCTCCGAGATGTACACGTCGATCTCAGACCGGACGCCGAATTTGCCCGGCAGGTAGATGCCCGGCTCGACCGACGTAGCTATGCCCGGCATGAGCCTCCGCGTGTCGTGCGTCTCCCAGCCGTCGAGATTCACGGCGTTGCCATGCACCTCCCGCCCGATGCTGTGCCCCAGCCGGTGGCTAAAGTATTCCCCGTAGCCGGCGTTGGTTATGAAATCGCGCGCCACCTTGTCGATCTCCCAGCCCTGCGGCCTCCGACCCCGCTCGAAATGCTCGGCAATCGCGGCCACTGCTGCATCACGCGCCCCGACGACGATCTCGAACACCTCCCGGTGCTCGGACGGGATCGTGTCGCCGACGTACGCCGTCCACGTGATGTCGGCGTACATGTTCTCCGCGCCCTCCATCCGCGCCCACAGGTCGATGAGCACCCAGTCGCCCATTGTAATAGCGTGCGAGTTTGCCGGAGTAGGGTCGAAGTGCGGGTCTGCCCCGTGCTCGTTCGTCGCGACGACCGGGCCGTCGGGCGTTTCCATTCCCTCCTCCCGGAATCGCGACCGGATGAACTCCGCCACCTCATACTCCGTCGGACTCGCCGAGAGCCGTTCGCCGATATACTGGAAAGCGTCCTGAACGATAGTATCCAGCCTACCCGCCGCCTCCCGGTGGGAGACCAGGTCCGCCGTGCTCCACCGCTGGGTGGCGTACTGCACCGTGTCCGCCGACGAGACGATTTCGACTCCCAGTCCCCTCACCATCTCTACCGTGCCGGCGTCCACCCACGACACGCGAGGCAGCGCTCCGTCCGGCGAGTATTCCATAGCGACGACCCGCGCACCTCGCAGGAGTTCGCGCAGCCGGTTCCGCATCTGCGACCGGCTCACCCACAGCAGCGTCTCGATGCCCAAGTGACCGAAGCGTCCCTGATCGACATACGACACCAGCAGCTTCGGCGCGCCCGAGACGGGCACCCACAGCCAGCAGGGCCTCGTGACGTTCGCAATCGCGCCGAGGGTATCGGCAAAGATGGGGTTCATCCCCCGATAGTCGTACAGCAGCCACCCGTCGATCTCTTCCGACAACAGGTGCTCCTGTGCGTTGCGGAGCTTGGTTTCGAGGGGGTGGGTGGAGGTCATTGTAGGAGAAGGTGGTTTTATGGTGATTCAGACGACGTCATACATTGATTGCGTCCTGGTCCACGTAGGGTCGGATCTCTGTACGTATCTCCTCCTCGCACGCCATGTTTACTGGTCGGTCAAACAGGTCTTCCAAGTAGAATTGGGCCCCGAAGTAGCGCCGGTAATCTGGCGGGGTGTCGAACTCTACCAGAACATCCACGTCGCTTCTCTCCGTTGCCTCGTCCCGCGCGAAGGAGCCGAACAACGCGAGTTCTGTCACGCCAAAGCGCTCCGCAAGCGTTGGTTTGTGCGTTCGGAGTATGTCGAGGACTTCTTCTCGGTTCATTTTAATTCACCATCCTCATTCACCAAGTCCAGTCTGCTTTACCGCAAGCCAACGGCGGAAGGACTCTTGACTCTCCACGGAAGACCTTCCCGCAAGGAGCCCTTCAACACTGATGTCCTCGTCCAGATCGGGCCAGTGGATGCCTTGTCCCCCGCCAATGAGCCGCCAATTGGCTCTCTCTTCTTTCGTCGCGTGTACCAGCCTTGGATACCAAGCCAGAGGGACTGCGATAGTCCGACCATCAGAGAGCTCGACGGTCAACGAATCTTCCGTTACGGTCACCTCGCCTGCGTCCGGCACCATGACCTCAACCGTTGAAATATTCATTCCACGCCTCCATGAGGGACGTTTGACTCGCCTCTATTATCCTCGCTATACGTCTTATCTCGGAAGGCCTTAAACCTCCACTCATTTGAAGTCTTACCGGTTCCAGCCAGAACTTGGCCACTCGATCGTCTCGTTCAACATGCACGTGTGGAGGCTCATCCCCATCACTTGAGTAGAAGAAAAACCGATATGGGCCTTGTCTCAGTACCGTCGGCATCAATCAACTACGACCTTCCCGAACGTGTCCTACACCGCTCCACAACATCCCCCCACAATCCTAATCCAGCGACCGCTTTGATACAATGCACCCTCACCATGACCATTCCCATCATCGAGCGAGCCGAAACCTTCACCACGCGACGGGCGATCGTCGCGACTGAGGGGACCTTCACCTATAGCGACCTGCTCGCGGCGTCGGAGCGGGCGGCATCGGAACTGCTGGACGGCGCTGATGACCTTGCAGGCGCTCGTGTCGTGTTCCTCGTGCCGGGAGGCTTCCAGTACGTTGCCGTGCAGTGGGCTATCTGGCGGGCGGGCGGTATCGCCGTGCCGCTGGCGCTCTCTGAGACCGAGCGCGAGATTCGGTACAAGATCGACGATACCGAGCCTGCCGTCCTGATCGCGCATCCCAACTATGCCGACACGCTCCGACCGTTCTCCGAAGAAGACGGCCCGCGGTTCATTACGACGACCAAGTTGCTCGGCGGCGACCAAAAGGCCCCCTTGCCTGAAGTCGACCCCGAACGGGCCGCGATGATCCTCTACACCAGCGGCACCACCTCCGACCCCAAGGGCGTTGTCGCGACGCATCGGAACGTCGAGGCGCAGGTCGAGAGCCTCGTCGAGGCGTGGGGCTGGTCGTCCGGGGACTATATCCTCAACCATCTGCCCCTCCACCACGTGCACGGCATCATCAACGCTTTGGCGTGCACCCTGTGGGTCGGTGCCACGTGCGAGCTTCTCCCCCGGTTCGACGCCGAACGGGTCTGGTCACGCATCATCGACGGCGACCTCACGCTGTACATGGCCGTTCCGACGGTGTACAAGGCGCTCATCGCGGCGTGGGAGTCCGGTTCCCCTGACTGGAAGATGGAAGCATCGGCAGCGTGCGCGAACCTGCGGCTGATGGTGTCCGGCTCCGACGCCCTGCCCGTCGACACGTTCGAGCGATGGGAGGAGATATCGGGACACCGGCTCCTCGAACGCTACGGCATGACGGAGATCGGAATGGCGTTGTCGAACCCGCTACGCGGCGACCGCATCCCCGGTCACGTCGGCGCTCCGTTGCCTGGAGTTGAGGTAAGACTGGCCGACCTCGATCTCGCCGCATTCGAGGAGACGGGCGAGCGACGCTACGGGGACAACGAGGTCGGGTTGAACACCCCCGGCGAGTTGCAGGTGAAGGGTTCCGGCGTGTTTCGAGAGTACTGGCGCAAGCCCAACGCCACCCGCGAGGCCTTCACTGACGACGGCTGGTTCTTCACCGGCGATATCGCGTCGGTGAACGAAGACGGGGTCTACCGCATCTGGGGCCGGGCGTCTCAGGACCTCATCATCTCCGGCGGAGAGAACGTCTCGGCGCTCGAAGTCCAGCGCGAACTGCTGATGCACCCCGAGATCGACTCGTGCGCCGTCGTGGGCGTCAAGGACCCGTTCTGGGGCAGCGCCGTCTCCGCGGCGGTCATCACGCGAAACGGAAGTGGGCTTGACAGGGACACCCTCCGCGAGTGGGCGAAGGGACGACTCGCCCCATACAAGGCGCCCCAGCGAGTGATTTTTGTGAAGGAACTGCCCCGCAACGCCATGGGCAAGATCGTCAAACCCAAAGTACGAGACCTATTCGAGGGAGCGTCCACCTGAACCCGCAAGTGTGGTAGAGCTACCAACGAATCCCATTCCTAGGTACAAAAGACCATGAGTGACACAGAAATCGATGAGATAGAGATCGACCTTCGTCTTGCCATGCTCAAGCACTGGTACGGCGACCTGCTCACTGAAGAGCAGTGGGCCGAGGTCCGCGAGGGCGTGCGCGAGGAACTGATTGAGGTAGCCGACGCCCTCCAGACGGTCGAGCTTGGCTACGACGACGAGCCTTTCCCGCTCTTCGCGCCCTACCGTGGCGAGGACTAGCCGATGAACGCATCCGAGGTCGTATACAAGCCCGTACGCCGGCTCGCAGAACTCGTGCGCGAGAGGAAAGTCTCGCCCACCGAGTTGACGGAAGTGTTCCTCGAACGGCTGGAACGTATCGGCCCGCGCTACAACGCCCTCGTCACCCTCATGCCCAACCGCGCCATGGAGGAGGCCAGGCGCGCCGAGCAAGAAATCGCATCCGGCACGTACCGAGGCCCCCTGCACGGCATCCCCTATGGTCTCAAGGACCTCTTCGCGGCGGTGGGAGCTCCGACCTCGTGGGGCGCGACACCGTTCAAAGACCAGGTCTTCGATCAAGACTCGACCGTCGCTCGAAAGCTGAACGAGGCCGGGGCAGTGCTGCTCGGTAAGCTGGCGCTGGTCGAGATCGCGGGCGGCATCCGCTACAAGCAGCCGAACGCGACTTTCACCGGGCCGGGCATCAACCCGTGGGGAGGGACGACGTGGGCGGGCGGTTCGTCCAGCGGATCGGGCTCCGCCGTAAGTGCCGGACTTACTCCCTTCGCAATCGGATCGGAGACGTGGGGTTCCATCATCATGCCCTCCTCAAACTGCGGCATTGCCGGACTGCGCCCGACGTATGGCCGCGTCAGTCGAGCGGGGGGGATGCCCCTCTCGTGGACGCTGGACAAGCCGGGCCCGATGTGCCTGACCGCTGATGACTCCGGACTCGTGGTCGAGGCTATCGCCGGCCCCGACCCAAACGATCTTGCCGCCACCGACCGTCCTTTCTCGTACTCGCCTGATGGAGGCGACCGTCGATACAAGCTCGGCATACCCGTTGGAGTGACGGATGGGATCGAACCCGCAGTGAAGAAAAACTTCGAGGCCGCGCTGTCCACGCTGAAGCAGGTCGCCGACATCGAGGAGGTCGAGCTTCCCGACTATCCCTACGGGGCGGTGATTACCGGTATCTTCATGGGGGAGTCGGCCACGATATACGCTGAGTTCGCCGAAAGCGGCAGGTCGTCGGAGTTGACCGCGCCCGAAGACCGCTACGGCATCTACGCCCGGAGCGCGACACTCGCCACCGATTACCTCCGTGCCATGCGCATCCGCAAGATGATCGCTCGCGACGTGGACGCAATCATGTCACGCTACGACGCTCTCGTAGGCCCGGGCCGTCCCGGCGTCGCCACTCCGCTCGACCTCGACCGCGTGAAGAGTTTCAAGGAGCGATCGAGCGACGTGATGGGAGCGCTCGGGAACTGCATTGGCCTCCCCGCCGTCACCGTGCCGTCCGGCTTCTCCGAGGACGATCTGCCAACCTCCATCCAGTTCATGGGCAGGCCCTACGACGAGAACGTTATCCTTTCCCTCGCCGCCGCATACCAGTCGATGACGACGTGGCACGAGCGGCATCCACCCGATCCCTAAACAGAACTCGTAGGAGTCCAATGTCCCAACCCATAGCTCCAGATCACATCTTTGACATCCCGTCGGTCTCGCAGCCACACCTGTCCGAGGACGGCTCAGTGCTGGCGTTCGTCAAGACCACGATCGACCGCTCGATGATGCAGCGCGAGTCGCGCATTGTGGTCTCACACTACCCGTTCGATGAATTGACCACCCTGACCAACGGCCCGTCCGACACGGCGCCCGTCATCGACGGTGGACGTGTCCTGTTCCTCCGTCCTGACGATCGCGGCAACAAGCAGGTCTGGACGATTCCTCTCGATGGGGGCGAACCTCAACGGATCACGGGCCTCACGGGCGGTGTGGAGGAGTTTGCGCTCTCACCGAACAGCGACCGCATCGCCGTCGTCTCATCCGTCGATCCCGACGCGCCCGACGATCCAGATGACGGTATGCCGCGCGTCCGTGTCGTACGCCGCATTCGCTATAGGCACGACTACCGCGGATTCACCGGCGACGCCTTCCGCCAGATATTCCTGGTCAATGCGGAGTCGGGGGATACCCGCCAGATCACGGACGGCGAGGGGGACAACTGGTCTCCCGTGTGGTCGCCCAACGGCAGGTCGCTGGCCTTCATCTCCGACGATATAGAGGGCCGCGACTTCACGACCAACACGCAGGTCAAGGTCGTGACCATACCGGACGGCGAGCCGGTCTCGTGGTCGGAAGCTCTTCCCTACGTCTGGGCGGTCGCGTGGTCGCCTGACGGTGAGTCGCTTGCGGCCATCGGGTGCCACGACCCCGAGATGTGGGACCCGCGCTCGGCGTGGCTCTACGTCCTCGATTCGAGCGGTAACGTTCGCCGGATCACGGGCGGTCTCTACACTCCCGTCCCTGAGTGCGGGCTCACCTGGACTAGCGAACGCGGAATCACATTCGTCGGCGCACATCGCGGTGAGTATTTCGTGTGCGTCGTCCGTCCCGACGGCACCGACTTCAGACCCATCACGAGCGGCGGGGCGCTCTTCGAGAGCGCCACCTTCAACGGGAGCGCGTCTCACGCCGTGGTCGTCGCCGAGACGCCCGCTTCACCGGGAGAGGTCACACGTTTCGATCTGGACACAGGCACATCGCAAGCGATCACCACGTACACCGCCGGGTACATCGCGAGTCACCTACCTGCCCGCATGGAGAAGTTCACTATCACTCGTGGAGACTTCGAGATCGAGTCGCGGGTGCTACTTCCCTCCGACTTCGACGAGACGAAAAGCTACCCGATGGTGCTGGACATTCACGGCGGGCCGAATGGTCGCTTCACCGACAACTTCGATCCGGTGCATCAGATTCTGGCGACCAACGGGTACATCGTCCTATCCGTGAACCCGCGCGGCTCTTCCACCTACAGCCCGGAGTTCACCAAGGCCGTCCTCGGCGACTGGGGCGGGGAGGACTACCTCGACATCCTCGCGTCGGTGGACGAACTGGCCGCACGGCCTTACGTCGATGAGGATCGCATGGCAGTGCACGGATTCAGCTACGGCGGCTTCATGAGCGGCTGGATAGTCGGGCACGACCATCGCTTCAAGGCCGCCATCGTCGGCGCGATGTGCGCCAACCTGCACAGCATGTACGGCACGTCCGACATCGGCACCAGCTTCGGTGAGATAAACTGGGGAGGCCCGTACACCGGCGCGCGGGACAAGTTCCTCCACCACTCGCCCATCACCTACGCGGCCAACGTGCAGACACCCGTGCTCCTGCTGCACGGCGAGGACGACCTCCGTTGCCCCATCGAGCAGAGTGAGCAGTACTTCGTCGCGCTCAAGCGACTCGGCAAAACGGTCGAGTTCGTCCGGTTCCCGAACTCCACTCACCGCTTCCGAAAGATGGGCCACCCGAGCATGATCGTGGAATACTACCGCCTTCTCCTCGACTGGCTGGAACGGCACATCGGCGTCGGCCCAACCTGACCTGAAGCTCCTTGCTTTCGCCAATCGCGTATAATCCATAATGGATTATCCCTGTGGGTTCGTAGCACCTTCATGCCGCTCATAACCACCTCCGATCTTTCAGTCAGCTTCGCCGAGCTCGACGTCTTCGAGGGCATCTCCCTTGAAGTAAGCGAACGCGCCCGTGTAGGCATCGTCGGGCCGAACGGACAGGGCAAGACGACCCTCTTGGAAACGCTCGTCGGCGACATCGCTCCCCAGTCAGGCTCCGTCCGACGCAGGCCCGGACTCAGCATCGGCTACGTGCCTCAGACGACGCGGCACATGGACGCCGAGACGCTCCGAGAAGAGGTGATGAAGGCCTTTGCCGAGATCACGCACATCGAGGGGGAGATTGCCCTGAGCGCGGCGGCCATTGAGAGAGCCGACGAAGACGGTCGGAAAGACGCCGAGCGGCGGTACTCGGACATGCTAGAAGCCTACGAGGCTGCGGGCGGCTACGACTACGAGAACCGCTTGGAGCGCGTCATCGCGGGCGTCGGACTGAAGATGGAAACGTTGGACGTGCCCGTCGACGAGGCGAGCGGCGGCCAGCGCACCCGCGCGTCTCTCGCCAAGGCATTGCTGGCGGAACCGCACCTCCTCATCCTCGACGAGCCGACCAACTACCTCGACTTCGACGGACTCAGCTGGCTGGAGGGCTTCCTGCGCCGGACATCGCACGCCTTCGTCGTCGTCTCGCATGACCGCTACTTCCTCGACCAGGTCGCCACCGAGATATGGGAGATCAACCACGGCAAGCTCACCTCGTACAAGGGGAACTACAGCAAGTACCGTCACCTGAAGGCCGAGCGCGAACGACGGCAGCAGACCGAGTACGTGAGGCAGCAGCAGTTCATCCAAAAGCAGGAGGACTTCATCGAGCGCTACCGCGCGGGGCAGCGTTCACGCGAGGCCCTCGGCAGGGAGAAGCGCCTCAACCGAATGGAGCGCATCGAGGCCGTCGAAAGCGACAAGAGCATTAGCCTGGGAACGGCGAGCGCGACCCGAACCGGTCGAGTCGTCCTCACGACGCAGGCCCTCGAAGTCGGCTTTCACGAGCACGGCAGGCCGGTCAAACTGCTGGACATCGAGGACCTCACCCTCGAACGGCAGTCCCGGACGGCCATCATCGGGCCGAACGGCATCGGCAAGACGACCTTCCTCCACACCGTCCTCGGCTACGAGCCTGCCCTAGCCGGAGGCATGTCTCTGGGCCACAACGTCAAGGTCGGCTTCCAGCGACAGGGTACGTACGACCTGCCGGAGCGCCGCTCCGTGCTCGACGCGATCATCGACGTGAAGAACCTCAGCCCCCATGACGCTCGTACCTACCTCGGACGGTTCCTTTTTGGCGGCGACGACGTATACAAGACCGTCTCGGTGCTGAGCGGCGGAGAACGCACCCGGCTGGCCCTCGCCAGACTGCTCCTCGAAGAGCCGAACTTCCTCGTCCTCGACGAGCCGACCACTCACCTGGACATCTCCAGCCGGGAGGCATTGGAGCAAGTGCTTTTGCAATACGACGGCGCACTGCTGTTCGTCTCCCACGACCGTGCCCTCATCTCCCTACTTGCCACACGGCTCCTCGTCGTCGAGGACGGGCGGATGGCCCCGTTCAACGGCACGTTCGAAGAGTGGGCCAAAACACGGGAAGAGTCTGCGGTCAGGGTCGTCGTACGCCCCAAGAAGAAGGGCCGATCTAAGGGATCGCCCGCCCCGCGAACCGCACCCGCGAGGCCCCAGCCTCCGCCAATCGACTACGAGGAGATCATTGCCGACCTTGAAGGGCGACTGGCCGGGATCGAGTCACGACTCCAAGGGGCGACGCAGCGTCAGGACGTGGAGGCGATAGCCAAACTCGGTAAGGAGTACAATAGGGTACAAGGAGAGCTCGAAACGACGTGGGAGCGTTGGACAGGCTAACGCTCGGCCACGTCATACCGATACCGGAACTTATCGAGGAGGCGCATCATGCCCTATAGCTCCTGGTTCCAGTGCATCGACACCGATTGCTCCGAGCGGATGTCCCTGACGGAAATCGTCTACACCTGTCCGAAGTGCGACGGCCTCCTCATGGTCGCGCACGACATCGATGCTCTGAAGAACCGCAGCGGCGCGGCGTGGATGAGGCTCTTCGACGACCGGTACATGACCACGCAGTTCCCCTACGGTAGCGGCGTCTGGGGTAAGAAGGAGTGGGTCTACCCACAGATCGACGACGCCAACATCGTCTCCACCTACGAGGGCGGCTCCAACCTGTTCCAAGCCATACGCTTCGGGGAGATGATCGGGGTGCAGGATCTCTGGATCAAGCAGTCCGGCAACAGTCACACCGGATCGTTCAAGGACCTCGGCATGACGGTGCTCGTCTCGGCCGTCCAGCAGATGATCCACGAGGGCGCGGACATCCGCGCGGTGATTTGCGCCTCGACCGGCGACACGTCCGCCGCAGTCGCCGCCTATTGCGCCACGGCGGGCATCCCCTCCGTCGTCCTCCTCCCGAAGGACAAAGTGACTACGTCGCAGCTCGTGCAGCCTCTGGCCAACAACGCGCTGACCCTCGCCCTCGACACCGACTTCGACGGGTGCATGGAGGTCGTGCGGCTCCTGAGCGAGGACAAGCGATTCTACCTTGCCAACTCGATCAACCCCCTTCGCATCGAGGGACAGAAGACCATCAGCGTCGAGATCGTCCAGCAGGACGACTGGCAGACGCCCGACTGGGTGATCGTTCCCAGCGGCAATCTTGGCAACATCACGGCCATCGGACTCGGCTTCCAGATGATGCGGGAGCTCGGCCTCATCAACAAGCTGCCCCGCCTCGTCGCAGCGCAGGCGGCGGCGGCAGCGCCCCTCTACGACAGCTACAAGACGGGATTCAAGGAGTACAGCCCCGTTCACGCACAGGCCACCCAGGCGACAGCCATTCAGATCGGCAACCCGGTCAGCGCGCCGCGCGCCATCCCCATCCTCCAGGAGTTTGACGGCGTCGTCGAGCAGGCGAGCGAGGATGAGCTTTCCCAGGCCGCGGCCCTCGCCGACAGCACCGGCCTGTTCGCCTGCCCCCAGACCGGCGTGGCCCTCGCAGTGCTCATGAAGCTCGCCGAGCGGAACGTCATATCACCCGAAGAGCGGGTGGTCGTCATCTCAACCGCAAACGGCCTGAAGTTCCCCGACTTCAAGACGGGCTACCACAGTGAGTCGCTCCCCGAAGTGACCGCCAAGCTCGCCAACAAGCCCGTCGAGCTCCCCGGCGACTACCACGCCGTCGCAGAGGCGATCACCAAGCGCGCGGGCTAATTCCCCCTCCCATGTCCCCCGTCTGTGATACTATCCCAGCGGTGCCCCGTTGCGGAGACTCTGAAGTTCGGGAGGCGGACAGCATGTATTGTCCAAGTTGCGGAACCGTGAGCAATGAAGGCGCAAGATTCTGCAAGAGTTGTGGCATGGCGATGTCGGATGCCGGGAGGTACGAATCAGAGACTATCGGCGGACCTGGGTATGCCGCACACCATCCATGGCCAACGAAAAGCAAGGTGACCGCGGGAGTTCTTGCAATCTTGCTCGGCTGGTTAGGAATTCACAAGTTTTATTTGGGATATGCTGCTTCTGGGATACTGCTCATCATCATCACCTTGGTGACGTGCGGGATTGTCAGTTCCTTCATTGGCTTGATCGAGGGTATTCTGTACCTGACAAAGACGGATGTGGAGTTCCACAACACCTATGTGGTGAACAGGAAGGAATGGTTCTAACGTAAGCGCAATGTACTGTCCAACATGCGGCGCAAGCAACGACGACGAATCAGGTTTCTGTCCTTCCTGCGGTGGCAGCCTTACGTCTGCACCGGTAGAAGGCGTGCCTCCGCACGTGCCGAACCACCTCGTGTGGGCCATCCTCGTGACGATCTTCTGCTGTCTGCCCTTCGGCATCGTGTCCATCGTCTACGCCGCGCAGGTCAACGGGAAACTCGCCGTGGGCGATGTCGATGGTGCGCGCATAGCTTCGCAAAACGCAAAGATGTGGGCCTGGATCTCATTCGGAGTAGGCATCGTCATCGTGCTTGGCATACCGGCATTGATCGGAGTCTACGCAATTCTAGGACCGATTGGCTTGGTAATGATTGGCTTGCCCGGCTTGATGGCCGTATTGGTAGCTTTGGCAATCGTGCTATTCGTTAGTAACTCAGCCAAGAGCAATTAGCTATGTCACCCACCGACACCATCCAGATAACCTCAAGATTACGTCTCTCGCCGAGAGTCGGGTATATCGCGCTCGCCGTGTTGGGCCTCGTCGGCGTCGCCGTGCTGTACACGTTCGACCCGCGCAACCCCGGCACGTACCTCATTTGCCCGTTCCTAGGCCTGACCGGATACCACTGTCCCGGCTGTGGGACGCTTCGAGCGCTGCACCAGTTGCTGCACGGGAATATCATCACCGCCCTGGGCTACAACCCGCTGGCCATCCTGTCGCTGCCCTTCATCGCCTACTCCTTCGTCGACGGAGCGTTGAAGGCTTTTCGAATAAAGGGCCTGCCCAGAGTCTTCATTCCGCACCAGTACATCTGGGCGCTGTTCACAGGAATTGTCGCGTTCTGGGTGCTCCGCAACGTACCTGTCGAGCCCCTCACCGTCCTCGCGCCGTAGGCGGCCCTTGGGACAAGCTCAGGGTGAGCGGGGAGTAGCTGAAAAGGAGCGGGCTATTACGCCCCGTATTTTTCCCTCGCGGCATCGTACTCATCAGGCGTGTTCAGATCGAGGCGGACTATGGGGTCATCGAACGTGACCTCGTTCACCTCGCCGCGATGAACGTCGAACACCTCGCGGACGCCCTGCCCCTCGTCGGTTATCGACTCAAGCTCACCCCGTAACGTGGCCGAGAACATAAGCGGGTGCCCTCCGCGTCCTTCGTACCGGGGTGAAGTGATTAGGGCGTCCTCATCGACGTGCGACTCGATGACCCGCCTCACCACCCATGCCGGACGGGGCTGGTCTACGGCCAGCAATACGAGATCGGTCGCATCCGGGTCTGCGGACAGGATGCCGCACAGAACGGAGGTTGTTTTGCCCTGCTTATAATCTCTGTTCAGCACGGGCCGGACCCCGCGCCCCCACACGTGCGGCAACACGTGCCAGGACTCATTCCCGAGTACGACGACAACCTCATGGACGCCCGCTTCGAGCAGGCTATCGATCTGGTACCGGACGAGCGGGACGTCATACCATTCCAACAGGGGCTTCGGGCGTCCCATGCGGATCGATTCACCCGCAGCGGTTAGGATTGCCGAGATGCGCCGGTGCACGCTCAGTCCGCTGATGCGACCGGCTCCAGCGCCGCCTCTTGCTCGGCCTCGATCTTGCCGATGATGCGGTCGAGGTGCTTCTGTTCAAGCTTCATGGGCTGACCAGTGCCGCCCAGCCGGAACATCAGGATCTCGGACATGACGCTCACGGCGATCTCCTCCGGCGTACGCGCGCCCACGTCGAGACCGATGGGAGCTCGGAGGTCACGAACACGTTCGAGCGACATCCCTCCTCGCAGTAGGTCTTCGTAGATGAGAATCGTCTTGCGCTTGCTGCCGAGGAGCCCGACGTAGCGGGCGTTCGTGGCAGCGGCTGCCTCCAGTGCAACGTTGTCGTATCTGTGACCGCGAGTGGCTATGACGATGAACGTGTTGGCGTTGATCGGAAGCTCCGGTATGGCGTCCTCAGGCTTCTGCGGGATGATGATGTCGGCCTCCGGGAAGCGCCCGGCGTTGGCGAACTCCTCTCTGTCGTCCGTGATGAATAGCCTGAAGCCGAGGATCTTTGCCAGTGGCGCGATGGACTTTGATACGTGCCCGCCCCCACAGAGGACGAGCTGCGGCGGGGTCGTGTACGCCTCGATGAAGTACTGCGCCCCGTCACGGGTCTTCACGTGCTTGTTCCTGCCCATCGCCATGAGGTCGAGGGCGTTCTTGATCGCGTCGGCGTCGAGGCCGGAGTCTCCCAGCGTCCCTTCAGTGGCCCCGTTCTCACGGATGAAGAGCTTCGCGCCCGTCTGCATCGCGCTGAACTCGCCGGGGTTTATCAGCGTCGCGAGCGCCACGCTCGGCCCCCCGGAGTAGGCCGCATCGATCTCTTGCGCATATGTGAGGTACTCGTCCGCCGAGTAGATGGGATCGATGACGAAGTACATCGTGCCGCCGCAAACAAGCCCGTCCTGCGCGGCGAGGTCTTCGTTCAGTTCGTAGTCACGGTACTGGCTTGCTCCGCCTCTCTTGAGAAGTTGGCTCGCAGCAAACCAGATATCGCCCTCAACGCAGCCGCCGCCGAGTGTGCCCACGCCGCTCCCATCGTTCCGCACGAGCAGCTTCGCGCCCGGCTTCTGCGGCGTCGATCCCTTGGTGTGGACGACCGTCGCCACCACCATCGGGTTGCCCTTTTCCAATTCGTTTACGGCTTCGTGGAAGACCTCTTGCATGGCAGCCCCTCCCGCGAACGAAGGTGTGCGTCTAGCTTAGCAAGTGCCGCACTCGGTTTCAATTGAAAACGGCACACCTACCCCTTCGACAGCCGCCGCCTCAGCATGTCCTCATAAGACTCCTCGGCGTGCTCGATGGCCGACTCTGGCACGGGAAGGCGCGACAGAAGCTCCGCCCGCTCGCGCACGAAGCCCTCGGCATACGGTATCTGCTGGAAGAATCCGAGGTTGCCGAGCGTCAGCAGCATGCGCTGGCGAGAGCTCTCAGGAGTGTGTCCCTGGCTCACGTAGATGGCCTCGGCCTCCACACGCTGTTCGAACCAGTCGCTGATGTCGATGATGAAGTCTAGCTGGTTGCGCTCAAAATAGACGCCCGGGTAGTACGTGACCGGAATCCGATGCGGGGCCAAGGTCATCCCGTGCGTAGCGTTCCCCGCCCGACTCCTCGCCTCGAGGCTCGCGTAGGCCGTCTCCAGGTGGTCGTCGAACCCGCCCGACGGGTACTCGCTTCCATGATGCACGAGGAACGGGCTCTGCGTGATCATTACGTGAGGGCGAACTTCCTGGATGATGTCCTGTAGCGCCTGTATCGCCTCGGGCGACGTGCTTAGTCGGAATGGCTCCGGGAATCCCAGCATCCGCACGTCGGTAATTCCGAATACCGCGCACGCCCTCTCAAGCTCATCGACCTTCTGATCGACGTACTGCTCAGACGTCTCGCTCATCACTTCGGGATCCCGCTCTTCGGGTGGCTTGCGCAACTCATCGGCCAGACGCTCGTTATGGATATTGACGCCGGGCGTGACGCTCACGACCGTGACCTCGTCGCCCTGCGAAGCATGGATGCCGAGGGTGCCCGCATAGTGGGTGAAGTCATGGGGATGGGCGTTGACACCTAGAATGCGGAGCTTTTGACGGGTCATGGGTTCTCCTTTGTAGCAACGGTGAGTGAGACGGTACTATACTATACCGACGTACACATGACGACACGGCGAAATCCCCTACGAATTGCGTTCGCGCTTCCGCTTTTTGCGCTGGCCGTCCTCGCCTGCTCTTCGAGTGAAGAACCCGAAGAACCGCAGGTGACCCCGACTCCAACCGCTGTTCCGACGGTTGCTGTCGCGAACCCGTCGGAGCCAATCGACCTGAACGCTCCGCAGATCATCTATACCGGCAGGGGCTTTGTCCCCAAGCGCCTCGATATCGAACCGGGCACACAGGTCCGATTCGTAAATGCCTCCGACCAACCGCTCTGGCCGGCCTCGAACATTCACCCCACCCACTCGATTCTCCCGGATCTCGACGCGAAGGGTGCGGTCCCGCCCGGTGAGACTTGGGCCTTCACCTTTAATACGAGGGGCTTTTGGCGCTTCCACAATCACCTCGCCCCGGAGATAGGTGGACTGGTTGTTGCGCTGGGTGAGGGCGGACCCACCCCTGTACCACTCGTCCTGGAGGTGCCCGACCGCGATTTCGAGACGCCGAATGAAATCTCGGCGGATGACTACGTTGGTCTGATTAAGGACGACGTGCTCTTGGCAAGATTCGTCAAGAGGTACGGACCGGAGCACACCGTCAAGCTCCTAAAGGAAAGCGAGAACTACCTCGAGGTGGACTGTCATCAGCGGGCGCACGATCTCGGACGGGCGGCATACGAGGAGTTCGGCGCGGCGGCCTTCGCGCTTTCGGGCCACGAGTGCCAAGCGGGGTCGTTCCACGGCGCGACCGAGGCCCTCTTCGCCTCTCGCGGAACCGCGAACCTAGAACAAGACGTCGCTACGATCTGCGCGGTCGCCGATAACCCTTTCTTCCGACACCAGTGCATACACGGCGTCGGACACGGCCTGATGGCCTGGACGACGTATGAACTCCACGACGCCCTGCCCCTCTGCGACCGTATGCCCACGGATATGGACAAAGGCTCATGCTACTCCGGGGTGTTCATGGAGAATATCGTCGGCGGCCTCACGGGACTCATGGGCCACGTGACCAATTACCTCAAGGAAGACGACCCTCACTACCCCTGCGACATTGTTGACGAGCAATATCAGGTACCTTGCTATTTCTACCAGACCTCCCACATGCTCAGGGTCTTCGACCGCGATTTTTCTAAAGTCGCGCAAGCATGTGCCGAGACCCCTCCGGCGGCCCACCAGAACTGCTTCCAGAGCTACGGACGAGATGTCGGCAATGTCACGCGAAAGGACCCGGACACGGCCATCCTGTATTGCAGCTACGCTCCGGCCGGGCAGAATAGGGTCTACTGCATCGAGGGCGCCGCTCAGGACCGCTTCTGGGAAAAATCGGGCGCGGACGACGCCCTCCAGATGTGCGACATGCTTGAGAACGAGAAGGAGTTGGGCGCCTGCTACTGGACCATCATCGTGCGCGCCCGTGACGTCTTCACGACCAAGCAAGAGTTCGACAACTTCTGTAAGCGGATCGCCCCCCAGTGGCGTAAGTGGTGCGCTGACGCCGAGGCGCAGGTCTCGTCCTAAGCCCTGCCGGTCGATCACAGCTTGGACGGAAGCACATTGACGGAAACCCTTTGTCCTGCTTGGAAGGTGCTCGTAATCGGAGGGGGCGCGGCTGTCGGCAAGACAACAGTCGCCCGAGAATTGGCCGTGCGTTACAGGGTCTCCGTCCTGCCCATTGATGCGATCTGGATATCCCTGAAGGCCGCGACCGACCCCACGTCCTCCCCCGAGTTTCACTACTTCGACCCGCCACAAGAGGAGCTTCTCAAACGCACGCCGGAGTACCTGTGCGATCTTCACATAAAGAGCGCGTGGGCAATATCTGAGACCCTCGACCCGGTCATCGAGTACCTTTTGTGGGAGCAGTCGCCGGTCATACTCGAAGGTGCCTGGATCACCCCCGCAGTCGCCGGGCGGTGGACGAAGCAGTACGAGTCGGTGCGAGCAGTGTTTATCCATGAACCCGATGTGGACGAAGTCTTGGCCGCCATGCTTGCGCGTTCGGGCGAGCGAAGCCCCACCCACCTCAAAAAGGTGATCTCGAAGGTCTGCTGGCTGTTCGGGAATTGGGTGCGGGAACAAGCTTTGGCCGAGAGACTCCCGATGGTCACCGCTCCACCGCGCCGGACGCTGACGGAGCGCGTCCTTGCCGCTGCATCTCGGTGATCATCGACCCAAATAAGGGTAACCTCTCGCACAAAAAGGGGACCCCCCTTGAGGCTGGTCTGCCATACCCCTGCGTGACCCCGAAACGATCACCTGATAGGCTATGGGCCATCACGCCTTGGAGCTGATCCCGACATGAAACGACAACGCACCATCTACTTCAACGATGCCCGGCACTACTACCTCTTCGTCTTCGAACCCCCCATGGCCCTGGAGGACGCCTGGATACCCGTCGACGAGTGCGCGGGAACTTCGGTCGATACCTTCATCTACGGCGTCGCTCGCGGCGACGGCCTCTTTTACCCGTCCAAGGTCGGCCTACGCTTCCGCGACGACACGCGGCAGTTCGAGGCCGCCCCCTACTACCGCGTCTGGCACAATATGCAGAGCCTCATCGACCGCGGCCTCGATCCGCTGACGGTGCTCATCGACCGGGCGCACGAGAAGGGAATGGACTTCTTCGCCAGCCTCCGCATCGCGCCGCAGGGAGCGTCCGACCCGGCCGTCAGTTCTAGGGAGGGCGGGCCGGGCTTCCTCGACGACGAGCTGCGGGAGCACAACTTCCTGTTGCTCAAAGAACTAGCGCACGACTACCCGACGGACGGCATCGAACTCGACCTCGCCGCCCCACCCGGCGGAAGCCCCTTCCTGTTCCGTGACGAAGACGCCGCCGACGGGACGTCTATCCTCACCGACTGGGTGCGCTGCGTGGCGGACATGGCCCGCAACAGGCCGGGCGAGCGGGCACAGGTCGGAGCGCGGGTCTATCCGACCGAGGAGATCAACACGAGGGTGGGGTATGACGTTCGCGCGTGGATCGACGAGGGCCTCGTCGACTACGTCACTCCCATGCTCTACGCCCACATGGTCGTAGACTCCAACATGCCCATCGACTGGCTCGTGGAGGCGGCGAAGGGCACTTCTACCTCGGTCTACCCCATGATCGCCCCCTACTACGCCGGCGAGGCGCGACAGTACCACACCCGCGAGTGGGCAACGCCGGAGATGATGCGGGCGGCCGTCTCGAACTACTGGGACATGGGCGTCGACGGCATGTACACCTACTTCCTCAAGTGGCCGATCGACGACGCCGGACGGACGATCCTCACCGAGATGGGCGACCCCGGCCTCGTGAAGGACAAGACCAAGCACTACCTTGTCCGCCGGAGGACCGACACGAGCGACACCGTCGGCTACGACCTGCCCCTGCCGGTCGAGATCGCCCACGACGACACCGGCACATCTCACGAGATGGACTTCTACGTCTCCGACGACGTGGAGGGCGACGCAGACCGCATCCGCGAGGTGCGGCTCAAGATCCTCATCGCCGACCTGCTCGCCTACGACCGCCTGACCATCCGCCTCAACGGCGAGTCACTGGAAAACGAGATCTGCCGCCGCGACTACGGGAGCTTCATCAACGCCTACTGGGGACAGTGGTTGGAGTTCATTCTCGAAGGTGTTAGGCCGCGCAAAGGCCAAAACGTCCTCTCCGTCACCCTCGACCAAAGAGCGAAGGGTATGGTCGGCACTCTCGTAGTCGAGGACGTGGAACTGATCGTCGAGCGCCACCCCTTCCCGTCGCGCTTTGGCCCCGGGTAAGGGACTCATGTCGATTCGGTGTGATAAGGCCATGGAGGTGTTTGGGTTCGGAGTGCTAGGCACTGGGTTTTGGATTCCCGCCTTCGGAGGCCTTTGCATAACTCCAATTTCTGTCATTCCGAACGCAGCGCAGTGGAGTGAGGAATCTAAAATCCCTATCCTCCAAGCAGTGTCGCGTAGTTGGAACGGCCCGGATGACGACGACGAAACATCCTAGATTCCTCCCTCTGGTCGGAATGACAGGCTTGGGGCATCGGTTATTCAAAGGTCTCCCTTCGCGGGAATGAGGGAGGTGGGGAATCCGGGATACGCGATGCCGCGTTGTTGCTTGCCTGTCGTTGTGCTATGATTGCCCCGAATGTTCCAGCGGACTGAGGCCCCGTCGTTGACCGTTGCTAACGAAGACCTGCGCGACCGCGTTCGGCAGGCCATCACCAACCAAAAGCGGCCCACCGTTACCGTTCTCTCGTCCCTGCTCGCCGCCCAAGACTCGCTGGGCTACATCCCCGATGAGGCCATCGACGAGGTGGCGGCCTACACCGAGGCGAGCATCAACGAGGTGTGGGGCGTCGCATCCTTCTACAAGAACTTCCGCTTTACCCCTCCGGGCGAGCACACGGTAGAGATATGCTGGGGGCCTAGCTGCCACCTGGTGGGCGCGACGGCCATCATAGAGCGGGCCCTAGAGCACGTCGGCCTGGAGGAAGAGGGCGAGACGGACGACGGTCGGCTGACCGTGCGGTACAACACCTGCCTCGGGGCGTGCGCGCAGGCCCCGGTCATCAGCATCGACCACCACCTGCGAGGTCGAATGACGCCGGAGCGGGCCGTTACGCTGATCGACAACATCCCGGAAAACGGCTCCCACTAGCCGGCACGAGGACCACGTGAGCGCATACGAAGACCTCAAAGCAAGAGCCGATGCCAGATGGCAAGAGCTTACCGCGGGTGAGCGCCCGTGGATTCGGATAGGCACCGAGCTGAACGGCCAGGCCGCCGGCGCGCTGGAGGTCGTCGAGGCACTTCGCTCCGAGCTCGACAAACGCGGGATTGAGGCGAACGTCGACGAGGTCGGTACACTCGGCCTGTCCTATGCCGAGCCGCTCGTGGACGTACTCAAGCTGGGCAAATCGCGACTGCTCTTCAGCCGCGTCGCTCCCGAAGACGTCCCGGCCATCATCGACAAGTACATCGTCGGCGACCGTGTGCCGGAAGGCCTCGCTTTCGCCTACCTGGGCGACGACCCCATTGACGGCGTTCCCGACCTGAACTCCATGCCGCAGTACTCGTTGCAGCGGCGCATCGCCATGCGAAACGCGGGGCACATCGCACCCGGCGACATCCTCCAGTACGTCGCCAACGACGGCTACGCTGCCCTCAACAAGGCCCTGTTCGAGATGGAGCCGAGCGGCGTTATCGACGAGATGAAGACGTCCAATTTGCGCGGGCGCGGCGGCGCGGGCTTCCCCGCCGGCCTGAAGTGGAGCTTCATGGTCAACTCGCCCGGCCCCGTCAAGTACATCGCCTGCAACTGCGAGGAGGGCGACCCCGGCGCGTTTAACGACAAGGCTATTCTCGAAAGCGATCCGCACACCCTGCTCGAAGGGATGATCCTCGCGGGGTATGCGACAGGAGCGACGAACGGCTACGTCTTCGTTCGACACGGCCATGACGGCCCCATCGACCGTGCGGAGCAGGCCATAAAGGACGCATACGCCGAGAATATCCTCGGGGAAAATATCCTTGGAAGCGATTTCAGCTTCGACATCGAGGTTGCGCTGACCGGCGACTCCTACGTCGCGGGCGAGGAGACCGGAATGATGGAGGCCATCGAGGGCAAGCGCTCGATGCCACGCTTCAAGCCTCCGTTCCCAGCCGCCGCCGGGCTATGGATGAAGCCTACCACCATCAACAACGTCAAGACCTTCTCGTACGCCCCTCAGATCGTCCTGAACGGCGGCGAGTGGTTCTCCAACATCGGCGTCAACAACAGCACCGGCACCGCGATCGCCTGTCTGACCGGCAACGTGACCTATCCCGGTATCTACGAGGTCGAGATGGGCATGACGATGGGGCAAGTCATCGAGGAGATCGGAGGGGGCGTGCCGAACGGCAAGCAGATGAAGCTTCTGCAGACGGGCGGCCCGCTCGGTGGCGTCATCGGACTCGAAAGCATGGATCTCCATATCGACTTTGACGAGATGCAGCAGGCGGGCGCGATGTTCGGATCGGGCGGTATCATCGTGGGAGACGAGGACGCATCGGTCGTGGACCTGATCCGGGTGCTGGTCGCGTTCTGCCAGTACGAGTCGTGCGGCAAGTGCTTCCCGTGCAGGCTCGGCATGACCCAGCTGCTCGATCAGATCGAGAGGATAGCGAGGTTCGAGGGCAGTCCGGGAGACATGGAGGCCTGCGAGCGCGTGGGCACGACTATGAAGATCGGCTCCCTGTGCGCGCACGGACAGCTCGGCTTCAATCCCATCAGTTCGGCCCTCACCCATTTCCGCGAGGAGTTCGAGACCCACATAACGGAACGGCGCGACCCCACCGGCAGGACCTCTACGAAATTCTATGCCCCGAAGACGACCCGCCCGTACGCGGAGGATTTTTCTCAAGCGCAACCGCTTAAAGTGAACATATAGACGTGACTGGCGCGGCAGCGGACACAGGGTCGTTCCTGCCCCTCAACCAGCGCTGACTAAGTTCGGAGTTGCCGAATGGCAGACGACATCACAATCACAATCGACGGCAAGGAAGTGAAGACCAAGCCGGGGACGAACGTCCTGCAGGCGGCCATGGACGCCGGGTTCTACGTGCCCTATCTGTGCTACTACCCGGGCATGAAGTCCTTCGGCGCGTGTCGGATGTGCGTGGTCGAGATCGACGGGCCGCGCGGGACGGCGACCATGGCGTCGTGCACCGTGCCGGTCGGTCCCGACATGGTCGTCCGCACGAAGACCGACTCCGTCACCGACCTTCGGCGCGGCATCATGGACCTGCTGATATCGGAGCACCCGCACGGATGCCTGAACTGCCACCGCATCGAGCTCTGCGGCCCGGAGGACATCTGCCTGCGCCACGTGGGCGTGAACGACCGCTGCGTCACCTGCCCCAAGAACGAACGCTGTGAGCTCAAGGACACCGTCCGCTGGCTCGAAATGGAGCTCGACACCGAGCTCACCTATAACAACCGGCACCTTCCGCAGGCCGTGGCCGACCCGTTCTGGGACATGGACATGAACCTGTGCATCGTGTGTGGACGGTGCGTGCGAATCTGCAGCGAGATCCGCGGCGACGACGCCCTCGCGTTCACCGAACGCGGCGGCAAGGGCCTCATCGGGACTTCGCAAGGAACGTCGCTCCTCGAATCGGGCTGCGAGTTCTGTGGCGCGTGCATCGACGTGTGTCCCACCGGCGCGCTCGTCGAGCGAGTCCATAAGTGGGACAAGGCCGTGAAGAAGGTCACGAGCGTGTGCACCAACTGCCCCGTTGGGTGCAGCGTGACGATGGAGGTCGACAAACGCAACCGCCTGATCCGCACGGTCGGCGACCGTTACGGCGAGTCGAATCAGGGCCAGTTGTGCGTCAAGGGCAAGTTCGGCCTTGAGTACGTCAACGGCAAGAAGCGCCTCCGAAATGCCCTCGTGCGCGTGAACGGCGAACTGCGCGAGACGACGACCTTGGAGGCCATCGACCGCGTCGCCGAGAAGCTCGGCGAGTTCAAAGGAGACACGTTCGCCGTAATTGGCTCGGAGCGGAATACCAACGAGGACCTCTACGTTGCCCAGAAGTTCGCCCGGGTCGCGATGGGCACGAACAACGTCGACGTGGCTTCCAACATGCGGCCCGAGTTGTTCCCACCTCTGGAAGCGATGCTCGGTTACCGCGCCGCCACGAACTCGATCAGTGACCTCGAAGGCTCGAAATGCTTCCTCGTCGTCTCAAGCAACATCACCGAGGAGCAGAACGTCGCCGCGGTTCCCATAAAGAAGGCGATCAAAGAGGGAGCGAAGCTGATCGTCATCGACCAGCGCGAAACGGAGCTTACCCGGTTCGCCGACGTATGGCTGCGTCCAAGGCCCGGCAGCGAGACGGCCCTCATCGGCGGGATGCTCCGCGTCATCGTCGACGAGTCCCTCGACGATCACAAATTCCTGGCCGAAAAGTGTGAAGACGTACAGGACTTCAAGAACAGCCTTTGGAACTTCGACTTGCTCCAGGTCGAGAAGGCAACCGGCCTCCGTCGAGAGGAGGTGCAGGCTGCCGCCCGTCTCCTCGCCACGAGTGCCCCGGCATCGGTCTTGTACGGTCTTGAGACGGTTGCTCCTGAGCTTCGAGAGGACTGCGTGGCCGCTCTGGTAAACCTCTGCTTGGTCTCCGGCAACATGTCGCGTCCTTCCACCGGACTCTACCCGCTCTACCAAGGGGCGAACGAGCAGGGCGCGCGAGACGCGGGTGCGGTTCCCGAATACCTGCCCGGCTACGTATCGGTCAACGACGATGAAGCGCGAACGGAAATTGCAGACGTGTGGGAGACGACTCTCCCTTCGAGCAGCGGCGTTTCGGTCCGTGAGTTGACGCAGGCAATTGAGTCGGGCCGCATACGCGCACTGATGCTGCTCGGCAACAGCCCGAACTATACGAACGGCGAACTTGGCGAATTCATCGAGGCACTCGGTAAGCTCGATTTCCTCGTGGTGCTTGACTCCTTCGCGAGCGAGATCACCGGGTCCGCGCACGTCGTCATCCCATCGGCAACGCTGGCGGAGACCCAGGGAACCGTAACGAACTTGGAGCGACGGGTCCAACTCATCTCGCCCGCCCTTGAAGTTAAGGGCGAAGAGGATGCTGACTGGCGGTTCATCAGCCGCATCGCGCGTGAGATGGGCGCGGTCGGATTTGATCATCCAAACGCCGAAGCCGTGTTCGACGAGATTAACAACATTGTCGAGATCTACGGTGGGATCACCTACGAACGTCTGGCCTCCGGCGGTCTCCAGTGGCCCTGCCTGGCCGCCGACATGTCTGATACTCAAGTTCTCTACGACTACGAGGAGCACCGCCCACGACTCATGCCCATGTCCATGCCGGAGCCTATCGAAACTCCCGCGCCGGACGACGAATACCCGTTGGTCCTGGCAAGGGGCCGCGTTCTCCACGACGCCGACGAAGACATGACCGTGGAAAAGGTCGGCAAGCGCAACGTCATCAAGCGAGGCGAGATCATCGAGTTGCACAGGCAGGACGGCGAGATGCTGGGTATCCGGGAAGGTGATTGGGTCGAAGTTGTCTCGGCGAACGAGACCCTGCGTGGCGTCACCAGGTTCACCTCGCCTCTCAGAGGACTGGTATCTACTACCCTCCTGTTCGGCAACAGGATGACTGAGATCGAGGCATCGAAGAGCCCCGACCCGATGCTGAACTTTGGGACCCTTCCACTTACTCGTGTACGCGTCCAACGGGCCGAAGAGATCGCGGCGGCGGCCGACTGATCTGACGCTTCCCGTAATGATCTGTCCCCAGTGCCAGCACGAGAACTCTGAAGAGAGTTTGTATTGCAGCATTTGTGGAGTCGCTCCAGCAAAGCGACGAAGCTGAGTCGGCTGAGCCACACGAACCCGCATACCTCACGCCCTCCGGCAACGAGCCTCCGCCTCTCCCACAAGGCGGGTTCGGGAAACTCGTCGATTCCACCTTTTCAGTCTATGGCGGACATCTCTTGCCGTTCATCTTAATAGCCCTGCTTCCGCAGATCCCGATACTGTTCGGCGGGATCGCGTCGCTGATGGAAATCGGCCCAGTATTCAACCTGGAGTTCCCTGCAGCGCAGGGGGAAGAACCCTCGGAACCCCTCCCAATCTACCTGTTCGACGTTCTGGGCGGTCTGCTCTCTTTCGCGGTGCGGCATTCTCGCGAGCGGAGCAATGATCCAATCCGTCGGCAGACACTTCCTCGGGCGTCCCGTGCTCGTGCAGCGCAGCTATGAGTACGCATGGGCACGCTTTCCGAAGCTGCTGGGCGCTTTCGCGCTCGTTATGCTCATCCTGCTCGTTCCGCTCGTGCTTTCGATCTTCATCATCGGCATTCCCCTGCTGATATTCGCCATCGTCGTTCTGCTCTTCGCCACTCACGCCGTAGCGATTGAACAGCTTGGCCCAACGGATGCCGTTAAGCGCAGTTGGAACGTTGTACAAGGAAACTGGTGGAGGACATTCGGCTTCTTCATGGCCATAATGCTGGCAATCATCGGCGCGACACTCATCATCTTCCTGCCGGCTGGCATGTTCCTGCCCCCCGTCTTGATTGTGCTGTTGTCCACTGCGTTCTCCGCCGTCGTGACTCCGCTGGTCACCATCGCGATAACGGTTCTGTACTTCGACATCAGAGTGCGAAAAGAGCAGTACACCCACAACGACCTCGCACGGGAGTTGGGAGATTGAAAAGACGTGACCACCCCGGCGCGAAAGCAGTACCTCCGCATCAAGAAACAGCACCAGGACGAGATCCTGCTGTTTCGCATGGGCGACTTCTACGAGACGTTCGATAACGACGCACGGCTGATTTCGAGGGAGCTCGAAATCGCCCTCACGTCGCGCGAGATGGGCAAGGGCGTGCGGGTACCCCTCGCGGGCATTCCGTACCACGCGCTCGACGGTTACCTCGCCAAGCTCATCAAGAAGGGGTACCGCGTCGCCATCTGCGAGCAGACCAGCGACCCCGCCGCCTCGCGCGGCATAGTAGACCGTGAGGTCGTCCGCGTCGTAACGCCCGGCACCGTCATCGAGGACTCGATTCTCGACCGGAAGACGAACAACTACCTCGCCGCCGCCGTCACCGACGGCGACAGGGCGGGCCTCGCCTACGTGGACATCACCACAAGCGAGTTCGCCACAAGCGAGTTTTCCGCCTCTCAGCTTCCTGTGGAGTTGGCCGGCTTGGAAGCGGCCGAACTGCTCGTGGCCGAAGGATACCTGCCGCCCGGCACAGGCGACGGACGCACCGAAAGCGACGGCGATGTGTCGATAACGACCGTCTCAGCCGACATGTTCAACGAGGACTGGGCGCGTGAAGCCCTCCTCAACGCCTTCGGGGTCGCCTCCCTGGAGGGGTTCGGCTGCGAGCGCCTCCCCTTGGCCGTCCGAGCCGCCGGCGCTATCGTTCGATACCTCGAAGACCACAGGAGCGGCGCTGTCGGTCAACTTAACGCGCTCTACACCTACTCGACCGAGTTGTACGTGGTCCTCGATCCGCAGACCCGACGCAACCTCGAGCTCTTCGAGGGCGGGCGCTGGGGAGGGGACGCCGGGGCGTCTCTCCTTGCCGTGCTCGACCACACCAAGACCTCGATGGGCGCACGTCAACTCCGCCGCTGGGTGGGACGGCCCCTCCTTGAGCGTTAGCGAACTGTTGAAACGACAGGACGCGGTCGAGTGGTTCCACCGCAGCGCCGTTCGCCGAAGTCGTGTGACCGCCGTCCTTCAGAAGATCGCGGACATCGAGCGGCTCATTAGCAAGGTAAGCGCCTCTGCCGCCAGTCCCCGCGACGTGGTCAGTTTAGGTCGCAGCCTCGCCGCCGCACCGGAGATATGGGGCATCCTCGGCGAGGGTGAGGACGCGCCGGCCGTTGCTTGGCTCACCGATGGGGTACAAGATGCATCGGAGACCGTAGATCTCATCGGGCGGGCACTCACCGACGACCCGCCGCTCAGCGTAGGAGACGGCGGCGTCATACGGCAAGAGTTTTCCGACGATCTCGACAGGCTGCGCAACTCGTCCCGGGAGGCGCAAGACTACATTGCGTCGCTGGAAAAGACCGAGCGCGAGCGGACGGGCATCAAATCACTCAAGGTCGGCTACAACAAGGTCTTCGGCTACTACATCGAGATAAGCCGTCCCAACCTGTCGCAGGCCCCGGAGGAGTACATTCGCCGCCAGACGCTGGTCAACGCCGAGCGCTTCATCACCCCGCAGATGAAGGAGTACGAGTCGCTCATCCTCAATGCTCAGGAGCGCATAGCAGAGTTGGAGTCGACCTTGTTCCGCCAGGTCTGCGGGCAGATCGCGGACGCCGCAAGCCCCATCATGACCGTTGCGCGGGCAATCGCGCAGGTGGATGCCTTCGCGTCTCTGGCGGAAGTCGCCGAGCGGCAGGGTTACGTCCGTCCCGAGCTCAACGAGGGAGACACCATCAACATCGTGCAGGGACGGCATCCCGTCGTCGAGCGAACCATCGAGGCGGGAAAGTTCGTGCCCAACGACGTCCGACTTTCCACACGCGACGAGCAGGTCATCATGCTCACCGGTCCGAACATGGCGGGCAAGTCCACCTTCATCAGGCAGGTCGCGGTCATCACCCTCATGGCGCAGATCGGCAGCTTCGTGCCCGCCGATTCGGCCACCATCGGAGTCGTCGACCGTATCTTCACGCGGGTCGGACTCCAGGACGACCTCTCCACCGGCCAGTCCACCTTCATGATCGAGATGCTGGAGACGGCGACCATTCTCAACCACGCAACGCCGCGGTCGCTGGTCATCCTCGACGAGATAGGGCGAGGCACGAGCACCTATGACGGTCTGGCCATCGCCCGTGCCGTGGCAGAGTTCATCCACAATCATCCGCGCGCGGGATGCAAGACCCTCTTTGCCACGCACTACCACGAACTGACACAACTGGCCGAAGTGCTGCCCAGGGTGCGGAACTACAACGTCGCCGTGGTCGAGGAGGACGGCGAGGTCGTTTTCCTCCATCGAATCGTGCCGGGCGGGGCCGACAGGAGCTACGGCGTGTACGTCGCGCGCTTGGCGGGGATGCCCTCTGCCGTCGTCAACCGCGCGTGGGAAGTCCTGACCGAGTTGGAGGGCAAATCGTCTACGGCGGCAAACGGACGCTCCGATCCTCCCTCCACGCAAGCCCAACAGCTTTCGCTTCTGCCTACCACGCCTCCCGTCATCGACGAGTTGCTTGCCCTCGACGTTTCGTCCATGACGCCGCTTGAGGCGATCACCAAGTTGTACGAGATACAAGAGCGGGCCCGGTAGCGGCGTCGGTTCACACTTTTTAAGCGTTACGTTAGTTTCGGGTAACGACGACTCACTACACTGATTCAAAGACCGAACGTTTTACAGTCTACAGTATGCTTCCCATGAGTGAAGGAGGCTTTTATGCCCAGGCCGGTAACAATTCTGATATTCCTTGGTCTTGCGGTGGCACGACCCTGGCGTTCCTGGTAGCCTGCTCCAGCGACAGCGAGGACGAGACGACAGACCCCGCTCCGACCACGTGGCGGTCTGAGGTTGCCCCCAAGCCTGACCCGACTGCGACGGCCGGTGCCGACGCCCTCGCTCTCGCTCCCGATCACCGAGGACACGCTTGACGGCGCCTCGGATCCATGGTGACAAGGCATCAACGAGTGGGTAAACTCGGAAGAGCTCATACTTGCGAAGAACTGCAGGCCGAGAACAAAGTCGTTCTCATCGACTTCTGGACGTATACCTGCATCAACTGTATCCGCACCCTGCCCTACTTGAAGCAGTGGCACGACAAATATGCCGACCGAGGCCTCGTCATCATCGGAGTGCATACGCCGGAGTTCGAATTCGAAAAATCCATAGACAACGTCAAGGAGGCCGTCGAGGGGTTCGAGATTGAGTACCCCGTCGTGCAGGACAACAACTACTGGACTTGGAACGCTTTCAACAATCGGTATTGGCCCGCGAAGTACCTCATCGACAAGGACGGGTACATCCGCTACTCCCACTTCGGCGAGGGCAAATACGACGAGACCGAGCAAGCCATCCGTCTGCTGCTCGAAGAGGCCGACCAGGCGGTCGCCGACATCTCCGACAGGGAGAACCCGATCAGGCTTGTAGCGCCCAACGCATTGAGCTCCCGCAGCCCGGACGGCTTGACCCGCGAGCTATACGCCGGAACGCACCGCAACTACAGCGCGTTGCGTTCGGGAACTCGCGCTCCGTACGTCCTGAACGAAGAATTCTATAAGCGTGCAAATACGGACACCGAGTACACCGATCCAGGTGATTGGCAAAACCACCACATCTACCTTCAAGGCCTCTGGCACAACGGAGAGGAGAGCCTTCGACACGCCCGGATGACCGAAGATTTCGAGGACTACATGGCGCTGAGCTTCAATGCGGTTGAAGTGAATGTCGTCCTCCGCACTCGGAGCGAATCGCCCTACACGGTCCAGATCCGCATGGACGGCGAACCCCTTACAAGCGATACCGCCGGCTCCGATATCTGGTTCGATGACGAGGGCAGGAGCTTCATCACCGTCAATGAGCCGCGCCTGTACGCCCTCGTGCGGCTCGCCGGCTTCGAGTCTCATGACCTCACCCTGAGCTCAAACTCCGACGAGTTCGAGGTGTTCGCATTCACCTTCGGCGCCTACGTCATCCACCCGGAAGTTTAGAACCGGGGTGACTCCCACATAACCGTACTCGAACCTCAGCACGAGGCGCAGGGAACACATGAAGACACACATCCAAATTCTTCCGGCTTTCGGCATAATTCTTCTCGCCGCGTTCGTCGCTGCCTGCGGCACCGATGACACCGCCACGACCCAAACCATCAATGACGAACCGGAGCCGACGTCCGCGCTCCGGGAGCCGCCCGAACGACCGGACCACGAGCCGCTCATCGAGAGCGAGACGACCGCCGACGGCCTCAAGGCCATCCTCGGCACGGGTGACCTCGGTGTCGGGACCGAGCGCATCGGCTTCGTGCTCACGTCGAAGACGGGTTTCGTCACCACCGACGGCGTACGGGTCACGCCTAAGTACGTCTCCGGCAGCACGGAGGAGGCCAGACCGGTCGTGGACACCGTGTTCCAAGAGTGGCCCTACGGCAATCGCGGGCTGTACACCGCCTACGTCGACTTCGACAAGGCAGGAGATTGGGTGCTCGACATAGCCGTTCCGGGAGAGGGAGACGCGGCGATGAGCGTGCCCCTCGCCTTCGAGGTTTTCGACACGTCGCACGCCCCCATGCAGGGACACGCCGCCGTGTCGTCCAAGACGCGGACGCTGGACGAAGTGCAGTCCATCGAAGAGTTGACGACCGGCTCTCTCCAGGATCCCGACCTCTATCGGATCAGCCTCGATCAGGCCATCGAGAACGAGATGCCGACCGTTGTCGTGTTCGCGAGTCCGGCCTTCTGCCAGAACGCCGTGTGCGGGCCACAGGTCGATGTCCTCCAAGAACTCAAGAACGCCTACCGGACGGACGCCAACTTTGTGCACGTCGACTTCTACGCCAACCCCCACGAGATCCAGGGCGACCTCGAACGAGCGGTCATCTCGCCCGCAGTTCGCGAGTGGCGATTGCCGAGTATCGAGTGGACGTTCGTCATCGACAAGCGGGGAATAGTCACCGCCCGCTTCGAGGGGTTCGCGACCTTCGACGAGGTGGAGGCCGCGCTCCGGCAGGCGCTTTAGCGCGCCGACTTGCCCGAAACGACACCTTCGAGCGCATTGAACCACGCGAGTTCGCGGCATTACCATGCGGAATCAAGTATTGGGAATGGCCGAACCGATCTCAGGGAAGGGACTATGGCGGCGCCTGCAAGCGGCATGGATGCGCCGAACTTCATATACAAATCGGCGAGATTCTTTCGGAGGTGGGGCGCGTCGATGATCGACGCGCTTCCCCCCTACAGGCGAGTCGAAGGAATTCTCACCGACAAGGGCACGGACACGCGCGGCAACCACTACATCCTCGTCAACGAAGAGATAATCGGCGTCGACTGGCTCACGTATGAGACGCTGATAACCGGCGAGGCGCTCCGCATCCGAACCACCCGCGCCAATCAGGCGATCAACATCGACCGGCTTTCGCCCTGAGGGCGGGTTTGAAACCCACCCTCACCATAATCGGTACCCCGCTATTGCAACCGCAACCGGGTTTATCCGCCGTTCTGGCTCCACAGTGACTGCATGACGTTGACGGGGTTCATCGGGAGCCGATCCATGCGAATGCCGACGGCTTTGTGGATGGCGTTGGCGATGGCAGCGGGTGGGGGCACGATGTTCACCTCGCCGACTCCGCGCACTCCGAAGGGATGGCCGGGGTTGGCAACCTCGACGACCACGGTGTCGATCATGGGCAGGTCGTTGGCGACCGGCATACGGTAGTCGAGGAACGTGCTGTTCGCCATGCTGCCCTCGCCGGTCATGAAGTACTCCTCGTTGAGCGCCCAGCCGATGCCCTGCGCGCTGCCACCCTGCATCTGGCCTTCGACGTAGCTCGGGTGGACGGCCTTGCCCACGTCCTGAACGGTGGTGAAGCGCAGTATCGACACCTTGCCGGTCTCGGGGTCGACCTCGAGGTCGACGATGTTGCCGCAGTAGGCAGAGCCGGCTCCCGCGGCGTCGACGGTGGCCCGTCCCACGATGGGGTTGCCGGTGCCGCCGATCTGTCCGGCGAGCTCCTTGAAACTCATGGACAGTTCCGAGTCGACCTTCGACCGGAAGACGCCGTCGACGAGCTCGACCGAGTCCGGTTCGACGTCCCAGATCAGCGCGGCGCGGTCGATCATCTGGCGCTTGACGTCTTGGGCGGCGTCGTGGGCAGCCAGGCCGGTCGCGAACGTGACACGGCTTCCGCCCGTTCCGGCGGTGAACCCGATCTCGTCCGTGCTGACGACCATCGGGTGAAAGTCCTCGGCGGGGATGCCGAGCACCTCGGCGGCCTGCATCGCTATGGACGTGCGCGTTCCGCCGATGTCGGGCGATCCCTCGACGAGGCTGCACGTGCCGTCCGAATGGACGTTGATGTTCACGCTGGACGGGCCGCCTCCGTTGATCCACCACCCGACCGCGACGCCGCGACCCGTGTTGGGGCCCTCCAACGGAGCGTCGTAGTGCGGGTGGGCTTTCATGGCGTCGATCACCTCGACGAGGCCGATGGCCGGGAACACCGGGCCGTCGATACGCCGCGTTCCCTCTTTCGCTGCGTTCATCAGGCGGAATTCGAGCGGGTCAATGCCGATCTTCTCGGCCAGTTCGTCGACCACCGTCTCGGCGGCGAACTCGGCATTGGTCGCGCCGGGGGCCCGGTAGGCGTTCGTGGACGGCTTGTTGACGAACACGCCAAATCCCTCGATGTCGCCGTGTTCAAGGTCGTAAGGGGCGAACACGCACATGCAGCCCGGCCCGATCATCGAGCCAGCATACGCGCCCGACTCGTAGGCGAGCATGGCCTTGGCGGCAGTGAGCTTGCCCTCCTTCGTCGCGCCCATCTTAATCACGATGTGCGATCCGGGCGTCGGGCCGGTGGCCTCAAGGTCCTCGGTGCGCGTCATGATGATCTTGACGGGGCGGTTGGTCTTCTGCGAGAGGTATGCGGCCAGTGGCGCTCCGTACGGCTCGAACTTGCCGCCGAAGCCGCCGCCGATCTCCTGCGGTGTCAGGACGACCTGTGACTCCGGGATGCCGAGGGCGTTGGCCGTGCCGTCACGGACTTCCACAGGCCCCTGCGTGCTGCACCAGATGTGGACTCGTCCGTCCTTCTTCCAGTGCACGGTCGTGTTCTGAGGCTCGATGTACCCCTGGTGCACCGTCGCCGTGTCGAAGGTCCGCTCGATGATGTAGTCGGCCTCAGCGAAACCCTCTTCCACATCGCCCTTGACGTGATGGATGTATTCTTCGATGTTCGTCGGCGTGTCGTTGTCCTCGCCGTGGTACTCGGAGCGGTTCTTTTCGTGCAGAATCGGAGTGCCGTCGGCGAGCGCCTCGGGCGCGGTCATCACGGATGGCAGCAACTCGTACTCAACCTCGATGAGCGCCAGGGCCTCCTCGGCGTCGTGGGTGGTGCTCGCGGCGACCCCCGCGATGGGATGGCCCTTGTAGAGCACCTTCTTGCTGGCCATGAGCGACTCGCGCAGGTCCTCGTGCTCCCCGTCCTGCGGGAAGTCGGCGGCGGTCGTCACTGCCTTAACTCCGGGAAGGGCCTCCGCCTTGCTTGTGTCGATGGACTTGATGACCGCGTGGGCGTGCGGACTGCGCAGAATCTTTCCGAAGAGCAGCCCCGTCGGGTACTGGTCGGCGCCGTACTTGGCGACGCCCGTCACCTTGTCGGCCCCGTCGTGGCGGATGGGACGCTTGCCAACTGTCGTGTACTCGACCTCGGACAGGACTACGTTCGGCTCATAGGTAGTGGTCACGGATGCACCTCATTGCATGGAAATTGACTGGCACGAATTAAAGCAGGAATGGCACGGTAGCGCAATCGATATGGGAGCAAGAAAAACTACGGAGTGCTTAGCCCAACGACACCGTTCACGGAGAACTGCGTTGATTTTGAAACTGGCTCACACTCGTGGACAGAGCGGGAGACGACAGCTTCTCAACTATCAATTGGCAGAACCGAGTTCCGGGTTCAAGTAACACCGTATAAGGCCCAACATTGGATATTTCCAGTCTGAGTTGTCCGCTGAAGTTGGCCTGGACCGTTGGCGCGGTCTGGTGAATTGATACCCCCAATCTCGCCATCGAACTCCGACCCTCGACCCTCGCCGCGAGATAGTCCGGCAAGCTCACCATCTCCAACGTATAGCCCAAAACGAAAGCGCCCGGCTTCAAATGGAACCTGCCTTCCGACGGAACAACCTTTTCCTCAGCATACTCGCTGAACACGTCCTCGGCGGAAGTTACACTTGGGTCTATAGAGATCGATACTCCCGAGCTTGGTGGCTTTGGGATCGTGAAGACATCTGCAAGTCGGAGATCGATGGACGACGAAGAGACCTGATTGTGTTCGATTACAGGATCGAAGACCAAGTTCCCATTTTCAATCTCCTTGAATATATCTCGGTCACTGAGGGGCATAATTCAACTCTGGAGCATCTTTCTGGATCTGGAGCCTTGGACCTGAGGTGAAGGTTTCAGCAGGCAGGTCCACCAAGTACGACCCGTCCGTGAGTGAGCCGATTATGCTGACGCTAAGGGTCTTCCGATCGGGATCTACTGATTCTGCCGGGACCAGAGACATATAGCGGCGTCCACCTACCTCAAATTGTACCGCACGCTGCCAATCGACATCTCCCTTGCCGACATAGACACACTTCAGTGTCCCTAGTTGCGGAGGTGATATCCATTTGGGCATCTCAAATTTAGTCATAGAAGTTCCTTCCCTAAATGAGAACGTATGTTTATCACATGATCTTCACAACGTCAAGTGCGAATCCATCACGCCACCCCGTCCAACGCGCGAAGGACGCCCGACTCCAGTTGCTCGTAGGGTTCGAAGCCGACGGAGATGCGAATCATTCCGGGATAGGGGAAGCGCTGCTCTCCCCAGACGGTGGCGACGTGGAGCATGATCGTCGTGGGGTCGCCGAGGGTTGGGACGTAGGAGATCGTGTCGGAGACGGCCTCGACGAAGGTGTCCGCCGCGGCGCGTCCGCCCTTGAAGTCGACGTTTATCATCGCGCCGTAGCCGCGTCCCTCGAACGTCTTGGCGGCCTGTTCGTGTGTCGGGTGGGACGCGAGGCCGGGGTAGCGAACGCGCTCGACGGCGGGATGGCCCGACATGGCATCCGCCAGCTTGGAGGCGTTCGCGCACTGGGCCGCGAATCGCAGGACGAACGTCCGCGACTGCGTGTTGAGGCGGTAGGCGTCGTCGGGGCTGAGGATGTTCCCGACGTACTTCCGGTACAGCATGGCGTCCTTGCGGATGCCGGAGTCGTTCCCGCACACGACGCCCGCCGTGAGGTTGCCGTGTCCGCCGAGGTACTTGGTCGCGCTGTGGACGACGATGTCAGCGCCGCGCTCCAGCGGCCGCCAGAGGCGAGAGGTCGCGAAGGTGTTGTCCACGATGACAGATATGCCTCGCTGCTTCGCCATCTCGATGATCCTGCCGCCGTCCGAGACGATGAGGAGCGGGTTCGTGACAGGCTCGAAGTAGAGGAGGGACGGCTTCACGCGGTCGAGCAGGGCCTTGAGCCGGTTGAGGTCGTAACGCTCCTCGCCCTCCTCCGGATGGAACCGTGCGACATCGATGCCCCGTCGGTCTATGAGGACGTTCTCGATGTAGTCGTTCGTTCCGCCGTAGAGCTCGCTGAAGAAGAGCCAGGGGCCTGTGTCCTTTCCTCGTTGGAAGACCGAAAGGGCGGTGTCGATGGCGGCCATGCCCGACGAAGTGAGGACTGCCCATCGCGCACCCTCGACTTCAGCGAGCAACTCCTCCGTCTCGGCGACGTTCGGATTTCCATAGCGGCTATACGAAAAACGGTCGGCGCTCTGCGGGTACTCCTCCTCCCGCGCGAACACGTCCGCCGCCTCGCCGATGGTGTCGAAGAGGAATCCGGCGTTGCGGTAGATGGGGAGGCGCTTGGTGCGCTGTGGCTTCGGGGGCATGGTCGCGCTCTACGACAGCCGATAGAACCGGGCGGCGGTGCCGCCCATCAGCTGGGCGCAGTCATCCGGGGCGATGTCTCCGACCGCTGCGACCGCGCCGTCTTTGATGGCCTCGTAGCCGTCGACGAGAAGGCACACCGGCCAGTCGCTGCCCCACATGAGCCGGTCGAATCCGAAGCACTCGATCACGTGGGCGACGTAGGGCACGATCTCGGACTGCCACGTTTCGGGGTTGGCTTCTGTCGCCATGCCGGAGACCTTGCAGTGCATGCCCGGTATCTCCCCTACCCTAACGATGTCGTTGGCCCACGGCTCCATGCGACCGTCGGCGATCTCCGGTTTGGCGATGTGGTCGATGACCATGCGCAGGTCGGGGACGCGGTCGGCAAGCTCCAAGATGTGCTTGAGGTGGGGCGGTCGCAGCAGCAGGTCGTAGGCAATATCGCGCCGCGCAAGCTCTCGAAGGCCGCGCACGACGTCGTCCCGCAGCAGCCATCGCTCGTCGGGCTCGTCGTGTACCTGGTGCCGGACGCCGACGAACTTCGGATTTCTCCGCATCCGATCGAGCGTCGCGCCTACGTTCTCGTCGGTCAGGTCGACCCACACGACGACGCCCGCGATGGACTCGGTACTTGCGGCGAGGTCGAACAGGAGGTCGGCCTCGGCCAACGTCATCTGCGCCTGCACGACGACGGTCTTCGATATCCCTGCTCGTTTGAGATGCGGAGCCAGGTCCTCGGGCAGGTAGCTGCGGCGGAGGACGTTGTCGCCCTCCGGCATCCACGGGTACGTCAGGCGATCTACGTCCCAGAAGTGCTGGTGACTGTCTACCGTCGGGACCGAATCACTCACTGCGCTCTCCTGCTTCCTAGTTCGACAGGCTTACCACAGATGGTTCTCGTTTACTCGCCCTACCCTGCTCAATCTCTTGGCCAGTCGTACAGATCCCACACCTGCTCCATCTGTGCCCACCACTCGTCCGGCATCGCGCCGGGAACTTTCTCTTGAAAACCGCGCATGAACTCGTCCCACTCCCGGGCTCGCGGCTCTTCGGTGTACCGGGCAAGGTACGCCGGGAACTCAAACTCGTCGGGCACCTCGACGTACATGAACAGCCTCCGGCCCAGCAGGAAGATCTTCATCTTCTCGATGCCGAGGCGCTTCAGGCTGTCGAGGGCCTCCGGCCAGACTGCCCGGTGGTGCTCGATGTAACGCTCGATGAGAGCCGGGTCGTCCCTCAGGTCGAGGGCCATGGCGTAAGACTTGGGCATGGCTCACTCCAGCCAGCGGGTGTACTGGGCGACGGTGTCGATCCCGACGAGGCCGCTGTAGGCTTTTTGCAGGCGGTCGGTCACCGGGCCGGGCATTCCGCCGTCGCCGACCGACGCGCCGTTGAAGGTCGAGACGGGGCAGATACACAGGCTCGTCGAGGTCACAAAGATCTCGTCCGCGGTGTAGGCGTCGAAGACGTCGATGTCCTCCTCAGTGGTCTCGATGCCGAGCTCGTGGGCGAGGTCCATCGTCGCCTGCCGACTGATGCCGCCGAGCACGAACCGGCTCTTGGGCGTGCGGATGGCGCCGTCCTTGACAACGAAGATGTTGCTGCCGTTGCCCTCACACAGGTTGCCGTTCATATCGAGGAGGATGGCGTAGGCGTTCGGGTCCTGGGCCCGCGCCTCCATGTCGGCCTGGATGAGGTTGATGTAGTTGTGCGTCTTGGCACGAGGACTCGCCGCGTCAGGGGGTGTGCGCCGGACGGAGGGCGTGATGACGGGCATCCCGTCACGGTAGTAGTGGGCCCGCTCTTTGAACGGGATGGGGAAGCACTCGATGATGACGGTGGGACGGTCTGCCGCGGACTGGATGTCGCCGCCGGCCACTCGAAGGCCGCGCGTTACCCGCTGCGTCACCCAGATGTCGTCGTGCTCGTCGACGGTGGGAAGGTTGCGTTCGAGCACCTCCATCGTGAGGTCGGACATCTCCTCCTTGGACATCTGCGGGTCGATGCGCATCCACTTGAGCGACTCGTACAGCCTGTCGAGATGCTGGTCCAGCCGGAAGATCACGTGCCCGAACGTGCGGGTGGTGTCGAACACCGCATCGCCCAGAATGAACCCCCGGTCGCTGATCGAGACCGTAGCTTGACTCTCCGGCACGATATTCCCGTTTACGTATGCAACGCGCTCTTGCATCATCTTCGCCTCCGTTTGAGTTATCTAATGACCTGTTTGGCGGCTACCACCCCGAAGGGTCCTTGAACTTGTATCCGACGTTCCAGACCGTCTCGATGAACTGGTGATCGCGATCCTCGATCTTGCTGCGGAGCCGCCTGATGTGCACGTCGACGGTGCGGGTCCCGCCGAGGTAGTCGTATCCCCAGATGCGTTCGAGGAGCTGCTCGCGGGTGTATACCCTGCCGGGGTTCGTCGCCATGAGGAGGAGCAGCTCGTACTCCTTGAAACGGAGGTTCACGCTCCGCCCGCTCACGGTGACCTCGTAGTTCGTGTGATTGATCGAGAGATCGCCCGCCCGCACCACGCTCTCGTCCTTTTCGGGCTGCGAGTTTAGTAGCCGCCTTGCGCGGAGGATGATCTCGCCGGGACGAGCGGGCACGACCATCACGTCCGCGAACGGGAGGGACGGGTCGAACATCCCGACGCCGTGTTGAGGCACGAGGGCGATGGCGGGAATCTTCAGCCTCGTGTATTCGAGGATGCAGGCCTTGACGGTCGCGTCGGCCATCCTGGTCGTATCCACGAGCGCGAGGTTTACGCCTTCGTAGTCCGATGCCCTTCGCATGTCGGTCATGCTGGTCGTAAGCAGCGCAAAGATTCCCTCGTCGCGCAGTTCGGCGAGGTAGTCGGACTCCCCGTTTCGTATGGGCATGGGGTTGGCTGTCATGGCGATATTCGGGTCGAACGCAAGCCAAAGTATACCAAGTGCGGCCCGGTTATGGCAGAATGGTTCAGTCGGCGCGTTCAAACGAGTCGACCGAGAGAAGCCGTCCAGAGGGGTGGCTCCTCATTTCAATCGAAGGATGTACAACACGTGAAGGCTCTTGGAGACCTGAAGGTCCTCGACCTGTCTCGCGTGCTCGCCGGCCCGTTCTCAACGCAGATACTCTCCGACCTCGGCGCGACCGTCTGGAAGATCGAGTCGCCGCGTGGAGATGACACGCGCCGACTCGGCCCTCCCTTCATGGAGACGGAGTCGTCCTACTTCCTGTCCATCAACCGGGGCAAGAAAAGCATCTGCGTCAACCTCAAGGAACCACGCGGCCAAGTTCTCGTGCAGCGCATGGCTGCGGAGGCCGACATCATCGTCGAGAACTTCAAGACGCGCGATCTGGCGCGCTACGGCCTGGACTATGCGAGCATCGAGCGAATAAATCCAGGCATCGTCTACGCCTCGATAACCGGATACGGCCACACGGGACCGCGCGCCTACGAGCCGGGCGTGGATACGTCACTCCAGGGGATGATCGGGCTGATGAGCGTCACGGGCGAGCCCGACCGTCCGCCGTCGAAGGCGGGTATCGCGGCCATCGACCTACTGACCGGCACGCTTGCGGTCACCGGCATCCTCGTTGCACTCCGCGAGCGCGACAGGACCGGGCTGGGACAGCATATCGACCTGTCGCTGTTCGACACGGGCATCATGGGCATGGTGAACGTCGCGCAGAACTACATCGCCACGGGGGAGCCTCCACAACGCTACGGAAGCGCCCACCCGCAGATATGCCCCTACCAGACGTTCGAGGCGAAGGACGGACGCTGGTTTATGCTCGCCGTGATGAATGACGGGATGTTCCAGAAGCTCGCGCCCCTCATCGACCGTCCGACGATCCACGAGGACCCGCGTTTCGAGACGAACGCGGCTAGGCTCGCTCACAAGGACGAGTTGATACCCCAACTCGCCGAGCGATTTCGGACGAAAGACCGGCACGAGTGGATCGATGCCCTCACGGAGGTTGGCATCACGTCGGGTCCTATCAACACGTTCGATGAGACGCTGGCGGACAAGCAGGCAAAGGCCCGCCAGGTCGTCTGGAACGTCGAGCATCCGACCATCGGGGACCTGCCGGTGATGGCGAACTCGCTCCAGTACATGAGCCGCACGCCCGCCGCACCGCAAGGCCCTCCGCCCCTGCTGGGCGAGCATACCCGTGAAGTGCTGTCGCAGTTCCTGAGTAACGATGAGTTGGATGCTTACGAGCGGGATGGGGTGATTGGGGCAAATAGGCCCTGACGACGGAACGACGATTTGGCGTCACTCCAAGTCAGCTATTGCCTGGCCGTCCACGACCTGGTCTCCGGCGGTGACGTGGACTTCCTGCACGATGCCCGACCAGTCGGCCCGGAGGGTCTGCTGCATCTTCATCGCTTCGAGGATGCAGATCGGGTCTCCCGTCACCACCTGGTCGCCGACCTTGACCGCGACGGACACGATCACACCGGGCATCGGCGTCTTGAACGACCTTGACGGTTCCGCGGAGGACGTCGGCCTTGCCGCAGGCTGTTGTCTTGGCGCGGGGGCGGGCTGCGCCGGTTTGCTGGGTTGCACGGCCATATCCGCGGCGTGAGTCTGGGGAGATATGGCAGGGGGCAGGTCGCCCATCTCGACCTCGACCAGATCGCCGTCCACGACCGCCTGAATGGGAAACTCGTCGAGGTCTCCCACCTCTACGGTGTACCAGCGCTCCCCGATCTTGACCCTTAGCGTTGCTGTCATATCGCCTTTACGAAACCGTCTGCTGGATCAGCGCTAGGAACACGCCCGCCACGGCGGCGGAGCCGATGACGCCCGCGGCGTTCGGTCCCATGGCGTGGTATAGCAGGAAGTTCTTTGGGTTGGCTTCCTGGCCCAGATGGTGCGACGTTCGCGCCGCCATCGGGACGGCGGAGACCCCCGCCGAGCCGATGAGCGGGTTTATCTTCTCCTTGAGGAACAGGTTCATAATCTTGGCGAAGATCACGCCGCTGGCCGTACCCGCGCAGAAGGCGACGAGTCCGAGTCCGAGGATGGCCAGCGTTTCGAGATCGAACACCCTCTCGGCCACGAGCTGCGCGCCGATGGTGAGCATCAGGAAGATCGTCGAGACGTAGAGGATAACGTCGGTTGACGCCTGCACGAGCCGTGGGACGACCCCACTCTCCTTGAGGAGGTTGCCGATCATGAACATGGCGATCAGCGGCGCGGATCGGGGTACCACGAGTATCACGACGATCAAGATGAAGGTCGGGATGATGAGCTTCTCCGTCCGCGAGACGTCGCGCAGGGGTTTCATCTCGATCTCCCGCTCCGCCTTCGTCGTGAACAGCTTCATGATGGGAGGCTGCACGAACGCGACGGTGGCGACGTAGGAGTAAGCGATGACCGCGGTGATGCCGAGCAGTTCGGGCGCGAGCTTGGCCGAAATGAAGATGGTCGTCGGACCGTCCGCGCCGCCGATGATGCCGATGGAGGCCGCCTCGGGAATCTCGAACAGTCCCGTTGCGAGCGCGCCCCAGAACGCCGCGAAGATGCCGATCTGCGCGGCAGCGCCCAGCAACAGAGTCTTGGGGTTGGCGATCATTGGGCCGAAGTCCGTACTCGCTCCAAGTCCCAGGAACATCAGCGGCGGCAAAATATTCCAGAAAGCCAGGCCATAGTGGAACGTGATGCCGAAGAGTCCCGCCTCCTGCACCCCGCTTGCTTCCGTGGGCAGGGTCGTCAGCCCGGTGAGCGGCATGTTGACCGCGACGATCCCCAGCCCGATGGGGAGGAGCTCGTACGGCTCCATGTTCCTTGCGACCGCAAGGAAGATGAAGCCCAGCCCGACGAGGATCATGAGGCCCTGCTGCCACGTGATATTGGCAAAGCCGGTCGATTCGAGGAAGTCGATGAATTCAGCCAATGACGGTTCGGTGGAGGAAGGCTATTCGCCGGAGGATGGTCTGGGAAGCGTCGCCGAGTTGTCGCGTATCTCGCGGAGCGCGCTGACGGCGATGGCGGCCGCGAGAGCCTTGTCGCGCTTCTCCGTCGAGGACGAGTCCGCAGCGTCGGTCAAGTCCTCCTTTGGCCCGAAGAACTTGCCGACCGTCCATACGCCCACCGACAGCACCAGCAGCAACGCAAACGCCGTGCTGACCCCGATGGCGGTTAGGCTCAACCCCTCTTCGATTATGGCGGCGTCAAACGTCAAGCAACGCGCTCCCCTCATTCGCGACCCGTCGAATTGTACAACAAACCCCAAGATACGGCATAGCCGCGCGTTTGCGTTGACCCGCCGCACTGACCATTGATATGGTTTCCCATATGAAGACCACGCTGAACATAGACGATACGGTTATGCGGCGTCTGTGCCAAGAGGCCGCACGACGAGGGATGACTATGTCCGCGCTCGTGGAAGCTGGCCTCAGGCGGATTCTCAACGATGAGAAGTCGGCACAACCGCACCCTGACTCGCTTGCTCCCCTGCCGACATGGCGCTGCGGCGGACTTCTGGTGGATATCGCCAACCGTGAGGAACTGTACCGAGTGATGGAAGAAGGGGCGGATGCAGGTCTTCGACACTAACGTCCTCGTCTACGCCGTCGACCAAGAATCCGAATTCCATTCTCCGTGTGTGCAGTTCATTGAGGAGTCACGACGGGATCCTGTGCCGTCGTTTATCACGTGGAGCATCTGCTACGAGTTCTTACGTGTAAGCACTCATCCCAGGGTGCTCAAGTCACCTCTGAGTTCCCAGCAGGCTTGGCTCTTTTTGCGGGCACTGCTCGACTCACCCGGTTTTGCCATTCTGACCCCTACGGAGCGACACGCCTCTGTTCTGTCCCAGACCTTATCTGAACTACCTGACCTTCGGGGAAACATTGCCCACGACCTTCATACGGCAGTGGTAATGCGGGAGAACGGGCTGAGTCGCATCTGTACTCTCGACGCGGAATTTCACCATTTCCCCTTCCTGTCGGTGATCGACCCTATCCACCCAAGCTGATAAGGAGAACCACGATGCCCGAACGCACCTACCGCGTCGGAGTAATCGGATGTGGCCGGAAGGGGACGCAGCATGCGCGGGCCTGGAATCTCTCGCCCGGAGCGGAGGTCGTCGCGGCCGCCGAGACCGACCCTGAGAACGCCGACCTGTTCCGCAGGCGGTTCGGTGTCCCCGTCTACGAGGACTACCGCGAGATGCTCCGAAATGAGAGCATCGACATCGCCGCGCCGATCCTACCCGTCAGCGCCAACCACGAGGTCGTCATGGGCTGCGCCGAGTACGGCGTCAAGGGCATCCTCTGTGAGAAGCCTATCACGGACAGTCTCGCGAACGCCGACGAGATGGTCGCCACGTGCCGCGCGAAGGGCATCGCCTTCGGGTGCGGCGACCTCGACCGCAACCTCCCCGACTACACGAAGGCGAAGGCCGTCATAGACTCCGGCGAGATCGGTGAGGTCGTCGCAATCGACCTGCACGGCGGATCGAGCCACGAGTGGGACATCCAAGGGCTGAGCCTCACGCGCCTGTTCGCGGGCGACGCCGATGCAGCGTGGGTGATCGGATGGGTGACGGGAGACCCACACAGCGACCACGACCAGGGGCAGGCGGGCTACATCCGCTTCGCCAACGGTGTCGAGGCGTTCCGGCATACGAACAGTAACGCAAAGAACGGCATTGAGGTGCTCTGCACGAAGGGCTCCTTCTACACCGACTACATGTACCTCAAGATGTGGAAGCTGGAGGACCCCGACGCCAGGCCCCACTGGTACAACGGTTTGGTCGAGATGGAGGGCCTCTTCAAAGAGGAGTCGCAGCACGAACGCAGCGGAACGCACGACGAGGACGGCTGGCGATGGGCCGGCAACCGAAATCTAGCCAGTGTGCAGTCGATTATCGAGGCCATCGAGAACGGCGTCGACCCCATTGGCAGCGGTGAAAACTCGCTGAAATGCCTCGAAATCGCCATTGCCCTCCGCGAGTCACACCGGCGCGGTAGGACGCCCGTCCGGCTGCCCCTCGAAGACCGCAGCCTCCGAATCGTGCCGCCCCTGTCGCGCTGGCTCAACAAGAAGGAGACGGTACCAATCGAGGCCTACCGCGCCTCCATCGGCAACTGGAAGCTGGGGTAACGGCTAGCCTATTCCTCACAGCTTGGCAGCGACCTTCTTCCATGAGTCGCGCAGGGTGACCGTGCGGTTGAAGACGAGCGCGCCGGGCTGGGAGTCAGGGTCGACTGCGAAGTAGCCGAGTCGCTCGAACTGGAATTTTTCGCCCAGAACGGAGTCCGCCAGGCTTGGTTCGACCTTTGCGTTGGGAACGACTTCCAGGGAGTCCTGGTTGAGCGTGGTCATGAAGTCGTCGTCATCGTCGGGACGCTCCGAGGTGAATAGGTGTTCGTACAGCCGCACCTCGGCGTCGACCGCGTGCTGCGCCGAGACCCAGTGGATCGTCCCGCGCACCCTTCGCCCGTCCGGGGCCTGTCCGCCGCGCGTCTCGGGGTCGTAGGTGCATCGAAGCTCGACGATCTCGCCCGCGTCGTCCTTGATGACGTCCGTGCACGTGATGAAGTACCCGTACCGCAGCCGCACCTCGCGGCCGGGTGCCAGGCGGAAGAACTTTCGCGGTGGGTCCTCCATGAAGTCGTCGCGCTCGATATACAACTCCCGCGAGAAGGGGAGCTTGCGGGTGCCAGAGTCGGGGTCTTCGGGATTGTTCACCGCTTCTAGTTCCTCGGTCTGACCTACGGGAAAATTCTCGATCACCACCTTGAGCGGTCTGAGCACGGCGAGAGCGCGGGGCGCGCGCCTGTTCAGATCGTCGCGGACAGCGTGTTCGAGCAATGCGATGTCGATGACGTTCTGCCGCTTGGCCACGCCTACCTGCTCGCAGAAGTTGCGTATCGACTCCGGCGTGTACCCCCGCCTGCGGAGACCGGCCAGCGTCGGCATCCGGGGGTCGTCCCAGCCGCCGACGTGTCCCTCACGCACGAGCTGCACGAGCTTTCGCTTGCTGAGTACGGTATTGCTGAGGTTGAGGCGGGCAAACTCGATCTGCTGCGGATGGTAGATATCCAGCGCGTCGAGGAACCAGTCGTACAGGGGCCGGTGGTCCTCGTACTCCATCGTGCAGACGGAGTGCGTCACTCCCTCGATGGAGTCGGACTGCCCGTGCGTGAAGTCATACATGGGGTAGATGACCCACTGCTCTCCCGTGCGATGGTGGGGTGTCTTGAGGATGCGGAAGAGCACGGGGTCGCGCATGTTGATGTTACCGGACGCCATGTCGATCTTGGCCCGCAACACCTTCGTGCCCTCCTCGAACTCGCCCTCCTTCATCCCGCGAAACAGGGAGAGGTTGTCGTTTACGGAGCGGTCACGGAAGGGACTCTCGACGCCGGGCTCGGTCAGTGTGCCGCGGTACTTCCGGATCTGCTCCTGGTCGAGGTCGTCGACGTAGGCCTTGCCCTTCTTGATGAGGTCGATGGCATAGTCGTGCAGCTCGTCGAAGTAGTCGGACGCGAAGTAGAGGTGCTCTCCCCAGTCCCACCCCAGCCAGCGCACGTCTTCGAGGATGCTCTCGACGAACTCCTCCTCCTCCTTGGCGGGGTTCGTGTCGTCGAACCGCATGTGACAGCGCCCGCCGTACTTGTCGGCAAGGCCGAAGTTGAGGCACATCGACTTGGCGTGACCGATGTGCAAATACCCGTTCGGCTCGGGAGGAAATCGCGTTATGACCTCGCCGCCGAAGCGCCCGTTGCCGTTGTGCTCCTCGACGATGTCCTCGATGAAATTCGCCGGTTCGGTATCAGCCATACCGGCCCCTCCTCGGCACTCGACCATCTTTATCGTTATCGAGTTTCATTAGCTTTGCCCCACCATACGCGATGCGGGAATCACGCGATGGTGTTCAGTATAAAGCATCGTATGCGCTCAACCCACGATTTTCTTTCTACACAAGTGCGCTGAGGATGAGGTGCTGGCACCAGTCGTCGCCGTCGTTGATGAAGGCGTGCTGGGTCTTCTGCGGGATGTAAGCGCAGTCGCCTTCCCGGACGTCGTAGATCTTGTCGCCGAGGAGCATCTTGCCCCGACCGTACGTGAAGACGTACACCTGCTCCTTGCCAACGTGCTCGTGAGGGCCTTCCTCCTGGCCGCCCGGCATCATGTGCATGGTGAAGCCGTGGAAACCCTCCAGAGGGGCCTGCTCGTAGGTGCGGTCCGGGAATCCCGCCTTCTCGGCCATGATCGACCAGCCGACCGCGCCGTGGCTCATGTGGGGTGGGCCGGCACGCCAGTTGCGGATGACGGGGTCGGTGCGCCCACGGTCGTGGTCGCCGTCGGGGTGGTCTTCCGCCCAGTGCGGAATCGCGCTGATGACGTAGTGCTCCAGGAAGTCGTCGCTGTCGTTGATGATCGAGTGAACGCCCTGCGCGGGCATGTACACCGCGTCGCCCTCTTTGACCGGGAATCGCTCCTCACCGAGCTGGACGGCTCCCGTGCCGCTGACGATGTAGTAGACGTGCTCCTTTGCCGGGTGCGTGTGCGGCGGCTCGGCCTTGGTCGGCTGGAGGAGACGGTAGGTGATCCCGTGAATCCCGATCAGCGGGGCTTCCTCATACGTCCGGCCGGGATTCGTGCCAAGCTGCATCATCACCTTCCAGCCGACGGCGCCATGGCTGTTCGCGGGATCCTGGTCGCGCCAGTTACGGATAACGGGTCGCGGAGTGTCCATAGGTGTCCTCCTCGCATCTAAAGCTCGGCCCATTGTACACCCGACGGGACGGCGAGTGTCAGAAGGGGCGGTAGCGGTTGGCGATGGGCATACGTCGGTCGCGACCAAAGTTGCGGGGAGTGATCTTGATGCCCGGCGGGGCCTGTCGACGCTTGTACTCGGTGCGGTCTACGAGGGTCACGATGTCCTTCACCGTCTGCTCGTCGAAGCCCCCCTCGACGATCTCCTCGAAGCTGCGATCCTCCTCGACGTAGGCCTTGAGTATCGGATCGAGCACCTCGTAGGGCGGGAGCGAGTCTTGGTCGGTCTGGTCGGCCCGGAGCTCGGCGCTGGGCGGTTTGATCAGAACGGTCTCGGGGATAACCGGACTATCGCCCCGGGCGTTTCGGTACCGGCAGAGCTCGTATACCAGCGTTTTCGGGACGTCCTTGATGACGGCGTACCCGCCCGCCATGTCGCCGTAGATGGTCGCGTAGCCGACCGCAAGCTCGCTCTTGTTGCCCGTCGTGAGGACGAGCCAGCCATACTTGTTGGACATGGCCATCACGAGCAGGCCCCGGATGCGCGACTGGAGGTTCTCCTCCGCCAGGTCCGGCTCGTACCCCTCGAAGTGGGGATCGAGGGTTCCCAGCGCCGACGAGAAGACATCCTCTATCTGGGCGGTCTTCAACTCGATGCCGAGATTCTCCGCCAACTCGCGGGCGTCGAGAATGCTCCCCTCAGACGAGTACCGGGAAGGCATGGAGAGGCCGCACACCGAATCGGGGCCGAGCGCGTCGACCGCGATGGTTGCCACGAGACTGGAGTCCACCCCACCGGAGAGGGCGACGAGCACCTTGCGGGAGAAGCCCGACTTGACGATGTAGTCGCGTGTGCCCGTCACGAGGGCCTCGTACACCTCGCCCGTCTCGTCGTATCTTGTTGGATCGCGGTCGGGCAGCGGGGGCTTGGAGTTCTGCAAGTCCTCGGAGACCATAGAGAGGTGCGACGACCCGACCTGCTTGAGGAGGGCAGAGCTTTCCTTGCGGGAGCGCGTGTCGCGGGAGCGTGCGCGAAACACCGCGTCGATGTCGAGGTCGGCGACGATCAGGTCTTCCTCGAACTGGCTGCCCATCGCCACGACCTTCCCGAAGGGATCGTACACGATGCTCGCGCCGTCGAAGACCAGCTCGTCCTGCCCGCCGACGAGGTTTACGTAAGCGACATAAACCCCGTTGTCCGACGCGCGGGTGGCGAGCATGTTCTCCCGCCAGTGAATCTTGCCGGAGTAGAACGGCGAAGCGCTGATGTTGACGATGACCTCGGCGCCAGCCGCGCGCTGTACGACCGTCGGGCCCACCGCCTGCCAGATGTCCTCGCACACGTTGACGCCCACGCGAACGCCGCCGATGACGTACACGGGGCACTCACGCCCTGCCTTGAAGTAGCGCTCCTCGTCGAATACGCCGTAGTTGGGCGGGAACATCTTGTGGTAGACGCCGGCGAGCCTGCCGTCGTGCGCTATCGCTGCGGCGTTGTGGAGATCGGCATCGGAGTCCACGAACCCGACGGCCGACGTGATGCCTTCGGACGCCTCCACGACCTGCCGCATCCGCGCCTTGTTGTCCTCGATGAACTGGTGCTTGAACAGCAGGTCTTCCGGCGGATAGCCCGTGATGGCAAGCTCGGGAAACGCGACGAGGTCGGCCCCAAGATCCCGCGCGCGGGCCGTGTAGTCGAGGACCTTCGCGGTGTTCCCGTCGAGGTCGCCGACCGTCGTATTGATCTGTGCCAGCGCGATTCGGAGGGATTTCATGTCTGTGGAACCGAATCAAGCATGGATATTTCTGCTCACGGAAGCGGACCTTTACGAAGAGTTCGCATCCACGAACTCGGCGATGCGTTCGAGGGCCCGGCTCAGGTTCTCGATCGAGTTGGCGAACGAAAAACGGACGCAACCCTTCCCGTACTCGCCGAATGACTCGCCCGCGAGCGATGCGACACCATAGTCGTTCAGAAGGTCGTCCGCGAAGCAGCGGCTGGTCATGCCGGTTCCTTCGATGTTCGGGAAGGCGTAGAACGCGCCCATCGGCATTGGACATCGGATGCCGGGTATCTCGTTCAGTCCGCCCACGAACACGTCGCGACGGGACTTGAACTCGTCCCGGAACTCGTAGGTCAGCTCCTGCGGGCCCTGCAGCGCCTCGACGCCCGCTATCTGGATGGCCGACGCTGTGCAGGAGACGCTGTTCGTGTTCAGCTTGGAGAAGTGGGGTACGAGCTCTTCCGGCATGACGCCGTAGCCGATGCGCCAGCCCGTCATCGCGTAGGTCTTCGAGAAGCCGTCGAGGATGATCGTCCGCTCCGCGAGGCCGGGGAAGGACGCGATGCTGCAATGCTCCCCCTCGAAGAGGAGGCGGATGTATATCTCGTCGCTCAGCACCCAGAGGTCGTGCTCGACGGCGAGCTCGGCGAGCTGCCGTATCGTCTCGCGCTCCACCACGCTCCCACACGGGTTGTTCGGTGAGTTCAGGACCATCAGCGTGGTCTTCGGCGTTATCGAGGCCGCCACCTCGTCCACGTCGATCTCGAAATCGCGCTCCGACAGGAGCTTGATTGGCACGGGAACCCCGCCGACGAAGTTGATCATCGACTCATAGATGGGGAATCCGGGGTTCGGATAGAGCACCTCGTCGCCCTCGTCCACAAGAGCAAGCATCGTGTAGAACATGATCGGCTTGGCTCCAGACGTGACGACGACGTTGTCCACTCCGACGTCTATGCCGCGCGTCCCCGCGACCTCAGTCGCGATGGCCTGTCGCAACTCCGGCAGTCCAGGCGACGGGCCGTAGTGCGTGTACCCATTGCGGAGCGCCTCCGCGCCCGCCTCGACGATGTTGGACGGCGTGTCGAAGTCCGGCTCCCCTATCTGAAGGTGGATGATGTCGCGGCCCTGCGCCTCGAGCGCCTTCGCTTTCGCCAGCACCTCGAAGGCGGTCTCGGTACCCAGGCGGTTCATCCGTTCGGCGATCTTCATTCCCACTTCCTCACTCTTGAATGTATGTAGTATACACCCCTCGCCCCTGCGCAATACCTGACTCAGCACCATCGCGGTGATACAATTGACGTACTTTGCGGGGAGGGACGGCATGAACGTGTACCTCGGCACGCCGCGCGGCTTCTGCGCCGGCGTGGTCATGGCCATCGACGTGGTCGAGATCGCCCTTGAGCGATTCGGCCCGCCCGTGTACATGAAGCACCAGATCGTCCACAACCCGCACGTCGTAGACGCCCTCGAGTCCAAGGGTGCGAAGACGGTCGAGGACGTGGGAGAGATTCCACCGGAGTCTGTGGTCGTCTTCTCCGCGCACGGCTCGCCGCCGGAGGACTTCGAGCGCGCCAAGGCGCGAGACCTCCATGTGCTCGACGCCACCTGTCCCCTCGTGACGAAGGTCCACAACGAGGCCAAGCGGTACGACCGCGAGGGACGCAGGCTCATCATCGTCGGGCACAAGGGCCACCAGGAGGTCAGGGGCACTATGGGCCACCGGCCGATGTTCCTCATCGACGAGCGCGAGGGCGTCAACATGCCGGAATGGAAGGACGACACGCCCGTCACCGTCCTCACACAAACGACGCTGTCGGTCGACGACACCCAGCAGGTCATCGACGAGATTGAGGGCAACTTCGACAACGTGATCGTGCGGAACGACCTCTGCTACGCGACGACCAACCGCCAGTTCTCGGTCAAGGAGCTCTGCAAGCTCGTCGATCTCGTCCTCGTCATCGGAGCGCCCAACAGCTCGAACTGCAACCGCCTCCGCGAGGTCGCCAACGCGCAGGGCGTCCCCGCGTACCTCATCAACAGCCCCGGTGAGCTTCAGGACGAGTGGCTGGACGGTGTCGAGAACGTCGGCGTCACGTCGGGAGCATCGACCCCCGAAGACCTTGTAAGGGCCGTCGTCGACACCCTTGCCCCCGACAGCGTGACGACGATTCGGGGCGCGGAGGAGGACATCCGCTTCAAGCTGCCGAAGGTGCAGTGCTGCGACCTCCACTCCGAGCTCTGGTACGCATAGCGCCGGCCTGATGCGCGTCCTCGTAGACAGCCTCATCGAAGGCGCCCGCCGCGCCCGCGGCACTGTCGTCATCATCGACGTGTTCCGGGCCTTCACAACAGAGGCCGTCGCATTCCAACGAGGAGCGAAGAAGATCATCCTCGTCGGGAGCCCGGAGGAGGCCCTGCGACTCAGGAGCGACGGTCTCGCCGGCCTCTGCGTCGGCGAGGTGCACGGCATGCGTCCGCCCGGCTTCGACTACAACAACTCGCCGTACGAGATGTCGCAGGCCGACCTCGAAGGCAAGGTCATCGCGCACTCCACCATGGCGGGCACCGTCGGCGTGACCACGGCGACCAACGCTGATGTCATATATGCCGCTTCCCTCGTCATCGCACGGTCGACTGTGGAAGCTATTCTTCGCGACGACCCCGATCTCGTGACCATCGTGGCGATGGGCGACGGCGGCAAGGTGCGCACCGACGAGGACGAGCAGTGCGCGCTCTACATACGAAACCTGCTCGAGGGACGGCGACCCGACCCCGACGCCGTGCGCAGTCTCGTTATGGCCTGCGATCAGGCCGCCAAGTACGACGACCCCGCCAAGCCTCATTTCCGGCCCGAAGACCGCGAGGCCGCCCTTCAAATCGACTCGGTCCCCTTCGCCATCAAAGTCTCCCGTAAAAACGGGATGTTGGTGTCAAAGCCCATCCATGTCCTACCTTAAAAACCTCTGCGCTCTCCTTGCTCTCTGCGGTGAATCTTCTCCCCTTCCCTAAAACCGCTACAATACCGCCATGTGCGGAAGATTCAGCCTGACAGTAGACTTGGGGGAGCTTGCCCGGCGGTTCGAGTTCGAGGGCGACTGGGACGCCTTCGAGCGAAGGTACAACATCGCTCCGACGCAGGACGTTCTCACCGTCGTGGGCGCGGAGTCGCGGCGCGGAGGGTACATGCGCTGGGGTCTCATCCCCTCGTGGGCGAAGGACAAGTCCATAGGCAGCCGCATGATAAACGCGCGGGCGGAGACGGTCGCCGAGAAGCCCGCGTTCCGCAATGCCCTCCGTCGCCGGCGATGTCTCATCCTCGCCGACGGTTTCTACGAGTGGCAACGACTCGGCAAGCAGCGAATACCAATGAGAATCGTTATGCGGTCGGGCGAGCCGTTCGCGTTCGCCGGACTGTGGGAGACGTGGCGCGACCCGCAGGGCGAGGTCATCCCCTCGTGCACGATCATCACGACCACCGCGAACGACACGCTCAGGCCCATCCACGACAGGATGCCCGTCATCCTGCGTCGCGAGCTCGAAGCCTTCTGGCTGGATGGGAGCGTGGACGATCCCGATGCGCTCACCAGCGTGCTGGCACCGTATGAGGACGGGGCGATGGAGGCGTACGAGGTTTCGGAGTTGGTCAACTCGGCTGGGAATGATGGGCCGGAGGTGATGGAGGGGGTGGGGTGAGCGGAGCGGCACAGCGGAGCCTGGCTACAGCGGGTCTAGCAATTCGGAAATAGATTGCCCCCGACAACAACAAGCATCATGGTGATGTACTAGCAAATGGTTGATTGAGTCAGACAAAATGAGATCATGAAGTCTAATCGTAACCAAACAGCGATTGACTAGATTCTGCGTTCCGACTATGCTTTCCACATTTCATTCCAATCTAGCCGTCGGCAACAAATTCGAAACAACAACAGTCACAAGTTAGAGCCAACCGCAAGAAGTCCCTTGCAATGTACCGTATCTTGAACAAGAATATTTCGTTACTGGGTGACGGACAGGTCAAGTGGCTTGTCTACACCGTCGGGGTAGGCTTGATACCAGTTGCTTCTCGATTATTAATGTGGGGCATATCGGAGAACCGCAGAGTAGACATGTTCAACGCCGCCGACTTCATGGCCTTCGGGCTAATCCTCCAAATCTCTAACATTAACGCTCTCGAACATCACAATGATTCTAGTCAGTCCTGGAAAACTATCCAAAACGGTCTTTCGATCGCCTTCATAATAGGTTATGGCCTCTTGTCAGGCGCACACATACTAGGTCAGTCAAATCCCGGCATTATAGACCTTCAAGTGATAAAGTACCTGGCATCGTTATTTGCAGGGGCATCTTTGCTACTCAGTTTTTCAATATTCCATAGATTATCGAAGCTGAGCAACGGTTCATAGGCAATGGATATACTAACACTTCCACTAGCACTCTCTACTACTGTGTTAATTTCGATAGCAGTGGTGGTGACTGTGTGGTCTTACTCCGATACTAGAAGACGCCATTACCAAGACAATCTCACGACTAGAGCACGCGCCCCAGATCTAGAAGCAAAAGAAGGAACAGGACAGGACGCTTCAATTCAACCAGTTAAGAGCTTTTTGTATCTAGATGAGTACAAAATGTACTCCATCTCCTCTCAGATATTCGGAGGGCTTACAGAGTATCTGATGGACACTCAAGAAGAAACGAGCAAAGAGGAAGAAAAGCAAAGCGGCCCATTCGGTAGTGGACGGCAAATGGCTCGCATTGTAGGCTCCGAATCACGAACGGAGGAGAAGAAGTATCTTCACGACTACTCATTCACTCTTTTTGAACGTCATCTCAGAGAAGGCGATATGGTTCATCTCATTTCGGACGACAACATCGACGAAATAATAGCTAAGCTGGATGGAGTTGCCTTTGTAGAAGTAAGGTCAAAAGTCGCATTCAATGATATGAACATGATCAAGAACACTATGAAAAGCTTCAATGACATGGGTGAGGCATTAGCGTACGTAACTAACTACAATGAGTTGTCTGCGGTACGCCAACAACTAGATGAATTAATTGATTCGAGCGGAGATAGAAATACGAAAGCGCGGTTGAGAGAAAGAAAAAAAACATTGGAGAACCTTGAGCAACTAGCCGCCAGTGCTGGGATGCGACAAGACCCAACATTCTTGGAAAAGCTAGGGTTTCTTCTTGAGTATGGTTTTCAAGATCAGTTTGAAGTACGAATGACAACTGGGCCCTATACGTTTTCTGCGAACCTCAAGAGAGAATACCTTCGTGAAAAGGAACATTTGCTAGTTAGGAAATATTCTAGGTTCCCCGACGAGCAATTTGTACTCTTTGGCACAATTGCCCAAAAGCCAACTAATGGTGCCGATGGAAATACTGACAATATGAACACCGATGATTCCGATCCCGAGCATCTCAAGGAAGCAGTCATGGGTTTGGTCGAAGCTCTGTCGAAGGTCGAAGAAACATTTTCTGGAAAACTTGCAAATGAAATAATCATTGATCCTATTGCCCTTTATCGCGAAATCTAAATTGATACTAAGCTCTAACAAGCTTTAAGATGGTGCCAAGACAGCAAGACTTCATCGTGGGCATACTTTCCGTCGGCGCGTAGGTCACTAACTACGTCAAATCCACGACTACCTAATCGGTGCTTGGGGAGCTAATTGGGTTTCACAGTGATGGCTGCAGATCAATGTAAATACCAGACAATCTCAATACTCCAATTCTTCGACTAGACTACACCCCCAAACAACAGCCTCTCCGCCGTCCCATACAAAATCCACTCCTTGTCCGCGTCGCTGAGAAAGTCAGCGTGTTCCAGGATCAGTTGGACTGTCGCGGCGTAGACCTCTTCGGGGTGGGACATCGGGACGGGGCCGCCGACGTCGGTCTCCCACATGCAGCGGTGGGGGCCGAAGGCGTCGATGACGTGGCGGAGCAGGGGGAGCAGGTCGAGGAATGGCGGGGGTTGGTCGCTCAGGACGTGGAACGGGCCCAGCTTGACGGTGACGTTCCGGTGTCGCGCGAGGCTGCATAGCGCCTCGACGTGGTCGACGGGGAGCCGGCCGTCGCGGACCCGGATGCCGGCCACGTGGTCGATGACGACCGACGTATCAGGGTAGCGTATGCACATCCGGTCGATCTCCGGCAGGTCGTCCGGGCCTATGAGGAAGCTGAGCATGAGTCCGTGGCTCGCGGCGGTCTCGAACATGGCGTCGTAGCCGGGATAGTCCAGCCATCTCGTCTTGCCTCCGAAAGCGGCGCGGGCGCTCCCGCCCCTGATGCGAAAGGCGCGGATGCCCCGTTCCGAGAGGCGGAGCATGGCCCTGTCGGGCGGCGGCAGGGCTACGTCGCTCATCGCGGGCACGATGCCCGTTCCGACGTACTGGTGCGGCGCGTGGGCGACGCAGTCGATGATGTAGGTGTGATCGAGTCCGTACCACGTCGGCTGGACGAGGTTCGCTCGCACCGTTCCGAAGCGTTGGGCGTATCGTGCGTAGTCCTCCGGCGTCATCGACGGGTACCACAGGTCAGAGCGCTCGAACCCCGGCGCAAGCGGGTATTTCGTAAAATCCGGCGAGTGGACGTGGATGTGGGCGTCCACTAGCTTGTCACGCACGTCGATGGTCATGGCCGCTCATACCTATCCGCTCGCGTCACGGGACGCTATAGCAGGGTCGGCTTGCCGCGATCGCGCGTGAAGGGGGTCGCAATCGCCGCCGCTAACAGCACGCCGACGACCGCTCCGAGGTACGTGATGACGATGCGGGGCAGAATGTGAATGTCGAGCACCCCGAACGCGACGTATCCGCCGACCATAAGTCCAACCGCCGTGCCCAGTCCGGCCGTGTAGCCGTTCAGGTTTCTGTCGATCAAAGCCGTCCAGCGACTTTCCATGGTGCGGAACATTCTACACCCTACTCACTACTCTATACGAAGTTGCGTAACTGTTTAGAGTTGGTGAGAGGATCACCCCGATTCGCGCCTTCGGAGACCTTTGATTAACCGCAGAGGGCGCGGAGAGCGCAGAGGGGAATCCATGTTTTGTAGGGTCGTCAGGGGTGGTTCCAGCTACGGGGCGAGTTCCGAATGACGAGGATTTTAGATTCCTCACTCCGCTTCGCTACGTTCGGAATGACATTGGGTGGGGTTATGTGGAGGTCAGAGAGAAGACATCTCGTAACTTTGCAGACGACTCTGGATTCCCGCTTTCGCGGGAATGACGATGAGGGGGTTTCCGAACTGGACGCACGCTCCCCTATATGAGAAAGTACGGCCAGTTCGACAGGGAAGGAGACGGCCCATGTACCAGTACATATTCGACGAGTCCGAATGGAAGAGCTTCAAGGAAGAGAAGTACGGGCATACGCTAGTGGCGGTGGACGGCAGCCACTACCAGTCTATCGACATGGGCGCGATGGAGGACCGTCTGCCCGGCTCGGAGACGTACGACCGGCTGCTGGGAGTAAACAGCTTCCACCCCGGTGGCGTCTACGAGTCCCACGAGCACCAGACCCCGATGTTCTACTACGTCCTACAGGGAACGGGACAGATGCGCGTCGGCGACGAGGAGCGCGTCATCACGAAGGGGTCGTGGGTCTACACTCCGCCGGGTCTCAAGCACTACACGAAGAACATCGGTGAGGACATGCTGGCCTACCTCTTCTTCGGCGGGAACCCGCTCGATCCCAACGCCGGTATCCACGAGCCGCCGAGGGAGTGAGGCGGTTCGTCCTACGTCACCATAGGGTGAGGGAGTCGCGGAAGAGCTGCGTGAGGTCTTCGGCCTCGGCGGGCCGGGGGGAGAGCTTCGTGACGCGGTGCTGGGGCAGCGTGCCGTTGACGAGGGCCGGGACGTCTTCTTCCGTGTAGCCCACCGCGCCGAGGCCGTTTGGGAGGCCCATGTCTCGGATGAACCTCACGATGACGTCGCCGAGAACGTCGCCCGCGTCCTCCGGGCCCGCGCCGGACACCTCGGCGCCCATGAGCTTCGCGGCGTGGAGGTGACGGTCCGGGTTGGTCGGGCCGGTGAAACGGAACACCGCCGGGGCGTTCAAGATGACCGACATGCCATGAGGCACGATCGGCTCGCCGTCAGGGTAGTCGTCCGGCACGTAGTCCCTGACCATGCCCGCGACGGGATACGACATGCCGTGCGGCAGGTGGCAGCCCGCGTTGCCGAATCCGACTCCCGCGAACGTTGCGGCGAGGAGCATCTGACCGCGCGCGTCGGCGTCGTCGGAGTCGTGGACAGCTCGGTGCATGTTCTCGGCCACCATCTCGATGGCCTTCAGCGCCCACACGTCGCTGATCGGGTTCGAGCCTTGATAGGACGGGCGCAGGCCGGGGTTTTCCGGCGCCTCGCGACGCCCGAACGGCATGGCCGTGAACGATTCCAGCCCGTGGCTCAGGACGTCGAAGCCGCTGCACGCGGTGACCATCGAGGGGAGGTCCCGCACGTTGTCGGGATCGACGATGCCCATGACCGGCCTCAGCGAGCGGTGCGAGATACCCGTCTTGGCCTTCATTTCAAGCAGGTCGAATATCGCGACGCCGGTCGTCTCGCTGCCGGTGCCCGTCGTCGTGGGAATCGCGATGAGGGGCCGGACCGGACCCGGCACAGGCTCGCCCTTGCCAATCGGCGCGTTGACGTATGTCAGAAAGTCGGCGGGGTACGTGGAGTACAGGTTGGCCGCCTTGGCGGTGTCCATGCTTGAGCCGCCGCCGACCGCGACGAACCCGTCGAAAGCGCCGTCCGTGGCGAACTCGATGGCCTGCTTGAAGGATACGTCCGTCGGCTCGACACGCACCCGGTCGTAGAGCACGGCGTCAATGCCCTCGGCCCTCAGCGAGTTCATCGTCACGCCGGTCGCCTCGCTCCGCGCCATGCGGGGATCGGTCACGACCATGACGCGGCGAGCGCCCAAACGGTGCATCTCGTACCCGACCTCGCGGGTGACCCCCGGGCCGTACTTGATGCTCGACGTGTCCATCGAGAACGCCGTCTCGTTCGTCATGGCGCTTCCGCCTCGTGGTGTGCGTGTATCGGGGGGATGCTCTAGGTGGCGACGACGGCCAGGCAAGTCTGAGTGCGAAGGACGCCGTCGATGGTGTGGATGTCGCCCGTCACGAGAGTCGCGACGGCGCTCACGTCGGAAGCGTTGACGACGGCAATAATGTCGAAGGTCCCCATGACCACGTCGACGGTCTTGACTCCCTCCAGGCTGAGGATTTCGTCCGCAACCGCCTTGGCCTTGCCCACAGCCACCTCGATCAACACGTACGCTTTCGTTCCCATCAATGCCTCCTTGGGCTTACTCGACCGTCCTCAGCAAGCGGCAGAACGGCGTCGGAGTTCACAGATTCTATGCTTGCGGCCCAAGGGTGTCAACGTGGGTGCTTAATCCAAAAGTCGATCAACGGAGCGTAGAGTTGACTCGTGTCTACCCTACATGGTGAACGTACCGCGTAGCCACTACACAGTACTCGGAGGCAGATGCAAGCCACCGCGAGTTACGTCTCTTCCATGAGCTTGACAGCCTTTGTCCCAGACTGAAAGAATGACTTAGGGACGGCGAGTCCTAATCATGCTTTCCGGTACGGGCGTGAGTTGGAGGGGAAGTCGGATATGGTCGATGCAGAAAGAGGGCCTCAAGTCGGCGAAACGCCTTCGGAGAGATTCGAGCGCGTCGTGAAGTCCGTTATGGACCGCCAAAGGAAGGCGAAGGTAAGGCGGGAGGCCCGCCTGAGAGAAGTGGTCGTCACCGATTCTCGACGGTCTCCAGAAACACGCGCCTGAAATCGCCAGGTCCGCGAAGTAGTTCGGGTACGCCCTTCTGAGTGCGGACAGCGAACTCGCGGAGACCAACACCACCTCGATTCGCGGATGTCCCCGGCTCTCCAGTTCCCTATCGAGATAGAGGGATGTTGCGTCCTCCAGCGCGTTCGCTTTGAAGGCATGGCCCGTGACGCGGTTGGTTTCCAGATTCAGTTCAAGCACGACCCATCTGCGACAGGCGGATTCGCGGCAGTCTCTCAAGTTTCGCTATGATCGACGGGAGACGTTTGAGGCGCTGCGCGACGACGCCCCCGGCGCCCTTTCCTTAATTAAGAGAGACACGCCCCGCGCCGGCGTCCCCCGCGTCGTTTCCCTAAGCGTCCGTCTTTGCGTTCAACGGTGAGTGAGACACTCGTTGACGCGAGACGTTTTTCCCCAGCTCACGATTTGCTCGGAAAATCGTTATAAATTCGGAAATCAAGGGTTGACAATCTGTTTTTGGATGATTATAGTTGTCACGTATCGTTGTTGAGAGCAACGATACGAGCCGAACAACATAGACGCGACAATCCTTTACCGCCATAACCTCAACCTAGACAATCGCTGCGTGGTCAACCTCAACCAAGGTAAGGATAGCAGAAACCCATGAAGCTCATGATCGACACCGCCGCGACCGCGCTGTACGGATCCGCGCCCAAGGGCGGCCCCGTCCGATACCTCGCGCCCATCCTCTTCTTCATCATGATCATCCTCGCGCTCCTCCCGCTCTTGAATGGCGACCCCGCCGTCGTCGAAGGCAGCGTCGCGGCCGCATCCGTAATTCAGGAGGGAGGGTCCTAGACCATGACGAGCGAGAGTCCTGAAACCTATACCCAACCGTTCGCGGTGAGCTCGCCGAACCGCGAACGCCCCTTCCGCCTTCCCCCTTGTACCTGTACCACCGCGGACGCCTCCCGGCCCTTCCGCCTTCCCCCTTGTACCTGTACCACCGCGGACGCCTCCCGGCCCTTCCGCCTCCCTCCCTGTACCTGCACTCCCACGCACGCCTCCCCGGCATTTCCGACTCACTTCTTCCCGCATTCCTGGTCCCTCTTCTCTCATGCCTCTCCCGGCACTTCCAACGGCACCTCTCCCGACATTCTCGGTTCCTCCTCCCGTCATTCCCGCGAAAGCGGGAATCCACGTGGGGCCCCGTTCCTCGAGGAGACTCAAGGGGATGAGATTCCCGCCTTCGCGGGAATGACTATTGGGGCAGGGGAATGACGAACAGGGTCATCTAACCCTCATGACCATACACCACGAACACACCGGACCCGAAGCGCAACCCCCCAACCGCAAGAACCGAAGGGATAGCGTAACCCCATGAAGTACCTGATCGAAGCGGCGACCGGCTCTCCCATAGACGCGGAGGCCCAGGCGAAGCAGAGACGCTACCTCCTTCCGTTCCTGCTCCTCATCCTGACGGCGGCAGCATTGGTGCCCATCGTCGCCCAGAACGTCGAGGCCTCCTCTGCGCCCGGCTCCGTCGGATCGGTGTCGGTGTCGCGGTCGGACGGCTCCCTGACCGCAAGCTGGTCCGCCCCGTCGGGCGCTACCAAGTACCACGTCACCTACAGCTCAAACGGCGGCGGAAGCTGGAGCCTCGCCTCGCTCGATCACTCCGGCACAAGCATCACCATCGGCGTCGACAACTCCAAGACCTACCTCGTCGGCGTCCGCGCCGGCAACGATAACGGCTGGAGCGGTTGGACCAACTCCCCGTCCTCCGGGCCTTACTTTCCCCCCGACACTGAACGCGTCAAGCCGCCCGCCGCGCCCTCATCGGTCTCCGTCTCCCGCTCCGACGGCTCCCTGACCGCATCCTGGCCCGCAGTCTCCGGCGCGACCAGCTACCACGTCACCTACACCTCGACCCACAAGCAGAGTTGGGAGCTGGGCGCGTCCAACCACACCTCCACCAGCATCACCATCAGCGCAGACAACACCAAGACCTACTACGTCGCCGTCCGCGCCCGCAACAAGGGCGGCGACAGCAGCTGGACCGACTCCCCGTCATCGGGGCCGTACACTTCCCCCAAGACTCCCCCCACGACGGGCCGCTCCCTCACCTTCGGCAGCCACACGATCCCCGACCAGTCGTGGACCAAGGACGTTGCCATAGACACGCTGCGCCTGCCCACGGCCACGGTCACTTGTGACGGCGTCTGCACGACCATCGTCCCGACGATCACCTACGCGCTCTCGCCGAGCCTCCCTGCCGGAGCGAGCTTCGACGCTACCGCCCGCACCGTCACGGGAACGCCCACCGCGGAGGCCGCGAGCGCCACGTACACCTACACCGCAACCGCCGACGGACACAACGCGGCCAGCCTCACGTTCTCCATCGCCGTCGCGACGCCGCCCGCCATCTCCTTCGGCGGCGCGACCATCGACGACCAGTCCTTTAATATGAATACGGAGATCGAGACGCTGACCCTGCCGGAGGCCACCGCCAGCGGTGCACTCACCTATTCGCTCTCCCCCGATCTTCCCGACGGCCTCACCTTCGACGCCACGGCCCGCACCATCACCGGCACGCCCACGGCCCTCGCCGACAGCGCCAGCTACACCTACTCCGCCACCGACGGGACGGACACCGTCGCGTTGAGCTTCGCTATCGAGGTGCTCCAGGAGCAGGGAGCCTCAGCGCAGGCCGGCCTCTCCTGGGTCACCGCGCCGCCCACCACGCTGGAATGGACGCAGGGCACGGCGGTGAACGTGACGCTGCCCGCGGCCACCGGCGACCCCAACATCACCTACAAGCTGTCCCAGGGCTGCGGCAGCACTGCGGCGGTATTGCCCCAGGGGATCTCCTGGAACGCCTCCACCCGCACCCTCAGCGGCACGCCCACCAAGTGGTTCGCCACCAGGGCAGCCTGTTACCAAGCCTACGCCTCCAACAAGAGCGCCCCGTCCGTGATCATCCACATCCGGGCGGCGGACACGTCGGGCAACCACGCGCCTTACGCCAGCATCAAGAGCAGCGGCAGCCAGCTGCTCGGGCAGCTCTGGAGCCGCTACGGCGGCTGCTACGGCGGCACCATCACCTATTCCCCCAGCAGCGGCCACACCAAGCACTTCTACGACCCGGAAGACGACACGCTGACCTACACGGCGGGCTCGAACAAGCTCGTCAGCACCACCATCAACTCCAGCGGCTACGCCGTGGCGAGCCTCAGGCATCCGCCCCTGAACTGGTACTCCTTCCACTACACGGCGACGGACCCCGACGGGCTGTACGACTCGATTTCGTTGCAGGTGAAGCATTTCAACTGCAAGGAAACGTTGAGCGTCCAGGAGAACAAGCCCAAGGACACCGTGGTCGGCAGCGTGGGCGGGCCGAACCGCGCCGACGGCAGCAGCTTCACCCTCAACGGGGACGCCAAGACCTACTTCGACATCGATTCCAGCACCGGCCAGATCACCGTCAAGGACGGGACGACGCTGGACTACGAGACCAAGACCTCGTACAGCGGGAACTTCCGGTACACCGTCGAGAACACGAGTGTGGGCGGCGATATCCAGATAAACGTGAACGACGTCCGGGCCCCCAACGTGGACAGGCCGACGCTGGCCCAGAACTCCACCAACCCGACCACGGCGCTGGACGTGTCGTGGACCGCGCCGACGCCGATGACGGGCACCACGATAAACGACTACGACGTGCGGTATCGCGAGTGGACCACCAGCTCCTGGACGGAGATGGCCGACACCACCAACAGCACAGCAACGAGCGCGACCATCACCGGCCTCACCGCCGGCAAGGAATACGAGGTGCAGGTGCGCTCTCAGATCGCCGACGAGGGCCCCGGCCACTGGTCCGGGTCGTCGATCATCCTCTACCTGGCGGAGAACACGGCGGAGAACGGCAACGTCGGCGGGAAGTTCAACGTGAACGCCACCGACTACTACCCGCTGCAATTCACCCTCGGCGGGACCGACGGCTCCAAGTTCAAGATGAGCACGGACACCGGCTACAAGACGGCCCAGTCCGCCCAGATACAGGTCAAGACGGGCAACGTCCCGGACTTCGAGAGCAAGTCCTCCTACAGCCTTACCCTCCGCGCCGTCGAGAACAACCTCCAGAGGAACATCCTCGACATCACCTACAGCGTCCTCATCATCGTAACCGACGTGAGCGAGCCGCCGGGCAAGCCGACGGTGACGGTTGCGAACAACTCGACGACTCCGACCACCAAGCTGGACGTGTCCTGGACGGCGCCCACCATGACCGGCAAGCCGGCCATTTCGGACTACGACGTGCAGTACCGCAAGACGGGCGATTCGTCCTGGACTTCCCACAGCTTCACCGGAACGGGAACCAGCACGACGCTGAGCAGTTTGACCGCGGGCAAGAAATACGACGTGCAGGTTCGCGCGGTCAACGACGAGGGCAACGGCGCATGGTCCGACACGGGCAACGCCATCACGACCTCGAGCACGGTGACCCGCAGCATCGCCGAGAACTCCGCCGCCGCAAGCAACATCGGCACGGCAGTGACCATGACGCCGGGCAGCTACACCCTGGCCCACTCCCTGGACGGAACGGACAAGGGCAAGTTCGACATCGGCTCCACCACCGGCCAGATAACCGTCAAGACGGGGAACATCCCGGACTACGAAAGCAAGACCTCCTACAGCGTGGAGGTGAAGATCGCGGTGTCCGGCACGGGCAACTCCAACAGCGTGCCCAACGGCACGGGCACCTACACGGTTCCGGTCACCATCAACGTGACGGACGTGAACGAGCCGCCGCCGAAGATGAGCGCGCCGACGGTGGCCGCCAACTCCACCACGCCGAGCACCAAGCTGGACGTGTCATGGACTGCGCCGACCACCACGCAGATGAGCGGCAAGCCCGCCGTCAGCGACTACGACGTGCAGTACCGGCAGAACGGCGGGTCCACCTGGACTGACGCCTCCTACACCGGAACGGGGACGAGCACGACACTGACGGGCCTCACCAAGGGCAAGAGCTACGAGGTACAGGTGCGGGCGGTCAACGCCGAGGGCAACGGCGCGTGGTCGGACTCCGGCAGCGCCATCACGGACGCGAACGCGGTCACCCGCGACGTCGCCGAGAACTCGACGTCCGGGACCAACGTCGGCGCGGCGGTGACGGCCAAGTCCACCAATACCACCTACGACTACACCCACGCGCTGAGCGGAACGGACGCGAGCAAGTTCGAGATCGGCTCGACTACCGGACAGATAACGGTGAAGTCGGGAACGAGCCTCGACTACGAGACCAAGACCTCCTACACCGTGACTGTCACGGTGACGGCGGCGGCGAAGACGCAGAGCGCGAACGCGCAGTCCATCGATCCCAACGCGCCGGGTGACTACATCGTCCCGGTGACCATTAACGTGACGGACGTGAACGAGCCGCCGGCCTTCGCCGCCGACACGGCCACGCGGAGCATCGCCGAGAACTCGGCTGCCGACACCAACATCGGCGCTGTGGTGACCGCCACCGACCCGGACGGCGTCGCCAAGTTCAACACGCTCACCTACTCGCTGACGGGAACCGACGCGAGCGACTTCACCATCGACTCGTCCACCGGCCAGATCAAGACCAAGTCGGCCCTGGACTACGAGGACGACACCTCGTACAGCGTCACCGTGAACGTCACCGACGGCAAGAACGCCAGCGGAACGGCGGACACCACCGCTGACGACACCATCGCGGTGACGATCAACGTAACCGACGTGAACGAGCCGCCGGCCGCTCCGACCGCTCCGACGGTAGCGCAGAACTCCACCACGCCCACGACCAAGCTGGACGTGAGTTGGACTGCCCCGACCATGACCGGCAAGCCGGCCATCGACGACTACGACGTGCAGTACCGCAAGAGCGGCGACTCGACGTGGAGCTCGCACAGTTTCACGGGAACCGGAACCACCACCACCATCGACAGCCTGACGGCGGGCAAGACGTACGAGGTCCAGGTGCGGGCCGGGAACGACGAGGGCGACGGCGCATGGTCGGCCTCCGGCACGGCTATAACGAAGGGCGGCAGCGTAACCCGCAGCATCGACGAGAACTCGGCGGCGGGCGCCAACGTCGGCGCGGCGGTCACGGCGTCCAACACCACCTATACCTACACCCACGCCCTGAGCGGAACGGACGCGAGCAAGTTTGAGATCGGCTCCTCAACGGGCCAGATAACCGTCAAGACCGGAACCAGCCTGGACTACGAGGCGAAGACCTCCTACAGCGTCGTCGTAACGGTGACGGCCGCCGCGAAGACCCAGGGCGCGAACGCGCAGTCCCTTGACCCCAACGCTCCGGGCGACTACGTCGTCCCGGTGACCATCAACGTGAACGACGTGGACGAGCCTCCGCAAACTGCGCCCGACGCGCCGACGGTGACGCAGAACGTCGGCGACGCCCAAGACCAAGCTCGACGTAAGCTGGACGGCGCTCACAACGACGCAGATGTCGGGCAAGCCGGCCGTCAACGACTACGACGTGCAGTACAAGAAGAGCAGCGATACGACTGGACCGAGTGGACGCCTCCTTCACCGGAACGACGACCAGCACGACGCTGACGGGCCTGACCGAAGGGACGGAGTACGACGTGCAGGTGCGGGCCAACAACGACGAAGGCGACAGCGGGTGGTCGACCAGCGGCAAGACGAACACCCAGGACAAGAACGTCCACGCGGAGTTCCCCGATCAGACGGCCACCCGCAGCATCGCCGAGAACTCGGCGGCTGGGACGAACGTCGGCGCGGCGGTCACCGCCAACGACACCGAGAACCACACCCTGTACTACTCGCTGAACGGGACGGACAAGGACGAGTTCGACATCGGCCTGAACACCGGGCAGATCACCGTCAAGACGGACAAGGTGCCCAACTACGAGGCGAAGACATCGTACAGCCTGACCGTGGAGGTCAGCGACCGCAAGGACACCGACGACAACGCGGACACGAAGATCGACGACACCATCACGGTGACCATCAACGTGACCGACGTTGCCGAGCCGCCCGCGGCTCCGACCGTCACCGTGGCGGCCAACTCCACGACGCCGGCGACCAAGATCGACGTGTCGTGGACGGCCCCCGACATGACGGGCAAGCCCGCCATCAGCGGCTACAACGTGCAGTACAAGCTGTCGGGCGCGAATTCATGGACCGGCACCTCCTTCAGCGGCACGGGAACGAGCACGACGCTGAGCAGCCTGACCGAGGGCAAGAGCTACGAGGTCCAGGTGCGCGCCGTCAACGCCGAGGGCAACGGGGCATGGGCCTCGGGCAGCGCCATCACCGACGCCAACGCGGTGACTCGCAGCATCGCCGAGAACTCGGCTGCCGGAACCAACGTCGGCGCTGCCGTGACGGCCAAGTCCACCAATACCACCTACACCTACACCCACGCCCTGAGCGGCACCGACGCGAGCAAGTTCAACATCGGCTCCAGCACCGGGCCAGATAACCGTCAAGACGGGCAACATCCCGGACTTCGAGGCCAAGAAGTCCTACACCGTAACGGTGACCGTAACGGCGGCCGCGAAGTCCCAGGGCGGCGCTAACGCGCAGTCCGTCGATCCCAACGCGCCGGGCGACTACGTCGTCCCGGTCACCATCAACGTGACGGACGTGAACGAGCCTCCGAAGTTCGCCGACGACACTGCCACCCGCAGCGTCGCCGAGAACTCGGCTGCCAACACGAGCATCGGCGCGGTGGTGACCGCCACGGACCCGGACACCAATAACACGAACTTCAACACGCTCACCTACTCGCTGAGCGGAACCGACGCGAGCGACTTCACCATCGACTCGTCCACCGGCCAGATCAAGACCAAGTCGGCCCTGGACTACGAGGACGACAACTCGTACAGCGTGACGGTGCAGGTCACCGACGGCAAGAACGCCGGCGGAACGGCGGACACCACGATCGACGACACCATCGCGGTGACGATCAACGTGACCGACGTGAACGAGCCGCCGGCCGCGCCGGCCGCGCCGACGGTCTCCGGGAACGCCGACGCGCCCAAGACGAAGCTGGACGTATCGTGGACGGCCCCGGACATGACGGGCAAGCCCGCCATCACCGACTACGACGTGCAGTACAAGCAGCAAAGCGAATCGACGTGGACGGAGTGGAACGCCAGCGATGACGGCACGACCACCAGCACGACCATAACCGGCCTGGAGGGCGGACGCAGGTACGACGTCCAGGTTCGCGCCACCAACCACGAGGGCGACAGCCCCTGGTCGACCAGCGGCTCCGCCAAGACGCAGGACAAGAACGTCAACTCTGAGTTCAAGCTGCCCAGCGGGAAGCGCAGCGTCGCGGAGAACTCGTCATCGGGCAGGAACGTGGGCGCGCCCGTCACCGCCACGGACACCGAGGGCCACACGCTGACCTACTCCATCAGCGGCGCGAGCGAGTTCAGCATCGACTCCGCCACCGGCCAGATCAAGGTCGCCTCCGGGGCGGACCTCGACTACGAGAACAAGAGCACGTACAGCGTGACGGTATCGGCCAGCGACGGCAAGGACTCGGAGGACAACCCCGATGACGCCATCGACACGACGACCAACGTCACCATCAACATAACCGACGTCGACGAGGCCCCCGCGCCTCCCGACGCTCCGACGGTCTCCACGAACTCCACCACGCCCACGACCTCGCTCGACGTGTCGTGGACTGCTCCGAACACGTCGGACAGGCCGTTCATCACCGACTACGACGTGCAGTACAAGAAGACCGCCGACACCACGTGGAGGGTGCACTCCTTCATCGGCGACGGAATCTCGACCACGCTGACGGGCCTTGCGTCCGGCACGGAGTACGAGGTCCAGGTTCGCGCGACCAACGACGAGGGCACGAGCACGTGGTCTCCGAGCGGCACGGGCAGCACGAACGGCACGGGCGCCACTCCCAACGCCGTGACCGTCTCCATCGCGGGGCCGGACTCGCCCGTGGGCGAGGGCTCCAGCGTTGACCTGCCGGTCACGCTCTCCGCGGCCGTGAACGCTACGGTCGAGGTGTCGTGGTCCACCGGCGACACGGTCAGCAGCCAGTCGTCGGCGCACGAGCACACGCCCAGTTCGGGTACGGTCACCTTCTCTTCCGGCGAGACGAGCGCAGCCATCACGATAACGATCCTCGACGATGAGGAGCACGAGGGCCCGGAGAGCTTCGCGATAGTCCTCGGCAACATCACGGTCACGTCGACCCCGGGCTCGACTTCGTCCAATGAAGTCGTGATGGGGGTTCGGACGGCCACAGTCACCATAGCGGACGACGACGCCCCGCCGGTATTCCCCGGAGACACGGCGACGCGCTCCGTCCCCGAGAACACGCCTTCGGGCACGGCCATCGGCTCGCCCCTCACCGCGACGGACGCTGACGGCGACACCCTTACGTACACCCTGAGCGGCTCCGACGCCGGCTCATTCACCATCGACGGCTCCACCGGACAACTCCGAACCAGCGGCTCGCTGGACTACGAGTCGAAGTCGACGTATAGCGCCCTCACCGTCAGCGTGGACGACGGCCACAACCACGGGGACACCCTGTCCCTCACCGTCACCGTCACCGACGTTGACGAGCCTCCCGCCGCTCCCAACGCTCCGAGCGTGTCCAAGGGCAGCAACCCCAGGACCACGCTGGACGCCTCCTGGAAGGCGCCAAACATGACGGGTAAGCCGGCCATCACCGACTACGACGTGCAGTACCGGTCGATGGGTTCGACCGGCTGGACGGCCCATGCCTTCACCGGCACGGGAACCAGCACGACGATAACCGGTCTGACCGCAAGCGCGGACTACGAAGTGCAGGTTCGGGCCAGCAACGACGAGGGCACGAGCTCGTGGTCGCCCATTGGCAGGACGGCCTCGCCGAAGGCTCCCGTCGTGGTCGCCAGTACGCCTCCTCAGTCGACCGGAGGCGCGCCTGGCCGCCCGGATGCGCCGAAGCTCTCTCCGAAGCAGTCGTCTCCCCAGACCGCGCTGGACGTGACGTGGACCGCCCCGGCCGACAACGGCGCGGACATCACCCGCTACAACCTGCGCTACCGTGTTGAGGGGACGACCTCCTGGAATTCCCTGATGACCACCCGGAACAGCGCCGTCCTCACCGACCTGAGCGCGGCAACGACCTATGAAGCGCAGGTGCGCGCGATCAACGCCTATGGCGCGGGCCTCTGGTCGCTGAGCGGCAAGGGAGCCACCCTCGACTACCCGGCCCCCGCCAATGCCGACCCGTCCTTCGCCAGCTCGGGCATAACCTTCGAGATCGCCGAGAACTCCCCGGCGGCAACCGTCGTCGGTAGCCGGCTTGAGGTTCTCGATCCCGACGACGACCCGCTCATCTGGACGATCGCGGGAGCAGTTGAGTTCACCATAGACGCCGGTCTGATCAAGGTGGCCGAGGGCGCGGATCTCGACTACGAGTCCATCAGTGCCTACACAGTCACCGTGAGCGTCAGCGACGGCCTGGACTCCAGCGGCAACCCCGACCCGGCGGTGGACGACTCCACGAAGGTGACCATCAACGTAACCGACGTTGACGAGCCGCCGGGCAAGCCGGACGCGCCGTCCGTTGCCCAGGACTCCAACTCGCCCACAAGCGCGCTCACCGTGACGTGGACTGCCCCCGACATGACGGGCAAGCCCGCCATCACGGGCTACGGCCTGCGCTACCGTGCCGAGGGCGCTCAGAACTGGACCGCCTATCCTGTGGCGGGAACCGTCACCACCGCGACCATCACCGGCCTCAAGAGCGACACGACCTACGAAGCCCAGGTGCGGGCCATCAACGACGAGGGCATCGGCCCCTGGTCCGACTCCGGCGTGGGCGCTACGGCGAAGCCCATCCCAACGCCTGTGCCGCCCACGGCAACCCCGACGCCTGTGCCACCTACAGCAACCCCGACGGCAGCGCCGGCGGCCATCTCGGCGTCTGTGCCGCCAACGTCAACCCCGACGCGTGTGCCGCCAACTGCGACTCCGACACCCGTGCCGCCGACGGCCACCCCAACGTCCGTGCTACAAACGACCACCCCAACGTCCGTGCTGCCAACGGCCACTCCAGCGCTTGTACCACCCACGGCATCCCCGACACCTGTGCCGCCGACGGCCACTCCGACGCTTGTACCACCCACGGCATCCCCGACACCTGTGCCGCCGACGGCCACTCCGACGCTTGTACCACCCACGGCATCCCCGACGCCTGTGCCGCCGACGGCCACTTCGACGCTTGTACCACCCACGGCATCCCCGACGCCTGTGCCGCCGACGGCATCCTCGTCCTCCGCTGCATCGGACGACAGTTCCGAAATGTTGGCAACAGTCCTGTGGCCGGCGGCGTTGCCGATGGCGCTGATAGCTATCCTGTTCCTATTCGCCTTCCACCGCTGGAAGAAGCGCAACGGAAAGCACGGTAAAGTACAATAGTTGAGGGCGGCCTCTCATCGCGGCCCACTACGGCTCATCCTCCTGCGTCTCCCCCTTCGCCATCCGGTAGCCGACCTTGGGCTCGGCGAAGAAGTAAATGGGGTTGGTCGCGTCCTCGCCGAGCTTGCTGCGGAGCCTTCTGAGGTGGGTGCGGAGCGAACCCAGTTTGCCGGGCTTCTTGGGCCCCCAGACCCTTCGCAACAGTTGGTGGTGGGTCAACACCCTCCCGGCGTTGACCGACAGCTCGAAGAGCAGCCGGTATTCGGTGGCCGTCAACTCCACCGGCCGCCCGGCGAGGGTGACCAGCCGTTGGGCGTAGTCTATGGTCAGGTCACCCAGCGCATAGGCCTCCGACGGCGCAGACGGAAAGGGCTCCACAAGTCTTCGGAGAGCCGCTCCGACTCTGGCGACCAGCTCGGTTGGCGAGAAGGGCTTGACGATGTAGTCGGCAGCTCCGTTCTCGAAAGCCCGGGCAACCACCTGGTCACGTCCGTAAGCTGAGAGGAAGATCACCGGCACGTTGGCTACTGCGATGATGTTCCTCATCAACTCGATGCCATCGGAGCCGGGCAGCATCATGTCGAGCAGGACCAGGTGAGGACGGTGCTCCTCCACAATGGGGATCACCTCCTCCGGGTCGGCGGTGACAATCGGGTGGTAGCCGGCGTCGGAGAGCGCTCTCCGGACCTGCCGGAGCGTTTGGGGATCGTCGTCCACCACGAGGATGGGCTCCGCATCTCCGATTTCCTGCCGCCGGCCTCCCGGGGACCTGCGGCGTTCGACCGCGGCCTTTTCGATCACGGGGATGGTGAAGGTGAACCGCGCCCCCAGTCCCGGTCCTTCATTCTCGACCCAGATGCGGCCTCCGTGGGCCTCCACGATCCCCTTGCAGATGGCCAGTCCCAGGCCGGTGTCGCCGCCCGGGTCGTCGTCATCCCGGCGGGAGAACTTCCGGAACAGGGTAGGCAGACGCTCGGTGGGTATTCCCCTGCCTTCATCCACCACCGAGACCCGGACGTGGACGCCGTCCCGCGCGGCGGAGACCCTGATGGCGGCCGACCCCGGCGAATGCCTGGCGGCGTTCGTCAGGAGGTTGCCGATGACCTGGACGATGCGCCTGCGATCCGCCATCACAAGGGGCAGGTCCAGCGCCAAGTCGATGTCAAGGTTGTTCCTGCCTCCGGCGCTCAGGAAGGAGCTCCGGGCCCGGTCCACCAGCGCGGCCACCTCCGCCGGCTCCGGGTTGACCGGCATCTCTCCCGTCTCGATGCGCGCGACGTCCAGCAAGTCGCCGATTAGGTCCCGCATGCTGCCGGCCTGATCGAGGATGATGCGCAGGAACTGGCGCATCTCCGCGGGCTCCAGGTCCTCCGTGCTGTCCAGCATGGCCATCACCGAGCCCCAGATGGAGGTCAGCGGCATGCGCAGCTCGTGGCTCACCATGCCCAGGAACTCGGCCCGCAGCCGCTCCACCTCTTCCAGGGAAGTCATGTCCTGCATGGTGACGACGACCGACTCAACCTCGCCCTCCTCGGAGCGGATGGGCGTGGCATTGAGCAGCACGGTGACGCTCCGTCCGTCGGGCCCCTCCATCACGATCTCCTCGGCCAGCACCTTCTCGCTCGTGCTCAGGACTTCGGCCAGGGGGAACTCCATCAGGGAGATTTCCCTCCCATCGGCGCGCCGGATGGTCAGCAGCCCGAAAAGGTCCTCCGGCGGCTGTTCCGGGTCCAGCAGGTTGTCGATTATCCTCCTCGCCTCCCGGTTGAACGTCGCCAGAGCGCCCATCCCCACGTCGAACACGGCGACGCCCACGGGCGAGGTGTCGATCAGGGTCTCAAGGCCGGCCCTGGCGCGCTTCTCGTCGCGGTGCCGGCGAGCGTTGGCGATGACCTGCGCCGCCTGTGCGGCGAACATCACCAACGTCTCCTCGTCTTCCCTGGTGAACTCACCGCCCGTAGTATCGGTCGCCACGTAGATGTTGCCCACGCGCACACCCTGGTGGAGTATCGGGGCTGCCATGAAGGCGGTAATCCTGACGGGCGGGCGGAAGTCCAAAATGCCTATCGACCTGGTAAAATCCTCCAGATATCCGGTCCTCAGCGATCCCGAGAGGGCGTTCATGTACTCGAAGAATCTCGGTCCGTCAGAGGCCTGCCACAGCCGCTCCGCGTCGTCGGCGCTTATGCCCGCAACAAGGTGGTCTTCCACCTCCCCCGAGTCGTCCAGGGTGGTGATGAGGGCGTAGGCGGCGCCCGTCACGGAGCGGGCGCCGTCCAGGACGCCCTGCAGCGCCGCCTCGACGTCGAGGCTCTCATTGATGCGCAGGCTGGCGCGGCTGAGCCTGGACAGCCTGTCCCGCAACGCCGCTATCTGCCGGTCTCGTTCGTCCGGGTGCGTCAATTTCTCTCCCCGCCGGTGGTGTTGCCCTCAGGGGCGCACCGCAACCGCGATACGCCCGCCCGGCGGGGTGATCATACCATGATTCGAGCGATAGTGACCGTAACGTAAGCAAACTCACCCATAACGTAATCCCAAGTCATCGGCAAACTCGCCGCCACATTTGCTCAATTGCATCGGCAACGGGCCAGGATGGCTGGCACGGATTGTAAGAGACCGCCTACTCATCGGGCTCTTTCGTCTCGCCTGAACCTCCTCTTCAGGCCAACGAAAAGTTTGAACACGGCGAAATCGACCACGGCGTCGAGGATCATGCTCAATGCCAGGATGAGCACCACTATTCCGTCATCTTCCTCCACATGGGGCAGGGGCGTGGCGTTCGGCCCCAGCGTGGGGTTGATCCAGTCGTCGTGGGGGTCGCGGTAGGCGGCGCGCATGGTGTGCTTGACGCGGTCCTGCTCGGCGCGGGTCAGCCTGGTGCTTCGGACTTGCCCCGCTTGGTCAGGACTATGCTGCGAAAGCCGTGAACGGTCGCGCGGTCAGCCAAGCCGGTTGAGCGGAGTATCTTCGTTAGCGTCATGTCCGACATCGGAGAGCCCGGCTTCAGCGGTGACGGGAACACCAAGCCGGACTCTTCACGCAAGGCGTATGCTTGGGCAAGCACATCGAGCAACGCTGTATCAACTACGAATTGCGAGCATTTTGAGACAAACGAGGACGGAGGTAGAATGATAAATGGTGGGCCCGGCAGGGTTCGAACCTGCGACCATTCGGTTATGAGCCGAGCGCTCTACCACTGAGCTACAGGCCCCGGAGGAAGCTACCTCAGCGTAGCCGAGCGCCGAAGGGCGTGTCAAGGATAGGCCGATGCGCGGCTATCCGGGAGAGAGGAGGGCCTCCTCCGCCTCCCGGCGGACGATTTGGAGGACGTCTTGCAGGGGCAGGCCCTTGTCCAGCGCGATCTTGCGGCAGTCTTCGTATTCGGGGGTGACGGCGACGGTCACACCGTCCAACATCTTCGTCTTGATGGATACCTGTCCGAGCGTGGTCGTTACGGTAACGATCTTGCGGTCGGCCTCGTAGCGTGAGACGGGACGCACTCGAACGCCCAGGGTCGATGTCTCCCGGAGGATGAGACGGGCAGCCTCGCGTTCCAAGTCCACCGGCACCAGCGCGCTGAGCATGGTGGCGGGCCGGTTCTTCTTCATCTGGATGGGAGTGAACCAGACGTCGCGCGCGCCGATCTCGAAGAGCCGCTCTTGCGCGTACGCGAGGACTTCCGGGGTCGAGTCGTCGATGTTCGTTTCCAGGAGGCTCAGGTTGGCGGCGGGAGGGCCTTCCTGCTCCCGGCCAATTCGGATGACCAACACGTTTGGGTAGGCAGCAGGATTGCGGGTGCCGAGTCCGTATCCGGTCTTTTCGATGCTGAGAGAGGGGTGAGAGAACGCGGCGAGCGTGGTCACGATGGCGGCCCCGGTTGGGGTGACCATTTCGCCCGCGTCGGGGATGTCGCCGGGGGGAGGTTGTACGGGAGCTTGGGCCAGTTCGAGGAGGACGGATGTCGCGGGAGCAGGCACTGGGAGCGCTCCGTGGGAGGTCCAGGTCCGTATCACGCCGGAGCCGGAAGGAAGCGGAGAGCAGTAGAGCCGTTCGATGCCAAGCGTCTCAAGTCCTGCCACGGCGCCGACGACGTCGACGAGGGTATCGACGCTTCCAAGCTCACCGAGGTGAGGTTCGCCGTCACCTTGGCGGTGTACCTGTTGTTCGGCCTTGCGGATCCGACGAAATATCGCCGACGACCGCTCCTTGACGGAGGACGGCAGTGAGGACGACTCGGTTATCCGTATGAAGTCATCCAGCCGGTACGAGTGTCTCGAAGCGTCCTCGACTTCGACAATCGCGTGAGTGCCGTGGACGCCGCCTCTCCTGTCCTGCTTTGCGCCTATCCGGACCCCTGAGACGCGGAGTTGGGCGATCGCGTCGTTGAGGTCATCTACCGGCACTCCGGCGTCAATGACGGCACCGAGCAGCATGTCGCCGCTCACGCCGCCTACGCATTGGAGGTACGCGCTTCTCACCGGATGGTCCGATAGCCGTAGGAATGGCGGGAAAGCACCCGTAATGACGGTCTAGTCAACCGCACTAGCATAGCGAGCGCGCTTCGGCGAAGTCAGGCCGGAGTCGGCTCTTCGACCGGGGCCTGCTGTGTCTCGACCGTGATCTCGTCGTCTTCGAGTCCGATGATGGCGGTATCGCCTGGGCTGAATTGACCTGCGAGGATGGCGTCGGAGAGCTTGTCCTCGATCTGGTCCTGGATCACGCGGTTCAGCGGGCGCGCGCCCATGTAGGGGTCGTACCCCTTGTCGGCGATCCAGGCCTTGGCCTCGTCCGAGACTTCGAGGCTGATGCCCTTTTCGAGGAGGCCGTTGACCACGTTCTTGAGTTCAAGGTCGACGATGTCGAGCACCTGCTCCCTGCTGAGGGCGTGGAACACGACCGTGCCGTCGATGCGGTTCAGGAACTCGGGACGGAAGAATCGCTTGATCTCGTCCGTTACGTTCGTCTTCATGCGCTCGTAGCGGGCCATGAACTCGTCGGCGTTCTCACCCTTGGCCTTGAAGCCGAGTGTCCTGTCCTGTCGAATGAGGTCGGAGCCGATGTTGCTCGTCATGACGACGATGGCGTTTCGGAAATCGACCTTGCGCCCCTTCGCGTCGGTCAGGTGGCCGTCGTCGAATATCTGGAGCAGTATGTTGAAGACCTCAGGATGGGCCTTTTCGATCTCGTCCAGAAGGACCAGGCAGTAGGACTTGCGACGCACGGCCTCGGTGAGCTGTCCGCCCTCGTCGTAGCCGACATAGCCCGGGGGCGCACCGACGAGTCGAGCGACGGAATGCCGCTCCATGAACTCGGACATGTCGACGCGGATGAGCGCATCCTCGCTGCCGAACAGGAACTCGGAGAGTCGCTTCGGCAGGTAGGTCTTGCCCACCCCGGTGGGCCCGGCAAAGATGAAGATGCCAGCCGGACGCTTGGGGTTCTTGAGTCCGGCGCGCGCCCTGCGGACGGCTTTGGACACCATCGTGATGGCCTCGTCCTGCCCGACGATGGTCTTGTGGAGCTCCTCCTCCATGCGGATGAGACGCTCCGTCTCACTCGCCGAAAGGCGGGTAACGGGGATACCCGTCCACATGCTCACAACGTCCTCGATATCGTCCGAGGTGACGACCGGCATCTCATCGCCACGCTCGTCCTGCCACTCCTTTTCGAGCGCGGAGAGCTTTTCGGAGAGCTTTGCCTCTCTGTCGCGAAGCTCGGCGGCGTACTCGTACTGGCGTCCCGAAATGGCCTCGTCCTTCTCCTTGCGGACGTTTTCGAGCATCTTGGAGACCTGGCTGACCGAGAACGGGGCCGTGGTGAAGTTGATGCGGACTCGCGAGGCAGCCTCGTCGATGAGGTCGATGGCCTTGTCCGGCATGAACCGGTCGGGGATGAACCGCGCCGCGAGGTTGGAGGCCGAGACGAGGGCGTCGTCGCTGATATCGAGCTGGTGGTGCTCCTCGTAACGACCCTTGACCCCGCGAAGTATCTCGATGGTCTCGTCTACCGCGGGTTCCTCCACCGTTATGGGCTGGAACCGCCTTTCGAGTGCGGGATCGCGCTCGACATACTTACGGTAGTCGTCCAGGGTGGTGGCCCCGACGCACTGCAACTCGCCACGGGCCAGCGACGGCTTGAGGATGTTGGCGGCGTCCACCGCTCCCTCGGCTGCCCCCGCCCCCACCATCGTGTGGATCTCGTCGATGAAGAGGACGCAGTTCTCGGAGGACTTGATCTCGTCCACCACCTTCTTCAGCCGTTCCTCGAACTCGCCGCGGTACTTCGTGCCCGCGACCAGCGCTCCCATGTCGAGGGTCACCAGCCGCTTGCCCTGCAAGGTCGAGGGAACGTCGTTGCCCGCGATCTGCTGAGCGAGGGCCTCGACGATGGCCGTCTTGCCGACACCTGGCTCGCCCACCAGGACCGGGTTGTTCTTGGTACGCCTGCTGAGGATCTGCGTTACGCGCTGAATCTCCTTTTCCCTGCCGACGGTCGGATCGAGCTTGCCCGCGCGGGCCGCGGCGGTAAGGTCGATACCAAGCTGATCGAGCGTGGGGGTGCGGGACGTCGTCCGCCCTCCCGTACCGGCCTGAGAGTGTTGAACGGTCTGGCTCAATATCCTCGTCGTCTCGGCCCTGACTTTGTCCAGGGTGATGCCGAGCGTTTCGAGGACGCTGGCCGCAACTCCGTCTCCTTCGCGCATGAGTCCAATGAGGAGATGTTCCGTACCGATGTAGTGGTGATTCAGCCTACGCGCCTCGTCCACCGCAAGCTCGATTACCTTCTTGGCGCGAGGGGTGAGACCTATCTCACCGGTCGCGGGACGCTCGCCACGCCCAATGATGAATTCCACCGAAGAACGCACCTTCGCCAGCTCGACACCGAGATTGGACAATACCTTCGCCGCGACACCCTCGGACTCCCGAACGAGTCCCAGAAGGATGTGCTCCGTCGAGATATAGTTGTGGTTGAAGCGCTGGGCCTCTTCCTGCGCAAGGGATAGGACCTTCCGCGCCCTCTCGGAGAATTTCTCGAACCGGCTTGTCATATCTGTTCTCCCAGCCGCATCCCGGCTTCGCGGACGCCGGGCCGGCACGTCACTATAGTACCTCTAGAACTCTTCCGGTTCGGCCTGCTTGAGGCTAAGCCCAAGTCTACGCCGTTCCGGCTCGATCCGCAGCACCTTGAGGCGGACCGCGTCACCCTCTCGAACGACCTCGCGAGGGTGGTTAATGATGCGCGTGGTCAACTCGGATATGTGTATCAGACCTTCGACCGCGTCCTCCACCCTGGCGAAGGCCCCAAAGTCGGTGAGCTTCGTTACTACGCCGTCCACGATGCCCCCGACCTCGTATCGCTCTTCAATCGTCTCCCACGGTTCCGGCTGGAGCCTCTTCAGGCTCAAGGCTATCTTCTTCTGTTCCGCATCGACCCGAAGCACCATGACGTCGACCTCTTGGCCGACACTCACGATGTCACCGGGCGAGTTGACGTTGCTCCAAGACAGTTCGGAGATGTGGATCAGACCGTCCGCGCCGCCCAGATCGACGAACGCGCCGAATGTGCTGATACCCGTAACTCGTCCGTTTCGGACTTCTCCCTCCGTCAACTCGTCGATCAGCTTGGCCTTGCGCTGCTCGCGGAGCTCCTGCATTGCCTGCCGTTCGGACAGAATCGCCCGGTTGCGTCCCCTGTTCAACTCGAGGACCTTCAGTTCAATCGTACGACCGATGTCGGACGATTCTTCGGGAGCGCTCTCTCCCCCGCCCTGGGCCGCGACGCGAGCCCTGTCGCGAGATATGGTCGCCAGCTGTGACATTGGCACGAACCCCTGGACACTCTCGGTCATTACGATCGCGCCGCCCCGGTTGAAGCCGATGATCTTGCCGAATACCCGTTCGTCAGCTTCCTTCGCGTCCTGAAGGGTCTTCCAACCGACTTCACCTGCCGCGCGGTCGATGGACAGAATTGCGGAGCCTTCGTCGGTCTCTCCCCGGACAACCATGGCGAGGACTGTGTCGCCTACGCCTAGCTGCGCAAGGTCGTCCTCCGACATCGACTTCATTTCATTGGATGGGACATGCCCCTCGGCCTTGTGTCCCACGTTGAGCAGAAGCCCTTCCGCGCCGGGGTCGGCGCGCATGACAATCCCTTCGACGACATCTCCTCGCCGGAGCGGCTTCATGTCCTCGACTGAGTCGAGGAGCTCTCCCATGTCCTGAATACTGCTATCTTCCTCGTGTTGCGAGGTCACGTTGCACTTCGATTCCTGGAAACTTGCCGGTTGTTGCGGAGGTTTTAAAGACGGTCATTCTCATGAGACTAGACCAGGGGGAGGAACAGCGTCATGACGCGGAGGGCGGGTAACTTCCCCTGGGACTCTAAGTAACCAGGACTCCTTTCTCCGATACGCTAAGCTCATTGTAGCACAGGGGAAATTCGATGCAAACCACCTGTAAGGCAGGGTTTTGACGTGTTCACGAACGCCGGGCGTCCTCGTTTTTGGACGGTTTTGAACGGGAAAAGTGAACGAAAAGCGGACAGGGGGCTAAGTCCGGCCACATGGACGGAGGAACGAAAAAGGCCCCCCGGCAGTGACTTATTTTCCCACACCGTCACCAGTGCAGTATCGTCAGCGCTGAAGCGTTTCACTTCCGTGTTCGGGATGGGAACGGGTGGGTCCGCTTCGCTAAGACCACCAGAAGGCCGTATCACCAACCAGTATACTCATCCGAACGGAAAGGCGTCAACCGTTCTCCGAGCGTCGAACGGGACATCGCAGATGTACCGGCAACCCTGCGTTCGCCGTGAGCGTGCCGAACATCCCCCGCCTTACGCAACGCCCGTTCCCGCTGATATAGTATCCGCACATTCCAACTACCAGGGAAGATACGAAATGAAGGTCGTTATCGCGCCTCAGAGCTTCAAGGGGAGCATCTCCGCGCTTGATGCCGCCAAGGCCATGGAGGAGGGAGTCAGGAGAGTCCTCCCCGACGTCGAGACCGTCCTTGTGCCGGTAGCAGACGGGGGCGACGGGACGCTGGAAACTCTAGTCGAGGCGACAAACGGCGAAATACGCTCCGCGACGGTGACCGGACCGATCGGGAAACCGGTCAAGGCAGAATGGGGCGCGCTCGGCGACGGGGAGACCGCCATGATCGAAATGGCGCGAACGTCAGGCCTGGCCCTGCTGTCGCTCGACGAGCGCGATCCTTTGCGAGCGACCACGTACGGTCTCGGCGAGGTGATCCGCGAGGCGCTCGACGCAGGGTTTCGCAGCTTCATTGTCGGCATCGGAGGGAGCGCGACAAACGACGCCGGAGCAGGTATGGCCCAAGCGCTGGGCGTCCGGCTGCTGGACGAGGCAGGGAACGACCTTCCACCGGGCGGAGCGGCGCTGGCCGATCTACGCAGGATAGACGCGTCCGGACTGGACGGCCGTGCGACTGAGGCGCAGTTTTCGGTCGCCTGCGACGTGTCGAATCCGCTCACGGGGTCGGAGGGAGCGTCGGCGGTGTATGGTCCGCAAAAGGGCGCTACTCCCGAGATCGTAGCCCAACTGGACGCGGCCCTAAAGAACTTCGCCGGGGTCGTTGAGCGCGATATCGGAACAAGCATCAACGACGTGCCCGGATCCGGAGCGGCGGGCGGCCTCGGCGGTGGAATGATGGCATTCCTCGATGGTTCGCTGCGGGCGGGAGTGGATATCGTGCTCGATCAAGTCGGTCTGGACGAAAAGCTGGCCGGGGCCGACCTGGTAATCACCGGCGAAGGCCAGACCGATTTTCAGACGGTCTACAACAAGGCCCCAATCGGCGTCGCCTGGCGTGCACGGGAAAGGGGCATTCCCGTCGTCGCCGTTTCCGGCTCGCTTGGTCAGGGTTTCAAGGACGTTCACGTGGAGGGCATCGACGCTGTGTCGTCCATCGTCTGCGCGCCGATGTCCCTTGAAGAAGCGTCGACGCGTGCCGGGGAACTGATCGCGGACGCCGTGGCCGAGGCGATGCGGTTCATGAAGGTAGGGAACAGGGTCTTCGGGTAGGACGCTACTCCAAGATGACCATGTGGACCTCTCGCGGCCCGTGCATTCCCTTGATGAGCGTCTGCTCGATGTCAGCCGACCTGCTGGGGCCGGAGATGATGTTGGTGTACTCGAGCGACCCGCGTTCGAGGAACTCGCTGCGACGGAGGGAAAAGAGCTCGTCTAGGCTGGGGACGATCCGGTCGGGACGCACGACCGCTATGTGCACAGGCGGGAGCAGGGAAATCAACCGGCTCACTCCCCTACCCGCCGCGATAGACACGCTCCCCGTCTCGGCGATCGCGTGATCGACGCCTGTTACGCCGATGTCGGCTGCGATCATGTCCTCACGGAACTTGGCCCGCTGTACGTCGCGGCTCGGCCCCGACTCGTCATGGGCAATCCTCTGAAGCGCTATGGCCGTTCCTTCGAGCGCCTCTTCCAGGCCAATTTCATCCAGAACAGCGTGATCGGAGCGGAGCACGCTAGCAGATTCGAGGGTCTCAGCGACTTGTCTGATATAGGCCACCGCGTCGGAGGGGCCGGCACGGCGGACGATCCACCCGGCCACCTCAGCGGAGACGGCCAGCTCTTCGACGAGACTGTCCTGTCGGGCCTCCACATCGCCTCGAATGGACTCAATCCGCTTCGAGACGGCTTCACCATCGTCCGATAGCGTGGTTGCGCCGGAGACTTCAACCTCGGCAGCAGGGCCGGTACGTCCCAATGCCCTTCGCACGTTCTCTAGGAATTCGGCCCGATTTCGATTCTGATCCATGCTCTTCCTGCGCTCCAAGCCTCGAAATGGTATCACACAGTCACTTTCAGCCTCGTGTCACGGGACGATAGGAAGGGCGTGTTGACAGTGACGGAACTCAAGACTATGCTCCGTACAACCACTGGAGACGGACAAAGATCCGGCAGGAGAAGACTCTGGGATCCATGAGAATGACTTTGAACCCGTGGGCAATATCCGCGGCACTGGCAATTGTGATCGTAGCAGGTGTTGCTTGCGGCAGTTTAACGGATCCCGCTCCCACACCCACGCCGGAGCCTACGGCCACACCGACGCCCAGTCCTACGCCCACGCCGGAGCCTACGGCCACACCGACGCCCAGTCCTACGCCCACGCCAGAGCCTACCGCTACACCGGCGCCCAGTCCACAGAGCGAATCAGGAGAGGCGGAGCTTACCGCAACCCCGGAGGCCAGCCCGCCTCTGGATGCCGATGAGGCGGAGGCGCTCAGGATGCTGGGTTCCGCCTATTGGGATGCGATCAACGCATACGAACTCGAAAAGGCATTGGGGTTCCTAGAGGAGAGTTACCGTCTGCAGGAGAAAGAAGAGCTCACTGAAAACATAGAGCTGATGAAGACCGTTGCCATCAAACTGACGGTGACCGAAGAGAGCCCGCCCGTGGCCGTGGACGACGAGACAAGGGAAATGTATTGGACCGTGAAGCACCCTCTGAACGTGCTGCGCATTCACATGATCTTCCAACAGATTGAAGGAGAGTGGAAGATCATATCCGCCGAGCAGTTGCAGTGACTCGCTCGACGGTGTATCGCACGCGGGCCCACAAACGCTAATCCATAGCTCACGCATCTCTGCCGCAATTCACCCTGCACGGCCTGTGAAACGGGTTCCCGGCAGTCTCTCCAGCACAACTCGGTCGCCAGAATACGGAACATCATAGTCCTTCAAGGTATTGAACTTGTCTTGGTCAAGTTCTTATACTTTGACTAATTGGAGGTATTGTGATGCGACGTGCACGACTGGTTTCTATCGGGAGCGCGGTCATCACCGTGCTGTTGAGCTGGCTGGCGGCATCGTCGCCGGCCGCATTTGCGGAGACCGACTCACGGCAGGCTATGGACGTGATTGTCGTGGACTCTTCGGCGGTCCGTGAGTCGGAGCAGGTCATCCCGCTCACACTCTCGCTTATCGGCCTCTTGGCAACACAGCAAGACGGCAGCAAGGTCGTGTTCATCGACACGGACGGGCCAGGCGAGGCGATTGGCCCATTTGCCGCCTCGGACTCCGACTTCGCTAGCATCCGACGCGAGATCGCGAAGCGGCTAGGAGCCGAGAGTTCCTACGCGCCGCAGTCGATTGTCGAGGCGCTGGACGAGGCGCGCTCGACCCTATCGGCGCACGGAGCTCCCGCCGGTTCCTCGATATACGTGGCCATGGGAGGAAACGCCGATTTTGCCTTCGACGAACTGGGCTACACGGTGGCGCCACTCGTGAACGGAATCGCCAATCAGGGGTGGATGATCAACGGCCTGAGCCTCCAAGCCGACGACCGGATGGCAGCGCAATTCCTGGATGCGATCTCCAGGCCGACAGGAGGAAGCGTATTCAGTCTTTCGTCGGGGACCGACCTCAAACCTCTCGGGGACCACATCATTGGCTTTGGCGCCGCGAGTTCCGTTGAGGAATTTGCTTCCAAGACGTTGGTTGACGCTCCGCTCACCAGTTCCAGAATCCCGATCATGCCCGGTACGGAAGAGTCCACGCTGTACTTCTTCAAGGACAGCCCAACTGGCTCGTTCCAACTTGTCAACCCGTTTGGCGAACTGGTGCCTAGCGTGGACGGAGTAATGTCCCAAGTCGTCGAGTCCGAGTACCTCGCTATTTGGCGACTCGTGAATCCGGTCGCCGGCAACTGGAAGGTGGAAACCGTGGGCGTGGAGGGGAGAATCTCAGTCTGGGGCCACGCCGCGAATCGGTACGACCTCATCTTGAGAGCTGTCTCTCCCATGCCGATCGGCGAGCTAAACACCCTTGTCGCATATGCCGCCCAAGATGGCCGAACGGCAGTCATGAAGGGTGTCAGGATGTTTGCCAACATCACGGGCCCCGACTCGTCAGTCAAATCGTACGAGATGTTTGACGACGGAACCCGCGGAGATTCCAAGGCCGGAGACGGTTACTATTCCGTTGTCCTGCCGTCGCTTGACGTGGCGGGGTCCTATGCTGTGACACTAAGTCTGCGGTGGCCCGGATTCGATCACGAGATTTCTTCGAGCCACGCCTTTGAAGCCCAACCACTCCCCGCGTTCTACGTGGAGACCAGACAGGTGCGGGACCTCGTACCCGGTGAACCGACGAACATCGGCACGGTGTTCGTCCACCTGGACGGCGGACCATACGCCGTCGACCCCAGCGCCATTGAGATAGGCCTGGCCGCGTCCACCGAAAACCCGGGAATGCTCGAACTCGTCCCTCATCGGCTCTATGGAGACGGTTCCGCATGGCAATTCGACATGCTGTTCACGCCGAGCGACTTCGGAAGTCACACGCTTCAGTTCAGCCTCAGTATTGAGTATGACGGGCGAAAGTACACCGAACCATCGAGTTCAATCGCGATATCGACGATGCCGTCGGTATCGCCGCCGGTGTCCATCGTGGCGACCGCCGTGGAACCGAAGCCGGCTTCCGTAGCTCCCCCGCCCGCAGTTCCGGCGCCCGCCGTCACTACAAAGGTGCTGGTGACGACGGGCGTAGCCGCTCCATCACCTGCGCCGCAGCCGCAGGCCCAACCGCAAGCGGCGTTCCCGTGGTTGGTCGTTGCCGTCCTCGTTGCGGTAGCCGTGCCTATTGCAGCAGCCGTAGCCTACTTCCTGACGAGGCCGAAACCCTACGGCTACATCTACACGGAGAGTGACGACGAGCTCGTGGACTTCGCCAACCTAGAACGTCGCCCGATATTCCGGTTCTTCTACCGGGGACTCATTCGCGGCAGCGAGCTAAACATTCCCGGCCTTGAAGGGCTGGTCTTCCACTTCATGAAGGACCGAATCGACGTGAAGAGCTTCGATGAGCCGTCAACCGTCAGGGTGAACAACCAACCGCTGATCGACTCCGCAACCATCAGCGACAAGACGTGGATCGGCACGGGCGGGAAGCTGTACACGTTCCTCAATTCACCGCCTCCCGCCGAACCGGCCGGGGCGGACTAAAGAGTAAGGAAGACCCATTGAATACGAGAGGGGGCAGGTTGGACGACCTTGCCCCCTCTGCCGTTCATGGAGAACTGCTCAGGAAGTGCTTACTCCTCGGTGATGACGATGCTCTCGATCACGTCCCCTTTATAGGTGGCCGTGGAGGGATCGCGCTCCCTAATGCCGTTGACCACGTCCATACCGCTGATTACCTCACCGAACACGGCGTGACAGGAGACGCCGGGCTGGTGGCACGGTTTGGCCGTCCCGTCGAGGTTCAGGCCGTCGAGACGATGCTGCTCTGAGTAAGTGACGTAGAACTGACCGCCGTTTGTCCCGCGACCGTTATTGACTCCCGCGTTCGCCATGGCCAGCATTCCGGGGCCGAAGTGTCGCAGGTCGGGATGGAACTCGTTATCGAACTGGTAGCCGGGTCCGCCCGTCCCCGTTCCGGTCGGGTCGCCTCCCTGGGCCATGAAGCCCGGTATGACGCGATGGAAGGTCGCGCCGTCGTAGTAGCCCTCGCGAGCGAGGAAGACGAAGTTGTTGACCGTCTTCGGGGCCTTGTCGGCAAAGAGCTTGATCTCGAACGTTCCGCCGCGCTCCATCGTGAACGTCGCCGTGTAGGACTTCTCGCTATCGATTCGCATGGGGGGAGCGACGTCCCACTGCATCCGCTTGCCGGGAGTCGCCGTGGGGGCAGGAGGAGGCGGTTGCTGGGCGGCAGCAGGAGGCGGAGAAGTCCCCGTCGACGAATCCGTTCCCTCTTCATCGCCACATGCCATGACGAACACGACCACCAGCGAAGCGAGACCACACAGAAGGGCAATAGTGCGAAGTCTAAGCATTTTCGATTCAAACCCGCCTTTCATGAGAGTACGTCGTTCCGTTCGACCGAAAGCGTTCACGAGCGTAACCGGCCCTATTCTAGCGCAGGACTTGACGAACTGCCAGACTGTCAATCGATAGCCGCGAAACATGCGGCCACGATCGAGTCAACGTCGATCAAGTACTCCCGGTACAGATCGAGGTAATCCCCCGACTGTCCGTACTCGGTCACGCCGAGCGGGTACGTCTCGGTCTTCATTGCAGCGCCCAGCCAGGCCAGTGTGTGAGGGTGTCCGTCAACGACGGTGACGATGGGAGCGCTCCGCTCCCCGACATCGAAGATGTCCGACATGAACGGCTCCGGGGCCCGTCCCTCAGTTATCTCTCGCCGCACGTGTTCCTGGAACCGCTTGTAGAGCGGGCCGGGACCCGTCACGTTGATGACGTTGGCGAACACGCCCTCTTCGAGCAACTGCTCGCTGGCGCTGATCGCCTCCGGCACCATTGCGCCGGAAGCCATTATGTGGACGACGTTGTAGTTCTGGCCGTACCCATCCTCGGAACGACGGTCCACGAGGCGATACGCTCCGGCGAGCACCTGGAGCCGCAGTTCCTCAAGCTCATCGGGGTCGGCAGGGAGTGGAGCCAGTGCCTGGTCGACGCGCTTGCTGGTAAGGCGAAGGTAAGCCGAACCCTCGCGATTGCGCATCCTTTCGAGAGAGTGCATGACGATCCACTCGAGTTCCTGCCCGAAGCACGGCTCGTAGAACGACAGGTCGGGAAGCTCGGTGCCGATTGACTGGGTGACGAGTGACTGGTGCGCTCCCCCCTCGGGGCCGAGACTGACACCCGATGGCGTGCCGACGACCATGAAGCTGGCCCCGGCGTAGGCGCTGTAGTAGAAGGCGTCGAGGCCTCGCCGGATAAACGGATCGTAGAGAGTGCCTATGGGGAAGAGAAGCTCGCCGTGCATTTCGTATGAAAGGCCAAGCTGCCCAAGGGCCATGAACAGGTTGTTCTCCGAGATGCCAAGCTCGATGTGCTGGCCCGTGTCAGACTCCGTCCACTGGAGCGCCCTCGGCTGCTCCTCCTGGGGAAGGGACTCGATCTCGCCTCTGTGCCAGACCCCTACCCGATTGATCCACCCTCCGAGATTTGTGGAGCTGGCGACGTCCGGACTCGTGGTTACCAGCCGTTTCGAGAGTTCCGGCGCGTTTCTCGATATCTCGGTAAGGACCAGCCCGAATATCTGCTGGGTGGACATCATGCCGCGATATCCACGACCGAATCCCGTAGGCACCGACAGCGAGGGGGGTGAACTCGGCTGCTCCATACCCACTTGCAATCGGTCACGGGCCTCGGCAATCAACTCCGCCTCGGGAGAATCGGATGGGAACAAGAACGTGGCGTCTTCGGGGTCGATGCCCATGTTTTCGCGAAGCACGTCCATCTGCGACCCGTTCAAGTTGGCCGAGTGGTTCTGGGGGTCTCCAATGATCGGGAGCCGCCACCCCTTCAGCGTATAGGCGAACATCACGTGCGGGCCGCGGTCGAGGTCCAACTCGTCGAATGCCTGACGCAGCTTCCCGATATCGTGCCCGCCGAGATCGGAGAATATCGCCGCTAGCTCGTCGTCGTCCCACCGACTGATGAGGCGTTCCATGTCTTTGGGGTAGCGACTTGTGCTCGGCAGCCATTCACGCAGTGTGGAGGGCGTGACACGGAGTAGACGCTGGTAGACCATGTTGGACATTTCGTCGATAGCGGTGCGGAGCAACTCGCCGTTCGGCTCTTGGAATGCCGCCTCGAGCTTGCGGCCGTACTTCGCGTCGACGATGCTCCAGCCGTTCGCCGCGAACATCTCGCGCCAGCAGCGGACGCGAATGCCGGGGATAATCCGGTCGAGGCTCTGCCGGTTGAGGTCGACGATCCAAAGAATGTTCGATGCCTCTTCCATCGCGGGGTCGGCGACCGCCTCCCAGACGTTACCTTCGTCCAATTCGGCGTCTCCGACGAGGCTGATATACCTCCGCCTCTCGCCGCTCTCAGGACGGACGTGACTGCGCAGGTACTCCTCGGTGAGCCACGCGAAGTTCGGCGCCACCGCGCCGAGTCCGACCGAGCCGGTGGAGAAGTCCACGTCGTCCGGGTCCTTCGTGCGGCTGGGGTACGCCTGCAGTCCGTGATAGGCGCGCAACGTCTTCAGATACTCGACGTCGAGGTTGCCCAGCAGGTACTGCACGGCGTGGTAGACGGGTGAGGCATGGGGCTTTACCGAGAGCCTGTCGCCGGCGTTCATGTACTCCATGAACAGGTAAGTCATGATGCTGGCGACCGACGCGCTGGAAGCCTGGTGACCTCCGACCTTCAGTCCACTCGGGTTGGGGCGCAGGCGATTGGCGTAGTCGACCATGTAGATCGAGAGCCAGAGGACGCGGTTCTGTATCTCGTCGAGAATTCGGTTCCGACGGTTGATAATGTCAGGGTCGTCGAGGGTAGCTGCTTCTATCACCATGTTGCCTCCCGGCCGGTTACCGTAAATACGGAGCGGCCCATTGCAGACCCTCGGCTGTTGTCGTTCGCGGCTTGTATTCGCATCCGATCCATCCGTCGTAGCCCATCTTGTCGATGGCGTCGAACAGGAAGGGATAGTTTATCTCACCGGTCCCCGGCTCATTGCGTCCGGGATTATCGGCGAGCTGCATGTGACGGATCATGGGGAGGTTCGCCTCGATGGTCGGCGTCAGATCTCCCTCCATGATCTGCATGTGGTAGATGTCATACTGGAGCTTGAGATTGTCAGAACCCACGTCCGCGACGATCGCCAGAGCCTGCGACGTGGTCCGGAGGAAGAAGCCCGGAATGTCCCTCGTGTTTATGGCCTCGATCAGCAGGGTTATGCCAGCCTTTTCAAGTTCACCCGCCGCGAACGAGAGGTTCGAGACGAAGGTCTCGCGAAGGGTCTCACTCGGCACGTCTGAAGGTACGACCCCGGCAAGGCAATTCACCTGATCGCAACCAAGGGTAGTGGCGTATTCAATTGCCCTTCGCACACCCTCTTGAAACTCATCGACGCGGTCGGGATGGCACGCGATTCCGCGCTCGCCCGCGTCCCAGTCGCCAGCGGGGAGGTTATGCAGCACTTGGACGAGACCGTACTCGTCGAGAGCGGCCCTCAGGTCGTCCTTATCGTAGTCGTAGGGAAAGAGGTACTCGACGCCCTTGAATCCCCCTTCGGCGGCGGCGGCGAAGCGGTCCATGAAGTCGACCTCGTTGAACATCATTGACAAGTTGGCTGCTAGTCTGGGCATTTCAGCTCCGGGTAGGGGAATAAGGAATGGACGGACGGCTATGACGAAGGCTCGGTCCGTTCGATGAACTCAAGATAGTTGCCCTCAGGGTCGAGGGCGTAGGTTATGCCGACGCGTGCGCCGTCCGGCGTGGTGCGGTACTTTGGCTCAGTGACGAACCGGATTCCCTTGCCGGACAGGTCGCTGTAGATCCCGTCCAGGTCTGCCACGTTGAAGCAGATATGGGACGAACCGAACTGGTGGTGGTGCAGGTGTCCGTCGGAAGGGACAGGGTCGAGGTAGTGCACGAGTTCCAGCTGGTGACCGTCCCCGGGAAGTCCGACGAAGACCAACTTGCGTCTCGCGCCGGGAATGCCCGTGTGGTCACCGCTCGGAGGCGCGATGCTGTCGACCTCCCGCAGCACCTTCAGGCCGAGAACGTCGCAATAGAACTCGATCATCGCGGAGAGGTCTTTGACGACCACGCCCGAGTGGTTGAAGCCGGTTACCAATTCCCGTATCTCCGTCTACAGGTCTGGCAAATGAGTGTAGCCCAACGACCGACGTGTCGCAACAAAAAGCCGAGGCGTAAGCAGGGAGCTAGTTCGCGTACGGGTCGGCGGCGTCGCGCATGCCGTCACCCACGAAGTTGAAGGCGAGCACCGCGAGCGTGACCGGAATCGCCGGGATGGTAACCCATGGATAGATGGCTATCGACTGCACGTTCTGGGTCTGCTGCAGGAGGACTCCCCAGCTCACGGCAGGAGCGCGAAGGCCGATGCCGAGGAAGCTGAGGGCGGTCTCGCTAATTATCATGAACGGGAGCGTTAGCGTTATGACGGTAATGACGTGACTGATGAAGTTGGGCAGCATGTGGCGGAAAATGATGCGTATATCCGTCGCGCCTGCCAGACGCGCTGCCGTCACGAAGTCCTCTTCACGGAGGGAGAGGAAACGACCGCGGACGACGCGGCCCATCTCCGTCCATACGAACACGGCGATTATCAGCGTGACGATAAAGTAGATGCGGTAGACGCTCCAGTCCTTCGGAACGGAGGCAGAAAGGGCGATGAACAGAGGAAGGGTAGGGATTGACCTCGTGATCTCTATGATGCGCTGTATGACCGTATCGACCCAACCCCCATAGTAACCGGACAAGCCACCGAGGACGATCCCTAGAACCAAGGTAAGGAACACGCCCACGAGCCCTATGGAGAGGGAGACCCGCGTCCCGAACACTATTCGGGACCACATGTCGCGTCCGAGAATGTCCGTACCGAGGAAGAACGGGGCGGCTCTTTCCTCACCCTCGGGCGCGACCGTTCCTATGAGGTGCCGATCCATGGGTATAAAACCAAAGAGATTATACTCGTACCCTCGAACGAAGGGGCGAATGGGGATGTTCACGTCGGGATCGGTCGTGTACACCTTCTTGAAGGTATTGGGGTCACGGTCTCCGATGACCTTCTTGACGTGAGGGTTGAATCCGCCGTCGAACCAGTGGATGGTCTGAGGAGGAAGATACGCTACCTCTACGTCAGAGAGACGGGGATCGGATATCGCCACAAAGTCCGCGAAGATCGCCACCGAATAGAAGAGGATCACAACCACGGCGCCGACCATGGCCATGCGGTGTTTGCGGAAGCGCCACCACATGAGCCGCCATTGACCGGCGACGAAGACTTCCTCGTCTTCGAGATGCTCCTGTTCGTCAAGAAGGGCTTCCGCCGACCGGCTCAGTCCTTCCCTGTCTCCTGCGACATCCGCCATCAGCTATTCTCCAATCTGATACGGGGATCGACGAAGACCAGCAGAATGTCGGACAGGAACGTCCCGATTATCGTCAAAGCTCCAAGCACGAGAAGTATCGATGAGGCCATGAATAAGTCTTCCGCCAAGAGAGCGCGGAGCAGGAGGGGACCAATGAGCGGCAGCGCAAGAATGACGGAGACGATGATGCTGCCCGATATGAGGGCGGGCAGGAGGTATCCTACGGTGCTAACTATGGGATTCAACGCGACACGGACGGGATACTTGATGATGACCCGCCATTCCTTGAGGCCCTTGGCGCGGGCAGTGACTACGTAGGGTTTGCGGAGCTCGTCCAAGAGGTTGGCGCGCATGATGCGAAGAAGGGCAGCCGTCCCGGCGGTGCCGAGCACGATGACCGGAATCCACAAATGGGCGAGCATGTCGACAACCTTCCCTATGCTCCAGGGCGCAACGATGTACTCGTCAGTAAAGAGCCCGCCGATGGAGAGGTCGAAATAGAACCATCCGATCCACAGGAATGCCAAGGCGAGCAGGAAGTCGGGTACGGCAAGTCCGATGAAGCCGATGAAGGTGAGGGAATAGTCCTCAATGGTGCGATGGCGAACGGCGGCGTAGATGCCGAGAGGAATAGCCATGGTCCAAGTGAACAAGATTGTCGTCCCGGCAACGATCATCGTCAGCGGCAGCTTGTCCCATACGACCTCACGGACGGGCCGGTTGAACTCAACCGAGAAGCTGAGATCGCCCCGCAAGACCTTAGAAATCCATTTGAGGTACTGGTAGAAAACCGGCTGGTCGAGGCCATACTCTGCTCGGAGCTGGTCCTCGAGCAGATCGGCGGCCGGAGTCCCCTGCCCTGCCTCGCCCACGAGGTTCGCTATGTAGTCGTCAACGAAGTCGCCGGGAGGTAGGGTTACTACTAGGAATGCGATTATCGAGATTACCCACAAGGTAAACACTCCCAGCAAGAACCGACGGACGATAAACGTGATCACTGCGGTACTTTGCTCCCGTCGCTGAACTTAGAACACGAGGTCAAGTTGAGCAACCGGTGGGTCTTGAACACTCGTTGGTGTGCCATTATACATACCTACCTTCTAAAGTAAAGAGTACCCGGCCTTTTCGACCGGGTACTCTTTCTTCAGTCACTCTACTTCGGCAGGTTGACCGAGGCTCCTATTCGGAGTCGTTCTTGCCACCTTCCATGAAGAACTGCACCGTCCGCGCGATGCCCGGGTTCTGGAGAGGGGACTCGTTCGGAGCCTGCGGCGGAACATTCTTGAAGTACTTCTTCTTGACGATCACGCCGTTGAAGGCCGGGGTGTTGCCCACCGCGCCGATGCCGTACAGCTGATCGATGAAGATCTCCTGTGCCTCCACGTAGATATCCTTGCGGTCGGCATATCGCAACGTCTTGGCCTCGTCCGCCAATTCTCCTAGTCGGAGAATATTGGGATCCGTCGGTTGAGCGGCAACGGATTTTTCGGAGTAGGTGTCACGACCACCCGTGTACCACGCTCGATAGGCGCTGCCGTGCTCGAACCAGCGGTCGAGGGTGTTCGGCCACCGGGCGGACATGAGACCGCCCGCCATCAGGATGCCGGTGTTCCCGTCGCGTCGCTCCTCGAAGAGGCTGACGTCCATCGGGTTGAGAGCAACCTTAATTCCGACCTTGGCGAGGTCCTCCTCTAGCAACTCAGCCAGCACGTCGTACGCTACGAAGTACTCAGCCGCGTAGTCCATGGGGAAGACGAGGTTGCCCTTGCCATCCGTGCGATTTCGGACGCCGTCGCCGTCGGTATCGACAAGACCGATGCTATCCAGAATGCGCTTCGACTCTTCGGGGTCAAGCTCGGTGTACTTCTTGGCGTAGTCATCACCGGGGTAGAACGGGTGGCCCTTCGAGAAGATGGGCTGCGAGATGTCGCCCTGGCCGAGGAACATGACCTCGTTGATCTTGTTCCTGTCTACCGCCAACGACATAGCCTTGCGGAACTCGAAGTTGTTCAACCACTTCTTGATTTCCTCATCGACTTCGTACTTGACTTCTCCCTCACCGTAGGCGTTGTTGATGGAGATGCCGACGGCTCCATGGGAACCCCAGAACTGCACGTCGATGTTGCTTCGCTGCTCGTTATCCTTGAAGACCGGCACCTTGGCCATCTCGATGTGGCGGTGCTGGAAGTCGATCTCGCCCGCCGAGGCCTTGAGGTTGAGGATCTCCTTGTCACCGGTCAGGGACATGGAGATGCCGTCGATGTACGGAAGCTGGTTGCCCGCGGGGTCAACTGCCCAGTAGTACGGGTTGCGCTCCCACGTGTAGATCTCGGCGGTGATCGGGCTGGTCATCTTCCAGGGAGAGATAACCGGGACTTCCGTGCTCTTGAGCGGGCTGGCCTGGTCCTTGAAGAAGGTCACGTAGCTCTCGTATCCGGCGTCCGCCACCATCTTGTCGAAGGCGTCCTTGTCCGTCGCGGAACCGCGGTGGATCGTCTTCAGGTAGTGGGTGGGGCCGTACATGCCGCCGGCCACGCGACCGTGCAGCGTCCAGCCGCCAGTCGTGTAGTTTGCCAGGGAGTCCAGGAAGCCGTCCTTGCGCTCCCTCAACGTGACTTCAACCGTGTGATCGTCGACAGCCGTCATACTGGCCACTTGCACGCCGGACCAGCCGATCTGGCCGTCGCGGTTCGGATTGATCTCAAGGTCTTCGATAACGTTCTCGAAGTGCCAGACAAAGTCCATGGAGGTGAACGCCACGCCGTCCGACCACTTCATGCCTTTGCGGAGATGCAGCGTGTAGACCATGCCGTCGTCGCTGATGTCCCAGCCCTTCGCCACGTTCGGGATGACGTCCGTGCCGTTGAGGTCGTAGTACAGGACCTGGTCCATCATGAGGCGGTCGGCGTTCTGGCCGTCGTTCGGGCCGGTGAACGCTCTACGCCAAGTGCCGCCGTAGTCGCCGATGCGGTCGACAACAGGGACGACCATCACGTCCTCAGCGTCAGGAAGGCGCTCCTCGAGCGGAGGAATCTCTCCCGCCGCCACTTTCTCGGCAAGAACCGGGGCCTCGTTAAACTGCGTCGGATGATCGCCATCCCACACAAAGCTGCCCTTGAACGTGCCCGCGAAGTCGCCCATAGCCGGCGCCTCTTCCTCCTTCGCCGGTTCCTGGGCAGACGCGGCGGCAGGCGTCGGGGCCGGAGCTTGCGTCGGGGCCGCTGCTTGCGTCGGAGCCGGCGCGGCGGCGTCATCCGCGTCGTCGTCACTACTGCACGCGAGAACCGTGAACAGCATCACGGCCAACGCGGCAAAACCGATTAACCTAAATTTCTTGGTGATCATGCACCTCTCCTCCTAAATGTTTCCAATGAGTTGTAACCACACTCGACCGTGATACGACTATCTTACTCGCGGTCAAGTCGCCGATTTGGGTTTGTGTTGGGTTAACCGAATAGTTAACCAATGGAGCATTATGCGTTGCCCGCGTTAGGATGTCAATCCCCAATTCCCCCGTTTGAGACTATTTGCCGATCCCAAACATCCCGCGCACTCCCCATCATAGTATTTCTACGAACGAGATGTCGATTCGGTTTCGGAGCAGGAAGCATAGTAGGAGTCTTGCAGGTTCACAACCTTCCTTGCGAAAATCAATCGGAGACATATCGGTCGAATGGAGAGAGAATGCGTTCCATGCTGCTGAAAGCGCCACTCGCCTGGATCGTGACCGCCGGATTGACTGCGCTCTGGGTCGCCGGGTGCGGTGATGACAACTCCGCACCGCCTGAAATCGTTAGCCACACGGCGACGGTCGCTTCAGACAACGCTCTGATCGCCGAGGTCGCGGTCACACTGGACAGGGAAGGCAAGGTCTACGTCGAGTACGAAAACGCCCAGGCAGGGAAGTTCCGCACGGCGACAACGGACGAACCGACAATGGAGCACCAGGTTCCCGTCCTCCGCCTACGACCGAACACGACGTACTCCTATACGGTTGTATCCACCAACGATGGGGGGGATGAGACACGAAGCGATTCCGGCTCCTTCACGACCGGTGAGCTTCCCCCCGCCCTCTCGACGCTCACCATCGACGCAACCGGAACGCCGTCGTCCGAGCTTGTCCTGCTCGACCACCGGGAGCTTGAGGGCAGCTGGCTCTTCATACTCGATGGCGACGGGCAAGTCGTCTGGTACTACGAGAGTCCGAATCCTGTCGAAGACGTCCCCTACCCGACCGGGGCCGTCGTTCAGAAGCCCAACTACAATCTGGTCTACCATCTGAACAATCCCTTTAGCATCTGCTGCATCAGGGAGATCACGCCGACGGGAAAGATCGTCGACAACCTCGCGGCGGGCCCAGTGAACGGGTTTCCGCACCGCGCACTCCTTCTCAGGCCGGATGGAAAGATACTCTACGCCGCATGGACATACCACGTGATCGACGACACCGCCAACGACGGCGATGCCGAAACACTGGTCGAGGGCCTCGCCATCCGCGTCTGGGATCAGGAAACAGGTCTCTCGCAGGAAATCTGGAACGCCTTCGACGCCCTCGGCACGGATCATCGCGGGGGATGGAGCACAGGTAACATAGCCTCGTACCCGAACGAGGTCACCCTGCAGGAGCACACCCCGCCCATCCGATGGTCGGGCGCAAACTCTCTGCAGATCGGCCCTCGCGACAACATCATCGTCTCCATTCCCAACTTCAGCCAGGTAATCTCGATATCGCCCGACTTCCAGCGAGTCGAGTGGAAGCTCGGCGGACCAGAAAGCACGTTCACTTTCGAGGACCCCGCCGACCGCTTCTACCGTCAGCACACCGCCCAGCAGCTGCCCAACGGCAACATCCTCATGTTCGACAACGGCCGCAACCGACCCGAAGAGGAGGGCGGCAACTACTCCCGCGCCTTGGAACTGGCACTCAACGACTACGACCTCGTGGCGCGAAAGGTCTGGGAGTACCGCCACGACCCCGACCTGTATGCGGTGAACCGCAGCAGCGCCTACCGCCTCGAAAACGGGAACACCCTCCTGAACTTCGTCACGGACCCGCGCGTCGTCGTCGAAGTCGCGTCCGACGGCACGGAGGTGTTCAAGGCGAACGTCAGCGGCCCACGGATGCAGGGCAGCTTCCGCGCCTATGCCATCGACTCGGTCATGGGCGAGACGCGCGTAACTGAGTAGACGAGAGCGAGCCGGGCTTATCAGACGCATAGGGACAGCGGTCGTCGCTTTCGTTCTGGCGATTTTCGTCTCTGCGTGCTCGGATGACTCGCCAGTCAACACGCCCACGCCCCAAGCGCCACCCGCCCCGACGGTTCTCACCGCAGCGCCCCACTTCGCTCCCGACAACTCGCTGATTGCGTGGATCACCGGCACAGTCGACGCCCCCGGGTATGTGTACGTCGAGTACGGAAACGACGAGCACGGACGTTTCCGCTCCCGTCCGGTCCCCTCGAACGGTGCGCAGTACACCGTTCACGCGACACGCCTTCGGGCAAATTCGACGTACCGCTACCAGGTATTCGGGACAGATCTGGCCGGTGGCATCACCGAAGGGTCGACCGGATCGTTCACGTCGGGGCCGCTGCCCGACGTATTAACCGCCGGTCGCTTCACCGTCTTCGGAGGGCAGCCGACACGTCCTCTTACCTTCATGGACTACCGGCAAGCGGGTTTCTTCGGACTGGCGGCGTTCGACGCCGAGGGGCATATCGTCTGGTACTACAAGGCGTCAGAAGGCGAGGGAGAACAGCCAGACGGGATGGTGCAAAAGCCCAACGGCAGCATCGTATACATCGCCGGATACCAAGGGGGAACGACCAGCAGCGGACTCGTGGAGATCGACCCGATGGGCAGGCAGGTCGACGAGCTTGTTGGAGAGTGCTCGCCGTTCAGCCCCATCCACCACGAGGTGCAGGTCCTCCCCGACGGGCGGATCATGTATCTCTCCCGCGACATCCTCTGGGAAGGCTACGGCGACCCACTGCACCCGCAAGAGGGAGACACGATCGGTATCTGGAATCAGGAGACCGGCGAGAACGAGATCGTCTGGAACATCTTCGATCACATCTCGCCGTCCGACAGGACCGAACCAGACTCGGACCGACGGCTTCCCGGATTCCCCCTCTGGGGCGGATGCGACCGCGACCGCTCCGTTCAGGACTGGAGTCACGCCAACTCCGTCACCATGGCGCCGGACGGCAGCTTCATCCTCAGCCTCCGCCACCTCGACCAAGTAATCTCGATTTCGCCAGACTTCAAGAAGGTGCAGTGGCGTCTCGGCGGGCCGGGCGGCGACTTCACCTTCTCCAACCCGGACGACCGGTTCTACGAACAGCATACCGCCGTCCAGCTTCCCAACGGCAACATCCTCCTCTTCGACAACGGCAACGACCGCCCCAACGAGGAAGGCGGGCAATACTCCCGTCCCCTTGAGCTGGAGCTCGACCACAAGAACAAGACCGCCCGCGCCGTCTGGCAGTTCCGGCACAACCCTCAACTCTTCGCCGTCTGCTGCTCCAGCGTCGAGCGACTGCCGAATGGGAACACGCTCGTCCTCTACGGGAGCAGCTTCCACCCCGACCCGCGCCCGTTCAAGATCATGGAGATTACGCCGGACGAGCGAGTCGCGTGGGAGGTCGTCCATGTATCGCCGGGCAAGCAGACGCAATATCGCGTTTACTCCGCCGACTCGATCATGGGGGAAGTGCGGATCAGCCCCGAATCACGGTAGCGATGCCCCGCGCTCGTTGACTTGGGTCCTCCGACGATGTACGTTTTTCCCATACCCCCCGCTAGGGGGTTTTGAGAATGGAGGACGCCTCATGGCAACGAACGCAGTCAGCCCACATCACGAGCACAGCGACGACCACGCTCAGTCTCCAGCCGACCTCCCCGACGCCAAACGGAACGCGCTCAAGCGACTCAAGTACATCGAGGGACACCTCGGAGGCGTCCGCCGGATGATCGAGCAGGACACGTACTGCGTCGACGTGCTCAAGCAGACCTTCGCGGTGCGTCGCGCCATTCAGAAGCTGGAGTCTGTGCTGCTGGAGGGGCATCTACATGGCTGTGTCATCGAAGGCGTGAAGGCGGGCCGTGAAGAGGACGTGCTCGGCGAACTGCTGGAACTCTATTCCCTGGTGGACAAGAGGTAGCGGGCCTTATGGCTATTCAAGCAGAGAGCCCCTCCCCTGCGCCGGAGGACACCAAGAACGTCTCGCTGAACATCGGCGGGATGACGTGCGCCGCGTGTGTCAGCCACGTCGAGAAGGCGCTGCGCGAGGTCGATGGCGTCGCGTCGTCAGCCGTGAACCTCGCGACCGAGCGCGCCACCGTCCAGTATTCGGCCAATTTTGCAGACATCGAAGACCTCCGAGCCGCGGTCGAGGACGCCGGGTACTCCGTGCTGGGCGTCGGCGGAGACGAGGAGATTTCAGGTAACCCGAGGCAGATAGCCGACCTTCGCGTAAAGGCCGCGTTCAGTATCACCGTATGGGTGCTCATCATGGCGCTCATGGCTATCCCGACGGTACACGAAATACTCCCGTTCCGCATCGACATCCTCCTGTTCGTCCTCGCGACCCCCGTACAGTTCTGGGCCGGCAAGCGGTTCTACCACGGAGCGTGGGCAGCGCTCAAGCACGGCACGAGCAACATGAACACCCTCATCGCCGTCGGGACCTCGGTGGCGTTCGCGTACAGCGCAGCCGTGACCGTTCTTCATGACAGGTGGGTATTCGCCCACTACGATGCGGCAACCTTCTTCGAGACCTCGACCGCGATCATCGGCCTTGTGCTCCTCGGAAGGTATCTCGAAGCTCGCGCCAAGGGCAAGGCGTCGGAAGCTATCAAAGGACTCATGAGTCTCCGGCCTGAGACGGCAACGGTCATTCGCGACGACATGGAAGTAAAGGTTCCCATCGAGGACGTGGTCGTCGGCGAGCGTATCAGGGTTCTTCCGGGAGAGCGCATCCCCGTCGACGGCATGGTTCTCGACGGCCTTTCCTGGGTCGACGAGTCGGTGCTAACGGGGGAGAGTATGCCCGTCGAGAAGACCCTGAATGACGACGTGTACGGCGCGACGGTCAACACCACGGGCAGTCTCACGATCCAGGCGACCGGCGTGGGCAGGGACACCGTGCTGGCACGGATCATCCGCATGGTCGAGGAGGCACAGGGGTCAAAGGCCCCGATTCAGCGACTGGCCGACACGGTTTCGAGCTACTTCGTGCCAACGGTGATCGCGGTCGCAGTGGCGGTGTTCGTTGTCTGGCTAGGGGTCGGGCCGTCACCGTCTTATGTCTACGCGATGATTGCGTCGGTTGCCGTGCTGATCATCGCCTGCCCGTGCGCGATGGGACTGGCAACGCCGACGGCCATCATGGTGGGGACAGGAAAAGCCGCGGAACTGGGCGTGCTGATCCGCAGCGCCGAAACCCTTGAGCGGGCGCACAAGACCGATGTCGTCGTATTCGATAAGACGGGGACACTGACCACGGGTGTCCCGGAGGTGTCGGGCACAGTGACAAATGGCGTCACTGAGAGCGAGCTCTTGACACTTGCCGGCACACTCGAAAAGTCTTCCGAGCACCCCGTTGGCAGGGCGATCGTGACGGCGGCAGAGCAGCGCGGCCTGTCTCTCGATTCACCCGTGCAGGATACCATGGCCCGGCCGGGCATGGGCATCGTCGGTCGCATGGATGGACGCGCTGTCGCGGTGGGCAATCTCCGACTCGCGGAGCAGCGGGCATTCGACTTGAACGGGCTCGACAAGCCCGGCGATGAGATGGCGCGTTCCGGGAAGACGGTATCCTACGTGGTCGTCGACGGCGAGGTCGTCGGGGTCATCGCGGTCTCCGATACTGTCAAGGAAGGGGTGAAGGAGGCTATCGGCGCGCTAAAGCGTCAGGCCGTCGACGTGGTCATGCTCACCGGAGACAGTCAGCAGACGGCTGAGGCGGTCGCCGGGTCACTTGGCATCGACAAGGTGATCGCAAACGTGCTGCCGGAGGACAAGGCCGACCACATAGCGGCCTTGCAGCGCGACGGTACGGTCGTGGCGATGGTCGGCGACGGCATCAACGACGCGCCCGCCCTCGCGCAGGCCGACGTGGGAATAGCAGTAGCCACCGGGACCGACATCGCCATGGAGGCGGCGGACATCACCCTCATTCGCGGCGACATCATGGGCGTCGCGCGGGCGATCTCCGTGAGCAAGAGCACCATGCGAACCGTCAGGCAAAACCTGTTCTGGGCGTTCGCCTACAACGTCGCGCTCATCCCCGTCGCGGCGGGAGTCCTGTACCCCGTATTCGCGGCAAGCGGCGTGCCGGAGGCGCTCACTCCTGCCCTCGGCGAGTTCGGCTTCCTGAACCCCATACTGGCGGCAGCCGCAATGGCCGTAAGCTCCGTGAGCGTGATCGCGAACTCGCTCCGACTCAAGCGTTCAAAGACGAAGGACCTATTCCGCACAACGGAGGCGTCATGAGAATCCCGCTGTTCAGCAAGCCTTCCCCCACGGCCATCGACCCCGTTTGCGCCATGAAGGTGAACATGGAAAACCCGTCTGGCGGCACCTATATACACGACGACGTCACGTACTACTTCTGCGGCCCGGGGTGCAATCGCGCCTTTCAGAAGGAGCCGGAGGAGTATCTGTCCGGCAGGAAGAAAGTCGATATGTGATGCCAGATCGCAATGGGTGACACGCCCGTACTCTGAACGGCTCCGCCGAGTGATCGAGAGAATGCCGGGTGGGGAAGCGTGAGCGCGCGGTTGTCCGAGAATTTTTCTTGAAAGTGGGACATTCTGGGACATTTGGGGACATTTCCATCGTTATCGTAAAGTTTGGGCGGCGGTTATGCGAGCACTCGTTTGTCCGAGAATTTTTCTTGAAAGTGTTGCATCTTGTTGCATTCTGTTGCATTTCCCTCGTTATTGTAAAGTTGGGCGGCGGGCAGGCGGTGTGTCGGTTGGCCGCTTATGTCAAGTGTGGTACATGCGTTCTTGGTTGTCAAATCGGGGGTGTGGGGGGAGGCTACCCCAGTACATACACGACGTCACATACTACTTCTGCGGACCGGGATGCAATCGCGCATTTCAGAAGGAACCGGAGCGGGCATCTACGCTAGGCAACACGGGGAGGTCGCCTTTAGTAGCCCTCCCTTGAACCCCCAAAGGCAATGTTCAGGGGACGGACGTTTCGATCTCTGACGGCTCGTTGTCACCCGTCTCACCACCATCCTGCTTTATACCTACAAAGTCTTGGTCTGTGCGTTTCGCCTTCTCAACCTCTTCAAAATCTGTGTCTTGGAGTAACTCCAACAGCTTGCGTTTGCCATATCTCCGCACTTTCCTAACTATCCTCGTCCTAACACCGCATACCCACGACCAAATCTGCTTAGCTGCTCTTATTAGACGAACGACCTCGATGACTGCAAGAACCACTACCACCCCAGAGATCGCTTCGGGCGGAATAGCTGGTATCGCATTTAGTGCCGCAGCAATGGACATCGGGTTTGCCCTAGAGGAGTCGCGAAAGCATTTCAACCATTCGCCCAGTCAAGGACTTCGGTATCTCAAAGACCCGCACTTCCTTTTCATCAGCAGTAAGGATAAGTACGACGTGGTCAGTCTCGGCATTGGTAGCAGTACCTACTCCATCAACTACAAGCGGGTCTACACGTTCGAGTTCCTTGCTTACCCACTTTGGCCATCGTCGCGCCTCTCCAGATCCAATCGCCCCCGTCGGCTGATCTTGTGTATCTACAGTGCTCATATGCACCCTCCATCATGTGCTCTCGCTGTGAATAGCGCACCTATATCAACATTCTTATTCAGCCACGATCTAACTGTCAAGCGTAGGGTACTAGTCACGTTAGTGGTATCCTAACGAGACGATGTGCCACAGGAGTCACGTCTGCATGTAGGCGACTGGTGGCAGAGAAGCCGGTTTGTCGCAAGGGGGAGAACTTGATGAGAGCCATTGCCGTTGTCGCGGTATCGATAGCCATAGTCGTCACGTTGGGGACGGTGACCGTTCGTTTGGTCATGGGGCAAACCGACTCCGCATGTGTGACCGGCGGGGCCGTCGCGGCGGGCAACACCGGGCTGATCTCGGACTGCGAGACCTTGCTGGGCATGAAGTCGGCGCTCAGGGGCAGCGCGAAGCTGAACTGGTGGTCGGGCCGCTCGATTGAAAAGTGGGACGGCATAAAGATCCAAGGCGGTCGGGTGACCGAGTTGTCGCTGCCCAACCGAAACCTTGACGGCATCCTCCACAACGGTCTTGGCAATCTGTCGGCTTTGAAGACGCTCGACCTGAGTTCCAACAGCCTGACGGGGACGATACCCGCGTCGCTGAACAACCTGAGCGCTCTGACCAAATGGCGGCTTGCGGGCAACAGCTTGAGCGGGTGTGTTCCGTACACCTTCGCGCAGGTGAGCGACAACGACGCCGCAAGCCTGAGTCTGTCCACTTGCGAAGGGGCTACGCCGGTTCCGACCGCTACGCCGACACCGTCCCAGCCCGGTGACAGATTGACTGCAATCGAGGCGAGACTCAGCGATATTGAGAGAAGGCTTGCCGCAGTCGAGACGGCTGTGGCTACGCCCATATCCACCACGACTCCAACACCGACGGCTACGCCCGTATCTACCGTGACTCCAACACCGACGACTACGCCCATACCCACCGCGACTCCAACACCGACGGCTACACCTACAGGTCCCCAGACGCCCTCCCGCATAGCATTTGTCTCGACTCGTGACGGGAACGAGGAAATATACGTAATGAACGCGGACGGTTCCGACCAGACCCGCCTGACCAATGACCCCGCAGGTGACTATGACCCAAGCTGGTCGCCGGACGGACGCCGCATAGCGTTTCAATCGATCCGTGACGGGACCTATGAGATATACGTGATGAACGCGGACGGTTCCGACCAGACCCGCCTAACCGATAACGCCGCGTATGACAGTAATCCAAGCTGGTCGCCGGACGGACGGCGCATCGCATTTGACTCGTTCCGTGGCGGGAGCAATGAGATCTACGTGATGAACGCGGACGGTTCCAGCCAGACCCGCCTGACCAATAGCCCTGTGTGGGCCGGGAACCCAAGCTGGTCGCCGGACGGACACCACATAGCGTTTCAATCGATCCGTGACGAAAACTCTGAGATATACGTGATGAACGCGGACGGTTCCGGCCAGACCCGCCTGACCAATAGCCCTGCGTGGGACGGGAACCCAAGCTGGTCGCCGGACGGACGCCGCATAGCGTTTTCCTCGCGCCGCGACGGGACCTATGAGATATACGTGATGAACGCGGACGGTTCCGACCAGACTCGCCTGACCTCCAATGGTGGCGAGTCCGCAAGCTGGTCACCGGACGGACGCCGCATCGCGTTTGTTAAGTCCCAGTTAGAGAATACAGGGACATACTTGACCATCAATGTGGGGATATACGTGATGAACGCGGACAGTTCCGGCCAGACCCTCCTGACCAACTACCACACGGACACGGGGCACGTTGACATAAGCTGGGCGCAGAACTGACGGAGCATCGCGTTTTTCTCGGGCGGGGGAGATGTACGTGATGGGACGGGGACGGTTCCGGCAACGTGGGACGACGTGGGGGTTCGCGATTGCCTGCGAGGCCATCTGCTGATCCGTGACCCCAAAGAGAGTGTCTAATGAGTTGCAGGAAACCGTTCGTGGTGAGCCCTTCGACAGGCTTCTAAGTAACTACTCCATACTAGCAACGATTACTTCCGTTTTTCGGCCTTCGACAGGCTCAGGCCGAACGGGATTCAAGTAGCTGCGTTCCCGTTAGTGACACCTTTGCACGGCCCTGAGCGCGGGGCGTAAGGCTGCTCAGGGAGAACGAAGTCATTTAGACATAAATACCGGTCACCCCACAGCACCCAGCAGCCAGCCTGCGAAGAACCGGGGGGCCCAGCGGCGGGAGAGGTGCATCGTCTTGTTGGAGTAGGCCGACTGGGGAGGCGCCATCTCCGCATCCATCCAGGCCTCGGCGGCGGCGATGGTGGGAATCTCGATGACGTAGGCGCGGTGCCAGTCGGGCTGAGGGGCCATGAGCTGGAAGGCATCGAGACGGATCAGCCCGTGCTCGCGGGCGACGGACTTCATGAGCTCGCGGTGCTCGGCGTCGCCGCGCTGCTTCTCCGATGCAAGGACGGCCTCGGGGAGCATTCGAGCAAACTCCAAGACGACGCAGCTGTCACGGTCGACGTCGAGGGGTGGGAGATTATGCGGATCGACCGGGCCGAGTGATTCTGTCTCCGAGCGCGGGGTGGTCACCCAGTCGTTGAAGTACTCCTGTGCAAACCGGCGGGACAGGTGGTACTCGTAGTACCCGTACGTGCCGTACGGCGGGGCCATCTCCGCCTCGATCCACGCCTCGGCCCCTTCCAAGGTGGGGAACTCAAGCACCCAGAAGCGCTCCCACGGCTGCTTCGGCTCCAGGAGCTTGAAACCCTCCAGGGTCGTCATGCCGTGCTCGTGCGCCACTCCGAGCATGAGCTCGACGTGCTGTGCGCTGTAGTCGTCGCGCTGGGCGTCCGTGAGGGTGTGCCACGTCTGAAGCCTCCCTCCCTTGAAGAGGACGACGACGCTGTCCGTGTTCGAAGTCAAGTCACCCGTTCCGAATGGCATGAGGGGCCTCCTTTGTGTATCCGTTGTCGGGTAGCTGTTCAGAGTTGGTGAGGGGAACACCCCCGCCTATGGATTCCCGCTTTCGCGGGAATGACGGTGGCTTGCCTGCCTGAGGGTGTCGCACGGAGTCTGAACAGTTACATTGTCGGCAGAGTGTACCCCAGTATGGCGGGGTCTGGTAGGATTGCGCCATGCCCGACATCGTGTCCATAGGCGAGTGCTTCATCGAGTTTTTCACGTATGAGACGCTCCACGCCGAGGCTGAGTGGGAGCTCGTCTATTCGGGGGATACCTTCAACGTGCTGGCAATGGCGAACAGGCTCGGCACGTCCTGCGGGTACGTGACGCGCGTCAGCGACGATCCGTTCGGCGACTACCTGCTGGAAGAGTGGCGTAAGAGGGGAATCGACACGACGCACGCCAGGCAGGCGCGGGCCTTCAACGCGGTGGAGTTCTCGTCGTCCGTGCCGGCCGGTGAGGGGTCGAAGGTCGTCTACCGCAAGGGGGCGGCCGCCAGCACCATGACACCCGACGACGTCGATCCCGCCTATATCTCGGGCGCAAAGATCCTGCACGTGAGCGGCATATCGCAGGGCATTTCGCGTAGCTGCCGAGAGACGGTTATGAAGGCGGTCAAGATCGCGCACGAGTCGGGGGTGCTCGTTTCCTACGACACGAACCTGCGCGTAAACTTGTGGGAATCCATGGCCGAAGCGCGCGACGCCATGGACGAACTGCTGCCCTACATTGACATCATCACGCCGAGCTTTCCGCATGAGCCTGCCGCGTTGATCGACCGTCACACGGAGCGCGAGGTCATCGGCTGGTTTCTCGAACGGGGTGTCGGCACGGTCGGTCTGAAGTGTGGCGCGGAGGGCGCATGGGTCGGAACGGAGCGCGAGATGGTCCGCATTCCGGGCGTGGCTCCCCGGGGCCTGCTGCACACCAGCGGCGCGGGGGACACGTTTGTCGGCGGGCTGCTGCACTGTATCGCTAACGGGATGGACGCCGTCGAGGGAGCGCGATGGGGCGTGGCCTGTGCCGGGCTCAAGGTCGGCGGCCCCAGCATTGAGGCCCAGCCGACCTTGCAGGAAGTCCTTGAAGTGCTGGGGTCGGTGCGGGTCGAGAACGTCTCCCGATGATATACAATGGCTATCGTCTAAATGACTCACAATAGGGAATGACGAATTGACGGTGTAAGTTACAGCGAATTGGCATTAGAGCGGAGGCGCAAGGCAAACCGGATGATTATCGACACTCACCTGCACGTCTACGCGGACGACGAGAGCCTCTTTCCATATGTTGTGGGAGGTAAGCCGGCCCGTCCCGCGTCGGTGGAGTACTTGCTGCCCCTGATGGACGAGGCGGGCGTGAACAAGGCGGTCATCGTGCAGCCGCGCGTCTACTCGTGGGACAACAGGTATCTCGCCCACTGCATCGAGCGATTCCCCGACCGGTTCACGGCGCTGGGACTCGTCGATCCGACCGCTCCCGACGGGCCAGACCGGCTGGAAGAGCTGGTCACGAAGCAACGATTCGCGGGGCTACGGCTTGAACTCGGCTGGGAAGACGACCTCGACGACTTCCACGGCAAGGACCGTTGGCCCCTATGGGAGCGAGCGCAGGAGCTGGGAGTCGCCTTCGGCATACTGGGATCGGCCAAGGACCACTCATGCGTCGAGCCGATGGCCGCCGTGTTCCCCGGCGTCAACATCCTGCTGGACCATCTGGGGGGCCTGCCCCTTGACTCGGAACAGCAGGCATCGCTGATCAAGGCGACCTTGCGCCTCGCGAGATACCCGAACGTGTACGTGAAGCTCTCCAACCTGCAGGGCAAGTCGAGCGAGGCGTATCCCTTCCGCGACACATTCGATCTCGCGCGTCGTATCTATGACGCCTACGGCCCCGAACGGCTCATGTGGGGAACGGACTTCCCCGGCGTGATGGTTAAGTGCGGCTACGCAAACGCCGTGGAACTCGTTCGGACTCACATGCCTTTCTTGAACGAGGATGACAAGGAATGGATTCTTCACAAGACGACGGAGAAGGTGTTCCGGTTCTAGGGAGATGAAGCATCCACAAACGGACAGTACTTTGCTATGAGGTTCGCCCATTGAGCATCCCCATTGGAGTTAGCGGAAAGACGGCCCTCGAAGTGGCGCGGGAGGCGGCGAGACTCGCCGGGAAGCTCGCAAGGGAGCGGTTCGAGGGGGAAAAGGGCATTAGGTTCAAGGGTCCGGGCGATGTCGTCACGGACGTGGACACCGAGGCGGAGGCCCTCATATTCGGCCTAATCCAAGAGGAATTCCCCGACCATACCCTCGTCGGAGAAGAGAGCGCGTACGACGTTCGAGCCGACGAGGGATACGCGTGGATCGTCGATCCGGTTGACGGGACGCGAAACTACTCCATGGGGCTGCCGATCTACTCCACGGTCGTGGGCCTGGCGCTGGACGGGGAGGTCCTCGTGGGCGTGAACTACGACCCCGAGCGCGAAGACCTGTTCGAGGCGGAACGCGGCGGGGGCGCGTACCTGAACGGCAAGCGCATCCGCGTATCGCAGAAGGCCGCGCTTGAAGACAGCGTCATCGGCTTCGATGTCCCCTACGATGACGTGGGCGCGAGACAGGAGTTGGACATGCTCGCTCAGTCGGTCTGGCCGCACATGACGACCGTGCGAACCATCGGGTCGTCCGCCCTCGGCATTTCGTACGCCGCGGCGGGCCGAACTGACCTGTACTTCCAGCACCGCCTTTCCCCATGGGACCAGGTGGCGGGAATGCTGCTGGTCGAAGAGGCGGGCGGGGTCGTCACCGACCGCAACGGCAATCGCGCCACCCTCTACAGCGACGGTATCATCGCGTCGAATGCGCGTCTTCACGAAGAGTTCCTTCGCCTGACGGAAGGCGCCGACTGGCGACTGCCGACCAAGTGACGGATAGCCCTATTCGGGCATGGCCCAAGGAGTGGGGGAGAACTACTAACCGTCTAGGTTGATCGTCGTCTCCGCCAGCGCGAAGACGCACGAGCTCCTGTCGCCGCCGATGGAGGTACGCCAGATGTCGCGGGTGTACGGAGCGCCTTCGACCACCTTGCCGTCGGCGATAAGCTCGGTCTCGTAGGTGAAGTACAGCAGCGAGAATATCTGTACGTTCGGCGTTCCGGATGGCACCGGGCCCCAGTGGATGACGGCGGGATCGGTGACCGTCCAGCTAGAGACGATCCCGTGCCCATCGGTCTCGACCGTCCACGAGGGCTGTGTTCGCACGTCCCCTGCCCTTGTCAGACACGCCTTGACGACCGGCATCTCGCGATCGAACTGATTCCCACGCCCCCAGATCATGTTCTCGATCGTCCACTCGGCCAGTTCGGCACTGTCGGCATAGACCGCGTCGATACCGGCATCGGGTATGGTGACGAACGCTACCGTTCCCTCTCCGGCCGCACTGTAGCGGGTGTGATAGAGGCTGAAGCTCCCGCTGTCCTGGGTTTCGCCGGGTCGTCGCAGGTAGTTGATCCAGTGCTCTCCCGACCAATGCACTGTGCCTTGGATCGTATCTCCGCTCATCTCTTCCTCCTATATTGGACCGCCGCTTGCCGCGCTCATTCTCCGAGCGTGAGCTCGACGGTATGACGCTCCACTCCACGATAGAACGTTATCTGCGCCTGAGAGCCCGGACCGTGCATGAACAAGTACCGGGCCAACTCCCCGGAATTGGTGACGGGCTGCCGGTCGATGGCCACGATGATATCACCCCTCCGCATTCCGGCCTGGAACGCGGGAGCTTCTTCGACAATGTCGGCGAGGAACACCCCTGCGCGTACGTCATGGGGCAAGGCGATTCCCAACTGTATGATCAACTCCGCCGACACGTTGAGCGGGGTGATCCCCAAGGAACCGCGACGGACCTCGCCAAATTCCACGAGTTGACTCGCGACGTAGGAAGCGTCGTTGGCGTTCACGGCGAAGCCGATGCCGCGCGTCTCCACGATGACGGCGGTATTCACTCCGATAACCTCGCCCCGATCGTTCAACAGGGGGCCGCCGCTGTTGCCCTCGTTGATGGGGGCTGTGTGAAGCAGCATGTCGACAATCGTCAGTTGAGGACTGGCAGGCGTCGATACTCCCGTCGCGCTTACGATCCCGTTCGTGATGATCGGATCCCCTGGAAGAGCGAATGCGTATCCGATTGCCAGCACGGTCTGGCCTACTGCCAACTCGGATGAGTCGCCCAGGAGCGCAGGCCGCAGGTCAACGCCCTCCGAAGAAATCCTGACCACCGCCGTGTCGGTCTGAACATCGCCGCCGATCAACTCGGCGAAGAAGCTTTGCCCGCCGTGAAGCGTCACGATGATTGTCTCCGCCTTCTCCACCAGGTGATTGCTGGTCAATATGTGTCCGTTGCCGTCCAGGATGATGCCCGTGCCAACGGTGTTGGCTCCCGGCGGATCGACCCCCGGCCCGATTTCCACCGGTTCCGAAACGGCGATATGCACGACCGAGGGACGAACGAGGGAATAGATTTCCGTAGCCGTCAAAGCACTCGGAGTCGGAGTCTCGGTAGGATCGGGAGTAGCCGTCGCCGTTGGAGACGGAGTGGGTGTCGCCGTCGGCGAAGGCGTGGGAGTTGGCGTGGACGTTGGAGTCGGGGTCGCGGTGGGTATGCTGGTCGGAAGCGGCGTTGTTATCCCTTGCGGGGTAGGTGTGGGACTGGGTGTCGCTGTCGGCGTCGGCGTCGAGGTCGCGGGTGTCGATACGGGAGTTGGTGTCTCGGACGTGGAGCTTTCGGGCGTCGACGTGGGCGTCGGCGTTTCAGTCGGGGATGGCGTCGGCGTCTCGGACTCGGGCGTGGGGCTCTCCAGCGCCACAGCGGTGGATGTGGACGTGTCCACCGCGGGAGGTGCCGGGGTCGATGTCTGACTGATCGGCGACGGCTGTGGTGTCGGGGTTGGCGTCGCGGGAGGTGTCGGAGTGGGTGTCGGCGTTGGCGTCGCCGTCGGTACCGGGGTGGAAACGCGAGTTGGTTGCGGTGTCGGAGTAGTAAGCACAATCACCGTCTGGATCGAGGGTGGGAGGACGATGACGATGGGCGTCATGGTGGGCGGTCGTTCGACCGGGGATGGGATGGGGGTCGGGGTTGGAACGTCCAAGGTTGGCTCTGTGGTCAGCGTGGCCGGGGTCAGAGTCGTAGGTCTCTCTATGACCGGGTCATCCGGCGGCCTGCTGTCCCAACAGGCCACACCGAAGAAGCCGACTGCGATCCAGACGGCAAACGACAAGAACCGGCGACTAGGCACCGGGAGTCCCCCTTTTCCCAGAACCGTTCCTTTCTTCCCACGCCATCATACGGCGCGAAGTTGTCGGGAAGCAGTCCACGGATCGATTTACAGACTCGTCGATATCCTTCCATTCCTAGGGAAGAGTTACCGGCGTCCGCCAATTCCGGCCGGAACCGCCACGCTTGCTTTGCCCTAGGCGAAGACTGACACCGGAATACGGCGAATGCTATCAGCAATAACGACCTACCACACGTCCGGTTAGGCGGGAGGGTAACTGGAAACAAGAACGAGAGTGTGAAACTCTCGGGGCGCCCATGAACTCTGCGCCCGTGTCATAAGCCGAGGAGCGGCACGAACGAAGGGCCGGGATGCCGTGTGGGGCAATGGGCTAGCGGTTTCGGCGGCGGCGGATGCGGCGGAGGCTCCGGGACTTGTCGAGTCGCTTCTGCTCTCCCTTCGAACGGAAGAACCGTCTGTTCCGCAACTCACGAAGAATTCCCGACCGCTGCATCTGGGTCTGAAATCGCTTCAGAAGCTGATCGCCGTCTTCTCCATCGCGGAGCGTTACGTGTGCCAAGTTTCTGTATTCTCCATCTTCTCAAAAACAAATCGGGCGGGCCGCTCGGCACGCCGAAACTGATTATACCACTATTGAGACGGTGAGCTGCAACGACAATCCGGGCAAGGTGACGACATCTATGACAGCAGACCGGCCTCTCGAAGGATTCCCGGAATCTGGGCCTTCTCTTCTTCGGTGAGTGAGCGCATAGGCGCCGACACCGTGTCGTGGTCGATGATCCCAAGAATCTTTAGGCTCGACTTTAGGCCCGAAGACGTCGCGGCGTTTCGTCCGCCCGCCTTCGCGAGCCCCATCACCCGTTGGGCCGAAAGCGCCCTGTCCAGGTGCTCGTTTGCCTTCTCCGTGTCTCGCGCCTCACCGGCCTCCCATGCCCGCGAGAGAGCGCCTGCCGCGATGTTCCCTCCACCGGGGATGATGCCATGCGCTCCGAGACACCTCGTCATGGCCGTGCGATAGACCGACCCGAGGAAGCGGTACATCTCCGCCCCATTCCTCCGGCAGCGCGTTACGAGTTCGGCGAAAGCCTCACCCTGGCCGGATGAGTCCTTCACGCCCACCACGGCGCCCTCCGCGGCAAGATCCGCTATCGTTGCCGGCTCCACGGTGAGCTTGACCGTGATCGGGATGTTATACACCCAGAGAGGCTGAGACAGGGCGTCGCTGATGGCGCGAAAGTGGTCGGCGATCTCGCCCTGATCATAGAGGTAGTAGTATGGCGGCGTGGCGGCAATGCCGTCGAGGCCGCTCTCGGCCAGGGCACGCGCCATGTCGATGGCCGCCTGGGTGCCCGCCGCGGAAACGTTGCCTATGACCGGAACGCGACCGTTGACTTCCTCCGCGGTCTTCTCGATTGCCAGGAGACGCTGATCGTCCCTCAGCGCGGCGAACTCGCCTGTCGTCCCCGCGGCCCATATCCCATGCGCTCCCTCGTCGATGAGATAGTTGACCAGCCGACGAAGCGATGCGGTATCTATTTTCTCATCCGGCGTAAGCGGCGTAACTGTCGGTACGACGACACCTTTGAATTTTCCGTTTAGCATTGGCCTGCTTTCATTTGGAATAGAGTGCCCGCTAGGGCCGCGTATCATTCTAACGCAGTCCCGGTGAACTTTCGAGTGGTTCAAGGCTACAGGAAACCGCAGTAGCCGACGAAAACACCCGTCTCCTTCAACACGAGCGGCCACATAGTCCAACCGTACCGCTGGTAATCGCTCGACAGCAAGCTGGCTTGACAAACTGTTTCCCATTGGATACATTGCGGGGATGAAAGCCGAAAAGTCGTGGTGATACTTCTCTGCGGTGGTGACAAATCGAGTCAACAACAAGACATAAGACGTGCCCAACGGATGGCGAATGAGCTTTGAGGAGATGATGTGATATGAGTCAAGAGAAGTTTGCTCCATGGGACATCGCTGAATTTCTCACCGATGACGAGACCATCATCGAGTACTTGAAAGCCGCGTTGGAAGAGAACGACCCAGCCTTCTTTATGAAGGCCGTCGGCGATGTCGCGCGCGCCAAGGGTATGACCTCTGTCGCCGAGGAAGCGCAGCTGGGGCGGGCGAGTCTGTATAAAGCGCTTTCCGGCGAGCGCGACCCACGCATCAGTACGGTGATGAAAGTCCTCGGCTCACTGGATATTCAACTCGCCGTTGCACGAAAAGCGACATAGTCTCCGAGGGAATGAACGGACAGCACAAACGTAGTTCCTGCCTTGTCATCTCGTCAATAGGGCGAAGGGCATCCGATTCCGTTACAATGGCGTGCAGCACAGCCGTAGCCCTACCTAACCGAACTCAAGGAACCTGCACATGACAAACCAATCCACCAACCAGCCCATCATCTTCACCGACGACGCATGGATCATGAGCGAGGAGCCCCCTATCACGCCTGAGATCATCAAAGAGAAGATGATCCGTCCGTTCGAGGGGATGCCCGCTTCCCTGTGGTGGGCGGTGGGCGACCACGAAGTGTACCACCACGAGACGGAGATCGGCGAGATCGTTGGCGACGGGTACGACCTCTCCCAGCTATCGGAATTCGAGCGGCGGAAGGCCCTGAACGTCAGGCACCTGACCGAGACGGCGGGCGGACCGCTTACGGTAATTTCGTCGCTGTGTCGTGAGGTCGGCATCGAGTTCCTGCCCCGCTTCAGGATGAACAGCCACTACGCCTACTACGCGCCGCCCTACACGGAAACCATCCTCCCCGGGTACGGCAGGTATAGACAAGAAAACCCTCATCTGCTCATCGGGCGTCCGGGCGAGAACATCCCGGAAGGGACGATAGACTGGGACATCCGCACCGGCAAGGACTATGCCTACCCCGAGGTCCGCGACTACGCCTACTCGATGATCACCGAGATGTTCGAGCGGTTCGACGTGGACGGCGTGGAGATGGACTTCAACCGACATCCCGGCGTCTTTCGTCGGGAAGAGGCATACCAGAACCGCTACTTGATGACCGACCTCGTGAGGCGCGTCCGCAAACGGCTCGACGAGGTCGGCGCGGAGCGGGGCCGCCATCTCAAGCTGGCCGTGCGCGTGGCGCCTACGCTCGCCAACTCCGCGAGAATGGGGCTCGACGTGTCGAAGTGGATGGCCGACGGTCTCGTCGATACGGTCATCGCGGGGGTCGGCTGGATACCCTTCGAGATGCCGATTGCCGAGTTCGTCGAGGAGGCGCGGGGCACCGGGTGCGCGGTATACGGCTGCCTTGAGGGACTGCGGCCGCTCGTGGACGACAGCGCCCTGCGCGGGGCGGCCTATCGCTACTGGGATGCCGGAGCGGACGGCATATATCTCTACAACTACTTCACCCTGCCTCCGACGTGGATACGACGCACGCTTCCCGATCTCGCTGATCCCGCCAAGCTCAAGCACATGTCCAAGCGTTACGAGGCCGATCACGCGGACAGGATCGCGTACGGCGGACACGGCGGGGCGTTCCGGAACGCTGTCCCCGCCGCTCAAATGCCCATCGCACTTATCGAGACATCCACCGGACGGGGCCCAGTCGTGAACATCGACGTCGCCGACGACGTGGAAGCCGCTCACACAGAGGACGCGCTGGGACGCTGCACACTCGGGGTCGCCATCGACAACTTCGCGCCGGAGGATGAAGTCGACGTCCTGCTCAACGGCCACCTGTTCCCATGGGGCGCGGGACGCGAGACGTACATGCCCGGAGGGCGGAAGTGGCCCACGCTGGAGGGTTCGGTCGGCCTCCAGTACGACATCGACAGCCCGCCCCTGCGAAAGGGAGTCAACGAGGTCGAAATCCGACGCAAGCCACCGGCGAGCGACGTAGGTAACGAACCTGTCGTCACTAACGTGGAGATCACGATCACGTATCAGGAGGCATAGGGCCGGCTTGTCGCGTTTTGGTCCCTACACGCCCTTCATGATGTCGAATCCCAGTTCGAGGTTCTTGGCGACCATTCGCCGGAGGCGCGGATTGTCGCTGTTCACGTAGGACTCGGACGGGCGGAGCGAGTAGGTGGACACTTCATAGAAGTCCCTGACGTCCTTCTCCTTCGACTCTGTGGTCGGATTCTCCATGAAGTTGATCGCATGCTGATGACGCCCGTCGTGACCGCCGAACGCCGCGTGCAGGATGTGCTCGGTGAAGACGGCGAGATCGCCCTGCCGAAGCTCCAGAGCCACGCTCGGTACAGCCGATTGCTCCAGTCCGAAGGGCTTCGACTCAGGGTTATCGCTGCCGTGTCGGAGCGGCTCCAAGAGGTCGGGAGAATTGCGCCGATGCGAACCCGGCACCACGCGCAAGCTGCCCGTCACAGCGGTCAGGCTCTCCGGGTAGAACGCAATCTTGACGGACTTGACCGTCTCGTCCCATAAACCCGACCCGTGCCACAGCGTGTCTCCGGCGTGAAGGTTGCCCTCCGTGCCGATCAGGAAGAAGTCAGGCCCCAGCAGGTCCTCTCCGATGCAGTAGATCCGATCGTCCGCCGCGAGTCCCGCCATGAAGGGCCGTCGCTCGAAGAACGGCTGCAACGCCGCCCGCCCGGTGGGAAGTCTTACACCGAGTCCTTCACGAAAAATCTCGTCCGACTCTCGCTTGATCGTGGCCATCTCCTCAGCCGTGAACACGTCCCGCAGGACGAGGTATCCGAAGGCGTCAAAGAACCGCTTCTGGTCTTCGCTCAGCATGATCTACTCCTGTATATGGCAGACGACACTCGCCTAACTCTTGCGTCGGCGTCGCATTCTATCAGCCGCGCGCGGGAACCGTTTCCTCTTCCTCGACGCGCAGCACGACACGATGCCTTATTAAAAGGGTGTTTATAAAGGCACTGGTGAGCAATGTCATCCGTTCGCCCCCGTATCAGGCACGGGGTAGACTCTGAGCCTGTCGAAGGGCAATTCATGGTTCGACAAGCTCACCATGAACGGTTCTGGCGTACGCCAGCATGATAGAATCCCGCCGAATCGGAGATCCGAAGGCATTTGAGCGTCCCATGTCCAATCCCAACTCTGCTCCGAACATCGTCGCGCTCGGCGGCATGAACATGGCCCTGATCGGCACGGCGACACGGCTGCCCCAACCGGGCGAGACGCTTCGCGGCGAGCGGTTCTACACCGCGCCCGGGGGCAAGGGCGCCACCCAGGCCGTCGCCGCCGCGCGACTTGGAGCGAACGTCAAGATGGTCGGGCGCGTGGGGAAGGACATGTTCGGACCGCGACTACTCGATGCCCTCAAGAAGGACGGCATCGACGTCACCGGCGTGGCGGAAGACCCGGACCATCCCTCCGGCGTCGGAATGATCGTCCTGAACGCCGAGCGCCAGAACCACGTCCTCGCGATCTACGGCGCGAACCTCCGGTGCAACGAAGACCAGCTTGCGGCGGTCGAGGCGGCGTTGGACGGAGCAGATGTCCTCCTTCTGCAAATGGAACTTCCCTTCCCTCTTTCCATAGCCGCCGCGCGTGCCGCAAAAGCGCGAGGCGTCACGACGATGCTCGACCCCGCCCCTGCATCCGACATTCCTTCCGAGGCGTTCCAACACCTAGACATCATCACCCCCAACCAGACTGAGGCCGAATACCACACCGGCAGCGCTGTTGACGACGTTCGGTCCGCCCGAGATGCCGCCGAAGCGCTCTTGGAGAAAGGCGTCGGCACCGCAATCGTCAAGTTGGCCGAGCAAGGGGTCTACTGGGCCTCGCGGGAAGCGAGCGGATACGTACCCGCTTACGAGGTCGAAGTAGTGGACACCATCTCGGCGGGCGACGCATTCAGCGGCGCTCTCGCCGTGGCATTGGGCGAGGGCCGGAGTATGGAAGAGGCCGTCCGCTATGGGGCCACAGCCGGGGCTCTCGCGGTCACCAAGCGCGGCGTCCAGACCGCCATGCCGACACGCGCAGAGGTGGACGGCTTATACCAAAAACCCCCGTCGTTTGAGTGAATTTCTGAAATTGCTCACCCCGTGGAATGAGGAAGCTAAAAACCGAACCTTGACAAACTCACGTATTATCTTGTAAGTTCCCTTCACATTTCGAGTTCGAGTCGCTCTTTGAGATTGCGAAAGGTCACTCACAATAAAGAAATTGCACTGATGGAGGAGGCAAATAATGGTGCGAAGAAACTGGTATAGCAAGATGATGGTAGGGTTGATCGTGAGCATACTCCTCGCGTTCATCCTTGCGGCCTGTTCAAGTGACGACGAGGAAGATACGACCGAAACCTCTCCGCCACCCGCGGCGCAGCAGACGTCCCCACCGCCTGCGGCTCCGTCACCCGCGGCTTCGCCGGCTGCGGCCCCAGAGCCCACGGCGGTTCCTGAGCCTCCTAGCATGATAGGCTCCATGACACCTTCTCAGTGCTACGCGAGAGGCAACCTCATAACTGACTGCCCGGAGAAAGGGACCTCGACGTTTGAAGCGGCCAAAACACATACACCGGGCACACCTTGGCTGTATCACTCAGCCTACACGGGGCCCCTTCCGGAGAAGTTCTACGAGTCCCCACTTTCAGCCCAGTTAGTCAAGGCGGGTGAGATTCCTCCGCTTAACGAGCGCCTGCCGGCACCCGAAGACGTAAGTGTTGTACTCGGACCCGACGGCATCGGCGAGTATGGCGGCGCGTACCGAATCACCGAGATTCGCTCCTACACCGGCGAGTGGATCGCCTTCGGGTTCGTCCAGCGCGACTCCGACGAGATCAACTTCGGCCCTGGCGCCGGCAAGAGTTGGGAGGCCAGCGAAGACGGGCGTGAGTACACCTACACGCTGAGGAATGGCCTCAAGTGGGACGACGGTGTTCCTTTGACGGTTGAAGACGTACGGTTCGCCTTCGAGGACCACAACTTCAACAAGGAAATCAACCCGTTTGTTCCCGCGCAGATGACCGACCCCGTCACAGGGGAACAGGCTCAGTTCAGCGTCGTCGACGACCTTAACTTCAAGATCGCCTTCGATTCCCCGAACTGGGTCCTCATGGAGCAGACCCTCACGCAGAGCCTCTGCATGAGGAACCGCTTCTGCTGGTTCGGCCACCCGAACCTCAAGAATATCCATCCCAAGTACACCGACCCGACGAAGGTGCAGGCCATCGCCGATTCAATGGGACTTACAGACTGGAGAGACGTCATGCACGCCTCCCAGAACGTCCAGCTTGCCCGCTTCGAGCTTGAGCCCTTCGCGGACATCGGTTCCACGGGCTGTGTGGCGCCCTACTGCTTCGTCGAGTACAAGCCGGGTGAGCTTGCAGTCGCCGAGCGCAACCACTACTTCCCGTTCGTAGACCCCGCGGGCAACCAGTTGCCCTACACCGACCAGGTCGTCATGATCATCCTTCCGGGTGACGAGGCTACCGTACGGTTCCGGGCGATGAACGGTGAGGTTGACGGCAGGACCACGAACTACGTCCTCCACGAGCTCCCGCTCTATGTCTTCAACATGGAGCGAGGCGACTACAGCATCTACGGCTGGCCCGCCCTCGGCGGCGCCGATCTCGGCTTCCACATGAACCAGACGTACAACGTGAACACCGAGGTCGGACGGCTGCTCAGGACCAAAGAGTTCCGCATCGCCGTCTCCCACGCGCTCGACCGCAACGCTATCAACGAAACGGCTCAGCTCGGGCTGGGTGTGATTCAGAACCGCGTTCCGCATCCGAACACGCCCTACAACCCCGGAGATGACGAGCTTACCCAGCTCTACATGGACCGGGACCTCGGCAAGGCGAACCAAATGCTGGACGAGCTCGGCCTAACTGGTCGTGACTCCGACGGTTTCCGCACCTTCTCGAATGGCGACCGGGTAAGCATCAATTTCATCTTCTCGCCTTCCCACGGCCGTCCCGTTATAGGTGAGCTGCTCAAGGCTCAGTTGGCCGAAGTCGGAATCGACATTCAGCTTGACATCCAGGGGCGGTGGTGGGAGCCGTTCCGCGCCGTTGAAGAGTGCTGCACCATCGACACGAACCTGTCCCGACACACGGTCAACCCGTGGATGCGGTTCAGGACCAACTTCATTCCGTTCCACGAGGTCTACTTCGCTCCGGGGATGTTGATCGCGAAGTACTACAGAACGCAGGGTGAGGAGGGCATGGCGCCGGGCGCCGATCCCAGCTTCCTGCCGCTGGCGCCGCCAGACGCCTTCCCTGCCGACCATGCGGGATGGTTCAAGAGCCTGCACGACGACACCATCGCAGGATTCGCCAACTCCACGTTCGACCCGCGCCGCGTCGAGCTTGGCAAAGGGATGTACCGCAACCACGCGGAAAACCTGCTGGCCATCCACGTATCGGCCTTCTCCAACGCGCACATCGGCATCTTCCTCAACAGGAACAACATGAGGGGCCAGCCGTTCACCCACGCGCAGGACCACAACGGCCACACCGCTTGGGCGTACTTCTTCGACGGCGGTCAGGACAACTACAACCACCCGGGCAACACGTCCCAGTATTGCACCAGTTGGGCCTTCCATCATGGTGGCAGCCAGGAGTGCTCCTAGTACGCTAAGCCGATCGGACGGTAATGCCGTTTGATATTCGGGGCCTCATCTCGCTGATGATGAGGCCCCGATTTTCGTAATCACGGTTTTCTTTCGTTGGGAGGTCTCACATGTCCACGCCGCGCATCATGTTCTACCACGACGGGAGACATCCCCTCATCTACATGTACGAACCTCACATGCACAAGGAGGAGTACCAGCACGCGGTCGATGAGATCGCAGGCACCCCGATAGACGTGCTGATGTTTGGCGTCGGCGACGGACGCACCGTCCTCTATGACACGAAGGTCGGCGAGCTTTGGGGCCATCACCTGGAACGCTGGAACCACGCGATATGGCGTCGGACGCACCAGAATGCCAGGTCCCTGATCGACGCGGGACACAACCCACTCGAAGTTGCCATCAATCGCGCCCACGAAAAGGGAATGCTCATATACCCCGTCCTCCTGGTCCAAATGCCAAGCGGCGAACGCTACGGCGAGGAAACTCTAAACACCAGGGGTTCGCTGTTCCGCTTCGAGAACAAGCAGTGGGACATAGGAGCCGCCGGCGACCTCGACCCCGAATGGCCCGGCTTCGAATGCGCCGACTTCAAGCACCAGGAGATCCGCGACGAGCGTTTCGCGCTCATCGATGAGATTCTTTCCTACCCCGTCAACGGCCTCGAACTGAGTCTCGTCCACCACCCGTACTACTTCCACCCAAACGAGATTGACGAGGGCCGCGAGATCATGACGGAGTGGATTCGTCGCGTGCATACCGCCGTCAAGTCCGGCGGCGAGGAACGGGAACTGGTCATCCAGGTTCCCAACTCCATCGAAGAGGCACTGTCAATCGGTCTCGACGTGCCGGCATGGATCGAGCAGGGAATCGTCGACGTCCTCGTGGCGGCAGAGACCACCAGCCCCTACCTTCTGAATTCCATGGCGGACTTTAGCCCTGTTGTGGAAGCGGCGAAGGGTTCGGGAGTCCGTGTGTACGCCAACATAAATAGTCTCGTAGATTCCGACCGCCTCGCCTCCGGCACCATAGAGATGATTCGCGCCGCCGCAACGAACTACTGGCGGCAGGGCGTCGACGGGCTGTACATGGGACACTGGCACGAGCGCTGGCCATACACAGCCGACTTCTACGAGATGCTCCGCGAGCTCCCCTACCCCGACGTGATGGACTATCGCGACAAGATATACATCATGCCGACGGAAAGCCCCCGTCGCAGCACACCCGAACCTTCCGCGCAGCTTCCAAGAACGCTGCAAGTGGACGTACCGGAGACCTTTACCTTCACCATCTCCGACGATCTTCCCAAATGGGGGGACATGGGGCGCGTCCACGAGGTCGCCCTGCGAGTCATGCTTAGCGCTGTCTCCGAGATCGATCAAATCACGTTCAAGCTGAACGGCAAACCGCTCCCGGACGCCATACGCCGGACGATCAACCAGATGTACCGCCTGCGGTCGCCGAGACACCGCATCTTCGGCTACTGGTTCGTCTTCAAGCTCGACAGCGACCACTGGCCGAAACAGGGCGAAAACGTGCTGGAAATCACCCTCGAACACCGCGACACGGTTCTGACGATGGACGCGGGCGTCCGGGACGTCGAACTGGACATCAAGTACCTCATGGGCAAGAACTTCCATCGAGGCTTCGTCGACCAGGATCTCGGCCCCTACGAATTCTCAAGCTAGCCAAGTATCAACATACATCAAGAGACCAGAACGCACGGAAAGGAAATCAAGAGAATGGCCAAGTACAGGGCGGGCGTCATTGGACTCGGATGGATGGGGCTGCTGTATGACATGGCCGGTCGGCTACCCTACAGGCTGGGCATCGATACCGCGGACAGCATAGACAAGCCGACCCCTGAGCTCAACGTACACCGGCAGTTCTATCTCCACGAACGACACCTGCCAAAGGGCACGCCGACTTCCTACTCCGAGGCGCTCCACGACCGGCCCGAAATCGACCTCGTAGCCGGATGCGATCGCGACCCGAATCGCCTGCAGGCCTTCGGCGACCGCTACGGAGACGTCGCCCTGTATACGGACGGCGCGGAGATGCTTGAGAAGGAGAAGCTCGACATCGTGGCGATAGCCACCAATACCAGGAGCCGTCCTGAGCTCGTCCGCCTCGCCGTCGAGAACGGGGCCAAGGCCGTCGTCACGGACAAGCCCATGTGCCACACCCTCGCGGAAGCCGACCTCATGGTCGGCGTCTGCAGAGACGCGGGCGTGCCCCTAAACTGCGGCGCAATCTCCACGACTCACCCGTCCTTCGCCAAGGCCAGGGAACTGCTCGAATCGGGCGCGATAGGCGACGTCGTCTCGATGGAAACGTCGGGCCGTCCCGGAGCGCAGCACCAGAACTGGTCCTACTTCCTCGACAGCGCGCCCGCATGGGTCGTGGGTACCGCCGACAAGCCGCCCCTCGAAACGGGCAGCAGCGAGTTCAAGGGGCAGGGCCTGCTCGTCTGCGAGGACGGAACGATCGTCCACTTCCGTGAGGGCGCTCCAATGCTCCGAATCAGCGGTACCGCCGGGGAGATGGTCCATGGCAACCAGCGCGAATGGAGCCTCTCCCAAGACATCGAGACCGTCGGCGGAGTCAAGCGAGTCGAAATGCCGTGGCCGGGCCCGCAAACGGACACGTACGGCACGACCTATTCCGTCGCCGACGTCATGGACTGCCTCGACGGTAAGCTCGACGAGCCGAAGAACTCCGGTCGCAGGGTGGCGGTCGCCCTCGAGGTGGAAATAGCCCTGAAGGTCTCCTCCGCCAACGGAGCCCAAAGGGTAGACCTACCTCTCGAAGACCGGTCGCTTGGCCTTGAATACGAGTGGTGGAGATAGAGGGCCCGCCCGCCTTACTGTTTGTAGGCTACATCCAACTCTACGTTGGTGAGTGTCGCCACGCTTCCGGCATTCCCACCTGACGGGACAAGGCTGACCCCGATGGCATTATCGCCCTTCCGAAGCGGCGGACACGTCACCTCGAACGTCAAGCTCTTGCCCTCGAACGTCCGCTCCTCAGGGTACCCCGGGTACTCCATCCAGAACTGGGCTGTGATGCCCAACCGCGTCCAGCCGTCCACGGCGTCGCCCCCCGACTGACGAGGAAGCGTCGTCCCGTTTATCGTGACCTCGATCTCGTCGTCGGACGACAGGTCTTCGAACCTCAGCGTCAGACTACACCCATCCAGAGCGCCGTCGGCAATGGCCGCGTCGAGGTCGTCCGTCACCTCAATCGAGAACTCCGGGCCGCTGCCGTCCGAGGTCGGACGCAACGTCACAGGTAGAGTCGTCGAGGGTGACGCATACCTGAACGCGCCACCGTGTCCACGCGACGGATACAGTGGCCCCACCCTGTCCAACTCGTACCGCTTGTTCAGGCGTTCCAAGCGACTTGGGTCTGAGACCTCCTCGGCTATCCGTTGGTTCCACTCAGGGTAGATCGTATAGAAGTTGTACAGGTAGACCCCAGCAGCGCCGTGACTCAGCCACCGCGCCGCCAGCGCCCGAACGGCGTCGTCATCCATGTGCCGCGTCGCCTCGATGCACCCGTAGATCAGGCATCCCGAATCCTCCGCTGCCTCGACAAACTCCCTGATCGGAGTCTCGAACGGGATGAAGCCGCCTCCAACCGCCACGATGTCGACCAGCCCGTCGCGGATCCACCGCTCCACATCGAGACCGATCCTCACCGAGTCGGCCAGCGTCGGAGGCACACGCACCGCCAATTGCAGGTCCCTCCCCCGCTCGGCCCCGACCTCTTGGAGTCGATCACGTACCCGCTCGATCAGGTCTGTCATCAGGTACCGGTTCTGGTAAGCCTCATCGGAACGAAAAACGCCGGGATGTCGCATGTAGTCCAGCTCAACGCCGTCCACGTCGAAGCGCTCGAACGTCTCGAAGATGATCCGCCTCATGTACTCCCGCACCTCGGGGAATGCGTAGTTTAAGCCCGTTCGCTGCCCCCACGGCAGGCTTCCAACTGCAAGCTCTTCGCCCGGCTTGCCGATGAGCAATTCCGGGTTGTCTCGCCGGAACCGTCCGTAGGCGGGGTTGCGTGGATCAATCTCGTAGTGGCTGCTCATTCTGACACGCGGGAAGAATTGCAGCCCCGCCTCACGGCATAGCTGGGACAGCGCCGTGACCGGCCCGCCGCACTCGTCCATCAGCGCCCTGACGTTTGCCGCGATCTTGCCGATCACCCCCGGTGTGCCGGAATGAACGAACGAGTACGTCCCCTCATCCAGCCCCTCAATGGCCTCGCCGATGACCTCGCCGATCTCCGTCTCATAGTGGTACACCTCGTGATCGCCGATGCTCCACCACAGCGCACCGCCCGGCCAGTTGTGGCTGTCCACCACCTCCGCCTTCAGCTTCTCAACGGTCAGCGGTGGCTCGGTAGCGCTCAGAATCCAGCCGTCATCGGTGAAGATAACCTTCGGGGCGTCGGGAGAAGCGGTCATGTTGGGCCTCCAATTGGCAAGCGGGAATACGGAGATAGTTCGTTGGGACGCGGCCCCGAGTATAGCCATTGCAAGGGTGAATCACAAGGGCGGGGCCTAGGGCAACCCCGAAAGTGTCCCTGTGCCGGAATTAGGCTTGATCTTCCAGGGATTCCAGAATCTCTGCGATGCGACCCCGAAGAGGAAGGAGGTCTCGATGAGTAACGTTCCAGACCAGTTCCAAGTCAATTCTGAAGTACTGATGAACAATCACGTTTCGGAAGTCATTCATGCCGCGCCACGGGATTTCGGGGTGCAGGCGGGTCAGTTCGTCCGGTATACCCGTCGTTGCTTCTCCCGCTATCTCCAACGTGTGAAGGATTGCCCGCTGAAGGACTTCGTCGGCTTTGAATTCTTCGAAGGTCACGCCATCGAGGTGATTCGCCACAAAGTCAATGGCATCGAGGATGTCTCTGAGCCTGAACCACCATATCCGATCAGACATACACCGACTCGGCGAGAATGGCGTCGCGTAACTCCGGGATGAGAGAGTTCTTCTCTACGAGATCAACATTGCCGTTCAACTCGTCGGACAGAAAGTGCTTAAGGTGGATGAAGTCGAGCAGAGACGGAGTGGCAATGGGGTCGAACTCGACAAGCACGTCAATATCACTCTGCGAAGTGACTTCGCCACGAGCAGTGGAACCGAAAATGGCTATGGACTTGACTCCGAACTTCTGCCTGAGTTCGGCTTTGTGCTCTGAAAGTACCTTGAGAGCTTCGTCTCTCCGCATTGGGGCACCTGCTCAAATCTGGCGAGTTAGCCACTGGGAGCCAAGACGATTGTATCAATATTCCGCAAAGGCGTCCCGCACGTACTGAAGCAATTCTTGCCGAGGGCAAGGGACTCCGCGACCACCACTAATTACCAATTCCCCCCCATTCTCCCCTCGAACGGGCCGAGCGCCGGGTCGTCGTGGCCGCGACGGAAATTCTTGCCCATCAGGTACTTCGTCTCCAGCTCGACGTCCTGGGCGACGACCGCAGGTGTCACGTCCGGGTCGCGCTCCAAGAGCGTAATCTGCAGGGTGTTTGCCCCCTGTCGCGGCCAGGAGTCGCGATCGAGCGTGAACACGAACCAGTACCCCTGCGCGGTCCGGCGAGGCCCGCTCATCCAAAACATCTGGTTGATGATCCTCAGCGCACCGTCGGGCAACGCCTCGCCGTTCAGCTCGAAGGAGAAGCGGTCGAGCTCCGTCGTATCCGTTATGCGAATGCGCAGCAGCACCTCGTACACCCGCCCGACGGCGTCCCACCGGGGAAGGTCGTCATTGATGACCAAGTCAATCGATGTCGGCGTCCCGACTTCCAGGGTCGCCGGAAGCTGCATCAAGCTGCCCGGTCCGCTCTCCGGCTTCGGGCCATCGCCTACGGTGGGGACCCTGTAATACTTGTCCTTTGGGGCCATGACGTCCGGCTGAGGTATCTCCCTGATCTTCTCGTAGAACGTGGCGTCATATGGGTAGTTGTAGAACCAGCCCCTGGAGATGTAGATACCCTCGATCCCCTGCGCCCAGTAGTTGCCCGCCGCAGCTCGGATCATCTCAATCGTCGCATCCCCTACCCTGTCCGAGTCGACACGATGCTGAAGCGACGCATGAACGCGGCAGTCCGATCCCTCCGCGGCCTCCACCAGTCCCCGGAAATCTGCCATCTGGTTCATCGTGTCGCCGACCGCTCCGTCACCGATGATCACGTCGACGATTCCATCGTCGATCCAGCCGCGCACGTCCATGCCCACGGCCATGCACTCGTCGAGATTCGCCGGAACTCGTACCACGAGCTCACGGTTCGGCCCGCTGCGATGCACGGCGTCGTAGACCCTGCCGATCCACTCCGTCAGCACAGGTCGGCCCACGTCCACCTCGTCGGGATGGAAATAGTACGGTAGCTGTCCCATGTGCAACTCGAAGCCGTCTACCGGGTAGTTGGTCACCACCTCTTCGACGATGGCGAACCGCTCCTCGCGAACCTCCTCGTGCATGAAGTCGAGACCGTCGAACCCGGGAAAGCTAGAGTCGACTCCACCCTTCGCCTGGATTTCGAGATGCTTGTTCTCGAAGCGAAAGTCGGAGCAGCGCACCCACGTCGCCCGCTCCCCCCAACGCTCGTCGCTGCCGACCTGCACGAGCAGCGTCGGGTACAGCAGCATTCCCTTCTCGTGGGCGCGGTCGCACACGATCCTCAGGGGATCGTTTCCCTCCTCGATCAGCCCCTTGGCGTTCTGATGCGTCCGCCTCCAGATCAGGTGGGGCCACTTGTCGACGTTGTGTCCCCAAAGCTCTCCCACCTGCGTATCGTGCAGCATTGTTCGTCCCTCTCCGAGACAGAACATGACGGCATCTATGGTCGTGCCGGAAAGCTCGTCAATGGCGGCGGCGTACTCCTCCTTCTGCATCGGCGGCTCGTACATATAGATGTGCGGATGGCGTCCGTCGTGAAAGAACATCATGCGCGGCTTTGCCATGGTGGGCCTCCTTCTTCGCTCCGTCCTAGAGTGGGGAGATTATACGCTCGGAACTGGCGAAAGTCGTCCAGCGGGTTTCAAGAAGAGCCCGTATCAACAGGCATCCCCTCAATCGCAGCCGTAATCCCCATCTCCTTCAACCGCCGCTCCTGGATAAGGTCAATCGCGAACTCGGATATCTCGATCCCGGCCCAATGACGCCCCAGGTTCTCCGCTGCGACGACGGTCGTGCCGCAGCCGCAGAACGGGTCAAGCACCATGTCGCCGGGGTTGGACGACGCCTCAATGATGCGCTCCAACAACGCTATCGGTTTTTGCGTCGGATATCCGAGACGCTCTTTCGATACGTTGATAATCGGCTTGATATCGTCCCAAACGTCGCGAACGTACACGTCGGCGTAGGGCCTGCCGTCCTGGTCGAACTGCGCGTTGAAGAACGGCTTGTCGTACAGGACCCGTTCCCGCAGCGGCCGGTGCGTGTACGAGTCAGACTTAACGTAGAACAGCAGCACGTCATGCTTGCGCGGCCAGTACCGCTTGCTTACTCCGCCCGTGCGATAGCTCCAAACGACTTCGTTCCGAAAGTTGCCCGGGCCGAATATCCCGTCCATCACTATCTTGAGGTAGTGGCTGGCGGTCTGATCGCAGTGGAGATAGATGCTGCCCGTTTGCTTTAGAAGACGGCGCATCTCCGCAAGCCGCTCGGCCATGTACGTGACGTAGGCCAGCATACTGGACTCCCCAAGCTGGTGGAGTAGGCCCACGATGACTTTCCGTGCAGGATGTCCATCGTCGTCCTGAATCCTGCGGAGACGGGCGGCGGCGGCGGAGTCCCACTTCCACGTATCGTTGAATGCCCTTGCCCGAGCGGGCCGGCCGTTTCGGGCGTCAAATTGGATATCGTAACCGGCGTTGCTGTTGAAGGGAGGGTCTAGGTAGATCAGGCCGGCGCACTCGTCTCGCCATCCCCGCATCCAGTCGAGACAGTCTCCGTGATAGAGCGTCCGGTGCTGCATGGGAACCCGTCAGATCCCGATCTCCACTTCCAGGCTGATCGGGCAGTGGTCCGATCCCATGACCTCTTGGTGGATGCCCGCCGACTTGACGCTCTCGCGGAACTCCTCATTTACGAAGAAGTAGTCGATGCGCCACCCAACGTTCCGGGCGCGCGAGTTGGCGCGCTGGTTCCACCACGAGTACTGGGCCGGCTCCTCGTTGAACATCCTGAAGGTGTCCACGTAGCCACACTCGATGAGCTTGTCGATCCATTCCCGCTCGATGGGCAGGAATCCCGAGATCTTCTCGTTCGCCTTGGGGCGTGCCAGGTCGATGGGCTTGTGCGCGGTGTTCACGTCGCCGCACACGATGATATTCCGTCCCTGTGATCTGAGGGACTCGATGTGGTCCAGGAATGCGTCGTAGAACTCCATCTTGTACGCGAGCCGCTCGTCCGAGCTCTTGCCGTTCGGGAAGTACACGTTGAACAGAACGAAGTCGCCCATGTCCACTTGCAGGGTGCGCCCCTCGCTGTCGAACCGCTCGATGCCGAATCCCGGCTCGACGCCGACCGGCTCAATCGCCGTGTACAAAGCCACGCCGCTGTAGCCCTTCTTCTCCGCCGAGGAGTAGTACTTGTGATACCCCGCGATCTCCCGCAGGTCTGCCGGAAACTGCTCTTCCTGCGCCTTGGTTTCCTGGATGCAGAGAATGTCGGGCCTTTCCTCCTCGAACCAGTCGAGGAACCCCTTCCTGTGGGCGGCCCTGATGCCGTTCACGTTCCAAGAGACGATCTTTATCGTTGCCAATGGTAGCCTCCCACGGTGAGCCGGTCCCTTCTTCCTACACCAACAGCCGAAGCGGGTGTTCAAGGTACTCCTTTAGCTGCACGATGAACTGTGCGCCCTCGGCTCCGTCCGAGACCCGGTGGTCGACCGACAGCGTGGCCGACATGATCTCTCGCACGACGACGCTGTCGCCCTGCACGACCGGCCGCTTCTGCACGGTGCCTATCGCAAGCACGGCAGACTGTGGCGGCTGGATGATCGCGACGAAGCTCGTCACGTCGAACATGCCCATGTTGCTGATGCTGAACGTCCCACCCGTGTACTCTTCCACGTGAAGCGTCCCGCTCTGAGACCGTTGCACGAGGTCCTTGCTGGCGGCGGATATCTCCGTCAGCGACTTGTCGCCGCAATCGAGAATCGCGGGCATGATCAGGCCGTCGTCCTCTGCAATCGCAATCCCGATGTTGATCGAATCGTGCATCCTTATGCCCTCATCGGTGTACGACGAGTTGAACTTCGGATACTGCTTTATCGTGTGCACGCACGCCTTGATGACCAGGTCGTTAACACTCACCCGCACGTCACCCTCCAGACTCGCGTTGATCTCCTTGCGCAGCGACATGGCATCCGTCATGTCTATGTCTGTCGATACGTAGAAGTGCGGAATCGTCGTCTTGCTGCCTACGGTGGTGCGTGCTATCTGTTGCCTCATGCGCGTCAGCGGCACAAGCCCCATAGCCTCAGTCTCCGACTCAGGTTCTGCCGGCTCTTCAACCTCCTCCGGGGCCTCCATGGCAGGTTCCTCTTCCACGGCCTCGACCGGCTCTTCCTCTACCGCAGCGGGAGTTTCTTCGACGGCTTCGGAGGCCTCATCTTCCGGCACGGACGGTTCCTCCATAGCCTCGGGAGCCTCCGCAGGTTCTTCTTCCTGTGGTTCTTCCGCAGGAGCAGGCATGGATTCCGCAGCCAACACGTCCGACCTGAGAATCCGGCCGCCCGGACCGGTTCCCTCGACGGTGCTCAGATCGACCCCTCGCTCCGCCGCCAACTTTCGAGCGATTGGAGAAGCTCGCACCTCGCTCGGCGACGCCGGAAGTGGTATGGCGGCGGCTTCAGACTCGTCCTCCTCGGCTTCGGACGCATCTTCCGCGTCCGGCTCCGACGGCTCCTCGGCAACGGGCTCAGCCTCGGTTGACTCCTCATCGTCGCCCACGTCCGCCGTAAGCGTCTCGCCCTCGGCGCCGACTGTGGCTATCGACTCGCCGACCGCCACGGTGGTGCCCTCTTCCACCAGCAGTTCCAGCAGGACGCCCTCCGCCGTTGACTCGAACTCGACAACGGCCTTGTCGGTCTCGATCTCAGCCACGGCCTCGCCAAGTGACACCTCGTCGCCCACCGACTTCAGCCAGCGCACGAGAGTCCCTTCCTGCATGTCGTAGCCCATTTGGGGCATGTTCAGTTTGGTAGCCAAAAGACGCCTCCTCAGAGACTGTAGAGTTTTTCGATTTCCGCGATTATTCTGTCCGCGTCGGGTATCTGCAGGTCTTCCAACGTCGCGTTGTATGGCGCGGGCACGTCGTGTCCGCTGACCCTCCCTACCGGCCCGTCAAGGTAGTCGAACGCCGCCTCATGGACGGTACTCGCGATCTCGGCGGAGAACCCGCCCGTTCGCCAGTTTTCCTCCACGATAACGACCCTGCTCGTCTTCTCGACCGACTGCACGATCGTATCGGTGTCCAGCGGCTGAAGCGTTCGCAAGTCGATCACTTCCGCCTCCACGCCGCGCTCTGCCAGCCGGTCCGCCGCCTCAAGCGACGTGTACACCATCCGCCCGTAGGTCGCCAGCGTGATGTCCGTCCCCTCGCGCCGCACCGCCGCCTGACCCATCGGCACGGTGTAGTGCTCGTCGGGGACCTCTCCCCGCTTGCCGTACAGCAAACCGTGCTCAGCGAAGATAACCGGATTCGGGTCCGCGATTGCCGTGCGAAGCAGCCCCAGCGCGTCATACGGGTCGGAGGGAACGCAGACCTTCAGGCCGGGCACGGAGGCGTACCAGCCCTCGAAGTTCTGCGAGTGCGTCGCGCCGAGGCGCCCCCCCCCTCCAGTGACGGCCCGGATCACCAGCGGCACCTTGATCTGGCCGTTCGACATATAGCTCATCTTGGCCGCGTGGTTGACCACCTGGTCGATACCCAAAAGCATGAAATTGATCGTCATCATCTCGACGATGGGACGCATACCCGCCATCGCCGCCCCCGTCGCGGAACCGATTATCACCGACTCGGCTATGGGGCAGTCGCGGATGCGCTCCGGCCCGAACTCCTCGAAGAACCCGCGCGTCACCGCGTAGCTCCCCTGGTACGCTCCTATGTCTTCTCCCATCAGGAAGACGCGGTCGTCCGTCTCCAGGGCCTCTTGCAGCCCCTTGCGGATCGCTTCCCTTATGATGAGTTCGGCCATTGATGTTCGTCTCTATACAAAATACGCTAGTCTGCGTACACGTGATCGAACAGCGCCTCAGCGGGAGGTTCCGGGCTGTTCTCGGCGAACTCGACCGCCGCGTCGACCAGCGCGCGCGCCTCGCGGTCGATCTCCACGAAGTCCGACTCTTCCATGATGCCCTCGGCCATCGCGAGGTTCCGCAGGTTGCCGAGAGGATCGTTGTTTTCCCGCCACGCGCCTATCTCGTCCCGTGAACGGTACGCCTGGGCGTCCGCCACCGAGTGACCGCGAAACCTGTACGTCATCGCCTCAACGAAAACGGGCCCGTTGCCTGAACGGACCCGCTTGACGGCCTCTATTGATGCTTCCCGTACCGCAAGTACGTCCTGGCCGTCTACGTTCGTGCCGGGTATGTTGTACGCCGCGATGTCGTCGTAGATCTCCTTGCCGCCCGCCCGTGCTCGCTCGATGTGCGTGCCCATGCCGTACAGGTTGTTCTCCAGAAAGAACACCACCGGCAGCTTCCACAGCGACGCGAGGTTCAGCGACTCGTGGAACTCGCCCTCGTTCACCGAACCGTCCCCGAAGAAGCACATGACGATCCGGTCCTCGTCTCGCGTCTTGATCGCGAGCGCCAGCCCCACCGCCAGGGGAAGCTGCCCCGCGACGATGGCGTGGCCGCCCCAGAACCTCTTCGACACGTCGAACAGGTGCATCGACCCGCCCTTTCCGCCGCTGACGCCGGTCGACTTGCCGTAAAGCTCGGCCATCACGGCGTTGGGGTCGAGACCCTTCGCCAGCGCGTGGCCGTGGTCCCGGTAGCTGGTAATCACGTCGTCGTCCGGCCTCAGCGCCGAGATTGCGCCGACGGCGACCGCTTCCTGACCGATGTACAGGTGCAGGAAGCCCTTGATCTTCTGTTCCTGGTACTTGACTTGGCTCAGCTCTTCGAAAATGCGGATAGTCTGCATCTGCCGATAGAAATCGGCCACCTGCGTCTTATCCAGTGTCGTTGCCAGCGCCATAGTCCGCTCCGGCCCGTTTCCTGATGTTCTTTAGTGTTGGGCGAGAGGATCAGCCCAAGAGGGCCTCGATCAAATGTGTACTGCCTCGCCGTCGGCGGCCAACGCCGCCTCCTTGATCGTCTCCGACAGTGTCGGATGTGGATGGACCAGCCATCCCAGTTCCTTGCTCGTGCTCTCCAAGAGCCGCGCCATCCCTAGCTCGCCTAGGAGCTCGGTCACCTCCGCACCGATCATATGACCACCGAGTATGTCCCCGATCTCATCGTCCACCACCAGCTTGACGAATCCCTCCGACTCCGCAAGGGCCAGGGCTTTGCCGCTCGCGATGAAGGGGAACTTCCCGACCCTCACAGTATATCCGCGCTCCGTAGCCTGGGCTTCCGTGAGACCGAAGCTCCCAATCTGCGGCCTGCAGTAGGTAGCTCGCGGGATGAAATCGTAGTCCAGCGGCTGCGGATCAAGCCCCGCCATGTGCTCGACCGCCGTCACGCCCTGCGCCGATGCCACGTGCGCCAGCAGCATCTTGCCGGTGACATCGCCGATCGCGTAGACATTCGGCACAGTGGTCTGCATCGTCTCGTCGATGGAAATGTACCCGCGCTCGACCTCGACGCCAACGGCTTCCAGGCCAATCCCGTCCACATTGCCCTGCGCTCCGACCGCCACCAGCACGGTATCGCACTCGACATCGGTCGTGCCCTTCTCGTTCGTGACGGTCACCGTCGCCATGCTGCCCGACACCTTCACTTCGTCAACGCTCGAACCCGTCATCGAAGTGATGCCCTGGCGACGGAATGAGCGCTGGAGTTGGCTGCTGACCTCCTCATCCTCAGTCGGGACGAGACGCGGCAGCAGTTCCACCAGCGTAACCTCAGCGCCGTACTTGCTCCACAGGTAGGCGAACTCCGCCCCCGTAGCTCCGGCCCCGACGATGACGGCCCGCTTGGGCGCGTCTCGCCGTTCCAAGGCCTCGCGGCTCGTAATCACCACTCTGCCGTCGATCGGCAGGTTCGGAAGCTGGCGGAATCGCGCGCCCGTCGCGATGATGATGTTCTTGGCCGAGAGCGTCTCACCGGCCCGCTGAACCTCGACCGTGTTCGCGTCCTTGAGGGCGCCGTACCCCTCGACCACGGTCACGTTATTCTTCTTGAGGAGAAACGAGACGCCGTCCGTGAGGCGCTTGACGACTCGCCGGCTGCGGTCGATGGCCTTGCCGAAGTCGACCCGCATATTGTCGAAGACGATTCCGAACTCGTCCGCGTGATTCAGAAGGCTGACGACCTCGGCGTTGCGGAGGAGCGCCTTGCTCGGGATGCACCCCCAGTTGAGGCACGTCCCGCCGAGCTCCGACCGCTCGACTATCGCTGTGTTCATTCCCAGTTGCGCCGCCCTGATGGCGGCCACGTACCCCCCGACACCGCTCCCTACGACCACTACGTCATATTCTGCCAATCGTTCACCCCTGTAGACTCCATCCTTCGCGTCGCGTCCTATTCTACACCATCGGCATATACTCAAAAAGGCACAACCGCTGTGACCTCTGCGGTGAATCCCACGCACGAATGCCGAAATCGCCGGTTCACGGTACAATCTCACACCGTCCCTTGACAGCCCGCCGACCCGAACCTAGAATGAACAAAGGTTCTGGCACTCCATCCCACCGCTCCTCAACATAAGCGGCAAACAACATGCAAGAGCGCGTCGTATCCCCCAAGAAGCAAGCCGAAGACATCGACAACACCCTGCGCCCGCGTCGACTCGTCGACTACATCGGACAGCAGGCCGTCAAGGGCAATCTTGAGATATCCATCATCGCCGCCCGGCAGCGCGGCGAGGCCCTCGACCACGTCCTCCTCTACGGCCCACCCGGCCTCGGCAAGACGACCCTCGCAAACATCGTCGCCACCGAGCTCGGCGTCCGCATCAAGACCACATCCGGCCCCGCCATCGAGAGGCCCGGCGACATGGTCGCAACCCTCACCCAGCTCAAGGAGCACGAGGTCCTCTTCATCGACGAAATTCACCGGCTCGCCCGCGTCGTCGAGGAGGTCCTCTACCCCGCAATGGAGGACTTCTTCGTCTCCTGGGTCATCGACAAGGGCCTCAAGGCGCGGAGCATGAACCTCGCCATCAAGCCCTTCACCCTCATCGGCGCGACCACGCGGTACGGCATGATCAGCGCCCCCATGCGCGACCGTTTTGGGGCCGTCCACCGGCTGGAGTTCTACGACGACGACGCGATGCGCACCATCGTCAAGCGCTCCGCGCGCATCCTCGAAATCTCCGCCGAGGACGACGGCCTTTACGAAATCGCCAAGCGCGCCCGCGGCACTCCTCGAATCGCCAACCGCCTCTTGCGGCAGGTCCGCGACTTCGCCCAGGTCATGGCCGACAACACCATCACCATCGAAGTCGCCCAAGAGGCGCTGGCTCGTCTCGAAGTCGACGAGATCGGCCTCGACAAGCTCGATCATCAGGTGCTCGACTCGATCATCGGCAAGTTCGACGGCGGCCCCGTCGGACTGAACACGCTCGCGGCCTCCATCAACGAGGAGACCGAGACCATCGAGGATGTCTACGAGCCATACCTCCTCCAGCGCGGATTTTTGGAGAGAACTTCCAGGGGCCGCATGGCCACGCGGCTCGCGTACGAGCACCTCGGAGTCGAGTACCCTCGCGAACGTTCGGGGCTCAATCAAGGGAGCTTGTTTTGAGGCCGCAAATCCCCTAGACTTGCGGTACCCCAAACACCGTATCATCCGGGCACGGATTCACTCACTTGAGGGAGGTCGAGATGCCCGGAAGACTAGAGGAGTTGCTTGCCATGGTCGCCACCGCATCGAGAGGTTTCGAGGCACGAGAGCTTTCCACCGACCGTCTCTTCCCTTCCCCCGTTAACGCCCGCAAAGAGGTGGGCGACATAACCGAGCTCCGCGACTCGATCCGAGAGCAAGGCATCTTGGAACCGCTCGTCGTCCGGCCCGGTGAGGCCGGCAAGTACGAGGTCATCATAGGATCGAGACGTCTCGCCTGCGCCAAAGAGTTGGACATGGCAGTCGTCCCCGTCGTGATCCAGCGCATCTCCGACTCCGACGCCATCGTGCGCTCCCTTGTCGAGAACCTCCACCGGGGAGACCTCTCCCTCGAAGAGCGCGTCATCGCCTACCGCAGGCTCCACCGCTTCGACCCCGAACGCTTCGGCAGCACCAAGGGCCTCTCCCGCGCCATCGGTCGCAGCCACCAGAAGATCGTCGAGGACTTCCAGGCATACGAGGCCATGCAGCGACTCCGGCCCAGTGGCGTCGAGGTGACCGGGGGACTCCCTCCGCAGTCCGCCCAACGACGTTCCCGCTCCGCCATTCCCGAGCGTCACGCAACCCTGCTCGAACAGGCCATCGCATCCGTGCGCTCCCGCGTCCCCACCGATCGACTCGACTCCCTATACGAAGAACTCGCCCGCATGATCGCTCCCCTTGAACAGGAGAGGGCGCGCCGCCTGCTCGACTTCTTCAAGATGTACCCCGACAAGCCGCTCGATGAGATCGAGTCTATGGCCCTCGCCACTATCGAGAGGGCTATCTCGATACCCGCTGACGCTGCCCGCCAGATCGAGGAGTTGGCAAGCTCCACCGGCGAGCGCCGTGACTGGAGCGAGGTCATCACCGATCTCGTCCGCACCTCCAACGGCGAACAGGAACAGGCGGACGAGCGGCAAGCTCAGCCCCCTGTCGCTCCCCCGTCCGGCGGAGTGACCCACGTCGTTTCCCGCCCCTCGACTCCCGCCGCCGAGACTCCGCGTCAGGACGACGAGACTCCCACCGTCCAGTACGAGCTGTTCGGCTCACCCGAAGAGGTCACCGGCGGAAAACTCGTCAACAAGACCGTCTGGAACCTCGAACACGCCCAGATCCAGGCCGACTTCTACACAGTAGGATTCTCCGGCAAGGAGATCCCGGAGCTTGTCCGCATCCTCCGCGCCGCCGGAGTCACCAACCTCGTCGACATCCGTCACTCGCGCCTCACGCCGTACAAGCCCGAGTACAACAACGGCGTCCTCGAAGCGGCCCTCACCGCCGACGGCATTGACTACAACCACCGCCCCGACCTCGGCGTTCCCAGCGAGCTTCCCGCCCACGCCGGCGCCTACGGCTCAAAGGAAGACGTATGGTCTTGGTACGACGACGTGGTCGTACCGAAGATCGAGCAGGAAGGCCCCGCCGAGTTCGTAAACGGCCTCGGCGAAACCGTCGCCTTCATGGACGCGGACGCCGACCCCACCGAGTCCCACCGCCACCGCATCGCCCTAGCCCTCGAACGCGGCGAACTCCGCGGCTACGACCTGTAACAGAACTGGGTTGGCGGACATAAACTGTCAAGAGGGTGTCAAGTAGGTCAGCCGAAGCCGTTCGTGGTGAGCTTGTCGAACCATGAACGGCGCTTCGACTTCCCGTTTCACCGCCTCTCCACAAGAAACAGCTGCTCCGTCACGTGAATCGGCCGGTTGTTGAAGTTCCGGCTCCCCCGAAAGGCGTTGTAAGGCGTCTCCAGCACCTCGACGCTGCCGATCTCCCCTAGCAGGGCGCGCATCTCGCCCGTCGTGATGAACCCCTCGTCGTTGAACGACACGAGCAGGAACCGCGCGTCTAGCGAGTGCAACAAGTCCCTCATCAGCGGGAGCGTCCTCGCCCTCACGTTGTATCCCGAGCGTCTCCACCCCTCCGGTATCCCCGAAACGCGGCTGATCCTCTCCGGCCTCTCGTACCGCACGAGCAGATTGAGCATGAAGTAGTTCGACCCGTAAGGATGCTGGTTATACGGCGGGTCGATATACGCCAGATCTAGGTTCTCTACCCTCCGCGCGGCGTCGTTGGCGTCCTCCTGAAGCACCTCGTAGTCGCACTCGAACCGGCTCAGCACCGGCGGTTCGAGGACGATCTTTCCCTTGATCCGCACCAGTGCGTCCGAACCGGTCCCCCCAAACTGCCCGATCTTCGTCTCCCGGTTCTTGTAGAACCCCTTGAAGACCCCAGCGGTATTCGAGTGAATCGACGCCTTGCTCAGCAGCGGCCCGAGGAGCAGTTCCCGCACGTCCTGTGGGGCTATATCAATCATCTGACGGTAGCCGTCCAGCCTTCTAGCGTTGTCCCGCGTATAGAAGACCCTGTCCTCCCTCGTGATCCGATCCTCGTCCTTCGGCGCATATAGCTCTTCGATAAACCCCTTCGGACACACGCTGTCATCAACCTTACGGTTCATCTCGTCCACCATCTCGGTGATCGCCCTCAGGTCGACCGTGCTCCGGTTCCTCAGGTAGCACCGGCCAACCACCGCCGCGTAGTCCTCGATGTCGTTGCATATCAGCGTCGACGCGTGCGCCTTCAGGTACCGCGAGACTATCCCCGACCCGCTGAACACGTCGAAGACCCGCAGCCGCTCCTTCCCCAACCTGCGCTTGACACTCTCGACCACCTGCCCAATCTGCCCAAGCAGCGCCCGCTTGTTCCCGATGTACGTGATAATCTGTCGCGAGAGGTAGTCAGGGTCCTCGCCTGTGCCGGGGTCGGTGTCGGCCGGCATCGGTTGCTGTCTTCTCATATGCACTATGCCCAAATCGCTTCTGCCAAAGACCGCTTGGTGAACGTCACTATACTAAACTGCGAATGCGACCGGATGGCAAGTAATGGAAGCAGAACCGACTTTCAAGGACAGGCTTCGTGTCAATTGACAAGCCACAGGTGACACAATAAACTATCTGAGTGATACTATCCTTCAAGCATCGGGGTCTAAGGGCCCTCTACCGAGGCCGTGGATCGAGACGAATGGCCCCGGAGCACATGAAGAAGCTGACTCGCATCCTCACCGTGCTCGATCACAGTCGAACACCACGCGATATGGACTTGCCGGGATTTCGGCTCCACCCACTGGCCGGCAAATTGAGGGGCCACTACGCCGTCTCAGTGTCCGGGAATTGGCGTGTGACCTTCAGATTTGAGGAAGGCCACGCCGTCGACGTCGATTACACGGACTATCATTAAGGAGACAAGACCATGCCCATGCAAAACCCTCCCCACCCTGGCGAGATCGTGCGGTGGGATTGCCTCGAACCCCTCGGTCTGACGGTGACGCGGGCGGCGGAAGGCTTAGGCGTAACCCGCCAGACGTTGTCCGACCTAGTGAACGGGAAGGCTGGCATATCGGTAGAGATGGCCCTCCGTCTCTCACAAGCGTTCGGCTCTTCGCCCGAAACGTGGCTCGGGATGCAGACCGCCTACGACCTCTGGCAGGCGCGGGATCGCGCCGAGCAAATCAAGGTGGAGAAGTTTGCTTCGCCGAGCCTAGTATAGCCAACGTCTCCAAAATCGCTGGACACCCACCGCCTACGGAACGCCCGTCGCTTACTTGCCCCACGCCTCGGAGCGGCGCAGGAAGACCGATGGGTCATCCCGCCATTCGGCGTAGTCGATGCGCCCGCCATCGGTGAGGTAGTCGATCTTCTCGTTCAGGCAAGCGGCCAACTCGGCGTCCTCGATCGAGAGCGTGAAGCCCCCGCGCTCAATCACGTCGTCGAAGGCGGTGACCTCGAACTCGTCGGGGTGCTCGTGAGCCGCGTCGCGGTTTCCGACCTCACCCCTTGCCACCGCATCGACAGCGCCGTCCCGCAGCGCGTTCAGCATCTCCGACTCCTCCGTATCATCGCTCAGGTACACGACCTGCGGCATGTCCTCCGACGGCGGGAAGAGATGGCGTCGAGTTCTCAAGTTGGGCGATTCGCCGGCGGCGGTGATGAAATAGTCGCGGCTGCCGTCCGCAACGATCTCGCCCTCCGCAGTTAGGACGCGCGTGCCCGCCGCCAGTGTTCCATCGTCGTCCACGAGACCGGTGATCTCCAACAGGCGATGTTCGCCCGTGGTGCTCACCAACGCCCCCACTTTCACCGAATCGGTCAATTCTTCGTGCGTCGGAAACCGCGCCGCGTCCTCGGCGCGTACCAGCAGCGACTGGCGGAAGGTGATGTGGCCCGACGTGAACACTATCGCCTTGTTCCCCGAATCGTCGAACGTGCGGGAGTCCAGTATCGTGATTCCCCCGCCCACGAGATCGAAATCCGATTCCGAGGACAGCAGCCATATACCGTCCCAGTCCGCGACGGCCTTGCGGGAGAACTTCAGCCCCGCGCTGGGCATCGCCTCCAATGCCGAGAGCAGGTCGGCCTCGTAGCCGAGGTGAGTGTTGAATCCATCCGAGGCGCTGTCTCCATCGGCGCTGTAGCTGACCGGCTCGAAATAAGCGAAGAACGCCGCGTTCAGCGTTCGGCCCTCCTCGACGCAAGACTCATCCCCGTTCGAGCCGGTCGAGCACGCCGTCAGTACCGCCAGCGCGATAGCGAGAAGCCCCGCCCAATACCCGAACGAACTCCGCAATATCACTCGTGCGTCTCTAACTCAGCCATTCAGTGTCGAACGACACCCATTTCGTCGTGCATTATCGGCGCGGCGAGGAAGGCGTCCGTGTCGACATTCCCGAACCGCGCCGGGCTGTATAGCTCGGAATTGATCCTCGTTCCGCCATCCACCACGTGCTCGGCCAGGAGCAGACCTGACATGGGATTGTAGGCGAATCCGCCCGAGTGAAAGTGTGCTCCCACGTACAGACCGTCGACGCCGGGTACCGGGCCGATCACCGGCTTCACGTCGTACGCCAGGCTGATCAGCCCGACGGTGTGGTAGTCCCACTCGGCTCCCTCGAGCATCGGCGCTCGCCGGACCAGATTTTCCTTGATGAATGGCAGCGCGTCCGGGTGCGGGTCGAGTTCCGACACGTCGAAGTCCGGGCCGCGCATCTCGTAGGAGCCCAAGTTGTCGACGGACGTGCCCAGCAGCAGCCGGTTGTCGTCCGTGGGCCGCACGTAGCCGTTGAGAATATGATCGTTGACGGCGGGCAGCCTGGGCGGCTCCGGGAATGGCTTGGTGACGAACCTCTCGTGCACGAAGTTCTTGTACGGCGTGCGAAACCCGGCGAGTGAGAGCACGTGGTTCGTCCAGGCGTTGACGGCGCAGACCGCCGCGCCGGGCTCGATAGTCCCGCTGTCCGTCACTACGCCGTTCACGCGACCGTTGCGCAGATCGAAACCGGTTACGGCCTCGTTCTCTCTGATCTCGACGCCCATGTCCTCCAGCTTGGCCTTCAGGGCGGGGATGTACCTGTGCGGCTCCGAGTAACCCGACCTCAGGTCCAGCACACCGACGTCGCTCTCCTGGGCCGCAAGATCGGGGAATCGCTCGCTGATCTCTGCACCGCGCAGCACGTCGAAGCGGCCTCCGAGCCCCCGCCACATGTCCCGCAAGGGCGCAGCCTTGGAGAAAATTTCCTCCGTTGCGAGGTTCAGGCACCCGACCTGGTGGAAGTGATACCCGTCGAGTATTCGGCTGAACCGCTCGAAGAGGTCGAGGCTCACCGACCGGGCGCGCACCCCCGTCTCCGTGGGCATCAGCATGGTGATTATGCCGCCCGCCTGGAGGCTGGAGCCGCCGCCCACGCTGCCCTTGTCCACTACTACGACACGCTCAACGCCCTTTTCGACAAGGTGAAACGCGGCGCTCAGGCCGGTTACCCCGGCCCCGATCACGACAACGGATTGTGGTCTGGTATGTGACACAGCGGGGTCATTCTATGGTGCGGATACCCGCAGGCACAAGGCCTTTTCGCTTGAGAATTCAAATGAATGGAGACGTACAATCACTCGTCCAAGAGGCGCTCTACGGCACCCCATCCTGCAAGATCTTCACCAGCTTGCTGCTGTCGATGTTCCCGCCTGAGACGACGCACGCCACCTTGCCCGCCAGCGCTCCTGTGCCTAGGCCGATCTTGAGAGATCCTCTGGTAATTCGGTTAGACGACGTGCCCCTTGGCACCTCCTAATTGGACGAACAAAGCCGTTGAAGTACTGCGGTCTCGGCGAGTGCGCTACTCACGACCTGACATGGCGTGTCGCCACCGTAACGCCTTGCCTGGATATTCGCACCACGGTCGAGGAGTAGCTCAACTACGTCCGGGTTTTCGTTGTGTTGTACTGCACGATGCAAAGGCGTATCACTCAGGTCATTCTTCGCCTCCAAGTTCGCACCGCGGTCGAGAAGCAACTCGATTATGGCCGTGTTCTCGCTATATTGTGCTGCAAAATGCAAAGGCGTATCACCGTAGTTAGTCTTCTCTTCAAGGTTCGCGCCTCGGTCGAGAAGCAGCTCGATTACGTCCGGGCTCTCGTTGTGTTTTGTTGCAAAATGCAGAGACGTCGCACCGTCGGCAGTCTGCGCCTGGACATCAGCGCCGTGGTCGAGAAGCAACACGAATACGGCAGGGCTTTGGTAGTGAATTGCTGCAATATGTAGAGGCGTCGCACCGTCGGCAGTCTGCGCCTGAACATTAGCGCCGAGGTCGAGAAGCAGCGCAACTACCGCAGGGTTCTGGTAGTGGCCTACTGCCGAGTGTAAGGGCGTCAAACCATCGAAATACTGCGCATCTAGGTTCGCGCCGTGGTCGAGAAGCAGCCCAACTATGTCCGGATTCCGGTTGTAGCTTGCTGCAAGATAAAAAGGCGTCAAACCATAGTCAGTCTTCGCCTCCATGTTCGCGCCGTGGTCGAGAAGCAACTCAACTACATCCGGGTTCCAGTTGTTGCTTGCTGCAAAATGCAAAGGCGTCCTACCGGCGGGATCCTGCGCCTCTAAGTTCGCACCGCGGTCGAGAAGCAGCTTAACTACGTCTGGATTCTCGTTGTAGCTTGCTGCACGATGAAAAGGCATATCACCATAGTCAGTCTTCGCCTCTAGGTTTGCGCCGCGGTCGAGAAACAGCCCAACTATGTCTGGATTCTCGTTGTAACTTGCTGCAAGATGAAAGGGCGTCTCGCCCAAGTCAGTTTTCGCCTCTAGATTCGCGCCGCGGTCGAGAAGCAGCGCAATTACGGCCACGTTCTCGTTGTAGCCTGCTGCAAAATGCAAAGGCGTCGCGCCGTAGTCAGTCTTCGCCTCCAGGTTCGCGCCGCGGTCGAGCTCGGCGCGAACCCACTCCACGCTCGCACCTTCCCAGAAATCCTCATCGCACAACCGATCGCATACGAGTGACATGACGGTGGGTACCTCTATGGGAGTAGGTGTGAGTGTGTTGCTAGGTCCTGAATTTGTCGTGAGGGTGCTGGTGGGTTCTAGAGAGGGGGACTGGTTATTTTCCGAGCTTGGTATTGTCGAATCGTCAGAGCAGGCAGCCAAAACGAATGGCAGAAGGATCAGCAGCGCGACGCAACGGGCCAACCCCCGAACGTTGGATCCCAAATTGAACCAGAGTCTATGGCACATTGGGAAGAGGTCCTCGCATGGTCTCATGAATTAGTACCGGGACAGTCTGGAACCGCCCAGGGGTTCTTCATCTGCGCACCATCGACGCGATACATGACACATCACTGTGGCTTTAGAGCCGACCTGCGGTGATCATGCCGTACTTGTGCCATAGATCGACATCGCTGTCAACCAGTTCTAAACTCCCTACTTCGGGCGGACGAGGCCACAGACTGCTGCCTGGGTCACGGCAATACGCCTAGCTGGTGACAGTTATTGCCGAGCCCAAAATTGACACGGCACCGTGTTCACGGGGCCTGCAAGTGACGTCGTGCGATTTAGGTGAGGGATTTGAAAGACTGCGAATCCCCCAGCCCCATCGCTGGTACGAAAATGAATCCATCCAACCGCTCTACGGCACCCCGCCCTGCAAGATCTTCACCAGCTTGCTGCTGTCAATGTTCCCGCCCGACACGACGCAGGCGACCTTGCCCGTCCCCGCCTTGCCTGCCAGCGCTCCCGCCACGGAGGCCGCGCCCGCCCCTTCCGCGATGACGTGGTTCCCCTCCGCGATCAGCCGCACCGCGTCCGCTATTTCCTCCGGCGTGGATACGAGCGACCCGTCCAGCAGGCTCGACGCAAGCTCGAACATCTCGTCGAAGACCCTCGGAGCGCCAATGCCGTCCACGAACGTCGGCTCATAGTCGATAACGACGGGACTCCCGTTCTCCAAGGATGCCGCAAACGGCGCGCCCGTCGACACCTCAGCCGGTAACTGTTCAGAGTTGATGAGATGAACTTAAAATCCCTAGCGGGTTGTGGAGCGGTTGTGCCATAAGGGAGGGGTGAGAACTGAGCTTGACCTGGATAGTGCAAGCCGTGAGACCCTGCTGGCGGTCATCGCTGAGCAGCAAACGGTCATCGCCGAGTTGCGACGACGGATAGAGGAACTGGAGAGGCGGGGCCCTCCTCGGGGCATGCCCGGCAACAAGCCCGCTCCCAAGCGGCCTCGACCGAAGAGGACGGAGCCTCGCAACAAGCGGACTCAAGGATTCACCCGGCGGCGGATGAACCCCACTCGGCAAGTAGTACACGCTCTCGACTCGTGCCCCGAGTGCGGGACGGGTATGACCGGTGGATGGGTGCATCGGACACGCGAGGTCATCGAGATTCCGTTGGCTCCGGCAGAAGTGATCGAGCAGGTCTTCGTGGCCCGCACGTGTGCGTTATGCCGCAAGCGGCGTCTGCCGCAGGACTCGTTGAAGGGGATGGCTGTGGGGCGTCAGCGCTTGGGAATCAACCTGGTGAGCCTGATCGTGACGCTTCGGGAGGAAGCGCGACTGCCCATACGGAGCATCCAGCGCTACCTGTGGACGGTGCATCAGTTGAAGCTGAGTGTGGGCGCCATAGCTGATGCGATTCACCGTGTGGCGCGACAGGCACAGCGGACAGTGGACGAGACGCTTGAACGCATTCGCGGCTCCCCGGTGGTGCACGCCGATGAGACGGGCTGGCGAGAGGATGGAGTCAACGGCTATGTGTGGACATTCAGCACACCCACCGAGCGGTACTTCGTGCGTCGCGGTCGTGGCAAGAAGGTGGTCGATGAGGTGTTGGGTGAGTCGTTCGACGGAGTGCTGGTGAGCGACTTCTACGCCGCATACAACCATTATCCCGGTCTCAAGCAGCGGTGCTGGGTACACCTGCTGCGTGACATCCATGAACTCAAGGCGTTGTACCCTGAGGACACGGGTCTGGTTCGGTGGGCCGGGGCGGTGCGCCAACTCTATGACAGGGCTAAAGCGTACGCTCAAGCAGGCGTTCAACCAGCGTCCGGGTACCAACGGTTCGTATCTCCCAACCAGTTGATGCTGGAGAGTCAACTACTGTCACTGTGCCGACCCTTCTCAAACGACGAGACGGCGCCTCAAGCAAAGCTCTGCCGACGCATAGAACGGTTCATCAAAGAGCTGTTCGTCTTCGTATCGCACCCGGACGTGCCGTCTGAGAACAACGCTGCCGAACGGAGTCTGAGGCATCTGGTCATCAGCCGCAAGATCAGCGGTGGAACTCGATCCGAACAGGGAACCACCAGCAAGATGGCCTTGGCGTCCCTCTTTGGCACCTGGAGGACCAAAGGTCTCAATCCCCTCTCACAATCCCGCAAACTGCTCGTCTCTCATCAACTCTGAACAGTTACCTCAGCCGCGTACAGCTTGACTTCGGGCCTCAGCGCGCGAATCACCGAGGCAATGCCGCACGACAGCCCTCCCCCCGCGTACGCGATGACCACGGCGTCAACATCAGGCAGGTCTTCGAGGATCTCAAGGCCGATGGTCGCGTTCCCCGCCATGACCTCAGGGTCGCTGAACGGGTGCACCATCATCCCGCTCATCTCCGGGTGACTCCGCGTCTCGAACGTCTCCACGAACTCCGAGAACGGCACCTTGTGGTAGCGCGCGCCAAGCCGGCGAATCGCGTTCAGCTTGGCATCCGGCGCAACGTCCGGCACCACGACCGCGCACGGCGCCCCCATCCTCCTCGCGTTCCACGCCACGCCCTGCGCCATGTTCCCCGCGCTGCACGTCCACACCCCGTCCGACAGGTCCTCCGGGGCGATCTGCGCCATCTTGTTGGCAGCGCCCCGCAGCTTGAACGACCCAATCGGCTGGAGGTTCTCCAGCTTCAGGTAGATCTCGGCGGGCGAGTCGTGAGCGTTCAGCCGAACGAGCGGCGTCCGCACGACCGCGCCCTTGATGCGCTCCGCCGCCGCGCGGACCTTCTCAACGGGGATGGGATCATATCTGAGCTTGGTTGATGACATGGCTCGCCGTAATCTCCAAAGTGGAGTTGGCGCGTACCATAGCCGCGCGGCCCCGCACGGTCAAGGGAGTCGTGTTCCTTTCACCAACTCTGAACGGTTCCATTTGCGCCAATGGTATTGACAACCAAAACAGATACCCTCTAAGATGGCTACAGTATCTTCCCTAGTGTCCGTTACGGCGCACGCTAGGTTAACTATCCGACGAGCGGGGTGCTCTTTTCAGAGCACCCCGCTGTTGCTTAGTAAAGGGCAGTACGTGCCGAACCGTGTGGCAATCTTCATAGACGGCTCCTACCTCAACCATGTGCTGATACATGAGCACAACCGCGCCAAGATCGACTACAGCGCCCTTTCGACGAAATTGGCAGGTGATTCTGAAATCCTAAGGACTTACTATTACGACTGCCCACCATACCAAAGCCGTGTGCCCACACAAGACGAGAAGGATAGGTACTCGTCTTGGAGAAAGTTCTTCGATGCACTGGATACCCTGCCGCGGTTCACGTTCCGGCTAGGACGCTTGGCATACCGAGGCAAAGACGATGATGGGAAGCCCGTGTTCGTGCAAAAGCGTGTGGACCTTCTTCTAGGCATTGACTTGGTGTCGCTCGCTGCAAAACATCTCATTCAAGAGGCGGTGTTGGTGGCAGGCGATAGCGACTTTGTACCAGTGGTCGAAGCCGCTAAAGCCGAAGGCGTGTTGGTGCAGCTGTTTCATGGCGACAGTCCACATCAAGACCTCTGGCGAGCAGCTGACGAGCGTACCCTGATCTCTGACGAATTGATCCAATCTGTGCTACGTAACTGACTGATCCATACTTATAGAAGTACAATCGTCGGTCTTGATTTGACGAGCCCACCACGAACGATCTCGACTGGCTGATCTAGCGTCCGCCTCTCAGAAAAGCACCTCGATCTCCTTGACGGTGTTTCCCTCAACCAACTGCAGCCGGGAATTCCGCGCTCGCTGCTCAAGAAACCAGTCATACAGCCGCAGAGCGTTGCGCACCACCTCCGCATTGGTGGCCGCCTCCGACCGCTCGCGTATCCGCATGAGCCGTTCGTGCGCCTCTGGCGAAAAGTCGATCTGCAGGCGGTGACGCTTCGCCACCTCCTCCGTAGTCGTTCCGTTGCCCTGTAGTTCGGTCGTCATGTCCAAGAACCTCCTTTCTCTAAATTCACTCTCAGGGCGTCGTGGAACGAAGTGGAAACGTTGCTCAAACGCCCGTATCTATCAAAATACCCCGTCGTCGATCTTGTCAGCCTCTTCTTCGCTGTCCTCAAGCATCAGGTCGACGCGCTCTACCGTTGCCGGTTCGGTGGTCGCGGGTCTCGGCTCTACGCTGACGATCCGCGTCCGCAGTGGCTCCAAGTCCGTGACGATGCCGCGTTCGACCACCTCGGCAAGAAATCGGTCGATTGTCGTTTCTATGTTTGTGTGCATGTAGGGTTATCTCCTATGGGTATGGGAATCTTCCGCCGGTCGTCTCCACAGTGGCCGCCGCTGCCGAATCCCCGCGAAAAGGACGGATTGTTGATGTGCTTTATGCCCATTGAACGCCTCCTAAGGAAAGATTATGGGGTTATTATGGATTCCACCTGCCTGAGAGTCAAGGGCATCCGCCGATTTGACCCATATCAACAACAAACATAGAATTGGCCGAGAGGTGAGGACATGCGAGCAGCCGTCTACACAGGCAAGAGCAAATTGGAGGTACGCGACGTCCCGGTCCCGGAGGTCGGGCCGAACGAGGTGCTCGTCGAGGTGGCCTGCTGCGCCATCTGCGGCACCGATGTCCATGCCGTCATGTACGACGTCGCCCCGCCGGGCACCGTTCTCGGTCACGAGTACAGCGGGAAAGTTGTCGAAGTCGGGAGTGACATCACCGGATGGCAGGTGGGTGACAGAGTGGTGGGAGGTGGCGGCGATCCCCCGCCCGGCAAGGGCAAGGGATGGGACCTCGACCCGCGCTACAACTACCGCTTGCACGGCTTCGACCCGGACAGGATGCGCGCCTATGCCGAGTTCGTCCTCATGGAGGAGTGGGAGCCGATCCCCATACCGGACGGCGTGTCGTATGAGGCCGCGGCGCTGTGCGAACCTGCCGCGGTGGCCGTCCACGCCGTGCGGCTGTCACAGCTCAGGCTGGGAGACTCCGTCGCAATCATTGGCGGGGGCCCCATCGGCCTGTTCACCATCCAGGCGGCGCGCGCCTCTGGCGCAACGAACATCCTCGTGTCCGAACCGTCTGCCACCAGGCGAGCCGCAGCCGAGGCTTTGAACGCCGACCGCGTCATCGACCCCACGCAAGACGACCCGATCAAGGCATCCGAGGACATGACCAAAGGCGCGGGAGTTCACGTCGTATTCGACTGCGCCGGCATCAAGGGCACCCTCGACCAGGCAGCGAACATGGTGCGCCCGAGGGGCCAGGTCGTCCTGATCGCCGTTCCGTGGGAACCCCTACCCCTCGAACCTGCGGACTGGATGGCCCGCCACATCAACATCCAAACGATCTTCGGCCATGATCCCGCCGACTGGCACACCGTCCTCAAACTCATGCAGACCCGCAAGATCCTCGTCGAGCCGATGCTCCGAGAGTCGGACTTCGTGCCGCTGGAAGGCATCCAGTCAGCCTTCGAGTCGCTCTACACCCCCGGCGACCAGCTGCAGTTGGTCGTTAGGCCGTGAAGGAAGGCGTCAGGTATAATGAAAGCGACCTGTGGACCTGACACCTCAGTAACAGGGAGTCGCACATGGTAACGGTCATCAAGAAGCCTGCAACAGTGGCCGACCTGTACAAAGTCGCCGACGGCGGTAAGGCGGAACTTGTCAAAGGAGAACTGCGGCTGATGGCGCCAACAGGTGGGGACCCCAGTCTATCCGGCGGGAACATCTTTGTTAGCTTGCGACAGTATGTGATGGACGGGCACCCCGGAATCGCGGTGCCGGACAACGCCGGGTTTATCGTCGACCTTCCAAATCGCCAGTCCTTCAGCCCCGACGTGGCGTTTTTTGTCGGGGAACGTCCTGGCATGAAGTTCTTTCAAGGCGCACCGGTCTTCGCCGTCGAAATTCGAAGCGAGAACGACTACGGGCCAAGTGCCGAGCGCGAAATGGCCGCCAAACGCGCCGACTACTTCGCCGCGGGGACACTCGTCGTCTGGGACGTCGACCTCCTCGGCGAAGACACCGTCAAGGTCTATCGCTCAACCGACCCCGACACGCCAACGGTCTACCGTCGCGGCGAAACTGCTGAAGCCGAGCCTGCCGTCCCTACATGGAAAATGCCCGTAGACGAACTGTTCGCGTGACGCAGCGTCGCTAGCAACTGGGGTGAGTATGTCTCACACCCCCTACGGATGGAAGATGACCATCTTCGTTTCCGTCATCTCCTCAACCGCGTACTTCGGCCCCTCCTTGCCCATGCCGCTGTCCTTCAGCCCGCCGTAGGGCATGAGGTCCGCGCGCCACTGCGGCCCTGCGTTGATCTGGATGTTCCCGGAATGCACCTGCTTGGCGTACTGCATCGCCCAATCGACGTTCTGCGTGAAGATCGCCGCGCTCAGACCGTAGATCGTGTCGTTGGCCGAAGCAATGGCCTCGTCGATGTCGTCGAAAGACGAAACGGCGACCGCGGGCCCGAATATCTCGTCGCGAGATATCCGCATGTCGGGCTTCACGTCCACCACGACCGTCGGCTCGTGCAGCGCTCCCTCGTACTCCCCGCCCGTCGTCGTACGCGCCCCCGCGCCGACCGCCTCTTGGATCCACGAGTTGACCCGCACGGCGTCCTCGCTCCTCACCATGGGCCCCATCTTGATCGATGCGTCTAGCTGGTCTCCGGTCGTCAGCCCCTGCACTCCCTCGGTCAGCGCGTCCACGAAGTCGCCATAGATGTCGCTGCTCGCCATCACGCGCTGCGCCGAGATGCAGACCTGGCCGGCGTTGGAGAAACCGCTCGACACGGTGCCCGCGATGACCTTGTCCATGTCCGCGTCGCTCATCACGATCAGCGGCGAGTTGGAGCCGAGTTCCATCGTCACCTTCTTTAGTCCGGCCGTCTTGCAGATACGCTCGCCCACGTCGCGGCTGCCCGTGAAGGTGACTTTCCGCACGCGCGCGTCGGCCACGAGCGGGTCGCCTATCCTGCTGCCGGACCCGGTGATGCACTGAATCGACTCGGCCGGCGCGCCCGCCTCCAGGAGTATCTCTGTGAGCTTCAGCGCCGAAAGGGGTGTGTCGGTCGCGGGCTTGATGATGACCGAGTTGCCTGCCGCGAACGCCGGGCCTACCTTGTGCGCGACGAGGTTCAACGGGAAATTGAACGGGCTGATCGCCGCGACGACCCCCACCGGGACCCGCATCGTGAACCCGTACTGACCCGTCCAATTCGTCGCCCCGTCCAGCGGAATGGTCTCCCCGTACAGGCGCTTGGCCTCCTCGCCGGAAAGCTCGATAGTCTGCTTCGCCCTCTCAGCTTCCGCCACACCCTCGCCGATGATCTTCCCCTCTTCCATAGAGATCGTCCGCCCAAGCTCGTCCTGGCGCTCCGCCATGATGTCAGCCGCCCGGCGCAGAATCTCGAAACGCCGGTAACCCGGCATGTTTCGCATCACCTCCGCGCCACGCGCGGCGCTCGCCAGCGCCGTTTCGAGATCGTCAAAGCTTCCACTCGGGACCGTGTCGATCACCGACCCGTTGTAAGGATTAATCACGTCGATCTTGCTATCCCGGTCTACCCACTCTCCACCGATGTACATCTTCATGGACTCATACCTCCTCTTGCCTTGATCTCTTGTTCATTGGGCGGATATCTCCGAGTATCCGGCCCAGTTCCCTCACCCGATACTTTGGAGCGGTAGTGTAGCACAACACCGTTCAAACGCCCTACCTGCCGCCGTCCCGCTGGCCGCATCATAGCACCCACCGACCTCGATTTCACCGCTTCATGCCCCGCAGCCAAATTGACCTCTCACATTTCCCGATGCTACAATTTCGCCTGTCCGAAAACACACTTCCCACAACCCTTCCTAACCTATTCCTGCCGCTCCGCGTTGTGATAGTACAGATACACCCTGGATTCGCGAGTCCCTTTCGAACGCTCGACACAAGGCCGCGAGTCCCAAACCAACCCATTGTCGAACGATGACGATCACTTCTCCACTTTCCAAGTTCCTTGCCCTGTTCCTAGCGCTCGCGGCTGTAGCCGTATGGGCTTCCTGCGGCAGCGAAACTACTACTCCTGAACCCACCGCGACGCCTCGTATTGCGTCGCCGTCCGGCCAATCGGGGACAGCCTCGACGGCAAGACAGACCGGAGAGACGAGCCGTCCTGCCTCCCTCGCCAAGACCAACCAGCGCAACATGAACGACCCGCGCCAGGCATTCAGTGTGGTCAAGCTGGACGACGGCAAGGTACTCGTCATTGGCGGCATCGGGCCGTACGGCTCCTTCCCCCTCGTCGAAGAGTACGACCCCGCTACCGACACGTGGACGACCAAGGCGCGGATGCTGACGTCCAGGGCATTCAGCCCCGCCGTACGGATGCAGGACGGTCGGATTCTGGTCATGGGCGGTTCGGGCGAGACGGAAAATCTCAACTCGTCCGAGATTTACGACCCCGCGACCGATACGTGGATACAGGCCCGCCGGATGATCGACAATCGCGGGCTCCACGACGCCATTTTGCTGGACGATGGCAGGGTGCTGGTGACCGGCGGGATGGGCCCGAGGGGCGGCGCCTTGAACACGGCTGAGGTCTACGATCCCGAGAAAGAAGACTGGTTCGAGATCGCCAGCCTGCAGTTCCACCGTGGCTCCCATGGGTCCGTCCGCCTGCATGACGGCCGCATTCTCATCGCCGGAGGCGGAGACGGCGCGGGCGTCCCCGTAGAGCAGGCGGAGATTTACGATCCGGCGACCGGAGAGTGGTCGTCGGGCGGCGTCATGACCGCCGGGCGTGTAGCTCTCTCGCTGACCCTCCTCAACGATGGACGAGTCCTCGCGTACGGTGGCGAGGAGTTCAGCAGCGCCGAGATATTCGACCCCGAAACCAACACCTGGGAGCAGTTGCCTGAACCCGGAGTGCCGCGCCAGGATCATACGGCCACCCTCTTGACCGACGGACGGGTGTTGATCGCCGGAGGAGGCCTCAAGCAAGGGATTACCGAAGACACCGCCGAGATATTCGACCCCGAGACCGACCAGTTTGAACCCGCCGGCAATATGGACGCCGCGAGAGTTTCCCATCGCACCGTGTTGCTCAACGACGGGCGAGTTATGGTCATCGGAGGCGCGCAGAGAACGGGTCCCTACGACACCGTCGAGTTCTACAATCCCACGACGGAGACTTGGGTCTCCGACCCGTTCCTCGGCTCGTGGGAGAAAGCCCCGCCGCTGGTGCAGCCGCGCGCCGGCCACACCACGACGATACTCGACGACGGCAACTTGCTGATAGCGGGCGGAAGGGCGAGGCTGGACGAAACCGACATCCAGACGCTCGTGGAATTCATCCCGTTCACCGAGATATATAACCCGTCCACCGGCGAGTCCCGCGCCGTCGCGGATATGAACGACCCACGCGGCGGCCACATAGCGGCGGGGCTCCCCGGCGGGCGCGTGCTCGTCGCCGGCGGTAGGCAGCTGGTGATAGACGAAGAGGAAAATAGAAAGATCACCTTTATCGGCACCGCCGAGATCTACGACCCCGTCGGTGATACGTGGACGCAGGCAGCCGACATGACCGTCGCCAGGTGGGCACACACCGGGATAGCGCTCGCGGATGGAACGGTCATGGTGGTCGGCGGCGAAAACGATGAAGGCAAAGTCGCCACCGCCGAGGTCTACGACCCCGCTACGGACACTTGGACCGAGGTCTCGCACATGGCCGACGGGCGCTCCGGCCACTCGATGGAGCTTCTGCCGGACGGTCGGCTCATGGTCGCCGGCGGCTCCGGTCCGACCGTCGAAGTGTACGACTTCGCCACAAGAACGTGGTCGCTCTTGCCGAACTTGGACCAGCGCCTGCGCGATGCGGCCGTGGGCGTCCTGGAAGACGGGACCATCTTGGTCGCCGGCGGCTTCGGTTCACAGGGGCCGTCCAACTCTGCCCTGGTGCACGTATTGGGTACAACTCAGTGGGACTACGTCGACCGCCTCCCGGAGACCCGCGTAGGCTCTACCATGACCCTGCTCGACAACGGTGGAGTCCTCATGCTCGGCGGCACGGGCACCACCAAGGCGTGGATCTTCGACGGCACCGTTGGCGGATGGCTCTACGGCGGCAAGATGTTCGACTCTCGCAGAGACCACACCGCCACCCTGCTGCCGGACGGCAGGGTAATCACCATCGGCGGCGAGGCCCGCAACCGGGCCATCAACGATTCGGTCGAGATATACACGCCGCCGCAGTCGCAGTAGCTGGCTATCGGCCTACGGTGCAGATAACAGAGATTTTCCAATCGATTCAGATTTGCCTGACTGAATACTTGCTGAAATATGAACACTCGCTTCATGGTTCGACAGGCTCACCATGAACGGGTTGCCGTGTATCTGTAGTGTGGCAGACTCATCATGAACGGTTGCTGTGTGCCCGCCGACGGCGAGGCCCTCAGATTATCTGCGACAAGAACAGCTTGGTCCGGTCCTGCTGGGGGTTGTTGAAGATGTCGTGGGGGGTGCCCTCTTCGACGATGACGCCCTCGTCGAACATGATCATGCGGTTGGACACCTCTCGGGCGAATCCCATCTCGTGGGTGACCACGATCATCGTCATGCCGGAGTCCGCGAGCTCGCGCATGGCGTCGAGCACCTCTTTGATCATCTCGGGGTCGAGCGCGGAGGTCGGCTCGTCGAAGAGCATGATCTTCGGCTGCATGGCGAGGGCGCGGGCGATGGCGACGCGCTGCTGCTGACCGCCCGATAGCTCGCCGGGATACTTTTCCGCCTGTTCGGGGATGCCCACGCGTTCAAGCAGGCCCATCGCCACTTCCTGCGCCTGGTCGCGCGGCCACTTGCGGACCTTGATCGGCGCGAGCGTGATGTTGTCCATGACGGTCAGGTGCGGGAAGAGGTTGAACGACTGGAACACCATCCCGACCTCGCTCCGGATCGCCTCGATGTTCCGCACGTCGTTGGAAAGCTCGATGCCGTCCACGATGATGTCGCCGCGCTGGTGCTCCTCCAGGCGGTTGATCGTGCGGATGAAGGTCGACTTCCCCGACCCGGACGGGCCGAAGACGACCACGACCTCACCCCTGTTGATCGTCGTGGACACGCCTCGAAGCGCGTGGAACGACCCGAACCACTTGTGCACGTCTCGACAGATGATTATGTCCTCGGTCGTCGCGGTCTCTTCACTCGCAGTCACAGGTCCCTCCGTGGTGTTGGGTTAGCTTCCTACCGCGCTCCCACCCGCAGGTGGGCCTCCACTTGCCTGCTCACGTAGGACATGCCGTACGTGAATATCCAGAAAACGATGGCGAGGAAGATGAATAGCTCCTTCGCGCTGGGGAGATACTCCGGGTTGCCCTGAATGAACGCGCGTCCGATCTCCACGATGTCCAGCATCCCGATGATGTAGACGAGGCTCGTGTCCTTGAAGAGCGCGATGAATTGCCCCACGATGGCCGGAATCACGTTGCGGATGGCCTGCGGAAGGGAGATCAGGAACGTGATCTGCCAGCCCGACAGGCCAAGGGCTCTCGCCGCCTCGGCCTGCCCGGGATGCAGGGCCTGGAGTCCTCCGCGAATGTTCTCCGCCATGTAGGCCGAGCTGAACAGGGTGATGACGACGGCGGCGCGGAACAGGGAGTTTTGCGGGAAGTCTTCCGGGAAGGCCAGGGGCACCAGCACCTGCGACATGAACAACAGGGTGATGAGCGGGACCCCGCGAAATATCTCGATGAACACCACGCACAGGAGCTTCACGACCGGGAGTTGGCTCCGCCTGCCCAATGCAAGCGCGATGCCGATGGGCAGACTGAGCACGATGCCCGCCACCGCGAGCAGGATGTTCAGCATCAGCCCGCCCCAGTGGATGACCGAGACGGGGGTCATTCCCGGCAGGCCTCCGAACCCTCGCAGGAGGAACAGCGTCAACAGGAAGAATATGACGCCCAAAATCGCGACGTGGCGCACCTGGTTGAGAGGCGTGTAGCGGGTCAGCGCGAGGCCGACGAACATCGCGGGAATGTTCGCGACGAGCAGGATGCGCACGTCCATCCCCATCCGCTCGAAGCCGTAGGGTATGAACGCCAGCGCCGCCGCCACGACGGCGACGGCAATCGCCACTCTCTTGGCGGTGCCGCCGCCCGCGACTCCCCACGCCATGCCCAAGAGCAGCGTCGCCAGCAGGAGGCCGACCTGCGGCCTCCAGAAGCAGTTTTGACCGGGACACGCCGACTCGGTGTTGAACTGGCCTATGATGAACTGGCCGCCGAGCGTCCCTATGACCCGCCATTCGGCATCGCCGAAGACCCAGGTCAAGCTGAACCACAGGCCCCATACCACGACAACGACCGATATAACGGTCATCGCCGTGTTGTACCAGGTGCTGAACAGGTTCTCGCGCACCCAGCCTATGGCGCCCGTCTCGCTCCGGGGAGGCGCCATGACCGACGCGGCGCCCGTATTGAGGTCGTCAGCCATTCCCTAGCCTCCGGTGATCCGAACGTAACGGTTGTATAAGTTGCCGGCCAGAGAGTACGCGAGACTCATTGCCAGATAGGACAGCATGATCAGAATGAAGATCGACACCGCGGGAGCCGTCTGCGTCATCGTCTTGGCGACGTTCGTCAGGTCGGAGTAGCCGATGGCCCCCGCGAGGCTGCTGTTCTTTGTCAGGTTGAGGCACTGGCTGATGAGAGGCGGGATGATGACGCGGAGGGCCTGTGGGAACGTGACGTGCCTCAGTGCAGCCATGTTCGACAGCCCCAGGGCGCGCGCCGCCTCGGTCTGTCCTTTACCGACCGACGTTATCCCCGCGCGGACTATCTCGGCGATGAATGACGCCGTATACATGACCAGTCCGATCAGGAGTGCCAGAAGCCCGGCAGGAGCCGTGAACCCGCCGGCGACCCGCCCGAACGTCCCATGCGGCGCCGGCTGCGAGATCACGAACGGGGAGTCTCCCCCGACGACGGTCATGCCGAACCATGCCGCCAGTCCCAGTCCGACCGCCGTTGTCACCCCGTACACGAGAGGGTAGGACGCCTTGCCCGTGAGCGTCTCTCTTCTCAGGAGCAGCCGGTGGACGATAACTCCGACGATTACGGCGAGGGCCACGAGGGCAAGCCAGCCCAGCCCCACGGCAAGGTCGGACGGGACCGGCCAGGGAGTTGATACGCCCGCGTTGTTCACGTACAGGCTGTCCCAAAAGACGTACCCGTCGCGCTCCGGCGGGAGGGCCAAGAATATGTAGAACCAGAAGAAGAGCTGCACGAGCAGCGGCACGTTGCGGAAGAATTCCACGTACACCAGCGCGAGCTTGGAAATGATCCAGTTCCCCGAAAGCCGCGCCACGCCGATCACGATGCCAAGCAGCGTCGCCAAGATAACGCCGACGATCGAGACGACGACCGTGTTCGTCGCGGCGACGCCGAGTGCGTAGAGGAATGAGTCGGACGACTCGTAGGGGAGGAAGTGGTGGCCTATGGGAGTCTGGTACTCCCGGTCTAGGAAGCTGAAGCCGTAGGGGATATTGCGGTCCTGTATCGCGCTGCCGATGTTCAGGAAGAACCACACGACGAGGACGACGGCCAAGAACCCGGAGACGATCTGCGTGACCCATCGGAGGATCCGGGCGTGACGCCATACCGGTATGCCCTGATAGGTCAGTAGTCCCGTCATTTGCGCCATAGTGCCAATCCTATCCGAAAGTATCTCTCGTCTGCCAGTCTCTTTCCGCTAGACAGCTTGGGAGCAAAACTTTTCCTCTTATCCGTCTCCCAGAGCAGTTGCGACCACTGCACCAAGGCGGCGCAGGCGCTCGGCAAGCACGTCATGTCCTTCCCTGACGGCGATGTCCAACGCAGATGCTCCGTCTTCCCAGCACAGGTTTGGGTCGGCGCCGCATTCGAGCAGAAGATCAACCACTTCGACATGATTTCGCACCACCGCCCAATGCAACGCTGTTCCGCCGTAGTACGAAGGAACGTTGGGATTGGCCCCGTTGTCCAAAAGCCAGCGCACTGCGTCGACCCGCCGGTTGCGGGCCGCAATATACAGCGCGTCGCCGAGCACTTCCTTCACTGTGGGAGGCGGTTTCGGCTGGTACTTTCCGTCACTGCCCTTAATACTCCCCCCCGTCCGTGAGGGGTTCGCTCGCAGGTTGCCGTTCTGGTCCCAGTACGATCTGACCGCACCCATCATGCCCAGTCCCGCCGCGCACCAGAGGTCCAACTCGGCTCCTGCCGCTAACAGGACTCTCGCAACCCCGTCGGCCCGCATGACGACGGCCCAGGACAGCGGCGTATGCACCCATGAGACGGCAGAGATATCCGCGCCGCCGTCGATGAGCGCCTGAGCGATCTCCGCGCGGTCCCAGTGGGCCGCCTGCTGCAGAGCCGTCTTGCCGTCAGGCATCTTTGCGTTCGCAAGGGCGGGATTTTCTCGCAGAAGTCGCATGACGGCCGCCCGGTCGTCCGATTCGATGGCGTCGTCAAGCTCTTCCACGGGCAACTGCTCTACAAGTGTGGCGGTCATTGCGGATCGTTCCCTTAAAGGAATGCCGTCCTTCATTTACAAAGAACCCCACCGATGTCGATGGGGTTCTTCCTTCAGGCTTCGATTTGTCTAACTTACGCGCCGTTGCTGCCGTTGCCTTCCCAGACGGTCTCCATGACGGTGTTGGGGTTCATGGGGAGCCGCGTCATCCGCACGCCGATTGCCCTGCTGAGGGCGTTGGCGATTGCGGCGGGCGGAGGCACGATGTTGACCTCACCCACGCCCCTGACGCCGAACGGGTGACCGGGGTTGGCGACCTCGACGATGACCGTGTCGATCATCGGCAGGTCGTTGGCGACCGGCATCCGGTAGTCGAGGAACGTGCTGTTCACCATGTCGCCCCTGTCGTTCATGAAGTACTCTTCGTTCAGGCCCCAGCCGATGCCCTGGGCGGTGCCGCCCTGCATCTGGCCCTCGACGTAGCTCGGATGGATGGCCTTGCCCGCGTCCTGCGCAATCGTCGCGCGCAGGAGGGAGACCTTGCCCGTCTCCGGGTCGGCCTGCAGGTCCACGATGAGGCCGGCGAAGGCGGCGCCGACGCCCGCGGGGTTGACCGAGCCGCGCCCGGTGATGGCGCCGCCCGTCGCGTTCGTCTCAGCCGCCAGCTCCTTGAACGTCATCCGCAGCTCGGAGTCGGTCTTGGAGCTGATGACACCCTTCTCCATCTGGAGAGAGTCGGCGTCAACGTCCCAGATCATGGCGGCTCGCTCGATCATCTGCTGCTTCACGTCCTTGGCGGCCTCGACGGCCGCGTAGCCGGTGGCGAAGGTCGTGCGACTGCCGCCGGTGCCGAAGGTGAAGCCGATGGAGTCGGTATCCACGACGGACGGGTAGAAGTCCTCGGCCGGGATGCCGAGCACCTCTGCCGCCTGCATGGAGATCGAAGCGCGCGTGCCGCCGATGTCCGGCGATCCCTCGGTCAGGGACACGGTTCCGTCGGCGTTGACCGCGAGGTTGACGGCGGACTGAAGGCCCGCGTTCATCCAGTAGCCGAACGCGACCCCGCGTCCGACGTTCTCGCCCTCCAGCGGGGCGCTCCAGTGCGGATGGTCCCTGAGCGCTTCGAGCACCTCCACGAATCCAATTCGCGGGAAGGCCGTTCCATCGACCTTGCGGGTGCCTTCCTTGGCGGCGTTCAGCAACCGGAACTCGATGGGGTCGATGCCCAACTGCTCGGCGATCTCGTCAACCACCGTCTCGGACGCGAACTCCGCGTTCGTCGCGCCGGGGGCGCGGTATGCAGCAGTCTTGGGCTTGTTGAGAACAACGTCGTAGGCGTCGACCACGGCGTTCGGGATGTCGTACGGGGCGAAGACGCACTCTGCGCCAGCTCCGACGGGGGAGCCGGGGTAGGCCCCCGCCTCGAACGCCAGCAGCGCCTCGCCCGCGACGAGCTTGCCTTCCTTCGTCGCGCCCATCTTGACCTTGATGTAGGAGCCGGGCGTCGGGCCGGTGGCCTCGAACTCGTCCGTGCGGCTCATCGCCATCTTGACGGGATGCCCCGACTTCTTGGACAGCACAGCCATGACCGGCTCTCCGTACGGCTCGAACTTGCCGCCGAAGCCGCCGCCGATCTCCTGCGGCGTGAGCTTGACCTGCGTCAGAGGCACGTCGAGCACCTGCGCCGTGGCGTCTCGGACGTTGAAGGGGCCCTGTGTGCTGTTCCAGATGTGGATGCGCCCATCGTCGCGCCAGTGGACGGTGCAGGTGTGCGGCTCGATGTAGCCCTGGTGCACCGTCGCGGTGTTGAACTCGCGCTCGACGATCACGTCGGCTTCCTCGAAGCCTTTAGCCGGGTCGCCCTTCTTGTTCTGCGAGTGGTCGGCGATGTTGCCCTTGCGGCCCGTATTCTCGCCGAACTCGGTCATCTCAAGGTCGTCGTGGAGGATCGGGGCATCGTCAGCCATGGCCGCGACCACCTCGGAGACGGGTTCCAGAACATCGTAGTCGATCTCGATCGACTTTGCCGCCTCTTCCGCCTCGTGAGCCGAAGTTGCGGCGACTGCCGCGACCGGATGGCCTCGGAAGACCACCTTCTTCCTCGCCATGATTCCATCGCGAAGGTAGAGAAGGTCGGTAGAGAGCTCGCCGAGCGTCACCTTTCGGGAGCCGTCGTCTCCGAGCGGGGTCTCCGGGAAGTCCGCCGCTGTCACGACCGCGCGAACGGCAGGGTGCGATTCCGCCTTGCTCGTGTCAATGGATCGTATGTTGGCGTGGGCATGTGGGCTGCGGAGAATGTATCCGTACAACATGCCCGTCGCGTGAACGTCCGCGCCGTACTTGGCGCGGCCCGTTACCTTGTCCGCGCCGTCGTGTCGGATCGGGCGCGTTCCAACGACATCGTACTCGACCTGCGACAGGACGACATTCGGTTCGTAGGTTGTAGTCATGTCTACGCCTCCTGAGCTTGCATCCTCTCCGCCGCGTCCATGACTGCCCGCACGATCTTGTCGTATCCGGTGCATCGGCAGAGATTGTTTGCGAGCCACCACCGGATCTCATGCTCGGTGGGGTTCGGGTTCTGTTCGAGCAGCGCCTTGGACGAAACGAGGAAGCCAGGGGTGCAGATGCCGCACTGGAGCGCGGCGTTCTCGAGGAACGAGACCTGCAGCGGGTGCAGGCCCTCCGGCGTGGCCATGCCCTCGATCGTGTCGATGCACGCTCCGTCGGCCTCGACGCCGAGCACGAGACAGGAGCAGACGATTCGCCCGTCCATATTCACCGTACACGCGCCGCAGTTGCCGTCGTTGCATCCTTCTTTGGCGCCGGTAAGCTGAAGTGTGTCGCGCAGGACCTCCAGGAGGCTCTGGCGCGGCTCGGTGAGGAACTCGACCATCTCACCGTTGATCGTCGTCTGAACGTATGACTTAGTGGGCATCTACGTGGCCTCCTCGTGCTCGGGTTACTGCGTCGTTGATGACGCGCCTGGTCATGACGTCGCACAGGTGCTTGCGGTACTCGATGGTGCCGCGCATGTCGGTGATCGGCTTGGCGGCGTCCCTGGCGATCTCGCCGGCCCTGGCGATGTTCTCGTCGTTGACCTCTTTCCCCGCGAGCTCGTCGTTGATCTCAGTGACGAAGAGCGGGGTCGGAGCGACCGCTGCGAGAGAGACTCTCACCGACTCGAAGCACCCGTCGTTCAGCGTCACGCCTGCGCCGACGCCGACGACGGCGATGTCCATCTCATTCCTCGGAATGAAGCGCTGGTATCGCGCGCCGGAGTTGGCGGCGGGGGCCGGGAAGTTGATGGATACCAGCAGTTCACCCGGCTGTAGCACGTTCTCGCGAACGCCAGTGCAGAAGTCTTCTACGGGCACGCAGCGGTTGCCGTTCGGCCCCGCGATGTTGGCGGTCGCGCCGAGGGCGATCATCGCCGGTATCGTGTCCGCGCTCGGCACGGCGTTGCAGAGGTTCCCGCCGAATGACGCGCGGCCCTGTATCTGCGTCCCGCCGATGATCGACGCCGAGTCCACCACGGCGGGGTACCGCGCGGCGAGGTTCTCGTCGTTGTATATCCGGTAGCAGGGCACCGCCGCTCCCATCGTCAGCCCCGAATCCGAACACACGCTTAGCTCATTCAACTCCGGTATCAGTTTGATGTCCACCACATGGTCGGGATCGTGAACTCCCGTTCTCAACTGAACGATCAGGTCGGTGCCGCCCGCCAAGGGGCGCGCCCTGTCACCTCGTTCCGTGAGAAGTCCCACCGCTTCCTCGACCGTGTGGGGGCGAGCAAAATCAATCCACTTCAATAGCCGACTCCTTTCCCATGTAGCTTCTCCCTACACAGCTGTATTTGGTTTGGCCCTTTGCAAAGTGGCTCCCGCCCAAACGAGCGGAAACCGCGACGCACCTCCGGGCCGCGAACGCGCGTAAGTATAGCAAACCCCGTCTATGTCAACAACGGGGGGACTGTCGGTTACGAGAGCAGGGCAATCGCATCTTATTGAGCAAGGACCCTGAGTAGATAGTCATTGTCCCAGGCCGCGTCTTTTCGCTTGCCAGCGAGGCTGCGCTTGGTGGACTTTTCGGCCTTGAGCAGATTCAGGGCCATGCGGCGTAGCACGGAGAAGTTCTCTGCCCCATTCCCGCTACGCACCCGGCTTCCATCCTCATTGAACGTCACGTCCAGCGACCAGTGCAATTGGTTCTCTATGCTCCAGTGGCTGCGCACCGCGTTGAGCAAAACACTCGCATCGTTTGGCAAGCTCGATATGTAGTAGCGCGACTCCACCGTCGTCTTGTTCCCGATGCATCGTTCGCCTTCCACCATCACCAGCGTAGTCAACCCCGGCCACTGCCCGTACTCATCAACGTATCTGACATTACCGGGGTCAGACACCGTCCAGCATCGGCGAGTTTCGATTCGTCCGTGACCCGCATCAACCGTCTCGTGGTAGTCGTGGTCGATGTCGTCGAGGCCAGAGTTGCGGGTGAGGTCAAAGACATCTACCACCCCCTCGTGCAGGTACCCTTGGTTACCCTTGACCGCCAGCACGTAGTCAGCCCCCTCCTCCAGGATCTTCGATGCAATCTCCTTCTGGCAACCCATGGCGTCGATCGTAACGATGCATCCGTTAACCTGGAGCATCTCAAGCAGCCGGGGTATCGCCGTGATCTCGTTGGAACGTCTGTCCACGCTGGTCTGCCCGAGTGTCACACCGCGCTCGCACAGGCCCAGGCGCTGACCATATGGATAGCGTCCTTCCCTACGTATTGGTCGTGCGAGCGTCGCACCGTCTTGCCGTCTATGGCCACTACTTCGCCTTGCAGAACCTCACTGACTTCCAGCACCCACTCGGTGAAACAGCGCTCGAACTGCTCAGCGTCCAGCCCAGCGAACACCCTGCCGAAGGTGTCATGTGAAGGAATGCCGTTGGGCAGTTCCAGCATCTTGCGCAACCATCCTTCCTTATGCCTGCCGAACGCTTCGACGTCTACCCAACTGTCGGCTCCCGCTATTACGCCACAGAGGGCAATAGTGAGAATATCGATCAACTCGTGGCGCTTGGTACGGTCTATACGAGGATCGTCGAGGTTGCCGAAGTGTTCGGTCAGCGATGCTGTACGGTTACTAGCCATGGGTCACTCTCCATCTGAGAATGACCCAATTCTATACTCTGTCTAAAACTTCATTTAGATGCGATTGCCCTGGTTACGAGAGCAGTTGCCATCCACAGTCGATTTTGGTAACCTACTCTCGGCTGCTTGTGGCTCAGAGACCTTGTGGCTCAGAGACCTTAATACGTCTAGAGAAAGCCTGAGGATCTCGTTATGATGAAGAGGTTGATGTCAATCGGCGCTTTCGCCTTTTCGCTGGGGCTAGCGTTTGCATTTGTATGGGGCGGTTCGGCTGTCGCCGTGAGTGAGGGGACCCCGGAGAACGTAGCTCCGATTGCGCGCCCGCCCATCGTCGCGAACGACGGGGACGCTGGGGACGACGAAGGCGATGACGATGGGCTTGACACCCCGTACACGGACTACGACGGCATAGATACCCCGCCGACCGACAACGACGGCATAGACACGCCCACTCCGACGGATAACGACGGGATCGACACCCCCTACACGGACTACGACGGCATTGACACCGCGACAGACAACGATGGCGTCGATACGCCCTCCCCGACGGACAACGACGGCTTCGACACCCCCTTCACTGATTACGACGGAGTGGACACGCCGCCGACGGACAACGACGGAGTCGATACGCCCACTCCGACGGACAACGATGGGATCGACACCCCGTACACGGACTATGACGGCACGGACTCCGACGGCTACGACACCCCTGCCACCGACTACGACGGAGTAGACACGCCGACGACCGACAACGACGGCATAGACACGCCCACTCCGACGGACAACGATGGCGTGGACACTCCGTACACAGACTATGACGGCACGGACTCCGACGGCATCGACACGACCGGGCAGCTAACGTCCAACGACGGAACGGACTCCGACGGGATTGACACGACGGGGCAACTAACGTCCAACGACGGGACAGACTCGGACGGTATAGACACGACGGGGCAACTAACGTCCAACGACGGAACGGACTCCGACGGGATTGACACGACGGGGCAGATCACGTCCAACGACGGAACGGACTCCGACGGCATAGACACGACAGGGCAACTAACGTCCAACGACGGAACGGACTCGGACGGAATTGACACGACCGGGCAACTGACCCAGCCCACGGACAGCGACGATTCCGGCGATAGCAGCGATAGCGACGACAGTGATGATAGCAGCTGATTAAGGGAGATGGATGGTCTCCTCGCCCACGGCCTTATCGCTGTATCCAGAGATCGCCTTTCCTGACGACCCCGGCCTGGAAGACTTGCCGAAGCTCTTTGATTCCGAGTGGATTTGGCGAGCGTATCGCTGTCAGTTCGGAAGACCAAGTACGGATCCCCATCGCATTCGCGTGCGCCAGTTCGCCCACAGCCTGGGCAGAGTGGCGCTCGTTAGCTATGAGTTGGAATGGCCAACTGACGAGTACATCCCCTCGCAGCACCTGGCCATCAGGGTCGAGCGCGACAAGCCCGTCGAGCTGTTTCGATACCCCGAGGACCATCGTCTGCCGGGCCTGAGTCAAGCGGCGCATCCCGAAACTGCCCTCGAACTCTTGAACAGATACGTACTGGCTATGCAGGCGCGACGCGCGGGCGTCGAACTGATTCGCTACAGGCCCGCGAGTCGCGCCGTCTTGCGCCACAGAGTAGGAAGGGTTCGATTCTACGCTCGGGTCATGAGGCCGGATGCAGTCACACCGTTGCTCGCGGCCCAAGAGCTAATCGGGCAGTCCGGCTTCCTCTTGCCACGGCTCGCAGGGTACTGGAAGGAGGGGGGAGTCGTATGGTTTTCGGAAGTGCCTGGCAAGAACCTGCGTCAGCGCATACAAGCCGGAAAGCTCCCTGACCCCACTCCACTTCTCGACGGCCTCCAGACCCTGTGGGCTGCGCCTCACGTACCGGCCGGCGCCCGTCCTTTCAATTTACCGGGGGCATATAGGAGGGCCAAACGGAGCGTCACACACAACGTGCGTGACGGCGGTTCCGCTCTGCGCAGTCTGAACGACGCGACAAAGTCATTGGACCCGTTTGTTCGATCATGGCGTCCAACCGGCGTTGCGCATAACGATTTCTACGACGACCAAATGTTGGTCATGCCCGACGGTAGAATTGCGCTGGTGGACTTTGAAGAAGCGGGCCCAGGTGACCCGATGCTGGACGTGGGCAACTTCCTGGCACATCTGAAATGGGCGTCTTGCTTCGGCAGTAAGAGACGAAAGGATGGAAGCGGCGCATACTACCACCAATTCCGGCGCGCCGCGCTTGAGCGATTCCGGTGGAACGATAGAAGTCTTGCCTTTCGTGAAGCCGTATGCATCTTCAGGATATGCACCAACACAATTCGTCGTCCGCAGGGAGACTGGCACAATAGACTGGAAGCCGGTCTTTCACTTGTAAACGAACCCTTGGGATGAGCCTACATGCAAGGGGGCCTAGGCACGGTTGGTATGTCACGGAAGATCGGGGCCACACGGACGAGAACGGCTACTTCCAACTCACCCAAGATGGTGAGTAACCGAGAATTCCCGCCCCTCGTCAGTCGCTCGGAATTACCGGCAGCGTGACCCGCGACGGGTACCGAGCATCATGAAATACCGTCTGAAGCGCCGGAACGGACTCGCCCGTCGTCCCGATCGGCTCTCCCGTGTTGAGGTTCCGGTCGAAGCGCGGGAAGTTGCTGCTGGATATTTCGACGCGGATCGAGTGTCCCTTCTTGAACACGTTGCTCGTCGGGCCGAGGTCGATGGTGAACTCGTACACGTCGCCCGGTTCGAGGAGACTGGCGGGCTGCCTCGGCGTCCGGTATCGCGCCCTGATGATGCCGTCGCAGAGGTTCGCGGCGTAGCCGTCGGGCCGCACGTCCACGAGCTTGGCCGTGAAGTCGGTGTCCACGGCGGAGCTTGAGGCGTGGAGCGTGACGACGACCGGGCCGGTCACCTCCGTGTCCTCCTGCATGGGACGTGAGGTATACACCAGCACGTCACTCCTCGTCTCGATGGGACGCTGATCGAAGACACCAGCAACGAGCGTCCCTACGTCGCAGCACAGGTTGCCGCCGTTGGTCGGCACCGGGTCCATGGGATTATAGAGGAATACGTCCGGCGGGCTTTCGCCAGGCGAGTCATGGACGAGCGCTCCGTCGCCCGCGAGGGTGTTCGCCTTCCCACCGCTGCTCAGATAGTATTCCGTGAGCTCGGCGCGGGCGAGAGGCCACTCGTCCTCCTCGCGCCACACGTTGTCGCCCATGACGAAGATGCGCACCGGCTTGTCGTCGGTGAGGCCATTCTCTTCCCCGTGCAGCAGGTAGTCGTAGAACCTCAGTATCCGGCCGGGCACGTCATCCGCCAGGGTCGAGGCGGCGGCTCCAAAGCTGCGCTCGCCCGCGACGGACGTTTGCAGTCCCCCGTGCGTCCACGGCCCGATGACGAGACGCTGGAGCGCGCGGGCCTGATCGCTGCCGCCCGACTCCCTCATCCCCATGAAGTTCCTGACCGTGCCGCCGATGAAGATGTCGTACCAGCCGCCGTAGTTGAAGGCCGGCACGACGATGTCCTCGTGCATCTCCTCTATCGAGATTGCCTTCCAGTAGTCATCGTACTCGGGATGCGCCATCCAGTCGTAGTAGTAGGACGCGAGGTCTCCCTTTAGCTCCTCGTACCCGCTCATGGGCAGGTGCTCCGCGGCGGGCATCAGGTTGTCCTGCGTCATCTGCAGCGCGTCAAGCTGGTAGGGTGACAGGAAGAGCTGCTTGGAGAGGTTCTGCCAGTTGGCCGCCGTCAGCGATCCCACCGACCACGACATGTTGAACCCCAGCTCGAACGCTCCTCCCTGCCACGACCAGCCCTCATGGTAGTCCGAGGCCGTGACGCCGGGCGCAATCCCGCCGAGATGCGACGGTTTGGTCGAGGCCGCGAGCCACTGCGTCGCGCCGTTATAGGAGCTTCCGAACATGCCGACCTTGCCGCTGCACCATGGCTGGCTCGCCACCCATTCAATGGAGTCGTACCCGTCACTCGCCTCGTTCACGAACGGATAGAACTGGCCCTCCGAACTGTGCCTGCCCCGGATGTCCTGGAGCACGACCGCATACCCTCGCTGGGCCGCGCGGGTCATATCCAACGCCCACGCCCTCGACGGAATTTCGGACTTGTTGTAGGGCGTCCGCAGCATCAGACCGGGGAATCCGCCCGCCGCGTCCGGCCTGCAGATGTCGACGTACGTCATCGTGCCGTCGCGCAGCATCAGCGGCACGTTGGACTCGAATTTCACGCTGTATGGTCCCGGCATCGCTCTCACGCTCAGTATGGGAATGAAGGTCGTCCGGTAGTATAGCGCTCGGACGCATCGAGAGAAACCAGCCCTCATTGTGAGTCCACGAAATGTCCTGTAATATCACAGGGTCGTGTGATGCGGCGCGTAGACGGTGGGGCATATCATTGGAGTATGAAGCGAGATGCAGGCGTCCGTCTTGAGGTGTCAGTCATGAGAAGAGCGCTGTCGATTGCGCTGATCGCCATCGGACTTGCCGGTTTGATAGTCTCGCCCTTGATGTCCACCGTCGAGGCCCAGGCTCCTCACGCCGTCGTCGTCGAAATCGACGAGCCGATCCAGCCCTCCACCGCCAACTTCTTGGAGCGAGTGGTGAACGATGCGGAAGACGGCGGTGCTCGATTCGTGGTCATTCGACTCGACACGCCCGGCGGCCTCTACGACTCCACGCGCGACATCGTCGAGACCATTCTCGAGTCCGAAATTCCTGTCATCGTCTACGTCTCGCCCTCCGGCGCTCAGGCGGCCTCTGCCGGTACCTTCATCGCAACTGCCGGGCACATCACGGCAATGGCCAACGGCACAACCATCGGCGCGGCCTCACCCGTCGACCAGCGGGGCGGCCCCCTGCCTGAACCCCTGGGCTCCAAAGCAACCAACGACGCCGCTGCGTTCCTTCGAAGCATCGCGGTTGAGCGAGGGCTCAACGCCGACGCCCTCAACGATACCGTCACGAGGGCACAGGCCTATTCGGCGTCGGAGGCCCTAAATGAGAACGTAATCAACTTCGTCGCCAAGGACCTCGAACAGCTCCTCTTGACGGTCGACGGTCAAAGAGTCGACCTCTTCGACGGTTCCTCCTACGTCATCGAAACATCGGGTATCGAGCTTCGCACCGTCGACAAGACCATACTCGAACGTTTCCTCGCCATTATTTCCAACCCCAACGTGGCATTCCTGCTCCTCGTAATCGGCGCGATCGGTCTGTTCATCGAGTTTCTCGCGCCGGGACTCTTCGCTCCCGGCATCATTGGCGTGATCTTCCTTGTGATGGCATTCGTCGCCTTCGGCAACCTGCCGGTAAACTGGGTCGGCTTGGCCCTCATTGCCTTTGCGCTTCTGCTGATGTTTGCCGAGCTGAAGTCTCCCGGTGTGAGCTTCTTCGGAGCGGGCGGAGTCGTGAGCTTCGTCCTCGGTTCCGTCCTGCTCTTCGGAGGGTTCACTTTCCAGCCGCCTGGGCCGATCGAGACGCCGAGCTTCATGGTCAACTACTGGCTGATTGGCGGCGTGACCGTCACGCTCGCGGGGTTACTCATCTTCGTCGTCCGCGATATCCTCTTGGCCCAGAGACTTGAAGAGCGGCAGGCCACGAAGGGAGTAACGACCGCCGCTCTGGTCGGCACTACGGGAGTGGTGAGCGCAGAGCTTGCCCCTTCGGGAATGGTCTTCGTAAGCGGCGAGGAGTGGAGCGCCGTCAGCGACACGGGAGACTCGATTGAAGAGGGAGCAGAGGTCGTCGTCACCGAGGTAGACGGCCTGACCTTGAAGGTATATAAAACCACGGAGTAGACACTGCTTCATCGGCAAGTCGGGTAGGACTCACAAAACAGGAAGCGCAAGACCGCAATGGACATCGTAGGAGTCATAGTCACTGTCGCCCTCGTAGGAGGTGTCCTGTACTTCGTGTGGGACATGTTCATAACGGGAAAGTCCGGGCAGAGGCTGTCAGGCTGGCGATCGGGAGATAATCCCACAACCCAGCAGTCCGTGGTCGGCATGACCGGCGTCGCCTCCTCCGATCTGGCGCCGTCCGGCATGGTCCACGTGAACGGCGAGGACTGGAGCGCCGTCAGCGACACCGGAGAGACCATCGAGAAAGGAGCCAGAATCCTGGTTATAGATGTCGACGGATTGACCCTAAAGGTGTTCAAGGCCGCGGAGTAGACGATGCAAACCCCCTCTCTCGTCGTGGGAGAGGACTGGGGTGAGGGTAAAAGTCCCTCCCCCGCGAACAACACAACGAACGAAAGAAATAGGAGGCGAACAATGGCAATCATCAACTTTCTGAAGAACTACGAGAGGATGGCCCGCTTCAAGTGGGGGAACTTCCAGGGCATGAGAGGTCCGGGCCCAGTGTGGCTCATCCCGATCATGCACGCCGGGTCCCGCATCGATCTCCGCACTGAGGTGATGGACATCCCCCGCCAGCGGAACATCACGAAGGACAACGCGCCCATCGACATCGACTTCCTCGTCTACATGCGCGTGGTCGCCGAGTACGCCGACAGGGCAGTCCTAGAGGTCGAGAACTACCGGCTGGCGGTCGTCGGTCTCGCCACTACGACACTTCGCGCAGTGGTCGGCGACATCGACCTGGATGACGTGCTCTCCCAGCGCGAGCGGATCAACACCGTTCTCCGAGAGAGGTTGGACGCCGAGACCGAACGCTGGGGCATCAAGGTCACGAACGTCGAGATCCGCGAAATCGAGCCGCCGCGCGACATTCAGGACGCCATGAACCGCCAGATGTCCGCCGAGCGCATCCGCCGCGCCGTCGTCCGTGAGGCGGAGGGCACACGCGAAGCCGCGGTCACCGTCGCCGAGGGCGAGAAGCAGGCCGCAATCCTCACCGCCGAGGGCCAGCGTCAGGCGGAGATTCTCACCGCTGAGGGCGACCAGCAGGCCGCCATCCTCAGAGCAGACGGTTTCGCGACCGCGCTCGACCGCATCTACGGCATCGCCCAAAACGTCGACCCGAATACTATGAGCCTCCAGTACTTCGAGACCCTCAAGGAGATTGGAAACGGCGCGTCGACGAAGTTCATCTTCCCCATGGAGTTCACCAACCTGCTCAAGCCCTTCACCAACATAGCCCAAGCCGCAAAAGACAACAGCGGAAGCGGAGACTAGCCGTCGCTTTCACCACGCTGCCCGGGCGCTCCAACGCTTCCGGGCAGCGGGACGTTCACAGCCACTCCTTCACCTTCGACGCAAGGGTGAGCGTCATCCCAGGCGCCGCCGCCACGTCCTCCAGCGTCGCCTCCCGCACGCCCTGCACGGAGCCGAACTGCCGGATCAGCATCTGACGCCGCTTCGGCCCAATCCCCGGCACGTGATCCAGCGCCGACGTAGTGCTCCTCTTTGAGCGCCGCTGACGGTGATACGTGATCGCGAACCGGTGCGCCTCGTCCCGCAGTCTCTGGACGAGGAACAGCGCCGGCGACGTTCTCGGCAGTACGATGGGCTCCGGCGTCTGCGGCACGAACAGCTCCTCGTTCTCCTTCGCCAGGCTCGCTAGCGGAATCGACGTGATTCCCAGTTCGAGAAACACTTGGAGCGCAGCTCCCAAATGACCTTTGCCCCCATCGATAAGCACAAGATCGGGTGCCTGCTGCCACGCCTGCCCCTTCGACTCGCCGCGATCTTCATCGTCGACTTCCGCGACCTGTGACTTCGGATCGGCCAGCCTACGGAACCTTCGCGTGAGCATCTCGCGCATCATCGAGTAGTCGTCCACCCCGTCCACGCCCTTGATCTGGAACTTGCGGTAGTCCGACGACCTCGGCTTACCCTCCTCGAACACGACCATGCTCCCCACCGGGTTCGACCCCTGCGTGTTCGATATGTCATAGCACTCCATCCGTCGCGGCAGGGTAGGCAGGTTGAGAGCCTCTTGGAGCTCCTCCATCGCCTGCCCGAGCGCACCCTCCTCGGCTGCCGCCTGGACGCGACGTTGCTCCATCCCCTCCGAGGCGTTCTCCGCCACCATCCGCATGAGTCGCCGCTTCTCTCCCCGCTGTGGCACGTAGATGCGCACCCTGCTCCGGCGCTTCTCGCTCAGCCACGCCTCGATCGCCTCCGTGTCAACCAGTTCGTCCTGCACCAGAATGCGCGGCGGCACGTACGGGTTGACCTCGTAGAACTGCTTCACGAACGCGCTCAGTATCTCGCCGGGAGTATCGTCTTGCGTGCTCGTCATGATGAAGTGATCGCGTCCGACCAGCTTGCCCTGCCGGACGAAGAAGACCTCCATCCACGCCTCGTCGCCGTCCGACGCGAGCGCTATCAGATCGAGCGTCTCGGACGACAGATGGAGCACCTTCTGCCCCTCGTGGACTTTCTCAATCGCCTGTATCTGGTCACGTAGCGTCGCCGCCCTCTCGAATTCGAGAGCCTCCGACGCCTCGAGCATCCTCGACTCGAGCGACTTCAAAATACGGTCGGCCTTGCCGTCGAGAAACAGAAAGACCTGTTCGATGACCTCTCGATACTGCTCCTTGTCCACCGCCCCGATGCACGGACCGACGCACCGGTTGATGTAGAAGTCTAGGCAGGGACGCGGGTCGTTCCCCGTGATCGTCTTCGTGCACGACCGGTACGGGAAGAGCTTTTTGAGCAGGGCGAGCGTTCTCCGAACGCTGCTCGCGCTGGCGAACGGCCCGAAGTACCGCGACCCATCCCGCTTCACCGTCCGCGTGATATAGACCTGCGGGAAGTCTTCCGTCAGGTCCACCTTGATGAACGGGTAGCTCTTGTCGTCCTTGAGCCGCGCGTTATACGGCGGCTTGTTCTGCTTGATGAGGTTGCATTCGAGCAGGAGCGCTTCCTGCTCCGACTCGGCCACGATGTACTCGAACTCCGCGACGCGCTTCACCATCTCCCGGATCTTGAAGGGGTGGTTCGCCTTCTTCGCGAAGTACGACCGCAGCCGGTTCCGCAGCTTGGCCGCCTTGCCCACGTACAGCACGGCCCCGGAACGACCGCGCATGATGTAGACGCCGGGTTTCGCCGGTGTGGCCCTCAGCCGGTCGGAAAAATCGGTCGGCATCACTGCCGTGGAGGATCGTGGCATCCCTGCCTATCCCCCTCTCCCGTCCTTGGGAGAGGGCTGGGGTGAGGGTGAAATGACCGCATACCCCCAAAATCTCCTTCGGGGGTCTATATGATAGACCCGCCGAGGGTCACCGTCGCGGCGGCGAGAATGATGAGAATGACCAGTGTCACCAGCCCGATGTGCCGGAGCTCGCCGGGCAGGAACCGCGTCACCGGCGGTGCTTCCACCTCGACGGCCTGCTTGGATCGCCGCCTTCGCGCCGGCGCGGCGGCAGTTCCGGCGATGGCAGCTGTCGCTGTGGCGGTTGCCGTAGCGACGGCCGTCCCTTCCTCCTCTTCCACAGTCGTCTTCGATACGGCCGGGCCTACTTCAAACTGCTGCGTTGAAGCTCTGCGCGGCCCGCGCCTCTTGCGGCTCTTCATCTGATTCTGCCGCTTGGCGACCTTTTGGCCCTTGCTCGGCATCGTCTCCCTCCAATGCTGCTGGTCAAATATCCCGTCGGCTTAGCCTATTGTCTTACGAATTGCCGTCATTCGGCAAGTGCCTAGTATTACGCCCGCGGATGCGCCGTCTCGTACTGCGCCCTCACGTGCTCGCTCGTCAAGTGAGTGTACACCTGCGTCGTTGTGATGCTCGCGTGACCCAGTAGCTCCTGCACGTGCCGCAGCGGCGCTCCCCCGATTAGCAGGTGCGTCGCGAAGCTGTGTCGCAGCGTGTGCGGCGTTATTTTCCTCTCGATGCCCGCAGCCTGCGCGCGCCCTTTGAGAATCAGCCAGAGTGCCTGCCGAGTGAGCCGCCCGCCCTTCCTGCTGACGAACAGCGCCCTGCCCGCAGCAGTGCCGGCCAGCGATGGCCGTCCGTCCTCCAGATACTCCCTCACCGTCTCAACCGCTTCATCGTGGAGCGGGATGATCCGTTCTTTCGATCCCTTGCCCATGCACCGTACGAAGCTCTCGTCGAGGTCCACGTCGTCGATGTCGAGCGAGACCAGTTCACTAACTCGCACCCCCGTCGCGTACATCACCTCGATAATGGCGCGGTCGCGGAGCGCCATCGGCGTATCCGTCTCGCCCGCCGACAGCAGCGCTTCGACCTCCTCCACAGTCAGCGTTTCGGGGAGCGACTCTCCCACCCCCGGCGAGGAAAAGTCCTCCATCGGGTTCTTGTTGATTACACCCTCTTCCAGCAGGAACCCGAACAACGCCTTCGCCGAGGCCACCTTCCGGGTCTTCGTCTTGTCCGAGTACCCGCGTTCGTGCAGGTCGAGCACAAACGCCGTCAGCGCTTCCGTGCCGATCATCTTCCACGAGCCGTTGTCCTGTAGGGAGGAGTCGCGACCTTGCAGGAATTCCACGAACTGCGTCAGGTCATTCCGGTACGCCGCAAGCGTATTCGGCGAAAGGCCTCGTTCGACGGTCGTGTAGCTGAGGTACTGTTCGACGGCTTGCTGCATAACGTGAGAAAGGGGCGGAGCGCAAGGTGTTGCCGTCAACCATTGTAACATACGGCATCTCCCGCCCAATTCCCGTCTCCCCCTTGACACAAACCCACCGCCTTCATACAGTAGTCCAGTCCCCTTTGCGACACGGCACCGAATGATAACCATCGACATCCACCCCAACCTCTTTTCCGGCGACCTCGTCGGGTCTTTCGTCGTAAGCTGGCACGGCTTCCTCACCTTCGTCGCCGTGCTGGTCGCCGTATTCCTCGTCGGCCGCTGGGCCCCCATGAAGGGCATCGACCCGGACGCGATCTACTCCATCGCCATCTGGGCCATCATCGGCGGAATCATCGGCGCGCGGCTCGTCCACGTCATCGACAACTGGGACATCTACCAGGACGACCCCGCGCAGATACTTGCCGTCTGGAGCGGCGGCATCGGACTCTGGGGCGGCATCCTCGGAGGCTTCATTGGAGGGGCGACGTACGCCTACTTCGCCAAGCAACCCGTCGGCGTCATTGCCGACCTGACCGCGCCCGTCCTGCCGTTCGCGCAGTCCATCGGACGCATCGGCGACATCATCAACGGCGAGCACTGCGCAAAGCCCCTCGACCTCTTCTTTGGGATGCGCTGGATAAACGCCGATGCTCCCGCCGTCCAGTGCGCCAACGGCGGCGCTCTCACCATGGACTACGTCCACCCCGTCATCCTTTACGAAATCCTCTGGAACATGCTATCCATGGCCGTACTCTGGCTGCTCCGCGACCGCATCCGCCCCGACGGAATGCTCTTCGCGCTCTACCTGGTCCTCTACGCCGTCGGGCGCTTCGCGATCACCTTCTTCCGCGAGGACAAGGTCTGGGCGTTTGGAATGCAAGAGGCCCACTACATCGCGCTCGTCGTCCTCGTCATCACCGTCCCCCTCCTCGTGGCCCGTGCAAGGTTCATGAAGAAGGTCGTGACCGACGACGCCAACATCCCGCAAGTCCGCGGGACCCGCGCCGAGCGCCGCCGCAAAGACCGCTAAACACTAACCCCCTCTCCCGTTCACGGGAGAGGGCTGGGGTGAGGGTGAATCCCCCGTCAGTGCCCCGCCGAAGGTCGGAAGTCCTGCACCGTTAGCTGGAACGACGTCTGCCCGTTCCACGAGTTGAGCCCGAACGTGTACACCACGTCCAGCGCGTCCCCGTTCCGCACCGGCTTCTCGGCCTGCTTGAACGCGATCGCGTCCCACACCTTCCCGCCATGAGCAAGCTGTAGCTTCAGATGTTCCCGTCCACCACCCACCTTGATCGCGCGAAGAACCCTTGCGTCTCGCACGAGCAACGTCGGAGCGGGATTTCCCTTCCCGTACGGCCCGATCCGCCGCATGAACTCGAAACGGTCGCCCGGCAGCGACGCGGGCGACGCCACCGCGTCGATCTCCAGGGTTGGCACGAGCATCGTGTCCCGCAGCCTCTCCTCTGCAGACGCAACCAGCTCATCCCGCAGACGTGGAAGGTCGTCCGTCGAGACCGTGAACCCCGCCGCCTCCGGATGGCCCCCATGCCGGAGAAAACTTGGACTCGTCGACCGAATCGCGTCGATGATGTCGAACTCCGGGATACTCCGCGCGCTCGCCCGAGACTCCTTCTCCCCCCGCCGGACGACCACGGCGGGCCGGTAGAACTCCTCCGAAAGGTTGCTTGCTGTCAGACCCAGAATCCCCGGCAGCCACTCCTCACTCTCCACGAACAGCAGTGACGGCAGCCTCCCTTCATTCAAGGAGTAGACCTGTCTGCGCGCCTCCTCGATGCTCTTAGCCGCCAACGCCTTGCGCTCCTCGTTCACGCTCTCCAACTGGCTGGCGATGGTTCCTGCCTTTCGTTTGTCGCCTGTGGTCAGCAGATCGAGACTGATCTTCGCGTCGCCGAGCCGACCGGCCGCGTTCAGGCGCGGAATGACCGAAAACGACAGCGCTTCGGAGTCCAACTCTCGCCGGTTCGCCCCGCTCACCATGAACAACGCCCGCAGTCCGGGGTGTTCGGTCTCTTTCAGCAGTTCCAGCCCGCGTTTGACGATGAAACGGTTCTCCCCCGACATCGGCGCGACGTCCGCCACCGTCCCGAGCGACGCCAGCTCCAGCAGGTGCTCCGGCCTCTCCCGGCCCAGCGACAACCAGAGTCCCTCAATCAGCTTGTACGCCAGACCCGCCCCCGTCAGGTGCTCATACGGGTAGACCGAGTCGCCCCGGCGCGGATTGACGATTGCCGTTGCGTTGGGCGGTTCGTCCGGCAGGGCGTGATGGTCCGTGATGATCGTCTCGATGCCGTGCCGCGCGGCGTGCGCGATCTCCGACCCCGAGTTGATCCCGTTGTCCACCGTCACGAGCAGAGTCACGCCCTGCTCCGCCAGAGTCTCGACCGCCTGGACGTTTAGACCGTGCCCCTCTTCGACGCGGTGCGGCAGGTACGGCACCACCTTCAGTCCCAGGCTCTCCAGCGCACTCACCACAATTGCCGTGCCCGATACCCCGTCCGTGTCGAAGTCGCCGAACACTCCGACCGTGTCATTCCACAGCACCGCCGTGCGAAGCCGTGCCGCCGCCTTGTCCATGTCCGGCAGCAGGAACGGGTCGTGCGCGAGATCGTCCCCCGCCTTCAGGAACGCCGCCGCCTCTTCTGCGGTTCTAATGCCGCGGTTGTACAGCAGCTGCGCGTCAAAGGGCGGCAAGCCGATGGAATCGGCGAACTCGTCCGGCGGCGCTGGAAGCAGATTCCAGACCTTTTCAAGCATAGATGACGCTTTGTTGTTGCGGAGAGCGTCGCCGCCGAAGCGTTGATCGCTATCCGGTGAATTCTTTGAATATGAGGCTGACGTTGTGCCCGCCGAAACCGAACGAGTTGCTCATCGCCGTCCGTATCCTGCCGCGCCTCGCCACGTGCGGGATGTAGTCCAGGTCGCAGTCGGGGTCCGGCTCCTCCAGGTTGATCGTCGGCGGCGCAGCCGAGCTGGCGATAGCCATCGCTGCCACCGCCGCCTCCAGCGCCCCGCTCGCGCCCAGCAGATGACCCGTCATCGACTTCGTGGAGCTGATAGGTATCTTGTACGCCTCGTCGCCGAAGACCTTCTTCATCGCCAGGGTCTCGCTCCGGTCGTTCAGAGGCGTCGACGTGCCGTGCGCGTTGATGTAATCGATGTCATCGGGCACCATTCCCGCGTCCTTGAGCGCCATCTCCATCGCCCTTGCCGCTCCCTCACCTTCGGGATGCGGCTGAGTGATGTGGTGAGCGTCCGACGTCGACCCATATCCGGCCATCTCCACGATCGGCTCCACGCCGCGCTCCCGCGCATTTTCAAGGGTTTCCAAGACGAGGATACCCGCGCCCTCGCCGAGCACGAACCCGTCGCGCCCCGCATCGAATGGACGAGACGCCTTCTGCGGCTCATCGTTCCGACGCGACAGCGCCTTCACCGAGTTGAACCCGGCAACGCCGATAGGGCATATCGCCGCCTCCGTCCCACCCGCGATGACCGCGTCCGCCACTCCCATGCGAAGCAGCGCCTGACCCTGGCCGATGGCGTCCCCGCCGCTCGCGCACGCCGACACCGTGGAGTAATTCGGACCCCGCGCCCCCAGCGACATGGACACGTGCCCCGACGCCATGTCGGGCAGCATCATCGGCACCAAGAACGGACTCACGCGCCGTGGGCCTCTCGCGTCCATCACGCTTATCTGCTCCGACAGCGTGATGATACCCCCGATACCGCTCGCCACCATGACCGAGACCCGCTCGCCGTTCCCGTTGAGGTCGGCGAACTGCGCCTGCTCCACCGCCTCGGACGCCGCCGCAACCGCAAGCTGCGAGAAGCGGTCCATCCGCCTCGAGTCCTTCCGGCTCATGTAGTCCGTCGGCTCGAAGCCCTTCACCTCACCCGCGATCGTCGTCTCAAGGTCCTCGGGATTGAACGCGGCGATGTAGTCGATGCCCGACACCCCCGCCAGCAGGTTCTTCCACGTGCTGTCCCTCGACAGCCCAACCGGACTGACGACCCCAATGCCTGTGACGACGATGCGCGTTGTCATGGCCGGGCGCTCCCTCGCTGTAAGTTCAGCAGACCGCCGCACCGCGCGGCGTTCCGTTGACTATACCAGACGCCCCCACGAAAGCAAAACGGGCGGCGGGGAGATGGCACATCGGAGCGGTACTACTGTCGTGACTCCCTTATCCGCACAATCAACAAATCCCCATCCTTCCACGGCTGCTCTGACACCTCCCAACTCAGCGTCCCGTTGGCCGCGTCCACCGTCGCATCGTCGGCATCGAGGGAGAGGATGACCGTACCATCCAACCCGATGAAGTCGACGACATGGTTGGCGAGACCGGTGTTCGGGATGAGCTGCATTTCGACCGTGTTCTCCACCCACGCGATACGCTGAAGGGTCGCGGAGGCGCTGTTGCCGTCGGTGAACGCAGTGGGTTTGAGAACGCCGTTGGTGGCGTCCGCGCCGATTGCCGCGCCGACGGTCACGGGATCAAAGAATGCTTCGTGGAGAGTGCTGGCGGGGGCGGTGACAGTGACGACGACCGTGTGATTGCGAACATAGTCGGGGTCGCAGAGAATGAGCTCTCCCCGTCGATACTTCCACGTCAGGTTGTAAGTACCACTCGGAAGCGGTCTGACGGTCTCCAGGGGTCTGATGCGCCATTCATACTCAAACGTCCCCTTCACGGCCCGAAAGCTATTGATGATTTTGCCGGTCTCGGCTACGGTGCCCTTCGTAGCGCCGATGGTGAAAAGATCGGCGTCCGTACCTACGAACTGCGACTTGCTCTCCCAACCGTCAGGGCCATAGACGAAATTCCACGTGTCGTCCAGTACGGCTGTTCCGGGGGGAAGGCCGGAACCTATCTGCTCATTGAACGTTTGCTCCGTGTCGTAAGTCCGGCCTTTCGACGCCCGTACCGCCTCTATGCGTTCGGGTTGATATTTCTCGCTTATGCAAAGCTGATACCCAAGGGATGTGTTGGTGTTCAGTTCGTTCTTGATGCGATTAATTTCGGCCTTCAGTTCGGCAAGCGTCATAGAATAGGGCTCAATCAAAGCCAGGACTACAGCCCCACTTCTTATTTGGTCTTGTGGTATCCCGGTTAAGAACCGGCGCTCTGCGTCACTGCGTGCGCCGGTGTCTGCGCTGGTTTGCGCCTCTGGCAGCCACATCCTGTTGCGTTTGCTTGCCACCGAATAGTGGTCCCCAATCCCAAATGTGTAGTCCACGATGGACATAAAGTACAGATCGTCGGACAGTGTTGCCGGGTATTCCAGACTATGAGTCGAGAGGAAAATAATCGCGCTTCGGTTGTCCCATTGGGCGTCTCGTTCGTTCAGCATCTTGTTGGCTACAGTTTGTGCTTCGGCGCGTGATGTGAACCCGCGCCGTGAACCAACCATCGCAACGACCTGGGTCGGCGAACTGCCCAAAGGCGACTTAAGAATCTCGTCTATGTTGAACGTGAACTTCAGCGCGCCTATATACCCCCGCCTATACCCGCGCCCGTCATCGGACGCTAGCTGTTCGACAGCGGCAGTGACACTTGCCATGCGCGCCAAAGCGATCAGATCGGCGTCGGCTATGCGCTCCTCCAACGTCGTAACGCCTTCATAGGGCGGCGGAGCATATTGCGTCTGCGACGTTTTCGTATTTGGCGGAGGATGGATCGTCGTTACCGAGCTAATCAGTGGTTCGCCTACCGGGCTTGAATCGTCCTCTGACTCCCCGCAGGCCAGCAGCATGCCAGCAACCACGGAGAACAGGACATAGACGATCGTCCTATGCAGCATAGGCCCTCACCTCCTCGCAATACAAAACGCAAGCAGCGCTACCCGCTCCCCCTCAATCAACTTAACGTTAGCTCAGCCCATTCGGATTTCCTATCCACGCAACCGGCGTACCCTGCTTTCAATGTCCCTTCCTCAACACCACCACTCGCCCCCGCGAGAACTCAACCTCCAACTCCAACCACTCACCTATCCACTGAAACGTCCGGCGCGAATAGAACGCTACGTGAGTCGGATCACGGTGATAGTACCAGTCGCCAAATCCGTCTCTGTCCTCCAGGATGTCCGTCATAATCCCGATCCACCCGCCGGGAACAAGCATCCTGTATAGGCGTTGAAAGTCGGCGCGAGGGGTGGCGAAGTGCTCTACCGTCTCGGTGCAGGTGATGAAGTCGTAGCTGTCGGATAGGACGGCCTCGTCCGGGTGAAAGAGTGGGTCATACAGCGCGGCTGAGAACCCGTCCTCCTCGATCATCGCCGCCAGCGCTGGACCGGGGCCTGCGCCGTAGTCGAGGCCTCGCGCGCCTTCGGGCAGCCGTGGCCGAAGCTCGTTCCAGAGCTGGGAGAGGAAGCGCCGGTAATCGGCGTTGTAGGGATCATTGTCGTGAGTGAGGTATCTCTGGCGGGCTGCGTCGGCGGCGAGGTGGAACCCGGGCGGGACGAAGACGAGATCACAGGCGTCGCAATGGAAATAGTCGCGTTCGAGGTTCTTCTGGCGGCTGGTGAAGAAGAGCGACGCTTGCGTGGAGAGGCACAGGGGGCATGAGTGGACGGCGGGCTGCATGGGGCGAGTATACGCCGTTGACCGGGTGTTCGTCGGGTCGTAGAGTTAGGTCGGCGGATTCACCGCAGAGGCCACAGAGGACGCAGAGAGAGGAGAGGGTAGGGGGTCAGTTTGGGGTTGGGAACTTAAATGGGGCGATTTGACGGGCAGGTCGCAGTAGTCGTTGGCGGTGGGTCGGACGTCGGGCTCGGTGTGGCGATGCGGATGGGGCGCGAGGGTGCCAGCATCGTGCTGGTGGATGCGGACCGGGTGATGGGCGAGCGGGCGGCGGACATGCTGGACGCGGAGGGCACCGAGGGGCGTTTGCTGCTGGGCAATCCGGCCGACCCCGCCGCCGCGAAGTGGGCAGCGACGACGGCGAAGCTGGTATGGGGACGGGTGGATGTGGTGGTCTACGCCGACCCGATGGCGGACGTTTCCGGGCCTCTCCATGCGGTCGGTCCGAAGATACTCGATACCCTGTACCGGAACGACGTGCGCGGGCCGTTGCAGTATTGCCAGGCCGTGATTCCGGCGATGATGGAACGTGGGTATGGACGGATCGTGACGGTGGCGATGGACATAGGGTTGCAGGGACAGCCGGGACGGAGCGCGCGGTCGGCGACTCAGGCGGCCCTGATCGGTCTGACGAAGGCGGTCGCGATGTCGGTCGTGGATACGGGGATTCTGGTCAACGCGGTGGCGGCCTCGGAGGGGCCGGAGTTGACTGAGGGGGTGGTGTCGACGGTGTGCTGGCTGGCGTCGCGGGAGTGTTCGTTTACGACGGGGACGACGTTCGAGGTTGGGGGCGGGCGGCCCTAGGAGACGCGGCATCACCTTGCACTGACCGTTCGCCCTGAGCTTGTCGAAGGGTGGTTTACGCAAGACTGAAGGGTCTTGTAGAGATGCGCTAAAGCGGCTCCCGGCCCGCGAAGCCGGTGTCCAGCTCGTGCCAGTACTCTATCCGCTCCTCGCCGTAGAGCCAACAGAGGTAGACTTCGCGGCCTTCTCGGAGGGCGGGAAAGTCGATGAGTCCGCGCTGGAGGTCGCGGATGATGATGCCCCTGTTCTCGAATTCCTCTAGGGGGAGCCGTAACGCCTCGGTCGATTTCTCGACGCGGGAGCGAAGGTCGTGGACCTCCTGGTCATGGGTGCTGCCGCCGTTGGACCGGATGGCTTCGAGGAGGGCGCTCAGCTTCGTCCGGGCATCGAGCAGTTCCAGCGTCGCCACGCGCATGGAGTCGATGGCGTCCCTAACCCAAGGAAGGGCGGCCTCGGCCTCCTCGTGGGTGTAGTGGCGATCAGCCATGTCGCGGGGAACCGAATATGTCCGCCGCTATCAGAATGCGACGGGCAGGAGCTGCGACTTGCCGTTGCGCTGCTGGACGTAGGCCCCGCTCTGCTCCTGGGCAAGACCGAAGATCATGAGCCATCCGCCATTGAGTGCCATGCCGACGACCTCGCGCTTGCGGTTGATGACCTCGCCGGGATCCTTGTCGAAGGCCGCGATGGTCGACAGGGCGATGTGGAACGGCGTCGGTATGAGATGCGACAGGAAGGCAATGCGCTCGCTGCCCGCCTCGACGAGGACGATCTGGTGGCCGTTTGAGTACCCGTTGGTCACCTTGGTGCTGACGCCGGGGGCAAGCTCGACGTCGCTCTCGGCGAGTTCCAAGACGCCGGCCTCTTCAAGCGGGAGGAAGTCTTCGTCGTTGTAGAGCTTGCGGTTGCGCTCGTCGGGCGATGATGCCTCTTCCCATGCCGCTTTCTGGACGACGTAGCGCGCCTTCGGGAAGGTTGGGATGGCTCTGCCGGACCGCTCAAGCTTGGTCGAGCCGCCAGCGGTGTCGAACTGGAGGTCGGTGAGCACGACGGTGTCGATGTCCCTGGCGGAAACGCCGAGGGCCTTGAGGCCCTTGATGAGCTTGTTGCCTTGCAGGCCGTGTGACTCCTTGAGCCGTTCGAGGCGCTTGGAGCCTGCGCCGGTGTTGATGAGGATGTTTCCCGAGGAGTTGCGGATGAGGAGACAGTTCAGCCCCAGACGCACCCTGTTCTTGCGGTCGGGCTTGATATAGAGTTCCCACTCCGACTTGGGCACCTGACCGAACATGGAGCCCCCGTCGATCAAGATGGTGCCATCGTTGATTACGTCGACGAACGTTCCCCCGAACTGCACAGGACACCTCCCGCCACGTTCATGTCCGGGAAAGTGAGGGCGGACCAGGCTGGCCCTCCAATGACGTGCACTACCCCGAACACGGCATTTGACGTGATCATATATCAAGTTTTGGAAAAGTACAATACTTTATGAAGCGTTCAATTGGCGAGTTGGGAGGGGTTGGGGACGGTTTAGGGTCGGCCCCAGCAGGCGACGGAGCCGTTCTTCCTCAGACCGCACGTGTGCGAGTCGATGGCGCTGACCGAGATGAACTGGCCGGGTGGCGGAGTCGACTGGCTATAGTCATCGAGGCCCCAGCAGGCGAGGGATCCGTCGGTCTTGACCCCGCAGGTGTGAACCCATCCGGCGCTGACGGAGACAAACTGTCCGGCCGGCGGTGTCGCCTCGCCATAGCGGTTGCGGCCCCAGCAGGCCACGGCGCCGTCACTCTCGACGCCGCAGGTGTGGCCCCATCCGGCACTGAGTGAGACGAATTCCCCGGTCAGCGGCGTCGCCTCGCCATAGAGGTCGCGTCCCCAGCAGGCGACGGAACCGTCGCTCTTGATTCCGCACGTGTGATAGTCGCCGGCGCTGACCGAGACGAACTCCCCCGCAGGCGGTGTGGACTTTCCGTGGCTGTCGCTTCCCCAGCAAGCAACGGAATAGTCTCTCTTCACACCGCAGGTGTGATTTGCTGCCGCGCTCACCGAGACGAATTTTCCGTCCGGCGGAGACGCCTGGCCATCGCCGTTGCCACCCCAGCAGGATACCGTCCCGTTCGCCATTACTCCGCATGTGTGACCGGCCCCAGCGCTAACGGACGCGAACCGGCCCTTGGGGTGTCTTGCGGCGGCCGAGTCGTGTTCCGACCAGCACTCGATAGATGCGTCCTCCCTGACGCCGCACGTGTGGCCGCCTCCGGCGGCTATCGCTTTGAAGGTAGCGCCTTCGGAAGGAGAGGCCTTGAAAGTGGAAACATACGGGAGGCGATCAGGGTCGCAGGTGGCAGAGTGATGTGGTGAGACTACCACCAATGGCGCGGTCGCCTGAGTGCCACGGATGCCGACGGCCTTGATCGTGTAGAGGCCGGGTTCGATATTCGAGTCTCCGATGGATTCTTCGATTTCAATGGTCGCCTTGAAAGTGCCACGGTCATTCGCTACTGCGGTTCCAACTGGTGATTGAACGGGCACGCCGTTGGCATAGGAACCTGTGATGAGGAAGATTCTCATCGGCTCTCCCGGCTTGGAGCCGGCCCCCCACACGGTGGCTTCCACTCCGATAATGGCACAGCTTGCCATGAGTTTCGAGTCGACGGGGGGAGGCGGAGGTTGCGGGCGGATAACAGCGACAGGCGTCTCTGCACGAATCTGTGCAGGGGCGGTGGCAATGCTCCCGTCGGCGCCTCGGGCCATCACGGTAACAGCATCCAGTGAAATGAGGGTGTCTCGCGTTCGGTCAATGCCCGATATATCCCCCAAGGGGCCTTCTATGACCAACTCGAACGCGCCGCTACCGTTCGCGGTTGCGAAGCCCAGATTCGGGTCGCGAACATCCATGAGATCGATGTACACCTGCACCGGCTCGAACGATAGGAAGCCGGAACCCCTGATGGTGAGACCCTGATCGAGATAAACATGGTAGTCCCTGTCGAAATAGAAGTAGTCGCTGTCGATTGTCAGGGCAGCCCTGGGCGAATCACCGGGTAGGCCCTGCGGACCCGGAAGACCCGGGAGACCCGGAAGCCCAGGATTACCCGGCTCGCCGGGATTGCCCGGAATGCCGGGGGCGCCCGGAGGGCCGGGTGGGCCGTAAGGACCCTGCGGGCCGGGATTGCCGGGATTGCCCGGTTCACCGGGGTTGCCAGGTAGTCCGGGCTTGCCGGGAGGACCTTGACAGGCCGTCAAGGAAAGCAGGGCCAAGGCCGCCACAAGCGCCAGGGGCAAGAAAGCCCAGGGGATTTTTGACATCGTATCTCGTCTTGCCCAAGCCGACGGTCTCGTGTACATCCCTAGCCTTGCAACTCGAGTGTTGAAGATGTGGTGCGATTCGGCGAAGGGCGACCACGAGGGTCGCGCCTACGTCTGAATTGGATGTTAATGGGTTCCCGGGTCTATAGTTGGTCGACGGCGGAGCGGAAGATGTCCAACGTCCGGTCGATGTCGTCGTCGGTGTGGGCGGTGGAGACGTAGTACTTGGTGTCGCCCTTGAAGACGCCGCGTTCGAGGAGCAGGTCGTTGAGCTTCATCATCTTCGCCTTGTCGGCCCTCGCGGTGTCGCGGTAGTCGGCGATAGGCTTGTCGTCGTCGGTGAAGTAAATGTCGAACACGGTGTCGTGTCCTATCACCTGCGCGGGTATCTCGGCGCGGTCGAGGGCATCCTGGAATCCCTCGCGGAGACGCCTGCCTCTGGCAAAGGTCTCCTCGTAGATCCCCGGCTCCCGGAGGACTTCGAGAGTGGCGAGTCCGGCTATGGAGGCAACGGGGTTGCCGTTGAGGGTGCCGACCTGCGGCATGGGGCCGGTCTCGTCGGCATGTGCCGCGTCGAAGACCTGCATGATCTCGCCCTTGCCCGCGACGGCGGAGAGCGGAAGGCCGCCTCCTACGATCTTGCCGAGCGAGCAGAGGTCGGGTGTCACGCCGTAGTGCTGCTGCGCGCCGCCGTATGAGAACCGGAACCCCGTCACGATCTCGTCGAAGATCAGGGGAATCCCGTACTGGCTGGTGATGTCCCGCAATCCTTCGAGGAATCCGGGTTGGGGATTGATGACGCGCTGGAACGCCTCGACGATGACGCCGCCGATCTCATCGTGGTACTTCTCGATGATCGCGGTGGTCGCTTCGAGGTCGTTGAAGGGCGCGACGAGCACCTCTTCCTGGATGGAGCGCGGGATGCCGGCTGAGTCGGGCTCGGGGTGGGGGAAGTCGATCAGCTTGGACGGGGCAAGACTCATCAAGGCGTACTCGTTCATGCCGTGGTAGCCGCCCTCGAACTTCAGTATCTTGTCGCGTCCGCGATATGCGCGCGCCGCGCGCATGGCGAGGAGGGTCGCCTCGGTGCCGCCGCTGGCGAATCGGACCTGCTCGGCGGCGGGTACGGCGCGGCAGATTTCCTCCGCCAGAAGGATGGCCTCTTCGGTGAGGCTGAAGAAGGTGAAGCTCTTGCCGACACGCTCTCGCAGGGCCTCCACGACCTTCGGGTGAGCGTGGCCGATGAACATCGGGCCGGAGCCGAGCGCGTAGTCGACGTACTCGTTCCCGCTTATGTCCCATACCTTGGATCCCTCGCCGCGTTCGATCACGACGTTCATGTGAATCGTGTTGCCGTTGCTGCCGCCCGGCATGTGCTGCGAGACTCTCTTGAGGAGATCGGTCTCTCGTGGGCTTTGTGAGCGCTGCATTTCGCCTCCTTCTGCTGGCTGCCTGCCGGGAATTATAGCAAAGCGTGGACATTCACCACAGAGAGTACAGAGATCGCGGAGGGTGGATTCTGGATTCCCGCCTTTGCGGGAATGACGGTGTGAGGGGTGTAGTGTCGTTCTTTTACATAGCAAGTGGCGGACGATCAGGTTAGGGGTGTGGCACACATCGTGGAGGGACTGGCTTATAATCTGTTCGACCAATTCCCCATACAACGATGAGGAGCGCAAATATGAAGTTCGAAGTGGTGGCAGGCGACATCGGCGTTCGGGGGACGGATGCGATTGTGGTCAATCTGTTCGAGGGGGTGACCAGTCCGGGCGGGGCGACGGGCGCGATGGACGGTGCGCTGGACGGAGCAATAACGAAGCTGATCGGCGACGGCGAGATTACGGGCAAGCGCGGCGAGGTGACGATCATCCACACGCTGGGCAAGATCGCTCCGGCGAGGGTGATCGTTGCCGGACTCGGCAAGGCGTCCGACTTCGATGCGGAGGCCGTCCGGTCGGTATCGGGTGAGACGGCGCGGAGGCTTCAGGGTATCGGCGTTTCGAGGTACTCGACCATCGCTCACGGAGCGGGTATCGGCGGGATGGATGCGGCGCAGTCGGCACAGGCCATCGTCGAGGGGACGGTACTGGGGCTGTACGACTTCGACCGGTTCAAGTCGTCGAAGGACGGCGGGAATTCGGTCGATACGGTGGAGATTGTGGAGTTCGACGCGTCGAAGCTGGCGACGCTGCAACTGGGCGTCGATCGCGGGTTGGTGCAGGCCGAGGCGGTCGCGTTCTGTCGCAATATGGTCAACGAGCCGGGCAACCGCATGACTCCGTCGCGGATGGCCGAGCGGGCTCTGAAGGCGGCCGACGATGCCGGACTGGAACTTGAGGTACTCGACAGACCGGACCTCGAAGCGCTCGGCATGGGCGCGTTCATTGGCGTGGCGCAGGGCAGCAAGGAGCCACCGAAGCTCATCATCATGAAGTACGAGGGCGATCCTGAGAATCCAGACAACAACCTCGCCATAGTCGGCAAGGGGATCACGTTCGACAGCGGCGGCATATCGATAAAGCCGTCAGCGAACATGGGCGATATGAAGGGCGACATGGCGGGCGGCGCGGCGGTGATCTCCGCCATGAAGGTGATCGGGCAGGTCGGACCGAAGATCAACGTTACCGGCATTGTCGCGGCGACGGAGAACATGCCGGGCGGGGGAGCGCAGCGGCCCGGCGACATCGTCAAGACCATGAGCGGAAAGACCATCGAGATCGACAACACCGACGCCGAGGGAAGGCTGGTACTGGCGGACGCGGTGTACTACGCGCACTCACAGGGAATCCGCCGGATCGTCGACATCGCGACGCTGACGGGGGCTATGAGCATCGCGTTGGGGAACATATGCAGCGGGCTGTTCGGTAACGACCAGGAGTTCATCGATCAGATAAAGGCATCGGGTGACATGGCGGGCGAACGGCTGTGGCAGCTTCCGACCTATGACGAGTACAAGGAGCAGTACCGCAGCGACGTTGCCGACCTCAAGAACATCGGAGGCCGTCCGGCGGGGTCGATCACGGGCGCGCTCATCATCGGGGAATTCGCCGGAGACGCCGCGTGGGCGCACGTGGACATCGCGGGGACCTCGTTTTCAAGCAAGACGAGCGGGTACGTGACCAAGGGCGGAACGGGTGTGATGGTGAGGACGCTGGTGAAGCTGACCGAGGTGCTGGCGGCGGCGTAGGATGGGATAGTGATGAGTGCGCCTACGGCGTGAATGATAATGGTCGTAAACTCGGTGTGCGATTATTAGACAGGGGTTGAAGAGTGGATTCACGCCTTCACGGGAATGACGGTTTGGGGCAAAGGGACGGAGATAGACAAGGGGAATACAAGGACATCGTATAGGAAATTTTCATGGGAATAGACGAGAACGAATTTATTGACTCATCCACATCAGAGAACGGGAAAGCTATTCCTGTGGAGACGTCGTCCCTCAGCCTAGAGTCTGCCTATGGCTCCGTAAAGTCTTCTGGGAACCCCGAAGACTGGGATGAGGTCTCACGCATCGCCAAGGACGAAAAGGCAGAGAAGACCGTGCGTGAACTGCGTGAGCAACTCGGATCATGAGCTACGACCGGGACTTCGACAGGGTTCCCGGACTCCAACGAGTCGAACCGTAAGCTAAGTGTTTGCGGACGGAATCGGCGTGTGGTACGATTCCGACAGATCCAGCAGGTAGGCCGGTAACATCTATGCGACCCACCGGATGGACCTTCATCACCAACCACGGGTTGGTACTCAGCTACATCTACCACAATCCCGACCATACTGCGCGGGAGATATCGAATCATGTCGGTATCACCGAGCGCACGACCCACAAGATCATCTCCGATCTGGAAGAGGCGGGATACATCCAGCGGCACAAGAGCGGCAGGCGCAACCTCTACAGCGTCGACCCCGAGCTTCCCCTGCGTCACCACACCAAGAAGGACGTAAACGTCGCGGCGCTGCTGGAAGCGCTGACGGCGGAAGAAATTGTGGAGACGCTTCCGTAGGAGTGCTACGGCTGTCTCAGCCTGACGTAGGCTATGAAGCCAGCAATCACAGCGCCCAGAATGAGGTGCAGCAGGCCGGTTAGTGCGATGACCGGAACGTGTCCCAGAACCGCTCCTATCGCGGCGATGACTGCGAGTACCGGCCCTCGCTTGCGATTTGCGGCGTAGCTGGTGGCCTCGCTAACCACGTAGCCGAATCCGGCCGAGGCGATCAGGTAGAAGAAGAGTCCAAAGCCGGATAGGGCCAGGAACAGGAGCACGATGCCGCCTGCGATCCCCACCGCGAGACTCGCCCCTATCGCCCGCAGGATCAATGCCGTCGAGACCTCGAATTGCGGAAGCTTGGGCGGCTTGCCGCAGTCGGGACAGCGCACGCCGACGGGGCCGTGGACCAAGCACTGCGGGCATACGGGCGTCTCGCAGCGGCCGCACCGGAGACCTGTCGGTATGTCCTTGTGTCGCGCGCAATAGGTCGCGTCCATTCCCTGCTCGGCCACTACACTTCCTCCCCCTCTATACCCCTGCGCGTCCACTCCTCCTGTCGGCGGACGTCGCGGTCCCAGAGGATGCGGTAGAGGAAGACTCGCCAGTTGTAGCCCAGCTCAGGTCGCTCCCAGTTGGCGGTCAGTCGCTTTGCCAGCAGCGCGATCGCCAGACAGACGAAGAGGATGACGATCGTCATGTCTCGCTCGAAGAGATCGAAGAAGTCGAAGAGATACACCAAGCCGGGAAGCGCGACGATCATGGCAAACGTCCAGAATCCCAGGTCCTTGAGCCACAGGCCGCCCACGATGCCGATGACGACGACCCCGATGAGCATCTCCGGCCACATGAGGAACGCGACCATGATGCCGATAACCGTCGAGATGCCGCGTCCTCCCGTCATCTGAAGGTAGGGAGACCAGTTGTGTCCCAGCACGGCGGCCAACCCGACGGCGGCTTGGACGGTGAGACTCTGGTCGAAGAACTGTGCGAGGAGGATCGGTACGGTCGCCTTGCCGATGGTGTCGAAGACGCCCACGGAGACGCCCACCCAGGCGCCGACGTGCTCGCTGAGGTTGGACGCTCCGACGTTGCCGGAGCCGGACTCACGGATGTCGACCCCTTTGAGCCAACGCGCGACGAGGTAGGACGACGGAATTGCGCCAAGCAGGTAGGCCCCGATGATGAAAGCAAGCTCGGTGATGGTCATAGCGCCTTTGCCACACCTTTCTTCTCGCGCAGGGCCTCGACCGTGCTCATGGGCGGGCCGGCCCCGCCGGGGATGATCTCTCCGGGCTTGCCGGATGCGTGGTAGTCGCTCCCACCGCAGGGGACGAGATCAAGTTCGGCTGCGATGTTCGCGAGCATGTCGATTTCGCTCTCTGAGAACTCGCCATAGTGGACTTCGAGGCCGATCATCCCTGCCTCCTTCAGACTTGCAACGAGGTTTCTGAGCTTTTGGGTATCCTCCCGCTCATAGTACAGCGGGTGCGCCATGACAGGCAGCGCTCCGTTGTCCAGCAGCACCCGGACGGCGTCCTCGGGCTCCAGCCGGGTGCGTTCGACGTAGGCGGGGCCGGTTCGTCCGATGTACTTGTCGAACGCTTCCTGCCATACCGAGACGTACCCGCGCTCGATCATTGCCTGGGCGATGTGCGGTCGGCCAACTGCGGCTCCGTCGGCGATGCGCTCGACCTCCTCCCAGGTGATTTCCAGGCCGAGGTCTACAAGTCGCTCAACCATCTTCCGCCCGCGGTCCTCGCGTCCCGCGCGGAATTCTCGCAGGAGGTCCTGGAAGTCGGCGTCGTCCATGTCGATGAAGTACCCCAGCATGTGGATCTCGTTGTCGGGCACGTCGGTGCTCAGTTCGATGGCGGGGATGATCTCGATGCCGTGTTTGATCGCGGCGACCTGGGCCTCGGCGACACCCTCGGTGGAGTCGTGGTCGCTGATGGCGATGACCTTGAGGCCGTTTTGGGCGCACAGGTCTACGAGCTCCGTCGGGGTGAGCGTGCCGTCGGAGTGGGTTGTGTGGAGATGAAGGTCTACTTCATGCACTTCGGGGTCCTTTAGGTTGTTGACGGGGCACTGCTAGGTGTAATCGAGACCGTTCGTGGTGAGCTTGTCGAACCATGAACGACCCTTCGACAGGCTTAGGGCGAACGGTGCTTATATTGTATCCGTTGCGAGAGACAGCGGAAACCAAGACCGCCCCCGGCGGGGGACGCCGGAGGCGGTGAGTTTCCAACGATTCGGTTAGCGGGCTATCGAGCGTACTCGACGGCGCGGTTCTCACGGATGACCGTCACCTTGATCTGTCCGGGGTACGTCAACTCCTGCTCGATCTTCTTGACGACGTTGCGTGCCATGGTGTTGGCAGCGAGGTCGTCGATGTCCTCCGGCTTGACTAGGATGCGGATTTCGCGTCCGGCCTGGATCGCGTAGCACTTCTCCACGCCATCGAAGGCCATGCCGACCTGTTCAAGGGCCTGCAGGCGCTTGAGGTAGTGCTCGACGGTGTCGCGTCGGGCGCCCGGCCTGGCAGCGCTGATGGCGTCGGCCGCCGCGACGAGGAACGACTCCGGGCTGGAGTGGTCGTCGTCGTGGTGCTCGGCGATGGCGGTGACGACCGGCTTGGGCACCTTGTTCTTGGTGGCGACCTCCGCACCGATCTCGGCGTGGGGACCCTCGATCTCGTGAGTCAGGGCCTTGCCGATGTCGTGGAGCAGTCCGCCCATCTTGGCAACGCGGACGTTCACGCCGATCTCGGCGGCCATCGCGGCGGCGAGATGGGCCACCTCGACGCTGTGCTGGAGCACGTTCTCGCCGTAGCTGAACCGGTACTGCAACCGTCCAAGCAGGTGAATGATCTCCTTGTTGAGACCACGCACGCCGACATCCCGAACGGTGTTTTCCCCCTTCTTGCGGATGGTCTCCTGCAGGTCTTTCTCGGTCTTCGCGACCATGTCTTCGATCCGGGCAGGGTGAATCCTGCCGTCGGTCACGAGCTTGGTCAGGGCCAGCCTTGCGACCTCTCGTCGAATCGGGTCGAAGCACGAGATGGTCACCGCTTCCGGAGTGTCGTCGATGATGAGGTCCACCCCGGTCGCTTTTTCTATTGCTCTGATGTTCCGTCCTTCGCGGCCAATGAGACGACCCTTCATCTCATCGTTTGGCAGTGGCACTGTGGTGAGAGTAGCTTCGGAGACCACGTCGGACGCGAGACGCTGGATCGCCTCGCTGATGATCTCTCTTGCGGTGTCGTCGGCCCGGGCCCGCGCCTCGTCCTCCATGTCGCGGTACTGTAGGGCCAGTTCGTGCTGGATTTCCTCCTCGGCCTGACGCATCAACTCGGACTGAGCGTCTTCCATGCTGAGGCTGGAAATCTCCTCGAGCCTCTGCGCCTGCTTCAGCTTGAGGTCTTCCAGGTCGCTCTCGATCTCCGCGGCTCGTTCCTCTTTGGCCGTGAGGTCGCGCTCACGACGTTCGAGGTTTCCGGCACGTTTATCGAGATTCTCTTCGCGGTTCGAAAGACGCCGCTCAGTTCCCTGCACCTCACGACGGCGTTCACGAAGCTCGCCTTCGGCATCCTTGATTCTCGACTCACCACTCGATACGGTGCGCTTGGCTTCCTCACGGGCCTCTCGGATCAGGCGCCGCTCCTCGGAGCGGGCGTCCTCGACCACTTTCGAGGCCTCGTTCTTCGCTGTCTCCATGCGGTTGCCGGAGACGTTACTCCAGACGAAAAAGAAGCCCAGTGCACCTAAACCAACGCCAAACAGACCGGATAGGACGGCGAGCAGGACAACTATTGGCGCGTCCATGCGCTCACCTCCATACCAGTTTCGTCACCTAGCAGAACTAGGTAACGTGCTTTCATGGTACGTCCGAAGCTCTATACTGTCAAGCCGCCTGCGAGCCTCGTATGGCCGGGAGCGGCTTCGTGAAGCCGTCGACGAACATCGGCTATCCTGTGGGAACGGAATCGCGTTCGACTCCACCGGGCGAGTGCGCGGAAAAGCAAGACCCCCTTGCAGGCAAAATGCAAGGGGGTCGAGGTTGTCTACGTTGGCTGTGCGACTACTGGCCGGCGCCGCCCATCAGCCTGATGCGCGGGTCCACGACCACCAGCATCAGGTCGGAGAGGAGCACGCCGATGATGGTCAGCGTTGACAGTAGCAGGAAGATGCTTCCCGCGAGGTACATATCCTGCTGTTCGAGCGCCCTCAGCATCAGTGGACCGAGGGTCGGCAGGCTGAGCACGATCGACACGATGACCGAGCCGCTCAAGAGACCCGGAAGCATACCGCCGAACCCGCTGATCAGCGGGTTGATCGCCACGCGCAAGGGGTACTTCACGACGAGCTTCCAGGCCACCACGCCCTTGGAGCGAGCGGTCACCACATAGGGTTTGGACAGCTCGTCCAAGAGATTGTTGCGCAGCACGCGGATCTGTCCCGCCGTCCCCGCGGTTCCCAGCACCACGCCAGGCACGATGAGGTGCTGGAGCATGTCAATCACCTTGCCCACGCTCCATGGCGCATTGATGTACTGACCCGAGAAGAGGCCGCCCACACTCCACCCAAAGTAGGCGAAGAAGACGTACATCATGACTAAGCCCAATAAGAAATCGGGCACAGCTAGCCCAGTGAACCCCAATAAGGTGAACACGTAGTCCCCGAATGTGTGGTGTCTCACAGCCGAATAGATGCCCACAGGTAACGAGAACACCCAAATTAACACGGCAGTGAAGGCCGCTAAGGCAATCGTGAACTGAAGCCTATCCGCAAGCAGTTCCTTAATAGTGCGCTGTCGCGCGAACGACCGTCCGAAGTCGAGCTTGAAGATGATCCGGGAAATCCAGAACCAGTACTGCACGAGCATGGGCCGGTTGAGGCCGTAGTAGTCGCGGATGGCGTCGGCCTCCTGCTGGCTGATCTCATCGCCCTCGAGGCGGAGCTGCTCGATGTACCGATCGACGTAGTCCCCCTCGGGCAGCTGGATGATGACGAAGGTCAAGAAAGAGATAATGCAAAGCGTGAACGCGCCGAGAATAGTCCGCATGACGATGAACGGCAACATTCCCATTCCCATGGTACGCAAGCCTCCCCGGTTGAGTTATTCTCGGTGTCCTGTGAGCCGTGCCGCGCACAAACCCACAATCTGGGGCAACACTACCACATGTCTTCCCAATAGCGCAAGCCGAATAATTCGGAGGCGGTGTGAGACGCTCTGCGGCTTCGGGATGCCGGTCATAGAGTCTCGGTTACAGGAACACGAGACCGTCCGTCAACCGCGCGCGGCAGTGACAGCCCCTGCCCTGAGCTGGGACGGCTGCTGTGCTAGAATGACGGGCGGGTAACTCTAGGGTCTTCTACGGCCCTGACTTTGTGAGGTGTGTGCCATGGCAACTGTGACCGAAGGCAAGGTCGAGAGCAAGTTCAAGGTGGTCGGGACGCGGCCGGTCAGGCACGACGGCACCGACAAGGTCACGGGTCGGGCGATCTACGGGGCCGATATCCAGTTGCCGGGGCTGCTGCACGGGAAGATTCTGCGCAGCCCGCACGCTCACGCTCGGATCAAGTCGATCTACACGGAGCGCGCCGTGGCCCATCCGGGCGTGCTGGCGGTCGTGACGCACGCGGATCTGCCGTGGACGGACGACCGGCTCATGGACGTGGGCGAAGACCTCGTGATGAGCCTGCGGTACCTCTCGACCTCCGTTCTGGCGGACGACAAGGCGCTTCACAAGGGACATCCGGTCGCCGCGGTGGCGGCATCCAATCCCCACGCGGCCGAGGAGGCGCTCGACCTGATCGAGGTGGAGTACGAGGCGCTTCCCGCAGTTACCAACGTCGAGGACGCCATGAGGCCCGGCGCTCCCGTGCTGCACGAGAACATCACCGCGCCGGACGGACTGGGTTTCGAAGCCGAGGCGGGCAGCAACGTGGCGGGCCACGCTCAGCAGGTGCTGGGCGACGCCGACGCGGCGTTCGCCGAGGCGGACGTTGTGGTGGAGCGCGAGTTTCGCACGAAGATGGTGCATCAAGGGTACATCGAGCCGCAGACGTGTACTGCTCTCTGGGGACAGGACGGCAGGCTGACGATCTGGAACAGCAGCCAGGGCCAGTTCGGGATGCGCGACCAGATATGCCGCGTTCTCGACGTGCCGGTGTCCGAGGTCAAGGTCGTCCCACTGGAGATCGGAGGGGGGTTCGGAGGGAAGCTGAGGGCGTACTTGGAGCCGGTTGCTGCGCTGCTTTCCAAGAAGTCCGGTCATCCCGTGAAGATCACCATGTCGCGGGCGGACGTGCTGGAGGCCACGGGGCCGACGTCCGGGAGCTACACGAAGATCAAAGTTGGGGCGACGAAGGAAGGCAAACTCATCGCAGGCAAGGCGCTGATCGCGTTCGAGTCGGGGGCGTATCCCGGTTCGTCGCACAACGGCGCGGCGACCTCCATGTTCTCGCCGTACGAGATCGACAACATCCACATCGACAGCTACGACGTGGTCGACAACATGCCGAGCACGGCGGCTTATCGCGCGCCCGGTGCGCCAATCGGAGCGTTTGCGGGCGAGTCGGTCATCGACGAGATAGCAGAGAAGCTGGGAATCGACCCCGTGGAGCTGCGACTGAAGAATGCCGCGCGTGAGGGCACTCGTATGGCCAACGGCGTGGCGCACCCCTGCATCGGCGCGGTCGAGATGATGGAGGCGGTCTACGAGCACCCGCACTATAATGCGCCGCTTGCGGACGAGCACACGGGTCGCGGCGTGGCGTTCGGCTCGTGGGGCAACGGCGCAGGGCCTGCCTGCGTGATTGCCAACCTACAGACCAACGGGAAGTTCAGCCTCGTCGAGGGGTCCGTGGACATCGGCGGAACGCGCACGGCAGTGTCTCAGCAGTTCGCCGAGGTGCTCGGCATTCCGGTCGAGGACATCATGCCGCAGATCGGGGACACCGACTCCATCGGCTACACCTCCAACACGGGAGGGAGCAGCGTCGCGTTCAAGTCGGGCTATGCGGCGTATGAGGCCGCGCTGGACGTGAAGCGCCAGCTCATCGAGCGTGCGGCGCGCGTCTGGGAGACCGATGCAGAGAACGTGCGGTATGAGGAAGGCACGCTCAGCCATGTCTCGGACCCCGAACTGAGCATGTCATATAAGGAAGTAGCCGAGACAGCGAACGCGACGGGAGGCCCGATTGTTGGACGAGCCAACGTGACTTCCACAGGGGCGGCCCGAGCGTACGCGGCCATGATCGTGGACGTTCGAGTCGATCCCGACACCGGCAAGACGGACATAGTACGGTGCACGGCATTCCAGGACGCGGGGATCGCGATTCATCCGAGCTACGTGGAGGGCCAGATCCAAGGTGGGGCGGCGCAGGGGATAGGGTGGGCGCTGAACGAAGAGTACAACATGGCCGAGGACGGGCGGATGAACAACACGTCCCTGCTCGACTACCGGATGCCTACCAGCCTTGATCTCCCGATGATCGAGGCGGTCATCGTCGAGGTGCCCAACCCCGGTCACCCGTTTGGAATTCGTGGAGTCGGCGAGGCGGGCATCGTGCCGCCGCTGGCCGCGATGGCGAACGCCATGTACCGCGCGACCGGGGTCCGCATGACCGACCTGCCGATGAGTCCGCCCGCGGTCGCGGCGTCGATGGGCCGGAACGGACAATGAGCGCGTTCTGTATCCCCAACTGCTTGACGGCGCGCCGCCTCTCTCTATAATCTTTTAGATAAGACAACGCTCGACGGCATGAAGGACACGGGCCTTCCATATCACGGCTCCCGTCGCGTTCCAAAGCAATCGCACATACACTGTCCATACCGACGTTTCACTCCCCACCTAGCTTGCCAGCCACCTTGGTTCTATCCCCTTACATGAGCACGTCACGACCACGCGGAGCTAACCCTCGCGTCGGAATGGCGTTTACAGAACTGGGCGAACGCGGTCGTGTGACGTTTGCGCAGTAGGGCGTTGCCCCGGAGACTTTCGACTATGACGACGAAGACAAGCGAAGCCACCCAAGCGCCGGAGAATGGCGGCGGCTCGAAGAACCTCGCCATGGAGATCATGGGCGTGACCAAGCAGTTCGGGTCAAACGTCGCGGTGAACAACGTGACGTTCGACGTGAAGCGAGGCGAGGTGCTGGGATTCCTGGGGCCGAACGGTTCGGGCAAGAGCACGACGATGCGGCTCATCACGTCGTTCTACACGCCCGACTCGGGCCGGATTTTGGTGGAGGGACTCGACAACCAGCAGTACGACAAAGAGACGCGGGCGATGATCGGCTACCTGCCGGAGAACAACCCGCTGTACGGCGACTTGCTGGTCAAAGAGTACCTTAACTACGTGGCCGACCTTCGGGGGCTAACGGGAGCCGAGCGGCGGGAGAACCTCGCGATGGCCGTCGACGAGACGGGCATTCAGGAAGTCTTCTACAAGCCGGTGAGCACCTGCTCGAAGGGCTATCGCCAGCGAACGGGCCTTGCAGGCGCGATTCTCCACCAGCCGGACATTCTAATCATGGACGAGCCCACCGAGGGTCTCGACCCGAACCAGAGAGTGCCGATCCGTGAACTCATCCGCAAGATGGGAGAAGAGCGGACGGTCATGCTGAGCACCCACGTCCTGCCGGAGGTGGAAGAGGTCTGCGACCGTCTCATCATCATCAGGCGGGGCAACATCGTTGCCGAGGGCACACCCGACGAGCTGCGCAACCAAGCGCTCAGCCAAAGCCACATCGTATTTGAGGTCGAGGGGGAGGGAGTCGAGAACGCGCTGGACGAGATGGACCTCATCGAGTCGTACGAGGCCGATCCGCCGACCAACGGTCGGAGGCGGTACACGATCTCGGTCGGCACGGACATCGACATCCGTCCCGAGCTGTTCAAGCTAGCAAAGAGCAACGACTGGATGCTCTGGGAACTCCACCGCGAGGCTTTGAGCCTGGGCGAGCTCTTCCGCACCCTCACGGACGAAAGTATGGAAATGCCCGTCGCCGAAGACGGCGGCGAGGCCGAAGCGAATGGCAACGAGTAACGAAATCCGAGGAGCTAAACCTTCGTGGGGTCGATCTTTGCAGTAGTCAAGAAGGACCTGAAAGGGTACTTCGACCAGCCGACCGGGTACATCCTCCTGGTCATCTTCGCGGCGCTGTTGGCCGGTCTCGGCTTCCGGCAGCTGTTCATCGCGCCCGAGGCGTCGATGCGCGCGGTCATCAGCCTGTGGCTTCCGATGTTGCTTACGCTCTTCGTCCCCGCAGCAACGATGCGCCTCGTATCGGAGGAGCAGCGCGACGGGACGCTTGAAACTCTTCTCACGCAGCCGCTCCGAACGTGGAATGTCATCGCAGCGAAGTTCATAGCGGGCTTTGCCTTCGTGAGCGTGGGGATCATCGCCTCGCTCGGCATCCCCATCGCGCTCGAAACGGCCGGCGACATGGACATCGGCGCCGTCGTCGCCCAGTATTTCGGCACATTCCTGATGACGGCGTCCTACGTTGCCATCGGCCTTTTTGCTTCGAGCCTGACGCGCAACCAGATGGTGGCGCTCATCATCGGTCTGTCGATCATCGGCATCCTGACCCTCGCGGGTCTGCCGATCGTCACCCTGGCGCTCCCCTCGAGGATCGCCGTGCTGATCCAGGACCTGAGTCCGCTGACTCACTACGGGTCCATTACACGCGGAGTCCTTGACCTCCGCGACTTGCTGTACTTCGCCGCGCTTATCATGACCTTCCTCTCAGCCACGTATCTGATGATCCGCGGCAAGACGGTCAGTCACCGCTCGCCGAGGTACCGCAACCTGCAGTTCGGCGTGGCGGCGCTCGTGCTCATCAGCCTGATGGTCGGGTGGTTCGGCAGCTTCATCGGCGGGAGGCTCGATCTCACCGAGCAGAGGCTCTACACCCTCGATTCCGCGACGAGGGATATCGTGGAGAACCTCGACGACATCGTGACGATCAAGCTCTTCACATCGCAGGACCCGCCCGTGCAGATATCGCTGGTCACGCGGGACGTAATCGACTTCGTGGACGACCTTTCCGCGGCCTCCAACGGACGCATCAAGGTGCAGAAGATCCAGGCCGACACCAGCGAAGAGGCGTCGGAAGAGGCCGATCGGAGTTTCGTCAGGCCGGTGGAGTTCAACACGGCGACCCAGGGCGAGTTGCAGATCAAGCTCGGCTACCTCGGGATGGGCATGACCTATGCCAACAGCCAGGAGGTCATCGGCTTCATCGATTCGCTCGACCGGCTGGAGCAGCAGGTCGCGGGCAATATCCATCGCATGACGCTGAAAGAGCCGAAGACGATTGGAATGCTGTACGGTCACGGCGAGAAGCGACGCGACGCGGAGCTCCAGACATGGCGGAACCAACTGGAGCGATCATACTACGTGGAGGAGTTCGACTATGTTCAGGAAGGCGTCCTGGATGCCACGGGGCGCGGTTACGACATTCTCGTGGTACCCGGATCGCAGAAGGAGATATTCCCCGACCTGTTCAACGAGATCGACCAGTACCTGTCGGAAGGCGGCAAGGTGCTGATATTGATCGACCCTGTGCTCATCGACCAGCAGCGGATGCGGGGATCGGCCAACAACCCCGGCATGATCAACTGGCTCCGGGAGTACGGCATCGACGTCGGCACCGACCTCGTGATGGACTTCGAGGCGCACGAGACGCTCGGTTTCCAGTCGGCTTACGGCGTGGTCAACCTCCCGTATCCCTATTGGCCGCAGGTGCCCACCAGTGATAACCCGAACGCGAAGGCGATATCCGGCGGTTCACCGGGCGCGGTATTGCCCTGGGCAAGCTCAATCGAGATCACCAATCGTTTTTCGAACGAGGTCCAAGACGTCGAGGTAACGCCGCTCTTGACGACCTATAACACGGCGGGGCTCGACCTCGATTACGACGACCTGTCGCCGAGATCGCCGAGGATAGAGGAGCTCAGTCGTACGGAGCTAAGGGAGCGTCACCTGGCGGTGTCCATCACCGGCCGGCGGTGCCCTCCGCTCAGGGCCGTGTGCGAGATCGACCCTGAAGACGTCTTCCGCATGATCGTCGCGACCGACTCGGACTTCATCAGCGAGCAGATGGCGGGCGGGCGTCAACCGAGGTACTCCGAGCACATCTTCCTCGGCCTGAACTGGGTGGACTGGCTGGCTCAGGAAGACGCACTCACGCAGATTCGGGGCAAGGGCGAGCGTTTCCGGCCACTGGTCTTCTCTTCCGACCTTCACAAGAACTTAATCCAATACGGAAACATCATCGGCGTTCCGGCGTTGATCATCATCATCGGGCTGATCCGCTTCTTCCTGCGACGGAACACGACGAGGAAGGTGTATACGCGTGGGAGGTAAGCAGGTAGTCTTCGTCTTTGCCGCCCTGGTCATCCTGGGCATCGCGGCTCTCGTATTCCGCTTCATTTCCGCCGAGCCGGACGAGATTCTCCTCACGGGCGTTGCGCCCCTGGCGGAGGAGACCCTCGATATGGTCGTCATCCGAAACAACGAGTTCGAGACGAAGATCATAAAGATCGACGGCGACTGGCAGGTCGGGCCGTACCCGGTCCAGCGGCGACGGTTCGAGGACATGTGGGCGACGACGCAGCTGTTCGACGAGGCGGAGCTCATCGCCCAGAACCCGGAGAACCATCCTCTGATGGGCGTATCCCCGGAGAACGGCACGCTGGTCGAATTCTGGAATCAGGGCGATCTCGTCGAAGAGTTCTTCGTGGGCGACCAGCAGTTCGCGCCCATTGGTGAGAGGCTCATCACCCCTTGGCAGAATTACGTCCGCCTCTGCTACCTGAGAAACCCGGAAGAGGACGACGTATACGGCATATTCTGCGACTTCCCCGACCGGTTCCTGCCCGACCCCAAGTTCTGGAAGCATCCTCTCATTACCGAGATACCTCGGGACGAGGTGGAGTCGATTAGCTTCCGATACCCGGAGGAGGACTTCAGCCTCAGGATCGAGAACTCCGTCTGGATCTTGAGTCAGAACGGCGCGGAGGTTGGACAGGCCGACCCTGAAAAAATGCTCGAACTCTTGCAGGCTGTCGAGTACCTCGTCACGAGCGACTTCCCGACCGACGACGAGTTGAACCGTCTGAACTTCGATCTTGCCGACATCACTATGTTCATCCAGGTGCGGGCGGGCGCGATCTCGCGGTCGGCGCGGCTCCTGCTGCTCAAACGCGACGAAGGGGGCTATTTTGTCAAGCGACAGGGACAGGACTACGCCTTCATCATCGACGACCAGGTCGCTCCGTTCATCCTCAAGCGCATCGCGGACCTGATTCCTCCGCCACCCGAAACCGGCGGTGAGGCTTCGACCTCCACCCCCTGACGCCTAGGCGAGGAGCACAGGTGCGGACATGAAGACCGGAACCCTCCCGATACTCGCGGCGAGCGCATTCATCGCCTTGGCGCTCGCGTGCGGCGCCGAGGTCGAGCCGACACCCACGCCTTGGCCGACGCCCGACAACTCTACGGTGTCGCGCATCGCGTTCGCGACGAACCGCGACGGCAACTGGGAAATCTACGTGATGAACTCCGACGGGTCGAACCCGCATAACGTCACGAACAACCCGGGAAGAGACAGCCATCCGACGTGGTCGCCAGACGGAAGCAAGATCGCGTTCCAGTCCGAACGCGACGGCAACTGGGAAATCTACGTGATGAACTCCGACGGCTCCGAGCAGATGCGCTTGACGAACGACCGGGGCGTCGACCAATCTCCAACGTGGTCGCCGGACGGCACGAAGATCGCCTTCGTCTCCGACCGGGGTGGCAGGCACAGCGTGTGGACGATGAACTCCGATGACGGCTCGGAGCCGGTGGACGTGACCGGCAGCTACGTCAACTCGCGCTGGCCTGCGTGGGGCCCGAGGAGCCGGACGCTTGCCTACGAGACCGTTCAGGACGTCCGAATCGTGCGGACCGACGACGTCCAACTCAACGAGAAGATAGTAGACAAGAACAACTTCTTCGACGGCTTCTTCGTGGGATGGCTTGACTGGTCGCCCGACGGCAAGAAGCTGGCGATGATTTCCAACCACCAGGAACGCACGCAGTTCACGCGGCTGATCTATACGTCGCAGCTCGACGGGTTCCGCTTCCGCCGTCTGTACGACAATCCCAGCGGTCTGCCATACGAGCGGCCAACCTGGGGGCCCGACAGCAACATGATCGTCTTCTCGGTCAAGGACGCCGAGGACGGCGACTGGGACATCCAGGTCGTCGACTTCACGACCAAAGAGACCTGGCGGCTGACCAACGACTCCGGCACCCCCGCCGACGACACGCTGCCCGACTGGGAGCCGCGAGGATTCGTTCCCGAATTCCGGGCGTTTCAGTAGTAGAGGGCTTTCAATGCCCCTGCTCGTAGTGCTCCCGCAACAGGTCCCTGCCGAAGTCGCCGTGGATGTCGCGCCAGACGGAGTGGATGTGGTTCGCCATGTTCTGGGTGTTGTCGTGCTCAATCAGGAAGGTCGGGCTGTGGACGCGGTAGTAGTGGGCCTGCCCCGGATGATGGCCGCCCGCCCATCCGAAATGTACGAATGACAATCCTGCTGAGCGTATCTCGCGCATCTGCTCGTCTGCCACGTTCGCCTGCTTGCGTCCGACGTACACCTCGATGAGGCGGACGAGTCCCTCGCGCTGGTCTGCCGTCATCATACTCGCCGGCAGCCCAACCGGTTCGCCCAACTCGACGCGGCGGCTCGCCCTCGTAATGAGGTCGGGCGGGGCCGTCGGATAGATCGTGCACCGCTGTACCTGCTCGGTGTCCAGCGAACGGAGAAGACTTCGCGCCGCGTCCTCCTCCTCCTTCAGGATACGCAGGCCCTTGTGCGTACCGTGCCTGACCTCCGCCGGATTCGCCCCGAAGAAGGACGGCGTGACGGATATCCTCTCGCCACCGATGACGGTCATGTTCAGGGACAGGTGATGCCCATCGACCTGCCATCCCCACGGCTCGACGCTCCCCGGCGTCCCGAAGATGCTGAAGTAGTACAGTCCCTCCAGACGGTCGAATCGCAGCGTCCCGACGCTCGCCTCCATCTCGCCGAGTATCGTCTCGTGGCGGATTATCGAATGTGACTTCCTCACTCCATCGGCGCTGAGGCTGACGGCCATCAGCGACTCGGCCGCGTTGAGTTGAGCAGGCGTCATCTCACTGCGTGGCAGACCGGCCCTCGGGCGCGGGACGTAGTGCCAGTTCTCCCGCTCGTCATGGTCGAACGGAAACGTCGCCTTCGCTCTCTGGTCGGGGTCTTCGAGGTTGCGCAGAAACGCCTCCGCAGCCTCGGTGATCCGGTGTATGGTGGCGCGAACGTCGGGCATGGTGACGGCAGGCCGATTTGAGTGAAGGTTTGATCGCGCACATCATAGCACCGCCCTACCCGCCCGTATACCGTTCGCGTTGACGGCCTTCGAGTCGTTGGATACAATCGACCCATTCCACACGAAACACTCATTTGGAGGTACGGCAATGGCGATCAGAGTGGCAGGCTCGACGTTCGCGTTCGGCAAGATGGACTTGGAAGAGTCGTGCAAGATCATGCAGGAAATGGGCTTCGACGTGGTCGACGTCGGAGCCTGCGGGATGAGCACCTTCACCGACTACGTTCCGCAGTGGTTCATCACCGACCTTGATGACACCCAGGGCGAGGCCGACCACATCCGGCGCACGACGGAGAAGTACGGGCTGGAAGTCGCCGAGCTCTTCTGCTGCGACTTCGGGGTGAACATCAACGATCCCGATCCCAAGAAGCGGGAGTGGAGCCAGCAGACCTACGAGAAGGTCGCCAAGATCGCCGCCGCGGCCGGATGCAACAGCATCATGATGCTCCCCGGCATGATCGCCGAGGACCAGGGCCAGACCTTCGACGAGGCGTTCGAGACCTCCGTCAGCGAGTACAAGCGCATGGTCGACGTGGCCGAGAGCCTCGGCATCCACTGCAACATCGAGCCGTGCATCTTCTCCGTCGCCTGGCAGCCGGAGAACGCCATCAAGCTCTGCGAGGCCGTGCCCGGACTGGCGCTCACGGTTGATTACGCTCACCAGACGCAGCTCAGCCTCAAGGCCGACGACATCGAGCCGCTCCACGCCTACGCCCGCCACTTCCAAGCCAAACAGTCCGCCCCCGACTCGTTCCAGGCCAAGCCCGACGAGGGCTGGGTCGACTTCGGGCGCATGGTTCAAAAGATGCACGACGACGGCTTCGACGGCTTCATCTCCGTCGAGTTCGTCTCCGCCCCCGAGGTCATCGAAGCCGGCTGGGACATCCGCAAGGAGTCGGCGCGGCTGAAGGAGATTCTGGACGAGGCGGTGGCCGCGGCCCAAGGATAAGAGAGGGTTCTAGAACCCAGCACCCAAACGGAGGAGGTATGCAAGCTCGGCGATTAGAAGGGGCGTTGCTGGAAAGGCCAGAGCAGGCCGCCTTTTTCCAACAGCCGATACGGGAACCGGTTCTCGCCTGTGAGGACAACCTGTCCTTCATGCAGCGGCTCCCCAACGGGCAGATGAAGCTGGTCGTCACTTCGCCCCCGTACAACATGGGCAAAGCGTACGAGGCCAAGACCTCGCTCGACGCGTACATCGAGACGCAGGAGCGCGTGATAAGCGAGTGCGTTCGAGTCCTCCATCCGCAAGGGTCGTTATGCTGGCAGGTTGGGAACTACGTGGATAACGGTGAGATCGTTCCCCTCGATGCGGTCCTCTATCCCATATTCCGCGCTCAGGGACTCAAGCTCCGCAACCGTATCGTCTGGCAGTTCGGCCACGGCCTGCACTCCACAAGGCGGCTCTCTGGACGGTACGAGACGATAAATTGGTGGACCAAGGGCGACGACTACACGTGGAACCTGGACCCGATTCGGGTACCGTCCAAGTATCCGGGCAAACGCCACTTCAAGGGACCAAACGTCGGGAAGCTGTCGGGGAACCCGAAGGGCAAGAATCCCAGCGATGTGTGGTCATTCCCGAACGTCAAGAACAACCACCCGGAGAAGACCGTCCATCCCTGCCAGTTCCCCGTCGAGCTGGTGGAACGCCTCGTCCTCTCCATGACGGACCCAAATGACGCCGTGTTCGACCCCTACATGGGAGTCGGCTCGTCCGTCGTCGCCGCGCTCATGCACGACCGCATGGCCTACGGCTGCGACATAGTGCCCGAATACGTGGACATCGCACATGACCGGGTGAGGCAGCTTCGGACAGGGGAATTGCGAACTCGCCCTATGGGGAAACCTGTCTACGATCCCTCACTGCCCAACGGCGGGCACTGGTATTAGGTTGGAAGAATAAAGACCAATGGATACATACAAATCGAACTTGCAAAATCTGTTCAACCTACCTCAGCGCTACGAGATTCCCCCCTTCCAGCGCGAGTATGTTTGGAATCACGAAAACCAGTGGGGGCCGCTCTGGGAAGACGTCCAGAACGTGGCAGAGCAATGCTTGGAAAAACAACCGAGCGAACCTACACCTCATTTCCTTGGGGCCATCGTTCTCCAACAGCAGCAAGTTCAAGCCTCCCAGCTACCGACAAGGGTCGTGGTTGATGGACAGCAACGGTTAACTACCCTTCAGCTACTTCTCGACGCCGTGCAAGAGGTGTTTGAGGAACGTAAATATGTTTTCCCGGCAAAGCGTCTCGAGAGTCTGGTACTGAACCCGGAAGAGTTCCGTAACGGTGACTCTGATAACGCGTTCAAGGTATGGCCCACCGTGGCCGACCGAGATGCCTTTCGACAGGCAATGCACAATGACCTGGCCAGCGAAGAATACAAGGAGTCGCGTATCGTCCGAGCGCATGAGTTCTTCAAACTACAGACTGACCAGTGGATCGAGGCTCAACCAGAAGAAGGTGAGAAGCAAGCGGAGGCGTTGGAAGTTGCGGTCAAGAATCTACTAGAAGTGGTAGTGATTGACCTTGACCATGCTGAAGACCCGCATATCATCTTCGAGACACTCAACGCACGCGGGACGCCGCTACTCCAATCCGACCTCATCAAGAACATGGTCTTATACGAGGCGGGGGCCAGCGACCCCGATGAAGCAAATCGCTTGTGGGGCTTCACCGACGGCTGGTGGAGAGAAGAGATATATCAGGGCAGGCTGAATCGGCCTCGTATTGACGTTTTCCTGAACTACTGGCTGGTTATGCGAAAGCGTGAAGAGGTCAACGCGAATGACGTATTCTCGGTGTTCCGTCGCTATTGCCAAGATGGGAACAGTCCCATTGAAGCCGTCGCGGCCGATATCAGCCGTATAGGGGAATACTATCGTTCGTTGGAAGAAGCCGACATTCCCGAGATGGAGGCATTCCTCTATCGATTGGGAGTGATGCGAGCAGGCGCCCTGACCCCTGTCTTGCTCTGGCTGCTCTCGTCGGAAGTGCCCAAACAACAGTTGCAGAAAGGCTTTCGTGCGTTGGAGAGTTTCACGGTGCGCCGGATGGTCTGCCGCATCACTACACAGAGCTACCCCGGTCTGTTTGTGGATCTGTTGAGCGACTTGGCGAAGTCGGGTGCGGAGCGCGCCGGGGATGTGATCGTAGAGTTCCTTAGATGGCAGGAAGCGTATGGTCGGCTCTGGCCCCGCGACGACTGGTTTGCAGATGCACTCAAGAGTCACCCCCTCTATCGGCTACTGACACGCGGCAGGTTGCGCATCATCCTTGAGGGGATAGAGGAAGAACTACGGACAGACAAGGCAGAGAGCGGTTCTGCACCGCGCTGGCTGACGATCGAACATGTCATGCCACGGAAGTGGGGCAAACATTGGTCGCCACCTCGCGATCTGGAAGACGGGACGGATCCGGAAGAGCGACGCAACCGCCTTATTCACTCGGTAGGCAATCTGACCCTCGTGAATCAGCCACTTAACTCAGATCTTTCCAATGCTCCATGGAGGGAAAAGCGAGAGACGCTCGCCAGACATTCTACACTTTTCCTCAACAAAAACTTGCTTGAAGAAGCACCGGATGAATGGGACGAGACAGCAATTGAAGAGCGAGCCAAACGACTCTGCCAAGAGGCTATAAAAGTATGGCCTCACGCCGACGACATCAACCGAATGACCAGCACCTAGCACCCAGAACCTAGAACCACCCAAAGGAGAAACCATGAACGTAGAAATCCGAGACGAACGATTCCGAGACGTTGTCGGTGACGACGCCCCGGTCGAGGAGCTTGCCACCGGCTTCGACTTCACGGAAGGCGCCATGTGGAACCACGTCGAGGGGTACCTCATCTTCAGCGACATGCCGGGCAACATCATGCGGAAGTGGACGAACGAGGGGGGCATCGAGGTGTTCCGTGAGCCGAGCAACATGGCGAACGGGAACTACTACGACCTGCAGGGGCGGCTTGTCACGTGCGAGCACGCCACGAGCCGCGTCACGCGGACGGAGCACGACGGCTCGATCACCGTCCTCGCCACGCACTATGACGACAAGGAACTGAACAGCCCCAACGACATCATCGTCAAGAGCGACGGGTCGATCTACTTCACCGACCCCAGCTTCGGGCGGATGGAGTATTACGGCGTGGAGCGCGAGCAGGAGCTCGACTGGCGCGGCGTGTACCGGCTCTCACCCGGCAGCGGCGAGCTTACGCTCCTCGTCGACGACTTCGACCAGCCCAACGGCCTTACCTTCTCCCTCAATGAGAGCCTCCTTTTCATCAATGACACGATGCGCGCGCACATTCGCGTCTTCGATGTGAACGAGGACGGGACCATATCGAACGGTCGCGTGTGGGCCGACGTGACCGGCGACCGCGACGGCCTTGCCGACGGCATGAAGATCGACACAGGCGGCTACCTCTACACGACGGGCCCCGGCGGCGTCCAGGTGTTCGCGTCCGACGCCACCTGTCTTGGCACGATCTACGTGCCGCAGGGGGTGACCAACTTCACGTGGGGTGACGACGATCTCCGCAGCCTCTACATCAATGCGGGCACGTCGCTCTACAGGACGCGGGTGAAGGTGCCGGGCCGCAGGCTGTTCTGATGGCGTGGGACGCGGGTACTTCGGTCTCCGCTCAGTAGAAAAGGAATTAAGCATGTCCTCACGAATCGTGATCGGCAATAAGGAAGTGACGAACCCGGCGGCGAAGGCGGCTATCAGCATCGTGGTCGTTCCCTTGGCCCTGACGTTCGCGCTTGCGGTTGTCGTCGGGACGATCACCTTCGTGGGCATCGTGCTCGGCTTGGTTGGAGCACTGCTGATCGCCTTGGCCATTCTCATACCGATCATCATTCTCCTAGCGGTGATCGCCAAGGTCGTCTCGCTGCCGTTCACTCACTTCGACGAGCGCGACGAGGACTGATTCCCAACGGGTATTCCAATGACTCTCGGCAATCCAAACGTCCAGCGCATTGTCGGTGTTGTTATCCTCCTCGCCGGGGTGGCCCTCATCGTCGCCACACGGGACGGGCCTTCGATTGGAGTCGCCATCGGCGTTGTGCTTATGGCCGTCGGGTTCTGGCTGTCATACGTCAAGAACGAGATCGCCAAGATGCGCAGAAACAGAAGCGAGAGGCAGTGATGCTAACCCCCCAGCAGGTAAACCACTTCCACACGTTCGGCTACCTGAAGATGCCGGGGCTATTCCGCGACGAGTTCCCCCGGATCGAAGCGTCGTTCCACGAAGTGTGGGACATGCAGGGGGGAGGACACGCAGGGGAGGCCCACGACGGGATGCGCCGTTCCGCCCTCGTTCCCTTCATCGACCAGCACGAGTACCTCAGCGCCCTCATCGACGACCCGCGAATCGACGGCATCGCGTCCGCCATCCTCGGCGACGATTACAACTACATGTTCAGCGACGGCAATTTTTTTGTAGGGCCGACGAAATGGCACTCCGACCGGTACTACAACAAGCCGTATAACTCCCTGAAGGTCGCGTTCTACCTCGACCGCGTGACGAAGGACACGGGCTGCCTCCGCGTAATACCAGGCACACACAACGTCGGCGACCGCTTCGGCGACTCCGTACAGGAGGCGATGCCGCACTCGGAGCGCCAGCACTACGAGCGAATGTGGGCGATGGAGGGACCGGACATTCCCGCCGTTCCGCTGGAGAGCGAGCCGGGCGACGTGCTCGTGTTCAACCACAAGATCAAGCACTGCGCCTATGGCGGGAGCTCAGAACGACGGATGTTCACCATCGGCTTCCAGCAGCGGCACTCCGACGAGGACGAGCACATCCTCCGCGACGAGCTCGCCGACCTCGTGCGCTTCTGGCACCCCCGCGCCTATGGCGACGTCATGATCGAGACGGCCGGCCCCGGGAGGATGCGTCACCTCGAACAGCGCCTCGCCCTCGACGACCACATGGCCGCCCTCGTGGAGAAGGCCAAGCGGGAGATGGCGGAGCCGAGCCGGGGATAGCTGACGCGCGTCAGGTAGGCCGCCAGCGATTTATACTTCATAATCCAAGGTCATGTCGTGCTCCGCAGCATCCCCAGCAGAGAATCCGCCAGTACCCGAAAGCCCGGCTAGCTCGTTGGTACCCGACTCCGGAACCACGTCGTACTCCGCCGTGGCCTTTTCTCCGTCGTAAGACCCCGTGTGTCGCAGCACGAAGCTGCCTGTCCGTCCACCCAAGCTCCCGACAACCTTCTCAAAACCTGTGAACGAGGCTCCTCCACTGTTGAGGTACGTCATTACGTACATGAGGTTGCCCGTTCCGGACAGATCACCGTGGAAAGACTTCTTCACGTGCGCCCGTGTCAGCTTCGGCCCGTCATCAGGTTCGTCAAACGGTTCCTCGTCCCAGCTAACGATCTTAAACGTGGCCTTTGTGAGCATCTTCTTCTCCTGGATAGGAATGAGAGGCCTCAGTCTACCACTCAACTCCATGTTTGGCAGTCTTTGCCACCTATTCGACGTGTGCGCTCTGCTTCAGTGGGAAGCCCTCGCCTAACTATGGCCCGCCCCATACGCAATACTTCCTCCTCCCTCCTCCCCTCTATGCCCTCTGCGATCTCTGCGGTGAATCCCCCGGACTTGCCAAACGCGCCGTTTCGCATTACGGTACTCCCACAACCGACCAAAAGGAGTCCACGAATGATCTCGCTCAATGTGTACCTGACGGCCAAGGAGGGTCAGGAGGCCGCCCTCGAAACGGCAATCAAGGACGTATGGATAGCGGCCATGACGCAGCAGCCCGGCTTCCTGCGCGCCACACTTAACACCCCCTTCAGCGATGAGGACCTCGCCGCGCTCGAGGCTGGCAAGCCGGCCTTCGCCTACGAGATGGTCTCGTACTGGCGCACAGAGCAGGATCGCGTCGACTGGGTCGCCCGCGACATCCATCAAGAGGTCTGGCCGCAGGTCATCGAGCACTGCGCCGACGTCTCGTACACCCTCTTCGACTGCAACACCACCTGGAGTATGTAGATGACCAGCAACTACGACCCGTCCAGAGACATCGTCCGGCCTCCGAAGGAGATCATCGACGCCCTGAGCGTGCTCGGCGCCGACAGCGTCACCTCCACGATGGACGGCCTCGGCGTTCACCGCACGTTCATCGAAGGGCCAATCGCGCGCGTGCCCGGCAGCAAGATATGCGGCCCCGCGCTGACCCTTAGGTTCGTGCCCCAGCGCGAGGACCAGATGGCAGGATACGAGATTCCGGGTGAGTCGGAGGAGGACCGGGCCCTTCACATGGAGGAGGAGACCGAGAAGCGCTCCGCCCTCTGGCAGATCTTCGACTACGTCCAGCCCGGCGACGTGATAGCCGTCGATGGACGCGGCGACCTCGCGACCGGCACGTTCGGCGAGATGCTGATGACGTACTTCAAGTCGCGCGGCGGCGCGGGAGTCGTCATCGACACGGGAATCCGCGACTCGGCGGCCATCTTCAACGAGATCCAAGTGCCGGTCTGGTCGACCGCAGTGACGACCGGCGGCGCGGGGCACATGAACCTGTTCCCCGAGGACATCAACCTGCCCATCGCGTGCGGCAAGGTGCTCGTCCGTCCGGGCGACATCATCATGGCCGACGACGGCGGCGCGATCGTCATTCCCCCGAGGCTCGCCCCCAAGATCATCGAGATTGCCGGCGAGCGCGACGAGCACGAGGTCTTCGTCCGCATGAGGCTCCGCGAAGGCGGCGAGCTGAACAAGTACTACCCCTTCAACGAAGAGGGCCGCCGCGAGTACGAGGAGTGGCTGGCGGCGCAGGGGTAGCCTCGCGCGGCAACCTCATTGACACGCAATCGCGCCCGTCGGTATCATGGAACTACGGACACGGCGTCTCCTCTTCAGGCCCTCCACACACAGGAGTCCCCCATCATGGCAACATACGTCAAGAGCGAGGCCCAGGACTGGGCTTGGGAGAACCTCCGCGGCGAGTGGAGCACCCTGATGACCCCGTTCACCCCCGACGACGAGGTCGACGACGACGCCCTCCGGCACAACATCCGACACGTCATTTCACTCGGCACCCGCGGGGCAGGATGCACCTGGGGCATGGGTGAGTTCTGGAGCCTCACCCGCGAGGAGCGGATCCGGGTATACGACACCTTTGCCGACGAGGCGGCGGGACAGTGGCTCATCGGCGCTCACGTGACCCACACCTCCGAAAAGGACATGCTCTTTCTCGCTGGCCACGCCGAGAGCGCGGGCTTCGACCTTCTCATCGCCGCGCCTCCATACTTCGTCACCAAGACCGAGTCACAGGTCGTCGACTTCATCCGACGCCTGGCAGACTCGACCAACCTCGCCATCATGTTCTACAACTCGCCGCAGTTCGGCGTCGTCATGAGCGCCGACGGCCTCAGCCGACTCTGCGACATTCCCAACGTGGTCGGCGTCAAGGAGGCCAGCTTCAACCGCGACCTCACCATCGAGGCCCACCGGCGACTCGGCGACTCCGCCATCATCAGCGCCCCCGACGAGTGGGTCCTCTTCAAGGGCCGCGAGCTTGGCTTCCAGCAGCAGGTCATGTTCGCCAACACCTCCGACTGGCGCTTCGACCGACCCGGCGAGAACAACTACGTCCGGTTCATCGACCGCGCCACCCAGGGCGACATCGACGACGCCATGTACGAACAGCGTCTCGCGCCCGTCAAGGCCCTCTCCGATCAGTGGTGGCAGTACACCGTCGCCAAGTTCGGCGGCGCGCTTCCCGCATCCATGTGCAAGTACTGGGGCGAGCTCATGGGCCTCCGGCACGGCCACGTGCGCCCTCCCCTGTCCGATCTCGACGACAAAGAAAAGGAACGACTGAAGTCCGAGTTGGAGGCCGTCCAAAGCGCCTCACTCGCGCCAGCATAGGGGTTAAACACATGATCTTGATGGTGAGCGTTCAAAACCTCGACGAGGCCATGCACGCCCTGAAGGGCGGGGCCGACATCGTGGACGTCAAGAACCTGCAGGAAGCCCTCGTCGGCTCCGCGAACCCGTGGATCATCGAGCAGGTACGCGACGCGATCCCTGAACCTCATCACGCCAGCGTCACCCTCGGCGTCGTGCCCAACCAGATCGGCACCGTCGCCATGGCCGTCTACGCGGCAGGACGCATGGGCGCAACCTCCGTCAAGGTCGGCTTCATGAACACCGAGTACGACCACGCCGCCGAGACCCTCCTGGCATCGAAGCAGGCCCTCGAGGGCACAGACACCAAGCTAATAGGATCCCTCTTCGCCGACAACCCCCTCTACGACGGCCTCGAGGCCGACCACATGGTCAAACTCGCCAAGGACGGTCAATGTGACGGGTGGCTCATCGACACCCTCACCAAGGACGGTCGCAACCTCTTCGACTTCATGTCCGAGTCCGAGCTCCGCGACATGGTCTTCGACAGCAAGCAGGACGGCATGAGCACGGCCCTCTCCGGCCACCTCAAGATCGACAACCTCGACGAGCTCTCCCGCATCAACCCCGACATCGTCGGCGTGCGCGGGGCAGTCTGCGCGCAGGGCGAGCGCTCCGAGGGCGTCTACTGGGAGGCCGTCGCCGAGTTCAAGCGACAGCTCGACATGCGCCAGTCCGGCGAGATCGACGTCCTCGACGGCGCGTACATGGCCAACGGCAGCAAGAACGGCGATTCGAGTAACGGCTGGGTCGTCGTCGACGGGACGGGCAAGACCTGTGCCAGCATCCTCGCCGAGCTCACCGAGCGCGTCGAGGCCGACTCCCAGACCTTCCTCGAAGTCATCATGCCCGATGTCCTCAACACCTACGACGTCGTGGTCTGGGCCGAGGAACGCGGCCACACCATCCTCACCCAGCGCAAAGACCCCAACGGCTCCATGCGCATCCTCATCCAGCCGTAGCGCGCCTGACTGCTCCGCACCGTCATTCCCGCGCAGGCGGGAATCCACAGGAGCGGGGCGGGTTCCCACCCACCAAATCTGAACACTTACCCATGACTAGGAAACTCTGCTTCAACCAGTCCTCCAAGTATCCCTTTGATTTGGACAAAGTCCTATACACGGGGCAGGACTTCCGTTGGTGCAAGTGGAAGGGCGATTGGCACTCGGGCGTTCTGAAAGGGAACCTAATCCACATTCGCCAGGTGGACAATGTACTGGAGTACAAGTCCCACTCTGGCGCTGACCTGGACGAAATGCTGCGCTCCTACTTCCGACTTAACGACCCTATCGACAAAATCTACGACGACATCTCCCACCGCGACAAGAAAGTCGCCAAGCTGATAAAGAAATACCCGTGGTTGCGAGTTCTACGACACCCGGACCCCTGGGAGTGCATGGCTGCCTATATCTGCTCGGCCCCCAATAGCGTCGGAGGCATAACCATATGCGTAGAAAAGGTAGCAGAGGGTATAGGACAACCGATCGAGTTGTGCGGCGATGAGCGTTATACCTTCCCTACTTGTAAGGAGGTGCTCTGTGCGGGTTTGGACCGATTGAAGGAGCTAGAGTTGGGTCTCAAACGTGCTGAGTATATCTTCGCTGCGGCCAAACGGGTATGTTGCGATGACTCGGATTTTGAGGAGTTGACCCACCAGCGCTACGACGATGTTGTATGGCAGCTAATGGAAAAACGCAGCGCAAGTCGCAAGGTTGCGAATGGAATCGGTGGCAAGGTTGCGGACTGTATCGCGTTGTTCGCCCTGGACAAGACGGAGGCATTCCCGGTAGACAGGAACATTGGGCGAGCACTAGCCGAATTGTACGATGATTGCCCAATTCCAGAGAAATTTTTATCAGGACAGTCCGATAAATTGACCTACAAGCAGTACGCTACGGTAGTACAGTGGGCGTGGTGTCGCTTCGGCCCATACGCCGGCTACGCAGGTCAGTTCCTGTTCTTTGAGGAACTGCAGGGAAGTAATTCAACCTTGTTCTGACTGCGCCTCGAACCACTTAAACGTGGAGCACCGCAGAACCCACACAGTCATTCCCGCGAAAGGGGAGCTTTGCGTAACTTGCCTGATGGCCTGTCATTCCGACCGTAGGGAGGAATCTAAGATGTTTCGCTGTGGTCATCAGGGCTGTTTCAGCTATGAGGCTTCGCTTGGAGAGCAAGGATTTTAGATTCCTCACTTCGCTGCGCTGCGTTCGGAATGACAGTGAGTGGGGTTATGCAAAGGTCTCCGAAGGCGGGAATCCATAGACTCCGTCCTCACTCCCCGCCGTCCTCACCCTTTGCTTTCGCGCTCTCGGCATTCTCCGTCATCTTTTCGATGAAACCGATCAGGTCGATCAGCTCTTCTTCGCTGACTCTGCTCATGACGTTGGCGTAGTGCTCGCCGACCCGCCTCATGCACTCGATCGCGAGAGCGCGGCCCTCGTCGGTCATCTCCACCCTCACGACGCGCCGGTCCGCTCTGGGGCGCGCCTTCCAGACCAGTCCCCTGTCTTCCAGTTTGGACACGATGCGGCTTATGCGTCCGGAGTCAAGAGGGACGTGCTCCGCGAGGCCCGAAATGGTGATCGGTTCGTTGGTGAGGCAGGCTGCGAAAACCGCGTACTCCCCGACGGCAAGCCCGAACGGAGACAGCCGAACATCGACCCCCCTGTACATGACGTTTACCAACGCCGTCAGGTAGCCCTGCAGGTTAGCGATCTGCGACTCAACCGACTGGGCTTCACTCTGGTCGGTCATGATGGGTCCGTCCTTGTTCTTGATCGGAGAGGTTCACGCGAACGCGGCGTTGGGCACGGGGCAATCTTCTACCCCCCCCCCCCCCGCATGGGGGTCTCCTTCTCTTCCTCCCCGCCAGCTATCATCTTTTCTATGACGCCCATGTAGCCGGCCAATTCCTCTTGGCTAAAATCGCTTACAAGAAGGGCATAGTATCCCTGCACCCGCCTCGTGAGCTCAGGCATGAGAGACAGGCCCTCTTCCGTCATCCTCAAGTTCACCACACGCCGGTCACCCCTGAGGCGCACCTTCTCGATAAGACCCATGTCCTCAAGCCGGCTCGTAGTGCGGCTGAGGTGTGCATAGTCAATGGGGACCAACCCCCTCAGGTCTTTGATCGAGATTTGCTTCACGGCCATGCAGACGCTGAGCACGGTATACTCCACCGCGCCGACTCCATAGGAGGAAAGACGTGTCTCAAAGCCCTTCATGAGAACTCGAACCAGGTTCTGCAAGTCACCTTGCAGTCTGGCAACCCGCTGATCAAAGGGCTGATCTGGAGGTTGATTACTCATGTAAAACTGTAATCCTCGATACTGCTGATGGTCAAACTATATCAAGGCCGCGCGATGTTGTAAAAGAGGCAGACAGGACGAAGATTCACCACAGAGGACACAGAGATCACAGAGTGAGGAAAGAAGTTGTCTTCAAGGCAGTTACTGAAACCTCGGCACGGCACCGCGCCCGGGGCGTAAGGCTGCTCAGGGCGAACGGATTACTTTCTTTTGCGCTGCCCTCTGCGGTGAATCCCCAGCACCTAGACCCCAGAACCCAACACCCCCTCCAACGCCGCTCTCGCACCTGCCGCCATCCACGACCCGTCGTCCCCGCACGTCACGAACCGGCAGCCCTCGTCGATCCAGAACCTCGCAAGCTCAACGTCCCCCAGCGAGATCCCCGGTATCTTCCCCGTCTTGTGACACGCCGCGATCACCGACCGGATAGCGGCAGTGTGCTCAGGGGTACCCGGTGTCGTTCCCATCGAGGCCGACAGGTCGCCCGGGCCGATCCAGCACGCGTCGATGCCCTCGACTGCCATGATCGCCTCCGCGCTCTCGACGGCAGGCGCCGACTCGATCTGCACCGCCAGGAATATCTCCTCGTTCGCCGCCTTCTGATAGGCGTCGGGGTCGTCCGACAAGAACCCCGTCCCGAAGTTCCCGCCCGACCTGCCTCCCAGCGGGGGGTACCGCGCCGCGTGGACGGCCTTCTCGGCGTCCTCCACCGAGTTCACCAGCGGAATGATGACTCCCATCGCGCCGATGTCCAGCAGCCGCCCGATCAGCCCGAAGTCGTTGCTCCGCACTCGCGCCATCGGCAGCGCCGACCCCAGCGCGATCGACCGGAAGGCGTACATCACCGATTCCTCCGTCCATGCCCCGTGCTGCATGTCGAGCACGATGTAATCAAACCCCACGCGCGACATCGTCTCCGCCGATAGCACCGACCCGAGCCCGGCCTCCGCTCCGATCGAGGGCTCGCCGCGAAGGAGTTTTTGTTTGACCGTGTTCGTTCTCATGTGTGCCTCCTGCTTATGAATCTAAAATCCTCGTCCCCCAGAACTCACCCTCTACGCACTTCTTCCTTCTCTCTTTCTTCCCTCTCCGATCTCTGCGTTCTCTGTGGTGAATTCCACTCCGTACCCCGCGAGTCGCTTCTCCGTCACCCGAATCGCCTCAGGGTTATTGTCCACAAGAATAAACCCCCGCCCAAGCTTCGTCGCCGCCTCACCCGTCGTCCCGCTACCCGCGAAGAAGTCCAGCACCACGTCTCCCGGATTCGAGTGAACGCGCACGATCCGCTCCACGATCCCCAGCGGCTTCTGCGTCGGATACCCCGTCTTCTCCTTGCCGTTCGTCGGCACGATGGTATGCCACCACACGTCCGTGGGCGTTTTACCCCGCTCCGCCTTGTCCGGGCCGACCAGTTCGGGGGCCATGTAGGGGATTCTGTCGATGTCCTCGTAGTTGAAGGTGTAGTCCTCCGGGTCCTTGGCGTACCAGAGGATGTTGTCGTGCTTGGCCGGCCACCTGGACTTGGAGCGCCCGCCGTAGTCGTAAGCCCACACGATCTCGTTGATGAACGATTCCCTACCGAATATCTCGTCGAGCAACACCTTGCAGTAGTGGACCTCGCGGTAGTCGACGTGCAGAAAGAACGAGCCGTTCGACTTCAGCACACGCCTCGCCTCACGGAACCTCGGCTCCAGGAAACTCAGATAGTCGTCGAACGAGTCCGAGTACGCCGACGAGCCGATCTCGACCGTCCGATACCGGTTCCCCTGAAAGCCGACGCGGTCGCCGCCCTCTTCGTCGCGCACCGTGCGGATCGACCTCCGTTCCTGCGTCCGACCCGTGTTGAACGGCGGATCGACATAGATCAAGTCAACCCTGCCATCCGGCAAAGAAGTCAGGACATCGAGATTATCGGCGAAAATCACCCTGCGCACGGTTTCTCGCCCCTTCTCTAATGTCTCGACCTTCTGCGTCCTCTGCGGTGAGTCCCCGCTACGCCCCGTGCGAGCCGTTCCGGTCGGGATCGTCGTCCGCGCTCCGAGCGGCCTCCCACTCGCCCCTGCGGATCTCCATACGCACGAAGTCATACCCGTTGCGGAACACGGTGCGCATCTCGCGAAAGCCCGCCTTCGCGAACGACTGCCGGGCGCGGTCGTTCCACTTGAGAGTATGCAGGTAGACGCTGTCGAGGTCGGTCGTGGTGAAGATGTGGTTGAGCAGCGTCCGCACCGCGTCGGTGCCGTACCCGGCACCCCAGTACCGCCGGTCGCCGATCATGATGCCGAGTTCGGCCACGCCCCGACGGCGGTTGATGTCGTAGTACATGCAGTTGCCGATGTGTACGCCGTCGTGCGTGTCGATGGCGAGCCGCTTCGACGTCGAGGTCGCGTACTGCATCTCCTCGCGGGCGTACGTGCGGTACGCCTCGAACGACATGGTGATCGGCCGCGTCGCGTCAAGCCGCGAGAGTTCATCGTCGACCCGCCAGCCATAGTCGTCGTCGATATCGCTCCGGCGCTTCTCCCGAAGGACGACCTTCTCGCCGACCTGGACTACCGCGCCCTCTTCCGCGGGCTCGGGATCATCCTCGTAGAGCCATGGAAAGGCCCTTCTTAACAACCTCTGCCTCGTTTCCGTAGCTCATGGTCTTGAGAGCGTCCTCGACCGAGAACCACCGTACCTCGTCGAACTCGTTGTCGTGGAGAGACGTGTCTCCGCCGACCGAGTCCATTAAATAGTAAAGCACCGTCTTGTGACACCGCGCGCCGTCATTTGGCCGCACGAACCAGTACTGGATGCTGTCGATGAAGAACTGCGTCCGCACCTGCAGGCCCGTCTCCTCCGTCACCTCGCGGATCGCCGTCTGCTCCCGCGTCTCTCCCCGCTCCGGCGTCCCCTTCGGAAGCGCCCAGAGCCGGCGGGGCATATTCTTGCCGCACAGCACCACCTGAGGGCCGCCCCCGTCGTTGCGGAACACGACCCCGCCCGCCGAAATCAACTCTTCCACAGGCGCCTTGCTCTTCATATTCAGGGCCGCATTCTATGTGCTACCAAACGAACGGGTCAAGGCAATCCGGTGAGCCGAACCTGCGCCAGTTTAGTCGTAAGTGTCCGCAATGAAGGGGAACCGTTCCGCATCAAAGAGGATTACGCCAGCGGAGGCCGGGAAAGCGGCTGAAGTCCGTGTCGTTCGAGTGGACTTCCGCCTGATACTCCATCGCCACGGCGGCGACGTGCGCGTCGGTCACCAAGTCCGCCCCAACGCCGGCCGCGAGGAGATTCCGCCGGAAGTGGATCAGATGGTCCGCCCCGGGGTTGATCGGCATAACGTGGGGGACCCGAAACCACTCGCAAACATAATCGACCGCTTGCGCCGGGGTTGCCGGACTGACGAGCACCTTCGGATGAGTCATCAGCCTGACAAAGCCCGCCGACACAATCCAGGGGATGCCGACTCTCTCCACGCCGTTGACCAGACCTTCCCACCAGCGTCTGGCCGAGTCGTGGTAAGGCGCTCCGTCGTTGTGGGCATAAATAAGCAGATTGACGTCCGGTATTATCATCTCACATTCGGAACGGTGAACGCCTCCGCATCGAGCCGGTCGTTGATCTGATTGAGCTTCAACGGATCGATTCCCGGAGCGATTGCGCTCTGATTGGGAACCAACCGGTATTCCGTCCTTGGATCTTCCTCCGCGCCGGGCGATAGCCCATGCCGCAACGCATCGTTCACCACCTGCTTGAACGGCATGTCAAGAAGCCGCGCCCGCTCTCGCAGCGCATCCGCTACGTCATCGTCCAACGTCAGAGTAGTTCTCATGTCGGCATCATAGTGTGCCACACTCTTGATGTCAAGATGCTCACTCTCCTCTGCTCTCTCCGCCCGCGACGGCGAGTCGCCTATCCCGGCACCCCCACCAGCCGTCCTCCCTGCTGGTGCGACTCCAGGAACCCCAGCAGTATCTGGAGCGCCATCCGAGCATCCTGAGGCGATGAGATGCTCTGTCCGCCGTGCTCGATGATGTCGATCAGCTCACGGTACGCCGCAACCGTTCCCTGGATCTGGTACTGCTCCGGGAGGATGGCCGTACGGATCGGTTCGGCCCTGACGTCCTCCTGCACCGCCAGCTCTGCCGTTCGGTCGCTGGCGCCCATACGAATAACCCCTTTCGGCCCCGTGATCTCCAGACTGCTAATGGGCGCCGTCCCTTTCAGCGACCGAAAGATCGCCCTCACGCCGTTCTCGAACACAATAGTCCCCAGCACGCCCGGCTCGTTCTCCGGCAGCTTTCCCCCGTCGCCGCGGTACCTATCCCAGTGGTCGAACCCATCCTCCAGGATCGCCGACACCTTCCTCGGCTTAGACTCCGCAAAGAAGCACAGCGCGTCGATGAAGTGCGTGCCGTTGCGGAACATCATCGCGCGAGGCCCGCCCAGCACCGCCGTCAACACCGTCGGCGCCCCGATCGCCCCGCTCCTGATCGTCCGGCGCACCTTGTGGTACAGAGGGAACCATCTCCGACTGTGGTTCACCGACATCTTCACCCCATTCCTCTCGCACGCCGCGATCATCGCGTCCGCGTCCTCCAGCGTCGTCGCAATGGGTTTCTCGCAGAATATCCCCTTCACGCCGCTCTCGGCCCCGTCGATCACTATCTGAGCATGGCGATGGTCCGATGTCGCCACCGTCAGAATGTCGAGGTCTTCCCTATCCAGCATCTCCCGGTAATCGGCGTACAGCCGCGTCTCCGGCCAACGTTCCGACCACGCCGCCTTGAACCGTTCCAGCGCCTCCGGATTGATGTCGCAGATCGCCGGCAGCTCCACGTCCGGCATGTAGGAAAGACCGCTCACGTGCGACGTGGATATCTCCCTGTCGAGCGGAGGCGAAGGCTCACCCCTCGGAGTGTTGATGACTATCCCGCTCGCCCCGACGATGCCTACGCGATATGCCATAACTCAAAACCCTCGAATGACTCTAGAGCGGCACGAAGTATAAGGTGGAAGCGAATGGCCGTCAAAACACACCCGACTCCGCGAAAAGGTATGTCCCGCCCTCCCGGCCGAGGCCGTCCGCTTCCGCTTGACACGTTAGAAACAATAGTATAGTGTTGCACACGGGCCGGCCCCTACCGCATCGGTTGGGAAACGTGTACTATTGTACTTCGTGAACGCGAGTCCCTGAAGCGATGTCGGACCCCGTCCGGCAAATCTGTAAGGTGGTGACGAATGGCAGAACAAGTTGCTGCGAATGCTGCTACCGCGCAGCTTGACGAAGAGGAATTCACCGTTGCCTCCCAATGGCAGTTGATGTGGTGGCGGTTCCGAAAGCATAAGCCCGCCGTCTTCTCCGGCATCATCCTCGCAATCTTCTATCTGTTGTTCCCCCTCGCGGAATTCCTCGGCACCGGCGACCCGGCGAGGATCTCCGAGTCATACCACCTCCTCAGGCCACAGCCCATCCGATTCTTCGACGGAGGCTCCTTCCGACCGCACGTCAACGGCCTCGAGTCCTACCGTGACCCGCAGACCTTCCAGCGAAAGTATGAGCTCCTCCCCGACGTGAAGATCGACGTGGGATTCTTCACCAAAGGCTTCGAGTACAAGTTCCTCGGCTTCATCGACACCGACCGCCATCTCCTCGGCTTCACCGACACCGCCGTCTACGAGGAGCGTCCCTCGATCTTCATATTAGGCAGCGACGACGTCGGTCGCGACTCATGGTCGCGACTCATGCTCTCGAATCGTGTTTCGCTTTCCGTCGGACTCCTCGGCGTGGCTATATCGTTCGTATTCGGAGTCGTGATGGGCGGAATCTCCGGCTACTACGGAGGATGGGTCGATACACTGATCCAGCGCATCATTGAGGTTATGAGCGCAATCCCCACCCTCCCGCTCTGGATGGGCCTATCCGCCGCCGTTCCGCAGCACTGGACCGTCCTCCAAGTCTACTTGGCAATCACCGTAATCCTCTCAATCTTCGGATGGACAGGCATGGCCCGCACCGTCCGGGGCAAGTTCCTCGCCCTCCGCGAGGAGGACTACGTGATGGCCGCCCGCATCGCCGGGGCCTCCGAAAGCCGGATTATGTTCCGGCACATGCTCCCCGGCTTCTACAGCCATCTCATCGCAAACATGAGCCTGTCCATTCCGAGCATGATCATCGGCGAAACGAGTCTAAGCTTCCTCGGTCTGGGACTGCGACCACCCGCCGTCAGCTACGGCATCATGCTCATTCAGGCGCAGAACCCGACCGTCGTGGCCCTCTACCCCTGGCTCATGTTCGTGGCCATCCCGGTCATCGTCGTGATCCTTTGCTTCAACTTCTTCGGTGACGGTCTGCGAGACGCCGCGGACCCGTACGGTAAGTAACACAGAGCGAGCATATGACTACCTCAGAAAACGGCTACAGACTTGCGGAAGATACGATAATTCAGATCAATGATCTGAAGATCTACTACCCCACCGACGAAGGCGTCGTGCGAGCAGTCGACGGAGTCGACTTCGAGATCAAGCAGGGCGAAACCATCGGCGTCGTCGGCGAGAGCGGCTGCGGCAAGAGCACCGTCGGCCGCGCGATACTCAACATCATCGACAAGCCCGGGCGCGTCGAGGAAGGCGAAATTCTCTGGCGCCTCCCTGACGCCAGAGAAATAGACATCACCGCCCTCGATCCCAACAGCAGGCTCATGCGCGCCATCCGCGGCGCCGGCATCGCCCTTATCTTCCAGGAGCCGATGACCTCCTTCAGTCCGCTCCACACCGTCGGTAACCAGATCGGCGAGGCCATCAGACTCCACACCGACCTCTCCGAGCAGGGCATCCAGGACCGCTCCGTCGAGCTCCTGCAGATGGTCGGCATTCCGAACGCCGAGCAGCGACTCAAAGAGTACGCCTTCCAGCTCAGCGGCGGCCTCCGGCAGCGCGCCATGATCGCCATGGCCCTCTCCGCCGAACCCCAGTTGCTTATCGCTGACGAGCCCACAACCGCCCTTGACGTCACCACGCAGGCCCAGATCCTCGAGCTCCTCAAACAGCTCCAGCAGGAAAACGGAATGGCCGTCATCCTCATCACCCACAACCTCGGCGTGATCGCGGAAATGGCCGACCGTGTCGTCGTCATGTATCTCGGCCGGGCCGTCGAGTCCGGCCCCGTCGAGGACATCTTCTACAACCCGCAGCACCCCTACACCCAGGGCCTGCTCAGGTCCATTCCCAGCATCTACACCCGGAGCGTGGAACGCCTCCCCTCCATTCGAGGCACCATCCCGCACCCCTTTAACAGGCCCTCCGGATGCACCTTCCGGCCTCGATGCCCGAACTACATCGAAGGCGTCTGCGACCGGAACATCCCCGTATTCCAACCCTTAGAGGGAACCAACCAAATGGTTAGCTGTTTCCTCCATCATCCCCCGGAAGAGGTAGGTACAAGTGGCTGAGGAGACCATCGACCAGACCGAAAGTTACATAGCGGAACGACGTAATCTTCTCGACGTCCAAAATCTCCGCAAGTACTTCCCCATCACCCGGGGATTCCTCAAGAGAGTAATAGGCCACGTCCGAGCCGTTGACGACGTGAGCTTCACCATCCAGCAGGGAGAGACGCTCGGCCTCGTGGGCGAGAGCGGTTGCGGCAAGACCACCACCGCGCGATGCATCATGCGCGCCGTCGACCCCAGCAGCGGCGAGATACTCTACCGCACCGAGGATGGACAGGTCCTCGACATCGGCGCAATCGGCAAGGGCCCCCTGCGCGAGCTCCGCAAAGACATGCAGATGATCTTCCAGGACCCGTTTACCTCGCTCAACCCGCGCATGTCCTTGCTGGACATCGTCGGTGAGCCTCTCCTCGTCCACGGCGAGCGGAGCTTGAGAGTCCGCTCCGAGCGCGTAGCCGAGTTGCTACGTCTCGTCGGCCTACGGCCCGAGTACATGCGCCGCTTCCCACACGCCTTCAGCGGCGGTGAGCGCCAGCGCATCGGCATCGCCAGGGCGCTGGCCCTCAACCCACGCCTCGTCGTCGCCGACGAGCCCGTCTCCGCTCTCGACGTGTCCGTCCAGGCCCAGGTCATCAACCTCCTCTCCGACCTCCAGGAACAGCTCAACCTCACATACCTTTTCGTCGCTCACGACCTCAGCGTCGTCCGGCATATCTCCGACCGCGTCGCCGTCATGTACGTCGGTAAGATGGTCGAGCTCGCCGAGACCGAAGAGCTCTTCAGCAACCCATTGCACCCGTACACCTCGGCTCTCCTCCAGTCCGTGCCGATCCCCGACCCGAAAGTCCGCAAGGAGACCTTCGTCCTCGAAGGCGAGGTCGCCAGCCCCGCGAATCCTCCCTCCGGCTGCTACTTCCATCCCCGCTGCGCCTTCAGAGTGGAAATATGTAGCGAAGAAACGCCGGAATTCGTCGAGGACAGCCCCAACCACTGGGTCGCGTGTCATCGCGCCAAGGAACTCTCTCTTGCGGGCCTCAGCGGCACCTCCGCCCAGTTCGGCGGCATAGCCATCGACGTCGGCGGCAGTGACGACGAGTAAGCACCGTCAACTCCCCGCATATTACCCCCTCTCTCGTTCACGGGAGAGGGCTGAGGTGAGGGTGAAAAGCCCAGCACCTAACCTCCGGAACTCACCACTTCGCCCCCACGCACCGTCAGCACCGCCTCGTAGCACCCTCCCGGCCTCAAGTCCCCCGCGACGTCCGCCAACGGCGGCACGTCATCGTCCCACTCCAGCACCGCAAGATCCGCGCACGCTCCCGCGCGCAACGTTCCGATCTCCCCCGACATCCCCAACACACCGGCCGGCCGCAGCGTCGCCCGAGTGAAGGCGTCGCTCTCATCCATCCCCGCCGCCAGCAGCTTCGAGATCGTCCGAGGCAGATCGTGCTGCGGATTCGACCCCACGTGCCGCGCGTACTGGTCCGTCGAAATCGTATCCGGCAAGAACCCGTCCGCGATGGCCGCCTCCACTGTCGGAAAGTCGAACGAGGCCATGCCGTGCCCCACGTCGAACAGCACCCCGCGCTCCCGCGCCCTCCAGGCCGCGTCGATCACCTTCCCGTCTTCCACGATGCCGTTCGGCCCCGCATGGAAGCAGTACGTCAGCACGTCTCCCCCTCGGAGAAGGTCGAGCTGCTCGGATATCGGCCAGTCATACGGGTCCCAGCGGTTCCCGAACAGTATCGGCCTTCCCGTCCTCTCGGCGATTTCCAATGTGCGCCGAACAACCTCCCTGGGGTCCGAATCCCCACAAGAGTTCACGCTCGCGTTCACCGACAACCCCCAGATCAGCTCACCGCCGTCCTTGATCGCCGCCACGCCCGCCTCAACGTCCAAGTCGTCCACGTTCCCGAACGCCGCCGTCCCCGGCACCCGTTCCCCGCCGCGCGCGACACTCATGGCCAGCCGAACCCTCGTCTTCGATGCGAGAATGATATTGTCCCTGTAGAACGGCCAATCGTCCGCCCCGCAGTCCCCTTGAGACAGTATCGTCGTCACGCCCCGTGGAAGTATCTCCACGTCCGGGTCGATCCCATACTTCCAGTCCGACGGCGCCGGATGAGCATGTAAGTCGACCAACCCCGGCAGCAGTACGCCGTCGGGAAAATCCAGAACTCTCGCAGCCGTCCCCTCAACACCCGGCCCCGCCGCTGCTATCCGGTCTCCCGACACCGCCACCGCGCCCGGTCCGTCCAGACCCGTATCGGCGCAGTACACACGCCCCGCGCGAACAATCAGGTCATATCTCCGTTCATCCATATTCCTTACTCCTTTCGCCCCAACCCCGTCAACCGAATCGCCGCCCTCCCCCCATGAATCCGATTTAGGTTCAGAACCAGCGGCGTAATGTGCTCGACGAACACGGCATTCCGCAGACCGCCCCCATCCACTGCCCTGACGCCCGGAATCTCCTCGGCCAGAGCGGCAACCGCCACCTTCGCCCCCTCGTCGTCCGAGCACACCACCACGTCGGAGTCGATGCGCTTCTTGGGATTCAACAAATCGTGCGCGCTGATCGTCTGAAACGCGGCCACGACCCGTGATTCCGGCAGAATCCCGTGCGCCTCCATGGCCGCGGACCTCGCTTCTATGGGCAGGAACGTCGCCCCGCCGGCATCGAACCGCAGCGGAACGACCGTCGTCACCACAATTTTCCCCGATAGCGCCTCGGCAAGCGATTCCAGCAACGGACGTTGGCCCTCATACGGCACCGTAACGAACACCGTCCCCGCGCAAACCGCCACATCCTCATTCAGGCCTGCCCCCACCAACGCGCCCTGCCCCCGGGCCGCAACTCGCTCAGCCGCCTCCTGCGCGCGCACTGCGTCCCGCGAACCGATCATCACGTCATGCCCCGCCAACGCCAGCCGAAGCCCAAGCCCGCGTCCCTCCGGTCCCGTCCCGCCAAGAATGCCGATCATAGACCTAATCTACCCATGCCGGCCACCACCCGCAAGACCCGAACACCGTCGTGCTTCGGAACTTTCCAATTACAATATAAAACATCGTATAATATCTAGCAGAAACCCCGTGAACCGTCTACGATAGACCCCTACGGTACCTACTCGACCTGCCAAGACCTCAAGAACACCATGACAGTTCGCGCTTCGTCAATCGTCTTCCTCGCCGTTTCCGTTGCGGTCTCCCTCCTCCTCGTCACCATGCCGACGCACGCCCAGACCAGTGACATTGCCACGCTCGCCGGAGGCGGATTCGGCGATGGGAGCGCACCCACTCTCGCCGCGCTCGTCTCACCGGCCGGCATCGCCATCGACAGCCACGGCAACTTCTACGTCGCCGACAGCGCCGCCCACCGAATTCGAAAGATCGATGTTCAAGGAAACCTCATCTCCACCATTGCCGGAACGGGCAATCCCGGCTTCTCAGGAGACGGAGGCCCCGCGTCGGCAGCCACCCTCAACTCCCCCTTCGGACTCGCCGTCGACGACGATGACAACCTCTACGTCGCAGACTCCGGCAACAACCGGATCCGAAAGCTGGACATTGCCTCCGGAATCATCACAACCGTAGCGGGGTCTGGCAAATCCAGCTTCGGTGGCGACGGCGGCCCGGCCACGAATGCGAGCTTCCACGCCCCCAAAGGAGTGGACGTCGACCAACACGAAAACATCTACATAGCCGACACGCTCAACAACCGGATTCGCAAGGTCGACGGAGTCAACGGAACCGTTACCACCATCGCCGGGCAGAACGCGCCAGGATCGGCCGGAGACCTCGAGCTCGCAGTAGACGCCTCCCTCGACCGGCCGGGAGATGTGGCCGTGGACGACCTGGGCAACGTCTACATAGCCGACACCGGCAATCACCTCATCCGCCAAATAACGGACTTGGGCGTTATGCTCACCATCGCCGGCAAGAGAGACGGTGTCGTCGATCCGATCACCGTCGCCGCCAGCGGCAGGGCCCTGGACGCCGTCCTGCGCAACCCGATGAGCGTCTCCCTCGACGGGCCCGGCAAGAATCTCTACGTCGCCGACACGGGCAACAACCTCGTTCGCAGGATTGCCCTGGAGATTGGAATTGAAAATAGGCAAATCACCACCGAGGCGGGTTCCGTCGACGGGTTCCCGGGATACGACGGTGAAAAGGAATTCGCCGTCGTGTCAAGCCTTGACTCACCCTCTGGCGTCGCAATCAATTCCAGCGGCGAGGTATTCATCTCCGACACAGGCAATCGCCGCGTGAGAGCCACCGTGCGTCCAGGCGAGCAGAGAGCCAAGATCCTCGTTACCGTCGCTGGAAATGGCGAAGCGACCTTCGCAGGTGAGAACACCCCCGCGTCGGAGGCGGCCCTTCGCTTCCCAAGCGACGTCGCCATTCACGCCGAAGACATCATCTACTTCTCCGACACCGGCAATCACCGGGTCCGGCGGGTGAATCGTTCGACGGGCGTCATTAGTACCGTCGCCGGTACGGGGACTGTCGGACACGAAGGTTTGGACGGGCAAGGCAAGGATGCCGACCTCCACTCTCCCGAGGGGCTCGCCTTCGACTCCGGCGGTAACCTCTACATCGCCGACACGGGGAACGACCGTGTCCTCAAGTTGGATGTCATGAGCGGAGTCATCCGCGCGCTCACCGAGGTCGGTTGGCTCGCCCCAAATAGCACTTCTACCATTCCCAGCTTCAATAGCACTTCCACCATTGCCAGCTTCAACAGCCCCACCGCCCTCGCCATCGACTCGGCCGATAACCTCTACGTAGCCGATACCGGGAACCACCGCATTCGCATGGTCGACCTCGACACCGGCAAAATCTCTACCGTAGCCGGAGACGGCGAAACGGGGTTCGCAGGAGACGGCGGCCCGGCCACTCTTGCCAAGCTAAACAAACCCGAGGGCGTCTCAGTTGACCCCGATGGCAACATCATCATTGCCGATACCGGAAACCGGAGAATACGCCGCGTCGACGCTCGCGCGATGACCATCTCCACCATCGCTGGAGACGGCAGCCGGGCCTTCACCGGAGATGGTGGCCCCGCCACCGAGGCTGGCCTGGTCGGGCCGCGAAGAGTCGCCTGGGACGCCAACGGCAACGTCTTCATCTCCGACGCCCTCGACCATCGCATCCGGGCAATTAAGCTCGACGGTACCATCACCACGGTTGTCGGTGACGGAGCTAGCGCCTTCGACGGAGACGGCGGACCTGCAACTTCCGCCTCCTTAAACCGTCCGCTCGGCATGGCTCTCGACTCAGGAGGAAACCTCTATTTCGCCGACAATCGCAACAACCGCATCCGCGTCGTCGCCGCCCCCGTCGTGGAGGAACCCAGCCCGACACCCGTCCCCACCGACACGCCGGCGCCGGTTCCGACCGTCACCCCGGTCCCGGCCGACACTCCGATCCCGACGGACACCCCGGCCCCGACTTCGACACCAACCCCCGAGCCCACCGCGACTCCCGCGTCCCTGCCCGACCTCGTGCCGGAAGATGATGTCCAATACGAATTCGCGCAGCGGCCCGTCTGCCGCCTAAGTTCCGATGAGCCGGAGATCGCGCCTATTACCTACAGGATCGTTGTTCGCAACCGCGGCAGCGCCGATTCCGGCTCGTTCGTGGTGGATGCCAACGGCCTCGCCCGCGCGACCGTACAGCGTCTCGGTGGCGGCGCTTCCACCGTCGTCGAGATCACGGGAATCCGCTCCGGCGATAACGTCGTTACGGTCGACGCGGCCTCGGAAATAGTGGAATCGAACGAGGAAAACAACACCACGCAGTTCAAGCTCGTCATTCCTCCCCAGGAACCGATACCCGTTTGCACGCCGACTCCTACGCCGACGCACACACCCGTGCCGCCTACGGCCACGCCCACAAGCACGCCGACGCCGCTCCCGACGAGCACGCCAACGCCGTCCCCGACAAACACGCCGACACCGCTCCCGACGAGTACGCCAACGCCATCCCCAACGACCACGACGACGCTCCCGGCGAGCGCCCCGCCCACACCTATACCTACGTACACGCCCACGCCCGTGCCGCCTACATCCACACCTACCCTGCCACCGACATACACGCCCACGGCTGTCCCAACGAATACACCGACGGCGGCCCCTACCAACACGGCAACACCCATGCCCCCAACCGCCACCCCGACGGTTGCGCCCATCGTCGTTATCGTTACCGCCACGCCCGTCGTCGAAGTAACGCCCGGCGACGACGAAGGACCCAATATCGGCCTGCTCATCGCCATCCCCATCGTCGTCCTCCTGTCGATCGGTATGCTTGCCGGCCTCTACGTCGCATACCGCCGCCGCACCTTCGGCCAATAATCCCTCTCCCCAGAACCCCCTTTCTTGAACAAAGTTTAGTCTATTTCTAAAAATATGGTCGTTAAACTACTTTGACTTTGTCCAACTTGGTGCTAGCATCGTGCTATCGGAATCTATATGGAGACTCGAATATCGGGGGGCAGTAAGAGGGGACGCAAGCTCCGCACACGCGATGGCGTAGGGCTCCGGCCGACATCCGAGAAGGTGCGCTCAGCCATCTTCTCCCTCATCGGCCCCGAATCCGTGAACGGAGCGAGAGTCCTCGATCTCTACGCAGGGACCGGCGCTCTCGGAATAGAGGCGCTGAGCAGAGGGGCCGCATCGGCCGAGTTCGTGGAGTCCGACCCCACCCGGTGCCAATACATCAGGCGAGCCGTCGAAGACCTCGGTTTCGCCGATAGGAGTCGAATAACTCGCGGCAGAGTCGAAAGGGTACTGCGGACGATCAGAGCGCGGTTCGATCTGGTGCTGGCCGACCCGCCCTACCGGCTCGACCCGTGGGACATGATTATGACAAGTCTGTTGGAAAGGGAAGCGCTGGAAGAAGGAGCGGTCATCGTCGCCGAACACGCCAAGACGTACGAAATGGCCGACACCTACGGCGACCTGAATACGTGGAAAAGACGACGGTATGGAGATACTTCCGTCTCCATATTCCGATACGGAGGATAGGGGTGCCAAGCGCCGTGTATCCGGGAAGATTCGATCCTGTGCACAACGGTCACGTCGATATCGCGCGGCGGGCGTCGATGCTGTTCGACCGCCTGGTCGTCGCCGTCTACGATGCCCCGCCTCAGGGCTCCCTCTTCTCCACCGACGAGCGCATAAACCTCTTCAGCCAGTCGATTCAGGACGTACCCAACGTGGAAGTCAGAAAATTCAGCGGACTCGCGTCCAATCTGGCATCCGATCTCGGCACCGGCTTCATCGTGCGCGGACTTCGCGCGGGCTACGATTTCGAGACCGAGTTCGAGATGACCCACATGTGGCGTCATCTCAACCGCAATATCGAGGTCGTGTGCATGATGAGCGCCCTCGAAAACCAGTTCGTGTACGCGAGCCGGATCAAAGAAGTAGCACAGCTCGGCGGCGACGTTGACGGCCTCGTGCCGCCTCACGTCGCAGCCAGGTTGAAGGAAAAATTCATCTCGGCCTCGTAGCGTCGGGGCGACAAGGAGGAGAGTCATAGATATCATCAAGGTCATCGAAGAGTTGGAAGAGATTTCAGGTTCCGCGACTCGCGTCCCGGGTATGCGGAAGAAAGTCATGGTCGACGTCGATCGCCTCGCTGCCGTCACCGAGCAGCTGAGTAAGACCATCCCCGCCGACATCCTCGAGGCGAAGGAGATCCTCAAGCAGAAGGAGAGCATCCTCAATCACACCCAGCTTGAGGCTCGTCGCATCCGCGATGAGGCTGCCGAAGAGGCCGATCAGGTCATGTCCGCCGCGCGCGAGGAACACGCCAGCAAGGTCGGTGAGACCGAGGTCCTTCGCGCCGCGAACGAAAAGGCCGACGCGACCAACCAGGACGCCATGCAGGAGGCCCAGCAGATCATCCAAGAGGCGCAGCGCAAGGCGTATCGCCTCATCGAAGAGGCGGATCGAGTAGCCTCTGAGCGTCGTGAGGGGGCAGACCGCTACGCCCGCGAGACCCTCTTCGACCTCGAAGAGCGACTCGCGGATGTCCTCGGCCAAGTCCGACGCGGCATCGACTCCCTCGGCGTCGAAGTCGAGGCCAAGATACCCGCCTAGCAGACCACCAAACAGCGGGGACGAGACTTTCGGTCGCGTCCCCGCTTTTCATCAGAATGTCGAGAGTACGTTCGCCCTGAGCTTGTCGAAGGGCGTCCTTCGGCATACCCCTCTGCCACTCACCCCCACAATAACGCCCTCAGACCGGCCTCAGCAGCTCCTCGCGCAGCCGCCTGATCACCACCTCCACCTCTTCTTCGTCGAGATTGATCGGGTCGACCCCCATCTCATCCGGGTCCCCCAGCTGGTGCAGATGTATCGCAGGATTTCCCGTCGCCATCGCCTGCAGCACCTCGTCCCGGCTCGGACCGTTCCACTCCGGCGTGAACTCAATCAGCGCCGTGGGCACCAGATAGTCAATCCGGTCGTACTGTACCGACACCCTCAGCCCCGGCACCTCGATGAGCGCGTCCACGACCACCTGTATCATCTCCCGGTAGCGCTCCGTCTCCGCCTCCTCGTCCTCCTCCTCGAAGATCCGCAGGGCCGTCACCAGCCCCATGATCTCCTCCTTCGCCACCTTCATGCTCCTGCCCAGGAAGGCGTTCGGCGCGGCATTCGCCGCCGCCGCCTCTATCAGATCGGCGCGGCCTACCAAGATACCCGTCCCCTGCGGTCCGCGTACGCCCTTCCCTCCGCTCAGGATCACCAGGTCGGCCCCCTCGCGGATATACCGCCGCAAATTGTCCCTCGGGGGCAGCGTCGACGCCGCGTCCACGATCACCGGCACGCCGCGCGCGTGAGCGATCTCGCACACCTGCGGCAGCGGAATCGCCCGCTTCGAAACGAACTGCGCGTACAGATAAGCCACCGCCGCGGTCTTCTCCGTGAACGCCGCCTCAAGCTGCCACGGATAGCACCGCCGCCCGTCCCCGATCTCCACGAACTTCGCGCCCGCCGCACGGTACAACTGGTCATAACCGAACCGGTGACTCCTGTGAATGATGATCTCGTCCTTCATCCCCGTCGTGTCGGGTAGACGCACCATGTTGGCGGGTTCTTTGCCAGCGATGACCGCCGCCGCCTGCATGACCAGGCCGCCCCCCGATCCGCTCACTACGACTCCAGCCTCTGCGCCGCATATCTCCGCCAGCACCTTTCCGGCCGCCCTGTTCAGCTCTCCCAGGTCCACCATCACGTCGGCCGTCTTCCGCATCACCTCCGCCACCTCGGGCCGCAGCTTCGAGCCGCCCCACATCGTCGTCGTCCCCGACGCATTGATAATCCGCCGCACTCCCAGCGACCGGTACATCTCTTCCCCGCTCAAAGACAAGTCCATCCTGTTCCTCTAAACACAAAATTGCGGCCTTCCACCGCGCCCGAAATTATACCACCTGCCCTCCACTCTAACCCCCTCTCCCGTCGTGGGAGAGGCTGGGGTGAGGGTCAGAATCCCCCAGCACCCAGAACCTAGTACCCTCTTACCGCCCGCCCGATCTCCTCCGCGTACCACTCCTCCCCATGCAGCAGCTTCTTATTGTCCCAGCGGTACCTCTGCGGCATCAGCGTCAGCGACCGGTCCTCCAGCGGCAGCCTCACCGGCACGCTACCCCGGCGCGCCGACTCGCGCATCGCAATCGCCACCTCCAGCGACCGGTGCTGAATCGTCCCGCTCGCCCTCGGCTCGATCCCCTGCTTGATAGCCTCCACGATCGAACGCATCGAGTCCATCAGCCTGTCCCCCGGATACAGCCAACCCTGAGCGTCGTACCCGCCCTCCGCATGCCCCCGGAACGACTTGAACGTGATCGACTCGTCATATCGTAGCCCCGACAGCACATCGCGCCCAGCATCCTCAATCTTCTTGTAGAACCTCCCGTTCCGCTTGTCCGTGACGAACACACCCTCGCTCCCGGTCACGATAAGACCCTTCGCCGCGCTCCCCTTCGAATGCACGAAGCACTCGATCCCGTTCGCATACCGGATGTGCCCTGCGATGCCTCCGTAGTCCTCGTCGCCCGCGCCGAACGGGTCGCCGTTCACCCACCCGATGACCTCCTCCACCTCCGAGTCGCCCGCGAACATGTGCCCCACGCCCAGGGTCTGCGCCCCGCCCTGGGTAATCGGCTGGAACATGCTGATGGAGATAACCTCCCCGATCTCCCCCGCCTCTATCATCGCGCGCGCTTTCCACATCCGGCTCAGGCTCCGGTCGACGTTGCCGCCCTGCCACGGAATGCCCCGCGACCTGCACGCCTCCAGCATCCGGTCCGCGTCCGACAGCTTCGCCGCAATCGGCTTCTCCGACACGATCCCCTTCGCTCCCGACATCTCCGCCGCCAGCACCACCATGTCGGGGTTGTACTTCACCGGCAACACACAGTCCACGATGTCGAGTTCCTCGTTCGCGTACATCTCCTCCGCCGACGAGTACCCCCGCGCATCGAACCGCCTGCACGCCAGCGCCAGGTTATCCGGATCGGGATCCGCAATCGCCACCACCCGCGTCTCCGGCAACAGCGTAAACCCCCGCGCATGCTGCGTCCCTTGACGGCCGCACCCTACCATGCCGACCTTGTACTTCGCTTCACCCTCCGCCATAGCTCCCCCTTTACGCAAACCAACCCCACTCCCACACCCTTTCCGCCCGCGACGGCGAGTCGCTCCTACACCCGCGCGAACTTGTCCAGCGCCAGCTGCGCCCCAACCTGAGCCACGTACACGTCCCCCTGCGTGTCGATCCATATCCCGTGCGGGTACCCCGAGAACCGGCCCGCCTCCTCGCCGCGCTCGCCCCACGTCCCGACCGTCTCCCCGTCGAGCGTCTTTACAAAAATCCCTTCCTGTCCTGCGGCGATGTGCATCATCCCTTCCCCGTCGATAACCGCGTCATTCCCGCCCGGAACGTCGTTCCACTCCGTCATGTACTCCCCCTCCGCCGTGAACACCTGCACCCGGCCGTTCTCCCTATCCATTACGTACACCTGCCCCGACGAGTCCGTCACGATCCCGTGAGGCAGATTGAACTCTCCAGGACCGTCTCCCACCACTCCCGTAACCTCGCCGTGCGCTTCCATCTGGTAGTAGACCGCGTCGCCTCTTCCCCATGAGTGCTTCAACTCGCCCGTCGGACTGAAGCAGTGACACCGATTCTGCTCATACCCGTCCGACACGTACAGGTCGCCCGACACCGCGATGGTCGCGTTCGTTGGAGACCGGAACGGCTCGCCCTCCGGGCCCTGCTCGCCCTCCGTCCCCAGCACCATCAGCGTCTTGCCGTCGGGGGTAAAGCTCCGAACCGTGTGGTCTCCCGCGTCCGCGTGATACAGAACGTCGTCGTGGATGAACAGCCCGTGCGGCACCGTGAAGATGTCGCGCCCCCACCGGTCCAGCAGCTTGCCGTCGCGGTCGAACACCCACATCTCCCCCTCATTCCCGTCCGGCCCCTGCCGCAGACGCACGCAGGCATACACCCGTCCCTCCGAGTCCGTCGCAACGTCCGACACCACGCCACCCCTCGGAAACTCCCCCCAGCCCTCGACGTGCTCGTACCGGTAACCCGAAACGCCAACCCTCTGCGTCATGACATGACCCCCATAGTGGAAACTCTCACGACACCCGTAATTCGCCCGCCTAGTCTACGTTATCGACACCCCCACACCATCCCAGTATCTGGAAACCACCTCTCCCTTCACGGCGTCACCAATCCTCTTCTTCCTCCTCTTCCTCACGCTGCCTGCGCATCATCACCGTCGCGTCCTTGAGCCCCTGCCGCAGGCGTTGGATCAATGAACGTTCGGCTGGCACATCTGCGTAGATGGCGAGATTGAATGAGTCGGTCGAGGGGCGCACCACGTCGCTCGGGAACGTTCCCTCCAGACGGCCTTGGAACTCGGTCGGCGTGTCCTGCTTGCGACGGGTGATGCCATGCTCTTCCGCCGTGTCGAGCAGGTCGTAGTACAGCCGGAACGCCTCGACGATGCCGGGAGGGCCGTCGGGAACCCGGTACCCCTTTTTCGGTGGTCGCTTCAACACGTCCGGCACGAGGCGGAGGGCCATCTTCGCCACGTCCGCGACGGGGTTGGCGTCCTGGGCTACGGAGTCGCGCTGCCCCTCCGTGCCGCGGTCCCGGCCGCGCAGCACCTTGCGGAATGCCCTTCCCAGCACTAGCGCTACTATGACCACGATGACGGCCACCAACGCGAACTCTATGATCTGGAGGAGCAGCGTAAAGCCTTCGGAGGCGGCCTCCTGCTCCTCTTGGAGAGTCTCAAGGAACCCCTGTATCTCGGGGTTGATCTGCTCCTGCTCTTGGGGCTGTTCCCGCTCGCCCTGGAATAGACCCAAGAGGTTGATGATCCAGCTCACGACCACGTCGAAGAGGAAGGCGATGGGCGCGATTATGCCCCAGAGGATTCCCCTTAGCAGGGCATCCAGCGCCGCAGTCGCGGGTTTGGAGAGGAAGGACAGGACACCGCGGTTGATCAGCGCGACGAGCAGTCCGAACGTGGTGATTGCCGCGACCGTTGCGCCGATAGCCTTCGGCCACGTGCGTTCGCCCGCGGAACGTCGCGTTTCCTCCAGCAGGTGCCCAGCGCTGAGCCCGATGAGTGATGAGCCGAAGAAGAGGAAGACCATCGGGAAGGTGGAGAGACTCGCGTCGGTGTTCAGGTCGTAGAGCAGCGCGGCCACGAGGACGAGCATCCCCACGCGGAAGGTGAACGAGAGGTCGTCCGTGGGGAACTCGTTCGATGCGACGCGGGTGCCCCTCCACCACAGGAGCAGTCCCAGGATCGCGCCGAATACGCCGCGCGACGTGTAGCCGCCGGGAGCATCGTTGACGAGCCAGTCGATAGGCCACGCCGGGCGAATCTGTCCCGGCTCCACGTGCAGCGCCACCGACACGTACGTGACGGCCAAGCCCAGAACGGCCATGAGGACAAACACGACCTCGACATTCTCGCCCTTTCGCGGCGTGAGACGGCTCAGCAATACCGACAGTCCGAGGATGCCGGCGACGCCGTACCAGGACAGCGGGCTGGAGTCGAACCCGGCCATCGTGCCAACGATCCCCGCGAGCGCGAAGATCCACGCGCTCTCGGCCACCACGTGCGTGGCGAGTACGACTCTATCCTGCCGCAGCGGCATACTCCGCCTCCAAGCTGTCGAGCCGTTCCCGGACGTTGTGGACCGCCACGCCGCTGGGCATCTGTGGGCACTCCTCCTCCCCCACGTAGACGACGACCATCTTGTGCCCGCGCCGCTCCAGATCGCCGATGACCTGCACGAACTCCGGGGGCATGAATGCCGTGACGATCATCAGCGTCGAGCCGTAGGGGAACCGGCGATAGTTCTGTGCCAAGTGCTCGTGCATGGGCCGGATCGCGTACGCGCGAATTCCCGCCAGCGCCGCGAGCACCTCCGCGAACTGCTCCCGACCGTGCCCCGGCGAGACTGTCATCATCCGGTCGGTCCGGGTGGGCATGTCGTTGGAGAACAGGCCGATGGAGTGCTGGCGCTCCGCGCAGTAGGACGCGACCGATGCAGCGGCAGTGACCACCCGCTCAAGGTTCTCACGTGCATAGGGCGCCCAGTGTGGGGCGGTCGTGTCGACGGCTACGACAAGGAGGGCGAGGAAGCTGGTGCTCGGCTCGTACCGGCGCACCTGAAGGCTCTGCGCGCGCGCCGTCGACTTCCAGTCGATGGTCTTCATCGGATCGCCGGCGCGGTAGTCGCGCACGCCCATGGGTCTGGAAGGGTCGGTGAATATCTGTATCCGTCCTTTGACGTCGCCGAGGGGCCGGTGCGCCGTCATGCCCAGATCCTCCAGAGGGTAGACCCTAGGATAGACGAGCACGTGGCTCACCGTCTCGGTGCTCATGCGGCTCCGTAGGAAGCCGAACGGGTCGCCGCTCTGAATGCTCGCCGGGCCGATGGCGAACAGGCCCCGTTCCTCGCACCTGACGCGGTATCTCCAGCGTATACGCTCGTACCACGCCAGCGAGGTCTGGTGCCGGAGGGCGGTCACCTTCGGGCGCACGTTGTCGGGGACGTCGCCGGAGACCACGCGAAACTCGTCCGGCATTTCGTCCGTCACCCTGATCCATGGCAGGGGGAGCGGCTTGCGGTTCATGAGCGCAACAGTGATCTCAATCTCCTCGCCGAGGAAGACGCGGCGGTGCGGCAAATGGCGCTCGTACTTCACGTCGTCCAGCGACAGGCGGTTCCAAGCCAGCGAGACGGCCCCGGAGACGACCCCCATGGCGCCGAACGCGATCACGATTCCCTGCCCCATGAAGAAGCCCACCGCGATGACGACGGCGAAGAACCCGATCCAGAAATCGTGCCAGACAACCCCGGTATGGACGGTGCGACGCATGGTCTACAGTATAGGCAAGATTCGGTGATTTCCACACCGACGATACGCTATAGTAGAAGCAGGCGCTATGGGAGCCTCCGTCCCGCGCATCAAGGTGCAGCCGTGCGACATTTCTTGAACTTCAGAACGCTGTTCGTCGCCCTTACGGTAGGGGCGCTGGTCTACGCGATACGCTCGGGCCGGCCGGTCGGCCGGTTCCTCGGCATGCCCTACGACTTTCGCGTACCCACGGTCGACAGGTTCAGGGATCGGTTTTGGAATGAGGAGGACGACCGCATTTTCACGCCGATGGTCTTCGGCGTAGGGTGGTCGCTCAACTTCTTCCGGCTGGCCGAGAAGTTCCAGGCGGACAACGCCGTGGAGGACGACACGGACGGGGGCAGTCTGCCCCAGCCTCCTAGCACGGGTTCTCAACCCCTCCCATAGCCGCAGGTCGTTGCCCGGTGGTGTAGTGGTAGCACGAAGGACTTTGGATCCTCAGACCCAGGTTCGAATCCTGGCCGGGCAGCCACGGTAAAGGCTCTTCACACTGTTTCTATCGGTGATTTGCTAGGGGTTGAACCCCACTCGCGTGCTCTCAACTGGTTACGCGATATACCACGCTGGTATACTTCGCGGCAATTCGGCAGGCGAGAGGTGGTGGTGATCCGTTCGCGTCTACGCCGAGCCTTGCGGTCGGTTGCGCTCATCACCGGGCTTCTCGCCGGTGTGATGTTTGCGTCGGATGTGGCGGCGTCGAACGACACTCAGACCTACACGAACCACCTGATCGGCTTCTCGATCTCCACCCCTGCCGACTGGCGGATTGTCGAAACGGGGCGTAGGATCCCGGTCGTCGAACTCGACCCGCCGGGGTACACCGACCTCGTATCCATCCAAGTATCCGTTCACCGTCACGTCGGGCCCGACGCCCCTCGCGAGTGGATGGACTGGCAACTCTCCAACTACGGCAAGCGCTTCATCGACATCTACGAGGAGTACCCCGTCTCCTTGGGGGCGGACACCATGGGCTTTCGCACGGTGTTCGAGTGGAATGGAGAACTTGGCATCAAGGAGGGTTGGACGGGTGTATTGCGCGGAAGGCAGGACTTTGTCATTCGCGCATACGGAACGACCACGGACTTCGATCGTCTGCGCGATACGCTCGATGAGATCGTCGGGACATTCACGCTCATACCACCCGACCCGACGCAGGCCGCGTCCGACGATATATTCGTCCTGCTGAGCGAGGAGCCTGCTACTCTCGACCCCGCCCTTCACACCGGGCCTGTCACCGGGCCGCTCAAAGCGCTGTTCGGCGGCCTCGTCCGGCTTGACAGCGACATGAACGTGATACCCGACATCGCCCAAGACTGGAACGTTTCGGAGGACGGAACGGTCTACACCTTCAACCTCCGATACACCGCCTACTTCCACAACGGCGACTGGGTCACGACCGAGGACGTGGTCTACTCGTGGGAGCGGGCGACCAATCCCGATACCGGGTCCCCCTCGGCGCGGGTGTACCTCGGCGACATAGTCGGCGTGCCCCAAAAGCTGGCAGGCGAGGCGGATGAGATATCCGGTGTCGAGGCGCTTGACCTGTTTACCCTCCGCGTCACGCTCACATCACCACGCCGAACGTTCCTGCAAAAGCTGACTCACCCCGTCGCATCGGTCGTTGACCGAAACAACGTAGAGGCGGGTGACTTGGCCGAGCGACCAAACGGTACGGGGCCATTCAAGTTTGTCGCTTGGGGCAAGGGGCAGGGCCTTGTGCTTGGACGGAGTCGTAATTACCACCTTGAGCGACCGAAGCTGCGTGGGGTCGTGTACCGCTTCGACGAGGACGATCCGCTTACGCTGTACCCCAGTGAGCAAATTGACGTGGTGTCCGTTCCTCTAGCACACGTCGAACGCGCCCGCGATCCCCGCGACGACCTCTACGCCGACCACGTATCCGTTCCGACATTCTGCACTCACTACCTCGCGTTCGACATAAGCGTGCCGCCGTTCGACGACGTGAGAGTCCGGCAGGCCTTCGCACTGGCGCTCGACGTGGACAAGCTGGTCTCCGTCGTCATGAAGGGAACGGTCGATAGGGCGTATACGCTGGTGCCGCCCGGCATTCCCGGTCACAACGCAGCCATGACGTCGGGGCCGTCCATACCGGAGGTCGCTCGCTCGCTATTGTGGGACTCGACCGACCGCCTGGCCGATCTTTCTCCGATACCCTCCGCCGTCGACAACCCCACGATGGTCTGGATGTGGCGAGAATTCCTCGGTCTCGACGTGCGGGCCTTCACAGGGCCCTCGGCGGAACAAGCAGGCGTTTGGAGGGACACGTGGTGCCCCGACTACCTGGACGCCGAAAACTATCTCGAAACGCTCCTGCACTCGAATGGGCAGCACAACCGCTTCGGCTACTCGAACCCTGAGATCGACGCTCTGCTGGAAGAAGCCGCGATCAACCCCGACCCGTCACTCCGCGCAGAGACGTACAAGCAGATAGAGAGTATCGCCCGTGACGACTGGATCGTCGTTCCGCTGTGGCACGAGCGGCGACACGAGCTAGTCCAACAGTACGTTGTAGGTTACAGGCCCGCGACGACCGGCGTGCACTTTTTTGAAGACATCTACTTTGAGCGGTAAGCGCAGAATGTTATTGAAACCGACAATACGAGGTCTTCTCGTCACTGTGGCGGCGGCCTTGGCGTGGGGGTTCCCTGATGGAATCGCAGCCGTGGAGCACCCCAATGTTCCACCGCTTGTTACCTTGGTCAATGGAGTACGGACGGACTTCCCGAACGCCGTCGAGTTCCACCTGATGTATGTCGGCGTACCGAAGCCTCAGTCGGTCGACCTCGAATTCAGCGTCACTCCGGTGCATTCCTGCGACGGTGGGACCGTCCACTCCGTGCGATTTCCCACAAGGACCACGATTATATGGCGGTGGGAACTCTCCGAGGGACAAGCATTCCCGCCCGGCCACTCCGTCCGTTGGCGCTGGAGAGTGACCGGAGCCGATGGCAGCGTTCACGTGAGCTACCCCCGCGAGTTCGTTTGGACGGACAAGCGATTTGAATGGCAGTCGTACGTGAAGGACGAGCTCACCGTGCACTGGTACGGGCAGTATCCTGAGTTTGGCGAGCACCTTGTCGGCTTCCTGGAACCGCAGCTCGAACGGATCGAGGCCATTGAGACCTCCCGCAACCCCGTCAACGTCTTCGTGTACGAGAACAACGAGGATGCGGGGCCCGTCGCGCTCCTGCAGCGCGATGACGTTAACCCCTACCGTGCGTTCAACACTGCCGTCTCAGTCATACCGGAAGAGATCGAGGGAGACGAGCTGACGGCGCTCATCCACGAGTTGGCCCATTTCGTCGTGCAGGACAGGGGCTTCAACTGTTTTAATGGACTTCCCCGCTGGTTGGAGGAGGGCTTGGTGATGCACGCCGAGGGCGGCCTGCCGAACGAGATGCGCCGGGCATTCGCCGAGGCCCGCCTGATCGAGCAGTTCATACCGCTCCGCAGCTTCGACGTGCCGTTCAGCCCCAACACGGAAGAGACCGCCGTGCAATATCCCCACAGTCAGGACAAGCTCATACGATACGCTCAGAGCTACAGCCTGGTCGAGGTCCTCAAGGAGGAATTCGGCTGGGAGAGAATTGGCTTCCTGATCGATCTGTTCAAATACGGCATCACCGTCGACGATGCGCTGAAACTGGCCTTCGGCATCGACACCGAGGAAACGGAACAACTTTGGAGACTTCGCGCAGGACTGCCGGAACTCGCTCCCAATCGAGTATCGACACCAGGTGCCAGAGATGGCGGATAGAAGCAGAAACGTTGACCGCTCACGCTTTGCCCAACGCTCCGACACACACCCAAATCGACCTACCCCCGCGCATGTATGGTAGAGTTGTTGCCGACTATAACCCGGAGGCGGAGATGAAGATCGTTCGATACGAAGCAGACGGCGCGGCGGCCTACGGCGCGCTCCAAGACGACGGCTCGATCCGGGAACTCATCGGCTCACCGTTCGGGGACTTTTCCGTCGGCGATGCGGTCGCGGACTTTGATTCCGTACGAGTCCTGCCGCCCGTGGAGCCGCGCAAGGTCATCGGCGTCGGCCTCAACTACACCAAGCACATCGAGGAAATCGGCATGAACAAGCCCGATTTTCCCATGCTGTTCATGAAGCCCAACACCGGCGTCATCGGGCACGGCGACTCCATAGTCCTGCCCAAGGAGAGCGTGCAGACCGAGTACGAGTGCGAGCTGACCGTCGTCATCGGGAAGAACGCGCGCCGCGTGTCGGAGGACGAGGCCCTCGACTATGTGCTTGGCTACACGTGCGGCAACGACGTGAGCGAGCGGACGATCCAGTTCCCCGAAATGAAGATGGGCGCATTGCTCGTCGGCAAGGGGTTCGATACCTTCTGCCCTATCGGCCCGGTCATCTCCACCGGCCTCGACCCTTCCGACCTCCGCATCCAGACCAGGGTCAACGGCGAGACGAGGCAGGACGGCAGCACGTCCGACCTCCTGTTCTCCGTCCCCAAGCTCGTTTCCTACATCAGCGACGCCATGACCCTCCAGCCCGGCGACTGCATTCTCACGGGAACGCCGTCGGGCGTCGGCCCGATCGCCCCGGGCGACGTGGTAGAGATCGACATCGAGGGAGTCGGAGTCCTCCGCAACCCCGTTGTTGCCGAGGAGTAGACGGCTGCGATGCCTAAACCCCTGATCACCAAGGTCGAGATCGAGACGTTCACCTACGATCTGTCCGACCTTGCGCGCGGTGAGCACGGGCCGACGTACTCGCCCGGCAAGTCGATAACCAACACGGCCCACGCCATCACGATCTTCACGGACGCCGGCGTGACCGGAGAGTACGTGTGGAGCGGGCCTATCGAGTACGCGGGAGCCTGCGTCGTCGCCGAGCTTCTTGTCGGGCAGGATCCGCTTGAGCGCGAGTACATCTACTCTCGCATCAAGCAGGCGATGCGACAGCAGGCTGAGATCGGCATCTCTGCCGTCGATATCGTCCTCTGGGACCTCGCTGGGAAGTACCACGACGCGCCGATCCACCGGCTTCTGGGCGGCTACCGCAAGACCCTCCCGACCTATCCGGCCAGCGTTCATGCAACCGAGCACGACGAGTTGAAGTCCCCCGAGGAGATGGCCGACTTCGCCGAGCAGTGCAAGGAACTGGGCTATCCCGCCTTCAAGATTCACGGCTGGGAGAACGGGGAGCCGAACCGCGAGGCCGAGACGATCCTTGCGCTCCGCGACCGCGTGGGGTCGGAGATGGACCTCATGTCCGATCCGTACAACGCGCTCCGTACCTTTGGCGACGCGATCAAGGTCGGGCGCGCCTCCGACGAGGCGGGCTACTTCTGGTACGAGGACCCGCTGGCGGACGGGGGCATCTCGCAGTTCGCGCACCGCAAGCTGCGGGAGCTGCTGGTCACTCCGCTGCTCCTGACCGAGCACGTTCGCGGCCTGGAGGCCCGCGTCGACTTCATGGTCAACGGCGCGACCGACTTCGTTCGCGGCGACGTGCAGTACATGGGCATCACCGCGACGATGAAGCTGGCCCACGCGGCGGAGGGCCTCGGCCTCGACATAGAACTGCACAGTCCGGGGCCAGCACAGCGCCAGTGCATGGCCGCCATTCGGAACACCAACTACTACGAGCTGTCCGGCTCGCGGCCCAAAGGCCCGAACGCCAACTATATCCCCGTGTACGCGAACGACTATGTCGACCAGCTCGACGCCGCGGTGGACGGACACTTCCCCGTGCCGCAAGGCCCCGGCCTCGGCGTGGAGTACGATTGGCAGAAGATTCGACGGAACAGCCTGGGTACGAAAGTCTTCGAGTAGTCCGGGCCGGCCGCTAGAATCGCTTCTCAAACGCCACCACCTCGAAGCCGAGCTTCCTGCCCCTACCGACCTCAACGTACCCGGCCTTCGTGTACATGCCTATGGCGGCGACCTGTCCGGCGGTCGTCTCCAGCGTCAGCGTTCGGAAGCCTAGCTCTCTTGCCCGCTCCTCTAGCCTTGATAGGATTCGCGTACCGAGACCTCTTCGCTGAAAGTCGGGATGTACCCGCATCCGGCATATCTCGGCGCGGGTGTCGGTCAAGCGCTTGAGGGCTCCCATCGCGACGATGTGACCGTCGATTATGCCCACGTAGAACTCGCCACCGGCGTCGAGGTACTCCGCTTCGATGCGGTGCAGGTCGTCGTCCCAAGGGCCGTTTCCGGCGTGTGCGCCGACCTCGTTCAGGGCGACGTTGTGGAGGTCCCACACGACGTCGTGGTCGGAAGCACGGTATCGCCGCACCTCCATCATCGGAGCGCCAGCCGCGCTATCTCGCCGGTGAAGGAGAGGATATAGATCTCGCCGTCTGGCCCCTCGGCGAAGGACGATATCTGCAGGTCGGTGTCAGCGATCTCCGCCTGCTCAGTGACGTGACCGCCGTCGTGACGCAGCGCCCAGATGTGCCCGGTACAGAAGTCGCCGTAGACGTAGGCTCCGATGAGTGAGGGAATGCGATCTCCTCGGTAAACATACCCGCCCGTGACGGAGCACCCGTCGTCGCGTCCGTACTCGGCAACCGGAGGTTCCAGCTTATCGCTGTCGCAGCCGGAGTTGCGGAAGCACGACGTTCCCTCCATGATGTTCCAGCCGTAGTTTGCGCCCGGCTTGATGACGTCGATCTCCTCCAGCTTGTTCTGGCCGACATCGCCCGTCCAGAGGTCGCCAGTCTCGCGGTCGAACGAGAAGCGCCAGGGGTTGCGAAGGCCGTATGCCCATATCTCCGGGCGCGCGCCCTCCACGCCCACGAAGGGATTGTCGGGCGGGACGACGTAGGAGCCGGTCTCGTCGAGCGCGCTCACGTCGATGCGGAGGATCGTGCCAAGTAACGTCCGAAGGTTCTGCCCGTGTCCTCTCGGATCGCCTCCGCTGCCACCGTCGCCGAGGCCGACGTAGAGGTAGCCGTCCGGCCCGAAGGTGACCTGGCCGCCGTTGTGGTTCGAGAACGGCTGGCCGATTTCCATGATGACCTTTTCGCTTGACGGATCGACGCTGTCCGTGCCCGGCGGTGCGTGGTACCGGGTGATGACGGAGCGCCTGGGAGAGGCGGCGGAGTAGTAGACGTAGAAGTAGCCATTGTTGCGGTAGTCGGGATCGAAGGCGAGACCGAGCAGGCCCTCCTCGTTGCCCCGGTCGCTAACCCTGTCGCGGATGTCGAGGAACGTATCAGGCGAGGACGGGTGCGGCACGTTGTCGAACGCCATGATCCGTCCGGGCTGGAGGACGAGGTACAGGCGGTCGGGGATTCCGTCGGGGTGCGTTAGGTACACCATGCGGTCGAACGAGACTCCGGGAAATACTACCTCGGCGCGGACACTTGGGAGAGCGCCGCTTGCCGGTACGGGGGTGTCAGATGCGGCGGCGGGAACGCTTGCTGGCAAAGGCGTCTCCGATTCGACAGTGGCAACCCGCGCGGCGGTGGCGTCCGGCGACGGGGTCACCTCCGGCTCGGTGGAACACGCGGTGGCGACAATCACGAAGACCATTGCCGCTGCCATGATCGATCTACTCATTCACGCGCTCCAAGCGTCCCCGGTGTACCACGAACCGCGTCATGCGCGACAGGTACTCCGGCTCGATGACGTCCACGTCGGCGGTGGTGATGAAGACCTGGCCGTAGCCGGAGACCCGCTCCAGCACGAGGCGGCGGCGGGGAGCGTCGAGCTCCGACAGGACGTCGTCGAGGAGGAGGACGGGCTGCTGGTTTCGCGCGTGGCTGAGGTACTCCGCCTCCGCGAGCTTCAGGGCGAGTACTGCCGTCCGCGCCTGCCCGCGCGATGCGTAGAGGCCAACGTCCATGCCGTCCAGCAGCAGTTGGAAGTCGTCGCGATGGGGACCGCGCACCGAAAACCCCTGGGCGATCTCCCGCGAGCGTACTTCCGCTAGGGACTTTTGCATAGCATGGCCAATGTCCTCCGGGGTGCGTCGTCCGTCGATTGCGAAACTCGGGCGATAGGCCAGTTCGAGGGCATCCCTGTCGTCGGTGAGCGTGGCGTGCGTCCGGGCGGCGCCTTCCGACAGGGCGTCGAGGGCATCCCGTCGTCGGGCTACCACGAGGCTTCCCGACTTGACGAGCTCGCCGTCCCAGAACTCGAGGTCGCTTGGACGAGAGCGGCCCGCCCTGATGCCCTTGAGCAGGTGGTTGCGCTGGATGACGACGCGCTGGTAGCGCTGGATGGCGCGGAGGTACTCGCGGTCGACCTGGGAGATGAGGATGTCCATGTACCGGCGTCGGAGGCCGGGCGAGCCGTAGACCATGTCGAGGTCCTGGGCGCTGAACATGACGGCGTTGATCTCCCCGACGAGCTCGGAGGCGCGGCGGGGTATGCCGTTGACGCGGACGTATTTCTGGACGTGGAGGCGGTTCACCGCATCGTCATGGGAGGACTCGGTGACGGTGTTCTTGAAGTCGACCTGTACGCGGACGGGGCCGTCCTCGCGCTGAACGACGGCGGCGACCTGCGAGAAGAACTCGACGCCCACGGACTCGCGGCGGACAAGCTCACGCTCGGTCGAGGCGCGCTGGGACTTGGCGATGACGAGGAGGTAGAGGGCTTCGAGGAGGTTGCTCTTGCCGTGCCCGTTGTTGCCCTGCACGAGCACCATCCCCGGCTCCAAATCGACCTGCAGCCGTTCGTAGTTGCGTACGTTGAGGAGCGAGAGCTGGGAGAGATGGATGGCGAGACCTCGTGCAGCCGGAGATCAAGACTCGCCCGACCGGGACGCCACGAGATCGAGGAGGCCGTCCTCGGTGATGACGGGCACGCCGAGCTTCTCGGCGTCTGCGAGCTTCGACCCGGCGTCCTCGCCCGCGACGAGGTAGTCGGTCTTCTTGCTGACGCTGCCGCTCACCGCGCCGCCGAGGTCCTTGATCCTGCCGGTGATCTCGGAGCGGCTGAAGCGCTCCAACCTGCCCGTGACGACGAAGCGCAGACCTTCGAGGACCTGCTCGACCGTCTCCTCGCCCTGCTCGGCCTCCATGGTGACGCCGACTGTTCGGAGCTTCTCGATGACGGCGCGGTTGGACTCGTTGGCGAAGTAGGCGACGACGGCCTCAGCGATCTTGGGGCCGATGGACTGTACGGCTTCGAGGTCTTCCTGACTGGCGTTCATCAGCGCGTCGATGTTCGGGAAGTGCCGCGCGAGAAGCTCGGCCACCTCGCCGCCGACGTGCTGAATGCCGACGGCCACGAGGACGCGGGAGAAGGGGCGGGACTTCGAGGCCTCAATGGCGGAAAGCAGGTTGGCGACGCTCGTCTCGCCGAAGCGTTCCAGTTCCAGCAGATCGTCCCTGTTCAGGGTGTAGAGGTCGGCGACCTGCCGTATCAGGCCCTTTTCTAGCAGAACGGTCGTCTGCTTGATGCCCAGTCCCTCGATGTCCATCGCGCCTTTGCTCACGAAGTGCTCCAGGAGACGCACGAGCTGGGCGGGGCAGGCGGCATTGACACAGAGGTGGGCGGCCTCTCCCTCGGCGCGGACGACGGGCTCGGCGCAGCTTGGGCATTCCTCCGGCATGTCGAAGGATCTCTCGTCGCCGGCGCGCTTGCTGACTATCGACGAAACGACCTGCGGGATGACCTCCCCTGCCCGCTCGACGACCACCCAGTCGCCAACGCGGAGGTCCTTCGACCGGATGTAGTCGGCGTTGTGGAGGGTGGCCTGCCTGACCGTGACGCCGTTGATGTTGACGGGTTCCAGGACGGCGTAGGGGTTGATGCTCCCTGTTCTGCCGACGTTGACGGCTATGTCGAGGAGCTGCGTGGTGGCCTGAGTGGCGGGGAACTTGTAGGCGATGGCCCATCGCGGCTCGCGGCCCACGACTCCGAGGTGACGCTGGTAGTCGAAGCGGTTGACCTTCACGACCACGCCGTCGCAGCCGTAATCGAGGGCCTCCCAGCCTTCTACCCACCTCTTGCAGTAGTCGAGCGCCTCGTCCGGGGTATGGACGAGCGCGCTGTTGGGGTTCGTCTTGAAGCCGAGAGCGGCTAGGGCCTCTAAGGACTGCCAGTGCGTGTCGAACTCCATCGGCTCGGCGTAGCCCAGGGTGTAGACGAAGATGTCGAGGGGACGTTCTGCCGTGGTGCGTGGGTCGAGCTGCCGGACGGATCCGGCGGCGGTGTTGCGCGGGTGCGCGTAGGGCGGGAGGCCCTCGGCGATGCGCCGCTCGTTGAAGGCCTCAAACTTGGACTTGGGAAAGATCACCTCGCCGCGAACCTCGAAGCGGCGCGGCGCCGTAGCCGGGACACGGAGGGGGATGCTGCGAATCGTCCGCATGTTGGAGGTCACGTCCTCGCCGACCACGCCGTTCCCGCGAGTCGCTCCGCGCGTGAGGAGACCGTCCTCGTAGGTCAGGGCGACGGCTAGGCCGTCGAACTTGAGCTCGCAGACCATGTCGAACTGCGGCTCTTCCAGCAGGTCGGCAACGCGGGCGTACCACGCGAGGAACTCCTCGTCGTCGAAGGCGTTGCCCAAGCTCAGGAGAGGGACGGGGTGTTCGGCCTGCGTGAACCCGTCAAGCGGCTCCGCGCCGACGCGCTGGGTCGGAGAGTCGGGCGTGACGAGCTCGGGGCGCTCGGCCTCGATGCGGCGGAGCTCCCGCATCAGTTCGTCGTACTGCGCGTCGGAGATCTCCGGGTCGTCGAGCACGAAGTACCGGTGGTTGTGGTAGTCGATCCGCTCTCGCAGTTCCGTTATTCGGTCGAGGGTGGTGGTGCCGGGCATGGCCGCCGTCCTGTCTAGCGTGTGACTAGATGATAGCAGTCATGGGCAAGAGAGGGCATCACCCTCACCAGCTCTGAACACTTACCCTCTCCGCCCCCGACTTGACAACGCAGAACATAAGTCCTACCATACCCACATGCGGCAATCCTCTTATCCCCTCTCCCGTCGTGGGAGAGGGCTAGGGTGAGGGTGTTCCCCTCTCCCAAACTTGACAATAACAACCGAAAATGTCCCGAAATGTCACACCACGTCACAAATCTTCAAAAAATTCCCGCCCCACACCGTCATTCCCGCGAACGCGGGAATCCATCCTTCCCCCTCTGCGCTCTCTGTGATCTCTGCGGTGAATCCCGTACCCCCACACCGTCATTCCCGCGAACGCGGGAATCCATCCTCCCCCCTCCGCGCCCTCTGTGGTGAATCCCCCTCTGCGGTGAATCCTCAGGGAGAGGGAAAAAGACTGGACGGGCTTTCGGGGCCATAGCTATACTGAACATCGTGTGCGGACAGGGGATCACGACTGGAGAGGCGCACGATTTGCCGCCGTCAGACGAGTACATCGAATTCGTGAGGGAGCATCCTTCGCTGCTGGCCATCGGCAATACGCCGCTGGTGCAGCTCGATTTGCCGTTGGACATCGGGGACGCGAGGGTCTCGGCCAAGTATGAGCACCTGAACCCGGGGGGGTCGATCAAGGACCGGCCGGTGCTTCGGATGCTGGTGGAGGCCATCCTTGCGGGCGACCTTACGCCCGACCGGACGATTCTCGACGCGACTTCGGGCAACGCGGGTATCGCGTACGCGATGATCGGCGCGGTGCTGGGGTACGAGGTCGAGCTGGTCATGCCGGAGAACGCGAGCGAGGAGCGCAAGAAGCGGCTCCTTGCGCACGGGGCCAAAATCGTCTTCACCGACCCGATGCTGGGGTACGACGAGAGCCTCCACGAGGTCAAGCGCCGGTACGAGGCCGACCCGGACAGGTATTTCTGGTGCGACCAGTACTCCAACCAGAACAACCCCCTCGCGCACTATGAGACGACGGCGGAGGAGATCCTGTCGCAGGCCCCCGACCTGACCCACTTCGTCGCGGGTGTCGGAACGGGCGGGACGATCAGCGGCGTGGGCCGGAGGCTCAAGGAGCACGATCCCGGCATCAAGGTGGTCGGCATCAACCCGCCCGTGTGGCCGGGCGTCGAGGGGCTGAAGCATCTGGGCGAGGGGCACATCGTGCCGGAGACGTACCATGAGGAGTACGTTGACCGGATGATCGACATCGACGTGGACGCGTCGTACGAGATGTCGCGGGAGATGTCGGAGCGCGGGCTGTTCGCGGGGCAGTCGTCGGGCGCGTACGTGTGGGCGGCGTACCACGTCGCGGGCGAGGCGCGGTCGGGGCACGTCGTAACGATATTCAACGACATCGGGGAGCGGTATTTTTCGACGGGTATGTGGGACGGCTCACCGCAGAGGACACAGAGAGCGCAGAGTGAGGAGGGATTCCCGCCTGCGCGGGAATGACGGGTGAGGCGTTGACATGGCTAAGCGGTTTTCACTACACTCAGTAGCAGCCGAGCGGTGTGTTATGGTGACGAAGACGCGGATCACGAGAATTTTCTGACGAGGTAAGGCCATGGTTGGCGAGAACACGAGCATTTCCAGAGAAGACCTTGCGGTCGAAAAGAACAACGAGGGCGTATCACGGTTCAAGGCCGGTGACCTTGCCGGAGCGGCAAGGGCGTTCAACGAGGCTTTGGAGTTCGATCCTTCGCTTGATGAAGCGCGGGAAAACCGCGACATGGCGATCAAGCGGCTGGGGTATGACCCGCTCACCGAGGACCGCGATGAAGAAGCCAGGCGCCGGGAGAGGGACTTCGACGTCGATGAAGGGGGCGAGACGCTGGAGAGGCTCGTCCAGTACGCGCTCTATGCCCTCGCCGCGGTTATCGGCATAGCGCTCATGGTCGGAATCTACGCGATTCTCGGCCCCATCGGCATCGTACTGCTGATAGGCGGGGCGCTGTTCGTCTGGGCGATCAAGTGGAGTTTTCTCTTCTTGGTCAAGTGAGGCTTTAGCCCTCGATTGGCTCGATGAGGCCGTAGTCGCCGTCCTCGCGGCGGTACACGACGCTGTAGTTGCCCGTCTCCACGCTTCGGAACAGGTAGAAGCTGTGGTTGAGCAGTTCCATTTCGGCTATCGCGTCGTCGACGGTCATGCCGATCATCGGGAAGCGCTTGCGGCGGACGACCTTTATGGGCATGTCCTCCATCTCGTCCAGGGACGGCGTATCTTCGTCCGGTTCGGGGGCCAGGCCGTCCGGGAGGTCGCGCAAGGATGTCCGTTGCTGGTTGGAGCGGTAGCGCCGTCCCTTGTACCGTCGTATCTGGCGGTCCATCACGTCGACGGCGGTGTCGATGGCCTCTGAGACGGTGGAACTGCGGCGCTGAGCGCGCAAGACCTGTCCCTTGACCGTGAGGGTCAGTTGCACGACGAACCGGTCATCGCCGGAGCGCGAGGACGTTCGCTTGATCTCCGTCGTCGCGTCCATCATCTGGGGCAAGTGCCTCGACAGACGAACGAATTTCTTGCCGACGTAGCTCTCTATGTCGTCCGTGATTTCGACGTTTCTGCCGTGAATCTTGATATCCAACGTGTCCTCCGATTTTGAAAGAGGTTTATGTGGCAAATCAGGCGTTCAGGGCGCGTTACGGCCCTTCGTCCGAGTATTGTCGTATAGTCTTGTTTCCGACGCTGATGTCCGCTCTCTGTGTAAGCGCGTTTTCGTCGAGGTCCACGCCGAGGCCGGGGGCATCGGGCAGGGAGATGTATCCCCCTTCGACTTTGGGTGCGCCGATCGTGACATCCTCGACCACCGGCTCGAAATTCACCCAGTACTCGGTGATGATGAAGTTGGGAATGCAGGCGGAGACGTGGACGGTGGAGGCGAGCGCTACGCCGACGCTGTTGTAGTTGTGGGGCGAGACGCCGACATAGTACGGCTCGGCCATCGCGGCGATCTCCTTGGTCTCGAGGATGCCGCCGGTGTTGCATACGTCGGGGTTGATGATGTCGACGGCGCGCTTTTCAAACAGCTCCCGGAAGGCGGCCTTGGTGTACAGGGTTTCACCGGCAACGATGGGTATGTCGGTACGACTTCTTACCTCGGCCAGGGCGTCGACGTTTTCGGCGGGGCAGGGTTCCTCGAACCAGAAGGGGTCTACGTCACGAATCGCGTCGGCCACGCGAACGGCGTGCATCGGTGCGAGCCTGCGATGCACCTCGATGAGCAGGTCAATGTCGGGTCCGACCGCGTCGCGCACGGCGTGAACCGTATCGATGGCCGTGGCCTCGTCATCGCGTGAGATGTAGAGTCGCCAAGGGCCAGGGAAGGGGTCGAACTTGAGGGCGGTGAAGCCCCTATCGACCATTTGTCTGGCGGCGTCGGCGTATTCGTCGGGAGTCTCCGTGTCGTCGGACCAGCCGTTGGCGTAGACGCGGATTTTGTCGCGGCACGCTCCACCGAGCAGATCGTAGACGGGCACGCCGAGGCCCTTGCCGACGATGTCCCATAGGGCCTGTTCGATGGCGCTCAGGGCCGACCAGAAGTCCATGGCGCCCCGCTTGGCCGCGAAGTCCTCGTAGGCCACCTGTGAGAAGTGCTTGATGTTGAACGGGCTGCGTCCGATCAAGTAGTGCCCCAGGCGTTCCACGTGGGCCGTAATGGCAGTGTCGCGGTCGGTCTGGGTGTACGCCTCACCCCAACCGTGCGTGCCGTCGTCGGTCTGGACCCGGACGAACACCAGGTTCTTTGGCGCGTCGGCGTTGACGACGTAGCTCCGAACGTTTGCGATCTTCAAACGGCTGCCTCGACCCACTTATGCGATGGTTCAGGGTATTCATAGTAGCATCAGATGGGCGGTTCCGCACGAGTCGGGGGTGTCGGATAGGTCATAGCCATGGGGTACCGGGCTACACGCGCATTGGTTGTGGTATACTGTGGTTCCCCTACCCCCGTGTAGCGTTTGGGCCAATAGCTCAGCCGGTTAGAGCGCAGTCCTGATAAGACTGAGGTCCCTGGTTCGAGTCCAGGTTGGCCCACCATCAACGAATACTGGCGGGGAGCGACTACTTTTGTGACAGCAGCCAGTCCACCAGGGCATCGACGAAGGCGTTGTCATAGCCGGGTGCATGGCCACTGCCCTCTGCCATCCAAAGCTCGATGGTGATCCCCTCGGCGCAGCCCGATTCCAGGCGGAATGCTTGGGTCTCGGCGCCCGGCACGTATTGGTCAAGGTCGATCGTGGCATAGGGCCGGGGGTCTTCCGGCCAGTCGCATCCCGCCCGCAGGCTCCAGCGCATCATCATGTCATGAGCGCCGGCGTAGAATGCCGTTTCGCCGCTGCCCTTCGCGTCCGGCTCACTTTCGTCACCCTCAAATAGAACCACGGAGTCTTCGGTGCCGTGGACGTGCAATACGGACACGGGGGGCGCGCCGTCGCAGCTGGAGTCCTCGACGTAGCTCGTGCCGGCCAGGCTGGCAACGGCGCGAAGGCCGGGCAGACCCTTGCAGGCCATGTGGTATGACATAAACCCCCCGTTGGAGTAGCCGAAGAAGTACACCGGCCCGAAGTCCTTGACCTTTCTTGCCTGCGCTACCAACTCGGTCAGATAGGCGACGTCGTCCTCGCCGGACTTGCCGCCTTCGCAGCATCGGTCGGTGGGATTCCAGAAGCGGGTTCCCTCGCCGTCGAGCGCGCCGTTGGGCAGCAATAGAGCGAACCCGTCGGTGTTCACGCGCTCGTGTAGGGGCACATAGGTCGCCTGATAGGCGGAATCTCCCCCGAAGCTGTGAAGGGAAACGATAAGCGGAGTCTCACCGTCGACAAATTCCAGTGGCGTGACCAGGACCGTGCGGTCTCCTCGTCCGGGGTGGTCGACGTAGTGAAGCTCGCCGTCGGAATCCTCGGCCAGGCTGACGGTTCTTTCTAGGGCGGTACCCTCCGGCAACGACCACTCCTCGCCCTTACTCTTGGCCCATTGTTCCTTAGAGAGGAAGGCGGAATCTTCGCCTCCACCGGTACATGCAAGCAAAGAGGCGGCCAGCAGAGTGCCGACCGCCACCGTGCCAAGGTATCGCAGAGAGCCGGAAGGCGCACCGCTGATATGGTCACGTATGTTCACGGGGATTCCGTTCGTCTCAACCATGTATCGCCGCCATCGTCGTGGTGTCGATGAGTCAACGCTCATCGTATGGTAGAATAACCCCGCAAAATCGACCACCGTCGCAGTCGATACGGGCTCATTCCCGGCGAGGAGTGTCATTAATGTCAACCCGACGCAGGGCACACCGGTATGCCTCGTCGCTTTCCCCGTTTCCCGAGGGGTGGTACTTCGTCGCAAGTCGTCGGGACCTGCTGAAGGCCAAGCTCATCCAAAAGACGTGGATGGGCGAAAACGTCGTCATCTGGAGCGACAAGAACGGGCGCGTCTGCGTCGCAGACGCCTACTGTCCACACCTGGGCGCAGATTTGGGGCCTACCGCGGGAGGACGCGTATGCGAGCAAGGCCGGCTGGTCTGTCCGTTCCACGGCTTCGAGTTCGATACAACCGGTCAGTGTGTTGCAACTCCCAATGCCGACCCGCCCAAGACCGCGAAGCTGCGAGTCTTCGAGACGCGAGAGATTCTCAGCATGGTCTTCGCGTGGTGGGGAATCGAGAGAAGAGAGCCGCAGTGGAGCCTGCCCGAGGACTCGCCGGATCAAGACGGCTGGTGCGACCTCAACATCAGAACCATCCGCTTTCCCGGCCATCCCCAGGAAACGACGGAGAACTCGGTGGATCTGGGCCACCTGCGCTATGTCCACGGCTATGACAGCGCGAACAGAGTCGGAAAACTCTTGGTGGACGGGGCCTACCTCGAGAGCCGCTTCGACTTCAAGAGCTCGCGGACGATTGCCAAAATCGCAACGCTCAAGTTCGACATCTCCGCCACCGCTCGCATATTCGGGCTGGGCTACTCGTTCGTAGAGATCCACGAGCGCAGTATCGGAATGGATTTGCGCCTGTGGGTGCTCGCCACGCCCGTCGACGGCACGCTCATCGACCTGTCGCTGGTCTCCCAGGCGCGGGAGATACGCAAGCCGAAGCGGTGGATTGCGGGCCTCGGGTTTCTCCCGACGAAGCTACGCGCGCCCGTCATGAACAAATTCATGGCCGCTCAGCAACACGGGGACGTTCAGCAGGACTTGATCATCTGGAGAAACAAGCAGTACGAGGCCCGTCCGCGCCTCTGCCGTTCCGACGGCGAGATCATGCCCTTCCGTTACTATTGCGCACAGTTCTATCCCGACCCGCGTGATTCGGGCAGTCCACTCCCCGTTGCGTCTAACGAGACCGCAAGAGGCACCCCATGAGCCGGATACTTGACAGGTTGAGTTGGCTGGTTACGGCCCGCCCGTATATCACGATCGTCGTTCTCCTCTTGATTACGGTGTTGCTGGGAGCGGGGGCTACGTTCCGCGCGCCGCCGACGGAGGGGGCCGACGTGGCGTTCCTTCCACCCGGACACGCGGTCGCGGACGCCGTTCGTGAGGTGGACGAGCTCTTCGGGGAATCCGGAGAGGTCAGGGTCGCGACGCTCCTGTTCCGCGGGGAGGCGCTCACTTCCGGCGGCCTCTCGCAGATGGACGCCTTGATCGACGACGTGGTCGGTGACCCCGGTGTGGGGGAGTTGCTTGCGCCCGCCAATTCCGTCGTCGCGCCCTCGTCCCTGATCGGCGCCGCGCTCCAGACGGACGACTTCGAGTCGGTCACGCAGGCGCAGATCGACTCGGTCCGAAACGCGCCGGAGATCCAGGGCGTTCTTGCCGCGTTGACCGGGACCGACAAGGACGGCACGCAGGTCGCCATCGCGAACATCCGCCTGACCGACGCGGGCGACGAGAGGGTCGCGGACGCCGAACGGAGGATCAACGAGCTGGCGGTGGGGAATGAGGGTCCGCTGCGCGTGAGCAGCCTGTCTCCAGCGGTGTTCGAGGACGAGTACAAGCAGGCCACGGAGCAGGGGATGGCCCCGCTGATAGGGCTGGCCCTGCTGCTGATCGCGGTGCTGCTGCTGCTCTTTACCCGCACCATCTCGGACATGCTGCTGGCGCTGGCGGGCCTCTTCATGGCGATCATCTGGATTGTCGGGACCGAGGGCTGGCTGGGGCCGAACGCGCTGGGCGTGATAGGCCCTCCGAGCTCGCTCTCGACGATGGTGCCCGTCATCATCATAAGCCTCACGGTGGACTACGCGATCCAGGCGGTCTCGCACTACCGGGAACAGCGCGTTGCGGGCAGGCCGGTTGTGGAAGCGGTACGGAAGGGACTGAGCAACGTGACGATCCCGCTGATGCTGGCAGCCGTCACGACGATGGTCAGCCTGCTGGTGACTCTCTTCTCGCCCATCGGGGTTATTGCCGACTTCGGCGTCGTGGCGGCCATGGGCGTGGGGATGGCCCTGATAGTGATGCTGACGTTGCTCCCCGCCGGTCGGACGATCATCGACCGGCGGCGGGAGTCGCGCGGCACTCTGAAGCCCGCCCGTCCGATCTCGAACGCATTGCCCGGCATCCCCCGGATGGCTGAGGTGCTCGGAAGATGGGTTACGCGCCGACCGGCGCCCTACATCGTCGGCGTGGTCCTCGTAACGATCGGCCTCGGATACGCGGCCACGGGCCTGACATCCGAATTCAGCATCAAGGACGTCCTGCCCCGGGGCGGGAACGTAATGAAGGACATGAATACTCTCGAGGCTTCCGTGGGCGGCTCGACGGAGGTCGCCAGCGTGCTGGTCAAGGCCGAGGTCACGGAAAGCCGGACGCTCCTGAACCTGCATGATCTCACGCGGGCTTTCGAGGACGAGCAGCGCCGCCCACCGGCCGCCGCGGGACCGATGCAGGGATCGTATGAAGCCGTCATTCGTGATTGGACCACCGACTCCGGGGAGCCCGGCGACAAGTACGACCCGGAGCTGGAAGCGCTCTTCCGCGAAGCCTCCCCCGGCGTGGAGCTCGATCCCGATCTGATGCAGGAGCTCGTCGACAAGCTCATCGACAGAGAGCCCGGCCTGGCCCACTTCCTGGTCAACGATCCGGAGGGCGTCGATACGATACTGCTCCAGTTCCCGGCGTACTTTGATGAACCCGGGCGGTCGAGGATGCTCCAAGGGGAGATCGAGGAGCTCTGGCTCGGCGACGACGCGGCCGTCACGGCGACTTCCGGCAACGTCGTCGCGGTCGCGGTCACCGACCAGATCACGGAGGGACAGACGGAGGCGATCGCCACCACCATTGCCGTGGCCCTCAGCATCCTCACGATCTTCTTCTGGGTGACGCTGCGCCAGCCCACGCTGGGACTCGTGGCGGTCGGACCCATCGTCTTCGTCCTCGTCTCCGTGCTGGGCACGATGGCCCTGCTGGGCATTCCCTACACCCTGGTGACCTCGATCATCACGGCGCTGTCGATTGGCATTGGGGTGGACTACACCATTCACGTGATCCATCGGTACCGTGAGGAGTTCGCCCGGCTGCGCAACCCCGAGCAGGCGGCGATCCAGACGCTCTCGACCACCGGCTCGGCCCTGCTGGGCTCCGCGCTGACGACGGCGTTCGGGTTCGGAGTGCTGGCGGCCTCGCCGCTGGCCGCGTCCCAGCAGTTCGGCATCACGGCTACCATCACGATCGTATACTCCCTGGTAGTTTCCATCCTCGTGGTGCTGCCCGCGATGGTCGTCTGGGGCGCTTACCAGAACATGAGGCTGCGCTCGGCGGTGCTGCGATGGGCGGACGAGTTCGACGAACTCGACGAGGTGATCGAGGACGTGTTCCGGCGCCACGAAGAGGGACAGGGCGCGTCGTAGGAAAAAGGCTCATGCAGCTCCGCAAACTGTCCAACGGGCTGAAGGCCGCGTACCGCGGGTCGGACGTCCACAGTCGCGTGAAACGCTTCGATGGGTGGACGGACAGAGCGCGCGCGGATGATGACGGCGGGAAGGGCTACGACCATGCCGAAACCGTCAAGGAATACTACGATCTTTGCGGCGAGTTCATGGTCTTCGGCTGGAGCGAATCCCTCCACTTCGCGCCGCTATCGCCCGGGGAGAGTCTGGAGGACTCCCAGGTCCGGCATCAGCGACTGATGATCGCCAAGCTGGAGCTGCGCGAGGGGATGACGGTGATCGACGTCGGTTGCGGTATCGGGGGGCCGATGCGCCGGGTCGTCCGTGAGGCGGGCGTCAAGGCCCTCGGGGTCAATAGCAACGAAATCCAGCTGGAGAAGGCGAAATCGTTGGACGCCGAGGCGGGCCTCGACGACATGGTCGACTACCTCGCGTGCAGCTTCATGGACATGAGCGCGATTGCGGACGACACGTTCGACCGGGGGTACGCGATCGAATCGACGTGCCACGCGCCGGACAAGGCGGGCGCGTTCGCCGAAATATACCGCGTGCTGAAACCGGGAGCGCTCTTCTGGGGTCAGGAAATGTGCATGACGAACCAGTACGATCCCGGCGACAGTCAGCACCGGGCCATCAAGCGGGAACTCATGCACGGCATCGCGCTCAAGGATATCGCGACCACCGGCGAGGTGAACCGGGACCTCGAGACGGCAGGGTTCGAGGTCATCGAGGGAATCGACCGGGCCGTCGAGGAGAACGGTTCGACCACGCCGTGGTATCAGCCCATGGAGACGCGGGGCGGAACGGTAGGCAACGCGCTGCGCAGGATTCCGCTGGGCCGCAAGGCGTTCATCGGGGCATCCAGGCTGGCCGAGACGCTGGGGATGTTCCCGAAGGGATCCGCGGACGTCGTGGCGCTGATGGATCGCACCGCGAACGCCTACGTCGCGGGCGGCCGGACAGGTATCTTCACGCCGTTGTACTGCTTCCTGGCTCGCAAGCCCCTTTAGGGTCAGGCGGGGAGCTCGCGCCTTTGCTCGGCGACGTGGAACTTCAGCTTCTTGCTCGGCTTCAGTGACGGTATGGGGTGGAACTTGAACTTGAAGTTCTCGGGAGACACCTTGATCGTGAAGTAGTGCGCGACCATCAGCACGTTGACGGCCAACTGCAACTCCATCCACCGGTTTCCGAGACACATGTGCGTGCCCAGCCCGTAGGGCGCGTACCCGGGGCTGAGGTGCTCGCTGCGCGGAGGTAGATAGCGGTCGATGTCGAACTTGAAGGGGTCGGGAAAGACATCTTCCATGAAATGCGTGGCCACCTGGGCGACGATGATCTTTGATCCCACCGGCAACTCGTAGTCCTCGACGACACACGAATTCATCACGTTTCGCATAGACATGGGAACGATCGGGTACATGCGCAGACACTCCATGAGGAAGCGGTGCGTGACGTCGATTGCGGCCGGGTTGAAGTCCTGGGGTTCCGGATCGCCGTTGCCGAACAGAGCGTCGGCTTCGGCTCGGATTTTGGCGTATATCTCCGGCTGCGACGCCATGGCGTACAGGGCGAAGCTGAAGGCGTCGCCAAGGTATGCGCTGGCTACCAACGCGGCGGTAAAGGCGAATCGCAGGTTGGATTCGGGCATGAACTGCGGATCGCTCGCGTGCAGGCTGAGATAGTCGTCCACCAGATTTCGGTGTTTTCCGGCCCTCTGGGCGGGGGTATGCACGCTCTGGATGCGTTCAAGCAGCGTTTCAATGAGCTTCATCCGGCGCTTCATGCCGGGAGTTTTCAGCATGAACTTGGGCAGCATCTTCATGATGTGAACGCTGAGGGCCCGTTCCTTGAACTCCAACAAGTCGTCGATGATGTCCTGAGTTTCAACTCCGATCATGAACGGCGAGATTTGAGCGTTGATCATCCGCCGGCTCATGCCCGTCGCCGGGTAGGATTCTCCGACCTTCCACTCCGCCATGTGATTCCGCGCGTACTCGTAGAATTCCTCCAACTGCCCCGCCAGTCTCTTGCGGGAATAGGCCGCCGACAGGGACTTGCGCAGCCGGAAATGGTCCGCGCCGTCGAGGGAAGGCAGCACGCCGGATGAGCCATACACTTTCTCGAAGTCCACGAAATAGTCCCTGGCTCTCAGGTACATCCGACCTCGCCGCTGGACCCACTGATTCGTTTCGGCGCCGGCGAGGAAGATCATGGTCTCTCTGAACGGGGGACGGAGCTGAAACACCGGGCCATACTCTTGCGCAAGGTCCGCAAAGAGCGCCGGGATGTTGCCGTCGCGAATGTGAGGATTGAACAGCAGCTTGCCCAGGGAGACGGTCGGAATCTTCTTGGTGAGGGCCGAACGCTGAAGCAGCGGACCCGCCAGGTTGTGGGATACCGCCTCGGCGATGGCCCGGCCGATCAGGTCCAACCTGCAGATAGCCTCAACACGCTTCTCCAACTCGTCATCGATCTGGAATATGAAGCGCAAGACGTCGCACGTATTGAGGAGGCAGACGATGACGACGTCTCTCGGGAAGGGTATCTCGTTATTGAAGATCACGTTCCTGATGCGCGAAGTGACGAACTCAACCGCCGTGCCTTCACCGTTTCCAGAGACGAGATCCCTGCGACCGACGGTATGAGACAGCGTCCAGAATTCGCCGTCGTGGTGCTCCAGGATGTTCAGATCGACGAGGCGGTCCAGAGTCAGGTCGATGATCGACTCCGCGCGAGGGGCGAGTCGTTCGATCCAGTACTGCGTGTTCCGTTGAACCGGTTCGTCCGCGATCTCCTTGAGGATGGGGTCGAGGATGGGGTCGCCGACCTCCGTTTTGTCCAGGGGAATAAGGGACTCCATGTCCGTGTCGATGCGGCCCACGAGCGACAGTTCCGCGAGTACCGCGCCGACGACTACGCAGTTCAGGTCCCAGCCGGGCACCTGGTGAAAGTACCCGGACTCTTCGTTGAGGAGCATCACAATGAGTTCCTCGTACAGAGGCAGCGGGTGGGTCGTCACCCCTTCGATTGTCAGAGTCATGAGCTTTAGCCTCCCTTCACCACCACCGTACCCCTAATGCCGCCCGAGCCTTGGCGGAACTTATCGTATTATATCATCTCTCCCGTAAACGCTTTCCCAATCGTTAGCCGCTTGTCATAATGGCAGACAGCATAGTCTCCACCGCTGGACCCGACATCAGGTACAAGTGCACCATGACGCAAACACAGTATGCAGGCTCCTCGGAACGACCGGCCTCTCCGGCTAAGGACGGAGAACGGGATCTTTCCCATACCGGAGAGCCGATTGCGATAGTCGGCATGGCGTGCAAATTTCCGGGCGCGTCGGACTTGGACGCCTTTTGGCAGCTCCTGATTGAGGGCGGAAACGCCGTCACGGAGGGCATCCCAGGTTCGGGTATGGGACGCTTGGGCGAGATTATCAGTGACCCTCAGGTTCGGAACGAGGCATGCCGCTACGGCGCCTTCGTCGACGACATTGATCAGTTTGACGCCTCGTTCTTCCGTATTTCTCCCGTCGAGGCCGAGATGCTCGACCCGCAGCAGCGCATGATGCTGGAAACGACCTGGCAGGCGCTGGAGGACGCGGGGATCGATCCCGAAGGCCTGAAGGGAAGCCGCACCGGAGTCTATACCGGGATCAGCAACGACGAGTACCGTATGCTCGTTGTCGATTCGAGCATACCGTCCGAGGCGGCTGGCAGCCTCTACGCCCTGAGCGGCACGAACCTGAACGGGACAGCCGGGCGTGTCTCCTTCGTGCTCGGTCTCATGGGGCCGGCAAAGGCGGTCGACGCCGCCTGCGCGTCGGCCATGGTGGCGGTAAACGACGCAGTCGCCGACCTCCAGCACGGCAAGGCCGACTTGGCCGTTGCCGGCGGAGTCCAGGCCATCCTGAACGGGCGCATCTACGAACTGCGCGCCGAGTCCATGATGCTGTCCCCCGATGGGCAGTGCAAGACCTTCGATGCGTCCGCGAACGGATACGTGCGAGGCGAAGGATGCGGAGTCGTCGTCCTCAAGAGGCTGAGCGAAGCCGAGGCCGACGGCGACCGGATCTGGGCCGTTATCAGAGGCTCCGCGGTGAATCACGGCGGGGCCAGCGTCGGCCTGACCGTCCCCCACACGCCCGCTCTGGAACAGGTGATGGAGACGGCCCTTTCCGAAGCGGGCGTCGATCCGTCGGAGGTCGATTATCTGGAGGCCCACGGAACCGGAACTGCCGTGGGCGATCCCATCGAGCTCGATGCGGTGGCGAGCGTCTACGGCCGGGGACGTGAGGCCGACCGGCCGCTCCTGACCGGTTCCGTGAAGACCAACATCGGCCATCTGGAGTCGGCCGCGGGTGTCGCCGGGCTTATCAAGGCGGCCTTGGTTGTGAAGCGAGGCGTGATTCCGAAGCACCTGCACTTTGAGAATCCCAACCCTAGCTTCGACTGGGACGGCCAGCGGCTCCGTGTGACATCGACCATGATGGACTGGCCCCGTCGCGGCCAGAGGCCCCGGCTGGCGGGCGTGAACTCCTTCGGCATATCCGGCACGAATGCCCACCTTGTGGTGGAAGAGTACCCCGGCGACGAAGGCGAGACTGACCGGGAACAGCCGACCGGACTCGCGCAGACCGTGCCGCTTTCGGCTTCGGAATCTATGCCCGATCAACCGTCGTCGCAAGAAGATTCACGTGTGCGCCGCACCCGGTTCCTGCCGCTGTCGGGCAAGTCCGAAGGCGCCGTTCGTGATCTTGCCAAACGCTATCGGTCGTGGCTTGAAGAACGGTCGGCGCAGCTTTCCTCCGATGGCGTCGCATCGGAGCCGACGCTGTCGGACATGGCATGGACGGCCGCCGTCGGTCGGAGTCATTTCGACTACCGGGCGGGCGCGGTCTTCCACGATGCCGAATCGCTGCGAGAGCGCCTCAATGAACTGGCTGACTCCGGCGACGACATCGGGCCTCGCTCCGCGACCAAAGTCGCGTTCGCCTACACCGGACAGGGCAGTCAGTGGGTCGGCATGGGACGAGACCTCTACGAGAGCGAACCAGTCGCAAAGGCCGTCTTGGATCGCTGCGAGGCGGTTTTCCGTGAGGAACGTGGGGTCTCCCTGCTGGACGTGATGTTCGGTCGAGCCGATGGTAATGAAGACCTTGGTGACACGGCCTGGGAGCAGCCTGCCCTCTATGCGCTGGAGTGCGCCCTGACCGCCCTCTGGGCAAGTGTGGGTATCCATCCCGGCGTCGTCTTGGGACACAGCGTCGGTGAGATTGCGGCGGCGCAGGCGGCGGGAGTATTCAGCTTGGAAGACGGAATGCGGTTTGCCGCGACGCGAGGCATCCTCCTGTCCGGGACCGAACAAGGCGCTATGGGGGCAATCTTCGCGCCGGCGGATCGGGTGACCTCGGAAGTTGAGGCGCTGAACGCAACCTCCAACGGCGTCGGGTTGAGCATCGCCGGGGACAACGGCGCACACATAGTGGTCAGCGGCCCGGAGGCGGACGTGGAGACCGTCTTGGAACGCTTCGATTCGGAGGGAGTGCGGACGAGAAGGCTGAACACCGCCCGCGCATTCCACAGCGCACTGGTGGAGCCGGCGCTGGACGAGCTTGAGGCTTCCCTCGACGGTGTGGCGATTGGGTCTCCGACGCTCACCCTGATCAGCAACCTGACGGGCCGGGCGGTCGAGCTTGGCATGGCGCTTGACGCGGCCTACTGGAGACGCCACGCCCGACAGCCGGTGGCATTCGCGGACGGCGTCAGGGCCCTGGCGGATATCGGAGTAGACCTGGTGGTGGAGATAGGCCCTCACGCGGTGCTTGGCCCGATGGCTGCGCTTGCCTGGCCTGAGTCGGCCTCCGGTGCCCCGGTTGCACTTGCCAGCATCAGGCGGCCGCCCAGGGACGGCTCGACTTCCGAGGCTGAAAGCGGCTTCATCGACGCGGTGGCCGCGGCCTACGAGGCCGGGCTCGATATTTCCTTCGACGGCCTGTTCGCGGGGGAGACGCGACGAAGAATCTCGCTGCCGAGCTATCCGTTCCAGCGCGAACGATACTGGCTCCGGCAGTCGAAGCGCCGCCGTACGGGCGCGGGCCACCCTCTGCTCGGCGTCCGGCATGAGTCCGCTCGCGGCGAGATTACGTTCGAGACGGAAGTCTACCCTTCGGACCCGGCTTGGCTGAAGGATCACAAGGTCTTCGGACGGCTCATCGCCCCCGGCGCGCTCTATGGCGCAATGGCGGCCTCAGCCTCGCTTGCCGAGGGAAGCGATACCGTCGTGCTGGAGGACGTGCAGCTCCACAGCGCGCTCGTCTTTTCGGAGAAGGATTCCGAGGACGGGACGGATGAGGACGGCCGGAAGGTGCAGGTCGTCCTCGACGATTCCGAGGGTACTTCGGCCCGCCGCGTTCAGATATACAGCAAGGGGGCTGAGGACGAATGGACGATGCACGTGGAGGGTCGCGTGCCGTCCGACGCCCCATTGCCTGATGCCACAACGCGGATCGATCTGGAAGACCTCAAGTCCCGCCTCTCTCCTGCCGATGTCCCGGCCTACTACCGCGCCAAGAGCGGCACCGGAATCGATCTCGGCCCGCTCTTCCGCACCCTGGGCACCGTCTGGTCCGGCCCCGGCGAGGCGTTGGGCGAGGTGTATCTGCCCGATGCTCTGGGCCGGAACGAGTTGGACGTGCATCCGCTCTTGCTGGACGGCTGTTTCCAGGTCGTCGGCATCGCTCGGAACATGACCGGCGGCCCGGAAGAGGCGACCTATCTCCCCTTCGGTTGGGACCGGATGTGGCTGTCCAGGCGACTGCCGGACAGGCTGTACTGTCACGTGATTATGAGCGAGGCCTCCCAGGGTGCCGACTCGGAATCCGCCGAGCAGCCGGAAGTCCTGAGCGGCGAGCTGCGAATATACGATCCGAACGGGTCTCTCCTCGGCGAGCTGAGCGGGTACGCGGTGAAGCGGGCCACTCCCGAGGCCCTGCTCTCTGCGGTCGAAGGCGTGGACGACCTGCTCTATGAGATCACCTGGCGCGAACGCTCCCTTGAATCTGCCCTGATGCCCGCGGACTTCTTCCCCGCTCCCTCCACGGTTGCGGATGGTTCGCAATTGTTCACCGGATATCTGACGGACGCCAACGTCGATCCAGAAGGCAGGAACTCCCTGCTGGCCGATTTGGAGCGATGGTCGTGGGCCCGCGCTCTTGCGACATTGGAGGAACTGGGCTGGCGGCGTGTGAAGGGCGAGTCCGTCGACCCCGAAGAACTGCGGGAACGACTCGACGTCCTCCCGGAGCACAAGCGCCTGTTCCGCCGGATGCTCGAAATGGTCGCTAGATCCGGGGTGCTGGACGAGACGGGCGACGGTTTCACCGTGGTCTTGGGGCCTGATGACCCCTTGCCGGAAGTCCTCCCGAGCGACCTCGACGAATTCGCCACCCGCATGACGGGCATGTACCCTGACGGTCTCACCGAGATTGGCCTGTTCCGGCGGTCCGGCCTCGCCCTCGGCGACGTGCTTCGCGGTCAAGAAGACCCCCTGACTTTGCTGTTCAGCAGCGGAGAACCGACGGCTGCCGACCTGTATCTCAAGGCTCCCGTGGCGCGCGCGGCGAACCGGATGCTGGCCGACGCGGTACAGGCTCTGGTAGCCGAATTGCCCGAGGGACGACGACTCAGGGTTATCGAGGTCGGCGCGGGTACGGGATCAGCCACCGCCTCCGTGCTCCCGGAGCTTCCTGCGGGCCGGTTCGACTACGTGTATACCGACATCTCCGCCGGGTTCTTTGCCGAGGCCGAGGCGCGGTTCGGCGACGGCGGCGGCAGCATCGAGTACCGCCCGCTGGACATCGAGAAGGATCCGATTGATCAGGGCTTCGATTCCCACGGCTACGACCTCCTGATCGCCTCCAACGTGCTGCACGCCACGCGGTTTCTGGAGGAAACCTTGGCGAACTGCCGCGCCCTGCTCGCGCCGTCGGGTCATTTGATAGCGCTCGAAAACCTTCGCGGCCTCGGTTGGATGGACCTCACCTTCGGCCAGTTGGACGGCTGGTGGCGGTTCGCCGACGCATACCGCCCGCACCATGCCCTCGCCACTCCCGCAATCTGGAGCCAGGCGCTTGGTGATGCGGGCTTCGAGGGCGTTGAAGTCCTGGGAGTGGATGAAACGACCACCTATGAAATGCTGGACAAGGGCGTCATCGTGGCGCAGGGTCCGGCGCAGGTAACCGAGTCTCCGGGAGTGTGGGTTCTGACGGCCGACGACGGAGGCGTTGCTGAGAAACTCGCGGCTGAGTTGGCGGCGCGAAACCAGACGGTCGTACTCGCGGGCGGCGACGTGACGGAGGTCTACGCTCCCTCAGACGCCGCCGTTATCAACTCGGCAGTGGATCCTGCGAGTCGCGAGTCGTGGCGGTCTCTGATCGAGACCCTGCCCGACGACGTGCCGCTCAGCGGCGTCGTGCACCTCCAGGCGCTGGACGGTCATGGAGCACAGGCGGTCACCACGGAGATTACCGGAGACGTGAACCGCGTCGGCGCGAGCGCGCTGGCTCTGGTACAGGGCGTGTCCGATTCCGACGTGATACCGGAGAAGGGCGTGTGGTTCGTCACGCGCGGCGCGCAGGTGCTGGAGCGCGAGCGCGCGGGTGAGCTTGCCGGCGCCGTCCTTTGGGGAATGGGCAAGGTTGTTGCCTTGGAAGCTGCTCATCTGCAGCCGAGAATGATTGACCTTGACCCCGGCTCGACCGGACAGCTTTCCGACCTTGTGAATGAACTGCTGTATCCCGACTCGGAAAACCACGTCGCCTACCGCTCCGGAACCCGGCGGGTGGCGCGCTTGGTCCGACCCGAAGCCGCGATCGAGCGACTGGCCCTGCCGGACGACTCGAACTGGGTTCTGGCCCCCAACCGGAGCGGGGTGTTCGACAAACCGGAGATCAAGCCGCTCCCTCCGCGAACTTTGGAGCCGAAGGAAGTCCGCGTCGCGGTCGAGGCAACCGGCATCAACTTCTGGGACGTGTTCCGCTCTCTCGGCTTCATCGAAGAGGGAGATCTCGGCAGGGAGTTGTGCGGACATGTCGTCGGCATCGGTTCCGAGGTGTCAACCGTCTCCGTCGGCGACCGCGTCGTCGGCCTGGGATTCGGCGCGTTCGGCCCGGAAATGGTCACGCGTGAAGAGTTGGTCGCGCCTGCCCCAGCCGACATATCCGTCTCCGCTCTGGCCACGGTTCCGAGCGCATTCGTGTCGGCTGCGCTTTCGTTCAATTTCTCAGGGCTGGAGGTCGGCGAACGTGTCCTCATTCACGCCGGCGCGGGCGGCGTCGGACTGGCGGCCATCCAGTTGGCGCAGGCCGCGGGCGCGGAGGTGTTCGCCACGGCCAGCGCTCCGAAGCAGCCTCTTCTCCGGTCGCTCGGCGTCAAGCATATATTCGACAGCCGCACGACCAAGTTCGGCGAGGAAATCCTCGAGGCCACCGGCGGCGAGGGTGTTCACGTCGTGCTGAACAGCCTCACGAGCGAGGGCTTCATCGACGCCAGCCTGTCGTGCCTTGCTCACGGCGGTCGATTCGTCGAGATGGCGAGAAGGGACATCCTGAGCGAGGACGAGATGGCGGCGGTGCGTCCCGACGTTTCCTACGCCATCCTCGAACTGGACGTTATGAAGAAGACCGACCCTGCCGGGGTTGGCGTCGTCCTCCGAAACGTTATGGCGCGACTCTCCGCCGGAGAGTTGAAGCCTATCATCCACAGCAGGTGGCCGCTGGCCGAGGCCGGGGCCGCCCTGGACTTCATGCGCTCTGCCCGGCACGTCGGAAAGATCGTCCTCACTCCTCCCCCTCTCATGACGGGCAGGCTGCGGGCCGACCGCGCCTACCTCGTCACCGGCGGACTGGGCGGCATCGGATGCGCCGTGGCCGAATGGCTTGCCGACCAGGGGGCACGCGTCATCGTGCTCAACGGGCGTCGAGACCCCGACGCGGAGGCCCAGGAGGCCATTGACGCCCTGCGCGGTCGCGGAGTAAGGGTAGAAGTCGAGCTTGCCGACGTGACCGATACCGCGGCAATCGACGCGATGATGGAACGCATCGACGCGAACTTGCCGCCGCTTGGCGGAGTCATCCACAGCGTGGGAGTGCTCTCCGACGCCGCGCTGACCAACCAGACCTGGGCCAGCTTCGAGCAGGTGCTGTGGCCGAAGATCGTGGGAGCCTGGCACCTGCACCGCGCCACGATCGACCGCGATCTCGACCTCTTCATCCTCTTCTCCAGCCGCGTCGGCGTCATGGGCAATCCGGGCCAGGCGAACCACGCCGCGGCCAATGCCTTCCTCGACCAGCTCGCCGGCCACCGTCGCGCTCTCGGCCTCCCCGGACAGGCAATCGCCTGGGGAGCATGGTCGGAGATCGGCGAGGCCGCCGAACAGCGGGAGCGGATCGAGCGGCGAAGAGCCGCCCTCGGCGGACGCTGGTTTACCCCGCAGCAGGGCATCAAGGCCCTCGAAAGACTCGTCCGCCACGACGCCACGACCTCCGTCGTGATGTCGATGGATTGGTCCGTCTTTGAAGAAGCCGTCCAGGATCGCCCTCCCTTGCTGGAAGACATGCTGTCCTCCACTGACGACGACAGCGTCGATGACTCGGCCTCGTCGGAAGACGTCCTGTCCCGGCTGCGGAGCGCGCCTGCGGCGGGGCCGGAAGAAGTGCTCATATCCTTCCTCCAGCAGGAGGTACAGGCCGTCCTGAGACTGTCGTCGGCGCCGTCGCCGACTGTAGGGTTCTTCGACTTGGGCATGGACTCGCTGATGACGGTGGAGCTTCGAAACCGGCTGAACCGAGCGTTTGCCGGCGAATACGTCGCCTCCAACACCGTCGTCTTCGACTACCCGGACATTTCGTCCCTTGCGAGTCACATAGCGGAAGAGCTCGGTCAGCTTGGTGAAGCAGGTGATGCTCCTGCATCGTCCGTGTCGCCTGAGCCGGTCGCGCCGGAACAGCCCCCGCCGAGCAGGACCGATGACGACGGGATCGCGGTCGTGGGCATGGCATGTCGCTTCCCCGGCGCTAGTGATCTGGCGGAATTCTGGCAGTTACTGGAGTCGGGCGCCGACGCGATTACCGACGGGCGCGGGATGCCGGCTCGTGGAGCGGCGCCGTCGGCGACCCCGATGCTTCGGACGTGGCAATCCGGCGAGGCGCGTTCGTTGACGGCATCGACCGGTTCGACTCGCGGTTCTTCCGCATTTCTCCCATAGAGGCCCGCACGATGGACCCACAGCAGCGGATGCTGCTTGAGACGAGTTGGGAGGCCCTTGAGGACGGAGGATTCGACCCGGACGACCTGAGAGGCAGCCGCACCGGCGTCTATGCCGGAATCGGCGGCGCAGAGTACCGGGACCTGTACCAAACCGCCAATAGGGAACACAACTACCTCGGCACAACCGGAAGCGTGACCGTTGGTCGTGTCGCCTTCGCCCTGGGTCTGGAAGGCCCGGCAATGCCCGTTGACATGGCGTGCGCGTCGTCGCTCGCGTCGATCCACCAGGCGGTTGCGGCATTGCAGCGGGGAGAAGTCGACCTCGCTCTCGCCGGTGGCGTGAACGCGATCCTGTCTCCCGGCGTTTCGAGATTCATGATGGAAGTCGGCATGTTGTCCCCAACGGGACATTGCAGCCCGTTCGACGCCTCGGCGGACGGCTACGTTCGCGGCGAGGGCTGCGGCATGGTGGCGCTGAAGCGTTTGAGCGAAGCCGAGGCTGACGGCGACCGCATATATGCCGTCATACGCGGGTCTTCGGTCAACCAGAACGGAGCGAGCGCCGGACTGACGGTGCCGAACGGCCCGGCCCAGGAGCGCGTCATGGCGGAAGCTCTCGCCCAGGCGGGCGCTATCCCGTCCGACGTCGACTATCTGGAGGCGCACGCGACCGGCTCGCAGCTCGGCGACCCGATCGAATTGAACGCCGCCGCCTCGGTCTACGGCAAGGGACGCGACGCGGAGCGACCTCTGCTCGTGGGGTCCGTCAAGTCGAACATTGGGCACATCGAATCGGCAGCCGGGATCGCGGCTTTCATCAAGACCGTCCTCTCCATGAATCGGGGAGTCATACCGGAGAGTCTGCATCTCGAAACCCCGAATCCGAACGTTGAATGGGACCAGATCCCCGTGCGCGTAACCTCTGACAAGACGGACTGGCCGGCCGTTCCCGGCCGCCAACCATTGGCGGGCGTCAATGCGTTCGGCCTTTCAGGTACGAACGCGCATGTCTTGGTCGAAGGCTACGACTCCCCGCCCGGTGACGGCGCGGAAACCGACGGCGCAAGCCCGCCGGCGGGCGCTCCCCAACCGGTACCCGTACCGGTCGATGACTTCTCGGCCTCCGTCGAAGGACCGGCGGAGCGTACCACCCGGCTCCTGCCGCTTTCGGGCAAGTCGGACGGCGCGCTCCGTGACTTGGCGAAGCGTTATCTCTCGTGGCTCAACGGCGAAGAAGCCTCCACCTCCGAAGCGACGCTGTCCGACCTGGCATGGACTGCCGGCGCGGGCAGGAGCCACTTCCCGCACCGCGCCGGGCTGGTCTTCAGCAATGCCGAGCAGCTGCGGCAAAAGCTCACCGCGCTCGCCGACGCCGATGAGGCGTCCGACGATGAAACGCCTCGCGAGGCCGCCAAAGTCGCGTTCGCCTACACCGGGCAAGAAGGCCTGCGGGTCGGCATGGGAGAGGCCCTCCATAGGAGCGAGCCGGTCGCCCGGGCAGTGCTGGACAGGTGCGACGATCTGATTCGGCAAGAACGAGGCGTCGGGTTGCTGGACGTGATGTTCGGTCGCTCCGGCCCCGAACACGACCTGAACGACCCCGCATGGGCCGAGCCGGCCGCCTACGCCCTGGAGTGCGCCCTGACCGCGCAATGGGCGAGCGTCGGCATACGCCCCGGCGTGGTGATGGGACACGGACCGGGAGCGCTCGCCGCAGCCCAGGCGGCGGGAGTATTCGGTCTGGACGAAGGTCTGCGCCTAGCCGCAGTTCTCGGAGACCGCAACGAGCATGACACGCAAGCGCGTGAGAGCCTGCAAACGGCGCTCGACGGTATCACACTCACTCCGCCGTCCGTCACGCTCGTCAGTAGCACGACCGGCCGGTTGCTTGAGTCGATTGATAGACTCGATATCGACTACTGGATTCAGGACAGCCATGAACCCGACGCCCTTCCCGCATCCGCCGAGACGCTAACCCAACTCGGTGTGGATGCACTGGTGGAAATCGGCCCCGGCTCCACCATAGGCCGGACGTTCGCAGCCGCATGGCCAGATTCTCCGGAAAATCCGGTCGTCATTTCCACCCTGGCTAGTCCGTCAAACGATGGTGAACCGTCCGAATCCGACGATGCTTTCATCAGGGCCGTAGCAGGAGCCTACGAAGCCGGATTGAACATCTCGTTTACCGGACTCTTTGCGGGTGAGGCCCCCCGCCGCATCGCCCTCCCGACCTACCCCTTCCAGCGCCGCCGCCACTGGGTCTAGCTTCCGAGACTCCGACAACTCACTAGCCACTGCGCCGTTTTGGTCGCTGGCCCACATCACCAACATCACGGCGTCCGCGCAGGTACGGCAAGACGACCCGGAACCAATGACGAGTTCGAGTCCCCGCATGCCTTAGCTATAAACTGGTGGAGCTGGGGGGACTCGAACCCCCTACCTCATCCTTGCAAAGGATGCGCTCTCCCTGATGAGCTACAGCCCCGCCTCTTCCGTCGGAGCGGAAGACAAAGAGAAGGGGCCGAGTTGCCTCGACCCCGACCTTAACCGCTGGACAGTGAAAGGAAATCTAGAGTTTCTGTGTGAACCGATGCTCCGAGTTGCTCGGAGCACGGAGTGACGGTGAGTCTTTCTAAGGACGATCTTCGTCTTCCGGGGAGCTCTCCCCGACTTTCATCGAGGTCCGGCTCAACCCGGCGTTCGAGAGACCGCCACCCACCGATCGACCTAGGAGTCCTCCGACAAGTCGGAGAAGTCCATACTCCCTAGAAAGGAGGTGATCCAGCCGCACCTTCCGGTACAGCTACCTTGTTACGACTTCGTCCCAGTCACCGATCCCACCCTCGGCGCCTACTCCCCATAGGGTTAGCCGGGCGACTTCAAGTGTTACCGACTTCCATGACGTGACGGGCGGTGTGTACAAGGCCCGGGAACGTATTCACCGCAGTGTGCTGACCTGCGGTTACTAGCAGCTCCACGTTCATGCAGGCGAGTTTCAGCCTGCAATTCCAACTGAGGCCTGATTTGTGGGATTGGCTCCGGCTTGCGCCTTGGCGACCCTTTGTTCAGGCCATTGTAGCGTGTTTGTAGCCCAGGACGTAAGAGCCGTGCTGATCTGACGTCATCCCCACCTTCCTCATGTTTTTTACATGCAGTCTCGCTAGACAAGGTAACTAACGACAAGGGTTGCGCTCGTTGCGGGACTTAACCCAACATCTCACGACACGAGCTGACGACGACCATGCAACATCTGTGAATCCGTCCCGAAGGAAGGCCCCCTTTCGGGGACTGTCGGAATCATGTCAAGCCCTGGTAAGGTTCTTCGCTTGGCATCGAATTGAACAACACGCTCCGCTGCTTGTGCGGGCCCCCGTCAATTCCTTTGAGTTTTAGCCTTGCGGCCGTACTCCCCAGGCGGGATACTTAACGCGTTAACTACGACACAGAGGGGGTCGATACCCCCCATGTCTAGTATCCACCATTTAGGGCGTGGACTACCCGGGTATCTAATCCGGTTCGCTCCCCACGCTTTCGCGCCTCAGCGTCAGGTGCAGCCCAGAAAGCCGCCTTCGCCTCTGGTGTTCCTCCCGGTATCTACGCATATCACCGCTACTCCGGGAATTCCGCTTTCCTCTGCTGACCTCAAGCCTGCCAGTTTCTCATGACCCCTCCCAGTTGAGCCGGGAGATTTCACATGAGACTTAGCGGGCCGCCTACTCGCCCTTTACGCCCAGTAAATCCGGACAACGCTCGCATCCTACGTATTACCGCGGCTGCTGGCACGTAGTTAGCCGATGCTTATTCCTCGGGTACCGTCCGTTCTCTTCCCCGAGAAAAGGAGTTTACGACCCGAAAGCCTTCTTCCTCCACGCGGTGTCGCTGCGTCAGGCTTTCGCCCATTGCGCAAGATTCCCTGCTGCTGCCTCCCGTAGGAGTGGGGGCCGTGTCTCAGTCCCCCTCTGCCCGTTCGTGCTCTCACACCGGGTACCCGTCTCCGGCTTGGTGGGCCTTTACCCCACCAACTACCTGATAGGCCGCAAGCCCGTCCCAGAGCGACCGAAGCCTTTCCCCCAACGGCAACGCCTGTTGGGACGTACGGGGTATTAGGCACGATTTCTCATGATTATTCCCCGCTCCGGGGTTGGTTACTTACGTGTTACTCAGCCGTCTGCCACTTTACTTAGCGACCGAAGCCGCCGTTCTCGTTCGACTTGCATGCATTAAGCGCACCGCCAGCGTTCGTCCTGAGCCAGGATCAAACTCTAAGTGTTTGACGATTTCCTTTCACTATCCAGTTGTTAAGGTGCAAAACCCATACCGCCCACGTACTATGCGCGGCACGGACAAACATCATACCGCTCCCACGCTGAGGTGTCAACCGCCATATGTGGGAATCGCCCCGCGTTTCTACGGTTCGACGTTTTGACTCACACTGCCCCCAAACATATAATCTCGACATGGACGACATTCAGACGGAAATAGCCGCATCCACGCCGGCATCATCCCACAACGCCGGCCGGCTGCTCGACATGTATCGGCAGATGGTCCTCTGCCGGACCCTCGACGAGCGAGTCTGGATGCTCAACCGTCAGGGCAAGGCCGCCATCGTCGCGTCCGCGCAGGGACACGAGGCTGCCCAGATCGGAAGCGTCCACGCCCTCCGCGTTGGGCAGGATCACTTCTACATCTACTATCGCGACTTGGCTGTCTTGGTCGCCCTCGGCCTGTCGCCCCGCGAAATCATGTTGGGCTTCACGGCGAAGGCTGGTGAACCGCTCGCCGGCGCGCGTCAGTTCCCCACGCACGGGGCGTCGCCGCGTCATCGGATGGTCAATCTCTCCAACGTCGTCGGCACGCAGATACCGCAGGCGGTCGGCTCCGCCCTGGCCTCGAAGATGCGAGGCGAGGACACGGTGACCATCGTCTACTTCGGTGATGGCGCATCGAGCGTCGGCGATTGCCACGAGGCGATGAACTTCGCCGCCGTTCACAAGCTGCCGGTCATCTTTCTCTGTGAGAACAACGGCTACGCGATCTCAGTCCCCCTGGACCTTCAGATGGCCGTGGACAGCGTGGCCGGACGAGCCGAGGGCTACGGGATGCCCGGCATCGTCGTCGACGGGGCCGACATCATGGCCGTCTACGAGGCCACTTCCGAAGCGGCGGACCGCGCACGCTCCGGGGAAGGTCCGACCATCGTGGAGACCATGGTCGAGCGATACCTCCCCCACACCAGCGACGACGACGACAGCCGCTACCGCCTTCGAGAGGACATCGAAAAGGCCCGTGAGCGCGACCCCGTCCGAATGCTGAGGGAGCAACTCCTCGCGGACGGACTGTTAAGCGAAGAGGACGACGAGAAGATGCGGGACGCCGCCAAGCGAGAAGTAAACGAGGCTACCGACTACATCGACGCGGCCCCGTATCCGACGACTGAGGATTTCTTCAGTCACGTCTACGCCGACGCCCCTCTATAGAACGGGAGAACCAACATAGCTCTGCAAACGGTAATAGAAGCTGTGCGTGACGCGATGCGCGAGGAGATGCGACGCGATGATCGCGTGTTCATCATGGGCGAGGACATCGGCGCGCGGGGCGGAGTCTTTCTCACAACGGACGGCTTCATCGAGGAGTTCGGCCCCGAGCGAGTCATCGACACGCCGCTGGCCGAGTCGTCAATAGCGGGAATCGCCCTTGGAGCCGCGATGAACGGGATGCGACCCATCGCGGAGATCGAATTCGCCGACTTCATCTGGCCCACGATCAATCAAATCGTCGGCGAGGCGGCCCGCGTACGATACGGTACCGCCGGGCAACTCAACGTACCGCTCGTACTGCGTGCCCCACAGGGAGGCGGCGTTCGCGGCGGCCTCTACCACTCCCAGAGCGCCGAGGCCTTCTTCGGCCACACGCCGGGTCTCAAGGTCGTCACACCCGCCACGCCATACGACGCTAAGGGCCTGCTCAAGAGCGCCATCCGCGACGATGACCCGACGGTGTTCTTGGAACACAAGCGGACCTACCGGCTCGTGCGCGGCGACGTTCCCGAGGAGGACTACACCGTCCCTATCGGCATGGCCGACGTGAAGCTCAGCGGTGACGACCTGACCGTTGTCACCTACGGCCTGATGCTCCACCACTGCATCGAGGCAGCACAGGTTCTCGAAGGCGAGGGAGTCAGCGTCGAAGTTGTCGACCTCCGCACCATCCGTCCTCTCGACGAAGAGACAATACTGGCATCCGCCAGAAAGACAGGCAAAGTGCTCGTCGTGCACGAGGACACCAAACTGCTCGGTGTGGGCGGCGAGGTGTCCGCCATAGTCGCCGAGCACGCATTCGAGTACCTCGACGGCCCCGTCATGCGTCTCGCCGGACCGGAGGTGCCGCCCATGCCGTTCAGCCCGACGTTGGAGGCCGTGTTCCTCCTCGATACCGAGCGCATCGTCGAGGCCATGAGAACGTTGGTGGCCTATTAGTTGAGTTTGCATTATTCCAAGACCCCTAACCCGGCTAGGACTGAGACAGGTATTAGAGGATAACAACGAGGTTGCGAATGAGGATCACGCTGCCACACGTCGGGGAATCCGTCACCGAGGCCGTCATCGAACGGTGGCTCAAGCAGGTTGGCGACCGCGTTGAGAAGTATGAGCCGCTCGCTGAGGTCGTCACCGACAAGGTCAGCATGGAGATGCCGTCACCCGTAGAAGGCGTGCTCACGGACATCTTGGTAGACCCCGGGCAGACTATCCCCATGGGCGCCGAGATCGCGGAAATAGCAACCGAGTCGGACGAGGCCGCTCCCACCAAAGACGCCACGCCCCAGCCTGCATCGTCTGCGTCGCAACCGCTCGACCGGATCGGCACACTCGTAAAGGACGCCACAAACGTCGGCCCCACAGGATCGGGCGGACCGATCACCACCGGCGTCGAGTCCAGCAGTCCCCACGCCGGCGCGCGTTACTCCCCCGCCGTTCTGAGATTGGTCGAGCTTCACAGCGTCGATCTCTCCCTCGTCTCCGGGACGGGACACAACGGACGGGTGACCCGTAAAGACGTGCAGGCGTATATAGACACCGCGCAGGCTGCCGCCGAACCGGTGCCCAAACGCTCTGATGATGACAAGCGAGTCCCCCTCACGGCGATACGCCGCATGATCGCCGAGAACATGAAGCGGAGCGTGTCCGAGATACCAGAGGCGTGGAGTTCGATGGAAGTCGACATGACCAACGTCATCGCCGCGCGGGAGCGAGCCAAAGACGACTTCGAGCGCCGGGAAGGCGCGCGCCTCACGCCGCTGGCATTCGCGCTCAAGGCCGTGGCCGAGTCGCTCAGGGTCAACCCCATTGTGAACTCAACGTGGGCGGATGACGCCATCGTGTTGAAGGGACGGGTGAACCTCGGTGTGGCAATCGCAACCGAACGTGGCCTCCTCGTCCCCGTCATCGCAGACGCCGACCGCCTCAGCGTTGCGGAACTCGCCAAGGCCGTCGACGTTCTCGCGTCCAAGGCAAGGGAGAATAAGCTCAGTATCGAGGACGTGCAGGGAGGAACGTTCACCGTCAACAACACGGGCGCGCTCGGTTCTGTCATGGGCAAGGGCATCATCAACCACCCGCAGGCTGCCATCCTGAACACCGAGTCCATCGTCAGGCGGCCGGTCATCATCGACGACGCCATTGCCATCCGCTCGATGATGAACATCTGCCTCACCTTCGATCACCGCATCATGGACGGCCGCGAGGCGGGCGCGTTCCTTGCCGACGTGAAGCGACGTCTCGAAAGCGTTGACCTTGCCGAGAGCATATAACGACCATGCCCGACTGCCTCGTCGTTGATCTCGGCTCCATCGACTACCTCTCTGCGCTCGCGCTCCAGCGAGACCTTCACCAACGAGTAGTAAGCGGCGATCTCCCGGCACTGCTTCTTCTGCTTCAACACCCCCACGTATACACGCTAGGTCGTCGCGGCGATGAGACCGACATACTCGTTTCGACCGACACCCTCAGAGAACTCGGGGCCGAGGTGTACCACACGGATCGGGGTGGAGAGGTGACCTACCACGGCCCCGGACAGCTCGTCGGCTACCCGATACTCGACCTACGAGCGGCAGGACTTGGTCCGCTCGCCTATGTCCGCGCTCTCGAACGGGTCATCATCTCGACTCTGGCAGAACTCGGAATCCCCGCGACTGCGGAAGGCAGGCCCACAGGCGTATGGGTTAACGACGCCAAGATCGCCGCTATCGGCGTCCGCGTCAGTCGTGGCGTGACGATGCACGGCTTTGCCCTGAACGTCAACCCAGACCTGTCCTACTTCAACCACATCGTCCCATGCGGGATGCCCGGTGCAAGCGTGACATCGATCGCCGAGCGGGGTGTGGGACTTGAAGTCTACGGAGTGACCGACGCCTTGACGACGCACTTCGCCCGCGTTTTGGACTTTTCGGCCCGGCGAACGACGCTTGAAGCGATAACCGAAGACGCTCTTGCAGTCGTGTCAACCGCTCAGGGGCGGTAGCGCACCCTGGGCGCGATGGAGATCGGCGTGAATATCCACAAGCTCCTCTTCCGGTTGCTCTTGGGACGGAGGCTCCCGACCACTCAAGGTGAGCTTTCCGTGCGGGGCATTCGATGTCCGGTCGTCATCAGTCGAGATCGGTACGGCGTCCCGTACATCAAAGCCGAGACCGACGAAGACGCCTGGTACGCGCTCGGATTCTGCCAGGGACAGGACAGGCCATTCAGCCTGGAAATGCTCTTGCGGGCCTCTCGTGGAACACTGTGCGAGCTGGTTGGACCGGGAGCCTTAGCGACCGACCGGCTCTCACGTCGTCTCGGATTTACTCGTCTCGCCCCGAAACAGCTGGAAATGTTCCATCCCGACGTTAGGCGTCGTTTCAAGTCATTCGCCCGCGGCATCAACGACGGCATGACTCGCGGACGCCGCCGCAAGTCCCACGAGTTCGCCCTGCTGCGCTCCGAACCTTCTTCGTTCGAGGCGGTCGATCTCGTGGGGATATACCTGCTCCAGTCCATGGCGCTCTCGACCAATTGGGACGTTGAGTTGGTCCGACTCCGTATGCTGGAGTTGGACGGCCCCGAGGCGCTGACTCTCCTCGACCCGCCATACCCTGACTGGCATCCGGTTAGCGTCATGTCTGGCATCACCGCTGGGCCTGCCGTCGACGCGCTCGCCCGCGACCTCGCCTCGCTCGCCGAGGTGGTGGGAGTAAACCGCGCCTCCAACAGCTGGGCCGTCTCTCCTTCCATGACCGCGACCGGGCGGCCTATCCTCGCCAACGATCCTCACTTGGTGCCCACTCTCCCGCCGCACTGGTACCTCGCCCACGTGCGCACCCCGACCTGGGGCATGGTTGGCGCGACGTTCGCCGGACTGCCAGGCTTCCCGGTCGGCCACAACGGGCACGTCGCCTGGGGAGTCACACTCGGACTGGCCGACAACTCCGACATCTTCCTGGAGCGGATCGGCGAGGACGGCGTCAGCGTCCGTGAGGGGTCCCGGTTCGTACCTTGCGAGGTCATTGATGAGACCATCACCGTCAAGGACGGCCCCGCACACCGTGAACGGATCCTCGTAACGCCGAGAGGCCCTGTCATCGGACGCTCAGAAGAGGACGCCTCCCTGGCCTTCTCCATCAAGGCGACCTGGCTGCAGGCGCTCCCCGTCGAGGGCCTTTTGGAGGCCCACACTGCAACGACGTGCGAAGAGTTCCGCCAGCTCTTCAGCAAGTGGCCGCACATATCGCTCAACCTTGCTTACGCAGACGCCCACGGCGATATCGGACTCCAACTGGCGGGACAGGTTCCGCGCCGCCGTGCCGGCTTCGGCACCATACCCATGCCCGGCTGGGAGGAAAACACCGGCTGGGAGGAAGAGTTTGTGCCATTCGACGAGATGCCGCACGCGAGCAACCCTTCACAGGGTTTCTTGGCCACTGCAAACAACCAGCCGTTACCCTCAGGCGAAGGGCCTTTCCTCGGAGTCGATTGGCTTGACGGCTACCGCGTGTCACGGATCACGGAGATCGTGGGCGCCAGTGACGACTGGGACATCGAAAGCACCATGCACGCGCAGCTCGATACCGTGTCCATCCCATGGCGTGAAATGAGGGACGTGGTCTTGGCGGTCGAACCTTCAACGACCGAGGCGCAACAAGCGCTGGAAACTCTCGCGGAGTGGGACGGCAATGCAGAGGTCGATTCCGTGGGAGCAACGGTCTTCGAGTTCTTCCTAAAGGAAATGGTCCAACGGGTCGCCATGGTCAAGGCCCCGAGATCGTGGGAGTGGGTAATCGGCCGGAGCGAAACCCCCGTCCACTCGCTCACGCTTCTCTCCGGACGGAGAGTCGGCCATCTCGTCAATCTCTTGCGAAACCGACCAGACGGCTGGTCGGATATGTCGCTCCCCAATCTTATCGATGAATCGCTCGCAGCGGCGATCGCCGAGTTGCAATCACGATACGGGGCCGATCCAAGCGGCTGGCGCTGGGGTCACATACGTCCTATCACCCTGAAGCACCCCGTAGGACGGAGCCGGTGGTTAGCGCCGGTGTACAATCTCCCTCCGGTTCCCTGCCCCGGCGATACCAACACCGTCTTCCAAACGGGCGCAGACCCTCGCAACCCCGGAGCGGGCCCTCTGGTATGCCCGTCGATGCGTATGGCGCTCGACGTGGGAAACTGGGATGAGAACGTGTTCGTCTTGCCGGGCGGTCAGTCGGGGAACCCGCTATCCCCCCACTACGACGACCAGTTCAATCTGTGGGTGCAAGGCACGGGGATAACCATCCCATGGTCGCCCGAAGCGGTCGATCAAGTGTCGGTCTCGACCCTAACCCTGTCCCCCGAAAGTATGGGCTAGACCGTCGTCGCCGAAGGCGAGGTTCTGCTTGCTGAACCAGTCCGGTGTGTCCCGGCGGCCGGTGGAACAAGCGCTGGAGCCAACGGGCAGGATCGAACTGCCGACCTGCTGTTTACGAAACAGCTGCTCTACCACTGAGCTACGTTGGCTCGTACCAAATAATTGTAGCACAGCCCCCATATTCCTTAACTGAAGAGGGACACTCGTTCAAGTGTCCCTCTCTTCCTTCGTTCGATTCTTGGCCGGACTGTTGAAATCCGGCCCCGTCGTACCGGGGGTATCCCGGTGATTTTTCCGTTCATCGTGTCCGCCTAGTTCCGAGTGTAGAAGCTGTACGGGTCCGCGCTCCGCAGCTCGCGGAAGTCGCGCTTCGCCTGCTCGCGGGTCGGCGCGCCGGTCGCGTCGAGATCCTGGAGCTTCTGAAGGTACCGCTCGAAATCGGCGCCGGGGCCGGCGGGCTTGATGAACTTGATCACTGCCTTGAACATACTTACCTCCTTTCCTGTCCTGGATTCTTCGTCGTTCCAACTTCGGTCGTCTGTGGCATTTCGCCCTCCTCTGTTTGTGGTTGACCGGTCATCCAAGTCCATTGTCAACCATTCGCTTTATCAACAAAAGGCATTGAGCGTGATAATATATATTTGTTATTACAATACTAATTGAGGCACGTATTCATCATGGAACTGCGAGAACTGAAGAGCTTCTGCATGGCGGCGAAAGCCGGCGGCATCTCCAAGGCCGCTATCGAGCTCGGCCTCGGTCAGCCAACGGTAACGACCCATATCCGCAAACTGGAGCAGGAGATGGGCACGGTGCTCTTCGATCGGAGCAAGCGCCCCATCCGACTGACGCCCTCCGGCGCGGCGCTCCTCGAACTCGCCGCGCCACTGATCGAAGGCATCGACGATCTAGTCGAAAGTACCACGCAAACCGAGCAAGAGAGCCTGATCACCGTCGCCACGACGAACGACATGGTGGCCCATACCCTCTTGCGCACCGTGACGGTCTTCCTCCACCGCTATCCTCACACGCGACTGAGGATCCGAGCGGCATACATGGCCGAGATAGTCGACATGGTGCGCTCAGGAGAGATGGACGTTGGACTGATTCCGTACCCTGGCAGGTCCGAGGAACTCGACTTCACCGGCCTGTTTGCCTACGAGCGAGTGCTCATCACGCCTCTGGACCACCCGCTGCTGAACGAGGAGGTCGTAACCTTCGAGCAAATAGCCGAGTGGCCGCTCATCCTCCGGGGCGGGATGACGCTAACGCGCTCCATGCTGGAATCGGAGTTCAAGCGGCGGGGTCTCTCCTACGAGGTGCTCGTCGAACTCGACGGGATGGACATCATCAAGCGGTACGTCGCGCTCGGCATGGGCATCTCGGTAGGGCCGCGCTTGGCGATCGAGCCTGAAGACGAGCGCACACTCGGCATCGTCAACCTTGCTAACCTGATGCCTGTCGAGCAGACGGGCATCCTCACGCTCCGCGGACGGACGCTGTCGACACCGGCGCAACTCTTCATTCAAGTGATGCGTGACACGCTCATGCGCCGGCGGTGACGAGCGAGGGCGACGTTTGGAGCGCCCGTTAGTCCTAGCGGTAGCGAGGCTGGTGGTTGGCCCCGTTCATGACAGGCTCGTTGCGGAACACGTCGCCGTTTCGGATCTTGAGGTTGTAGTCGCAGTTGGGGCTGCTGCAAACCCAAGCCTTGTAGTGAATGGGAGCGCCCTGACCTCCGAAGTCCGACAGGGGCAGCAACACGCCCTCTCCACACTCTAGGCATTCAGGCCATTCGTCGTTCCTTTTCCCCACATCTTCCTCCTGCGCAACCGGTGGCCGGGTATCGAGAGCGCGCAAAGTATACAACTATCCCCCATCGTCTACAACCATTCCAAAGGGACGAATTCTTCACGGAAAAAGATTCCTCCATTAATGAGAGTGACGGACCCCACAAAGCGCTCGTCACGGCAATTCTTGTGTCCCATAATCCCGTTGACACAATTCGGGTGATTCCCCTAGACTCGCCAACCACCGAAGCCAGTTGTGGAGGACGCATCTCCAATGGACGATCGTTCGACCTTCAGCTACAAGTCGCCCAGCGTCTTTACCCGAATCGCCGTTGCGTGGAAACTCCTCATCGGACTGAGAGGTCAGGAGTTCCAAAGCGTCGGAAGCTGGACCGAGCGCAACTACGCCGAGAGTGGTCGGATAGTCGGATTCCTCCGGTTCGTCGGCTGGGCCGTCAAGACCATGCTCGTCGATATTCCCAACGCGCTCGTCGGCGTGACCTTCGCCAAGCCGATGTCCAAGGTCTCCTACTGGCTTGCGGCCGACAACCCGGTGAAGAACCACCCCTGGGCGTCGCAGCCGAACGCGAGACTGCCGGAGCAGTGCGAAGTCGTCGTCATCGGTGCGGGATTCACCGGCGCGGCCTGCGCCTACCACTGGTCGAAGCGCCCCGGCGGCTCAATGGTCCTGTTGGAAATGAACGAGGCCGCATCAGGCGCCAGCGGGCGCAACGAGGGCGTCGTCGTCATGGGCAGGTTCTATACCTATGTTAAGAAGATGCTGCTCGACGACCTGCCGCGCGCCCGTCCCGACCTCGACGCCGCACAGCGCGAGCGTCTCGCCGAGAAGTTCGCGGACACCTACGTTCGCGCGGCATACAAGAACGCCGATATGATCGAAGAGACCATTCGCGACGAAGGGTTCAAGGTCGACTACGCCCGCGTCGGATGGATACAGGGACAGACGGAAGCGACACAAGACTATCTGGAAAGCTCAGTTAAGGAAAGCTACGAGAAGGGCTTCGACGACTGGGATATGGTTGAGCCGAAGCAGGTCTTGGAGTTAACCGGCATCAACGCCGAAGCCCGGTACGGCCTGTCGAGACGCGCCGCAACGTGGCACCCCGCGAAGTGGGTCTGGTCGCTCGTATCGACGGCGATCAAGTCCGACAACGTAGACTTCTTCAGCCGCACCCGTGTCCACAAAGTCGAGGACGCCGGCGACCGTTATGCCGTGCACACGAACCGTGGCACGATCAATGCCCGCTACGTCATCAACGCCACCGAGTCGTACACCGCCGCGCTCCACCCGGAGTTCATCGGCAAGCTCGTGCCCATCCAGACCAACGCGGCCTTCGCCGAGGGCGGCCCTCCGGCCATGAGGGAGCACGTCGCCATGGGCGGGCCGAACTCATGGTTCGGAAAGCATCCCGACGGAGTGATCCTCGGAACGGGGGGCATCCGCCTCGACTACACTCAGGCGGGCCGCATCAGCCCGTCACGCTTCCTGACGAACTACATCATCACGGAGATCCAGCATCTCTTCGAGCACAGCCCCATGCACGTCTTCCGCGAGTGGAGTTGCACCGCCGGGTTCACCCACGACGAGTACCCCATCGTCGGCCTGCTGGACGGGAAGCGACAGTACATCATCGCCGGAATGTGCGGCTCAGGCTCCGGCGTCCACTTCAACGGCACTCGCCACGTCGTCGACCGCATCCTCGGCATCGACGGACCCGACGACTATCCTGATCAGTTCTTCTCGCCAATGCGAGTCTTGGATCCCGAAAGCCATCACTGGCCGGAGTAGGGATTCGTTACGTGTGGTGTTACCTGCTGGACAAGGGCAAGCGCCTCATTTACAGTAGTCCACCAAATTGCCATTTCGGGAGTTTACATGCCAACCCTCACGCCTGATCGGTTAACTCAGATTTCCAACGACCTGCTCCTGGCCGTCGGATCGAGCGAGAGCCACGCGACGATCGTCTCCGAGCATCTAACGAACGCCAATTTGGCAGGCCACGACTCGCATGGGTTCATTCGCATCATCCAGTACGTGCGCGAGATCAACGAAGGCGACATCAACCCCACCGTCGAGCCGGTCGTCCTCAACGAGACCTCGACAACCGCTCAGTTGGACGGCAAGTCGACGTTTGGGCAGGTGGCTATGACGGCTGCCCTCGATATTGGCAAGGCGAAGGCCAGCGAACACGGCCTCAGCCTCGTGAACGTGGCGAACCATGAGCATACGGGAAGGGTCGGGACGTACGCGGAGATCGCTGCCAAGGAGGGGCTTGCCTCATTCATGTGCTCCGGGTACGTCGGCGGCCCGAACCTGATGGCCGTCGCCCCCTTCGGCGGCACTGTGCGCAAGCTCAGCACCAACCCCTTTGTCATTGCCTTTCCGTACAATGACGACGGTCCCGTACTCTTGGACTTCGCCACTACGATCTCTGCGGAGGGTAAACTTCGCGTTGCGCGGGCCAAGGGCGCCACCCTCCCGGACTACTGGACAATCACAGCGGACGGTACCCCTTCTAACGACCCCAATACCTACTACGAGGGAGGATCGCTCCTTCCCATTGGCGGACTTCACGGCGGTCACAAGGGGTATGCGCTCTCATTCATGGTCGCCCTGTTCGGCGCCGTCCTGGCTGCCGTTGCGACTCCCGAAATGCAAAATGCGCGGGCGGCCAGCGACACCATGCTGTATGGCTCCACCCTCATCCTCATCGACCTTCAAAGGCTTGGGTCCTTGGAACTCATCAAGGCGCAGGTGGAAGGGATCGTCTCTTATGTCAAGGACACGCCTCTGCGCGAGGGCTTTTCGGAAGTCCTGTACCCAGGCGAGTTCGAGGTCCGCAACCGAAGACAGCGCCGCGCCGACGGCCTCTACATCGAAGACGCGACCTGGGACGGGGTCCAAGAGCTCATGGCACAGTACGGGGTGAAATGACCTCACCGCGGTCAGCCATCCTGCATACTCTGTTGAGTCGTGGTAATCTGTGCCCATAATGGTCACGTCTCAGATCCTCAGTTTGGCCGGTTCACTCGACGCAGACGCACCTCGAATCATTCACGGCGACGCATTCGAGTGGTTGAAGAAGGCCGGACCTAACTCGATTCATGCCGTCGTGACCGACCCTCCTTATGGGCTGGTCGAGTACACGCCACGACAGTTGGAGAAGCTGCGCGAAGGCCAGGGAGGTGTCTGGCGGATTCCCCCGGCCTTCGACAATGCCGTCCGTAAGCCGCTTCCCAGATTCACCGTCCTGAATGACGACGACAAAGACCGCCTCGAAGCATTCTTTGAGCGCCTCGCAGCCCTCCTCATGCCGGTACTCGTTCCCGGCGCGCACATCTTCATCGCTACGAATCCGCTCGTTTCCCACTTCGTCTACATGCCCTTCATTAGAGCCGGATTCGAGAAGCGGGGGGAGATTGTCCGTGTGGTGCAGACCCTACGCGGTGGCGACCGACCCAAGAACGCTCACGAGGAGTTCCAGTCCGTGTCCGTCATGCCCCGGTCTTGCTGGGAACCTTGGGGACTGTTTCGCAAACCATGCGAAGGGCGTGTCCAAGATAACTTGCGTAAATGGAAAACCGGCGGACTGATGCGGCTGTCCGACGATGAACCGTTTCGCGACCTCATTCACTCTTCGCCCGCACGTGGACTCGAAAGGAGGATTGCCCCCCATCCTTCCCTGAAGCCTCAAGGCTTCATGCGGCAAATAGTGCGTGCATCCCTCCCAATGAGCGAAGGCTTTATCCTGGACTCGTTCATGGGGTCCGGTTCCACGATAGCTGCGGCGACTGCTTGCGGTCTCGACAGCATCGGTATCGAGATCGACGTGGAATACTTCGAGCTCGCGCAGTCGGCCATTCCCCAGCTTGCGCAGCAGTTACGAGCTTGCGCAGTACACGGCACGAAAGGAACACAGATGGCAAACCAAGTCCTCGTAGACCCCTCCGATCTCACACGATTCACCACCGAAGTCTTTGAGCGCGCCGGGATGCCACGCGGAGACGCGGAAATCGAGGCCGACGTTCTGGTGTGGGCCAATTTGCGAGGTGTCGACTCCCACGGCGTCTTGAGGATTCCCTGGTACATCAAGAACGTCGACGACGGCGTCTTCAACGTCAGTCCGAACGTCGAGATCGAAAAGGAAACGGCGGCTACCCTGCTCATCGAAGGTGACCAGGCTTTCGGGCCGGTGGTAACGGTGTTGGCCATGAACAAGACGATTGAGAAGGCCCGGGAGGCCGGTGTCTGCTGGACCATCATCCGCAACACGACGCACCAGGGCGCGATGGCATACTACTCCCTCATGGCGGCCGCGCAGGACATGGCCGGCATCGCCGTCGTCTGCAGCCCGCCAAACATGGCAACCTTCGGCTCCAAGGGCAAGGGAGTCCACAACAGCCCCATCGCCATCGCCGTGCCCGCCGGGGAGCGCAACCCGCCCGTCCTCGATATGGCGACCAGCGTCGTCGCGGGCGGCAAACTGAGCCTCGCCGAGGACAAGGGCGAGCCGATACCATCCGACTGGTCGCTCGATCCGCAGGGCAACCCCACCACGACCCCGAGCTTCGACAACATCCTGCTCCCGTTCGCCGGCCCCAAGGGTTCCGGTCTTGCGCTCATGTTCGCCACTCTCTCGAACGTCATGGTTGCCAACCCTCTGCTTGAGCCGAACATCACCCGCCGGGCGCCCACACCGCGAGGCGTGCAGAACAGCTTCCTTGTGGCCATCGATATCGCCGCGTTCACCGACGTTGGCGAATATAAGGAAAACATCGACCGCCTCATCGCGGCCCAGAAGACCCTTCCGAAGGCGGATGGGTTCGAGGAAATTCTCGTTCCCGGCGAGCCGGAGTACCTCACGCAGGCCGATCGCTCACAGAACGGCATCCCCCTGCCGATGGGCACGGTAGACAACCTCCGACCCATCGCCGAACGCTTCGATGTGGAGATGCCGCGCCCCGTTTAGCACTCTCCCTTTTCTCTTCTCGGTGTTGTTACGGAAATGTTTTAGACAACACCTAAAACACCTTGCGCCGCTTTTCCCGCTTGGTTATTCTTGCCTCAAGCAGTTGCATCACGGCGCTTTGTGCCGAGGAGGGTTTCGTTGAAGCTAACGCGCGCAAGAGTAACCGACTATCGAAGCATCGACGACTCGGGCTGGGTTGATGTCGACAACGTGACTTGCATGGTCGGCAAGAACGAGTCCGGCAAGACCGCATTTCTTGCGGCACTGAAGAGGCTGAATCCCGTCGATCGTGTGAGCGGCGACTTCGACCTTAAGGACTACCCGCGTAAGGGGTACGTCAAGTACCGGCGACAGCACAAGACCAGTCCTGCCGTCGTCGTCCGCGCGGAGTTCCGCCTTGATAAGGACGAGATCGGCGAGATCGAAGAGGAGTACGGCGAAGGAGTTGTGGCGTCTCCCGTGGTCATGGTGAGCAAGGACTACGCGAACTCCCGCATGTGGGACATCCAACTTAACGAGGCCTCGCTCGTCCAAAACCTGATCTCGGAGGTCGGGCTGCCGGCCGAGATCGAGGAGCGCGCCGAGGTCGCAAGTACGATCGACGAGCTGCGCTCGATACTGGAACGCCTGGAGATCAAGCCTCCCGTCGTTGGGAATCTTCTCATCGACATCAACAGCCGCTTCAGGACCAGCCTCAAAGAGTTGATCGTCGACGACTACCTCGATCGCTTCCTGCCCGCATTCGTCTACTTCGACGACTACAGCACCATGAGAGGGCGCATCTCCCTTCCTGATATGCGCCGGCGCAGTGAGAATGGCGCGGAGCTCGACGACGCCGACCGAACGTTCATGTCGCTCATATCCCTGGTGGGAACCGACATCGGCGACCTCGAGAGCCAGATGGACTATGAGCACCTCAAGGCTGAGTTGGAATCGGCATCGATCAGCATCACCGACGATGTCTTCGAGTACTGGCACCAGAACCGGCAGCTTCGCGTCGAGTTCGACCTGTCCAACGCCAATCCGAACGACCCTCCTCCGCTGAACGAGGGCATGATTCTGCACATTCGCATCTGGAACAACCGCCACCGGGTCTCGGTCCCGTTCGACGAGCGCTCCAAGGGGTTCGTATGGTTCTTCTCATTCCTCGCGTACTTCTCCGGCCTAGAGCTGGAAGACGAGAACCGCAACCTTCTTCTGCTCCTCGATGAGCCGGGCCTCAACCTCCACGCGATGGCTCAGAGGGACTTCCTGCGCTTCATCGACGAGCGCCTTGCCCCCAGGCATCAGGTCATCTACACGACGCACTCTCCGTTCATGATTGATCTCGACCGGCTGGGCAGCGTCCGCACCGTGCAGGACATGGACGACCGCGGCACGGTCGTCTCCGACGACGTGATGGTCCACGACAGCGAGACGGTGTTCCCACTTCAGGTGGCCATGGGCTATCAGCTGGCGCAGTCGCTGTTCCTCGCGCCGCACTGCCTCTTGGTCAACTCACCGTCCGACCAGATCTACCTCCAGGTCCTCGGTGAGGCGGTCGCCGCACAGGGCCGTCCATCCCTCGACCCACGATGGGTCACCATACCCGTGGGCGGCGCGGACAATCTCCCGACCTACGTCTCGCTCCTCGGCGAGAACTACGTCAACGTCGCCATCATGATGGACGTCTCCCCCAAGAGCAGGGCCCGCATCGAGGCCAAGCACGGGAAAACCGGCTCCAACGGTCCCATCAAGATGGTGGAGGTGACAAAGATCAGGGACGCCGACATGGAGGACCTGTTCGATCCGTTGTTCTACCTGAAGCTCGTCAACACGGTCTACGCCGACGAGTTGCCCCGCGAACTCACCATGAAAGCGATAAGCGGCCCGAGTCCGCGCATCGCCCAGCGCATCCATAGCTTCTTCGCGAGGGAAAACGTCTGCGACGGACAGTTCGACCAGTATCGCCCTGCCGCCTACCTCCTGAGCAAGCACCTGGAGCTCCGTTCCGAGTTCGATGAGGGCACCATCGAGCGCGCGGCGTCGATGTTCAACCGCGTCAACTCTCTCCTTTCGGTGAATGGGAGCGACAACGGAACTTCCCACTACACCAACGGCGGCGGCAACGGAGCGAAGGTTGAAGCGAGTTCCGCTTGGTCCTACGGCAGCTCGCGGGTGCTGTCTGCGTAAAGGCATGACGACAAGGAGGCCGCGAGCCTCGCGTCGGGCGAGGTGATCGGGCCTCCACAAGAACACTGACGGGGCGTCTTCCCAGTGAAGACGCCCCGTCTCTTTTCGGTTGAAGGAAGCTAGTTCCAGCTTTCACCAAAATGCTTGCTGAAAGCCTAGGGGATCAGAATCCTGACGTGGATCATCAGTCCACAACGGCAAGGACACGTGAGCTTCCTCTGCCAGCTTCTCGATATCGAGGCCTGCGAGCAGTTGAGCCGTTATGGGGCGTTTTGTATCCCAAAAAATGAAGGAACGAAAAAAACCTATTGCTGTCTCAGAGTTGAGTAGTTCAGCAAGGAGTCTGGCGTCTAGCTCGGTTTGGCAGGGCAAGAAGTAGCAAGTGTCATCAAGCATGACCGGCTTACCATCGACGGGCCCGATGCAGCGGAATTCGAGACGCTTATGAAATCCCGAAACCGCCACTTTCCAAGGTGCAAAACTATACGGTCCTATCCCAAATACAGAGAAACGTGGCCGGTTGCGGTATATTGAACTCGCTCGCCCATCAAACCATTCTCCGTATTCCTGAAGGTAGCTCCAAGTTTGTGGAGTATCGCGCTCGATTCGTGAAGTGTCGTCTCCCATCGACCGTTGAGTCACGAGCATGTAACGGGACGGATTTGGGTGTGACTTAACGAGTTCAGAACCCTTCAGCATTGGATACAAATGGGTCGATTCAAGACTCACGACTTCTCCGAAGCCGTTTTCGAATCGATCGTATCCCTTGGGTCGTAGTTCGATGACTCGCGAACAGTCGTGCTTTACGCCTGATCGCCACTTAAGGCTAGATGTGCCGAGTAGGCGGCTATATGTGTCGAACGCGTCTAGGTCTGCAACAAGCCTTCCGTTACGAAAAGCGATCTTAGAGTCGGGTGCAGGTGCTTCAAGATACCGAAAGGCAACACATTCTTGGGAGGACCCTTCCGGCTCGAGGATACACACTAGCAGGCAAGCATCAACCGCAACTCCAAAGTAAGTGGAAGCATCAATCGAGTAAATAGCTGACTTTCTGACTTGCAAATTCCGATTCCAAGCATAGTGGAGTACCTTTCGAGCGACGGATGTCTTGCACAGCATTGCTAGAACAGCCTTTCGCCCTGAAAGCGACTCAAGCAGATATGTCAGAATCCACTCCGAGATATCGAAGTTACTCTTGCCCGTGATCGCGTCGAGTCCTCCCAGATGCTTAAAGTTGGACTTCACCGGAAGATTAGCGCCTTCCAATGAACCCATGACAGAATTGGTCACCCAGGGAGGGTTGCCGATAACAAGTATCGGCTCTGGAAGATCGCTTAGTGTTCCAGGCCAGTCCTTCTCAAAGAAATTCTCGCAACTGACGTCCGCCCGCTCGATCGTATTTGCTACTCGTGCGTACTCTGGATTAACCTCGAATCCAAGAAACGAGGGGCATTGGGGAAAAGCAACTATGGAGGAACGGAGAAATGAACCTGTCCCACAAGTTGGTTCGACAATTGAGTGTGGCGATACTCCCAAGCGGTGAAGTACCTTGCATATCCTGAAAGCGAGTTCATCAGGAGTTTGGAAGTCTCCAAACTCTACCTCTCGGTGAGTCCTCCTAGGCATTCCCTAACTCACTCGCAAGATTCCATCAACCGTGCCTGCATTTTCAATAACTCGCTTGTACTGAAGCCGCCATTGCAGGGCGTTCGAAATCGTCAAGTACCCCTGTACCGGCCGGCATTTCAACAACTCTTCAGCAAGCTGAGTAGCTCCGATGTCGTCGATGGGAAGGTTCCGATCAAACATAAACGCGACCAGATCGTCTATGTTGCCTTCCCTATCCAGTATCTCGCGTATGCCTCTGGTGGTTTGGTAGTCAGCAGTCCTCGACTTATCAACGAATATTGTGTGGCGGATTTGAAGCCTCGCCGTACGCTTCACGTCGTCGTCAAACTTGTCATAGACGAAGATAAGCAACGCATACCCAAGTCCCTGGACCTTCTGACGGGCAGAATCGAATGGAGAGGATGATTGAGGCTGTCTGATGCTTGTGACTTTCAGATCAACATTGAGTCCTGGAAAGTCTATCCCTTTTGCTGAACTGCCCTCATCATAAGTGTATTTGCTTTCAAGTAGGGACTGGAATTTATGCTCCAAATACGTTCCTACTGCCTTACCGTCAGTTACGCCGTAGAGGCTTGGCTCGTCATGGACAGACTCCACTTCGGCAAAGTTACCTGCCTCCTTCTGAAGAGCCGTAATAGTTAGTCTAGGTTTCATGTGACTTTGGGGTTATCATCTCATGCTGACGAAGCTCTTGGGTTAGAGTCAGTATGGCGAGTATTCGGCTCACCTGATACGGCGTTGTACCCTGATTTAGGAATCCCTACTCGAACAGCCGCTCCGTCGTTCCCTTCGCGGGAGGCCCGCCGTTCCGCTTCGTCTCAGGCGCGGGAGGAGCCACTGGCTTTGAAGGCGGCGTCTGCTTCTGAACGACCTTTTCCTCCGGCACCTCGAACTCGCCGACGCACGAGATCGACGCCACGGCATCTCCCTCGTTCGGATTGAAGATGCGCACACCCTGAGTCGCGCGTCCGGTGCTGCGAATCTCGGAAAGGTTCGTGCGGATCACCTGGGCCTGCTCCGACACGACGTAGACCTCGTCGCTGTCGGCGATGACCTCGGCTGCGGCGACCTTGCCCGTCCGCTTCGTGACCGACATCGTCTTGATGCCCGATCCGCCTCGGCCCTGCTGGCGGTAGTTCTTGAGGTACGTCAGCTTCCCGTAGCCGTTCTTGCTGATGACGAGCAGTTTGCTGTCGGGTATCACCATGTCCATGGACACGATCCGGTCGCGCTTTGCGAGCAACATGCCGCGCACACCGCCTGCGGCCCTTAGACGCGGTTTGACATCCTCCACCGGGAACCGTATCGACATCCCCTGTTCCGTCACCATCATCACGTCGTCGTCCTCCTGCGCGAGACGCGCGGTCACAAGCAAGTCTTTATCGCGCAGGTTGAAAATGATGAGACCCGCCCGGCGAATGTTGCTGATGGCATTGAGAGCAGTCCGCTTGACGCTCCCCTGCTCAGTGGCCATGACGAGGTAGAGGTCCGACTGTTCCAGCGACTTGACTCCGATGATCGCCTCGACCTGCTCCTCGTCGCTCAACGGGATCACGTTGACCACCGGGACCCCCCGCGTGTTGCGCGACGTGTCGGGTCGAATCTCGTAGGTCTTCAAAGGCAGAACGCGCCCACGGCTCGTGAAGAACAGGAGCATGTCGTGCGTATCGACCACGAGAATATGCCGCACTGGATCGTTGTCCCTCATGTTCATCCCGGATACGCCCTTACCGCCCCTGTGCTGGTTGCGGAAAGTCGCGGCGGGGATCCGCTTGATGTACCCGCCCTTGCTGAAGGTGATGACCACCTGCTCGTGTGGCTCGATGTCGTCGCGATTGATGTCGATCGAGGCGTCGCTGATCTGCGTCAGTCGTTCGCCGTCGATCTTCTTCTTGAGAGCCCGGGTCTCCTTCTTGATCTCCAAGTCAACCTTCCGCGGGTCTCCGAGAAGCTCTTCCAGCCTACTGATGATCTCCTGGATCTCGCGGTACTCGTTCTCGATCTTCTCGCGCTCCAGCGCGGCCAAGCGCCGCAGCTGCATGTCGAGGATGGCCTGCGCCTGCTTCTCGTCCAGGGCGAACCGGTTCATCAGACCCGTCCGCGCTGTCTCCACGTCGGCCGCGTTGCGAATCAGCTCGATGACCGCGTCCAGGTTCTCCAGCGCTATCCGCAGTCCTTCGAGGATGTGCGCGCGCGCCCTTGCTTTCCTCAGCTCGAACTCGGTCCGTCGCCGGACGACCTCTCGTCGAAAATCTACGTAGTTCTGCAGGGCCGCCCTGAGGGTCAGGAGCTCCGGCCTGCCGTTCACGAGAGCCATCATGTTGGCGGAGAACGACTTCTGCATCTCCGTGAGCTTGTACAGATTGTTGAGGATGACCATCCCCTGCGCGCCGTTGCGAAGCTCCATGACGATGCGCATGCCGCGCCGGTCGGACTCGTCCCTGATCTCCGTGATGCCGTCGAGCCGCTTGTTCTTGACGTGCGCCGCGATCTTCTCGATCAGACCCGCCTTGTTGACCTGATACGGCAACTCCGTGACGACGATCTGCATCCGGTTCGAGCGCTTCATCGGCTCGATCTCGGCCACCGCGCGGGTGATGATCTGTCCGCGCCCTGTCGTGTAGGCGTTCTTGATGCCCTCTCGCCCCATGATCGTCGCGCCCGTCGGGAAGTCGGGGCCCGGCACGAACTGCATCAACTCTTCATCGGTCGCCGTCGGATGGTCGATGAGATGAATGATTCCGTCGCAGACCTCCACGGGATTGTGAGGCGGGATGTTCGTCGCCATGCCTACGGCAATGCCCGCCGCCCCGTTGACTAGCAGGTTCGGCAGCCGCGCCGGAAGCACGACGGGCTCCTGTAGCGACCCGTCGAAGTTATCGACGAAATCGACCGTTTCCTGGTCGAGGTTCGCCAGCATCTCCTCGGCCGCCGAGCTGAGGCGTCCCTCCGTGTAGCGCATCGCCGCGGGTGGGTCGTTGTCGACGCTGCCGAAGTTGCCCTGCCCGTCGATGAGCGGCACGCGTAGCGAGAACCCCTGCGCGAGACGCACCATCGCGTCGTACACCGCCCCCTCGCCGTGCGGGTGGTACTTGCCCAACACGTCACCCACGAGCCGTGCGCTCTTGCGGTATGATGAGTTGGGACGCATCCCCATCTCGTGAGCCGCATAGAGAATACGACGCTGAACGGGCTTGAGGCCGTCGCGAACGTCCGGCAAGGCCCGACCCACGATGACCGTCATCGCGTACGTCAGGTACGAGCTGCGCATCTCCTCTTCGAGGCCGTGAGGGCGGATGTGTCCAAACTGGGTCTTGGTTACCATGTAGGGCTCCTGTCTGACCGGCCAATGCGGGGACAACGCCGATCGAGAATGCCTTTCGCAGAGCGCTCAGGTGTTCTTGAAAAACGTATAGACAGTATACCATATTTCGCTTGTTTTCGTATTGTGCATCGTAGCTGCGCAGACCGATGCCAAATCGTATACTGAGGCATGGTTCATCTGACGCGACGGAGCGGCTTTTCTACGCAGGAGGGACACCATGGCGAAACGACAGGGCGGAGGCAATTACCTATTCGAGTCTGTCGACAACTGGTGCAGGATCGACATCCCCGGAGTCGTCTCCGACGTTGCGACCGACTCTGAGGACAACGTCTATCTTGCGGTACGCACGGCCCAGGCATTCGACGCCAACACCGGCGCCATCCTCGTCTTCGACCGCGACGGGAACCACCTCAACACCTTCGGCGAGGACAAGCTCCGCACGCCTCACGGCCTGTGGATCACGCCCGATGATACGCTCTACCTCGCCGACACCTTCGACCACTGCATCCGCACCTACTCTCCCAGTGGTGACGCCGGTACGATCCTTGGGGTGCCCGGTGAGCCGGGTCCTGCTGGCTGTCCCTTCAACAGGCCGACACTGGCCGTAACCTCTCCCGTCTCAGACGACCTGTTCGTCTCCGACGGCTACCGCCAGAACCGAGCGCACCGCTTCAGCCCCGCAGGCGCCGACACGGAAGCCGCATCCCAATACGCACACCTCAAGCGCGGCTGGGAGAACTCCGAGATGGAACTCACCGCCTCCTGGGGCGGGGGCGACCTCAACTACCATGACGACCTCTCCTGGGGCTCTACAGAGAAACACGGTACCGGCCCGGGCGAGTTTCTCCTGCCACACGGGATAGCGGTCGACGGGGAGGACCGTGTCTACATCATGGACCGCTCCAACGACCGCATCCAGATATTCGACCGCGACGGGAACTACCTGACCGAGTGGAGCATACCGAGCCCCAACCAGGGAGTCTTCGACGTCGACGGCTTCATGCACGTGCCCGGCGACGGACGCATGTACATTCTGGCCCCGGACGGCAGCGAGGTCGCCGTCTGGGGAGAGCGGGGCCATGAACCCTGGCAGTTCATCGGCGGCTCCCACGGCCTCTGGATCGATTCGCGCGGCGACATCTACGTCGCCCAGGTCGGCGTCCCAAACGCCATCAACAAGTTCGCCCGAATATAGGCCGGCAATGTTGCCCTAGTCGGATACCGCCGAGCCCTTCCTACAGCGGCTCGAAGAACGTCAGGTCCGCCCCGTGATTCTCCATCGCGGCCACCTCGTCACCCCGTAGGCGGACCCGGATGTCCCGCGTCACGTGCCGAAGCACGATCTCCTCTGTCGGGTGATCATACCGGAAGGCGATCGGCCGGTTGACGGGAGGTCGAGCGAAGAACAAGTACCCGTTCGTGACGCGTGGCTTCTCACTTGCACCATCTATCTCTACGGTGTCCAAATCGCACCAAGACGGCACGCGCACGAACAGCGGCCCCGGCGTCTTGACGCGCACACTGAGCGCTGAATGCGTATAGGCCGACCGCACCTTGACCTCCGGTGTCTCATGGTCGAACAGCAGGTTGACCCAGTGACCCGCCTCGTCAAACCGTATCGCCTCCCGCAGCGCCTCGCACAGCGACCCGACCGTCCCACCGACCACGTCGGTGTTGAACCGCATAAACCTCCCGCCGTCCCGCTGCTCCAACGGCTGATGCCCGAAAGGCGTGGGAAATCCCCATGCCCCCTGCGTACGCCCGGCTACGTCGCGGAGCGTGTCGAGACCGTCCGGGTTGTCCGGTGTCGGTATCCACGAGATGTCTCGCAACTGCGACGGCAGCAGGTGACACCGTAGGATGCGCTCGGCGTCCTGGAAGTAGTCCGTATAGCCCCACCGCCCGAGTATCAGCGCGGTTTCGAGAATGTCCCCAGTGTTGTTCATCTCACCCTCGTCGGGCCTGCCGGTGTCCCCGACCGCTTGCTCGCGCGACCACCCCGTCTCGTCGCGCATCCCCCACAGCCCGTTATCGTAGAACGCCTTGACGATGCCCATCAGCGTCGAGTCCTGCGTCAGGTCCGCGAGCTGCGCGAGTGACGACATCGTGCACGTCACCGAGTGAGCATGGGTGCCGAACATATCCCGGTCGTAAGACCCGTCCTCAGTGTAGTACCCGTCGAGGCACTTCTCCTTAAGCACGATGGCGAGGTCGAGCGCCGGGGCGTACCCGGTCGTCCTGAAGTACTTGACCAGAGGCCCGATAGCCCTTGCCACACCGGAGATGTACGACTGCGATCGCTCCAGCACGATGCCCTCCCGTTCGAGCCGGTCATAGTCCCAGTCGGTGTCGGGGTTCCAGTAGTCCAGGACCGCCGCAATGCTGGCCGCCGCGATCTCCTCCGCCCGCTCCGACCCGCGATACTCCACGAGCGCGTTCAGCGCGTGAAACCCCTCCCGGATGTGATGCGGGTTGAAGACCACGGGCGACTCGTACTTCCCATCGTTGCGGTCGAGCGGGAATGGAACCGGGCCGCTGTACGAGTAGAAGCAGGCGTTGGCGAACTTCTCGATCACCTCCTCGTCGACCTGAAGGCCGGCCGCGTCCTCCGCGTTTAGCAGCGCGTTCAGGTGCCGCCCCGGCACATGGCTCTCCAAAGGAATGCCGAAGTACGCCTCCGGCAACACCGCCACGCGAAAATAGGGCACGTCGTCCCCGTTCGGGTCGAAGATGCTGCACATGGCATTCCGCGCCAGATCTATCGCCCCGATGATGTCCGTGGTATTCACGTCCGTCAGTTGCGTCATCACACTGGCTCCCTCGTCGTTCGTTCCTGAATCGCGAGTATTCTACCCTTTGCCACGAGGATCGGACAGGCAGCTTCCCTCCGGTTTGCCCCGGTGGCGTAATTTTGTACTATGTGCGGAGGATCGGAGCGGTAGGGAAAGCACACGTTGCGAGGGGGAAGGAAAAATGTTCGACGAAACGACAGACATAAGCGTAATCCAACCCCGTGTCGAGAGGATCCGCGCGTGGCTTGAATCGAAGAACCTCGGCGCGCTGTTCGTCTACTCGCCCGCCGCCGAGCACAAGTGGGGTCAGACCGCTCACGTCGCATACCTTACCGGCTGGGCGAATCATGATCGCATCGTCGACTCCGCCGTCGTGGTGCCGGTCGAGGGCGATCCCGTCCTCATGTTCGCCGGTCTTCCCTACATGCTGGAGCAGATCGAGCAGGTCTCCCCGACCAAGGACGTGCGCATGGTCAAGGCAGTCGATCCCAACGCGGTGGCCGTGGACGCCAAGAGCTTGGGCGGCGCGAGAGGCCCTCGCACCTTCGCCGAGGAGGCGGTGGGGATCATGCGCGAAAACGAGATATTCAACGAGCGTGTCGGCGTCGTCGGCGTCGACAACATGCCCGTCCCCTTCTACGAACACCTCCACGCCGAGTTGGGCGACAACCTCGTGCGTGGCGACGACATCGTGGCCGAGCTGCGGGCCGTCAAGACCCCGGAGGAACTGGAGCTTATCAGGCACGCCGCCAGGCTCGGAGACATCGGGTTCCAGACCATGGTCGACGTTGCGCGTCCCGGTATGCGCGGCATTGAGATCGTCGCCGAGATGGAGCACGCCGTCCGGAAGGCGGGCGCCGACCACGCCAAGTACTGGATGTGTTCCGGCCCCGATACGAAGTGGGAGGACACCCGGCTCGACATCCGCCCGCACCTCCGCGTCCTGCGGGAGGGCGACTTCATGAACACCTGCTCCTACGTCGTCTATAAGGGGTACTGGAGTCACGGCCAGCGCGCGGGCACCCTCATGCGTCGCAACGCCTACCTCGAAGGCATCATGCAGACGGCCATCGACTCCCAGACCGCAGGCATTGAGCAGATGCGGCCCGGCAACCGCGCGGGAAACATCGCCAGGGCCATCCGCGAGACCTGCGAGGCAGCAGGATGGTCGCTGCTCGGCGGGCGCGTCGGACACGGTATCGGCATGGACTACAGCGAGCGTCCGAGTCCCGCCGAGAGCAACGACGCGATACTCGAAGCGGGAAACACCATCATCCTCCACTCCGCATTCGCCCTGCCCGGCTCCGGCAAGATGTTCGTCCCCATCGGCGACCACATGCACGTCGGCGAGAACGGCCCGGAGTTCCTCATGGGCTTCGAGCGCGGACTCTTCGTCGCGGGCGAGTGATCCACCAGACCGTACCTACTAGCTGCCACCGTTCCCATTCGAATACAATGGCCGGGTATCCCCTCTCCCGTTCGCGGGAGAGGGCTGGGGTGAGGGTGAATCTCCCCGGCGTCGCTCCGTACTCATAACGATGCGGTATACTTACTCGCACAACCCTGAGTCATAAAACGGAACCTAAGAAATGCTGAGCATCGAGACGATCCGTAACGAGACCGACCGGGTCAAGAAGGCCATCGCGGACCGTGGCCTGACCGGCAGCATCGACCGGATCATCGAACTGGACGTTCGACGGCGCGAGATCATAGCCGAGGCCGACGCCTTGCGCGCTCGCCGCAACGAAGTCAGTGGCAGGCTCGGCAGGTCGAAGGAAAAGCCTCCCGAACTGATCGCCGAGATGCGCGAGGTCGGCTCACGCATCAAGCAGCTCGAAGGCGGTCTCCGCGATGTCGTCGGCGAATACGACGCCCTTCTCTTGGACGTGCCGAACATCCCCGAGGCCGACGTGCCGGTGGGAGACGACGACTCCTACAACATCGTCGTCAAAACGGTTGGCGCTCCGCCTGACCTGTCATTCGACCCGAAGCCTCACTGGGAGTTGGGAGAGACGCTCGACATCATCGACTTCCGGCGCGCGGTCAAGCTGGCGGGTTCGAGGTTCTACATCTTCAAGGGCAAGGGCGCGACACTCCAACGAGCCCTCATCACATGGCTCCTCGATACTCACGTCAACGAGTTCGGGATGCAGGAGCTCTACGTCCCTCACATGGTAACGCGGGAAGCGGCCACCGGCAGCGGCCAACTGCCCAAGTTCGCCGAAACGATGTACCACGACGAAGAGGACGACCTCTGGATGATTCCGACCGCCGAGGTGCCCATCACGAACATCCACGCCGACGAGATACTTGAGCCCGGAGTGCTTCCCCTTAAGTACGTCGCGCACTCTCCATCCTACCGGCGGGAGAAGGCAGCCGCCGGACGCGACACGCGGGGAATCAAGCGAGTCCACCAGTTCGAAAAAGTGGAGATGTTCCGCTTCACCAAGCCGCAGGACTCGCCTGCCGCTCTGGACGAAATGGTCGCCGACGCCGAAGCGCTGTGCAGCCGTCTGGCACTCCATCACCGCGTCCTTCTCCAATGCACGGGCGATCTCGGCTTCGCATCGATAAAGACGTACGACGTTGAGCTCTGGGCGCCCGGAAGCGGTGACTGGCTCGAGGTAAGCTCGGTTTCCAACTGCACCGACTTCCAGGCGCGGCGCGCCAAGATACGGTACCGCGCCGAAGAGGGCGCGCGACCGCAACTCGTTCACACCCTCAACGGCTCCGGCCTCGGCATCCCCCGCACCCTCATCGCCATCATGGAGAACTACCAGCAGGCCGACGGCTCCATCGTCGTCCCCGAAGTCCTGCGACCATACACCGGTTTTGACGTAATCGGACCCGCCTCGTAACATGTCAGGCAATCGAATAAGGAGCTTCCATGGCAATCAAGGTTAACTGGCGAGACGTGACACCCAACATCGGGCACGAGACGGCCATTGTCTGGCCGATTCTCGGACCGACGACTGCCGGGGAGGGTTCATCCTACAATGCGACTCCCCTGCAGGGATTCAGCGGCGTCACGCGACACATGATCCAGCCCGGCAAGGCCGGTGACTACCACGTCCACTTCGACCGCGAGCAGGTGTACTACTTCACCGAGGGCAGCGGCAAGATGAACATCGACGAGGTAATCTACCCTGTCAGGAAGGGCGACGCCGTCTGCGTCCCCCCGACGAGCTATCACCATATGATCAACGACACCGACGAGTGGCTCGTCCACCTCATCATCAACGGCAAGCACGTCCCCGAAGATCAGCAGGAAGAGAACAAGAAGATCATCGCCGCCTCCAACGCGCACGGCTCCAAGCAGCCCATCGCCCACCGCCACTGGCTCGACAGCATGCCCCACGTATCGCACGGCGCAGCCCTGCTCTGGTCCGTCTTCGCCAGCAAGGGAACGCCCGGCCGCTCCTACACCGAGGCCCCCGTCGAGGGCGTGCAGAAGATTACCATCCACCGGCTTCAGCCGCGCCTCCAAACGGGCACTCACTCCCACTCCAACAAGGAGCAGGTCTACGTCTTCACCGAGGGGACGGGCAAGATGATCGTCGGCGACGAGACCCTGGACGTCGAGGAGGGCGACTTCGTCTACGGCCCGCCGCGAGTCCCCCACGGCCTCATCAACGACAGCGACGGCTGGCTCGAACACCTCATCATCAGCGCCGAAGTGGAGTAACGAGATGGTCTTGGCGTATAATGATCAAGGTAAGGAAGTCCCTCTAGTCGAAAGCCTAATAGAGCAAGTACCGGTGGAAGTTACGGGTGTCGGTTAGATGTCGCGCGGCATAGGGTGTTGCAAGCGGTCGCTCGACATCCATAGAGGTTTGACATGAACAAGATAGACGTGACATTCGAAGAAGACGAAGACGGATTCATCGTGGCCAGTTGTCCAAGCCTGCCCGGGTGCCACTCTCAGGGTCGGACAAGAGAAGAGGCTGAGGTCAACATCAGAGAGGCGATAATCGGGTTTGTCGCCAGCATGAAGAAGCACGGGGAACTTCTACCCTCCGAGTTCGATCTCCATGAGGTCAAACTAGAGGTCTAGAGTGGCTCGTTTACCCGTCGTGTCTGGCGATGAGTTCGTCAGGGCTATGTGTCGAATCGGTTACACTCTGGATCATCTTCGAGGGAGCCACATGATCTTGGTGCATCCATCGAGATCCAGGCTGTCCGTGCCTAGGCACAAAGAACTTGGCAGAGGGCTGCTGAGACGCCTCTTGAGAGATGCCGGGGTTTCCAGGGACGAATTCGCCAGACTCGTGAACTGAATGGGCAAAGTCCAACTCGCCCCTGTCTACTTTGCGATATACACACTTTCCCTCGGATATCGGCGGGACATAACGCCACCTCAGAGCGAACAAGAAATCGGCGACAAGGCGGAAATGAAACTACCCCAGTTCACTCGAATGCCCTGCAAAGGGAATTCAGGTACATTGCGGCAACGTAATGGACTACCTTCCGACTGGATAGGAAGCCTGACGAGCGAGGCAGCTATCACTGCTGCAGCGACGATGCCCCATTGCGGTGAGCGTCTTTGACTTCCTGAGTAAGCCCGTACTTGCGCGGCTTGGTGTTCAGCAATTTGACCCCGCGCTGTTCGAGAATGGGCCAGAGCTTGCTAGCAAACTCCGTGCCGAAACGTGCGCTCGACATGCCGGCCATCGGATCACGCGGCCAGCGCGACCTTATGATGGGCTGGCACTCCGTACTCCGAAATGACCCGGCAGGGAGCTCTCTGATGATGAGGTCGGCCGTTTCAACGAAGCGATCTGCGCGGCTCTTGCCGTCATCATCGGGCGGCGGATCACTCGTTCCGGCAGGTCGAGTTCGATCCGGCCCATTGGATCGAGTCGCGCCGCTATTTATCGCCTGCGATCCGGCTGTCTCGGTGAGCCTGGTCCGACGTGAGCTATTAGAGCGAATCTCATCCCCATTGGCAGCCTGCGCCGCCTTTCGCATGTGCACGACATGAATGTAGTCGTTGGGGAAGTAGTCCTTGATAGTTGACGATCGCGTCTTGGCGCGGTCGGTTACCAGCCACAAGAAGGGTACTCGTCTTGTCTCCAGTTCCCTGAGCTTTGCGTAGAGCGGGATGAAGTCGCTGTCGTCGCTCATCACCGCCACGAATTGGGCAACTCCGTTAACGAAGTCGGCGATTGCGTCGATGGCTATCGCGATGTCCGCCGAGTTCTTGGACTGCCGCCTGCTGAAGTGCTGTATGCCTCTGACCGTCACGGTCAACTGTGGAAAACGTCCGTTGGCCCATATGTCCCACAGCGAGACCCGGTCGGCCTGGACGTAGAGGTTGAGACGTGTGGGCGGGGGAGTTCCCTCCGGCCAATCGTCGATGATGTTCTCAATGAGCGTCTGGCCGCTGCCCTGAAGATTCTCGGTGTCTACGTATAGCGCAGTCCCAGGACCCTTATGCGCGTCCTTCGTGTGCCCCCCACCGAGGCCGGCGGAGAGATCGGGTGTGATGTGTTTGCCGAATAGCTTTACCATTAGCCCTCGTCGCCGAAGCGTTGTACCTCTTCGGTCATCTCTTTTGCGACCGTCGCCGGCACGTCCCCGGCGGCGACCTTCGTCTGCTGGACGATCTCCCGGATCTCATCGACCACTTCGGGGTTGGCAAGCGTGGTGACGTCGCCCACGTCCACGAAGTTCGAGATCGCAGCGGTCACGCGCCTCATTATCTTGCCGGAGCGCGTCTTCGGCAGGTCGGGAGCGATCCAAACGTACTTCGGTCTCGCGATCGGCCCGATTATCTGGGTGATGGCGGCCTTGACTTGAGTGACTACCTCGTCGGGGTCATGGCCCTCGTGAATGGAGACGTACATCTCCGGAGAGCGGCCCTTGAGCTCGTCGAATGCCGGCACTGCCGCCGCCTCCGTCACCGCCTCTACCGTGAGCGTAGCGGACTCAAGCTCCTTCGTGCCCAAGCGATGCCCTGCCACGTTGATGACGTCGTCGAGCCTGCCGACCACTCGCAGGTAGCCGTCCGCGGCTTGGATTCCGCCGTCACCGGTCATGTACGGCCAGTCCCGCCAGTCCTTGCTCTCCGGGTCCTTGTTGAACTTTGCGTAGTACGTGTCGATGAACCGCTGGTCGTCTCCCCAGACGGTCTGCATTCGTCCCGGCCAGGGATTCCTGATGCAGACGTTGCCGGCCACGCCGCTCCCGGGCTCGATCTCGTTGCCGTTCTCGTCGAACACGACATGCTCGATACCAAGCGCGCCCGTTCCGCAGCTTCCGGGCTTCATGGGCTGCAACGCGGGCAGCGTCACGCCGATGAAGCCTCCCGTCTCCGTCTGCCAGTAGGTATCGACGATCGCGGCCTCTCCCTTTCCGACAACGTCGTAGTACCAGCGCCAGACCTCAGGCTCTATCGGCTCTCCCACGGTCGTCATGTGCTTGAAGTGGTAGTTGTACTTTGCCGGCTCGTCCGGCCCCGCCTTGCGAAGCATCCTGATCGTGGTCGGGGCGGTATGGAAGATGTTGACGTTGAGCCGCTCGGCTTCGCGCCACGCGCGACCGGGGTCGGGATAGTTCGGGACTCCCTCGAACAGGACGCCCGTCGCGGCCACCGACAGCGGACCGTACACGATGTAAGAGTGGCCCGTAATCCAGCCGATATCGGCGAGACACCAGTACGTGTCCGTGGGATGGATGTCCTGATAGTACTTGGAGGTGCCCGCCGCATAGGCGAGATATCCGCCCGTGCTGTGCTGAGCGCCCTTCGGCTTGGCAGTGGTACCACTCGTATACATGAGGAAGAGCGGGTGGTCTGCGGGCAGCGACACCGGCGCGACCTTCTTGCCCTTGTGCTCCTCAATCAGATCGTTCGCGAATACGTCCCGCCCCTCGACTATCGGCGTTGGGGACGAGTACTTGCCCGGGTAGCGCTGCCATATCAGCACCTTCTCGACCTCAACGCCGTCGTTCTTCGCGACCTCCACGGCCTCGTCGGCCTTGACCTTGTGGTCAAGAAGAGTTCCTGCCCGATGGTAGGCGTCGGCGGTTATCAAGATGGAACTGCCCGAGTCGACGATCCGGTCGCCGCACGCGGCGCCGCTGAATCCGCCGAAGACCTCCGAGTGGATGACGCCCAGACGGGCGCAGGCCAACATGGTGATCGGCAGCTCGACGATCATCGGCATGTGGAGTGTGACCCGATCTCCGGCCTTCAGACCGAGGCTTTGCAGGAGGGAGGCCGTTTCGTTTACGCGAACGTACAATTCCTGGAACGTGAGCACTATGTCCGGCTCGTGTTCGATCTCGGAGACCCAGATGAATGCAGCCTTGTTGGCATGCTCATCCAGGTGCCGGTCGACGCAGTTATAGCTGGCGTTAAGCCGTCCACCGACGAACCAGTTGAAGAACGGCGGATTGGAGTCGTCGAGGGTCGTATGCCAATACTTGTCCCACGACAAGAGGTTGGCGTACTCGATAAAGCAGTCGGGAAACTTGTCGGGCGTAAATCTGTCGAACACCGCCGGGTCGGACACATTGGCCTGTCCGATGAACCCAGGACTAGGATGGATAAGCTCTTCTTCCTTCCAGTGGGAGGCGATCTCAGCTTCGGTGACGTTACCTTCCGTCGTCATCTTTCCTTCGACTCCTTGTGTTGGTCTTCTTCTCGGCTTGGCGCACATCGGATAATGTACCACAATCCCCCCTAGGGAGTGAGTAGGAAATATCGCGTACCTACGCAACTGGGGAATTCAGAACTTCCGGGCAGAACGCAGAGTAGGCGAGGCGGCATACCTCGGCGATGGCCGGGTCCGCTCGAACGTCGTTTGAGTTGGCAGTGGCGAACGCAGAAATGATCATTGGGCCGCTCGGCAGGTAGACGATGCCCACGTTGCCCTTGATTCGTCCGCTGGAGCCGCTCTTCTGCGCCACGACGATTTCGCGCGGGAGGTCCCGACGGATCATCCGGGCGTCACGGGCGTTCTTCATCATCTCCAGCATCTCGGACGACGCATCGGGGCTGACGAGAGCGCCTTCGTGCATCCGCTTCATGATTTTTCCCATATCGGCGGGCGCAGCCACGTTGTTTTCGAGGGAGTCGCTGTATGAAATACTCTTGTAGTCGTTCGCACCTGCGGCCGATGCTTCCGCCTGCAACACGTCGTTGGAGCGGTTGGTAGGCAGGTCGTCTTGGTAGGTCATCCGATAGTGGTATCGGCCCATCGTGACGCTGGTGCGCGTGTTCGGGCACTCCAAACGGTCGAGGAAGGCGTTGACGTTCGGGAGGCCAACCGTCTCCATCAAAAGGTCGGTAGCCATGTTGTCGCTGATCGCAATCATCATGCGGCAGTAGTCGCGCAGGGTTATCTCCGGTTCGTCCTGCATCAGCTTGAGTTGGCCGGAACCGTGCGTCGAGTACCGGTCGTCCAGCCGCTTCCGGTCGTCCAGCGACAAAATGCCCTCAGCATCCTGCCGGAACAGCTCGGCCATCACGGTGATCTTGCAGACGCTGGCGGTAGGGTATCGTTGGCTGGAAGCGTACTCGTGCGTTTCTCCGGTCGCGATGTTCTCCAAATAGAAGCCCATCCGACCGTCGAACTCCCTTGCGACAGTATTCATCTCATTAGCCGGGAAGGTCATCTACCTACTCCTTGATTCAGGATGCGCATGACAAATTGACCGCCGAGATGAGTGTACCAAACAACAAATCCTTCGTCACGGAGGAAATATTCACATGCACCTAACGCGATATGAATTCTCAAGCACTTCCGTCACCTGATGTTCATCCTTGAGCCGGTATTTCCTTCAAATTCGAATCCTTTGACAAACTTCCACTGCTACCGTATCCTAGCTTGCCGAACCGGTACCAATCCGATCCCTCTAAGGACGGATACCCCGCTTCATCGAATCAAAAACACATTCGGGAGGAGAGCATTGTCAAGATTAGCAATAGTTTCGGTAGAGGAAGCCATGGCCAAAACGGCTTCAGGTAAAAGGGCAAAGATTATCCACGAGTATTTGGGGTATATTCGTCAATTGCAGTCGGGCCAGGCAGGAATGCTGAGCGCGACAGAGGACGAAAGCGCGATCGCGATTAGGCGGCGTCTGAACCAGGCAGCCAAGTCAGCCGGAGTCGAAATCGTTATCAAGCGCTCCGGTGATGACGTGTATTTTTGGACCCCCGCACGCAGGAGAGGCCGGCCCCGCAAGTCCAGCGTGTAGGTCCAACAGAATCGCCGTTCGATGCTGGTAGAATACCCGCCGTGCCTGAATTAGGAAGTTCCTGTTCGTCCGGAGGGATGTATGCTTGATCTGGCGATCCACAACGGTATGGTGGTTGACGGGACCGGCAGTCCGGGGTTCCACGCTTCGGTCCTGGTAAAAGACAATCGCATCGCCATCCACAGGGGTGACGACTCCGGCTTGGAAGCCGCGCGCGCCATCGACGCCGAAGGCAAGGTAGTCTGCCCGGGATTCGTCGATCTGCACTCCCACGCCGGACTGACGATGCTCGGCGAGCCGCACCACGATCCCAAGGTGCGTCAGGGCGTGACGACCGAGCTGGTCGGCATCGACGGGATATCGCACGCTCCCTACAAGTCACAGGAAGAACTACAAAGAGCGATCTGGCTCGACTCAGGCTTCAACGGGTACCCGCCGGAATCACCCGACTGGCTCAGTGTCCTCGACCTGTACGGCAAGTATGACAACGCGATTTCGATTAATGTCGCGGTCATCTTGGGCAACGCCCCCGTGCGCATCTGGAGCGTGGGATGGAACGACCGTCCCGCCACCGCTGCCGAGATCGAAGACATGCGTTCCGTTACGCGAGAGGCGATGGAAGAGGGGGCTTGGGGACTCTCGTCGGGCCTCGACTATCCTCCCGGTTCATTTGCGAGCACCGACGAGCTCGTCGCTCTCGCCGAGGTCTCAGCGCAATACGGAGGCTTCTACCACACTCACACACGGGCGTTACTACGGGAGTATGGCCTTCTTGCTCCTTGGGAAGAGGCGCTCGACATCGGGCGGCGCTCCGGCATTCCCGTTCATCTTACGCACTATCGACAGGGCCGCCAGGGTGTTGGGAGCCACCATGATTACATCGGTCTGGTCGAGCGCGGACGTAACGAAGGCATGGACGTTACCTTCGACTGCTACTCGTACCCGTACTCGGGCACGACGCTCTTGATGCTGGTCCCGAACTGGACGATGGACGGCGGCCCGGAGCGCGCCATCGCCGCGTTCAAGGACTCCGACGACCGCGACCGGATCAGGCGTGAGGTCGACCGCGAGACTCTATCCGAGACGTGGTTGACCAACTTCAGACGACCGCACAATATGGAGTACGAAGGCAAGTCGATAACGGAGATCGCGCACATGCGAAGCCAGGATCCCGTCGACGCGATCATGGACCTTCTGGTCGATGAGAACCTGTCCATTCACATCGTCGGAACCGGCACCAACCAGCACACCCTACCCGCCTTCGTGTCGCACCCCTACGGCATAATCGCGAGCGACGCCATCCTCCTCGGCGAGTACCAGAACCCCCGGTCGTACGGATGCTTCCCGCTCGTGTTGGCCGAGTTCGTACGGGCCGAGAAGCACCTCCGACTGCCGGAGGCGATTCGCAAGATGACATCGTTCCCCGCTCAGCGGCTGGGCTTGCCCGACCGAGGCGTACTCCGCGACGGTTTCAAGGCGGACATCGTGGTTTTCGACCCCGACGCGGTGAGGACCGACGCCGTATTGGGTGACCCCAAACATTACCCCGTAGGCATCGACTACGTGATCGTGAACGGCGAGGTCGTCATTGACGACGGGGAGCATACCGGCGCCCTGCCCGGTCGCGCGCTCAGGCGAGGAAAGCCCTCATAGTCAGGCTCATGCGCGCTAGATCTTGATTCGCTTCTCCGGGGGGATGGTCTTGTCGTGCTCGACAACACCTTCCCGGTGTTCGCCGCGCTCGACCATGACCTGCCGCGCGGCGATACGCACCCGGTCTTCGTGCGACAGGAATTTCTGCACCTTCCAGATGAATTCCGACAGCGTCTCCTCCGTAGAGAGATCGGAGTTGTCGATAACGAACTTCTTCCGAATCAGCGACGCGGCGAACTCTTCCTGGAACCTCTGAAGGGCGTGATCGACGTCCTCATAGCGCAGGACTCCCGGCCGGCGTCCCTTCTGGTCGCGTGGCATGGGGTCGCGGCGCATTCGCCTTTTTATCTCCTCCGGCCGGGCGGTGAGCAGCACCATAATGGTGTCGGGGGCGTCCTTCATGATGTCCTGCTCGATATGCCGCGCGAATGCCGAACGCTCCGCGTACTGACCTCGCCCTCCGTATCCGTAGTACAGCGGCGCGAACACAGCCTCCTCGATGTGGTACCCGACCAGCAGGTGATCGGCGTCGGACAGGAACGCGCCCCCGCCGTGGTAGGCGATCTGGTAACGCTGGAACCGCTCCTTGAACGCAGGACTCATTCGCATAAAGAGTTCCCGGTCCTCGTCGGCCACCTCCGGGGACGGTACGGTGAAGTGGTCGTGGAACGTCCGGCTGTACCCCGTCACGTCGGCCAGCCATCGCGATACTCCGTCGGCCAGCGTCGTCTTTCCTACGTGTTCGCAGCCGGTGATTATGAGTTTCATAGTCTCCTCCTCGGAGTCTTTGCGCTACAGCGTACAGTGGAGGAACCCCACGCACAACCGCATGATCCGATGGACGATTCGGACGCGGTATCGGGGAATTCTGGCCCGCGAAAGCCTTTCTTTTGGATGCGGAGGTGGTTCAGAATATAATGCACTTCGCAAACGCGCTTTGAATGCACGGGGCAGGATACCGGCACGTGACGTTCGTACGATTCATTCTCTTCTGCACCGACACGGTTAACGAGTTCCTCGACAAGAACTGCCCTTACATCGCGGGCGCAATCGCGTTCTACACGCTCATCTCCATATTCCCGCTACTCTTGGCGATTATCTCGGCGCTGGGGTACTTGAGTCCCGCTACGGCGGAGGAACAGCGGGAACTGGCGCTGCGGACAGCCGACATCATACCGGTGTCGAGCGACTTCATCGGCGAAACGGTCTCGAGTGTCGTAGAGTCAAGGGTAGTTACGGGCATCGTGGGCATCTTCGGCCTGCTCTGGGCGGCTACAGTGGTATTCGGGGCGATACGGAAGGGAATCAACGCAGCGTGGGGAATTACGAAGCCACGGCCTTTCCTCAAGGAACGACTGATCGACTTCGCGCTCGTCATCGGGGCGGGAATACTCCTGCTGGTCGTTCTGTTCAGTTCCCCGACCCTCAGCTTCGTGCGCGAGGCCACAGGAGTGTTGGCGCCGGAATCAGAATACTTCAATCACGCCATCTGGAACGTCATCGCGCGGCTCATACTTCCCACTCTCGCGTTCGCTACCTTCCTGGTCCTGTACAGGTTCATCCCCAACACCCCCGTAAAGCTGAGCAACGTGTGGGCGGGGGCGCTGCTGGCCTCGCTGGCGTTCGACGCCGCTAACTTGGCCTTCGTGTGGTACGTTCAAAACTATGGACATTACAACCTGCTCTACGGCTCAGTCAGCACAATACTGGCGACGTTGACCTGGGTGTACCTGTCCGCCATCATTCTGCTACTTGGCGCATTGGTCACATCCCGCTACAGCGCATATGTGGAAAGCCTTCCCGAACACCAGCACAGCCCCAAAGTCATCTGGACCGGGTTCTCGCGCGTCCGGCTCCGCGTCGTCTCCACGAACGGTGGGTAGCGCGCGGGCATGGGCGGTTTTCCTTCTGCTCGCCGCGGTGGTCGCGTGCGGTGACGGCCCCGCGCCGGAGCCAACATCCACCCCCCTGCCGACCTACACGCCCGTCCCGCCAACGCCCACTGCTTGGCCTGAAACCGAGGCGACTGCAAAACCCACCTCGGACGAAGCGAAGAGTCCAATAACCGGCGCGCTGCCGTCACTCGCAGACGTGGTCGAGGAGATCGAACCCTGGGTGGTCTCTGTAACGACGGAGCGGTTCGTTCGCGGGTTCTTCTCGACGTTCCGGGACGAGGGCGCGGGTTCGGGGTTCATCGTCCGACCGGACGGATACATCGTTACGAATGAGCACGTCATCAGGGGGGCTCAGGAGCTTCAAGCGCACCTGGCGAACGGGGAGACCTATGCCGCAGCGGTTGTCGGAAAGGATATTGTGACCGATATTGCGATTCTCAAAATCGACGCCGACGGTCTGCCATTCGCGACGCTGTCCGACACGAGCAACATCCGCGTCGGGGACTGGGTGATGACACTCGGAAACGCCCTCGACATGAGGGGCGGCCCAACCGCGACGCTGGGGATCATCAGCGGTCTCGGGAGGTCGATCAAGACCGAGCAGGGCCAGCAGTTCTTCAACTTGATCCAGACCGACGCGACCATCAATACGGGCAACAGCGGTGGTCCGCTCGTCGACATGAACGGAACGGTCATCGGGATCAACCAGGCAGTTCTCGCCGAGGCGCGTTTCGGGTTCGCCATCAACGCAGTCGTGGCCGGCCCGGTCATCGACAGCCTCATCGAAGACGGCACAGTATCGCGTCCCGAGATCGGGATAAAGGGGGACGACGTTACCCCCGCAATCGCCAGGTCGTTCAACCTGTCGGTGACGGAAGGCGTCGTGGTCACGGCCATAGACTCTGACGGCCCGGCATACGCCGCCGGCCTCCGCGTTGGGCACATCATCACCAAGCTCGACGACATCTCAACGCCCGGCCTCGCCACTTTTCTACCCCGATTCTGGGCATACAAGCCCGGTAACGAGATCGTGATCGAGTACGTGGACGGCGACTCAACGAAGGTCACGACGGTGAACGTGGAGAGCGACACAGCCGAACGGTAGGGACTGTTGGCCGTATCACTCGGGCGATTTCTGTCCGACTATGGCAGTCCTGGCAATCAAAGACGCGCTTGACTTCATGGTGGCGCTAGCGGATACTTTCGGCTTGTTACGGCTGGAAAATACCCGTGAGGAGGCACGGTTACATGCAGGCAAGCGCACCCGCCTACGACGCTCTCGGCACACTCCGTCGAGTCGACAAGTCCCTATTCGACACTCTCTTTCCGAATGCACACACGGGGCATCGAGTTCTTGCGTCGGTCTTGCTCATTGCTCTCATGTTGGTGTGTGCAAAGGCCCGGTTCTACCTGCCAGAAAACCCGACGCCGATCACCCTGCAAACGTTCGGCGTGCTTCTCACCGGCGGAGTCATGGGCTGGCGATGGGGAGCAGGAGCCGTGCTCGGATATATCGGGCTGGGAGCCCTGGGCCTTCCGATGTTCGCCAGTTCCGACCCATGGGCGCTCCGAACCCCCGTGGAGGCCTGGAACGCTTCCATCATGGGCGTCACGGGCGGTTACATCATCGGTTTCGCCGTTGCAGCGGTCGTGACCGGATTCCTCAGTCAGGTAGGCTTCACCCACTCTAGCTCACTGTGGGCTGTCGCCATCGGCGGGCTGGCCCTGTACATCCCTGCCCTCATCTGGCTTTCGGTCTTCGATTTCGGATGGCCTGCGGAAGGCAAGCTGTTCGTGGACGGGATGTACATCTACATGCCAGGCGACATCGTCAAGATGCTCGGCGCATCGCTCGTCGTCACAGGGCTGTGGAACCATGGCGAGCGCCTCATAAACTTCTTCCGCAAGAAGTCCTAGCCCCAACGAAAAGAAGGTACGAAAGAGACGCCCGCGCGGGCGTCTCTTTCGTTTGAAGAGACACAAAAATTCCGTAACCCTTTCGTCACACATCCGTTAGGGAGACTTAAGCTTCCTCACAGATACTATAGATACCACCCCTCGGAACCGTGTCCCCGGATGAGACCACTGGGCAGTCGGCGTACTCCATCACCTTCGAGGCGAACATATTTGAGCCGGAACCGTTCTAAAGGAAGAGGTCCCAACCATGCGGCGGGGCATCCTCGCTCTGCGACAAGACACTTAGGAGCTGCTATGACATTCTCTCGAAACCTTCTGTCAATCACCGTGCTTTCCCTTGTGTTGGCACTTGTCTTAGTCGCTTGCGGAGGCGCAAACGGCACGGACACGACGGACGAACCGACGGCAACGCCCAGGGCCACTGCGACCCCCTCCGCCGCCAGCGTCGATACCGGCGACGCGCCGCCTCCGCCGACGCCGGTCCCCGATCCAACGGCGACCCCTACACCTGATCCGCAAGCCGGACCTCAAGGAAGCGAAGGGCTGCTCGCGCCCGATCTGGCGGGCATCAGTTACTACATAAACACCGAGCCGTTCACACTGGAGGAGCTTCGCGGCGACAACGTGGTCCTCATCGACTTCTGGACATATACTTGCGTGAACTGCATCCGAACGCTGCCGTTCATCAAGGAGTGGCACGAGAAGTACAAGGACGCCGGTCTCGTGATCGTCGGAGTCCACGCGCCGGAGTTCGAGTTCGAGAAGCTCGAAGAGAACGTCAAAATGGCCGTCGATGAGTGGGGCATCGAGTACCCGGTCGTCCTCGACAACGACCATGGAACGTGGGACGCCTTCCTCAACAGGTCGTGGCCCGCGAAGTACCTCATCGACAAGGACGGCGTGATCCGCTACACGCACTTCGGCGAGGGCAAGTATATCGAGACGGAGGACGAGATTCGCAAGGTCCTGGCCGAGCTTGATGCGGACGTGGCCGGCATTGAACACAGCAACATAGAGGACGCGGACTTCCATCTCGACGCGCTCGCCCAAGATCCCCTGGAAGGTCTGACCCGTGAGTTGTACGCCGGGGTGGAGCGCAACTACGGCGCGCTGCAATACGGCGGTTCTCCCTACGTCCTCCATGAGGAGTACTATCACGGTCTCGGCCGGGTAGTCGAGTACGAGGACACGGAAGAGGAGCACTACAACCAGTTCATCTACCTGCAGGGCTCGTGGATCAACGAGTTGGAGCACCTCCGCCACGCGCGAGTCACCGAAGACTTTGAAGACTACATCCTGGTCAACTTCAAGGCCGCGGAGGTCAACGTGGTGCTGACCTTCGGCGACAGTGGCGAACCGTACGACGTGAGAGTGCTGGTCAACGACGAACCGGTGAAGGAGGAGCAGGCGGGCCTCGACGTCCGGTGGGACGACGAGGGCAACAGCTTCATAACGGTTGACGAGCCTCGCATGTACCGTGTAATCCAACTCGACGACTTTGAGGGACACGAACTCAAGCTCAGCTCCAATTCCGACCAGTTCAGGGTATTCGCGTACACGTTCGGGGCCTACGTGGAAGAACAGCCCCTCCCATGAGTGCGCAACCCCGGCTGCGGGGCCGATTTGCGTCCGCCGCGAATTCTCGGTACGCTGAGCCGGAATTTGCGGCGTGGAGAAACACGGCAGCTTGAACGTCATCCTACTCGGGGCGGGTCGCGGTGAACGACTCATGCCCTTCACGGCTTCGCAACCGAAGTGCTTTACCGAAGTGGCGGGCGCCAGAATACTCGATTGGACGCTACGCGCCTTCAAAGCGAACGGTCTGCATGAGTTCGTGTTCGTCGGCGGATATCTCATCGACGTGGTGCGGGACGCCTACCCCCACTTCTCGTACGTCGAAAACCGCGCCTGGGCCACGACGAACATCCTTGCCTCGCTGGTGTGCGCCCGCGAGCACATGGTTGACGGCTTCTACGCAACCTACACCGACACGCTGTATCTCGGCGACGCGGTGAACCGGCTCCAGGACTCACCGTACGACATCACCCTCGTCATGGACACTCGGTGGCGCGAGAGGTACGTGTTCCGCAGTATGCACCCGGAGTCGGACGCCGAGAAGATGATCGTGGACGGCGATCGTGTAGTGCAGGTCTCGCGGACAATTGAGTCGGATGAGGCGTCCGGCGAATACACCGGCGTCATCAAGATGACGGCCCAGGGCGCTTCGCAGTTCCTGCAATTCCACGATGACGTGTATGCAGAACTCGGCGACGAGCAGATCATCGCCGACGGCAGACCGTTCCGCATGGCCTACGTGATTCACCTGCTCGACCGGATGATCAGGGCGGGAATTCCGGTACACTGCGTCGGGGTACCCGGTGACTACCACGAGGTCGACACCATCCAGGACTATCATCTCGCCACCGCCGACTGGATGCGGTTCGCCACCTGATTTTCTCGCAAAGGCCGATGGCCAAGTACTCCACGATGTCGTTTCAAGAACAAGAATGAGCGAAAGCCTGTTTACCACCACCGTTGTCGGCTCAATGCCACGTCCCCAATACGTGCGAGACCTGATCGAAGAGCAGGTCGAAGGCGGCCTTTCTTCAGACGACTTTCGACGCATGATGGACTCCGCCATTCCCTACGTGGCGCAGATGCAGGAGCTCGCCGGGGTCGACTTGATCTCCGACGGAGAGTGGCGTCGGAAGTCGTACATCGGCGTGATAGCGGACATCTGCAAGGGCTTCGAGCTGTCCATCAAGGAGGTGCAAGGACAGCGCCAGACCTGGCACGTCGTCACGTCGGAGTTGGAGATTGCTAACCCCGGCCTGCTGGCGAAAGAGGCGGGGTTCCTCAAGCGGCACACCCAACGTGAGGTCAAGGTCGCCATACCGTCGCCGTACCTCATAGGAGAGCGGATGTGGGATCCCGAACTTTCCATAACCGCGTATCCCACTAGGCGAGACTTCACCGAGGCGCTTGTACCCATCCTGCGAAAAGAGTTGATAGCCCTCCGCGACGAAGGGGTCGCGGTGGCGCAGATCGACGACCCACACTTGTGCCTTTTCGTCGATCAGAAGGTGCGCGCGCAGTACGACGATCCGCAGGCGGAGATGGGCCACTGCGTCGACCTGATAAACCGTGTCGTCGAAGGAGTGGACGGGGTGCGATTGGCCGTGCACCTCTGCCGACGGAACAAGGGTCGCAGCGGCTGGGTGGGCGAGGGCGGATACGGACCGATTCTGCCCGCCCTGTCCGACCTGCAAGTAGATATCCTCATGCTTGAGTTCGCCATACCGGCGGCGGGCGACTTCGACGTACTGCGGGAACTGCCCGAACGGTTCGACATCGGTCTCGGCTGCGTCGACTGCCGCGGCAGCCATATCGACACGCCCGACGAGATCGCCGACCGCGTCCGGCGAGCAGTCCAGTACGTCGAGCCTGAGCGGATACTGCTGCACCCCGACTGCGGCTTCGCACCCGGGAGCGCGGCAGACATCCCACTCGACGAGGCGTACTTGAAGCTCAGGAACGAGGCGTTGGCGGCGGAAATGCTCCGGGAGGAGTTTGGGTAACGCAGAGTGTGGCCGGAGTGCATTGGCTTCGTGGGCGAATTGGACTAAAGACCACCGAAACGGACTCCATTTGAAGGAGTAGCAATTGCGTCAGCTACGAGAAAACGGGATCAAGCGGAAGCTCGAACGAGGGGAGATCGTCAACGTCGTCGAGGGGTTCCACACAGCGGAGATCGTCGACTTCCTTGGTCCTATGGGATTCGACGGCGTATGGGTGGAGACGGAGCACGGCGCAATCGACTTCCGGGAGATCCAGAACATTACGCGGTCATGCGACCTGTGGGGAATGACCTCGCTTATCCGCGTCAACCGGGTCGATTACGGACTCATCTACCGGTCGCTCGACCAAGGCGCTCAGGGGGTGATCGTCCCGCACGTCGATACGGCGGAACAGGCGCGGGAGGTCGTCCGCGCGGCAAGGTACGCGCCAATCGGCGAGCGAGGGATGTACGAGAGCAGGCAGGCATATGGCCTCGATACCACGGAGTACTTCCGATCCGCGAACCGGGAGACCCTTGTAGTCGCGATGATCGAGGATATCCGGGCAGTAGAGAACCTGCCGGATATTCTTGCCGTAGACCATATCGACGTGTTCTTCGTCGCCCCCAGTGACCTCGCCCAGAGCATGGGACTCATCGGACAAATCGACCACCCGAAGGTCAAGCAGACCATATTCGACTCCATAGCGCGCATCTCCGACGCCGGGTGCACCGCAGGGGCCATCGCGTGGGCGGACACGGCTGAGGAGGTGGTAGAGGCCGGAGCGAGATTCCTGATGACAAGCTGGCTCCCCTATCTGTCGGTGGGCGCGAAGACCTATCTCGAGGCGGTGCAGCGAGCGGGTGGCAAGGTCGGCTAGGGTCCCAGCAATGAGAAGTAGACCACGATAGCCCCTCTATCACGTGCTATCATTACCAACTTATGGAACACGCGGAACTGAAGCACTGGATCGCCTTCACGAAGGTACCGTACATAGGGACGGCGCGGCTTCGGCTGCTGGAGAAACGTTTTGGCAAGCTCTCGGACGCATGGAGCGCAAGCGAGGGTGACCTGCGCGAGGCTGGGCTGGATGAACGAGCGACGCGGTCTGTTCTGCGACACCGGAACAAGATCGACTCCGATGCGGAGTTGGCGCTGCTGGAACGGCATGGGTGTTCGGCCATCACTTGGCACGACAGCGAGTATCCCGCTCGCCTCAAGGAAATCGACGACGCCCCTCCAGTGCTGTACGTCAAGGGCGAGTTGACGCCGAAGGATGAGAGGTCGGTGGCCGTGGTCGGCACAAGGCGCGTGACGGCGTATGGCCGCGAGGTGACGCATCGGCTGTCGGCGGATCTGGCGAAGTCGGACGTAGTGGTCGTGAGCGGCCTCGCCAGCGGAGTGGACGGCATAGCGCACCGCGCGGCGTTGGAAGCGGGTGGCCGAACAGTTGCCGTGCTCGGCAACGGCGTGGACATCGTGTATCCACGCCAGCACGCTCGGCTGGCTGAACAGGTAGCGGAAAACGGCGCCATTGTTTCCGAGCACCCCATAGGCACAAAGCCCAAAGCGGAGCACTTTCCCCGGCGAAACCGTATCCTGAGCGGAATAACCCTGGGGACGCTCGTGACCGAAGCAGCGGAAAATAGCGGCGCCCTGATTACCGCGCGACACGCTCTCGATCAGAATCGAGAGGTCTTCGCCGTTCCGGGAAGCATCCTGTCGCCGGGCAGTCGCGGCACGAATGCCTTGATTCAGCGCATGGAGGCGAAACCGGTCCACAAGCACGAGGACATCCTTGAGGAACTGAATCTCTCGTTCGTGGGAGCCCAAATCGAGATGGCGGCCCTGTTCCCGGCCAACGACGACGAGTCCAAAGTCCTGTTTCACCTCAGCCAAGAGCCGACGCACATCGACGAGATCATCCGCGGTTCCGGGATGACCATCTCCGTCGTGAGCAGCCTTCTGGCAATGATGGAGTTGCGGGGTCTCGTGCGACAGGTGGGCGGGATGAACTACGTCCGAGTTTGACTGTGGCGGTCGGATTCGGTTGGAAAGCGGTTGCAAACCGAATGCGCTCTGTGTGCATAATACCTAGTGTAGGCAGGCCGCTAACCTGCCTGTTTTGTTGCCTCAATCCCTTTTGGACGATGTAGACGGTATAGCTATGAGCAAAGACCTTGTAATCGTAGAATCCCCCGCCAAGGCCCGGACGATCGGGCGTTTTCTCGGCGGCAAGTATGACACCAAAGCCTCGATGGGCCACGTACGCGACATTCCCAAGAGGGAAATGGGCGTGAGGGTCGATGACCTGAGCTTCGTGCCCAAGTATCGAGTGATGACGGATAAGCGGAAGGTCGTCAAGGAGATTGCCGACGCCGCGAAAACCGCGTCAACCGTCTATCTGGCAACAGACCCGGACCGCGAGGGAGAGGCCATCTCGTGGCACCTCATCGAGGCGGCCAAGATCGACGCTTCCAAGGTGCGGCGGGTGGTGTTCCACGAGATCACCGACGGCGCCGTCAAGGAAGCCTTTGCACATCCGCGCGATCTCAACGACAACCTCATCGACGCTCAGCAGGCAAGGAGGGTGCTCGACCGACTCGTCGGCTACGAGCTCAGCCCGGTGCTGTGGAAGAAGGTGCGGCGCGGTCTGTCTGCGGGCAGGGTGCAGTCGGTGGCGCTGCGGCTCATCGTCGAGCGAGAGCAGGAGATCGAGGCGTTCGATTCGGAAGAGTACTGGAGCATTGAGGCCGAACTCGCCCCGAAGTCGAAGAACGGCGCCGACGCGCAGACCTTCACGGCAGACCTACGGAGTCTGCACGGCAGCAAGTCGCGCATCGAGATCAAGAACGAGGCCGAGGCCACCGCAATAACCGGAGACCTCGAAGGCGCAACGTATCGGGTGACTTCGGTAGAGAGACGTGAACGGCGACGCAAGCCTTCGGCCCCGTTCATTACCAGCACCCTCCAACAGGAAGCGGCGCGGAAACTTGGCTTTACGGCTCAGCGGACGATGGTCGTCGCCCAGCAGTTGTACGAGGGCGTGAACGTCGGCACGGACGGAGCGACCGGCCTCATCACGTACATGAGAACGGACTCAACCAACGTCGCCGACTCCGCGTTACGTGAAGCGTCCGCCTACGTGAAGGAGAAGTTTGGGGCGAGCTTCGCACCAAAGACTGCCCGTCGATACACCAAGCGAGTTCGGGGCGCTCAGGAGGCGCACGAGGCCATACGACCGACCTCCCTGTTCGCAGAGCCGGAGAAGGTGAAGAACCACCTGACGCCAGAGCAGTTCCGACTGTACGACCTGATCTGGCGGCGAATGGTCGCAAGCCAGATGACCGACGCGGTCTTCGACGCGACGCGGGTCGATATCGACGCCGAGAGCGTTGTTTCGGGGACTCACTACGACTTCCGCGCGACGGGTTCGGTGCTTAAGTTCGCGGGATTTCGGAGGGTGTACATGGAGGGAACGGACTCCTCCAACGGCAAGGCGTCCGAGGAGTCGCGCGACCTGCCACCCTTGGAAGACGGCGATGCGCTGGACTTCATCGCCCTGATGCCGGAGCAGCACTTCACGCAGCCGCCTCCGCGCTATACCGAGGCGTCGTTGGTGAGGGCACTCGAAGAGGAAGGAATCGGACGTCCCAGCACCTACGCGCCGACCATCGCGACCGTGCTGGACCGCGACTACGCGCGAAAGGTCAAAGGCCGCTTTGAGCCGACCAAACTCGGCAGGGCGGTGACCGGACTGCTTATACGGCACTTCCCCGAGGTCGTGGACATCGGGTTCACGGCGAAGGTGGAAGAGCAACTCGACGAGATAGCGAGTGGGCAGCGCAAATGGAATCCCATGCTCAAGGCCTTCTACCAGCCATTCAACACGACCGTAAAGGAAGCGCTCGAAAAGGCCGAGCGCGTCCCCAGCAGCGAGATCGACGAAGAGAGCGGCGAGGTCTGCGAAAAGTGCGGCAGCCCGATGGTCATCAAGTCGGGGCGGTACGGGCGGTTCCTCTCGTGCAGCGGGTTCCCCAATTGCCGGAACTCCAGGCCGCTCTTGGAGAGGGTCGGCGTGGAGTGTCCGAAGGACGGTGGGGACATCGTTCAGCGGCGGGGCGGAAAGCGGGGCAGGACGTTCTACGGGTGCGCCAACTATCCCGACTGCGACTTCACGGTCAGCCGCAAGCCGATAGAACCGCCGTGCCCCGAGTGCGGCGGCTTGCTGGTCGAGCAGGGGCGCGAGCGCTGCCAGTGTACGCAATGCGACTACCGAGGCCCGATTCCTGAAGCCGTGGACGCAGGCGAGTTGGTCGAGGTCTAAAAGTCGCCAAAAGGTGAACTCTGCACACGTAGGGGCGCGCACTGACGCGCCCTTATGATTGTGTGGAGATGACCGAAGCTGCTTGGCGAGAACTGATCGGTAGATTCGACACGCACCTCACTGCGGAAAAGGGGCTTGCTTCCCTGACTCGCCGCAACTACACGACCGACCTTCAACCGCTCTTCGAGTTCATGCGCCGCGAGGCCATAGCCGACCTCGCAGAACTCGACCGTTACCGAATCAGGGCGTATCTGGCGTGGTTGGTAGAGCTTGGTTACGTGAAGGCCAGCGTCGTGCGTAAGCTGAGTGCGCTACGGACGTTCATTCGGTGGCTGATACGCACCCGCGTCCTGACGGAAGACCCTCTCCCCACGCGGGGCATGATGAAGAAGGAGTCGCGCCTGCCGCGCTTCCTCTCGCAGAACGAGGCCGCGCGGCTGGTGTCCGCTCCCGATAGCACTGACGAGCTTGGGCTTCGGGACCGCGCGCTGCTGGAGGTGATCTACGCGGCCGGGCTTCGGGTGAGCGAGGCGCGCGACCTGAATGTCAACGACATCAACCTTGAAACGAAGGAGCTTCGCGTTCGTGGGAAGGGCTCGAAGCAGCGCATCGTCCTGATTGGGGAGGCGGCCCATAGAGCGTTGTACCGCTACCTTCACGAGGCACGGCCGACGTTGGTGACGCGAGAAAGCGGTTCGGCGGTGTTCTTGAACCGCAGCGGCGGAAGGCTCAGCCAGCGCAGCATCCAGGCGAAGGTCCGCAAGTACTCGACGATGACCGGCCTGAGGACCGACGTGCACACGCACACGCTGCGGCATTCGTTCGCGACGCACCTGCTGGAGGGCGGGGCCGACCTGCGGGTGGTGCAGGAACTGCTGGGGCACTCTTCGCCGGCGACCACGCAGATCTATACGCACGTGACGCAGACGCAGGCGCGACAGGCGTACCTCGCGGCACACCCCCGCGCGACCAAGTCGGCGCCACAGGCGGAACCGAGCGCCTAGTTGGAGCGTACGGATTCCCTTCGCGCCTCTGCTAGAATCGATGACGTGACCTCCGTACGGGCGGACGACCAGCCTCTTGAACTTGCGGAACTGACGCTCCTCGATGAGATAGGCCCGCTTGGGGACTGTCTCGCCGAATTCGAGGACGGGCGGATCAATGTGTTCGGGGGGATTCCGGGCGAGCGCGTGGTGGCGCGGATTGTGCGGTACAGGCGGCGTCGGAAGCGGATGGTCTCCGGTCTCGTGCAAGAGGTAATCGAGGCTTCGCCGTATCGTGTTCCGGCGCCGTGCCAGTACTTCGGGGCGTGTACCGGGTGCCAGTGGCAGCATATTTTGTATAGTTATCAACTCGTCCTTAAGCGGGGATACGTGGAGCGGAACTTCGCGGCGTATCCGTCGCTGCGGGAGACCGACATCGAACCGTGCATACCTGCGCCGAGCCTGTACGGATATCGGAATCACGCGCGGTTCACGATCAGAAGGGAGGGTAGTCCGGGGTTCGTGAACCGGATCACGCGCAGGTTCGTGCAGACGGACGAGTGCATGCTGATGACGCCGGGGATCAACCGGTTGGCGGACAGTCTCAAGGGGCGAGCGCGGGAGACGAGCCAGCTGTCCATCCGGTACGGGGTGAATACGGACGAGTGGCTCATACAGCCGTCGTTGAAGAGCAGTGACGTAGCGCTGGAGTCGGGGCAGAGTCACTACACGGAGAGGCTGCTTGGTCGCGAGTTCCGCATAGCTTCGCCTTCGTTCTTCCAGGTGAATACCGAGCAGGCGGAGCGGCTGGCGGAGCTTGTGGGCGAGACGCTGGAGCTTTCGGGTAGGGAGTCGGTCGTCGACGCGTACGCGGGGGTGGGAACGTTCGCCATACTGCTGGCAGGCTCGGCCAAGAGGATCATCGCGATCGAGGAGTCTGCGGCAGCTATCCGGGACGCCGCTGCGAACGCGTCGGGCATCGAGAACGTGGAGTTCATCGAAGGGAAGACGGAGGACGTGTTCGACTCCATGCAGGCCCGGCCCGACGCGGTGATCCTCGACCCGCCGCGGTCGGGGTGCCATCCGACCGTCTTGGAGGCGCTTACGCGGTTGGCGCCGGAGCGGACGGTGTATGTGTCGTGCGACCCGGAGGCGCTGGCGCGGGACCTCGACGTGCTGGTTCGGGGCGGGTTCAGGGTCGAGTCGGTTCGGCCGATAGATATGTTTCCGCAGACTCACCACGTGGAGACGGTGGTGTTGTTGGGGCGAGAAAGTTCGGTGGGCCATCACCCTCACCCCAGCCCTCTCCCACGACGGGAGAGGGGGTCTGTTGGTCGGCCCTTTGACCCTTCGACGGGCTCAGGGTGAACGGGCCTGGTGCCAAGTGGCCTGTCAGGGCATGACGGTGATGTCGATTTCGTCGATGAGGATTTCGCCGGACGCCTCCTTTTCTTGGTTGGTGAGGGTTACGCCTAGGGTGTTGTCGCCGTCGATCATGTGGTCGGGGTTGAGGTCGAAGATGACGGTGGAGTAGGCGGGGAGCGGGCGGCCGATGTTGGTCGAGCGGCCGCTTTCGTGCCACATTCGACGGACGTTGTCGTCGGGGACGGCTACGCCGTTCACATCTATCGCTAGATCGTCACCGGGGCGGAGGTTTTGTGCGCGGACGGCGGCGTATGCGTAGCCGATCTCGTCCCACTGCTCGCAGAGGCGGAGGCGGTATTCCTGCCGGACGCCGGGCGTCTCGCGGCTCAAGACGATCTTGTCGTCCTTGATGACGCCGGTGGAGGCCATGCCCATCGCGCCGTGGTAGTCCACTCCGCCCATCATCGAGCGGAAGAGGTAGGTGCGGTGGTTCGCCCTGATTGTGTTAGGGTCCCGGAGCTCTCGGAGCAGGGCGAGTGAGCCGGGGAAGTCTCCCATGAGGTTTCCGGTGTACTGCTCCTGGTAGTTGAAGCTGGAAATGCCGTCGGCACCGGCCCCGTACATGTTGTTGGCGAGGGCGCGGTAGTTGCTCTCAGCCATTGGACGGAGGTAGACGCGCGACTGGAAGGCCATGTGATCGGCGGTGCCGCTCTTTCCGGTGTTGGGCTGGAGGGACCAAGGGACGGTGTCGCTTCGCGCGTCGGCGGCAGAGCAGAACGGCATGACTCCGGGCAGGAGGAGGCAGCTTGTCCCCTCGGTGAGACTCGAAAACTCCTCCCACTGCGCGTTGTGGTTCGCGTACATGGTGTTGGCCGGACTCACGTAGTCGAGGATGCCGGTGGTAATCCACGTCGGGATGTCGAGTCCGCAGTCGTGGCACTCTTCGATGGTCTCCGGCACGCGAACGCCCAAGAGCAGCTTCCTGCCCTTCTTCCGCCCTTCGTCGTCCATCATGTCGCGGATGCGGCGGAAGAGCTCGGTCATCAGGTGCCGGCGTTCGCGGGAGATGGAGCGCGGGTACGGGAAGTGGTTGTCGCTGCGGAAGGTTATCTCGATGCCGTCCACGTCGAAGCGGCGGGCGATCTCCTCGATGGCCCCGAAGTGGAAGTCGCGCACCTCTTTGAAGGAGAAGTCCATCGCATTGCCCGGATTGGCGAGGGGTCCCGGCGGGACGTCTTTGAGGATGAATTCCGGGTGGTCGAACATCCACTGAGCACCCTGGGTGGGAGCGCCGTGGTCGTCGCCGAAGCGCGCGCCGGCGATGAATTTCATCCCATGCTGGTGGGCGCGATTGCAGATTATCTCGATTGGGTTGATGCCCTGATCGAGCAAGGGGATCCAGCGACGATGCTGGGGGCGCTGATCGAACTCGTAGGCGTCGGAACGGAAGTAGGTGACCCACCCCTGTCCAAAGACCTCCTGGCCGAGGGCGTCGGCCCCGCTTAGGGCGAAGTGGTCGACGAGCCTTTCGAGCTGATCCGGCGTGGCGGGATCGCTGGTGAACGGCTCGCGCGCGTGGCTCGAAATGTCGGCCACGAAGAGCAGGCGGATGGTGTCTTTTGGTTCGATGGGTCTGGGTCCGGGGGGTGTTGGTGTCACTGGTTTTCGCTCCTGGTGATGTTGTTGACGGGGGTGGGTATTCACCCTCACCCTAGCCCTCTCCCAGAACGGGAGAGGGGATATGCTGGCAGGCTCTCTCCTAGAACGGGAGAGGGGATATGTTGTTAAGCATTGGCGATTGATCGCACTTTAGCTATCGGTGTCATTTTCGATGCCGAGCGCGGCGCGGTCCATGTGGGCGTTGTAGACCTGATGCCAGCCGCCCTCGTCTTCGATGTCATAGTCGTCGGCGCTGTCCTGCGGTTCCCAGCCGAGCACGTCGCGGGTGTGCTCGATGTCGAGCCAGCGGTACTTGTTGTTGGAGGTCGCGCGGAAGATGTCGAACTTCAGGGACGGCGGGGCCTGTAGGCATTTGTCGACCACGCTCACGCAATCGCGGTGACTGAGGTAGCCCATCGCCTGACGGCGCTGCGTCGGCCTGTTGGCGGGCGTGACGGCACCGAGCCGGATGCAGAGAATCGACATGTCGAACACATCGGAGTAGTAGCGGGCCAATGCCTCGCCGAAGACCTTGCACGCGCCGTAGACGCTCTTCGGTCGGACGGGGTCGAGGTGGGTAATCATAGGCCACGTGTCAGGCAGCTTGTCGTACTCTCCCGCGCCGATGAGACCGTAGGGCAGGCTGTTGTCGTACTCGTATCCGGTCTGCGTGTCGCCGGTGCTGCCGTAGACGACCCTGCGGACGCCGTTAATGCGGGCGGCCTCGTAGACGTTGCGGGTGCCGATGATGCCGGCGGTGAGGTGCTTGTCCCAGTCGAAGACGTCGTCGATGTAGTTGGCCATGTGAACGACCATGTCCACGCCCTCGAAGGCAGGGAGGATGGCGTCGAGGTCGGAGATGTCGGCCTGTGTGCAGGGGATGCCGTCGACGGGACGGCGGTTGAGGGCGGTGAAGTCGTATTTGCCGGCGAGGTGTTTCACGATGAGGCCGCCGATGAGGCCGCTGGCGCCGGTGACGAGGATTTTTTGTGTAGTCATGTGTTGTTCCTCTTTAAGGGTGATTCACCGCAGAGGGCGCGGAGATCGCGGAGGGTTTAGTGGATTCCCGCTTTCGCGGGAATGACGGGATTGGGGTAGTTCGAACATGGATTGGGGAGTTGTCGGAGTGATTTGGCATTGGTTATTCGAGGGTGATGTCGCCGCTTTTGCCGCCGGTCTTGCGGCGGAGGCGGATGTCGGTGACGCGCATTCCGCGGTCGACGGCCTTGCACATGTCGTAGATGGTGAGGGCGGCGACGCTGACGGCGGTCATGGCCTCCATTTCGACGCCGGTCTTGGCGATCGTCCGGGCTGTGCCGCGGATGTCTACGGCTGAGCGTTCGGGGTCTAGGCGAAACTCGATCGTGATTTGGTCGAGGGGCAGGGGGTGGCAGAGGGGAATGAGCTGCGCGGTGTTCTTGGCCGCCATGATTCCGGCGATGCGGGCCACGCCGAGGACGTCGCCCTTCTCGATGTCGTTGGCCTCGATGAGTTTCAGGGTTTCGGGCTGCACGTGGACGGATCCCGTGACGACGGCCAAGCGCTCGGTGGGGGGCTTTGGGCCTACGTCGACCATGTGGGCCTTGCCGGAGGCGTCGACGTGGGTGAGTTTTTGTGACGGGGAAGGATTGAGTTCCCCCGCCTGATTGGGGGGGGCGACAGGTGGTTCGACAGGCTCACCACGAACGGTTCTTCTCACGGGTTCACCTCTTGCCTCGGCGTTGGCGATGCGGTCGGCCTCTTCGTTGAGGGGGTGTCCGGCGTGGCCTTTCACCCAAGTCCACTGGACGTTGCGTTTGGCGATCTCGAAGTCGAGCCTGGCCCACAGGTCCCGGTTCTTGTTGCGCTTCCAGTTCTTGGTCATCGTGTTGACGAGGTACGAACTGTCGCTGTGGACGCGCACGTCGGCGGCTGAGGGAGTGGCTTCGATGCCCTGGATGGCGGCGAGCACCTCCATGCGGTTGCTCGTGGTGCTGGTCTCGCGGCCGCGCAGCTTGCGGGTAGCACCGTTCTCGACGATGATCGCGGCCCATCCTCCGGGACCGGGGTTTCCGATGCAGCTGCCGTCGGTGTAGATGTCGATCATGTTGTTGTTTCGTAAGGTGGATGTGCAGGATTCGGGGGAGTCACCCTCACCCTAGCCCTCTCCCACGACGGGAGAGGGGATTCTTGGGGCTGAATTGTCGAGTCAGGACACTCCATTAGGGATCGTTCGACCAGGGTGGCGAGATGGCGCTTCTCTATCATATAGGGTTTTGGGGTAGCTTCAACCGTCCTGGCGGGTCAGGGCTGAGTGGTGGTAGTCCAGGATGATCTTACCGGCCAGCAACCGGACTCTAGGATCGGGTGATTTCAGTTGGACGTCGAGATCGTCGAACACCTTGACCAGATGATCTTCGGTTTGTTCTATGACGTGAAGGAGGGCCTGGGCGTGTCGTCGTCTGTAGACCTCCCTGAAACGGGGCTTCTTCATCCATCGGTAGAGGGTGGCGAGGCTAACTCCGGCCTCCCTGGCAGCGTCGGCGGTGGTTGGACAGATGATAAGGCACTCGATGGCACGATGCTGCCGGAGGGGCAATCGGGGGAGCGGCGTTTGGTTTTGCGGTTGGTCTGGGATCATGGTCATGTTGTTGGGTCCTTTCATTGTTTTTGGTATGGACTTCGTTGATCGGCATGAGACGGTTTGAGAATGTGAGAGGGTTTGAGAACAGGGGGCGCTCCGAAAAAAACGTGAGACGGTTTGAGAATGTGAGACGGTTTGAGAACGGGGCGCTCCGAAAAACGTGAGACGGTTTGAGAATGTGAGAGGGTTTGAGAACGGGGGCGCTCCGAAAAACGTGAGACGGTTTGAGAATGTGAGAGGGTTTGAGAACAGGGGACGCTCCGAAAAAAACGTGAGACGGTTTGAGAATGTGAGAGGATTTGAGAACGGGGGCGCTCCGAAACCGTGAGACGGTTTGAGAATGTGAGAGGGTTTGAGATTCTTCGCACGGTCTAGGATTTTGGGTCTGAATTTTCATAGTGTCTCGCACAGTTTCACGGGTTGGGGTGGGTAGACGGATAAGGCTCATGCGACGGGGTTAGTGTAGATTGTATGTTCTTATGAGTCAAGTTTGGGGTGGTGGGTGGTCTCACCCTTCGACAGGCTCAGGGTGAACGTTATCCTCTACATTTAGCCCCCAGATTCCTCGCTGCGCTCGGAATGACAGGGAGGGACCCTCACCCTAGCCCTCTCCCACGACGGGAGAGGGGATTAGGAAGGGGACTGGATTCCCGCCTTCGCGGGAATGACGGATGGGGGCGAGAGGAGGAATGACGGATGGCTGCACGAGGAGGAATGGCGGATGGGGGCGTGAGGGGGTTAGGAGTGTGTAGTATGATGCGCGAAAATCGACAGGGAATGGGGAGTACTCAATGACGCGCAAGAACCGGATGATAATCAGCAATGACGACGGATGGATCATGAGCAACATGACCTCGGAGGTGACGCCGGAGACGATCGGGGAGATGATGGTGGACACGTATCCCGGCTCGCCGATTGGGGGGGTGTCGTGGTGCGTGGGCAACAGCGAGACGTATGAGTACGAGACGGAGGTGGGCGAGCGGACGGGGGACGGGTACGAGCACTTCAAGGACGAGCGGGTACACTGGCTACACAAGAACCTCTACGGACTTATCGAGAGCTCGGGTGGGCCGCTGAGGGAGATCACGCGGCAGTTCCACGAGGCGGGCGTCGACGTGCTGCCGTCGATGCGAATGAACAGCCACTATGACGTCGCGTATGACGCGCCGGGTCACGGCAAGTTCCGGCGGGAGCACCGGGAGTGGCTGATCGGGCAGCCGAATGAGTACATCCCGCGACCGACGCTGGAGTTCGCGATTGCGCGCGGGGTGGACTACAAGTTTCCCGGAGTCCGGGGCCACCTGCTGGAGGTCATATTCGAGCTGTTTGAGAAGTTCGACGTTGCGGGCGTGGAACTCGACTACTTCCGGCATCCGGCGTTCTTCCGGGTGGAGGAGGCGTACTCGAACCGGTACCTGATGACCGACTTCATCCGGCGGATAAGGCAGCGCATGGACGAGGTCGGCGCAATGCGCGGAAAGCACCTCGACCTGCTCGTGCGCGTCCCGCCGACGCTGTACGACTCGAAGCGGATCGGGCTGGACGTTGAGACGTGGATAACGGAGGGGCTGGTGGACATCGTCGCGGCGGGGGGAGGGTTCATGCCTTTCGAGCAGCCGATCCGGGAGTTCGTCGAGGTGGCGGAGGGTACGGACTGCCTGATATACGGCAGCTTCGAGGCGCTGCGGTGGGCGCTGGACGAGGAACTGCTCTATGCGCTGGCGGCGCGGTTCTGGGACGCGGGCGTGGACGGGTTCTACCTGTTCAACTACTTCAACGCGCCGAACGAGTGGAAGAGGCGGGTACTGGGCAACATGGTGGACAGGGAGAAGCTAGGCCGTCTGAACAAGCGGTATGAGCTAGACCACTCGGACCGGTCGGGGAAGGAGTACCACAGCGGCGCTTTCCGGTATGCACTGCCGTGGGCGTCACTGCCGGTGTTCATGGAGGAGACGCAGCCGGGCGGAGGGTCGGCGCTCACGCTGGATATCGCCGACGACGTTGAGGGGGCGAAGGCGGATGGCGGGCTGAAGTCGTGCACACTGGACCTGGGTTTCGACAATCTGAACGAGGACGACGAACTGGACGTTCGGATCAACGGTGAGGCGGTGGCGTGGTCGTCGATGGAACGATCGGAGGACGGCTGGGGGTACACGGCGTTCGACGGGGTGGTGTATCACACGACGATGTCTGAACGGCGTGTCGAAGGGACGGTGATCCGGTTCGACGTGACGGGTCTGCCCATCAGGAAGGGGGAGAATGAGTTGCTGGTGCGGCTCATCAAGGGGGCGGGGCCGCATTTCGAGGCGGTGAGGCTGACGGAGGTGCGGCTGCATATCGTGTATGGGTAGCTCAGGGGGATTCACCGCAGAGGGGGGAGAAGAGGGTATTGGGTTCTGGGTGCTAGGTGCTGGGTGCTAGGTGCTGGGTGCTAGGTGCTAGGTGCTGGGAGGATCACCCTCACCCCAGCCCCCGTATCGGAGTACGGGGCAGGCTCTCTCCCACGACGGGAGAGGGGATAGGAATTGCTCAATTCCCACTGGCCTTCGACAGGCTCAGGCTGAACGGGGTGCTGAGGGTATCGAGGGTTAAGCACTAGGTTGCCATCGGCATACGGGTGCCCTCGACCTTCATGCGCATTTTGTAGACGGAGGTGCGGGCGGTGACGTAGAGGGTCTTGTTGTCGGGGTCGCCCCACGCGAGGTTGGCGGGGAGCTCGGGGAGGCGGATCTTGCCGATGTAGTGTCCGTCAGGGCCGTGTACAAAGACGCCGCCGGGGCCGGTGCAGTAGGTTCGGCCATGCACGTCGACTTTGATGCCGTCGGGGACGCCGGGCTCGCCGTTTTGGGGAAGTTCGGCGAAGACGCGGCGGTTGGTGAGCGTGCCGTCGGGCTGCACATCGTAGGCGCTGATGTGCTTGTGGTGTCGGGTGTTGGTGACGTAGAGGGTGCTTTCGTCGGGGGAGAAGGCGAGGCCGTTGGGGTACTCGAAGGGGGCGGCCTCGAAGACCCTGCCGTCGGGAGTCACGCCGTAGACGAAATTTTTGTATAGCGGGGCGCTCGGAGTGTGGTTGGGCCATGCGCCTGGGTCTGTGAAGTACATCGTGCCGTCGGAGCGGAAGACGACGTCGTTGGGCTTGTTGAGCGGGCGTCCCTCGCAGGATGCGGCGACGGGGACGATCGTGCCGTCGGGGTCCATTCTCGTCACGCTGCGGTGTTCGCCGTCGCACATTATGAGGCGGCCATCGAGGTCGAGGGTCATGCCGTTGGAGCCGGCGGGACTGTCGCGGAGGACGGTCAGGTTGCCGGTGTCGACGTCGAGGCGGTAGACGTAGGGAACGGTGGTGAAGAGGAAGTAGCCGTCCGGGCGCCAGACGGGGCCTTCGGTGAAGCCGTGTCCGGTGGTCAGGGGGTTGGGTCGAGGTGTTCGAGGAGGTCGTCGAGTGTGTCGGGCATGGGTCTTTCTCTCGCTGGGTGTGGGCGAGAGTGTTGCACAAACGGGGATTGTGTGCCAGAGGCGGGGGGATTCACCGCAGAGGGCGCGGGGTTTCACCACAGAGGGCGCAGAGGGAGGAGAAAGTGAACGGAATGACGGGGTAGTGGCGTAATCGTTGATGCGGCTCTACAATCGTTATTCCTGGATGGAGGGGCAATGAGCGCGGAACGGAAGAAGAGTCGTCGGGAGAATCCGCTGGTGAGTTTGGCGGTGAATATCGTCATACCGGTGATCATTCTCGTGCGGTTCAGCGGGGAGGACCAGCTGGGGCCGGTGAACGGGCTGTTGGTCGCGCTGGCGTTTCCGGTGGGTTACGGGCTGTATGACTTTATCGTTCGGCGGGGGTTCAACCCGTATTCGATGCTGGGGTTCGCGAGCGTGCTGCTGACGGGGGGAATCGGGCTGCTGAAGCTGCCGGTGGAGTGGCTGGCGATCAAGGAGGCGGCGATCCCGTTCATCATCTGCGTGGCGGTGGTGGTGTCGATGCGGACGCCCTACCCGCTCGTGAAGACGATCATGCACAAGGTCATCAACGTGGAGCGGGTGTACGAGGCGCTGGAACGACGGCAGAGCGTGGAGGCGTATGAGCGGCGGGTGACGGCGGCGACCTACATGATCGCGTTCGGGCTGCTGGTCTCGACCGTCCTGAACTACGTGCTGGCGCGGGTGGTGGTGGTGAGCGATCCGGGGACGCCGGCCTTCAATGAAGAGCTTGGACGCATGACGGCGCTGAGCTTTCCGGTCATCACGGTTCCGTCGATAACCATCCTCGCATTTGCGTTATACTACCTCGCCAGCGGGATCACGAAAGAGACGGGACTGGAGTTCCAGGAAATCTTCAAGACGACAGGGGACGACGAATGAACCTCATCATAGCCGGATGCGAGTATTCGGGAACGACAACGCTTGCCAACGGAATAGCGGAGTGGGCGCGCACGACGTTGGGGGGGACGCAGGAAATCCACGACCATTTCAAGATTCCCCATATTGCGTCCTACCGCATTGGGCCGCCCGCCGAGCCTCTGACCGACGAGGAATTGCGGCAGATCATGGCGTGGACGCCGAAGATGAAGGAGATGGCCCAGCGGCAGAGCATGAATTACCACATGCCGAACTCCCGCCGGGCGGACGACTACATTGTCGTGGGATTCCACATCGAGGACGCCGTGTATGCCGCGCCGTTCTTCGGGTACGGGCACGAGAAGGAACCGCAGGGGGGGCTGCGCACGAAGTACGCCCGGCATCTCGAGACCGAGTTCATTGAGCAGGCGCCGGACACCGTGCTGGTCTGCGTCAAGGCCTCGCCGGAGGTGATAGCGGAGCGAATGGCGGCGAACCCGCACCCGTTCTCCATCGTGCAGAAGAAGGATATCGAGCCGGTGCTGGCTGACTTCGAGACGGAGTTCGAGCGGTCGGTGATCCACGCCAAGATCGTGATCGATACGTCGGAGGCGACGGTGGAGGAGAGCGTCGATGAGCTTCAGCTAGCGCTGCGGGGGCATTTGACGATCGAGGACTTGCGGCGGATGGTGGTTAGCAGAAAGTAGGAGGAATTACGTAGGGTACTTAAACTCTATTTCGGAGGGCGCTATGACAGGCCGCGATTACAAACCGGGGGAGATAACGGCGCGAGGGAAGGCCATCTATCGAGATCGTATCCAATCTCAAGTAGAGCCGAAAGAAAAGGGGAAGTTCGTCGTCATCGACGTTGAGACCGGTGACTACGAGATCGACCCGGAAGACGCGGTAGCCACGCGACGGCTGCTGGAGCGGAGGCCGGGCGCGGTCACGTACGGAGTGCGCGTCGGCTATCGCGCCGCATACAGCCACGCCGGGGGGTTCCGGGTGCCTTCAGCGCAATGATTAGGGGGAAAGTAGGCGGGAATCAACAAGCGCTGGTTCCCGTAGACATCAACGACGGCAATGGGCGGCCTCAGCGCGTGGAGGCTGTTTTGGACACGGGGTTTACCGGCCATTTGGCACTTCCCCCCGGAATTTATTCGCGGGCTGGATTTGCCCTTCGTAGGTCAGCGGATATTTGAGCTCGCAAACGGAGAGCAGTTTGAGTTTGCGGCCTATCTCGCAACGGTATCATGGCACGGACGCCTGCGTGACGCGCTAGTGCTACAGTCGGACAGTGTTCCACTGCTTGGCATGACCCTGCTATGGGGCAGTCGAGTCACCGTGGACGCCCTAGACGACGGAGCGGTTATCATTGAAGAGCTTTCATCGGTGCAGTGAAAAGGAAGTAGAAAATGAACATCATAGCGATTGGATGCGAGTATACGGGGACGACGACGCTGATGCTGGGGTTGCAGGAGTGGATGAAGGGGGCCTTCGGGCAGACGACCATCTTCCACGACCATTTCAAGCTGCCGAATAATTCGGGGCATCCGCCGCTGGACCCGGACTCGATCATCTTCGACGAGGAGGAGAAGCGGCAGATATTGACGATGTCGCCGAAGCTGAAGGAGCTTTTCACGCGGTACACGCTGTACTACCACTCTCCGACCCGGGCCAGGAATTCCACGACCCTCGGCGGGCTTCACATCGGCCATCACATCGACGAGATGATCTATGCGCCGATGTACTTCGGGTACGGAAGGCCGGGCGAGCCGGGCGACCGTCGGGTTGAGGGGCAGAACGTGGAGCAGGCGCTTATGAAGTATATGCCTGAGACGGTGCTGGTGCTGATGAGGGCGTCCGCGGACGTGGTGCGAAGCCGCATGAGGAGTGCTCCGCACGTGGACGGAGTCGTGCGAGACGAGGATATCGAGTGTGTCCTGGAGCGGTTCGAGGAGGAGTTCGCGCGGTCGGCGATCCGCAACAAGTTCACGCTCGACACGACTGAGTCGTCGCCGGAAGAGACTTTCGAGGAGTTTCTCTGCAAGATGGAGCCGTACTGGACGGAGGGGGACAGGCTGCGGATGCTGGCGCATGGGGGGTGACGGGGGATTCAATACCCTCACCCTAGCCCTCTCCCAGAACGGGAGAGGGGATAGGAAGACTCACCACAGAGAGCGCAGAGGACACAGAGGGGACTGTGGATTCCCGCTTTCGCGGGAATGACGGTTGGTGATGGCAGGATTACCTATCCCTGTGGACGCACAGAGAGAGCGTCCGTAACGATCTTGCTCTCACCCAAACGGGGTAAATCCACGGGAACCTTTATGTCTGCGAGGGGCGTGGTAGTATGGTTGATACCATGGTTGCCCGGACGGAAACAGGCGTGGACGAGAAGGTGTCGGTCCTTAAGACGGCTCTTGGGGATATGCGGCACGTCATTGTCGCGTATTCGGGGGGAGTGGACAGCACGTTTCTGGCGGCGGTGGCGAATGAGGTTCTTGGTCATGCGTCGCTGGCGGTGACGGCTAAGTCGCCTAGCCTTGCGCGGTCGGAGCTGGAGGGGGCGGTTCAGGTGGCCGGTGTGCTTGGGCTGAACCACCGGGTCATTGAGACGGCGGAGGTGGAGCGGGAGGACTACCGCGTCAACGATCCCAACCGGTGCTTCTTCTGCAAGGAGGAGTTGTACACGCACCTCTCGACGCTGCCGGAGGCGCGGTACTCGCAGATCATCAACGCGCACAATTTGGACGACACGGGAGATTTTCGGCCGGGCATCAACTCGGCGAAGAAGCGGGGTGTGCGGAGTCCGCTGGTTGAGGTTGGGCTGACGAAGGCGGAGATACGGGAGCAGTCTCGTGTCATGGGGCTGCCGACATGGGACAAGCCCGCGCAGGCGTGCCTGTCGTCGAGGATCCCGTACGGAACGCCGGTGACTGTCGAGGCGCTGGCGCGGATCGCGGAGGCGGAGGAGTACCTGCGATCGCTGGGTGTCGAGCGGCTTCGGGTGCGGCACCATGACGCGGTCGCGCGTATCGAGGTTGGGACTGAGGATTTTCGTATGTTGCTGGATGACGAGACGCGGCGGGGAGTGATCGAGCGGTTTCGGGAGATTGGCTATTCGTATGTGACGCTGGATTTGGAGGGGTTTCGTTCGGGGAGTCTGAACGAGGTGTTGGTGGGGTTGAGGCGGAAACGGGGAGTTGCACCGCAGAGGGCGCAGAGGGAAGGAAGTAGAACGGAATGACAGGTGGGGGATTGCGCGTCGATCATCGGCCTGGGACAAGGACATGGGATGGATTCCCGCCTTCGCGGGAATGACGGATGGGGGATGATTGGGCTTTCTGGATTCCCGCTTTCGCGGGAATGACGAGTAGGGGCGGGACGTTTCAGGCGGAGTAGACGAGGGGAGAAGCATGGACTCGGAAGTTGAACGATATACGGCGTCGACGCCGAGGTCGGCGGAGCTTCAGGCGGAGGCGGAGCGATATCTGCCCGGCGGGAGCTCTCGTGGGACGGCGTATTTCGGGCCGTACCCGTTCTTCGTCGAGCGCGCGGAGGGGCATCACGTCGTCGACGTGGACGGGAACCGGTACCTCGATTTTATGCTGAATGCGACGACGTACGTGCTCGGACACTCGAACGACAGGGTGGTCGAGGCGGTGCGGGAGCAGGCGGCGGACGGTCTGAGCTACAGCACGCCGCATGAGTCGCAGGTGCGGCTGGCGCAGGTGTTGTGTGAGCGGGTGCCGTCGGTAGAGAAGGTGAGGTTCACGAACTCGGGGACAGAGGGGACGCTGAACGCGATTCGCGCGGCCCGCGCCTATACTGGCAAGCACAAGATCGCCAAGATCGAGGGTGGGTATCACGGGAACCATGAGTACGTGTCGGTGAGCGTGTACACGCCGCTCGACGCGCTGGATCCGGTGGAGCCGACGAGCGTTGCCGAGTGGCCGGGGCAGCCGCCGAGCGTGGTCGAGGACGTTATCAATCTGCACTACAACGACATCGAGTCAACGGAGCGGATTCTGCGCGAGAACGCGGACGAGCTGTCGTGCGTCATCATCGAGCCGGTGCTGTCGAACTTCGGGTACCTGCCCGCCGACGCGGAGTACCTGGCGTTCCTGCGCGACCTGACGACCGAGCTGGGACTGATTCTGATATTCGACGAGGTACAGAGCTTCCGGCTCTCGCGTGGCGGGGCGCAGGAGCAGATGGGCGTCATCCCGGACATGACGACGTTCGGGAAGGTGATCGGCGGGGGAATGCCGGTCGGAGCGTGGGGCGGGAGGGCTGATTTGATGGACCTGTACGACCCGACGGACGGGCCGGTGGTGTCGCATGCGGGGACGTTCAACGCCAACCCTATGACGATGGTTGGCGGGCTGGCGACGCTGGAACAGCTAACGCCGGAGGTCTATGAGCGCATGAACTCGCTCGGCGACGTGCTGCGCGCCAAGCTGCGGGCGGTGTTCGACGAGCTCGACGTCGCGGTGCAAGTCACGGGTGTGGGGTCGCTGTTCGGCATCCACTTCACGGAGGAGGGGATCGTCGATTATCGGTCAGTGCTGCGGGCAGACCGCGATATGCAGCAGAAGCTCTTCACGGGGCTGCTCAACGAGGGCATTCTCATGCAGACGAAGGCGGCGGGGGCGCTGTGCTCGCTGACGACGGAGGCGGAGATCGACGCGCTGGTGGATGCGACGCGAAAGGTGATGCTGCGGATACGGTGAGGATACCCTACCCTACCCTGACGCGGACGTAGCCGCGTTTGCCGATTTTGATTAGCGCGCCTGCAAGTCGCGCATCCGGAATTGACGAGCGCGGGTCTTCGATCATCTCGCCGTTGATGCGGATTCCGCCCTGCTGGACGAGGCGGCGCGCGTCGCTCTTGCTTTGCACCAGGTCGCTGAGGGCCAGGAGATCGACGAGTCCGACGCCGTCCTCGCGGTGGGAGTCGGGCGGGACGTGGAGGTCGGGAATGTCGGAGGGAAGCTCGCCCTCGTTGACGACACGTTGGAACTCGCGCTGTGCCTCGTCGGCGGCTTCGGCGGAATGGAGCATCGTGACGATGTCGTGGGCGAACTGCTGGCGGGCGTCGATCATGTTGTGCTCGGTCTTGGCGCGCTCCTCGATGGCGGCAATCTCGTCGTCCGTGCGGTCGGTGAGAACCTGCATGAAGCGCGGCAGCTTGGAGTCCTGGACAAGGGTGAGCTTGAAGAACATGGGCACGGGGTCTTCGTTCAGGTCGACGGTGTTGCCGTAGGTCTTGCTCATCTTGCGACCGTCCAACCCCTCGAGGAGCTGGGTGGTGAGCACGTGCTTGGTCTTGCTGAGATACGATTCCACGAGGTCGCGGCCCCGCATCATGTTGAAGAGCTGGTCGGAGCCTCCAAGCTCGGCGTCGACCTCCATCGCGACGGAGTCGTAGCCCTGAAGGATGGGGTAGATCATTTCGTTGAGGTACAGGGCCTCCTGGTTCTTCAGACGCTCCTGGAACATGCTGCGTTCGAGAAGCTGCTGGACGGTGAACTTGTCCATGATCTCGACGAACTGCGAGAGGGAGATGTTGTCGAGCCAGTGTCCGTTGAAGCGGATCTCCGCGGGGTTCTCGCCATCGAGGTCGAATATCCTGGAGAATTGTTCGCCGTATGTCTCGGCGTTCTCGAGCACCTCCTGGTGAGTGAGGCGCTTGCGGGCCTCAGGGCGGTCGGAGGGGTCGCCGATGCGTCCGGTGAAGTCGCCAATCAGGAGAATGAGGTGATGGCCGTGAAGCTGGAACCATCGGAGGACGCGCAGGCCCACGAGGTGGCCTATGTGCATGTTGGGACTCGTCGGATCGAACCCCTGGTAGATGGTGAGTCGCTTGCCGTTGGCGATGTCGTCGAAGAGCTCGTCGCGGACGATGGCGTCGTCGAGCATGCCGCGGTCGAAGAGCGTTTGAAGGTTCCAGTCTTTCATGTTGGTTCTCCCGTAGCCGGCGTCTAGCTTTCCACGACGCGCTTGCGGAGGGCGTCCGTGCCTCGGAGGTATTGGAACTCTATCTCCGAGGCTTCTCTGTCGGTGTTGACGAGGAGCATGACGCGGATGACGCGCTCCATGGCGTTGGGCACCTTCATCTCGTGGGCGCAGAGGAGGGCGACGTACTGCCAGCCAAGCTGCCGGGCGGCGGCGGCGGGGAACTCGGCGTTGAGGTCCTGCGTCGTGGTGAAGTACGCCGCCGCGATGTCGTCGACATCGACGTCGTTCGACTCGACCAAGGCCGTGAGAAGCTCGACGGTGGCATCGAGGATGGACTGCTGGGTGTTGTCGTCGGCTATGGTTGCGCCGCGGATGCCTCGTATCTTTGCCATGGTTCCTGTTGTGTAGAAAGAATTTCGTAGTGAGTCGTGGGACGTTTAGGGAATGCCCTTCAGTCCCTTTACGAAGTCGACTGCGGCCTGGACCTTGCGGTCGGCGGGGGCGTGTTCAATGGCGTCGAACATGGCGCTGGCGACGATTGCCCCGTCGGCGTAGGTCGCGATGGCGTCGACATGCTCCTTGCTGGAGACACCGAAGCCCTGGATGACCGGCACGTCGGTATGCCGCTTGACGCGACCGACGAGCTCGGCAACGCCGGAGTGGATGTTTTGACGTGCGCCGGTCACTCCCAAAACGGCTACGCAGTAGATGAAGCCGCTCGCGCGGGCGCATATGTACTTGATGCGCTTGTCGGTGCTTGTGAGGGCGACGAAGTGGATCTGGTGGATGTTGTTCTCGGCGCAGAGGGCTTCCAGTTCGGACGACTCCTCGGGCGGGAGATCGGGGACTATCAGCCCTTCGACACCGGCGTCGACCGCGTCGCGCACGAGGTCTCTGAGGCCGTACTTGAGGAACGGGTTGTAGTAGCCCATGAGCATGAGGGGCGACTCGATGCCCCTCGAACGAAGCTGCCGGACGGCGTCGAGGCACGTCTCGACGGTGACGCCGTGCTGGAGGGCGTGGAAGCTGGTCTTCTGGACAGTGGGGCCGTCGGCCATGGGGTCGCTGAACGGGACGCCGATTTCGAGCAAGTCTCCGCCATTGCGGAGTATAGCCTCGGCGATGTCGATGGAGGTGGGCACGTCGGGGAAACCGACCGTTATGTATGGGGAAAGTACGGATTTCCCCTCGGCGCGGGCGTTGCTGAGCGTTTTGTCGAGTCGGTTTGAGACGGTCATACGGCGAATGTCACTGCGAGACTGTTTTGGCCGGCGTGGGCAAGGAAGCCGGGCCAGAGTGAGCGGGTTCGGAGGTACAGCCAGGAGAGGACCGCTCCGCTGGCGAAGGTCGGGAGAAGGACTGTGAGGTCACCGTGCGCGACGGCGAATATCGCGGAGGCCACGATCATTCCGGGGATCACGCCGATGCCCTGCACGAAGGCGGGGAGCAGGAATCCGCGGAAGAAGATTTCCTCGGCGGCCGGGCCGACGATAACGAGAATGCCGACGGTGAACGCTCGGACGACCCCCTCGCCCAAGAGACGTTCGGGAACCGGGGACGGTTCCAGCGAGTCGATGCCCAAGCCCATCACAATGAGTTGGTAGACAAGGCCGGCGACTATGCTCAGGCCGAGAGCCAGAGCGGCCCATCCGACGATCTTGGGCCAGTGGAGACCGCTCGTGCCAAGTCCCAAGCTGTTCAGGCTTGCGCCGCGCCACTTGACCGCGAGGAGCCAGACGGTGACGACCATGAGGACTTGGAGCAAAAACAGGACGACCATGGTCGCTCCGTCGGTCTGTCGTTCCAATGAGCCGAGCAGGCGACCCAAGGCCAGCAGGGACACCAAGCTGCCGCAGGCGACGATGGCGAAGCCGATCATGGCGTCGGTGATGCCCCATGGGACGCTGAGGCGTCGGGGGATTGGCTCGGTGTTTGTTGGGGGTTCTTGGTCGGTCATGTTGAATTGTGGGAGTGTATCACAGGTGTTTGGTGGGGCTGTCTGCCGTCGGCGGTGGAGTTACCCTCACCCTAGCCCTCTCCCACGACGGGAGAGGGGATTTTCGCGGGACCCTCTCACGCGAACGGTAGAGGGGATTGGATTCCCGCCCCCGTCTTCACGGGGGCGGGCTCTTCGCGGGAATGACGGTGTGGGGATGCCAGAATGACAGTTATTCAATGGTCTCCTTACTCCGGAAGCGAAGCGCCTCCCAGACGTTCGTAGGCCCGGCCGAGGAGGTCTTCGGTCTCCTGCCAGCCGATGCAGGGGTCGGTTATGGAGACTCCGTACTCCAAGCTGCCGTTGATCTTCTGGCTGCCGGGGTTGAGGTTGCTTTCGAGCATGGCGCCGATGATGCCGGCGTTTCCGCCGACGCGCTGGTCGACGACGCTCTCGAAGGCCTCGTGCATCTTGGTGTAGTCCTTGTTGCAGTTACCGTGGCTGCAATCGACGAGGAGGTGGGGGGCAGCGCCGCCGTCCTCTAGCTGCTGACGTGCATTTGCGACGGAGTCGGGGTCGAAGTTCGGGCCGTCGTTCGCGCCTCGCAGGACGAGGTGACCGTAGGGGTTGCCGGTCGTGTGGATTACCGCGGTGTGGCCCGACTCGTTGATGCCCAGAAAACCGTGTCGCGCCTGGGCGGACACGATGGCGTCGACTGCTATCTTCGTGTTGCCGTCGGTGCCGTTCTTGAAGCCGACGGGCATACTGAGGCCGCTCGCCATCTGCCTGTGGGTCTGGCTCTCGGTGGTGCGCGCGCCTATGGCGACCCAGCTAATGAGGTCGGCCAAGTACTGCGGGACTATGGGGTCGAGGAACTCGGTTGCCGACGGGAGGCCCATCTCCGCGACGTCGAGCAGGAGCTTTCGGCCCTTTCGCAGTCCGCTTGTGATGTCGAAGGTGTCATTCAGGTGCGGGTCGTAGAGGAGCCCTTTCCAGCCGACGGTCGTGCGCGGCTTCTCGAAGTAGACCCGCATGACGACGAGCAGGCGGTCGGCGTACTTGTTGCTCAGGTCGTTCAGCCGAGTCGCGTATTCGAGAGCGGCGCCCTCGTCGTGGATCGAGCACGGTCCAGAAATCACGAGGAACCGCGAGTCCTCCCCTTCCAGAATCGCCTGTATCGCGCGGCGTCCGTCGATGACCGTTCGCTTGGCGTCGGGGGTGGCCGGCAGTTCCTCGATGAGGTCCACCGGAGGTATCAGCTTTTCCGTCTTCAGTACGTTCACGTCCCTAGTCTTCGTGTCCAGCATTCGAGTGCTCCTTCACGCATGAAAAGACCCCAACCGCTGCCGGTTGAGGTCTCGGTGTTCTCGCTTGGGATGCTCGCCGCTCTACGTCCCGCGCACCTGTCCTTCTCCGGCAGCCGTTGGGCCGGTAAAGTAGAAATAGTAGTACGCGTAACGGTTCGAAACTCGCATCACGCAATCTACTGTAAAGGTGTGGGAGAGGCTGTGTCAAGGTTGCATTCGGTCAATTCGGTGCGTCATACTGCGACGGGCGGAGGATTCACCGCAGAGGACACGGAGAGCGCGGTGCGTCATACTGCCACATACCGAGGATTCACCGCAGAGGACGCAGAGAGCGCAGAGGGGGAGAAAGTGTGAAGACGGGCGACCACGAGGGTCGCCCCTATGGGGCGGAGGATTCACCACAGAGGGCGCAGAGAGCGCGGAGAGGAAGGAAGTAGAAAGTGGGGCGTGTTCAGCGTAGTTGCACCGAATAAGTATGAGGGCAGTGATGGGCCAACTGCTGCTAACCGAGGAAGAGCAGCTTCTCCGTACGGCGGTGCGGGAGTTTGCGGATGACGTGCTCGCGCCGAGAGCTTCTGGGTACGATGAGAGCGGCGAATTTCCGGCGGACAATGTTGAGGGTCTGGCCGGGCTAGGGCTGTTCGGGCTGGGGATCGACGAAGCATACGGCGGGAGCGGGGGGACGGCTCGCCAGGGGGCCATCGTCGCGGAGGAACTGGCGCGGGGATGCACGGCTACGAGCACGGTGTACGTGGCGCACCAGTCCCTCGCGGCCCAGTTCATCCACATGCACGGAACGGAGGAGCACAAGAACCGATACCTTCCCGGCATGACGGCGGGGCGGACGATTGGGGCGTTCGCGCTCACGGAGCCGGGCGCGGGCAGCGACGCGGCAGGTATCCGCACGACGGCCAAGCGTGACGGCGATGACTACGTGCTGAACGGGTCGAAGGTGTTCATCACGAACGCGACGGAGGCAGGCGTGCTCATCGTGCTGGCGTCGCTTGATCTCAGCCTCGGATCGCGGGGATTCGTGGCCCTGATCGTCGACGGCGACACGCGGGGTATGACTATCAATCCGATGCACGGGAAGATGGGGATACGCGCCTCGTCGACGTGCGAGGTGTTCTTCGACGACTGCCGGGTGCCCGTGACGAACAGGATGGGCGAGGAGTATGAGGGGTTCAGGGCGACGATGGAGGTGCTGAACGCCAGCCGGATCGGCATAGCGGCGCAGGCGGTGGGCGTGGCGCAGGCGGCCTACGAGGAGGCGGTCGAGTACGCGAAGCAGCGACAGGCATTCGGGAAGACCATCTCCGAGATGCAGGGCATCCAGTGGATGATCGCCGACATGGCGACGGAGGTGGAGGCGGCGCGGCTGCTGGTGATGCAGGCGGCGACGCTCCTCGACGCGGGCAGGCCGTTCGTGAAGGAAGCGTCGATGGCGAAACTGTTCGCGTCACGGGTAGCGGTAGAGACGGCGGACAGGGCCGTACAGATTCACGGGGGAGTCGGGTATTTTTCCCCGTCGAGGGTGGAGCGCTTGTACCGGGACGCGAAGATTACGGAGATATATGAGGGTACGTCGGAGATACAGAGGATGATAATTTCAAGGAATGTGCTCGGGGAGTGATAGAGATTCCCGCCTACGGAGACCTTTGATTCACCGCAGAGGGCGCGGAGAGCGCAGAGGGGAATCAAAGTTTTGTGGGGTCGTCGGGGTTGGTTCCAGCTAGAGGGCGAGTTCCGAAGGATGAGAATTTTAGATTCCTCACTTCGCTTCGCTGCGTTCGGAATACTTCATGAGGGTTGCCACCCTCACCACCTGGAATGAAAATTTGCGTTTTAGTCTACGAAGCCGCTCCGGGGCTTATTTTCGTAGCAATGACAGTGAGCGGGGTTGTACAAAGGTCTCCCTACGCGGGAATGACGGATGTGGCGGCGGGCGGGTCATTTACGACGTAGGTAGAACGACTTGCTATAGAAAGAAAACAACAAAACGATAGGAGACGATATTGAAGAAGAACAACGTGCTGCGGGATTTGATCAATGAGGGCAAGCCGACCATTGGGACACACGTGCATACCGTGTGGCCGGGAATCGCGGAGGTGATCGGGTATTCCGGCACGATCGACTACGTGGAGTTCACGAGCCAGTACGCTCCGTACGACCTATTCTCGCTGGACAACTTCGCGCGGGCAATCGAGCTATTCGACCACATGACGTCGATGATAAAGGTCGACCAGGAGCCGCGGACGTATCTGGCTGAGAAGGCGACGGGGTCAGGCATCCAGAACCTGCTGTTCGCGGACATTCGGACGGTGGACGACGCGCTGGAGTCGGTCCGGGCCGTGCGGCCTGAAACGCCGTCCGCGGGTGGCATCGCGGGCGCGACGAGCACGAGGGACATGGGCTACGTGTTTCCCGGAGTGTCGCTGGCGGACTGGGTGAAGATGGCGGAGGAGGCGGTCGTCGCGATCATGGTCGAGAAGCGGGAGGCGGTCGAAGACCTGGAGGCGATTCTGGACGTGCCGGGCATCGACATGGTGCAGTTCGGCCCCGGCGACTACTCGATGAGCATCGGGCGAGCGGGAGATTACACGCATCCGGAGATCATGGAGGCGCAGAAGTACACGATCGAGACGTGCATCGCCAAGGGCATCCGCCCGCGCATCGAGATCGGCAACTGGGAGGACGCAAAGCCGTACATGGACATGGGCGTTATCGACTTTTGCATCGGCACGGACGTGAACATCATCTACGAGTACATGCAGGAACAGGGCGGGGAGCTTGCGAAGGCGCTGGGGAGGTAGGGGCGCCGGGGAACGAGGACAACAGAATGACCGCGAACCTCAAGGCTGGATTTCACGAGGCGATGCTAGACACGTATCGTCGTGCTGCCGAACGCGGCTATCGTGCTACGTATTTCTTACAGATGGTCTATGAGCACGGTGGGGTCGGGACAGCAAAGCGACTGCTTGCAACACCCGAACACCAGTCGGGGTTGACTGAGTTGTGGCAACTCGGACTACTTAGCATCTCTGCAGAAGCTCTCGTCCTGCAAGAACGATGGAAGACGCTCTTCACTGATGACGAGCGACGAAAGGCGTGTGAGCGGTTGAAAGCCCATGGATACGAATTCTCTTGATCAATAACGCGGAACGTGATTTGACACATGACTCGTTACACGGTACAGTTGCGCGGTGAAGATAAAGCACCGGGGGTTACGTAGGTTACATGAGCGTGACGACCCACGAGGGCTGAACCCGGCACACGTAGCCCGCATAGGACGTTTGCTCGACGACCTACAAGCGGCACGAAGTCCGTACGATATGGATTTGCCCGGTTTGTTTCTTCATGCGCTACTGGGTGACCGGCGCGGCCAATGGAGCATTCGAGTATCAGGCAACTGGCGAATCGTATTTCGCTTTGAGGGCGGAGAAGCCGTAGACGTAGACCTAGTTGACTACCACTGAGGAGACCTTATGAGTGTCACAAACCCATCGCATCCGGGTGTGAGTGTGCGTGAGAGCATGGAAGCTGAGGGTTGGACCGTGACGGAGTGCGCTGACCGCTTGGGCGTGAGCAGAAACACGATGTCGAGGCTGGTGAATGGACGTTGTGGTATTTCGCCAGCGGTAGCACTTGCGCTTGAAGGTATTGGGTGGAGCAATGCCGAGTTCTGGATGCGGAGGCAGGCGTATTACGATCTGGCGCAGGAGCGCAGCAGACTTACGGTAAGTGCCTGAGTTCCATCTCAGGTAACCCGGTCTCGAGCGCCGACGGGGCTGCAAAACGCCCCGGCCTTCATCGAAAGGGTCGAAGAACCCTCGCCTATGTTCGTGTATGATGTTCGCGCAGCATCTCACATCGGAGGCAGTCTCATGGGATGGCAGGAGAATAGGGCGGACATCAAGAGCCACTGGGACGAGAACGGCTGGGTGTTTGTGCGTGGGTTCTTGGACGCGGATGAGGTGGCCGGCCTTCGCGAGGAGATCGACCGGTACATCGAGGAGGTCGCGCCGACGGTCCCCGAATATGAGGTCATGTACGACGTGAAGGGCAAGCCGGAGACTCTGAAGCGTCTCGGCCACATGTCGAAGTACGACGGCTATTTCAGCGCCCTGATCCATACCGGAAAGTTCATGGCGCTTGCGGAACTGCTGCTGGGCGGAGAGGTCGCGCCGCAGTACTGCCAGCTATTCAACAAGCCAGCCCGCGTGGGGGTGGAGACGCCCGCGCACCAGGACTCCTACTACATTCCCCTGCAACCAAACGAGGCGCTGACGATGTGGCTGGCGCTCGACACGGCGGACGAGGAAAACGGCTGCCTGCGATACGTTTCGGGTTCTCACAAACGCCCGGTTCGTCCGCACGGGCCGACAGAGATATTCGGATTCTCGCAGGGGGTGACAGACTACGGTGACGCAGATTATGCCGCCGAGGCGCCCGTCCCGGCGGAGCCGGGGGACGTAGCCATTCACCACTGGCAGATGGTGCACCGGGCCGGGCCGAACACCAGCGACCGCGACCGGTGGGGACTCGGTTCCGTCTTCCACTCGGCGCGGGCCAGGCCGGACGCCGAGCTCCAGGAGGAGCGGGCGCGCGACCTGGAGAGGAAGCGAACCGAGTGGGCCGCCAAGGGCAAGTCGGGTCGGTAGTACCGTTTTCAACATGGTTTTGGCATTATCATTCACCCTCACCCTAGCCCTCTCCCTTGAAGGGAGAGGGGATAAATCGACATCTGTCCGTTTCATCGTATTCACGTTGAAACGGTACTGGGTGGCCTGAGACCAAAGTCGTATGCCGCTGTACTATCCAGTTTTCCTCGATCTTCGCGGACGGCGGGTCGTCGTGGTCGGCGGCGGCGCGATGGGGGAAGAGAAGGTCACGCGGCTGTTGCCGTACGGGGCGGAGGTCGTCGTGGTGAGTGCGAAGGTGACGGACGAGGTCGCGGGACACGTGGAAGCCGGGCAGGTAGAGTGGATTAAGCGACCGTATCGGCAGGGCGATCTCGAAGGGGCGTTCATCGCCATCGTGGCCGACACGAGCGACGACGCGGTGAATCAGGCCGTGTCCGAAGAGGCGCGGGATCGGAATGTCCCTCTGAACGTCGCAGACGTGACACATCTCTGCACGTGGATAACGCCGTCGGTGGCGCGCCGGGGCGAGGTCATCGTCGCCACGTCGACGGGAGGGGCGAGTCCCGCGCTGGCGCGGAGGTTCCGCGAGATACTGAACGGCGAGTGCAGACTGGAGTCGCGGCATGAACTCATGGACTTCGCCGACCTCGCTCCCCTGCTATCGGAAGCTCGTCTGCAGCTTCTGGACAAGGGAATACGCCTGAACCTCGACCACTGGCAGGCATGCCTCACGGACGAGCTGATCGATCTTGTGCAGGCCGGAGAAGTCGAGCGGGCGAGGAGGGTCTTGATGGACTCTTTGCTCGTGGGGACGACGTGCGACTGCTCCGATAACGTTTGCGCGATGTACGAGGAGATGGCAGTGCTGGCACCGGTCTCCCAATGATCCCTAAGTCGGTTGCCAGCGACACCGCGAAACGATGAAAATGGTGTTGCACCGTCACTCAGGCATAGGCCGGAGTCCAGTAGCCGGGGATGGATTCCCGCCTTCGCGGGAATGACGATGTGGGGATTGCCTACGGTTTTCAAAGGATCAAACTTGATCCGGAGGTCCGGGCTTGAATCTGGCACGAACAGTCCGCGTCGGCTCCAGGTCGAGTCCGCTGGCGCTCGCGCAGACGGAAGAAGTGCTCTCGCTCCTTAGAGGACGATTCGCGAACGTGGAGTTCGAGGTCGTTCACCTGTCAACGCGGGGCGACCGGAATGCCACCGCAGTACTGACTTCGCTGGGACGAGGCGCGTTCGTCAAGGACATTGAACTCGCCCTGCTGGACGGCGAGATCGACTTCGCGGTGCACAGCGCGAAGGACGTGGGGCCGGATATTCCCGACGGGTTGCGGATACTTCCCGTCGGAGAGCGCCAAGACGCGCGGGACGTTTTGGTGTCGAAGTCGGGGCTGTCGCTCATGGGCCTGTCGGCGGGAACTCGTCTGGGAACGGGGAGCCCTCGACGGAAGGCACAGATCAAGGCACTGCGGCCCGATGTCGAGGTGTTGCCCATACGGGGCAACGTGGGAACGAGACTGGAAAAGGCGCGGGGCGCGGACTACGACGGCGTGGTGATTGCGGCGGCGGGGCTTGCGCGGCTCGGCAGGCTGTCGGAGGCAACGGAATTTCTGGATGTCGAGCAGGTCACGCCGGATGTTGGGCAGGGAACGCTGGTCGCGGAGTTTCGACAGGAGGACGGCGAGATGGGAGACATTCTCTCGTCTATTGTTCTGGAGGAGACTGCTTGTGCGTTTCGAGCTGAGCGGGCGTTTCTCGATAGTATCGGCGGGGGGTGCACGGCACCGGTTGCAGCGTATGGCGAGATTGACGGGCAGCGGATGCGCCTGTTCGCCATGGCGGCGACTCTGGACGGCACGAGGATCGTGAGGTCACGGATCATGGGGGACGTGAACGAGGCAGAGGAGATGGGGCGGAGAGCGGCAAGGGTATTGCTGGAATCGGGAGCGTCGGAGATAGTCTGAGACGCGGACTGAGCCTTCAACAATTCGGTAGTCCAGATATGACCAGACAAAACAGGATCGGCAATTCCAGCCCCTCGATTGGGTGGGTCGCACTCGTGGGCGCGGGGCCGGGCGACCCGGAACTGCTGACGATCAAGGGGAGGCGCTATCTCGAATCAGGGGACGTGGTCGTCTATGACCGGCTTGTGGATCGACGATTGTTGGGACATGCACCGAAGGATGTGGAGCTTGTCGACGTGGGCAAGAGGCCTGGCGGGCCGCAAGATAGGCAAGCAGAGATTAACGCGGTTCTCGTTGAGCGGGCGCGGAGCGGCAAGCGGGTGGTTCGCCTGAAGGGGGGAGACCCTTTCATCTTCGGGCGGGGCGGCGAAGAGGTCGCGGCGCTGGCGGAGGCAGGAATCCCGTTCGAGGTGGTGCCGGGCATCACGTCGGCGATTGGGGCACCGGCCTACGCGGGCATCCCCCTGACGCAGCGTGGGGTGTCGTCCTCTCTCACAATTGTCACGGGGAGCGAGTCGCCGGAGAAGGAAGGCGGGTTGGTGGACTGGGACTTGCTGGCGAAGTCCGAGGGGACCTTGAGCTTGTTGATGAGTTGGGAGAACCTGCCAGCGATTGCACAGGCCCTGATTGAGGGGGGGCGAGCCGAAGACACGCCGGCCGCAGTTGTTCAGTGGGGCACTTGGGCGAACCAAGAGACCGTTGTCGGCCCTCTCGCGAGTATTGCAGAGCAGGCGCGACATGAGGGGCTGAGCAATCCGGTCGTCGTTGTCGTGGGCGAGGTCGTCAATCTGCGGGCGGCGTCGCGCTGGTTCGACAACCGGCCACTCTTCGGCAGGCGCGTACTGGTGACGCGCTCTCGAACGCAGTCGGCGGATCTCGTAGAACTACTGGAAAGAGCGGGAGCCGAGCCGGTGGAGGTGCCAACGATTGAGATTCAGCCGGTCGAAGATTTTTCCGAAGTCGATACAGAGCTTGCACGTCTGACCGAATACGACTGGGTTGTGTTCACGAGTACGAACACGGTCGAGCAGCTTTTTGCACGTCTCGACGCGATGGGGCGGGACGCCCGGCAGTTCCACGCCTCGCGTGTCGCGGCGATTGGGACGGCTACTGCGAGCGCGTTGAGTGAACGCGGGATAGTCGCAGACCTTGTATCTCGTGAGTCGGTGTCGCAATCTTTGATTGACGATCTCGCTGAACAGGACGTCGCGGGACAGAACATCCTGCTTCCCGGAGCGGAAGTCCGCCCGGAGCGACTGAGGCGGGGGCTTGAAGGGCTGGGGGCGGTCGTCCAGGAGGTGACGCTGTACAGGACGGTTCCGTCTTCGGACGCAGGAGCCCGGCTTGCCGAAGCGCTGGATGCCGGGGTCGACGTCGTGACGTTTACCAGTTCTTCGACGGTGACCAACCTCGTGGCACTGCTGGAGAGTGACGTGACCAGGCTCGGTGAGGCAAGCGTAGCCTGCATTGGGCGCGTGACCGCGGAGACCGCACGCAAGGCAGGGCTGAACGTCGATATACTGGCCGACGAATCGACGGCGGCTGGACTCGTGAACGCGATAGTTGGACACTATGTGCCGGAAGGTCCGTACGGATGAGCAGCTTTCCGGAAAACCGAATGAGGCGCTTGAGGGCGACGCCGTCGCTCCGGCGTTTGGTGCAGGAGACGCGGCTGTCCGTTTCCGATTTCATCTATCCAGTGTTCGTTACGGAAGAAAGCGGCGGACCGCGCGAGATTGAGCCGATGCCGGGAATCTACCAGCATTCGCTCGACAGCTTGAAGTCGGAAGTCGAGACCGTTGCGGAATTGGGGATTCCGGCGGTGCTGGTGTTCGGCATTCCGTCGCACAAGGACGAGGTTGGGTCGCAGGGCTACGCGCCGAACGGGATTGTTCAGGAGGCGATCAGGGTCATCAAGCAGGCACAGCCGGAACTGGCGGTCGTCGGGGACGTGTGCATGTGCGAGTATACGTCGCACGGGCATTGCGGGATTTTGCTGGAAGACGGCGTTGTGGACAACGACCGGACGCTGGAGCTTTTGGCCGAGACGGCGGTGTCGCAGGCCGATGCGGGCGCGGACATCGTCGCGCCGTCGGCCATGATGGACGGACAGGTCGGGGCCATCCGCGACGCGCTGGACGACAACGACAACGACAACGTGCCGATCATGGCGTACTCGGCGAAGTACGCGTCGTCCTTCTACGGCCCGTTCAGGACGGCGGCGGAGTCGGCCCCGCAGATGGGTGATCGCAGGGGATACCAGATGGACCCGCCGAACGTGGACGAGGCGATGCGGGAGATCGAGCAGGACATCTTCGAGGGCGCGGACATCGTGATGGTGAAGCCCGCGCTGGCGTACCTCGACGTCATCACGAAGGCGAAGCAGCGTTTCGACACTCCCCTCGCGGCCTACAACGTGAGTGGCGAATACTCCATGGTGAAGGCGGCTGCGGCTAACGGGTGGATCGACGAGCGGCGGATCGTCATGGAGATACTGACGGGCATCAAGCGGGCTGGGGCGGATATGATCATGAGCTATCACGCCAAGGACGTGGCGGGGTGGTTGGCTGAAGGGGGCGATTCGTGAATCGCCCCTACCAAACGAGCCGCAGTTTGTGCAGGGGCCAGTAGCGGAACCGGACTTTTCCTTCAATGTCGTCCAGCCCAACGGGGCCGCGCTGGCGGCTGTCGGTGCTGTGGGCGCGGTTGTCGCCGAGCAGGAAGAACTCGTTGTTCTCAAGATTCCAGGTGTGGTCGTCCAGACCGATGACGGCGGGGAGCCCGCCGAGGTAGTCCTCGTCGAGAGGTTGGTCGTTTATCAGGAGGATGCCTTCCGACTGGCGCACACTTTCCCTCGGCAGGCCGATGACGCGCTTGAGATGGCGTCGTTCGCCGTCACGGACGATGACCACGTCGCCCCTTGTAAAGCTGAATGACCTGCTGCGGAATCGGCTGACGAGGAGGCGGTCGCCCGGCGAGAAGGTCGGGGACATGCTGTGGCCTCGGACGACGTATGGGTCGAGGCTCGGCATTCGGGTGGAACCCCCGGAATTATTGGTGAAGTTTCCCATCCGCCCTTCGACAGGCTCAGGGCGAACGTTCCGTAAGGGCCGGGGTTGAGTGGTCGGGGTGACTGGACTTGAACCAGCGACCTCGTCGTCCCGAACGACGCGCGCTACCAACTGCGCCACACCCCGACTGTGAGGATTGTAGCGAGTATGGGTGGGTGTTTACAAGGTTATGGGATGGATTCCCGCGTTCGCGGGAATGACGGAGGTGGGGGCGCGGAGAATTAGCTAAATAGCTTTGTGGCGATTGCCACTATAGCGGATATAGCTGCGATACTTCCCAGTTGAAGACCTACTGCCCACTTCACGAGCCGGGTTTCAAGCGCGGCAAGATCAGCTTTGGTCGCGTAGTGCTTTAGCTCTTCCTGAAGGTCAGCGCGGGTTATGAACCGTTCATCCGCCATTACTGTGACAGGTTCTTGAAGATGCCCACGGCAACACCGGCAAAGGCCGCCATTATGACAACTACAACGCCTATGTAAACCACAACGGCAATGACAGTGTCCATAGCTGGTTCCTCCTACCTGTTAGTATAACCTATCACGCCGTAGAGGTATTGGGCAACGTACTGAGACACTACCGGGGCATCACCCGCCGTCTTCGTCCGAGTCTTCGTCGTCGAGCCAGCCGTACTTGGTGGCGAGGCGGACCCAGAGGCGGCGGGTCATCTCCGCATCATGGCGCATCTCAGCAAGCTGTTCCCGATGACGCTCAAGCATCTCCCGATGATCAGCATGCTGTTCCCGATGACGCTCAAGCATCTCCTGATGATCACGATGCTGTTCCCGATGACGCTCAAGCATCTCCCGATGGTCAGCAAGCTGTTCCTGCTGATGTAGGCTCATGTTAGCGATGCGCCTAACCAGCTCCTGATGATCACGATGCTGTTCATGCTGACGTTGGATCATGCCAGCGATGTCACCAAGCATCTTCTGATGATCGCCAAGCTGCTCTTGGTCACTCCCAAACTGCTCTTGGTGACGCTCAAGCATTTCCTGGTGACGCTCAGACTGCTCCTGCTGACGCTCAAGCATTTCCTGTTGGCCACGGTCGTCATGACCTCTTCCATGCGGTCAAGTCTGGCTTCGGTTGTCATACGTCCTCCTCATCACGGCGGAACGGCATTGTATCACCAACTGCTTCGGTCCAAGTCATCGTAATCGGGCCAGCCATGCTTGGCGGCCAGACGATCCCACAGCCGCGCGCGTCCTCTTCCTATCCTCACGCGCCTCAGCAAGCTGTTCCCGCGAACGATCACGCATCTCCCGCGAACGACCATCCAGTTCCCGCTGACGTTCGCCCATGCCGTCCAAGCTCGCCTTCAACTCCGTCATCTTCCTGTCCATCTCAGCGTACCGCTCGCGCCTCTCCTCCTCAGTCGTCATACGCCCTCCTTACCTACCCCATCATACCCCAATCCCTCCCCCCTCCGCGCCCAACCCCGTTCGCCCTGAGCTTGTCGAAGGGTGAGCCTGTCGAAGGGTGAGCCAGACTCACCACGAACGGTTTTCCTCTTACCCCCTCTCCCGTCGTGGGAGAGGGCGGGGGTGAGGGCCAACCCTTACAAAAATCTTATATTTCTCCAATTTCAACACCCCTATTCCGATTGACACCAACTGGGGGAGGGGGAGTAGCCTAGTCACATATCGCCTTTTACCGCGACCGCCACTTCGCGCGCGGACGCACAGAGGCACGGAAGCCTCCTCAATCACGGAGACCTCGGAGGAATCAATGACTCGCAGAACACCCCTCACCACCATCGCCGCCGCACTCGCCCTCGCTCTTGCGCTCACCATGGCAGTCATGCTGCCCGCGGATAACACGGCCTACGCGGCCAATCCCGAGTTCGTCGATGGCGCCGGCACTCGGAGCATAGCCGAGAACACGCCGCCGGGCGTCAACATCGGCGCCCCCATCTCGGCCACCGACGATGACGAGGGCGCGATCGAGTACGCCGACACCCTGACCTACAGCCTCAGCGGGACGGACGCGTCGTCCTTCGACATCGACGCCTCGACCGGACAGCTCATCACGAAGGCTCCGCTGGATGCGGAAGAGTCCTAAGAACCAGCTACTCGGTGACGGTGACGGTCAAGGACAGCAGCGGCACCGCCGTAACGCAGGACGTGACGATCAGCGTCACGGGCGTTCCCGAGGCTCCGGGCGCGCTCGCCGCGCCGACGGTGGTGTCGACGGACTCGGATGACACCCCAACGACCTACGAGCTGAAGGTGATCTGGTATGCCCCCGACGACGTGGGGGACGAAGTTACGGGCTACAACGTGGAGTATAAGAAGACCACCGAACCGACGTTCGGGAACACCAGTGTCGACATCTCGGGTACACGACTGCCACACATCACCGGAAACTGGACGTCGACACGGCCTACCACGTGCGGGTGCGGGCCGCGAAAGGTGACAACGTGGGGATCTCGGCCCCTGGTCGCTGTCGAGCACAGGGTCGACCAACAAGAAGGACAACGACCTGCCCACGTTTGGAGCCGGCGCAGTCACGCGGAACGTGGTGGAGAATGCGGAGGCGGGGCTGGTCGTCGGCTCCCCGGTGAGCGCGACGGACGACGACAACGTGCTCCCGCTGGCCTACCGGCTGCATGGCCCCGACGCCGACTCGTTCGACCTGCAGGCCTCGACCGGGCAGATACGGACGAAGAGAGGCGTGGTCTACGACCACGAGACGAAGCCCACACTCAACGTGACGATGACCGTCTCCGACGGGCAGGGGGGAACCGACGCGACGGCGGTGACGATTAGCGTCACGGACGTGCCCGAGGCGCCGTCGAAGCCGGACCGCCCCACCGTTCGCGCGACGCAGGGAAACAGCAGGGGCCTCGACGTGAGCTGGAAGGAGCCGGCCAACACGGGCCCGGCCATCACCGGCTACGATGTACGGTACAAAACAAGCAGTAGCAGCTTCACGCTCATTCAGCTCACGGGCACGGGAACCACCCACACTATTGCGCCCACGGATGCCAATGATCGCCTCACACCCGGCACCTCCTACGAGGTGCACGTGCGGGCCAAGAACGGCGAAAGCCCCAGCGAGTGGTCGGCGGCAGGCACGGGGAGGACGAGCGCGGGCAACGATGAGCCGGTATTCAATGACAGGTCCAACCCGCGACCGACGGGAATCCCTCGCCTCCACTAAGCGTGCCGTGGCCGAGAACACCCGGGCGGGGCAGTCCGTCGGAAGGGCGGTCGGGGCCGTGGACGGAAACGGCGACAAGCGGACCTACAAGCTGGTCGCGGCGGATTCGCCGAACAATACTGATTTCAGCAAGTTCGACATCAACGAGTCGACCGGGCAGATCCTGACGAAGGAACCCCTGAATCACGAGGCAGTCGTGCAGCTGCGGCGGACGGAAACCAGCCGGGACCGCAACCGTACAACTGCACCTACACGGTGAAGGTGCAGGTCTGGGACGGCCTCGACACGCACAGGAACAAGCCTCAATGAGGATACGGCCACCGTCGACGACACGATCACGGTGGAGATCACGGTGAGCGACGTGGTCGAGAAACCGGCCGCGCCGGCGGTGACGGTCACGTCGCCCGCGAACGGCACAGACCTGAAGGTAACGTGGACCGCGCCGGACAACACGGGGCCGGCCATCACCGGCTACCGCCTGGAGTGCACCGGCACCGACGTGCCCGAAGCCCAATGTCCTAAGGACGACATTGCCGCGAACGCCATCGAGCACACGATAACGGGGCTCACCGCGAACAAGTCCTACCGGGTGCGGCTGCGGGCGAAGAACGCCGAGGGCGACGGCGCGTGGTCGAGCTGGGTCACGCAGTCGACCAACAAAGACGGCAACACTCTGCCTGAATTTCACTGACACACCTGCCACGGTGTACGTGGCAGAGGACGCTCCTTCCGCCCGACAACCGGTCACCACGGACCAAACGGTGTCACTGTGGCCCCTGCAGACGAAACCCGGTGACGGCGACACGCTTACCCTCCGTCTCGAAGGCCCCGGCGCGGGCCGGTTCAGCATCGACAACATTGGGCAGATAAAAACGAGGTCGAAGCTGAATCATGAGGACCTGGAGTGTAATCCGGCTGGGACTGGTTGCACTTACGCGGTGAGGGTGAAGCTTTCCGACCCCAATGGCGGCAGCATCTTTCACGCCTTGACTATCAACGTCACGGACAAGAGCGAGCCGCCTGCGAAGCCTTCCGCGCCGAGGGTGACGGCCACGAAGGACTCCGGCTGGAGCCTCGAAGTGACCTGGACCGAGCCGCGCAACGACGGCCCCGACATCACCGGATACCAGATAGGGTACCGCAAAACCGGGGACAGTGCCCTTGCATGGCAACAATGGCCCCCTGATGACACCAATGTCACGGGCACGGGCAGGAGCGCCAAGATAACGACCATAGCGGATACAGGGCCCGAATGATAATACTGACCAGGTGCACCTGGATCCCGACACGCAGTACGAGGTGCGGGTGCGGGCGCTGAACGGAGAGGGAGACTCAACCTTCGCCAACGCCACCAACTGGTCGTCGTCGGGTCGCGGCACGACCGGCAAGGGCAACAGGAGGCCGGTCTTCAAGAGCACGGAGTCCGTCGTCGAGCTGGAGGTGGAGGAAAACACGCGGTCGGGTCAGAACGTGGGCAACGCCGTCGAGGCCGAGGACCCCGACAAGGACAGGCTGACCTACACCCTCGAAGGGCCGGGCAAGGACTCCTTCACCATCACCAGCGGGGGGCAGATACGGACGAGGTCGCCCCTCAACTACGAGGAGAGAGACAAGTACGCCCTGACGGTGAAGGTGAACGACAGACAGAAGAAGGACAACAGCGTCGCCGCCAAGTCGGTGACCATCAAAGTAACGGACCGGCCGGAGGCGCCGTCCGCGCCGTCCGCGCCGAAGGTGACGGGGATACCCGGCTCGACGGACAGCGTGCGCGTCACGTGGGACGAGCCAAAGAACGCGGGGCCGCCCATCACCCACTACAACGTTCAGTACGCCGTGAGCGGGAGCCGTGACTCTTGGAAACGGCAACCGATTCCCACCGGCAGCCGCGGACAGGAGCGCGATCATCACGGCGCTGACGGCGGGCACGCGCTACGTGGTGCAGGTGCGGGCGTGGAACAACGCGACAACAGCCACAGCGACTGGTCCAGCTCGGGCACGGGTTCGCCGAACCCGGACCAGGAAAACAGGCGACCCGCCTTCTGCCACCCGCTCGCGGACGTTCAGCGTGGCCGAGAACACGTCGCCGGGAGCCAACGTCGGCGAGCCTCGTCGCGGCCCTCGACCAGGACGGCGACACGCTGACCTACGCCCTGGAAGGGGTGGACGCCGACTCGTTCGACATCATAACCACCAACGCCGCCGGGCAGATACAGACGAAGGCGGCATTGAACTACGAGGAGAAGTCGAGCTACTCGGTGTCGGTGCGGGCGCGCGACGGCAGGGGCGGCACGGACGCGGTGAACGTGACCATCAGGGTGACGGACGTGGACGGGGAGGCCCCGGACACGCCGTTCGCTCCGACGGTGACGGCGATATCGAGCACGAGCATCCAGGTGAACTGGGACGCGCCCGCGAACGAAGGCCCGCCCATCACCGACTACGACTACCGGTACAAGGAATTCGGGACTGCCGACTGGACGGAGGTCTCGAACACGACGATATCGGGAACGACGGCGACTATCGACAGTCTCACGGCGAGCACGTCCTACGACGTCGAGGTGCGCGCGAAGAACGCCGAGGGCACGAGCGAGTGGTCGAATCCGGGCAACGGAGCGACCAACGCGCCCGGCGCGAACAACCTGCCCGTGTTCTCCGACGGCACCAGCGCGACGCGGAGCATAAGCGCGAGCGCGCAGCCGAATACGCCCATAGGTGATCCCATCAGGGCGACGGACGCCGATACGGGCGACACGCTGACCTACACCCTCGAAGGGCGCGACGCCGCGTCGTTCGCCATCAACGAGAAGACGGGCCGGCTTCTGACGAAGACGGGCGTCACGCTGATCATCGGGGAGACGTACACGGTGACGGTGGCGGCGAGCGACACGAAGGACACGACGCGGATCGACGTGTCCATCAACGCGACCGCCGCGCCTCCGAACAAGCCGCCGGTGTTCTCGGGCACGTCGCGGTCGCTGACGGTGCGCGACAACGCGGGGGCTGGGACGGCCATCGGGAGCGCGGTCACGGCGACGGACGCGGATACGGGCGACACGCTGACGTACTCGCTGGAAGGGACGAACGCGGCGTCGTTCAGCATCGGTCCGAGCTCGGGGCAGATCTCCACGAAGTCGGGCGTTGCCCTGACGGTGGGGGACGTGTACTCGGTGACGGTGGCGGTGAGCGACGGGACTGCGAGCGCGAAGATCCCGGTGACGATAACGGTCGTGCAGGGCGACTTCGGATGCGGGACGCGCGGCGCGGCGGTGTCGGACAAGTCGAACGCGGGGCTGGTGTCGGACTGCGAGGCGCTGATGGCGTCGCGGAACAAGCTTGAGGGGACGGCGCGGCTGAACTGGTCGCTGGGCACGTCGATCAAGGAGTGGCAGGGCGTGACGGTGAGCGGCACGCCTGAACGGGTGACGCGGCTGAACCTGCGGAGTTCGGGTCTGGACGGGACGATTCCGGCGGAGTTGGGTCGGCTGACGATGCTGGAGAGGCTGTGGCTGCACAACAACTCGCTGAGCGGGCCGATCCCGGACCTGAGCGGGCTGCAAAACCTGAAGATGCTGTGGCTGTCGGGCAGGAGCATGGAACTGAGCGGCCCGGTGCCGTCGTGGCTGAACACGATGAGCAGCCTCGAATCGCTGAGCATGTGGGGGAACAACCTGAGCGGCTCGATTCCGAACCTGAGCGGGATGGACAGCCTGGACCTGCTGAAGCTCCAGAGCAACAACCTGAGCGGCGGGATTCCGGCATCGCTGGGGAATATGCGGAGCCTGCGGGGGCTGTATCTCCAGAACAACCCGCTCGGAGGGACTATCCCTGCGGAACTGAACGGCCTGTCGACGCTGACGATACTGGGGCTGCACCAGGCGCAGTTGACGGGCTCGATCCCGGACCTGAGCGGCCTGACGAAGCTGAGGACGCTGAACCTGCGGAACAACAGCTTGACGGGGCCGATCCCGGCGTGGCTGGGAGACCTCGATAACCTGGTGTACCTGATGCTGCACAATAACCAGCTGACGGGACAGATACCGGCGAGTTTGGGCAAAGTGCCCAATCTGCAGCGGCTGGCGCTGTCGAACAACCAGTTGATGGGCGCGATCCCGTCCGAGCTGGGCGGTCTGAGCAAGCTGAGGCTGCTGTGGCTGTCGAAGAACCAGTTGCGGGGCGGCATCCCGACGGAGCTTGGCGATCTGGGCGACACGCTGACGCATCTGCGGATCGCGGAGAACGAGTTGACCGGGTGCGTGCCGAAGGCGCTGTCGGGCGTGTCGAATAACGACATCAGCGATTCGGGTCTGAGCGTGTGCCCGTAGGGTAAGGGTGGGAGTATCCCCGGCGGCCGCGGGATGGTCGCCGGGGGTTTGTTGTGCGGGCAAATTGCCTGATGGTGGTGAGGGTGTTAGCATAGGGCCAACAAGCTCAGAGGCGAACCCCTATGACTACTACTACGGTTGAGACCCAGATAACTGAACTGCGCGGCCAATTCGCCGATCTCAAGGGTGACGTTGGCGAACTCAAGGGCGAGGTTAGAGGGCTTGGCAAGCGCATGGATGACATGCATCGCTTGCTGATGGTGCTCATGGGAATCGCGGGCGGAGGTCTGGCAACGGCGTTGATAGGCATAGTCCTGCAATTCGCCAAGGGCTAACTCCGTTGGCATCAGAGCACGTAAACGACAACGTCCGCTACGAACCGAACGAGAACCCGCCGCCGTTGGTTGCGGCGGGCGCGGGCCTGCAGGCCGCCGCGATAATCGTCGCTCCCGTCGTCCTGACCGTCGTCATCGTGGCGCGGATAGCAGGGCAGCCGGACGCCTACATCTCCTGGGGCGTCTTCGCGGCGCTGATAGTCAGCGGCGTGACGACCGTCCTCCAGGCGGTGCGCGTCGGGCGAGTCGGGGCCGGGCACGTGCTCATCATGGGCACGTCGGGGGCGTTCATCGCGGTGTGCGTCGCGGCCCTGTCGAAGGGCGGCCCCGCGACCATGGCGAGCCTGATCGTCATATCGTCGCTGTTCCAGTTCGCGCTGGCCTACCGGCTCTCCTTCCTGCGCCGGATATTCACGCCCGTCGTCGCGGGCACCGTCATCATGCTGATAGCCGCGACGGTCATGCCGATCGTGTTCGGCTCGCTGACGGACGTGCCCGAGGGCGCGTCGCAGGCGGCGGCTCCCGCGGCGGCGCTGGCAACCATCGTCGTCGTCGCGGCGCTCGTGCTGCGCGCTCCGCCCGCGCTGCGGCTGTGGTCGCCCGTCATCGGGATAGTGGTGGGCTGCGCGGTGTCCGCACCCTTCGGCATATTCGACCTCCAGCCGATACTCGACGCGTCGTGGGTCGGAGCGCCGTTCTCGTCGTGGCCGGGCTTCGACGTGACGCCCAACGTGGAGTTCTGGGCGCTGCTTCCCGCCTTCGTGGTGGTCACCTTGGTAGGCGCGATCGAGACCATCGGCGACGGGGTGGCAATTCAGCGGGTCTCCCAGCGCAAGCCGCGCGCGACGGACTTCCGGGTGGTCCAGGGCGCTCTTAACGCCGACGGCGTGGGCAACTTCCTGTCGGGCATACTCGGAACACTGCCCAACACGACCTACTCGTCCAGCATCTCCCTCGCCGAGGTCACGGGAATCGGGGCGAGGCGAGTGGGAGTCATCATCGGCGCCATCTTCGTGGTAGTGGCGTTCTTCCCGAAGGTCGCGGCATTGCTGATCGCCATACCCCCGCCGGTCGCGGCGGCCTACCTCACCGTTCTGCTGGGGCTGCTGTTCGTGCAGGGCATGAAGATCATCATCCAGGACGGCGTGGACCATCGGAAGGCGGCGGTCGCCGGACTGGCCTTCTGGATCGGCGTGGGATTCCAGAACAAGTGGATCTTCCCCGACCTGCTGGGAGACGGCTTCCTAGGCGTGCTGCTCGGCAACGGCATGACGTCCGGCGCGCTGGTTGCGGTCATCATGATGGTGTTCATCGAACTGACGAGCCCTCGTCGCAGGCGTCTCAGCGTCCCGCTCGACTCGGATGCCCTGCCGAAGCTGAGCGAGTTCCTCGGCGGGTTCGCCTCAAAGTCCGGCTGGGACCCGGCGTCCACCGACCGTCTACTCTTGGTGGGCGAAGAGACCCTGACGAGCCTGCTGTCGGACGAAGACCGCGTGCTGGATGAGGACATGCCCCGACGCCTGGTGGTGGCCGCCCGGTCGGGTGGCAGAGGGGCCGAGTTGGAGTTCGTGTCGGCCACCGAGGGCGAGAACTTGGAGGACCGTCTCGCGTATCTCGGTGAAGCGCCCGACATCGCGGACGAACGGGAGATCTCGTTCCGCCTGCTGCGTCACTACGCGTCGTCGGTACGGCACCAGAAGTACCACGGCGTGGACATCGTAACGGTTCACGTCGACGGCCCGCGCTAGGAGACAACGGTGTCGTCAATAGATCATGTCTTGGAGAATAATGCCCGGTACGTGCGGAGCTTCGGTATGGGCAGTCTCCTGCATGGAGCGCCCGCGCTGGGACTGGCTATCGTAGCCTGCATGGACGCGCGCCTCAACGTGTACAGGGCGCTGGGCCTCAAGGAAGGGGACGCGCACGTGATACGCAATGCGGGAGGAGTGGTCAGCGACGACGCCATCCGCTCGCTGGTAATCTCCCAGCGCTTCCTCGGTACCCGCGAGATCATGCTCATTCACCACACGGACTGCGGAATGATGACATTCCGCGATGACGCGGCGAAAGACGAGATCGAGGCCGAAACGGGGCTTCGTCCGTCGTTCGCTCTGGAGGCGTTTGGAGACCTGGAAAAGGACGTGCGTCAGTCCATTGCCCGCATCATGGCGAGTCCCTTCGTTCCGTCCAAGGACCAAGTTCGCGGCTTCGTATTCGACTGCGAGACCGGGAAGCTCAACGAGGTCTCCGTCGACTGACGGCACTGCGGACTTAATTTCCGCGGGCGCGATGTCACTCGTGTTAGTCCCTTTCCATAGGGTCAACCCGAAGCACAATTGTGGTATTGTGTACCCTGCTGCCTTTAGGCCCACTATGCTCTAGGGCCCCGGAGACGATTTTGGCGACGACATCTTCTGGAAGCCCCCGTTACGAGGCGCATGAGAGTCCGTCCTATCGGGCCTCTCTGGGCTACGGTGTGCAGTTCAGCCTGATTGCCTCGGCCACACTGCTGGTGACTCCGGTGATCGTGGCCAGCGCATCGGACATAGGCGAGTCCTATGTAACTTGGATGGTCTTTGCCTCCCTCGTGGTCGTTGGCCTTTCGACGCTGATTCAGGTGTATCGGGTCGGGCCGGTCGGCGCCGGGGCCGTTCTTCCGATGTTTACCGCGGCCTTCGCCATCCCGTTCTGCATTACCGCGGTGGTGGACGGAGGGCCGGCGACGCTGATGACCCTGGTGATCGTCACGGCAATAATCCAGATCGTGATCTCCAAGTGGCTGTTCCTTCTGCGGCGTATCGTCACGCCGATAGTGGGCGGGACGATAATGATGATCCTCTCGATCACCCTGGCTTCCGTCGTCTTCAGGCTGTTGGACGAAGCGTCGCAAGAAACTCCGACAGAGGCGACGCTGACCGCGCTGGCCACCACGGTGATCGTGGCGGCGCTCATGCTTCGCGGCTCAGCCATGCTGCGCCTCTGGGGACCGTTGATTGGGATAGTCGGCGGCTGCATCGTCGCCTTCGCCCTGGGAATCTACGAGTTCGACAGGGTGATCGATGCCCGATGGATCGGGTTTCCGAGTGAGGTGCCCGACTTGGGTCTCGATTTCGGCATTCACTTCTGGACGCTGCTTCCGTCGTTCCTGTTTCTCGGCCTGATCAACTCCATTCAGGTGAATGGAGCCTCTATCACCAACCAGCGGGTCGCTTGGCGCGAGGACCGAGCGATAGACTTCCGGGAGGTGCAGAGGGCCTTGGCGGGAGGAGGCGTGAGCAACCTTCTCGCCGGGGTGGGCGGCACGGTGCCCAATGTCGTCAATCCGGCCGGCGCTTCCTTCATTCAGACCACGGGCGTCGCATCTCGCCGGGTTGGGTACTTCATCGGAGGAATCTTGCTGGTGATAGCGTTCCTCCCGAAGGTGTCCGGTCTGATCGCCACCATACCCGGTCCAGTGATGACCGGATACCTCATCATGGTGACGGGGAGCCTGCTTGTCGACGGCGCGAGGACGGTCTTCCAGGGCGAGCAAGACCGGCAGAAGATTGCGGTCGCGGGGGTCTGCTTCTGGATCGGCGCAAGTTTCCAGTTCGGCCTGTTCAACCTGCCCGACCTCGGCCCCGTGTGGGGAGCGCTGTTCAAGAGCGGCATAACGACCGGGGGGATCGCGGCGGTAGTGATGATCCTCTACCTGGAACTCACGAACCCGCGTCGTATGCGTTTTCAGTCGAAGCTCCACATCGACTCGCTGCCGGAACTCCAAGAGTTCATCGCAAAATTCGCCGACCGCAGGGGCTGGAGCGCCGAGATGAAGGACAAGCTCAGCGCCGTTGCGGAAGAGACTCTCCTGACGCTGGCCCCTCTGGACTTGACGTCGTTCGACCTAGACGAAGAAGACGACGACGAGGATGAGGAGGATGGCCGACAATTGATCGTCTTGGCGTCCAGCGAAGGCCAGGTGGCGGACCTGGAGTTCATCGGTGGAGGAAACCAGGAGAACATCGAGGACCAGGTACGCCAGCTCCAGGAGCTTGAGATCGAGACTCCCGCAGAGCATGAAATCTCGCTGCGGCTGCTTCAGAACTACGCCTCGTCCGTGAACCACCATCAGTACTCCGGCACGGACGTCATTACTTTGCGTGTCGAGCCTCCTGGCGTGAGTTAAGCGGCCGTAAGCTCCTTTAGGGCCGAGTACGACTAGTGGATCGCCGCAGCGATGGCGGCGGCGCGTTCGTTGATGAGCCGGCCTTCGTGGAAGCGGTTGAGGTCGAACGACCGTATGAGTTCCGGCGTCTCGCCGGTGGTTATAAGCTCTGCCGTCATCTTGCCCGATATGGGCGCTGCCTTGAATCCCCACGTGCCCCAGCCGCAGTTGAGGATGAAGCCGTCGACGCCGTCCACCGGCCCGATGATGGGCGCGTAGTCGGGCGTTATGTCGCAAATGCCCGTCCACTGGCGGAGCACCTTCACGTCGCGAAGCTTGGGCAGGAGACGGATGGCGTTACCGGCCAACTCCTCCAGCATTTGCAGCGTCGATTTGTGCGAATAGGCTTGGGAAGTGGTCGACGCCGCCTCCGATGACGAACTCGCCGCGCTCGGTCTGGTAGACGTACGTGTGAAGCTCGCCCGACGAGATGGTCGTGTGCATGAATGGCTTGAGCGGCTCGGTGACGAAGGCTTGGAGCGGGTAGGTGATGATCGGCATGTCGATGTCCAGCATGTGAGCGATGGTCGATGTCCAGCCCGCCGTCGCGCTGACGACGAGGCCCGCGCTCACGCGACCCTTTGCGGTCTCCACGCCGGTGACCCTGCCGTTCTCCCGCGTGATTCCCGTGACCTCGGTGAACGGGTGCAACTCGACCCCGAGCCGGTCGGCAGCGCGGGCGTAGCCCCAGACGACCCCGTCGTGCCGGGCGACTCCCGCGGGCGGATGGTGCAGCGCGCCGACGATGGGGAACGGCTTCCCCTCCCGCAGGTCGATCTGTGGGACGATCCGCTTGACCTCACGCGGCTCGATGAGGCGACTGTCCACGCCCATCAGCCGGTTGTACTCGACGCGCTGTCGAAGCCAGAACAGGGTGGACTCCGTGTGGGCGATGTCGAGCCGTCCGATCTGGCTGAACAGAACGTTCAGGTTGAGTTCCGCCGCAAGCTGCTCGTAGAGCTTCAGGCTTGCGTTCATGAAGGCTATCCCCTCGGGCGTGAGGTAGTTGGAGCGGATGATGGCCGTGTTCCGCCCGCTCGCTCCCGCGCCGAGGTAGCTCTTGTCGAGGACGGCGACCCGCTTCACGCCGAGCTTGGCGAGGTGATAAGCCGTCGAGAGTCCGTGCACCCCCCCGCCGATGACGACCACGTCATAGTGCGGCGCAAGGTCGGCTTGCCGCCAGAATTTTTCCTTCCTGAGTACTTGGAGCACCATCAGATTTCACCACAGAGCCGTCAGATTTCACCACAGAGAGCGCGGAGGGCGCAGAGGTAGGAGTTAGAGTTTATTGACAATGCGTTTGATTCCATGCTTGAGCAATGGGACGTTGAAATTGATGAGGAGGCCCAATTTGTATCCCGACAGTTTCAAGTAGGACAGTAGTTGGGCTTGGTGAATGCGTTCGAGTCGTTCTACTGACTTCAATTCGATGACAACCACATCTTCCACGAGTAAATCAAGCCGGTAACCAACCTCCACGGTTACATCGCGATAGACAACCGGCAGGGGCTTTTGGTGCTCGACCGCAAGCCCTCGCTCTCGCAACTCGAATGCCAAGCAGGCCTCGTAGGCCGATTCCAGCAAACCGGGACCCAAATTCCGGTGTACCTCAATCGCAGCCGCGATGACCTCCTCGGTAACTCTATTTATGTGTAGCTCATGTTCTTTCTGTACTTGCACAGTCTGCATGTTATCCACTTTCATTTCTTTATCGTCTCTGCGTCCTCCGCGCTCTCTGCGGTGAGTTATCGCTTCAGAAGCGACATCGCCTCAAGCCCGAAGGGCGTCAGGCCGTGTCGCTCGCCCGCGTCGATGAGCGACTCCCACATATGGTCTCCGTAGTCTCTACCGAAGAGAAGGTCATAGGACCAAGAGACCGCCGATGTCCTTGCGGATGATCGTGCCGTGTATCTCCGCGACCATGGCCTGCGCGCAAGAGAGATTCGGGAAATATGGCGGCGCGAGGTCGAGATCGGTCACGCCTGCGAGAACCGCCGCAGCGTTCGGCCCGATGATGCGGACGGCGGCTAGGACTGAGGTCACGTTGACCGGATGCGTGCAACTGCCGAGTTTTAGGGATTCGAGAACGAGGTCGGTGTGCGCCGACTCCGTAACGATCAGGCAGTCGTCGTCGGCCAAGCGCACTACGATCGGTCCACCGGAATCGTCTGGGTTTACGAATATCGAGCCGACGGACGTGACTTGATAGCCTGGGACAGCCTCCCGGAGGGCCTGATCGACCGTCTCGCCCTGCAAGACGAATTTTTCCAATAGGGCTGATGTCAGTAATCCGGCAACCGCCTGTCGCACACGGACTATCTCGTCTTCGGGGTCAGAATATCGCGCCGGGAGCGTCCAGCCGCCATGTTCGATCATCTCGGCTCCAAGGTCGAGGTGCCTGTAGTGCATGGCGCTTATGGCAAGCGGTCGCTTAACTTGCATCTTCACTCGCGCAGCCTCTTGCCTTCAGGGATCGTAGAAGGGACTGAGCGTCACCGTTGCATCGTGAGCGCTGCCCTCGGTCCATATTCGGATGACCTCGCCCTCGCCGGCTAGCCGGGCGGGAACGCGCGCGTAGCCGAATCCCTTGCCCATCGTGGGACTGAGCCGCGAACTGGTGATCCGGCCGATGGGTCTGCTCTGTGCGTCAACGACCGAGTCGCCGTCGTGGGGGACGACGCCGTCGCTCATGACGAATCCCACCAGCTTGTCGCGGTCGCCGCGATCTCTCGCGAGTCGCAGTCCACCCGCGCCGACGAAATCGCCCTTGTCGAACTTGACCACCCAGTCCGCGCCCACGTCGAAGGGGGTCGTCAGCAGATCGGTGTCCTGGCTGGGGATGATGTGCATCTTTTCCAGCCGGAGGATGCGCTGGGCTTCGACCCCGAACGGACGAATCCCGAACTCGGCCCCGGCGGTCTAGCAGTGCGTCCCACACGTGCTCGCCGTACTCGGCCGGGCAGTGCACCTCCCAACCCGATTCGCCGACGAACCCGATCTTCAGCAAAATGGCGGGCGCCCCGGCAACGTCACCGCGCTTGACCCGCATGTAGCGGAACTTCGCGGGGGAGAGGTCGATGTCGGTCAGCTTCGAGAGCGTGGCCCGCGCGTTCGGCCCCGCTATGTTGATGACCGAGTACCCCGACGTGACGTTCGTGACGTACGCGCACATCTCGCGGTCGGCCATCCACCACTGGAACCACTGCTCGACCGTCTCGACGTTGGCCGTGGAGGTCGTGACGTAGTAGTGGTCGTCCGCTAGGCGCGCGACGGTGCCGTCGTCCATGATCGTGCCGTTGTCGCCCGTGAGCACTCCGTATCGGACGCGCCCGGGACGCAGATCGGAGAAGCGGTGCGTGTACACGAAGTCGAGAAGCTCAGGGGCGTCCTTCCCCTGCACGTCGAGCTTGCCGAGCGTGCCCACGTCGATGATGCCGACGCTCTCCCGGACGGCCTTGGCCTCCTCCTGCGGGTCGCCGTAGCTGTGCGGACGATGCCAACCGCCCGTCTCGGCCATCTTGGCGTTCGCCTGGAGGTGTCGCTGGTGGATCGGCGTTCGCTTGAACGCCATGTGCATCGGCCCGGCCAGTTCGCCCAGCGTGAGCGGCTGGACGGGTGGGCGGGAGGTCGTCGATCCGACCTCGGTGAGCGGCGTGTCGGTCTCATGGGAGAGTATCTCGGCGAACCGCTTATGGCACATCTTCCCCTGGCACGGCCCCATCGTGACCGTGCTGTACCGCTTGAGCATCTGCACGTCACGGAAGCCCTCGTCCACCCCTGTACAACGTCCTTGGCGAGCACGTCCTCGCAGTAGCAGACGAACTGGCGCGGTCCCGCCGCGAGATCGACCGGGGCCGGTGTGATGAGTGTCCGTCGTCGGTATGCGGATATAGACTCCCTCAGTGACCGTTTGATGGCCGAACGCTCGGCACCGTTCGGAGAGGGTCTGACGGCCTGAGAAGCCTCGAGGCCCGCGAGTCGCCCCTGAAGTGTGGACACGGTCGGATCATGGATCGCGGTCACGTCGCCCGCGGCGTGGACCGACTCCGGCAGATCCACGGGTATGTCCGCGTCCACGTCGAAGTCGCGCATGAACGTTGCTCCGGCCTGGTGGAGCAGGGCGGACGACGGCTGGAAACCGCCGCTCATGGCGATGGTGTCGCAGTCGAACTGGCGCTCGTTGCCGGTCACGCCGTCCGGCCCCATCTCGGCCACTACTCCCCCGATGACCGTCCGCGTGCCCTCCGCCCTGACCATGGCATGGTTGGGGAGAATCAGCACACCCCTGGACTTGAGGGTTGTCGCGGCTTCGAGGTCGCGACGGAACTCCGGGCGCGTATCGGCGACGGCGACGATTCTCATACCCGCATCGAGCATATCGAGGGCGGCGTAGTACGCCTCGTCGTTGGTCGTCACCACGAGCGCGGAGTTGCCCGGCTTGACGCCGTAGAGGTTGATGAGACGCCGGACTCCGGTGCTGAGCATCACGCCGGAAAGGTCGTTGCGCTCGAACGTAAGCGGCACTTCCTGCGCCCCGGTCGCGACGATGACGTGGCGACCGCGAAGGTGCACGATCCCATGCGGGGTACGGACGCCGAGCAGGTTGCCCTCATAGTGGCCGAACACCGTGGAATCGGAGAGAACGTCGATGCGGTCATGCGCTGCCATACGAGCGGCGAGCGCTTGAACCGCTTCCGGCGCGGACATTTCACGGGCGTCGACGTTCACGAGTTCGTGTCGGGAGCCATACCGGAGCCTGCCTCCGAGCGCGGGCTGATCGTCGACGAGGGTGACGCGAGCGCCATTGCGGGCCGCCTCCAGGGCCGCCGACATCCCCGCGACGCCTCCTCCTACGACGGCGACGTCGGCGTGGGCATACGCGCGGTGCTCGGCCGGACGGCTTTCCGCATCGAGATTGACGCTCCCCAGGCCTGCGAGCCGTCGGATGAGGGAAGCCGAGAAGTCCCAAAGCGCCCTGGGCCGGTAGAGGCCCTTGTAGTAGAACCCTATGGGCAGCGCCCAGCGAAAGCGGTCGATGAGGGAGAACAGGTCTCGTTCGAGGCCGGGCCAGGCGTTCTGCCCCTTGACCTTCATTCCCTGTTCGACCCGCCGGACGCACGCGCGAACGTTGGGTACGCCGTCGACGGTCATCAGGCAGTTCGGGCAGCTCCCCGAAACGCACAGCATCCCGCGAACGCGGTGGTACTTGAAGCTGCGGGAGAAGATGCGAACCCCGGAGGCGTACAGCGCCGAGCCGATAGTGTCGCCGTCGTACGCGATTACCGGCCTTCCATTAAACTCGAACTCGATGGTCTTGGAGCGGTCGATTAGCTCCAGGGGAATGGGGTCGAGACGTGCGGGATGACGGCCTGTAGTCATTGCTGCCTGGGCCGTTTCCGCGGCCACTCGGTCTTGGCTATGCGGTTGGTGACCGTGTCTCGATGGGCGACGAACCACTTCCGGCATCCGTAGGAGTGGTACCACCACTCGGTGGTCTCGCCCGCGATGTTCTTGGTGAAGTAGAAGTACCGCGTCAGGTCTTCGTCGGAGTCGTTCATCGACCTGCGCTGCGAGAGCGGCGAAATCTCTCCGCCGTGCCGGAACTCGTGCACGTCGCGTTCACCGCAGTTTGGACAGGGCATCAGGAATGACATGCCGACCCCCGCCCAGCGTTACTGAATCGTCTTGATGTACGCGATCAGGGCGTTTATCTCGTCGTCCGACAGAAAATCGTACGGCGTCATGGCGTTGTCGTAGCCCGCCACGATTTTCAGCGACGGATTGCGAATGGACTCCGCTATGTAAGTGTCGTCAACGACGAGGGAAGAGCCGTCGGTCATCGACTCGGTGCTTCCATAAAGGCCCAGCCACGTCGGCCCGACGTTCTTCGTGCCGTCGATCGAGTGGCAGGCCCCGCAGGCGTTGCGCTCGACGACGATCTGGCCGGCGGCGACCGGGTCGGAGAAATCGATTTCCGCAAGGCCCGCGTCCGGCGGGGGAGCGCCAATGGCCTCGGCCACGGAATCTTGCAGTTCCACGCTTGCGGCCATCGGGATGGGGGGAGAATTGCCTATGGGTCTGAATTCGGGCTGTTCGCTGGCGGTGCAGGCTGCGAGCATCGTCACGACCGCGACGATGAGCAGCACGAGTCGAGGTATGTGCATAGTTTGGAGAGGCTACCCGAGGCGTGTGTTCATCAATCTCGGACATATCCTAGCAGTTTTCGGGCAGTAGGGTCAATTCCGAGCGCACCCCCGTCTCCCTGTCATTCCGAGCGCAACCCCAACAACTGTCATTCCGAGCGCAGCGAGGAATCTAAAATCCTCGTCTACCACCAATCGTCAGTTGGGCAGACCGCATGACGCAGGCGCAGCACCCCCTCCGTCATGGCTATGAAAGCAACCCTCAACACCCCGACGATCGAACTTTACACATCGAACGGATTATGTGAATATACCTGCGGACTCTGCACAAGTCTAACCCCTGCGAAGCGTGGGCTTGGTATGGATGGGGCCTTTGCGCCCCCTTGAGGCCCACGCTAGGGTTGCGGTGACTTGTGCAGAGTAGCCAACATCCTCGCCACAAGGGGGCCCTATCGTGTACAAAAGAGTCATCGCTGGCCTGCTCGCAGTCATCCTGGTGCTTCTTGCAGTCCTATTGGCGTCCACCTGCGGAGACGACCCTCCGCCTGAGTCCACACCCACGTCGGGTTCACAGCCGGAGCCTGCTCCTACGGCAAGGACGGTCACGGACACGCCGGTACCTGCCTCGATGCCCTCGCAGGAAGCGACCACTACCCACACGCCCATACCCACGCCGGTAGCGACCGCAACGCCAACACCCACACCCGATCCACCACTGGCAGGGGAGTTCTCTCCAGTCAGTGCCGGGGGTGGGCACACGTGCGTTGTGAAGCTGGACGGTTCCGTCCAATGCTGGGGCTCTGATGGGGCTGGCCAGTCCAGGCCGCCTGCCGGTGAATTCGCCTCCGTCAGCGCTGGATGGTCCCACACGTGCGGGGTGAAGACGGATGGCTCCGTCCAATGCTGGGGCAATGATGAGGCTGGCCAGTCCACGCCGCCGGGCGGGGAGTTCGCCTCCGTCAGCGCGGGGAGTTCCCACACGTGCGGAATGAAGACGGACGGCTTCGTCCAATGCTGGGGCAGCGATAGAGCTGGCCAGTCCACGCCGCCGGGTGGGGAGTTCGCCTCCGTCAGCGCGGGGAGTTCCCACACGTGCGGAATGAAGACGGACGGCTTCGTCCAATGCTGGGGCTGGGATGAGGACGGCCGGGCCACGCCGCCGGGCGGGGAGTTCGCCTCCGTCAGCGCAGGGAGTTCCCACACGTGCGGTGTGAAGACGGACGGCTCCGTCCAATGCTGGGGCAATGATGAGTATGGCAAGTCCACGCCTCCGGGCGGGGAGTTCACCTCCGTCAGCGCAGGGAGTTCCCACACGTGCGGTGTGAAGACGGGCGGCTCCGTCCAATGCTGGGGCAGCAACGAGGGTCACCGGGGTAATTATTACGGCCAGTCCATGTCGCCGGACGGAGAGTTCGTCTCCGTCAGCGCCGGGGGAGAGCACACGTGCGGTGTAAAGACGGACGGCTCCGTCCAATGCTGGGGCTCTGATCGGTCTGGCGAGTCCACGTCGCTGGACGGGGAGTTCGCCTCCGTCAGCGTCGGGCGGTTGCACACGGTAGGGCTGGGGCACACGTGCGGTGTGAAGCTGGACGGCTCCGTCCAATGCTGGGGCGGCTATGATGAGTATGGCGAGTCCACACCGCCGGACAGGGAGTTTGTCTCCGTCAGCGCCGGGGGAGCTTACTTCGACCCCTTAGGAAGCAGCTTTAGTCACACGTGCGGCGTGAAGACGGACGGCTTCGTCCAATGCTGGGGCAGCGACAGAGCTGGTCAGTCCACGCCGCCGGGCGGCAAGTTCGCCTCTGTCAGCGCGGGGGGGTTCCACACGTGTGGAGTGAAGACAGACGGCTCCGTCCAATGCTGGGGATGGGATAATGATGGCCAGTCCACGCCTCCGGACGGGGAGTTCACCTCCGTCAGCGCCGGGCGGTTGCACACGTGCGGGTTGAGGCTGGACGGCTCCGTCCAATGCTGGGGCAGCGATAGAGCTGGCCGGTCCACGCCGCCGGGCGGGGTGTTCACCTCCGTCAGCGCCGGGGGGTGGCACACGTGTGGAGTGAAGACAGATGGCTCCCTCGTCTGTTGGGGCGATGATGAGGATGGCCGGGCCACGCCCCCGGGCGGCAAGTTCGCCTCCGTTAGCGCTGGGGGAGAGGACACGTGCGGCGTGAAGACGGACGGCTCCCTCGTCTGTTGGGGTTGGGGCAGGAGTGAATACGTCTGGCTCGCGCCGCTGGTCGGGGAGGAGTTCGCCTTCGTCAGCGTCGGGAACGGGCACGCGTGCGGAATAAGGACGGACAGTTCCCTTGTCTGCTGGGGGTATCAGGCCCGCGGTCTGACCAAGCTGTCTGTGGAACCGATATCTACCGTAGCCTTCACCTCCGTCAGCGCCGGGGGAGAGCACACGTGCGGGGTGAGGACGCACGGCTCCGTCCAATGCTGGGGACGGGATCGGCATGGTCGGGCCACGCCGCCGGATGGGGAGTTTGCCTCCGTCAGCGCCGGGGGAGAGCACACGTGCGGAGTGAAGACGGACGGTTCCCTCCAATGCTGGGGCCGTGGCGGCCCGGCCTCGCCGCTGGACGGGGAGTTCGCCTCCGTCAGCGCTGGGGCGCACCACACGTGCGGCGTGAAGCCGGACGGCTCCGTCCAATGCTGGGGCCAAGATTATGATAGTCGAGCCACGCCGCCGGGTGGGGAGTTCGCCTCCGTCAGCGCCGGGGGTACCCACACGTGCGGTGTAAAGACGGACGGCTCCGTCCAATGCTGGGGCTATGATCAAGGAGGCCAGGCCACGCCGCCGGGCGGGGAGTTCATCTCCGTCAGCGCAGGGTGGTCAGTGTACAGACACACGTGCGGAGTGAGGACGGATGGTTCCGTCCAATGCTGGGGCAGCGATAGAGCTGGCAAGTCCACGCCGCCGGACGGGAAGTTCGCCTCCGTCAGCGCAGGGATTTCACACACATGCGGTGTGAAGACGGACGGCTCCATCCGATGCTGGGGCAGCAACGAGGATGGCAAGTCCACACCTCCGGACGGGAAGTTCACCTCCGTCAGCGCAGGGAGTTCCCACACGTGCGGTGTGAGGACGGACGGCTTCGTCCAATGCTGGGGGGATCTGACGGTAATCACTCTCGCCGAGTGAAGACGGGCGACCACAAGGGTCGCCCGTGACCGGTTTGGCTGTTGCGGCCTTGTTCGCTTGCGTGGTACCTTGAAATCAAGAACGCGCCGCACCGCAACGATCCCCCATGCTGACCGACAGCCAGGAACCGCCCAGCACGCAGCCCGACAGCCAATCAGGCAGTGGGCCGACGTCGCTGTTCCGGGACAGGATACTTCTCGGAACGGTCATCGGCGCTTTCGTACTCGACCAGGTGTCGAAGAGGATCATCACCGCGTGGCTGGACCTGGGCGAGTCGTGGCCGAGCGAGGGGTTCTTCCGCATCACCTACGGGACGAACTCCGGCACGGCTTTCGGCCTCTTCCCGAACCACACGACGCTGCTCATCGTCGTGTCGCTGGTGGCCATCGGGTTCCTGTTCTACTTCTACCGCGCGCACGCGATGCCGAGCTTGGTGCTGAGGTTCGCCATCGGCCTTCAACTGGGAGGCGCGTTCGGCAACCTCATCGACCGGGTGCTCAACGGCAAGGTCGTGGACTTCATCGACGTTGGCCCCTGGCCGATCTTCAACCTCGCGGACTCGTCGATCGTCGTCGGGATATTCATCCTCATGGCCGTCTTCCTCCTGACCAAGGAGTCGACGGAAGAGCGGCAAACCGCGCCGGCAACGGCGGAGAACGAGTCCCAAGACCCTCCGGCCTCCATTCCGGCCTCGGCGCAGGATGAATGACGGGGTCGAGCATCTCGTCGAGACCGGCGGCGAGCGCCTCGATGTCTTTCTCGCGGACCGGCGCGTCCGACCTTTCCCGCTCCCGAATTCGCAAGCTGATCGACGACGGGCACGTGACCGTCGACGGTCGTCCCGCAAAGGCATCGACGCGCCTCGCCGCCGGTCAGACCGTCACGCTCGATCTCCCGCCGCCGTCACCCGCCGAGCTGCGGCCATGGGACGTTCCGCTGTCCGTCGTCTTCGAGGACGACGACCTCATCGTCATCGACAAGCCCGCCGGTATGACCGTCCATCCCGCGCCGGGGAATGAAGACCGCACCCTCGCCAACGCCGTCCTCGCCCATGCACCCGGCATCGAGGGCATCGGGGGCGAGCGCGTCCGGGAATCGTGCACCGGCTCGACAAGGACACGTCGGGCCTGATCGTCGTCGCCAAGAACGAGCGGGCGCATTCGCACCTGTCGGAGCAGTTCAAGAGCAGGGAGGTGAGCAAGGTCTATCTGGCGCTCGTCGCCGGCCATCCGAGTCCGCCGGAAGCCGACATAGACGCGCCCATCGGCAGGCGCCCGCACGACCGGCAGCGAATGGCAATCGTCTCCACGGGGCGTCCCGCTATCACCCGGTATCGTGTCGTCACCTCGTATAGCCGGTCAACCCTCGTCGAGGCGCGTCCTCGAACCGGACGCACACACCAGATCCGCGTTCACCTGTCGTCGGTCGGGCATCCGGTCGTGGGCGATGCGACGTACGGGCGTCCTGCCGAGGGACTCTCGCGCCAGTTCCTTCACGCCTTCCGGCTGGCCTTGGTACATCCGGCAAGCGGGGAGGCTATCCGGTTCACCGCGGAGTTGCCCAACGACCTGCGTTCGTACCTCGACGGGCTCGTGCCTGCCACAGCGCGGGGTTAGTCGGCGCTCCTCTTCGTCCACTCACCCCTGGCTGCCGCAAGACCGAATATCGCGGTCGCGACGAGTGCCATGATGGGCCCCGTTGGCATATTGGCGTGGAATGACAGGTACATGCCCACGATCGCGGAGAGGACGCCGATCACCGCGCCTACGAGCATGACCCCGACGAACCGCCTCGCGAGGAGGAACCCGGTCGCCGCCGGCGTGATGAGCATCGCCATGACGAGGACGATTCCGGCCGCCTGGATGCTGATGACGATGACCAGGGCGAGGAGGGCGAGCAGCACGTATTCGACGAAGCGGACTTTGATTCCGACCACCTCTGCGCCCACCGGGTCGAAGGTGGTGTACACGAGTTGACGATGGAAGACGTACAGCCCGGCAATCACCAGCAACGCCAGCCCCAGGGACAGGTAGACCTCCCCGGTACCGACGCCCAGGATCTCCCCTATCAGAAGGTCCTCGATATTCGGCGCCTGGGTGTCGCGAAGCCGGAGGAAGGTGTTGATGTAGAGGGGGCTGGAGAGCATCACGAGTCCGAGCGCGAACATCCCCGCGAAGACGATCCCGATCGACGTGTCCTCGCTGCTGCCCGTGCGCCGGCTGATGAAGCCCATCAGAAGCGCGATTGCGACGCCGGTCGGCACCGCGGCGATAAGAGCGGTTCCGGTTGCCAGCAGCCCGATACCCATGCCCGGAAGGACGGAGTGGGCGAGGGCGTCCCCCATGAACGCGCGACCGCGAGCGACCACGTAGGCCCCGATGACGGGACACATGACGCCGACAAGCACGGATACGATCAGCGCCCGCTGCATGAAGTCGTACCGCAGCGGCTCGATGAAAAGCTCAGCGATATCGGGCATCAGTGCGCGTGTCCCTCGTGTTCGTCTTGGTCGTGCGGGTCGGTGTGATGGTGGGTGAACTCCAGCCCGTGAGAGCCGAATAGCTCCTCCAGCACCTCGGGGGTGAACGCCTCTTCCGGAGGGCCGTAGGCGCACATGTGGTGATTGATACAGAGTATGCGGTCGAAGCGCTCGGCGATGTTCGTCAGATCGTGCGTGGAGATGATGACGATCTTGCCCTCGTCGCGGAGGGACTGCAGAACGACGATGATGTCCTCTTGCGCCGCAACGTCCACGCCGCTGAAGGCCTCGTCCATCAGGATGATGCTGGCCTCCTGCGCGAGTGCGCGGGCTATGAAGACTCGCTGTCGCTGACCACCCGACAACCGGTCCACGAGGGCAGTTCGCTCATCCCACAGGTTCACCCGCTCCAGGCAGTCCCGGACCATCTCCTTGTCCTGCCTGCTGGGACGCTGGAACCAACCGATGTTGTTTCCGCGCCCCATCATGACCACGTCCTGGATGGTGGCGGGAAAGCGCCAGTTGATGCTGTCGCGCTGGGGCACGTAGGCCAAGGCCCCCTTTCTCTCAATGCCCCGCACGGTCAGCGAGCCGCTGGCGACCGGCAACAGGCCCGCAACGGCCTCGAATAGCGTGCTCTTGCCCGCGCCGTTCGGGCCGAGTATGCCCATCAGGGTACCCGGACCGACATCGAAGGTGATTCCCGTCAGCGCGACGTGTCCGCCCCGCTCAACGCTCATATCCTCAACGGTGATGCTGGGTCCGGTCGCGTCTTCCACGTCTCCGATCGCTATGCCCGCGTCGGAAATGGTCATGGCAATCTCCGGTTCGTTAGGCATTTCCGGGTGCAGGGACTCCCTGCACCCGGAGCAGCCCAATGCTACCACATCTTGAGAAGGCGCTACTACTTCAAGCCGTTGACTATCCGATCGACGTTCGCGCGAATCATGTCAAGGTACGTTGCGGCTTCGCTTCCCTCAGGACCGAGGGAGCCGGAGTAGAGCCGGACGAGGGTCGCGCCCGATTCCTTTGCCACTGCGTTGGCCAGACGCTCGCTCACCGTCGTCTCGCCGAACACTACCGGGACTCCGGCCTCCTTGACTTCCTCCACCAAGTCCGCCAGGTCGCCGGCCGAGGGCTCCACGTCCGTGGTGGTCGACAGGACGACGCCCACGATCTCGAACCCGTACAGATTCGCGAAGTATCCGTAGCTGTCGTGGGAAGTCACGAGAAGCCTGTCTTCCGCCGGCACCTCGCTCACCCGCTGCTCCGTCCATGAGTGCAACTCATCGAGCTTCGCGTTGTACGCGGCGGCATTCGCCCTGTACATGTCCCCGCGGTTCGGGTCGAGTACGGAGAGGCGCGCGGCTATGTCGTTGACGACGATCTTCACGCGAACGGGGTCGAACCAGTAGTGGGGGTCTTCCAGTCCGTGTCCGTGGTCTTCGTGTTCTTCCTCACCCTCTTCGGTAAGGCCTTCGATTGCCTCGATCGCTTCCTCAGCCTTCATCTGTCCGGCTTCGACCTTGCCGATTATTTCCATGACCATTGCGGGCAGCTCTTCTTCGCCCTCATGGTGCTCTTCCTCTTCTTCGCTTTCGTCACCCTCGTGGTCTTCGTCCTTTTCTTCTTCCTCTTCCTCCCCTTCGCCCTCGTGGTGCTCTTCCTCTTCTGCCTCTTCCCCTTCGCCCTCGTGGTCCGCTTCCGCCGCTTCGAATGCTTCGATCAGCTCCTTGAGCTCTTCCAAGCCCTCATCCGCGCTGATCTCGCCCTCTTCAACCTCGTGCACGACGTGGCTGATTCCTTCGATGAGTTCAACCTCTTCCGCGTGGCCTTCGGCGAACTCTATCGGTTCGACGAGTTCGCCCGTTTCGACGATGGACTCGGGGTCGGCGGCGGCGTTCTTCAGGAGATCGTTGAGCCAACCTCCCTCCATACCCAGTCCGATGCTGAGCACAACGTCGGCGTCGGTTATTCTGGCCACGTCCCTGGCGCCCGGCTGGAACGTGTGGGGGTCGACGCCAACCGGTAGGAGACTGAACACCTCAACGCCGTCGCCGCCCACGTTCTGCGCCCAGTCGGCGACGATGTTGGACGTAGTCACGACTTGGATTGGGGGGCCTTCATCGGCGGATGCGGCCGGGGGCGTGGGGCTTTCGGCCGGGGGTGGTGGACTCTGGGTAGTTGACTGCGCTGCGGGCGGCGGACTCTGAACAGTCGGCTGCGCGTCGTCATCACTTGAACACGCTGCAATCGACAGCAGAAGGGCCGCCGTTGCCAGCGTCAACCATACTCCGGAGATCATTTTCACGAGGCTCGTTTTGGTATTCAATCTCAGTCCCTCCTGTCCTACGGTTTCATGCCTTCTAAATGATTGGTCGGTTGGTCACAGAACGCGGATAGAATAATAATGATATTCAATCTCAATTATTGGCAAGAATCGTTGGGATCGTCGATAGCGTGTGATACGTGGACCTACTTGCTCGCCGCGTTCTGGAGGCAGCGGTCGCAGGTGACGTAGAACTCCATGCGATGGCCGACAATCTCTCCCGGAATGTCGTCCCCGACGGCTCGGAGCAGTCGTTCCACCGTTGCCGCGCGAAACTCTCCGACGGTCCCACACCTTGTGCATACGGTGTGGTGGTGGTGTTCGATGCGCGAAAGACTGTACTTGGGAGCGCCGTCCATCATGGCCAGCTTGCAAATTACGCCAGCCTTCAGCAGCAGCTTGATCGTCCGGTACACGGTGGCCCTACCGACCGATGGAAGCTCGTCACTGATCTCCTCTGCGGTGAATCCTTCCTGCTTTCGTTCAAGGAGGTCGATGACCGCTCTCCTGGGAGCCGTATTGCGGAACCCCTGATCCTCCAGGACGGCCATGAGGTTGGGACGAGCGGTGTGCATTGAAGTCATGAGATTAAGTATCGAGCGTGCCTTATATGAAATCCAGATACGCAGATCTTGAGTCGGTTGCAGAGTAGCAAACCATTCTAGGGCTTGTCAATGGTATTCAGTATCTATTCGGGCTTCCGAACGTGTGTGGTTCAACTCCACCTCTTAGGGCTTGAGTTGAAGGGTGAAGAACCGGCGTTACCTAGCTCATGCGCTTCGCGGTCGCAGAAAGCCGGGACGGTTGTGCGAGGGGCTTAACGAAATGAGGGCAAGCGTTACCTTGCCCTCGAACATGCCGGAGATGGATCGGGGCTAGAGGCCGACGAACCCGCCCCACTCCCAGGGATGGAGGCCCTGATTGCCGCACAGAGGGCAGCCTACGCTCCCGCTTCTGATCATGTAGGCGACCATGAAGACGAGGCCGCCAATCGCGAGCTTGTTCGTCGTGAACCTTGTCAGAAGTTCGTATATTTTCTTCACAATATCCCTCCTGAAAGCGATTTCACGTAATCCCATGCTATTTGAGAACGCATGTCGGTGTCAAGTGCGACTCCAGTGCGATACGTACAGTATTTCTTCCTTTTCTTACTGAGGTAAAGGACAATAGCCAGCGATGACGGCCAAGTCCACAACATCGAGGATTCTCCGGCCAATAGTCCTGGTCGCCGCGTTGGGCGACCTGGCGGTCTTCGCTTTGTTCGTCTTTGCCGGCAGGGCGGAGCACGGAATCGTTCAGGAGGCCGCGTTCTGGCGTACGGCATTGCCGTTCGCCGCCGTCTGGTTCGCGCTGTCGCCGTGGCTCGGGGCATTCCGAACGTCGACACTGACGAGCGCTGGGGCGTCGGCCTGGCGCATCCCACTGATATGGCTCTTATGCGGCGTCATCGCCGTCGTCCTGCGCGTCTGGCTCACCGACCGGACGTTTCAGCTAACGTTCGCCCTGGTCGCCATCGGCGTGCAGGCCGTCATGATCTTCGGGTGGCGCGTCGCTCTCTCGCTGGTGAGCCGAAGAATTTTCAGCACACCGTAGACACTATCTTCTTGGAGGACGGGCCATGCCCGATATCCGAACCCGTTTCGCGCCAAGTCCCACCGGCGACCCGCACGTGGGCAACATCCGCACCGCTCTGTTCACGTGGCTGTTCGCCCGTGGGCGCGGCGGCAAGTTCATTCTCCGCATCGAGGACACCGACCAGGCGCGCGAGGTGGAGGGATCGGTCGAGGCAATCATGGAGGGTCTGCGATGGCTCGGCCTCGACTGGGACGAAGGCCCTGAGGTCGGCGGCGAGTACGGACCCTACTTCCAGTCGGAACGACTCGAACACTACCAATCGGCGGCCGAACGGCTCATAGAGTCGGGACATGCCTATCGCTTCGAGGACGAGCGCGGCTCAGCCGTGAAGTTCGCCATGCCCAAAGACGGCTCGACTGCCGTCTCGGACGTCATCCGGGGCCACGTGGAGTTCGACAACTCGCTCATCGACGATTTCGTCATTCTGAAATCGGACGGGTTCCCGACGTACCACCTCGCCAGCGTGGTCGACGACCACCTGATGCGTATCTCCCACGTCATCCGTGGGGAGGGCTGGCTCTCCAGCGCGCCCCGGCACGTCTGCCTGTACGACGCTTTCGGCTGGGAGGCCCCGGAGTTCGTCCACGTGCCGGACATCCTCGCGAGCGGCGGCGGCAAGCTCAGCAAGCGGCACGGAGCGGTATCGGTGAACGAGTACCGCCAGATGGGCTACCTCCCCCACGCGATGGTCAACTTCCTCGCCCTTCTCGGCTGGTCCTACGATGACAAGACGGAGTTGTTCACAAACGACGAACTGATCGCTGCCTTCTCGCTGGAACGTGTCTCCAGGTCGGGTGCGATCTTCAACCTCGATAAGCTCGACTGGATGAACGGACACTACATCCGCGAGGCGGGCGACGCGGAGCTCGCCGACGCGCTCTTGGACTACTGGCGCAGGTACCCGCCCGCCGAACTGCCCCCCGATCCCGACCGCGAGACTCTAGTGCGTATCGTGCCCCTGATAAAGGAGCGCCTCAAGACGCTGGCCGACGCCGCGGAACGGGTACCCTTCTTCTTCAGCGACGACTTCGACTACGAACCGAGCGAGCTCGTCCAGCGCAAGATGGACGCCGCAGGGACGTTGCGGGCGTTGAATGCGTCGGTGGAGGCTGTCGGAGCCGTCGAGCCGTTCGACGCGGCAACCCTTGAAGCCAAGCTCCGGGGCCTTGCCGACGACCTCGACATCAAGGTCGGACAACTGCTTGGCACGCTTCGCGTTGCAACGAGCGGGCTGAAAGTCTCTCCGCCGCTGTTCGAGTCGCTGGAAATCTTGGGCCGCGACCGGGTGTTGCGAGACCTCAATCGGGCCGTCGAGAAGCTGGAGAACCCGGTCGAATAGCGCGCCTGCCTTGCGGCCTTGCCTTGACACATAAGAGGTTCTGGGCGATTCTATCCGCGCAGAGCGGGCGAGGAAATCTGATGAGGAGACCTTCACTATGTCCCTGAGCGAGCAGCTAACCGAAGACCTCAAGCAGGCGATGCGTTCGCGAGACACGCTCCGGCGTGACGTTCTCAGGTACCTTCGCTCCGCCGTTCGCAACCTCGAGATTGAGAAGCAGGAAGAGGCCGACGACGAGGCCATCACCGGCCTGCTCTGGCGTCAGGCGCGCCAACGTCGTGACAGCATCGAAGCCTATACCCAAGGTGGACGCGACGACCTCGTTAAGAAGGAAGAGGACGAGCTCGCCATCATCATGGAGTACCTGCCCGCCGAGCTTACCGACGAGGAGATCTCGGAGATCGCGGCCAAAGTGGTCGATGAAGTGGGCGCGACAAGCCCGCGCGAGATGGGCAAGGTGATGGGACGCATCATCCCGCAGGTGGAAGGCCGCGCCGACCTCAAGAAGGTCAGCCAAACGGTAGCCGCGCTGCTCAGGGAACGCTCGTGAAGACCTCGGACACCCACGTTCCGACACTCTCGCCCAACGGCAGACCCGTCTTGACGACCGCGAACGACATGCGGTTCGGCGTAGTCGTCTTCCCCGGCACGTGGAGCGACACGGACACCTACCACGTGCTGTCCGAGGTGTTCCACCGGCAGGTCGAGTACGTGTGGCACAAGGAGACCGACCTGTCCCGGTTCGACTGCGTCATCCTGCCGGGCGGCTTTTCCTATGGCGACTACCTCCGATGCGGAGCGATCGCGCGCTTCTCGCCCGTCATGAGCGCCGTCACCGACTTCGCCGCAGGAGGCGGGATCGTCGCCGGTATCTGCAACGGGTTCCAGATACTCTGCGAGGCCGGTCTGCTCCCCGGCGCGCTGATGCGAAACGACGTCCTCCAGTTCCGCTGCATGTGGGTGAACCTGCGGTCCGAGACTGCCGGGACCCCGTTCAGCGGCGGCTATCCGGCCGGCCGGGTGCTGCGAGTCCCCATCTCGCACGGCGAGGGCAGGTACTTTGCCGACCCCGACACCCTGCGCGAGTTGGAGGAGGAGGGCAGGGTGGTCTTCCGGTACTCGACCGAGGACGGACGGGTGACCCCGGACTCCAACCCCAACGGCTCGGTCAACAACATCGCGGGCATCGTCAACGCCAGGGGCAACGTTCTCGGCATGATGCCGCACCCCGAACGGTGCTGCGAGCAGGTCGTGGGAGGCGCCGACGGCGCGCTCATCTTCAACTCGATCATCGACCATCTGGCCTCGTGAGCGTCATTGCGTCTGCACCCGTAGCGCCGTCGGACAGTCCGCGCGAACGGAGAGCGTCGTGCTAGGCATCCTGTTTGCCCTGTCCGCCGCCGTCGGATTCGGGGCCACGGCCTTCTTCGCCCGGCTCAGCGTCCAGCACATGAGGCCGACGACCGGCGTCATCGTCTCCCTGGTCGTCGGCGTGATCTGCACGTCGATTTTCATGGTCGTCATGGAGGGATCAGCGGCCCTTTCGCTCGACTGGACCGACTTCGCGATCATCTTCCTTGTCGGCTGTGCCAGCTTTCTCGGCGGACGGCTCCTGAACTTCGTCTCCGTCTCCAAGATCGGCGTCTCACGGTCTGCCCCGTCGTCGGGGCGTCCCCGCTCTTTGCCGTTCTCCTTGCAATCGTGTTGTCGAGCGAAACGCCGAACCTCCCGGTCGCCGTGGGCACGATCTCCATCATCACTGGCATCGTGGTAGTGCTGAGCCAATGACTTCGCGCGTACAAGACATCGACGGTCGTCGAAAGTTCCAGGGCTACCTGGCCTCGGTCGGATCCGCCGCCGGGTACGGCCTGGGCAGCTACCTCGCCTTTCTGGTGATCCGCGACGGCGTCCCGCCCATGACGGCGACCTTCTTGTCCCTGCTGTTCGGGCTGCTGCTCACCGGGCTCCTGTTCGCCCGGCCCGCACTGATCGACCTGAAGGTAGCCCCGTTTCGAGGCTGGGTGGTAGTATCAATGTCCGGTCTGGCGTCTGCATGGGGTGTCGCGTCGCTCTATCTCTCGCTGGAGCAGGTCTCGGTCGTGGTGGCGTCCCCGGTCGCCGGGGCGAACCCGCTGGTGGCTATCTTGATGACACACATCTTCTTGCAGCGGCTCGAACGGGTCTCCATCAGGACGGTCATCGGAGCCGTCCTGGTCGTGGCCGGAGTTGCTCTCGTGACCGTCGGCACGGCCTAACTCGGAACATACGGAGCGGTCCAACATGCCCCCAAGCAAAGAGACACTCGAAGCCCTTGCCATCTCCGAAGGGGAGTACGAGGCCATCGTCGAGCGTCTCGGACGCGAACCGAACGAGTTGGAGCTTGGCCTCTTCGGTTCCCTGTGGAGCGAGCACTGCGCCTACAAGCACTCCAAGCCCCTCCTCCGGATGCTCCCCAACACGAGCCCGCGAATGCTGGTCGCGCCCGGACAGGAGAACGCGGGCGCGGTCGACATCGGCAACGGCCTCGCCGTCGTCATGAAGATCGAGTCGCACAACCACCCCTCCGCAATCGAGCCGTATGAAGGGGCCGCAACCGGCGTCGGCGGCATCGTCAGGGACATCTTCGCCATGGGCGCTCGTCCAATCGCGCTGCTGAACTCCCTCCGCTTCGGACAGCCCGACACCGCGCGCAACCGCTATCTCTTCGGCGGCGTGGTCGCGGGCATCTCGGAGTACGGCAACTGCATCGGCATCCCCAACGTCGGCGGAGAGGTCGTCTTCTCCGACTCCTACGCCGACAACCCGCTCGTGAACGCCATGTGCGTCGGCATCGTTCCGGCGGACAAGCTCCTCAGCGCCACCACGGGCGCGCCCGGCAACCTCCTCATGCTGGTCGGGGCCGACACCGGGCGCGACGGCATTCACGGCGCGTCAGGTCTCGCCTCGCGGAGCTTCGAGGACGACCGCGAGCTGCGCCCCGCCGTTCAGGTGGGCAACCCCTTCCTCGAAAAGGTGCTGATCGAGGCGTGCATGGAGCTGGCCGAGTCCGGGCGTCTCGTCGGCCTGCAGGACCTGGGAGCCGCCGGCCTGTCCACCGCGTCGGTCGAGTGCGCGGGCAAGGGCGGGACGGGCATCCGCATCGACGTGTCGAAGGTCGCCAGGCGCGAGTCGGGAATGACGCCCTACGAGGTCATGCTCTCCGAGAGCCAGGAGAGGATGCTCGTCGTCGTCGCGCCGGAAGACGCAGGCGAGGTCACCAGGATACTCGACAAGTGGGACCTTCACGTCACCGTCGTCGGCGAGTCCACCGCGGACGGCGACGTGAGCATCTGCGATGACGGCCCTGAGAACGGACGCCTCCCCGTCGGGCTGCTGACCGACGCGCCCACCTACAGGCTCACGGGCAAAAAGCCCCAGTGGCTCACGGACGCGCAGGACTTCGACCTCAACCAGGTCCCCGTGCCCAAGGTGTCTCCCGCCGTTATCCTCCTGAGTTTGCTCGCTTCCCCCAACATCGCGTCCAAGCTGTCCGTCTACCGCCAGTACGACCACCAGGTCCAGACCAACACCGTCGTCGCCCCCGGCGGAGACGCCGCCGTCCTGCGCGTCAAGGGGACAGGCGCCGGCATAGCCCTTGCCACGGACGGCAACGGGCGCAAGTGCTACCTCGACCCATACATGGGCGGCATGATCGCCGTCGCCGAGGCGTGCCGCAACGTCTCCACCGTCGGCGCGACTCCCATCGCGCTCACCGACTGCCTCAACTTCGGCAACCCGGAGAAGCCGGAGGTCTACTACCAGCTCGAAGAGTGCGTCAAGGGCATGGCCGCCGCAAGCGAGGCGTTCGCCGCGCCCGTCATCAGCGGCAACGTCAGCCTCTACAACGAGTCGCGCGGACGCGACATCTACCCAACTCCCATAATAGGCGCGCTCGGCCTGCTCGACGACGTATCCGCCCACGCGACCATGCCCTTCAAGGACGAGGGCGATGTCGTCGTCCTGCTCGGCTCCGACGAGGTGCGCGGAGACGCCGCCTCCCTTGCCGGAAGCGAGTACCTCGAAATCGTCCACGACAAGGTAGCTAGGCCGCCCATCCATCGACCTGGCCCTCGAAGCAGCCGTCCAGCAAGTCTGCCGCAAGTGCCGTCGCCGAAGGCATAGTCAACTCCGCCCACGACTGCTCCGACGGCGGCCTCGCCGTCGCCCTCGCCGAGTGCTGCATAGCCGGAAACATCGGATTCACCGCCTCGTTCGCCATGTCGGGCCGATGGGACGCCGCCCTCTTCGGCGAGACCGAGTCCCGCATCGTCGTCTCCCTCCCCGAAGACCGCCTCCCACAGTTACAAAAAATATGCTCCGACGAGGGGACACCCTATGCCGTGCTCGGAAGGGTAGGGGGAAGCCGGTTCACTTTGGGGAGTAGCCTAGACCTCGACCTGAGCGACATTGAAGACGAGTGGAGCGGCGGCCTGGAACGCGCCGTCGGTGGGGCCGACTCGTCGCTGGGCTCGCGCTTGTAGCGTGAGCTTGACACATACGAACATCTAATCTATCATCAGCCTTGCACTGAACGTCATCTGACCGAGCGCCCCAATCGTAACAACTTTACAATAACGAGGGATTTGCATAACCTCTTATCCCCTCTCCCGTTCGCGGGAGAGGGTTAGAGCCTGCCCTGAGCCTGTCGAAGGGGTGAGGGTGACTGCTTATCCCCTCTCCCGTTCGCGGGAGAGGGTTAGGGTGAGGGTGAAATTCGCGGCGCTAAGGCAATATCTGAAGGTTACGCAAAGGTCTCCGACGGCGGGTAGGTGGAAGCCGAGAGGAGGAGGATAGGAACGTGTTCGACTTTATCTGTCGATTGGAATTAGGAACTGTAGGTGATTGGGTAGGCGGTCTAGGGACCGTAACGGCTGCACTTATCGCGTTTTGGGCACTCTACGAACAGAAGCGTGACAAGTTTCTGGACGAGTTCGATGATTATCAGAAAGAGATCATATATGCTATAGGTCAAGCGACTCATGTGAGTAAGAAGTCCTCTCGTCTTGGATGCCAGCGGGAATACACTGTCACGCCCTACGGTCGTGATAGCGAATCTGTGTTGCTTCGGCCTCGTCTACCTTTGATGACTCACCCCTCTACAACACTCAATCGTGCTTTGAGTGACTTGGAATCCAGGGGATATTTGGAGCCCATATATCATCCCGAGATGGGAGACGTGTTTCTCAGAACGCAAAAATTTGAGGACGAATTCCTGTTCGAGAACTGGGGCCGTTTACGCCGCGAGGTACGCAGTCCTCTATACAAGCCGCGCCTGACATTTGGTCGACGCAGAATTTTCAATCATACTATCTGGTGGAGTCCGCGTTTTAAACGGATGCCTCAAATTGCTGAAACCCTAGTCGATTATCCCAAGGAGCTACTAACGGACGACCACGAGGTTTTCGTTTCTTACCCGTCGGATATGGTTGACCTTCACTGCTGGGTGACACGAACCAAGACTGACCAGATCGTAGGAGTTCTATGTGTTGCACCACGGGTAGAAGACCAGCCTCTTATTGTGGGTATCGTTGTTCGGAAAGATCAGATGGAGAATGGCTATCTTAAGATATGGTATTCGCAGGACTACGACGTAGATTTTGAAACCGGAGAGTCTACTCTGACCGACGAAGAGGTACTCAAGTGGACTCAGGAACTAAATAATAGACGTGTCGCTCACGAACGTCTCGAGGTCCGCTATCCTGATCGTCGGTATAAGAGAACTTGGCCATTCGGTCGCAAGCGGTGGTATATCATAAACTGAAGGGTCCCCATGCAATCCCTAAATCGAACCCTGTTCATATCCGATAACCTGCCCGTCCTCCGAGGCATCGACTCCGAGTCCATCGACCTGATAGCGACCGACCCGCCCTTCAACAAGGGCGTCAAGGCGTTCCAGGGCATCACGGCGGCGGGCGAGAATGTGTCCTACTCCGACGTGTGGACGTGGAGCGACGTGCAGCAGGAATGGTGGACGACCATCCGCGAGGGACACCGTAGCCTGTACGAGGTCATAGACGCGGCGAACCACGCGGCGGGCGACGACATGGGCGCGTTCCTGTGCTGGCTCGGCGTCCGGGTGTTGGAGATGCACCGCGTTCTGAAACCGACGGGCAGCCTCTACCTCCATATCGACCATACGGCCCACGCCTGGACGAAGGCGATGATGGACGCGATATTTGGGCGGCGGAACATGAACGGCGACATCACGTGGAACCGAGCGGCCGAAAACCTTTCCCGCAAGAAGTGGCGTAGGGGGTCGGAAACAATCCTGTACTACGTGAAGGGGCCATCTTGGGTTTGGCATCCTCAGTATGACGACTTGGACCCTGAACAAATCGAGCGCGACTACAGGTTTACGGACGAACGGGGAAGGTACACGACGACCTCGTGCACGAATAACGCCGTGCGCCCCAATATGGTCTATGAGTTCAACGGGAATGTGCGGCAATGGCGTTACAGCCGCGAGACAATGGAAGGGTTTGAGCGCGAAGGTCTGCTAGTGTTCAACAAGGATGGCGTACCGCGACGTAAACGATACCTCTCGGAGTCCCCAGGCCGCCGTATGACCGATGTATGGTCGGATATTGGCGTTCTCGCCAGCAATGACAACGAGCGCACTGGCTACCCGACACAGAAACCCCTCGCCCTGTACGAGCGGATCATCAAGGCTTCCAGCAACCCCGGCGACATGGTGCTAGACCCCTTCGCCGGGTGCGCCACGACAGCCATCGCCGCAGAGCGATTGGGCAGGGGCTGGGTCGCCATCGACCTGAACGACCCAGCCGAGAAGATCATCCGCGAGCGGCTCGAACGGGAGGCGCAACTGCCCGTGGACAACGACTCTTGGGACCGAGCCATTCACGTCACCACCGATCCGCCGGAGCGGACGGACGGCGGAGAGGCCGTAGCGCCGGAACTCGTGGTCGTGAGCCGCAAGCGCAACGCCCGGCGTCTGCCCGTCCGCGAGATACGGGAACGGCTGATTATCTCGGACGGCCAACGCTGTCAGGGATGCGGTTGGGAGCCGCCGTACCCGGACTATCTCCAGGTAGACCACAAGAAACCGCGCTCCCTCGGCGGCGTGGACGAAATGGACAATTTCGCCTTGCTCTGCGATCCGTGCAACAGGTTCAAGAGCAACAAATTGACGCTGGCGGAACTGCGCCAAGCGCGGGTGGAGGAAGAACGCATGGACGCCGGCTGGTGGCAAGAGGAACGTTGGCGATGAAGCCCCCCAATTTGACACTCCCGTAGCTGGGGTGCTACGCTGAGTCGAGTGTTAGCAGCCGCTCCGATGGGCTGCTAACTTTCCGTGAGAGATGGAGGTGTTCATGCCCAGGTACGACTACCGCTGCACGGATTGCGGGCATGAGTTCGAGGTCAAGCAGAGTTTCTCCGACGAGCCGGTTGCCGCCTGTCCGCTGTGCGGCGTCGAGTCTCGTCGCGTCATCCACTCCGTCCCTGTCGTCTTCAAGGGCAGCGGGTTCTACGTCAACGACTACGGCAAGGGCGGCGGCTCCAACGGCAGGTCCAAGCCCGACTCCGACGAGTCCTCCGACTCCGATTCCAAGTCCGACTCGAAGCCGAAGGACTCCAACAAATCCGAGTCCGCCAAAGACAAAGAACCGGCCTCCACCACCTAGAAACTATCTCAAGTACGTTCAGAGCCGCCTTGTCGAACAAATCCAGTGCGTGAAAATCCCCTCTCCCGTCGTGGGAGAGAGCCGCCTTACAACCCCGTTCGCCCTGAGCCGCCTGACACCCCGGAACACATCCATCTGCTTTATGTTCAGCCCTGAACCTGTCGAGGGCAGTTGGACGCACATTCTGATAGTTTTGAGATAAGGGGCACCATCCCGTTGAAAGCATTGGTCCAGAGAGTCTCCGACGCATCCGTCACCGTCGATGACGAGACCGTCGGCAAGATCGGCCCCGGCTTCGTAGTCCTTCTCGGCGTCTCACGCGACGACACCGAAGCCGACGCCGACTACGTCGTCAACAAGGTCGTCAACCTCCGCGTCTTCGCCGACGAAGACGGCAAGTTCAACCTCTCCGCCATGGACGTGAACGCCGACCTTCTCCTCATCAGCCAGTTCACCCTCCACGCCGACACCCGCAAGGGCCGCCGTCCGAGCTTCATCCAGGCCGCCGGCCCCGACCTCGCCCAGTCGCTGTTCGACCGACCGTCGGCAAGTTCCGCGAGACCCGCCTCCGCGTCGAAACCGGAGTCTTCCAGGCCTACATGATGGTCTCCCTAACCAACGACGGCCCCGTCACCATCATGATCGACTCCGCCGACAAGGAACGCCCAAGAAGGGGCTAGTATCTTACCCCCTCTCCCGTCGTGGGAGAGGGCTGGAGCCTGCCCTGAGCCTGTCGAAGGGGTGAGGGTTTAACCCCCTCCGTGCCCTCTGTGGTGACCCTCTCGTCATTCCCACGAAAGAACGTCACCCCGTACCCCGATACGGGGCGGGAATCCAAAACCCCCTCCGCGATCTCCGCGCCCTCTGCGGTGAAATCCCGCTAATCTCAAGGGAACGACGGCTATAGCAGCACTTCCAGACTGATGTCCAGCCCCGTGACCGAGTGAGTCAGCGCCCCGACCGATATCCTGTCCACCCCCGTCGAGGCGACCTCACGCACGTTATCCAGCGTGATCCCCCCCGACGCCTCCGTCAGCGCCCGCCCATCGACGACCCTGACCGCCTCCGCCATCTCCGACAAGGTCATGTTGTCCAGCATCACGATATCGGCACCCGCCTCGACGGCCTCACGAAGCTGGTCCAGCGATTCTCCACCTCCACCTCGATCTCCCACGCCCCCGGCGCGCTCTCCCGCATCCGCCGAACGACATCACCCAGGGATAGCTCATTCAGCCGTCCTGCCGCGAGATGATTGTCCTTGATGAGCACCCCGTCCGACAGGTCGCGTCGGTGGTTCGTTCCCCCGCCGACGGCGACCGCGTATTTTTGCAGATCTCGCAGGCCCGGCGCCGTCTTCCGCGTGTCGAGTATGACGGCATCGTAGCCCGCGACCTCCCGCACGTACCGGTCGGTCTCCGTGGCGATGCCGCTCAGGTGTTGCAGGAAGTTGAGCGCCACCCGCTCACCCTTCAGGATGGACGCCACGCTTCCCGATAGCTCGGCAATCACGCCGTGTTCTTCAGCGCCGTCTGCGACCGCCAGCCGCGCGCCGTCCGAGAGGATGGGGTTGAACTCTAGCTCAGGGCCGACCGCTCGAAACACGGCCCCGGCAACTTCCACTCCCGCCAGCACGCCCTCCGCCTTGGCGATGATGCGCGCGTTGCCACGCAGATCGGGCGGCACCAGCGTCTCCGTCGTAATGTCGGCGTCCGCCCGGTCTTCGAGCAGCGCCCTGCGCACGACCTCGTCGATCTCAGCTTGGGAGATGTCCATCGTGACGAGCTACTCGCGGTGTCTTAGAGGGTGTCTAAAAGCATTCCGTTCACCCTGAGCAAAGTTACGCCCCGTTCGGCCTGAGCCTGTCGAAGGCCGCGCGGAACAGTGCCCGGTATCAGTAACTGCCGTGAAGACAACTTCATTCCTCACTCTGTGATCTCTGTGTCCTCTGTGGTGAATCTCCTGAGCAGTTACTTGAAAGCTTGTCGAAGGGTGGCAGCGTCACACGACCTGCAGCATCCGGTCGAGGGCGACCTTCGCGTCGCGCTTCGTCTCGTCGTCCACGGTGATCTCGTTCACCACGACGCCCTCGTTCAGCCCGTCCAGTATCCAGCAGAGATACGCCGGGTGTATCCGATACATCGTGGAGCAGGGACAGACCACCGAGTCGAGGCAGAAGACCGTCTTGTCCGGGTTCTCCTGCGCGATGCGATTGACGAGGCTGATCTCCGTCCCCACCGCCCACGTCGTGCCGCTCGGCGCCTCCTCGATGGTCTTGATGATCGTCTCGGTCGAGCCGTTCGCGTCCGCCGCCTGGACGACCTCCATGTAGCACTCCGGGTGGACGATGACGTTCACGTCGGGTACCTGCGCCGCGCCTCCTCGATCTGCTTCACGGAGAAGCGCGTGTGTACCGAGCAGTGCCCCTGCCAGAGGACGATCTTGGCGCGGTCGATGTCCTCCTCGGAGTTGCCTCCCAGGGGCTTGAACGGGTTCCAGATGATCATCTCGTCGAGGCCGATGCCGAACCGCACCGCCGTGTTCCTGCCGAGGTGCTGGTCGGGGAGGAACAGTATCTTGTCGCCCCGTCCGAGCGCCCACTCGAACGTCGCGGCGGCGTTCGACGAGGTGCATACTATCCCGCCCTCTCGACCGCACAGCGCCTTGATGGCCGCCGTCGAGTTCATGTACGTGATCGGCACCGTCGTGCTGTTCGGCAGGACGTCGCTCAGGTCGTCCCAGCAGTCCAGCACGTCGTCGATGTGCGCCATGTCGGCCATCGAGCACCCCGCCGTGAGGTTGGGCAGGATGACGCGCTGGTGGTCCTGGCTCAGGATGACCGCCGTCTCGGCCATGAAGTGGACGCCGCAGAAGATGATGCTCTCGGCCTTCCCCTGGCTTGCGGCGAACTGCGAGAGCTTGAACGAGTCGCCGCGGAAATCGGCGAACCTGATGATCTCGTTCCGCTGGTAGTGGTGGCCGAGTATGACCACCTTCTCGCCCAGCCGCGCGCGAGCCTCAGCGATCCGCGCGTCCAGCTCTTCCGGCTTGGCCTTGAGGTAGGAGATCGGGATCTTCTGCCACCGGACTCCCGCCTCGAACTCCTCTTCGAGCGACTTCGCCGCAAGCTCATCGTCCGTCTGGCAAAAGGCGGACTGCTCGATCTCGGTTATCGGTATTGTCGGCGTCTTGGGAGATTCAGCGATTACCATAGTTGGCCTCCATTCACCTACGCGGCGAGGGCGACTCGCCCTCCCAGTGACCACGGCCCCGCCCGTTCGATCTTCACCGGCACGGTGTGGCCTACCGCGTCTTCACCTCCCTCTACGTACACCAGTTTATCGCTTCTGCTGCGTCCTTGTATCTGCCCACGCTTCGTCCCCTCGACCAGCACTTCCAACGTCTCATCCATCAGTTTCGAGTTGATCTCGGCCTGAATCGTCGCCTGAAGCTCGTCGATTGCCGTCAATCGCCGCTTCTTCTCGTCCTGCGGAACGTCGTCCTCGTACTTCCGGGAGGCGAAGGTGTTGTCCCGCGTCGAGTACATCGCCGAGTGCACCTTGTCGAACCGCACGTCGCGCACCATCTCCAACGTCCTGTTGAACTGCTCGTCCGTCTCGCCGCAGAACCCCACGATCAGGTCGGTCGACATCGACACGTTCGGGATGCGCTCCCGTATCCTGTCGACGAGCCTGCGGTAGTCCCCGTTCGTGTACTCCCTGCGCATTCTTAAAAGCACTTCGTCGTCCCCTGCTTGGAACGGCAGATTGATGTGCTCGCAGACCTTCGGTAACCCTGCCACCGTGTCGATGATGTGGTCGCTCATGTCGTTCGGATGCGACGTGAGGAACCGGATGCGCTCTACCCCGTCGATAGGATGCACCGCCTTCAACAGGTGCCCCAGGTCCACGTCGCCCTCCAGGTCGTGCCCGTACGAGTCGACGTTCTGGCCGAGCAGGGTCACCTCGCGAACGCCCCTCGCCGCAAGAAGCTCGACCTCCCGGACGATGTCGGGGATCGTCCTGCTGACCTCTCGCCCCCGTCGATACGGGATGATGCAGAACGTGCAGAACTTGTCGCAGCCGTGAATGATCGGGACGTACGCCGTCACGTTCGGCCTCGCCGTGAGCGGCCCGATGCAGCCCTCCGGGTCGATGCCCATGCGGTCGCCGAGCAGGTCGATCAGCGGCGTGAACTGCTGCGGACGCATGAAGACGTCCACCTGCGGGAACCGCTGCTCCAGCGTGTCCGTCTTCGGCCCGACCATGCAGCCCATGAGCGCGACGACCTTGTCGCCGTCCTGCTGCTTCATCGGCTTGAGGTGACCGAGCATCCCGACCACCTTGTCCTCCGCGCTCTGCCGGACGACGCAGCTGTTCAGCACCACCACGTCCGCTTCCTTGGCAGTGGCGGCCTTGCCGAGACCCATCTGCTCAAGGGCGCTTTCGAGGCGCTCGGAATCGGCCACGTTCATCTGGCAGCCGATTGTCCATATGTAATAGTCTTCCATGTCCGCTTTGTCGGGGCCTTGATGCATGGCGGAGGGAGTGGGATTCGAACCCACGAGAGGGATTTCTCCCCCTAAGCGCTTAGCAGGCGCCCGCACTAGGCCACTATGCGATCCCTCCGTCAGTGATCTTCAAATATAGCAGAGACGGGTAGCAGGGGCAACGAGAACGGCGGTCAGGTAGTGTCTTAGTTTGAAAACCTAACACTAGGCGTCGGCATTGTTCTGTCTCGACTAGCTCAATCTGATTCGCTATGCTACTATTCTGCGACTATGAAAGGCTAGGAAATGCAGAGGGAAGCCAATGACGATGTTCAGTGAGCAGGGCAATTACCTGCTCGGCGCCGGAATCCAGTTGTCCACAGGAGAGGACACCTACATACCCAACGAAAGACGACCGCAGAGACCGCCTGTGGCTATGCAGGCTGCCTTAGATTTCGTGTTAGAAGGACACCCCTCTGCGAAGATGCGCTCGCTGAGCAGTGTGTACAATTGTATGGGAATGGTGTTTGCCTCAAGGCGTACTACCATTCAACCCGAACATTTGGGCATGATCCTCAACGGCGACAAATACAGGCGACTGACCAACGACTCTGAAATCAAACAAGGCGACATACTTGTTTACCGCGATGACAATGATAAGGTTTGCCACTTAGGTATCGTTTGGAACGTGACCACCAGCCTTAGAGAGGAATCGGTACAAGTGTGTGTGCTCAGCCAGTGGGGAGCCGATGGAGAATACTTTCACCTGGCCGATGACGTCAGCCCAGCATTAGGAAGCCCCGCTGAGTATTGGACGGATAGGACATGAACTGGGAAAATGTACTGGACGAAATCCAAAGTCCCAAATTTGATGCTGCACTCAATGTAGTTAGTAGCACCAACGGCTTTTTCCAAGCGGTTGAAAAGCATCCAACTGTACGAGAGGCATTCCGCCAGATGCTTGGTTCAGGTGAAGTGCGGGAAGATGCTATTGGTCGCATTTTTGATCTCGCGAGTAGGGAAATAGACCTAGAGTTCGAGAACCCACACGATACAGCACTTGCCGTTCTCCTATGGTTGACGACCTTCGCTGCGAATAACAACCTGCAGGTGGCAGCAGCTTACGTTGCCCGGGCGCCACAGTGCTGGTACGCGAAAAAACTTGCCCAGAGGATATTGAATCCGCCCCAAGCCCATTCCACTCCATGGAACTTTGTGCTCTCTGACGAAACACAACGTAGACCTAGCACGGAAGCTGGCTCAGGTAGCACAGAAGTTCATCTCCCCCCCATGACGGAACTGACAGAACCTCCCGTGAAGTCTCACAGGTACAATCCTATGACGAGTTCGTCCGTTTCACCTACTAAGTGGACGAATTCCTGAGTTGACTGCGGAAGTGGATAGAGGAGGAAAATCGTGAAAGTCCTCTGGGCACTAATCTGTGAGAATGCTATCACTAACCAACGGACCAACAACGTATCTCTCATCGAAATTATCGAGCAGATCAACGTCCCAGCCCCAGCACCGGGAAGTGTGGACGAGCCAGATGAGCAATCTACCACATTGCTAAATATGTCGTTGGTAGTGTTGTGGGCAAGATCGAATGACGATGCGCCCGAAAAAGGTCAGGCGAGAGTCGGGATAGTTGCCCCAGACGGTAGGAAATTGCAGTTTATGGAGTACGAAGTCGATCTGATGGAGACACCACGTTCAAGGGTATTCGGGCATATCGTTGGGTTCCCTCTGCTCTCACAGGAGGGCGAACACGTCTTCAGCGTGGAAAAGCAGACTGCCGAATCCGATTGGGAGAAAGAGTTCGAGATTCCAGTGTTGGTAAGTATTGAAACTGACGACCCTTCTGAATAACCTATAGTTCAGCAAGGGCGGAATTCAAACTGACTCGTTGCTAGTGCGCGTCTAAACCCTCGCCCCCTCCCGCAGCGCCACGTCCTCCGGGCTCTCCACCCAGACCTCACCGCCTTTGAAAAATTCCTTCTTCCATATCGGCACGACCTGCTTGAGCCTATCGACACTGTACTGAGTGGCCTCGAAGGCGTGCCCCCTGTGCTGCGAGGCGACGGCCACCACGAGGCTGATGTCCGTAATCTCCAGCCGCCCCAGACGATGAGAGATCGCCACGCCCGTCAGCGGCCATCTGTCCATCATCTCCTGCGCCACTTCCGACAGCTTCTTTTCGGCCATCGGCTCGTACGCCTCGTATTCGAGGTACAGGACGTCCCGGTCTGCCGTGCTGTCCCGCGTCGTGCCGAGAAACGTGATCACCGCCCCGGCCGACCTTGAGCGCACGCGGTCGGTGATCGCCTCCGGGTCGAGCGGCTCGTACGTTATCTCAATCATCCGTGCCTCCGCTGACCGGCGGAATCAGCGCGACCTCGTCGCCGTCCGCAAGCTCGTGGTCGTGCTGCTGGTACTCCTGGTTCACGGCGATCACCAGCGCGTTCGGCGTCCCAATCAGCCCCGGATATCGCTCGAATACCACCTGCGCCACCGAGCCGACCGTCGCGCCGTCGGGCATCGTGAGCTCCAGGACGCTCTGTCCTACTCGCTCACGATACCCGGCGAACAGCCTCAACGTAATGTTCAGGACAAAACTCCTCGACGGTAGCTGGTGACAAACAATTATACCAAAGGGGCATCAAACACAGTGGGGAACGTTCATAACGCCCTTTCAAAGGGATTCTGTAGTTCAACCCCTAGCCGTTCAAAGTCGCTCACGTTCCGCGTGACTACCGTCAGCCGGTGAACCGTTGCTGTCGCCGCGATCATGGCGTCTTCAGTCATGGTGTCCGACCTCCTGTGCATGAGCCGCGCCCACTCCCTGAAGGCGGACGAATCCATCGGCAAGACACCGTAGGAAGCCAAGACCTTGTCCAGCCATGCCTCCAACTCCTCCGCCTTCGCCTCATCCTGCTCACGGGTGATTTCGATCCCCGCCTGTATTTCCCCAACCGTGACGGCAGATACGAATAGCCGTTCCGCCGGCACATCGGCGATCCAGTCCAATACTGCCCCGTGTGGACGGGGGCGTCGCAGCTCCGAGACCACGTTGGTATCGAGGAGGTACAAGAGTCTACTCCATGACCAAGGGTGTTCGGCGGCGATACTGTCGCCGCGGCGGAGTGAGGTGCTCGGTCCGTGCCTCCGAGGCAAGGAGCAGCTCTTTCAGGTCCGGCCTGGTCATCAGTTCCAGTCTTCGCCACTGCTCGATGGGAAGGAGCACTGCGGTCTCCACCCCGCGCTTGGTCACGATTTGCGGTCCTTCCGCGATGGTGGTATCGAGGAGTTCGCTGAACCTGGACTTGGCATCCTGAACAGCCCACTTCTTGCTCATGGCTTGCCTCCGTTATTCATACTGGCTAGTTATCAGACTAGATAGAAAGAACAATAAAGTCAAGGGGAAAGTTTACAGGGCGGGCTTGAGCGACTCAGTTACGGTTGAGTGAGTCTTGGCAGGCGTGTCCACTTCTAACATTCGCAGTGGAGTACGCAGTAAGCAAAACCCGCCACACCCCGCATTCCCCTATACTGTCCCCAGCAGACCACCGCAGCGCACGCAAGCAGGACACCCCATGGACCATCATTGGCCCACCATCGAGTACCGCGACGAGACCATGCGCGAGGGGATGCAGATCGAGTCCGCCGACCTCTCCGTCGACGACAAGGTCCGCCTCCTGAACGCTCTCGGCGAGACCGGACTGCCCCGAATCGTCGTCGGATCGTTCGTCAGCCCGAGGTACACGCCCCAGATGGCCAGGATCGAAGAGGTGTTGGAGCGGTTCACGCCGAACCCGGACGTCATCTACACGGCCCTCCTGGTGAACCGCCGCTCCTACGAGCGCGCCCAGCGGTTCGTCCCGCCCCTGACCATCGAGGACGACCGTCCCTTCCTGAACGCCCACCTCTGCGACGTATTCACCCGCCGCAACTTCAACCGCTCCCAGGAAGAGGAATTCGCCGGCTGGACTGCTATCGTCGAGGATGCCCGGCGGCGCGGCGTGACGGAAGCCGAGATACGAGTCGCGGCCGCGTGGGGCTCCAACTTCGTGGGCGAGTTCTCGCTCGATCAGCGCATGGATGTCCTCGAACGCGCGCACTCCGTCTGGGATGAGGCGGATATCCCCGTCACCAGCGTCGGCTTCCTCGACCCCATGGCGTGGTGCCTCCCGCATCGCGTCGAAGAGCAGCTGCTAGCCGTCAAGGACAGGTGGCCGCACATCCGCCGTTTCTACCTCCACCTGCACAACGCACGCGGGATGGCCCTCCCGTCCGCCTACGCCGCCATGCGTGCGCTATCGCCCGACGACACCCTCGTCCTCGACGGCACCGTCGGCGGCATAGGCGGATGCCCGTACTGCGGCACCGGACGCGCGACCGGGATGATGGCCACCGAGGACCTCTTCCACATGCTGGAGGGCATGGGCATCCAGACGGGCGTCGACGTCTCCAAGCTCATCGACTGCGCGTGGCTCTTGGAGGAGATCATCGGCCGCCCGGCCTTCGGCGCCGTCTCCAAGGCCGGGCCGCGCCCGATGTCGCCCGAAACGTGGTTCGACCCCAACATGCCCTTCGTGGAGACCATGGATCAGGCCAAGCACTTCAAGCTCGGCCCCGACTCTTACGACGGTGGCATCTACCCCTGGCGCGAGCCGATCCGCAGCCCGCAGCGCCCCGACACGATGTAGAGGGCCGGGTGTTTCAAAGGAGAACAGCCGTCATATCCACGCTTTTCGTCGAGGCTTTCGGGCAGTTGTCCCGGCACGCGAATCTGAAGGGCATGATCTTGGAGGAAGAGGAAGACCTCCATAGCGTCTTCAGAGAGCGGGCTCAATTGATGCGTTGGGCGGACACGTCCCACGACCGTCCGCCGAAGTTATGGGCGATGGAAGAAGCAGAGCTGACCGCCGGGGACGACGCATCCCGGATCGGATGGGTGCAGGTCGGACTCAACGTCGGTCCCTTCGAGCAAACCAGTGTATCGCCCAGTGCATCACCGCCTGCTATAGGTCGGCGTTATGAAGCATTCGAGGCACAACAACGCGCCAGCGAACCGGTTGAAGTGCTGCCGGCCTTGATTCAGTGCTTCGATGATTCCCTCCGCCGCTTCGGGGCGGTTGAGGTTTCCGGTTACCAGGTGACGGCAAGTGGCATGGAGACCTGCATAGGCAACTCCACTTGGTATCTCGTTTCCGTACTCAACTGGTTCAACCTAGACGGTAAGGCCGGAGCCGACGCGATTGTCGCCTTCGACCAGGCCCTGCTCAAAGACGATGACGTTTCCAAGCTGGTCACCGCTCTGCAGCAGAGTAACAACGGAACGTTTGAGTTCAGGTCGGTCGTGGATGTGCCCGAAGAGTGTATGGTCGAAGTATCGACCTCAGCTTTCTTACACGCTGTAACCCCACAGACGAATCAGGGCGTGCTCGTCTCATTGCCCGAGTGGACGCCGAGCGCGGCGGGATGGGTACTCGCCAGCGTCATAAACGCAGCGCGAGCACTCGAGTCCGACACAAGCAGCTTTGCGATTCGCATTACACGGGTGTAGGCCGACCGCCTACTTAATCTTCAGGAACGACGGGTAGACTATCGCGAACCCCACGCTGAACACCGCGAGCATGATCCCGCTCGCGAACAGCGCATTCCCGCTCCCGATGCGCTCGGCAAGTGCCCCCAGCGGTAAGGCGCTCAACGGCATCGCCCCGAACGTCATCATCACGATGCTCATCATCCTCCCGCGCATCTCGGGGCTGGTGTACGTCTGCACGAGCGTCATGTTGAGCGACATGAACATCGAGCTCACGAGTCCCAGGAACAGCAGCATCGGCATGACAACGTTGTACGATCCCATCTTCGCGACGACCGCGAGCACTACCCCCCAGACCGCGCAGCTCGAAAGGAGCAGCAGTCCCCGGCGATTGAATCGGGGAATGCTGGCAAGTCCCAGAGACCCAATCAGCGCCCCGATGCCCATCACGGCATAGAGTCCGCCGAGGTTGTCGGACTGCACGTCCAGCGTCTCCCGCGCCCACGCCGGCATGAGGGCGTACAGCGACATGCCGAACAGTATTGGGATGAACGCCATGATGATCAGCCCCAGCAGGGGAGACGACCTTCTCGCATACGACAGCCCCTCCAGGATGTCCCCATACATGCTCTTCCCGGACTTCTTCTGACCCTCGCTGCCGACCGTAATTGGCAGCACCGTCAAAACCGCCAGCACGTATATTCCCGAAATCAGGAAGAAGACGCCTGAGGTTCCCACAAAGATGATGAGCACTCCCGCAAGAGCGGGACCGATGATGCGCGTGGCGTTCATCGACGAACTCATCAGCGACATGCCGTTCATCAGCTTGCTCTGGGGGATGATGTCGGACACGGTAGCCTGCCTGCTCGGCATGTTGAACGCCATGAGTGAACCGTTTATCAGCCCCGAAAGCAGCACGTGCCACAACTCGATCACGCCGGTTAAGTCCAGCAGCCCGACGACCAGAGTCAGCACGGCGTTGCCCGCCTGGGTGTACAGCATCAGGCGCTTGCGCGAGACGCGGTCGGCAAGCGCTCCCCCGATGGGCGAGAAGACCGTCATCGGCAGCGCGAACGTCACGATCACCGAGGCGAGAGCGAGTGGGGAGTCGTCGGCCAGCTTCAGCACCAGCCAGCTCCTCGTGATCCACTGCATATTCATGCCGAGGTACGAGGTCAGAGCGCTCACCCAGAGCCAGCGGAAGTCGAAATAGGCGAACGACTCGATGGCGGGGAACCGGTCTGCCGCGCGCTGAATCGGTCCGCGCCGGACGGGGACGGGGGGCAGTTCTGAGACCGGCTGCGATTCTGGCTCGGTGCGGATGCTCATGTGTCCTGGCGCGAAGTGCGTACCGGCTAAACTGGACTTTATTATACTCATATTCACCCCCTTCTCTCATATCTTTCAGCGCAGGATTTGGATGAAGGCTCAAGTGATGCTCTCTCCTCTTTTCCCCTTGACACTCCCCTGCCCTGCGCCTATTATGTCGGCCAGAAAAATAGAGAACCACTGCCCGTTCGGGTGCCCACCACGTTGGGAGAATAGGGAAGGCGGTGAGAGTCCGCCGCGGTAGCGCCACTGTAAGCGGGGTTTGGGGCCGAAGCCCACTGTCGATGATTCGATGGGAAGGGCGAGGCTGATTTAAATCCGCCCGCGAGCCAGGAGACCTGCCTGAACGGAAGGTGACCGCTCTCCGCCTTAGAGAGGGTCCCTCGGTCGTCGGGCATTAGGTCCCGGACAGAGCGAATCAATGACCTCCTGCGGAGAGCCGCGGAGGTCTTTTTTGTTGAGGACGGCAAGCGTCACGGCGCTGCGGGGGTATCGGCAGTCGGGCGTCTCCACGCGGCTGGCGGTAGGGTCGTCGGCGCTGCTGGTGGTGATTCTGGCGGTCGCGCTCGTCTCGCTGAACCTCGGGCCGGTCGAGATACCGGCGAGCCGCGTGGTCTCGATTCTGCTGTCGTACGTCGGCCTCGACCTCGCCGACTTCGGGCGCACCGAGCAGCTCGTCATCGAGCAGATCAGGCTGCCCCGGATAGTAGTCGGCGCTACGGTCGGGATGGCGCTCGGGGTCGCGGGGGCGACGATGCAGGGCCTGTTCCGCAACCCGATGGCGGATCCCGGTATCATCGGGGTCTCGGCAGGGGGAGCGGTGGGCGCGGTGATCGCCATCGCGACGGGGCTGACGGGGCTGTTCTTCCTCGCGCTCCCGACCTTCGCCTTCGTGGGCGCGATCGCGGCATCGTTCCTGGTGTATGGCATAGCGGCAGTGGGCGGGCGCTTCTCGATGGCCACCCTCCTGCTCGCGGGCGTGGCAGTCAACGCCTTCCTCGGCGCAGTCGTCTCGGCGATCATCATCCTCCTGCCCGATAACGAAGCCCTGCGCGAGATACTGTTCTGGCTCGCCGGCGGGCTCGATTCGCGCTCGTGGGAGCACGTCCGCATCTCCGCGCCGCTGATCCTGGGCGCGACCGCCGTCATCGTCCTGATGGCGCGCGACCTGAACCTGCTGATGCTGGGCGACGACGAGGCGCGGTCGATGGGCGTCCGGGTCGGCATGACGCGTCCGGTGCTGCTCGCGGCTGCGTCCCTGGCGACCGGCGCGGCCGTCGCGGTGAGCGGCACCATCGCGTTCGTCGGCCTCGTAACGCCGCACATCCTCCGTCTAGTGCTCGGACCCGATCATCGCGTCCTGATCCCCATGAGCGCGGCGGGCGGGGCCGTCTTCGTCATCATCGCCGACACCGTGGCGAGGACCATCGTCCAGCCCGCGGAGTTCCGCGTCGGCGTTCTCACCGCGTTCGTCGGCGCGCCGTTCTTCATCTTCCTGCTCATCAAAAACAAACGTCAGGCCTACTCGCTGTGAGTAGCGGGTCGTAAAAAAGGAGTCATAGATGGTCAATAAATCAACGAAACCGTTCATGGTGAGCCTGTCGAACCATGAAGCGCCCTTCGACAGGCTCAGGGCGAACGAAGTCTTTTTGAGCCTCATAGTTCTTCCAGCCGTCCTGCTTGCGATTGCGTTGGCGGCATGTTCGTCGGAATCGCCGGAACCAACGGCAACAGCAGTGCCGCCGCCGACCGCAGTGCCCACCGTCGCTCCAACTGCGGTGCCGACCGCGATACCCACCCCGACAACCGTACCTACGCCGACGCCCGTACCCATCAGCAAGTCGCTCGAAGGCGTGTCGGGAATCGTCGACCCGACGAACCTCAGCTGGCCCCGCGAGGTCGAGGGGCTGAACGGCCTGGTCAGCATCCCCGCCAAGCCGGAGCGCATCATCACCGCTTCGATCGGGCACGACGAAATCACCGTGGCGCTGGTGCCCAGAGACCGGCTCGTGGGAGTGGGCAACGTCTCGAAGAACGCGACCTACTCCAACGTCGCCTCGTACGTCGAGGAGATTGACGAGATTTCCCGCGACCCGGAGACCATCGTCGCCAAAGCGCCGGACGTGGTCGTCACCAGTCCGTTCTTCCCGGCGGAGGCTATCGAGGCGCTGTCGAAGACCGGCATCCCCGTCATCCAGACCGAGTTGAAGCATGACCCCGAAGCGCGGATTAGCAGCATCCTGTTCATGGGATATATCTTCGGCGAGGAGGAACGCGCCATCGAGTTCGCGGACGAGGTGCGCGAGCGGCACGAGTCCCTCACTGCGATAACCGGCAAGGCGGAGCCTAAGCCCATGGTGCTCGCGCTCACGCAGTACTCGGACAAGCTGTGGACGGCGGGAGGCAACTCCACCGAGGGCGGCGTCATCACCTCCGCGGGCGGCATCAACGCAGCTGAGGAAGCCGGAATTGAAGGAAACCAGACAACCAGTCTCGAAGGCGTCATCGCCATGAACCCCGAGGTCATCATCATCGCCCAACCCGCCGAGTTCGGCGGCGAAGAGTTCCGGCAAAGCCTGCTCGACAACGAGGCCCTCGCCGAGCTTCCGGCTATCAAGAACAATCAAGTACACCTAGTCGAAGGCAAGCACTTCACCACGCTTTCCTACTGGAACATCCGAGGCGCAGAGGACCTCGCCCGGATACTCTGGCCGGAGGAGTTCCCTGAGCCGTCCAACATCCCCTTCAGCTTGGCCGAGTAAAACACAATGAACGGCAGCGGACCACAGGCAATCAGCGCGCAGGGCCTCACCTACGAGGTCGAGGGGAAGACGCTGTTGGACGGCGTGGACCTCCAAGCGGATCGCGGGCAGCTCGTCGGACTGATCGGGCCCAACGGCGCGGGGAAGACCACGCTCCTGAGGACCATATCGGGCATCCTGCGACATCGCCACGGCTCGGTACGCCTGGAGGGCTCGGACCTGATGTCGCTGTCACCCAGGGACGTGGCGGCAACCCTCGCGCTCGTCCCCCAGATCGCTCCGTACACCTACGGCTTCACGTCCATAGAGCTTGTCCTCATGGGCCGGTATCCGCACCTGGGACGCTTCGAGATCGAGGGCAGAGAAGATGACCGCATCGCAAGAGACGCGATGCGGCTGACCGAGACCGAGCAGTTCTCCGACAGGACGCTCGACACCCTGTCCGGCGGAGAGCGCCAGCGCGTGTTCGTCGCACGCGCATTGGCGCAGCAGCCCCGAATCCTCCTGATGGACGAGCCAACCGCGAACTTGGACGTGCTCCACCAGCTCAAGGTGCTCGACCTCGTGCGGCAGCTAGTGGACGATGGCCTCACCGCCGTCGCCGCCATCCACGACCTGAATATGGCCGCGCGCTACTGCGACAAGCTGGTGTTGCTGAGCGACGGAAGGGTGCTCGCAGAAGGGACTCCAGGCGAGGTCCTCACGCCGGAAACGATTGAGTCCGCCTTCGGCGTGAAGTCTGCGGTGTACCAAGACCCCATAACGGGTTCGCTGGCGATCAGCCTGATCGGCCCGGCGAACGAGCACTTGCAAAACGGACCTGGCCCTCCCTATGACAGGCCCGTCACGCGATAGACCAGTTCCATGTCGAGGTTCTCGCGTACCAGCGCCGCCAGCTTGTCGTACTCGGCGCTCGGCTCGACTTCCTCCCCGGCGCTAGGCAGGATCACTCCCTTGCGTCGAGCCACATACTCCAGCATCGAGCGACGCACTGCCCGGTTGTGGAAGAGTCCGTGCAAATACGTGCCAAGGGTGAGACCCTCGTCATCCTGCGCGCCGTCGGGCAGGTCCACGCGTTCGCCCGATCTGGTCTCCATGATGAACGGACGGCGCAGCCCCTCCCCGTGCGATACACCCATGTGGATTTCATAGGCCGTGACCTGCTCGCCCCGGCACCCGCCCAGGAGACCACGGTCATGTATAACCCGTCCCTTCACCTGATGCGTGGACTTTTCCCTGAGGAAGGTCGTAGACGTTTGCAGCAACCCTAGTCCCTTCGCCTCATCTTTGGACGACTCGACTCGATCAGGGTCAAGGAGTCTCTCGCCAAGCATCTGGTATCCGGCGCAGATGCCAATGACCGGCGTCCCTCCGCCGCGGGCGACCAGGATGCGCTCCGCGAGACCCTGAGCACGCAACCAGTCAAGGTCGGCCATCGTCGTCTTGCTCCCGGGAATGATTACGAGATCGGGGTCGCCGAACTCCTCAACACGACCCACATAGCGCAAGTGGACGCCCGGTTCGTGGCGAAGAGGGTCGAAATCGTCGAAGTTGGCGATATGCGGCAGTCGAATAACCGCAACGTCCACCACCGCATCGGCGTCATTTCCTGAATTGGCGGCCAGCCCAACAGAGTCTTCCTCGGGAATATGAATGTCCGAGAAGTGGGGTATCACTCCCGCGACCGGCGCCCCGGTTCGTTCTTCCAGGAACTCGAGTCCCGACGTGAGCAGCGAAGGGTCGCCTCGGAACTTGTTGATGACGTGGCCCTTCACCAGCACCCGTTCCTCCGGCTCCAGCAAGACCATCGTCCCTACCAGCTGGGCGAAGACGCCGCCGCGGTCGATATCGCCAACCAGCAGAACCGGCGCGTCGGCGTGGAGGGCCAGGCGCATGTTGACGATGTCCTGCTTCTTCAGATTGACTTCCACCGGGCTCCCCGCCCCTTCGATCACCACGACGTCATAGTCCGCCCGCAGCGTGGCAAGTGACGAGGTCACCGTCTCCCATATCATCGGCTTCAATTCATAGTATTCCTGGGGCGAAGTCACCGCCCGGGGCTTGCCCATCACCACAAGCTGGGATCGTCCCTCCCCTTCCGGCTTGATCAGCACGGGATTCATCTCCACCTTGGGAGCCGTCATTGCCGCTGCCGCCTGCACTGCCTGGGAACGACCTATCTCATCGCCGTCGGGAGTGGCGTAGGAGTTCAGCGACATATTCTGCGCCTTGAACGGGGCCACCTGAAGACCGTCTTGGGCGAAGATACGGCAAAGCGCCGCAGCCAGCACGGACTTGCCCGCATGGGACGATGTCCCCTGCACCATGATGACTTTGGCAATCCCGCGACTACTCATGCGGCAACACTTCCTCATTCTTCTTAATTTCCGCGAACGCCCGTATATTATCTCCGCGAGAACCGGAAGGAAATTCATGCCGGCCTTCTTGATTAGAAGTTATTCGGATCACCGCGGCTAGGGGGTATAGCACCGATGGGCTTCTACGAGCGATTGGGAGTCAAGACCGTTATCAACCGGATCGGGAACGGCACGCCATTGACCTCTTCTGTGCCCGTATCCATAATGACCGCACCACTGACAAGGGGCAATCGATCATGATTGAATGGCTTGGCATCGACCACCTTTTCGAGTTTTCGGGGATGGAAGCGGTTGTGGGGTTCTTCACGCCGCTGGCGATCTTCGCCGTGTTTCTGGTGGCGCAGCTCATTCTCCCGGCGCGGCGCGTTCCCGGCTACGTCATCGACCAGCAGACGGGCGAACCCCGTCAATACCGGCTGAACGGTCTCCTCGTGTTCTTGATCGCGCTGGCCGCGTGGGCCATCGCTCCCGAGTTCACGGACTTTGAGCGCGACTGGTTCTACCGGTCGACCATCTATGCCGTGGTAGGCGGAACGGTCTTCACCGCCATCTTCGCAGCAGTCGCGGTGCTCACCCAGCCGAAGACCGAGCCAATGAACGTCCTCGCGGAGCTCTGGTTCGGGCGGGTGCAGGAGCTTTCGATCTTCAACAGCCGCTTCGACGTGAAGATGTACTTCTACGTCGTCGGCGGGACGATGCTGTCGCTCAACGCCCTGTCCGGGGCCTGGTACCACTATGAGCTGCATGGAGACAACGCCAATCCCGGCGTTTACCTGTATGCGGCATTCTTCACGTTCTACGTGCTGGACTACTTCATCTTCGAGCGCGTACAGCTCTATACCTACGATCTGATCCACGAGAAGCTGGGCTTCATGCTGTTCTGGGGCGGCCTCGTGGTGTACGGATGGCTGTTCATCCTTCCCATGTGGGGGATGGCCGTCCACCCGGACCCCGGATTCTCGCCTCCGTGGAACTATGTCTGGCTGATCGGAACGCCTATGCTGTTCCTGCTGGGGTGGGGCATCGGGCGCGGCGCCAACCTGCAGAAGTACACGTTCAAGCGATGGCCCGACCGCAAGTTTCTCGGCATCATCGAGCCCAAGTACATCGAGGCGGGCGACCGCAAGATTCTCTACAGCGGTCTATGGGGAGTAGCCCGCCACTTCAACTACATGGGCGAGGGCTTCCTCGCCCTGTCAATCGCCCTGGTATTCGGGCACTTCGCCAATCCCTGGGCCTGGACCTACTTCGTATTCGTCGTCACGTTCTTCACCTTCCGCCAACATGGCGACGACAAGCTCTGCGCCGAGAAATACGGCCCCGAAAAGTGGGCCGAGTACCAGGCAAAGGTGAAGTACAGGATATTCCCCGGCGTTTATTAGGAAGGCGCCGTGGAGAGTCCACCCAACCGGATACGAACCGTGGGGAAACCGTCTATTAGGCGGTGAAGACGGGAAGCAGGAGTAGGTGGCGACCCCGACCGGATTCGAACCGGCGATCTCTGCCTTGACAGGGCAGTATGTTAAACCGCTACACCACGGGGCCGCGAATCGTGGAGAGGCTCAATGCCTGCAATAGATTGTAGTAGGCTCCCCTACCTGCGGTCAAGCGTTCATGCCGCATAGCGGTCAACGGCGTGGAGTGCGGTCTCCTCACCTCATGCCTCATCGTTTGAAGCCAAGCGACTTGCGGGCAACGATCACGATGTCTTCAAGTGGGGGAACGCGCTTGATAGAATCGCTTCGATTCTCGGAGGTCGGGCGATCAAATTATGCGCTAAGGTGGTATGCGGTGATACGCGGTGCGTTCGCAAAATTCCTCAGACGGGAAGACCGGCACGATTCCGGCTCTGCTCCTACCATCATTGTCGGTCTTGGAAACCCGGGTTCCAGATACGAAGGCACCCGACACAACGTTGGGTTCTGGTGCGTCGACCGGATTGCGGAGGGCTACCGAGGCGGCTCCACACGTTCGCATCGACTCGTGCACACGTCGGAGCAGGTTGTCGACGGTCACCGCGTCGTCCTTGCGAAGCCACGAACGTACGTCAACGAAAGCGGGCGAGCGGTCACGTCCCTCTTTACGCGATTCCGAGCGACGGCGAAGGACCTCATCGTTGTGTATGACGAGATGGCGCTTCCGTCCGGGAAGGTGCGCATCAGGGCGCGGGGGGGTGACGGCGGCCACAATGGCATGAAGTCCATCATCGGGGCCGTCGGGACACAGGAGTTCGTCCGGGTGCGAATTGGAATCGGGAGACCGGAGGGGCAGGTCGGCGATGTCCAGCACGTGCTCAGCAGGCCGAGCGACGAGGAGCGCCGAGCTATCGACGAGGGAATCGACCTCGCCGTCGAGGCGATCTTTATGACTCTTGCCGAGGGAGTCGAACGCGCCATGAACGTGTACAACTAGCTGCCCTGCCCTATCGCTCCGGCGAAATCTCTTCCAGCGCTCGTCGATTCGTTTCCGGCAGAGTGAAGGCGAGAGTGAGTGGCGCAAGCAGTCCCAACACGGCTAGGGCACTGACAGCCGTCCACTGGTCGCCGATGAGATCGAACAGTCGTCCGTGTGCCCAGAGTCCGATCACGCCGCCCGCAGCCGCCACCATGGCGACGAACCCGGAAACCGTAGACCGATACGACGTGGGGAACAGCTCCTTGCCCATAGCGGCCAGTGAAACGTCCGCTCCGGTACCCACGAGCGCGAATGTCACGAGCAGGACCGGCAGCACCGTCCCCGATGCCTCGTAAAAACCGACCATGGCGCAGGGGCTTGCTATGAGCAGCAAGACCGCCAACCGTCTGCGTCCAAAACGGTCGCTGAGACTTCCAAGGTAGAGGGCGCTCGCTGCGCCAAAAATTCCCGTGAGGAGAAGAATGGTCGAGAGGCGAGCCGGCGAATAGTCGTGCTCGGATTGCAGGTATGTCGGCCCGTAGAGCCCTGCGGCAACGTTGGAGATCGCTACTACCAAAATGACTACAGCCAGCGCCGCGAACCGCCCGGGATAGGCCGTCGCCACGCTCAGGATGGGGCTGAGGTGAGCGGTCACGTAGGACGGGGGCGATTGTGTTTGGGCACTCAAGAAGCGCTGCGTCTCAGGGAGTCCCCGAAGCAGGAGCGGGAAGAGCGCCAATGCGGCGAGCGCCAAGAAATAGAGCGTTCTCCAGCCGAAGGGCAACTGTTCAATCATTCCGAACATGACGAGCGCCACTCCGGAACCCACGCCGGCTAGGATGGCAAGCGCCCCAAAGCCCCAGCCCCGGTGTTCGGACGGGAATTCCTCGGCAATGTAGACGGCGGCCACAATACCCGTCGCCGTATGGAAAATGCGCGCGAGAAACTGGAGAGCAGTGAACGCCTCCATGGACGGGGATGCCCCCGTGGCCGCTGTCAATACCACGTTGGCGACCATGACGAATATGAGCGCAGGGCGACGTCCGATGCGGTCGGCCAACAGTACGACGGGCACCGCAATGAGCGACCCGAGTCTGATGACGGCCGCAACGTCGCTGACAGCCGCGTCTTCGATGCCGAGTCCACTCTGGATCTGCGGCAGAGCAAGCACCATGATGGCAGTGCCGTAGCTCGTGACGAGTGATGCAAGGGCGACCAGCGCCAGCACACCGCGTTGGCGCTTGGTAAGCTTAGGGAACGGGAAGGCAACCGCCGGGAAATCGCGAAAAGAGACTCTACGCAAAAGAGGCCAGACCTAGCCGTCTCGGAGAAAGATCATGTAGTCGAGGGCGCCGGGGGAGTGGCCGAATTGGGTGAGAAGGACGGCAGCCTCAAGAATTCGTTGGTTCACCCAGTAGTTGTAGTCGAAGAGCGAGTGGATGGCCGCGATGTTCATGGTGTGTCCTTTGCGGGATTATGTTTAGAGTATTTCAGTTATAGCGGGGGACAAACGGTGTGTCCATGTCCGAGCGCTGGTAGATATAGGCGTTCTCGCTGCCGAGGCATGAGAAGTTGTCCTCGGCGGGCACACAGGCGCCGTTGTTGGTCCAGAATTCTCGGTAGAGAAAGTAATCGGCAAGTTCTCGCCAGGTACGTCGGTTCAGGGGGTCGGCCATGAGTTTGCCTATGCCAAAATGCTCAGGGTCGTGATATCCCCTGTAAACTGCCTCGGGGAACCACCATCGATGCCTGATGAGCTGCGGTTCGGAGAACGCATCTTCTAGCGTGGTGTCCGCCGACTTCTTGTTGGTTGAGTGTACGAGAGCGACCGGCGAGTTCGGTGGGCTCGTCACTCCCGTGGTGCCGTAGTTCGTGTATTGGATATCTTCTCTCCCACGCAGATACCAGTACCACGGCCAGTGGAATCCGCTCGTGCCGTCAATGGCGGCGACATGAATCCCCTCACTTGCGTCCTGCCCGCGCAATCGTTCCGCCAAGTCGTGGATGTCGGGTGAGGTCTGGGTATAGACGATCATCTCGACCGGGATGTCCCCGTGCCGGAAGGCCGCCATCAGGCCCGACCGACCGCTGAGTACCAGCAGTATCGCCGCTATTGAGACCAGGCCAATCGTCGCGAAGACGGAGGGGCCGATTTTCCTGGCTAGAAAGTATCCGGCAGCTACAAGGACTATGACGACCACTGCTAGGGCCATAGCCAAGACATCGACTGGAAGACCGGCAACCGTTTCGCCGCCATCGAGGCCGAGGAAGGCCAAGTTCCACAGGAGGGCCAGAAATACGGGCACGCCGACGAGCGTTAGGAGGCCCCCAACAATCGAGACCTTTCTCCACTCGACACGCACGATTATGTCGTTGAGGAACTTGCCGGAAAGCACGATCATCGGCAGGGTGATATTGACCAGCAGCCAGGGCATCTTCTCGCTGGCGATGGTGTAGAGCAGGAAGGTCGTCCAGACCCAGTACACCAGGAACAGGCCGAACTTGTCCCGCTTGCGGAGGTAGTAGACGCTGCCGACAATCGAGAGAAGCAGCGGCAGGAACTCGTACAGCGTGGTTATCACGGTGTAGTAGTACAAGGGTTGGCTGCCTCTTCCCTCGCCCTGCTGCACGACCCAGTAGCCGAGCGACTGCCAGACACCCGATCCTATGCCGAATCCGTTGGTGAGGAATGACGTGTACATCAGGATGTAGAGCGCGTAGAAGATCGCGGCGGCCTTCCACCAGACCGACATATTCCACTTCAGGCCGTAGGACAGAGCGAGGAAGATCAGGAGCGCCGTAACGAGGAAAGCGACGACGAGTCCGCCCCCGACAGGAGAGCCGATCGGGCCCGAGCCTCCTACGGGACTCGCCAACGTCAGTCCGCTCCACTCGAGGAGCGGGGTGTCCTGGAGGATGCTGACAAATGCCCCCCACAGCGGGAGGGTGATGGTAATCAGCAGCACCAGGAAGCCGGCCTCCTTGGAAATGCCCCGCATTTCGAGGCCGCGTTCAAGCCGGGATATCCAGCCACCCACGATCTTGACGGCGGCGACGGGCGGCGAGTCGACGCCAACGTTGACCTTCGACTTCACCGCGCTCCAGTTGCGGCTTACGATCACCAGCACGAGATACAGGCCCATCGTCGCGGTAATGAGGTAGGCGCTCTCCTTCGAAGCAAAGGCGAAGGCGAGAAGGGCCGCAGTAATGTACAGGTAGAGTGCCTTGCCCATCTTGGGTGGAGGCTCGGCAACCTCTTCTCCGTTAGGTTCGTGGGCAGATTCCTCGTCCTTGGACTCTTCCGCCTCCTTGCTCAAGTCGTTCCGGAGAACCGTCGCAAATGCTGATGTCCAACGTCGAAGGCGGGAGTTGCTCCAAGCGTCTCGAATCGCAGCCATGACGACGGCCCCCAAGCGTCGGACAAGAGAGGGACGCTTCTGTTGGTCATCCCCTGCGTCTTCGTCGAGGTACCTCCACATCGCGATGACGATGCCGAGCGCCCAGACCGCCATGAGAATATCGTTGCGAGCAAAGCGGCTGTAGTACAGCATCGCCGGAGAAAACGCCAGGAATAGCGACGTGAACAACGCGCCCCAGTCTCCCAACCGGGACCGGAAGAGCAGCGGCATGAGTACCAAAGCCGTGCCGGCAATGGCATAGAGCAGTCTTGCCGTGTAGTCGTCGTCGCCGAATAGGAAGAACAGCCCGGCGGTGGCCTCCATCTGGAACGGGCCGTGCATCATCGGGTTGTGGATGTAGCCGTCCCCGTTATACAGACTCCAGGAGTAGAAGGCATGAAGGCTTTCGTCGTGGTGTAATGCTCGCGCCCCCAAGTCCCAGAACCGGATGACCGCGGCAGCGACGACCACAACGACGTAGAGCGCCGTATACCACGGGCGCTTGGCGGCGTATTGCTTGAGGTTGTGGAGGTGGACGGTCAACCTATCACCTTCTGTATATAACGACATCCGCCTCGGAGAAGACAGGCGTCATGAACTCGGCAAACTTCGCGAGGCCGGCTTCGCCGTACTTGCTGCGTTCGCGAGCACCGACGTATACGTGGTCGACGTCGTACTTGTCCAGCAGTGACGCAGCCTCGCTGATGTCGAGCGTCTGATAGATGGTCCGTACGTCCTGCTCCCGGCCCTCGAACGGCTTCGACGATCCTCTCCACTGCATCTCGTGTCCAGGCCAGTTGAGCACGGTCGGCACGCCGGTGCTCGACGCGATACGCCCGTGTTCCGAGTATCCCCCCCCGACTGCCTCCAGTATCGCGGAGTCGTTTCCGACGTTCTCCCGAATGTACTCGATAGCACGGTACTCGGGGCCGGCGAAGCGCTCGACGTGCTGGAGGCCGTCCAGCGTCCTTTCCTCGCCGTACAGTTCCGCTTTAGACGCAATCGCTGCGGGTGTGTAGTACAGCGCCCCCACTAGTACGAGTACGAACACGGCTCCCCAGAATCGCAGCAATAGCCGGGATGAGTCGTGCGACTCCCGGATGAGTTTGGCCCAATAGTATATGACGAAGCCCGTTGCCGCCACGAGAATCGTCCACGCTTGGTAGTAGAGCTTGAACACGGTGTTCATGCGTTCGTGCGCCCCGCCGAATGAGTCGTCGACGAAGAGGAGCTCCGGCCCCATTATCAGCGCCAGTCCGAGGGTCGCTAGGGCCATGGCGAATTTCATCCCCTCCGACGCTTTCCCTTCGCCAATGAGCCACAGGGTCGCATAGGCCGCCAGTGTGACGAGCAGAGCAAGGGGTAAGACCTGGATGAACCGGCCGATGACCCCCGCGGGGTCTCCGCCTCCGTTCACGTACAAGGGGACCCAAACGACAAACGGCAGAAATCCCGCCAATAGTGCATAGAGAGTCGTTCGTGTCCAGTCCTCTCTGACCGTCGTGCGCGAATAAACCGCAACGACGAAGGGCGCGACCGCGACAAGGTACGGAGCCCACACGAGGAACAAATGAAAGCTGCGAGTCGCCGGGCCGCCCAGTGCACCGATACCTCCGACCTGGCTCGTGAAGGTGAGGAAATATGGCGAATAGAGTACGAGCACCGCGACACCCACGAGCAGAGCAAGCGGCGCCGTCTCCAGTATCAGATCACGGACCCGCGTCCCGCCGCTGCGGTATACCTTGAGCGCAGCCATGAGCAAGAAAGCCAGGGCGAATACCGGCAGGTCCCACATGTTGGTGAATCCGAGACCGCCAAGCAGAAAGGCGATCACGAAGAGTGAGAGGTACGACCTCCAGTCGCTCCACGACCACACCGACGGGCCGCGCCAAAAGTTCCATAGGAACCCTATGAACATCACGACGAACGGGACCGACATCACGTGAGGATGCAGGTCGCCAAGCACGTAGCTGAACGCCGGGAACTCATGGATCGTGTAGTCGGTCTGGAGACCGGCATCGAAGCTGCCTATCACGCGGGTCGCGCGCCACCACCACCAGTTCTCCGTTGGCCACCATTCTTCCGTGAGGCTTCCCGCCGGCGCCGTCAGTCCGGCAACGCCGATCCAGTCCCAGAAACCGTCGGAGCCCATGCCGTTTGCACGCATGAACTCTAACACGCCCTCCAAGTTTGCCAGGAAGACGAGCAGAAGCGCGGCCACCATCCCCGTCAGCACCGCGGACTTGAACTTGCCTCTATCGGCCCGCACAAGGTTGGAGACGAGCCCGTACATACCGGCCGCCGCCATAGCGGGAACAAGTGCCAGGGAGAGGTTGTACGTCACGCTGGACACGATGCCCGTGAGCTTAGTCAGCAAGGCGAAGTTCCAGTATCCGAAGTAGTAGTAGCTGATACCCTCGCCCCTAAGCCACGGGTCCTCCGGCGTCCCGAGCATCGAACGCGCCGTGCTGTTGAGGAACATGAAGTCCATCGGCTGCTCGGTATGGTTGATCGAGGGGTCGTGGAACCGGTAGGTGATCCACACGGCGAATACGCCGAGGAAGACGACCTGGCCCAGCGCCAACGTCCTCCACTCCCGAAGAACAAAGTCAACCATCTCCCGCCGGTTGCGTCTAACCAGCCAGGCCGAAAAGCCGGCCATGACAATCAGCAGAAGGATTACCGTAATCTGCGTGCTCGGCACGATCCGCAGGACGCTCAGAATCCACGATGCGTACCCCACTGTGATGATGCCGAACGGCATGGCAATGCTCGCGCCGCGATCGCGCAGGTTGGGAAGCAGGGAATAGCAGAGGGGAAAGGCCGCCAGCGCAATAGCGTAGGCGGCGATCACCCACAGGACGACGTCAAGCATGGGGGTATTCTACCGAAACGGCTATCGCGAGTGAATCAGAACAGGCGAATGGACTCAATCGTGGCGACTATACACCTGCCAAGGAACGCGCCTCCGACAGAAGGGCCTTCACCATTTCGGGGGAGTCACCCTCGGCGTAGATGCGAAGGAGCGGTTCGGTGCCCGAGAAGCGCACCAGCGCCCAGTAGCCTTCCGGCAGCACGAACCGATAGCCGTCCCTCGTGTCGATGTCTTGAACTCGTCGTCCGGCGAGTTGTCTCGGCCGGGCCGACCCGACACGCCGCTCGATGGCCTCGCGTTCCTCCGCGTCGAAATGAAGGTCGAGACGGTCATAATGGTGAGAGCCGACGGTTTCCCTTAGGACCGACAGCAGCTCGGATACCGTCTTGCCCGTCCTGACCATGAGGTCGAGTATCATCAGCCCACTCAGGATGCCGTCGCGTTCCGGGATGTTGCCCCGGAAGGCGTATCCCCCGCTCTCCTCGCCTGCCGTGAGCGCGCTCTCTCGCATCATAACCGGCCCCAGGTACTTGAACCCGACGGGCGTGTCGAACACCGGCACGCCGTATGCCTTTCCCAGCTTGTCGATCATGCTGGTCATGGTGATCGAACGCACCAGAGGCCCGCGATTTCCCAGAACCTCCAACTGGTAGTAGCACAGCAGGGCGAACGCTTCGAGGGTCGTCACGAAGCGGCCGCGGGCATCGACGACTCCGAGACGGTCGGCATCACCGTCCGTTGCGAGGCCAACGTCGGCGTCCGACTCTGCTACCTCCTCAATAAGCCCTGCGAGGTTGTGGGGGAGCGGTTCGGGCTGCGTCATCCCTGGGAAACTTGGGTTCCTCTCACCGCGGAGCTCCACAGCCGACGTGCTCCCGCCGGAAACAAGGCACGCCAAGTATCCGCCGCCGGAACCGTGCATCGAATCGACGATGACCCGCAGACCGGCCCGCCGGATCCCGTTGAGATCGACAAGTCGCCCGAGATTCTCCAGATACGGAGGCTCCGGGTCGAAATGCTCCACAAGCCCGCTCCTGACGCCCTCAGCAAGCGGGGTGATTTTGGATTGCCCCCGCCGTTCGGCATTGGCGACGTGACGTTCGAGTTCGGCTACGATCTCAGGCGATGCGCTGCCGCCGTAGTCGGGCTTGAACTTGTACCCGTTCCACTCCGGCGGATTGTGGCTTGCCGTTATCACTACCCCACTGCCCGCTTCCCTGGCGACCAAGTTGTATCCGATGGCGGGTGTGGGCGCGGGTCTATCGGTCAGCAATACATGGAGGCCATTCCCCGCGAACACCTCGGCCACCGCGGACGCGAAACGCTCCGACGCGAATCGAGTGTCGTAGCCTACAACAACCGCCCGGCAGTCACCGTTCGCCGCCAGCATGTCCGCCGTGCCCTGGGCGCAGAGGCGAACGTTGTCGAAGGTGAATTCCCCGGCGATCACACCGCGCCAACCGTCGGTTCCGAACTTTATTGGCATTTTTTACGAAGTATCTCCCCGGACGGCGTCGGATTCACATCTTGTGCCTACAGCATAGTACATCCCCGAACCTTTCACACATCCACCCAGTCGAAGCGTTCGCTATGGTACACTTCAGCCTTGCGTAGGTAGGTGGCGTCCACGGGGAGTAGCTATGGAATTCTTGCTGCCATATCTGGTTTACGGCGCGATCCTCGGAGTCTTGTGCGCCTACCTGGCTGGCGAAAAGGGACGAAGCGGCGGCTCATGGTTCTTCCTTGGCCTCATCTTCGGTATCCTCGCCCTACTGGTGCTTATCGGGTTGCCGAGTGAAGATCGCTCTTCCACAGAGGTCTCCCGACCTTCCACATAGGGAACGGCCGATGAGAGATAGGGGACGGCGGATGAGAGTACAGTGTGACGAATGTGGGAGAAAGGTCCTTAAGAGCGACGCGTCTTTACACCTCCTGAATCATATGCGGCATAAATAATCTAACACAGGTAAATTTCAATGTTGACACGACTGCGATTGGAGAATTTCAAGTCCTGGAAGAACACCGGGGACATCGCGCTCAAGCCTATCACCGGTATCTTCGGTGCGAACAGTTCCGGCAAGACTAGCCTGATTCAAGCCCTGCTTCTCCTGAAGCAGACGGCGGAGTCGTCTGATCGCGGGATCGTCTTCCACTTCGGAGACAGAAGGACGCCCGTGGACTTGGGTGACTTCAAGAGTGTCGTATACGGACACGACTCCGGCAACACTCTGAAGATTTCACTTGACTGGGAAACGGAAGAACAGAAGCCCTTTAAGGTTCCCAATGTGGACGGACGCACAGTGGTTGAAGACGCACGTATCGGATTCGAAGTCGCCTCGCATGAGGTGGGGAGCAAATCGAGAAAGTCGCTGACCGTGGAGCGGATGTCGTATCGCGTAGGTGATGCCGTGTTCGGCCTGGGCCGAAACTCTAAAGGAAATCATGGCCTGTTCCAAGAGGAGACGAAGTTCGAGTTCGAGCGGAGTAGAGGACGGCCCTGGGCTACACTTCCTCCAGTCAAGTGCTACGGGTTTCCCGACCAAGTGCGCGCGAATTTCACGAACGCGGGGTTCCTCTCGGATCTCGAATTCGCGCTGGAAGAACGCCTAGGAGGCCTATATTACCTCGGCCCGCTGCGCGCTCACCCTGAACGCAGATACACATGGACAGGGGCTCAACCGATCGACGTGGGGCAAGCAGGCGAATATGCGGTGGACGCTATACTGGCGTCCCGAGAACGGGGAGAGACGATTGGCCGGGGTCGAGGTAGACCTCGCGTCACCCTTGAGGAGTATGTGGCTCAGTGGCTTAAGGAACTCGATCTGATCCACGACTTCCGGGTCGAGCGGCTCGCCGAAGGCAGTCCCGTGTTCGAGGTTAGGGTTAGAAAGTCCGTGAGAGCGTCGGAGGTGCTGATCACTGATGTGGGCTTCGGCGTCTCGCAAATTCTCCCTGTGCTCGTACTGTGCTTCTACGTTCCGGAGGGTTCCACAGTGATCTTGGAGCAGCCCGAGATTCACCTGCACCCGGCCATTCAGTCCGGCCTCGCGGACGTCCTCATCGACGCATGGAAGAAGCGGAAGGTGCAAATTTTGCTGGAAAGTCACAGTGAGCACCTTCTTCGCAGGCTCCAGCGCCGCGTTGCCGAAGAGACGATTTCGGCAGAGGATGTCAGCCTGTTCTTCTGCTCGGCGGGCGGTTGCAGTTCCAATATCACGTCGCTTGAACTTAATTCCTACGGGAACATTGCGAATTGGCCGACGGATTTCTTCCGGGACCAACTTGGCGAGATCGCCGCCATGAGCGATGCCACGCTGAGAAGGCGGAGGAACGCTGAGTGAACGTGGAGAAGATGGGTGTCGTAGTGGACACCAACGTCGCCGTCGTAGCCAATGGTATGACCGAGCAAGCGGGGCAATCGTGCGTGTCCACGTGCACTGACACGCTGCGTAAGATAATAGAGGGCGAGAAATACCTTCTTCTGCTGGATGACAAGTACCTCATCCTTGAAGAGTATCGGAACAATCTCAGTCTCTCAGGCCAACCTGGATACGGTGATTTCTTCATTCAATGGCTTTGGGAAAGCCAGACAAACGAGCGACACTGCCGAATGGTTCCCGTGACCCCTCACGAAGATCGTGGATTCGAGGAGTTCCCCGACGATCCGCGCCTCGCGTCGTTCGACCGAGATGACCGCAAGTTCGTTGCCGTAGCATTGGCCAGTGGGAGCAGTCCCCAAGTGCTCAATGCCTCGGACACCGACTGGTGGCATCACCACGAACCGTTAGGCAAACACGGCGTGGAAGTCATGTTCTTGTGCCCGGAGCTTATGTCTCAAAGACGGTAAGGGTCAGGTAACAATCGAACTCACCGCGCTACCCGAACTCCAGCTCCGCTCGCAGTCGCTCGGCGATCAGCTCCGCCTCGCCGGGCATGAGGCCGTGCGGATTGATGAAGATGTCTTCGTCGTCGCGGCGGCTGGCCTCGATGATGATGGGCGGGTCGCCGTTGACCAGGGAATCGACGATCTCCGTGGCCGACCTGCCGCGCCATTCGGATGTGAAGGCAATCGAGACTTCCGGGACCGGTCTGAGCCAGTCGTCCTGCTCGACTGTGGCCGTGACGCCTGGTATCTCGATTACGGCGTCGATGATGGTCTTGCACTCGCTGAACCAGCGCTGCATGTCGGCGTCGTGGTCTCTCCGCACATACAGGTCGAGAGCGGCCATCAGGCCGATGATTTCCTCACGGGCGACCTTCATGGGGCGGCCGATGGAGTAGTGCGGGCTGGCGTTGAGCTTGGCGGCGGCGATCAGGTCAGCGCGTCCGCAGAGTATGCCCGTTGACTGCGGAGCCTTGATCGCCTTGCCGCCGCTGTAGGAGACCATGTCCGCTCCATGTTCGATGAACCGGCGAAGGTTCTCCGCAGGAGGCAGCATGGCGGCGGCATCGACGAGGAGAGGGAGTCCGTGACCGTGCGCGATTTCGGCGAACTGCGATAGACCCTCGAACGAGTCGGGATGCCACCGCGAGGCTATGAACCCCAAAGCCACCGTCTCGCCGCTGATGGCCGACTCGATCTCCCAGTCGTGACACGTGTCATTGTTGCCGACCCAGACCAGTCGCGCGCCGCCCTGTCGCCATGCCTGCGTGAACTCGCTATCGTGCGATTTCTTGATGACTATCTCGTTTTGATCATCAGACGCTTCGGGCAGCAGAGCAATCCTGTCGGGGTCGTTTCCGGCGATAACGGCTGCGGCTTGTAACGTCAGACCTGCCGCCGCGCCGCTTGTTACGAGTCCCGCTTCGGCCCCGGTGTGCTCGGCAATAAGGTGCCCGGCCGCCTCGTTCAGTTCTTCGAGCACGACCATCGTCCGGCTGGCCTCGGCCATCGCCTGCGCGACTTCAGGCTCCATGATGGAACCGCCGAGGATGGTCTGAGTACCGTTGCCGTTGATGATCGGGCGAACGCCGTACCGCTCGTAGACGCTGCCTCTGCGTTTCAGGGACTCTACTGCGTCCAATGACTTCACAACGATGCCCTTCTACTCCTCTACGGTCGGACGCCGGGCATACTCCAAACTCTGGAGATGCTTTTGGAGCCTCTTTGCCATGGGTCTCAAAGTGAGCGCTGTCACCCCGGCAGAGACTACACCGCCGAGCAAAGGCACAGCCTTAGAGACCACCCTGGCGAAAGACTGCTTCGTCACCTTGATCCCGATCCACTTGCCAACTATCTTCACGATGGGGTAGTACATTGTCTTCGTCAGTGCTCGTTTCGGAAGTTGCTTGCCCACTTCACCAGCGAACTGCCGCGAAATTCCTGCAAGCGCCATATTTGCAGAGGCTGTCCCCATCATCGAACCGATAAGCAACGTGATGTGCCACTTTGTCTCCTCGTCTACTTCGCCGTTCCTGAGAAGATCGGGCCAGCCGTAGAGATACGCCAGCTTTTCCGCCAGCACAATTGCATGCCAGAAGTACTGAGCAACATCGCCGGGAATCGTGGCTGCCATGAACCACCCGCCGGGCAAACCGGCGGCAAACGAGATCCCGGTCGCTCTAACAACATGGCCTTTGATTACGGCGTCGGCCAAGCGGTCAATGATCTCAGGCGGGACACCTGCCGAAGCAGGACTCCCGTTCACGGCTTCATCCACTTGATGCTCGGGGCAGTAGCTTAGAAGCTGTGACCGAAGGAACGAGTCCCTATCAACCCGTGCGCCAGGTATGGACAAGGAAGCTCCAAGAATCTTCAGCCAGACTCTTCCTTCAGCATCATCGTCGGCGACGTCACGAACGTCGGAACTCAGCATATAAAGTGCATTCTCTCGATAAAATGCGTTTGCGATCTATCCGAAGGCCTCTGCCCTGATCGCTTCGGCCTTGTCGGTTCGTTCCCAGGGCAGGTCGAGGTCGTCGCGGCCGAAATGGCCGTAGGTGGCGGTCTGCTTGTAGATCGGGCGTCGCAGTCCGAGGTCGCGGATGATCGCGCCGGGACGGAGGTCGAAGTGACGCTCCACCAGCCCGACAATCTCCGCATCACCCACGTGGCCCGATCCGAAGGTCTCCACGGAGATGGACATTGGATGCGCGACGCCTATCGCGTAGGCAAGCTGGATCTCCAGGCGGTCGGCCAGCCCGGCGGCAACCAGATTCTTGGCGACCCACCGCGCGGCGTAGGCGGCAGAACGGTCAACCTTCGTGGGGTCCTTGCCGGAGAACGCGCCGCCTCCATGTCGCGCGAAGCCGCCGTAGGTGTCGACGATGATCTTGCGTCCGGTCAGGCCCGCGTCACCGACGGGGCCTCCCGTGACGAAGCGCCCTGAGGGGTTGACGTGGTACTGCGTATCTCCGTCTCTCAAGGACGAAGAAATGACCTCGTGAGCGACGTGCTCGACGAGGTCATTCTGGATTACCGACTGTGGGGTCTCGGCGTCGTGCTGGCTGCTCATGACGACCGTGGCCACTCGCTTGGGCCTGCCCGTTTCGTACTCAACCGTGACCTGCGACTTGCCGTCCGGCCTCAGGTATGGCATCAAGCCTTCCCGCCGGACTTCCGACATGCGGCGCGTCAGCTTGTGGGCCAGCATGATGGGCAGCGGCATCAACTCCTTCGTCTCGTTGGTCGCGTAGCCGATCATCATTCCCTGATCGCCCGCACCGAGACTCTCGACCTCTTCTTCGTCTATTTGTTCCTGGTCACGCACCTCGAGCGACTTGCTGACACCCGACGCGATGTCGGGCGACTGCTCGTCGAGCGAGACCATGACCGCGCATGACCGGTAGTCGAACCCGTACTCGGGCTTCGTATAGCCGGCGTCGCGGATGGCATTTCGGACTGCCCCCCGAACGTCCACTCGATCGTTGGACGACGAAATCTCGCCCATGACGACGACGAGGCCTGTTGTCGTAGCCGTCTCACACGCGACTCGCGCCCTGGGGTCTCCAGCGAGGAATGCGTCGAGGACGGCGTCCGAAACTTGGTCGCAAAGCTTGTCCGGGTGACCTTCGGTCACGGACTCGGAGGTGAATAGGTAGGAAGGTGAGTTCGCAAAGCTGGATGTCATTGGGGTTGCCAGTTCCTTGTTGTTGCTCTACGTGCCGATTTCCCAGCTTGAGAGGTAGTGTTCCTGGGCGTCGGTCAGCGTGTCAATGGTGATTCCCATCGCCTGGAGCTTGAGACGGCCGACTTCCTGGTCGATCTCGGTAGGCACCGTGTATACCCTATTCTCAAGGTCTTTCGCGTGGAGTGCGAGATGCTCGACGCACAGGGCCTGGTTGGCGAAGCTCATGTCCATGACGGCAGACGGGTGTCCCTCCGCCGCCACGAGGTTGATGAGCCGGCCCTGTCCGAGCACGTACAACTTCCGTCCGTCGTCAAGGAGATACTCGTCGACGAATTCACGGATGGGCTGCTTGCCATCAGCCATCTCTTCCAGGGACTCCATGTCGATCTCAACGTCGAAGTGCCCGCTGTTAGCAACGAGCGCGCCGTCCTTGATGACCTCAAGGTGACTCTTGCCGATGGCGTGCATGTTGCCCGTGAGGGTGATGAAGATGTCGCCGATCTTGGCGGCCTCGTCCATGGTCATTACCTGATGTCCGTCCATGGCGGCTTCGAGCGCGCGGATGGGGTCGACCTCGGTCACGATGGTGTGCGCGCCCATCCCCTTCGCCCGCATCGCCACGCCCTTGCCGCACCAGCCGTACCCGGCTACGACCACGCGCTTGCCCGCAAACAGCACGTTCGTGGCGCGGATGATCCCGTCGAGGGTGCTCTGACCGGTCCCGTACCGGTTGTCGAAGAAGTGCTTGGTCTGGGCGTCGTTGACGGCGATGGCAGGATAGCCGAGCTTCCCGGCCTCGGCCATGTTGTTGAGGCGAATGACTCCCGTCGTCGTCTCCTCCGTTGCGCCGAGGACGCCCTCCAAAAGGTCGGGGCGTTCGGTGTGGATGACGGTGGCGAGATCGGCGCCATCGTCGATCATCACCTGTGGAGCGTGGTCGATGACGGCTCGAATGTGACCGTAGTAGGTGTCGTTGTCCTCGCCGTTGATTGAGTACGTCGGGATTCCATATTCGGCCACGAGAGCGGCTGCAACGTCGTCCTGCGTGCTCAGCGGGTTACTAGCGCACAGAACGGCGTCCGCCCCACCCGCTTGGAGCGCGAGCATGAGGTTTGCCGTCTCCGTCGTCACGTGGGAGCAGGCAGCTACGCGAACGCCTTCGAGCGGGCGCTCCTTTGCGAACCGCTCTCGGATCTGCGCGACCACGTTCATCTCGCGGGCGGCCCACTCGATTCGCCGGACACCCGTTGACGCCAAGGATAGGTCCTTCACGTCTCCCTTGTATTGCCGTGTCTCAGTTGTCACCCGTTTCTTACTCCTAACAGTTGGTCTTAACCGAACCTCAATTCCACACGTGGCTACTCGTCAGGTCCCGGCGCTTGATGTTCGAGGCCTTGTCCGAAAACCGCGGAGCCGAGTGGAGGGTAGTCTATGCAAGGTCTGATTGTGCGGGTCGACTTCGATGCCCACCGACTCCAGGGCGGTTACTCCCAGCAGGGGTTCGGCGTCTTCTTCGCCAAACACGACGGTTCCCCCGACGAATTCCCCCATGAATTCTATTTGTGCAGCGACGATGTCCATTCTGATTTCTCTGCCGTCGGCCAGACTGTATACTCTTTTCCCTCCAGGAACGAGGCCAATGGACTCCAAGTGCTGTCTGGGCACCAGGCAGTCGGTCGCGCCGGTGTCCACTAAGAAAAGCCCTTCCCAGACCCTGTCGGGTTCAGCAAGGTTCCGTATAGTGGCGGTCACTCGTGTAACTCCCATTGTGCGCTCCTAATCGTGTGTTTTCCCGTATTTCGCCATCGTCCTGCCCGTATTCGATTGCCCTCACTGCTTCATAGACGGCTATCCCCTGCGCATCGGCAGTAACTCATCATCCGCTAACGGCTCGAACCGTGTCAACGTCGAGAGTTGGCGGAATCGCGCCTCTATCTCTTCGCCGGTCGCTTTCGCAAGGAGTTCGAGGCTGAATCCCTCGACGACGAACGACCCCATCACCGACCCCGTAACAGCGGCCCGGCGGAATCCCCGTTCGGTGAGGTCCTCGGTCGCGGCGAGGTAGCCCAAGAACCCGCCTGCGAAGGTATCACCGGCCCCCGTAGGATCGATAACGCGCTCCAGCGGCACTGCGGGTGCCAAGAATGGCTGTCCTTCGTGGAACAAGATCGCGCCGTGTTCTCCTCGCTTGACGACCACGGTTCTTGGGCCCATGGCGTGAATGGCTCCAGCGGCCTGCGTGAGGTTCATGGAGCCCGTAAAGCTCCTCGCCTCATTCTCGTCCATGAACACTACGTCGACCTGCCGAACGACCTCTCTCAACTCCGATGCGCTTCCCTCTATCCAGAAATTCATCGTGTCAAGGGCGACGAGCTTTGGACGTTTCCGCATCTGTTGCAGGACATCGAGCTGCAGAGACGGCGCGATATTCGCCAGGAACAGGTATGGGGCGTCACGCTGGGCTTCGCTCAAGTTCGGCGCGAAATCGGCGAAGACGTTCAGTTGCGTGTCCAAGGTCGTCCTGGTATTCAAGTCCTCCGGGCCGTAGACCCCCGACCAGCGAAACGTCTGCCCGCCGACTCGTTCGAGACCGGAGAGATCGACCCCGTGTGAGCGGAGCAGTTCCACGTCACCGTCTCGGAAATCCTCGCCGACCACGCCGACGAGGCTCACCGGGGCGAAGTTGCTGCACGAAACGGAGAAGTAGGTGGCGGAGCCGCCGAGTGCCTCATCCCGTCGGCCCGCGGGAGTCTCTACGGAGTCGTACGCCACGGACCCTACGACGAGTACGGACATGCTGTTAGGAAAGTTCCGCCGAATCATTCACTGCTACATATCTCGACAAGTTGATTCCCTGCATGATTTCTATGACATAGGAACGGGGCAGGGACGCATGATCAACCAGTTCTCGGAGCAGCTGTGTAATCGACGATGAGCGTTCGTCCGCCAACGAGCGGAGCTCCTTTGCATACTTGATCCCGAACAGAGGGACGAAGACCGCCCGTTCTCGCCGGCGGCCGCCTTCCTTATACATGTCCTTCAGCAGAGCCGCTGCGTCACTGATATCCACTGTATTCCTCCGTTGATTGGTGTCCAGACGCTACACGGCGGAGACAAGCTCCAAGACGCGCTCAGTGAATTCGTGAACCTCCGGGCGACTTTGCTCTATCTCATATTCTTCCATGAAGGCATGGTAGAAGTTGCGATGAAAAGTCTCAGCAACGTTGAATCCTTTGTCGATGAGTGGGTCGCCGTGCTCTTGGGCCAATTGGGTCGCTATTTCTCGCAGCTGCCGATGCCTGCCGTACTTGAGGCCGCGCTGCTCGGCGACCGCCATTATTGCGTGCGACGCCGCACCCCAGAGTTTCTCGGACGCCTGTAACTCATCACCGTCCAGAAACTCCCGGTCGGACGCGGCCAAAAAATCCCGCGCGGTATCGACATGCTCTTGCACCGTCACCGTTTCAGTCTCCTTCATTGATCCAAGCACACTGTCGGCCGCCGCCGGGGAAGCGCGGAACAATGCTCATTCTGCCGCTCGCGCTCGGCCTTGCGGCGCGCCTTGAGCTTCTTAAAGGTGCTTGCGGTGCTTTCTCCGCGCCTCGCGCTTGCGCTTGTTCATCAACGCCCTCTCGGAATGGGTCTAATCGTCGGCGCCGTAGCTCGTGGGAAGGCCCTGCTCGATCCATCCCGGCGTGCCGTCCTCGATGTTGTACAGGCTTTCAGGATCAACCCCCATTGCGCCGGCCATCTCGGCGGCAAGCCCACTCCTCACACCTTGGGCACAGATGAAGAGTAGCTTCTTGTCCGTCGGCAGATCCTCAATCCGCATGAGCAGGTCGTCGACCGGAATCGCCAGTGCGCCCGTTACGTGTCCAGACAGGTACTCATCCTCGCGGCGCACGTCCACAACGACCGTGTCATCATCCTCGTACATCTCGGCCGCCTCTGCGATGGTGAGCCTGTAGTAAGGCTCGTTTGCCTCTCTCCTCGGCATCTTCTTCGCCTCCACCCTCGACGTAGTTCTCGCGTTACAGGTATCGCCCAATAATTGCCAACAGCCTCGACTTGGCTTCGTCGGGTATCAGGTCGTGACTTGTGATTATAGCGCGTTCAAGGGCCGATTGACAGACGCATCCCCTCGAACCGGGAATGCGCGCGGCGAGGTCGGGCAGGATGGATTGTGTGGTCTCAACGTTCTTCATGAGGTTCGCGATGACGAGATCGACCGAGACCTCGGCCTCCGTCTGATGCCATACGTCGTAATCGGTGACTAGCGCCAAGGTCGCATAGCATATCTCCGCCTCGCGGGCCAGCTTGGCCTCCGGCAGGGCGGTCATTCCGATGATACTTGCGCCCCACGAGCGATAGAGGTTGGACTCGGCGCGAGTGGAGAACTGCGGTCCTTCCATGACGACGTAGACGCCTCCGTCGTGGACGGTGACCGACCTGCTGTTTGCGGTCGCCACGAGGTCTTGTCGGAGTTCAGGGCAGAACGGGTCCGCGAATCCGACGTGTGCGGCAACGCCGTCCCCAAAGAAGGTACTGACGCGGCCCCGTGTCCGGTCGATGATCTGGTCGGGCACGACCATATCGAGAGGGGCGATGCCCTCCTGTAGGCTTCCGACCGCGCTGATCGAAATGATGCGTTCGACGCCCAATAGCTTGAGTGCGTAGATGTTGGCCCGGAAGGGTATCTCGCCCGGCAGGTGGCGATGGCCCTTCCCGTGACGAGCGAGAAAGGCAGCACGCCGTCCCTGAAGGGTTCCAATCGTAACGGCATCACTCGGCGGGCCGAACGGCGTATCAATCGACACTTGGTCGGCGTCCGTCAGACCGTCGATGTCGTACAGCCCGGAACCTCCGATGAATGCTATCTCGGCTTCAGCCATTGCTGCTCACTTCCAGACGCTGCCACTACTCGTTCGCCTGCTCAGCGAGCGGGCGACTTCGGTAGTAGACCCCCCACCGCTGCATGACCTCCCGCACGCGCGGGTCTTCCAACTCCCCCAGTTCCCTGAAGAACCCGGCGAGAGAATGCACGTGGAGGAGGTCATCGGAGCAGACCCAGTTCTTCTCCGCTCGAACGACGTACACGAGACCGTTTTGGTGCTCGCACTCCAGTTCCACCCTTCGGCTACCGGTCTCGCCCTTGACGTTCAGTCCGAAATCGCTCATGTCCGCGCCCCTCGATGTGTGGTAGGCTGATGGTCGGCTGCACATATTATACCAACGCCCTACGAACTACTTTCTACGCAATACCTCGCCATGTCGATAATCTCGGTCCAAGACCTTGCCAAGAGCTACGGGAAGATCGAAGCCGTAAAGGGCGTGTCGTTCGACGTGGAGGCGGGGGAGATCTTCGGCTTTTTGGGACCGAACGGCGCGGGCAAGACGACCACGATCAACATGCTCTGCACACTGGTCAAGCCGGGCGGGGGTGGGGCGACGGTCAATGGTCACGACATCGTCCGCGAAAAGAACGAGGTGCGGCGCTCTATAGGTCTCGTCTTCCAAGACACGACGCTCGACGACTACCTGACGGCCGAGCAAAACATCATGTTTCACGCCATGGCCTACGGCGTTCCGAAGAAGGTTCGCCAAGAGCGGACGAAGGCGCTTCTCAGCCTGATGGGACTTTGGGACCGTCGAAAGGGCCACATCCGTACTTACTCAGGCGGCATGAAGCGAAGGCTGGAGATCGCCAGGGGACTCATTCATCTGCCGCGCGTGCTGTTCCTCGATGAGCCGACGCTGGGCCTCGACCCACAGACCCGCAATCGCATTTGGGAGTACATCCGCGATCTCCGCCGCGAGGAAGACCTGACGATATTCCTGACGACCCACTACATGGATGAGGCTGAGAACTGCGACCGCATCGCTGTCATCGACCACGGCGAGATCGTAGCCCTCGACACCCCGGACAACCTCAAGAGCCAGGTGGGAGGCGACCTCCTGACGCTGCGGACGGACGACATATCGCACGCAGAGGAGGAGCTGCGCGACAGGCATTCCCTCGAACCGGAGATTCGAGACGGCGCGATCACCGTGCGAGTTCCCAACGGCGAGTCGTTCCTGCCCCGGTTCGTACAGAGCTACGAAGGCGGAATACAGTCCATCGGCCTGCGCCGACCCACGCTGGATGACGTGTTCCTTCACCTGACGGGACGCGAGATCCGCGACGAAGAGATCGACGATCAGGGACAAATGATGCACATGATGCGGATGCGATACCGCTAGGACACACAACCCAAAGGACAAGGGCGGGACCACCTTCATGCCACGCAGCGGGAAAGTACGGCGAGTCTACGATAATGACGACGCCTGGATCATGGCGGAGACCAAGCCGCCCCTGACGCCGGACATCATGTGGTGGAACATGATCCAGCCGCACGAGGGGTCTCCGGTGGACGGCTGGCTGTACTCCGTGGGCGGTCACGACGTGTACGACTACGAGACCGAAATAGGAGAGCGCACGTCGGAGGCGTACGCCGAGCGTGGCGACCGCCGCCAGCGCAATCGAGGGAACAACCTCCGGCACATGGTCAACCACCACGGCGGCCCCATGTCCGTCATGACCGAGCAGTGCCACCGCCTCGGCATGGACTTCCTCCCCTCCGTGCGGATGAACGAGCACTACGACATCGACCTTGACGACCCTGCCTTCGGCAAGCTGCGCCGCGAGCGTCCCGAGCTCACCATCGGCAGGGGCAAGTACCTGCCGGAGCCGAGCATGGAGTGGGGAGTCGGCACTGGCCTCAACTATGCCCTTCCGGAAGTTCGCGATTACATGAGTTCCATCGTTCTGGAGACGGTGGAGCGCTGGGACGTCGAAGGCGTGGAGCTCGACTTCTTTCGCCACCCGACGCACTTCAACATCGAGGAGGCGTACTCCAACCGCTACCTGATGACCGACATGGTCGAGAAGATACGCCGGCGGATGGACGAGATCGGTGAGGAGCGGGGCAAGGGACTGGATCTCATGGTGCGCGTTCCCGCGACCATCGAGCGGTGCGAGCGGTTGGGTCTGGACATCCGCGAGTGGGTCGATTCCTATCTGGTCGACGTGGTCGTGGCGGGCGGCGGGTTCATCCCGTTCGAGATGCCGATCAAGGAGTTCGTCGACCTCGCCGAGGACACGGAAACGCTCATCTATGGCTGCCTGGAGGCGTATCGCCCCGCCGTGGACGAGTTGACGCTGCGAGCAATTGCCGCGCGGTACTGGGACGCCGGTGTAGACGGCCTGTACCTGTTCAACTTCTACTCGATGCCGCAGGAGTGGAAGCGCCGCGTGCTCGGAGACCTCATCGACCGCGACGGTCTCCGCCGCATGGACAAACACTACGAGACCGACGACCGCACTCGCTTCGTCCCGACCTCGCATCTTCATCTCACTTTCCTCAACGCGATTCCCCGCGCCCAGCTTCCCGTGACCCTGCGCCGGACCGCAACCGGATCGGGTGTCAAGGTCGCGATGGACATGCCGGAGAGCTTTCGGAACGCGCACACGACCCTCGGACTCAGGTTCGGCGGCCTCGCCAAGAACGACGTGATCGAGGTCGTCGTCAACGGGCTGGCGCTTTCGGACGCTCCCGCGAAGGGGGAAGGCTGGACGCACGTCTTCTACGAGGAAGGGTGGAACAAGTACCCGTCCGAGACGAAGACCGAGGAGCTTCCGGGGGAGACTCTCGCCTACGATCTCGCGCCGACGGCGCTCCAGCGGGGGATGAACACGGTCGAGGTCAAGCTCGTGTCCGAGGACCCCGAACGCAATGACGACCTGGAACTCCGGCAGATCAGGGTCGACGTGCGGTACGAGTAGGCCGGCTGGCTACGGCTGACAGCCCTTTCCCCAAGTGGAACCTTAGCAATGGGACACGTATCGCGGTTCCGTCGCATTGGAGGGTAGGTATCTTGTTACTCAAGTCCTAGGGGAAATTGCCCTGAGACTGTCAATCCGTACTGCTCCAAGAATTGCCGATAGTGCGCTAGCTTGTCCGCCACGCGCTGACCGTGGGGTTGTGAGGTGTTCCAGAGTTCCAGATTCTCCAAACGGTTGTCGTCCTTGACGCCGTTCTTGTGGTGGACTTCTTCGTGCTCGAAGAGGGCGCGGCCAAGAAACTGCTCCATGAAGTAGCGGTGCTCCAAGATACGCCTGCGGGGGCCGGGTACTCTGATCTGTACATAGCCGTGGCTGGTAATGTAACGTTCCTTCGGGAGCGGGTTCTTGTCCATGTCGATGCCATTTCTGCGACGGCCGTAGTGCAGTTGGCACAGCCCTTTCGTGGAATGGGGTTGCTCGCAACCTTCCCACGTGCACGTTGCGGGATGGTTGTACACTAGCGTCCGGGCTGGCGCGTCCATGTCGCGGCCATCACGCTTGCGGGCGTAGTGCAAACTGCACAGCCCCATCGTGGAATAGGGTCGGTTGCAGCCTTCCCATGTGCATGTCTCAGGGTGGTTTCTCCCCCAACGGACGGGCGCGTCCATGTCGTGGCCTCTGCGCTGCCGATGGTAGTGCATTGAGCACAGCCCCTTGCGGTCATGCGGTCGCTCACAGCCCGCCCATGTGCATGTCGTCGGGACCTCTCGTATGGCGGGAGCGTCCATGTCGCGGCCCTCACGCTGACGGCGACTGTGCATATGGCACAGGGATTTGCCATGACGGGGCCGCTCACACCCGGGCCATGAACAGGGCTCAGCCCGCACAGGTGGCGCGCCCATGTCGCGGCCATCACGCTTGCGATGGTGGTGCATCTGGCACAGCCCCTTCGTGTAATGGGGCCGTTCGCAATCCGTCCATGTGCATGTCGAGCCCCGCACAGGTGCGTCCATGTCGCTGCCCTCGCGCCGGCGGTTGTAGTGTAGCCGACACAGATCTCTCGCGTAATAGGGTCGCTTGCAACCTTTCCACGTGCAGGTTGTGGGATAGTTCCCATTGACGGGTCGGTTCATATCCCGGCCCTCGCGCTGACGGCTGTAGTGAACCGAGCACAGCCCCTTATGGGCATGTGGTTGATTGCAACCTTCCCACGTACATATTGCGGGCAGGTTTCCTTTGGCAGGTGCGTTCATGTTCTGTCCTCTGTACTGTCGCTGGTAGTGCATCTGGCACAGCCCCTTCGTGTAGTAGCGCCGGTCGCAGCCTGTCCATGTGCACGTCAAAGGATTGTTTCCTGCAATAGGCCCGTCCATGTTCTGCTTTCCTGTACCGTCGCTGGTAGCGCATGGGGCACGGTACCCTGGGACTTCATACTATATGCTACCTTGAAAAACGCGACGGAACCAGTAGGATTGCGGAACATTTGATCCCCTCCTCCCCAGGAGACAAGAGGGTATGACAGGGAGCCCCGGTGGGGTGCCCGGGACTGTAACGGCGCGCCGGAGGAGGAACGGGAGAGAAATACAGAGAGGGGAACTTTCCCCTAGGAGCCTCAAATATCGAACGCCATCAGCTCCTCGGAGAATACGAGGTCGCCATCGTATATCTTCTTAGCGTCGCCGATGCCCTTCTCCATGACAGGGTGCTGCGCCAAGTACGGGCCAACGTGGGCGAGCACCAACTTCTTCACCCCCGCCTCCTGGGCCATCTTCGCGGAGCCCACGTTGCCCATGGCGCCGTGCTGCTCGCCTTGTTCGTGCATGTGCTCTTCCTCGTCCCAGCACATCGTGATCAAGACGTCGGCCCCTTCGGCCAGCTTCGTGACGGCTTCGCAAGGCTCGGTGTCGCCGGTGAAGACCACGCTGCCCTCGTCGCTGTCGATGCGGTAGGCCAGCGAGTCGAGGTACGGCTGGACGTGGACGGCATCCGCTCCGGTGACCTCCCAGCTTGACCCTGAGAAAATCTTGCCCGCCGTGATGTCCTTGGCGCTCACCTCCGGGGGCATTCGTGGAGGCGTCCCGCCTCGGTTCACATAGACCAACTGGCTGGCCGGGTGGTTCACACGCGCCTTCCAATCGTGGGAGAACGCGCCCTCGTTCTCATCGAGGATGCGGTGCGTCAGCTGCTCGGTCAGCGTCGGGCCGAATACCTGCAGGACGTTCTCCTTGCCGATGCTCTGGTCCCACCGGGTCAGCAGGAAGCAGGGGTAGTCGACGTCGTGGTCGAAGTGATGGTGCGTGAAGAACAGGTAGTCGATCTTCGTCGGCCAGAGTCCGGCCTTGACCAGCTTGTGCGTCGCAGCGGGACCGCAGTCAACCATGATCTGGTCTCCGCCGATCTCAAGGACGTATGAGGTGCCGTAGCGGGCGGGAGTGGGAGTTGGCGTCCCTGCGCCGAGGATAGTGAGTCGGGCCATGTCGAGGGTCTCCTTCAGCGAGAAATCGGCAAGAGTGTAGCAGAAAAGCGTTCACACGAACGACTACAATGTTCGGCGCCACCTAGGCAGCGCCATGCCATGGACAGACAGACGAAGGCATACATATACGCGGGAGTCGCCGTGCTCATGTGGTCGACGGTGGCGTCGGCCTTCAAGGTGTCGCTGCGCTACGTTGAAGTGCCGCACATGCTACTGTACGCCACGCTTGTGTCGGTGCTGGTGTTCCTCGTGGTCGCGGCGTGGCAGCGGAAGCTGGGGCAGGTCTTTTCGTGCACGCCGAAGCAGTACCTTAGGTCGGCGGCGCTTGGCTTCCTCAACCCGTTCCTGTACTACCTCGTGCTGTTCGAGGCCTACGACCGTCTGCCCGCACAGGAGGCGCAGCCACTGAACTACACTTGGCCCGTGGTGGTGGTCATCCTCTCGGTGCCGCTGCTCAAGCAGCCGATTGGCCGCGTATCTCTGGCAGCGATCCTGGTGAGCTTCTTCGGCGTCCTCGTGATCTCGACACGGGGCGATCTGCTGGGATTTCACTTCAGCGATCCTCTCGGCACGGGGCTGGCCGTCGGAAGCGCGTTCATTTGGGCGACGTTCTGGCTGGCCAACGTCCGGGACAGGCGCGACGAGGTCGTCAAGCTGCTGCTGAGCTTCGCCTTCGGGCTGGTCTTCGTCGCCATCGCCGCGTTCGTACTGGCAGGGCCGCCTTCCCTGGACCTGCGCGGCATCGGGGGATCGGCATACGCGGGGGTCTTCGAGATGGGCATAACCTTCGTGCTCTGGATGCGAGCGCTGTCGCTCTCACGGACGACCGCACAGGTCAGCAATCTCGTCTTCCTCTCGCCGTTCGTGTCGCTCGCGCTGATCGCCGTCATCGTCGGAGAGACGATCCTGCTGTCGTCGGTGATCGGCCTCGTGTTCATCATCGGCGGAATCGTCATTCGGCGATTCGACCGGGCCGTGTCACTGTCGACGTGAAGTGGTACCATCCGCACTGAGAAAACGATTGGAGGAACGAACATGGAACTGGGCTATTTCACGATGCCGCTGCACCCGCCCGGCTCTAACCTTACCGAGACGCTCGAACACGATCTGCAGCAGATGATCACTCTCGACAAGCTGGGATACCGGGAGGCATGGATCGGCGAGCACTTCACGGCCCAGTGGGAGAACATCCCGGCGCCCGACCTCTTCATCGCCCAAGCTCTCGGCCTGACCGACAACATTATTTTTGGAACCGGCGTCTCCTGCCTGCCGAACCACAATCCCTTCATGCTCGCGCATCGCATCGCGCAACTCGACCACATGGCTAAGGGACGTTTCCACTGGGGAGTCGGCTCCGGCGGCTTCGTCGGAGACTTCGAAGTATTCGGCTTCGATCCGAGCAAGGGAGAGCATCTCGCCATGTCGCGCGAGTCCCTGGAGCTCGTACTGCAACTTTGGCAGGACCCCAAGCCGGGCCGGTACAAGAGCAAGTATTGGGACTTCAACGTGCCGGAGACGATTGGCGAGATCGGTCTCGACCTTCACGTTCGTCCTTACCAGCTTCCGCACCCGCCCATCGGCGTCGCGGGGGTGTCTCCCAACTCGGGTACGCTCGTAGTTGCGGGTGAACGCGGCTTCATTCCCATGAGCATCAACATCGTCCCCCCCTCGGTGATCGGCACGCACTGGGAAGCCGTGGAGAGAGGCGCGGAGAAGACGGGGCGCGTCCCCGACCGGTCCGCGTGGCGCATCGCACGCGAGGTCTACGTCGCCGAGACCACCGAGCAGGCCCGGAAGGAGGTCATGGAGGGCACCCTGGCCCGTGACTTCGCGCAGTACTTCATGCGGATGCTGCCGTACACCAAGCGGATCGACCTGCTCAAGGACGACCCGGACATGCCCGACTCCGACGTCACGCTCGATTACGTCCTCGACAACATCTTCATCGTCGGCAGTCCCGACCACGTAGTGGAACGGTTGGAAGAGCTACACCACAACGTTGGCGGCTTCGGCATCCTCCTGACGATGGGCCACGAGTGGGAACCGCGAGAGCAATGGGAGCGATCGATCACGCTCCTGAAGAACGAAGTGATCCCCCGGTTGCCTTGATATAGGGGACTCCCCACCTTGAAATTTGACGGACATTAGCAATGGACATTACCGACATCTTTAGCAAGGGATTGGATATCAATGACGCGCTGGATCTGTTGGGGCCCGCGGCGATTTACGTTCTGGGCATGTCCATCTATGCGATCTTCGTATTCAAGTTCTATCGATTCATAGCCGCTCGGGACGTATTCGAGTTGGACCTGACCAAGTATGAAGGACTGAGCTTCCGTTGGGCGAAGTCTCTCCTGCACCTCATTCTCTATGTCGTCAAATATCTTCTTCTGTTTCCGGTAATCGCGTTCTTATGGTTCGCGGTCCTCACGGTGATTTTGGCCTTCCTGTCGAAAGAGCAGGGCTTCTCGGAAACGCTGCTGATAGCCCTCGTCACGGTCAGCGCCATCCGTGTCACGTCCTATTACAAGGAAGACCTAGCGCGGGACCTGGCCAAGATTCTGCCTTTCGCCGTACTGAGCGCTTTGCTTATCAATGCGTCTTTCTCCTCCGTTTCGGATTCCTTCGACAGGCTGCGAGTGGCGGGAGACCACAGCGAAACCATTTTCTACTATCTGGTATTTCTCATAGCCTTGGAGTTTGTGCTGCGGCTCCTCATGGGCGTCGCAAAGCCCATAGCGGGCTTGAGAAACAGAAAAGACAAAGCCTCTGACGACACTGACCTGCCATCGCAGACGGGAGCGCCTCCTACTTGAAGGAACCGATGGAACCGGACGAGATCGTAGTCGCGCGACTGAACCAGGGAGCGACCGTCCTGCGCTACGTCGACAGGACGCCGTCGCGCGTTACCCTCGCGCTTGGGCGCAACAAGCAAGCCAAGCTGCCCGCCGATCGCGTGTTGTACGCGACGGGCATAGTACCGCGTGACTACGAAGGGTTCCTCGAATTCCGCGACGGGACAGAGGAAGCGGCCAAGGACATCGACCTGTCCGAAGTCTGGGAGATAGCGGTCGACGAACGGGTCGCGATGACCGTCGAGGAGATCGCCGACCTGTACTATGACAGCGGCGTGGGGCCAGCCGAGATGGTTGCTCTGACGCTGCACCTCGACCACGGCTCCGACTATTTCGTCCCGCAAGACGGCGGGCACGTACCGCGTACGGAAGATGACCTTGAGGCTCTTCGCGCCCGGCGGCGGCGGGAGGCGGAGAATGCCGAGGCCGCCAGAACTCTCATGGCCGCGCTGAAGGCGGGATCTCTCCCCGATCCCATGTCGGGGCTGCATGAGAGTCTCCTAGGACACATTCGAGAGTTCGCCGTACATGGCGACGAGTATACCCGCAGCTATGCCGCGCACAGCTTGCTGCACGATGCGTCGGACGGGACTCGCGATCTCCAGCGCCGGGCATTCGACCTGCTCGTGGGCGCGGGGGTCTTCTCGGAGGACGAGCCGCTGGAGCTGCATCGCTCCGAGATCGAGGAGGATTTCCCCAAAGCCGCGCTCGAAGAGGCCGAGGCTATTCCACAAAACTCTCTCTCGGACGACCGGGAGCGGCTCGACCTGACGGACCTCGAGACCTTCACCATCGACGACGCGGACACACGAGACCGCGACGACGCGCTCTCTCTGGAGATGGTCGACGGCGGATACCGCGTCGGAATTCACATCGCGGACGCCGGCGCGGTCGTGCCGTTCGACGGGGCCATGAACACCGAGGCGGACAGGAGGATGGCGACCCTCTACCTCCCTGAGCGCTCGATACCGATGCTCCCGCCGGAATTCGTCCACGGCGTCGGCAGTCTCGATCCCGACCAAGTACGGCCGGCGGTGAGCCTGCTCGTCAGGATCGACGAGGCGGGTCAGGTGCAGGACTACGAGATCAAGCCGTCGCTGATACGCAGCAGGGCTGCCATCTCCTACGTTGAGGCGGACGCCGCGATTGCGGACGAGTCCCACAAGTGGCGTCACGTCCTAGGGCCCCTGAGCGACCTCGCTCAGGTACTCCTTGCACGGCGAGAACAGGCGGGTGCATTCAACGTGAACCGCGAGGAGATGATCATCAAGGTCACCACACCGACGGACATCGAAGTGCGGGTGGTGGCTCGGAGCACCCCGGCGCGCGACCTCGTGTCCGAGATGATGGTGCTGTGCAACTCACTGATGGCCGACTACTGCAAGGTCAACGACATTCCGGCGTCGTACAGATCGCAGTCCGCGCCGGATGTTGCCGACCTCGACCTGTACGACGAGGACGGAGTCCTGCGCCCATTGACCCGCCTTCAGCGATACCGGCTCATGCGACGGTTCGTCCCTGCGGTTATCGGCGTGACTCCGACGCCGCACGTCGGGCTCGGCGTAGACGCCTACATCCAGGCCACTTCTCCCCTGCGACGGTATCCCGACCTGGTGATGCAGCGGCAGATCAGCCACTTCCTTGCCTCAGGTGAGCCGGTCTACTCAGCCGATGACATTTCATCGGTGGCCAAGCGGGCGGAAGTTCAGATGCGGGACCTGTCCCGGATCGAGGAGGCGCGGCGGAGGTACTGGTTCTTGAAATACCTCATGCTGAGGCGACTCGGCGCGCCTGATGAGGCCGACCACTTCACGGCCCATGTGCTGGAGAACGAGCCTCGTCGTCTGGCCGCGCTCGACCTTGATGAGTACCCGTTCCGCGTCCGCGCCGACCTGCCCAACACCATTGAGCCGGGAACGACGGTGACGCTCAAGCTGACGGGAGTCAACCTGTGGCGTCGCCACGCCTACTTCCTCCACGTGCCCAGCGTGCAGCCGGACGAGGGGTAGCCACGCTGTGCCGCCTCACCAACGCTCTTGGGCTACCATCTGCCGAAGCGAGTCCTCAAACTCGTCACGCTGCCACTGCCTGACCTCCGGCGCGTCCAACTCGGTCTGCAAGTCGTCGGGGTATGACGCGAGTCGCTGGAGACTCGCCATCGGCCAGAGGAGGCTCGCCGACAGGGAAAGTCGCTTCCCATGTTCTGCCCGCCAGGCCTTCAGCGCGTCAAGGTGCTGTGAGACTTTCGCGCGTTCAGCACGGGAAAGACGATGTCCGCGCGACTGACGAGGCCTCTGGAGGGGCTGGGCGGCCCTGCCCTTCTTGATAGCGGCTCGGAGTCCTGCCGCCAACCTGCCGCGCGCGAACATTCCCAGGCCCCGCACGTCACGCAGGTCGGATCTGGGTTCCGCCGCGAGGGTCACCAACGCGGCATCCGGGATCACGCGGAAGTGCGGTCTGCCCAGCCGGAGAGCATGGCGCTCCCGGTACTCCGTCAGCGCCTTGAGGATGGCCAGTGCACGACCGTCCAAGTCGCGCGATCCCTTGACGGCGAAGACCGCCAGTTCGGGGTCGGGCGGGTTGTATCGAATCTCCGCGAGGCGGTCGCACTCTTCCCGAACCCAGTGGACCCGGCCCAGCGCTCGGAGTTTTTCGGCAAGCCTGTCTCGAAGGCCGAAAAGGTGCCGAACATCCCCCGCGGCGTATGAGAGCGCCTCATCGCTGAGGGGACGAATCGACCAGTCCGAACGCTGGAGCCTCTTCTGTTTCGGAATATCAATCCCCATGAAGTCTTGCAAGGTCGAGGCGAGCCCGAGACGCTCGCTTCCCACGAACGCCGCGGCGATGCTCGTATCGAACAGGTTTCCTACGTGGAATCCCCAGTCGCGGTCGAGGCTCCGAACGTCATGGTCGCCGGAGTGCAGCACGGTCTCGACGGCGGGATTAGCCAAGACCTCGCCGAGAGGACTCATGTCGTCGATGGCGAGGGGGTCTATCAGGTAGACGCGCCCGGAAGTGGAAAGCTGGATCAGGCAGACGCGTTCGGGGTACCGAAAGAAGCCGTTCGACTCGAGGTCGAAGCCTAAACGGGGCTCCTGCGAAACCCGCTCCATGACCCGCTTGAAGCGGTTCCGGTCGGTAACCAGTTCATAGTCGGCGGTTGGAGTTCGAGCGCGCCGTCGAGGTGGGGTCGAAGACGATACATTGCGGGGTCTGGTGTCGGTTCGGCTGGGTTTGTCCATCGACGCGGGAGTGTACCACAACCTCGTCGGGCGTGGGAAAAGGGACTCACCGCAGAGGGCGCGGAGAAGAGCAGAAAGTAGAGAGCATGTGTTCTGCGATATAATGTCTCAAGGATGCCGACTTGCGCCATAGCCGAGGACAAAAGCATCCGTAACGCCCAGGAGTGGCAATTCGTTGATAGGAGTCAAGGAGATACTTCATGCGAATCTCGTCTTTGGGAAGGATCGTCATATTAGGACTGTTGACAGTAGTCGCTACGGTGGCGGTGGTTGTGGCTTGTGGAGATGATGAGGAGACAACGGCGCAACCTACGTCACCTGCCCCGGAACCCACAACGGACAGCTCGTCGGCACCGGCACCTACGCCGACAGAAGAGCCAGCCGACCCCTTTAGGATTGGTGTGATGGAATCGCTAACAGGCCCTGGGGAGACCTACGGCAGTGTGGCGGTCCAGGCCAAGACGATGGCCATGGACGAGATCAATGCCGCCGGAGGCATAGAAGGGCGCAGGTTGGAGCTGGTTGTCGAGGACTCGAAGTGCAGCGCCCAGGATGCGATTAACGCCTACAGAAAGCTCACCGACGTAGATGGAATGAAGATCATCCTCGGGACGTCGTGCAGCGGCGCGATGCTCGGTGTCGCTCCACTTGCCGAGAGTGATGGAGTGGTCTTGTTCTCGGGTCTTGCCAGCAACCCCGACATCGCCAACGCGGGCGACTATATTTTCCGCACGCAGATCAGCGACATCGAGGTGGGCATCAGAACGGGCAACGTTCTCTGGGCGGACGGAGTCCGCGCGCTGGCGACCATCACCGAAGAGACCGACTACGCCGAGGGCGTGCGGCGAACGTCCGTCGCACAGTTCGAGAAGAACGGAGGCAAGGTAATCGCCGAAGAGCGATACGGCTCCGACACCACGGACTTCAGATCGCAGCTGACGAAGCTGATCGAAGCCGAGCCGGACGCTATCCACATAGCGCCACAGTCCGAGTTCTCGGCGGGCACCATCGTCAAGCAGGCGCGGGAACTGGGCTATGAGGGCCCGATCTACGGCGAAACGATCACCGTGGGGACGACCGCGCTCGATATCGCGGGCGACGCGGCAACGGGCCTCAAGGCCATCACGGCGGCGCCCGACCCCAACAACCCCAAGGCGCAGGAAGTCCTCGCCAATTTCCGGGAACGCTACAAGTACATCACCCTGCCCTGGCACCTGGGGTCGGCGTATGACGACGTGTACATCGCGGCGGAGTGTCTCAAGCGGACGAACGACGACCAGGACGCCGACGGCTTCCGGGACTGTCTGTACGACATCACGTGGAGCGGGGCTCTTGGCAACGACTACAGCTTCGACGAGGATGGCGAGGTCGTGGGTCTGTCGAGGGCGGTCGTCGAGGTTCTTCCCCCGGCAGAGCGGACCGAAGAGAACTTTGGGTACAGGGTTCTAAGCGGTGAAAGATAACTTCCTTGACCGCGTGCACGTACTTGCAAGACTTTCGTAGCGGTGATAAAACGTATCAGAAGCATCGGCCAGTAGGGAGCATCCTTACCAAAAGGGGGTTGTCATGCGCTTATTCTCATGGAAACGGATTGTCGCGATAGGATTGCTGGCGGTTCTGGCGTCGGTGGTTGTGGCTTGTGGAGATGATGAGGATGAAGGAGACGGAGAACCGTTTCGGATTGGAGTGATGGACTCGGTTACGGGTCCGGGTGAGAGCTATGGTACGGTGATCGTTCAGGCCAAGCAGTTGGCGGCAGACGAGATTAACGCCGGCGGCGGCATCAACGGGCGCAAGTTGCAACTCATCGTCGAAGACTCGAAATGCGGAGCCCAAGACGCGATTACTGCCTATAACAAGCTGACTGATGTGGACGGAGTGAAGATCATCCTTGGAACATCATGCAGCGGCGCCATGCTTGGAGCCGCGCCTAGAGCCGAGACTGACGGTGTGGTACTCTTCTCCGCGTCGGCAACGAACCCCGACATCGCCGAGGCCGGCGACTACATCTTCCGCACCGCCATAAACGACAACCAGTTGGGCGTTGACACCGGTAACCTGCTGTGGGCGGACGACATACGCAAGCTGGCGACCATCAACGAGACGACCGACTACGCGGAGGGAGTGAGGCGGACGACGGTCGCACAGTTCGAGAAGCGTGGCGGAGAGGTGGTCGCCGAGGAGCGTTACGCATCCGACGTTACCGACTTCAGGAGTCAGCTTACGAAGCTGCTCGACGCCACGCCCGACGCGCTCCACGTAGCCGCTCAGTCGGAGTTCACCGGCGGCACCATCGTCAAGCAGGCACGGGAACTGGGCTTCAACGGCCCCATCTACGGGGAGTCGGTAGTCACGGGGACAACCGCTTTGGAGATAGCGGGCGACGCCGCTACCGGGGTGAAGGGCGTCATTCCCAGTCCCGATCTGACCACGAATAGGGGCAAGGAGTTCCTCTCCAACTTCAGGACCCGCTACGGGTACATCACGCTGGCATGGTTCCTCGGGTCCGCCTACGACGATGTGTACATCGCGGCGGAGTGCCTCAAGAAGACCGACGACGACCAAGACGCGGATGGATTCAGGGACTGCCTATACGACATTACCTGGAGCGGCGCCATCGGAGACGACTACAGCTTCGACGACAAAGGCGAGGTTGTTGGTCTTTCCAATGAGGTGGTGGAGGTTTTACCGACGTCTCAAAGGACAGAAGACAATCAAGGCTTCAAATACTTGGGTAGCGCACCCACTGAGTAGGTTCCAATTCCCGGTCTCAGTGCCGTTGGCATGAGTGCACATGGCGTGTGGACCGGGTAACGCCGTCCGCAAAAGACGCCAGATATTCCACGCCGTTCAAACAGCACCGCGGGGAAGTCTAGACAGAGGCCCAATACGTAGATGAGTCTCGAGAGACTAAGGTTCGCCTGGTGGAGCCGTCTGCTTCCGGGTGGTGACGGCCACAGGATCTTGGCGACTGTGCTGACCGTCGCAGTGATCGGCTACATCGCCTGGAAGATCACCGAGTCTCCCGACCAGGCCGTGCAGTTCGCCTTCAACGGCCTAGCCGTGGGCGCCATCTACGCCCTCCTCGCGATGGGCTTTACCATCGTCTACAGCACCGTATGGTTCTTCGATCTGTACTACGGGGCGGCGGCAGCCATAGGGGCTTACGGCGTCTTCTATCTTAGATCGCAGGACGGCTTCGGCGGCAACGACTACACGAACCCCTACGTGAACGCCATGCTTGCCGCCGTGACGGCAGGAGTGGTCGCGTGGGCGCTCTACGAGGCGTTCTTCCACAAGCTGCGGCCTCGTTTCGACCGAAGGGTCCTGTACGCAGTCGGAGGACTCCTGGCCGTCGGCGCGGGGGTCTACATGGGCCTCGTTCTCAGTTTCACCGACGACACGAACGTCATCCTAAGCCCGGCGATAGGCGTCCTGGTGGCGTTTATCGCGGGCTGGGCCCTGTTCCGCGGAGCTCGACTTGCACTTCCGACATCAAGCGCCGCACCCTTCCTGGTCGTGGCAGGGATCATCGGGGTGGCGCTCGGAGGATACTGCGCGTTCCTTGTCGCCAACACTCCCGGGTCGAACCTCTACGTCAGCTGGGGGGTGTCGTGCCTGATGGCGGGGATCGTCGCCGTAGCATTCTACCGGGGTCTCTACGTGTACATGCGCGAGCGGGCGAGGTCGCCCCTCATCATGCTCGTGGCCACGCTGGGCATCCTTCTGGCCATCACCGCCGCGACCTCCATCATCTTCGAGAGCAATCCGCGTCCGCTTCCCGAGGCCTTCGGCAGCGCTCCATGGACGATTTGGGGCAGCAACATCAAGGGGTTCAACGTCTTCACCATCGGCGTGTCACTCGCCGGATTCGTCTTCCTGCTGTTCCTGTTGAGAATGACCTCTTTCGGAAAGGCCGTGCGGGCGATCGGCGACGACGAAGAGGTGTCGAAGGTGGTGGGAATTAACACCACCGTCATCATCGCTATCGTGTTCTTCATTGGCGCGGTCTTCGCGGCTATGGCAGGGCTGCTGAGCGGCCACGACACGGCCATTCAGCCGAGGATGGGCCTCCTGCTCCTGCTGAAGGGGTGGATAGCTTCAGTGGTCGGAGGAATCGGCAACCTGTACGGCGCAATCGTGGGGGGATTCGCCCTGGGCATGATCGAGCAGTTCGGCATCTGGGACCTCGCCGGGGAGTGGAAGGACGTCATATCGTTCTTGGTCCTCATTCTCTTCCTATCGTTCTGGCCCAAGGGCCTCTTGCCGAGGGAGTAGGGCTTTGCAGATCGACACAGCTGCCATCGCCGACATACTGAGGCTCGCGCGCTCGCCGAGGGAGTTTCTTCAGTTCGCCAGGGGCAACGTGGAACTGTGGGCAAACCTGTTCATCATCGGCTCGGCGGTCGTGTTCATGATTTGGCAGGGGACGGGATTCGCCATAACGGTGGGCACCGTCTTCGCCATCTGGGCGATTCTGGCCGTCAGCCTGAACTTGGTGGTGGGGTTCACGGGACTGCTGTCGGTCGGTCACGTCGGCTTCTTCGGAATCGGCGCGTACACGGTTGCCGTTCTCACTTCGGACGCGGCATACGAGCAGCTTCGTACCGAGGCCATCCCCACGTTCGGGTGGCCCTTCTTCGCCGCCCTGCCCGTCGGCATACTCGTGGCGGGCCTCATTGCGTTGGCGGTGGGCATCGTATTCAACCGGTTCAGAGACGACATTTACGTCCTCGTCTCCTTCGGCTTCGCCATCATCGCCTTCAACCTCTTCCTGAACTGGCGAAGCGTCACGAGAGGGGCCTTCGGCATCCACGAGATCGACCGGCCCGAGATCGGGCCATGGGTATTCGACGGCGAATTGCAGTTCCTCGCGCTCGTTGTATTCTTCCTCGTCCTCGTCGTCCTGATTTCATGGTTCATAGTGACATCATCCTTTGGGCGGGTGCTCACCGCGATCCGAGAGGATGAGCAGGCCACCGAGGTCTTCGGCTACCAGGTGACGCACTTCAAACTGGCGATATGGGTCATCTCGGCCATGATGGCGGGACTGGCAGGCGGTTTGTTCGCAAGCTGGACGACATTCATCGACCCCAACTCCTTCATCCTTCTGGAGTCGATGCTCCTAGTCTGCATCGTCATTCTCGGGGGGCTGGCCACGATCTGGGGCTCCCTGCTCGGCGCTATCGTGTTCGTCCTGCTCGAAGAGGGGATGCGCTTCATACCGTTCCTGCCCAGCGAGTACGTCGGTCAGGCCCGGCAGGTCGTCCTCGGAATCCTGCTGGTGGTTCTCATGCTGTTCAGGCCACAGGGCCTTGTGGGGAGGTACAAGCTGTGACTGCGGACCGACCGGACCTGATCGACCTCGACGAGGTCTTCGTTCTGAGAACGAAGGATGTCTCAAAGCACTTCGGCGCGGTGAAGGCCGTTGACCAGCTCAGCATCTCCATCTTCCGGGAGTGGATCACGTGCATCGTCGGACCGAACGGATCGGGGAAATCGAGTCTCATCAATCTGCTGAGCGGGATGCTGCCGCTCGATGAGGGAATCGTCGTCATCGACGGCGTGGGACTCCGCGTAGTGAAGGCGCACGAGACGCCCGGTCACGGAATCACGAGGACCTTCCAGGAGGTGCGTCTCTTCGACCAGATCACCGTATGGGACAACATCATGGTCACCTTGACCGAACGTCGCTTCCTCCCCGCGCTCTTCGAGCGAACCAGTTCCGAACACAAGGAGAAGGCCCAGAGTATCTTGCAGAGCGTCGGAATGTGGGAGAAGCGGGACGCTATGGCGATGGACCTTTCCTACGGGCAGCGCAAGCTGCTGGAGATCGGACGCGCGATGGCGATGGACGTTGGCATCTACCTGTTCGACGAACCCTTCGCGGGTCTCTTCCCGCAGATGCTGGAAAGGGTCAAGGCGATACTGAAGGACATGCGGGAGCAGGGCAACACCATCATTTTCGTCTCTCATAACATGGACATCGTTCGCGAGCTGTCCGACCATCTCTTCGTACTGGACAGCGGCACCCTGCTCGCCGTGGGGGAGGTCGATGAAGTGCTGAGCAGACCGAACGTGATAGACGCGTACCTGGGCGCATAGCATCAACTACGGGATGGAACGATGCTCCTAGAATTGATCAACATATCGGTACGGTACGGGGCCGTGACGGCGCTGACCGACGTATCCCTGGGAGTGCGGAAGGGAGAGGTCGTGGCGGTGATGGGGCCCAACGGGGCCGGGAAGTCCACGGTGCTGAAGGCCATCATGGGCCTCGCGCCGGTCGTGGACGGGCAGGTGCACTGGCGGCAAGAGCCGCTGGCGGCCGCCACGCATGAGATCGTCAAGGAGGGCATTTCTTTCGTCCCGCAGGGAAGGCGTGTGTTCACTCACCTCACGATCGAAGAGAACCTTGAGATGGGATGCCTGTACCTGAACGACAAGGCGGAAAAGGCCCGCCGTCTGGACTCGGTCCTGGGACTATTCCCGGTCCTCCACGAAAAGCGACGCGACCTTGCCAGCCAGATGTCGGGCGGCCAGCAGCAGATGCTGGCGCTCGGCCGAGGACTCATGGCGGACCCCCAGGTGCTGCTGCTGGATGAACCCACGCTTGGCCTCGCGCCCATAATCGTCACCGAGGTGTTTGAGAAGGTCGCCGAGATCAGCGAGAAGTTCCAGACCACCATCATGGTCGTCGAGCACAACATCAAGGGCGTGCTGGACATCGTCGACCGGGCCTACGTGCTGGACATGGGGCGGGTGGTCTTCGAAGGGACTCCGGACAGGGTCAGAGAGACCGACATCCTGACCGAGGTGTTTCTGGGCAAGGTCAGCTACGGCGACGAAGAGGAGTAGGGACGCGCTTCCGAGTGTGGGAGTCGCTCACGGGCCGTCGTGGACTCGGAGCATGAGCTTGTCGCCGTCCTTCCACGGCTGCGACGACACACTCCAGCTCAGCGTGTTGTTGGCCGCGTCCACCGTCGCCTCGTCGGCGTCGAGGGAGAGAATGACGGAGCCGTCGAGGGCGATAAAGTCGAGGACGTGGTTGGCGAGGCCGGTGTGCGGGGTGAGCTTCAGCTCGACGGTAGCCTGCCCTGAGCCTGTCGAAGGGGACTTCCACGCGATGCTCTGAAGGGTCGCGGAGGCACTGTTGCCGTCGGTGAATGAGGTGGGTTTGAGTACGCCGTTCGTTGAGTCCGCGGCGATTGCCGTGCCGACGGTCACCGGGTCGAAGAACGCCTCGTGGAGGGTGCCTGCGGGGGCGGTGACGTGGACGTATGTCGCATGCACGTCTATATATTCCGTAGGGAAGTAGTCACATGGAATCAACTCTGGCCATTGATAGTTACGATAGACAAGGTATGTGCCGTTGCGGAGTGGACGCATCGTGATGAAAGGACCGTTCGCGTCAGCGAAGAGGTCTTTGTCTTTGCCTCCAAGCCAAGTCTTCCCAGGCCGAGGACTGCCTGTTCTATTTATCAAAGTCCTCGCAGGGAGGCCAGAGTCCAAGTAGTAATCGGAGCTCGTATTCAGACTTTCACCGCGCTCCCTCTTCCCATTTATGTAACGCTCCTCAGCAAAACTGGTCCTAATGCACTCAAGATAGCCCTCCACACCTTCGCCATCCTTCTGCCACTTCTCCAACTTTGCTATCAGCGCATTCATTTCGGACACGGAAACCGTCTTAGTCTGCCCGGATCCTACCCCCGACGCTCCGCCGGAAGAACCGTCACCACCCGGCTCTTCCAAGAGGAAGCGCAAGCCGCCCGAAAGAGCGCTGCCCTCCGCGCTGGACGACACGGACGGCAGCCACACTCTGTTCCCACTGTCCAGCGTATAGGCCTCTATATATCCGTAAGGTCCGAAAGAGTATCGAGTGACTTGGCCAGACGAACCAACGGGCTTCTCCGCAAAGATGAGGGCCTCGCGATCGTCCCAGCGAGTGTCACGGTCTCGTTTCCACGACTGGGCCGCTTCCAGCGCAAGTTCCATAGTCGCATACGTTCTATCCAGTTGATCGGTTACGAACACGACGAGTTCGTAACCGCCCGTGCCCTTGAGATACTCCAAGACCTTGAACTTGAACTCCAACAAGCCCCGGTAGACCGTCGTGCCATTCGGGTCAGTGCCGATGTTCTCCGCCGTTGCATTGGTGGATAACAGGCTTGCCCGAGCTATGACCGCGGCGTTGAATGCCCTTTCGTTCAGCCCTACCTGTCCCCCGGATGGTAGCATGAATGACGACGGGTCAACAGCCGCAGAGTAACTGAGTTGCGCGTTCGGTTGTGGCTCGTCGGTGAACCCACTCGACTGGGGAGCCTGCCCTTCCTGTTCAGGTACAAGGGCAGTGGCTGTGGGCGTCGGAGAAGCGGGGGGCGCAGTCTCTTTCTCGTCCGGCTGTTGGGAGCGGCCGCAGGCGAGCAGTATCCCGACGACTCCGATGAGCACAATGATACGCATGGCGGGGTTTCCTTCGCGTGTCCCTCAATATCATTAACGTTCCGGGAACCGGTTTGGATTCCCTCTGGGGGCGAAGGGCCGAAATGGTCTTTGAAACGACCGGAACTTCCTTGCGCCGTCCCGCCTCGTATAGTACAACGTGATGCGAACCGGTCATCCCACCTTGAAGGATCCATTACTCGGCATGACAACGCAGTTGCCCCTATTCAGCCCCGGGCCTCCGCCCGACACGGAGTTCGCGGGCGTGTACGACGTTCCGCAGGCCGTGCGGTACATCTACGGCTCGCGGCTCGCCCATGAGATCTACCGGGTGGACTCCAAGAAGCTCATACGCTGGATTCGCAGCGGCGTCGCGTCGCCGGGTCTGGTGAGACTTCCCGCCAATCGCATGGTCATCACCTTCGAGGACCTTGTTTCGCTCAGGGTCATAGCGGCGCTGCGGGCGGCGAAGGTCAACTTCCGCGCCATCTACTCGGCGGAGGAATGGCTGCGCAGGAAGACCGATGCGAGTCGTCCGTTCGCCACGGAGATCGTCTGGACGGAGGGTTCGGGGATATTCATCGAGCTGCACGAGCGGCTCATCTCCGCCAGCAAGTACGGTCAGCTCGCCATGGACGTGATGCGGGAGTATCTCGTTCCGGTCCACGGCCTCACATTCAAGAACCGCCTTGCCTCGACGTGGGAGCCGTTCGACGGCGTCCTACTCGATCCGATGGTGCAGTTCGGCGCTCCTTGCGTGAAGGGCACGAGAGTGCCGACTCGCTCCATATGGGGTATGATTGAGGCCGGTGACCCGCCCGAATGGGTGGCAGAAGCGTATCGACTGTCCGAAGAGGAGGTAGAAGCCGCCATTGCTTGGGAGAATAGTATCGCGGCCTGAGGATAGCCTCATCCTCCTCGACGACTCCCTCTCGCCATTCGTGGCCGACGCCCTCAGCCTCGTCGGATACAACGCCACCAGCACGCGCAACGTCTTCGACAATAGGCAGGGCGTGACCGACCGCGAGATCATCGAGTGGGCGGGCGCAAGCAGCGCCCTGTGGGTCTACTCCGACGACAAGCCCAAACGGGAGAGCGCGAAGACCATCCTCACGGAAGGCGTCCGAACGCTCTGGGTCTACCGGCCGCGAGGGGTGATGTCGGGGCGGGAACAGCTTGCGATCGTCGCGCATCTGCTGCCCGATCTCCTCGACCGGCTGGGCGCGGCTGACGCGCCGGCACACTACCGAATGGATGCCCTGGGCGGGTTCCCACGTCCCCGCTACAGCCTGCGGGTCTACGAGTTGGAGTAGCCCGCGGTTCCCAGGCTCATTTCCCCATCCCTGCCCCTGACGAGCTCACGCCCGTCATGCCTTTGCCTGCTCTAAACAAGACGAGGTATCCGATGATACCGGAAATGGCAGAGCCGAGTAGAATGCCGATCTTCGCTTCCGTCGTCAGCAGATCGACGGTGAACGCGAGGTTCGTAATAAACAACGACATGGTAAAGCCGATTCCGCCCAGCAGCGCCACGCCGTAGAACTGAAGCCACGTGACGCCGTATGGCAGAGCGGCGAAGCCAAAGCGCACGGCGACCCATGAGAATAATGTAACTCCGACCTGCTTGCCGATTACCAAGCCAAGCACTATACCGAGGGTGACCGGGTGCGTAAGCGCCTCAAAGAAATCGCCCTCTAACTTGACCCCTGCGTTGGAGAGCGCGAACAGCGGCATGATGACGAACGCCACCCAGGGGTGCAGTGCGGTCTCGAACCGTTGCAGAGGTGATTGCTGTTCTTGAGCCGTGTCCTCCAGCTCTTTGAGGATCGCCTTCTGCTCGCTCGACGTTTTGTCCTCCTGACCGTACTCTCCGGAGCGCTCGAACACCAAGAGGAGATCGCGGCTGCGGGCGAGAAACCCCGATGGGTCGACGCGCACACGGATAGGTATCGTCGCAGCGACAAGGACGCCTGCAATCGTTGCGTGTACGCCGGAATGGAGGAACGCCAGCCAAACGACCAAGCCCAACGGAGCGTACACCAGCGGATGCCGGATACCGAGCCGGCCGACTGCCACGAGCACAGCAAGGAAGATCGCCCCAATTCCCAGATTTCCCCACACAATCTCGCCGGTGTAGAACACCGCGATGACGATCACGGCCCCGATATCGTCGATAATCGCGAAGGCCGCCAAGAAGATCTTGAGCGGAAGCGGGGCCCGCGTCCGCAATAGAGAAAGCACACCGAGACTGAAGGCGATGTCGGTAGCCATCGGTATGCCCCAGCCTCTGAACTCCTCACCGCTCGAGTTGAAAGAGACGTAGATCAGCGCAGGGACGATCATTCCGCCCAACGCGGCGAAGATGGGCAGGGCTGCCTTCCGCGCCGAGCTCAGTTCGCCCACGACGACCGCCCGCTTGATCTCAAGACCGACCACGAAGAAGAAGACGGCCATGAGACCGTCGTCTATCCAGTGATGCAGGGTCTCATCAATCGCCCAGCTGCCGAAGCCGATTATGAGGTGGGTCTCCAGTAGTTCGTCGTAGTTGTGGTGCCACGGCGAATTGGCCCAGACCAGCGCCACGACCGCCGCGACGAACAGCACGATGCCGCTCGACGCCTCCTCGTGCATGAACCTCTGCACGGGGCGCATGAGCTGCGATATCGGCGTCTGAGATTGTCCGTGAAGCGAGTCGGTTATTCTATCCATACGTTGCGCAAAGACATGGCGGCTACATTAAAACTATATCCCAGCCTCTCACAGGGATGCCAAGAATCGGGCAGGCGCTTTATCGCGTAGTTTTCGACTCACCTACCGCCGTGTATCAGCGCTCACCTCGTCAGCAAGAAGATCGCGCCGCCCGCCAGGAGCACCCCTGCCACCCGGGTTAGCTTGACTTCCTCACCGAGAAAGGCGAACCCGATGAAGGTGGCGACGAGGACGTACATGGCAAAGATGGGTACGACTACGGACGTGGGCCCCCTGCTGAGAGCAATGTAGTAGCTGACGATGCTGAGGCTCAGCATGAGTCCCGCCAGGAGCACCCAGAGCATCGGGCGACTGATCGTCATGTGGGCAGCGAACGACTCGCCACGGTATATCACGAGACCCACGCCCGCGAGAACGAGCACCAAGTTGGTGATGACGACCGCCACACCGGGCGGGATGTCCTTGAGCGCGAGTTTCAGAAGCACCGCGGTGACGCCGTATGCCGCCATCGCCACGAATGCCCAGCCGACATAGCTCATTGGGTTGCTTGACCGCTCCGATTACAGGTTCACCGAAAGTATACTACCGAAGCACGGCGTCTAGGGCCGCTTCCAACTCGTCCTTCGTGGCAAATGCCTCGAACTTGGCGGCGACCTTGCCGTCGGCGTCCATGACAAACGTCCACGGCTCCGTCGGCAGCGCCCAGTCGATCATGGCCTGAGCGAGTGGAGCGTTGGCCAAGTGGCCGTCGATCTCCGCCGGTTTGTCGTAGACCTCGACGTGAATGAAGTTAACGTCCCTGTAGTAGTAGTCCTTGAGCTCCTTGATGACGTCGAGCTGCGGCCCGCACGTCGCTGTGTGACAGAAGGCCGGAGTCGAGAACGCGACAACCAGGGGCTTGCCCGCGTTCAGGCCTTCGGCAACCGTGATAGCGTAGAGTTCCTCGTCCGGTTCGGGATCGGACGTCATGTCCCCAATATCCTCGAAGTGGCGGGCGAGCTTCGTGACGCTTGCGGGCGGTCGTTCTCCAATTGCCGGGGTCGCGCTCTTCTGCTTCACTTCGATACCGGCGGATACCGTGACACTCGACCCCAGATGATCGACGTAGCTCGCCGCTATCCCCCAAGGACCCGCCCGGTCGAAATCGAAGTTGGCCGTGTAGAGTCCCGCTTGTGAGATGGGCCAGCGACGCCAGACTGCGCGCGCCGTCTGTATCGGCCCCTCTTGCCGTCCGTCGCCGAGATAGAACGTCGAGATGAGAACGTCCGCCTCTCGAATAGGGCCGGAGTCAACGTCAACGAGACCGAACCCCAGCCTATTCGGGCCGACGCCGAGGTCGGTCGTCGCCAAGGTGATCCGCGCGGTGGCGGTTTCGGCCGGAGCGTCGCCGTCGGCAGTGGCAGTGGCCGGCCTCGGAGTGTCGGGCACATCTATCACCAGCCCTTCGGTCTCACATGCCGCCATGGACATGAAGAAGACAACCGCTGCCGCCAGTAGGATCGGAAAACTAAGGATCGTGTGTCGCGCGCGCATACGTCTACGCTCCGGGGGTTGCCTCTCGCTCGGCACGCGCAGCATGGATGAACTCCACGATCTCCGTCGTCGAGGTGCCGGGGCCGAACACTCCCTGCACTCCCATGTCCATGAGCGCCATCCTGTCCTCTTCCGGGATGATCCCGCCGGCAACGACCACCACGTCTTCCATCTCGTTGATCTTCATGCGCTCGAAGATCAGCGGGAAGAGGTCCATGTGCGCCCCGGACAGGATGCTCAGCGCGACAACGTCCGCCTCGTTCTCCAGGGCCGCGTCGGCGATCATCTCCGGTGTCTGCCGTATGCCCGTGTACGTGACCTCCATTCCCGCATCGCGCAGCGCCCGCGCGATGATCTTCGCTCCACGGTCGTGGCCGTCCAGTCCCGGCTTGGCCACGAGCACCTTGATCGCCCTGCTTACCATGTCGAACCGCTACCTCCTGGCGTCGTCCTGGTCGACCAGTTCGATCAGGACGCCCCTCGTTGCCTTGGGATGAATGAAGCCGATTGTCCCCGACAATCCCTCGCGCGGCTCACGGTCGACGACCGCGACGCCCCGCTCATCAAGACGCTGAAGCGTTCCCGCAAGGTCCTCGACCTCGAAGCAGATATGATGGACGCCCTCTCCCCGGCGATCGATGAACTTAGCTACACCTCCGTTCGGGTCGGTGGGCTCGATGAACTCCAGCTGCGATCCGCCCACCCGAATGAGCGTTGCACGCACGGCCTGGTCCTCGATATCGACGATCTCGGCCTCACCCACACCGAAGACATCACGATAGAATCGCACCGTATCGTCGATGTCCTTCACCGCGATGCAGACGTGATTGATATGCCGCGCCGTACAGATGCTCATGCGTTACTCCGACGAATAGTTTCGCAAGGCTGTCCGCAGGTCACTCACGAAGCGTTCTAGAGACGGCACGTTCCTGCATGCTTCGTATAAGTCCATTTCCTCGACAATTGAGGCCGCGTACTCGATACCGCCCAGAGACGGGAGAACGCCCGCGTCTCTGACGGCTTGTATAAGCCTCTGCTTGAATCGTCCTCTGCCACATTTGCTATCGGGGACCGCCGGCAAGGAGGGCGACTTCAAGATCCGCTGGATTGCTTTGGGATCAGCGAGATACCAACATTCGACGTGTGGTTCGGGCGCGGCGACGACGATCTTCTGGGAGTACTCCAGTCGTTGAACCCTGTCCAAAAGTTCATTCACCACCGTTTGAACGCCTCGGCAGTCCGTGTCCTTGGCTACTATGACAAGGTCGAACCTTGGGAAGCCTGCGGTGGAATAGTCTCTCATGAACTTCTCGAACTCCTCATCGAGCCGGGGAGCCCCTCCCGTAGCGTTCAGAACCGACGCCTTCAAGCGAATGTCATGATCCTGTGCGATTCGGAATACTAAGTTCGTTAAGAATTTCTCGTGGCCTACGTCTTCAAGAAAGAAGGCGATCTTCACAGCTAGCCCCCTAGGTCTCCTCTGGTCAAAACTTCCTCAAGGGCTCTCTCGGCTGTGTTGTGGGCGAAGAGGAATTCATTGTCGTCCAGCGGGGCAAACGCAGTTCGGCCGCGCTCTTTGGAGCACTTGACGAGGAACACCGGGTCATCGGACTCGGCTTCCGCGTAACGCAGCCGGTTTAAGTAGTCGGGCAGCTTGGCCGAGTGGGTCGTTATGATGATCTGTTTATCAAAGTCGTTGAGTCCGGCATTGTTGAGCAGCCTTGCCAAAACCTGAAGTCGCCTTGGGTGAACGCCGTTTTCGGGTTCCTCAAAACCAATCGTCGTTGCCTGGCTTTGTGGAGCGAGAATTGCAAGTAGCCCCAGAACTCGCAGCGTGCCGTCGGAAATGACGCTGCAAGAGTAGGGAGTTCCATTGTCGTAGAGGAGGAGCCGCACGAGGCCCTCTCGCGTTACTGCGGTTTCCAGTTGTTCCGCACCAGGGATGGTCACGCCCAGGGAACGTATTAGGTTGTCGAATTGCGCGGGCGCATTTTGTTTGAGGGTGTGGTAGAACCCGGCGAGGTCCTTGCCGTCGCTTCTCAAGGAATCGACGTATTTCAAGGGCGTGTCTTCACGCATTACTCCGGGATCGAAGTAGTAGAACCGCCACCTGCGCAACTCCTCTCGAAACGCCGCGATGTGCGGATAGTGGGGCGTATAGAGTGGGGTGGATACGACGGCGTGGTCGAGCCCGAGGTCGTGATAGATGGGATGGGCTTGGCCCTCCATCCTGAGGTGAAGACGGTCCTCGACTCTTCCCAAAAACGGTTTTCTGCTGTTGCTGGGCCTTCCGTCCTTACGCAAGGCGACAAGCTGCTCGTCGACGACGCGGAGCAGGCCGGATGAAGTCACAAACTCGATCGTCACGGTATAGCGAAGGTTTCGTTCGACGACCCTTTTTGACTGGTTCCTGGTTTTGATATCGGAAGTAGGAAGCCCTTCCCGCATTTCAGTCACGAGTCTCTCCACGGTGTCCACCACGGTTTGAGACAGCTCTACGTCCACTCCGAGGGTAAGCTGCAAAGATTCATGCGTGAGCGACTCCTCAAGTCCGCCCGGAGGTATAAAGAACGCCTCCAACGGCTGACCTCGGTGCTCGTCGAATGCCGACTTGATCGGCCCGCCCGTTACTATCCTGCTCAAAAGCCCCAGCGCGTCCAGGAGGTTGCTCTTGCCGGAAGCGTTCGGGCCGACGAGGACGGTAACAGGCTGCAACTCAAGGTCGACTTGACGGAGCGACTTGTAGCCTTTGATAAATACTCGTTTAATCAATCTGGCAGGCTCCCGGCCGGTGAGTGGCCTACGTCAGCCTCCATACCCTATACCCACGCTCCATTATACCTGATATGGGCTGACGCTGGGGGACGTGGAGTGGCTTCGCAGTCCGGACGCGGAGAATCTGTAGGGCGGGCTACCTTTGTTCGCCGAAGACGCTGCGGAAGACGTCGGCTATCTCGCCGACGGTGGCGTAGGACTCGACGCATTCGAGGATCGCCGGGACGGTGTTGCCGGTGCCGACGGCGACGGCTCTGAGGCGTTGGAGGGTGGCGGTGGTCTCGGCCTCGTCGCGCTCGTGACGGACCCGCTGGACGCGCTCGATCTGCTTGCGGACGGCCTCCGGGTCGATGCGCTGGAACTGCTGGATGGGCGGCGTCTCGGTCGTGAACTGGTTCACGCCGACGACGATTCGGGCGCGCTCCTCGATCTCGCGCTGGAGCTTGAAGGCGCTTTCGTGTATTTCGTCGGTCTGGTAGCCGGACTCCAGGGCGGTCACTGCCCCACCCTGGCGGTCGATCTCGGTGATGTAGTCGAAGGCGGCTTCCTCCAGGCGGTCGGTGAGGCTCTCGACGTAGTACGAGCCGGCCAGGGGATCGACGGTGTCGGTGACGCCGCTCTCGTGGGCGAGAATCTGCTGGGTGCGGAGGGAAATCTGGGCAGACTCCTCCGTCGGGAGGCCGAGGGCCTCATCGCGGGAGTTGACGTGGAGCGACTGGGTGCCTCCGAGCACGGCGGCGAGCGCCTGCACGGTGGTGCGGATGACGTTGTTGTCGGGCTGCTGGGCCGTGAGGGTGACCCCTGCGGTCTGGGTGTGGAAGCGGAGCCGCCACGAGCGGGGATCGCGGGCGTGGAAGCGCTCGCGCATGATCTTGGCCCACATCCGACGGGCGGCGCGGAACTTGGCGACCTCTTCAAGGAGGTTGTTCTGGGAGGCGAAGAAGAAGGATAGGCGCGAGGCGAAGCCGTCGACCTCAAGGCCCGGCGTCGATGGCGGCCTGGACGTAGGCAATGCCGTTGGCGAAGGTGAAGGCGAGCTCCTGGACGGCTGTGGCCCCCGCCTCGCGCATGTGGTAGCCGCTGATGCTGATGGTATTCCAACTCGGCACGTGCTCGGAGCAGTACTTGAACACGTCGGTGACAAGGCGCATGGAGTGCCTGGGCGGGTAGATGTGGGTGCCGCGCGCGATGTACTCCTTGAGGATGTCGTTCTGAAGGGTGCCGTTGAGCTGCGACGGGTCGACGCCCTGCTTCTTACCGACGGCAATGTAGAGGGACAAGAGGATGGACGCCGTGGCGTTGATGGTCATCGAGGTGCTGACCCTATCGAGGGGGATGTCCTCGAAGAGCACCTCCATGTCGGCGAGGCTGGATATGGGGACACCGGCGCGCCCGACCTCGCCGGCAGCGAGGGGATGGTCGGAGTCGTAGCCGGTCTGTGTCGGGAGGTCGAAGGCGACGCTGAGGCCTGTCTGCCCGTGTTCGAGGAGGTAGCGGTACCGGGCGTTGGACTCCTCAGGCGAGGCGAAGCCAGAGTACTGGCGCATCGTCCACACGCGACCGCGGTACATGTTGGGCTGAACGCCTCGGGTGTAGGGGTACTCGCCGGGGTATCCGAGAGCGTCGGCGTAATCGAAGCTCTTGAGGTCTTCGGGAGTGTAGACGGTATCGACCTCGATACCGGAGTCGGTCTCGAAGCGGTCGCGCCGCTCGCCGAACCGTCTCTTGACCGGCTCGAAGGTGCTGTCGTTCCATTCTTGTTTGCTGTTGGAGGGCATGGGTGTTGGGTTGGATTCCCGCCTTCGCGGGAATGACGGATCTTGGAGGGTGCGCGACGAGCGGGTCAATGGTCGGGGTGACTGGACTCGAACCAGCGACCCCCTGCACCCCATGCAGGTGCGCTACCAAACTGCGCCACACCCCGACCTGTAGCTAGGTTAGCATAGGGGCTGAGGGCGTTCAAGCAGGCCAGTTTCGCATCTTAGTCCAGAGGTCGTCGTCGATTGCGATGTCGAGGGCAGCTAGGGCGTTGTCGATTTGCTCGGTGTTGCGCGCGCCGACGAGTATGGACGTTACGGCGGGGTGGCGCATGGCCCATGCAAGGGCGAGCCGGACCATCGACGTGCGGGACCGTTCGGCCTGGTCGCGCAGAAGCTCGACGACCTGGAAGTTGCGGTCGGAGAAGTAGATGTCGGCGTGGGCGGGCACGATGTGGTAGCGGGAGCCCTTCGGGAACTGGGAGCGGTCAGGCGTGTACTTGCCGGTGAGGAAGCCCGCGCCGAGGGGGCTGTAAGAGGTCACGGCGACCTGCTCGCGCTCGCAGATGGGGAAGATGTCCTCGTCGGCGTCGGGGAGGGCGAGGCTGTACGGAGGCTGGATGACATCGAAGCGGCTCAGGCCGTGCGTCGCGCTCGCATCGAGGGCCTCGCTGAGCTGGTCGGCGGAGAAGTTGCTGCATCCGATGGCTCGCGTCCGGCCGGCGGCGACCTCCTCGGACATGGCGGCAAGGGTCTCGGCGACGGGGGTGTCGTCGGGACGGTGGAGCTTGTACATGTCAACGCTATCGACGCCGAGCCGTTCTAGGCTGGCGGCTAGGGCCACCCCGATGTTTTCAGGGTCGTTGCCGGTGCCGACCTTGGTGCAGAGGGTGATCTCGTCGCGGCAGCCGCGGGCGCGCAGCCAGCTTCCGATGATCCTCTCGGACGAGCTCATTTCGAGACTGGACTCGCGAACGTCGTCGGTGCCGTAGAGGGTCTTGCGCCCGGCGTGCGACTGGCCGCCGCCGTAGACCTCGCCGGTGTCGAAGAAGGTAATGCCGTGCTCGACGGCGTAGTCCATGACGCGCCAGGAGGCGTCCTCGTCGATCTCGCGGCCCCAGTTGCCGGTGCCGAGTCCGAGGGGGGTGACGGTAACGTCGGAGCGTCCGAGCTTTCGGGGTTTCACGCTGAGCCTCCTCGTATGCGCTGCCTGTCCTCGTCGGTCATGAGCGCGGTGATCTTCTCGATGATCTCATCGGTTGACTCTTGGATGGTGGATGACGTCGTGTCAAGGCGCGTCTTGTGCTTGAGCAGGGAGTCGGCGAACTCCTCTTCGTAGCGTTCGAGGACGCGCTCGACATCGGCGTCCTGGAGTGCTCCGTTCAGGTGGGGGTTGTCCTTCATGCGCTGGCGAATTGCGGCGGGTGAGGCGGTGACGAGCACGAGGATGGTGTCGGGGCCGAGCTCGAGGATTTGCCTTTCGTATTGGCGATTCGAGACCCTGCGGTCGGCGTACTGGCCGTCTCCGCCGTAGTCGAAGTAGATGGGGCCGAGAATCCCCTCGTCGAAGTGCGCGCCGACCATGATGTGGTCGTCCTGCGCGTAGAAGGACGGGTGCAGATGGTACTGGAGGTGGTAGCGCTGGACCATCTCCTTGAGCTTGGGGGAGAGGGCCATGATCTGGGCCTGCTCCTCGTGGGTGAGGCCGATGCGGGTGTAGTCGCCGTCCCTGGCGTCGGGGTAGCACGCGACGACGTTGGCGACCTCGTCGGGCGCGGGCGGGGAGAAGTTGCTGACGTGGGGCAGCTTCCAGTGGTCATGGTACTCGTTGGGCCCCCACCTGCCGCCCTCCATGTTCGCCGCGCCCCACTCACCGAAGGTCTGGGAGAGGGTCGTGGAGCCCGAGTACTCGCAGCCGGCTATGATGAGGCGCATGGATTCCTCCGTGTGGTGGCGTGTCGGGGGTATCTTATACGGAGCGGGTGCTGGGTGCTAGGTGCTGGATTCACCACAGAGGGCGCAGAGAACACAGGGGGAAAGAAAGTAGAATTAGTGCGTATGGGGCGAGTCTTGATAGACGAGGATTTTGGATTCCCGCCTTCGCGGGAATGACGAGTGAGAGTATGGAGAAAGCTATGGCGCAATATCGAGCGGGGGCGATAGGGAGGACTGGACGGGGGAACTGGGGTCACGGGCTGGACATGGCCTTCGTAGGAGTGCCGGAGGTGGAGTTCGTGGCGGTGGCGGACGACGATGCGGATGGGTTGCGTGAGGCGGGCGCTCGCACCGGGGCGTCGTCGCTGTACGGCGACTATCGCGAGATGCTGGAGAAGGAGCGGCTAGACTTCGTTGCGGTGTGTCCGCGATGGCTTGGCGCGCGGACGGAGATGGTGATCGCGGCGGCCGACGCAGGTGTCAGGGGCATCTATTGCGAGAAGCCGTTCGCCGCTATGCTATCAGAGGCGGACGCGATGCTGGAGGCGTGCGAGCGGGCGGGGACGCGGGTGGCCGTGGCGCACAGGCGGGCGAACCCGTATGAGCAGCGGGCGAAGGCGATGGTGGAACGCGGGGCTATCGGGGAGCTACAGTCGCTCCGGGCCATGGGGAAGTGCGACCACCGGTCCGGCGCGGAGGACCTGATGGTGCTGGGGACGCACATGATGGACAGCATGAGGTACGTGGCGGGCTCGGATGTCGTGTGGGCGAGCGGGCGCGTGACGCAGGACGGGCGGGAGGTGACGGTTGAGGATGTCCGGGAGGGGCCCGAGGAGATCGGGCTGATCGCCGGGAATGGGGTGTTCGCCACGTACGCCTTCGAGAACGGGGTGACGGCCACGTTCGAGTCGCAGCCGGTCGAGATGCCGCCGGGAGGGAGCAGCAGCCTGTTCGGGTTCGAGGCGTACGGGTCGGAGGGCATCATATCGGTGCGGAACTCGCCGTCGGGGAACATGTTCGTCTATCCTCATAGCAGGTGGGTGCCGGGGTCGGACGACGAGTGGAGGCCGGTGGTCATCGAGGAGTGGGAGCGGGAGCGCGGGATGTCTTCGACGGCGCTGAGCAACAAGATCATCGTGAACGAGCTAATTCAGGCGGTGGAGGAGGATCGGGACGTCGTGTTGAGTTCAAGCGGGCAGGACGGACGGGCGGCGCTGGAGATGATCATGGCGGTGCACGAGTCGCACCGGCTGGGGGAGTGGGTGTATTTTCCGATGGAGAACAGGGAGAATCCGTATGAGGTGTGGAGGGGGGCCGGGTAGGACTCACCACAGAGGGCACGGAGAGCACAGAGGGGGAAGAAAGTAGGGAGTAGAAATCGTGTCGTATGAGTTTATCGAGTTGGAGAGGGACGGGGGCGTCGGGGTCATTACCATGAACCGGCCGAGGGTGTTGAACGCGCTGAACCGGGCGATGTACCGGGAGATCGACGCGGCGGTCAGCGAGTTGGAGGAGGACGACGCCATCGGGGCGATCGTCGTGACGGGTGCGGGAGAAAGGGCGTTCTCGGCGGGGGCGGACATTCACGAGATGGCGCGGATCGCGGAGGAGACGGGTTCGCAGGACGGCGACCCGGATAGGGCGCGGCACATGTGGCACCTGGCGACATGCGCGAAGCCGACCATCGGGGCGATCAACGGGCTGGCCTACGGCGGGGGCGCGGTGATCGCGGCGAGCATGGACATCCGGGTTGGATCAGATAACGCGAGCTTCCGGTTCCTCGCGGCGGCGTACGGGCGGGTGAACTCGACGTGGAACCTTCCCATGCAGATCGGGTGGCCGAAGGCGAAGGAGCTCCTGTTCACGGGACGGGTGGTGAAGGCGCGCGAGGCGATGGAGATTGGGCTGCTGAACCACCTAGTCGCGCCGGACCTGCTGATGCCGAAGGCTATGGAGATCGCGCGGGCCATCGCGGCGAACGACACGCGGATCGTGCAGGGGATCAAGGATCTGATGATCCGGGATGTTGGAGCGTCGTGGTGGGAGATGCAGGCAAATGAGCTGGACGCGCAGGCGGACAGGTTGAAGCCGCCGCCGGTCCGCGAGGGATTCGATGAGTTTCTGAGGAGGAAGGGGCGGTAGCTTCACCGCAGAGGGCGCGGCGAAAAGTGTGCGATAATGGAACGGCGGTAGCCATTAGCCACAACAACCCCGGAGGCGACCCAATGATTAGCGGTGTGAAAGCGACGTACTCCAAGGGAGCGATCGTCCCCTTGAAGCCGCTCGACATCGAGGAAGGCGCGGACCTGTCCATAAGCGTCGAGGTCGAGTGGCGGACATCGCGGGCCAAGCGCGGCTTCAAAGCGTTGAGAGCGACAGCAGGCCGCTGGAAGGGCGCACACGACCCCGATGAACTCATACGGGATATCTACCAAGCCCGGCTATCCGACACGAAGCAGGAGCAAGAGAGCGAGGCAGTGAACAACGCGGGAGTGGCCCGGCATGGATAGAGTGTTTGTGTACTGGGACAACTCAAACATCTTCATCAGCGCGCAGCAGGTTGTAGCGGAGCGAGAGGGTGACGCCGTTCGCTATCGAGTGCGTTTGAACTTCCGGCACATGCTGGAGTTGGCGCTCGCGGGACGGGAGATCGAGCACGCCATCGCCGTGGGCTCGATTCCCCCGGAGATGCGGCACGTGTGGAACCGCTTGGAAAACGAAGGGGTCACCGTGCAGCTGCTGGAGCGCGGCGCGCTTCAGGGCCGGGAACAGGGCGTCGACCAGTCGCTGCAAACGGCGATGTTGCGCGATGCGTTCGACTACAACGGGGATCCGGGAATAGCAGTGCTGATGACCGGAGACGGCAGCGGCTTCGCGGACGGGGTCGGTTTTCATGCCGACTTGCAGCGTATGCGTAGCAGGGGATGGCGGGTTGAGGTGCTGTCGTGGCGGCACAGTTGCAATCGGCGGATGCGGGAATGGGCGGAAGAAGAGGGTGTCTTCATCGCGCTCGACGATTTCTACGACAGCATAACGTTCCTTGAGCCGCCCGCGCCCGGAGAACCGGTCGATTCCCCCCGGCACTCCGCGCCGCTCGACCTTTCTGTCAGGCCGATGCTGGAATAGCCGTCCGGCAGCGTGTTCGGCCGGCAACGCTCGCCATGCGCGAGGACGGCGGGCGCGACTAGAGGGCGGTTTCGCCGTGTTCTCCGGTGCGGACTCTGATGACGTCTTCGACGCGGGAGACGATGATCTTGCCGTCGCCGATGCGGCCGTCGCCGGGGCTTCTGGCGGCGTCGATGATGGCGTTGACGGCAGCGTCCTTGAGGTCGTCGGGGATGATGGTGACGACGAGGGTCTTTGAGCCTGCGGCCCGAACCATCTGCGCTCCCCTGCCGGTGAAGACCTCGACGCCTCTCTGCTTGCCCTGTCCGGTTACGTTCAGGTAGTGGAATCCGCCGCATCCGGCCTCTTCCAGGGCGTCGGTTACGGCGTGGATGCGCTCGGGTCGGACGATTGCTTCTATCTTTAGCATTGCAAGTTCACCTCAGTTTTCAGGAGTGTTCCCTGTCGGGGAACCTTCACCCTCACCCCAGCCCTCTCCCAGGACGGGAGAGGGGATAGATTCCCGCATTCGCGGGAATGACGGTGTGGGGGATTCGTGTCGTTGATTTTCGTACTGATTCCACATACTACCGCAGTTAGTCGGCGCCGTCGCTGACGAATGCTCTCTCGCCGTGGGCGGAGAGGTCGAGGCCCACGGCCTCGTCGTCGTCGGATACCCTGATCCCGAGACCGGGGATGAGGTCGAGGACCTTGAGGATGACGAGCGTGACGACGAATGAGTAGACGATGGTGGCGACGACCGCGATCACCTGGGTAACCATCTGTCCGGCGTTGCCGTCGATGAGTCCTGCCGTGCCGCCGATGGCTGCGACCGCGAAGATGCCGGTTGCGATTGCGCCCCAGATGCCGCCGACGCCGTGGACGGCGAAGACCTCCAGCGCGTCATCGACCTGCACCTTGGTGCGAAGGTAGACGGCAATGTAGCAGAGGAGGCCAGCGCCCGCGCCGATGGCGAGCGCGCCGTAGACTCCGACGTAGCCGGAGGCGGGCGTGATGGCGACGAGGCCCGCGACGGCTCCGGACGCCACGCCGACGGCGCTCATGCGGCCGGTCTGTATCTGCGATATGACGCCCCACGTGAGGGCTGCGGCTGCCGCTGCCGTGTTGGTGACGAGGAAGGCGTTTACGCCCTGTCCGTTCGCCGCCAGCCCTGAGCCGGCGTTGAAGCCGAACCATCCGAACCAGAGCAGGGCTGCGCCGAGTATGACGTACGGCACGTTGTGCGGCTCAGGGCCGGGATCGCGCCTCTTACCGACGAGGAGGGCGGCTGCGACCGCCGCGACGCCGGCGTTGATATGAACGACGGTACCGCCCGCGAAGTCGAGCGCGCCGTCGCCAATGTCGCCGATCCAGCCGCCGCCCCATACCCAGTGCGCGACGGGAGCGTAGACGATGGTGACCCAGACGACGAGGAAGATCAGGTAGGTCGTGAACTTGAAGCGCTCGACGAAGGCTCCCGTGATGAGCGCGGGCGTGATGATGGCGAACATCATCTGGAAGATGACGAACAGCAGCGTGGGGATGCCGTTGTCCGTATCATTGACGTCGATGCCCGACAGGCCGAAGAAGCTCAGGTCTCCTATGAAGGCGCTTCCCTCGCCGAACGCGAGGCTGTAGCCCCAGAGGACCCATACGATGCTCACGACGGCCATGGCCATGAAGCTGTACATGAGCGTGCTGATGACATTTCTGGCGCGGACGAGGCCTCCGTAGAAGAAGGCGAGCCCCGGCGTCATGAGCAGCACCAAGGCAGAGGCCGTCAGCATCCAGGCGGTGTGACCGGAATCCATGTTTCCATCCCCCTGTTCGTGTCGTGCGGACGCGGGCTGACCCGCGTTGCCGCCTAGCCGGTTAGGGATGTTAAGGGGTAGTTGTTACAGGCGTGTTTCCGATGAGTTACAGACATGTTTCCGGTGAGGGGGATTCTACATCCAGCACCTAGCGCCCAGAACTTAGCCTCAATTTCCTTCGACTTAATCAAACTACTCTTGACATACGAAATGAATTCATGCACAATGTGCCTCAACAGGAGTTGACGTCCCAAACATGAAAATCTTCCTCAGACTCATCGGGTACGGCCTGCGCAACAAGGCCCTCGTCGTAGGCGCGTACGCCGCTATGGCCCTCTCCGTAGCCTCCGGCCTCGCCATGCCCTGGCTCGCGGGATCCGCCATCGACGAGGCCCTCAACCGCGCCATTGAGGAGGGCAAGCTCACCGCACTCTTCATTCTCGCGGGATCGATGCTCCTCGCAGGCGCCCTGCGAGGTCTCTTCAGCTATCTGCAAAACTACTTGGCGGAGGCCATCTCCCAGAAGACCGCCTACGACATCCGCCACGATATCTTCACCAAGCTCCAAAACCTCAGCTTCGGATTCCACGACAAGCAGCAGACCGGCGACCTCATGTCAAAGGCCACAGCCGACGTCGAGGCCGTCCAACGTTTCATGAGCTCCGCCCTCATCCGAGGACTGTCGATGGTCGCCACCTTCCTCTTCGTGGCCTTCATCATGGCCTCTTTCAACTGGCGCCTCGCCATCGTCGTCATGCTCTTCATACCTCCCGTCCTCTGGCGCGCCTTCAGCATGTCGCGGAAGCTGCGACACATCTGGGGAGCCGTCCAGGAAGAGACCGGCAAGATGACCGCCGTCCTCCAGGAAAACATCGCAGGCATCAAGGTCGTCAAGGTCTTCGGTGCACGACGCTTCGCCGAGCAACAGTTCGCCGAGCGCTCCGACGCCGTCCGCGACCTCACCTACGAAGCCACCAAACAGTTCGCCCTCCATGGTTCCCTGATGACCTTCATCTTCACCGCCGCCACCGGGGCCGTCCTCTGGTTCGGCGGACAGGAGATCGCCGCCGACCGCCTGACCGCCGGACAGCTCGCCATGTTCATCCTCTACATCGGCATGATGGCCATGCCCGTCCGCATGATGGGCTTCATGGTCAACATGTTCTCCCGCGCCCACGCCGCAGGACAGCGCATCTTCGACGTTATCGACGCCGAGACCTCGGTCAAGGAACGTCCAAACGCCCGCCCTCTCAACGGCGTCAGGGGCCGCGTCAAGTTCGACCGCGTCTCCATGAGCTATGAGCGGGCCGACACGCCCGTCGTCCGCGACATCAGCTTCGAGGCTGAGCCCGGCCAGCTCGTCGCCATCCTCGGAGCGCCCGGCTCAGGCAAGAGCACCCTCGTCCACCTCGTACCGCGTTTCTACGACGTAACCGAAGGCGCCGTGCTGATCGACGGCATGGACGTCCGAGATGCGACGCTTTCCTCACTGCGACGCAACGTCGGCATCGTCATGCAGGACGTATTCGTCTTTGGCGCGTCCATTCGCGACAACATCGCATACGGCGCAGAGGACGCTACCACCGACCGGATCATAGAGGCCGCCACGATCGCCCAGCTTCACGATTTCGTTGAGCAGACCCCGCGAGGCTACGACACGTGGGTGGGAGAGCGCGGCGTCCGCCTCTCCGGCGGCCAGCGACAGCGACTCGCCATCGCCAGAACCCTCCTCATCGACCCTCCCATCCTCATCCTCGACGACTCCACGTCCAGCGTAGACATGGGCACCGAGTACCAGATCCAGCAGGCGCTCCAGGAGGTCATCGCGGGTCGCACCACCTTCGTCATCGCCCACCGCCTCTCCACCGTCCGCCGCGCCGACCTCACGCTCGTCCTCGACAAAGGCGAGATCGTGGAAAGCGGCTCACACGATCAGCTAATGGAAATCGGCGGCTTCTACAAGAAAATCTACGACATGCAGCTCCGTCCTCAACAGGACGAGGCCGCTCTAACAAGCCCGTAGCGTGGACGCTACGGCATCAGCTTCCCGTCCGCCTGGGCGAAGCACCGGGCCACATAGTGCGCCGCGACCGTGACTCGTACGGAATCCCCAGGCTCGTACCGCTCGTGATGCGGACGCTGCGCCCGCACCACCGCGCCCGACGGCAGTTCGATCATGTACAGATCGGATATCCCCTGGAACGTCCTCGACAGCACCGTGGCCGTCCCCTCAGCCGAACGAGTCATCTCAATGTCGTCGGGCCGCGTCATCACCTCGCACGGACCCGAGCCCTCCCCACTCATGGGGAAGTTCCCAAGCTCCGTCTCTACCGTACCGTTCACATACTCCGCCGGAAGGAAATCGGCAACTCCCATGAAGCCGGCTGCAAACCTCGTCTCTGGCTCGTGGAACACCTGCTCCGGCGTACCCGACTGCTCGATCCGCCCCTCGTTGATGATCGCGATCCGGTCTCCCATGAACATCGCGCCCCCCTGGTCGTGCGTAACGAAGACTACGGTCACGCCCGCGTCCGTGAGAATCGACTTGACCTCTCCCCTGATTCGCGCTCTCAGGTCTGCGTCGAGGTTCGAGAACGGCTCGTCCAACAGCAGCACTGCCGGATTGGGCGCAAGAGCGCGGGCCAGCGCTACCCGCTGCTGCTCACCACCGGACAACTCGTGAGGATACCTTCCTTCGAGGTGAGTCAGCCGCACGAGTTCGAGCGCCTCTCGCAGGCGTGTCGCCCGCTCGTCCGGTTCGAGCCTGTGCAACCCGAACGCCACGTTCTGGCCCACCGTCTTGTGCGGGAACAGGGCGTGCTCTTGGAAGACGATCCCGACTCGCCTTCGCTCCGGCGGCACGTGCGTCTTCCTGTCGGAGACCACCGTCCCCCGCAGGGATATGTCCCCCGCGTCCACCGCCTCGAATCCGGCGATCAGACGCAGCAGCGTCGTCTTGCCGCTGCCGCTCGGTCCGACAATCGACAGGGTCTCGCCAGGCTGCACCGCCAGCTCGACCCCGTCCACTGCCACTACGTCGCCGTACCGCTTGGTCAACCCGGTACAGCGCACCGCAAAAGTGCTCATCGGCTCTCGCTCCCGGAAGAGGTCGAGGCTCCGAAATCGCGTGTCACGAGAAATGCCATCGGTATCGAGGATATCACGATCAGCAAGAGCGCCGGTGCAGCCGCCTGCGCGAAGAACGCCTCCGAAGATGCCGACCACACCGCGGTGGCCAGCGTCTTGAACCCCAACGGCCCCAGAATCAGCGTTGCCGGCAGCTCCTTCATCGCAATCAGGAACACCAGGGCCGCACCCATCACTATGCCCGGCGCGATGAGAGGGAGAGTGACGGATCGCATGGTCTGCATAAAGGTGTGCCCCAGACCTCGCGCCGCGTCTTCCAGCCTCGGACTGACCTTCAGCAGCGAAGATTGAGTCGCGCCGAGCGCCGCAGGCAGGAAGAGAACGACGTAAGCGAACACCAGCAGCCACGTGGTCTGATACACCGGCCTGGCATAGTTCACCGCAAAGAAGACGAGGACCAGCGCGACGACGATTCCCGGCAGGGCGAATCCGGTGTAGCTCATGCGCTCGATGAGATAGGACAGCTTGCCGGGATACCGTACCGACATGACGGCGACGGGTACGGAGCAGGCCGCAGCTGCGACGGCGGCGGCGCCCGATACGGCCAGAGAGTTCGCCGTGGCGCTCCAGAGCAGGAGCAGCGGTTCGCCCGCAAGGATTCCTCGAACGAGCCAGTGCAGCAGGACGCCCGCGGGGATTCCCAGTCCCAGCGCCACAACGCCGGTCACGAAGGCCAGAGCGGGCCATTTCCACGGCCCCAGCCGCACGACCTCGGCCCTCCGAGATGCCCCGGATCCCGAACGATGATACCGGAGTCTTCCGCGTGTGTACGCGTCGAGCAGGACGATCGCCAGGGCCATGCCGACGAGGGCGAGCGACAGCACCGCCGCGATGCTCCGGTCGAAGGCGGTCTGGTACTGCTGGTAGATAACCCACGTGAACGTCGGGTACCGCATCAGCGACACTGCCCCGAAGTCGCTCAGCGTGTACAGCGCCACGAGCAGAGAGCCGGAGATGATGGCAGGACGGAGCTGCGGTACGGTCACGCGGAGCGTCCTGCTCACCCGCCCATGTCCCAAGGTCCGCGCCGATTCTATCAGGGCCGGATCGAGGCTCTGGAACGCGCTCCTAAGGGTGAGCAGGATGTACGGATAGCTCAGGATCGTCAGGACGAAGGCCGCGCCCGGCAGCCCGTATATCGCAGGCAGCCGGTCGATTCCCAGTAGTTCGAGCGCCTGTTGCAGAACGCCGTGCGGTCCCAGTACCGATATGAACAGGAACGCCCCTATGAAGGTCGGCACCACCAGCGGCATAGCCGTGAGCACCGACCATACGCGGCGGAAGGGCAAGTCGCTCTTCGTGGTAAGCCATGCGATGGGCAGGGCCACGAGTATCGAACTGCCCGTGACCACCACAATGAGCAAAGTCGTCCTCGCGAGAGTATGAAGCGTGCGGACACGGAACAAGAGCTCCCACGCCTCGGTCGTCGCCCCCGCGCCCCGTATCACTAAGTACGCGATTGGGAGCAGCATGGCGAGGCCGACCAGCACTGCCGGAACCACGACCAACGCGGGCGGCGGCCTCGAAACGTCCTGCCGACCCCGCCGGGGGAGGTGCTCTCCGGCAGGGTCGGCAAGCGGGGATGGTCCTGTTGAAATCAAGGAGTAGGTGACTTCTCCGACACTGGACTATTCGAGGATGCCAAGCTCGCGAAGCAGGCTTTGTGTCCCTTTCAGATCGGCGAGGTCGGCCATGTCGACGTCCGGCTTGTTGATCTCATCAATTGGCGTCAAAAGGCGGTTCGTCTTGACGCCCTCGACGAGGGGATACTCGTAGGTCTGCCCCGCGAAGTACTGCTGCCCGACCGTCGAGAGCATGAACTTCAAAAACTTCTCGGCGTTTTCGTGGTTCTGGCTCGTCTTCAGGATTCCGGCGCCGGCGACCAACACGAGGCTTCCAGGCCCCCCGGAGGTCGGATGATAATTTCGCGCGCCGAAGGCGTCGCCCTCTTCCTGCAGGAACCGGTGGAGGTAGTAGTGGTTGACGAGGCCGATGTCTATCTCGCCTGCCGCGGCGGCAGCTACCTGGGGAGTGTTCTTAGGGTAGATGCCGGGTTCGTTGGCCTTGATGCCCTCGAGCCACTCGGTCGTCTTCTCTTCGCCCCAGAGCACCCTCATGGCCGTGACCATCGCTTGGAACGAGCCGTTCGTCGGGGCCCAGCCCAGCCGGCCTTTCCACTTGGGGTCGGTCAGGTCGAATATCGAGGCGGGCAGGTCCTCCTCGGTGAGGCTCTCGGTATTGTATACGAGAGTACGTGCGCGTCCGGAGATTCCGACCCAAAGCCCGGCCGGAGACTGCGCCCAATCGGGAACAAGGCCGGTGACATCGCCCGGCAATAGCCTGAACATGCCCGCCTGCGCGATCGCTCCAAGACCACCCGGGTCCTGGGCGAAGAACACGTCCGCGGGGCTGTTGTTGCCCTCTTCGAGGATTGTTGCCGCGATCGCTCCCGTACCTCCATACTTCGTCGATACTTCTATGCCCGTCGCCTCTTGAAACTGCTCGATGATCGGGCCGACCAGCGATTCGCTCCGTCCAGAGTAGACGACCAGCGAGCCGGGCTTGCTTGCTACTTCTATGATCTGAGGCTCAGGCGTCGGTGCCGGCTGAGTAGACTCTGGCCGGCCACCACACGAGACGGTTGCAACCAGCGCCAGCGTCACGAATATCCACGTTGTCACTGTAATTGAAAAAGTCCGCACGTTTCGCTGTGCCTCCTGCTAACGCAGTGATGTTAGCAGTGTATACATACTTTTATAGTTTTGCAATACTTACTTTGCTGAATTGTCCACACGAATTCATCGTATCGGAGGCAAAAGGAAAGGGAGACGGCTGTCCGTCTCCCCATTGGTTTCAATACTAGCCTGTGCTCTATTCAGATCGCTAGACGACGAGTCCTATAGCTACTACTCCCCCGGCGAGCGCAATGAGAATGGCAGAGTATCTGACCGCGAGAAACGCTCCCCTTGAGTGCCGGGGTGTCCTCGAACGACGTGCACGTGTGGTGATCATCGTGATTGTGCTTCCTAATGTGCTCGCTTATGGTCTTCCGTCAATAATTGACGTATCAGCATACATCATAGATAGCCGATCCTTCTCTGTCAAGTATGTGTAGAGTTATTTTCACGATATTTGCGATCTGAGTCGCCTTGACAAACTATCCGTTACGGGTCGCGCAGTCCATACTCGATGCTCCGTGCCCGCGAGGCCGACACGATATGGGCGGCTCTTACCGGTGTCGCCGCCGATGGATGAGGTACCATCCGGCTCCCAGGATCACAGCCACAACCGTGATTCCAATAGTCAGCCACTCGAAGTGCTCGGTCAGAAACGCCTCGATCTGCTCGCCGAACAGGAAGACCAGGACGCCGATCGTGCCGAACCTGGCCCCGCGCCCTATCAACGACGCGATGATGAACTTCCGTCTGTCCAAATGCCACACGCCCGCCGCGATTGCGACGAGTTTGTAGGGCACGGGCGTGAACGCGGCCATCAGGACGGCCCATGCCCCATGCCGCTCGAAAAGGCGGTCGACGGAGGCTACCCTGTGCTCGCTGAACATTCTGACGAGCAGGGGTCTGCCGAGCCACATTCCGAGCGCGTGGCCCGCGAGCGCGCCGGCCACCGAGGCGATGGTCACGAGTATCCCGAGCACGATGGCGAATGGCCGCTGGACGATCGCCACGGCGATCAACAGAGGATCGGGAGGAGGTATGGGCGCGATCATCGACTCGATGAACGCGGTGAAAAGAAGGACGGCAACGGCCCAGTCGCTATCCGCGAAATCAAGCAGCCAGTGGGAGAGGTCGTGCAGGAACTCCGTCATGGAAAGACGGCTACGATTCCCTTTCGACGCTCAGCCGGAAGTCGTAGCTCTCGCCGTCGATGCTCACGCCGATACTCCGTATGACTTCCTCGGAGGGGCTGGAAATGGCCACAGGTTGAGTGATCGGCTGTCCGTCTTCGGTCTCGACCGCGAAGGCTACGTCGTCCAGTGAGATCGACATTGTGGGGAGTTGCCCTTGCCTGGCAACAGAGCGGATGACGGACTCCTGTTCCCTCAGGGCTTCCTGTGCCTCCTCAACGGTCACCTGCCGGAAGCTGACGCTCTGGCCCGGCAGGGCTTGGGCGAGGTCGGCGAGATCGACTGAGATTACCGTGCCGATCTTCGTATAGCCACCCGTGGTGCCCCTGTCGGACAGGAGGATGCGTGGGATGCCGTCGCCGTGTATCTGAATAGCCCCGGGCGGGTTTCCGTCCGATACGATGTCGGCGCTCTCGCGGTGTTCGATCTTCGGCCCGTCGAGCATGTATCCCATACGGTCGGAGTCGGCATGTATCCTGTAACGAGAGGTAAGGAATTTCGAGATCGCGGCTTGGTCGAAAGCGTGGTCCTGCGGTCCCAATACAACACGGAGACGATGGATGCCTCCATAGACGGGGGCCGTGTAGTTTCTCGGGAGTCGCTTTGGCAAGGCGGCGTCCGGCTCAGCAGGCAAGGTTGACAGAAGGTCGCCCGCTTGGAGCGCGCGACCTTCAAGGCCGCCGAACCGGCCCTTCAGATAGGTCGATCGGCTGCCCATCACCAACGGCACGTCGATGCCGCCGCGAACGGCGACATAGGCGCGCATCCCGTCGCGCAGGTCTCCGAAAGAGAGGACGCTTCCCTCCCCGATTTCCACCGATTCCCACATCTGAACCGGTCGGCCGTCGACTTCCGGAGAGATGTCGGCTCCCGTGACGGCGATCCAGGTGGAGATGTGGAACTCTATCTTCGGCCCCCGAACGGTGACTTCCAGGGCGGCGGCGTTCTGGTCGTTGCCGGCCATGATATTTGCCATGCGCAGGGCGAACTCATCCATCGCGCCGGATACCGGCACGCCGTAACGCTGGTAGCCGTAGCGCCCACGATCTTGAACCGTGGTGAGCAGGCCGGGATCGAGGATTTCAAAGGTAGCCGCGTTCATGCTTTCGTCGAGGTCGTGACCTGATACTCGCCCGCCGCGACCTGCTCCTCTATGTGTCCGTATTCGTGCTCGTCGGACAGGGGCACGAAGCGAACGCAGTCGCCGGCGTCGATCAGCGATGGTGGCGTCCTTGTCACGTCAAAAAGACGCAGCGGCGTGCGTCCGATAAGTCGCCATCCGCCCGGACTCTCTATGGGATACACCCCCGTCTGGGCCTCTGCGATACCGACCGAACCGGCGGGAATAACTCCCCTCGGCGTCGAGAGCCTCGGAGTAGCGATCCGTTCGGACATTCCACCAAGGTAGGGGAAGCCCGGCGTGAAGCCCATCATGTAGACGGGATACTCGGTGCCGGAGTGGAGGCCAATGACTTCGTCGATGTCCATGCCCGCGTTCCGGGCGACGAATTCCAGATCGGGGCCGTGCTCTCCACCGTACAGCACGGGAAGGTGCACGACCGTCGTAGCGTCCCCGGACACTTCGGCGGCACCGCCTCGAATGGCGACGAGGCGTTCCTTCATGTCCGCATATGAGACCTGCGCAGCGTCGTACTCGACGAGAATCGACCGGTAGGTCGGAATGACATCGACGACCCCCGGAAGGTCCTCACGGGCGATAGCCCTATGGAGGGAGTGAACGCGGCGGTTGCACTCGATGCTGATCTCGTCTCCCAGCTCGATAACGACAGCCCTGTCGCCGGCGGCGAGGAATTTCGGCGCTTCGTACATGCGGTGATTCTATACGAGTTGCGACAAGGGCGTAACGGCAACGGACTCGGCATCAAGTCTTTGGCGCAGGACTTTCGCCATCTCGACCGCGCCCGGAGTGTCCCCGTGGATGCACAGGCTGTCTGCCTCGACCTCAATGGTATCCCCGTTAATGGCGGTTGCCCTGCCCTCTCGAACCATGCGCAGACTGCGCTCGGCTACGTCGTCGATATCGTGGAGTACGCTGCCCTCTTTCGAGCGGGAGACGAGAGTGCCGTCGGGGTTGAGCGCTCGGTCGGCAAAAATCTCACGAGCGACGCGAAGACCCATATCCTGAGCTATATCGACCCACCTCGAACCGGCCAGAGCGATCAGAATGAGATCGGGGTTAACTTCCAGAATTGCCTCGCAGATAGACCGCGCCAGATCCTCGTCCACGACCGCGCGGTTGTACATCGCGCCGTGCGGCTTGACGTGTTGGAGTCGATGTTCGGACGTAAACGCCTGGAGCGCGCCGATCTGGTAGATGACGTCGTTTCTGGCTTCCTCGGGGGAGACCTCGATGTTTCGCCGTCCGAAGCCGACGAGGTCGGGGAAGCTGGTATGAGCGCCGACGGCTACGCCATGATCTTCCGCCAGACGGACGGTCTCGCGCATCCATTGAGGATCCCCAGCGTGGAACCCGCATGCGACGTTCGCGGAGCTGATGTACTTGATGACTTCCTCATCGAGGCCCATCTTGTACATTCCAAAGCTCTCGCCCATGTCACAGTTCAGGTCTATCCTGTCTGCCATGTCGACCGGGCCTCAAAGGGAGTCGATAGGCGCGAGGCTTGAAGCACCTCGCGCCTATCCTGCCTTCACCCTACCTTAGTTGACGATCGCGCACACCGCGTACACGGTAAGCGTCCAACTCCCGGAATCCTCGCCGACTTTGGTCGCGCTTGCGGTCCATCCTCCGGGCACTTCACCCGACAGCCCGGTAGGACGCGATTCCACGATAGCTACGCCTCTGGGCATCGAGCCGTCTAGGCCCGTGAGTGTCGCTCCTCCGGCTATCGCAGAGAGAATTTCCTTGCCGGATTTCTCGCAGAGCACCGTCACGGATTTGTCCTCGTTGTCGAGAGCGCTTTCTTCGGTAACGATCTCAAGCGCGCTTACACCAGGATCGCCCCTTTCTCCCTGCGGGCCATGCGGGCCGGCTTCACCTTGCTGACCCACGGGGCCGCGCTGTCCGGCCGGACCTTGCGGTCCCGGCGGGCCTTGCGGGCCCTGCGGTCCCAGAGCGCCCTGCGGTCCCTGGGCACCTTGCGGGCCCTGAGGCCCCTGCGGTCCCTGGTCGCCTGGGATTCCCTGCGGTCCCCTTTCTCCGGCAAAGCCAGCAGGACCTTGCGGGCCCGTGTCACCCTTTATGCCACGCTCTCCGATGGGACCCTGAGGTCCTACGGGGCCTTGCGGGCCGGGCTCACCTTGAGGTCCTCCCGGATCTCCGGGATCGCCTTTTTCACCCTGTGGACCCTGCAGACCCTGTTCACCAGTATCGCCCTTCTCACCCTGAGGACCCGGCGGACCTACGGGGCCTTGCGGGCCGCCCGGATCGCCTTGAGGGCCAGCCGGCCCTTGCGGACCCCGAGGACCTTGGGAACCGGTGTCGCCCGTATCGCCTTTCTCACCTTTCTCGCCTTGTTCACCCTGAGGTCCCTGCGATCCCGTCATACCCTGCATACCTAGCTGACCTTGCGGACCCCTGGGACCTTCCTCGCCTTGAGGACCCGCCTGCCCCCGGGCGCCTTGAGAACCTGCCTGACCCCGAGGACCTTGAGGCCCTGGGTCTCCCTGCGGGCCTTGGTCTCCCTGGGGGCCTTGAGCTCCCGTCGGCCCTCTCTCCCCGGCGGGGCCTTGTTCACCCTGCGGACCGGTATCACCGGTACACGCAGCCATGAACAGGACGCCGACTATCAGCGCCGTGATGGCTGCGATGCCGAATCGCTTGCGACCCAAAGCTCTTGTCATGTCCTTTCTCCTTTTATCTTGTTCAGCACGTTCGTTGCTACGAGTTTTGACTAGCCTAGTTAAAGTACTATCCCGACGTTTATCCAGTCAATTGCGCTTCGTACTTGACAAAGACTCGATTCGAGGCACGCTATAACTGATACTAAGTGCCATATATTAACATTGTACCACCGGCTTGTTGCTGAGGCAACAGGAAAAGCGACGGCGAATGAACTCATTGACTCTCGCCTACCGAACTCCGTACAATACAAGAAAGCCCGCAACTTTCAGGAGGCGCGTTGGCATGACCGCCACCGCTATCAGACCAAAACCATCGCCGTTGACCATCCACATCGCCGAGGAGGCCGTGGAATACGTACGCCAGTTCGCCGAGCAGGCAGGCAAGCCGCACGCGAATCTTCGCGTGGCTGTTAAGGGTGGGGGATGCTCCGGCCTAACGTACATGCTCGATCTCGTGGATGAGCCGTTCCAGGACGACAAGGTCATCGAAGAGCATGGACTTCGGCTGTTCGTGGATCGCAAGTCGTACGTCTTCCTCGCAGGCACCACGCTTGGCTACTCCGGCGGCCTGAACGGAAAAGGGTTCGTCTTCGACAACCCAAATGCCAAGACGACCTGTGGTTGCGGGACCTCGTTCGGCATCTAGCGACTTTGTCCAAAGCGGACGGGGAAACCGTTCTCATACAGGACGAAGGGTGGTATCCTATCAATGCGTACGGGCATAGGTGTCCGGAACGCGGTAATCCAAGGGAGATTCAAGCAGGTGCCAGCAGCAAAATCACAGCGCGTCGCTGAGCGAAAGCGTCAGTTGAAGCGCCCCATCCGCACCAGAGCGAAGACATTCGTCCGTAAGGCCCGCCTCTCGATCGACTCGGGTGACGCGGAAGCCGCAGAGGCCACCACGATGCAGGCCATCGTCGCGTTGGACAAAGCCGCCCAGAAGGGTGCCGTCCACAAGCGCAACGCCGCCCGCCGCAAGTCCAGGCTCGTCCGTCGTCTCAACGCCGCAAGAGCCTAAGCGTTCTCGTTTCCTCTCATAAAGGTGTTGACACGCCTCGTTTTGTGTGCTACTTTTGTTCGGAACATCAGTACGCCGCACGTACGAAACTGCACGAGGTGACGTCTCCACATGAAGAAGAAACTCTCTACGAAGCAGGAAGCTATTGTCGAGTTCATCCAAGGGTTCTTGGAAGACCGCCACTTCCCCCCTACGGTCCGTGACATCCAGGCCGGCTGCGACATAAGTTCCACGTCGGTCGTCGATTACAACTTGCGTATACTCCAGCGCGAGGGATACATTCGCCGCCAGTCTGAGGTCTCAAGGGGCATCGAGCTGCTCAAGGATTCGTCGGGGCGCGAGGCGAGGCCGGAGAACGTAGTGTCCGTGCCCGTGTTCGGGAGCATCGCGGCGGGTGAGCCACTGCATATCCCCGGCGCGGCTTCGAGAAGTGACGCCGACGAAGTGGTCGATCTTCCTACGTTCTTGACTCACGGGAATCCCGACGTATTCGCCGTCCGCGTCAAGGGCGAGTCCATGATCGACGCTCTCGTGGCCGACGGTGACATCGTCGTTCTGGAGCCCGCGGTAGATGCTCGAAACGGAGAGATGGTAGCGGCGGAGATCAACGGAGAAGAAGTGACCCTCAAGCACTTCTTCATGCAGAACGGGACGGTGACTCTCCAGCCCGCCAATGCTCAAGTCGAGCCGATCGTCGTACCCGCCGAAAAGGTGCAGGTGAGAGGCAAGGTCGTCGGCGTCGTGCGGAGCATGTACAACTAGCCCAAACCTGTCACCACCGGCCGGCTATTGGCCGACGCGGGCTGCCACCCGGCTCACCCAGGGGATGAAGGGCTGCCACTCCTCCATGATGTTGCGGTGGTGGAACAGCGCATAAGGGTCGGGACGCGGCGCCTTCGGCTCACGGGCCAGTCGCATACTCGCCTCTTTTGGAGTGCGCCCCGCCTTCCGGTGATTGCACGGGATGCACGCCGTCACCACATTGTCCCATGTGTGCTGACCGTTTCGGGACCTCGGGATGATGTGGTCGATGGTTAGGTTCTTACCCTGCGTTCCACAATACTGGCAAGTAAAGACGTCTCGGTGAAAGATAGCCCGGCGCGAGAGCTTTCGCTGCATCACCGGCTTTTTGACCATGTAGTACAGCCGGATGACCGACGGAATTGTGTACGACTGCCGAACCGTGTTTATGTCACCCCGTCCGTTTGCAAGCAGCTCGGCCTTTCCGACGCCTAGCAGAACCATCGCCCGCCGCACGTTGCAAATGTTGAGCGGCTGGTAGTTTTGGTTCAGCACCAAGACTGGAGTATTGAGTATCATCGTCATGGCGGGCTTCTAGTCGATGCGGGCTTTGAGAGTTTCAAGCGACGTCTGGAAGTCGCCCGGAATGAGCCCGAGCGAGTCTCCGGGCAGAGCATAGGCCCCTTCTACGAACATAGGCACGAAGGTCGAATCGATGAGCGCGGTTTCGAGACCATCTCTCAAGTCCTCGTCCAAAGCCTCGAAGCTGTACGTGAGCTGCATCAGGCCGACGAGGAGCACCCCCGATACGGCAATGCCGAAAGCGAGTCCGGCGACGAGTCCGCCAACGCGATCAAGGACGCTTGAAGCGCCGAGGGTTCCGGCGCCGAGCGCGTCCCTGACCGACGGCCATAGCATCATGGCCAGATAGATGACAAGGGCCATTATGATGGGGAAGGAGACCGTTATGACGGTCTGGTCGTCGTCAAGGAACAGCTCAACGAACGCGTCGACCAGCGATCCGAGTTGCGCGGCGGCCAACCAAGCGAGGAGCACGACGACCGTACAGTAGATCGCCCCGAGGATGCCAATCCTTTGACCCACCACCAGCCCGATCACCAGGACGACGATGAGGATGAAATCTAGCCAGTTCACGGACCGTGTTTCCAGGTATTATCCACGTCTTGGACTTTTTCGGAGTTTATCACAGCCCTATCGGGAAGGTATAGATAAGGCCGGATGCCGAGGAGAAGGCCGGATCACAGCAGCCAGGTAATGAGCGCGCCGACCATCATTACGGCGCCGACGGCGGTTACAAACCAGCCGAGATTCATCCTTTCGGCGGCCGCCATTAAGGCCCTGATCGTCAACAGTCCGACGACGAACGCCACGCCCGCCGCAAGAATGGCCTCCACGTCAAAGGCGAGCCCGGACTCGATTCCGACATAGATCGAGGCAGCCAGACTGGCGGGCACGCTCAGCAGAAAGCTCAGGGTCAGTGCACGTTTGCGGTCGACCCGACGTGACAGCAGCGCGGCCACGGTCATGCCGGAGCGACTAAGGCCGGGGATTACCGCGAGGCCCTGCGCCACGCCAACGAGCAGAGAGTCGATCAGGCTCAGATGTTCCCACGTGTGCTCGTCCGATTCGCGCCGTCTCAGTTGGAGGTATCCGGTGACAAGCATGAAGCAGCCGATCAGACCGGTTGCGGCCGTACCACCGACGGAGGAAATTTCGCTCACGGTCAGCAAGAGAGGCAGACCGACAACCCCACTAACAAGCGTCGCAACTGCGAGAAAACGGACGGTTGGCGATGGGGCCTGCGGCCTAGTAAGAAACTCTCGCACTATGTCTATGATGTCGCGCCGTAGGGCGATGAGAACGGACGGAACGGTGCCCACGTGGAGCCAGAGCGCGAACCCGACGGCATCATCGAACGAGGCATCGAATATGAGGACGTAGGCCCCGGCGACCACGCCCTCCGAGCTTACCGGCAGCCACTCGACAAGCCCTTGGAGAAATCCGAGTACGGCTGCGGCTGCCATGTCAGGATCTCACTGGTCGATGTCGAAGCGGCTGATCCATTACCGGACAATGATCGACGAATGTAGTGAGTGCGTCAACTGAGGGCGGACGTATTTGAACCCGAGCCTAATCGTTGCCGCCTAGCGGGATTTCCGCAAGTGAGGTGTATTGCGGCCCTTCCGGTTGAAGGATGCTACGCATGAGGCTGATACGATCGACCGGAACCGGAAGCCCGGACCGGAACTCCGCGGAGAAGAGGGCTTCTGCGGCCCTCCTCCGTTCGGTATGCGAGGCGCGATCACGTATTCGCGCGATAGTCAGATGCGGACTGAATTCGCGGGAATCGGGCTTGATGCCGATTTGCTTGAGTGCAGTCTCGACCCGCCTGTGGGCGTCCTGAAGGAGCGCTACGTCCCCATCCAGTCCTACCCAGAGGACGCGGGGACTCCTGTTATTGGGATACGCACCGACGTTTCCTAGCCGAAGCGTGAAGGGGCGAATCGTTTTGGCGGTGTGGGTGACGGTATCGACTATCGCTTCCACCTGCCGCGCGTCCACGTTGCCGAAGAACTTCAGCGTCAGATGCATGTTTTCGGGTCGGACGGGCCTGAGACCGCCAACTCCAGCCCGCGCAATCTGGTCGGCGAGATGCCCCAAAGCGGCCGTCACGTCGTCCGGTAGCTGAACGGCTAGAAAAGCGCGGATGTCGTCTCTCATGTGGAGTTTTGCGATCCGGTCGGGGATCCACGGTCACCTTGCCGGGGATATCCCCATTGTATATCACGAAGGTGCGAACCGCTTCGGTTTCGGCAGGCGCGGCCAGACGGAGTTTGCATGACCGTCCACGATAGCATACCCTACCCACCCAAGTTCCATGGCTGCGTGCGGAAGAGCGATGCCCGGTGAGATCATCGGAATGGAAGACATGATGGCGATCTACGAGGTCACCGACCGGTTCGAGATCGACCGCGAGACGATCAGCGTACCGTTGGAGAAGGCGGGCGAGGGGTCTGTGACGGCGAATGAGGACGGCAGTATCGAGATCGTCGCTCCAGCGTCGATGCCGATAAGTGATTGGCAGCCGGCGCTGGAGGACGGCATTCGCGGGCTGGGCTTTTCACTCGGCGACGACGACGAGCCGTGGGACTAACGAGGTAGTTTTCTATGCGTTGGTGTTCGGCAGTCTCGGAAAACTCGTCTCTCGACTCGGCAATCGTCGAGTGCGGGGAAGCAATTCGCCAGGAAATGGGGGAGTTGAACGTTGATCTCGTGGTCGTGTTCGTCTCTCAGCATCACGCATCGGGATTCGACCGAGTCTCTGAGTTAGTGCGGAGAGAGTTCCCCAAAGGGGCCATCGCGGGCTGTTCGGCCGGTGGAGTCATCGGTGCGGGGCGGGAGGTCGAGCACCGACCGGGCCTCTCGATAGCCGCCGCACACCTGCCCGACGTTGGTGTTTCACCGTTCCGCGTTGAGACTTCGGATATGCCCGACGCGGATGCGGCGCCGGAGCGCTGGCAGGAACTCGTTGGCGTTTCCGGTCACGAAGAAACTCACTTCGTACTACTCGTCGATCCTTTCTCGTTCGACGCCGAGCAGTTTGTCATGGGGTTGGACTACGCATTCCCGTCAAGCTCGAAGATCGGTGGAATGGCAAGCGGAGGTCAACGACCGGGCGGCAACGCCCTATTCCTTGCCGACCAAGTCTACCGCTCCGGCGCGGTGGGCGTCGCGCTCAGCGGGAACGTGACTGTCGATACGATCGTCGCTCAGGGCTGCCGCCCCATCGGGCGACCGATGCAGGTGACATCCGTAAATCGAAACATCTTGACCGGCCTCGATGACGAAAAGCCGATTGAAGTCCTCCAGCGCACTTACAGCGGTCTGTCCACTGGTGACCAGCGTCTTGCTCAACAGGCAGTGTTCTTGGGTATCGCAATGGACCCGATGAACGATACCCCGCAACTTGGTGACTTCCTGGTGCGCAACATCGTCGGTGGCGATCACGCCACGGGCGCGCTGTCTGTCGCTGAGCTACTGAGGGAAGGACAGACCGTGCAGTTTCACGTGCGCGATGCCGCGACGTCGGCACATGACCTTGATCACATGCTGACGACCTATTCTGCACGGGGTCCCATCTACGAGGAGACGGGGGCGCTGCTGTTCTCCTGTCTCGGTCGCGGCGAACACCTCTACGGTCAACCCGACCACGACACGCAGATGTTCCGCGACAAGATCAGCCCGATGCCGTTGACCGGTTTCTTCTGCAACGGTGAGATCGGCCCAGTCGGAGGTTCGACGTTCCTTCATTCCTACACCAGCTCATTTGGCATATTTCGGCCCAAGAACTGATGGACAGACACTGGTACAAAGGCAACCTCCACACCCACACCTCCCTGCTCGGCTCGACCGGTCCGGCCTCGCCTGAGAACGTCGTCCGCTGGTACAAGGAGCACGGCTATCACTGGCTGTCCATCACCGACCACAATGAGCTCACCGAGTACGAGACCAACGAGTTGGTGATGGTGAGGGGCGAGGAGGTCGGCAAGCATATGCCAAGCGGAAATGGGCCGATCCACGTCAACGGCTTCGGCATAACGAGGTCGGTGGAGTTCATCGATCTGGATGAAAAGGTCCCAACGATGCAGGCCAGCATCGACAGCGTCCTCACAGCCGGCGGGATGGCTTCGCTGAACCATCCAAACGACCGGGACAGCTTTACGCACGAGCACGTGTTGCAAACAACTGGCGCCACTCTTGTTGAGGTATTCAATGGTGGTGGGCCCAGCAAGAACAATGACGGCGGGAACGGCAGGCCGAGCAGCGAAGAGACATGGGACGGCATACTCAGCGGTGGGCAGCGTATCTACGGCATTGCTACGGACGACGCCCATACGTATGACGAGTTTCGGCCGGACCGCGCGAATCCCGGACGAGGATGGGTCTGCGTGCGCGCACATCGACTAACCGAAGAGACGATCCTCACGGCGCTGAGACAGGGAGAGTTCTACGCATCGACCGGTATCGAGTTGGCGGACATTTCCCCAACGTCATCGGAGCTGTCCTTCGAGATTCGCGATAGACCCGGCGAGTCGTTCCTCACAAGGTTCGTCGGCAGGCACGGTCGAGTCCTGTCGGAGCAGGACGGCCTAGCCCCTCGGTATGTATTTCATGGCGACGAGGGCTATGTGCGCGCGACGATAGTATCGTCCGACGGCGGCAAGGCGTGGGTGCAGCCGGTCTTTCTTGAGGGCTAATGCTCAAAGGGAACGGTCTCCAATTCTTCGATCGTCCCATCTGCCCTGAAGCGCCAAATACCTATGTGACCACGCCGCAGGTCGCCGTTATCGTCCCAATCCAGGGTGGCGGAAGCGCCTTCATAATCAATCTCCCCGCCTTCCGAGAGAATGCGCAGGGCGGAAGCAATGCCCTCTGGACCGGCGTGCACGACCTCCCCCGGCGCGCTCCCAATGGCCCGCAATCGGTCTCGTACGGCGCTGCCGTCGACATCCTGGGCAGCTTGGGCCGCAAGGGTGAGGGCTATGGTCGCATCATACGTCTCGACGACGTAGGAGAAGGTTGGCAACGCGCCGTATTCTCCGACGTATGCGTTAGCCCATGCGGCATAGGACGGGCTATCGAGGACGGATGCCCCTGCCGTGCCATACATACCGGCAAGGTGGTCGCCCCCAATCGCTTCGACCAGATTGGGATTCTTCAAAGCGTCGCCGAAGGTGAACTTGTCATAAAGGTTATTCTCAATCGCCTCTCGGATTATCGTCTCAGCCTCCGTGTCGAAGGTGATCACCACAAGAGCTTGGGCACCCTTGCTCGCCGTTTGCCGCAGTTGGGGGAGGTAGGTCGTTTGATCAGGCGAGACCGCCGCGGACTCGATGGGTCCCGTCCAAGCCTTTTGGAACGACTCGAAGAGGCCCTGTCCCCAAGCATCGTCTCGATAGACCAAGCCGACGTTGGTGAACCCCTGCTCGCGGGTAATGCGCGCCAGGATCGGGCCTTGGGAAGTGTCCGACAGCGCAGTACGGAAGAAGAAATCGTTGTCCGCAAGCGTGGTGAGCTTTGGCGAGGTGGCCGAGGGGCTGATGGTTGGAATGCCGGCCGGCCCGGTCACCTTCTCGACGACAACCAGCGTATTCGCGCTCGAACTGGGACCGACAATGGCATGAACCCCCGCGTTCTCGATCATGCGCCGAGCTTCCTCGGCGGCGATCTCAGGGTCTAGGGTCGAATCTCCTATGACCACCTCGACCGGCTTTCCGAACACGCCTCCCGCGTCATTGACGTGCTTAACGGCCAACTCGAAGGATTTCCGTCGATCGCCGGCCTTTCCGGCCGGGCCGTCGCTGAAGTTCAGCAGCAGACCGATTTTCAGGGGTCCAACGTCACTCGGCGCTGACGGCGGCGCGGGTTCGGAATCGGTACCGCAGGCAGCAATGACTCCGACCAGGAGAACCACCGCCATCCATGCCGCTCGCGATCTCATAACCATTGTGACGTCCCCCATTGCTGCCGTTCTTGCTCCGCACTGCCTTCCCAAACGTTCTTCTACAGCGCCCTGCCCCACGTGGCCATGAGCGGCTCCGGCGGGAGATCAACGACCTTATCATAGAGAACCGACTGTCCCACCGCCTCGCAGAACTCCATGTATTGGACTCCCTCGTCAAAAGACGGATGGACGGGCGTTCCCTCGCGGATGGCCTGGATGAACTCCGCGTCGGTGGTCTGGAGCCGGATTTCGTCTCGGTCTGGCTCGATGGGCTGCATGGAGGACATGCCCGCCGTCGCTCCGTGGATCTCGTCGCAGAACAGCGTGTAGACGAGCGCGCCCTTGGAGCCGTACAGCTCGATCTTGTGCGGCCCGGCGTACGACGCCTCGGTAGAGAAGTGGTATGAGGCTGTCGCGCCGCACTTGAGGTCGGCGGATATGCTTATCGAGTCGGGGACGGTGGTGTCCACCATCTCTCCTTCGGCGTTTCTCACCCTGTCGAAGTGGTGCCCGGCCTTCGCGGCGAGGGATGTGGCGGGACCGACCCAGCGGTTGAGCACCTCGACCCACATGCCCATGGTCAGGAGGTGGAGGCCGCTCACGTCGGGGTCGCGCCGCCAGTCGTATGAGTCTCTGGCCGCCGGAGCAGCCATGCCTACTACGCGGGCCTCACGAAGCTCTCCGATGTAGTCCTCGTCGTGCAGGAGGCGGAGCATGACGCGATCGCCTTTGAGGCCGGGGAAGGGAGGATAGAGACACGTCACCTTGCCCGACTGACCAGCGGCGTCACGCATCTCGTGGGCCTCCTTCAGATTGCGGGACATGCGCGCCTGGCAGAGCACGTGCTTGCCGCCGGCCAGACAGGCAAGCGTCATCTCGTGGTGTGTGCCGGGCGGGGTCGCGATAACGACGGCGTCGATGTCCGGCGACTCGGCAACCTGCCGCCAATCGGCGACCGCCTGCCTGATCCCGAATTCGCGCGATCTCCTCGGCCTTCTGAAGCGTACGGTTCCACACCATCGCAAGCTCCACGCCCTCGATGGCCTTCAGACGAGGGATGTGTCGCGACTGCGCCACGGCTCCCGCTCCGATGATTCCGACTCGAATTTCCTGCAATGTGTCATTCCTCCCTTGTTATCGTGTGATTCGTGCGTAGGAATTGAGGGGCACCCCTAGCTCCCGGCGCAAGCAAGTTCGCCGGACTCTGCCGTGTGCCAGGGCCTGCGAACTGAGATGCGTCCAGGGGCCTGCTCACGTAGAGAAGCCCAGTCCTCTTTCCTTCATGCTTACGAAGGCCCGACCACCGATGACGACGTGATCGAGCAGCTCGATGTCCATGAGCTCGGCGGCCTGCTTGATCTGCCGGGTGATTATGACGTCCGGGCCGCTTGGGGCGGGGTCGCCCGACGGGTGGTTGTGCACCACGATGATGGACGGGCAGTTTTCGCGGATGGCGGGACGCAGCACCTCGGCGACGCGAACCGACGCTGAGTTGACGGTGCCCTTGTATATCTCGCGGACTGCAATGACCTCCGACTTCGTCGACATCAGCAGGACGCGGAGGTGTTCCTGATCGCGGTAGCCCATATCGGCGCCCACGAAATTATAAACGTCGCGCGGGGTGTTGATGATCGTGCGGGCCTCAGGGCTGAGGGAGACGAACCGTCGGCCCAACTCGAACGCCGCGAGCAACTGGCAGGCCTTGGCCTCGCTGATACCGTTCAGCGAACACAGTTCGGAGAAAGAAGCGCGCGCCATCTTATCGAGGCTCTCGAACTCGGCGAGAAGCCGGAAGGACATATTGAGGACGCTCTCCCCCTTCATGCCCGTACGCAGCAAGATGGCTATCAGTTCGGGGTTGCTGAGGACGTCGGCCCCGTACTGCGCGAGCCGCTCCCGGGGGCGTTCGCCTTCGGGCATGTCCCGTATGAGTGTGGTGTATCTTATTGAGTTGGAAGAGTCGGGCATAGAATTCACCTAATCAAGCGAGCAAGTGTCTTCGGCGCTGTACTCAGTCCATCATCGGGAAGTTCGGGAGCGCCCTGCCCTTCGACTGTCGCTCGGCGAGATCGTCCCCGACGGGAACGGGCACGAAGACGTGTTCGATTGCCCGTTCGAGAACCGGGTCGTAGAGCCGGACGGAGAACGCATCGCCGACGCCCCACGTGGTGAAGGGGGATAGGTTGTGCTTCTTCACCGCCTCCTCGGCGCTGTCGAGGAAGGGTGACGAACCGCAGTACAGGACGGCAACATCGGGGAGAGACCGGACGGAAGGCATTTCGAGGAGATAGTCCAACGTGACGAGCGCATCGAGCGGGCTGTCTTGGAGCGGGACGGCGTATCCCTGCACGGTGACCGTGCTCTGGATTCTCAACTCGTCCCAATGGTCCCTGACTTCCGAGTAGGGCCATGCGGTCGTCGCTACGGGGTGGGGACACATCTGCTTCGGTTTGTCGGGAAAGAGCGGGTCGAGCTCGCGGTCGCACTGGTCGCTGCCGGCGGAGATGAAGATTTCGTCGCCGTCGCGAATAGCCACGACCTCGCCCTCGCCGCCCGTCATCGTGCCCTGCACCTCGAACTCCGTGTCTTGGGTGAGGAGATATCGCGCGATTCGAAAGATCGACGGGTTGGTGAACGTCGCCGACGAGAAGTGGCCTTCCTTCGCAAGCTGCTCGTCCATCTGCTTGCGCAGCCCCTCGACATCCCGCGCGGTGAAGCGCGCTCCCGCGACTGAGCCGACCTCGAACGTTCGGGGTGTGACTCCCTCTTTGCTTTCGATGTTCAAGTCGATGGTGTAGGCCCTCACAGTGTGTCTCCTTGCATTTGTCGTTCGTACGATGGCGTCGCGCATTCAGGCGTCGGACACCGGAGCATAGTCGAGCCTTGACGGGTATGGGCCGTACTCGACGATGAGCTCTATGTCCTGGACGACGAGGGGGCTGATGAGGTCGGCGGGTCGTCCGTCCAGGACGATCTCAAGGGTGTTCCACCCTTTCTTGGGGCGGATGCGTCGCAGATCGAAGTCCAGCCACTGCCCATGATACGGCGGGAGGCCCTTCGGAAAGTGTCGCAGGCACGTCTCGTCTTCCAGCGACTCGCCGTTGAGGAGGAACCGGACCCTGTCCTCCGAGACGATGTCGCCGATGTACACCTTGAATCGCACCTGCTTGACTCGTTCCGCCCTACCCTGCAAATCATCTGCACAGTAGAGGCGGAAGGAATGCTGAGTCCCCGTGTCGGACGCCTCGATGCTCAGTGGCAACTGCGTTTCCATTCCCGCCCGCTTGGAAATCTCGCTCGGGCGACCGACGACGTAGTGCTTGTCGGCTTCCACGATCAGATCAGGGTCGGCCATTTCGGTGAGGACTCGTCGCTCGGCGTCGCCGAACGGCCAGGGGAGGAACCAGGTATACATCCCGTCCGCGCCCTGTTCGTGGAAGCCCGCGACGGCGGCCCTCCTCATGGCGGGCGTGGCGTATTCGGTCACAAAGCGCTCGCGTCCGGGGTCGAAGTGGTGAGGCTGGATCGTTGCATAGACGGAAACGTCGGCGTCGTGGGCCGCCTCAACAAGCCAAGACAGATCGACGTGCGGGTCGATGAGGTTGTGGCCATACAGGAGGGGTGCAACCCAGTCGACCGACCCGTCCCTGAGCCACTGACGCACGTCGAAGCCCTGCCGCAGGTTTAGCTCCTCCGTCGGGTAGACGCGAGCTCCGACCTCTCCGGGCTTACCGGGTCGATTCCGCACCATCTCAGCGACCTCCGCGACCCACTCGGTGACGGCGGGAGTGTACTCGCGTGCGTCGTTCTCGTCTCGGAAGTGGGAGGGTGAACCGCCCGGCGCGGCTGCGAAGTCGAGCTCCACGCCCTCGGTCGGGTAATCGACGGCCAATTCACGGAGTACCTCGCGTTGAAAGTCGCGGACCTCGCTATGCACCCATCCCCGACCCCCCGATTTGACCTCGTGGGACGGATCGATGGTGGGGTAGCTGGAGAGTCTGAGGCTGGCAAAGAAGTCCATGCCCTTCTCGTGGGCGCGGTCGATGAGCACCCGGAGCGGGTCGAGGCCGCGCTCTTCGAGGCTCTTCATGTTGTGCCACGTGCGCCAGTAGGCGTTTTGCTTGAAGCCGGGAGAGTCGGGGCCGTGCTCGCCGTGCTTGAATTGCGTGCTCGCCTTGGACGGATAGTACAGCCCGTCGACTCGCGAAACGCCGTAGATGAAGGTGTCCACTCCCGTCCCCGCCACCTCGTCGACGGGACGCCAAGCGTCTTCCATGGTCATCGGAGGCTCGAAGACGAACAGATAGTAGTGCCGGGCGTCGTTGAAGTAGATGGTGCGTTGTCGTCTCATGTCTCGGTTCTCGTCGGATAGAGTAAGGTCGGTGACGCACAAGCCGAGACCGACGCCAATGTACCTTTGAGGATGTATTTGGTCGGGGTGGCCGGGATCGAACCGGCGACCTCCTGGTCCCAAACCAGGCGCGCTTCCGCTGCGCCACACCCCGTACCCATACGATGATACGGGCTGACAGGTTCGTTTACAAGGTGACGTTGAGGTGGTAAGTTCTCTGAAAAGGAGGGCCTCATGAACAGCAAACCCACCTACCGCGTCGGCATCATCGGTGGAGGGCGGCAGGGAACCCACCACGCCCGCGACTACCACCTTCACCCGCGAACGGAGGTTGTTGCGGTTGCCGACACCGATCAGGAGAACCTCGAACTCTTCCGCGACCGCTTCGGCGTGCCCGGATACGCGAGCTACGAGGATATGTTCGCCAAGGAGGACATAGACATATCCGCGCCCGTACTGCCGGTAAAAGCGAATCCAGGAGCCGTGATAGCGTCGGCCCAAGCGGGCGTCAAAGCCGTCTTCTGCGAGAAGCCTCTGGCCGGCAGTCTAGCCGACGCCGACCGAATGGTCGAGGAGTGCGCGTCTCGGAACATCCCGTTTGCGGCGGGGTTGGTGGTGTCCAGTCATCCCGACTATCGCAAGGCCTACGAGCTGGCGGCTGGCGGTGAGATAGGAAAGGTCCTGCGCATCAACCTGTACGAGAACAACAGCCAGGTCGGCACACACGGCCTGAACCTCACGCGGAAGTTCGCCGACAAGTCCCCCGTCGACTACGTGATCGGCTACGTCTCCAACGACCCGCACGGCGAATACGAGGAGGACTACGGAGGTGGAGAGCGGTGGTACGGCTGGTTGGGCGGGTACGTCAAGTTCAGCAACGGTATCGAGGCATTCAGCAGCTTCGAAGGCCCCGACTATCGGGGAATCGAGGTGATCGGAACGCGAGGGGTGATCACCAGCAGCAACAACACCGGCCTCGGTCTGAAGCTGTTCAAGACGGGCGACGATCCCAGAGAATGTCCCGATCTGCACGAGGTTGAGGGTGTGTTCAAACCGCGACCGCCCAGGGACAGAGGCCGCGACGCCGAGGGGTGGCGCAACCCCAGCGAGGTGATGATGACCAGCATCGACGCCGTCGTCGAGGCAATCGACACGGGCAACCCGCTCACTATCACGACGGGGGACGATCTGCGTCACTCCCTAGAGATCGCCGTGGCGCTCCGCGAGTCTGCCCGCAACGGGAGCGCGCCCTACAAGCTCCCCGTCGAGGACAGGAGCATCATGATGTACCCCCAGGTTGGGCGCTGGAACTACAAGAAGGACGTTCACGGCGCTGACTGGTACCGCGACCAGATGACGGAGCACGTCAAGCCGGCATAGTCCTGGGCCGTTTGTTCCCACCCTTTTTTCGTTGTTCCGAGTCCCCGCAGAATGGTAAAATCGCGAGTGTATGAGCACGTCTTTGAAGGGGTCCGAATGAAAACCGCAGGCAGGCCGTCGCTCACACAGTCACCCAGGCCCACCGCCCCAACCCGCCCGAAAGAAGAGATCGCCCGTCTGGGCGACGAAATCTACGAGCGGGACGTTAGGGGCCAGGTCGAGACGGACCACCACGGGGAGATCGTCTCCATCGACGTGGACAGCGGCAGTTGGGCCATTGGAGACAACATTCTCGAAGCGGTGGACCGTCTGCGGGTGCAGTGTCCGGACGCCATCGACGTCTGGTCCCTGCGGGTAGGCTATCGGGCCGTGCATAAGTTCGGCGGCGGGTCCCTGGGGATTGTCCGGTGATCCTAGGGACGGTAAATGACACCTATGAAGCCGTCATATCCCTCACAGTGCAAGGCCCATCCGGGCAGGCAAGGGAAGTCGAGGCCGTGATAGATACCGGATTCACCGGGTTTCTGTCCTTGCCATCGGCATTGGCTACGGAACTGGGATTGCCCTTCCTGACCAACGAATCGGCATTTCTGGCCGACGGCAGCTTGGTGAGGTTCAGCGTCCACGACGCCACCGCCCTCTGGGATGGTCAGCCCAGGCGCATTTATACCCATCTTTCCGACACCACGCCTCTCATAGGTATGCGGATGCTCGACAACTATGACCTGAGCATCCAGGTCCGGGACGGCGGCCGCGTCGTCATTCAGGCCGGAGAGTAGCTGAACTCCGCCTCCTTCCACCCCTCCCGGCCGCCTCTCCACGTACACGGCCCCTTTTGCGTTTCCAGCCCTGCGTCGTCCTGCTCCGCCCCCGAGCCTTCACTCAAACCACCCGTAGATCATGTCCGCGCCCCAGAACGCCGCGTAGGACACGACGCCGTACTTGACCATCTTGCCGAGCCAGCAGGCCGCCGTGAACCTGCTGATCGGGTATCTCATCGAGCCTGCCGCGAATCCGGCGATGTCGAAGAAGGGATTAGGGGTAGCCGCGAATATGAATATCGTGATCATGCCACGTGCTTCTATCCAACCCCTGAGCCGGGAGTACCACGTCACATACCACCTGCTGCGACCGGCGACCCGCCTGACCGCGCCGTAGGAACCCACCCCGGCAAGGTAGGCGGCGAGTTCCCCTATGGTCGAGCCGGTTCCTCCCGCGAGTGCGACCAGGAGCGGGCTCCAGATCGTCGCTCCGATGATGACCGTCGCTATCCCAGGAACCGGCAGGATGAACGACCCGCTCCCGACCACGTTCGCAACGAAAATGCCCGCATAGCCCAACGTGTGGAGGTCTTCAAGGTCGTTCCTGAAGACAAAGACTGCCACCGTCATCGCGACGACGGGCAGGAAGGCCCCTGCAAGCAGGAGATACCGGACTATCCGAGACTGTCCCGACGCGGTGGATGTGTCGGACTGGGCATCAACCGCCTTCGATTCTGGTGTCATAAGTCGTGCAGCCCTTGAACTGCACGTGTGGTCCGCGACAAGGCTTCCTATCTAACGATGCGACGGAACGGCTCTCGGCCGATCTCGGCCTCGAGGAGGGTGTCGAGCTCCCCTTCGAGCGCGCGCATGATGACGCGCATCGAGTCGGCGGCGGCCTCGGCGGTGATCGCTATGTCCTCGTCGGTATGCGCCATCGTCGCCTTGAACGAGGTCGGAGCGAAGACGCCGCGCTTGCCCATTTCCTGGATGAACAGCGTGTCGATCGGCTTCTTCATGGCGGGGTCGGGAACGTCGAACGCCAGCGTCGGCGCGGTGTGGATACCGGTGACCCGGGCCGAGATGCCGACCGAGTCGACGGCGTCCTGGAGAGCGGCGGCCATCTTGTCGCCGATCTCCTTGAAGAACTCGGTCGAGTTGCGCCGCTTGAGCTCGTTGATCGTGGTCACGGACGCGGCGAGGCCGATATTGTCGCTCCAGTACGAGCTCGAAATGAACATCCGATCCGCCGGCTCCATCGCCTCGCGGGAGCCGACCACGCAGCCCATCGGGTAGCCGTTCGACATGGCCTTGGCGAAGACCGACATGTCGGGGGTGATGCCGAGCCACTCCTGCGCGCTGCCGAGGGAGATACGCCATCCCGAAGAGACCTCGTCGAATATCAAGAGCGCGTCGTTGGCGTGGCAGAGTTCCTTCACCGCTTCGAGGTACCCGTCCTTCGGACGTTCGGAGCGCATCGGCTCCATCATCACCGCTGCAACCTCGCCCTTGTTCTCCTCGAAGAGCTGCCGCAGGTTGTCGATGTCCTCGTAGATGAAGGGAATTGCCGTGCCGGCAAGCGCCTTCGGCACGCCCGTCGGCTCGATGCCCGCGAACGGAAACTCGCCCGACTCCGGGTCCACGAGGTAGTTCGCCGACTGGTACCAGTCGTGCCAGCCGTGATAGCCGGAGAAGAGAATCTTGTCCTTCCCCGTCGTCCCCCGCGCGATGCGGACGGCCACGGCGCACGACTCGCCCCCGCCCTTCGTGTAGCGCACCATCTCCGCGCTGGGAATCGTGTCGATCAGAAGCTCCGCAAGCTCGATCTCCAGCGGGCTGTTCAGCGTGAACAGGCTGCCCTTGTCGATCTGCTCCCGCACCGCGCCGTCCACCACGTCGTCGGCATGGCCGAGGATGATCGCCGTCACCGCGTTCACCCAGTCGATGTACTCGTTGCCGTCCACGTCCACGAACCGCGACCCCTTGGCGTGATCGGCATATATCGGGCTGACCGGGTGCGCGAAGCTGCTCGCCCTCCGGCTGATGAGCTGCGTCTTGCCGGGGATCAGCTCCTCCGCGCGCTCATACAGATCGAGGGACGCTTGTACCCTGCTCTTCGTCGTGGTCATGTCGGTTCCTTTCGTGCGTTCATACTCGGTGGCCTCACCGCTTAACGCGGACACGATTGTAGAGTCCCCCGAACGTTTTGACAATCCGATAAACCGAGTGATAGATTTCCCCCATTCCGGCAGAGGGGAGCAAGGGCCAGTGCCCACCCTTGATTTCAAAGGCAAGCAGCATATCTACGCTCACCATCTGACGGTGCCCTACCGGCCGCTGGTTCCCGACGATGGCCGTTCCCTGAATCCCGGCGGCGCGGACGACAACCTCATCATACACGGCGACAACCTCCACGCGTTGAAGGCCCTCCTCCCGCGCTATGCTGGCCGCGTCAAGTGCATCTATATCGACCCGCCCTACAACACGGGCAACGAGGGATGGGTCTACAACGACAAGGTGAACAGCCCCCTGATGAAGGCGTGGCTGCGGGAGAACGGCCCCGTCGACAACGAAGACCTCGAACGACACGACAAGTGGCTGTGCATGATGTGGCCGCGTCTTCACCTGCTCAAGGAACTCTTGAGCGACGATGGGGTGATCTTTGTCTCCATTGATGACAACGAACAACACCATCTGCGTATGCTGATGGATGAGGTTTTCGGTGAGGAGAACTTTGTTACAAACATCATCTGGCAAAAGAAGTATTCACCTGCGAATGACGCAAAGTTCTTCTCGGATAACCACGACTTCATCTTGTGTTATGCCAAAGTCAAGGATAGTTGGCAGACTATACCCTTGCCACGAACTGAAAAACAGAATCAGCGATATGATAATCCTGATAGTGACCCGCGTGGCCCTTGGAAGTCCAGCGGTCTTGATGTCAAGACGTATTTAGCCGAATACGACTATCCAATAACTACGCCGTCTGGCCGTGTGGTGAATCCGCCCCTTGGGAAGTGCTGGCGATATGCCGAAAAACGATTCAATGAACTGGTTGCCGATAACCGAATTTGGTTCGGCCCTGATGGGAATAATGTTCCAAGCATTAAACGCTTCCTGTCAGAAGTGAAGCAAGGTATAACACCATTAACAATATGGACGTATGAGGAAGTAGGGCATACGCAAAGTGCTACTCAAGGCCTGAACCGCATAGGTGTCGTATTCGCTAATCCAAAACCACCATCACTTATAGATCGTATCTTACGCATTGCTACCGGTCCAGACGCTATCGTCCTCGACTCGTTTGCCGGTTCCGGCACGACCGCACACGCGGTGTTGGCGCTGAACAAGGAGGACGGGGGCAGCCGAAAGTTCATCATGGTGGAGTGCGAGGACTACGCCGACAGCGTCACCGCCGAGCGCGTGCGCCGTGTCATCAACGGGGTTCCCGACGCGAGGGACAAGTCGCTGCGCGCGGGGTTTGGGGGGTCGTTCACCTACTGCACGCTCGGCGCGCCCATCGAGTTGGAAGGGATGCTGACGGGCGACGCGCTGCCGGCGTACCCCGCGCTTGCGGCCTACCTGCTGCACACGGCATCCGGCATCTCCGCAGGGCAGGCCGAGCTGACGCCCCGCAACGATGACGGGTTGTTCTACACCGACGGCAAGATCGACTACTACCTGCTCTACGAACCCGACGTGGATTGGCTGTGCAGCAACGAGGGGATTCTCAACGAGGCGCGCGCCCGACGCATCAGCGCCGCGAGCCGGGGGAGTGGGAGGAAGGCCGTCGTGTTCGGGCCGGGCAAGTACATCGGCCAGCGGGACTTGACGCCCATGGGCATCACCTTCTGCCTACTGCCCTACGAGATGCACCGTTCGGGATAACTTCACGCTCTATCCGCCCGTTCAACGGCGACGGACGATAGATAACCGGAGGTTCGAGCAATGAAAATAACGGTAACGATTGACCGGGACGAAGACGGAGTTTGGGTCGCCGAATGTCCGTCCATTCCGGGATGTGTGAGTCAAGGCGACACGAAAGAGGAGGCTCTGGCGAACATTCGAGAGGCAATCGAGCTCTGCTTGGAAGTGCGCGCTGAGTCGGGTATGCCTTTGACCGTCGAGACGCGGCAAGTGGAAGTGGCGCTGTAATGCCGCGATTGCCCGCTTTGAGCGGAGCGCAAACGGTGCGCAACTTTCAGCGGTTCGGCTGGAGCGTAGCACGGCAGCGAGGGGGACATATCATTATGACCAAGCCCGGAGAAATGGCGACCCTCTCCGTGCCGAACCATTCCACGGTCGCTAAAGGAACTTTGCGCAGCCTCATCCGTTCCGCCGGCCTTACGGTCGCTGAGTTTTGTTCCACCCTATAACGTGCGCGGCAGGTATCTGAAATGGAATTGAAGGACTACCAAATCGCCGCCCTGGAAGCCTTCGTCCGCTGGCGGGACTCGCTGGAGGAGGCGCAAGCTAAGTCTGAGACGGACACAGCTGCGCTGGAAGGTCTAGAGATTGACGTTCCAGACGACGTTCGGAACTACCCTAAGACTGCATGGCAGAAGCTGGCGCAGTCTGGAGGAGTTGCGGAGAGCGCGGGCGAATACGTGAGCCGCACGGACGACGCGGGCAGGCCCATCCCGCACGTGTGCTTCAAGGTGCCCACCGGAGGCGGCAAGACGCTCCTGGCCGCGGCGGCCCTCGAACGGCTCAACCGACAGACGGGCCTGACGCTGTGGATAACGCCGACCCGCGCCATCTACGAGCAGACGAAGGCCGCACTCAGGAACCGTGAACACCCGTATCGCCAGATGCTGGAACGCGCCAGCGGCGGGCGCGTCAAGATGCTGGAAAAGGACGACCTGTTCACTCGCGCGGACGCCGCCAACTACCTGTGCGTGATGCTGCTGATGCTGCCCGCCGCCAACAGACAGAAGGGCAGGGAGTTCCTGCGGATGTTCCGCGATTCGGGCCGCTATCCCACGCTCTTCCCGGACAGTGACGACGCACTGGGAGATGCGAAGCTGCTGAACGACTATCCCGACCTTGAGCGAGTGTCGGAGGACGGGCCGGTCAAGCACAGCCTGTTCAACGTGTTCAAGATGCTGCGTCCGGTGGTGGTGCTGGACGAGGCGCACAAGGCATACGGGGCCAGGAAACGGGAGTCGAACGAGGAGTTCGTGCGGTCGGTGAATCGCCTCGACCCGCGCATGGTAATTGAGCTTTCCGCCACTCCCAACCGCGGCATCAGCAACCTGCTGGTGGACATCACCGGAGTCGAACTGAAGAACGAAGAGATGATAAAGCTCCCCGTGCAGGTGAAGTCCTCCCCAAACGCGGACTGGCACAACACGCTGGCGGAGGCTCACGACGAGTTGGAGCGGCTGAACGCGGCAGGGGTGTCGCTGGAGATGAGCGAGGGGCGCTACATCCGGCCCATCGCGGTTGTGCGGGTGGAGCGCACCGGAAAAGAGCAGCAAGACACCGAGCACATCCACGCCGAGGACGTGAGGGAGTACCTCGTGCAGAGTCTCGGCGTCCCCGCCGAGGCCGTCGCGGTCAAGTCGTCGGAGATGGACGAGTTGCGCGGCGTGGACCTGCTGTCGGAGTTTTCGCCGGTGCGCTGGATAATCACCAAGGCGGCCCTTATGGAGGGTTGGGACTGCCCCTTCGCCTACGTGCTGGTCATGCTGGACAACACACGAGCGCAGCGTGCCCTCACCCAGCTGGTCGGGCGGGTCATGCGCCAGCCCCACGCCCGGCGGACCGGGGAGGAATCGCTCGACCAGTGCTACGTCTACTGCTGCAACGTGGACGTTGGAGTGGCGGTGAGCCAGGTCAAGAACGGGCTGGAGCAGGAAGGGCTGACCGGCCTTGGCGACATGGTGCTGAGCGAGTCGTCGGACTTCACGCGCGTTTCCTTTCAACGGCGCGAGAAGTTCCGAAACAAGGACATTTTCCTCCCTCTGGTCCTGCACAGGGATGGCGCGGACTGGCGCGAGTTGGACTACCAGCGACACATACTGCCGGACGTGGATTGGGGAGCCATCGAGGCCCCGGATCCGCAGGACAGTATGCCCGAACCCGCCAGGTGGCAGTGGGCAACGGTAGACGTCGGGGACGAGCTTCCGGTCTACCACGCCGAGCGGGAGCTGTACATAGACAAGACCGTGCGAATATCCTGGTTTGCAAGACGACTGTCGGACGTGATCCCGAATCCGTGGCAGGCGGCCCGCATATCCCGTCAATTGGTGAAAAAGCGGAGGACGGCGTGCGAGACCGACGAACAAATTCACGACCGGCGCTCGTATCTGTCCTACGCGCTTCGAGAATACGTAACCCAGGAGGTCGAGAAGCAAGCGGAGAGAGTGTTCAGGAACAAGTTGAATAGAGGGGAAATCCGATTCGATCTTGAGGCGGGCCGGCCCAACTTCCGCATGGTGGATACCTACGAAATACCTGTAGCGGGCGACGCCGGGGGATTGCTCCGTCAGGATGGGACGGGGATACAGATCAGCTTGTTCGAACCGGTTTACGTTCAGCAGTTCGACTCCGTCTTGGAGCGCAACTTCGCCCGCTACCTCGACGAGCAAAAGGCGCTGCAATGGTGGCACCGAGTGGCCGTGCGACAACACGGCGACTACTACCTCAGGGGCTGGAAGCAAGACCGCATCTGGCCCGACTTCGTGGCCATGGGCGGCGAGACCGAAGGAACGCCGCACGTGTTGGTGTTTGAAACCAAAGGCGAGCACCTGAGCGGCAACCCGGACACCGACTACAAACGCCGCGTGCTGGACACGCTACAGAACGCCTTCAACTGCGGCACGATGACCATCAATGACGGGCCGGCTAAAGGCACCTTCCGATTGGTCTTCAGCGAGTCCGAGTTCCCCGCGGCGTTGGCAGGACTGAAGAACTCCTACTCCGCATAGCTACTGCCGGTCGTTAGCGTTAAAGCGTCTACTCACTCCCCCCACTCGAAGACCACGCCAAGCATCGTCTTCTCCCTGTGGTAGGCCATTTCGTAGGCCTCTTGCATGCGGGCGTAGGGGAGGCGGTGCGTGACGATCTGGCTGGGCGTGAGGCTGCCGTCGGCCATGAGTTGGAGGACGAACTCGCACTGCCTGTTCCACTCCATGCGGTCGGCGTCGGCCTGCGGGTACTGGTAGGGAGCGGTGCCGTTGACGGCTATGATCGATATACCCTTGTGGTAGAAGTACTGCATGGCGAGGGGGTTGAAGTCCGCCGGCTCCTCGCCGCGACCGAGCAGGCTGACGATGGAGACGCGCCCATTCTCGCGCACGATCTCGACGGAGGTGCGGTAGGCGGGCCAGGGGTTGGCGGTCAGGATGACGAGGTCGACGCCGTTGCCGTTCGTGTACTCGTCGAGCTTGGCTTGCAGGTCAGGGTCGTTGTACATGAAGGTCGCGTGAGCGCCCATCTGCATGGCCATCTCGTTGCGGATGGGGCTGTTGCCGATGCCGATCGTGCGCGCGCCCATCGGTCGGCCCAGCCCGACTGCGCCGAGGCCGAGTACTCCCAGTCCGACGACTGCCACGTACTCGCCGGGCACGAAGTTCGCCTTGCGGAAGCAGAGTCCGCTGAGGGTGTAGAGGTGCGCCCAGATAGCGTCCTCGTCGTCCACGCCCTCAGGAACCTTGACGATGGAGGCGCGATGGTCGGTCACCCACTCGGACTGGTGGGGCTGACGCGATACCACGCGGTCTCCCACCTTGAACTTGGTGACCTCACTTCCGACGCCCTTGACGACGGCGAGATTGCTGTCGCCCACCCAGCGCGGGTACGTCGGAGCGCCGGGCACGTCCTCCGCGCCCTCATAGTTGCCCCGGTCGGTGCCGATCTTGAAGCCGGAGATGACGGTCTCGGCCCAGATGTCGTTCGGGCCGAGGTTCTGCGTGTCGAGGTCCCAGTCTTCGATCACGAGGTCGCGCGGGCCTCGCAGGATGGCGATCTTCATGTCATGTCCTCTGTCTGAGCGGTGTCGCCCAAGTGTATACGCAGCACGAACGGCGGGCAAGTTGGGGAGTGAGAACGGGGTGAGGCAGTTACTTGGCTGCCGTTTGCTAGGGCCTCTGCGTTCGGTAGTTCTTGGCGTCGATTTCAATGACCTTCGAGATGGTGGGGTCTTGGAGGAGCGAACCGAACGGCCCCGGCTGGTCCGTAAAATTCTCCGGGGTGGTGATAACCGTCGTCAACCGGTGGCTATGTCGGTGAGTGACGATGTGGTAGAGCTGGTCCTCCGCCCATGGGGTACCGCCTAGCCATCTTCCGGCGATTGTTCGCCTATTCTGTCCATCGTGCAAGTCATAAGTTCTCAGGCTCCTGCGGAGGTTGTCGATGATAAGGAACGGAGCGTTCGCTACCCGGTCGAACAGGTCGGCATACCGGGCCAGATCCGTCCCGACGAGCGTTTGCAGGTCGAAGACCAACCGGGACATGAAGAAGTACATCGCCTGCCTGCCTGTCCGCATCCGCTGCCCCGCGACCGCGATTGCCAAGTGCGTCTTTCCCACGCCGGTATCTCCCACCAGCACGAGCCAGCCATCCGGTCGCTCAGCGAAGTTTCGAGCGGCATGATATGCGGCCTCCAAGCTCTTTCGCTGTTCATTACTCAGGCCGCTGAGGTTTGTACTGAATTTCTCGAACGTCATATCGGCGAGCATGTTTTCCGGTATGCGTCCGAGTTCCTCAAGCCGCTCGGACTGCGGCACACCAAGCTCGACGACCCTGCCCAGTCCCCGGGTCGTCAGCCGCGTCGCGATGTAGGGATCAAGTCCACTGAGCGGTACTGCTGTCGTGACGATGGTTGGAAGCTCGGCGTTGAAGCGGTGATTGATGATCTGCCGCAGCTTCTCCTCCGCCCAGGGCGTGGCGCTCTGGCTGCCGAGTCCGTCGAGCACCAGCAGCGGCGTTGTCCTGACCTGCTCGAAGAGGTCGCTGTAGGAAACCTCGCTTGCGGGGCCGAAGCTGGAACGCAGGTGGTCGAGTAGGTCTGGCGCATGGGAGAAAAAGACGATGCGGCTGCTGTCCACGCAGTGGTTGGCAATGGCGGCGGCGAGGTGGGTCTTCCCTGCCCCATTCGGTCCCGTGAAGATCAGCCATCCCCTCGGGTCGTTGGCATAGACGCGCGCGACGTCGTAGGCCTTGCGAAACTGGGACTTGCTTATCTCGGAGTCGGAGAGGCCGTCGGGCTCAAGGTTGTCGAAGCGGAAGCGGGTGAGGTTGCCGAGGTTGCTGTAGGTGAGGAGACGCTCGTGCTGCTCGTCCTCGAGGCGCGATTCCTGGCAGTGGCAGGGGCTGATGGTGCCGAAGTCCGCGTGGCCGACGGGGACGTCGGGGCTGATCCATCCGCGCCCGTCGCAGACCTGGCACCGGCCGTCGGAGTCGTCCCGCTCATCGTCGGGAGGGACATACCCGCCGTCGCCGACCGAACCGGTGGCGGGCAGGCTGCTGAGTACCTCTGAGATATTGGGCACTGCTTCTCTCCGCTAGGCGAATTCCATAGCTTCGTTGGGCCGCGTCATGCTCTCGAAGCGCACCACGTCGTCACGGAAGTAGAGGTGCACGGTACCCGTGGGGCCGTTGCGGTGCTTGGCGACTATGAGCTCGGCGACGTTGGAGGGATACGGATTGCTGGGGCTACGCTTGTCCCACTCCTCTCTGGTGACGTACTTGTCCTCGCGGTAGATGAAGGCCACCACGTCGGCGTCCTGCTCGATGCTCCCGCTCTCACGCAGGTCGGACAGGAGCGGCCTGTGGTTCAGGCGCTGCTCGGGGGCGCGACTCAGCTGGGAGAGAGCAAGGACCGGTACGTCGAGCTCGCGCGCGATGCTCTTGAGCGACCGGGAAATCTCGCCCATGTCCATGACGCGGTTCTCGCTCCGTCCGCTCGAACCGGCGATGAGCTGGATGTAGTCCACGATCAGGAGGTCTATCGGCTCCTCGTTGTGCAGCCGCTGGATCTTGCTGCGCATCTCGACGATGCGCTGAAAGGGTGTCTCGTCGATGTAGATGGGAAGGTCGGAGAGGTAGCCGATTGCATCATGCTCGCGCTGCACTTCCTGGTCCATGAGCAGCCCGACGCGCATCTTGTGGCTGTCGATGTCCGCCTCGCTCGCAACGAGTCGGATACCAATCTGCTCGGCGCTCATCTCCAAGCTGAAGACTGCTACTCTCGCCAGTTGCTCCGCCGCGTGGCGAGCGATGTTGAAAGCCAGTGTGCTCTTGCCGAGGCTGGGCCTTGCGGCGACGATAATGAGGTCGGATCTCTGGAGTCCGCCGCCGAGGAGCTTGTCCAGATCGGGGAAACCCGTGGCGACCGGCGAGAGATGGACGTCGTGACTGGCCTGCAGGGATGCCACCTCTTCCATGTACTGGTCGAGGACCTGGCGGATGTGAATGAAGTCCCTCGTGCTGCGGGCCGTGCGGACGCGGTAGAGCAGGTCTTCGGCCTTGGAGAGGGCGGCCTCGGCGTCGGCGTCCCCCTCGTAGCCGATAGCCGCGATGTCGTCCGCCGTCCTGATGAGGCGACGCATGATCGAGGCGCGCTGGACGATGGTGGCATAGTGCTCGACGTGGATGGTCGTCGGCACGGTGCGGACGAGATGCGCGAGGTAGGACGTTCCGCCGATCTCTTCGAGCCGGTCGCGGAGGACGAGCTCCTCGGCGACGGTCACCTGGTTGATGGCCTCGCTGCGGTCGAACAGGGCAAGGCAGGCCTCCAAGCACCAGCGATTCTTGGTTACGTAGAAATCTTCGGCGGTAATGATCCCAGTTATCTTGGGTAGGGCATCGCTGTCGATCAACAACGCGCCGATGACCGATTCTTCGGCGTCGACGCTGTGGGGGAGCAGTCTGTCAGTGTAGACCATAGAACGCCTACGGTATCAAGGAATTCAACCCGATGCCATATGTGGACGGTCCGAAAACCCGTGCCAGTTTCCGACCATCCCCCGGTCGGTCTATCGGATTGATACACTCCCCTGCCTATGCGAAATTGCTGTACCGGGATGCTCCGATGAGTGACGGAGAGCGGTCAACTGGGGGAGTGCGAGCGTCTGACTATCGGGGAGTTATTTTCAAAAAGTGGGACATTCTGGGACATTTCCGGCATCTACGAAGACTCTTCGGCGACGGGAGTTTCGTCCTGTTCCGTCTCGGACGCGGCTTCGACCGGTTCGCCGGACTCATCGTCGACGGTCTCGTCGGAGGATTCCTCATCCCCTGCTTCCGCCTGGGCCTTGCGCTCTTCGAGCTGTCGCAGGAACTCGTCGGGGTCCATCTCCATTGGGTAGACAAGGACCTCGACCTGGGCGTCGATGTCCGCGTAGAGGTGTACGCGCACTTCAAAGGCGCCGACCTCGCGGATGGAATCCGGTATCTGCACGTTGCGGCGCTCAACTTCTCTTTCGAGGAGCTCGGACAGTGCGTCGGCAACGATCGCGTTGGTCACCGAGCCGTACAGCCTCCCGCCGGCCCCGGCGCGCATGGGAACGTCCACCCGCTTGCCCCTCAACTCCTCGGCGAGCTCCCTCATGTCGCGTATCGTCCGTAGCCGCCGCTCTTCCGCCTGCTTCTTCAGGCGGTCGATCCGTTGCAGGGAGTCGCGCGTTGCGGGCATTGCCAGCCGCTGCGGAATCAGGTAGTTCCGCGCGAATCCCCTCTTGACTTCCTTGACCTCGCCCCCCTGGGCGACTCCCTCGACATCCTCCAAAAACACAACCTTCATTGGTCGTCTCCTACCTTATTGCTGTCGTGGCCGATGGTCTCAGGCGCGCTAAACCAGCGCGCGAAGTATCGGGCATTTCATTATAGCACCAAACGCTCGTCGGGGATGAATTGACGAGCGACTGGCGCACACTCTCACGGGAGTACAACGGAAATTGCGTTTATAATGCCCCCGAAATAGGACGCCGGAACTACGCCCCACCGGGCGCGTCCACGCGGAGCAATGTAGGCTTGGACGGACGGGACACATGAGCGGCGAAGGCAAGACATACCTCGCGCTCGATCTGGGCGCGGAGAGCGGTCGGGCCATCGCCGGAACATTCGACGGCGAGCGATTAGCGCTGCGAGAGGTGCACCGCTTCCCGAATGTGCCCGTTCGGCGGGGCGGCAGCAGTGTGCACTGGGACCTACCCGCCCTGTTCAAAGAGGTCAAGCAAGGCATTGCCGCCGCCGTCACGCAGTTCGGCGACGACCTCGTCAGCATCGGAATAGATACGTGGGGTGTCGATTACGGGCTGCTCGACGGGGACGGCGCGCTCATGGGCCTGCCACACCAGTACCGCGACCCTCGGACGGCGGGCATCCAGGACTCCGTCTTGGAGCGGCTCGGCAAGGACTTCCTGTACGAGCAGACGGGTATTCAGCTTATGGAGATGAACACCCTGTACCAGCTTCTCGCCGAGCCACCGGACCGGCTCGCGCGGGCGTCGAGGCTGCTCTTCATCCCCGATCTCATCAACTACCGGCTGACGGGCATCATGTCAACGGAGCGCACGTTTGCCAGCACGAGCCAAGTCTACGACGTTCGGAAACGGGACTGGGCATACCCCTTGCTGGACGCTGTGGCGCTGCCTTCCCACATGCTGGGAGAGATACGGGATGCCGGCGAGTCGCTGGGTCCTCTACTGCCGGGAGTCGCGGAGGAAACGGGCGCGGGCGATGTGAACGTTGTCCTGCCGGGGACTCACGACACCGCGTCGGCGGTGGCCGCGGTGCCCGCAGGCGAGGGGTCGTGGGCCTTCCTGAGTTCGGGCACGTGGTCGCTGCTGGGAGTCGAGACACCCGAACCGGTGATGAACGAAGCGGCAACGGCCTTCGAGCTTGGCAACGAGGTCGGAGTTCTCGGCACGATGCGTCCGTTGAAGAACATCTCCGGCCTGTGGCTCGTCCAGCAGTGCCGGGCGACGTGGGAGGCACATGGCCATCCCCACTCGTACGCCGAGTTGACGCGGATGGCCGAGGCCTCCGCGCCGTTCACGGCGATTATCGACCCGGACGACCCGTCGTTCACCCCGCCGGGAGACATGCCTGCCCGCATAGCGGACTTCTGCGCGCGCAGCGGCCAGCCTGCGCCGTCCACTCGCGGCGAGTTCGTGCGGACGATCTTGGAGAGCCTCGCGCTCCGCTACCGGATGGTACTCGAAACGATTGAGAGCATTGTCGATAGCCGTATGGATACGCTGCACGTCGTTGGGGGAGGCGGCCAAAACGTCCTGCTTAATCAATTCACTGCGAACGCGGTCGGGCGCCCGGTCGTCGTGGGGCCGGTCGAGGCGACGGCGGCGGGCAACGTTCTATTGCAGATGGCGGCGTCGGGGGAAATCTCATCCCTAGCCGAGGGGCGGGAGATCATCCGTCGCAGTTTCGAGTTGACCACGTACTTACCTGAAGACGCCGCCGAGTGGGATGAAGCATACGAACGGTTTCAGGGGGTATCGCAGCTTCGGAAGTGACCTCGATTTCCCTTCTGCGTACTCCGCACTACAATCCGATTGCCGCCTGACGACAAGAGAGGCCGCTCTTTGGGTTCTAATAGAACCTGCCCGAACGACCTCTCATGCGATGCCAGTCTAGCTAGCAGACTGTCGCATCTCTCACTATGCTTTGACTTTACCAGAAAACGAGATCGCGCGTTGCCGCAACTCTCGCCCCATAGATACAATACCCCCTCATGGAGAGTACGCAGTCTCAGCCGCCCACCGACGAGTCCGAAGCGGGCGGAGTCCGTCGCCCGTTCGATCGGAACAGCATCCTTGTAGCCACCGCGCTTGCGGTCATCTTGGTCGTTGCGCTCGCCCTCCGGCTGTACGGGATCGACTGGGACGAGGGGTACGGCTATTCGCCACACCCCGACGAGCGCAACGTCGTCTTCCTGGTCGAGGGAATAGAGTTCCCCACGTTGGGTGACCTTGGCGACCTCCTCGACGCCGAGAGGAGCCCTTGGAACCCCGGGCGATTCGCCTACGGCAGCTTCCCGCTCTATCTGCTCAAGGTCACGCATTCGCTCATTCCCGGCGACGTGTATGACGTTTGGACGGTCGGACGAGGACTATCTGCCCTGGCAGACGTTTGCGTGGTGTTCCTGACCTACCTCCTCGGCGCGAGGCTCTACGGCAGACGGCAAGGGCTGCTGGCGGCGGCGCTGGTGTCGCTGGCCGTCATCCACATCCAACTCAGCCACTTCTTGACCTTCGACATCCTGCTGGGACTGACGACCATAGCCGCGCTCTACTTCATGCACCGGGTGGCCGTCGGCGGCAGGGTGCGAGACTCGGTGATCGCGGGCGTGATCGTAGGTCTGGGGCTGGCAACGAAGGTCAGCATGGCGCCCATGTACCTCGCGCTGGCTATGGCCCACGTGCTCTACGTCCTGCCGGTTTTGCGCGCGGCGGAGGGCGAGAGGAACGAGGCAAGCCGGCGCATAGGCGTGGCCGTCGTGGGGCTGCTTGCGGCAGGGTGCGCGTCGCTGGCGACGTTCATCATCGTCCAGCCCTACGCCATCATCGACTCGGCGCGATTCGTCGCGGACGTCACCGAGCAGTCGGAAATGGTGCGGCGAATCCGCGACTACCCCTACACCCGGCAGTATATCGACACAGCGGCGTACCTGTACCACGCGCGGCAACTGGCGGCTTTCGGACTGGGCTGGCCTCTCGGCATCGTCGCGTGGGCGGGCCTGCTCTACGCGAGTTTGCGGGGAATGAGGTTCTACCACGGGCTAGCCTACCTCGTGGTCGGGTGGCTCATCCCCATGGGCCTGCTTCTCGTCTCGACCGGCATCGTCTTCATAGCCGCAGCGTCGATGATCGCATTCGCCGCCCTAGTCGCCACGCTGGGGGTGCGGTCGAGGGAATCGCGGGGGACCGTGCTGCTCCTGTCGTGGGTCGTTCCGTACCTGCTGGTTACCGGAGCGTTTCAGGTCAAGTTCACGCGGTACCTCATTCCGGTAACGCCGCTGCTGGTGCTATTCGGCGCACAGATGCTCTTCCACCTCTGGGAATGGACGGCATCCCACAGGCGTTGGCTCCGACACGCGGTCGCGGCGGCGATGGTTGCTCTGGTCGTTGTGACGGGGCTGTACGCTCTCGCATACATGGGTGTCTATGGTGAACCGCATACCGCTGTCCGGTCGTCCGAGTGGATCAAACGAAACGTGCCCGAAGGTTCCGTCATTCTGATGGAGCACTGGGAGGAGGGCGTCCCGGACCTAGGACGGTATGACGTGCCCAGGCTGCCGGTGTATGAAAACGACACGCCGCACAAGCTCGACGACATGGCAGCAGACCTCGCACGGGCAGACTACATCCTCTTCTACAGCAACCGGCTGTATGGCACCATCACCCGTCTCCCGGAGAGATACCCCATGACGTCTGCATATTACCGCCAGCTCTTCGGCGGTGAACTCGGATACCGGTTCGCAAATGTCGAGACGAGCTACCCCAACCTTGCGGGCGTGACGCTTGTGGACGACACCTACGGGAGACCCGGACTCCCAACGCCGCCAGGACAAGAAAAACCACCGGGACTGAACATCAACCTCGGCTATGCCGACGAGAGCTTCTCGGCGTACGACCACCCGAAGGGCCTCGTGTTCGAGAACGTTGAACGGCTCGACGCCAATACCATTCGGCAGCGCATCCTCGACGCGGCGGGAGACGATCCGTTCGGCTTTGGCGAGACCGGCGGGTCACACACGACCGCCCGGAAGTCGGTCGGTCTTCTGCTTTCCGAAGACGATCTTCGCGCTCAGCAGGCGGGAGGAACGTGGACGGATATCGTCAACCCTGATGGGATAGCAAGCAGAATGCCGGTGCTCGCGTGGCTGGTCGTCATGCAACTCATGGCGCTCGCCATATTCCCCATTTCGCTTGCTGTCTTCCGATCGCTTCCGGACGGCGGGTACCTGCTTGCCAAGCTGCTCGGCGTCCTGGTTGTCTCGCTCGTGGCCTGGCTATTGGCGAGCCTCCAGTGGATGGCGTTCTCGTTCGGGTCGGTCATGGCGGGGATCGGCGCGGTCGCCCTTGCCTCGTGCGTTGTGCTCCCGTTCACGTGGTCGTCGTTCCTGTCGTTCTTCCGCGAGCGGTGGAGAACCGTCGCGATATGCGAGGTCGTCTTTATCGTCGCTTTCCTCGCCTTCGTCATGTTGCGAATGGCGAACCCCGACCTTTGGCACCAGTGGCAGGGGGGCGAGAAGCCGATGGACACGGCCTACCTCAACGCCGTGCTCAAGTCCTCGTTCATGCCGCCCTACGACCCCTGGTATGCGGGAGGCTACCTCAACTACTACTACTGGGGACAGTTCATCGTCGCGTCGTTCATCCACGCCACCGGCATCGACACGGCAGTCGCGGTGAACCTTGCCGTGCCGATGTTCTTCGCCCTGACCGTCGGCGGCGCGTTCAGCGTCGTATACAATCTCGCAGAGGCGGCGCGGGTGAAGCTTTCCCAAAGACCCCCCGACGAGCCTTCCTTAAAGAGCTCTAGCGCCTTCGCGTGGTCGCCCGTGGTCGCCGGGGTCGCAGCGGCCCTCTTCGTTACGGTGATCGGGAACCTCGATGGCGCTATTCAGAGCCTGGAGAACCTTTGGGCGTTCATCCAGAATGAGCCTCTCAGAGGGTTCGACTTTTGGCGCAGCAGCCGGATGATGCCTCCCGACCCGCCGGGCAATGAGATCACGGAGTTCCCGTTCTTCACCTTCCTGTTCGCCGACCTGCACGCGCATCTCATGGCGTTGCCGTTCACCGTGCTGGTCATCGGGGCCGCGCTGGCGGTCGTATTAAGGGCAAAAGGTACCGCGCGCGGAAGCGGACGACTCGCCGGGATGGGCTGGGGCCTAACCGACGTTGCGCAAGTCGCCGTGCTGGGAATCGCGGTCGGCGTGCTCCGACCGATCAATACGTGGGACTACCCGACATACCTGCTCCTGAGCATGGCCGCAGTCCTGCTTGCCGGGGTGCTGAGAACCGGCGGGCTGAACTTGGTGGTCATAGTGGAGGCAGCTGTAAAGGGAATATTGATCTTCGTGATCGGGTTCGTCGTCTTCCTGCCGTACCACCTGAACTACGAGACCGCCTTTTCGAGCATCGAGGCCACCACTAATCAAACGGTGCTCTGGCAGTTCCTGTTGATAGTGGGACTGTTCGTCTTCGTCATCGGGTCGTTCGTGGTCAACGAGTCGCGTGGCTGGCTGCTTGATCTGGGACGAATCGTCTGGCGCCCCTTCTCCAAACTCGTCGAGCCGCCGGACGTGGAGCGCACCCACCGCAAGTGGATAGGCGCTGTGCGTACTGCGCTCGTCGCATTGGGGCTAGGCGCTATCGGGCTGGTGGTCGTGCTGATGCTGGCCGAGGTAACGGGCAGCACAACGCCGTTCGTGTTCGCCCTCGTCGTCCTTGCACTAGCGACTGCCGCGCGAATCGTGTTCTCCACACGCCCGGACGCCCCCCAGACGGTATTCGCGCTCCTGCTGGCGCTCACGGCGTTCTCCGTCGTCATCGGCGTGGACATCTATCGCGTCGAGGGCGACATCGACCGCATGAACACGGTGTTCAAGTTCTACCTCCAGGTCTGGGTTCTGCTTGCGCTGGCATCGGCGTACATGCTGTGGCGACTCTGGCATGGCCGGAGCGGTTCTCTGGACTCGCTGCCGAAATGGAAGAAGGTATGGCTCGGCTGCCTGGGCGTGCTTGTGGTCTGCGTTTCCGTCTACCCTGTGCTCGGAACAATGGACAGGCTCCCCGTCCGCTTCGACACCACGATCCCGCTCACGCTGGACGGCATGGCCTACATGCGCGACGGCCAAGAATACTCCGACCGGCACGGCGCCATCGACCTGACGGCAGACTACGAGGCCATCCTCTGGATTCAGCGCAACATCAAGGGCTCACCCGTCATGCTCGAAGCGGTGACCCCAACCTACCGCTGGGGCGGACGAGTCTCCATCTACACCGGCCTCCCCAACATCGCCGGATGGGAATGGCACCAGATGCAGCAGCGCTGGAACTACCGCGAGACCGTCCCGAAACGCATCGCGGAAGTCGCCCGTATCTACAATGCGCTGTCCCCTCAGGAGGCGTTGGACATCATAGACAAGTACGAAGTCGAGTACGTCTACCTCGGCAAGGTCGAGCGCCTCTACTACGACCCGGCCGGACTCGCCAAGTTCGACACAGGCCTCGACGGCGCCCTCGAACAAGTCTACGAGAACCGCGACGTACGCATCTTCCGCGTCCGCGAGTGATGGATCCTCGCCCCTATCCTACTCTTGGCACACCTGTAAACCCGTTTTCTGTCGTAGCGGCTGCGGTCTACAATCAATGGCATCACTGCTTGACGAGACTTACTTATGCGGCTGGGACGTAACTGCCTCGACGTCATGATTCTTCGAATGCTCGCCGTTTCTCTCGCGGCGGTCGTGCTAACGGCGCTGCTTGCCTGCGGGCAGTCGGAGAACGACGACTCCGCCGAGACCCTCAGCCCACCACCAGTGACGTTCGATCTATGGGAAACCGGCTTCCACCAGTCGCTCTTAAGGGTGAGCTCAGGAAAACGGGTCGAAGTCTCTGTAGAGGTGCGACAGGAAAAGCACGACCAGCACATCTGCGGTGTGCCCAGTGTCGTCGACCCGTTCGACAACGTCCTTCAAACACTCACTCCCAAGCAGAACGTCTCAAGAGTGACGGCAACCCACTACGTCTACGAGTCACAGTACGTCTTCTTTGCCGCGGCGGACGGGCTATTCGGCGTTAAGCTGGACAATCAAAGTTGTGCCCTCGACGATGTGGGTGCCGTCGCGACCGTGCAATGGACGGTCTACCCGGTGCGGGAACGATCTCCGTGAGGCTCCCCCACCGCTCCAAGATGCCGCGCACGTTTGCGGCGTTCCAGAGTCCGAGCTATCGCATCATGTGGCCCGCGAACTTCTGCTCCCTGCTGTCGCGGTGGATGCAGATGACGTTGCTCGGCTGGATGGTGCTGACGCTCACCGACTCCGCCTTTCTCGTGTCGCTCGTCGGGTTCTTCTCACTCGCGCCGATGCTCTTCGTGGGTCTGTTGAGCGGAGTGCTGGCCGACAGGTTCGACCGGCTCAAGCTGCTCCGCGTGACGCAGGTGGTCGGCTTCGTGGCGGGCATAGGAATGGCGGCCATTCTCGTCATGGGCAGAGAAGAGTTCTGGCACGCCTACGTGACGATCACCCTCGTCGGTTCGGCCTGGGCGCTCGAACTGCCGACCCGGCGTTCGATGATCCACGACCTCGTGGGGAGCCAAGGCGTCACCAACGCCGTGGCGCTCGACTCGATTGGCATGAACGCCAGCGCCATGGTCGGCCCGGCGCTTGCCGGGGTCCTGATCAGCCAGGTGGACGTGGTAGGCGGATACGTGGCGGTCGTCGGCTTCTCCCTCGTCTCGATGGTGCTGGTCTGGATGCTTCGGCTCGACATCAGGGGACGCGCCTCCGCCGCAAGACGACGGATGACTGTCGACCTGCTCGTGGGCCTCCGCTACACCCTCCGGCATCGCACGCTGCTGGCCGTCGTCCTCATAACCATCGTGATGAACGTGCTGTTCTTCCCGTACCGGTTCCTCATTCCTGTTATCGCGCGCGACGTTCTGGGAGTCGGTCCCGACCTGATGGGACTGATGGACTCCATCGCCGGGCTTGGCGCGTCGGCGGGGGCTATAGCGATCGCCTCGTCCACAAATGTCCGGCGGCATGGCCTCATCTTCATCGGCGGCTCAGTGCTGGCTGCCGTCTGCCTCATAGGATTCTCGTTCTCCAAGGTCTATCTGATGTCGTTGGCCCTCCTGCTCGTACTCGGGGCGGGCACGGCAGGATTCTCCACCATGCAGGCGACGGTGGTGATGCTGGTTGCCCGGGCAGGAATGCGCGGCAAGTCCCTCGGAGTAATCAGCTTGGCGATAGGCACCAGCCCGGCGGGATCCCTCATCGTCGGAGCGCTTGCCGAGCGCGTCGGCGCTCCAATGGCCATCACGATCATATCCGGCGTGAGCCTGTCCCTCTTGTTCGCAATCGGCCTCCTGATGCCGTCCATCCGGGCCCAAACGACGCTGAAGGGCAACGGTGAGTGAATCCCGTAGGGACGATTCGCGAATCGCCCCTGCTTCCGTTGACCATCCCCGATGTCACGCCTATAATCTCATGTGGTGGTGGCAGTGCAGGGATACTATCCACGCCGCAGACTCAGGGGGTGAGGATGTCCTTTCCGACGGATAGGCCGCGAGAGGCTTGCGGCATCGTTGGAGCATACCTGCCAGGAGAGGACGCCGCCCGCACCGCGTACTTCGCCCTCCATGCCCTTCAGCATCGCGGGCAGGAGAGCGCGGGCATCGCCACGAGCGACGGCACCCAGATCAAGTGCCGGACTGCCATGGGTCTCATCACCCAGGCGTTCAACGAGGAAGACCTCGTCGTCCTTCCCGGCCACCTCGGCATCGGCCACGCCCGGTACTCGACCACCGGCCGGAGCACCATCGAGAACTCCCAGCCCATCTTCTCCAACGGCTCCGGCGTGGAGATCGCCCTTGCCCACAACGGCAACATCGTCAACGCCAGGAGTCTCCGGTCCGAGGTTGAGGACTGGGGAGCCACGTTCACCACCACCAGCGACTCCGAGATCATCGCGCACCTGATGACGCACGCTCCCGCTCCCACTCTGGAGGAGCGTATCGTCTACGCCATGGGAAGGCTCGAAGGCGCCTACTCCCTGACGGTCATGACCGAAGACACCGTGTATGGCATTCGCGATCCGATGGGCGTCCGCCCGCTCTGCATCGGCAAGCTCAACGGCGGCTGGGTGATCGCGTCGGAGACGTGCGCCCTCGACCAGATCGATGCCGAGTTCGTCCGGGACGTGCATCCCGGCGAGGTGGTCGCGATCGACGCGGACGGCCTTCGCAGCGTGAGCCGCCGCATGTCCGACGGCATTCGCGCTCCCTGCATCTTCGAGCACATCTACATGGCCCGCGCCGACAGCGTGATCGAGGGCCGCCTCGTCTACAACAGCCGCAAGGCAATGGGCGAGGCGCTCGCGAAGGAGCATCCCGCCGACGCCGACATGGTCATCGGCGTCCCCGACTCCGGCATACCCGCCGCGGTGGGCTACGCCGAGCAGTCCGGCATACCCTTCGAGGAAGGTCTCATCAAGAACCGCTACGTCTTGCGCACGTTCATCATGCCCGACCAGCGCCTGCGAGACATGGGCGCGCGCATGAAGTACAACCCACTGATCCAGAATATCAAGGGCAAACGCCTCGTGGTGGTCGATGACTCCATCGTCCGAGGGACGACGCAGGCCCAGCTCGTAGCCATGCTCCGGCGCGGCGGCGCCAGCGAGGTGCACCTGAGAATAGCCTCGCCCCCGATCAGGCATCCCTGCTACCTGGGCGTGGACTTCCCGACACGCGAGGAGCTTCTCGCGTCCAACAGGGAAATCGACGAGATTCCCGGAATCGTGGGGGTCGACTCCCTCGGATACCTGAGCACCGTCGGCCTGCTCAGGGCGATCGGAACGGTTGAGGACCGGAACTGCATGGCCTGCTTTACCGGCAACCAGCCCATCCCCGTCCAGCTCGAAATGGACAAGCTGGCCTTCGAGAATTGATGTCACAGCCGCAGTCCGGACAGACCTACAAGGATGCCGGAGTCGACTTCGACGCGGCGGACGCGACCAAGCAGCGCATCAAGTCGCTCGCCTCCACGACGCACGGCCCCGAGGTGCTGGGCGGAGTGGGAGGGTTCGGCGGGCTGTTCGAGCTGTCGGGCTATCGCCGGCCCGTCCTCGTCGCAGGCACGGACAACGTCGGCACCAAGCTCAAGATCGCGCTCGCCATGGGGCAGTTCGAGAACTTGGGGCGAGATGTCGTCAATGCCTGTGTGAACGACGTCATCGTGTGTGGCGCCAAGCCGCTGTTCTTCCTCGACTACATCGCGACAGGCAAGATGGACGCCGACCTCGCGGAAGAGATCGTTCAAGGCATCACGTCGGCCTGCACTGAGAACGGGTGCGCCCTCATCGGCGGGGAGACCTCCGAGCTTCCCGGACTGTTCGCGCAGGGCGAGTTCGACCTTTCCGGCTTCGCGGTCGGCGTCGTCGAAAAAGACGACATCCTCGACGGCTCGACCATCCGCGAGGGCGACGCCCTCATCGGCATTCCCTCGAATGGACTGCACACCAACGGCTTCTCGCTCGTGCGCCACGCCCTGGGACTCGACGACGACCCCTCGCCGCTCTTTGAGCGCCATGACGAGATCGACGGGACGATTGGAGAGGCGCTGCTGCGACCGCATACGGCCTACTACCCGGTGGTGAAGCCCGTCCTCAGTCTCGCCAAGGGCATGGCGCACATAACGGGTGGCGGTCTCAGAGACAACGTGCCGCGAATGCTGCCTGAGGGGCTGGGCGCTCACTTCGACCCTTCAACCTGGACCGTTCCGCCGATCTTCACCCTGCTTCAGGAGCTCAGCAATATCGACTCGGACGAGATGTACCACGTCTTCAACATGGGGCTGGGCATGGTGGTCGCCTGCGAACCGGAAAACGCCGAGGAGGTGTGCTCCCTGGCTCCTGACGCCCGCGTCGTGGGCGAGGTCGTCCGGGCCACAGGCGAGAGGAGAGTCAGCCTCTAGGATGGCGAACAGGAGAACAGCACATAGATGAAAGCGCTCATTAGCGTCTATGACAGAACGGGAGCCGTAGAGTTCGCCGGGAAGCTGATCGAGGCCGGGTTCGAGATCATCAGCACGGGCGGCACCCGCGCGGAACTGACCGCCGCCGGACTGCCGGTTACGCTGCTCTCGGACGTCACCGGCTTCCCGGAGATACTGGACGGTAGGGTCAAGACACTGCATCCGGTCATCCACGCCGGCATTCTCGCGAGGCGCGATTTGGACTCCCACGTAGCAGAGCTTAACGAGCGCGGCATCGACGGCATCGACATAGTTGTCGGGAACCTCTATCCCTTCGTTGAGACCGTCCGCACACCGGGTGTGACGCTCGAAGACGCATTGGAGAACATCGACATCGGCGGGCCAACGATGATCCGCGCCGCCGCGAAGAATTTCCCCTCCGTCATCGTCATCGTCGATCCCGCCGACTACGGCTGGGTCAGTGAGCGCATTTGTGGACAGGCGAATCCGCTGACACTGGACGAGCGGAAGGGACTGGCGCTCAAGGCGTTCCGGCACGTCGCGCAGTACGATGCGGCGGTCTCACGATACCTGAGCGACGGCGACCTCCTGTCCGGCTCGGAATTCGCGGTCGGTTTCGAGAAGATCGCCGATATGCGCTACGGCGAGAATCCTCACCAAAAGGGTTCCGTTTTCCGCGACCCGCTGGCGGCAGGGGGGATCGTGAACGCCGAGCGATTGCACGGCATCGAGATGTCCTTCACCAACTACCTCGACGCCGAGGCCGCGTGGTCCGCAGTGACCGACTTTTCCGACCCTGCGGCCTGTATCGTCAAGCACCTCAACCCGTGCGGACTATCCATGCACGACGACCAGCCGACTGCCTACCGCAGGGCGCTGGAGGGCGATCCCGTGTCGGCGTACGGGGGCATCGTCGCGTACAACCGAACGCTGACCGCCGAGACCGCCGCCGCCATGCGCGGAGTCCTGTACCACGTCATCGTCGCGCCCGACTATGAGCCGGAAGCGCTTGATATCCTCAAGAGGCGGAAGGAGACCCGCATCCTGAAGGTGAACGCTACGGGCGGCGACCTCAGCGGCTTCGATCTGAGGCTGGTGTCGGGCGGCGCTCTTCTTCAAACCTCCGACGCGATTGAAGAAGACCCTGCCTCATGGAAGGTCGTCACCGAGCGTCAGCCTACGGAGCGCGAGCTCACCGACCTCGCCTTCGCGTGGAGGGTCTGCAAGCACATAAAGTCCAACGCCATCGTGCTCGGCAAGGACAACACCCTTGTCGGCATGGGAACGGGACAGCCGAACCGTGTCACGAGCATCAGGCTCGCCATCGAGACAGCGGGCGACAAGGTCGCGGGGAGCGCGCTGGCTTCCGACGCCTTCATGCCGTTCGCAGACAACATCGAGGCCGCCGCTCAGGCGGGAATTGCCTCGATAGCCCAGCCGGGCGGCTCGATGCGTGACGACGAGGTCATCGAGGCCGCGAACCGCGAAGGCATGGCGATGGTCTTCACCGGCGTCCGCCACTTCAGGCACTGACCGGCCAACCGGCGGACAGTCCAACGCAAGCGAGGGGATTCGTCCGCACGACCTTGCCAATGGCGGCCTCACGCATTCCCGCGTCGAGCATCGCCGCGATTGCCATCCGCATACCCTCTGCAGGAGGAGGGTTCATCCACTGCCCGAAGTCCGTCGAGACGATACATCGGTCGGCCCCGATCCTTTCGATATCCGCACGCAGGCGTTCCCCGGCATCCGCGCTGGAATAATACGATAGGAACGGAAGCTCGACATACAGATCATGCGAGAGTAGTTGCGAAGACTCCTCCGCGCCGAATCTCGCTATCGGATTGGTCACGACGAGTCGCTCCGGCCCGACCGAACCCGCGAGACGTACGAGCATCTCGGTGTCCTCGAAGTTGGCATGGGTCGAGGCAACGGCCATGCCGCGCGTCTTGGCGACCTCCAGCACAGCCCCAACGTCGTCCTGGGCATCCGCAAGCCTGATTGCACCTGCGTCCTGCGTCGGCATCCACACGACCTTCGCCCCGAGCTTGGCCGCCGCCTCAACCGCGTCGGGATTCAGCCCGCCGACGGAGGTATTCAGAACGACAGAGCCGACGGCCTGGAAGCCGGGATACATGCGGTTCAGGGCATATGCCGCGAGGGCCGTCGGGTGGCGGTGCTTCATCAGCACGAACCCCGCCATCTCCGCTTCATAGGCGTCGCGTCCCGCCTCGAGGTAGTCGCTGCGGCGCTCACCCTCCGGCTCAGGCCCGGTGTGAATCCGCAAGTCGAACGCGCCCTTCAGCAGGGCCTCAACTTGGTCTCGCACGGTCGCTCCATCGGGGAATGGCTATCGACTCCAAGCGGAGGTCGCCTTGAATCTGGTCTATCTCTTGCAGGTCGTCGTCGGTCAGCGCCCAGTCCCCCGCCTGCGCGTCGTGAAGCACCTGCTCGACCGTCCGTCCCCCGACGATGCTCGACGTCACGGCGGGGTTGGCCAAGGGCCATGCGATGGCAAGCTGCACGATGTCCCTGCCATGGTCCTCCGCCCACCCCTTCAGCTTCTCGGTCACTCCATAGATGCGCTCGAATAGCTCGCCCTTGAAGTGCGGCCAGTTATGCCGCTCGTCGTCGGGCGGGAACTCGTGGCCCGGCTTGTACTTGCTCGCCAACAACCCTTTTGCCATGACGGAGTACACGATTGCCCCGATGCCAAGCTCACGGCAGGCCGGCAGAATCTCGGCCTCGGAGTCTCGGAAAAGTATGCTGTATCGCGGCTGTGAGCTATGTATCAGGCCATGCCGTGCAGCCTCACGCGTCTGGTCGGCTGAGAAATTGGAAACGCCGATGTAGCGTATCTTCCCCGCGTCGCGGTGCTTCATGAGCTCGCCAACGGTGTCCTCGATGGGCCACTGCGGCTGCGGACTGTGAAGCTGGTACAGGTCGATGTAGTCGGTGCGCAAGAGTCTGAGGCTCTCCCCGAGCGCCGATTCTATGTGCTCGGCCGAGTGATCCGCGCCGGACACCTTCGTCGCCAGGAAAACCTCGTCGCGCCGTCCCTCGATGGCCTCGCCGATCTTTGCCTGGCTGTCGAAATAGCTCTCAGCCGTATCGAGAAAGGTCAGCCCGGCGTCAATAGCAGCCCTCAGGGTGTTGATTGCCTGGTCGTACTCGATAGCGCCGAACGCGCCGCCCAGCGGCCACGTGCCGAAGCAGATGACAGGCACTTCCGGCCCGTCCTTTCCAAGCTGGCGCGTCCGCATAGATATGTGCGCTCCGTGTGTGCAGTTGCCGTCCGCCGGGGACGATTCGACTCACAATTATGGAGTCGCCCTCGTTCGATGGCAAGCGGTGACGACCGTCCGAACCCCTTTACCTGACGCCCGATAGTAGATACCCTAAGCGCCCGACGCAAGACACCCCCGGCCCGGAGGCCCCTCAATGCCACGAAGCGGAAAGACGCGACGGATACTGTGCAACGACGACGGCTGGATCATAAACACGCCCCACCCGCTCACGCCCGAGTACATGTGGGACAACATGGTTGGCACGTATGTGGATACCCCCATAGACGGGTTCCTGTGGTCGGTGGGAGGGCACGACACCTACTCGTACGAGACCGACATCGGCGAGCGGTTCGGCGAAGGCTACGACAACCTCGACGAGACCCAGCAGGTCAGCGTGGACAATCTCCGCTACCTCATTGAAAACCACGGCGGCCCGATGCAGGTCATCGCCGGGCTGTGCAGGCGCGCGGGAGTCGAGTTCTTCCCCTCGGTGCGGATGAACGAGCACTACGACATGCCGGAGTCCGCGCCGCAGTACTCACATTTTCGGCGTGACAATCCCGAGTACCTCATCGGCAAGGGCGAAGACATTCCGGGCCCGACCCTCGAATGGGGCATTCGCACGGGCCTCGACTACGCCGTTCCCGCTGTCCGCAGCTACATGGCGAGCATCGCGATCGAGCTGGTCTCGCGATGGGACGTGGACGGCATCGAGCTCGACTACATGCGCCACCCGGCCTTCTTCCGCATCGAGGAGGGGTACCCCAACCGGTACCTGATGACCGACTTCATAGCGTACATCCGCCAGCAGATGGACGAGATCGGCGAGGCGAAGGACAAGGCCCTCGACCTGATCGTTCGGGTGCCCCCTACGCTGCGAGACTGCGCGCGGGTAGGTCTCGACGTGGAGACGTGGATCAAGGAAGAGTTGGTGGACATCGTCATCGCGGGAGGCGGGTTCATTCCCTTCGAGACGCCCGTCCACGAGTTCGTGCAGGCGGCGGAGGGTACGAACGTCGAGATATACGGCTGCCTCGAAGCGCTCCGTCCAAACCTCAACGAGCTGTCGATGCGGGCAGTAGCGGCGCTGTACCGCGAACAGGGGGTCTCCGGCCTGTACCTGTTCAACTACTTCAGGCTGGCACAGGAGTGGAAGCGCGAGACGCTCGGCAGGCTGATCGACGGCGACGCGCTGTCCCGCCTCGACAAGCGGTACGAGTTCGACAAGCGCGGCCGGGTGCGCCCCACGAACCAGCTTGGGTTCTCGTTCCAGAACGCCATCCCGCTCACCCAGCTTCCTACCGCGCTGGAACCGACCGTCATCGGACCGAGCACTCTCCTCACCATGTCCATTGCCGACGATCTTGAGGGAGCTAAGGCGGAAGGCGCGCTCGGCGAGTGCACCATCGGGTTCCGGCTCGAAAACGCGGGGGCGGGTGACGATATCAGGGTAAGCGTCAACGGTTCGGAGCTTGACGCGAAAGCCGCGAGGAGATCGTCCGACACCTGGACGCGCACCGTCTATGCTCCCAACCGGGGCCACGATTCCCCGATGCAGACTACGGACGACCCCGAGCCCGGCACAGCCATCGAGTGGACCGTCGACGCGCCGCCCCTCAAGTCCGGCGTGAACGAGATCGCGGTCTGGCTAACCGATACCGACCCCGCACGAGAAGATCCCCTGATACTCGCCGACGTGCGGGTATCGGTGACGTATCGATAGAAACACCCTCAACCCACAGGAGGCACAGAGCAATGGCGAAATACCGAGGCGGAGTCATCGGACTAGGCTGGATGGGCCTGCTGTACGACTTGGCGGGACGCATCGGCGACCGGTTCCACGTGGACGACATCGACCGTCCGACCCCCGAACTGAACATCCATCGGAAGTTCCACCACTTCGAGAGTCCCGGCGTGGAGGGGAACGCCACGTCGTACTCCGAGGCAATTGTGGACAGGCCCGAGGTAGACCTCGTTGCGGCGGCGGACAGGGACGTGAAGCGTCTGAGGGCCTTCTCGGAGCGGTACGGCGCCGAGTCGGTCTATACCGACGCCCATGAGATGCTCAACAAAGAAAACCTCGACATCGTTGCCGTTGCGACGAACACGAAGGGACGCGCCGACCTCGTGGTGATGGCCGTCGAGCACGGGGCGAAGGGCGTCATCACAGACAAGCCCATGTGCCACACGCTCGATGAGGCAGACCGCATGGTCAAGGCGTGCGCCGACGCCGGGGTGCCGCTCTCGTGCGGCGCGATTTCGACGACGCACCCATCATTCGAGCGGGCGAAGCAACTCGTCGCTTCCGGCGAGATCGGCGACGTGATCTCCATAGAAGCCGGAGGACCTACGGCGCAGCACCAGAACTGGTCGTACTTTCTCGACTCCCCGCCCGCGTGGGTCATAGGTACGAACGACACGCCGCGCTCCGAGTCCGGCAGCGACGAGTTCCAAGGTCATGGCATGTTGGTAGCTCAGGACGGCACGGTCGTTCATTTCCGTAAAGGCTCGCCAAACGTGCGGATCACGGGGACGGAAGGCGAGCTCAGCTTCTCTTTCGGACTCGCCGGATCGTCGGGGTGGCGGCTGTCCAAGGACGTCGAGGCGCCGGGGACGGAGAGTCCCAAGCAGCGTACGGATATGCCGTTCGGCGTCCCGCAGTTCATCCCGCCGTATGGGGCCATCTACTCCCTGAACGACGTGATGCGCTGCATCGCGGGCGAGATGGATGAGCCGAAGAACTCCGGCCGGCGCGTCGCCGTGGCGCTGGAGGTCGAGGTCGCCCTCAAGCTCTCGTCCGACATGGGCGGAGTCCGAGTCGACCTGCCCCTAGAGGACCGCTCCTTGGGCCTAAACTACGACTGGTTCCGGTAGGGACGCAGCGAACCGGGTAGTTGTGCACTTGATAGGCGTACCGCTACACGGTACAATAATTACATGATCAGATCGTTTCGCCATCGAGGTCTGAAGCGACTCTATGACCGGGACGACCCTAGCAGAGTAGCTGCTAACTTGGTAGAACGGATCGCTCTGGCCTTGGCTGACCTTGATGACGCCAGCATACCTAGGGACGTCGACTTACCGGGATATAGGCTTCATCCACTCAAAGGCAACCTGAAAGGGCTATGGAGCATCTCAATTTCCGGCAACTGGCGAATCACATTCCGGTTTGAAGACGGCGACGTGTACGACGTTGACCTCATAGATTATCACTAGCAAGAGGACATGATCATGGCGATGAAGAGTCCGCCGCATCCCGGACGCAGCATCAAGCAGAACTGCCTAGACCCTCTTGACCTGAGCGTTACCGAAGGCGCGCGAGTGCTGGGTGTAGCGCGTCACACGCTCTCGCGCGTGCTGAACGGTCATGCCGCCATTTCCCCTGAAATGGCCATCCGTCTTGAGAAGGCAGGATGGTCCACCGCGGAGTTCTGGCTCCGGCGACAGACCTCTTACGATCTGGCGCAGGCGCGCAGGACTGAGGATCACATAAAGGTCGTGCGTTACGAGCCGCAACCTACGAGCTAGAGAACCGGAGGTAGTGGGCAGCTTTGGTGGAGACGGGGGAGGGTCGAACTCCCCGTCCAGAAGAGGCTCCGGACTAGAACGTCTACAGGTGTAGCCGGTACTTGTTTCTCGCCTCCGGCCGCCCGAACCGGCGTCGGTCGTCGTCGGAGGCCAGCCGATGAGTCTTTTGTCCTTCTTATCGGCGTCTGTCGGACAGCACCTCGAGTGTCGTCGCTCATCCCGCTCCGTCGAGGAGCAAAACGGGTGAACGTAGCCGCGTTTAGGCGGCTAGGGCTAGCTCTTGCTTGCCTGTTATTGTGATTGCCACCGGTTTAGCGAGGGTTGATGGCGCCTCGACCTGCAGTCCCGCGGAGGCTTCCCCTGTCGAAGCCACGCGTCCCCACAAACTTGATACCGTACCAGTATATCACATCGTCCTACTTTTCAATCGGCGCGCCGACGATGCTCCCGTACTCGGTCCACGATCCGTCGTAGTTCTTCACGTCGTCGTAGCCGAGAATCTGGCTGAGCACGAACCACGTGTGCGACGAGCGCTCGCCGATGCGGCAGTAGGCCACGGTCGGCCCGTCTCCGGTGATCCCCTTGCCCTGGTACGCCGCCTGCAGGTCCTCAACGGACTTGAACGACCCGTCGTCCTCGTTGACGGCCGTCAGCCAGGGGATGTTGGTTGCCCCCGGAATGTGGCCGCCGCGCTGCGAACCCTCCTGCGGCAGGTTTGCGGGCGCCAGAAGCTCGCCGCTGAACTCCGCCGGCGCTCGCACGTCCACCATCGCCGACGAGGTCTCTCCACTGGCGATGCTGAGCATGTCGTCGCGCGTGGCGCGGGTGCTCAGGTCCGCGTCGCTCGCGGTGTAGGACGTCGCCTCGACGCACGGCGCGTCGGTCGTCAGATCGCGTCCCTCGCTCACCCACTTGATGCGCCCGCCGTCCATCACGCGCACGTCGGCGTGACCGTAGATCTTGATCTGCCAAAAGGCGTAGGTGGCGAACCAGTTGTTGTTGTCGCCGTAGACGATGATCGTCGAATCAGAGGTGACGCCCGACGAGCCGAGCAGGCACTCGATCTGCTCCTTGTTCAGGATGTCGCGGGTCACCGTGTCGTTCAACTGGGTCGTCCAGTTCCATCCGATAGCGCCGGGGATGTGCCCCTGCTCGTATGCCTCCGTGTCCACGTCAACCTCGACCAGGACGACGTTGTCGTCGTTCCCGTGCTCTGCTACCCAGTCGGTATCGACTATCGACTCGGGATGCGCTGCTTGTGCTGCCATTGTTTTCTCCTCACTCTCTCCAAACTCTATTTGTGTGCTTGTGTCGTTTACGTATCGGGGCGTCGATCCATTGCCCCTTTTGTTCCCCCTACCCTTCGCCCGTCACCGAGACGCCGCAGAATATCTCGTAGTCGATGAGCTCTGTCACCGTGGGGGTATCCCCGCAGAGCGGGCAATTGGGGTTCCGCCGTATCTTGAGCTCCCGAAACTCCATGGTCAGCCCGTCGATGAGCAGCAGTCGCCCCGTGAGGGACTCCCCGATGCCCATGATGAGCTTGACCGTCTCCGTCGCCTGGATCGTGCCGACCAGGCCGGGCATCATCCCCAGCACTCCGGCCTCCGCGCAGTTCGGCACTTCGCCCGGCGGCGGCGGATCGGGGAACACGCACCGGTAGCAGCCCTGTCCGGGCTGATAGACCGTCGCGCGACCGTCGAAGATCAGAACGCTGCCGTCGACCAGCGGCTTATTGCTCAGGTAAGCCGCGTCGTTGATGAGGTACCGTACCGCGAAGTTGTCGGCGCCGCTGACGATGATGTCGTAGTCGGCGAAGATGTCCAGCGCGTTCTCGGCGTTGAGCGGCGTGTTGTGCGTCACCACGTCCACGTCGGGGTTGTACGCCAGAATCGTGTCGCGGGCCGACTCGACCTTGGGCCGTCCCACGTCGTCGTTGTGGTGCAGGATCTGACGCTGGAGGTTGGTGATGTCCACGTCGTCGAAGTCGATGATGCCGATCGTCCCGACACCCGCCAGCGCGAGGTAGAGCGAGATCGGGGAACCCAGTCCGCCCGCCCCGACCACGAGCACCCTGGCGTTCAGGAGCGCGCGCTGTCCGGCGCTGCCCACCTGCGGCATGATGATGTGCCGGCTGTACCGCTGGACCTGGTACGGCGTCAGCGTTCTAACTTGCGGTGTTGCGGTTGCGACCATGCTTATCTTTCTCCCGAATGCCTGCTTGGGGGACTCGTCTCGACGACGCCAACGAAATGGCGCAAAGGGCCATTCAACAAAAAACGCTCCACGGAAGGACGCAGGTCTTCACAGTGGAGCCGTATTGCCGGAGCGCGGGGCGACTGCGCGACGCTGCTTCTCTAAGCGGAGCGCCTCGTACAGGTGCAGTCTTCACGTGAGTGGCCGAACGCCAATTCTCTAACCCCGTTGGTGAATTGTGGAGTCACTTAGTCAAGTATATCACGCGCGGTGAGGCGGTTTTCAAGCGTTTCCCCCGAAAGTTCAGCCCAAGTGAGTCTCCTCTCCCGTTCGTCCTCAATGCCCTGCCCAACGATGTGATACCATCCCCGCGATCAATGACGTGGAAGATCTGGAAAGGCAGGCACCCCATGGCCAATCTCGACGTGCTCACCTACGGATTCTCCTTCATCTCGCCGGAGGGCGGATTCGGGTGGTCGTCCATATCCCTCCTGGAGGTCGGAGGGCAGAACATCGTGGTCGACACCGGCCCCGCGTCGCGTCGCGGTCTCCTCTGGAGCGCCCTCGACTCGCGCGGCCTCACGCCGGAGGACATCGACCTCGTCATCCTCACGCACATGCACTGGGACCACTGCCAGAACACCGACATGTTCAGCAACGCCCGCATTCTCGTGCATCCGAAGGAGATCGACTACGCCCACAACCCGAACCCCGCCGACCACAACGCCGCCAAGTACATCGCCGACATGATGGACAAGATGCGCGTCGAGCCGATCTCGGACGGCGACGTGGTGGCCGAAGGCATCTCGATCATCGACACACCCGGACACACCCTGGGACACATCAGCGTCGTGGCGGATATCGGGGACGAGAACATCCTCGTAGCGGGTGACGCCATGCCCGACGGAGGCACCGTTACCCGGAAACTCCCCTACAACGTCTTCTGGGACGTGAACGACGCCACCGAGAGTGTCGAGAAGATACTCGACTCGTCGGACGTCTTCTACCCCGGCCACGACCGCCCATTCCGCCTGAGCGACGGAAAGGTCGAGTACCTCCACGGCCCGACACAGGTGGAGATCGTCGTCAGCAACGAAGGCAACACCGTCGCGCCGTCCCTCGCCTACACCGTCCACTCCGTGCGCGAGCCGAACATCCAGCTTGTCCAGAAACCGTAACGCCTTCCCGGTCTCTCCCCGGCAACCTCCCGTAGGGGCGATTCATGAATCGCCCCTACGTCGACATCCACATCCGTCATTCCGCTTTCTCCCGTCATTCCCGCGAAAGCGGGAATCCATCTTCCCTCTCCCCCAACACTCTCTGCTTTCCCTCTGCGCCCTCCGCGCCCTCTGCGGTGAATCCCCCTACCCGCCGAAGAACGACTCCAACGCCTGCTGCTGGATATCAAACAGCGTTTCGATGCCCTGTGCCGCCAGATCGATCAATTCGTCCAGGGCCTCGCGCGAAAAGGAGCCTTCCTCTGCCGTGCCCTGAAGCTCCACGAACTCACCCAGATCCGTCATCACGACGTTGAAATCGACCTCGGCCTGCGAGTCCTCCTCGTAGTTGAGATCGAGCAGCGCCTCGCCGTTGAGAATCCCCACGCTGGTGGATGCGACCCCGCACTTCAACGGGAGCTCCGGCAGTACGTCGTCTTCCACGAGACCGAAAAGCGCTCGGTACAGTGCGACGTAGGCCCCCGTAATCGAGGCGGTGCGCGTCCCGCCGTCCGCCTGGATGACGTCGCAGTCGACGGTGATCGTCCGCTCCCCCAGTTTGTCGAGATCGACCGCCGCCCGGAGCGACCGCCCGATGAGCCGCTGTATCTCCTGCGTCCTACCCCTCGGCCCCGTCCGCCCTTCTCGTCGACTCCGGGTCAGCGTCGCGCGAGGCAGCATGGCGTACTCCGCCGTGATCCAGCCCTGCCCCGAGTCCTGCAAAAACGACGGCACGCCATCCTCGACGCTCACCGCGCACAGCACCTGCGTGTGCCCCGACTCAATCGTGGCCGAGCCTTCCGCGAACATCAGCGTGTCGGTCGCTATCTTGGTTGGACGGAGCTCGTCGTACAGGCGTCCGTCGCCGCGTGTCATAGTGGTGTCTCCATTTAGTTTCTCAATCATATTCTATTTTGGGATATGGATTCAACTCAATGTATGCTCATAGCTCCAAATGATACCACCCTACTCAACTCCCTATCTGAAGTTACAGCGACTACTCGTTGAAGCGCGCCGCGCCCGCGGGCTAAAGCAATCGGACGTTGCCGCCCGGCTTCAAGCGTCTCAGTCCTTCGTATCGAAGTATGAGCGGGGCGAACGTCGTTTAGACGTAATCGAACTGCTGCAAATCTGTGGAGTCCTGAGTCTTGACGCCAGCGATATCTTGCAACAGATCGGTCTCAAACCGGATTCAAGCGAGCCAACCGACATCCTCGATCGATGGCGTATTACAGCGGCGGACCTAACAGAGCTGGTCGATGCGAACCCAAGCCTGCGAGGAATGTTATTGGGCTACGTGGCCGAACACAAGCTGCGAGAAAAGTGGCTTTCCGGGAACAAGGTTGAGTACTTGGGCAAGTTTGACGACCATGACCGCTCAATCAAAGGAGACCACGTTATCGAATACCAAGGTCAACGGTTTGTCGTTGAAAGCAAGTCTCTTCAGTCATCGGTGGTTGAGAAGGACGGGGACACTTGGAGGGGCCGGGCACAAGTTGATGCCAGCGATCGGCGTTCTATCGTGCTGGATGACGGGTCTCAAATTGAAACCACGCTGCTGAAGGTAGGAGAGTTCGATGTTCTTGCGATAAATTGCTTCGCATTTGAAGAGGAATGGAACTTCGCATTTGCCAAGAACAGTGATTTGCCACGAAGCTCCTACAGCAAGTATCCTCGCCATGTCCGTGAGCAGCTAATCGCGAGCCTTGTGCCTGTGTCATGGCCTCCTGAACCACCTTTCACAGGCAACTTGCTGGAAATCCTCGACCAGTTGATCGTAGAACGCGGGACAAAGGAAGAGTAGGCGTCTTCACTTACGCATAGCCTTGACGAATACCAGAAAGTACGAATGGTTCTTTCTAGCGTGAACCTGCTTTTTCAGTCTGGTTATTACCGGCTTATTGGAACGCACTACGACAAACAGGTCCTTAGTGTAGAAGCCTATGGATTCGTAGTCATTGATAATCTCTACGTGTGTCAGCCATTGCCTGTTTGCGCTCACTTCGTCCTGGCACTTCACTATTAGGACACCGTCGGTTCTTAGCACGCGATACGCTTCCCGTCCCGCTTCTCGATAGAGTTCGGTCACTGCGGCATGCCATTTCGCCCGCACCGGCCGTTCATCACCGTTCGAGTAGTGCTCTCGGAACGTCAAGTGACTGCCCCCTCCGGCCTTTTGGCTCGGGTGATTCCGGTAAAACCCTTCCATGTAGGGAGGGTCAAGAACAACGCAATCGATTTCACCGTCACCGTACGGAAGCTCTCGGCAATCCACGCCCATGGAAATATCCGTAGCTCTGACGTTGTAGATTCCTTCGCGAACTTTCTGCCAGAAGACCCCTTTACCCCATGTTACGTCGGCCACGATTGCCCCATCCGGGACGTGCAGTCGAAGTATTTGTGCGAACACGTCCGCGTTCCCGCCGACGTGAGCCGAGGTGATCACGTCACTCGTAGGAACTCCTCCTTGGACGCGCCTCTTGTTCCTACTTTCCGACGGAACGCCCATCTGGAGTTGTGACCCGGGCTCGGTTAGTCTCTCGGTCATGCTCTTACTCTCGCATCAAGAAGGGCTAGGCCATAGCGTAACCTCAGTTGAATCCTATATCAAGGATGATGAGCTCTATAGGCGACGCAGGCCCCACCCCTTCGTTTACACACCCCCCTCCCAAAAGCTACAATGTTCTCGAAGCGCTCACCGCCGCCTCAGGAAATCGGCGCGCCGCGCAGCCCGTACCGGCTAGCAGGAACCACCCATGAACAGACTCCCTCAATACCTCACCCCCGAGGGCATGAAGAAGCTCGAAGAAGAGCTGGCGCACCTTCAGAACGCGCGTCGCCCGGCGGTTGCCGCGAAGATCACCGAGGCCCACGATTCCGGTGGCGTCGAGGAAAACGCCGAATATGAGGAGGCCAAGAACGAGCTGGCCCTTCTCGAGGCGAGAATATCGGAGATCGAGAACGTACTCGAACGGGCAGTCGTCGCCGACAAGAGCATGGTCGAGAAGGGCGTCATCGGGTTCGGCTCGTCGGTCGACGTTCGAGACCGCACGAAGCGCAGGCGACAGTACCAGATCGTCGGCTCGGCCGAGGTCGCGCCCCTCGACGGCAAGATATCCATTGAGTCCCCCGTCGGCAAGGCCCTCGTCGGCCACAAGATAGGAGACATCGTGGAGGTCGAGACCCCTTCGGGGGTCAATAAGCTGACGATCACGAGAGTACGCTAGGAAGGACTTCGCTTCTTGCAAAGAGCGGCACGCGCGGGGGCGTCCTTCCCATGAGAGGCGCCCCCGCTTTCGTATGGAGGCATTGACATGTCCGAACCGGAAAACCAGTTGATGAACGTCCGCCTGGAGAAGCTCCAAAGGCTCCGCGACGCGGGCATCGAACCGTATCCCCACACGTACGACCGCACCCACACGACCCGCCAGGCCGTCGATCTCCTCGAACGGGCGGAGGCGGAACACGACGGCGAGGGCGAGGCCCGCACGAAGACCGTATCCGTCGGTGGACGCATCGTCCGTTACCGCGGCATGGGTCGTGCCACGTTCGCCGACATTCAGGACGGCGAAGGCAAGGTGCAGTTGCTCTTTCGCCGCAACAATCTTAGTGAGACCTACGCCACGCTCAAGGAACTGGACATCGGCGACTGGATCGGCGCTACCGGCGCCGTGTTCCGCACGCGGACGGGCGAGGCGACCGTCGAGGTCGCGGACTGGTCGGTGCTGTCGAAAGCCGTCCGCGGCCTGCCGGAGAAGTGGCACGGCCTCACCGACGTGGAGGCCAGGTTCCGCCAGCGCTACCTCGACCTGATTGCCAACGAGGACAGCCGGCGCATTGCCGTCATGCGGAGCAAGGCGATTAGCGCGCTGCGGCGATTCATGGACGGTCGCGGCTTCATGGAGGTGGAAACGCCGATGCTCGTGCAGGTCCCCGCCGGAGGGACCGCGCGCCCGTTCGCCACGCACCACAACGCCCTCGACCGCGACCTCTACCTGCGAATCGCGACGGAGCTTCACCTGAAGCAACTCATCGTGGGCGGATTCGAGAAGGTCTACGAGATCGGGCGCGTCTTCCGCAACGAGGGCGTCGACGTGACGCACAACCCCGAGTTCACCACGATGGAGAGCTACGAGGCGTTCGCCGACTACACCGACGTGATGGAGATGGTCGAGCGGATGGTCTTCACGATGGCGAAGGAGGTGCTCGGCTCACCCACGGTCGATTTCGAGGGAACGACCATCGACCTCACGCCGCCCTGGCCGCGCCTCGACCTGCGCGACGAGATCAAGCGGCGGAGCGGCATCGACTTCCTGGAGGCCAACGACATCGAGTCGCTGAAGAGCGAAATGGCCGCCATCGGCCTCGACGTCGGACACCAGATGAGCTGGGGCGGCCTGCTCGACAAGCTGCTGTCCGACACCGTCGAGCCGCACCTCATCCAGCCGTCGTTCCTCGTCGACTACCCCGTCGAGATGTCGCCGCTTGCCAAGAAGAAGCGGGACGACTCGCGCCTCGTGGAGCGGTTCGAGGGATTCATCGCCGGCATGGAGATCTGCAACTCCTTCACCGAACTGAACGACCCGGTCGACCAGCGCCAGCGCATGGAACAGCAGGAAGCGCTCCGCAGCCGGTTCGAGGATGAGGACACCGACCGCCTCGACGAGGAGTTCCTCAACGCCATCGAGCACGGGATGCCGCCCACAGGCGGTCTCGGCATCGGAATCGACCGCCTGATGATGGTCTTCGCAGGCAGACGCAGCATCCGCGAGGTCGTGCTCTTCCCGCAACTCCGCAGCCGGTAGCGGCCGCCGGGCCGTCACTCGCCGGCTGCGCACACCCCAATCGTATCGTCAACCTCCAGTTTCACGTCCGGGTTGTCCGCCCACGCCGGCGGGACGCACCCTGTCAGGTCGTTGCCGTCAAGGTACACCTCTTCCAGATCGGCAAGTTCCCACAGCCCCGTCGGTATCTCCCCGGTCAATTGGTTGTCGCTGAGGTCGAGTCTCTCCAACTTGGTAAGCTCGGCGACCTCCGACGGGATCTCCCCCGTCAACTGGTTCTCCCCAAGCTCCAGCCACTCCAAATCGGTGAGCTCGCCGATCCACGACGGGATCTCTCCCGTTAGCTGGTTCTCTCCAAGCTCCAGCCTCTCCAAATCGGTGAGTTCGCCGATCCACGACGGGATCTCTCCGGTGCGCCCGGTGCCAACCAGGTCCAACCGCCGCATGTTGGGGAAGTTGGCGATCCAAGCCGGTATCTCGCCGGGGGTAAACTGGTTATCGTGGAGGTGGAGAATCTCCAGTTTGGCAAGGTCGCCGAGTTCCTCCGGTATCTCCCCCGTCAGGTTCATGTTGCCCAAGTACAGTATCTCCAAGTTGGACAAATTGCCCAGTTCCACCGGTATCTCGCCCGTCAGGTCGTTGTAGCTCAGGTCCAAGTCCCTCAAATTGCTGAGTTGGCCGAGTTCCGGCGGGATCTCGCCCGTGAAGCGATTTCTCCAAAGGTCCAAGTCCTCCAGGTTGGCGAGAGTGGAGAACCAAATCGGTATCTCACCCGTCAGTTGATTGTGGTGGAGATGAACGACCTTCAGATTGGAAAGCGCGCTCAGTTCGTCCGGTATCTCACCCGTCAGTTGCAGCTTGCCGAGGAAGAGGTACTCGAGGTTGGACAAATTGCCCAACTCGGGCGGAATCTCGCCCGTCAGGTTGTTGAAGCTCACGTCCAGCTGTCTCAAGTTGGAGAGCCGGCCCAGTTCCGGCGGTATCTCCCCCGTCAGTTCGTTGTCCCAAACGCTGAAGTACTCCAGGTTGGAGAGGTCGCCGATCCAAACCGGCACTTCCCCGGTCAACTCATTATGGTGGAAATGCAGAACCCTCAGGTTGGAAAGGGCGCTCAGTTCATCGGGAATCTCGCCCGTCAGTTGGAGATTGGCCATGTGAAGGATCTGCAGAGCGGACAGGTTGCCCAACTCCGGCGGAATCTCCCCCGTCAGTTCGTTGAAGCTCAAAAGCAACTGCCGCAAACCGGAGAGTTGGCCGAGTTCCGGCGGAACCTCGCCGGTCAACTCGTTGTTGTGGATGTTGAGGGTCTCCAGACGGGCTAGGTTGCCCAAATGCACGGGTATCCCGCCCGTCAGTTCGTTGTGGCTCAAATTCAGGTACTCCAAGGCGTTGAGGCCGCCGAACGTAGGCGGTATCTCACCCGTAAGCCCGTTGCCGCCCAGGTTCAGAACCTCCAAACCGTCCGGTTCGCCGAGCTCCGCCGGGATCTCCCCCTCAAACTCATTGCGCTCCAGGACCAACACCTTCAGGTCGGAAAGCTCGCCGAGCCACGCGGGCACTTCTCCGGTCAGGTCGTTGTAGTGGAGATGGAACTCTTCCAGGTTCACAAGGGCGCTCAACTCCGTTGGGATCTCCCCGGATAGCTCATTTCCCCCCAGATACAGGCTCCTCAGCCCCGAGAGGTTCCCCAACTGAACCGGTATCCGGCCCGTGAATCCGTTGAGGCCAAGGTTCAGTTCTTCCAAGTTGGCAAGGTCGCCGAGCCAGGCTGGGATCTCGCCCGTGAGTCCGTTGCTGCGCAGGTTCAGACTCTGCAAGGCCGTAAGTTCACCCAGGACGGACGGAACCTCCCCCGTCAGCCGGTTCCTACTCAGATCCACCCCTTGCACGCGAGCCGGGTCCCCGCCGATATCGAGGTCGTCCCACTCGAATATGGATACGTCCGCGCTCCAGTTGAGTTCCGTCCCCCCGCCCAGGACGTCCCGCGCCGCCAGCAGCAGGTTGCATTCCTCGACCAAAGGCAGGTTCTTCAACGCGTCCGGCACCGCCACGCCGTTGGCGCACGGCCCTTCGGGACAAATCACGATGCCCTCGTCGACGCGAATGGTCAGCCCCGGCTTCCGCGCAAGGGACACCGGGATGCACCCCGTCAACTCGTTCCCCCTCAGCTGCAGATACTCAAGACTTTCCAACCCCTCCAAGCCCGTCGGAATCTCACCGCTCAACTCATTGTCCTGCAACCACATCTCGCGCAGGCTTTCCAGCCCGCCCAACTCGGCGGGAATCTCGCCACTCAGCCGGTTCCCGTGAAGGTACAAATATCTCAGATTCGACAGATTGCCCAGCGCCGGAGGTATGCTCCCCGTGAGCGCGTTGCCGCCCAGATTCAGGACGCGCAGTTCCTCCAGCTTGCCCAACTCGGACGGTACGACGCCGTTCAGCCCCGCGCCGAACAGCCGTATCTCTCTCACGCGACTGGGAAGCCCTCCGGTCTTGACGCCCTGCCACGTGCTGATGGGAACCCTGGCGCTCCAATTCAAGGCCGCGTCGCCCGCGAGGGCGTCCCGCGCCTCCAAGAGGACGTTGCAGTCCTGCACCAGACCCGGATTCTCGTGGGGATCGGGCACCGCTATCCCGTTGGCGCACGGCCCGGTCGGCCCTTCGGCAGTGTTCGACGGATGATCGGCGAAGGCCGACCGACCTCCCCCCAATGCGCCGACTGCCAACACGACCAGCATCGCGGTTACCGCCAACCCGATGATCGCCCGGCTCTTCCCTGTCTTCATGGCTCCTCGCTTCCCATCAAGAAAAATGGTCAAAGGGTGCGCGAACACCCCTCATACTCTCAGAGTATACAACGCTCGGAACGTGGGATAGGGTTATCTTTCCGTCCCGCGCTACGCCTTCTCCGGCGTGAACATCTCGTAGAACTCGATGCTCTGCTCTTCCACCATCTCCCTCAGTTGCGTGCTGAGTTCGCCCGTACTTGGCATGACGTTCCCCTCGCGGTAGGGCGACTCGATCTTCTCCTGCGTCCACTCCATGTACACCGTGTTCGCCGGACCCGGCATGGTGTACCCGCTCCAGTACACCCGCACCTGGTCGCGCTGTCCCGCCTCGGTATAGCGGTTTCCGATCTTGTAGATCAGTTCCGCGGCGTTCTTCGTCTGCCCGGGCTTGACCTTGTAGACTCGTCGTATCACGTACATGCTCTCCGCTCCTTGCTGATATGCCGAATTTGAGGTTGCCGGACATGATAGCAGGTTCTCTTTCGGATGCCTCTTTCGGGAATACGATAGACTGTGCCCCGTAACCAACATCACAAACCGGAGACCAGCCGCCCCATGACTCGCCGCGTTCCCATCCTCGTCTACCACCACGTCTACCCCGACGACCACCCGGAGCTTGCCATCACGACCGACAAGATGGCGTCGGGGGTCATTGCGGTCTCGGAGTTCCGTCGGCAGATGGACTACGTCCTCGAAAACGGTTGGCGGGTCATCTCCACCACCCAGATCGTGGACTGGCTGGAGGGTGCGGGAGACCTGCCGGAGAAGGCCGTCGCGCTGCACTTCGACAACGGCTGGCTCGACGCGCGCACGGTCGTCATGCCCATACTCGACGAACTGGGCGTAACGGGCACCTGCTATGTCATCAGCGAGCCGACCGACGCCTCATCGAAGGGCCGAGTCGCCGGGATCACGACGACGACCGAAGGGTTCGTGATCAAGCCGTTCCTGACGTGGGACCATTGCCGCGAGCTCCTCGACGCCGGATGGGAGATCGGCGCGCACACGGCCACGCACCCCAAGCTCGGGCAGGTGTACGACGAGCGTGGCGAAGACGCGCTCATGGCTGAGATCGTGCCGTCAAACGCGGTCTTCGAAGACAACCTCGGCTACGTCCCCGACCACTTCGCCTATCCCAGCGGCTCCCGCAGCGACACCACCGACGCCCTGCTCTCGCCACACTACCGCTCCCTCCGCCGCTGGACCTTCGACCAGCCGCCCGTCTGGGACTTCACCGACGAGACGACCTCTCCGAAGACCCTCGAATGCCAGAACGTCGACAACACCGTCCCCTTCGAGCACTTCACCCGCATCTTCGACGAGGCGCTGGCGGGGAGCTAAAGGCCGGATAGGTCATCTCAAGAAAAGGTAACGTCTATCTTCTCCTGCACGCTCGCGTCTCGTCCCCTGGCGACATCGACCTGAACCTCAAGCCACCATTGCTCTATGGAGAGCGAACTGTTGGTGTCCAACTCAAGTTCCTTTTCCAATTGGACCACCCTCGGCGGACGGGGACCGAGTTCAAGAGCCACGTTGTACTTGCCGGGATGTCCGACCCTCAGGGAAGTGGAATTCAGGAAGGCTGTGGTGTAGCCCACTTCCGTTGAAGTCTTCTGTTCCGTGGTCTGCTGCATGGGAATGTAGTCGGTCGACGTGAACGTATTCCCCCCCTGTAGGGTGGAAGCCCCTCCCATGTCCATCGTCCTTCCCATCTTGACTTCCGTGCGACGAACCTCGGCCACAAGGTTAAGGGTGGCCTTTCGGATTTCTACGTTGCCGTTGGGGAAGAGCGTAACGGTCGCATTTATCGTGTCTCCCAACCCGTACCGTTTTCGATCAAAATCCAACGCAATGTCTAGCGGATCCAAATTGAATACCATGTTTGAAACCCCCGACCGGCGAACTAGCGGCCAGTCTACCAACCCCTACGTAATTCAGCAAGACAATCACGCTTTGCCCCAATACCAATTCGCCTCGAATACACCGTAAATCCGCCATTCCCGCGCAGGCGGGAATCCATCCTCTCTCTCCCTAAGGATTCACCGCAGAGGGCGTGGAGAGCGCAGAGGGGAGAGAATGTGTGATGGGCGTGTTGTGATGGCCGACCGGGTTGGGGATTTCGGTCGGATGGGGGAGGGCGGGTGCTGGGTGCTAGGTTCTGGGTGCTGGTGTGGATTCCCGCCTGCGCGGGAATGACGGGGAAGTAAGGTTAGTTTGGGGCGCGGGCTTTGTGGTGGGATTTTTGTTGTTTGCGTTGGAGTTGGCGTCGCTGGCGGCGGGTTAGGTGCTGGGTGTTAGGTTCTGGGTGCTGGGGTGTGGGAGGATGGATTCCCGCGAACGCGGGAATGACGGTGGGGGCGGGAGGATTCACCGCAGAGGGCGCGGAGGGCGCAGAGGGGGAGGGATGGGTTCCCGCTTTCGCGGGAATGACGGGTGATGGTGCGGGAGGATTCACCGCAGAGGGCGCGGAGGGCGCGGAGGGGGAAGGAGTTATGTCTTCTGCCGCGTCGGGTTCGGTGAGGCCGGTGAATTGTTTGAGGTCGTGGATGTCGCGGAGGGCTTCGGCGAGGATGGCTTGGTAGTCGTCGGAGGGGGCTGGCCGTTGGTCGTGGTGCGGGCGGTCGTGGTGGTTGTCACTGGGGGCGCCGCCAGGTCGGGCGGAGCCGTACTTTTCGGGCATGTGGGCGCGGATGAGCATGGCCAAGAGTGAGGGCGGGGCGTCGGGCTGCTGGACGCGCTGGATGAGGAGTCCGTTGAGCCAGTCGCAGAAGGCGAGGTCGGCTATTTCCTTTCTCTGGGCGTAGCCGAGGAAGTTGTTTTGTTCCCACACGCGCATGGTGTAGACGGTTACGCCGGCGCTTTGAGCGGCGAAGGTGTAGGAGCGAGTCAGGGCGAACTGGTTGAGGGAGAGGGTCTGTCTCTGCCAGTGCCAGAGGTCGAAGTCGGTGAAGTCGCTGAACTTGATGCCGAGGACTTCTTCGAGTTCGGCGGCGTCGTGTTCGGAGCGGATTCCGAGTTCTTTGAGGTTGTAGGGCATGGGGGGGTGCTGGGTGCTAGGTGCTGGGTTCTGGGAAGAGAGAGGGTTGTGTGGGGGTTATGTTAGATTATATGTTCTTGTGGTGTCAAGGGGGGTTCACCGCAGAGAGCGCAGAGGGGGGAGGATGGATTCCCGCGTTCGCGGGAATGACGGTGTGGGGGTAAGAGGATTCACCGCAGAGAGCACAGAGGGCGCGGAGGGGAGAGGGCTAGGGTGAGGGTGAATCGCCCCTACGTGGTCATTCCCACGAACGGTTCGGTTACGTTACCATAATCCCATATGCACAGCCACCGCAATGTGATATACAATATCCTCACGGCAGGAGCCTCGACGCCCGGCGTGGGCATCCACCGTTGCGCCTGCCGAGAACGCCTTTATGGAGGCAGCGCCATGAACATACGACAGACCCTCTCGCAATCTCGCCCGGCCCTGCGACTTGTCGCGCTCATGGTGCTCCTGCTGGCCGCGCTGACTTTCACCCCCCCCCCCCCCGCGCTAGCCCAGTCCTCACCCGATCCCGTTAGCTCCGTATCCGTCACGCGGGCGGACGGCTCCCTGACCGCATCCTGGTCCGCCCCGGCCCGCGCGACCGCCTATCACGTCACCTACAGTTCGGACGGCGGCGCGAGCTGGAACCTCGCCGCCGGGCGCCATGGGGGAACCAGCATCACCATCGGCGTGAAGAACGGCGCGACCTATATCGTCGGAGTGCGCGCGGGCAACGACTACGGCTGGAGCACATGGCGCAACTCACCGTCCTCCGGGCCGTACACTCCTCCCCCGCCGACCACGCCGCCAGGGACACCGTCATCGGTGTCCATAACCCGCGCCGACGGCACCCTCACCGCCTCCTGGTCCGCCGTTAGCGGGGCGACCAAGTACCACGTCACCTACAGCTCCAACAACGGCAAGAACTGGAGCCTCGCCGCATTCAACCACGCATCGAGCAGCATCACCGTCGGCGTGGAGAACGGCGGGACCTACATCGTCGGCGTGCGCGCGGGCAACCAGCACGGCTGGAGCGGATGGCGCAACTCCGCGCCCTCCGGCCCCTATTACCCGCCCACGCCGCCGCCCGCCACGCCGTCCAATCTCAAGGCCTACGGAGGCGTCAAGAGCGTCACCCTCGCCTGGGACGATCCCGGAGACTCCAGTATCTACTATTACGAGTACCAGCACAGGAAGGACAGTGACGCCGAATTCGGCGCGTGGACGGCAACGCCCAAAGGCAGCGGCGGAATCACCTCGTACACGGTCACCGGGCTGACCAACGGCACGAAGTACCACTTCAGGCTCCGCGCCGTCGGCTCCGGCGGCACAAGCGCCCCCACATCCAGCGTCTCGGCAACGCCCGAGGACGGCGTCACCATACCGAAGCCGCAGCCGGGCATACAGCCGCCCGAAAGGCCCGAGTCGGTGACCCTCACCCGGGCCGCCGGAACGCTCACGGCGGACTGGCCCGATGTCGAGCGCGCCACGAGCTACCACGTCACCTACACAGCGGACGGCGGCGCAAGCTGGACCCTCGCCGCGCTCAAGCACACCACGAGCGGCATCACCATCACGGGCGTCTCCGACACCGCGACCTACGTCGTCGCCGTGCGCGGACACAACGACAGCGGCTACGGCCAATGGCGCAACTCCGCGCCCATCGCGCCGCTGCCGCCGCCGTCGCCCTCCCTCTCCGTCTCCAACATCACCTCAACCGGGGCCACGTTTACCCTGTCCGGGCATACAGGGACGTGGTCATACAAAGTCAGGATTGACCAGGGGAGCGGTACTTGCATAACTCCTGTCAGCAGTCCGACCACCACCGTCACGTTGCTGTCAAACAAGACCTATCACGCCACTGCGTACAGCGGCGCCGGCTGCACGGAGGCCAACGCGCTGGACACCGTGTACTTCTCGACGACGGACGTTGCCGTGGGGAATTTGGCGGAGAGCCTCGCTCCAGCATCGTGCTCGGTGGGTAACTCGTTCGGTCCCGTCAGCGTCCGGTGCGCCGTCCCCTTCACCACCGGCAACGTAGCGAACGGCTACACGCTGAACAGCATTAGCGCACGTTTCAGTGACAAAGCGGGTATAAATATTAACGCCCGGAACAACCTCGGCAGCATTACTGTTGCCATCCACGCGGAGGACACAGGCAACAGCAGCAACCCGGCTGCCAGCCCGGTCGCCAACGCCACATTCACCGGCGCCGATCCGGACACGGAGGGCCTGTACAGCTACGCCTGTTCGGGCAACGGCTGTGACCTGAACGCCAACACAACGTATTTCGTGGTCTTCTCCACGACGGATACCACCAACATAGCGTGGTACGCCCTCCGCACAACGACTTCGGACGACGAGACCAAGCATCCCGCCGGAAACGGCTGGTCCATCGCCAACGTGAGCCGGAACAAGTTGGGCAGCGACGCCTGGACGGACTTCGGCTCCAGCCGCACGGGCGTCCTCCACATCGCCGCGAACGAGAAGTAGGCCTGGTAGCCGACCGTTCGGAACGCCGGGCGGGTTCGGAGGCCTGCCCTTACCGGATACGGGGGTGTCACCCTCACCCCAGCCCTCTCCCGTTCGCGGGAGAGGGGGTAAGCACTCACGTCATCTCGCTGGAACCCGTGCGCTGGAGCGCCGCTTCCTGGAGCCAGCGTTCGAGCAGAACGAACGACTCCTCCACGTCGTAGTCGAGGGATGCGATGGAGATCGCGCGAAAGAGGACGCCCGTGGACACGCGGGCCTTGACCGTCTCGCCGAGGGGCGGGATGCCGACGCCGAGCGCCTTCGCCATGTAGTTGGCCGCCGCCATGCCCTGCCGCGTGAGGAAGCACCGCACGAGCTGCCTGTCCCGGTAGACGAGTTCCAAGCCCTCGTCGTCCTGCCGGAGTTCGAGCGCCAGGTGCGCCCTCGGCGTCGAGATGAGCTCGTCGGCGTAGTCGTCGATTCTGGTGTGCGGCTCCGACATGGCTATTCGAGCGTCATGGCGACGGCGGCAACCTCGCGGTCGTCGAGCGCGAACGACCCGTCCACGCTCCCCTTGCGGAAGCCGAGCGACTCAAACGCCGCCCGCTTGTCCTCGTCCTCGACCGAGAGCCTCGTGGTAACCTGAACGGCGTCTTGGGAGCGGCCCCACTCGATGGAGGCCCCGATCAGCGCGCCGTACGAGTCCCCGAACCGCGCGTGGATGAACCCGTCGACGGCGCACACGTTCGCGTCGTCCATCCGCGCGGTGGCTATCCCGACGAGACGACCGTCGTCCGTCTTTGCGGCGAACCACGCCGTGCCGTTATACTTAACCAAATCGTAGTACTTGCGGCACAGGCCCATGCAGGAGCTCTGCATGGCGTAGCGGATGGATACCATCGGAACGGGCAGGTTCCCGTCGAGCACCTGCCAGTCGTGCGGCGTCAGGAGAAGCGGGATCATGGGCACGCGGAGCGAGGCGTCGCCGGGGACGATGCTCACCTGGCCGGGAGCGCGATAGTAGTCCGCGAGGTACTCTTCGGGCGAGTCTCCGGTCGTCACGTTGGCCCACACGTAGCTGCCCGCGATCCTTCGCCATCCGAGGCGGTGGTAGATGCGGGCGGCGTCGGGGTTGCCCGTGCCGAGGAAGACGGCCTCCCCTTCCTGCGCTACAAACTCCTCGACGGCCTGCCCGCAAAGGCGGGACGCTATGCCGCGCCCTCGATAGTCGGGTCGCGTGGCCACCTCGCCGAATCCGGCCAGTCGCGGGTTCGCCCGCGAGATCGTGATGCCGCAGGTGCCCGTGAGCGTGTCGCCGTCGCGTTCGAGGTACGTGATCAGGCGGCTGTGGTCCGCCTCGTCGCCGAGGAACACGCCCATCGGGATGTCGGGGTCCCCCGGACCGAATATCTCTTTCCAGAAGGCGAAGAGCTCCTCTGCCAGGTCTTGTTCGATAGGAATTTCGTATCGCTGTGACACCGTCTTACCTACGCGCTCCCGTTTCTGAGCACCCGTCCAGGCCGGGCGCCCGTGTGCTTCCCTTCGTCGATCACCGCCTCGCCCGCCACGAAGACGTAGGGGATGCCCGTCGGGTACCGGTGGGGGTCTTCAAAGGTGGCGTTGTCGATGACCGTGTCCGGGTTGAACAGCACGAGATCGGCGATCAGGCCCTCCTGGACGCGGCCCCTCTGCTTGAATCCCATGCGCGTCGCGGGGAACCCGGACATCTTGTAGACGGCCTCTTCGAGGGACAGCACCGCCGGCTGCTCGCGGACGTACCTGCCGAGAATGCGGGGATACGGCCCGTAGAATCGCGGGTGCGGCTTGAAGTCCTTGTAGAGTCCGTCGGGCGAGATGGCGTTGCCGTCCGAGCCGATCATCGCCTGCGGATGTCCCAGAAAGAAGCGGATGTCGCTCTCGACGCGGTTGTGGACGACGGCCATGACCCCGTCCTCCTCTTCCTCGATCAGTTGGAGCGTCGCTTCGGCGGGCTCAACGCCGCGCATCTCGGCTATCTCCTCGAGGTTGTAGCCGATCAGCTTGCGGTTCTCATCGGAGTTGGTGTTGCTGATGACCTGGGTGTGCCACAGGGGCGGTATCCCTCCCTCGCGGCCCTCGTTCATTTCCTTGATGGCCAGCTGCCGAAGGTCGGCGTCGCGGAGACGCTCCATGAACATCGGGACGCCCCCCTCCTGCATCCACAGGGGAACGAGCTGGTTCAGCCCCGCTCCCGCCGCCGTGTAGGGGTACATATCGTAGGTGATGTCTATGCCCTCGTCGCGGGCGCGGTCGATGACGTCGACGATCTGCGGGCCGTGTCCGTAGTAGCGCCGGTCGACGATCGCCATGTGGGAGAACTGGACGGGGATGCCGGCGCGGCGTCCGATCTCGACCGCCTCCTCGACCATCTTGATGTGCCATCCGGGCAGCACTCGCGCGTGGGTCACGTAGAACCCGCCGTAGCTCGCCGCGACCTCGGCCAGCGCGACGACCTCGTCGGTGGGCGCGTAGCCGGACGGGGCGAGGGAGAGGCCGGTCGAAAGGCTGAACGCGCCCTGCTCCATCGTCTCGGCGAGGAGACGCTTCTGAACGTCAAGCTCGTCCTCTGTGGCGGGACGGTTGTCGAGGGCATGGCAGGCCGCGCGCAACGGGGTGTTCCCGACCTGCGGCGCGGCGTTGATGCTCACGCCCTGCGACTCCATGATGCCCGCCCACTCGTCGAGCGTCTTCCAGCGCCATTCCTGTCGAGTCTCGAATATCTCTCCCGTGATCGCCCGGAGCTCCTCCGGTTCGAGGTCTCCCATCGGGAACGGCGAGTAGCTGCAATTCCCGGTTACCTGCGTCGTCACCCCTTGGTACGCCATGCTCTCCCCGCCGGGGTCGTCGAGCAGCGTCAGGTCGGAGTGGGTGTGCATGTCGATGAATCCCGGCGCGAGCACCAGTCCGCCGGCGTCGATGGTGCGCCCGGCTTCCGTCTCGCCGAGTTGGCCGATCGCGGCTATCTTGCCGTCTTGGAGGCCGACGTCCGCTCCGTATCGAGGAGAGTTCGTCCCGTCGACGACCGTTGCGTTGGTGATGAGCGTATCGAAGGGCATCGTGGGACTCCTTGCGTGTTATGCGGACGAGAGATCGGGCCGCCGTCCGGTCCCTTCCTGCTGGGCCTCCAGCGCGGCGGCGGCATGGAGAACGGTCTTCTCGTCGAAGTGGCGGCCTATGAGATGCACGCCTATGGGCAGGCCGTCCCCGCTCCAGCCGAACGGAACGCTGATGGCGGGCGACCCCGTGAGGTCGAACGGCACGGTGATGCGAAGGGAGTTCCGACCGTGAACGCTCTCGCCGTCGATGTCTATGAAGGCCGAATCGTGCTCGAATGCGGTGGTCGTCGAGGTCGGCAGCAGCAAGAGGTCATACGTCGCGAAGAGTCGCTTCACGTCCTGTCGGAGCCACTCGGTGTCCTGGAGGCTTCGGTAGTAGTCCTCGGCAGAGGGACGGGGCTGATCGAGGCGGCGCTGCATGGACGGGGCGAGCTCGTCCTCGCGGCCCTTGATGATGGGGTCGAAGTCGAACGCGCCTTCGCCGAGGAAGTACGCCATCGAGATGTCCTGGGCCTGCCGGTCATGCCATCCGGGCAAGTCGATCTCCTCTACGTCACACCCCGCCCCCGCGAGGGCGCAAGCGGCCTTCTTGACAACCCATTGTATGTCCGCCATGACGGGAGCGAACGGCCCTTCGGCGCAGTACCCCACCCTGAGCTTGGGGAGATCACGGTCGAGGCTGCCGAGGTCGGGCATGGGAACGGGCAGGGCGTAAGGGTCGGCGTCGTCGGGGCCGGCGATGATGGGCAGGGAGAAGGCAATGTCTCGCACCGACCGCGCCATGGGACCGACGTGCATGAACCGCAGCAGCGTTTCCGGGAAGTGGCCCGTGAGGGGGACTCGCCCATGCGTGGGCTTGAGGCCGACGATGCCCGCGACGTGGGCCGGCCACCGTATCGAGCCGCCAACGTCACTTCCGATGCCGAGGGGAGACATGCCCGCCGCGATGGCGGACGCCTCGCCGCCGCTCGACCCTCCGGCCGTGCGCCCGATCATCCAGGGGTTCTCCGTGAACCCGTAGACGAGATTGCCGGTCTCCCACCAAAGGGCGAACTCCGGCATGTTGGTCTTGCCGATGAAGATGCCGCCCGCCGCAAGCAGGCGTTTGACGACCGTCGCGTCGTCTTTGGGATAGTAGTCCTCGTAGAGCTTCGAGCCGCGCGTGGTGCGAACGCCCTTGTTGTCAATGCAGTCCTTGATCGTGAACGGAACGCCGTGCAGGGGACCCCACGACTCGCCGCGCGACAGTGCGGCCTCCGCGTGGCGAGCGCGCTCCAACGCAGCCTCACTCTGGAGCTCGACGATGGCGTTGAGTCGAGGGTTGACGGCCTCGATGCGGTCGAGGTGAGCCTGAACCACCTCGACGGGCGAAAGCCCTTTCGCCGCGATTCGACGGGCGAGTTCAGAGGCGTCGGAGTAGTAGATTTCGTCGGTCACGTGTCACCTCGAAGGCCGTTCGAGTGAGGGTCGCGGCTGAGTATAGATTTGACTCGTATGGGGTGTCAATCGAGCGCGTGGTTACGCCGGGTGTCCTGTGCTACAGTTGGGCGGTGTGTGAGGGGGTGAGAGCGTGGAAGACGCGAAGCGCAAACTGATGGCCCGTCTCCGCGAAGAGATATCCGACGCCCGCGTCATCGACGCGATGGAACGGGTGCCGAGAGAGGCATTCGTGCCCCAAGAGTACCGTCACGCCGCCTACGAGGACTCGGCCCTGCCTCTCTCCGAGGGTCAGACTATCTCCCAGCCGTTCATGGTTGCGACGATGCTCGAGGCGCTGGGACCGCGCCGCAGCGACAAGGTGCTGGAGGTCGGCACGGGGAGCGGTTACCAGGCCGCGATTCTGGCGGAGTTGGTGCGTGAAGTGCTCACGGTGGAACGCATCGAGTCTCTTGCCGACACCGCGAAGGCCCGTTTGAAATCCCTAGGGTACGAGAACATCACGGTCCAAGTCGCCGAGGAACGTATCGGCTGGGCGTCGGATGCTCCGTACGACGGCATCGTGGTGGCGGCGGCGGCGCCGAAGCTGATCCGCGGCCTCGTAGACCAGTTGGCGGACGGCGGACGGCTGGTCATGCCCGTCGGCGGACGCCGCCAGCAGAACCTGATGAAGGTCGTGCGATCGGACACGAACTACTCGGTCACTACCCTGGCGGCATGCCGCTTCGTCCCTCTCATCGGTCAGGACGCTTGGCCTGAGCCTGATTCCGAGTCGTAGTCCGCCGGAGAGAGTGCCCGTCTACCGGTAGTCGGCGGACATCTCGTCGAATGGCGGGGGCGTCAACTCGCCAAGGAAACCGCTGTTCAGCTCCTCATCGGAAGCGTACTGGTTCGGTCTCTCGATTGGGGAGGTGCGGACGCCCACCAACTGCTGCTCATCCTCGTGCTCTTCCAGTCCCAGCCGATCGCGACCCTCTTCCGTGAGGTCGAACCGGGCGGGGATGAGCCTCCCGATGATGACGTTCTCCTTCAGGCCGCGCAACTGGTCGACGGCGCCGTTTACGGCAGACTCCGTCAGGACGCGGGTGGTCTCCTGGAACGACGCTGCCGCGAGGAAGCTGTCCATATTCAGCGACGCCCTCGTGATGCCGAGTAGGACGGGACTTGCCGTCGCCGGCTCTCCGCCCTCCGCCAGGATTCCGGCGTTGATCTCCTCGAACTCGTAGCGGTCGATAAGCTCGCCCGGCAGGAGCTCGGTGTCCCCCGCCGCGTCGACGCGGACCTTCCGAAGCATCTGGGCGACTATGACCTCGATGTGCTTGTCGTGGATCGTAACGCCCTGGGAGCGGTAGACCTTCTGCACCTCCTCGATGAGGTAGTGCTGCACTGCCTCGCGTCCCTGGATCCGCAGAATCTGCTGCGGGTTCTTGGGGCCAGTGGTCAGCGCCTCTCCGGCGGTGACCTCCTCACCCTCTCTCACGACGATGTGCGCGGAGGCGGGAATGACGTACTCGCGGCGGTCCTCGTCCGTCCAGAGGATGCTGAGAGTCCCGTCCGTGATGTCGACGACACCAGAGACGCGCGCCGTAACGTCGGTCGATGCAATCGCCGAAGTGTCGTCGTCCTCATCCTCGGACTCGGCGAACGCGAGACGGTCGCCAATGACCACCTCCTGACCGTGTTCGACCGCGAGGGTGTGTCCCTCGGGCAGGACGTATTCGTCGCTGTACTCTTCGTGGCTTGTGACGGTGACCGATCTTCCCTCGGTCGATTCGTGTATCTCCACTGTCCCGTCGATCTCCGAAAGGACGGCCTCACCCTTGGGCGACCGCGCCTCGAACAACTCCTCGACGCGCGGCAGGCCACTCGTGATGTCCGAACCGGCGATGCCGCCCGTGTGGAACGTCCGCATCGTAAGCTGCGTGCCCGGCTCGCCGATGCTCTGGGCCGCCATGATGCCGACGGCCTCGCCGATGAGCATGGGCTCCCACGTGGCCAGCGACAGGCCGTACGCCTTCGCCGATATCCCGCGTGGACTCTCGCACGTGAGCGGGGAGTATACCGAGACGCCCGGCACTCCGGCCTTTGCGATGGCGACGGCGGTCTCCTCGTCTATGACCTTCTCAGCATCGAGGATGATTTCGCCGGTCTCCGGGTGCACCACGGGTTCGGTGACATATCGGCTCTTGATCCGGTCCTCGAACGGGGTCTTGAGCGGTGCGTCCGGCTCATTCGGAATCCAGAATCCCGACTCCGTGCCAAGCTCGGGGGCCGCTATGACGACCTCTTGCGCCACGTCGATGAGGCGTCGCGTGAGGTAGCCGCTGTCCGCCGTTCGGAGGGCGGTGTCCGTCAGGCCCTTCCGTCCGCCGTGCGTCGAGATGAAGTATTCGAGAACGCTGAGGCCCTCACGGAAGTTGGACTTGATGGGCCGCTCGATGACTCCGCCCCTGGGGCTTGCCATCAGCCCGCGCATCCCGGCCATCTGCTTGATCTGCTGGATGTTCCCCTTGGCTCCCGACGTCGCCATAAGGTAGATGCCGCGGTACTTGTGCAGGTCGCTTTCGATGACCTCCGTCAGCCGGTTGTTCGCCTCCGTCCAGATATCGACGGCGTTGCGCCTGCGCTCATCGTTGGTGATGAGTCCATCGAGGTACTGGCCTTCCAGCATCTCGACCTTCTCCTCCGCTTCCGCGATGATCGACTCCTTCTGCGGCGAGACCTCGATGTCGTTGATGCCGATGGTAGTGCCGGACTTCGACGCGTACCTGAAGCCGAGGTCCTTGATGCGGTCGAGGGTCTCCATCGTCCCCTGGTTGCCCAGTCGGCGGAAGCACTCGGCGGTGATGTCCTTCAGTACGGACTTGTCTAGCTCCTGATTGTAGAATCCAAGCTCAGGGGAGAGGGCGTCGTTGAAGATGATCCGTCCGGCGGTCGTCTCCAGCCAGTCCGTCCGGCCCAGTTCCTCGCTGCCGTTGACCTTGACGAGCTCCGTCTTGGCTCCGTTGCCACTCCCGTTCGAGCCGCCCGACCTGATCTCGGCGACGGGCCGAACCTTGATGAGAGCGCGCAGGTCGATCTGTCCAAGCTCGTAGGCCAGCTTGACGTCTTCGAAGCTGGTGAAGCGCCTGCCGGTTCCCTTTGCGTCCTGCTTGACGATGGTCATGTAGTAGCAGCCGAGCACGATATCGAGCGTCGGGGCCGCGATGGGTTCCCCGGAGCTTGGCGCAAGCATGTTGTGCGAACTGAGCATGAGCTTGCTGGCTTCGAGGACGGCGCCGCGCGATAGAGGCACGTGGACGGCCATCTGGTCGCCGTCGAAGTCGGCGTTGAACGCGAAACAGACGAGAGGGTGCACCTTGATCGAACCGCCGTCCACGAGGACGGGGTTGAAGGCCTGGATTCCCAATCGGTGCAGGGTCGGCGCGCGGTTCAGCATGACAGGACGGGTCTTGACGACCTCTTCCAGGATGTCCCAGACCTCTGGACGCGCCCGCTCGGCGAGCCGCTTTGCGCTCTTGATGTTGTGCGCGTAGCCCTTGAGCACGAGCTTGTTCATGACGAACGGCTTGAAGAGCTCCAGGGCCATCCGGCGCGGCAGTCCACACTCGTTGAGCTTGAGGTTCGGCCCAACGGTAATGACCGACCGTCCGCTGTAGTCCACGCGCTTGCCGAGCAGGTTCTGCCGGAACCGGCCCTGCTTCCCGCGAAGTAGGTCGGACAGCGACTTGAGCTTGTGGTTGTGGCTGCCGGCAACCGCCCGGCCTCGACGGCCGTTGTCAATCAGGGCGTCGACGGCCTCCTGGAGCATTCGCTTCTCGTTGCGAATAATGATCTCCGGGGCCTGCAAGTCGATGAGTCTCTTGAGGCGGTTGTTGCGGTTGATTACCCGGCGATACAGGTCGTTCAGGTCGCTGGTGGCGAACCTTCCGCCGTCAAGCTGCACCATCGGGCGCAGTTCCGGGGGCAGCACCGGCAGGACGGAGAGGACCATCCATTCGGCCTTGTTGCCGCTCTTGCGGAACGCCTCCACCACACGAAGCGTCTTGATGGCCTTCTGTCGGCGCTGGCCGGACGTGGTTCGGATGATTTCCTGGAGATCGACCTTCTTGGCATCGAGGTCCATCCCCTTGAGAATTTCAAGGACCGCCTCAGCGCCCATGCCGTCGGTGAAGATCTCAGGGTAGGCGGCGCGAAGCTCGCGGTGCTTCGTCTCGGTCAGCAAATCACCTACTTTGAGCGCCTCGACCTCGTCGATCTGCGACTCGTACTCGTTCTCCAACTCCGCCAGGTCCTCTTCGAGCTTGGTGTTGACCCGGATGATCTCCGCCTGCGCCTCTTGAGCTTCCTTGCTCAGCGGTTCCTGTTCGACCTCGGCCTCAGCCTCCGCATCCTGAGGGATGAGCGCGGAAAGCTCCTCGACCTTCGCCTCGGCGGCGGACTCAAGCTCCTCCGTCTTCTGTTCGAGCTCGAATCGCAGACGCTCGAGCGCAGCCTGCCGGAGGTCCTCATCGACGCTGGTCACGAGATACTGCGCGAAGTAGATGACGCGTTCGAGGTTTCGCGGGGACAGATCGAGCATCAGGCCGAGCCGGCTCGGAATGCCCTTGGAGAACCAGATGTGGGCGACCGGGGCCGCCAGGGTTATCCTGCCCATGCGCTCCCTGCGCACCTTGGAACGGGCCACTTCCACGCCGCACCGGTCGCAGATGACGCCCTTGTAGCGAATCTTCTTGTACTTTCCGCAGTAGCACTCCCAGTCCTTCGTCGGACCGAAGATCTTCTCGCAGAATAGACCGTCCTTCTCCGGTCGAAGGGTGCGGTAGTTGATGGTCTCAGGCTTGGTGACTTCGCCGTACGACCAGATCTTGATCTGCTCGGGTGATGCCAGCGATATGCGGATTGCGTTGAAGTCGTTACCGGTCTGAACCATGTGCGCGCTCCTGTCGGGATTATTGCCCTTCCGCGCCGTCGGGACGCGGAAAGGTGGTGAGTATTCGGGATTCGAGAGCCGTCCCGCGGCGGTTAGCCGTCTCCGCCCGTTGCCTCGGAAGGCTCTTCGACGGCGGCTTCGGCGTCTTCCGATACGGGCTGGGTTGCCGGCTCGTCATCGAAGGTCGGTATCTCCGACGGCATGGGGCCCAGGTCGTCGAATCCGGGAATCGCCGCCGCGTCGCTCAGTGACGCGACACCGTCCATGAGATCGTCGAGCGACGGCTCTTCAGGCATGTCGATGTCCACGTCGGGCTGCTCGTAAATCAGCTCGACCGACAGACCGAGGCTCTGGAGCTCCTTCACGAGAACGTGGAAGGACTCAGGGATGCCCGGCTGGATGATGTCGTCGCCCTTGACGATCGCCTCGTACGTCTTGACTCGGCCCACCACGTCGTCCGACTTGACGGTGAGCATCTCCTGCAGGTTGTAGGCGGCGCTGTAGGCCTCCAACGCCCAGACCTCCATCTCGCCGAACCGCTGTCCGCCGAACTGGGCCTTGCCTCCCAAGGGCTGCTGGGTAATGAGCGAGTACGGCCCGGTCGAGCGCGCGTGGATCTTGTCCTCCACGAGGTGGATGAGCTTCAGCATGTAGATGTAGCCGACCGCTATGGGCTGGTCGAACTCCTCGCCGGTTCGTCCGTCGTACAGCTTCGACTTGCCGAGAATCGGGACTGACACCTGGTGCTCGCGGTCGAGTTCGAGCGCCGCGCGCTTCAACTCGTCCACGGAGTGGTCGGTCATGTCCATGCCCATCTCTTCTTCGAACCAGATCTTGAGACACGCCTCCCGTGCCTTGCCATGACCGTTTTCGACCATCACTTCGTCGAATTCGTACCCGCGCTCGCTGAGCCAGTCTCGGGTCTTGGCGAGGTCGACTCGCGAAGGGCCGTCACCGTTCAGCGGGCGAGGGTCGACCGCTCCCGACCGCTCGATGAGCCACGACTGCGCCAGGCCATTCTCGATAGCGTCGTCAACCGCCCCGTCGAACACGGGAGTGACTGCGCGGTAGCCGAGCTCGTGCGCGGCCATGCCGAGATGAGTCTCCAGCACCTGTCCCAAATTCATGCGGGACGGGACACCGATGGGGTTCAGAATCACATCGACGGGAGTACCGTCCGCGAGGTACGGCATGTCCTCCTCGGGGAGGATCTTGGCGATGACGCCCTTGTTGCCGTGGCGGTTCGCCATCTTGTCGCCCTCGGTGACCTTGCGCGTCTGGGCTATCCAGAGGCGGACGAGCATACTCACGCCCGGCGGAAGCTCGTCGCCCTTGTCCTTGCTCAGCACTCGCACCTCGATGACCTTGCCGCGCTCGCCGTGCGGCACGCGCATGGAGGTGTCCTTCACGTCGCGGGCCTTCTCGCCGAAGATCGCGCGGAGAAGCTTCTCTTCCGCGCTGAGCTCGGTTTCGCCCTTCGGCGTGATCTTGCCGACGAGGATGTCGCCCGGCCCGACCTCCGCGCCGATGCGGATGATCCCTTCCTCGTCAAGGTTGCGAAGGCTGTCTTCTCCAACGTTGGGGATGTCTCGCGTGATCTCTTCGGGGCCGAGCTTCGTGTCTCGCGCCTCTACCTCGTGCTTCTCGATGTGGATGGAGGTGAACTTGTCCTCCTTGACCATCCTCTCGCTGAGAATGATCGCGTCCTCGAAGTTGTAGCCTTCCCAGCTCATGAAGGCCACGAGCACGTTGTGGCCAAGGGCCAACTCGCCCTGAGAGGTCGAGGAGCTATCCGCGAGGATGTCGCCGACCGCCACCCGGTCATACCGGTTGATTATCGGGTGCTGGTTGATGCACGTTCCCTGGTTGCTGCGCACGAACTTCTTGAGCTTGTACTCGTGCTGTTCGCCATCGTCGTCGGTGATGACGATGCGGCTGCCCGTCACCTCGGTGACGACTCCCGCCGACCGGGAGAGGAGGACCTGGCCGCTGTCGACGGCAACGCGCTTTTCCATGCCCGTGCCGACCAGAGGAGCCTCCGGCTGGAGCAGCGGGACGGCCTGCCTCTGCATGTTCGAGCCGAGAAGCGCCCGGCTGGCGTCGTCGTGTTCGAGGAAGGGAATGAGAGCCGTCGATACACTAACCAGCTGCATCGGCGAGACGTCCATGTAGTCGACGCCATCCGCGGGCTCCATGCCCACTTCCTCATCGCTTCGACCGATTCGCGACTCGACGCGCACGTCATTCGTGCTGCCGTCATCGCCGACGAACTCGCCCTTCTCGTTCAGCATGGAATTGGCCTGGGCAATGACGACCTCCTCTTCCTCGTCGGCCGTCAGGTAAACGATGTCACCCGCCACGTATGGACGTACGGCGATTCGCTGTTCCGGTATCTTCGAGATTCTCGTGCGGAGTCCTTTGGACACGAGCCCGCCGGAATTGAGAATCGTCCTGCCATCGGCGCCGACAATGGTCTCGTCGACCGTGCGGCCCACGAGGTCGGGGTCGGTGCTGAGAATGTCTCGCAGCACCCTCCTGTACGGCGTTTCGATGAAGCCGTGGTTGTTCGTCCTGGCGTACGTCGCGAGTGAACCCAGCAGACCGATGTTCGGGCCTTCGGGCGTCTCGATGGGGCAGATGCGCCCGTAGTGCGAGGGATGAACGTCCCGCACGTCGAAGCCCGCCCGGTCACGCGACAGGCCGCCGGGACCAAGGGCGGATAGACGGCGCTTGTGCGTCAGTTCCGCCAGCGGGTTGGTCTGATCCATGAACTGGGAGAGCTGGGACCCTCCGAAGAACTCACGGACCGACGCCACCACCGGCCTTATGTTAATGAGGGCAGCGGGCGTGGTCGTGGCAGGGTCGACCTGGGTGGTCATCCGCTCCTTGATGACGCGCTCCATGCGCATCAGGCCCACCCGGATGTGGTTCTGAATAAGCTCGCCGACTGCACGAACGCGACGGTTGCCAAGGTGGTCGATGTCGTCAGCCTCGCGTTCGCCGCGATTGACGAGGATCATCGCCCGAAGCAGGTGAATGATGTCCTGCCGGGACAGCGTTCGGGCGTGCTCGTCCTGGTCTCCCGGGGGTCCGAGCTTACGGTTGAGCTTGTAGCGTCCCACCCGGCCGAGGTCATAACGGCGCGGGTTGTAGAAGAGGTTTTCGAGGAGCGTCTTAGCGTTCTCGACGCTCGGCGGCTCTCCGGGCCGAAGCCTGCGGTAGAACTCCAGCAGAGCCTCGTCCTCGTTGCTGACTGCCGTGTCTTTTTCAATGGTCGTTTGGATGTAAGGATGATCGGGGTCGATGTCGACGTCCTCGAACAGTTCCTTAATCTCTTCGTCCGTTGTGTAGCCGATCGCGCGAAGAAGCATCGTGACGGGTGTCTTGCGCTTCCGGTCGACCTTGACGGAGACAACGTCACGCTTGTCCGTGTCGAACTCCATCCACGCGCCGTGAATCGGGATCAGCTTGGCGGATGCGAGCAGACGGCCCGTGGTCGGATCGGTGGTGGTGGTGAAGTACACGCCAGGCGAGCGCACCAACTGGCTCACGACAACGCGCTCGGCTCCGTTGATGATGAAGGTGCCGGTCGTCGTCATCATCGGGATGTCCCCGATGAACAGCTTCTGGTACTTGATCTCCCCTTCGCCGGGGCCGGAACCCTTGGTGTGAAGCCCGACCGTCACGTAGAGCGGGGCCGAGAACGTGGTCTCGCGCTCGCGGCACTCTTCCTCGGTCTGCTTCGGTTCCTCGAAGTGATGGCCCTCGAAGGTCAACTGGAACCGCCCGCCGGGGAAGTCCTCGATCGGCGAAATCTCCTCGAACAGCTCTTTGAGACCATCGGTCTTGAACCATTCGAACGAGTCCAACTGCACTTGAATCAGGTTCGGAACGTCGAGTACGGTTGAAGTCTGTGCAAAGGAGCGAAGTTCGTTACCATTGCGGACGCCGTTTTCGACACCAACACTCGAAAGTGTCATACGATTCTCTCTCCTCGAAGTTAAATGACGCTGCTGAGCAGCCCGAAACCGCAGAGGGCGCGGCGGACTACGGAGTTAGTAGAAGCGGAATGGGTGTGAGGAAATGTCGTGAGTTGACGAAAGGCATATCGCGACATCAAAAGCCTAGCATACAACCCCAAGCGTGTCAACGGTTTTGAGGCGACTGTAACTGTTCAGAGTTGATGAGATGAACTTAAAACCCCTAGCGGGTTGTGGAGCGGTTGTGCCATAAGGGAGAGGTGAGAACTGAACTTGACCTGGATAGTGCAAGCCGTGAGACCCTGCTGGCGGTCATCGCTGAGCAGCAAACGGTCATCGCCGAGTTGCGACGACGGATAGAGGAACTGGAGAGGCGGGGCCCTCCTCGGGGCATGCCCGGCAACAAGCCCGCTCCCAAGCGGCCTCGACCGAAGAGGACGGAGCCTCGCAACAAGCGGACTCAAGGATTCACCCGGCGGCGGATGAACCCCACTCGGCAAGTAGTACACGCTCTCGACTCGTGCCCCGAGTGCGGGACGGGTATGACCGGTGGATGGGTGCATCGGACACGCGAGGTCATCGAGATTCCGTTGGCTCCGGCAGAAGTGATCGAGCAGGTCTTCGTGGCCCGCACGTGTGCGTTATGCCGCAAGCGGCGTCTGCCGCAGGACTCGTTGAAGGGGATGGCTGTGGGGCGTCAGCGCTTGGGAATCAACCTGGTGAGCCTGATCGTGACGCTTCGGGAGGAAGCGCGACTGCCCATACGGAGCATCCAGCGCTACCTGTGGACGGTGCATCAGTTGAAGCTGAGTGTGGGCGCCATAGCTGATGCGATTCACCGTGTGGCGCGACAGGCACAGCGGACAGTGGACGAGACGCTTGAACGCATTCGCGGCTCCCCGGTGGTGCACGCCGATGAGACGGGCTGGCGAGAGGATGGAGTCAACGGCTATGTGTGGACATTCAGCACACCCACCGAGCGGTACTTCGTGCGTCGCGGTCGTGGCAAGAAGGTGGTCGATGAGGTGTTGGGTGAGTCGTTCGACGGAGTGCTGGTGAGCGACTTCTACGCCGCATACAACCATTATCCCGGTCTCAAGCAGCGGTGCTGGGTACACCTGCTGCGTGACATCCATGAACTCAAGGCGTTGTACCCTGAGGACACGGGTCTGGTTCGGTGGGCCGGGGCGGTGCGCCAACTCTATGACAGGGCTAAAGCGTACGCTCAAGCAGGCGTTCAACCAGCGTCCGGGTACCAACGGTTCGTATCTCCCAACCAGTTGATGCTGGAGAGTCAACTACTGTCACTGTGCCGACCCTTCTCAAACGACGAGACGGCGCCTCAAGCAAAGCTCTGCCGACGCATAGAACGGTTCATCAAAGAGCTGTTCGTCTTCGTATCGCACCCGGACGTGCCGTCTGAGAACAACGCTGCCGAACGGAGTCTGAGGCATCTGGTCATCAGCCGCAAGATCAGCGGTGGAACTCGATCCGAACAGGGAACCACCAGCAAGATGGCCTTGGCGTCCCTCTTTGGCACCTGGAGGACCAAAGGTCTCAATCCCCTCTCACAATCCCGCAAACTGCTCGTCTCTCATCAACTCTGAACAGTTACAGGCGACTCTGTAAAATTCCCATGAAGTGGGAGATTAGGAGACTCCCCCAAAGGAAGTCCGCTCGCTCTGAGTCTGTCGAATGGAAACGAGTCGCGGTCTGGAGCGGGAGACGGGATTTGAACCCGCGACATCTTCCTTGGCAAGGAAGTGCTCTACCACTGAGCTACTCCCGCTCGCCGTGCCTGCGGCGCACCGCTGGTGCCGAGGGCCGGAATCGAACCGGCGACACCAGCATTTTCAGTGCTGTGCTCTACCAACTGAGCTACCTCGGCGTAGGCTATCTATCGTAGGACTTCGCCAAGGGCACTGTCAAGGTAAATCGAAGCGGGAGGAGGGAAGAGTAACCTCTGCGGATCCGGTAGTGCCACTTGCCTATATGGTGAAAAAGGATGTCGCACTTGATAGGAGGCCCGCACTTTATCCGTCCTACATCGGCATCGAGGTTTGGCGCAATTTCCCTATACGATTCGCGTTCAGCGCAGGAGCCAGCCTCAGTCGGGGCACCCGGGCAGGTTCGTCAAAGGACTGAAATATAGGAGCACGAAGAACGTCACCCCGAAAAACACTACACTCGACAGCACACTGACCGCCAGACCGACACCGGCTCCTATCGCTAGCGACATCTTATGCTTCAACATCGCCGATCCTTCTCACTGCTCACAGCCAATCAACACCGACCAGGGCCAGATGTACACAAGCAGAAACAGTAGGACATTCCCCACCACACCTACTGCGACTCCGACCGAGCCTCCCACGACGATTGCCACCTTATGCCGACCTACAAAACCGGCCGGCTGCAGCTCCCCGTCAGACCCTCCCGTTTTGAATGAACCGACATCAGACATCGGTCCATGCCTCCCGTTTCGATGGATCCATCCTCATCCTCGCCTTCCGTGAGAACATGTCAATACGACCTCATACTCGAAGTGTCGGAGAAGAATGAGGCGCTTTCCTCCGACGCAAGCAGCCTCCGAGGCTGACCTCTACGTTATACCTACAAGTTGCTTCAGGTGTCCCGATACGCCTTGCCGCGGTTGCGTACACCGTCCAACAGCGAGTGGTCGAACGGCTCAATCTCATAGCCCTCAGGCTGTGGAGGGTTCAGGGGCAGCCCCTTCACCCGGAGAACTTCTGAGTTGCTGTAGTAGCCGGAATATGTCTCGCGGACCAGCGCCGAGAAGAACTCCCCATGCCGCGATTCCACCTGCCTGAGCACGTCGGTCTTCTCGCCGCCGGAAAGGGCGACGAACTCCTTGGAGAGAGTACGGCCGCTGGTCGCCTCGATTGCCTTCAGTCCGTTCGTGAGGAGCGCCCGCGATTGCGGAGTGGCGCCGCAGATGCCCTCGACGTGCTCCGCGACTCCCACCTCACCAGCGCCCGGCACACCGTCACCCGGCGGAATGATCCGGTCAACGACGGCATCGAGCAGGTCACGCTGTGACGGAGAAAGGAACATGCTGCGTTCGTGTGCGTGGTCGTAGGTGGTCATGGTGGTGTCAGTCGAGCAGGTGTCGCGCGTTTTCCTTAATATGGTCGGCTACCCAGAGGGCGAGGGCCTGGATGGTCGAAGTCGGGTTGACAGCACCGCTCGTCACGAACAGGCTGCCGTCGATCACGAACAGGTTCTTGACGTCGTGCGCTCGCCCGTAACCGTCAACGACAGACGTGTCGGGGTCGGCGCCCATTCGGGCCGTTCCCAGCAGGTGCCAGCCCGCCCCGCGCATCGTCCGGTTGGAGGCAGTGCCGACGGCACCCGCCGCCGTCATCAACTCCTCCATGCGTGACACGGCTTCGTCCATCATCCTCGTCGAGTTCTCACTCATGGTGTAGTTGACCTTCGGGGCAGGGATACCGTGTCCGTCGGTCAGTTCCGGGTCGAGGACGACCTCGTTGTGCAGCTCCGGCAGGTCCTCGCCGAGGGCCGCGAGGGGTATGATCTTCCCGAACCGCGCGTCGAACGCCTCGTGGTGCGAGTCGCCCCAGGGAATCGGACGCTCCAGGGGGCCTCCCAGGGACGTGTTCACCGGGCCGAGCTGCCTGTTGGACTGGAGTTGGTACCCTCGTACAAATCCGCGCGACAGATCGGTCTCGCAGTGCTCGTAGCTCGTGACCGAGCACGCGAGCGGCCCCTTGTACGCTTCCAGGTCCTCGTCGAAGATCCCCACGGTCGCGGCGACCGGGTGGAACATGAGGTTCTTCCCAACAAGCCCGCTGCCGTTGGCCAGACCGTCCGGGAAGAGCGTGGACTTGGAGTTGAGCAGCAGCCTCGGCGTCCCGACACCGTTTGCCGCCATGACGACGATTCGTGCCTTGCAGTGCTGCACGACTCCCTGGGCGTCGTAGTACACTGCGCCGTCCGCGAGACCGTCCCGACCGACCGTTATCTCCGCCACTCGTGCTCCTGTCACCAGCGTCGCGCCGTTTGCGATGGCCTTGGGCCAGTAGGTGACGTCGGCGCTCGACTTGGCCTTCACGTAGCAGCCCGTTACGCAGGGGCCGCCGTAGGTGCAGGCCGGGCGACCGTCGTAGGGAGCGGAGTTGATGGCGCTCTCCGCAGGCCACCAGTGCCAGCCCAGCCGCTCGAACCCCTCAGCCAGCTTGTTGCCCTGGTTGCCGATACCGAGCGGAGGCGTTTGGCGCGGAGGCATAGGCGGATACGCGGGGTTGCCCGCAAGACCCGCCACTCCCGTCATCCGGTCGTTGAGATCGAAGTAAGGTTCGAGGTCGTAGTAGGTCAGCGGCCAGTCGTCGGCCACGCCGTCGAGCGTCTTGACCCGAAAGTCCGACGGCCTCATGCGCGGGAAGTGCGCTCCCCAGTGAATGGCGCTGCCGCCGACGGCGTTGTACATGAACGGGACAATGGCCGAGTCGTCGGTGTTGACCGGGTAGTCCTCCGGCAATCCCCGCACGTTCGGGTCGAAGTGGTAGTCGGAGGAGATGTGAAGCTCCCAGTCCTCGTGGGTGGAAGGGTACCGGCTCGGGATGGGCCAATCTCCCTGTTCGAGACACGTCACCTGTATGCCTGCCTCGCTGAGGCTCCACGTGAACGCCCCGCCGGACATGCCTGCACCGATTACCAGAACGTCTGCCGTGTGGGTCTTGTCGGACATTTGGCCGCTCCGAAATAAGTGGCCGTAGTCTATGGACGGCAACTCGTGATGTCAATTGAGGGTTTCCCATCGGGAACACTCTTGACCGAACGGTGCGGCTGCTCCTATTATTCACTGAACACGACGAGCGCGCTATTCACTATGGACTTGAAGCAGTACATTCGGGACATCAAGGACTTCCCCGTCGAGGGGATTCTCTTTCGCGACATCACCCCGCTGATGCAGGAACCGGAGGCCTTCCGTTACGTCATCGACCGCATGGCGGAGCACTACGAGGGGCAGGGGATCGACGTGATCCTTGGAATCGAGGCGCGAGGATTCCTCATCGGCGCTCCTCTCGCCTACCGGCTGGGCAAGCCGTTCGTGCCCGTCCGCAAGGAGGGCAGGCTGCCCTACGAGACGATGTCGGTCAAGTACGCGCTGGAGTACGGCCAGAGCGTGGTCGAGGTACACACCGACGCGGTGTCGAAGGGTCAGCGGGCGATCATCCTCGACGACCTGCTGGCGACCGGCGGCACGATGGCGGCAGGAGCGGAGCTGGTCGAGGCGATGGGAGGAGAGGTTGCCGGTCTGGGGGTCGTGATCGAGCTCATCGACCTAGACGCACGAGAGCGCCTGAGCGGCTACGGCGTGTACTCCCTCGTGCAGTATTGAGGGAGACTGCGTAGGATGTCATTCTTCTTTATCCAGCTAAGCGACCCGCAGTTCGGGTTGTTCGAGTCGCACGGTCTCGCGCCGGGCGACGGGACGTACCCGGAAACTCCCCTGTACGAGAAGGCCATCGCGTCAGCGAACCGGCTCAAGCCCGCGTTCGTGGTGATAACAGGCGATCTCGTCCAGCATTCCGACGACCCAAAACAGCACGCCGAGTTGATGCGGATCACGGGTCAACTCGACGAAGGCATCCCGATCTACTTCACGACTGGGAACTGCGATGTGGGCAATACCCCGACGAAGGAGACCCTCCGCGTCTACCGGGAGAAGTTCGGGTATGAGAACTATTCGTTCGACGCCGAGGGCAGTCATTTCGTGGCACTGAATAGTTCGGTATGCCTCGACCCGTCCGAGGTGCCGGACGAGTGGGACTCGCTGCTCGACTTCCTGCGGGACGATCTCGAAAGCCACGCCGCCAACGCTACCCATACTGTTGTCTTCATGCACCACCCACTATTCTCGGAGTCGCCGGACCAGCCCGACGACGGGAACAAGATCATTCCTCGCTCGCAGCGGATGCCGGTGCTGGAGATACTGCGGGAACATCGCGTGTCGGGTGTGTTTGCCGGTCACTGGCACAGCAACAATTACTCCAGCGACGGCGACATGCTCATGATCACGTCCGGCCCCGTCGGGTATCCGCCGCAAGACGATCCCTCCGGGCTACGCATCGTCAAGGTCTACGACGACCGGATCGAGCACCGGTACTACGGCATGGACGACGTTCCCGAATCGGTCACGCTGTAGGTCATTCTCTTTTTTCTTCCCCGACTCAAGTCGTCATTCCCGCGAAGGGAGAGTAGATTCCCGCCTTCGCGGGAATGACGGGAAGTGTTATTCGCTGAGGCGCGCCCGAGTGACAACCGTCGCGTCAATCGCTTACAGTGTGAATGCGACGATCCTTGGACTCTGCCCTGACGTGACTACTCCGCAAAACTCCGACCTGAGGCCAAGCGAGGCCGGCTTCGTGCTGCCGTTGGTGCTGATCATCGTCGCCATCGGGGCGATGGTCGTCATCGGTCTACTGGGGTACGCATCAGGGCTTCTCCGCGCGGGTGGGGAGGATGCCGACGCATTGAAGGAGCTGTACGCGGCGGATGCGGGAGTTGCCTATGTGAAGAAGCTGCTGGAACAGGGTCCCCTACCGACAGACATTCCTCCGATTGAGATTAATGGGCTTGCAGTGACGATGGCCGTGACACCGGTCGCGACGCCGGGTACAGCCGTGCCGACACCATGGCCGCGTCCTGTCGATCCCGGACTGCCGGAAGAAGAGCTACTTGGTCCACATCTGGTAACCCTGTACTCGGTGCCGGAGGGAACGAAGGCGGATATTAGCTGGGCGTTTACGCGACTGACACCAACTCCCACAGCCACCCCAACCCCTACGCCGATTCCGCTGCTTCCGAACATAACACCTACACCAACGCCCACTCCTACCCCTTCACCGATACCCACCTACCCGTCACTGACGGTCTACGCGGGTCTCGGCGGTGGTACACCCATCGCCACAACCGAGCCACTCACAGAGTTAAGACCCGGGCGAAAACGTTGGCTAGACATAGAAGACGTGGAACTGCTCGGCACCGAAGAGTTCGTCGTCGATTTCAATCCCGGAACGTTGACAGACCTCGTATCCGACCCATTCACCGAAGACTCCCAGAAGTGCGACAGTCCAAACGATCCGTTCTTCTGCCTGACTACTACTGCGACGGACTACATCGTCGTTTCAACGGCAGGTCAAACCACTGTCACGGCATACCTGCGACAGATACCTGAATGGATTCCGGGGATCAAGGGCGGAATCAACTACACGTTCTCCGGGGCGCAGGTTGTCACCCTCTCCTGGAAGCCCTACCCGCCGGACGAATGACGGGCTTTAGAGGCTGTCGATGAAGGCGAGCTCCTCTTCCAGCGTCTCCACGTCGTAGAAGTGCTCCATGAGCAGGGTGGCGTCGAGGTACTTGATTCGCCGGTGCATCTCGGTCGGGAGGGTGCCCTTGTTGAGGGGCGCGTGCGAGTCGGTGCGGCCACGACCGTCGTAGAGGTAATTGTCGTTCCAGTGGACGTGGCGGATGAGCTCGGGGCGTGACAGGAAGGCAAGAACGCGCTCCTCTCGCCGGTCCTCCGGGAAGCGGTGAGCATAGGTGACCACGTGGCTTGAGTCGAGGCACAGGCCGACGTTGTGACGGTCGACGTCCACCGCGACCTGCTGCCACTGCTCAGGCGACATGCCGAAGTACTCGTTGCGCTCCGACCAGTCGACCTGATCGTGGGGCGCATCGATGATGTCGCCGCTCCAGTAGGAGTTATTGTTCTCCAGGACGAGCTCGATGCCGTGTCCGTCGCAGAACGCCGCGACCTGGCGAATGCCGTCGACGAGCAGGTCGTAGGTACCCTCTCCACCTTCCGATTGAGAAAGATCATTCCAGCGCCTGGGCGCGAAGTGCATATTGATTTGCTTGACGTTCGGGTACACCGCCGCCCTGCCGATGTAGTCGACGATCACCTCGATGGACTTCTTGCGAAAGCCGTCGTCCGTGGCCGCGATGTTGAGTCGCATGTCTCCCACGATGGCTGGCGCGTGGGCGCTGACGAGGATGTCGGAATATTCCGCCATCTCGTCGATGTCCTCCGCCATGGACGCCTCGGTGTTGAGGCTGAACCGATTGAGCGTCTCGACTCCGGCAGAGGCGGTGACGCCAAGTTGGTGCGTTAGCTCGGTGTATTTGGTCACGGTCGTAATCCTTTTGGACGGCGTTCTTGGATGGTCGTCTTCGACATGGTTTGGGTAGGGTTGGAACTTCGGCGAATGGGGATGGCCGTCAGGCAACCGCCGCGACCTTTGCCAGTCCGAGACGGTGCACGGCCTCGCGGGCTGCCACCTTCTGCTCGTCGGTCGCGCCCAGATTGGGCGGACGCGGGTCGCCGGTCTCAATGCCGAGTCTCTCGCCGACCGCGGTCTTGAGCGCGCCGATGTAGCCGAGGTCGATCAGGAAGTCCATGACCTCGCTCGCCTTGGCCTGGGCCTCCTCGGCGCGGTCGAGATCACGCGCGTTGTAGGCTTCCCAAATGGCGACCCATAGCTCAGGCGCGAGACACGGTGGTCCGTCCACGCATCCCGCTGCTCCTATGGTCAGGGCCGGAAGCATCATCCTGCCCATTCCCGTGAACACCCGCAGGCCCATCTTCGCGAAGTTGTAGACGTCGTTTATGTCGGGGGCCGAGTGCTTGAGGCCGGTGAGGTGCGGCACGTTGTCCTGAAGCTGCTGCATGAGGTCGGGAGTGATGTTCACTCCCGTTGCCTGAGGAAGGTTGTAGACGAAGAGGGGAAGGTCGGCCGCCTCGGCGACGGTCTTGTAGTAGTCGACGATGCCTCCGTCGCCCGGTCGAACGAAGAACGGCGGGACGGCGCATACGGCGTCCGCGCCCGCTTTCGCCGCGTGTTCCGCATTGCGGGCGGCGCGTACCGTCGTCTGCGCGCCCACGTGCATGATGATCTTCGTCCGGCCCCGGTTCTGGTCGACCGCGGCACGGGCGATGCGCCGGTTTTCGTCGTCCGTCAGCAGGACGCTCTCGCCCGTGCCTCCCGCCGTCCAGAAGCCGTGTACCCCCGCCTGGATGTTGTCCTCCATGACAGCGCGGAACGCCTCCTCGTTGATCTCGCCGTCGGCGGTCATGGGCGTGATGATTGCCGGTACTACTCCCTCGAACTCTAGCACGTCATTCTCCTCTAATCGTGGTCGAAATGCGCCGCGTATTGTATCACTTGAATGGGGAAGGGCGCTCACGTCGTCCGTGCCATCTGGCTATAATTCCCTTCGGCAAGAACCATCTGTACCATGGACCTTGATACTCTCGACATCGGAGGCGATCCGGTGAAAATCGCGCTTGGGGGATTGTTGGCAGCACTCATGCTGGCGCTGTGCGCCGCATGTGGTAGCAAGGAGCTCTCCGATGCGGACGTGCTCGAAAAGGTCGTCCCTTCCATGGCGGAAATCAACCACCGGGCCTGGTCACTGGGAAGCGGATTCCTCGTAGAAGGCGGCTACGTCGTCACGGCTGCCCACGTGGTGTGGCCGCTCAATGAGGTCGATGTCGTGTTCAGTGACGGCACCGAACACCAGAATGTCCCCGTCGTCTCTTACGACCAATTCGCCGATCTCGCGTTCCTCGGCCCCATTGACACGCCGGCCCCCCGAGTCGAGTTTGCAGACAGCGAGGGTCTCCATGTGGGGGACTCCGTTATGAAGCTCGGCTATGCTCGAGGAGAGCCAAGAATTATTCGAGGAAAGTTAGAACGCTCCGGGAGCTGGGCGGAAGCAGATGTCACGTGGGTTAGGTCAACCGCCGAGGGAATGAGCGGTATGAGTGGCGGTCCGATGACGAACGACAAAGGTGAGGTGATCAGCTTTCACATTAGAGGTAGTGCAAGTGGGAGTACGGGCATCACTTCGGACACCATAAGGGGTCGACTTGACAGGATAGCCCGCGGCGAGGATGCCTCGGTTCTTGGATCCCGTATGCTGTTAGCCACTGACGAAGCTAAGCACGAGCATGAGTTTGAGCTACGCAGCCGCTGGGACACGGAGGTATTTTGGAGTCGAGCCTCAGCGGCCACCATCGAGTTTGATGCGAATTGGGATGTAGAGTACGGGCTGTTCATCTCAAGCGGAAAGGCATACTCCACACCTGCCTTTCGATCAACCAAAGACGGTGTCGCCGATGCATCTTGCTTTTGCGGCTCGTGGTTCGTAGTAGTTAGACAGAAGTTTGACATCGACCGCGACGGCGTAATCAAGTCCCCCGTTCCGTGGGTGCGGTATCACGACCCCGACGACGGCAGGCAGCTACAAGTTGGGGATACTGTGGCCGGAGTCATTGATACTCCGGGCGATATCGATAGGTACACCATCCAACTGTCGCGCCACAAAGGCATCGCCGTACAGGTGAGCGCCCTTGACCGGACGACAGTAACTATAGATTACCCCGACGCTGCACCATACGAAATCGTTTCGGGACAACTCTACTTTAGCGAGATGACGTACCGGCCGCCCCGAGATGCCGAATACACCATAGCTGTTCAGCAGGGCAGCGAAACCTTCGGTGGACCGCTTGGGTATGTGCTCACTGTCTCCCTACGACCAACAATCACCCGCCTAGACGGACCCGCAAACACTCTCGACAGCCCGGTCGGGGACGTGCTCCGGCACAAATTCGATCACTCTATCCCCACAATCCAAATCGAATATCCTGCTAACGTCACGGGCGGGGAGAGAGAAATCATTGCGGCGGAGCTATTCGAGCAGGACCGGCGGGGTCGAACGGTCACACTGGAGAAACGGGACCTGAGCCAACATAGAATGCAGCCCGACGAGGAGCTTTCGGTCGCCGACTATATGGAGCGCTCGGTACTGTCTAACACTTTCCCGTACAAGGGCGAGAAGGTCGTCACCGCTCGTCGTGAGATTGAGACCCCGTCCGGAGCGCCGGTCCTGATCGAGGAGTTCGAGGTCGACAATGGCGGCATGAAGGGCGTGCGCCTAGCATACATCCACGAGGGCGAAACGGGCTTCATGGCAATCTTCTACGCGCCCGGCGAGGTATTCGACGAGTGGAGACCCGTTGTCGACTACTGCATCGGCACATTTTCCATCGGAGACTTCTCAGTTGTCGATGGAATGACCGGTCAGTGACTCGACTTAGGAGGCGTTACGGTGAATATCGCGCTTTGGAGCTCGCTGGCAGCACTCGTACTGGTGCTGTGCGCCGCATGTGGCGGAGATCTCTCGGAAGGCGATGTGTTGAAAGAGTCCACACCGTCCACCGAGGATACACCGGTTGAAGATACGGAGATGAAAGAGAGTGTACTGAAAAAGCCCACGCCTTCCATCGAGGACACACCAGCTGATAGTACGGCATTGGAAAAGAGCGTACTGAAAAGGCTCACGCCGTCGATGGTGACCGTCCAATTCAGAGGGGCTGACATCGGCAGTGGGTTCCTCGTGGAGGAGAACTACATCGTCACCGCGGCCCACGTTGAGTGGGGACTGCCGGGTATCGATGTCTTGCTCGACGACGGTACGCTTCACGAGAACGTCCCCGTCGCCGCCTACGACTACCTTACCGATCTCGCCTTTCTCGGTCCGGTCGACATCTCAGCGCCGCCCTTCGAGTTTGCCGAATTCGATTCTTTGACAACAGAGGACACGACGTACATCATTGGCGATCCGAGAGGCCCAGGAGGAATCTTGGTCAGCGAAGGGAAATTCCATTCCACTAGGGTTTGGCCCGAGGCCGATGCCACGATCGTATACGTGTCGGCCGAAGGCAAAATTGGTATGAGTGGGGGGCCGATAACCAACGGAAACGGCCAAGTTATTGGCGTTTTTGTTCGATTTAGCAGTCAGTCTCAGCATGTTTGGGGTCCTTCGTCAAAGACCGTCAAGGATCGGCTGAAGAGACTAAACCGTAGTGAGCACCTCACCATTCTTGGGTCCCGCGACGTGCCGGACGTTCTGGAAGGAAGCCAAGAGCACGAGTTCATCTTGCGTGACCGGTGGGACACCGCGACCTTCGTAACGCAAGGGTCAAATCACACCCTTGAATTCGACTCATACCGCGATGTGGAGTACGGATTCTTCGACAAATACGGGACGGGGGTATTCAACCCCGATTTCCGTACCGTCCAGGACGGTCTAACCGACCCCTGCTGTATCACCGGACCGGGGTTCATCGAGGTGAGACAAAGGTTCGATATCCAACGCCCCGTTACCCTAAAGAGCTCGACCCCGCTGGTACGACGAAGCGACACCGATGACGGAAGGTCACTCCGTATTGGGGACACCGTCACGGGAGCCATCGACACTCCGGGCGACATCGATCGGTATACTATCGATCTGGCTGCCGGTGAGAGCGTAGCGATACGAATATCCGGCCTTGTTCGCTTGTTGGTGACTATTGAATACGGCGATGCTCCTCAGTACGAAGTCGGTTCAGGAAAAGTGTATTTCGACGAACTGAAATACCGTGCGCCGATCGATGCCACGTACACCGTTGCCGTTCAGATGCACCCCGCAGATTTTGCGTTCCCTCTCGGCTACACCCTCACCACGCTCAAGTCATGGGTTGAGCCCAATCGACTTGACGGCTCCGCCGTGCTCGATAGCCCCGTCGGCGAGTTGTTCCGGCATGAATTCGACAACGACGTTCCCACGATCCAAATCGACTATCCCGTGAACATCACTGGTGGAGACAGAGAAGTCATCGCAGCGGAGCTGTTCGAGCAGGACAGACGGGGCAGAACGGTCACTCTAGAAAAGCGGGATCTGAGCCACCACAGAAAGCAGCCCGATGAGGAGCTTTCGGTCGCCGACTATATGGAGCGGTCGGTGCTCTCGGGCACGTTCCCCTACAAGGGCGAGAAGGTCGTCACCGCTCGTCGTGAGATTGAGACCCCGTCCGGGGCGCCGATCTTGATCGAGGACTTCGAGGCCGACAATGGTGGCATGAAGGGCGTGCGGCTGGCATACATCCACGAGGGCCAGACGGGATTCATGGCCATCTTCTACGCGCCTGGGGAGGTCTTCGACGAGTGGAAACCCGTCGTCGACTACTGCATCGGCACATTTTCCATCGGGGAGTTCTCACTGGCCGATGGGATGACGGACGAGTAACGCTGCGAAACCGCCCGCGTTGACATGACCCATACGCGGTCGTACACTCACTCGCCGAGCACCGCTCGCACATCCCCGCGTGAACGCTAAAGGACCTATCTCCTATGCCAAGAGAGAATCTGCGTGAACTCATCGTCGGAGCCGCGGCTGCGGTCGCGACGCCATTCGACGAGAACTACGAGGTCGACCTCGGCAAGATGTACGACCTCACGCAATGGTGGGTCGCCAGTGGACTGGTTAAGGGCAACGGCATCATCAAGGTGGCCGCTGCGGCCGGTGAGGGGCCGATGCTCGACGACCCCGAGTGGGCCGCGCTGCTCCGCACGACCGTGCAGGCCTCCGACGGCAAGGCAACCGTCATGTGCGGCCTCCACTACAAAGACACCAAGCGCACCATCAGGGACGCGAAGGTCGCGCAGGACATGGGCGCGCACGCCCTGCAGGTCTGCCCGCCCATCTTCAACGACCCGAGCCAAGACGACCTCCTTCACTACTACGGCGACCTGTCCGACGCCATCGACATCGGGATCATGGTCTACCACACCCACTGGCTCCGGGGCGGGCGCATCGACACCGACACCCTCCTCAAGATGAGCGACTTCGAGAACGTCGTGGCGATCAAGTGGAGCCCCCACGACGGGCAGGTCTACGAGGACATGTCCTCGTTCGTCGACCGCTTCAACATCATCGACAACACCGTCAACCCCGTGCGCTGCGCCAAGCTGGGCGGACACGGATTCGTCCAGACAAGCGTCGAGGCCTACCCGCCGCACGACCTCAAAGTGTGGGAGCTCATCCAGGCAAAACGGTGGGACGAGGCCGAGACGCTGTACCGCAGTGTACAAGGGCCGCTCCGCAAGTTCGGAGAGAAGATCAATCACCGTTCCGGCGGTCAGGGAAGGGTGATGAAGGGCATTCTGGAGATCCTCGGCGAGCCTGTCGGCTCCTCCCGCCCGCCATCCAAGCCGCTGAACGATGAGGAGAGGGAGGAGCTACGGGGCATCATAGAGGGCTTCGGCTGGCCTATTCCCGTGCGCTAAGCTCTTGAAATCCTCGTGTATGGTAAAGTCACGAGGCTACCTTGCACTGCTACCTATTGATTTTTTCACGTAACTCTGATTGTATTGCGCCCATAATCGGAGTTGAAGCGATTTGACCTAGACCGAAAAACGGATTCCGTAGTTTGGACCAGAGTCTTGCCTAAAAGGAGGGAGACCTTGAAGAACATACCGGTTGCATATCGATTACTTATCGCATTGGCCGCCGTGCTCGCGCTGAGCGTGGCGCTGTCGTGCGCGGCAACGGAGGAGCCGGAACAGCCGCTGCCTGCGCAGCAGGCCCGGCCTGCCGCCCCGGCCGCCGATCCGGCGCCCGCGCCTGAGGTGCCGGCGGTGGAGGTCGCCGCGCAGCAGCAGCCCGCTCAGGCCGCCCCCGCTCGCCCGGCCGCTCTGCCGGCTGCCCCTGAGTCGGCAGGAGTCGGAGCAGTCGCGCCCAGCCAGCCTGAGCGGACCGCCCCCGATTCCGTGGAATCGGCCGCCATGGAGTACGTGGCCGAGCCCCAGGCCCCCGGCGCGTATTGGGCATATATCGAGGAGTACAGCCCTCGCCCCACAACGTTCCAAGAGAGCCCCAGATTCGCCCAGATGGTGCGGGAGGGGAGCCTGCCTCCGCTTGAGCAGCGACTCCCCGTGCCAGAGGACGTCTACGTCTTCGCCCCGCCCGACGAGATCGGCGTATATGGAGGCGAGGGTCGGCTCATCACCGGTGGAAAGACCAGTCGATACCTGAAGTTCGAGGCGTTCGGCGGCAACGGCACCTGCATGCAGTACGACGCCAACGGCGTCAACTTCTATCCGCTGGCCTGTAAGGCAGTCAACCTCAGCGAGGACGGACGCACCTACACCGTCACGCTCCGCAACGGCCTCAAGTGGTCGGACGGAATGCCCATGACGATGGCGGACGTCGAGTGGGTCTGGAACGAAGACGTGCAGTTCAACCCCGAGCTCAACAAGGCCTACTCCGGGACGGTCAAGGACCCGGTTACGGGCAACGTGGTGGCGTTCAACAAGGTCGACGACCTGAACTTCACCTTGAGCTTCGACTCGCCGTACTTCACGTTCATGGAGGGCGGGCGGTTCCGGCAGGGACAGCATTGCACCCGTACCCACGCATGCATGTACGAGCCCTTCCATTACTCACAGCGATTCCATCCCAAGTACGCCGATCCCACGGAGTTCAAGAAGATCATGGACGAGAAGGGGTACACCGACTGGACCCAGGTCTGGGTCGGCAAGTACCACGTTCGCTACGACGCAGACGTCCCCTTCCTCGGCCACTTCTACAACTGCGAGGGTGGAAACGACGATTCCCAGACCCAGTGCGCCAATCCGTACTATCACGGCGTCGACCCCGACGGGAACCAGCTTCCCTACATCGACTCGTACACGTGGTACCTCACCGAGAGCCGGGACACCTCCATATTCCGGTCGATGAACGGAGAGACGGACGGGCCGTACAACGCCAACTACGTCCTGTACGAGATGCCGCTCTACATCGCCAACATGGAATCGGGCGACTACAGCATCGGCCACTGGCCTGAGACGAGCGGCAACGACGCCGGAACGCAGGTCAACACCGAGTACAACGTAGACCCCGAGCTGGGCAGGCTCTTCCGCACTCACGAGTTCCGTCAGGCCCTGAACCTCGGCATGGACCGCAGTGAGATCAACGAGGTCGTCTTCCTTGGTTTGGGCACACCGCAAGCATGGGTCCCCCATCCGAGCACGATCTTCTACCCCGGCGACGAGTGGCAGCAGTACAACGCCATACGCGACGTTGAGAAGGCCAACCAGCTCCTCGACTCGATCGGTCTCGTCGACACCGATGGTGACGGAATCAGGAACCGCTCGGACAACGGGCAGAACATCGAGATATTCTCCGAGTTCCGAGAGGAATTCATCAAGGTCGCCGAACTCTTCCAGAGCCAGTGGGCCGAAATCGGCGTACACCTCGACTTCAAGGAGGGCCGCAACAGGGCGTATGGGACGGGGGACGCACCGATCCGGATGCGCGCCATGCCGCAGATGACCAACATGTGGGTCTGGACGCAGATGCTGCCCTACCGCGCCAGTCATCCCGGACGGGAGATGGGCCGGTACTTTGAGACAGGCGGTATCGAGGGAATGGCCCCGGTAGGAGCGGCTCAGGTTGACTGCCCGGGCTGCTCTGAGAACGAGTACCTGCCGCTCGCTCCCGCCGGCAACTACCCTGCCGATCCGACAGGGTTCCTCATGGAGATGCAGAGCATTTACGGCGAGGGCAGGTCCTACAGGATGCTTGACCCGAGGCGCATCGAGATCGGTCAGCGGCTGTACGAGTTGAACCTCGAAAACGACTACCACTTCGGCAGCATCGGGTTCTCGGGAAGCAGCCACGGCATCGTCTTCAAGCGCAACAACGTCCGGAACGTCCCGAACCGCCACATGCGCGAAGAGGCCGGCGGCTACGGCAACATGCTCACCTACTTCGAGGACGGCATCGACAACGTGAACCACCCCGGCAACCGGTCGACGCGCTACGCGAGCACACACTTCCTACAGTGCCCGCACATCGCCTCGGACAAGTGCTAACCTAACAGGGAACGGGGCGTACCCCTTTGTTCCCATAGGAGAGTAGAATGAGGGGCAGGAACGAGACGACGAGCCTCACCTGTCCCTCTTCGTTTTGTAATCTCGAAGATGGCCGGTGGGTCTTTCAGCCGCAACCCGACAAGATTCAATTTGATGACCGCTAGCAGGCCACCACGAGGGAGGGAACACGATGCGTTGGTTGCGTAGCCTACGGGACTGGCTACAAACGGACGACGGTATAGGCATGGATGCGGCGCGTGGCGTTGAGTCGCCCGCCAGTGGCACGGCGGAAGCGTCACGGCACGATGAGCGACCGGGCGGCGGTGTAGGCATGGATGCGGCGCGTGGCGTTGAGTCGCCAACCAGTGACACGGCGGAAGCGTCACGGCGCGATGAGCGACCGGGCGGCGGTGTAGGCATGGATGCGGCGCGTGACGTTGAGTCGCCAACCAGTGACACGGCGGATAGCTTCTTGGAAGAAGTGTCACGGCGCGAAGAGCGACGCAATGCGCTCAGGGCTGTTAGGAAACGGCGAGAGGAAGAGGCCAAAGCAGATAGGGATGTTCGCCGGTGGCGCAAAATGCAGGACTGGTAGGCAATTAGAACAAAAGCCGAACATTTCAAACTGAGACGATACCCTTCGTTTCCTATGCGCTTGAGTTTTGCTATCCTGCTTTGTCTCCGCGCAAATCAGCAACATGGTGCCAACCCGTCATTCCTGTGAAGGTAGGAATCCAGAAAACTCGGTTAGTTGGTAACATGGCCCTAACACACCCAAACTTGGTTTAACGCGAAAGACTAAAGTGGACTAGACCGTGTGGAGGATACCTGAGAAATGCCGGTTCTGATTTGGTTTAGGCAGCGAGGATTCGTATTCTGGTTCTCGGTATTCCTCGTCGCGCTAACGATAGCCACCCTCATCGGTATGCTCGCGTTCATAGGCGAGAGCCAGGACAACATCAGCTTCTCCTTCCTGAAGGCCAAGCCCGATCTCTCGCTCTCCATCACGGCATCACCGCAAACGGCGGAGCGAAACGGCTCCCTGCTCTACACGGTCGTGGTCACCAACGAAGGACCGGGTGAGGCCAAGAGAATCGTCGTCGACACCACCCTGCCCAACGGCGTTACGTTCACCTCCGCCCAACCACCGGACCCCGCATGTTTCGAGTCGGAAGGCGTGGTGAACTGCCGGCTCGGAGCGATCGACACTACCGAGAGCGTCAAGGCGATCATCTCGGTGAAAGTCGAGGAATCCGCCCCCCAGACCCTCGTCACAACCGCCGTCGTTCAAACCAGCCTCCCCGACAGCGACGCCTCCAACGACACCGCCACCGTCTCGACGCCGGTGAAGTGAGTGGTTGAAGGCGTTACGGGTATAATCCTCGGCGCTCAACCATTTAGAGTCCCGCAGGCAACCATCATGACCCAACTCCACCTCCTCGACGACGGCGTGATCTACCGTAACCCCGACCCAGGATTCAAGGCCGAGTGCGCCTTCCTCCCCAACGTGACGCCCCTCGACGGCGACGAAGTCGTCTGCGTCTATCGCATCGGGCAGGCATTCTACTCCACCGACGGAACCCTCAACGTCGCGAGGTCGACGGACGGCGGCAGGACGTGGTCGCAGGAGGGCCGTGTCTGGGACGTGGCGAACGACGACCGGCCGTACAGCTACTCGGCTCCGCACACCTTCCGGCTTCGTGACGGCACGCTCGTCCTGAACGCCTTTCGCCTCGACTACTCCGACCCTCGACCCCAGTTCAATCCCGAGACCGGCGGAATCCGCAAGTCCGAGAAGATCATTCTGTTCTCCGATGACGACGGCCGGTCGTGGACTCCTCCCAGGATCATGGACCTGCCGCTCGACGGCGAGCCCGACACGCCTTCATCCATCATCGAACTGAACGACGGCCGGTGGTGGCTGGGCCTCGAACAGTGGAAGACGTGGGACGACGCCGGCCCGCTCCACATCAAGGGCTACTCAACCTTCTCCGACGACCGCGGCGAGACGTGGTCCGACGCCATACCCCTGGAGAGCGCGTCTGACAGCGACAAGATGTTCTCGCACAGCCGCTACGTGAAGATGTTGGACGGACGCATCGCGGCGCTCCAGTGGACCCAGAAGCCCGGCACGGCGGAGGACTTCCCCGCCCACGTCACGATCTCCAACGTGGACGCGAGCGCCTGGAGCTACCCCGCGCCTACCAACCTCATGGCCCAGACCTGCTGGCTCGCCGACCTCGGCGACGGACTCATGGCGGCCGCCTATACCGACCGCGAGGGCATGACCCCCGGCATCAACGTCGTCCTCTCAGACGACGAGGGCAGGAGGTGGGACGTCGACAACCAAGTGCAGGTCTGGGACGCCGTCGGCCAGGAGTACCTCGGCGTCGACCGCGTCCCCGAATACCCCAAGAGCCACGACAACATCGCGTTCGGCAAACCCAACCTCGCCCGCCTAGACGACGGCACCCTAATCGCAAGCTGGTGGTGCACCCAGGCCTCCGTGACCCACTCCCGCTTCGCCCGTCTGAGAGTTGAATAGCCGGTTTCGTTCTGGAACCGAAGACCTTCTCGTGTAAGTCCATGGGCGGCATGTACGCAGTGAGTTGAATCGGCCTCGCCTCTATCGCGAATGCGGGAGTCCATTCTGGTAGACTGTGCGTCGGAATAACGTCCCCCTCCAATTGCACTTTGTCGGAACCATCGTAGGAGCACCATCTCATTCTAGGGCAAGGTTCTTAAGGAGACCCCAATGACATCCCCACATCGCGTAGGAGTCATCGGAGCGGGGCTGAAGGGTACGCAGCACGCCCGCGCATACCAGCTTGACCCCCGGACGGAGGTCGTCGCGGTCGCGGAGAAGGACCCCGAAGTCCTTGAGCTATTCCGGCGTCGGTTCGGCTTGGAACGCGGGTACACCGACTACCGTGAGATGCTCGCCAACGAGCGCATCGACATAGCCGCGCCGATCCTCCCCTCCACCGTCATCCCCGAGGTCGTCATGGCGTCCGTCGAGGCGGGGGTCAAGGGCGTCTTCTGCGAGAAGCCAATGTGCGTCACGCTGGAAGAGGCCGACCGCATGGTCGACGCCTGTGAATCGAACGGCGTCCACTTCGCCTCCGGCGACGCGGAGCGCAACTACGACTACCTGTGGGACGCGCGAGCCGTCATTGAGTCGGGAGAAATCGGCGCAGTGCGGCAGTTCAGGACGTACGGTGGTCTGGGAGAAGTTTGGGGAGGCGGATGCCAGTTCCTCAGCGTGATGCGGATGTTCGCCTGGGACTCCGAGGTGGACTGGCTGACCGGCTGGGTCGAGATCGACCCGTGGATCAACAACGATCAGGGCATGGCCGGCAGCATCCACTTCGAGAACGGCATCGACGCCTACATCTACATGCGGCCGGGAGACGCGAGGGGAATGGAAGTCCTGTGCGAGGACGGATACCTGTATTATGACTGGAAGCAGGCCCGCATCTTCAAGCGCGGTGCATCAGGCGACGAAGAGCTCATCGCCTACCCGGCAAGCAAGCACTTCGGCCCCGACCTCGACGAGGACGGCTGGATAAGCATGGCCACCCGCCAGGACAACAGCACGCGCTCGTTCCTCGACACGATGGAGGCGGGCGTCGAGCCGCGATGCAGCGGCGCGAACATGCGCAAGGTGCTGGAGATCATCGTCGCCATGCGCGAGTCCCATAGGAACGGCTACGCCAGAGTCGGGTTCCCCATCGAGAACCGCAGCCTCGGAGTCCTCCCGACGCCGGCGAGGGCGTTCGGCCAGAGGAGCGTCGAGGGAAGGAATGATGACTGGTACTGGCCGGCGCTGATGTCCCAGAAGCCCGAATAGAGGAGGCGCGACCATGAGCGAAGAGGCAAAATACAAGGTCGGACTGATCGGAGCCGGACGCGCAGGGGTGCCTCGCGCGCGGGCCTTCGACATGCACCCGCTGTGCGAGGTCGTCGCCATCGCGGACACCGACCACGCGAACCTCGAACTCGCCGCAGGACGCTTCGGCGTGCCCGGATACGATACGTGGGACGAGATGCTGGAGCACCACGAACTCGACATCGGCATGGCCGTGCTTCCCGTGCGTCCGAACGCCGATGCCGTAGTGGCTCTGGCGCAGGCCGGAGTCAAGACCATCTTCTGCGAGAAGCCGCTCACCGGGAGTCTGACAGACGCCGACCGGATGGTCGAGGAAACGTCGTCGCGGGGGATACCCCTCGTATGCGGCGTTGTTGTGTCCAGCACGCCCGACTACCAGAAGGCGTACCAACTCGTGGCCGACGGAGAGATCGGCGAAATAGTGCGTATCAACCTGTATGAGAACAACAACCAAATGGGGACACATGGCCTCAACCTCGCCCGGCGCTTTGCCGGAAGGCCGAACGGCGGCCTCGCCATCGGATGGGTCTCAGGAGACCCCTTGGCAGAGGCGGAGGACGAGCATGAAGACGGCACTCCGGGCTACGGCGCCCTGGGGGGATACTTTCGATTCGACAACGAGGTCGAGGTATTCAGCAACTACCGCCTTCCCAACCACCACTGGCGTGGGATTGAAATCATGGGTACTCACGGTGCCATCTTCAACTGGAATAACACCGGGCCGGGCCTTCACCTCGTGAGGGCGGAGTCGTCAGAGCGCCCCCTCGTTTGGGAGGAGTTCACGGACGTACAGGGGCTCTTTCTCCCGCGCGATTCCATACGCGAACGTGATTACGACGAGGATGGCTGGCGATACCCCGGCAATGTGATGCTCGGCATTGTCGATGAGATGGTGGAAAACCTGGAGACGGGTGCTCCCATAGGGGCCACCACAGGCGATGACATGCGTCAGGCCCTCGAAATCGCCGTTGCCCTCCGAGAGTCCGCACGCAACGGCCACGCGCCCACGCGGTTCCCCGTAGAAGACCGCAGCATCTCCATGCTCCCCCAGAAGACGCGCTGGTTCTACAAGAAGACCATCATGGGCGACGAGGCCTACATGGCCCAGCTGGCAGACCAGAAGAAGGGCTGAGGGACGTGTCGAGCGGACAGCAGAACCCCCCTGTCTCTCCCTCGCCGGGGATGCAAACATCCCCAGTCTCTCCCCTGGCGGGGGAGAGATACAGAGAGGGGGGCCTCCGACTCGGCGTCCTCGCCTCCCACGCGGGCACGACCATGCAGGCGATCATCGACGCCTGCGAAGAAGGTCGGCTACACGCGGAGGTGCGCGTGGTCATCGGCAACAACTCGCGATCCGGCGCATTGGCCCGCGCCCGAAAGCACGGCATCTCGACCGTCCACCTCAGCGGCGTCACTCACCCAATCGCAGCCGACCTCGACCGCGCGATCATGGGAACCCTCGACGGTCACAAGGTGGACGTCGTCGCGCTCGCCGGGTACATGAAGCGGCTGGGGCCTCTGACACTCTCGCGCTACAAGGGCCGCCTGCTGAACACGCATCCCGCCCTCCTGCCCAAGTACGGCGGTCAAGGGATGTACGGCGACAGGGTGCACAAGGCTGTCCTTGCGGCAGGCGAGAAGGTCACAGGCGCGAGCGTCCACCTGGTCGAGGGAGACTACGACACCGGGCCGGTCTTGTCGCAGGTCAAGGTGCCAGTGCTGGATGGTGACACCCTCGAAACCCTGCGCGACCGCGTCCAAGCGGCGGAGCGGGAGCACTACGTTAAGGTGCTTGAAAAGATCGCCAGAGGCGAGATCGAGTTGGAAGGACTACGGTGCTAGGCGCTCCTCAGCTCCGCCATGCGGGTGACGAGGCCGCGCAGCCGTTCGCTGTCGCTGTTCAGAAACGCCTCGTGCGGTGAAAACGCCCCGTCGCTGTACCACCGCAGCGTTGCGAGATGTCCATCCGTCGTCGGGTTGCCCGCGAACTTCAACGCGATGTAGCGCCTGCCTGCATAGGCGTTGTACGCCGCGTGCCACAGGCATTGGTTGAAGAAGAGCACGTCGCCCGGCCTTGACTCGACGATGTGGCACGGCATCCTGTCGCCCGCGACGCTGTACGGCATATCCCCAGGGTCGTCAGCCTCCGGGATCGTGTCCCAGTCCTTGTCGTTGTCCTGCTTTTGAAGCATGGGATACAGCGAGTCATGGAACGGGTTTTTGTGGGAACCGGGTATCACGCGGAGCGCCCCATTCTCAGCCGAGACCTCGTCGAGGTAGAGCATGACCTTGAGGCGCGGGTAGTCCAGGTCGCCGGGGGCCATGTTCCACCGGTCCGGGTGCCACGGCGCTTCACCGTAGCCTGTTATGTTGCCCTCGGAGTTCGTCCAAACCATGCCCTCACCAATGAGTTCCTGTGCCGTCAGGAAGATGCGGTCGTCCTCGACGATCCTCGACAGGAGCGGAGACCGCTCAACAAATGACGACGTGTGCTGGCTGCCCTGATCGGAGAGACGGAAGCCGGGCAGGCGGGACTCCTCCCGCCATATCCGGTCGGCCTCCTCGCCGATGGCGACCATCTCGTCGGGGGAGAACAACTCTCTGAAAAAGAGGAATCCGAAGGCTTCGTAGTGCGCTCGCTGACGTTCGGTAAGCATGGCTCACCCCTCAAACGTGGTGGTTCGCAAGCATACCATACGCTCGCGCCCGCCGAGTCTACACCACCTAGAACGGCATGATGGTGACGCCCAGCACGATCTCCGACATCACGACGATGCCTATGACGGCGCTCAATGCTCCGGCGACGACCCCCACCGAGCGGTTCAGCATGACGTTACCCCCGGTAGCGACGAACGGGACGGCGAGGACGACGGTGACTACGGCCATCGACAGCATCGTACCGACGCTGAAGAGCACGAGGTAGCCGACGCCTGTCAAGAACGTGTCGATGGTCGGGAGCAGGGCCAGCATGACCGCCGCGCTGCCCGCGAGACCGTGGACTATGCCGATGACGTATGACTTGACCCGGAAGACTGGCCTGCCGAAGGCGAAAAAGCTGTTGTGACTGTCGGTGGCGGAGTCATGCGCCGAACCGTGTGTGGAACGCGCCTCATGTGTCGCGTGGATATGGACGTGTGGAGCGTCATGAGTGTGCGGGTGGATGTGGACCTTGCCCCGCCAAATGTTCCACACCACGCTCGCTCCGAGATACACCAGCATGATGCCCACGCCGAACTCGAGGAACGGGGCAACTGCCTCGTATTGGTCGAGCACGTAGTCCTTCAAGACGAGGATGACCAGGCCCAAAATGAGCAGTGGGGTAGAGTGGCCCGCGCCCCATGAGGCTCCGATCCACAGTCCTCGCCAGACGTTACGCTGCTCCGTCACGATCGTCGAGACCGCGACGACGTGGTCGGCGTCCGTGGCGTGCTTCAGTCCCAGGAGGAACCCCAGTATGAGGACTGCCAGCGCGCCTGTCTCGATATCCATACCTCTATCTCACTCCCCGTTCGTATTGCCGTTCTCATGTGGGTCGGACACACAGCCGGAACACAGGCCGAATATGGCGATGTGGTCGACGTCTGCCTCGAATCCGTAGTCCTCGAGTATCTCCGTTCCCAGATTTGCCATGTACTGGTGGTCAAGCTGGATGAGACGGTCGCACCTCCTGCAGATGAGGTGGTGATGACGGTCTTGGTGGAGCCACTCATAGATCGTCTCGCCCGCGCCCAGGTCGGTCTCCGATACGAGCCGCAGCTTCTTGAGGACGCCCAGCGTCCGGTAGATCGTCGAAGCGTCGATATAGGGATACGATTCGCGGACCTGGTCGAGAATCTCCGACGCCGTCACGTGTCCGTCGGTGTGTCGGAGCGACGAGAGGATGAGCACCCGCTGGGGCGTCAGCCGGTGCCCTGAGTCACGGAGGGTCTGGACGGAGTGGTCTTCGCAGCTCATGCTTGTTGCAACCAGTTGCAACAGCAATGTAAAGCATCAGCGAGTCGATGTCAACAGGCTCTCGGTCGGAAACCGGCCTCTCGTCTATGAGTCCAACCTGCCCGTGGAGCGGTCTTATCGAAGTACGGAATCGGCAGTTCCCCTCGTGCGAGTTTGAACACAACGGGGATTCGACGCGTATGTCCCGGAGATAGGTCGGGCAATTCGTCCTCGGCGAAGAAACCTACATCGGTTGTTTCGGGGCCTGAGACTGGGGTCTGGTCATCGGAGACTTCGACGAGCCATACGCTGCTGTAGATATGATACTTGGCGCGACTGCCCCACAGACGGGAGTCGAACACGCCGAGCAACTGCGTGGCGGTCCCTTCCACACCTGCCTCCTCGTGAAGCTCCCGCTCCGCCGAATAGGCCCACGTCTCGCCCACTTCAGTCGCGCCGCCCGGCATCGCCCAGAGGCCGTTGTCCTCGCGTTTTATCAGGAGGATGCGCTCATCCCGGAATACGGCAGCGTCGGCGGCTACGTAGGGCGTCGCGTGGGGCAAGCTCCCTTCGTACTCTTCCATCACCTCGTCCGCCGGCCTCTGCTCTATCGCAGCTATCAGCCGGGCGCTCAGTGCGAGAGTACGGGAGTATCTCTCGCGGTCGTAGTCGTTCTGAGCGTAGTGCAGTCCCAGGTCGGCGACGCTGCGCAGCTCGTCGGCTATGAGGTAGATGTCGTCAGCGGTTTCCATGTTGTTCAACACACTAGTCTATGAGGCGCACCTCCTCCCGGAGTTGGGCGAAGTCGTACTCGGGACGGTTGCGCAGGGCGGTGAGAACGAGGCTCACGATGATGGAGACACCGAGCGCCGCGGCAAAGCTCACGATGAGCTGGCTGGCAAAGTCTATGGTGATGATCCAACCCGTCTGATAGGGCGGCTCCGGGGTCGGGAAGAAGAGAATCCCGGCGACTAGCCCCAGCGCGCTGGCGATCAGTGCGTCGCTGCCTGAGAAGCGGGGCGCATAGAGTCCCCAGAAGACAGGGAACACGGCGGCGGCGCAGACCATGTCGGCTATCAGGAACAGGTAGAGCACATCATATCCCTGTGAGGCGATGAGTATCGCGGGGATGATGAGAACCACCGTAATGGCGCGAGAGGAACTGAGCACCGTCGCCCCCTTCAGTTCGGGCTTGAACCGTGCGAGATCGGTCGTGACGACGCTGGCGATGCCGTTGAGCAGCGTGTCGAGGCTGCTCATCACGAGAACGAGCGCCAGGACGAGGACGACGATCACCGCCCAGGTCGGGAGCACGCCGACAATCAGGGAGAACATTGCTACATCGGGGGCGCTTCCGACGAGGTCCTTGCCGACGGCCATGATTCCGGCGAGTCCGCCGATGATTATCATCGGGATAACGACCACGCCCGCCGCAGCGAAGCCCCTGCGGAGCACTCGATCGTTCTTGCTCGTGTAGACCCGCTGCCAGAACCCTTGATGGAACATATTGGCCGCGAGGACGGCGATTATCAGGGTGATACCGAAGTCGACGCTCACCTTGTTGGTGAAGGACAGGAGCTGCGGTGCCGTCTCGCGAACCGGCTCAAGCACCGCGCCGAACCCATCTACGGCTACCACGAGTGAGACAAACGTTATGAGCAGGAGGGGGATGAGCAGAACGAACTGGATTCCATCCGTGAAGATGGAGGCACGAATGCCGCCGTAGGCCGTGTATCCGACGGTAAGAAGGCCAACGATGAGCGCGGTCAGCAGCAGGGGAATGTCGGCGAGGAGATTGAGCGCTTTGGAGATGCCGGTCAGTTCCGCCGACAAGAACACGAACATGTAGAAGATGATGACGCCGAGGGTGAAGACGTACATGGCGGGTCCGTAGCGGTACCAGACGTACTCGGTCAACGAGTGGCCCTCGGGCATCACGCTCCGCATCTTGGGACCGACCCAGATGAACGCAATGAGCGGCGCGGCCTGGCCGATGCCGTATCCGACGATGGCGGCGACACCCGCCCAAGTGCCCGCTTGCGCCGGACTGAAGAGAATCCACGCACCGGCAACGGACGCAACGAGTGTCGCGGTCGCAAGCGTACTGCCGGCAGTGTTGCGGGCGACGAGGTAGTCCTCGACTCCCCCATGTCCACGGCGGGCGTACATGACCCCGGCGACCACGAATACGGCGGCGGTGACGAGCGCGATGGGTACGGCGAGTCCGGCGTCGAGCATGGTTTCATCCTCCATCCGTTCGGTTAACCAAGAAGGCCACCCTCTGATCGGGTGGCCTTTACGAAAGATGGACGGTACCGCATCCCTTCGCTGGCATTACCCAGATCAGGTCGTGGGGTCGTCCCTCGCGTCGGGACCTCTCAGCCTGGCCTGCCCAAGCTCCCCCCGGGTCTATTGATTTTGGGGGAGTTTATGCGGGGGAGTGAGGTTTGTCAAGCGGCAACGTTCTCTTCGGCGGGGAGTGGACGGGAGCTATCGCGTGTTCGATGCTAGAATCACTTGCGACCGTTCATACGTCGATGAGGAGAATAGTTGAATGGAGGTATTGATCGAAGGCGGGGCTCGATTGGGCATCGACCTGGACGGCGAACAGGTGGAGCGGTTCATGTCGTACCATAACGAGTTGATTGTATGGAACGAGAACGTCAACCTGACTGCGGTTACTGGCTGGGAAGAGGTGCAGGAACGGCATTTCCTCGACTCGCTGGCCGTCGCTTCGGCACTACCGGCGAACGTTCTCGATGGCAGAGGCGGATTGCTCGACGTGGGCAGCGGGGCAGGATTTCCGGGCCTGCCGCTGAAGATCGCATATCCCCGGATTGACGTAACGCTGCTGGAGGCAACGGCCAAGAAAACCGCCTTTCTGCGCCATGTGGTCGACAATCTCGGGCTTGAGGGAGTCGAGGTCGTTACCGGCCGAGCCGAGGAGGAAGCGCACGGGCCGGAGATGCGGGAGCGTTTCGGAGCCGTCGTTTCGAGGGCCGTGGCGAGGCTGGACGTGCTGGCGGAACTGTGTCTGCCGTTTTGCTCGGTGGGCGGGATGATGATCGCGCAGAAGGGGCCGCAGCCGGAGGTGGAACTTTGCGAGGCCCGAAACGCCATCGCTACCTTGGGCGGCAGGGTCGAGGATCGTGGTATGCTGGTTAGGCCGCCGGTCGGGATCGGAACGCTCGTCGTAATCGAAAAGCAACGGGCGACGCCTCCGAGCTACCCGAGACGGCCGGGCATTCCCTCCAAACGCCCCTTATAGATCCAAGACTCACTATGCCGACGACGTTCGATCATGCCCCAAGATAACGGCAACGAAGCACCGTCGGTATCGCTCCGGCAACGAGTTCTCTCTCCCTATACCCTGATCTCCCTGGCGGTCGCGGTCGCGTTCCTCTACTTCCTCGCGGAGCGGTTCGATCTCGATTTGGACCAGACGTGGAGCAACATCAAGGCGCTCGACCCCATGCTGTACGCGCTGGGGCTGCTCCTGTACTACCTGAGCTTCGTATTCCGGGGGCTTCGGTGGCGGATCCTCTCGCGGAGCGCGGGCATCGAGGAAATCCCGGACGCTCGGACGCCATCGGTGTGGCGCTACTCTCAACTCATCATCGTCGGGTGGTTCGTCAACTCGGTGGCGTGGCTACGGTTGGGGGACGCCTATCGCGCCTACGCGCTTTCGGACGAGGCGCGGACGGGGTTTTCGTGGAGCCTCGGCACGATCTTCGGCGAGCGCATCATGGACATGGTTGCCGTGTTCGTGCTGATCGTCGTGGGGGCACTGGCGTTTTCGCTGACGGCGGACTTCTCGGGTACGGTCTACCTCGTCGGCGCGGCGTTCGCGATGGCGATGGCGCTGCTTGCGGTTTTGGCTGTGATGCGGGGGTATGGCCCACGACTGGCGCGGTTCCTCCCCGACAGGCTCGAACGCGCCTACCGGAGATTCCATGATGGAGCGGTCGGGAGCTTCGGAGAGCTTCGAGTGCCGTTTCTGCTCAGCTTCGTGGGGTGGATACTGGAGGTCGGACGGCTATACTTCGTCGTGCAGGCGCTGAACTTCGACGTGTCGCTCTCGCTGATCCTCATCGCCGCGCTGGGTCATGCGCTGCTGAGCACGGTGCCGACGCCTGGCGGAGTCGGGGCCGTGGAGCCGGGCGTGACCGGCCTCCTCGTGCTGGGGATGGCACGACACGACGCGGTGTCCGTCGCGCTGGTCGACCGTTCGATCACGTATCTGAGCATCATCGTGATTGGCGGCCTGGTGTTCCTGGCGTGGAACCTGACGAGGTCGCGGAGGAAGAGAAAGGAGCTTGGCGCGGCGGGAGCGTAGGCCCCTCTATATGCTTGACCCTTTTACACTGCCCTCGTACCCTTTAGCCTTAGAGTTCCGACACTTATCAAACGTCCGATGAATGCGACGGGAGGACCGTCGCCAAATCGTCCACTTGGGAGACTGCACATGACGATTGCCGCCGAACGACATACGTTGAAGAAGAAGAGCGCCGCTCTCAGTCTCGGCCCCGACCGGGCGCCGGCGCGATCGATGCTGCGGGCCGTCGGCCTGCGTGACGAGGACATGGCCAAGCCCTTCGTTGGCGTGGCGAATCTCGCCAGCGACGTTACCCCGTGCAACGTCCACCTGACCCGCATCGCTGAGCGGGTGAAGGACGGCTTGTGGGCGGCGGACAGCGTGCCGTTCATGTTCGGCACCATTACGATCAGCGACGGCATCTCGATGGGCACGGAGGGTATGAAGGCGTCGCTGGTGAGCCGCGAGGTCATAGCGGACTCCATCGAGACGGTGTGCTTCGGAGAGAGCATGGACGGGCTGATCGCGGTGGCGGCGTGCGACAAGAACATGCCGGGCTGCATCATGTCGATGGCGCGGCTGAACATCCCCTCGATCTTCGTGTACGGCGGGGCGATCCTGCCGGGGAACTTCCACGGCAAGGACATCAACATCCAGGACATGTTCGAGGCCGTCGGGTCTTGGTCTCGCGGACAGCTTTCGGAAGACGATCTCACGGGAATGGAGAAAGTGGCGTGTCCGGGAGAGGGCGCGTGCTCCGGGATGTTCACGGCGAACACGATGTCATCGGCCATCGAGGCGATGGGCATGTCCCTACCCGGCGCGGCGTCGATACCGGCCGTCGACCGGCGGGGCGAGGGAGTCGCATACAGCGCCGGTGACGCCCTCTACACGCTGCTGGAGCGCGACATCAAGCCGCGCGACATCATCACGAAAGAGTCACTCGAAAACGCCATGATGGTCGTCCTCGCAATGGGAGGATCGACCAACGCGGTGCTCCATCTGCTGGCAATCGCACACGAGGCGAAGGTCGAGATCAGCATCGACGACTTCGACCGGCTCAGTCGCAAGACGCCGTACATGACCGACCTTCGGCCGGGCGGGCAGTACGTGATGTCCGACGTGGACAGGTCGGGCGGAATACAGGTCGTCATGAAGGAACTGCTCGACGCGGGGCTGCTGCACGGCGACTGCATGACGGTGACGGGCAAGGGCATGGCCGAGAATCTAGCCGAGATGGACATCAGCGCGCCGGACTGCAAGGTGATCTATCCTGCCTCCAAGCCGCGCAGCAAGACGGGCGGGCTGGTTATCCTCAAGGGGAACCTAGCGCCCGACGGCGCAGTCATGAAGGTGGCGGGGACGAAGCACCTCGCGCACGAGGGTCCGGCCAAGGTCTACGACGGGGAGCGGGCCTGCTTCGAGGCGGTCACGAGAGGCGAGATCGTGAGCGGCGACGTGGTCGTCATCCGGTACGAAGGCCCGAAGGGAGGGCCGGGGATGCAGGAGATGCTCGCGGTGACCGGCGCGATCATGGGCCAGGGCGACCTCGGCTCCAACGTGCTGCTCATCACGGACGGGCGGTTCTCCGGGGCGACGCACGGGCCGATGATCGGTCATGCGGCCCCCGAGGCGGCCGTCGGCGGGAATATCGGTCTCGTACAGGGCGGCGATACGATTCGCATGAACGTCGAGACGCGCGAGCTCAGCGTACTGGTATCCGATGAGGAGCTTGAGCGACGGCGCGAGACGTGGCAGGCGCCCGCGTCCCGGTACGAGCGGGGGGTGATGGCGAAGTACGCCCGGCTGGTGGGTTCAGCCTCACAGGGCGCGGTGACTTCCTAAGGCCGCGATCCGTCGCGTTCCAGACATGGATAGGCATTCAAGTGTGCCTATACGTGCTTGTATCAACTGCACGTACTAATATAAGGTCATTCGTGAGGTTTCACTAGCATCCCTGTAGGGTGGAGGTCGGCCTGATGACCGAAGTACTAGCCCGTATCAGCGCGCGAAGGCCGTGGGTGACCGTCGGCGTATGGGTATTGCTCGTGGCGATTGGGCTCGGGCTGAGCGGGGCGTTTCTCGGGAGCGCGACGACCACCGATTTCCGGCTGGGGGGCAGCTACGAGTCGGAGCGCGCCGCCGCCATTTTAGAGGACAAGCTGCGAGGGCCTGAGAAGCTCGCCGAAATCGTCGTCGTGCACTCGGAAACACTGACGGTTGACGACCCTGCTTTCCGCGCGAAGGTCGAGGCGCTACACGAAGAGATCGCAGCGCTGGGACCCGGGACAATATCCGGGGGAATAGACGGCCAGCCGCTGTTCCACTATTACCAGGTCGTCGACGCAGGGCCGCTTATCTCCGAGGAACAGCTGGCCCAACTGCTCCCGCTCCTCGTCTCCGCCGACCGGGGAACCGTGCTGATGCACTACACCTTGACCGGCACGTCCCAGGAGGCCACTGCCAACGTCGAGGACGTGCTCCACGTGGTGGAGGAGGCGAACGAAGCGGACGACTTCGTCGTGCTCATAGGAGGGGACGCGAGCACCGCTTTCGAGAACAACGAGCTGGCGGAAGAGGACCTGCAGCAAGGTGAGCGGTTCGGCGTCCCTGTGGCGCTGCTGGTGCTGCTGGTGCTCTTTGGAGCCGTGGTCGCCACGCTGCTTCCGCTGGGACTGGCGGCTGTATCGATCATCATCGCGCTGGCGGCCGTGGCCGTCATCGGGCAGCAGTTCCAGTTGGTCTTCTTCGTAACCATGATGGTCGTGATGCTGGGCCTTGCCGTGGGCATCGACTACTCGCTGCTGATCGTGTCCCGCTTCAAGGAGGAGATGAGGCACGGTCTGTCGACGAAGGACGCGGTCGTGAAGACCGGGGGCACGGCGGGCCGCACGGTGCTGTTCAGCGGCGCTACGGTAGTCCTCGCCCTTGTGGGACTACTGATCGTTCCCGCGTCCTTCTACCAGTCGCTCGCACTGGGCGCGATTCTCGTGGTAATCGCGTCGCTGGCGGCTACGCTCACCCTGCTTCCCGCGGTACTGGCGCTGCTAGGCCCCAAGGTGGACATGCTGACCATCCCGTTCCTTACGAAGTTCTCGCTGAAGGGCGCGGACACGTCGCAGGGCGGGTTCTGGGACAAGATTACGCACGTCGTCACCAGGCAGCCGGTCATCAGTCTCCTCATCGTCGGTGTGCCGATGATCGCGCTTTCGTACTTCTACCTGGAAATCCGCACGGGCCTGAACGACGTCAACACCTTCCCCGACAAGGCCGAGACGAAGAAGGCCTTTCTTCTGATGGAGGAGAAGTTTTCCTTCGGGACGGTCAGCCCGGCGGGGTTCCTGAGTCCGGCGGAGATCGTGGTCTCCGGCAACATCGACGACCCGCAGGTGATGGAAGCGATCGGGCGAGTGCAGCAGTCCTTGGCGGAGGACACGACCTTCCCTCTCCCACCTCAGCCGCCGATCGTCAACGAGGCCCGTGACGTTGCCCTCCTGACGCTGCCGTTCCCCGGCAAATCGACCAGCCCCGAGGCCGCGGACGACATGAAGATGCTGAGAGAGGAGCACATCAAACCGGCCTTCGATGGGGTTCCGGCGGAGGTGTACGTGGGCGGCCTGACGGCGGAGGTCGCCGATTTCTACGGCATTGTGCGGGTCTATACGCCCATCGTGTTTGCCTTTGTGCTGGGGCTCAGCTTCCTCATCCTGATGATGGTCTTCCGGTCGATCGTCATCCCCATCAAGGCGATCATCATGAACCTGTTGTCCGTGGGAGCGACCTACGGGCTGCTGGTGCTGGTGTTCCAGAAGGGGATTGGAGCCGACCTGTTCGGGTTCCAGCACGCGGACGTGATCGACGCGTGGCTGCCGCTGTTCCTCTTTACGATTCTGTTCGGGCTATCTATGGACTACCACGTCTTCCTGCTCAGCCGGATACGAGAACGCTACGACGAGACCCAGGACAACACGGAGGCCGTGGCATACGGTCTGCGATCAACGGCAGGGCTGATAACGGGAGCCGCGCTCATCATGGTGGTGGTGTTCGGGGCGTTCGCCTCGGGGGAGACCGTGGTGAACCAGCTCATGGGCTTCGGCCTCGCCATCGCCGTGCTCTTGGACGCGACTCTGGTGCGGTCGGTGCTCGTTCCGGCCAGCATGGAGGTGC
>CAXXCN010000002.1:0-35414 GCA_963667105.2 Dehalococcoidia bacterium | reverse complement strand
AGTTTCAAGGAGCTTGCCGGACAGATCGGCGGCACCGGCAATCCCATCGTGGGACGGGCCACCGTCGACGCGGCGGGAGCCGGCTCTGCCTACTGCGGCAACATCGTCGACCTCGAGGTCGACCCCGAGACCGGCAAGGTGTCGATACTGCGCTTCACCACCGTTCAGGACGTGGGCAAGGCCGTCCACCCGAGCTACGTCGAAGGCCAGATGCAGGGTGGCAGCGCCCAGGGCATCGGTTGGGCGCTCAACGAGGAGTACTTCATGACCGGCGAGGGCAGCATGGCGAACAGCACGTTCCTCGACTACCGTATGCCGGTCGCCAACGACCTGCCCATGATCGACACCGTAGTCGTCGAGGTCGCCAACCCCGGCCATCCCTTCGGGGTGCGCGGAGTCGGCGAGGTCAACATCGTGCCTCCGCCCGCGGCCATCGCCAACGCCATCCACAAAGCCGTCGGCATCCGCATGGAGAAGCTCCCGATGAACCCCGTCAACGTCATGCAGTCGCTCTGGAGCCAGAACGGCGGATAAGTCTGGTCGCCTCAATAATCTCTTCCCCGGCGGGGAAGAGATAAAGAGAGGGGGTCATCTGGACCCCCTCTCTTTTTACTCTGCGCTCTCCGCGCCCTCTGCGGTGAGTTCCGTTACGCGCCCTACCGGTAGTAGTGCGCCACCGTCTCCTCGGCCTTCGTCTTCGCCTCGACCAGCGACGGCTGACCGTTCTCGTTGGCCTCCACCGCTCGCCTGAAGGCAGGGCCAAGCTGGTCCGGCGTCTCGACGACCTCGGCGTGCGCGCCGAGTCCCTCCGCCACCTTGGCGTACTCGCCACCGAAGGCGTTCGTGCCGTACTTCTTGCTGGAGAACGGCATGTGACTGTCGTAGTGCGTCATCACGCCGTTGTTCAGGATGACCGTCATAAGCCCGATCTCCGCCCGCGTCGCCGTCTCGATGTCCAGTCCCGCCATGCCGAACGCCGCGTCGCCCATCACGTTGATGACCTGCCTCTCAGGCATGGCCAGCTTCGCCCCAAGCGCCAGCCCGAGGCCGTACCCAAGCTGCGTCGACTTGCCCCACCCGATGTAGGAGTGAGGCGTATTCGCCGGCCAGAACGGGACGAACTGCTCTCGCGGGTACCCGGAGTCGTGCGTCACGATGGAGTTGTTCGGGTCGACTACCTTCTTGAGCTCCGTGAGCACGCGGTATGGGCTGATCGGCAGCTCGTCCGAGGTCAGGTGCGGCCCCCACTCCTTCATGAACTCGGCCCTGACCGTCGCCACCTCCTCGATAACGCCGTTCACGTCGCCACGCCCGTTTTCGCCGACCTGCCGCTTGACCTCTTCGATCATCTGCCGGAGCACCAGCTTGGCGTCCCCGATCAACCCGTGGTCGATCTCATGGTCCTTGTTGATGTCCTCGACCGCGTTGGTGATCTGCGCCAGCGGCGCGTTCTGCGGCACCGGCGCGTTGAAGTGCGTGTTCGTGAAGCTCGCCCCCGACTCCCAGCACGTAGTCCGTCTTCTGCAAGTAGTGGTGCACCATCAAGGTGCCGGAGTTGGCCCCCGTTCCAAGAGCAAGCGCGTGACTCTCCGGGAACGCGCTCTTGCCCGCCAGCGTCGTCATCACGGGGACGTGGGTAAGCTCGGCGAACTCGATGAGCTCCTCGTACGCCTCCGCGTAGTGGACCCCTTGCCCCACGTACATCATCGGAGCGCTTGCCTTCAGCAGCTCGGTCACCACTTCGCGCACCACGTCGGGATCCGCCGAAGAACGATGCACCTTGACCGGACGATAATCGAGTTCACCTGGATACTCCCCCATCGCCACGTCCGATGGGGTTTCTATCAGCGTCGGGGCCGGACGCCCATGCTTCATCTGCGTGAATGCGCTGCGAAACATCTCCGGGATGCGTGTCGCGTCGCTGATATAGCCGCTCCACTTCGTGATCCCCCCGTAGTGGCTCACCGAGTCGAAGCCCGGATGGACGCCGAACCGCGTGCGATCGTGTCCGCCCGGCAGCACGAGGAAAGGCACATTGTCCGCAAACCCCTGCGCGACGCCGCCAAAGGCGTTCTCCGCCCCCGGCCCGCGCTGCATGGAGAATACCCCAATCTTGCGGCCGTTCATCACGCGACTGTATCCGTCCGCCATGTTCACGCCCGCGCGCTCCTGCCGCGTAATGATGGGCCGTATGCCCTCCATCGCCACGGCGTCTATCAGCGTCTGCGCGGGAAACGCCGCCATCCACTCCACGCCCTCAGCCTTCAAAATCTTCGCTATCGCCCTATCGCCGTCCATCCATATCTCCTTAAGAAAAGCTATCTCAAAATGCGTCAGCGCATCATATCAGGGAACGGCAGGGTCGTCACCCGCTTCACCTTTGAAAGAGAACGACTAACTCCACATCCGTCATTCCGGCGAAGGCCGGAATCCAGCGCCTCTCTGTGATCTCAGCGCTCTCTGTGGTGAATCCCCGCGTCCCAAACCGGCAATCTCTCCCCCGCCGGAGGAGAGATACAGAGAGCGAGCGGCCTACACCCGCGCGAACTTCTGCACCCGCTGGCCTTCCAGCACCTCGCCAATGTAGATGTCGCCGTGAGAGTCCACCGTGACGCAGTGCGGAGCCACGAACTGCCCCGGAGTGCGACTCTCCTCGCCGCCCCAGCGTCCGATTAGGTTGCCTTCGCTGTCGAGAACGCTGAACCGGCTCTCCAACTCCGTCACCAGCACGGTGTCGTCCGGCCCGAAGCACACCGACGTCGGCAGACGGAAGTCCGCCGTCCAAATGTCGATGAACGTTCCCTCTTGGTCGAATAGCTGGAGCCTGTGGTTCTCCCGGTCGCACACGATCACCCGGCCCGCCGGGTCGATGCCGATCCCGTGCGGGTTATGGAAGTGCGATGGCTCCGTCTTGCCCGGCGCTCCCCATGCCAGCAGGTACGTCCCGTCCGCCGCGAACTTGTGCACGCGGGCGTTCAAATACCCGTCCGAGACGAATATCTCCCCCCACTCGTTCGCCGCAATCCCCGTCGGACGGTTGAACGGCCCCGCCGCCTTCACCACCAGAAACTTCTCAGTCTCGCCACCCGTGTCCGACGGCTGGTCCTTGTTGCCAAGCGTCATCAGCAGCTCGCCGTCCGGCGAATATTTTGTAACGGTATGACTCCCCATGTCCGCGAAGTACAGGTTCCCGTCATTCCCGATCGTCATCCCGTGCGGCTGGTTGAACTCGACGTCCCACGCCATGAGAAAATTCCCCGCCCGGTCGAGCACCATCACCTTGTGCTCGCTGCGAGTGAACAGGTATATGTTGTCGTCTCTGTCAGCGGCAATGCCCGCTACCTGAAAGAACTCGTACCCCTCAGGCAGCGTCCCCCAGCCCTCCACAACCTCATACGTGTGTTCCCCGACCTCATATCGCATTGATGCAACCTCACAAGAGTATCGTCCTAGAGGCCCAACCCCTATGGACTGCGCTACTATACGGCCTGCCCCACACCAGGTCAACGCCGTCCTTCTTCCCTCCGCGCCCTCTGCGGTGAATCCGGTCGAAGTCTTGACACCGCACAAGCCCAATAAGTACGATTCATCTATAGGCAGGACACAAGACACCGTTGAACGCGGTAGCCAAGAATCCGAGCGGGAACCCCGCCGGTCCCGCCCTTCCGATCCAAAGAGTAGTCACATGCCGCAGAAATACCAGAGAGAGATCGAGGAGATCCTCCAGCAGGCCGGCGACCTCGGCTTGAGCGACCCTCCCAAGCGTCGACAAAAGCTGGGATTCCCTCGACTCGCCTGGGAGTACTTCAAGCAGTCCATCGGCGGAAGCGCCTTCTCCATAACCCCCGGCCGGATAATGCTCGGAGCCGTGCTCATCCTCCTGGCGGCCTTGGTCCTCAACCTTGCCACGCCCGGCTTTGGCATCGTGGGAATCCTCGCATGGCTCGGCTTCATCCTCTTCATCGTCGGGTACGCCATGTTCTTCATCAAGCCCAAGCCCGTCCAGAAGCGCTGGCGCGGTGACGTCATCGAGTATCATCAAGGCGACTCGCTCTGGGACAAGCTGCGTAGACGCTTCCAATAACGCCCGCTCAACATCAACACGACAACGAGAAAGAGGCCCCGCAGTTCGCGGGGCCTCTTCTATTCCGCTTCAATAGCGATACCGGCAGGCTAGGGGAGCGCCTCCCTCACACAGCGCACTCGCCCTCGCCGCGCTCCAGCTTGTACTTCACCGTCTTGTCCCAGTCGATGTACTCCTGGAGCGTGTCGCGGTTCAGTTCGCCGACCTCCTTGAACTCCTGTAGTATCGGCTCGAACTCCTTCGGGCCGAGCCTCGCCGCGAAGTCCTTGAACTCCTCGCCCTGTTCCCGGTAGGCCCAGTAGAACTTGATTACCTTCTCAAGGGCGTCAGGAACGCGCTTAGCAGGTACCTTCGTCCTCGTCCTCAGACCAATGCGGGTATCGCCCTCATCGTAGCTCCCACCCAAGAATAGCTCGTACGCCGGCACCTGTCCGCCCGGCGCCTTAGACGCCGCCCCGTGGAACCCGATGTCAGCGACATGGTGCTGACCGCACCCGTTCGGGCACCCGCTCATCTTGACGTGCATCCTGCGCGTCAACGGGTCGTCGATGTTCATCCCTTCGATCTTGTCCATAACAGCCCGGCCCAGCCCCATGGATGACGTGATGCCCAGCTTGCAGCTGTCCGTGCCGGGGCAGGAGACCACGTCGCTGATCTCGTGTATGCCCGACTGGCCGAAGCCTATGTCGTTCAGTTCCTCCCACACGGAGTGCAGCGCCCCCTCTGGCACCCAACGGAACGTCAGGTTCTGCTGGTGGGTGATCCGCGCCCGGCCTCCCGCATACTTCCGCGCCATGTCCGCGAGCTTATGGAACTGGTCGGCCTGGATGTCTCCTTGGTACAGCTTCACGTTCACGGCCTTGTAGCCGGTCTGTTTCTGGTCGACCACGTTGGTCTCCACCCAGTGCTCGAACTCCGATGAGGTCGTGCCGTTCCCGTACACGCTGTTGACCGGCGGAGCGTCGATCGACTCGTCCTCGATGAACAGTAGCGACGTGGGATCGAACGACCGCTGCGCCCAATCGCCTCGAAGCTCCTCCTCCACCTCCTCGCGGAAGGCGTCGATCCCGACCTTCGCCACGTGGAACTTGATACGCGCCTTCATCTTGTTCTTGCGAAGCCAGTCCGTGTGATGGAAGATACGGAGCACCGCCTCAGTGACCTTGAGGTACTCGTCCATCGGAACGAAGTCGTACAGTGTCGGCGCGATCTTCGGCATGATCGACGTGCCGCCGCCGACCCTTATCTCGAATCCTCGCTGACCGCCCTCGACCTTCGGAATGAACCCCACGTCATGGATGCCCGTGATGGCGCAGTCGCGCGCGCACCCGGAGAACGCCGTCTTCACCTTCCTCGGCAGCGCCTGCGTGTACGGATGCCGCACGAAGTACCGCGCGTATGCCGCCGCGTACGGAGTCACGTCGAACAGTTCGTCGGAACACACGCCTGCCATTGCACACCCGGTGACGTTGCGCACCGTGTTGCCGCACGCCTCCCTTGTGGTCAGCCCGACCTCGCCCAGCACGCGCATAACGTGCGCCGCGTTCTCCAGCTTAACGTGGTGGTACTGGATGTTCTCGCGCGTCGTCACGTGCCCCTTGTTCAACGGGACGAACCTAGCCGAGACCTCTCCGAGAGCGTCCAACTGGTCGGCCTTCAGCCCGCCGAACGGTATCTTGACCCGGATCATCTGCGCGTCCGGCTGACGCTGGCCGTATACACCCTGCTTCAGCCGGTACGCCAAGAACTCCGTCTCGTCGAACTCACCGGCCTGGAACCGCTTTACCTGGAGCTCGAAGTCGTCGAACTCCTCCGGCATCACGTCGATAATACCGGCGGTTCTCTGCCTAAATTCGGTGGTCGTCATGTTCCGTGCTCCTCACTGATAGCAAAAACCCCGCTCAGCAAGTGTTCGAGCGGGGCACATGATTTACGTTCTCATTGGACAAACGGCTATTCGCGGCCCCGTGGACCCTTCATACAGGCGCAGGTCAATACCAAGCCGTTCATCTTCATACCTGCCCAAGTCTAGCAAGCCCATATATTCGTGTCAATGTTCCCTAGATCGAAGATTCGAACGTTGCAGTCCCACGCACAACCCCGTTCGCCCTGAGCTTGTCGAAGGGCAGTTCCTGAGCAGTGCTGTAATCCGGTGGCCCCTCATTTCCCCATCAACTCAACCGTACGATCAAGAATCCAATGTCCGACATCGTACTTGTCCATGAGTGGAAGCTCCTCGATCCGTCCATCACGGTCGATCAGCGTGACCCTATTCGTCTCCACCTCGAAGCCGCTGCCCTCCTCCGTCACGTCGTTCGCGGCAATGAGATCGAGGCCCTTGTCCCGGAGCTTTGCCTGAGCGTTCGAGATCAGCGATTCCGTCTCAGCAGCGAACCCCACTCGCAAGACGTCTGTGGGTACCTCCAAGAAAAAATCCTCGTTCTTGAGCAGGTGCAGCGTCAGACCCTCGCTGTCTGCGTCCTTCTTAATCTTCTGAGGGGCTGTCTGCGCCGGACGGTAATCGCTCACCGCCGCCGCCATAACAAGCATGTCGGCGCCCGCACAGGCTCCCAGCACTGCCTCTCGCATCTCATCTACACTGGACGCATGGCGCATCTCAACTCCTGCGGGGTCGTCCATCGCCGTCGGCGCGGTCACCAGCGTCACCTGCGCGCCCCTGTCACGGGCAGCTTCGGCGATCGCATACCCCATCCTCCCCGACGAGCGGTTGGTGATGATCCTTACCGGATCGATAGCCTCCTGCGTACCGCCCGCGCTCACGACCACCTTCCTCCCGGCGAGGTCGCCATCGCGTCCGAGCACGAGCGAGATGTACCCGAGCAGTTCCGGTGTCTCCAAAAGCCTGCCCTTGCCCGACAGTCCTGACGCCAGGTGTCCCGACGCGGGACCGGCGAATGAAACGCCCCTCACACGCAGCCGTTCGAGATTCTCCTGCGTCGCGGCGTTCTCGTACATGTGCCCGTCCATCGCCGGAGCGAACAGCACCGGCGCGGTGGTCGCAAGAATCGTCGTTCCGAGAGCGTCGTCCGCCAGTCCGTTCGCCGCCTTGGCGATGAAGTCCGCCGTCGCCGGCGCAATGACCACGATATCGGCCCGCTCAGCGACCGCAACGTGGTGGATGCCCAGTTCCGACGCCGGGTCGAACATGTCGGTCACCACGGGCCGGTGCGTGATGCTCCGAAACGTTATCGGCGAGACGAACTTCGTCGCGCTCTCCGTCATGATGACATCGACGTTTGCGCCCGCCTGTGACAGCTTGCTCGCGAGGTCGACCGCCTTATAACAGGCGATGCTCCCCGTCACACCGAGAACGATGTTCTTTCCCTGAAACGGACGCGGCATCGAACGATTCCCCCGAACGCGCGTACCTGTAGCCTGGATACATGGTACGGCGAACGCGGTCACACGCGAAAGGTAAAACAGGTTCCAAGTTCGGAGACCTTTACACCACCTCAACCCCTCATTGTGAGTCCACGAAATGTCCTGTAATATCACAGAGTCGTGTGATGCGGCGCGTAGACGGTGGGGCGTATCATTGGAATATGAAGCGAGATGCAGGCGTCCGTCTTGAGGTGTCAGTCATGAGAAGAGCGCTGTCGATTGCACTGATCGCCACCGGACTTGCCGGTTCGATGGCCTCGCCCTTGATGTCCACCGCCGAGGCCCAGGCCCCTCACGCCGTCGTCGTCGAAATCGACGAGCCGATCCAGCCCTCCACCGCCAACTTCTTGGAGCGAGTGGTGAGCGATGCGGAAGACGGCGGGGCCCGATTCGTGGTCATTCGACTCGACACGCCCGGCGGCCTCTACGACTCGACGCGCGACATCGTCGAGACCATCCTCGAGTCCGAAATTCCGGTGATCGTCTACGTCTCGCCCTCCGGCGCTCAGGCTGCCTCCGCCGGTACCTTCATCGCAACTGCCGGGCACATCACGGTAATGGCCAACGGCACAACTATCGGCGCGGCCTCACCCGTCGATCAGCGTGGCGGCCCTCTGCCTGAACCCCTAGGCTCCAAGGCCACCAATGACGCTGCCGCGTTCTTGCGAAGCATCGCGGTTGAGCGAGGGCTCAACGCCGACGCCCTCAACGACACGGTCACGAGGGCACAGGCATATTCGGCATCAGAGGCCCTAAATGAGAACGTAATCAACTTCGTCGCCAAGGATCTCGAACAGCTCCTCTCCACGGTCGACGGTCAAAGAGTCGACCTCTTCGACGGTTCCTCCTACGTCATCGAAACATCGGGTATCGAGCTTCGCACCGTCGACAAGACCATACTCGAACGCTTCCTCGCCATTATTTCCAACCCCAACGTGGCATTCCTGCTCCTCGTAATCGGTGCGATCGGTCTGTTCATCGAGTTTCTCGCGCCGGGACTCTTCGCTCCCGGCATCATTGGCGTGATCTTCCTTGTGATGGCATTCGTCGCCTTCGGCAACCTTCCGGTAAACTGGGTCGGCCTAGCCCTCATTGCCTTTGCGCTTCTGCTGATGTTTGCCGAGTTGAAATCCCCCGGCATGAGCTTCTTCGGAGCGGGCGGAGTCGTGAGCTTCGTCCTCGGTTCCGTCCTGCTGTTCGGAGGGTTCACTTTCCAGCCGCCTGGGCCGATCGAGACGCCGAGCTTCAGGGTCAACTACTGGCTCATCGGCGGCGTGACCGTCGCGCTCGCCGGGTTACTCATCTTCGTCGTCCGCGATATCCTCTTGGCTCAGAGGCTAGAAGATCGGCAGGCCACGAAGGGAATAACAACCGCCGCTCTGGTCGGCACTACGGGAGTGGTGAGCGCAGAGCTTGCCCCTTCGGGAATGGTCTTCGTAAGCGGCGAGGAGTGGAGCGCCGTCAGCGACACCGGAGACTCGATTGAAGAGGGAGCAGAGGTCGTCGTCACCGAGATAGACGGCCTGACCTTGAAGGTATATAAAACCACGGAGTAGACACTACTTCATCGGCAAGTCGGGTAGGACTCACAAAACGGGAAGCGCAAGACCGCAATGGACATCGTAGGAGTCATAGTCACCGTCGCCCTCGTAGGGGGCGTACTGTACTTCGTGTGGGACATGTTCATAACGGGAAAGTCAGGACAGAGGTTGTCAGGCTGGCGGTCGGGAGATAACCCCACAACCCAGCAGTCTGTGGTCGGTATGACCGGTGTCGCCTCCTCCGATCTGGCGCCGTCCGGCATGGTCCACGTGAACGGCGAGGACTGGAGCGCCGTCAGCGACACCGGAGAGACCATCGAGAAGGGGGCCAGAATCCTGGTTATAGATGTCGACGGACTGACCCTAAAGGTGTTCAAGGCCGCGGAGTAGACGATGCAAACCCCCTCTCTCGTCGTGGGAGAGGGCTGGGGTGAGGGTGAAAGTCCCTCCCCCGCGAACAACACAACGAACGAAAGAAATAGGAGGCAAAGAATGGCAATCATCAACTTTCTGAAGAACTACGAGCGGATGGCCCGCTTCAAGTGGGGCAACTTCCAGGGTATGAGGGGGCCGGGCCCGGTGTGGCTCATCCCGATCATGCACGCCGGGTCCCGCATCGATCTCCGCACTGAGGTGATGGACATCCCCCGCCAGCGGAACATCACGAAGGACAACGCGCCCATCGACATCGACTTCCTCGTCTACATGCGCGTGGTCGCCGAGTACGCCGACAGGGCAGTCCTCGAAGTTGAGAACTACCGGCTGGCGGTCGTCGGTCTCGCCACTACGACACTTCGTGCGGTCGTCGGCGACATCGACCTCGATGACGTGCTCTCCCAGCGCGAGAGGATCAACACCGTTCTCCGAGAGAGACTGGACGCCGAGACCGAACGCTGGGGGATCAAGGTCACGAACGTCGAGATCCGCGAAATCGAGCCGCCGCGCGACATTCAGGACGCCATGAACCGCCAGATGTCCGCTGAGCGCATCCGCCGCGCCGTCGTCCGTGAGGCGGAGGGCACACGCGAAGCCGCGGTCACCGTCGCCGAGGGCGAGAAACAGGCTGCCATCCTCACGGCTGAAGGCCAGCGCCAAGCGGAGATTCTCACTGCTGAGGGTGACCAGCAAGCAGCCATCCTCAGGGCCGACGGCTTCGCGAACGCTCTCGACCGAATCTACGGCATCGCCCAGAACGTCGATTCCAATACCATGAGCCTCCAGTACTTCGAGACCCTCAAGGAGATTGGAAACGGCGCGTCGACGAAGTTCATCTTCCCGATGGAGTTCACCAACCTCCTTAAGCCCTTCACCAACATAGCCCAAGCCGGCAAGGGCAACGACGGGGCCGGAGACTAGCCGTCGCTTTCACCACGCCGCCCCGTAGCCGGTACGCTACCGGGCGGCGTGCAGTTTACAACCACTCCTTCACCTTCGACGCCAGCGTCAGCGTCATCCCCGGCACCGCCGCCACATCCTCTAGCGTTGCCTCCCGCACGCCCTGTACGGAGCCGAACTGCCGGATCAGCATCTGACGCCGCTTCGGCCCTATCCCCGGCACGTGATCGAGCGCCGACGTCGTGCTCCTCTTCGAGCGCCGCTGACGGTGATACGTGATCGCGAATCGATGCGCCTCGTCCCGCAGTCTCTGGACGAGGAACAGCGCTGGAGACGTTCTCGGCAGTACGATAGGCTCCGGCGTCTGCGGCACGAACAGTTCCTCATTCTCCTTCGCCAGGCTCGCCAGAGGAATCGACGTGATTCCCAGTTCGAGGAACACTTGGAGCGCAGCTCCCAAATGACCTTTGCCCCCGTCGATCAGCACAAGATCAGGCGCCTGCTGCCACGCCTGCCCCTTCGCCTCGCTGCGATCTCCATCGTCGACTTCCGCGACCTGCGACTTCGGATCGGCCAGCCTGCGGAACCTTCGCGTGAGCATCTCGCGCATCATCGAGTAGTCGTCCACCCCGTCCACGCCCTTGATTTGGAACTTGCGGTAGTCCGACGACTTCGGCTTGCCCTCCTCAAACACGACCATGCTTCCTACGGGGTTCGATCCCTGCGTGTTCGATATGTCGTAGCACTCCATCCGTCGTGGCAGGGTCGGCAGGTTGAGCGCCTCTTGGAGCTCCTCCATCGCCCGTCCGAGCGCGCCCTCCTCGGCGGCCGCCTGGACGCGACGCTGCTCCATCCCTTCCGAGGCGTTCTCCGCCACCATCCGCATCAGACGCCGCTTCTCCCCTCGCTGCGGCACGTAGATGCGCACCCTGCTCCGACGCTTCTCGCTCAGCCACGCCTGAATCGCCTCCGTGTCAACCAGTTCGTCCTGCACCAGAATGCGTGGAGGCACGTACGGGTTGACCTCGTAGAACTGCTTTACGAACGCGCTGAGTATCTCCCCCGGCGTATCGTCTTGCGTGCTCGTCATGATGAAGTGATCGCGTCCGACCAGCTTGCCCTGTCGCACGAAGAAGACCTCCATCCACGCCTCGTCGCCGTCCGACGCCAGCGCAATCAGGTCGAGTGTCTCGGAGGACAGATGGAGCACCTTCTGCCCCTCGTGGACTTTCTCAATCGCCTGTATCTGGTCACGAAGCGTCGCCGCTCGCTCGAATTCCAACACCTCCGACGCCTCTAGCATCCTCGACTCGAGTGACTTCAAGATACGGTCGGCCTTGCCGTCAAGAAACAGAAAGACCTGTTCGATGACCTCTCGATACTGCTCCTTGTCCACCGCGCCGATGCACGGCCCGACGCACCGGTTGATGTAGAAGTCGAGGCAAGGACGCGGATCGTTGCCCGTGATCGTCTTCGTGCACGACCGGTACGGGAAGAGCTTCTTGAGCAAGGCGAGCGTTCTCCGAACGCTGCTCGCGCTGGCGAACGGCCCGAAGTACCGTGACCCGTCCCGCTTCACCGTTCGCGTGATGTAGACCTGTGGGAAGTCTTCCGTCAGGTCCACTTTGATGAACGGATAGCTCTTATCGTCCTTGAGACGCGCGTTATACGGCGGCTTGTTCTGCTTGATGAGGTTGCATTCGAGTAGGAGCGCTTCCTGCTCCGACTCGGCCACGATGTACTCGAACTCCGCGACACGCTTCACCATCTCCCGGATCTTGAAGGGGTGGTTCGCCTTCTTCGCGAAGTACGATCGCAGCCGGTTCCGCAGCTTGGCCGCCTTGCCCACGTACAACACGGACCCGGAGCGACCGCGCATGATGTAGACGCCGGGCTTCGCCGGTGTGGCCCTCAGCCGGTCGGAAAAATCGGTCGGCATCACTGCCGTGGAGGATCGTGGCATCTCTGCCTATCCCCCTCTCCCGTCCTTGGGAGAGGGCTGGGGTGAGGGTGAAATGACCGCATACCCCCAAAATCTTCTTCGGGGGTCTATATAATAGACCCGCCGAGGGTCACCGTCGCGGCGGCGAGGATGATGAGTATGACCAGCGTCACCAGCCCGATGTGCCGGAGCTCGCCGGGCAGGAACCGCGTGACCGGAGGGGCTTCCACCTCGGCGGCCTGCTTGGAGCGCCGCCTTCGCGATGGCGCAGCGGCAGTTCCGGCGATGGCAGCTGTCGCTGTGGCGGTTGCAGTAGCGACGGCCGTCCCTTCCTCCTCTTCCACACTCGTCTTCGATACGGCCGGGCCTACTTCAAACTGCTGCGTTGAAGCTCTGCGCGGCCCGCGCCTCTTGCGGCTCTTCATCTGATTCTGCCGCTTGGCGACCTTTTGGCCCTTGCTCGGCATCGTCTCCCTCCAAATGCTGCTGGTCAAATATCCCGTCGGCTTAGCCTATTGTCTTACGAATTGCCGCCATTCGGCAAGTGCCGGCGTTACGCCCGCGGATGCGCCGTCTCGTACTGCGCCCTGACGTGCTCGCTCGTCAGATGCGTGTACACCTGCGTTGTTGTGATGCTCGCGTGACCCAGCAACTCCTGCACGTGCCGCAGCGGCGCTCCCCCGATCAGGAGGTGCGTCGCGAAGCTGTGGCGCAGCGTGTGCGGTGTTATCTTCCTCTCGATGCCCGCCGCCTGCGCGCGCCCTTTGAGAATCAGCCAGAGTGCCTGCCGAGTGAGTCGTCCTCCTTTCCTGCTGACGAACAGCGCCCTGTCCGCAGCGGAGCGGGCCAGCGATGGCCGTCCGTCCTCCAGGTATTCCCTCACCGTCTCGACCGCCTCGTCGTGGAGCGGAATGATCCGTTCCTTGGAGCCCTTGCCCATGCACCGCACGAAGCTCTCGTCGAGGTCCACGTCGTCGATGTCGAGTGACACCAACTCGCTCACTCGCACCCCCGTCGCGTACATCACCTCGATTATGGCCTGGTCACGGAGCGCCATCGGCGTATCCGTCTCGCCTACCGACAGCAGCGCCTCGACCTCCTCCACCGTCAGCGTTTCGGGGAGCGACTCTCCCACCCCCGGCGAGGAAAAGTCCTCCATCGGGTTCTTGTTGATTACACCCTCTTCCAGCAGGAACCCGAACAGCGCCTTCGCCGACGCCACCTTCCGGGTCTTCGTCTTGTCCGAGTACCCTCGCTCGTGCAGGTCGAGCACGAAGGCCGTCAGCGCTTCCGTGCCGATCCTCTTCCAAGAACCACTATCCTGTAGGGAGGAGTCGCGACCTTGCAGGAAGTCCACGAACTGCGTCAAGTCATTCCGATACGCCGCCAGGGTATTAGGCGAAAGACCGCGCTCGACGGTCGTGTAGCTGAGGTACTGTTCGACGGCTTGCTGCATTGCGTGAGTAAAGGGGCGGAGCGCAAGGTGTTGCCGTCAACCATTGTAGCATACGGCATCTCCGGCTCAATTCCCGCTCTCCCCCTTGACACAAACGCACCGCCTTCATACAGTAGTCCAGTCCCCTTTGCGACACGGCACCGAATGATAACCATCGACATCCACCCCAACCTCTTTTCCGGCGACCTCGTCGGGTCTTTTGTCGTAAGCTGGCACGGCTTCTTCACCTTCGTCGCGGTCACCGTCGCCGTATTCCTCGTCGGCCGCTGGTCCCCCATGAAGGGCATCGACCCGGACGCGATCTACTCCATCGCCATCTGGGCAATCATCGGCGGAATCATCGGCGCGCGGCTCGTCCACGTCATCGACAACTGGGACATCTACCAAGACGACCCCGCCCAAATACTCGCCGTATGGAGCGGAGGCATTGGACTCTGGGGCGCCATCCTCGGAGGCTTCATCGGAGGGGCGACGTACGCCTACTTCGCCAAGCAACCCGTCGGCGTAATTGCCGACCTGACAGCGCCCGTCCTGCCGTTCGCGCAGTCCATCGGGCGCATCGGCGACATCATCAACGGCGAGCACTGCGCGAAGCCCCTCGACCTTTTCTTCGGGATGCGCTGGATAAACGCCGATGCTCCCGCCGTCCAGTGCGCCAACGGCGGCGCGCTTACCATGGACTATGTACACCCCGTCATCCTTTACGAAATCCTCTGGAACATGCTGTCCATGGCCGTACTCTGGCTGCTCCGCGATCGCATCCGCCCCGACGGAATGCTCTTCGCGCTCTACTTGGCCCTCTACGCCGTCGGACGCTTCGCCATCACCTTCTTCCGCGAGGACAAGGTCTGGGCGTTTGGAATGCAGGAGGCCCACTACATCGCGCTCGTCGTCCTCGTCATCACCGTTCCCCTCCTCGTGGCCCGTGCAAGGTTCATGAAGAAGGTCGTGACCGCCGACGCCGACATCCTGCAAGTCCGCGGAACCCGCGCCGAGCGCCGCCGCAAAGACCGCTAAACGCTAACCCCCTCTCCCGTTCACGGGAGAGGGCTGGGGTGAGGGTGAATTCCCCGTCAGTGCCCCGCCGAAGGCCGGAAGTCCTGCACCGTTAGCTGGAACGACGTCTGCCCGTTCCACGAGTTGAGCCCGAACGTGTACACCACGTCCAGCGTGTCCCCGTTCCGCACCTGCTTCTCGGCCTGCCTGAATGCGATCGCGTCCCACACCTTCCCGCCGTGAGCAAGCTGTAGCTTCAGGTGTTCCCGTCCACTGCCCACTTTGATCGCGCGGAGAACCCTTGCGTCTCGCACGAGCAACGTCGGAGCGGGATTTCCCTTCCCGTACGGCCCGATCCCCCGCATGAATTCGAATCGGTCGCCGGGAAGCGATGCGGGCGACTCCACCGCGTCGATCTCGATGGTCGGCACGAGCATCGTGTCCCGCAGCCTCTCCTCTGCAGATGCAACCAGCTCATCCCGCAGACGTGGAAGGTCCTCCGTCGAGACCGTGAACCCCGCCGCCTCAGGATGGCCCCCATGCCGGAGAAAACTTGGACTCGTCGACCGAATCGCGTCGATGATGTCGAACTCCGGGATGCTCCGCGCGCTCGCCCGCGATTCCTTCTCCCCCCGCCGGACGACCACGGCGGGCCGGTAGAACTCCTCCGAAAGGTTGCTTGCTGTCAGACCCAGAATCCCCGGCAGCCACTCCTCGCTCTCCACGAACAGCAGCGACGGCAGCCTCCCTCCATTCAAGGAGTAGACCTGTCTCCGCGCCTCCTCGATGCTCTTAGCCGCCAACGCCTTGCGCTCCTCGTTCACGCTCTCCAACTGGCTGGCGATGGTTCCTGCCTTTCGTTTGTCGCCTGTGGTCAGCAGATCGAGACTGATCTTCGCGTCGCCGAGCCGACCGGCCGCGTTCAGGCGCGGAATGACCGAAAACGACAGCGCTTCGGAGTCCAACTCTCGCCGGTTCGCCCCGCTCACCATGAACAACGCCCGCAGTCCGGCGTGCTCAGTCTCTTTCAGCAGCTCCAGCCCGCGCTTGACGATGAACCGGTTCTCCCCCGACATCGGTGCGACGTCCGCCACCGTTCCGAGCGCCGCCAGCTCCAGCAGGTGTTCGGGCCTCTCCCGGCCCAGCGACAACCAGAGTCCCTCGATCAGCTTGTACGCCAGACCCGCCCCCGTCAGGTACTCATACGGGTAGACCGAGTCGCCCCGGCGCGGATTGACGATTGCCGTTGCGTTGGGCGGTTCGTCCGGCAGGGCGTGATGGTCCGTAATGATCGTCTCGATGCCGTGTCGCGCGGCATGGGCGATCTCCGACCCCGAGTTGATCCCGTTGTCCACCGTCACCAGCAGGGTCACGCCCTGCTCCGCCAGCGTCTCGACCGCCTGGACGTTTAGACCGTGCCCCTCGTCGACGCGGTGCGGCAGGTACGGCACCACCTTCAACCCCAGGCTCTCCAGCGCGCTCACCACGATTGCCGTGCCGGACACTCCGTCCGTGTCGAAGTCGCCGAAAACTCCGACCGTGTCGTTCCACAGCACCGCCGTGCGAAGCCGCGCCGCCGCCTTGTTCATGTCGGGCAGCAGGAACGGATCGTGTGCGAGATCGTCCCCGGCCTTCAGGAACGCCGCCGCCTCGTCTGCGGTTCTGATGCCGCGGTTGTACAGCAACTGCGCGTCAAAGGGCGGCAAGCCGATGGAATCGGCGAACCCGTCCGGCGGCGCTGGAAGCAGATTCCAGACCTTTTCAAGCATAGATGACGCTTTGTTGTTGCGGAGAGCGTCGCCGCCGAAGCGATGACGGCTATCCGGTGAATTCTTTGAAGATGAGGCTGACGTTGTGCCCGCCGAAACCGAACGAGTTGCTCATCGCCGTCCGTATCCTCCCGCGCCTGGCCACATGCGGGATGTAGTCCAGATCGCAGTCGGGGTCCGGTTCCTCCAGGTTAATCGTCGGCGGCGCGGCCGAGTTCGCGATAGCCATCGCTGCCACCGCCGCCTCCAGCGCCCCGCTCGCGCCCAGCAGATGACCTGTCATCGACTTCGTGGAGCTGATCGGTATCTTGTACGCCTCGTCGCCGAAGACCTTCTTCATCGCCAGGGTCTCGCTCCGGTCGTTCAGGGGCGTCGACGTACCGTGCGCGTTGATGTAATCGATGTCCTCGGGGGCCATTCCCGCGTCCTTGAGCGCCATCTCCATCGCCCTCGCGGCCCCCTCCCCTTCGGGGTGAGGCTGCGTGATGTGGTGAGCGTCCGACGTCGACCCATATCCGGCCATCTCCACGATCGGCTCCACCCCGCGCTCCCGCGCATTTTCGAGAGTCTCCATGACCAGGATACCCGCGCCCTCGCCGAGCACGAACCCGTCGCGCTGAGCGTCGAACGGGCGAGACGCCTTCTGCGGCTCATCGTTCCGACGTGACAGGGCCTTCACCGAGTTGAACCCGGCAACCCCGATGGGACATATCGCCGCCTCCGTCCCCCCCGCGATGACTGCGTCCGCCACGCCCATGCGCAGCAGCGCCTGACCCTGGCCGATGGCGTCCCCGCCGCTCGCGCACGCCGACACCGTGGAGTAGTTCGGCCCCCGCGCTCCCAGCGACATGGACACGTGCCCCGACGCCATGTCGGGCAGCATCATCGGAACGAGGAACGGACTCACCCGCCGTGGGCCTCTCGCATCCATCACGCTTATCTGCTCCGACAGCGTGATGATCCCCCCGATGCCGCTCGCCACCATGACCGACACCCGCTCGCCGTTCCCGTTGAGGTCGGCGAACTGCGCCTGCTCCACCGCCTCGGACGCCGCCGCAACCGCAAGCTGTGAGAAGCGGTCCATCCGCCTCGAGTCCTTCCGGCTCATGTAGTCCGTCGGCTCAAAGTCCTTCACCTCGCCTGCGATCGTCGTCTCGAGGTCCTCGGGATTGAACGCGGCGATGTGGTCGATGCCCGACACCCCCGCCAGCAGGTTCTTCCACGTGCTGTCCCTCGACAGCCCAACCGGACTGACGACCCCAATGCCTGTGACGACGATGCGCGTTGTCATGGCCGGGCTCTCCCTCGCTGCAACTTCAGCCGACCGCCGCGCTACGCGGCGTTCCGTTGACTATACCAGACACCCCCACGAAAGCAAAACGGGCGGCGGCCTTCTGAGTCGTACCTTGCGGCAGATTCCTTATTGGGAATATAATACAGGCATGGCTTGGGAGATCGAGTACACCAACGAGTTCGGACAATGGTGGCAGGAACTTTCGGAGGGTCAGCAGAATGCCGTGCGAAGGGAGGGACTGATCTAATGAGTGGACGCCGCCCGTTCAGCGAACTGACCAAGGGCTTCACGCCGGAACGCCGCCGGCGTATCGACGACATGAAACGTGCGCTGGTCGCAGAGATGCCTTTACACGAGCTGCGCCGTGCGCGAGCGATGACCCAGCGTGATCTCGCGAGGACGCTGAACGTGAACCAGCCCGCCGTCTCCAAGCTGGAGCAGCGGACCGATGTATACGTCTCCAGCCTTCGCTCCTACATCGAGGCGGTAGGCGGGAGACTAAAGATCGTCGCCGAGTTCCCCGAAGGCGAGGTCGCCATCACGAACTTCTCCGAAGCGGGTGAGGGTGACCAAATCCAATATACAGGTACACCCGACTGACACATCGAAGTGGGACTACTGACGTGACTCCCGTATCCTCAGCATCAGCAGATCCCCGTCCTCCCAGGGCTGTTCGGCCACCGTCCAACTCAGCGTCCCATTGGCTGCATCCACCGTCGCATCGTCGACATGGAGCGAGAGTGACACTGCTCCGTCCAACTCGATGAAATCGAGCTTGTGGCCTGTGATGGCTGTGCGTGGGCTGAGGGTCATGGAGACGTCGCTAGAGTCGTAGGAGATGCGATGGATGGTGGCGAGGTCGCCGTTCGCGTCCGTGAAGGTTGCGGGGTTGAGTACGCCGTCCGAGGCGTCCGCGCCGATTGCCGATCCGACGGTCACGGGGTCGAAGAACGCCTCGTGGAGGGTGCCAGCTGGGGCGGTGACGGTGACCACGACAGTGTGGTTACGCACGTAGTCGGGGTCGCAGAGAATGAACTCTCCCCGTTGATATTTCCACGTCAGGTTGTAAGTACCATTCGAAAGCGGTCTGACGGTCTCCAAGGGCCTGATGCGCCATTCATACTTGAACGTCCCCTTCACGGCCCGAAAGCTATTGGTGATTTTGCCCGTCCTGGCTACAGTATCCTTCGTAGCGCCAATGGTGAAAAGATCGGCGTCCGTCCCTACGAACTGCGACTTGCTCTCCCAACCGTCAGGGCCATAGACGAAATTCCACGTGTCGTCCAGCACGGCTGTTCCGGCGGGAAGGCCGGAACCTATCTGCTCATTGAACGTTTGCTCCTTGTCGTAGGTCCGGCCTTCCGACGCCCGTACCGCCTCTAGGCGTTCGCGTTGATATTTCTCGCTTATGCAAAGCTGATACCCAAGGGATGTGTTGGTGTTCAGTTCGTTCTTGATATGGGTAATTTTTGCCTTCAGGTCAGCCAGCGGTATAGAAGGCGACTCGGACGTGGTTGCGCCACCTGCCGCGTTCTGTGGTTGGGGAACGCCGGTAAGGAAATGACGCTCTGTGCTGCTGGCACTTTGGCTGCCGTCGGAGTTCGTATTCGCTTCCGGTAACCATAGTCGGCTCCTTTCGCTTGCCAGCGAATAGTTGTCCTCAAAGCCGTAGGTGTAGTCGATGAAAGACATATAGTACAGGTCGTCGGATAGGGTAGCTGGGTATTCCAAGCTGGAAGTAGCGAGGAAGATAATCGCGCTCCTGTTGTCCCATTGGGTGTCTCGTTCGTTCAGCATCTTGTTGGCTACGGATTGTGCTTCGGCCCGTGTTTTGAACCCGCGTCGTGATCCAACCATCGCGACCACCTGGGTTAGCGAACTGCCTGAAGGTGACTTGAGGATCTCGTCTATGTTGAACGTGAACTTCAGGGTGCCTATGTACTCCCGCGTGTCATCGAACGCTATCTGTTCGACGGTAGAAACGACACTTGCCATGCGTGCTAGGGCGATCAGATCGGCGTCGGCTATGCGCTCCTCCAACGTCGTAACACCTTCATAGGGTGGCGGAGCATAGTGCGTCCGAGACGATGTCGTATTTGGCGGACGCATGGTCGTCGTTACCGAGTCTATCAGTGGTTCGCCTACGGGGCCTGAATCGTCCTCTGACTCCCCGCAGGCCAGCAGCAACCCAACTATCCCAACGAGCGCGACGATACGCATGAGAGGTACCCCCTTCCCACCCACCGCACCGTGAGATTTCCACGACTCCATATAGCGACCGCAAGTCACACAAAAAGCCGTCCGCAGGCGCTGAGTGCCACTACTCCTGCGCCGCCAGCCACTCCTCGTACTCGCGGAGGCCCTCTTCGTTGAAGGGGTAGTATTTGTTCAGTTCGCCGCCTTCGCGAAGTCTCATGCGGACGAACACCTCGTGCTCGTCGCGCTCGCCGGCAATCTCGATGATCTTCGGGGCGAGTCTCGGGGGGATGACGATTGCGCCGCCGTCGTCGGCCATGATGATGTCGCCCGGACGGACGAGCACCTTGCCACACGCGATGGGCAGATTGATGTCCTCAGGGAACAGGTTCATGTGCCCCGCGCCGCCCGTGGTGACGGCGGTCGACCAGACGGGCACCTTAATCTCGTTGAAGATCGCCGCCGAGTCACGGATGCCGGTGTCGATGACCACGCCCGCGCCTCCTCGCGACTTGAAGTACGTCATCAGCATCTCGCCGAAGGTGCCGGTTGCGAGGTCGCCGCGTCCGTCGACGGCTATCACGTCGCCGGGCTGGACGTAGTCGAAGATCTGCCAGAGGGCGGAACGCTTCTCGCTCTCCTCCTCCATGTGGAGGGCGCGGTCCTCCTCCGACTCACCCGGAATCTCGTATCCTGCCATCTGGTCCTCGCGCTGGGGCACGAACCTAAGGGTCAGCGCGGGGCCGCATATCTTGCTGCCGGGCACGCGCGCGATTGGGCCTTCGATGAACGTGCGATGAACGCCGAGGCCGTCCATCGTGGAGGTCACGCTGTCGGCGCCGAGCACGCTCAGGGCCTCGATGATCTCCTTCGGAGGCCGAACGATGTCTCTGGACGGGTCGTAGTTGCTGGTCATCTACATGCTCCAGGTGGTATTGCAGTCGAAGAGGGTGTAGGAGACATCCGCGCAGTGCTCGATGACCTGCGGCCATACCTCCTGGTGGATGTCGCGTGCGACCCAGTCGACGCGATCCTGCTCCGTCCGCCAGTACGAGACCATCTCGTAGGCGTAGGCGGGCTTGTTCGCTTCGAGCGCGGCGAGGTCCTCATCGCTGAACGGGGTGTTGAGTGTGGCGCGCAGGAAGCCGGGCTGCTGGGTCATTGCCGCTATCCAGACGTCCTTGATTGCCGTTTCGAGGGCGGCCTCTTGGCCCTCCTTGGCCGTCAGGTACACATTGAGCGAGATCATTCGTGGACTCCTTTTGGTCGGTTGTGCGAGTACCGTAATGCGAAACGCCGCGTTTGGCAAGTCCGGGGGATTCACCGCAGAGATCGCAGAGGGCACAGAGAGAAGAAGGGGGTGTGGTTATCCCCGGCTTGGCTCTGCCATCTCCCGCTTGGCCTCCTCTACGAGGGCGGCCATGTGGTCGTCGAGGGCGAGGCGCTGTTCGAGGTGGCGCATCCTTCCGGGGCCTGCGGTGTCGATCATGACGTCGCCATAGGCGCGGGGGTGCCAGAAGCGCACGAGGTCGGCGAGCTCGTCGCGCAGGATATGCTCGTCCTCGTCGCGGTGCCGCTGCTGGAAGCCGATGGTGAACATCCGGCGTTCCGAGCTTCCGCCGTAGGCGCAGTGCTTGATCTTGTGGTTGAACACGAGAACGTCGCCCGGCTCGCTCTCCAGCGGGACGGCCGGAACGTCCGGCCCCTCCATGGCCCACATCCGCTCGTAGTACTGGCGCTCCGAGTGGGGCATGGTCTCCTGAACGGAGTCGCCGAACCGGTCGCCGACGTTGTGGGTCCCGGGCAGCACGCGGAGGCAACCGGTGTCCTTCGTCACGCGATCCAGATAGAAGGCGACCTTTAGGGAGTTATAGGGCTTGTTGTAGTACCGGTCGGAGTGCCATTTCGTCGGCCCTACAAAAAAGTTCCCGTCGCTGAACATGTAGTTGTAGTCGTCGCCGAGGAGGGCGGACGCGATGCCGTCGATTCGCGGGTCGTCAATCAGGGCGCTGAGGTACTCGTGCTGGTCGATGAATGGGACGAGGGCGGAACGGCGCATCCCGTCGTGCGCCTCCCCTGCGTGACCTCCCCCCTGCATGCCCCACACCTCATGGAACGACGTCTCTATCCGGGGGAACTCGTCGCGGAATAGCCCCGGCATCTTCAGGTAGCCGAAGGTGTGGAAGTGGTTCACCTGCTGCGGGGTTAGCATCACTGCCTCTCGCTTCTATTTCTGCGCATCTTGGCGATCTCGTTCTTGACGTATGACAGCCAGAATCCGACGGCCATAAGCACAACGCCGATGACGACTCCAATCGTAAGCCCGTCTCTCGTCGCGACTATGAGGACCACCCCGGCGAGGAGAACCAAGACGCCAACTATCCGCTGGACGTTAGGATTGCCGAGAGTCATCGGAATGCCCGTTGGGAGTCAGTCCTCGTCGCGCTCGTCGAAGTGAGTGAACGGCAGCGAGACCACCTTGGCGATCACCGCCAAGAGAATGATGATCGGTATGAGAATGGCCAAAGCGATCAGCAGTACCCCGACCAAGCCCAGCACGATGCCCACAAACGTTACCGTCCCGACGACAACCGCAAGCGCGAACGTCAGGGCTAAGGGAACGACCACGATGCCGATAGCCGCCCTCGCCGCCGGGTTCGTCACTTCTTTATTGCCGATCACGATTCGTGAGGACATGCCTATTTCCTTTTTTGCTGGGCGGAGATCGGAGTACCCGCGTCACACGCCATCAGAACAACCTGCGGCCCGGCACCTTCACGCGTGTCCTGTAGAGGGACGTGCCCGCGTTGATGTAGAGGCTGCGGAGGTCATCGTCTCCCCACGTGAAGTTGGTCACGCCCTGTGGGACGTAGATGGTACCGAGACAGGTGGCGTCGGACGCGAACACCTGGACGCCGCCGGGTCCGGTCGTGTAGAGGTAGCCGCGCGTGTCGATCTTCATGCCGTCGGCGAGGCCGTCGCGCTCCCCGGTCACGTCGGCCCACACGCGACCGTTCGATATGGTCCCGTCCTCGTTCACGTCGAAGACGCGGATGTGCGCGCGCATCGTGTCATTGATGAAGAGGAGGCTCTCATTGAGGGAGAAGGTGAGGCCGTTCGGCTGGTCGAAGTCGTCCACGAGGAGCGTAAGCTCGCCGCTGCCGGGCGAGAGCCGGTACACTCCGCGCCAGTCGAGCTCCTGCTCGCGCTCCACGCCGTAATACTCCATCCGCCCGAAGCTGGGGTCGGTGAAGTAGATCGACCCGTCGCTCTTGACGATGATGTCGTTGGGGCTGTTCAGTTCCTTACCGTCATAGTGCGTGGCGAGGACGGTGATCGAGCCGTCGTGCTCCGTCCGCGTGACGCGACTGGTGGCGTGCTCGCACGTGACGAGCCGTCCCTGCAAATCGTAGTAGTTCCCGTTCGCCATGTTGCTCGGCTCACGGAACACCTCGATGCCCCCCTCGTTCGTCCACTTCCGCATGATGTTGCCGGGCATGTCGCTGAAGATCAGGTATCCCTCAACGTGGTTCCACATCGCCCCTTCAGTGAAGTCGAACCCCGTCGCAAGCTCCTCCACCGGCGCGTCGTCGCCGACAACGTCCCGGAAGCGTTCGTCTCGGATTTCTACATTCATGGTTTCTCCTTGAAGGTTCTAGGTTCTGGGTGCTAGGTGCTGGGTTGGTTTCGGTTTGCTAACGAGTTTCGTAAGGATCGTATTTGCCTACCGAGGGAGTCCGTCTGTGCCTCGATCTCCACTGAATCGTTTTGTGTGACATACTTAAGACGACGGGCTATTTCCAACTGCGGTTCCACTTCCGCCAACGATGCCAGGGCTATGGACAGGTGTTGCAGGTACTCGTTGAGGTGACGGCGTTCATGTCCCTCCGCGATATTCGATGGCACCGACACGGCGGCGCGCTGAACCTGACTGGCAAGCCCATATCTCTCGTGATTTGGGAACCGGGCAGTAAGTCGATACACCTCCTCCACTAAATCGACGCCCTTCTGCCAAACAACAAGGTCCTTATAACTCCGAATCACTCCCAGCACCTAGAACCCAGCACCTAGCACCTTTCTTATCCCTGCGCCGCAGCCACCGCCTCGTCCAGAATCTCCTTCAGCCCCGCCGACTCCTTCCGGATGTCCCAGCCGGCTTCGATGACCTCGGGGGCGGAGACGAACTCGACGGAGATGAAGCCGTCGAACCCGTCGTCGTGCATCTTTTGGACCATCCGCCCGAAGTCGACCCAGCCCTCGTCGGGCTTGGCCTGGAACGAGTCGGGGGCGGACTGCTTGGCCTGGAAGTGGCGGGCGTAGTCGTGGAGCGGCTCGATGTCGTCGGCCTTGAGGCTGAGTTGCGTCTGGTGCGCGTAGTCTACCGTGAGCGCGAGGCCGGGCACGGCCTCGCAGAGCTTGATGGCGTTCTCCGGCTGCCACGCGACGGAGAAGATGCACGGCTCGATGTTGCAGTGGATGCCGAGGCTCTCGGCCACGTCGACCATGCGCTTGTACTCGTTGACGGAGGTCTCGAACGCCTCGTCGAAGGTCTGGCCCTGGTCCTCGGCGATCATGCCGGGGAGCATCATAATGCTGTTGCATCCGGCCGCCGCGGCGATCTTGGCGACCTTCTCGTAGGTCTGCTGGCTCCATTCGCGCTTCTCGGGATCGGGGTCGTTGATGTTCACCCCGAAGTCGCAGCAGAAGAGCTCCGCGATCTCCAGACCGTATTTCTCCGTCGTGCGCCGGATGTGGTCGGCCTCGCCCTGCGTGTCATCGAGGTCGGTGATGAACCACTGCGGAACGTAGTCGGTGAAGGTGCTCATCCCGCAGGCGCCGACGTCGACCACGTCGAAACCCATTTCCTGCATGATCTTGCACGACTCTTCCAAGTCCATCTTGCCGAATGCAAACGTCGAGCCTGCCACTCTGATCGCCATTGCCGTACCTCCAAATGAGTGTTTCGTGTGGAATGGGGCGATTGTATCCAACGACTCGAAGGCCGTCAACGCGAACGGTATACGGGCGGGTAGGGCGGTGCTATGATGTGCGCGATCAAACCTTCACTCATATTAGTCTACCGTCACCATGCCCGACGTTCGCGCGACCATACACCGCATCACCGAGGCTGCGGAGGCGTTCCTGCGCAATCTTGAAGACCCTGACCAGAGAGCGAAGGCCATGTTTCCGTTCGACCATGACGAGCGGGAGAACTGGCACTACGTCCCGCGCCCGAGGGCTGGTCTGCCTCGCGGTGAGATGACGCCCGCTCAACTCAACGCGGCGGAGTCGCTGATGGCCGTTAGCCTCAGCGCCGACGGGGTGAGGAAGGCACATTCGATAATCCGCCACGAGACGATCCTCGGCGAGATGGAGGCGAGTGTAGGGACGCTGCGTTTCGACCGCCTGGAGGGTCTGTACTATTTCAGCATCTTCGGGACGCCGGGGAGCGCGGAGCCGTGGGGTTGGCAGGTCGACGGGCATCATCTCTCCCTGAACATGACCGTCATCGGCGGCGAGAGGATATCCGTCACGCCGTCCTTCTTCGGGGCGAATCCGGCGGAGGTCAGGCACGGCACACACAAGGGCCTGCGTATCCTGAAGGAGGAGGAGGACGCCGCGCGAAGCCTCCTCCGTTCGCTGGACGCCGAGCAGGTACAGCGGTGCACGATCTATCCGACGGCGCCGCCCGATCTGATCACGAGGGCGAGCCGTCGAGTGGAGTTGGGCGAACCGGTTGGGCTGCCGGCGAGCATGATGACCGCAGACCAGCGCGAGAGACTCGTCCGCCTCATCGAGGTGTACGTCGGACGCAAGCAAGCGAACGTGGCAGACGAGCAGATGCGCGAGATATACTCAGCAGGCTTGTCATCCGTGCGCTTCGGGTGGGCGGGCGGTCACCATCCCGGACAGGGACACTACTACCGCGTCCACGGCCCGACCTTCCTGATCGAGTACGACAACACCCAGAACATGGCGAACCACATCCACTCCGTCTGGCGCGACATCCACGGCGACTTCGGCAGGGACCTGTTGCGAGAACACTACCGGCAAGCGCACTGAAAACCCTCTGCTACTGGAACGCCCGGAACTCCGGGACGAATCCTCGCGGCTCCCAGTCGGGGAGCGTGTCGTCGGCGGGGGCGCTGGAGTCGTTGGTCAGCCGCCAGGTCTCCTTGGTCGTGAAGTCCACGACCTGGATATCCCAGTCGCCGTCCTCGGCATCCTTGACCGAGAAGACGATCATGTTGCTGTCCGGGCCCCAGGTTGGTCGCTCGTATGGTAGGCCGCTGGGATTGTCGTACAGACGTCGGAAGCGGAACCCGTCGAGCTGCGACGTATAGATCAGCCGGGTGAACTGCGTGCGCTCCTGGTGGTTGGAAATCATCGCCAGCTTCTTGCCGTCGGGCGACCAGTCAAGCCATCCCACGAAGAAGCCGTCGAAGAAGTTGTTCTTGTCTACTATCTTCTCGTTGAGTTGGACGTCGTCGGTTCGCACGATTCGGACGTCCTGAACGGTCTCGTAGGCAAGCGTCCGGCTCCTCGGGCCCCACGCCGGCCAGCGCGAGTTGACGTAGCTGCCGGTCACGTCCACCGGCTCCGAGCCGTCATCGGAGTTCATCGTCCACACGCTGTGCCTGCCACCCCGGTCGGAGACGAAGGCGATCTTCGTGCCGTCCGGCGACCACGTTGGCGATTGGTCGACGCCCCGGTCGTTCGTCAAGCGCATCTGCTCGGAGCCGTCGGAGTTCATCACGTAGATTTCCCAGTTGCCGTCGCGTTCGGACTGGAACGCGATCTTGCTTCCGTCTGGCGACCACGTCGGATGGCTGTCTCTTCCCGGGTTGTTCGTGACGTTATGCGGGTTCGACCCGTCGGAGTTCATCACGTAGATTTCCCAGTTGCCGTCGCGGTTCGTCGCGAACGCGATGCGCGACACCGTAGAGTTGTCCGGCGTCGGCCAAGGCGTGGGTGTCGGCTCGACCTCGGCGCCGCACGCGAGCGCCAAGGCGATCAGGGCACTCGCCGCGAGTATCGGGAGGGTTCCGGTCTTCATGTCCGCACCTGTGCTCCTCATCCTAAGGATCACGGGGTGGAGGTTGATGTTTCGGCGTTGGATTCGGGTGGCGGAGGAATCAGATCCGCGATCCGCTTGAGGATGTACGGAGCGACCTGGTCGTCGATGATGAAGGCGTAGTCCTGTCCCTGTCGCTTGACGAAATAGCCGCCTTCGTCGCGTTCGAGCAGCAGGAGACGCGCCGACCGCGAGATCGCGCCCGTCCGCACCTGGATGAACATAGTGATGTCGGCAAGATCGAAGTTCAGACGGTTCAACTCGTCGTCGGTCGGGAAGTCGCTCGTGACGAGGTACTCGACAGCTTGCAAGAGTTCGAGCATTTTTTCGGGATCGGCCTGTCCAACTTCCGCGCCGTTCTGACTTAAGACCCAGACGGAGTTCTCGATTCTGAGGTTAAAGTCCTCCTCCGGGTACCGGAAGCTGATCGACTCCACCTCGTCCCGAGGTATCTCGGTAATGAGAGGATGCTTCCAGAACTTGGGGTCGGGCAGAAAGCGGTCGGGGAAGTCGCAGAATATGCCGTATACGTCGTCCTCTTCCGGGTTCCGCAGATAGCAGAGGCGGACGTAGTTCTGCCAAGGGGTTATGAGCCTCTCACCAATGGGCGCGAACTGCTGGTCGCCGACGAAGAACTCTTCGACCAGGTCGCCCTGATTCCAGAATTCGACGAGCGTACCGTTTTCGGGAGATACACCCATCAACGGATGGTTCTCCGGGTTCTGGGCAATGAGCTCCGCCTCGTCGAACAACTGCGTCGTCGCCCACATGTCCTCGAACCGTCGCCGCTGGACCGGGTACGGCCCGACCTGCCAGTCGCCGTCGATCTTTATGATCTTCGTCTCGAACTCGTTGTTGCGGATGACGACCATATCGAGGGTCTCCTCCGTCAGGGGCGCCACGCCCGTGAGGAGAATCTCGTCCGGCTCGGCGGAAATGAAGCGAAACACCAGGGCCGCGATGCCCAGGATGACCAGGGCGGCAAAGACGAAGACTACCTGCTTACCTCCCACGCGTATACACCTTCCTCGTCGTGTTCCGTCGCAGGAAGAAGCGGATCAGCCCGATGATGATGATCAACGCCGGAACACCGATGATGTTTCCGTATTGGATTAAGTTCTTGTGAAGATCGGAGGAGAAGACCAGTGGCCGGAAGCGCTCGCCCTTGCCCCGAATCTGCGTAAGCGCGTCTTCCTGGGCCAGCCAGTCGACCCAGTTCAGGCCAAGGAAGATGTGCTCGGAATACCTCGGTTGACGCCCGCCCGCCATCTGCTCGCTGATGAAGTCCGAGTCGGTCGCGACGATCATGCGAAAGACGTCTTCAGGGTCGATCTCGCACACGGCCCTGAGGGGAGGACAGCGTCGGCCGGTGATGGATACTGCCAGGTGACGCTCCCTGAGCTCCGTGCGACTGAGCTCCTCTATCCTCGGCGATCTCGGCGACAGGTCGTCGTAATCGAGGTCGAGCCCCGCCGTGTTATAGGTCGTCAAGAGCGGAGTTACCTCGACGTCTTGGACCTCGTTCGAAAAACGATTGGTGATCTCGATTGAGCTTGCCCAGGGCAATACCGCGCCCGGTGAACCGCCGGATATCGCCTTCGCGTTCGGGTTATCACTGGTGGGCACCTGCGGCCAATAGGGATACGGGAGGTTGACCACGCCGTAAGCCGACTGGAAACCGAGCGTCTCGTGCGCCTCGAAGTCCATCACGAGGTCGGTGCCGACGTCGATGCCGTACTCCCGGAGCCAGTTGATCATGCCGGGGTTGTTGGCCGATCCCCGCATCCGCTGCTGGTCGATGAGCACAGGGTCGATCAATATCAGCACCTTGCCGCCTTCCGACAGGTACTGGTCGATCTCGTTGAACAGGTCGGGGAATATTTCCTTCTGCGATCCCGGTATCACGAGGATGTCGTAACCGCGCCCGGTGGCGTCGAGGACGCCTTCCTGAACATAGTCGAACTCCTCCACGTAGTATGATCGCTCCAGTTGGTTGCGCCATGTCTGGAGCTCCGCGTCGCGTCGCTTCTCGCCGTGACCGTACAGCATTCCAATCGTCTTCGGCTCTTTCAGCGTCATGCGATGGATATTGCCCGCGACCTGCTGCTCCAGCCGGTCGAGAGAGTCGATGAAGCCGATGACCTCCTGGCTGTTGGCATAGGTCATGCCCATCCCCAGATAGCCGAGCTTGATTTGCAGTTCACCCTGGGTCGCCGTGTTGAACTCCACCGGCCTCACGAAGCTCCGTTCGGCCTCTTCCGCCGCCTCCTCGCTCGTGTCGGCCTGTATCTTCTGCACCTTGATGCGCCCATTGGATGCGGCGGCGAGGTCGTCGACGAAGTCGATGACGTCCCGCGTCACGAGCGATATCTGCACGGGCGGGTCCTGCGACGTGAAGAGCTTGATCGTCACGATGTCGTCGAGGTTCTCCACGATATCCCTCGTCGCGGAATCGAGGGTGTAGAGCCTCTGCTCGGTGAGATCGAGCCTCCCGCCGATGAAGCTGCCGAACCACCCGACCATCAGGCTGATGAGCACGAGCGCCGCCACGCCGAACTGGAGGTTGCGGTACCTCGGAGATCGGTGGCTGACTGTCTTTCCGCGGATCATCAGATAGGTCGCGGAAAGGAACGTCATGATAAGTGCGGCGAAGTAGAGCAAGTCACGCAGGTCGAGCACGCCGCGCGCGATGGACCCGTAGTGCGTCAGGGGACTCAGGTCCTGGATCAGCACGGCGATCCTCGAGGGGAGCGCCAGAGTGACGATCGGCAGACCCGCGAGGGTCAGGATGCCGATGATCGACAGGCCGATGATGAGCGCCACCATCTGGTTCCGCGTCAAGCTCGAAGCAAAGAGGCCGATGGCGACATAGGACGCCGTCATCAGGAAGGTGCCAAAATACTGAGCGACAACGGCGCCGATGTCCATGTCGCCGGCCGTTTCAAGCGCGATGGGGATGCCGAGCGAGGCGATGATCCCGACGCTCACGAAGGCGAAGCCCGCTATGAACTTCGCCGCGATGACGTTCCACGTCCGGAGCGGCTGCGTGAGAAGCGTTTCAAGCGTGCCGTCCCGCTGCTCCTCCGATACGAGGCGCATCGTTGCTGCGGGGACGAAGAGCGTAAGCAGCATCGGAAGCCACAGGCTGATGACCGCGCGCATGGACGCCTCGGGCGCGATGAAAAGCTGCCGGAAGCCCAGACCGGCCAGGAGAGCCGCGAAGATGACCAGGAGGATGTACCCGGTCGGCTGATCGAAGTACCCTTTCAGGTCCTTCTTGACTACTGCAAAGATCGACCCCACGAAGATTTAGCTCCTCGGATTTCGTTACTCGTTGTCGTTCGATTCGGCCTCGTCGCCGTCTTCGGCGACGGGCATTTCCATACTTTCGTCGGTGAGGGTGCGGAAGAGCTCGCCCAGGCTCAGAGCCTCGCGGTGGAGTTCCCAGAGCATCCAGTCGTTGCTCTTGGCTAGCTTGAACAGCTCGGGACGGATGTCGATGTCCGTGCCGACCGAGATCGTGTACCGCCTCCGACCATTGGTTGGCGGGTCGGCCTCGTACGACTCGATGAGGTCCATCTCATCCAACGCCTTCTCGACTCCCTCCCCCTCGACCTCGAACACGATGTAGCTTTGGCTGAGTGCTTGGTTGCGCAGTTCGTCGGGCGTGCCCTTGGCGACGATGTTGCCCCGCCTGATGATGATGAGCCGGTCGCAGACCTCTTCCACCTCCGGCAGGACATGGGTGCTCAGCATCACCGTCCGCTCTTCTCCCATCTTGCGGATGAGTTCGCGTATCGGCACTCTCTGGTTCGGGTCGAGACCCTCAGTGGGCTCGTCCATGATCAGAATGTCCGGCTGGTGGAGAATCGCCCCAGCAAGGCCCGTCCGCTGGCGGTAGCCCTTCGAGCAGGTGCTCACGGGTTTGTAGAAGACTTCCTGAATGCCCGTCTCGTCGACGGCCATCGCGAGGTTCTCCCGGCGCTCGGCTCCCGTAAGCCCCCGAAGGTCGGCTACGTAGTTAAGGTACTCCTTGACCAGCAAGTCGCCGTACAGCGGGTTGTTCTCCGGCAGGTAGCCGATCATCGCGCGCGTCTCTTTGTCGTACTGCTGGTTGTCGAGTCCCTCCACCAGAATCCGGCCCGAGTCGGGCGTGTAGAACGACGTGATGAGGCGCATGGTCGTGCTCTTGCCCGAACCGTTCGGCCCCAGGAAACCGAGCACCTCCCCTCGCTTCACGTCGAACGTCACGTTGTTGACCGCGACGTTTGACCCGAACTGCTTGGTCACGCCCATGATCTCCATCGCGAGGTTCTTCGAGCCGCCGCCATTCTCCGGCGCCTGGGTGGCTTCGCTTGTCTTCGTCGTCATAGTCGAATGTCTCCGGGGCAGGCCCCTGCTACGCAAACGTCACACGACCGCGTTCGCCCAGTTCTGTAAACGCCAATCCGACTCGCGGGTTAGCTCCGCGTAGTCGTGACGTGCTTATGTAGGGAACTGGAAACAAGGCCGGTGAGGAGTGAAACGTCGGTATGTGCAGGGTGTGCGATTGCTTTTGAATCTCGACGGGAGTCGTGATGTGGAAGGCCCGCGTCCTTCATGCCGTCGAGCGATGTCTTGCATAAAAGATTATATAGATACGACACACTCAGTCAAGCAGTTGGGGATACAGAACGCGCTCATTGTCCGTTCCGGCCCATCGATGCCGCGACCGCGGGCGGACTCATCGGCAGGTCTGTCATCCGGACCCCGGTCGCACGGTACACGGCGTTCGCCATCGCGGCCAGTGGCGGCACGATTCCCGCCTCGCCTACGCCCCGAATCCCAAACGGGTGACCGGGATTCGGCACCTCCACGATGACCGCCTCGATCATCGGGAGATCAAGGCTGGTAGGCATCCGGTAGTCGAGTAGGGATGTGTTGTTCATCCGCCCGTCTTCGGCCATGTTGTACTCTTCGTTCAGCGCCCATCCGATGCCTTGCGCCGCTCCGCCCTGTATCTGGCCCTCCACGTAGCTCGGATGAATCGCAATCCCCGCGTCCTGAAATGCCGTGCATCGGACTATGTCCGTCTTGCCGGTGTCGGGATCGACTCGAACGTCCACGATCATGGCCGCGTACGCCCGCGCCGCTCCCGTCGATGTCACGTTGGCGCGTCCGACGATCGGTCCGCCTGTGGCGTTGGCAGTCTCGGCAATTTCCTTATATGACATGCTGAGCTCGGGGTCGGACACGTGGCTCAACGTGCCTTCCTCATACCGCACGTTCTCAGCGTCGGTCTCCCAGACGCGCGCCGCGCGCTCGACGAGCTGGCGCTTCACGTCCAGCGCGGCCTCGTACGCCGCATAGCCCGACTTGAATGCGACGCTGCTCCCTCCCGTGTTGGAGGTGTAGCCGATTGAGTCGGTGTCGCCGATCTGGGGCATGATGTCCTCGACCGGAATGCCGAGCACCTCGGCGAACTGCTGAGACACAGCGGTGCGCGTACCGCCGATGTCCACGGACCCCTCGACGAGGCTGAACTTCCCGTTGGTCTGGAGGTTCGCGATCACACATGCCGGACCCGCGCCGTTGCCCCACGAGCCGAACGCCACGCCGCGACCCGTGTGCTCGTCCGCAAGCGGCGCATTGTAGTGCGGGTGCTCGTAGACCGCCTCCATCATCTCGACCGCGCCAATGCAGGGGTGCGCCACGCCGTTAGCCATACGAGTGCCCTCACGCGCGGCATTCTTCAGTCGCAGTTCCACGGGGTCGATTCCCAGCTTCTCTGCTATCTCGTCGATGACCGACTCGCCCGCAAACGCTCCGATTGGCGCACCGGGCGCGCGATATGCCGCCGTGCTCGGCATGTTGTCGACCACGTCGTAGCTGTCGATGTGGATGTTGTCGATCTCGTACGGCGAGAACATGGAGGTCGCCGCGCCGTTGTGCGACGAACCGGGATACGCCCCCGACTCGAACGCGATCAGCGCCTTGCCCGCGATGAGCTTGCCGTCTTTGGTCGCGCCGACCTTGATCTTGGTATAGCTCCCGGACGTCGGCCCCGTGGCCTCCAGCACGTCCGCCCGCGACATGGTGATCTTCACGGGATGACCGGACTTTTTGGAAAGCAGCGCCGCAACCGGCTCCAAGTACGCCCTCAGCTTCCCTCCGAACCCCCCTCCGATCTCCAGCGGGACGACCTTGACCTCGGACACCGGCACGTCGAGAACGCGGCATATCTGGTCGCGCATCCCGAACTGGCCCTGGCTGCTGTTCCAGATCGTCAGCCTGCCGTCCTGTCCCCAGAGCGCCGTACACGTCTGCGGCTCGATGTACCCCTGGTGCACCATCTTCGTCCTGAACTCGCGCTCCACCACAACGTCCGCCTCGCAGAACGCCGCGTCGGCGTCGCCCAGCACCTGCTGAGCGTGGCCAGCCACGTTGCTGCCCGCCTCGGCCTCGAAACCCAGTCCGTCCGGCGCGGTGATGTTCTCGTGCAGCACGGGCGCGCCGGGTCTCATGGCGTCTTCGACGTTGGTAACTGCGGGGAGCGCCTCGTACTCCACCTCGATCAGATCGAGCGCTTCCTCCGCCGCATGCGGATTGGATGCCGCCACCGCGGCGACCGGATGTCCCTTGTGAAGCGCCTTGTCGTCCGCCAGAACGGCGGTCGAGAGGTACCGCAGGCTCATCACGAGGTCTTCGCCCACGTCCATGAGCCGGTCGTCCGTCCACGGCAGGTCCGCGTGCGTCACGACCGCCAGCACGCCCGGATGGGCCGCGGCGCGCTCCGTGTAGATCGACTTGATCCGAGCGTGAGCGTGCGGGCTGCGCAGAATCTTCCCGTGCAGCAGTCCCGGCAACTGGATATCGGCCCCGTAGATCGCCCGACCCGTGACCTTGTCGGTGCCGTCATGCCTGACCGGCCGCGTCCCGACCACCTTGAACTTGCTCTCGACCTTGCCTTCGGTCACAGTTGCCATGGCACACACCTCACAAAGTCCGGGCTGCAGAACGCCCTGAAGTTACGCGCCCGTCATTCTAGCACAGCGACTGCCGCAGATATCCTCCGTTGTTGCCTGCCTGTCGTTGTGCTATGATTGCCGCGAATGTTCCAGCGGATCGAGGCCCCGTCGTTGACCGTTGCTAACGAAGACCTGCGCGACCGCGTTCGGCAGGCCATCACCAACCAAAAGCGGCCCACCGTTACCGTTCTTTCGTCCCCTGCTCGCCGCCCAGGACGCGCTGGGCTACATCCCCGATGAGGCCATCGACGAGGTGGCCGCCTACACCGAGGCGAGCATCAACGAGGTGTGGGGCGTCGCATCCTTCTACAAGAACTTCCGCTTTACCCCTCCGGGCGAGCACACGGTAGAGATATGCTGGGGGCCTAGCTGCCACCTGGTGGGCGCGACGGCCATCATCGAACGCGCGTTGGAGCACGTCGGCCTGGAGGAAGAGGGCGAGACCGACGACGGTAGGCTGACCGTGCGGTACAACACCTGCCTCGGGGCGTGCGCGCAGGCCCCGGTCATCAGCATCGACCACCATCTGCGAGGTCGAATGACGCCGGAGCGGGCGGTTACGCTGATCGACAACATCCCGGAAAACGGCTCCCACTAGCCGGCACGAGGACCACGTGAGCGCATACGAAGACCTCAAAGCAAGAGCCGATGCCAGATGGCAAGAACTGAACGCGGGTGAGCGCCCGCGGATTCGGATAGGCACCGAACTGAACGGGCAGGCCGCCGGCGCGCTGGAGGTCGTTGAGGCGCTGCGCTCCGAGCTCGACAAACGCGGGCTTGAGGCGAACGTCGACGAGGTAGGCACACTGGGTCTGTCCTACGCCGAGCCGCTCGTGGACGTACTCAAGCCGGGCAAGTCGCGACTGCTCTTCAGCCGCGTCACTCCGGAAGACGTCCCGGCCATTATCGACGAGTACATCGTCAGCGACCGTGTGCCGGAAGGACTCGCTTTCGCCTACCTGGGCGACGACCCCATTGACGGCGTTTCCGACCTGAACTCCATGCCGCAGTACTCGTTGCAGCGGCGCATCGCCATGCGAAACGCGGGGCACATCGCCCCCGGCGACATCCTCCAGTACGTCGCCAACGACGGCTACGCTGCCCTCAACAAGGCCCTGTTCGAGATGGAGCCGGGCGGCGTTATCGACGAGATGAAGGCGTCCAATTTGCGGGGGCGCGGGGGCGCGGGCTTCCCTGCCGGCCTGAAGTGGAGCTTCATGGTCAACTCGCCCGGTCCCGTCAAGTACATCGCCTGCAACTGTGAGGAGGGCGACCCCGGCGCGTTCAACGACAAAGCGATTCTCGAAAGCGATCCGC
>CAXXCN010000001.1:0-19791 GCA_963667105.2 Dehalococcoidia bacterium | reverse complement strand
GTCGTCGGCGAGTTCCTGGTTGAGGTCGTGACGCATTTGCGGCGCGTCCGTCTCGTCTGCGACGGCAACGAGGCGGCAGCGGGGATGTTTGGAGAACACGTCGGCATGGCTCTCCTGGTGGGAGCGCTTGCCGCCTATGAGCAGGACGCCGAGCTTCGACACGGGGTATCTCCTCACGTCTCGTGGTACAGGACGCCGCGACTGCCGAGCAGCATCAGGTCGATGCTCGCGCCCGTCGCCTGCCGCGAGGACGATACGACGATGAGCGCGCCTTGCCCGTCCGGCCACTTCAGCAGGTCGGTCACGGAGACGCCGGTTGGATCATGCCGGGTCGTGCGGTTGGCGCACGGTTTGCCGAACCAGCCCTCGGACATGGCGGCCAGACGGTTGGCGGTGATCGTGGTGAGGCCGGAAAGCGGGGAGTACGCCACGAACCTGGCGAATCGCGGCGTGCCGAGGCTGCCATCGTCTATGGCGCGACGGACGGCCTGGTCAAGCTGTTCCATATGGTCGATGCGCGTTGTCGTCAATGGTGGGTACTCCCACTGGAGCCTGAAGGGGGCAGGTATTCCCCCTCACCCCGGCCCTCTCCCTGAGGGAGAGGGGTATGGGAACAGTTTGCCATATTACAGGGGCGATTTCTACGGCGTGACAAGCTCCATAGTCCTGAGAGAGTATCCCCCGTCGGCATGTACGAAGCCCCCGACCAGGAGGACTCTCCCGTCGGGCAAGAGGGTTGCGGAGTGGTGGATGCGAGGCTGGGCGAGTTCGGGACCGGGCGACCACGAGTTTGTAGCAGGGTCGAATATCTCGGTCGTGGAGTAGACCCCGTAATGGATATTTACAGGGTGCACACCGCCGGCGGCGAGCACTCTTCCGTCGGGCAGGAGCGTCAATGTGTGTCCGATACTAGCCTTCGACAGGTCTTCTGTCGACGACCAGGCGTCGGTGGCGGGGTTGTATGTTTCGGCTTTGCCTGTTACGGCGCGGAAGTCGAGGAGTTTGTCACCGGTGACAAGTACCCTGCCATCGGAGAGCAGAACGGCATTTGGTTCTCCACGCTCAATAGCCATGTCCTGCGTAGGTGTCCAGGTGTCCGTCGCGGGATCGTATATCTCGGCGCGGGCGGATCCGGTTCCCCACCCGTCGAGATCGACCCCGCCTACCACGAGCACCCTTCCATCAGACAAAAGGACGGCCGCCTGTCTAAAGAGGGGCTGCTCCATGGTGGCCGCCTGCCGCCACTCGCCCGTTTCCGGATTGAAGATTTCCGTCGTTCCGACAAAGGGGAGGATACCGTCTTGTGGGCTGGAAGGCACAATGTCCTGACCGCCAACCACGAGAACTCGACCATCGTCGAGCAACACCATGTCAGGCCCTATTCGAGGCGTGGGAGGGATCGGCAGTGGCGTCCACGAGTTTACGGAGGGATCGAAGACGTCAATCTCGTTAACGAACTCAGTCCACGATTCGTCTATTCGGAGCCTATGCCTCAATATCCGGCCATCTGACAGTTTGACCGATGAATGGTCGATGGTCCATTCCTCTTGTAGCTGTTCTAGCAAATCTGAAGCGGGATCCTCGAGCACCCAGAGGCCAGACTCGAAATCGTAAGTGTGGGCAATCGCAATTTGAATACCCACATTCGAGTCGTCGGTGGCAGCCCTCGCCAGACCGTCCGTCACGAAGACCCGTCCGTCGTCGAGCAGGAATGCCTTGTGGCCGGATCGCGGGAAGGCGAGTTCGGGAGTGGTGATTTCGACGGTCTTCCCGTAGTCGAAGAACCGGGCAGTCAGGGTTGCGTTGGCGCTGGCGATGCTGAAGTCGAGGCCGGGAACGCCATCCTCGCCGAACTCGACGGCGCCGTTCGCCTCGACTTTGCGGAGCAGTCCGTCGTCTTCGCCGATCCAGTAGACCACTTCGAGGTCGCCGGTCGCGCCGCCGATCTCGACGCCCGGTCTCCTAGCCGACACGACGTGCGTTTCCTCGCCGTCGACGGTCTCGCTGCGAACGAGTTCGAGGTCGGTGGTGTCGCTTGCGTCCGATCCGAGGAATACGCTCGGCCCGGCGAAGAATGGCGAGTCGCCGGGGAGTCGTTCCCACGTGTTGGCCTCGGCGTCGAAGATGTAGTTCGTGCCGCTTGATGTGATGAGTTTCGATTCGATGACCTGGAACGGGATGGTGATAGTGAGATCGGCGGCGCTGTAGCCGACGGCGTGGAGGTCGCCCGCGTACTTGACGGGGACTTCGATCTGCAAGCCGCCGGTGCGCACGTCGAGGACGATGTCTATCTCAAGCGCGAATGTCACGGCCTCGGCCATGGCATTGCGGGCCATGTCCATGATTCCGGCTGCGGGCCCCGGCATGGGTGTCGGGGAAGGGGTTGTCGGCGTGGAAGCCGGGCGTGCGACCGTTTGGGGTGTTGGGGTGGGTGACGGAGTCGCCGTCGGCGTGGAAGTTGGAGTGACGGTCGGAGTGGGCGAGGGTGTTGGCGTCGGGGTGCTGGTCGGCATCGGCGTGTTTGTGGGCAGGGGAGTCTGCGTCGGTTCGGGTTCGTCGCCGCACGCGATGAGGAAAGCAGTGATGATGATCGTGCAGACTAGGGATGCAGCTTTCATACCTTCGGGAACCTGCGCGTTGGTGCGATTTCGGGTGGTTTTTCTAGTTTACACGAACACTGGCGCACGGATTGTGGATTCCCACGTTCGTGGGAACGACGGGTGTGGGCGTGGGAATGACGGATGCGGGCGATTACTGCTTTCCTGTATATTGACTCAAAGAGACAGCTTCTGTTTCCGGCAGCATCGCACTTCTCCCAGGACACGTCTTATGGAACTCATTGCGGACTTGCAGACGTCGGCGCGGCACGCGCAGGTGGCGATCTTCTCGCCGGACGGCGGGGAGCTTGTCACCGTTGGGCAGGACCCGGCGGTGAAGGTGTGGACGGCGCCGGGGTTCGAGTTGAAGCGGTCGCTCGAAGGGCACGACAAGAGCGTCAACTGCGCCGCGCTGACGGCGGACGGCGTGACGCTGGTGACGGGGTCGACGGACAAGACGGTGCGCGTCTGGGATTTTCGTAAAGGGACGCTGCTTCGTACACATAAGGGCCATACGAATACGGTTGCGGCGGTCAGGATTGCGCCGGATGGGCGATGGGCGGCATCGGCTTCCTACGACGGTACGGTACGGCTGTGGCCGATGCAGGATGACGGGGACCCCGTCGTGCTCAAGGGGCATACGCGGAACGTCATTTCGGTGGAGTTCGTCGATGGCGGAGCGACACTGGCCTCAGCGGGAATCGGCGGGGAGATTCTCCTGTGGGACGTTGAGAGCGGTGAGGCTATCGGGGCGCTTGAGGGGCATACGACCGCATCAGGTTCGTTGCATCTCGATCCGAGCGGTGAGCGGCTGTGGTCGCTCGGCTACGACGGGACGATACTTGTGCACTCGCTGGCAGACCGGTCGGTCGAGCGGGAGATCGACGTTGCCGAGGAACGCCCCTTCATGATGTCTCTGTCGTCGGACGGAAGGCGACTGGGAATGACGTATTCCGGCGGGGCGGCGGTCTACTCGACTGAGCCATACGAGCGAATCGGCGCGGCAACGACGAAGGTGAAGGGGATGTACGGGGTCGCGTTCTCCCCGGACGGCAGCTTGCTTGCGGTCGCTTCGGCGGACGGCAAGACTCGCGTTTGGCGCGTTGACGGATAGGGGCGGGGGATTCACCGCAGAGGGCACGGAGTGAGGTTTGGGATTCCCGCCGACGTGGGAATGACGGATGGGGGTGCCATGCGGCGGATGCTGCGTCACGTGGGCCTGTGGTCGCTGGGACTCCTTGCGCTTGTTCTGATCGCGTGCGGTTCCGATTCCGAACCGGTGGTCGCACCCGATCCGACGGCGGTGATGGCAACGGCGAGTCCTACGCCCGCGCCGACCGTTACCCCGGTTCCTGCGAGTCCCACGTCCGCTACGACCACTCAGGCGATCATTCCGACTGTAGTGCGCGAGGTAGCGCCTCCGAATGAGGAGGTCGACCGGCTCGGCGCGGCCACCATGGAGACGCTGGCATTTCTGACCAACGATCTCAGCCCGCGAGCGAGCGGGACGGAGGAGGAGTTGGCAGCGGCGGAGTACCTCCGGGACGAGTTCGCGGCGCTGGGGTACGAGGCATCGATTCAGCCGTTCGAGGTGCGGACGATTTCTCCGTATGGACGGCTCTTAACGGTCAACGAGCCGCAAGAGATGGACGTCCAGGCGTTCCCTTTGTGGATGACCGCGGCGGGAGTGGTCACGGCGCAGGTCGTCGACGTGGGCAAGGCGCTGCCGGATGACATTCCGAGTGAGGGGCTTGCGGGCAAGATCGCACTCATCGAGCGGGGGGAGAGCACGTTCGACGAGAAGGTCACGGCGGTCTTCGAGGCGGGCGCGGTCGGCGCGGTCGTGTACAACAACGAGCCGGGGCCGTTCGTCGGGGCATTGGGCGAGGAGACGATCCCGGCGGTGGCGGTCTCGCAAGAGGACGGCGGGACGCTCAAGTCGCTCACGGAGAGCGGCCTCGTGACGGCGACGATCAGCCTCGTCTATACGGAGGAGTCGCGGAATGTGATCGCGGACAAGCCGGGGACTGCGGACGACGGACGGGTGGTCGTGCTCGGAGGCCACTACGACACCGTGCCGGACGTTCCGGGAGCCAATGACAACGGCTCCGGCATCGCGACGCTCCTGACAATAGCGCGGGAGATAGCGGACCGCGAATACCCGTTCACGGTGCGGTTCATAGCGTTCGGAGCGGAGGAGCTGGGTCTGCACGGCAGCCAGCACTACGTCGATCAGCTCTCCGACGAGGAGATCGACTCGACGGTTGCGATGCTGAACTTCGACGCGCTGGGATCGGGGCCGCAGACAGCGATGCTGGGCACTCTGAGCCTGCTGAAAATGGTTGATGAATACGCCGATGAGCAGGGCATCGACACGAAGATGGTCTTTACCTTTGACTGGGGCAGCAGCGATCATGCCGCCTTCCACGACGCGGGCATAGACCACATCTTCTTCCTCGGCGAGGATTTTTCCCGTATACACACGCCCGGCGACGAGCTGGAGTTCGTGCAGACCGAGCTTCTCGGCAACGCGGCGTTCCTGGGGATGGCGCTGCTGGACATGCTGGCGGAGGATGAGGGGTAGCGGGGCTAGGGTTGGAGCGGCTCCAGCGACGCGGCGATTTCCGCGACCATCTTCAGCGAGTGATCGCAGTTGAGCGATGTACTGATCGTCAAGTTGAACCATACTCCCTGGGACTGGAAGTAGACGCCGGTGTACTGGTTGCGGGGCTGCGCCGAGAATTCCTGGGCGTAGATTGTGACGCCGTCGATTTCCACCGTACCCCACTTCGCCGTAGCCGTGACCGACTGACCGGACTCGTCCGTGGTCGTGTACGTCGTCTCGTCGCCGCGTTGGGCCCGTTGCACGACATTGGGGAACTGCTGGCGGAGGCCCGCCTGGTTCAGGCGGAACACACAGTAGTTGTCCGAGGTTCGTACGTAGGAGAGGCGGGTAGTCCTAGGTTCCATTGCCTCCTGGCGGGCCTGCATTTGACCGAACATTTCATAGCCATCCGGCAGTTTCCCCGGCACGTACACGGGGCCGAAGCCCGTTCCCAGCGCATCGAGGACAGCTTGCGGATACGGCCCTTTCTCCGCGTCGGTGAGCTCTTCCGGAACGAGCGAGACCGCCATCGCCACGAGCTCGTCAACAGTTACCGATCCGAAGACGTTGAATTCAACAGTGCCGTAACCGATGTCCATTATGAGTGATCGCGCAGCATTCGGATTGAATACGGGATCGCTTCCGTCAGTAGACCGCGTCACGTCCGCCACTACGTATGCCGTACGGTCACCAGCTTGGATAGCCCTGTAGGTCAGCGGATTTAGCTGCCGGGTCGCGCATACCGCCTGCAACATCGTTATGCGATCATGTGAGCTTCGGAACGCGCGGACCATGGTTTGCGGAACCATTTGGTCTCGAACGGTCTGCTCCATGCCCTCCGGCAGCTTGGACGGGACGAGCCAGGAGCCGGCAGGTTCTTTGGGGGCCGCCGAAGGATGAACGCACCACTCGTGAGTGCCCGGAAGCGGTTCATCGAATAGATCCTCGAGTGCCCCCGTCGTGAACTGAATGAAGCCGTTTTCGCTGACCCAGGATTCGGGGACACTCGGCGTGTCGGTGGGTGAAGGGTCGGCGCTGGGGCTTTGACCTAATTCCGTACTTGACGGAGTACCGTAGCTACAATCGAGTTCCTCGATGTGGCACGCCCAGTCGCCTACTCTTTGGTCTGCCCAAGTGCGCAGACCTTCGAGAAACTCTTCAGGAGTCGAGTCGTGCGTCGAAACGTGCTCATTTTCTGTGGCAGATAGCCCTCCCTTGAAGGCGACCTCGCCCCTGAGTAGCTGTACCGCGAGTTCTCGTTCGAAGACTTCCTTGCCGTATTCGCTGAACTTTTTGTACAGCTCTCGCATGTCGGGAGACAGATAGACTGAGGGGTCCGGTATAGAAGTGACCGGCGTGTCGGCTATGCCACGATCCCACCGTGCTACAAGACAGGACATAAACCGAGCGTCATGCGGGAGCGGTCCAGCACCGTACCACATGTATTCAAGAGCATTGCGCATGGTCTCATCGAGAAGGTTAAGGTTTGCAAGCGCGGCGTCGGACAAGGCATCCTCAGGGGCGGGCCAAGCGTAGACGAATCGCGCGGGATGCACGTTGCGGAACGGTCGGGGTATGGCGTATTCGGGCGGGACTAATCCCCACGAAGGCGGCTGGCATACCATCGCAAGCCATGGATCCTTACCACCGGGCAATAGACCGCGCGTAAGCGCCTCCTTGCCACCCGGGGCTTCGTAGGCTGCTATGAGTTGCTGCAACCGCGTAACGTCGCCGCTACCCCACTCCTGGTCAAGGACTAGGTCGGCTGCGACCATTCGTTGGACGTAGTCCCACAGATCGGGTTCGCGCTCAAGTACGCTTGCTTTCTCTGCCGGGAGTCCAAGATCCTGTATGCCCGGTACTTCAAGAGGTGTATTGAGGAGTTTCTGCTCTAATTTATCCGTGGTATCGTCCGACAGGTGAGCCAGGTGAGCTCGTTCAGTCTCCCACACCTGCCTGAACGACGCCTGCAATAACGGATCGAGGGTCTCAAACCTCTTGAGTGCGGCAGGCGAAAGGGTCTCTTCAAGCGGCGGTAAGAGCGTGCCGTCCTCAAACAGTGTCTCATACACCTCGCGAACGAGCATGTCAAAGTTGCCATAGTGGTAATCGAGATCGCTAATCTCTCCCGCCTGCCACTGTTTCCTCAGATGCTTAAGAGTCGCGTTGGGATACCCTTCAAGCAGAAGCTGGCGGCGGTACGGTTCATCAAGGTTATCGAGAATCTCCTGTACTTCCGGTTCGAGAATCTCCGAGAGGGGTACTGGGTCGTCTGGCATGTCGCGCAGATACCGGAAGGCGCTGTCGTTGCCATTCTCTGACGATTCGTCGACCAGCGCGTCCTGAATCTCCACCGGTAGGCTCTGAAATCTGGCGACGTTCTCACTCATAAGGCTGTCCTCAAACGCTATGGCGGGCGTTGGAGCAGGAGAGGGTAATGCCATTGACGCGCTCGCCGGCGGCGTGGCGGTGGCCTCCGGCTGGGCGGCGGGAACTTGGGCGGGGTCGTTCGAGAAGACGAGGACTGCCAGTCCGAAGCCGAGCGCGGCGAAGGTTGCGGCGATGAGGACGATACCGACCGCGGTCCAGGCGCGGGAGAGGCCGAGGGACAGGATGCCCGGTCTCGGGGTTGTGATGCCGGATGCGGATACGCGCGCGGCCTTCTCGATTCTGGGCCAGAGGTCGTGGCCGCCGGGAACGGCGAATTGGGCAAGGTCTGTCAGCCGTTCTCGGTTGAGGTATTCGTTTGTGGGCTGAGTGTTCATGTCGCTCTTCTCCACATCCTCATCACTCGCCGCGCTCGTTCGGTCGGAGCAGCCGCTTGAGCCGCGCTCTTGCGTCGTGGAGGTGACGCTTGACGGTACCCTTGGTGCGTCCGGTCCGCTCGACCATTTCGGACTCGGACAGGTCGAGGAAGTACCGCATGACGACAGCGCCTCGTTGCGATGGAGTCAACTCCGCCAGCGCATCGCGGACGGCCCGTCGTTCCTCGCTCAGGGTTGCGGCGGCCTCGGAGTCGGTCGAGTCTCCGGGTCTCCGGGCATCTTCCACTTGATCAATCGTCGTCGTCCGATCGCGTCGCTGGACGGCCTTGATGGCGTCGTTGACGACGATCCGGTAGAACCATGGGCCGAACTGGGTCGGGTTGTAGCGGTCGGCCCGCTCGAAGACTCGAAGGAATGCGGCGCTCACGACGTCTTCGGCCATGGCGAGGTCATGCGTGACGAGATAGGCAGCACGCAGGGACCTCGTCTGGTACCGCTCGACGAGCGTGCCGAGGGCGGCGATGTCGCCCTGCCTCAGCCGTTCCATCTCTCGTTGGTCGTTCATGGTCCCGGCCCTCGCACTCTTGGGAGCCTTCACACTTAAGATCCGCGAAGCGGCCTTAAGGTTGAGAACGATTTTCTGCGCATGGTCGTATGGTAGAGTAAGGCTATAACATCTCGCCTCGGAGGATGGACGTCCATGTTCGAGTCATTGACGGAAAAGCTGAACGGCGTCTTCAACCGGCTTGGGAACCAGGGCCGGCTGACGGAGCGCGACGTCGACTCCGCGCTGCGGGAGATTCGCATGGCGCTGCTGGAAGCGGACGTGAACTTCCGGGTGGCGCGGTCGTTCGTCGGGAAGATACGTGAACGGGCCTTGTCGGAGGACGTGCTCCAGAGCCTGAGTCCGGGCCAGCAGGTCGTCAAGATCACGAACGAGGAGATGACGGCCATCCTCGACGGCGGTGAGAACAAGGTCATGCCGGGGCCTGCGGCGCCGTCGGTCATCCTGATGATCGGGCTGAACGGTTCGGGCAAGACGACGACCTCCGCCAAGCTGGCGCGTCACCTGAAGCAGGCGGGCCAGCTTCCGGTGCTGGTGGCGGCCGATCTGAACCGTCCGGCGGCAATCGACCAGCTTCAGACGCTCGGGAGGCGGATCGACGTAGAGGTGTACGAGGATGGTACGTCAAACCCCACGCCGCAGGTGGCCCGCGAGGGCGTTCGACGGGCCTCGGACGTGGGCGCGACGTGGGCGATCGTGGACACGGCGGGACGGACGCAGATCGACGATGACCTGATGTCGGAACTCGAAGAGGTGAAGGATGCCGTGTCACCGGTCGAGACGCTGCTGGTCGTCGATGCGATGACGGGTCAGGACGCCGTGAACGCGGCGAAGGAGTTCCACGAGCGGATTGGAGTGACGGGCCTCGTGCTGTCCAAGCTGGACGGCGACGCGCGCGGCGGCGCGGCGCTGTCTATCGTGTCGGTCACCGGCGTGCCGATCAAGTTCATCGCGACGGGCGAGGGCGTCGAAGCGCTGGAGGAGTTTCATCCGGACCGGCTGGCGTCGCGCATCCTCGGCATGGGCGACATGCTGACGCTCATCGAGAAGACGCAGTCGGCGTACGACGAGGAAGAAGCGGCGGCGCTCGAACGCAAGATGCGGCAGGCCACCTTCGACCTGAACGATTTTCTCGACCAGCTCGAACAGGTGCGGAAGATGGGCGGGATCGGTCAGATACTGGAAATGGTGCCCGGAATGCCCGGACTGAAGGGGAACATGCCGTCCGAGGACCTCACGGAGAAGCAGTTGAAGAGAACGGAGGCCATCGTCTTCTCGATGACCCCGCAGGAACGGGCGCGACCGGAGATCATCAATGGGCGGCGAAGGAGGAGGATCGCGCAGGGAAGCGGCACGACGCCCCGTGACGTGAACCAGCTGTTGAACCAGTTCAAGCGGACGCGCAGGATGATGCGGCAGATGTCGTCGAAGAGGGGAATGCGCGACCTGATGCGGATGATGGGTTAGCGGAAACGAGTGAGGCCCCGCCGAAGCGAACTCCGGCGAGGCCCCGGGTTAGGGAAGTGTCACGATGAACACCTACCCGTGACACCCCCTACTGCTACTATCCAACGAAGCACCTCCTTTCTTCAGAGACCCACACCGTAGACTTTCTTCCACCACCCAGTCTCCTGAGGGCCATTATACCGATTGGCTGGTGGAAGTCAAAGCGGTCCGGGGGTAATGAAACGGTGAATAGCAGGCGGAAGGGAGCGCAATGATTCGCGGACTGGCCGGGGTCATCATCTGGACGGACGACCTGGGGAGGATGGTCGACTTCTACCGGGATACGCTCGGTCTGACGCCTCACTCGGAGCGTCCGCACTTCGTCTCGTTCAAGTGGGGCGACGTCCGGCTGGGAATCGGGAGTCATTCCGGGGTCAAAGGGGGGTCGAGCGATCCCTATCGCGTGATGGTGAACCTCGACGTGGAGGACATTCACGCGGCGTATGAGCGGTTATCGGGCGCGGGGGTGACCATCATTCGTCCGCCGGAGCGCGAGCACTGGGGCGGGTGGGTATGTACCTTCACCGATCCGGACGGGAATATTTTGCAACTGCTGGAGCAGCCGAAGGGCGGCTAGCCGGTCTCGCTCCTGGCGGATTCCAACACGTCGGCGGCTGCATCGAAGATCACGTCGTCAATGGTTATGTTGACCATGGCGTCGCCGACCATCTGCTTTCCGGCTGCGTGGACGGCATCCCGCACTGTCTTCTCGAACTCCAGGACCTTGGGGTGATCGCCCTGTCCAGGGAATCCGAAGGACTGGGCAATGTCCTGCGCGCCGGAGTTGAAGAAGTCGATGCCGTCGACTGAGAGGATGCCGTCAAGGTCGTCGAGGACGGCGACGTCTTCGAGCTGGGCGATGACGACGACGTTCTCGTTGAAGTGCTTCATGTACTCGGTCCGGGAGGCGTTCTGCCCAAAGTGGCTGCCGCGTCCCGATCCGAAGCTGCGATGGCCGTCGGGCACGTAACGGCATGCGTCGGCGAGGGCCTGCGCCTGCTCCCTCGTGTTGATGTGAGGGCCCATGATGCCCATGACGCCGCGGTCGAGGAAGCGGAGGATGGTAGAGTTGTGGATGTTGGGCACGCGGGCCATGGGGGTCAGGCCGGCGGCGTCGCTCGCCCGGGCCAACTCCTCGATGTCGGCGGTTGTGAACGGCCCGTGCTCGGAGTCGAACATGACGAAATCGAAGCCGACCTGGCCCATCATCTCGACGATGGTGGCGGACGGGAACCTCATCGTGAAGCCGACGGGTTTTTCACCGGCTGCTATCTTGGTGACGACGTTGTTGGTGCGCATGGGGAGCCTCGCGGGTGGGGTGCGGGTATTGTAGGGGAGCGGCGTCGCATGGACAACAACAGGCCGGCTAGGGAACCGGATGCTATGCCCCGATGCCCACCTTGGGCAGTGACGCCTTGACCGCGCCGAGCATGTCCTCGATCTCTTCGGGCGTGACGTAGCCGAGATGCCCGATGCGGAACATCTTGCCGGTCAACTCGCCGTATGCCCCGGCAAGGACTACGTCGTGGTCGTCGAGGACGACTTTGCGGAGGTCGTCGGCGTTGACGCCGTCCGGCATCCGGACGGAGGTGACGGTGTTGGAAGCGACGCTCTCATCGGGAAAGACTTCGAGGCCGAGGTCGCGGATGCCGTCGCGGGTCATCTGGGCGATGTCGGCGTGACGCTGCCAGACGTTTTCGACGCCCTCGTCGATGATCCTCGTTAGGGCGTAGTCGAGGGCGTACATGGCGGAGAGGTTCGGCGTCCAGGGCGGCTGGCCCATGTCGAAGTAGTCCTTATAGGCCGAGAGGTCGAAGTAGAAGCGGGGCATGGTCGCCTTCTTGTTGGCCTCCCACGCTCGCTCGCTCATGCTGATGAATGCAAGGCCGGGCGGGAGCATCCAGCCCTTCTGCGAGGCCGTCGCCACCACGTCGAGGTCCCAGCCGTCCGTCTCCAGCGGCAGGGAGCACACGCTGCTGATGCCGTCTACCAAGATGAGCTTATCGAACTCATTCTTGACGACTGAGGCTACCCGCTCGATGTCATTGGTCACGCCGGTGTTGGTCTCGTTGTGGGTGACGAGGACGGCGGAGATCTCCGGGTCGGCGTCGAGGACGCGCCGGAGCTCGTCTACATCGACTGCGGTGCCCTGGGGGAACTTCACCATCGTCACGTCGGCGCCGAAGATCTCGGCGATCTTGCCGAAGCGATCGCCGAAGGAGCCGATGGAGGCGCAGGCGACCTTTTCGCCCGGCGACAGGGTGTTAGCAACGGCGGCCTCCATCGCGCCGGTTCCCGACGATGTCAGAATGAACACGTCGTTCTCGGTGCGGAACACCTGCCGGAGCCCGTCGGTGACGCGGTAGAGCATCTCCTTGAAGCGCGGCCCCCGGTGGTTCATCATCTGGGTCGACATCTTGTCGAGGATGTCTTCGGGGACGGGTATCGGGCCCGGTATTCGCAGGTTCGTCATTGGTTCTCCTTAACGCGATTCATGCGTAAACGATTCTAGCACGGCGGGGCGCTTCCAAGAATTCGCCTCGTGTCCGTCACGTCCCGGTCGATCTGATCCAGCAGGGCCTCGACCGATTCGAACTTGACCTGATCGCGGAGTCGCCGGACGAACTCCAAGCGGAGCGTGCTCCCGTACAGGTTCTCGTCGAAGTCGAGGATGAATGGCTCGATTGTGCGGTCGCGGCCGCCAAAGGTGGGGTTTGTGCCGATACTGACGGCAGCCTCCAATGGATGATCGTCCAGGTGCGCATAGGCCGCGTAGATGCCGTCTCCGGGCGTGGCCATTTCCTTTGGAGGCGCGAGGTTTGCCGTTGGGATGCCCAGCCTGCCTCCTCTACCCTCTCCAGATACTACGGTACCTGCCAAAGTGAATCGACGGCCCAGCAGGTCCGCCACTCGCTCCACGTCGCCTTCTCTGAGTGCCGCCCTGATCGTCGTGCTGCGGACGGTATCGCCGTTCGTCTCTTTTAGTCCGTCGACGACATTCAACGTGAAGCCCATCTCGTCGCCGAGCTCCGACAGGCGTTCGATGGTGCCCTCACGCTTGCGGCCCATGGCGAAGTCCGGTCCGACGACCAAGCTCACCATGCGCAAGTGCTCTTGAAGGAGCGAGATGAACTCCCCGGCGGTCAGACCGGCCAGCGCGCGGTCGAAGGTAATCGGAACAGCGAAGTCGATCGCGGTCTCGCTCAGCAGTTGGAGCCTGTCCCTGAACGACGTGAGGTACTGGGCCTGAAAGCTCGGGCTGAGCACGGCGGCGGGATGCTCTCGGAACGTCACCACGCCGGACTTGATGCCCCTTGACGCGGCCTCGGCGACCAACTGAGAGATGAGGTGGGTGTGTCCCCGGTGAACGCCGTCGAAAACGCCGATGGTGAGGGCAGTATCGCCCCGAACGGCAATGGCCCCCAACTCGTCGCCGATCGACATTCAACACCTGTGTGGGACTGCTTGACGGCTCACCGCCGCACCGTCGAACGATGCTAGCATGGGGGTAGGGGAGCGTCAAGAAAAGGGGTACGGTTGTAACTGTTCAGAGTTGATGAGAGGAACTTAAAACCCCTAGCGCGTTGTGGAGTGGTTGTGCCATAAGGGAGAGGTGAGAACTGAACTTGACCTGGATAGTGCAAGCCGTGAGACCCTGCTGGCGATCATCGTCGAGCAACAGACGGTCATCACCGAGTTGCAACAACGGATAGAGGAACTGGAGAGACGGGGCCCTCCTCGGGGCATGCCCGGCAATAAACATACTCCCAAGCGGCCTCGACCGAAGAGGACGGAGCCTCGTAACAAGCGGACTCAAGGATTCGCCCGGCGGCGGATGAATCCCACTCGACAAGTAGTACACGCCCTTGACTCATGCCCCGAGTGCGGGACGGGTATGACCGGTGGATGGGTGCATCGGACACGAGAGGTCATCGAGATTCCGTCGGTTCCGGCAGAAGTGATCGAGCAGGTCTTCGTGGCCCGCACGTGTGCCCTATGCCGCAAGCGGCGTCTGCCGCAGGACTCGTTGAAGGGGATGGCTGTGGGGCGTCAGCGCTTGGGAATCAACTTGGTGAGCCTGATCGTGACGCTTCGGGAGGAAGCGCGACTGCCCATACGGAGCATCCAGCGCTACCTGTGGACGGTGCATCAGTTGAAGCTGAGTGTGGGGGCCATAGCTGATGCGATTCACCGTGTGGCGCGACAGGCACGGCGGACAGTGGACGAGACACTTGAACGCATTCGCGGCTCCCCGGTGGTGCACGCCGATGAGACGGGCTGGCGAGAGGATGGAGTCAACGGCTATGTCTGGACATTCAGCACACCCACCGAGCGGTACTTCGTGCGTCGCGGTCGTGGCAAGGAGGTGGTCGATGAGGTGTTGGGTGAGTCGTTCGACGGAGTGCTGGTGAGCGACTTCTACGCCGCATACAACCATTATCCCGGTCTCAAGCAGCGGTGCTGGGTACACCTGCTGCGTGACATCCATGAACTCAAGGCGTTGTACCCTGAGGACAGGGGTCTGGTTCGGTGGGCCGGGGCGGTGCGCCAGATCTATGACAGGGCAAAAGCGTACGCTGAAGCAGGCGTTCAACCAGCGTCCGGGTACCAACCGTTCGTATCTCCCAACCAGTTGATGCTGGAGAGTCAACTACTGTCACTGTGTCGTCCCTTCTCAAACGACGAGACGGCGCCTCAAGCAAAGCTCTGCCGACGCATAGAGCGGTTCATCAAAGAGCTGTTCGTCTTCGTATCGCACCCGGACGTGCCGTCTGAGAACAACGCTGCCGAACGGAGTCTGAGGCATCTGGTCATCAGCCGCAAGATCAGCGGCGGAACTCGGTCCGAACAGGGAACCACCAGCAAGATGGCCTTGGCGTCCCTCTTTGGCACCTGGAGGACCAAAGGTCTCAATCCCCTCTCCCAATCCCGCAAACTGCTCGTCTCTCATCAACTCTGAACAGTTACGTACGGTTCTGCGTGGCCACTGATATAATCTGTCCGCCATAAAACATCCCAAAGCCGGAGTCATTAATGCTCTCTATCGATTTCGAGACCTATGCACTGTCTAACGGCCTGGACGTCATCTTGCACCGCGACGACTCTCTGCCGATGGTGGCGGTGAACCTGTGGTACCACGTTGGATCGAAGGACGAGGAGCCGGGCAGGACGGGGTTCGCGCACCTGTTCGAGCACATCATGTTCGAGGGGTCGAAGAACCACAATCGCGACTTCTTCGAGCCGCTGGAGAAGGTCGGGGCGAACATCAACGGCTCGACGACCAACGACCGGACGAACTACTGGACGACCGCGCCCTCCAACAACCTTGAACTCATTCTGTGGCTGGAGTCCGACCGGATGGGATTCCTGCTGGAGGCGCTCGACCAGGAGCGGCTCGACCTCCAGCGCGACGTGGTCAAGAACGAGCGGCGACAGAGCTATGAGAACCGCCCGTACGGGAAGGCGTATCTCGCCATGGAGACGGCGGTGTTTCCGTCGCCGCATCCGTACAACTGGCCGGTGATCGGGTCGCAGGAGGATTTGAACGCCGCGTCCCTCGACGACGTGCGGAATTTCTTCCGCACCTACTACGTGCCGTCGAATGCCAGCCTGAGCGTCGCCGGCGACTTCGACCCCGACGAGGCGAGACGCCTGATCGAGAGCTACTTCGGAGACATTCCGCCCGGCCCGGCCATCGACCGGGTGGGCCGGATGAACTCCGGCCTGACCGGCGAGGTACGGATGGACATGCGCGACAAGGTTCAGCTACCCCGTCTTTCGCTCGTCTGGCCGACGGGACCGATGTTCGACGAAGACGAGGCCTCGCTGGACATACTCGCGTCGATCATGGGAGACGGCAAGAGCTCCCGGCTGCACAAGACGCTCGTATACGACAAGAGAATCGCCCGCGACGTGACGGTGGCGCACTACACGCGGGAGATCGCAGGGGAGTTCATCGTGCAGATTACCGCGAACCCCGGCCAGAGCCTCGACGAGATCGAGGAAATCGTGCACGAGCACCTTGAGGGCATTCACCGCGATCCTCCCACCGAACGAGAGGTCGGGACGGCCCTCAACCGGTTCGAGGTCGACAACGTGCGCGGACTGGAGAAGATCGGAGGCTTCGGAGGCAGGGCCGACCAGTTGAACTTGTACCACACGTTCGGGGGCGATCCTGGCCTCATCAACACCGACATCGAGCGGTACCGCACCGTCACCGCCGAGGACGTGACGCGCGTGGCAGATCAGTCACTCGGTCCAAACAGGGTCCGCATGACCGTTCTGCCAGAGGACGCCGTGGAGGCGGGAGCCGGCGCGGATATCGACCGGTCGACGATGCCGGGCAGCGCATCGCCGCGCTCTTTCACTCCGCCCGTTCCTCGGCGCGAGAGACTGGATAACGGCCTCAACATCTTCTACGTCGAGGACTCTCGCCTGCCCGCGGTGTCGATGAGCCTGATTGTCGACGCGGGGGCGACGGGCGATCCGCCCGATAGGCCTGGTCTCTCGCATCTGACGGCGGTCATGCTGCCTGAGGGCACGCCAACGATGACGAGCCAGGAAATTGCCGAAGAGATGGAGTTCATCGGCGCGCACTTGAGCAGCTCGGCCGGATATGAGCAGGTGTCGGCTTCGACGTCGGCGCTGACGCAGCACCGCGGCCGGGCGATGGAGATACTCGCGGATGTTGTGACCCACGCGAGCTTTCCCGATCACGAGTTGGAGCGGGTACGCAAGGAGCGGCTGGTCGACCTTCGACGCATAGGGGATGACCCCAATCTGATTGCGCAGCGGGCATTTCGGGCACTCCTTCACGGCAAGGGGACGCCCTATGGCAGTCCGCTGACGGGTACTGAAGAGAGTATCGGAACCATGACCCGCGACGAGATCGTGGAGCAGTTCCAGCGCACGTACGTCGCGGATGCCGCTACTCTTGTCGTCGTGGGAGACACGACGAGGGATGATGTACTGTCTCTCGCACAGGCGCGGCTGGGCCACTGGTCGGCGGGCGTCGATTCCCGAACGACAAGCACCCAGCACCCAGCACCCAACACCCAGCACCCGTCCTCCACGACGATCTACCTTGCGGACAAGCCGGGGGCGGCGCAGTCGGTCATTAGAGCGGGTCATCTCACGATCGACCGGCACGATCCGGACTACTACGCCCTCAACCTGCTCAACTACCTGTTTGGCGGGCATTTCATGGCCCGCATGAACCAGAACCTCAGACAGGACAAGGGGTACAGCTACGGATTCCACTCCGCAGTCGACTGGGCCACGGGGCCGTCAATGCTTGCGGCCTGGGGATCCGTGCAGACCGCCGTCACGAAGGAGTCGGTGATCGAGGTGCTCAAGGAGTTCGAGGATATTCGCACCGGTCGGCCGGTTGACGAGGAGGAATTTACCGACGCCAAGAACGGTCTTCTCAAGGGGTTCCCCGGTCAGTTCGAGACGCAGACCCACCTGCTTTCCCAGCTTGGACGCATCGTCATGTTCGGGCTGCCGGACGACTACTATTCCAAACTCGAGGCCCGGTACGAGGCGCTTACCGTCGACGATCTGCGCCGCGTGGCCATCGAGCGTGTGGATAACGAGCGGCTGTCGCTTCTGGTGGTGGGCGACCGGACGGTGGTCGAGCGGGGTCTGGAGGAGTTGGGGCACCCCATCGTTCATGTAGACTACGAAGGTGCAGTGATCGACTGACTCACGGCAACGAAACACAGCAACACCGGGAGGAATAGCAGATGACGCAGGGTTATGAGGACATTGCAGACCGGCTGCAGCGCTCCGGTCGTGACTTGGACGAGGAAGAGCGGGGGTTTGAGACGAAGCAGGTAGAAGCCCAGCCATTCGTGGGCATTCGGACGAATGCGACCATGGACAAGCTCCCCGAGATTATGGGGTCTCTCTTTGGGGAGGCATACGGATATATTCAGGAGAATGGACAGACCCCTGCGGGCATGCCCTTCTCGCGCTATCACTCGATGGACGGCAACTCGGTCGACATGGAATGCGGGATGCCCGTAGCGTCGCCTATGGAAGGCAAGGGCCGGGTGCAGCCCGGTGAGTTGCCGGCGGGTACCGTGGCCGCGGTCACGCACATGGGTCCGTATGAGAACCTCTCGAAGACGTGGATGGCACTCACCGGGTGGATGGAGTCACAAGGTCTCCAACCGGCGGGCGCGCCCTGGGAGGTCTACGTTACCGATCCCGGCGCGGAGCCCGACCAGTCGAAGTGGCGCACCGACATTTTCTTCCCGGTAAGCTGATCCGAGGGGACGGGCGGCTCATTTTCGGTGCAGCCGAGTAACTGTTCAGAGTTGATGAGAGACGAGCAGTTTGCGGGATTGGGAGAGGGGATTGAGACCTTTGGTCCTCCAGGTGCCAAAGAGGGACGCCAAGGCCATCTTGCTGGTGGTTCCCTGTTCGGACCGAGTTCCGCCGCTGATCTTGCGGCTGATGACCAGATGCCTCAGACTCCGTTCGGCAGCGTTGTTCTCAGACGGCACGTCCGGGTGCGATACGAAGACGAACAGCTCTTTGATGAACCGTTCTATGCGTCGGCAGAGCTTTGCTTGAGGCGCCGTCTCGTCGTTTGAGAAGGGACGACACAGTGACAGTAGTTGACTCTCCAGCATCAACTGGTTGGGAGATACGAACCGTCGGTACCCGGACGCTGGTTGAACGCCTGCTTCAGCGTACGCTTTTGCCCTGTCATAGATCTGGCGCACCGCCCCGGCCCACCGAACCAGACCCCTGTCCTCAGGGTACAACGCCTTGAGTTCATGGATGTCACGCAGCAGGTGTACCCAGCACCGCTGCTTGAGACCGGGATAATGGTTGTATGCGGCGTAGAAGTCGCTCACCAGCACTCCGTCGAACGACTCACCCAACACCTCATCGACCACCTCCTTGCCACGACCACGACGCACGAAGTACCGCTCGGTGGGTGTGCTGAATGTCCAGACATAGCCGTTGACTCCATCCTCTCGCCAGCCCGTCTCATCGGCGTGCACCACCGGGGAGCCGCGAATGCGTTCAAGCGTCTCGTCCACTGTCCGCCGTGCCTGTCGCGCCACACGGTGAATCGCATCAGCTATGGCCCCCACACTCAGCTTCAACTGATGCACCGTCCACAGGTAGCGCTGGATGCTCCGTATCGGCAGTCGCGCTTCCTCCCGAAGCGTCACGATCAGGCTCACCAGGTTGATTCCCAAGCGCTGACGCCCCACAGCCATCCCCTTCAACGAGTCCTGCGGCAGACGCCGCTTGCGGCATAACGCACACATGCGGGCCACGAAGACCTGCTCGATCACTTCTGCCGGAGCCAACGGAATCTCGATGACCTCTCGTGTCCGATGCACCCATCCACCGGTCATACCCGTCCCGCACTCGGGGCATGAGTCAAGGGCGTGTACTACTTGTCGAGTGGGATTCATCCGCCGCCGGGCGAATCCTTGAGTCCGCTTGTTACGAGGCTCCGTCCTCTTCGGTCGAGGCCGCTTGGGAGTATGTTTATTGCCGGGCATGCCCCGAGGAGGGCCCCGTCTCTCCAGTTCCTCTATCCGTTGTTGCAACTCGGTGATGACCGTCTGTTGCTCGACGATGATCGCCAGCAGGGTCTCACGGCTTGCACTATCCAGGTCAAGTTCAGTTCTCACCTCTCCCTTATGGCACAACCACTCCACAACGCGCTAGGGGTTTTAAGTTCCTCTCATCAACTCTGAACAGTTACGCAGCCGATGCCCCGGT
>OY763089.1:0-1763521 GCA_963667105.2 Dehalococcoidia bacterium | reverse complement strand
TCGAGCTACTATCCCGGCCCGTGGACGAGCACAGACGAGCTGGTCAAGATATGCGAGTTGGTGCGCGATCTCGGTGGCGTCTACATGGCCGAGCCGCGACGGGCGAACCCGGAGCGGGCGTTCGGCGGTGGCGGTGTCACGGAGGTCCTGGAGATCGGCAGGCGGTCGGGCGTGAAGCTCCACTTCGCCCACTTCCGCACCGACCCTCGCACGGCAGGGAAGGTCAAGGAGCACATGGCCCTGATCGACGAGGCCAAGTCCGAGGGAGTGGACATCACGCTGGACATCTACCCTTACGCCAGCGGATCGACGATCCCCGTCAGCTTCCTGCCCAGCTGGACGCAGGACGGCGGTCCCGACGCGATCATTGAGCGGCTGGAGGACCCCGGCGACCGCCAGCGGATCGTCGATTACCTGGAGAACGAGTTCTACTACATGCGCTCCCTCGATGAGGTCGTCTTCTCGTACATTCCGGGCGATCCGTCCCTGGAGGGCATCAGCCTGCCCGAGTATGCGGACCGAATGGGGAAGAGCCTTGGCGAGGCCCTGTGCGACATCCTCCTGCAAGAGGACCTCTCGGTCGGCTACACCATGCCGCCGCCCACGAGCTACGGGCTGTGGAGACAGGTAAGCAAGGACTCCATGGACCTCATCGCGCGTGACGACTACATGGTGTGCTCCGACATCACCCCCGCGGGTACGATGCCACACCCCCGCTCCTATGGGGCCTTCCCACGCTTCCTCGGACGGCTGCGGCGAAGGTATCCGACCGTGAGCCTGGAAGGCATGGTGCATCGGATGACCGACCGTCCGGCCCGGCGGTTCGACCTGACCGATCGGGGCCGAATCGAGGAGGGGTACTACGCCGACGTTACCATCTTCGATGCTGAGCGAGTGATCGATACCTCAACGTACGACGACCCGATCCAGTACCCGGCCGGCATCCCGTACGTGCTGGTAAACGGGCAGGTGGCCGTGGATAGCGAGAGGTGCACAGGTGTCATGGCTGGACAGGCGGTGCCCTAGGCGTGATTCTGAAGGAGACTTTGGCAAAGTAATGAGCAATTCGCTCTGGGTCGAGTTGAGCATCGACACGCCGGCGGAGTTCGTCGAGCCGCTAACGCAAGTCTTCACCGAGCATGGCGAGGGCGGCGTGGCGATCGAGCTTCCGGCGGGATACAATCCAGACGAGGGCGAGAGCGCGCCTGTCCCCGAGAGGGTGACGGTAACCACTTACATCCCCCACGACAACCGGTTGGAGGGACGGTACGCCCGCATCGACACCGCTGTCAGACTGGTCGCTCACGTCGGAGACGTCTCGGAACTCCGCGTCCGTGTGGTTGAAGAAGAAGAATGGCAGGATTCGTGGAAGGAGCACTTCCATGTCCTCCGCGTGGGAACGAGAATTGCTATCGTACCTACGTGGAGGACTTATGAACCGCAACCAGACGATGTGGTCATCACCCTCGACCCCGGCATGGCCTTCGGCACAGGCCACCATCCGACCACGCGCATGTGCCTGGAGTTGCTCGAACAGCACGTCGAGTCGGGAGACCGCGTTCTCGACTTGGGATGCGGCTCCGGCATCCTCTCGATTACGGCGGCCAAGCTGGGCGCATCTGATGTGCTTGGTCTGGAGATCGACCCGATTGCCGCGAGTGTCGCCGAGCGCAACGTCCGCGAAAACGGGGTTCAGGACACCGTAGCTACGGACGAAGCGTCGCTGCCGCATCCTCAAGCAGAAGCGAACGGCTACGACCTGCTGGTTGCCAACGTGTCGTCGAAGGTCATCACCGAATTGGCTGATCACATCGTCCGCGTCGTCAAGAGCGGGGGAACGCTCATCTTTTCCGGCATCTTGGATAAGCAGCAGACCGAAGTCATCGAGCGCATGGTGGCTCTCGGCGTTCAGTTCGATGACGGGTTGGTCGATGCCGACTGGGTCGCTCTGGTGGGCACGGTGGGGTGAGCGTGTCTATTTCTCTGTGGGTCAGGAAGTAACCTGCTCGTAGGAGAAGGCCGGTATTTCCATGCACTCGCCCGCGTGCTCGATGGTGATGGAGCGCGCTCGGAGGCTATGACTTCTGAAACTCCTGCCAGTCTATGCCCAACTGCCTGATTGCCGAGCGCAGGGTTCCGACTTTCAAATCACGTCTGCCCCAGTCCGGAAGAGTGCCATCTCTTTGAGTCCGTGGATTGAACCACCTCTTGTGGGAGCCTCCTCCTCGCCGAGGAACCTCATAACATCCAAGTTTCACCAGCTTGCGTGCGGCGTCTCTGTATCTCACGGAACCGAGACAATAGCCTCAATGGATACCGGACCGTTTGTCTGATCGACATAGATGCCGGTTGGCAGGGGGCGCCCCCTGTCTTCGTAGATCTCCACGACTGCCGCAAACGCATCCTCCGCGTTTGCAAGAGCCTCGGACACGGTATCGCCCTCGGTAATCAGCTCCGGCAACAGCGGAGACGTAACAGTGTATCCCCCTTCAGGCTGAGGGTCCAGAACCAATGGTATCCTTGCTATCATCGGCCAACTCCCGGTGCTCTTTTTCTTAAGTTCGCTACGACACGGGATCGTCTATGCCACCCTCGCTGCCATTTCTTGTAAAGGCCAATTCTACATGCGAGATTGTACAACATTCGGTAGTTCCCGCCAAAAGGGGCAAGTGTTTGTGGATAGGGGAGAGCAGGTATATCGTTCTCATTCCCCACAAAGCAGAATAGCCGCCGGTTGCCCCATAACGATGAGGTTCTTCCGTCGCAGTCCAAGAGCGGCGCTCAGGTGAGCGCCCTGTTCCCGTGAGGCGAGCATGGTAATTCGAGCGCCCGCCTCGGAGCAGGAGCGTAGCACTCGAACCAGTTTGTCCGTGTCTACTCTCTCGAACTGGCTCCCGAACGGGATGTTCGTCACGATCCTCGTCCGTGAATCCATGAGTCCAATATCCATCGTTTCGTAGGACGCACGGACGACGGACACGTCTGCACCCGCGAGTCGACGGTCCGCAATATCGCAAGCCGCAGGATCGACCTCGAATCCAACCGCGCCTCGCGCTTGGTAGAGTCGCATAGCAGCGTCAAGAATGGCCCCGGTCCCCATGAACGGATCGAGCACGAGGCTATCCGCGTCTACGTCTGCCAGTTGAAGCAGGCCGCAGGCCAGATGCCGCCTGAGTGCACCCGGGCGTCCGGAGTCGTCATCTCCGAGGTTGGAGTGCAGTTGGACGCCTACGAAGGCGTAGTCCGGGTCGGCCTTGCAGAAGATCCGGACGGCCCGGTCGCTCGACCTCCGCCATCCCGGAAACGCGACGCGGAAGACTTGTTCAATTTGCCGTGCCAGATCTTGACGGCGAATGGTGGTGCGCCCGAGCGTTTCGCACGTAATGCTGTAGCGGCGTGGACGAGTCCCCTGAACCTCGGGAAGCAGGTCGAGAACGGCGCGCTTCACGGCACCCGGTCGCATGAGCCGGGCCAACTGCCGGGTCGCGTCTTCTCCACGGCGTGAACTTGAAGATATCACCTCGCCGAAGACCTCAGCAGGTGTTCTCAGCGATTTTGGAGCAACGGTGAGTCCGTTTCGACACGCTAGGGTAGAGTCGCGGTGGTGGAAGCCTACATACCCTTCTTCACCGCCCTCGGCCCGAAGCTCAGACAGCGTGGCGAAGGCCCAACCGGGCTGCGTCGTGATGATGAGAGGACGGCGGGCCATCCTACTCCGGCGTGGGGGCGCGTCCCATGAGTTCCGCGACTGCCTTGTCGACGGACATGCCCTCAAAGAGGACGCGGTAGGTCACGTCGGTGATGGGCATCTCCACCCCGAGTTCCGCCGCCATGGCGCGTGCTGCCGCCGTGGTGTTAATGCCCTCTGCGACGTTGTGCATTTCTGAGCGGATCTCGGCGAGGGTCTTGCCACGGCTGAGGAGGATCCCAACCTGGTGGTTGCGGCTGAGGTCGCTGGAGCAGGTGGCGATGAGATCGCCCATTCCGGCCAATCCGGCCATAGTCATTTGATTAGCCCCTGCGGCAACTCCCAGACGCGCGATCTCGACGAGGCCGCGAGTCATAAACGCCGCCTTCACGTTGTCGCCCATCTGGAGGCCGTCGCAGATGCCCGCGCCGATGGCGATGATGTTCTTGAGCGTGCCGCCAAGCTCGACTCCGACGATATCGGTGTTGGTGTAGACACGGAATACGGACGAGTTGAGAATCGCCTGCGCCTTCTTGGCGGCCTCCTCGTCGGTAGAAGCGACAACGGTCGACGAGAGCTTGCCGCGTATGATCTCTCTTGCAAGGTTCGGCCCCGACAGCGCGCAGATGGGAATGGGTGACGCTCCGTCCAGCTCCTGCCGTATGACCTCGCTCATCCGGCATCCGGTCTCGATCTCCAGACCCTTCACGGCGCTCACGATGACAGTCTCGTTGTCGATGTATTCAGCGATGTCCTTTACGTTCTGTCGCAAGGTGTTGGACGGGACGACCAGGATCGTGAGGTCGGCTCCTCCGAGCGCCTCCGTCGGGTCGTGCGTGACCCGCATGGCGGGGTGAAAGGAAGCGCCGGGGAGGTACTGGCTGTTTTCGTTGGCGAGCCGGAGCCGGGCGGCCTCGTTTTCCGAGCGCGCGAGAAGACGAACGGTGTGGCCTTCCCGTGCCGTTATGATTGCGAGGGTCGTCCCCCAGCCCGTCGTGCCGACTACGCCGATCGTGGCCATCGCAGGCCCTTCCCGCGCTGAGTTTCCGTCGGTTCGGGGACCGTATCGACCTTCTGGCCGAGCTTGCGCTCCTCGCCATTGAGGAGCCGCTGGATGTTGTCCCGGTGCTTGAAGAGGATGATCGGAGCGCCGACCGCGCCATATAGGGCGTACTCAAGATGTACGTCAAAAAACACGGAAACGTTTGCCAAGGCTAGGACGGCCAGCGTTACGGAGCCCAACGTTGCCGCGACGATGGAGCCGAGCGATACGTACCGGGTGATCGCGACCAGACCGACGCCGATGACTGATGCCACGATGCCCGCGATAGGGGACAGCGCGAAAAGGGCTCCCCAGCCCGTTGCCGTCCCTTTCCCGCCTGAGAAGCCGATGAATACCGACCAACTGTGTCCGGCGATTACGGCGATCCCGGTGAGAGTCTCGACCAGGGGAGCGTCGATGAGGAACCTGGCCGCTAGGACGGCTCCCGCCGCCTTGCCCATGTCGAGGGCGAGCACCAGTATGGCTACGGGCGGGCTGACCGTTCGCATGACGTTGGTCATGCCGATACTGCCGCTCCCGTGGTCGCGAACGTCGACGCCGCCGAAGAGCTTGCCCGCGATATACCCGAAGGGGATTGCGCCCAGCAGGTAACCGAGCGGAACGAAGACGAGGTACTCGATCACTTCTCCCCCCTTCGCTTGAAACGCATCCTCAGCGGGCTTCCCTCGAAGCCGTAGGCGTCGCGGATGGCGTTCTCCAAGTAGCGTTGGTACCCGAAGTGTACCATGTCGGCGCGATTTACGTAGAAGGTGAAGGAAGGCGGGCCCGTGGCGTCTTGCGCGACACTGTATATCTTTGCCGCGCTCCTGCCTGAGAGGGCGGGCGGATGTGCGGCGACGGCATTGAGCACCGTCCTTCGCAGGTCGTAGCGGGGGAGGTCTTTGTGCCACTGCTCCGCGACGCTCTCGACGGTGTCCATCATGGCGTCAAGCCCGGTTTTTCTTAGGGCCGAGATGAAGCATATCGGGGCGAACGAGGCGAACTTGAACCGCTCTCGTACCTTGTACGTCGCGGTCTCCTTGTTGAGTCCGACCTGCTTCGCGATATCCCACTTGTTGATCGCGAAGACGATTCCCTTATAGGCGTCGAGGATGTAGCTCGCTATGTGCGCGTCCTGGGCCGTTGCCAGTTCGGTCGCGTCGAGCACGAGGACGGCAACGTCGGCGCGGTCGATGGCCCTGATGGAGCGAAGGGAACTGTAGCGCTCGATGCCCGGCTTGATGCTGCCACGCCTGCGGAGGCCCGCCGTATCGACGACGAGAATCCGGCTGTCGTCGCGGGTAATGAGCGTGTCGACCGCGTCCCGCGTGGTGCCCGGCGTCTCGCTTACGATTGAGCGCTCTTCGCCCACGAGCGCGTTGAGCAGCATCGACTTGCCGGCATTGGTTCGCCCCACGAGCGCGACCTTGAGGTCGGCCTCGACTTCCGGCATGTCGGGCTCGGGCGGGAAGGACGCGATCACTTTGCTCATCAGGTCATCGACGCCGACGTTGTGGTAGGCGCTGATGGGAATCGGATCGCCGAGTCCGAGGTCGTAGAAGTCGAAGACCTCCTGTTCGCGGCTCACGTTGTCCGACTTGTTGACCGCGACGATGACGGATTTGCGCGCCCGGCGCAGCGCCTCGGCAACGTCGTAGTCGGCGGGAGTTAACCCCGTGCCGACGTCGGTGAGCATAACGATGACGTCGGCGTCTTCGATTGCGACGTCGATCTGCGACCGCACCTTCTCCCATATCTGCGTGGGGGTGGCCTCTCCACCGTCGTTCCGCTCGTCCAAGCCGCCCGTGTCCACGAGTATGAACGGATAGCCCGCCCACACCGTCTCGGTGCTGACACGATCTCTCGTCGTGCCCGCGATGTCGGACACTATCGACACCGGCCTCCCGACGAGGCGGTTGAACAGCGTCGACTTGCCCACGTTCGGGCGTCCGACGATGGCGACCAGTGGCTTCTTTGCTGAGTACATGGCCCTTAAGAGAAGAGAGCGGCCATCACGGCCTTCTGTGCGTGGAGCCGGTTTTCGGCCTGATCGAACACGACCGAGCGCGGGTCGTCGATCATCCCGTCGGAGATCTCCGCGCCCGCGTAGGCCGGCATGTCGTGCATGAATATGCTGTCGGGCTTGGCGTATTCCATGAGCGCGGGGTTGACCTGGTAGTTGGCAAACGCCCTTACCCGCTCGGCCTTCTCGGCCTCCTGGCCCATGCTGACCCACGTGTCCGTGTAGACGACATCTGCGTCGCGGGCGGCCTCTTCCGGCATCTCGACCCTAGTCACCGACGATCCGCTAGCCTCCGCCCTTTCCAAAGCCGTGTCCCATACCAAGTCGGGGATCCCATATGCCGGAGGGTTGGCGATGACGAAGTCAGCCCCCACCGACGCGCAACCCACGGCGAGGCTGGCAGCTACGTTGTTGCCGTCTCCTATGTAGGCCACGCGGAGGCCGTCGAACGCTCCCTTGTGCTGCGTTATGGTCTGCAAATCTGCCATTGCCTGGCATGGGTGCTCTAGGTCGGACAGCGCGTTGATGACAGGAACGTTCATGTGGGACGCCATTGTCACCAGCGATTCGTGCGCGTTTACGCGGGCGACAATGCCGTCCACCCAACGATCGAGGACGCGCGCAACGTCTTCCACCGGCTCCCGGACGCCGAGGTTCACGTCCTCCTTGGACAGGTATATGCAGTCCCCGCCAAGCTGGCGGATTCCGATCTCGAAGCTCACGCGCGTTCGGAGCGAAGGCTTCTCGAAGAGGAGCACTATGATCTTGCCCTCCAAAGGTCGCGCGTTCGAGCGCTTCAAGCTCTCCGCCTGTCGGACGATGTCCGCGACCTCGGCGGAGGTGAAATCGGATACTGCGAGAAAGTCCTTCTTCATTGAGTCTTTAGCCTCTTGGAATACATAAGAGTATAGCAGGGAGACGCATCGAGGCCCCGGGCGCAAACGTCATCTGCGGCAGCGCCCGCAGATCTGGGAGGAGCTAACGTCGTCACCCTTCCATGCGGGAGATCGTTTGCAGGTCGATCCGTCGCGTCGCGCGGAGCAGGGTGGCGAAGGCCACGAGCACGACGACGAGGATGCCGAGGTACATCGGCAGCAACGCGCCCCAGTCGGTGATCGAGGTGTATGGCGGCAGCACGTCGTCGGGCGAAACGATGACCACCGATGAGACGGCAAGGTTGCTCATCTGGAATCCTGCCCAAGCGCCGAGACCGACCCCGACGAGCAGGATCGCCAGATGCTCGAAGGCAAGCAGACCGAGAAGCTGGCCGTTGGAGAGTCCCAGAGAGCGGAGAAAACCTGTTTCTCCTTTACTCTGATTGAGGAAGGCCAGCAGGTACGTCGCGTAGCCGATGCCGATGGTGATGAGAATGATGCCCACCGCGACGAACACCATCGACGTCCATCCTGCCGTGGTGAGCGGATCGAGTCGCGCCGTCTCGACCTGTGAGAGACGGTCGTAGATAGTTCCCGGCGTAAGCGACAGGGAGTTGACCCTCTCGACTACCAGATCGTGCGCTGCCGGGGCAACCGACAGGAACACCTCGTTCGGCCTCAGCCGGTTGGTCGGACTGATGATGTTGGCATGGAGGTGCAGGGCGTTCAGGTCTGCCAGGATGAAACCCTTTTCGCTGGGGCGCATGGTCGGAAAGTGGTCGACCACGGAGCGGACTACCGATGGTATGGCCCTTCCGCCCACGTTCATGAGGATCAGATCTCCGACTTCTACCCCTACGGCCTCTTGGAATCCCGCGCTCACGACCACCGGAAGCTCGCCTCCCGTCGGGCTGAGGTAGATGCCCCGCACGCCGCGCTGCCCCTCCTGACCGAACCGGAACATAGCAGAGCGGTCGCCGTCCTTGGCGTCCCCGGCGAATGAGTACAGCCGGTCGGGCGCAAGCCCCGACGTGATGATTGGAGTCCATCGAAACAGCCCTTCGAAGTCCTCCAAGACGGTCGGTTCGCTGGAACTCGTGGTCTCGACGTGGATGTTGTCGATGAGCAGCGTTCCGGGCGTGAGAGTGCCGACGCGGGACTCGTACAGCTGCACCGATACGAGACTCAAAGGGTGTTCGAGCCTGGAAGGGAGTTCACGGCTCATGAGCTTCCATTGCGGCTCCGGTGGGTCGTCCGGTATCACGATGGCGGTATCGTCGGAGTTCGATGATTGCCCGGGCGGAGTCTCCCATAGCTCTCCCAACGAGAGTGTGGACAAATTGCCGTCACCCTCTTGAATGACGACCTGGATCCAGAGTCGTTCGATGGGGCGTTGCAGCCTTGTCCACATGGCGATGGACGTCGAGTCCTCAGGCAGGACGATGACTTCCGGCGGAGGGTGCGCGTTCAGCGAGCGCATGATTTCGGCCAGCGGCTGCTCGGAAAAATCCTCCCGGTACCACGCGAGGAACGGGAACTCACGCGAGTCGACGGCGAAGACCTCCACGCCGTCCTGTCTTCCAAACCGCGGCTCACGGTAGGCCGGTGAGGTCGTCCGTACGCCGGGGATGGCCTTGTAGCGCTCAAGCAGGGTCTCGATAGGAAACTGGGACAGGTATACGTTGTCTCGCAGAGAGATGCGCACGTCGGCCCCCGCGTCATACTGCGCCTGGTCGGTCTGGCCGCGCTCCAGAGTTCCTCCCACCGTCGTGGCCAATACTCCCACGCCGGTTGTCATAACCAAGAGCAGGACGAGCCATGAGTATTGAAGCGGGTTGCGCGATACGTACCGCAGGCCTATCGAGACTGGCGCAGGAGTGAAGCGTGACGCGATGCGGAAGACCATGAACGCAAGCTGGACCGGCACGATTGCCGTGAGCAGAACGGTCGGGGCCGTGAGGACCTCGGCGGTGCGTAAGGGTTCTTCCGACAGGAACCAGTAGATGAGACCGACTTGGGCGGCATAGCCCGCGATCCGGTAGCGAATGAGGACAGACCTTGTCGTGAAGTAATAGGCTGCGACCACCAGTGCCAAGATGACGACCGGACCGATCCACTCGCCACTAAAGGGGTCCTGCCGTATCTCCCGGTACGGTATCCCCACCGCAAGCGGGACGACCGCAAGGCAGAGCAGGATATGCGAAAGCGTCGGGGACTCGCCGGCAATAAACCGCACCAAGATCGGGAAGACCCTGAGGAAGAGGAGCGCGACAACCACCAGGAAGATGACAGGGGCCAGGAGAAGAGCCTCGTTGACCTCGACGTTCCTGAAGAGACCGCCCGAAAGTATCTTGCCCCGGTTGTACAGTTCCCAGAAGATGATTCCGCCGATGACCAGAATGCCGATGTCGAGATAGTACCGGTGGACGAATGGGATGGAGGGTGGTCTTGCCGAGCGCAGTTTGTGAAGGAGCAGTCCGCCCCGCGTGCCGACGGCGGCGGGTATGGCGTAAACGACGAGGCAGGCCAGACCCGTTAACGCGGCGACCAGGAACGGCATCGGCCCCACGACGAGAGGGAGAAAGTCGCCGTTCGTCATTTCGCGGAAGAAGGGGAGCGCGCCCGCCAGCGCCACACCCGCCACGGCCAAGAAAGGCGCGACGATGACCGCGATGATCGTCATCGCCAGGCCTTCGAGGGCGTAGATGCGGAATATCTGTCCTGTTGTCACCCCCCTGGCGCTCAAGAGCGCGGAGTCCTCTTGGCGGCTGCGGACGAGGTACGCAACCATCATGACGAGGAAGAAGAGGACGGTTGCCACCATGAGCGTTTGCAGCAGCAGCAGTGGTACGCGGGCGAAGAAGCTGCGGGCATCGAACCGCGCCAGCATCCGATAAAACCCCGATGAGACCTCCGCCGCTCCCGGCATCCGCATGGCGAACTGCGTCTCGAACTCGTTAAAGCTGCTGCGAATCCGGTTGGGAGTCCACCCCTTCATCACCTCCTTGTCGAGGCTGATCGTCCAGATGTTTATACTCAGCGTTCCCGGGAACGTCGCGTCCACTGTCTCGACCAGCATCCCCATGTCGGTTATCACGGGAACGGGAGGTATCTGCGGGTCGTAGACTCCGTCGCCGGGGTCGTCCGGGTCGGGCGTTTCCGGGCGCAGATAGAGGCTGGGTGTCGGCAGCCAGAAATCCGCATTCGGGTCGGTCGGCTCTATGATGCCCACGATGGATACCGAAATGACCTTCGGAAGGGTGAGGTCCGGTGTCAGCCGGAGAACATCCCCAACTTGGATCCGGAACTGCGAGGCCGCGAATTCACCCATCACGGCTTCAAGCACCAGCGCGTTGGGATCGACCGGAACTTGTCGCTGGGGAAGACGGCCCTCGACCAGGGTGACGTACTGCTCGAAGTCCGAGAGACTCCGCAGCAACGCCCGCGCCGCGGACCCGTTCGCCACTTCGGCGGGCGGCAGCGGGATTGCCGGAATATCGGCGTAGAACTCCAGACCGGTCACGAAACGCCGGTGATCGACATAGATCTCGGCGATGTGCTCGTCCACAAGCTCCTCGAAAGTGCGGTCAGTCTCCGCCATCCGATGCTCGGTAAAGGGGATGTAGTAGGCGAAGCCGAGCAGCTTCGACTGAAACCTTCCGAGGCGGTCGATTTCGAGGTTGAGGGCCAGCCGCTCCAGCGATCCAAGGTATATCGGCACAGCGGCGGCGAGAGTGGTGGCGAACAGGATGCCCAGAAAGATGCTTGCCAGCAGCATCTTGGCGTTTCTGATCCGCCTCAGGACGAGCTTGGGGGTTGAGAGTGAGCTCATGGATGCAAGTCCGCCCTGACGTAGTGGCGGGTACTATACACAAAACGCCCACTGCCCGCATAAGTTTGCATGTTCGCAGCGATGCCAACTCACTCGACTGATTGAGCGTATAATAACCGCGCCTTTCACCCTGAAAAGAGGAGGCTGGGTAAAAAATGCCTCGTGTGATCGTTCTCGGTTCCGGCACCCCCGCGCCAAGCCCGCTGCGGTGGGGATCGTCATTTCTGGTCCAAGTCGGCGGCGAGTGGATGATGTTCGACTGCGGTTTCGCTGCCACGTACAAGATGTACCACGCCGGATTCAAGGCGACGGACGTCGACCATCTCTTCTTCACGCACCACCACTCCGACCACGACGCTGACTACCCCGCGTTCCTACTCACGCGATTCGACATGTCCATCGGCAAGGAAAACGAGATTCGAGTCTACGGCCCGACGCTGACCGAGCAGATCACGGAGCGGATCATCGGGGAGGGTGTCGGCGCGTTCTGGCACGACATCGTCGCGCGGACGAACCACCCGCTGAGTCTGGGCGCGTACACGCGGCGCGGAGGCGTCCTGCCGCGTCGACCGCCGGTGATTCACGCGAAGGACGTTGGCCCCGGCAAGGTGGCGACCGGCAAGGACTGGGAGATAACTGCGGCGCGCGTCGAGCACGTCCAGCCGTACTTGGACTCCCTAGCCTATCGCATCGACAGCGACGAGGGGTCGATTGTCTTCTCCGGCGACACCCGTCCGTGCGACTCGCTCACGGAGCTGGCAAAGGACGTAGACCTGCTGGTCATGGAGTGCATCCGCCTCAAGGACGACCCGGCCCACGAGGTGGCGGGCGACTACGAGACGAGCACCGTCGGCGCGGGGCAGACGGCCACGGACGCCGGAGCGAAGAAGATGCTGCTGGTACACCAGAGCTTGAGTCTCGAAGAGCCGGAGGCCCACACCCAGGCGATCGGCGAGGTCCGTAGCGCCTACGACGGCCCGACAATCTGGGCTGACGAGATGACGGAAGTCCCCTGGGGCTGACATTTCCCGTCATTCCAGCGTAGGTAGGAATCCAGACCCCAACATACACGGCCTTATCGGTCAGCCCGAGTGATCAGAACCTGACGCCACGTCGAGTCCAAGCAGTTCGATTGCATTCAGGCCGAGGACGCGACGCTTGGTCTCGTCGTCCAAATCGGCGGTGGTGATGCGACCGATCAGTGGACGTGCGTCCATGAGCGGCATGTCCGAGCCGTAGAGTACCCGGTCGGCTCCCGCGCCCTCGACCAAGAATTCGATAGTGCCGTGCTCGCCATGAGACGTGCAGGTCTCCAGCCATATATTTCGCGACGACTGCGCGGCCTCGACCGCCTGGATCTGGCCCGGCATGGCGTTGCCGGAATGTCCCAGCACCCACCGGATGTTCGGATAGCTCTCTGCCAGCTTGATGAAACGGATCGGGGCGGTCAAAATGTCGCCCTCGTCGTTGAATGAGCTATGGCTCTTAACGACGATGCGGTTCTCGTCGCACCACTTGAATATCGGGAAGTACGACGGGTCGTCGATTGGCGCGCCGAGATAGTCGGGGTAGAGCTTCAGCATCTTGAACTCCGGCAGCTTGAACACGCGCTCCAGTTCGGACATCGCCTCGTCGGGATACCGGGGCGTCACGTGGGCCACGCCGAAGAACCTGTTGGGGTTCAGGGCCACGAACCTTGCCACCGCGTCGTTGCACCGCCGCGCCGTGTCGAAGAAGATGCAGCTCACCGGCGCCACGTCAACGCCCGCCAGGTCCATGATGCGCACGTACGGCTCCGGCGCATCGTGCATCCGGTAGTGAGTCTGGCGGCCAACGTGGCTGTGCATATCGACGACGGGGGTGTTCATTGGTGGCCTCCCGGGACTTTATTTAGGCTGAATCGTGTGGCGGAAAGGGTATCATGTATGTCGAGTCTCGCGTTGGCGCTGTCACGCACTTTAGTCTAGGAGTAACGATTGATCGACCGTGACCGTGTCCGTATTGGAAGCAAGACCATCGAGTACGAAGTGCGCCGCAGTAAGAGGCGCAAGAAGACCATGGAGATCACGATTGATGAAGACGGCATTCGTGTGGCCGTCCCATGGTCAACCAAGACTCGTGAAGTGCGGGAGTTCGTGCGCAAGCATGCGCCTTGGATCATCAGCAGCCTTGCTGACTTGGCGCCCCCGGGGGAAACGCGGACAGGGCCCGAAAGAGACAGCGTCCGCGTTGGAGACACGACCATCGAGTACGAGGTTCGTCGCAGCAAACGGCGAAAGAAGTCGGTCCAGATCAGGGTCGAACGCGGCGTCGTCTCGGTCTTTGTGCCCTCGGTCGCGAAGTCCGAAGCGATACGGAGGGCCGTACGGGACCGGGCGGCGTGGATCATCAACAAGCTGTCGCAGGCCCCGCTGGAGGGCCTCCAGAAGCGTTTCATCAACGGCGAGTCGATGCCCTACATGGGCGATGACATCCCCATCGCCGTCCGTTTCGCGGACGTGTCCACACCGGAGATTCGATTCGAAGACGGGCGGTTCAAGGTCGCGCTGCCTCCGGATCTCAAGGGAAAGAGGCGCTACGCGGCGATGCGCGACGCCTTCGTGGAGTGGTACCGGGAGCGCGCCTTCGAGCGGGTCACCGAGTACGTCGACCGCTGGTGGCCCAAGCTCGGACGCGGCGAAAAGTCGCAGGTCCTCATCCGCAACCAGCGTCGGAGGTGGGGGAGCTGCGCCTCCGACGGCACGATACGCATCAACTGGCGCATCATCATGCTTGAACCCGCGCTCATTGAGTACATCGTTGTTCACGAACTGGCCCATCTGAGCGTTCGCAACCACTCCCCCGACTTCAAGGCCCTGGTGGCAAGCGCCCTACCGGACTTCAGAGACAGGCAGAAACGACTCGGGCAAACGGAGGGGATTCTCCCCCTCTAAAGCGCCATCTGTCCAAACGCACCTCAATCGTTGAACCAAAGTCGGGTGATATACTTGAACGCAGAGCGGCCTACTCGTGAGGGATGAAGACATGCAGATTTCCATCGTCGGAGAGGCGGGTCCTACACCTGAGATCGCGGCTCTCGCGGAGGAAGTGGGAGCCGAGCTAGGACACCGCGGGATAACGCTCGTGTGCGGTGGCGGTCGCGGTGTCATGGAAGCCGCGTGCCGGGGCGCGAAGTCCGAGGGAGGAACTACTGTCGGAATACTGCCGTCGAGCGACCCGAATGCGGGAAATCCGTGGGTCGACATCCGCATTCCCACCGGTCTCGGACAGGGACGGAACGTGATCGTCGCCCGTAGCGGCAGGGCGGTAATCGCCATTGGCGGACACTACGGCACCCTCACGGAAATTGCCCACGCCCTCAAGGGCGGCATCCCGGTTATCGGTCTCCGTACGTGGACGTTGTCCAAGGGCGGCGCCGTCGATCCCTCGATCATTGTCGCCGCGGACGCGAAAGATGCCGTCGAGAAGGCCGTTGCGGCAGCCGGACAACCTCGCAGGACGGATATAACGAACGACTGAATGGGGGAGAGTGAGGAACGTCGTGGCGAAAATATCGCGAGTTGTGGGACGAGAGATTCTGGACTCCAGGGGAAACCCGACGGTCGAGGTCGATGTCTTCCTCGATAACGACGTCTGGGGACGCATGTCCGTGCCGTCCGGCGCCAGCACGGGCAAGAATGAGGCCCTTGAGCTTCGTGACAACGACGAGGCGCGCTACGAGGGCAAGGGCGTCATGAGAGCAGTCGGCAACGTCAACAACGCTATCGCTCCCGCCATCGTTGGACTCGACGCGTACGATCAGGAGGCGGTCGACCGGCTCCTCATCGACCTGGACGGCACGGCGGACAAATCGAACCTGGGCGCAAACGCGATCCTGGGGGTTTCGGTGGCGCTGGCTCAGGCCGCCGCGGCGAGCAGGCAGGTCCCTCTCTACCGCTCTCTTACTCAAAACGGACGCTTTACTCTACCCGTGCCGATGTTCAACGTTTTAAACGGCGGTCAACACGCCGACGACTCCACCGACTTCCAGGAGTTCATGGTCGTGCCGGTGGGATTCGACACCTTCCGGGAGTCGGTCCGCGCCGGCGCGGAGGTCTATCACGCCCTCCGTCGACTGCTGCGAGACCGTGGATTCGGAACGACGGTCGGCGACGAGGGAGGCCCCGCCCCCAGCGGCGTTACCAATCTCGGCGCTCTTAATCTTGTGGTCGAGGCCATCGAAGCGGCGGGGTACCGTCCCGGCGAACAGTGCTGCATCGCCCTCGACGTAGCGGCAAGCGAGATTCGCCACCAGAACGCCTATATCCTCATCAAGGAGCGCCGCGTCCTTTCCACCGATGAGCTGATCGATATGTACGAGGAGTGGATTACGAAGTACCCCATTATCAGCATCGAGGACGGTATGGCCGAGGACGACTGGGACGGGTGGACTGCCCTCATGGAACGGATCGGCGGTCGGGTGCAGATCGTCGGGGATGACCTGTTCACGACGAACCCCACGCTCATCCGGCAGGGCATCGACCGCAAGGCCGCCAACTCCGTGCTCATCAAGCTCAACCAGATCGGCACCGTCACCGAGACACTCGAAGCGATCCGGCTCACTCAGGAGACCGGTTGGGGCGTCGTCATCAGCCACCGCTCCGGGGAGACCGAGGACACGACCGTCGCCGACCTCGCAGTCGGCACCGCGTCGGGCCAGATCAAGGCTGGCGCGCCCTCTCGCGGCGAACGCACCGCAAAATACAACCGCCTCCTCCGTATCGAAGAAGAGTTGGAGCACGAAGCCGAGTTCCTGGGCCGGAAGGCGTACGCGGCGTACGGAGGGTAGCGACTATGACACTCAAATCCGCCGACGTTCCCAGCATTGACGAGATTCGCTCGACCTTCGAGCCATTTCTCAGGAGGGGCAAGGCGAAGAGGGCCATCATCTTCGGTTCCTATGCCCGGGGCGAAGCGGACCGACACAGCGATCTCGATCTCATCATTGTTGCCGACACGACTGCGGACTGGTTCGATCGGTACCACGCCTTTCCCGGCGTGTACGACATTTGGCGAGGCGGCATCGACATCCTCATTTACACCCCCGAGGAGCTAGAGGAGATGTTGGCGAGTCGCCGTGCGTTTATTGAGGACGCGTTGAGGGAGGGTGTGACCATCTATGAAGAGTAGTCGCGACGACGCGTTGCGATGGCTTCGCCAAGTCGAGAACGACCTCGCCTTCGCCCGTGTTGCTCTCCGTGAGGAATTCTATTCCCAAGCTTGCTTCCTATCGCAGCAAGTAGCCGAGAAGGGGATGAAGGCCCTGCTTTACCATAACGGTGCTCGTTCAGTCACAGGTCATTCGCTGGCAGCACTCCTTGTCGAGTTGGGCGATGCTCATCCTAAATTATCTGAAAACGCGGAGTCTCTAACGGTGCTGGATCAGTACTACATCCCAACCCGCTACCCGGACGCCCTTCCCGGAAGCGCCCCGTTCGAGGTCTATGGATCCACCCAGGCTAGTGGCGCTATTGAGACTGCCAGCTTGGTCGTCGAGACGGCAAAGCTCGTAATCGAAGGACGGTAGCGGATTTCAGGATGGTCGTTTGAGATGGCATGATTCGGCAAATTCATTGAGAATTCCGGGCCGGTACCCTATTCTGTAGTGGGCAGACGAACCTACACCGGCACTCAATACTTCGGAGGCAAGGCATGACGACTCGGGTAGGAATCAACGGCTTTGGACGGATCGGACGGCAGGTGCTTCGCGCCATCAAGGAGAGGCACCCGGACTCGCTGCAGGTCGTGGCGATCAACGATCTGACCGACACGGCGACGAACGCCCACATGTTCAGGTACGACTCCAGCTACGGCATCTACCCCGGCAGCGTCGAGGCCACGTCCGGCGACTCCATCGCCATCGACGGCGACGAGGTCAAGGTCATGGCGGAACGCGACCCGTCCCAGCTTCCTTGGGCCGACCACGGCGTCGAGATCGTCGTCGAGTCCACGGGTTTCTTCACCGACGCCTCAGCCGCGTCGGGACACAAAGCGGGCGGCGCAAAGAAGATTATCATCTCCGCGCCCGCCACCGGGGAGGACGCGACCATCGTGCTTGGCGTCAACGAGGGCACCTATGACCCCGGCTCCCACCACGTCATTTCGAACGCCTCGTGCACGACCAACTGCATTGCGACGATGACGCGCGTGCTCCACGACGCCTTCGAGGTGAAGCGCGGACTGATGACGACGGTGCACTCCTACACCAACGACCAGAAGATCCTCGACCAGGTGCACAGCGACCTTCGTCGCGCCCGTGCCGCCGCGGTAAACATCATCCCGACGACGACGGGTGCAGCGAAAGCCGTCGGCCTCGTGCTCCCGGAGCTAAACGGCAAGATTCACGGCATGTCCCTCCGTGTGCCGACTCCCACCGGCTCCGTGACCGACTTCGTCGCCGAGCTCGGCAAGAACGCAACCGAGGGGGAAGTCAACGACGCCTACCGGGCGGCTGCCGACGGCCACATGGCCGGACTCGTCGAGTACACCGAGGAGCCCATCGTCAGCAGCGACATCATCCGAAACCCGCACAGCAGCATCATCGACGGCCTGTCCACAATGTCCATGCAGGGCAACATGGTCAAGGTCGTCGGCTGGTACGACAACGAGTGGGGCTACTCGTGCCGCACGGCGGATCTTGCGGCCTTCCTCGCCGACAAGGGCCTGTAGAACGCAACGAGTACGGACCCGACCTGAGCGTGGTCGCGCCGATTTTCCCGACGCCGGGGCTTTACCGGTCCTTCCAGTTTGGGGCAGGGTAGAGCAGATCGGCGACGGCGGCGTTGACGGGGGCAATCACTCGGGTATTGCCGTTCTGGATCTGGACTGCGCCCATGGGCCTCGCCGCGTTCTTGCCCGTCGAGTCGAAGCTGATTCTGCCGTAGAAGGTGTCCACGTCCAGGTTGCGGAGGGCGTCTCGCACGGCATCGGCGTCCAGGGAGCCGGCGGCTTCGATGGCGAGGTGCAGCGCAAGCCCGGCGGCGGTCGCCGAGGCGGTCTGGTAAGCGGGAGACCCTCCCCACTTGGCCGTGTACCGTTCCGCGTAGTCCGACGCTGAGCCGAAATAGTCGCCTTCGTAGCTCATAGACGCCTCCCACTGCGTGGGGGCGAGCAGGTAATTGGCGTCCTCGCCCACCTCTTGGATAAACTTCGGATCGGTCGGGCCGACAGTGAGCGCCAGCGCCTTCGGGTTGAAGTCGATCTCCTTGGCGGCACGCACGAAGAGGAGGGCGTCGTTGAAGTAACCGGCCCCCACGAAGACGTCCGGATCCAAGTCCTTGAAATTTGACACGATGCCCGTGACGTCGGCAACGTCCTGCGGATACTTCTCGACTCCGAGCACCTCCATACCGTACTCTCCGGCCCATCGCTCGGCCCCCGCAGCTACGCTCGCCGGGAAGATAGCGTCCGCGTGCGCGATAGCCACCGACTCCGCTCCCGCCTCGGCCAGAGCCCGGAGGGCGGACTGCGTGTAGTTGCCCGCCGGAGTCAGCACGGCGAACAGATTTTGGTACGATTGCTGGAAGAGTGTTTCGGACGCCCCGGTCCCCTCGACCATGATCATGCCGCGCGCGTCGGCGACCTTGATGGCGCTCTGCGTGAGCGTGGAACTGTACGGCCCCAGCAGGAAATCGACCTCGTCCTCGTCGATGAGTTGTTCCACGAGATCGGCGGCAGTATCCGCGTCGCTCCCGTCGTCGTACATGACCAGTTCGACCTTGTAGCGGTCGTCGCCCACCTTGATGCCGCCGTATTCGCCGTTGACCCATTCTTCCCACAGGATATAGCCCTGTCGGGTGAGCTTCCCTTCCTCGGCATACCTGCCCGTTTCGCTGACGGCGGCCCCGATCCTGATGACCTTCTCTTCATCGTCCGAAGAGCAGGCGACCAACGCGAGTGACACCGTTAGCAGCAGTGCGAGATGCAGAACGACTCGTTTCATTGTTCCTCCATAATCAACGGGATGCACGGGGATCGGATCAAGGTCCCATCCCGACGCTCCGCGCCTTCGTACAAAGTTTAACATATCATCCGGCTGGGTCGGAGCGGCTACAAAGAAACCGTCTCTGGTATGTCGTCGAGGCCGTGGTATTCGTGCTCGACACGGTCGGGGTACACCTTCACGATGCGCAGGCCGGAGAGATCTATGCCCAGGGGATACCCGACGGCACCTGATGCCACGATGTTGAGAGGCCCGTACTCGGCATAGGCGTTCTTGTGCCAGTGGCCCGCGAAGGCGAATGTCGCTCCATACCTCATGAGGATCTCGACGATCTTCTCCCGCCGCTCTCTTGGGACATTGAGCATGTGGTCGGTCTCATCCAGAAACGCCACGAACAGCGGATGGTGCGTGAACAGCATGATGTGGTCGGCGTTGGCTTCACGCGCCTTGGCCAGGTCGGTCTCGAGGAACTCGACGATGCCCTCCCACTCCCCCGGCGCGCCGGACGGGTCCACGCATACGGAGCTGTTGATGACGACGAAGTGGCTGTGCCCGTGGTCGAACGAGTAGTTGTCGGGGCCGTAGCGCGCCTTGTAGGCGGCGATGCTCTCCGGGGTGGGTGGGACTCCCACGTCGTGATTCCCGGACACCCAGCGCATCGGGATGTCATCGTCCAGCATCGTTGTCAGGCGCAGGAGCGTCTCGTGCTGTTCGGTGTCGGTCTTGTCCTGAACGAGGTCGCCGCACGTGATGGCGAACGCCGGACGGAGCCGGTTGATCGCCTCGATTGCCCGCGTGTAACGTCGGGTTTCCTCGCTCATGTCGGTGACTTCGGTCGGAAAAATTCGGAGCCCCTTGCGCCACCAGCGTTGGAGTTCTTCAGGGTTCCGCCCGTTGAACGACTTGAACAACCCGAATTGCGGGTCGGCCAACACTACGAAGAAGAAGCTCATGTGCCTAGTCCCAGCCGAAGACCCTGTTCGTTCCGGCGAGGGGAATTCGGGCCATTGCCGACGCCTCTATGCTGAGCGCGACCATGTCCTCCGGTTCGAGGCTGCGAACGTCGCTCTTGCCGAGCGAGCGCGTCAGGAGCGACGCCTCCATCGTCATCGAGTTGAGGAAGTTGGCGACGCGCTCCGCCCCTTCGTCGGGGTCGAGCCGTGCTTCGAGAACGGGATCCTGCGTGGCGATGCCGACCGGACACTTCCCGGTCTGGCAGTGGTGGCAGTCACCCGCCGGGACGCCAACCTCGCGCTCGAAGTCTGCCCCGGGAATGTCACGGTTGCAGTTGAGGGCGATCAGCGCCCCGATGCCGATGGCCACCGCGTCGGCCCCTAGCGCCAGCGACTTGGCCATGTCCGCTCCGCTGCGGATGCCACCCGACGCCACCAAGCTGACCTCACCGTACAGCCCCATCTCCCTCAGGGCCTCGCGGGCCATGACGATCGCCGGAACGGTCGGGATACCGCTGTGATCGAGCAGTGCCTCGCCCGACGCTCCGGTGCCTGCCACCATGCTGTCGATCACGATGATGTCCGCGCCCGCCTTCGCCGCAAGCTTTACGTCATCGGAGACGCGGCACGCGCCGAGCTTGACGCTCACGGGCACACGCCCATCCGTAGCTTCCCGGATCTGCTCGATCTTCACGGCGAGGTCGTCGGGGCCGAGCCAGTCGGGATGACGTGCCGGACTGCGCTGGTCGATGCCGGACGGCAGGTCGCGGCTCTCCGCTATGTGGTCGAGCACTTTGACCCCCATCAGCATCCCGCCCGTGCCCGGCTTCGCGCCCTGTCCCACCACGATCTCCACCGCCTGCGCGCCGACCAGATGGTGTGGATTGAATCCGTACCTGCTGGGCAAGACTTGGTAGATGAGCTTTTCCGATGCCTCACGCTCCGCCTGGAGCATTCCGCCGTCGCCCGTGCAGCTCGCCGTGCCGACCATGGTGGCGGCCGTGCCAAGGGCCTGCTTGGCGTGTCCCGACAGCGCGCCGTAGCTCATGCCGGTGATATAGACCGGCGTCTCGATGATCAGCGGCTCGGTCGCATGGCGTCCGCCGAGCTCGACCTGCGTGTTGCACTTCTCCTTGTAGCCTTCGAGCGGGAACCGCGTCAGGCCGGTCGAGAGAAACGACAGGTCGTCGAAGTGGGTGACCTTCTGAAAGGTACTGAACCCGCGAATTCGGTAGCGTCCGATGTCCGCCTTCGCGTGGATGTCGTCGATGATGTGCTTGGCCCAAATCTGGCTGGTTGACTGTACCATTCTTAGCCCTCAGCCCCACTCGACTCCGCGAAGGAGACGTTTGGGGGAAGTTACACCGCCGACATCTCCAGACGTTCGAGCGTGTCAAAATGATAGAGCTTCTTCTCGGATACGATCTTGCGGAACCGGGGCTTGTCATCGATGCCGTGTTGTTCAAGCAGGTCCCACAACTCGATAAGTTCTCCCTCGGGGAGCGCTTCCACTTTCGCGTCCGTTCCGAGTGAGCCGATCTCGCCACCGACGTAGATGACGCCCTCATACATCGAGTCGCCCACCGCGTCTCCGACGTCTCCGCATACGACTATGCGCCCTTTCTGCATCATAAACCCGGTCAGAAATCCGGCGTTGCCGCCGATGAGGAGGGTGCCACCCTTCATGGAAATGCCCGCGCGAGCGCCCGCGTTCCGCCCGACGACTATCTCTCCGCCCCTCATGGTCGCGGCGACAGACGCGCCCGCGTCCTTGGTGACGGTTATCCTGCCGCTCATCAGGTTCTCGCCGAGCGCCCAGCCCGCGTTGCCGTCGATGTGCACCTCGGGGCCGTCCATGAGCGATGCGCCATAGTACCCGACGCTGCCCTCGATGGTGATCTTGCAGGGCTGGAGGACGCCCACGGCGATGTTGTGCCGCGCTTGGGGATTGAGCACCGTGATCTCGTCCGCCGAGTCGGCGGCGTCCTTGATCTTGCGGTTTATCTCGGTGGTCGAAAGGTCCTTCGCGTCTATACGGACCAAGTCAGAACCTCGTTCTCCTGCGGCTCCACCCGGTCGAGTTCCTCATCCGTGAACACGCTCCGCAGCGCGATCTCCTCGGAGGCCACCGCGACCACGTCCTCGGTCTGCATCGTCACTAGCGGCTTGGCCGCCCAGCGGTCCTTCGCCACGCCCATGCCGTTCTTGGTCGAGACCAAGTACGTGAAGGTGCCGTCTAGGTCGTCGAGCGACTGCGTGAGCACCGATTCGAGCGGATCGCCCTCCGCCAGCTTGTCGGCGAGGTACACCGCAATAAGCTCCGAGTCATTCTCGGTCAGGAAGCGGTGCCCCATCGACTGGTAGTGCCGCTTGAGCTTGTGGTAGTTCGTAAGCTGTCCGTTGTGAACGACGGTAACGTCGGTGAACGGGTACGCCCAGAAGGGATGAGAGTGTGTGATGTCCACCTTGCTCTCGGTCGCCATGCGGACGTGTCCTATCCCGTGCGTGCCGCGCATCATGCCGATGTGATGGGCCCGGTCCATGTCGCTGGCGACTCCAACGTCCTTCACGACCTCGGACGCCTCGCCGATGCTGTGGATCACCACGCCGTCGACTCTCATCAGCGTCTCGGCCAGCCGGGAGACCTCACCCTCGTAGTTGACCGTCAGCCGGAAGAAGCCCCCCCACGAGCGCGTCGTCACGACGACGCCACCGACTCTTCCTATGGCCTCTTCAACCCTCGCCAGTACGAGGTCTGCCGAGTCAACGTCCTCCGTCCAGAGGCGTACGATCAGGTCCTCGTCGAGCTCTTCACCAACGACGGTGAATCCGGTCGAGTCGCGCCCGCGATGGGCCAGCGCGTCGAGCATCTTGACGAGGTCGCTGCCAACGTCCGCGACCCCGTTTCGCCCGCTATTCATGTACATGATGCCGCTAATGCCGCACATACAATCCCCGGAAGCGGTCGTTCCTGTATACAGCAGACCGCGACTCAAACTATAGCATCGGCGGAGGTACCGAACAAGATTTTGAGGCTGACTGTGCGGCATCGGCGATGAGCTTCGCGAGGTCGCGGCTAAACTGCCCCTTGGTCAGCACCAGATCGCATCCGACTTCCTCTGCCCTCTGAAGCATCACCGTGTTCGTGTGCCCACCATACCCGACGATTTGGGGCCGTGACGCGCCACCCGCAAGTACCGCCGTCACGGCCTCGCCCCAGAAGTCCTGGTCGGCCTCGAGGTCTACGAGGACGAGAACTGTCTCGCCCTCCGCCATTTCCTCGTTCAGACGGTCTACCGACATGACCTGTCGCGTCTCGCACCCACTTGGCGCCGCAATGTTCTGAATGCGCGGCAAGAAGAACAGGTTGCTGGCTACGACGAGGATTTTCTTGCTCATCCGCCTTAGCTCAACCCCCTCTCGCCGTTCCGCCGGATCAGATCGATGGCCCCCGCAATCCTGCGTGGACTCCCAAACACCGCCGACCCCGCCACGAGCATACGAGCGCCCGCTCGGACGACCCGCTCCGCCGTGTCGGGTCCGATACCCCCATCCACCTGGAGCGTTGCCGTAGAACCGCGTTCGTCCAGCAACCGTCGCACCTGCTCGATCTTCTCGACCGACGACTCGATGAACGACTGGCCCCCGAATCCCGGATTGACCGACATCACCAGCACCAGATCGAGGTCGGGCATTACCTCTTCGATTGCGGTCACAGGCGTGGCCGGATTCAGGGCAACCCCCGCGAGAATGCCCGCGTCCTTGATCTGGTGGACGACCCGGTGGAGATGACGTACCGCCTCGACGTGAACGGTTATGACATCAGCCTTCGCCTCGGCCAGAGCCGGAATGTAGCGTTCGGGGTTCTCGACCATCATGTGCACGTCAAACGCCGCGTCCGTCTGCTTTCGCAGCATCTGGATTACGGGAGGGCCGAACGTCAGGTTCGGCACGAAGTGCCCGTCCATCACGTCGAGGTGAATGGAGTCCGCACCGCCCTCGACTGCCTCTAGGACCTGCTCCCCAAGCCTGGCGAAGTCTGCCGAGAGAACCGAAGGCGCTATCCCGATTCGCTCAGGCATCCTCGGCCTCCAACTCGGCCTTCGCGGCTTCTATGGCCGCCTCAACTCTATTTGGAGCCGTGCCGCCAAACACGTCACGCGCCCGAATGGAAGACTCCACGGTGATCGCGAGCACGTTTTCCTCAAACAAGTCCGAGAACCGGCGGTACGTATCTAGGTCAAGCTCATCCAAACGCTTGCCCGACTCCACGGCGTGACGTGACAGCCGCGCCACGACCCCGTGCGCTTCGCGGAAGGGTAGTCCCTTAGCGACGAGGTAATCTGCCACGTCCGTCGCGAGCGCATAGCTGTTCAACGCAGCGTTCCGCATCCGCTCTACCTGCACTTCCATCGTCGAGACCATGCCTGCCGTCACCTGCAATGTTGGGATGAGCGTGTCGACCGTGTCGAACAACCCCTCCTTGTCCTCCTGCATGTCCCGGTTGTACGTCAGGGGCAAGCCCTTCATCGTCGTCAACAGCCCGACGAGGTTCCCGTATACCCGACCCGTCTTACCACGGGCGATCTCCGCGAAGTCGGGGTTGCGCTTCTGCGGCATGATGCTGCTTCCGGTCGTGTACCGGGCGTCGAGCCGTACGAATCCGAACTCGTCCGACGACCACAGCACCAGTTCCTCGGCCAACCGGGAGAGGTGCATTGCGCAGGTCGCGGCGGCCGAGTGGAAGTCCAGCAGGAAGTCCCTGTCCGAGACGGCGTCCATGCTGTTGGCGCTGACCTTCCCGAAACCGAGCTCCCGCGCTACCGATTCGCGGTCGATGGGGTAGGGGACGCCCGCCATTGCGCCGCTCCCCAGCGGCATCGCGTCTGCCGATTCTCTCGCCTGCCGCATCCGCTCGGCGTCCCTACCGAACATCTCGAAGTAGGCCAGCATGTGATGGGCGAACAGCACCGGCTGGGCGCGCTGGACGTGAGTGTACCCTGGCATCACGATCTCGTTGTTTGCCGATGCCTTTTCGACGAACGCGGCCCGCAGGTCATGAATAGCCCGAAGCGCTTCGTCAATGACTTCCTTAATGTAGAGCCGCACGTCCGTAGCCACCTGATCGTTTCGGGACCGCGCCGTGTGGAGCTTGCCCGCCACGTCCCCGACCGTCTCGTACAGCCGCCGCTCGATATTCATGTGAACGTCTTCGAGCTCGTCGCGCCATGGAAAAGTGTCCGCCTCGATCTCCTCGCGTATCCGTTCGAGTCCGGCAACGAGAGACGTGGCCTCGTCTTCTCTGATAATTCCCTGGCGGGCCAGCATCCGGGCGTGGGCCATCGAGCCGGCGATGTCCTGCCGGTACAGCCGCCGGTCGTAGTGCAGCGAGACCGTATAGCGTGAGTGCGCGTCCATGGAAGTGACCGGCCGGCCTATGTGGGGCGCTTCGGGACGAGGAAGCGCCTACGGAGCGTCAGTACCAGCTCGCCCCGCTGGTTGTGACCCCGGCTCTCCATGTAGACGATTCCGCGATCGGGCTTGCTCCGAGACTCGCGCACTTCGAGTATCTCGCTCTCGGCGTAGATGGTGTCCCCATGGAACACGGGAGCTTCATGCCGAATCCGCTCGTACCCCAAGTTCGCTATCGCCTTGCCTGACGTGTCGGGTACGCTCATCCCCACCACGAGGCTCAGCACCAGCGGCCCGACGACGAGAATCTTGCCGTGCTGGTGACGGCTCATGTACTCCTCGTCGATGTGGAGTGGGTTGGTGTTCATCGTCAGCAGCGTGAAGATGTGATTGTCGGCCTCGGTGATCGTCTTTCCCGGCCAGTGCTTGTACACGTCACCAGGGGAAAAATCCTCGAAATAGCGGCCATATCTGTCTCTAGCGTCGTGAATCACCCGGAATATCTCCCATGTTTACGGATCGAGTTGAAAATGCCCCGCGTCGGAGAACAAGCGGAAGCGGGGCCTTTAGTATACACAAGGGCCCTTCTGCCCTTCGACATTTTCGAAGTGCCGGACTGCCCCGTTTTGCTTACAGCCTCGACGGATAGGACGAGTACTCGACGGTGATCTCCACGTCGTGAATCGTCACCCCGCCGCCCATGTTCTCGGGCCGCGCGTCGAGCGACACGCTCAACGTGTTCCATCCCTTGCGCGGACGGACGCCATGCAGATAGACCTCCAGTTGCTGCGCCGCGTAGGGGCCGAACGGGTGGCCGTAGTCGCGGGACATCGGCTCGTCGGCCAGCGAGGTCCCGTTTATCGAGACCGACAGCGTGTCGTGACTCATCAGGTTGTCCACCTTCATCCTCAGCGCCACGCTCTTGATCCGGTCCGGCTTGCCCTCGATGTCGTCTGACACATAGAAAGGTATGCCGTACTGCGTGTCGGGGTCGGCCTGGGGAATTTCCACCGGCACCGCTTGGTCATACTCCATGTCCTTCGCTTCGGCCTTGCGTTCCGGCAGGAAGTAGCGCTTGGTCTTCTCCACCATCAGATCGGGATCGCCCATGTCGGTCAGATACCGTCGCACTCCATCTCCGTGCGGCCAGTCGCCGAAGAAGGTATATAGCCCGTCAACTCCCCGGTCCCACATGTTCATCGCCCCCGCCCGCATGTGTTCCGACGAAGCGAATACGCGCTCCGGCGCTCCGCTGCCCTCGTCGGTGAGATGCGGCTGGAGCATGCCGTAGACCGACGTGTCGGTTCCCTCCGTAGCCTCCAGCACCCAGTCGATCGGCATGTGCTGATCGAGAATGAAGTACGTGTACATCATGGGCACGAGGTAATCGACGGAGCCGTCCTCGATCCACTTCCGCACGTCGTAGCCCGCGCGTCGGTTCATGGCCTCGGTCGGATAGATTCGCGCTCCGACCACGCCGCGTCCGCCCGGCCGGTTGTGGACCGTATCGGCGACGGAACGAACGAAGTCCGTGATTGTAGAGGTATGCTCGTCTACGTCCTCCTCGCGCAGCGCGGGAGGTCCGCCGCCGGGAGGACATGAGAAGTCCATCTCGACACCTTCTGTCGGGTAGTCGTGCGCAAGCTCCTTGAGCACGGCGAACTTCGCGTCCCTGACTTCTTGGTGGACGTATCCGCGCCCCTGCGGCACCAGCTGCGACCGGTCAGCGCCAAGGTAGTTGGTCATCCGCAAGCTGGCGATGAAGTCCATGCCCTTGTCGTGCGCCCGGTCGATCAGCACCGTCAGCGGGTCGAGTCCCCGGTCGATGAGGCTCTGCATGTTGTACCAGACGTGGTAATACGCCACGTGGTCGAACGGCTGGATATTCGAACCGAAGCGCTGCCCCACCTTGGACGGATAGAACAGGCCGTCCCCCCGCTCCACCATGTAGGCAAAGGTGTCCACGCTTGTCCCGGCCACGTCGTCGATGGGCCGCCAAGCGTCCTCCATCGCCATCGGCGGATCGAAGACAAATAGGTAGAAGTGTCGTGCGTCGTTTGCGTAGATGACTCGCTTCTGCTTCATGGTGTGACTCCTTACTCTGTTTAGCCTTCCGTGTTGGAACGAAGAGGTCGCCTTCTCTTTGACGCCCCCTAGTATAGAGCACTCTGGAGGCTCCACACAGCATCTCTGACCTGAAATGGGAGCGTCTTGGCAGTTTGATCAAATCCTAGTTTGCGCCGTATAGAGCCGAGGTGACCATAGAAGCCCGATGTAGTATTGACATTTGTCGAAAAGGAAGATACATTGCGCTACGTTGGTGAAGTGTGCGTTTACGTTAGGCAATCTTAAAGGATTAACACAGGAGGGAGCGACGTATGAAAGACAGAATTTGGAAATATAGTCTTGCAGCCGTGTTTGCGGCGGTCGTTCTGGCTGTCGTAGGCATAGCCTGCGCGGCCGAGGAGCCGGAGGATCCCCAGCAGCCCGCGGCTGCCAGGGCAGCTGCCCCGGCCGCCGAGGCCGCCTACCCGGCGGGCGAGGTTCTTGAGGCCCCGTCACAGGTGCAGCAGCAGCCAGCCCCGGCAGCGCCCGCGAGAGCGCCTGCCCTCCCGCAAGCGGCTCAGGCGGCGGCAGCCGCAGTAGGGACAACGGCGGGCCCTGCAGCCCGTACCGGCGAGGACCCGGCTATGGCGATGGAAGAAGGGTACAGGTACACGCCGCCGAAGCTGGAGCCGGGCGAATATCCCGCCACACGGTTCTGCGACCACTGCCCGACGCCGACGAAGTTCAACGAATCGCCGACATCGGCGTCCCTCGCCCGGCAGGGCGCGATCCTGCCTCTCGAGCAGCGCTTGGCCGTTCCGGAGGATGTGCTCCTCTACATGCCCGGTGACGAAATCGGGCAGTATGGCGGGCAGATGCGCGCTACCACCAGGGGCAACATCGAGCTCATCGAGGGCATGACGATGATGTCCGGGCTCGGCGGGTCCCCGGACGCCATCTTCAACGTGCCTGTCGGCTTCAAGGCGTTCGAGACCAACGAGGACGCCACGGTGTTCACCATCAATATACGCCGAGGCATGCGCTGGCACAGTGGTTACCCGTTCACGATGGAGGACGTCCGCTTCGCGCTTGAGGATCAGATGCTCAACAAGGAGCTCATGCCCGGTCTTCCCGCCGTGCTCAAGTCGCCGATTACCGGCAACGACATGCGGATAAACTTCGTCGACGACTCCACCTTTACGGTCAACTTCGACGACCCGAACTGGAGCTTCGCGGAGTCGAGCGCGGTGAGAGTGTTCGCCGGCATCAAGGGTTGCCCGAGGTGCTTCGTCTCGCCTTCACACGTCCAGAAGCGGTTCCACATCAAATACAACGCCTCTGAGATACCCGCGCTGTTGGAAGAGTACGATGTGCCTAGCTGGACGAAGCTCATACTCGAAATCCGATGCGTGATCTGCTTCGAGGGCAATCCCTCCGAGGCCATACCGAAAGAGTTCGACATCAACTACATCTACAAGGGCGACCATTACATCCCGTCCCTTGGCGGGTGGTTCATCCAGGAGAATGGAGATGGCCTGATAACCCACGACCGCAACCACTACTACTACGGCGCGGACCCCGAAGGCAACCAGCTTCCGTACGCGGAAGGCTGGCTGAACGTCGTCGCGGGCAGCCGCGAGGTAGCGGTCTTCCGCACGATGGGCGGCGAGTCGGACTACACGCGGCACGACCTCGCGACCGAGGAGATGCCGCTCTACCTGGCGAACTCCGAGAAGGGCGACTATAGCGTGCTCAAGCACGACCTGACGGACGGTGCCGACTCCACCTTCGTCGTCAACCAGGAGTACGTCGAGGACCCGGAGATCGGCCACCTTTTGCGCACGAAGGACTTCCGTATCGCGCTCTCGCTCGCGTGGAACAGGGACGGAACGAACGAGGCGCTCGCTGCGGGACTGGGCGTACCGCAGAACATGATGCCGCACAGCTCGACCCCGTACTTCGCAGGTGAAGAGTATCGAATCGTCGACACCGAGTACGATCTCGACCGCGCCAAGTCCATCATGGAGAAGATGGGCTACACGGACGGCGACGGCGACGGCTACTACGACAAGAAGGACGGCTCTGGTCCGCTGACCCTCAACTTCCTCTCGTACTGGGTCCACTGGCCGTACGCTAAGTGGGTCGCAAACGACTGGGACAAGCTTGGCATCAAGGTGACAACCAAGGAAGAGTCTCCCTGGAAGTACACGAACGCGATTCCTCCAACCGAGTACTTCGCGTTCTTCGCATCGCCTGAGGGCGGCACGAATCCTTGGTCGAACATGTGGAACCGCGTCGCCCCGACCACCAAGGACGCGCAGGGTCCCGGCATGGGTCAGTACTTCGCGACCCGCGGTGAAGAGGGTATGGCGCCGACCGGCGCCGATCCTAAGTACCAGGACATCTACGGAAACATGGCCCCGGACGGCACCTACCCGGCGGACATCGACAATCAATTGATCCGCTACCAGGAGATCATCTCCGAGGGTCTCGTCCGAGCGCTGCTCGATCCTTACCGGGTCGACATCGGCAAGGAGCTCTTCAGAGAGAATGCTCTTGACAAGTACAAGATCGGCGGCCTTGCCTACTCCGGCATCTTCCGTGCGCTGAAGCTCAAGAGGAACAACGTCAGGAACGTTCAGAAGAACTGGATGGGTAGCGGGCCAATCGAGGCCTACTACTTCGAGGACGGCATCGACAACGTCAACAACCCCGGCAACCGTTCGCGGCGCTACAGCAGCGTGAACTTCCTCGATCCGGGATACTGGGACTAGGAGTGCAGACCATAGACCCTGCTTGACTAAGCTAGGGAAATAACCAAGAGGCCCGGCGAAAGTTCGCCGGGCCTCTTGTCGTTCATTCACTCACACCGTCATTCCCGCGAAGGCGGGAATCCAGCACCCAACACCGCCCCTACAGCTCGTCCTTCTCTTCCTCCTCCTCGGACGCGCGCCGTCCCGGCCCCCTCCCATCGAACGATATGCGCTTGAAAGACTCCGCGTACTTCATCCCCTTCCCCTTCGCGCGTTCTCGCCGCCCTCGCTTCATCGACGCCGTGATCTCCTCATCCGTGCCGGAAAGCTGGGACGTGTGCCGAAGCAGTGCCTCGATCGACGTATCGATGCTGTCCGTCACGTCAATCCATATATCCGGTGACGGGTGCCCCATCACCCACACCTTTCTGACCTTGTGAGGCTCCAGCCCCTCTTCGAGCAGCTCGGGGAAGGTGAGGTGATCGCGCGCGGTTGGGAACACCGCCGCCATCGCCGCCTCTCCCGCCGCCATGTGGTCGGGATGACCGAAACCGTACCCGCCGTCGAGATTTCGCATCGGGTACATCGTGATGAGCACGTCCGGCTTGTGACGACGGATCTCGGCGGTGATCTGCTTGCGTACCTCCAGCGTGGGCTGAAGGTAGGCGTCGGGATGATTGAGGAACACGACGTCCTTCAGGCCAAGCACCTTGCCCGCCTCGATCTGCTCCTCACGCCGGATTCGTGCAAGCTCCTCCGACGTTAGCGACCGGTCACTCGTGCCTTTGCTCCCGTCAGTGCACAGCACGTACACCACTTCCCATCCTGCCGCGCACCACTTGGCCACGGTGCCTGAACAGCCGAACTCGGCGTCGTCCGGGTGCGCCACGACCACCATTCCACGACTGAACTCTTCATTCCACTCTGGCATCGATCACGTCCTCAACGATTCTGTTTGCTGACTGCTGATAATAGAGCCTATGCAATGCTGCGGCAACTTTCGCCACGGAACCCTCTGTATCTCTCCCCCGTCCGACGAGAGAGAGATACAGAGAGGGGGTCTTATCGGACGAACAGCGCCTCACTCGCGCTCTGGATGAAGTCCATCACGAGCGCAGGGTAGACACCCACGAACACCATGCCCACGAACAGCACGGTGAGCACGCCGTACGTCAAGCGCGGTACGACAACGGGCGCACGATCGTCACCCGGCTCGATGTACATCTGCCGTATCACCATCAGGTAGTAGTAGAGCGACACGAGGCTCATCAGGATCGCCAGCCCGGCCAGCCACAGAAGTCCCTGCGAGGCGACCGCCGTAAACAGATAGAACTTGCTGGTGAATCCGGCGAAGATGGGCAGCCCCGCGAGCGAGAACAGCGCAGCGGCCATTACCATCGCCGTTCCGGGCGATCTTCGACTCAGGCCCGAGAACGAGGAGACCGATTCGTCGCCGGAACTCGTGCAGACCGTACTGATGACTAGGAACGCGGCCATGTTCGTCACCCCGTACGCGACGAGGTGCAGCATGATCGCGTTCGTGACCAGATGCGAGCGGTCGAGCGCCAACTCGCCGTCCGGTCCGACCGCTGCCAGGGCCGCAATCCCCATGAGCAGATATCCCGCGTGTCCGATGCTCGAATACGCCAGCAGCCGCTTGATATTGGACTGCGCAATGGCGATAAGGTTGCCCAGCACCATCGTCACCGCCGCCAGGACAACGATGATGAGTCTCCACTCCGCCGCCGCTGGAATGAACCCCTCCGCGAACAGTCTGACGAACAGCGCGAACGCCGCCGCTTTGGAGCCTACCGCGAGGTATGCAGTGACCGGCGTAGGCGCGCCCTCGTAGACGTCTGGTGCCCACATGTGAAAGGGCACCGCCGCGACCTTGAACCCCAGTCCCGCGATCATCAGCACGATGCCGACGAACAGCCCCGGAGACAGGTCACCACTGCTTACCAGAGCCGCGCTGATGCCCTCGAACGTGGTCGTACCGAGATGACCGAATACCTGACTGATGCCGTACAGCAGAAACGCTGACGACAGCGCCCCCAGCAGGATGTACTTCGTCCCCGCCTCGTTCGATCGGTCGTTGTAACGCTCCGCGGCCACAAGCACGTACAGGCTGAAGCTCAGCAGTTCGAGCGATATATAGGCGGTCAGCAGCTCTCCCGACGAGGCCAGGAACATCGCCGCCACGACCGTGAACAGAAGAATTCCGTAGAACTCGCCCGCATGGTCGAGCCGCCTCCTCACGTACTCGACGCTCGACAGGACTGCCACGACGCCCAACACGAGGAAGAACCCCTTGAAGAACAGCGCGTAGTCGTCGACGCGAATCACACCGTCATAGAGAACGGTGTCCCTTCCCCACAAAAACACTAGAGTGAATGCGAGTATGCCGAGCAGTCCCAGCGCTGCCCCATAGCCCAGCCAGTGCTTCCGCTCGGATGGAGTCAAGAAATCCGCCGTCAGAACGAGAACGGCCAACACGGCCACGAGCGCTTCCGGCAGCAGGAGCGTAAAGTCGTTGTCCATCTAGCCCGCTCCCGCAACGCGTGTGAGGAGTTCCGCCACGTTCCCGTCGATGGCGCTCAGGAACGGGAATGGGAAAAGTCCCATGAGCAGGATGAACCCGGCGAGTATGACCGAGGCCCCCGCCTCTCGCCTGGAAATGTCCACCTGGTCCCGCCACTGCTCGGCCAATTCGCCGAAGAACACCTTCCCGATCAACCTGAGTATGTACACGGCCGTAATCGCCGCGCCGACGACGCCCAGCGCTCCCAAGATCGGATACGTCTGGAACAGACCGAGGAAGACGAGCAGCTCCGCCACGAACCCGCTCAGCCCCGGCAGGCCGAGCGATGCCAGCCCCGCTATGGCAAAGAGCCACGCGGTCGTCCCCATCCGCTTCGCCATTCCTTCGAGCACTCCTATGTCCCTGGTATGCGTCCGGTCGTAGATCGCGCCCACCACCGCGAAGAACAGGGCCGTCATCACCCCGTGCGAGAACATCTGCATCACCGCGCCACTCACCCCGAGGTGGTGCAGGGTGGCGAGCCCCATCAGGACGTAGCCCATGTGGCTCACGCTCGAATAGCCGATAACGTACTTGAGGTCTCGCTGGCCCATCGCCGAGATCGCCCCGTAGATAACGTTCACGGCGCCGAGGACAACGAGCACCGGCATCCAGTCCTGAGCGCCCTCCGGCAGGACGGTCATTCCCACGCGAAGGATGCCGTATGCTCCCAGCTTCATCAGGACGCCGGCGTGCACCATGCTCACGGCGGAGGGTGCCGCCACGTGTCCGTCCGGCGACCATGTGTGGAACGGCCACAGCCCCGCAAGCACGCCGAACCCGACCATGAGCAACGGGAACATCGCGCGCTGGAACCCTACGGAGTACTCGACCCCTTCGAGGACCTGCAGGTCGAACGTCCCCGCATTCGCCTCGACGAATATCGCCAGCAGCGCGATCCAGATCAGGACGCTGCCCGCAACGAGGAACAGCATGAGCTTCATCGCGCCGTATTCTTTCGTGCGGATGAAGGTCTTGAATGTCGAGCTGCTCCCCCACACGCCGATCAGGGGGTACATAGGCAGCACGGCAAGCTCGTAGAAGAAGAACAGGAAGAACAGATCGAGCGACACGAACACCCCGAACACGCCCGAGAGCAGCAGGAAATAGAGGATGAAGAAGTCCTTGTTGCGGTCGCCGATGCTCCACGAGATCAAAGTGCCCGTGAACATGACGATGCCGGTGAGCAGCACCATCATCGCCGAGATGCCGTCCACGCCGAGGGAGAGCGTTATGCCCCGGTCGCCGAACGGCCACGGCCCCGGTATCTCCAGCCACTGCCATGCCCGAAGGAACTGGTAACCGCCCGCGTCGTGGTCATACAGTCCGAACACATAGAAGCTCAGGAGCATAGCCACGAAGGACAGGATCGTCGAAACCCACCGCACGATTCCGGGGCGTTGGGCCGGAACGAATAACAGGACGCCAGCCCCAAGGAGCGGCAAGACGATCAGCAGGAACAGAACGTATCTGTCAAACGTCTCCACTCGGCTTCAACCCCAACCGGTCGGGTTGATGTCGAAGGCCACCCCTTGCGGATCCATCCACTTCTTCTCGCCGACCCAGTTGTCCTCGGTGCCCTCGCGATTGCCGTACGTCCGGTTGTACTCGACCATCTCCTGTCCGCCGAGAGCCGTCATCTTGTCCTCGACAGCGTTCAAGTCCTCGATCTTGAATCCGAAGTGGTGCAGTCCCGGCCGTCCCCCGCCATAGCGGTCCGCCTTGAACTCCAGGAGAGCGAACACGATATACCCGTCCGTCAAGATCACCGCCTCGTCGCTCCTCGAAATCTCATCGAGATCGAACGCTCCCTTGTAGAACTCTGCCGAACTCTCAAGATCGTTCGTGGTAACCGCTATGTGCCTGATCTTCGCCATGCTGCGCCTCCTGTCGGACTCTTGGGCGGGTACGCGACCGGACATATCCTACACTATGCCGGAGGTGCGTCGTACTTCTCAGAGAGTGGTTAATGGGTCAGATGAAACCGTTCGTGGTGAGCTTGTCGAACCATGAACGGCCCTTTGACCTTTCGTCTGGCAATTCCCCTGAACAACCGGCATATAATGATATATAATGTATATCTGAAAGGAGGCTTTCTAATGGGTGCCAATTCTCACATCGCGAAATGGGGATCAAGCCTTGCAGTCCGTATTCCCAAGCCCGTCGCTGAGCAGTGGGGAGTGCGGGAGGGGTCGCCAATTGAAATAGTCTCGCGTGGTGACCAAGTCGTGCTTCGGAAGAAGTCTTATGACTTGGAGCGCATGCTGGCGGATGTAACGCCGGACAATCTCCACTCCGAATGGGATACCGGCTCTGCTCAAGGTAGGGAAGAATGGTAGAGCGCGGGTACGTCCCTGCAAGGGGGGACATCGTATGGCTGAGTTTTTCACCGCAGGCGGGGCACGAACAGGCCGGACACCGGCCGGCCTTAGTATTGAGTCCGGAGACCTACAACCATAGGACAGGGTTGGCTCTCTTCTGTCCCGTTACGTCTAGGAACAAGGGATATCCCTTCGAGGTGGCTCTTCCCGACACGAGCGCCGTTTCGGGGGTAGTCTTGGCCGACCAGGTCAAAAGCTTGGACTGGCGGGCGAGAAACGCCCGTTTCGAGTGTCAGGCATCGCAGCGTGTTGTTGGCGAAGTCCTAGAGAAAGTCAGCGTCCTTCTGGACTGACGAAGCGACGATGCGCTCAAATAGGCTACCCCGCCCGCATCCACCACAAGACGGCAAGCACCAGGATACCCAGCGCCATCGCCAACCCGTAGTTGTAGAGCCTCCCGGTCTGCACGAACCGGGCGCGGAAAGCCGAGAAGCGCACTAGGAGCGCGGGCCCGTCAACACCACCGTCATTTACGACGATTCGGTCGAATGCAGCAACGGCGCCGCCGAATGCCAGGACGACTCTGTCGACGGTCCACTGATACACGTCATCGACGTAGTATTTCTTGACCATAGTCTTATAGACGCGCTCAAATCTCCGCGCCAACGCCTCGTGCGATATGCTCCCTCGAATGTAGATAAGCCATCCCACCGCCACGCCGCCAATTGCCAGGAGCGAGGAGAGACCCGCCAGCCAGGGCACGATGTGGAACTTCTCCACGTGATGCAGGAACTCTTGGTCAGCCAGCAGGAACGCGCCGAAACCGTCGTATGATCCCGGCCAGTCGAATACCAGTACGCACGCCGCTACCGACCCTATAGCCAGCAGCATGAGCGGAACGGTTATCAGCGACGGCGATTCATGTGCCTCGCCATATCCTCGCGGCTTGCCAAAGAACACCACGAAGGCGACCCGTGCCATGTAGAGCGCGCTGAGCAACGCCCCCGCCAGCGCCAACGCAAGAAATATCGCCCCTCGCCCGTCGCTGACTGCCACGAGGACCTCGTCCTTGCTCCAGAACCCCACCAGCGGCGGAATCCCTGCCAGCGACGCCGCTCCGATGATGAACGTCACACCGGTAACGGGCATCTTCTTGACGACTCCGCCCAGCTCCCATATCCCCGTCTTGTGGGTTGCGTGGTTCACGCTGCCCGCTCCGAGGAACAGGAGCGCCTTCGCAAGCCCGTGCGCGACGAGGTGCAGCATCGCGGCGCCAAGGGCCCCGGCTCCCAGTGCAAGCATCATCAGGCCGAGATGGCTGATCGTCGAGTACGCCAGCACCTGCTTGAAGTCCGCCATCACGAGCGACAGCGTCCCCGCGAAGATGAAGGTGAACAGCCCGACGACGGACACGACGAGAAGGACGTTCTCCGCCATCTCGAACAGCGGCAGCAGCCGGGCCGTGAGGAACACGCCCGCCGCGACCATAGTTGCTGCGTGAATCAGCGCGCTCACCGGCGTGGGACCTTCCATGGCGTCCGGCAGCCAGACGTGGAACGGGAACTGCGCCGACTTTCCCATCGCGCCGAGAAAGATCAGCAGCATGGAGAGCGTCAGCGTGCCGCTGTCGATCCCCCCCTGCTCGGCCACGTGGAAGATGGTCGATATGTCGAACGTCCCCGTCGCGCGGAACAGCAGGATGATGCCGATCAGCAGGCCGACGTCCCCGATCCTCGTGGTGATGAAGGCCTTCTTGGCCGCCTCCGCGGCCGATCTCTTCTCCCACCAGAAGCCGATGAGCAGGTACGAGCCCAGCCCCACGAGCTCCCAGGCGAGGTACAGGAAGATCAGGTTGTCCGCCAGAACCAGCGCGAGCATCGCCCCGGCGAACAGGGCATGGACGGCGTAGTACCAGCCTATTCGACGTTCGCCCTTCATGTACTCGATCGAGTACACCTGAACGAGGAGCGCGACAAAGGTAACCAGGCCGAGCATCGTCACCGACAGCCGGTCGACGATGACGCCCCACGATATCCGCGTATCGCCAAGAACGATCCAGTCGATAGCGACCGAACGTGCCCCGTTGACTACGAGGTCGGCGAGCACGAACCAGAACAAGACGAACCCCACCGCGATGGCCGCTATGGGAATGTAGACGCCCTGCCTGGGGAGGAACCGCCCAAGCGTCGCGGTGATGAAGAACGCCGATACGCTCAGCGCGGGAATGACCCACGCCCACTCCGCGGTTATGGTGTCGGACAGCGGCATTCTAGCCGGAAAGCGCCGTCAGCCCGGCGGAATCCGCTGTCCCTTGTACGTCGGTAGTCACCCGACCCCTATTCCGATGCCAGTTTGAGATTGTCTTTGATCTGTCTGGCTTTGAGATACGTCGCCGTGGACACGAGGTTCAGATCCTTGTCCAAGAAGTAGGTCGTCGGGTAGGCGTCCACACCGTAAGCCGCGGCAATAGAGCGGTCGAAATCGGGACCAACGATAAAGTGCAGTTCCTTGTCGGTCACGTAGTCTTGGCCTGAAGTCTCATCGCTTCCACCGGGATCCCATCCCGACTTGCTGTCCGCCGATACCTGGACGGCAACGTAATGAACGTCATCCTTGTTCGCGTTGTAGGAGTCCTTTATGAGGAACATCAGCTCTTGGCACTGTGTACATGCCGGGAACCAGAAGTTGATGACCACAGGCTTGCCCCTGAGATCGGACAGGCTGACCTCTTGGTCTTTGGCGTAGTTGTCGTTCTCGTATACCTTGAGCGTGAAATCCGGAGCGGGCTTCCCTACCTCCGCCATCGCGGCGGGAGCGGCGGTTTCGCCGGAAGTTGCCGCGCCTGACGTACCGGCCGCAGCGTCGCCACCGGTTGTAGCGTCGCCGCCTGTGTCGCCCTCACCGCCACCTCCGCCGCACGCCACTGAGAGCGCGAGCAGCAGAATTGCCAGAGCCATGAAACCGGAAGACCATGTGTGAACCCTCATGTCGTTACCTCTCACCACTTCATTAGGTTGACTTCGTCCACGTTCACCGTGGAGCGGTTTCGGTACAATCTTAAGATAATCGCGAGCGCCAACGCTAGCTCCGCCGCGGCGATCGTGATCACGAATACCACGATGACCTGACCAAGCGCCCGGCTCGGATCGGCAATGTCGGCGAACGCGGCGAATCCTATGAGGTTGACGTTTACCGCGTTTAGCATAAGTTCAATCGACATCAATATCAAGACCGCGCTCCGACGTGATAGTACGCCGTACAGCCCGATGGCGAACATCGCGGCGGCCACGATTTGAAAGTGGGCAAGCTCGATCACTCTCGCCTCCCATTCGCCCCAACCATAACCACGACCCCAATGAGAGCCACGAGCAGCACCAGCGACGCGATCTCGAAGGGAACGGCCCACTGCTCGAACAGCGTTCGCCCCAAATCCTCCAGTGGCACGGCCTGCCTGTCCGGAACGGTCTTTACCGTCGTATAGATCACCGATGCGGCCAAGAGGACGAATACTCCGACGGATACGACGGCCGCAATTGGCCACTGCCGGTTCCCGGATAAATTCTCGAAGTCCTGAATGCGCGTGAGCATCAGGGCGAACAGGATCACGATGACTATCGCCCCGCCGTAGATGAGCACCTGGACCAGCGCGAGGAACTCCGCGAACGCGATGAGAAAAAGCCCCGCCACTCCGATGAGCGAGGCGAGAAGCGAGAAGGCGGCGTACACGATATTCCGCGTCATCACCACGCCCAACGCTCCGCCCAAAGCTATGGCGGCCGCGATGACGAACACGATGAGGCCAAGAGACAAGAGCCGAACTAACTCCCCATGAGTCTATCCCGGTTCAAGTCCCGCATTATACCACCCGCTTTGATTTTGGCGTACTGCTTTCCCTTTCTACGCCTCGTGACAAGTTGACAGCCCGAACGTGTCTATCCTACGATGGATAGTACGATTGATGGTGTCCGCAACTACGGGATGGTCGGGTTATGCAGCCGACCGTTGATAAGGAGTTCTTCAATGCCTCCCCGTTTATTGGACCAGATCGACGCGCCCGGCGACCTCAATTCACTCACGCACGAAGAGTTGTCTCAAGTCGCGCAGGAGGCGCGGGACACTATCATCTCCGTCATAACCGAGCGCGGCGGTCACCTGGCCTCCAATTTGGGGGTCGTCGAGCTTACTCTCGCCCTCCATCGTGTCTTCGAAAGTCCCAAGGACAGCATCGTCTGGGATACCACCAACCAGACGTACACGCACAAGCTGGTGACCGGCAGACGCGACGAATTCAAGGACATCCGTCTCGAAGGCGGACTGTCCGGGTTCGGTGAGCCGAACGAAAGCCCCCACGATGCCCTCTGCGCCGGCCACGCTGGCACCGGACTCTCCATCGCCCTCGGTGTCGCGGAAGGCGCGGCGAATCGCGGATTGGATTCCTGGACCATCGCGGTGGTCGGCGACGGAGCGATGACGTCGGGTTCCAGCTTCGAGGCCCTAAACAACATCGTGCATCTCAGCCCGGAGAGACTCGTCGTCGTCCTGAACGACAACGGGATGTCGATCTCCGAGAACATCGGCTTCCTCACCAACTGGCGCAAGCGGCTCATCACCCATCCCGAGTACAACGCCATGGTCGAGCGTATGAAGGCCCTTTCCAGGAAGGTGCCCACGGGTGAGTTGATGCACCGTCTGGCGAAGCGGGTATACACCGGGGTGGAGGGCCTCGTGGTGCCCACCATGTTCTGGACGGAGATGGGATTCCAGTACCTCGGCCCCATCGACGGTCACGACTTCAAGCAGCTCGAAGAGACGTTGCGACAGGCCATGAAGCCCACCGGTCTGGTCCCCCTTGTCCATGTTCTAACTCATAAGGGTAGGGGATATGAACCCGCCGAGGATGACCCGGTCAAGTTCCATCAGCCGAGTTCGCCGCTCGGCGATTCTTCTGGTGCCCCCACCTACTCCAAGGTCTTTGCGCAGACCATCTCGCGCATCATGGGCAAGGACAAGTCCGTCGTCGGAATCAGCGCGGCCATGCTCGAAGGCACCGGCCTCGTGGACGTTCGGGAGGAATTCCCCGACAGAGTCTTCGACGTTGGCATCGCCGAGCAGCACGCCGTCAGCATGGCGGCCGGAATGGCCTCCAACGGCCTCAACCCGTTCGTCTCCATCTACTCTACCTTCCTCCAGCGAGCCTTCGACCAGGTCGTTCACGACGTATGTCTCCAGAACCTCCCCGTGACACTCATCGCGGATCGCGCGGGCATCGTCGGAGAGGACGGTAAGACGCACCACGGCGCGTTCGACATCTCCTACCTACGATGCCTCCCCAACGCCGTCGTTGCGGCCCCAATGGACGAAAACGAGTTGCAGCACCTCGTCTACACCGCCTACAAGCACGACGGCCCATTCGCCGTCCGCATCGCGCGCGGCACCGCCGTCGGCACGCCCCTCGACGACGACCTCAAGGAACTGCCGATCGGCAAGGGCGTCGTGGTCAGGGAGGGCAGCGACGTGGTGATCTTCGCCCTGGGCAAGTCGGTGAGCGCGGCAGTGGAAGCGGCCAAGAGTCTGGACCGGCACGGCATCTCGTGTGGAGTCGTCAACCCCATCTTCGTGAAGCCGCTCGATACCGACCTGATCTTCGAGACGGCCCGAAGCGCCGGACGGATCGTGACCGTAGAAGAAAACGTCCTTGCCGGAGGATTCGGCTCCGCCGTGCTGGAGGCCCTCGCCGAGGCGGGACTGGACGACATATCTGTCCACCGCATCGGGATGCCCGACTCGTTCGTCGAGCACGGCACCGCCGCCGACCAGCGACACCAGTTGCAGCTGGACGCCGACGGCATCACCCAGCAAGTCCTCAACGCCTTCTTCCCGGACGCAGCGCCTCGTCGGATCGAAGAGCCTGAAGAAGTCGCCGCCGCGACCTAGCGGTTCACCAACACCACACCGTCATTCCCCCGAAGAGCCCGCCCCGTACTCCGATACGGGGGCGGAATCCAGTCCCCGGTCCCTAGCCTGAGTAGTCTGGCAAGAAATTGTCGCGCGCCCATTTCCCTGATACCATGATGCCCGCATCGATTCGGGCGACTCCACGCCACATATCAGGGAGGTTTTCGAGTGACCACCACATATGAACCCAACATGATCCTCAAGCACGGCGACTATAAGGTCATCGGAACGCGGCCCGTCCGTCCCGACGGGGCCGACAAGGTGACCGGACGCGCAAAGTACGGCGCGGACTTCCACGCGAACGACCTCCTCCACGCCAAGTTCGTTCGCAGCCCTCACGCCCACGCAAGAATCCTGTCCATAGACACGAGTGAGGCCGAGGCCATGGACGGCGTGTTCGCCGTCGTCACCGGCGCGGACCTGCCGGAAGTGGCGGACCAGGTCGTCGCGCTCGGAGAGGGCGCGGCAAACCTCCGCTACCTCCGCAACAACGTGCTCGCCGACGACAAGGCCCTGTACAAAGGCCATGCCATCGCCGCCGTTGCCGCCTCCAGCCCGCACGTCGCCGAAGAGGCCGCCGACAAGATCGTGGTCGAGTACGAGGTGCTCGGTCCCGTCCTGACCGCCCCCGAGGGCATGGCCGACGGCGCTCCCATCCTGCACGAAGCTCTCCGCACCTCCGAGATGGGAGAGACGGCTGAGGGGCAGAGCAACGTCGCCGAGCACTTCAGGCAGGTCAAGGGAGACGTGGAGGCCGGATTCGCCGGATCCGACCTCGTGATCGAGCGCGAGTTCGACACCGTAACCGTTCACCAGGGGTACATCGAGCCACACGTCGCCACCGGACTCTGGAACACGGACGACAAGATCACCATCTGGTGTAGCACGCAGGGATCGTTCAGCGTTCGTGATGAGATGGTGGGTATCCTCAGCAAGCCCGCCTCCCAGATCAAGGTCGTGCCGATGGAGATCGGCGGCGGTTTCGGAGGCAAGATTCCCGCCTACCTCGAACCCACGGTCGCCGTCCTGTCCAAGAAATCCGGTCGCCCGGTCAAGGCCGTCATGACCCGCCAGGAGGTCTTCGAGGCCACCGGTCCGACTCCCGGCTCCCACATGACCGTCAAGATCGGCGTCAAGAACGACGGCACGATTCTAGCCGCTACGGCAGACCTTCAGTTCGAGGCCGGGGCGTTCCCCGGCTCCCCGGTCGGAGCCGCCGCCATGTGTGTCTTCGCCTCCTACGACATCCCCAACCAGCAGATCGACGGCTACGACGTGGTTGTCAACAAGCCCAAGACGCAGGCCTACCGCGCTCCCGGCTCGACCAACGTCGCCTTTGCCACCGAGACCGTTCTCAACGAGATCGCCGAGAAGCTCGACATCGACCCCATCGACCTGAGACTCAAGAACGTCGCCGTGAAGGGCACCGTCCGCGCCGACGGTGTCACCTTCCCGCGCATCGGCGCGAAGGAGGTTCTCGAGGCCATGCGTGACCACCCGCACTACTCCGAGTCCCTCGACAGCCCGAACAAGGGTAGGGGAGTTGGGATAGGATACTGGTTCAACGTCGGCTTCAAGTCCGCAGTCAACATCAGCGTCAACCCCGACGGCACGATCAACCTGACGGAAGGCTCCACCGACATCGGCGGTACCCGCGCCTCCGTCGCTATGCAGGCCGCCGAGGTGCTGGGCATCCGCGCCGAGGACGTGAACCCTACCGTCGTCGACACCGACTCGATCGGCCACACCGACGTTACCGGCGGTAGCCGAGTCACCTATGCCACCGGCTGGGCCGCCTACGAGGCCGCGCAGGACGTCAAGCGCCAGATGATCGCCCGCGCCGCCCTGATCTGGGACGTCGATCCCGACTCGCTGGAACTTGCCGACGGCGTGTTCCGCTCCAAGGCTGACGAAGAGTTGAACATGACCTTCGCCGAGCTTGCCGAGCAGTTGAACGACACCGGCGGCCCAATCATGGGCCGTGGTGCGCTCGACGCGGGCGGTCTTGGCGTTGGGGGCGGCTCCTTCGCCGGCAACATCGTCGACGTGGAGGTCGACCCCGATACCGGCAAGGTCGACATCCTCCGGTTCACCGTCGTGCAGGACGCCGGCAAGGCCATACATCCCAGCTACGTCGAGGGCCAGATGCAGGGCGGAAGCACCCAGGGCATCGGCTGGGCATTGAACGAGGAATACTTCATGCGCGACGACGGCATGATGATGAACTCGACCCTCCTAGACTACCGTATGCCGACCAGCCTCGACCTTCCCATGATCGACACCGTCATCGTCGAGGTGCCCAGCGAGCAGCAGCCCTTCGGCGTCCGCGGCGTCGGCGAGGCCAACATCGTCCCGCCGCCCGCCGCCATCGCCCACGCCATCTACAACGCATCCGGCGTCAGAATGCAGCGGCTCCCCATGAATCCCGCCGCCGTCACCGAAGAAAAGCACGCAAACGGCAGCTAGCGTTCCGTCTAACAGACCCCAAAAACCCATCACCCCGTGAAACATCCCCTCTCCCATCGTGGGAGAGGGCTAGGGTGAGGGTGTCCTACCACGTCGCTATCGACTCCGGCAGCGACTCGTAGATCACCGTGTAGCTGTAGTACCGCTCCCCGTCTATCTCACCCGCCTCAGTCGCCGCAACGACGGCGCACCCCGGCTCCGAAAAGTGCCGGCAGTCGGTGAACTTGCACGCCCCCGCCGCCTGCTCGATCTCCGGGAAGAAGTGCCACAGTTCCGGCCTCGTCAGACCGCTCAGTCCCCACTCCCGGATTCCCGGCGTGTCCACCACCGTCGTCTCCTCGTCGATGCGCAGCAGCGTCGCCCTTGTGGTCGTGTGACGCCCCTGGTCCCGTCCGCGCCACGTGCTGATCTCACCCACGCGCAGGCCAAGCCCCGGCTTAAGGGTATTCAGCAGCGACGACTTCCCCGTCCCCGACAGCCCCGACAGCACCGTGCTCTTTCCGGTTAGGCGCTCTCTCAGTTCGTCCATGCCTGCGCCGGTCTCCGTGGAGGTGACGACAATGGTGTAATTGAGATCGTGGTACGGCGCGAGCGCAGTCTCGAACTCCTCTGCGTCTTCGATGAGGTCGCCCTTCGTCACGCAGATGACGGGATCGAGCTCGTGAACGTCGGCGGTAACAAGATACCTATCAACCAGTTCCGGCCAGAATGCAGGCTCACTCCACGATGTCACGATCAACAACTGGTCGACGTTGGCCGCAACGATCTGCCGCAGGTATCCCTTGAAGGAGGAAGGCCGCGTCAGGAGCGAGTCCCGCTCCAGGAGTTCCTCGATGGCGAACCCTCCCGCGCCGTCCTCCGTGACGGCCACGCGGTCTCCCACCGCAACCGGATTCACGAAGCCCGTCTCCTGGTCCTTGAGCGACTCGCGGATGTGGCACTCCACCGGCTCGCCCGAAAGCTCGACCATGTAGAGACTGCCGTGGACGGAGGTAACCACGCCGAGCAGCCCCGTCGCGTCATCGTCCGAGCGGTACTCCTCCTGCGGAGTGCCGAGCCAAGCTCGCTCGCTCTCCTGCACGACCTGCCGCCGCCGTTCCCGCTCCGCTGGCGATGCCACCCGCTCCTGACGGTCGTACGACAGGTCGTCCCAGTCGCCGCCTGCGTCGCGCCACGACTGCTTCCTTCTCGGCTTCCTCGTCTTAGGTGCTCGAACGAGCCGCTTCTTCTTCGGACTCACATTCCCTTCCGGCTTGCTGATGGCCGTATTATGTGCGTTAATCCCACCAAGACGCAACGGGAATCTAGACCTTCGTACGACCATAGGAACAGCCATGAGGATCGTAGACCTACGGAGTGACACAAAGACCCTGCCCAGCCCGGAAATGCGCGTGGCGATCGCCGAGGCCGAGCTTGGCGACGCCGACGAGGGCGAGGATCCCACCGTAAACCGGCTCGAGGCGATGGCCGCCGAGCGACTCGGCAAGGAAGACGCCGTCCTCGTCACGAGCGGCACGCAGGGCAACATGGTGGCCATCCTCTCCCTGTGCGCTCGCGGCGACTCCGTCATCGTCGGTCGCAACACCCACATCAACCTCGGAGAGGCGGGCGGCCTCTCGGCCTTCGCAGGTGTGACTATGCACGCCCTCGAAAACACCCACGACGGCTCGCTCGACCCCGACGAGGTGCGCAATGCTATCAACCACGACAGCCGTGACTGGCCCAAGACCGGCATGGTCTCCCTCGAAAACACCCAGAACCTGCTCGGCGGCCTCGTTCTCGATAAGGCGGACATCCAGCGAGTGGCCGACATCGCCCACGAGCATGACCTGCCCTTCCACATCGACGGCGCGCGGGTCTTCAACGCCGCCGTCAGCCTCAAGATACCCATCAACGACCTCGTGGAAGCCGCCGACACCGTCACCTTCTGCCTCTCCAAGGGACTCGGCGCTCCCGTCGGCTCCGTCCTGTGCGGAAGCCGTGAGACCATCGAGGAGGCCCGACGCTGGGTAAAGTACCTCGGCGGCAGCATGAGACAGGCAGGAATAATCGCCGCCGCCGGAGTCTACGCCCTCGAAAACATGGTCGAACGCCTCGCCGAAGACCACGACAACGCCCAACGCCTCGCGAAGGGACTGTCCTCCATCCCCGGTCTTGAGATCGACCCGGAACGGGTGCAGACGAACATCTTCTTCTGCCATGTCGACCAAGCTCACTCGGCCGAACTCGCCGCCCTCATCGAGGCCGAAGGCGTAAAATTCTACGACCTCGGTCCCGAGCTGGGATGGCGATTCGTCACCGGCTACGGAATAACCGCCTCCGACATCGACCACGCCCTGGACGTCATCGACTCCGTCGTCCGCGACTACCGCCGCCGCTCAAACGACCACACGCCCCAAGCCAGACCGACATCCGGAAGGCGGCTCTAGCCGGTGTCCACCTTCCAATTTGACAAACAAGAACACATGTACCATACTACTCATAAGCGGCTGCCAACCGCCCGCACTCACGACAACGAGGCAACGTCACAGAATGGCACAATATGGCACATATATAACAAAAGAAAACCTCGGAGAGGCATGTTCATGCGCTTCCCCATCTTGCCCTGTGCCACGTGAACTGCCACCGTCTTGAACTTTACGATAACGAGGAAAATGCAACAGAATGCAACACTATGCAACAAATTCGCGGAAAATCCTCGGCTAGTCGGGCCCTTAACCTCCTCCGGCGCCCGTTATTCCGAACGCAGCACACCCATAAATTACCCTCTGCGGCCTCCGCGCCCTCTGCGGTGAGTATGCTCGGGCCGGTTACGCGCTCAAATCCCCCAGCCCGTACCGGTCCGACAACGCCTGCAGCTTCTCCCACGTCGTCTCCTCCACCTCGATACCGTGCTCTAGCCCCTGCTGCGTCCGCAGATACTCGATCTCGCCCGGGTAGTAGACCTCGTCGAAACCCTTTGCCGGCGGCGTACTCTTGAGGTACTGCGCAAACTCCGTCACTTCCTCTTTGAACGTTTCGAGCGACCGGAAGGCCTCCACGTTGAACGCCGCCATGAAGCACCCGTCGTTGTGCCTGCCCGTCGGATCGACCCCGAACCCCAGCCCCGTGAGCAGCCCGGAGAATATCTCGACGATGGCCGACAGCCCGTACCCCTTGTGGCCCTCCGTCCCCCCGAGCGGCAGGATCGCCCCGCCGTCTGAATAGTCGTGCGGGTCGGTTGTGGCGTTGCCGTCCTTATCGAGAATCCAACCCTCGGGAATCGCCTTGCCGCGCGCGATTGCCAGGCTAATCTTCCCCGCCGCGACCGCGCTCGTTGCCATGTCGATGAACAGCGGGCCTTCGAGGTTGCTCGGCATCGCGAAGCAGATCGGGTTCGTGCCCAGCCGGGCCTCTCGCCCGCCGAACGGCACCACGCCCTTCGCTGACCTCCCGGAGTCAGCCGTCATCATGCCGATCATCCCCGCCTTCGCCGCGATGATCGGATACGCCGCCACCCGGCCAACGTGCCCCTGCCGGTACACCGTCGCAGCCGCGACCCCGCTTGCCGCCGCCTTCTCGATGATCGACTCCATGACAAGTTTCGACACGTGAAACCCGAAGCCCCAGTTGCCGTCCACGACCATCGTAGTCGGGGTCTCCCGCACCACGTCCATCGGCGCGCCGCAAACGATGTGCCCCGCCTCGATGCGGTCGATGTACGACGGTATCTGGATGATCCCGTGAGAATCGTGGCCCGCGAGATTGGCCCCGACCACCCCATCGGCGACCGATGCGGCCTCATCTTCCGTTGCTCCCGCTCCCATGAGCAGGTCTCGCGCAATCCTTTCAAGACGGTCGGCTGGTACGGTCGGCATCTTGGAAATCTCCTTATTCCATTGGTTTCTTCAGTACATAGATGATGAAGTTTGGCACGCGAAGCTCGTCGTCGAATTCAGGGTGTTCGGCCAGTTGCGCATCGGACGGGACCGGCTCGTACAGCCCCTCCACCACGAAGCCCGCATCGAGGAATGCGGACACATGGCTCGACAGCATTCTATGCATGTTGATGAAAGGCCCTCCCCACCACAAGAACTCACGCTCCCCTTCCTCCGTGTAGTTGTCCACCGGATAGAACAGCTTCCCCGAACGGTCACTGATCCAGCCGTCGACACTTTTCACGGCAGTCCGCATAGGGTGGAGATTGCAGACGATGAACCGCCCGCCGGGACGGAGCACTCGGTACGCCTCCCGGATCGAACCGCTATAGTCCACCAAGTCGACGAACACGATATACGACACCGCCAGATCGAAGCTGTCGTCACGCACTTCAACAAGGTCTTCTGCATCGCCGACGAGATACGTTTCTCGCTTGCTCCCAACGCTGCGTGCCTGCTCAATCAGCGCCTCCGTCAGATCGATGCCGGTCACATCCGCGCCCAGTTCGGACAGCAGACGGCAGAACCGGCCCTCCCCGCAGCCGATGTCGATCACCGACTTGCCCGACACGTCTCCCAGCGCCTCCAGCATCCACGTGTCGAGGAACCCGGTTCGCACGGCCTGGTCAGTCGCGATCCAGTCCTGAGCATACTTCGTCCACTGCGCGCGAATGCGTTCTTGGAGTTCCATACCGCTTCCCTCTATACCGATCCGCCGTGCCTACACCGCAAACAACACCCCCACACCGTCATTCCCGCGAAGGAACGTCACCCCGTACCCTGATACGGGGCCGGAATCCAGCACCCAGCACCTTGCACCTAGCACCTCAAACTCCGTATCGGCGATAATACGAAAACTTGAACATTATACGGCCCCGACAAGGCCCGCAACAGGAGGTTCACCAACGTGAGTGAACGCGAGATCAACATCACGGCAGGGCAGGTGACCGTGAGCGCCACCCTGAACGACACAGACACCGCCGTCGCGATCTGGGACGCCCTGCCCATCGAGGCGTCCGCTAACACTTGGGGAGACGAGATATACTTCGGCATCCCCGTCTCCGCCGGCGACGAAATGGGCCAAGAGGTCGTTGATCTCGGAGACCTGGGATACTGGCCGCCCGGCAGCGCCTTCTGCATGTTCTTCGGCCCCACCCCCATGAGCAGAGGCGACGAGATCCGTCCCGCCAGCCCCGTCACCGTAATCGGCCGCATGCACGGCGACCCTACCGTCCTCAAACGAGTCCCATCCGGCGCTCCCGTCCTCATCGAGCGAGCCTAATCCCAATTCACGTCTGCTTGAATTTGCCCGTAGAGGTCGAACCTCTTAATCTATATGAGGGTGAATCAACCCCCTCTCCCGTTCGCGGGAGAGGGCTGGGGTGAGGGTGAAAGGCCCAATTCATCACGCATAGGAATACACGAACATGACGAAATTCAGCGACATACTCCGCGACCGCGCTTCAAGCATCTGGGAACAGGAACATCAACAACCCTTCGTGGTCGAATTGGGCGAAGGTACGCTGCCTTTGGAAAAATTCCAGTGGTACATGAAGCAGGACTACCTGTTCCTGATCGAATACTCCCGCGTCATTGCTCTGGCTGTCGCCAAGGCTGAGACCCTCGAAGACATGGGCTGGTTCGCGCGACTGCTCCACGAGACGCTGAACACCGAGATGTCCCTCCACGTTAGCTTCTGCAAAGACTTCGGCATATCTGAGGACGAGCTTCTCGCGACTAGCATGTCGCCGACCACGCTTGCATACACCGACCACATGCTCTCGAACGCGCATTCCGGCACGATTGCGGAAATCGCCGCGACGCTGCTCCCCTGTTCATGGGGCTACGCCGAAATCGGTCAGTCCCTCGAGGCCCGCGGGAAACCGAAAGATCAGCCGCTCTACTGCCGGTGGATTGAAATGTACGGCTCTCCGGAATTCGGCGAGCTGGCCGGTTGGCTCCGTTCATTTATCGACAGGACCGCGCTCGGACTTTCGGACGCGCAGCAGGACAGACTGGTGGAGATATTCGTCACGAACAGCAAGTACGAATACCTCTTCTGGGATGCCGCCTACCGTATGGAGGACTGGTCCATCTAGCTCACAACTGAATTCGAAATGCTTCATATATGCTCTTGAGAGATAGGATACGAATACCGCCGTAAAATTCCCATAAAATACCCTTAACCGCCCTTTCCTTGAATTAACAGAACGTTTGCTCCCGACAATTTGCCCCCGATGAGGATAAGACGTAGGGAGAGTCTGTCGAATTCGTGCTCCCTTCGATATTCTTCGTAAAGATTCACTCATTCGCCTTGACAACGAATTTCGTAACGGAGTATCATGCCGTTCGTAGTGAGCGTACTGATTTCGTAACGTTGAGCTCAGTAGAGAGGGAGGTGACTCAAATGGTTTCCTTCAAAGCATGTCCTCGGTGCAACGGGGACGTAGTGACCAAGATGGACATGTACGGGCGGTACAACGAGTGTCTCCAGTGCGGGCACGCCGTAGACCTCCCGACGCCGCGCGCCGTATTCAACTGGACCAAGGGCCGACTTAAGCCGGGTCGTCCTCGCAAGGACGCCGCACGGAGAGACGCTGCATAGTTTGAACGGCTAAAACATCCGACGCAAACGAGACAGCACCCCGGCGGACAGGGTGCTGTCTTCACGTCAGATGAATGTCGAAAGCCAAAAGTTGACGGGGCTCGCATAGCCCTGTACACTAATTCCGGCATGATGATTCATGTCATAAAATTCACGATTAAGAGGTGACAGAAAATGGAAACGTCGGTTTTAGACCCACAGGTCGCCCCGGGGCTGGCAGTCGCGGAGATGCCGCAGTGCAGCCACCAGTGGATGATCGACTCGCCGAACGGCCCCCAGAGCAGGGGCGAGTGCCGCCTCTGCGGCGCCGAGCGATACTTCCAGAACTACATCGAGGGCTCCAGCTGGGGCTACAACGTCACCCTCGACCAGTTGCGCGGCGATAATAACCGCCTTCCGGTAAATACCCCCGAGCGGTCCAAGACCAGCCTCGCCGAGGACCTTTAGACCTACGAACCAGCAAGAAGGACTCCGCGATCACATCTCGGTCGCGGAGTCTTTTTCGTTTCCGGTGAAATCTACCGAAACAGGTCGTACGTCCTCTCCCTAACCAGTTCCCTCGCGCTCCCATCCCCCGGCACGTACCGAATCCCCCTCGCGATAGCGACCGGCACCTGGTCGACCTTCCCCATGACCAACTCCGATGCCGCGGCTACCTCATCGGCCACGGCGATTCTCGTCACTGCCATAACCTTCGATTGGGCATCCGGCTGCCCCCGATAGTCGATGAAGGGGTCCATCCCCGCGACGCCTATGGCGAAGTTCACGTGCCCCTCCCGCCATGCGCGCCCGAACGTGTCGGTCACAACCACGGCCAGTTCTGCCAGTCCCGTCATGCTCTTCAGACGTTCCATCAATTCCCGCGCCGATCCATCCGGGTCCTCGGGAAGCAGCGTCACCGTCTCGTCGCCGACGATATTCGACGAGTCGATACCCGAATTCGCGCACACGAACCCATGCCGTGTCTCCGTAATCAAGATTCCCCGTTCCGGGTCCTTCCTTACGACCTCTACGCTCTCACGAAGCACCAGTTCCACAAGCCGCGGATCGCGCCCTGCCCCCTCGGCGAACTCGCGCGCGAAGTCGGACGGCTCGACCGTAGCCAGGTCTACCATCCGCCCCTCCGCCTTGGACACCACCTTCTGCGTTACCACGACAATGTCACCGTGCTCAAATGGAGTTCCCTGGGCCACGCTCGCGTTCAGAATCATCCCGGCAAGATCACAGCCTTTGCCAACCTCCGGCAGCCCTGCAATCCCGATGAAGCGCGCCTCGTGGATGCCTGATGATGGAGTAACGGAATCGTTCGTCATGTCGGGCGTTATACCACCAGGCGCCTTGCCGGTCAACGGGCACTCCCTCCTTGCCGTGATATACTCGAACCCTACCTCTTGGACAAGACAAGCGATTCGTCATGCAGCTCTTGAGAAGCCTCCTGTTCGTGCCCGGCAACCGCGCCAACATGCTTGAGAAAGCAATGGGATTGAGGCCCGACGCCGTCGTCCCCGACATGGAGGACTCCGTCCCCATGGCCGAGAAGGCGAACGCGCGTGAGATGGTCGCTTCCTTCCTTCCAACGCTTGCGGCAGCCGGCCATCAGATCATCCCGCGAGTCAACAGCCTCCATACCGGCCTGATGCAAGACGACCTCGCCGCCGTCGTCGGCCCCCACATAGCGGGTCTCTCCGTTGGCAAAGTGGGCGGCGCGAGCGACGTGCGTCAAATCGCCGACGCCGTGGGACGGTTGGAGATAGCGACAGGCATCCCATTTGGCAGTACCTCGCTGGTGCTCTGGGTCGAGACTGCGAGCGCCATCGTGAACGCGTTCTCGATCTGCAAAGCCTCCAAGCGCGTCATGGCAGTCGCGTTCGGCGGCGAGGACCTCACCAACGACATGGCGATTCCCAGAACGGAGTCTGAAGTGGAAATAGCCCACCCTCGCAGTGTCATGGCCGTGGCTGCCAGGGCCGCAGGGGTGCTAGCTCTTGAGACGCCCTACTTCAACTACAAGGACGACGAAGGACTGCGACGAAATTCGACGGCCTCCCGGAACCTCGGATTTCGCGGCCGCTTCGCCATCCACCCGGCCCAGATCGAAGGCATCAACGCCTCCTACATGCCCTCAGTGGAGGAGATCGAGCAGGCCCGCCGTGTCGTTGCGGCCTTCGACGAGGCGGAGGGACGCGGCAGTGCCGCCACGTCCCTCGACGGCATGGTCATCGACGTTCCCGTCGTCGAGCGAGCGCGCAAAGTCCTCGCCGCAGCACAATCCACCTCTAACTAGAACTTCGAGAACACACCAATGGACAAGATAATTCTCAGCGGCATGGTCTTCTACGGGTTCCACGGCATGAGTGAGGCCGAACAGGAGCTCGGCCAAAGGTTCGACGTCGATCTCGTAGTACAACTCGATCTCAGCAGAGCGGGCGCGTCCGACATGATCGAGGACACCATCAGCTATACCCACCTCTACCGCACCGTCAAAGAGATCGTCGAGGGGCCGAGCCGCAAGCTGCTTGAGAACGTCGCCGAGACCATTGCCGGAAGGATACTCGCCGACGCCAAAGTCGCCTCCGTCCGCGTCACCGTCAAGAAGCCCAAGGTCCCCATGAAGGGCAGCGTCCTCGACTACGCGGCGGTCGAAATCGTCCGCCCGTGACAATTGAACTCGAAATGCCGCGACTGCTACAATGCCGTCCACTCAAAGAAGGGGAGGGAACCAATGCCCGTAGTAACGATTCAACTGCTCTCCGGCAGGTCGAAGGAGCAGAAGTCAAAAGTGGCGAAGGCGGTCACGGACGCAATCGTGGACATCGCCGGTGCAAAGCCTGAGGGAGTGCATGTCATCTTTTCGGACGTCGAAAAGGCCGACTGGGCCAACGCCGGCGTCTTGATGGCGGACAAGTAATCGACCGCCTCACGTGCGGTCGCGCCGACGACCGTAACGGCGCGGACCAAATCTCTCACCGCCCCGTCAGCCATGCGGTTCGTGGCGTTCCGACGCCTGCCTCATAATTGACACTCGGAACGTAGCTCCTATATAGTTGACCTACGGTTTGGCAACGTAGCTCAGTCGGTTAGAGCGGGCGCTTCATAAGCGCTAGGTCACTGGTTCGAGTCCAGTCGTTGCCACCACCGGAACGATCGGTTCGCTCGCCCAGAGATGGAGAACGGTCGGATCGGGCGTAACGCGAGGAGTCGGGCGGTTAGCTCAGTGGTCAGAGCGCTTGCTTCACACGCAAGAGGTCCGAGGTTCGACCCCTCGACCGCCCACCATTCAGGTGAGCAGGGGGCGGAGGAGTCGGGTAAACACCGGGAACATGCCGAAGTGGCGGAATTGGTAGACGCGCTACATTCAGGATGTAGTGCCCGAAAAGGGCGTGTGGGTTCGAGTCCCTCCTTCGGCACCAGCCAATAACTCAATAGGACGCCCGAAAACGGCCCAATCTTCACAATCGTCGGTTTCGGAGACGCGCGCTTGTAGCTCAGATGGATAGAGCGCATCCCTGCGGAGGATGAGGCCGTGGGTTCGAGTCCCGCCAAGCGCGCCACACATCTCCCCGACACAAACGCCACCCCGGTCGTGCCGCCGCCAGACACCCAACGCATCAAAGACCGTCTCCCCGTGGGGGGTTAGCTCAGCTGGTTAGAGCGTCTGTCTTACACACAGAAGGTCAGAGGTTCGAGTCCTCTATCCCCCACCATCCGCCATTCCACCCCGTCCTCTCACGGCGCGGATGTTTGAAAAAGACATAAATTGCTTCTGTAAGTGCTGATTGTTTGGAACAATTATTGTCCTTGCTTGCATCCGTCGGACATCCTTGCTATACTCAAATTGGCAGCTTATGTCGAGACTTCAAGCCGTCATCAGGGAGGGGCAGTGAAGCCGCAGTTGGGGGTGCCGCCAACCGATCTCGGTTCGGCAGTGGCGATCTTGGTCAACGTCGTCGCCACCATCATGGATGACGAAGTTGGGCCGTCCGGGCTCACCGCCCTCGAATTCTCCATTCTCAAGGTGTGCCTGGCCACCGACGGCTGTACCGCGAGGGACATTACCGAGATAATGCCCGTCGACGCGTCGAGGGTGAGCCGCTGCGTCGAGAAGCTCGTCAACATGGGGCTTCTCAGGCGCCGCCGCCTCCGCACCGACCGCCGCCTCGTCCGCCTCGAGGTCAGCGAAAAGGGCAGGGCCACGACCCTCGAACTCAGCGAAAAGGTCGACTCCCGCGAAAACGCCTTGCTGGAGGAAGTGACCTCCGAAGAGCTGGAGGGGTTCATCGCCACCAGCCAGAAGATCGTCGAAGCCTTCGCCGTCGAGGAGGCCACCAGGCCCCCGAGAAGTCCGCGTCCCAGCTACTGACACTCCGAGATTGACCCGGTTCGGGTCCCCACTTTCCCCCTCGCCCCGGCCCTCTCCCTCGCGTAGGCCGTCTCATACTCCACTCCCCCTTTCCTTTAATTAAGAAGAACGCCCCCGGTCCCTCGCTCCCTCACCCCTAACGCAGACACTCGTTGACGGGACAGTCATTGCCGCGATAGTCACTGACGCGACAACACTTGAACGGGGCGGGTTTTCCTTAGCTCACGATTTGCTCGGAAAATCGTTATAAATTCGGAAATCAAGGGTTGACAATCTGTTTTTGGATGATTATAGTTGTCACGTATCGTTGTTGAGAGCAACGATACGAGCCGAACAACATAGACGCGACAATCCTTTACCGCCATAACCTCAACCTAGACAATCGCTGCGTGGTCAACCTCAACCAAGGTAAGGATAGCAGAAACCCATGAAGCTCATGATCGACACCGCCGCGACCGCGCTGTACGGATCCGCGCCCAAGGGCGGCCCCGTCCGATACCTCGCGCCCATCCTCTTCTTCATCATGATCATCCTCGCGCTCCTCCCGCTCTTGAATGGCGACCCCGCCGTCGTCGAAGGCAGCGTCGCGGCCGCATCCGTAATTCAGGAGGGAGGGTCCTAGACCATGACGAGCGAGAGTCCTGAAACCTATACCCAACCGTTCGCGGTGAGCTCGCCGAACCGCGAACGCCCCTTCCGCCTTCCCCCTTGTACCTGTACCACCGCGGACGCCTCCCGGCCCTTCCGCCTTCCCCCTTGTACCTGTACCACCGCGGACGCCTCCCGGCCCTTCCGCCTCCCTCCCTGTACCTGCACTCCCACGCACGCCTCCCCGGCATTTCCGACTCACTTCTTCCCGCATTCCTGGTCCCTCTTCTCTCATGCCTCTCCCGGCACTTCCAACGGCACCTCTCCCGACATTCTCGGTTCCTCCTCCCGTCATTCCCGCGAAAGCGGGAATCCACGTGGGGCCCCGTTCCTCGAGGAGACTCAAGGGGATGAGATTCCCGCCTTCGCGGGAATGACTATTGGGGCAGGGGAATGACGAACAGGGTCATCTAACCCTCATGACCATACACCACGAACACACCGGACCCGAAGCGCAACCCCCCAACCGCAAGAACCGAAGGGATAGCGTAACCCCATGAAGTACCTGATCGAAGCGGCGACCGGCTCTCCCATAGACGCGGAGGCCCAGGCGAAGCAGAGACGCTACCTCCTTCCGTTCCTGCTCCTCATCCTGACGGCGGCAGCATTGGTGCCCATCGTCGCCCAGAACGTCGAGGCCTCCTCTGCGCCCGGCTCCGTCGGATCGGTGTCGGTGTCGCGGTCGGACGGCTCCCTGACCGCAAGCTGGTCCGCCCCGTCCGGCGCTACCAAGTACCACGTCACCTACAGCACGGACGGCGGCGGGAGTTGGCACGCTCCCGTGAGCGACCACAGGAACGTTCGCGGCACCAGCCTCACCTTCAGCGCCGACAACTCCAAGACATATATGGTCGGCGTCCGCGCGGGCAACGATAACGGCTGGGGCCCCTGGACCAACTCCCCGTCATCGGGGCCGTACACGCCTCCCAAGCGCGATCCCACGCCGACTCCCGAGCCCACCAAGACTCCGCCCACGACGCCGAAGCCGAGCCGCTCCCTCACCTTCGGGAGCCACACGATCCCCGACCAGTCGTGGACCAAGGACACCGCCATAGACACGCTGCGCCTGCCCGCCGCCATCGTAAGCTGTGACGGCGTCTGCACGACCATCGTCCCGACAATCACCTACACGCTCTCACCGGGCCTCCCCGCCGGAGCGAGCTTCGACGCTACCGCCCGCACCATCAGCGGGACGCCCACGGCGGAGGCATCGAGCGCCACGTACACCTTCACCGCCACCGCCGACGGACACAGCGCGGCCAGCCTCACGTTCAGCATCGCGGTGAATGCGCCGCAGTCGACTGCCGGGGCCGCTGTGGAGCCGCAGAACGCCGACCTCTCCTTCGGCGACGCGACCATCGACGACCAGTCCTGGCATAAGGACGATGCCATCACCACCGTGACCCTGCCCCAAGCGACCGGCGGCAGCGGGAGCATCACCTACGGGCTGTCGAGCCTGCCCACCGGCCTGAGCTTCGACGCATCCGCCCGCACCATCACCGGCACGCCCACGGCCACCAGCGCCTCGGCCACCTACCGCTACACCGCCACCGACGGCACGGACACGGTGATGCTGTCCTTCAAGATCGAGGTGCTGGAAAAGGCTGCGATAGGCTGCTCCAGCCTGAAGTCGTCTGTCTCGGTTAGCGCATCGACCAACCCGGCGCACACGCTATACGCTCTTGCCTTGTCGATAAACTCCGCCAACGGCAGCGCAGACCAGGCGAAAATCGAGTGGAAGAAGAAGAGCGACAGCACCTGGTCCGAGAAAACAGTGGACGCCAACATATCAAGCGCGGCTATCGAGAGCCTTGACTCGAGCACCACCTACGAGGTGATGTTCGCTATAAGGTTCAACTCAAGCCACCTCGACTTTGGGCAGTGCGGCTGGAAATATTCGGACGTCGCGGAAGGCACGACGGCATCGCCGGCGGTGCCAAACAAGCCGAACGCGCCCACGGTGACCCAGAACTCCACCACGCCCAAGACCCAGCTGGACGTGACCTGGACGGCCACCTACGGCGCGCCCAAGGTCAGCGGCTATTTCGTGGAATACAAGAAGAAGAGCGAGACGAACTGGATACAGTGGGGCAACGAATACAGCAGCAGCAACGCCCTGGAAACGACCATCACCGGTCTGACCGAGGGAACCACCTACCAGGCGCGGGTGCAGGCAAAGAACAGCCAGGGCACCGGCTCATGGTCGGATCCCGGCGAGGGGACCACCCAGGACAAGAACGTTGACCCGGAGTTCTCCGCCGACACGGCCACCCGCAGCATCGCCGAGAACTCGGCGGCGGACGCCAACGTCGGCGCGGTGGTCACCGCCACCGACACCGAGAGCGACACCCTGACCTACTCGCTGAGCGGCACGGACGCGTCCTCGTTCACCATCGACAGCGCCACCGGCCAGATAAAGGTCGGGTCCGGCACGACGCTGGACTTCGAATCGTCCACGACCTCCTACTCCGTGACGGTGGGCGTCAGCGACCTGAAGGACAGCAGCGACACGGCGGACACGGTGGTGGACGACACGATCACGGTGACCATCAGCGTGACGGACGTGAACGAGCCGCCGCCCAAGATGGATCCATCGGCGAAGCAGCAGGCGAGTAGCCCCAAGTACCAGATTGCGGTGACCTGGCAGGCTCCGACGATGACGGGCAAGCCGGCCATCACCCATTTCGACCTGCGTTACAAGAAGAAGAGCGACAGCACGTGGACGCAAAAGGACGACCTGGGCAAGACCCTGAAGTACTACGCGATCACGGGCCTGACCTACAAGACCGATTACCAGGTAGAGATGCGGGCCGCCAACGACGAGGGCGACGGCGGGTGGTCGGACACCGACGAGGTGAAGACCCACGACCAGACCGAGCCGGAGTTCGAGAACGACACCTATACCCTGTCCATAGCGGAAAACGCCGGGGTCGGGGATGACGTCGGCAAGGTAGCCGCCGATGACGATGACAACGACGCGCTGTACTACTCGATGAGCGGCACGGGGGCCAGCGACTTCAGCCTGGGCCAGTACAACGGGACCATCGACGTGGCCAAAGGGCTGGACTACGAGACCACGAAGTCCTACACCCTGACGTTGAGCGTCAAGGACAAGAAGGCCAGCGACGACACGGCCGACGACGTGGTGGACGACACCACTACCGTAACCATCAACGTGACGGACGTGAACGAGCCGCCGGTCAAGCTGTCGGCGCCCACGGTGAGCGCCAACTCCACCACGCCCACCACCAAGATCGACGTGTCGTGGACGGCCCTAACCAACACGCAGATGACCGGCAAGCCCGCCGTCACGACTACGACGTGCAGTACCGCCTCGCCGGCGATACCGACTGGACGGACGCCTCCTTCACCGGAACGACGACCAGCACGACGCTGACGGGCCTCACCTCAGGCAAGACCTACGAAGTGCAGGTGCGGGCAGGAAACCACGAGGGCGACGGCCCCTGGTCGGACACCCGCAGCGCCATCACCGACGCCAACGCCGTCACCCGCAGCATCGCCGAGAACTCGGCGTCGGGAACCAACGTCGGCGCGACGGTCACGGCCAAGTCCACCAATACCACCTACACCTACACCCACGCGCTGAGCGGGACGGACGCGAGCAAGTTCGAGATCGGCTCGACCACTGGCCAGATAACGGTGAAGTCGGGTACGAGCCTGGACTACGAGACCAAGACGAGCTACAGCGTGACGGTCACGGTGACGGCGGCGGCGAAGACGCAGGGGGCCAACGCGCAGTCCGTCGATCCCAACGCGCCGGGCGACTACATCGTCCCGGTGACCATCAACGTGACGGACGTGAACGAGCCGCCGGCCTTCGCCGCCGACACGGCCACGCGGAGCATCGCCGAGAACTCGGCGGCCGACACGAACGTCGGCGCTGTGGTGACCGCCACCGACCCGGACGGCGTCGCCAAGTTCAACACGCTGACCTACTCGCTGACGGGAACCGACGCGAGCGACTTCACCATCGACTCGTCCACCGGCCAGATCAAGACCAAGTCGGCCCTGGACTACGAGGACGACACCTCGTACAGCGTGACGGTGAACGTCACCGACGGCAAGAACGCCAGCGGAACGGCGGACACGACGGCTGACGACACCATCGCGGTGACGATCAACGTAACCGACGTGAACGAGCCGCCGGCCGCTCCGGGCGCGCCGACCGTGGCGCAGAACTCCACCACGCCGGCCAGCAAGATCGACGTGTCGTGGACCGCGCCGACGATGACGGGCAAGCCGGCGATCGACGACTACGACGTGCAGTACCGCAAGAGCGGCGATTCGACGTGGACGGACGCCTCCTTCACCGGAACGACCACCAACACGACGCTGACTGGCTTGACCTCCGGCAAGAGCTACGAGGTGCAGGTGCGGGCGGTGAACGACGAGGGCGACGGCGCGTGGTCGGCCTCGGGCAGCGCCATCACCAAGGCGGGCGAGCGTAACCCGCAGCATCAATGAGAACTCGGCGGCGGGGACGAACGTCGGCGCGGCGGTCACGGCGTCCAATAGCAACTTACACCTACACGCCACGCCCTGAGCGGAACGGACGCGAGCAAGTTCAGCATCTCCTCGTCGACCGGCCAGATAACGGTAGGGACGGGCACGACGCTCGACTACGAATCGGGTACGACCTCCTACAGCGTCGTCGTGACGGTGACGGCGCCGCGTCCGCCGGGGCCAACGCGCAGTCCCTCGATCCCAACGCGCCGGGCGACTACGTCGTCCCGGTCACCATCAACGTGAACGACGTGGACGAGCCTCCGGGCAAACTTGCCACGCCGACGGTGACGCAGAACACGGCTACGCCCAAGACCAAGCTGGACGTAAGCTGGACGGCGTTGACCACCACGCAGATGGCGGGCAAGCCGGCCGTCAACGACTACGACGTGCAGTACAAGAAGAGCAGCGATGACGACTGGACGGACGCCTCCTTCACCGGAACGACTACAAGCACGACGCTGACGGGCCTAGACGAAGGCACGGAGTACGACGTGCAGGTGCGCGCGGTGAACGACGAGGGCGACGGCGCGTGGTCGGATAGCGGCGAGGGCAACACCCAGGACAAGAACGTTCACGCGGAGTTCCCGGACACCACGGCCACCCGCAGCATCGCCGAGAACTCGGCGGCTGGGACCAACGTGGGCGCGGCGGTCACCGCCAACGACACCGAGAACCACACCCTGTACTACTCGCTGAACGGGACGGACAAGGACGAGTTCGACGTCGGCCTGAACACCGGCCAGATAACCGTCAAGACGGGCAAGGTGCCCAACTACGAGGCGAAGACATCGTACAGCGTGACCGTGGAGGTCAGCGACCGCAAGGACACCAACGACAACGCGGACACGAAGATCGACGACACCATCGCGGTGACCATCAACGTGACCGACGTTGACGAGCCGCCTGCGCTCCGGCCATCACCGTGGCGGCCAACTCCACGACGCCGGCGACCAAGATCGACGTGTCGTGGACGGCGCCCGACATGACGGGCAAGCCGGCGATAAGCGACTACGACGTGCAGTACAAGCTGTCGGACGCGAATTCCTGGACCGACGCGAGCTTCAGCGGCACGGGAACGAGCACGACGCTCAGCAACCTGACCGAGGGCAAGAGCTACGAGGTCCAGGTGCGCGCCGTCAACGCCGAGGGCAACGGCGCGTGGGCCTCGGGCAGCGCCATCACCGACGCCAACGCCGTGAGCCGCAGCATCGCCGAGAACTCGCCCGCCAACACCAACGTTGGCGCTGCGGTCACGGCAAAGTCCACCAATACCACCTACACCTACACCCACGCCCTGAGCGGAACCGATGCCAGCAAGTTCAACATCGGCTCGTCGACCGGGCAGATAACCGTCAAGACGGGCAACATCCCGGACTTCGAGGCGAAGAAGTCCTACACCGTAACGGTGACCGTAACGGCGGCCGCGAAGTCCCAGGGCGGCGCTAACGCGCAGTCCGTCGACCCCAACGCGCCGGGCGACTACGTCGTCCCGGTCACCATCAACGTGACGGACGTGAACGAGCCCCCGGCCTTCGCCGACGACACGGCCACCCGCAGCATCGCCGAGAACTCGGCTGCCAACACGAACATCGGCGCTGTGGTGACCGCCACCGACCCGGACACCAATAACACGAACTTCAACACGCTCACCTACTCGCTGACGGGAACCGACGCGAGCGACTTCACCATCGACTCGTCCACCGGCCAGATCAAGGTCAAGTCGGCCCTGGACTACGAGGACGACAACTCGTACAGCGTGACGGTGAACGTCACCGACGGCAAGAACGCCGACGGAACGGCGGACACCACGATCGACGACACCATCGCGGTGACCATCAACGTGACCGACGTGAACGAGCCGCCGGCCGCGCCGGCCCAGCCTACGGTCTCCGGGAACGCCGACGATCCCAAGACCAAGCTGGACGTATCGTGGACGGCCCCCGACATGACGGGCAAGCCCGCCATCACCGACTACGACGTGCAGTACAAGCAGCAGAGCGATTCGACGTGGACCTCCCACAGCTTCACGGGCACGGGCACGTCGACCACCCTGACCGGCCTGGAGGGCGGACGCGGCTACGACGTCCAGGTGAAGGCGAAGAACCACGAGGGCGAGAGCCCGTGGTCGACCAGCGGCTCCGCCAAGACGCAGGACAAGAACGTCAACTCTGAGTTCAAGCTGCCCAGCGCGAAGCGCAGCGTCGCGGAGAACTCGTCATCGGGCAGGAACGTCGGCGCTCCCGTCACCGCCACGGACACCGAGGGCCACACGCTGACCTACTCCATCAGCGGCGCGAGCGAGTTCACCATCGACTCCGCCACCGGGCAGATCAAGGTCGCCTCCGGGGCGGACCTCGACTACGAGGACAAGAGCACGTACAGCGTGACGGTATCGGCCAGCGACGGCAAGGACTCGGAGGACAACCCCGATGACGCCATCGACACGACGACCAACGTCACCATCAACATAACCGACGTCGACGAGGCCCCCGCGCCTCCCGACGCTCCGACGGTCTCCACGAACTCCACCACGCCCACGACCTCGCTCGACGTGTCGTGGACTGCTCCGAACACGTCGGACAGGCCGTTCATCACCGACTACGACGTGCAGTACAAGAAGACCGCCGACACCACGTGGAGGGTGCACTCCTTCATCGGCGACGGAATCTCGACCACGCTGACGGGCCTTGCGTCCGGCACGGAGTACGAGGTCCAGGTTCGCGCGACCAACGACGAGGGCACGAGCACGTGGTCTCCGAGCGGCACGGGCAGCACGAACGGCACGGGCGCCACTCCCAACGCCGTGACCGTCTCCATCGCGGGGCCGGACTCGCCCGTGGGCGAGGGCTCCAGCGTTGACCTGCCGGTCACGCTCTCCGCGGCCGTGAACGCTACGGTCGAGGTGTCGTGGTCCACCGGCGACACGGTCAGCAGCCAGTCGTCGGCGCACGAGCACACGCCCAGTTCGGGTACGGTCACCTTCTCTTCCGGCGAGACGAGCGCAGCCATCACGATAACGATCCTCGACGATGAGGAGCACGAGGGCCCGGAGAGCTTCGCGATAGTCCTCGGCAACATCACGGTCACGTCGACCCCGGGCTCGACTTCGTCCAATGAAGTCGTGATGGGGGTTCGGACGGCCACAGTCACCATAGCGGACGACGACGCCCCGCCGGTATTCCCCGGAGACACGGCGACGCGCTCCGTCCCCGAGAACACGCCTTCGGGCACGGCCATCGGCTCGCCCCTCACCGCGACGGACGCTGACGGCGACACCCTTACGTACACCCTGAGCGGCTCCGACGCCGGCTCATTCACCATCGACGGCTCCACCGGACAACTCCGAACCAGCGGCTCGCTGGACTACGAGTCGAAGTCGACGTATAGCGCCCTCACCGTCAGCGTGGACGACGGCCACAACCACGGGGACACCCTGTCCCTCACCGTCACCGTCACCGACGTTGACGAGCCTCCCGCCGCTCCCAACGCTCCGAGCGTGTCCAAGGGCAGCAACCCCAGGACCACGCTGGACGCCTCCTGGAAGGCGCCAAACATGACGGGTAAGCCGGCCATCACCGACTACGACGTGCAGTACCGGTCGATGGGTTCGACCGGCTGGACGGCCCATGCCTTCACCGGCACGGGAACCAGCACGACGATAACCGGTCTGACCGCAAGCGCGGACTACGAAGTGCAGGTTCGGGCCAGCAACGACGAGGGCACGAGCTCGTGGTCGCCCATTGGCAGGACGGCCTCGCCGAAGGCTCCCGTCGTGGTCGCCAGTACGCCTCCTCAGTCGACCGGAGGCGCGCCTGGCCGCCCGGATGCGCCGAAGCTCTCTCCGAAGCAGTCGTCTCCCCAGACCGCGCTGGACGTGACGTGGACCGCCCCGGCCGACAACGGCGCGGACATCACCCGCTACAACCTGCGCTACCGTGTTGAGGGGACGACCTCCTGGAATTCCCTGATGACCACCCGGAACAGCGCCGTCCTCACCGACCTGAGCGCGGCAACGACCTATGAAGCGCAGGTGCGCGCGATCAACGCCTATGGCGCGGGCCTCTGGTCGCTGAGCGGCAAGGGAGCCACCCTCGACTACCCGGCCCCCGCCAATGCCGACCCGTCCTTCGCCAGCTCGGGCATAACCTTCGAGATCGCCGAGAACTCCCCGGCGGCAACCGTCGTCGGTAGCCGGCTTGAGGTTCTCGATCCCGACGACGACCCGCTCATCTGGACGATCGCGGGAGCAGTTGAGTTCACCATAGACGCCGGTCTGATCAAGGTGGCCGAGGGCGCGGATCTCGACTACGAGTCCATCAGTGCCTACACAGTCACCGTGAGCGTCAGCGACGGCCTGGACTCCAGCGGCAACCCCGACCCGGCGGTGGACGACTCCACGAAGGTGACCATCAACGTAACCGACGTTGACGAGCCGCCGGGCAAGCCGGACGCGCCGTCCGTTGCCCAGGACTCCAACTCGCCCACAAGCGCGCTCACCGTGACGTGGACTGCCCCCGACATGACGGGCAAGCCCGCCATCACGGGCTACGGCCTGCGCTACCGTGCCGAGGGCGCTCAGAACTGGACCGCCTATCCTGTGGCGGGAACCGTCACCACCGCGACCATCACCGGCCTCAAGAGCGACACGACCTACGAAGCCCAGGTGCGGGCCATCAACGACGAGGGCATCGGCCCCTGGTCCGACTCCGGCGTGGGCGCTACGGCGAAGTCGAACGGTGCTCCGTCCTTCCCGTCCGCCAACGTCACGCGGAGCGTGGCGGAGAACTCCCCGGCGGGAACGTCCGTCGGAGAGCCCGTTACCGCCGTAGACCCCGACGGAGACGCCCTGACCTACTCCCTTGGCGGATCGACCAAATTCGTCATAGACTCCGACACCGGCCGGATCAGGGTGGCGCGGGGCGCGACGCTCGACTACGAGTCCGTCAGTTCATACACGGTGACCGTGACCGTGAGCGACGGGCTGGATGCCAATGGCGACGCCGACCCGTCGATGGACGACTCCGTCACGGTGACCGTCAGCGTCACCGACGTTGACGAGCCGCCGGGCAAGCCCGACGCGCCGTCCGTGGCCCCCGACCCCGGCTCGCCCACAAGCGCGCTGACCGTGACGTGGACCGCCCCCGCCATGACGGGCAAGCCCGCCATAACGGGCTACGGCCTGCGCTACCGCGTCGAGGGCGCATCGACCTGGACCGATCACCCCGTGGCGGGAACATCCACCACCGCGACCATCACCGGCCTGAACGCGGCCACGACATACGAAGCGCAGGTGCGCGCCGTCAACGACGAGGGCATCGGCCCTTGGTCGGACTCCGGCGTGGGCGCGACGGCACAGCCGAACGCTGTCCCTGCCTTCTCCTCCGCGGTCGCCGGCATCGCCCGGAGCGTAGCGGAGAACTCCCCGGCAGGAACGCCGGTGGGTCTGCCCGTGACCACCCTTGACGCCGAGGGCGATACCCTGACCTACTCCCTCGACGGATCGTCCGCGTTCGCCATAGACTCCGACACCGGACAGATCACGGTGGCCGAGGGCGCGGACCTCGACTACGAGTCCGTCAATACCTACACTGTGACCGTGAGCGTCAGCGACGGCGTGGACGCCAACGGCGACGCCGACCCGTCGGTGGACGGTTCGATCACGGTGACCGTCAACGTCACCGACGTGGATGAGCCGGCCGCCAAGCCTGACGCGCCGTCCGTTGCACAGGACCCCTACTCGCCCACAAGCGTGCTCACCGTGACGTGGACTGCCCCCGACATGACGGGCAAGTCCGCCATAACGGGCTACGGCCTGCGCTACCGCGTCGATGGCGCATCGACCTGGACCGATCATCCTGTGATGGGAACCGCCACCACCGCGACCATCACCGGCTTGGAGAGTTCCACCACCTACGAAGCGCAGGTGCGCGCCGTCAACGACGAGGGAACCGGCCCCTGGTCCGACTCCGGCGTGGGTGCTACGGCAAAGTCGAACGGCGCTCCGTCTTTCCCGTCTGCCAACGTCACGCGGAGCGTGGCGGAGAACTCCCCGGCCGGAACGTCCGTCGGACAGCCCGTTGCCGCCCAAGACCCCGAGAGTGACACGCTCACCTACTCCATCACCGGCTCCGAAGAGTTCGTCATAGACTCCGACACCGGCCAAATCAAGCTGGCCCAGGACGCGAACCTCGACTACGAGTCCGTCAGCACCTACACTGTGACCGTGAGCGTCAGCGACGGCGTGGACGCCAACGGCGACGCCGACCCGTCGGTGGACGGTTCGATCACGGTGACCGTCAACGTCACCGACGTGGATGAGCCGCCCGCCAAGCCTGACGCGCCGTCCGTTGCACAGGACCCCTACTCGCCCACAAGCGTGCTCACCGTGACGTGGAAGGCCCCGGACACGACGGGCAAGCCCGACATCACGGACTACGACCTGCGCTACCGCGTCGATGGCGCTTCGACCTGGATCGCTCATCCGGTCGAGGGAACCTCCATCACCGTGAACGTCGACGGTCTGGAGAGCGACACGACCTACGAAGCGCAGGTGCGCGCCGTCAGCGACGAGGGCGCCGGCCCCTGGTCGGACTCGGGCGCGGGCGACACTGAGAAGCCCGAGGTGACTCCGTCCTTCTCCCATACGCCGAGCGTCACGCGGAGCATAGCGGAGAACTCCCCTGCCGGAACGCCCGTCGGCCGGCCCGTCGTTGCGGTGGCCCCCAACGGGGAGAAGCTGACGTACTCCCTGAGCGGCGCCGATGAGTTCGTCATAGACTCCGCCACCGGCCAGATCAGGGTGGCGCGCGGCGCGACCCTCGACTACGAGACCGTGAGCTCCTACACGTTGACGGTGGGCGTCAGCGACGGCGTGGACGCCGACGGCAGGAACGACCCGGTCGTGGACGCCACCATCGTGGTGCTCGTCAGCGTGACAGACGTGGACGAGACCGTTCCCGTCGAGCCGTCGAACGAGGTGGCGTTGGTGACCGAGACGACGAGCGACGATAGAGACGAACCGGAGGGCGGCATCTTGGTGGCCAGCCTCCCCGCCATTATCAGCTGGCTACTGCTGGCGGCGGGACTCCTGCTGCTCATCCTGTTCATCCTCTACAAGCGGAAGCGCCAGTCCGAGCAGAGCGAAGCCCAAGGCCCTGCTACCATCTAACCGTCGGCACCCAAACCACGATGCGATCGGCCCGCCCGCAGCCACGACGACTGCGGGCGGGCCGCTTAGTTGGGACGCGCGGCGGACTGGTGGTAGGCCCCTATTACGAACCGCTCCGCCGGATCGTCACCAACAAATATCCCCCGACCACCGTCACCAAGTACGAAATAATCGCCAGAGACATCCACAACGACCCCAGGCGCAGCAGCTTGACGCCCTCCTCGGGAGTGTAGCCGAGCTGCTCTGCCCTCACTTCAGGCAGCGGGATGATGCGGATGTTGGAGGCGGTTACGGCCATGTCCATGTCCACGTACGCCGCGAGCGTCCCCGCGACGCCGAATGAACACAGAACCGTTATTACCGCAATCGCCCCCTTAAATACGGAGTCCGGTTTCCCCAGCGATACGCCCGGTTCATTGAGCGCCACAATGGTCGTGAACGCGCCGAACAGTATGCCGAATATGACCATGAAGGAAATCCAAGTGCCGAGATTGGTGAATACGGAGACGCTGAAGTAGGTGAACAGTATCGGCGGCAGCGTCGTCCAGACCGCCCGCTCGAATGCGCTCCGTTCCCCGCCCGATCCCTGCTGCCGTCTCCACAACACGCTGAACATGATCGAGGCGACCAGCGACAGCGCGAGGTTTGCCAGAATCGTAAACACGAACGGCATCGCGGTATTCCTGAAAGCCTCGATCGTGTAGAACCCGAAGTGGTCCGCCTTCGTGAGCGTCCCTATCAGTAGGGAGGAGTTCAGTATGAAGAACAGGGAGATGAAGAACAGGTCCACCACGTGGTCATGCTCCGCCCGCTCGGGATTGGGCTTCAGCCACCTCAGCACCCCCTGGCCGATCACGATTGCGAAAGCGATGAGCACGTACGCCAGCAGCGCCAACGTCCCGTTCAGACCCATCGCGTTCAGGACGAACCCCACCACCAGGGCATAGACGCCCGCCGGAGCCATCCTCCACAGGGCCTCCCTTGCCACACCGTACGCGTCCACCGGGGGATCGGGCCGACTCGCCGAATCTGTGAGCCTGCGGACCTCCCGCTGAAGATTCTCCACCTGCGACTCTATCGACTGCGCCGCCGCCAGCATCGCCGCCCGCCCGTCATCGTCGCCGAGGCCGTCGTAGCCCGCCAAGCTTAGCATCCCGTTCATCTCCGGCTCCGGCACGTCGAGCGAGCGTCCGAAAGCGACCAGAAACTCACGCGGCGCAGGCCTCGCCCCGCTCTCCCAGCGGCTGACGTTCGATCGGTCCAGGTCGACCGCGTACTCCTCCCCGCGCTCAACCATCAGATCCAAAAGACCGTCCTGGCTCAGCCGCCCCCCGTTGCCCCTGGCATCGACCCGGTAGGACTTGATGAGCCGCCCGACAAGTACGGCCGTGCCGTCGTCTCTATGGGATTCGTCCATATTCGATACCCGAATTCACAGTTCCAAGCTGTTTTGTGACACGCCTGTCACAGACTTTGCCGCTCGGTTCTGATATTCAAATACCACGCTCTCCCCCTAGCGTCAATGCTCTCTTCCGGGCCGTAATGGGAGCAAAGCACAAGAATTTATAGTCCTACGTCCCATGACATGAGTTCCCGAATAGTGCGTAATAGACAATTGTGGCACAACAAGCCCCGCGAAGCGTTGGAGGACTTCGGTGGCGTGGACAATCAAAGAGAGATACGTCGCGCCATAGCGAAGATTCAAGAAGCCCAGGAGATACTCTCCGGTCTGATCGGATCGGATGACGGCTCGACAGAGGAGTTGCTACTGGACAGAGCGGACGAGCTCGGCAGCAGGCTCACGAGGACCGAATTGGAAGTCATGTCGAAGTTCGTCGAGGGGCAGTCGCCCGAAACGATCGCGGAAGAAAAGGGCCTGTCGGAAAGGACCATCGGCAACCAGCTGAGAGCCGGATGCCACAAGCTCGGCTTCAGGGACAGGCGCGAGATGAAAGGCTGGATGTCCGCCGTCAGACAATTCCGCCTCACCCAGCCCCCGGAGACTGAATGAAGGTTGTTCAACTCCGTTCACCCTGAGCCTGTCGAAGGGTACTCGTCCTCCAACAATCGTCCCTTAATTGGACAGACCCCTATGGCGCAGGCACAACACCCTAGATTCCTCACTGCGTTCGGAATGACAGACCTGGGCATCGGTTCCGCAAAGGTCTCCGTAGGCGTGTGGGACCTTATGGCAATTCCTTCATCTCATCGGCGCGCGTCAATGCTTCTCGCTTCCTGACTGGCCCGGATGCGACAATGGTACGAAGTGTGGTACTAATGGCCAAATCTTCGAGTATCTGTACGTAAATCCGAATCCCGTATGACCACCAACCCTTCCCGCATGTTACTGCTAGTTGCCGCTTTCCCTAATGCATTAACGTTCGGAACACCGTTCAAATGTCAAAACTCGCCCTGATAATTCGTCATGCAGAGCCTGAGACGCTCGCCGAGAATTATACTTCGGTGCTCGTCGAGCGTGGTTTCGCGCTCCTTCCTCTCAACGTTTTCGAGAGTGCGCCCGATTTTGACGTGTTCGATCCCCCGACGCTTGATGAAGTTGACCTCGTCATCGCGCTTGGGGGTCCCCAGTCGGCCAATGACAACTATCCCGCGCTCTGTTCGGAGCGGAGATTTCTAGCCGACGCAATGGCCTGCGGCGTACCGGTGTTCGGAGTGTGCCTAGGCGCTCAATTGATGGCTCGGGTCTTGGGTGGTGCGGTTGGGCCGACGGGAGGTTACGAATTCGGTCTACGCAAGATATGGATCACGGAGGAGGGGAGCCATAACCCGGTATTTGGCAAGCTGCGCGTTCCGCTGGTTCCTACCCTTCACGGCGAGAGCTTCACCGTCCCACAGTGCGCTACCGAACTGGCTTTTGGCTACATGCTGTGCCGAGACGGGACATTCAGGAGGCAGAGCCTCGCCTTTCGGTTCGGCACCTCCTACGGGTTCCAATTCGAGCCTCAGCTCACGCTCAACGAGTTGCGCGTTTGGAACCGCGAGTTGGCGGAGGACTACGGGAAAATGGGTCCTCTCTTCGATCCGGAGCTGGAGGCCGAGACCAACCTTCGAGAATTCACCTCTTATGCTCCCATCTACGAAGCTCAGTCCCGGGAGATGTTGACGGCTTTTTGTGACAACGCGGGTTTGGCCTAGAGTCAGGGTTGCGCGCAAGACCAATCCCTTTCCTTGCACAACTTCGGTGAGTCATTCTGACCGCGTATCATCCCTCCGGACGTGGGCCTCCCAGGTGTCTTTGGAGGAGTATCGCGGTCTGAAACCCGTCTCACGTTCGATCTTCTCCGTACTTGCGAGCCAGGGATAGCGGATCATGTCGAGGCCCATCGCGGGCGAGTCGGATTGCAGTCTGAGAGTCCACGCGATCTGAGTGAGAGGATAGAGCAACCACGCGGGCATCGAGACGACACGCCTACCTCGCGCGGCGGCTGTCTCATGCCAGCTTATCGACCCTGCCCCCGCCAGGTTGTAGAGGCCGTCGACTTTGCCCGTCGTCGCCATCGTCAAGCAGCTCACCAGATCCTCTTCGTGGACGAACTGCATTGGCGGGTTCGCGCCGGAGACTGCGACCAAGAATGGCTTGTCGAAGGCGCTGGCGATGAAATTATCGGCGTTGGCCCCCATGATTGGGCAGCACCTTATGATGCACGAGGCAACGTTAGGGTAGGTCGAAGCGAAATGGTTGAGGAGCCGCTCCGACTCCAGCTTGTCCTCGCTGTACTGGAAACCCGCGACGGGCCGGGCGGGCATTTCTTCGGTCAGGGCGGACGGATTGTCAGGATGCGCGCCGTACACGCTCGTACTGCTCAGATAGACTATCCGCGTGACGCCACCCCTGCGACAAGCTTTCAGGGTGTTGCGGGTGCCGCCCACGTTTACTCGCCGGTTCGCATCGCGATTTCTGCCCTGACGCAACACGTACGCGAGATGCACGACTGTGTCCACCTCGTGCTCAGCGAACAGCCTAGGAAACGGCTCGGACACGTCTTGTCGAACGAACGTCACCTTGCTCCCGAGGATTTGACTCGGCTCCCTCACGTCGATTGCGAGGAGGCTGTCCACGTCCTCTCGCTCCGCAAGGTGGCGGATCAGCACCGTTCCCACGTATCCCGATGCTCCCGTCACCGCGATTCGGTGCGGCTTCTCACCCATCCGCCACTTCGTCGGTGAAGTCGAACCTCATGGTGCCCAGCCCGGGAACGTCGAACCCCATTTCTATCGTGTGGATTCCTTGGTCGAGTGAAACACCGTCTGTCCAGATGGTGATCGTCTTGTTAACCTCTAGGCTGAAGGTGTCATCGAGGGATACGCTGCTGAATGGGGTTTCCTTGTCGTCGACGATGAAGTAGCTGCGCTCGGCCGGGATTTCTTCACCGTCTACCCTTAGCGGCCACACCTTCTGGGAATAGCCCGATCCCAGGTCGTTCCTGAACTCGAACTCGAAACCTCCCGCAGCGTTCTTCAGGCTGCCCTTCACGTACAGACGACGAAGGAGAGATGCAGGTACGGAAATCATGTGCCAGTCCTCACCGGTGTGGATTCGTTCGCTATGAGTCTAACGCATTCTCTCGCGGCGGGCAGCCTCCCGCATCTCGAATATGGCGGCCTCTATGCTCATAGCTTCTTCTTATATCCCTGCCGATTCCAAATGCTCTGCCATTTCGGTCCAGCGTTGATAGTGATCGTCGTATTCCGCCGACTCGACGGGTGTCGGCTCCATTATCCTTGTCGTGGCCCGCGCTTCCGCATCCTCAAGAGGCGAAGCGAGACCGTCCACCGCCGCCACTGCGGTGACATGGGCGCCCGCCGCCGTGACGTTCGGGACGACGGCAACCTCGACCGGACGCCCCAGCACGTTCGGCAGCATCTCCACCCACGACGACGTGGCTGTCATACCGCCTCCCAGCGCTATTTTGGATGCGGTTACACCGTTCACACTTTCCAACTGTTCGAGATTTGCCCGTGCGGCAAATGCTATGGACTCCAGGGCCGCTCTCGTCAGGTGCTCTCGCCCGATGCCGCTGAACGTCATGGGCACTGGAAAGATGAACCCTCCGGGCCGCATGCCGATCCTGCTCATATCCATCCGGGACGCCCCCAGGAAGGCCAGAACGCCGTCCGACCCCGCCGGGACGTCGCGGGCGGTCGCGTCCATGCATTCGAATGGTTCAGCCTCCCCGGCCCACATGGCGCCGGCAAGCCAGTGGTACGAGTTCCCCCCGTCACCGCACGTGCTCTCCAAGCTCCACAGTGCGTCATCGGCGTAGCAGCCGGTCCAGATTCGTCTACCTTCGTGGAACACCGGTTTTTCCGTGAGCATAAGAAGAGGTATGCTCCATCCGGCGACGATCCCAACCTGTCCCACACCGCTGACGCCTAGTCCCAAAAGCCCGCATTGCGTGTCGGCCGGCGATACGACGACGGGAACATCCGCCGGAATGCCGACTCTGTCCGCCACTTCGAGTCGGACCGATCCAATAGCCGTGCCTGCCCTCTCGATGGGGACACCGGCATTCGTCCGTACCCCCAGTTCATCGAATAGCTCCATACACCAGCGACGCCGGCGGATGTCGAGCATCCCCGCCTCGGCTGCCAGTGTGGCCTCGCTTACGAGTTCCCCCGAAAGCTTCCACCGCAGCCAGTCCGCCACCGTGACGATCCGGTCGATCTTGTCGTATGTTTGCGGTCTATGCCGCCTGAACCAGCGCAGCTTTGCGGCGGCGAACAAGAATGAGGGCAGCCTTCCCGTGACTTCAAATACGCGCTCTCCCATGGCGCCGTCGATGGCCGTTCCCTCAAACACCGCCCTAAGGTCGGTATTTGGCCCTGCGTACAGGACTTGCCCCTCCTTGTCGAGGAACACGACTCCCTGCCGTTGACTCGTGACCGTGATAGCCGCAATGCGCCGGCTTTCCACCCTGCTGTCGCCGATGCACTCGGCGATGGCCTGTGCCGTCGATTCCCAGGTGTCATCGGCGTCCAACTCTTGTGCGTACGGTGAAGGCACGTCGAGGTCAACGTAGCTCCAGGGGACGGAGCGCTGTACAACCGCTTTACCATTCGAGTCGAACACATAGCAGCGAATTCGCGTAGAACCCGCGTCCACAACGACTATGTACCTATCACTCACCGCGGCTCCCAAACGGCAGGGTTGACGAGATTCACCGGCCTCTCGCCGTCAAGGAATCGCATAATATCGTCCGCCATCATCTTTGAGTAGCGATCTATGGTTTCTTCGGTCGCCCCGCCCAGATGTGGCGTTAGGATCACGTTGTCCATCTCCACCAGGGGGTGATCGGGCACTATGGGATGAGTCTCAAAGACATCTAAGGCGGCTCCCGCAATTGCTCCGCTTTTTAGCGCGTCTACAAGACCGCCCCGGTCCACAATCCTTGCGTCTGAGAGGTTCACCAGGTATGCCGTAGGCTTCATAAGCGCGAGCATCCGCGGGTCGATCAACCCCTCGGTCTCGCCTGTCAGAGGCGCATGAATTGACACGAAGTCCGCGCCTGCCAGTAAGTCGTCTATGTTCTGTAAAGATACGCCGGAAGGCGGAGTGTCGACATGGGGATCATACGCGATGCACGTCATGCCGACTGCTCCCGCCATCTCCGCCAGTCGGCGACCGATAGCGCCCAGTCCCACTATCCCCAGCGTCCTGCCCGCAAGTTCCACGCCCCGCAACTCGACGTAAGGCTCGACGGGATTGAGCCATCGTCGGCCCGTGATATAGCGGTGCCCCTCCGTGATTCGCCTCGCCAGGTCCATCATCAGACCGAGCGCGTGCTCGGCCACGGCCTGCGCGTTCCTGCCCGGAGTGTTGACCACCATGATGCTGTTCGCCGTCGCCGCCTCAAGATCGACGTGGCTCGTGGTCGCTCTGCATATCCCCACGAACTTGAGAGTTGGGACCGCCTCGAACACCTCTTCAAAAACGAAGTCTAACTCGATCACTAAGACGGAGGCCCCGAGATTGTTCAACTTCGCCGCAAGGTCATTCGGGTCGTGCAGCCGTCGCGATTCCATCCAGCTTTCGTACTCGACAAGGAGTTTGCCCGCCAGACGCTCAAGCTCCCGAGCGGCAAAGGGCGCAAGGATGAGCGCTCGAGAGAGGGAGTCTCCGTCAGGCAATTGGTTCATGATAGCTCGGAGTCCCGGGGCGGACTTGGAAGAAATAGGGTAGCAACCAAGATGGTTCTCGTCCACATTTGATCGCGACGCGTTGAAACCCCCTGAGACCGACGATACAATCGCGATGGAAGCAAGATCCCCATCGGACTCTCGTTATTGCGGTAAGAGGGCTAATGACACCCAGACCGACTGACGGAACTGGGGCAAAACGTTCCGGCGTCATCCGCGACGGATACAAACGCCCCTTTGATCTGACGATTGTCATCCTCGCCCACCTGTTGCTGTTTCCCCTGTTTCTTGTTCTATGGGTTGGAGTACCTCTGGCAATATGGCTTGGAGACCGTGGTCCAGTTTTCTATCTGCAGGAGCGTGTCGGTCGGAGCGGCAGGCGGTTCGATGTCATCAAGTTTCGCACGATGATTCTGGATGCCGAGTCGCAGACCGGGCCTATATGGGCAGCGGAGCGCGATAGCCGGACGACGAGGGTAGGGAGTATCCTGCGTATACTCCACCTCGACGAGCTTCCCCAGGTCATCAACATCTTGAAGGGCGAAATGAGCGTCGTCGGGCCGCGACCGGAGCGTCCAGAATTGGCAGAACGGATCAGTCGCGACGTGCCGGGGTTTTCAGAGCGAGTCAGGGTGAGGCCCGGTGTGGCAGGCTTGGCGCAAGTACGCGGGACTGCGCAGACGCGGCCCCGCAACAAGCTCCGCTACGACAACCTCTACATCGAGACCCTGAGTCCATGGATGGACGTCAAGCTCCTGTTTCTCTCCGTATGGGTGGTATTGAGGCGATGCCTGCGATGAGGCCGTCATGCCATACCAGGCCACGTTGCGCGTGCGTCGGACTGATTGCTACAATCCTCGCGTAGGAACACCCCTCATCCGCATGCGGACAACGGGCAGGAATCACACGCATGGTACTGAGTGACCGCACGATACGAGAAGAGATCGACAGAGGGAGCATCGTCGTCGATCCTTTGGGCGAGGGCTGCATCCAGCCGGCGAGTGTGGACGTTCACCTGGGTCCGCAGATACTGGTGTTCCGCAACTCCCGCCGACCGTATATCGACATAGGACAGGACATGACGGATCTCACCGAGATGGTCGAGACGGGAGAGGACGCGCCCTTCATTCTCCATCCCGGAGAGTTCGTACTCGGCACTACCCTTGAGAATATCGAGATTCCGGGTCACCTCGTCGCGCGATTGGAGGGGAAGAGTTCGCTAGGGCGCATAGGGCTGCTGATACATTCGACGGCGGGGTACGTCGATCCCGGCTGGAAGGGCCACCTCACGCTTGAGCTAAGCAATGTTGCAAACCTGCCCATCACGCTCTACCAGGGGATGAAGATAGGCCAGCTATCGTTTCTGACACTTACAACCCCCGCCGAGCAGCTTTACGGCTCTCCCAATTTGGGCAGCAAGTACCAAGGGCAGGTCGTTCCCACTCCGAGCCGTATGTACATGGATTTCCAGGACGAGAATTCGACGGACTAGGGCCATGAACTACATGCGAAGGGCGGTAACCCTCGCGCGCCAGGCCCTCGGCTCAACGAGTCCCAATCCGGCAGTCGGCGCCGTTGTCGTAAAGAGCGGCGAGATCGTGGGCGAGGGCTTTACCCAGCCGCCCGGTGGCGACCACGCGGAGGTCGTTGCCCTCAAACAGGCGGGTTCCCTCGCGAACGGGGCGACGCTCTACGTCACTCTGGAACCGTGCAACCATACAGGCCGCACACCGCCGTGTACGGAAGCAATCATCGAGGCGGGTATATCAGCAGTCCACGTGGCAATACGCGACCCGAACCCCGCCGTATCCGGTGGTGGTCTGGAGAGGGTGGAGGCCGCGGGAATACGAACACACCTCGGCGCGGAAGCGGCTGCGGTGCAGCGCCAGCTTGAGGCATGGATGAAATACGTGACTACAGGCAGGCCCTTCGTCACTGCCAAGTTCGCCATGAGCTTGGACGGGAAGATCGCTACGCACACGGGAGACTCGAAGTGGATCACAGGAGATAAGGCGCGTTGGCACGTCCATAAGATGCGCGCGCGCACCGATGCGATCATGGTCGGCATAGGGACCGTGTTGGCCGACGACCCTCGGTTGACGGCACGTGATGAGCGGGGGAATCCCTTGGACCGGCAGCCCCTGCGCGTGATCGTTGACTCTCAAGGTAGATTGCCTACGACCGCCCGTCTGCTGTCGGAACCGGGTGAGACCCTAGTTGCGGTGGGGTGTGGAGTTACCGGATCACGGCTCGACGAACACGGAGAAGGTGTCGAAGTCCGATCTTTCCCACTGCGGGACGGGCATATTGATCTCGAACGGCTCATCGAATTCCTTGCGAAGGAACGGGACGTTACGAGCATAATGGTGGAAGGCGGCGGCACACTGCTGGGCTCTCTGTTCGACCTTGCTCTCATCGATAAGGTCGTCGCCTTCGTGGCGCCGACGGTAATCGGAGGAGCGAACGCTCCATCGCCGGTCGGTGGGGCGGGCGTCGAAATGATGGCCGATGCGCTTCAACTTGAGCGCGTGAGGTGGAAGAGGCTGGGCCGGGACATGCTCATTACCGGATACTGCTGAGGCGGAATGTTTACGGGAATCGTGGAAGAGGTGGGGACGGTTCAAGCGGTCGTTCAGGGACGGCTGACCATAGGCGGCCGCAAGGTGATACCGACCCTGGAGATCGGTGGAAGCATTAGCGTCAACGGCGCGTGTCTCACCGTTACTACGTTGGAACCCGACGGATTCTCGGTTGACGTCGTGCCAGAGACGCTCCGGCGCACGAACCTCGGCCTCCTGAATCCCAACAGTCCTGTGAATCTCGAACGTCCACTCCGCGCGGATGGACGAATGGACGGACATATCGTTCAAGGACACGTCGATGGCACGGGCACTATCGGCGAGATTACGGAGGACGGAGAGGCGTTGATGGTGCGGATAGACGCGCCGGCGCAGCTTGCCCGATATGTGGTAGAGAAGGGGTTCATAGCTGTGGACGGGGTTAGCCTCACGGTTGTACACTGTGACGAGGCGGGCTTTTCGGTAACCGTGATACCGCATACCCGCGACCATACGATATTCGGTTCCCGTAGCGCCGGAGACGCCGTCAATATAGAGATCGACATCCTGGCGAAATATGTCGAGCGGTTGACGGCAGGGAGATAGAGGACGGAAGGATGCCGGAGATATCGGTCGAACAGGCCGTTAGCGATGTCGCCAAGGGACGAATGGTCATCGTCGTCGACGACGAGGACCGCGAGAATGAAGGCGACCTCATCATGGCCGCCGAGAAGGCCACTCCCGAGGCCATCAACTTCATCGTCCGCCATTCGAGCGGGATCGTCTGCGTGGCCTTGACGGCCCAGCGGCTTGAAGAACTGCAACTGCCGATGATGGTGCGGGACAACACGGCCCGCCTGAGCACGGCGTTCACGGTGTCGGTCGACGCTCTGGAGGGGACCACCACCGGCGTTTCAGCGCGCGATCGGTGGGTTACCGTGCAGCGACTGGTCGCCCCGGACACCAGGCCTGAAGACCTCGGAAGACCAGGGCACATATTCCCTCTACGGTACACGGAGGGAGGCGTTCTCGTCCGCGCGGGTCACACGGAAGCGGCGGTCGACCTTTCTCGAATGGGGGGGCTGGATCCGTCCGGGGTGTTGTGTGAACTTATGAATGAAGACGGCACGATGATGCGTATGCCCGACCTGCTCCGGTTCTCGGAAGAGCATGGCATAGGCATCGTGAGCATCGCGAGCATCATCGCTTATCGTCGAGAGCACGAGCGGATCATCGAGCGTGTGGCGGATGCCCGCCTACCTACAAAGCACGGCAAGTACACGATCACGTCCTATCGCAGTCTCGTGGACACGGCGGAGCACGTCGCGCTGGTCATAGGCGACATTTCCACCGACGATCCCGTGCTGGTTCGGGTGCACAGCGAGTGTCTGACGGGTGACGTGTTCGGGAGTCTGCGGTGTGACTGCGGTGAGCAGGTCGATCTGGCGCTCCAAGCAATCGAGAGCGAGGGCAGGGGGGTTTTCCTCTACATGCGGCAGGAGGGCAGAGGGATCGGCATTCACAACAAGATCAAGGCATACAACCTGCAGGACCTTGGCCTCGATACCGTGGATGCAAACGTTCACCTCGGCTACGCCCCCGACATCCGGCACTATGGTGTCGGCGCGCAGATTCTGAACGACCTCGGCGTTCGCCGGATGCGCATCCTGACCAATAATCCCCGCAAGCTGGGAGGCCTCGACGGGTTTGGCCTCGAGATCGTCGAACGCGTCCCGATCAAGGCTCAACCGAACGAGGAAAACAGTCGCTATCTGGAGACCAAGCGGACCCGCCTCGGACACCTGCTGGAAGAGTCCGACACGCACGTGAATGGCTCAGAGGGTGTTTTGGCAGAGATGCAGGAGGGTGCCGATGCCGACTGAGATGCGAGGAAGCTTGCAGGGCGAAGGGTTGAGGGTCGCCGTCGTTGTAGCGCGGTTCAACGACTTCATCACGTCGCGTCTGCTTGAGGGCGCGACCACTGCTCTGTCCCAATACGGTGTGGCCGACGAAGACATCACCGTCGTTTCCGTTCCCGGTTCCTTTGAAATCCCGTTCGTGGCAAAGCTTCTCGCCAATTCGGGTCGGCAAGACGCCGTTGTCTGCCTAGGAGCAGTCATTCGTGGAGAGACCGACCACTACGAGCATGTTGCGGGAGAGGCCGCAAAGGGCATTGCCGCCGCCGGCATGTCGTCGGGCGTGCCGGTGATATTCGGTGTCCTTACCACCGACACAGTAGAGCAGGCGATCAACCGGGCGGGCGGGAAGAGTGGGAATCACGGCTACAGCGCGGCGGTTACCGCAATCGAGATGGCGAACCTTGCCAAGGCCATTAGCGCGCTCTAAATGAAGAACGCTCAATCGCAACGACGGGACTTTATGACTGCCGTGTTGTGAGGCTCAACGCGATCTTTTGGGCGATGGCAACCAGGGCTGCTTCCTCATTTTTGTTGATATGCGCCCCAATTTTGGCCTCCTCGTCCGCCACAACCGTCAGCAGTTTATGCGTTAGATCCCTTCCCTTGTCCGTTAAATTGAGCGCGACCACCCGCCGGTCCGAGCTTTGGCGTCTTCGGGCGAGCAGACCCTTTGCGTGCAACTGGTCAGCCTGGCGGCTTATTGTCGAGGCCTCGACGGGAAGCGACTGTGCTATGGCTGTGACGGTGGTTCCTCCCTCAGAGTAATAGCATGCTTCGAGGACGCCGTATTGGACGGGATTGATGCCGAACGGGGCGAGCGCTATCCTCATCTCCCTTAAGACTAACTCTCCCATGACGACTGTCCAGAATGCCGTACCTGTCGGCCGCTGATGCGTCTGTTGGTCTTGCGATCGGTTGTCCATGCTAATGTACGCTCATTGAGTATGGTGCGAAACATTATGTTGCATTTGCACTCTTTTAGCAAGTCGTAGTTGCTTAGGTAACTATTCGGACTTCGCGAGAGCTCTCGATACGCACAGCCCCGGCCATACCGTCACCCCGAGCGGACCGTCTTCGTTCACCCCATCCGGTAGAGCTTGATAGTGTCCTCGTCGAACTCTAGACCAAGTCCCGGAGTCTGAGGCAAGATCAGGTCGCCGTCCTCGATCTTGGGCGTTTCCTTGTACAGCGGCAGAGACCATGGCATGTACTCCGTATAGACGCCGTTGGGAATCGCGGCCATGGCGTGGCAGAGGAACTCCGGCACAAGGTGACTCACGACCGGCACGTTGAACGCCTCGGCAAGGTGGGCGACCTTCATCCAGCGCGAGAGGCCGCCGACCCGCATCAGGTCGATCATCACGATGTCGATTGAGCGTCGTTCCAACATGTAGCGGAACGGCTCGATGCCGTAGTGGTATTCCCCCGCCGCGATGGGCACCGTCAGGGCGTCGGCGACGCGGGCCTGCCCTTCGAGATCGAGATGGTCGATGGGGTCTTCCAGCCAATACAGCCCATATTCTTCGAGCTGCTTCCCGATGGTAACGGCCTGGTTGACGGACCATCCCCGGTTGATGTCTACCATCAGGTCTATGTCGCTGCCGACGGCCTCACGGAGGAGCCGCAATCGCTCGACCTCTTTCGCCGGAGTCGCTTCGCCGCCGAGGCGAAGCTTCATGGCTCGGAATCCTTGCTCGACGAACGTGCGTGCAGCATCCGGGATATCCTTCGGGCGGTGCGGCCTCCAGAAGCTGCCGCTGGCGTAGACTTTGACTCGATCCGTGTATCCGCCCAGCAGCTTGTGGACCGGCTGTCCGGTCATCTTCCCCCGAATGTCCCATAGGGCTACCTCAATGCCGGCAATCGCATGGACGGCCACGCCTGCCGTCGATCCCGCTCCAGCGGCCCAGTAGAGATCGGCGACGATGCTCTCGATGTCCATCGGATTTCGCCCCACGATCTCCTGTGAGAGCGCGTCGACTGCGGCCTTTAGCGAGCCGTTCATCGACCATGGCACGAGGGTGGCGTGACCGATGCCCTCGATTCCGTCGGTAGTGCGCAGTTGCAGCGTCACGAATACCGTTGCCGGCGGTTTGCCGGCCAAGTCGGTAGAAGCTCCCGGCTCGCGCGGGACCGCGACGACATGCGTGACAAAGTCCTGAATCTTGGACATCAGAGGTTCGGCGACTGAATGCTCAGTGGCACTCGGTGTGGCATAATCTGTGAGAGTCTATGGGGTGTTTTGAATGGCCATCGCGAAGATGAGTACGACGACGGGGATGATTATCATCCAAAGTATTTGTCTAGGGCTGAACTTCACCTGTCATTCCTCGTGAACCCCTATCGACCCCAATCTTACCACACGAGCCTGCGGGACCCTGTATGGGATACAAGCTGATCGCCCTCGACATCGACGGCACCATCCGCAGCAATGAGCATCCACTGTCAAAGCGGACGTGCCTAGCGCTCGAAGCCGCACGCGAGGCCGGCGCGATCGTCACCATCGTCACCGGCAGGATGTACCTCTCCGCGCTTCACGTGACTGCGGACTTGCATCTGCAATCGCCGGTCGCGACGTATCAGGGCGCACACATCGCCGATCCGGTGACGCACGAAGTCCTGTGGCATCGACCTCTCACTTCACAAATGCTCAGTGACACGCTCGATTTTCTCGACTCCGGCGACCACGAGATTCTTGCTCACCACCGCGGTCACGTCTACGTGGAACGGCTCTCCTCGTGGATCGAGGCATACGTCGAGCGCAACCACGTGCGCGTTCACTTGGTCGATAGCCTTCACAGCTTGGGAAGGGAGGGTGTGACCAGACTCATCGTAGGTGGTGAAGATGATGCCGTAGGTGAGGCAACCGCCGGACTTAAGGAGGAATTCGACTCCCGTCTTCAGATCACGAGATCGCTGCCGTATTTCTGCGAGGTGTTGCATCCCGACACGGGTAAAGACCTGGCCTTGCGGCGGCTTTGCAAAATGCTCGGAGTGCAACGAGAGGACACCGTCGCATTCGGCAACGGCGACGAGGACGCCGCGATGATTGCTTGGGCAGGACTCGGTGTCGCCATGGGTGATGGGAGCGCCGCAGCGATTGCCGAGGCAGATGAGGTCGCTCCTCCGTTGGCGGACAGCGGTGTTGCCGAGGTTATTGAGCGGTTGTTGAGAGGCGGGCTGGTGGGATGAAAGAGATGAAGGCGCGTAAGCCCAAGATCGTCGTGCTCGGCAGCATCAACATGGACCTGGTTGCCGTGGCCCCGTCGCTGCCTAAGCCTGGAGAAACAGTCATGGGAAACGATTTTGCCACCTTGCCGGGTGGGAAGGGAGCAAATCAGGCCGTCGCGGCCGCTCGGCTCGGCGCGGATGTCCACATGGTTGGCAGGGTGGGTGACGACGTGTTCGGTCCCATGCTGCTTGAGAACCTTGAAGCGAACGGGGTGGATGCTTCCGACGTGTTGACCACACCCGGCGTGTCATCCGGTATTGCCGTCATCCTGCTGGATGATGAGCGGGAAAACTACATCGTGGGGATATACGGGGCGAACATGGCGTGCGACGAAGTCCAGGTCGAGGCCGTGAGTCGGGCTCTCGAAGGAGCGGATGCTCTCCTGCTGCAAATGGAGATTCCTCTCGATGTTTCGTTGGAAGCCGCAAGGATTGCCCGCCGAATGGGAGTGCGGGTCATCTATGACCCGGCTCCGCCTTCGGAGATCCCCCTCTCGTGCTATGACGCCTTCGACATCATTGCGCCGAACCAGTCAGAAGCCGAGGTACTGACCGGAGTGGCTGTTGAAGATGTCGGGTCCGCTTATGAGGCGGCGAGTATACTCCGGGAGCGGGGTGTCCGAGTTGCTCTCGTCAAACTGGGGGAGCAGGGCGTCGTATACTCAGCCGATCAGGGTGTTGGCCACGTACCGGCCTTTGAGGTAGACGCGATCGATACGGTGGCTGCGGGAGACGGGTTCGCAGGGGCGCTCGCCGTCGCTCTTGCAGAGGGACAGCCGCTTGAATATGCGCTCCGGTTCGCATCGGCCGCCGGCGCGCTGGTCGTCACCAAGCGCGGAGCGCAGGACGCCATGCCGGACCGCGAAGAAGTCGAGCGGCTCCTAGAATCGCAACAGGCTGATTGATAATACAATCAGCCTGTTCACCTCTCATTCCACCCATTCAGATATAATCGCGGAAATTAATTCTGCCAACCGGTCTCCCCTTATGAAAAACACCCGTACAGAGTACATTGCCTACGGTGACAGGCAACTTCGCGTAGAAGTGCCTGAACGGACCCGTACCATCGCTGCCAAGCCTCCGATGCCTCCCGTGCCCGATATCGAGGGCGCGGTGCGTGAGGCTCTTGCAAACCCCATCGCCCACGAACCGCTGCACAAGCTCGTCGGGCCGTCTTCGAAGGTGACCATTGCGTTTGACGATGCGTCCGGTTCGTACTTTCAGACCAAGAGGACCGACTTTCGCCAGACCGCTATCGAGGTGATCGTCGAGGAACTGTGCAAGGCGGGCGTCGAACTGGGGAACATAACGCTGCTGCTTTCACAGGGGCTTCACCGAAAGCTGACCCGCACCGAGATGGAGACGTTTCTCGGACGAAAGATCGTCCTCCAGTTCGGCTACAACCAACTGTACAGCCATGATGCCGAGGACCCGGAGCAACTCGTCCACCTTGGCTACACCAAGCGCCGGTGGGACGTTGAAGTGAATCGTGCGGTTGTGGACTCCGACCAGCTTATTTATCTCAATACGATGTGGGCACCGTTCAACGGCGGGTGGAAGTCGACCGCGGTTGGACTTGGCACGTTCCGCAGCATTCGACACCACCACAGGCCCTTTCCCCTCGCGTCAGGGCAGTCGGTCGATGATCCAAAGAACTCGGCGTTCAAGAAGCTGGTCTGGGAGCAGGGCGAGGTCATCAAGGACGCGCTGGAAGAGAAGGGACGGCGCATCTTCACGATCGAAACGATCTACGACAACGGAGATCCGTACAAGGACTTGATCGCCATGTTCGCCGGGCATCCGACTGAGGTTCACCCGCACACGCTGAAGGCTATCGACGAACAGCTAACCGTCGACGTTGAGGGGCAGTCGGACATTCTCATCGCCGGACTATCGAACGTCGAGTGCTACTCGAAATTCTCGGTTATGAACCCGATCCTGGTGGCCAACCAGTCGATGGCGAACACGATCATGCAGTTCCAAGGAAAGCCCGTCGTGCGGGAGGGCGGCATCGCGATCATTGCACATCCTCTAACTGCTCGATTCGACAAGGCTCGATTCGGGTCATACGTCGAGTTCTACGAGAAGCTCTTGACCGAGGAACGCGACCCGTACTGGCTGTGGGAGAATCACGTAGAGGACTTCGCGCACCGGCCCGAATATATCTATGGATACCGTCACAAGTACGCCTATCACGGCGCGCACCCATTCTTCATGTGGAACAGCACGCTGATTCCCAAGCGCTACCTGAGCGGCATCTTCTTTGCGGGAGTGAAGGACTTCGACGTTGCGGAGCGCTGCGGGTTCCGCGCCTTCGCGACCGTGGACGAGGCTATCGAGGCTGCTCAAGCAGAACTCGGAAATGACGCGAGTATCTCGTTGTTGAAACGACCCCCGGCGTTCATTCCGCACGTTTCGTAGGGTATTACAGCATCGCCTCGTTCAGGATCACGCCGAAGCCCGGTCGGTCCAGGGGTGTGAGATAACCGTCGACGACCCTAGGCTCGTCGAACCACAGCTCGTCCGCAGACTCTTCCCAGCGTTCGGGGTGCGTCTCGGCGAGGTCTTCACAGTCGGTCGCCGCGATGACGTGCAGGCCCCAGATCTCGCCGCCGCGATGCGGCACGACGGGCAGGTTGTGCTCCCGTGCGATGTCGAGAATCCGCAGCGTCTCGGTGATTCCTCCACACCAGGCAACATCGGGCTGCCAGATATCGAGAGCGCCCTCCTTGGCGATCTGTCCAAACCCGAACCGGGTGAACTCGTGCTCGCCGCCTGCGATGTTGATGGGGTGGACGATCTCCCTTAGAGCGGCCTGCTCCTCAAGGTGGTCGGGTGTCGTAACGTCCTCGAACCAGTAGATATCGAACTCCCGAAGGGCGTCGGCCATGAGTATGGTCGTGTCGAAGTCCCACGCCATGTAGGGGTCGGTCATGATGAGCGCGTCGGCGCCGAAGAGAGAACGGGCGTGGCGGGCCTTGTCCACGGTGTAGTTTACGTCGGCCTCAGATGCCGATTGCCCCGGTGGAAACTTGGCCGCCGTGTAGCCCATGTCGCGGTAGCGCGCCAACTTTCCCCCGGTTGCATAACCTCGCACTTTCGGCTTGCGGAGTCCGCCAAGGAGGTCGTACACCGGTCTGCCTTGCGCCTTGCCGAGCAGGTCCCAGAGCGCCAGGTCAAGGCCGCTCAGTGCCATGACCGGCAGTCCCTTCCGGCCATAGGGGAGCGACAGCGCGTAGACGTGGTCCCAGAGCGATTGAATGTCATCGATGCTCTCGATCTCGCTCCCGACCACCAGTTCACGGAAGTGCTGGTTGACGACCAGGCACGCCGGCTCTCCGCCACCTCCATAGCCGTAGCCGACGACACCGTTGTCCGCCTTCACCCTGACGACGATCTGCCAGAAGTGCGACTGCCACACGCCTTTCGGGAGACGGTTCCACTTCGGGTAGACGGCGCTGACTTCGGTGATTCTCAATGGCGGTTCCGTGTGTGTGGTGTGGCGGTAGCGTACCTAGCGGACGGGCGGTTGGCAACGGTTCGGCCCGCGACCCCGTCGCTACCCACATGAAGGCGGGATCTTACGCGTTAATGGGCTATGTCTTTTACCATTTGGGGCGCTCGTCACTATAATACAGGTGGGATATACACCACATCCTGAAATTACCATAGGAGGTAGAAGTATGCTTGGCCTAATCGATCTACTAGAGCAATTCAACCGAAAGGAGAGGTACTTTCTGGTTGGCCAAGCTCTAGGCAATGAGGAATTTCGACTATCTGAAGAGTTTCGCACGAAACTCGGTTGCGAGCTTGGAATCAAAATATTTTCCAATGCTTCCGCGTGGTTGGATTACCATCTTGATGCAGTAGCCGGCAGCCTATGGAGATACCGGAACCGTTCCCGCAACCCTGAGCGTCAAATGGAAGAAGACTTCCCCAAGCGAAATGGAATGGTTGTAGGGAATCATCAAGACATCGATCTTTTGATTGCGTTCAAAGAGAGGAACAGTGGTGTTTACCGTCTGGTGTTCTTAGAGGCGAAGGGGTACGAATCGGACTACTCGGATGGATATGCTCGTTGGGACACCAAAGAAATCGACGATCAGATGCAAAGCAAGGCATCCCAACTAAAGAGTATCTTCGGAGTGGACAAGGGGAAATCCCCTGAAGTGAAGCCACATTTTTGTCTGATGTCCCACTTACCGTCTGAGAAACTGACTACGAACAGCTGGCCAGCATGGATGAGCAATAATGGCAATCCCCATTGGCTTCAATTGAACTTGCCATCCGATCGACTTCGAGTCACTCGTTGCCACCAAGACGGGAAGTCTTCAGAGAATGGGGATCACTTTCGGATAATTCGAGAGCACAAGGCGGACGGTACCCCAGACAAGCGACATGAACGCGGCAACCCCGATCGCATTACCAAAGCAGGGGAGAAGGATAAGCGTTAACAGGTAGCCTGCGCGGGGTTATCGCCTAGAGGCCATCAAGTGATGAAGTGCCTTATCCTCTGCCACAGGCATACCCCATCGGTTACAATACAACGCACACCACAACCCGAGGCCCCTAAACCATGGGAACGTTCACCTGTCTGCTCCGCATCTCCAGCATGGACGGCCAAGTACATAAGGACATTGAAGCGACGGTGGATACTGGGGCGGCGTACACCACGCTTCCCGCTCGCTTGCTGCGTGAGTTGGGTGTTGAACCGGTGGGCCAACGCCGCGTTTTACTCGCCGACGGGCGGAGAGTCTATAGGGACTACGGACGCGGGTGCGCGACCATTGACGGCGAGAGCATGACGACATTGGTGGTCTTTGGAGAAGACGATGCGCCGCCCCTGCTGGGCACCTACACTCTGAATGGCTTGGCCCTAGCGGTGGATCCTGTAGAGCAGGGTTGGTTCCAACCGCCCTCATCTTGTACTAGCTCTGCTAAAGCTTCGGGGGCATAGAGTCCTTCGACAAGCTTGCCATGAACTTTCTCTGGCCGGGGATGGATTCCCGCGTTCGCGGGAATGACGGTGCAGGGGTGGCGCGTCTGTTTTCAGAGGAATGACGGGGGTTATGGATTATGGGTATAATCGCGCCATCCCTCCAAGTTCGGAGTGCGCTATGGCGACGAACGGCCCACGGTCGATGCTCGATGGCAAGCCGCTGCTGATGCTGATGGACGGCCATGCCCTCGTGCATCGCGCGTGGCACGCTATCAGGGAGCCGTTGACGGTGAGCGCGACGGGCGAGGACGTGCGTGGGGTGTACGGGTTCGTGAACTCGTTCATTCGCAGCCTTCAGGACTGGGAGCCGACGCACTGCGCCATTGCGTTCGACCTTCCCGCGCCCACCTTCCGCCACGAGCGGTACAAGGACTACAAGGCCCACCGTCCTCCGACTCCGCCGGAGTTGAGATCGCAGTTCGAGCGGGTTCGGCAGCTCATCGATGCGTTTGAGGTTCCCGTCTACCAGTGCGAGGGCTACGAGGCCGACGACGTGCTCGGCACTCTCTGCCGCCAAGCCGAGGAACAGGAGATCGAGACGGTCATCCTGACGGGCGACTCCGATACGTTGCAGCTGGTCTCTCCGTGGGTGCGTGTCTTCATGTCTAGCAGCGTTCAGCAGGCGAAGGTCTACGACGTGGCGGGCGTGAAGGACCGATACGGCGGGCTGGGGCCGGAGGCCGTAGCTGACATCAAGGCGCTTCAGGGCGATTCATCCGACAACATCCCCGGTGTGCCTGGCGTCGGGGTCAAGACTGCCGTCAATCTCGTAAGCAAATTCGGCGATATCGAGGAGATCATCGCCCACGTCGATGAGGTTACGCCGCCGCGTGCCCAGAAGAACATTCGAGAGGGAGTCGAGCAGCTTCGCGAGAGCAAGGTGCTCACGACCATTGTGAGAGATGCTCCGGTAACGCTCGACTTGGACGCGACCCGCTTCTGGCAGTATGACCGTTCGAAGGTCGTGGGCTTCCTTACCGATCTGGAGTTCCTGAGTGTCGTGCCGCGTGTTCCGGTGCCGTCGGGCGGTCCGGCTGAGGGCGAGCAGCAGTCCTTTGACACGACACCTGATGCCCCGGAAGTCGACTATCGGACCGTCGACACTGCTGAGGCCCTCGAGGCGCTGCTGTCCGAACTCGACTCACCGCAGGGGTTCGCGTTCGATACCGAAACGACGGCTGTCGACGCCATGTCCGCCGACCTTGTGGGCCTTTCGTTTTCCAACTCGCCACACGTAGGCTGGTATGTGCCGGTCGGACATAGCGAGGGCAGACAGCTTGCATTGGATGACGTGCTCGAAGCGCTCCGACCGGTGTTCGAAAGCGAGACCGTCCCGAAGGTTGCGCACAATGCCAACTACGATATGACCGTGCTCAAGAATCACGGCATCGAAGTACGCGGGGTCACGTTCGACACCATGATCGCCGCAGCCCTGCTTGGACGGAGAGGCATCGGGCTCAAGCAGCTTGCCCTCAACGAGTTGGGTGTCGAGATGACGGAGTTGTCGGATCTCATAGGGACAGGGCGCAGCCAGATCTCCATGGCCGACGTGTCCATCGAGCGGGCCGGCGAGTATGCCGCTGCCGACGCGGACTTGACGTGGCAACTCTTCCCGCGCTTTGAGCAGGAGCTAGAAGCCAAGAACTCGACCCGGGCCATGATGGAAGTGGAAATGCCGCTCCTTCCGGTGCTCGTGCGTATGCAAGAGAGCGGCGTTTCCGTGGATGTTGATCTCCTCACTCAAATGTCCCGGAAACTGGGCGAGGATATGGCGCGCATCCAGGACGAGATGTACCAAACGGTCGGGCGTCCATTCAATCTCAACTCCGCTCAGCAGCTTAGCGACGTGCTTTTTAACCAGCTCCGGCTGCCGCCTACCAAGAAGCGACAGAGGGGGTTTGCCACCGATGCGGCGTCTCTGGAAGGTCTGAAGGCCACACTCGACGCGGGCAGGGGCGGGGATGTCGATCCGGCGGCTTACCAGGTGCTTGACCACATCCTGAACTTTCGCCAACTGTCCAAGATCAAGTCGACCTACACCGACTCACTGCCCGGTCTTGTCAACCGGAGGACGGCCCGCATTCACACGAGCTACAACCAGGTGGGCTCAGCTACCGGTCGCGTCTCCAGCAACGACCCTAACATTCAGAACATCCCCGTCCGCACGGAGTTGGGGAACGAGGTCCGCAAGGGATTCGTGGCGCGGGACTGGCCGGAGTGGACGTTATTGGGCGCCGACTACTCGCAGATCGAGCTACGCATCCTCGCGCACATCTCGCAGGACCCGGCGCTCCTTCAGGCGTTCCACGACGGGCAGGACATCCACGCGGCCACGGCGTCGTTGGTCTATGGCGTGAGCCACGACGAGGTCGACTCGGAGATGCGCCGGATCGCCAAGATACTGAACTTCGGCGTCGTCTACGGCATCAGCCCGTACGGGATCAGCCAGCGTGCGGCCCTATCCGTGGAAGAGGGCAAGTCGTTCATCGACACCTACTTCGGGAGCTATCCCGGCATCGGCGACTACATCGACGGCATCAAGGCCACGGCCAAGAATCAGGGCTACGTCGAGACGCTCATGGGGCGCAAGCGATACATCCCGGAGATCAACTCGCGAAATTTCGCGTCCCGCAGCGGCGCGGAGCGCGTGGCGATCAACACTCCCATCCAGGGTACTGCCGCCGACGTGATCAAGCTGGCGATGGTGAAGCTCCAGGCCCGCATGGACGAGATGCGCCTCCGCTCGCTCATGATTGTTCAGGTACACGACGAGCTCATCTTCGAGGTGCCGTCGGATGAGCTGGAGGACATGCAGGCCATCGTGCTGGACATCATGCCCAGCGCGATGGAGCTCGCCGTGCCCCTGGAAGTGGACCTCAAATCGGGTGAGAATTGGGGCGTGATGGCATGAGTCGAGGGCTGCCCGGCGTCGTTGACACTCATCGGGGCATTCTCTAATATGGTGAGGATACCGGTTTTGTTTCATAGCCTGATACGGGGCGGGGAGGAAGGATCACCTTGACGCAAGTTACTGAGTCGTTGACTGTATTGGAGGCCGTTGGAGTGTACGCGGGGAGTCTTCGGCCCAAGGACGGCGAGCAGACCGAGGCACACAAACAGCTACTCCGCTTTGTCAGCTGGTGCGGCGCCGAGCGCAGGATTGCAGAAATAGCGCCCTCCGAGATCGGCGAGTACAGCGATCAGTCCAACGGGGGCACCCAGTCCGCGGAGCGGCTGCAAGAGGTCAAGAAGTTCCTTGCCTTCGCCAGCAAGCAGGGACTGACCGAGCACAACTTGTCTCGCCATCTTCGCATTCGCAAGGCGCGGTCGCGGGCTAAGTCGTCCATTGAAGACGAGAGACGCGCCACCGTTATCGAGCTTACGCCCGAGGGCCATGAGAACCTCGTTGCCGAGCTTGAAGACCTCAAGGCACAGCGCGGGCCGATAGCAGCCCAGATACGGAGCGCCGCCGCGGACAAGGACGTGCGCGAGAACGTTCCGCTCGAAGCTGCGCGAGAGCACCTCGGACAGGTCGAAAGTCGAATCCTTGAGATCGAGAACACGCTGACCGCCGCCGTTGTCGTCGACCCATCGGCCCGCAAGAAGTCGACGGTCCAGGTAGGCTCCCGCGTGTGGCTGAAGGACCTCTCTTCCGGAAGAGAGACCCAGTACACCATCGTCAGCGCCTCCGAAGCCAAACCTCTCGAGGGCAAGGTATCTGACGAGTCTCCGGTTGGGAAGGCTGTCAACCAACGACGCGAGGGTGACGAGGTCCAAGTCCAGACGCCTCGTGGAAGTGTCAAGTATTCGATACTCAAGGTGTCATAGCCCTAGGGTCTCCGACACTTTCCTCGCACCGCTATCTATTTCCTGCAACGCCTCAACGCGGTTTGCTTGTGTACGCGGTTCATTTCCTCACTCCTGTAACTCGCCATACGTGGAAGCCGACGTTGACTCTGGTGGGTAATGTACAATTACCCACTACGAATGGGGCGAGACGCACCTGCGTCCGGCAGTAGATTCTCCAAACGTGACCATGCTTGCCAAAGACATCGAACGGGACAGCAGGGAACTCGTCGAAGAGTTGCGGCGGGACGTAGACGGCGAAGTCCGCGACGACCGGATGTCCCGGCTGCTGTACAGCACCGACGCGAGCATCTACCAGGTTGAACCTATAGCCGTCGTCATTCCCAAGACCGCCGATGATGTCATCGCGGTAGTCACGGCTGCCGCACGTTATGGTGTCCCCGTCCTTCCTCGCGGAGGGGGAACGAGCCTGGCGGGACAGACCGTGAACCACGCGATCGTCATCGACTTCTCCAAGTACATGCGAAACGTGTTGGAGGTCAATGCGGAGGAACGGTGGGTACGAACCCAGCCCGGCATCATCCTCGACGAGTTGAACGATCAGATCAGGGATACCGGCCTCCTGTTCGCGCCCGACCCGAGCACGAGTAACCGGGGCAACGTCGGCGGCGCGCTGGGAAACAACTCCTGTGGGTCACACTCCATCGTGTGGGGGAAGACCGTAGACAACACGCTCGGACTCTCGGTCGTGCTCTCGAACGGAGAGACCGCCAGATTCGACAGTTCATCCGGCGACGCCCTCGATGCCAAGCGCCGGCAGTCGGGCCTCGAGGGCGACATCTATCGGAGCCTCGACGGTATAGGGCGGAGAAGCCGAGACGAGGTGCTCAAGCGATACCCCAAGATTCAGCGTCGGGTGTCCGGGTACAACCTCGATGAGCTTCTCGATCCTGATGCCATCGATATGGCGCGGTTCGTAGTCGGTTCCGAGGGCACGCTCGTGACGATCACCGAGGCGACACTAAAGCTGGTGCTCCGTCCCAAGTACAAAGCCCTGGCGGTCATTCACTTCCACGAGCTCATCGAGTCGATGGAGGCTACGGTCGCGGCGCTGGAGCTGGACCCGACGGCGGTCGAGCACATCGGCGGGATGATCATCAGGCAGGCGCAGTCCAATTTGGAATATTCGCGAATGACGGGGTTCATCGAGGGTAGTCCCGATTCCCTCCTGGTTGTCGAGTTCACCGGAGAGTCGGAGTCCGAGGTAGAGTCGAAGATCGACGGCTGTGCTGCACATATGGCGAAGCGGGGTCTTGGCTACTCGACGAAGAAGCTGCTCACACCGTCCGAGCAGGCGATGGTCTGGAATGTGAGGAAGGCGGGACTCGGATTGATGATGAACGTGCCGGGCGACGCCAAGCCGCTGCCGTTCGTCGAAGACACGGCGGTGCCGCCTGAGACGCTCCCTCAGTTCGTCGAGCGTTTCGACGAGATAGTGAAGGAGCATGGGACGGAGGCAGGGTACTACGGACACGCCAGCGTGGGTTGTCTGCACATTCGTCCTCTCGTCGACCTGAAACGGCAGGACGGCGTCGCAAAGATGGCCTCCATTGCCAACGCCGTCAGCGACCTTGTCCTGGAATTCGGCGGCTCGATGAGCGGGGAACACGGGGATGGTCGCGCGCGCAGCGTCTGGAACGAGAAGATGTTCGGTCCGCAGGTGTATGAGGCGTTTCGGCAGGTCAAAAAGGCCTTCGACCCAGCGGGAATTATGAATCCGGGGAACGTCGTCGATTCGCCGCCGATGACGGAGAACCTCAAGATCGGTCCGTCGTACAGACCGCTTGAAGTCAAGACCGGATTCCGGTTCGACGAGGAGGGGAGCTTTGCACACGCGATAGAGATGTGCAATGGGCAGGGAGCGTGCCGAAAGCTGACCGGGACGATGTGCCCCTCGTACATGGTCACTCGCGACGAGGAGCACTCCACGCGGGGGAGGGCCAACGCGCTTCGCTCGGCCATGTCCGGGGCTTTGCCGGTAGACTCGCTGACGGGCGAGCGGCTCCGGGAAGTGCTCGATCTTTGCCTGGAGTGCAAGGGCTGCAAGGCCGAGTGTCCATCCAACGTGGACATGGCGAAGCTCAAGTACGAGTTCTCTTACCGTTATCACAAGGCGAACGGCTATCCACTCCGCAACCGTATGCTCGCGAACGTTAGTCAACTCGGCAGGCTTGGATCGTTCTTCGCGCCGATATCAAACTGGTCGATGGGCATGAGTACGTTCAAGGAATTTGTAGAGAGCACAGCGGGCATCGACCGCAGACGCTCTCTGCCTCCGTTCGCGAGCCAGACCTTCTCCCAGTGGTTTCGCGCACGGGGAGGGTCGGCAGTCGAGGGAACCCCCAGGGGGCGGGTCGTCCTGTTCTCGGACACCTTTACGGAGTACAACCATCCCGACCTAGGGCGTTCGGCGGTCAAGGTGCTCGAACACATGGGGTATGAGGTTGTCGTTCCCAAGCCGGTGTGCTGTGGACGTCCCATGCTCTCGAAGGGGATGCTCGACGCCGCCAAGAACAATGCTGCGCGGAACGTCTCTTCCGTACTGCCATACGTCGAACGAGGGGCGATGCTCGTTGGACTTGAACCGAGCTGCATCCTCAGCTTCCGCGACGACTACGTTGACCTTCTCGACGGGGACAGCGCTCGGCGAGTCTCCGAAAGCACCATGCTCATCGAGGAGTTCGTACTTCACGCACAAGCTAACGATGGCGCTGAAATCCGGTACTCGAAAGAGCCGGGTCGCGTCATACTGCAAGGGCACTGCCACCAAAGGGCATTGGTCGGCATGGGAAAGGCGTTGGACGTGCTGTCGCAGATGCCAGGGTGCGAGGTTGAGGAGATATCCTCCGGCTGCTGCGGGATGGCAGGGTCGTTCGGCCTCGAAAAGGAGCACTACGAAGTCTCCATGAAGATCGGGGAGCAGGCGTTGTTTCCCGCGATCCGCGAACGGCAGAACGGCGCCACCGTCGTGAGCGAGGGGATGTCCTGCCGTCACCAGATCGAGGACGGCACGGGAGTGAAGGCAAAGCATTTGGTGGAAGTTCTAGCCGACGCGATCTAGGTCAACATGGGCATCTCAATTGACTTGCCCAACCCTCGCGCCTACACTCTTCCCACACCTACACACATGAGGCCATTTCCATGAAGCGAGAAGAGATCCGCAGGCAGATGATCGGCGTCGTGGCGACCGTGCCTACGCCTTTCGACGAGTACTACAACGTCGATTACGGACTCATGGCCGCGGCCACGGAGCTTTGGATCGAGAGAGGCTTGGTTGAGGGCAAGGCGGTTCTCAAAGTCGCGGCCGCCATGGGCGAGGGGCCGCAGCTCCGCGAGGACGAGTGGAAGGCGCTGATCCAGACGGTAGTGCAGGCGGCGGACGGTCGAGTTCCGGTGATGGGGGCAGTCCACTACAAGGACACCGTCCGCACCATCGAGGATATGAGTATCGCGTCCGATGTTGGGGCCATGGGCTGCCAGGTGTCGCCGCCCATCTTCAACCAGCCCACAGAGGACGATATGCTGCGGTACTTCGAGGACATATCCGACGACGTCGATATCGGCGTCCTCGTCTACAACACCCACTGGCTACCTCACGGGGGGATCTATCCCAGCACCTTTGAGAAGATGACGGACTTCGAGTACGTCGTCGCGATCAAGTGGAATCCGCCCGAGGGGTCTCAATATGCGGACATCTTCAAGCTGGCGGACACCTTTAACATCATGGACAACTCCGACCGTCCCATCGACTGCCATCGGCTCGGAGGGCGAGGTTTCTTGACCGACGGGGTGGACGCTCATCCCGCGTTCTTTCTGAACGTCTGGGACCTGATGGAGCAGGGGAAATACACCGAGGCGCAGGCTGAGTGGGACAGCGTTATCCCCGACCTTAGAGCCTTCTATCGCGACGTCACCCAGATCTCCGGCGGCGAGGGGCGGGTGGCGAAGGCACTGTCTGAGGTGATGGGAATCCCGGTTGGACCGCCGCGTCCTCCGTCGTTGCCGCTCAGCGACGACGACATGGACAAGCTCCGCGCTATGATGGTTGGGTGGGGATGGCCGGTGCCGGAGGCCGACTAGGTCAAGTGCCGCCTGATTTCCTCGGCGATTTCATACTCGCGTTCGAGGCTAACGGTCACGTCATGGGCGGGACTGGTCGGCTCTTTGCCTTCGAGTGTTGCGATATGCGGAGGGCCGTTGCCCCAGTCGCTGCCCACTTTTCGACGGGGGACGACGTGCATGTGGAAGTGTGGCGCCGACTGCCCTGCGATCATGCCGTTATTTTGAATGAGATTTAGGCCTTCGAGGTCATAAGCTCGATTGAGGGCGTCAGCCACTCTACGTGCCGCTCGCATGACGGCGATTGCCTCGTCGTCGGTAAGGTCGAAGAGGGTTGGAGCGTGACGGCGAGCGCAAACCAATACTTGGCCCAATTCGAACTGCTTGAAGTTGACCATTGTCACAGTCTGAGACGTCTCCTCAACGACTCCCTTTTCCTCGCGTCCGGCAATTGCCTCGCACAGGAAGCATGGGTCACCCGGCCTCGGTATCGTGCCCCGACGCGCGCCGCCGGGATTGGGAGGTATCTCGATAGGCAAGGTGAACTCCTCTGGGATACTTCGGGACTGCGGTTCTCACCCTTTTCGTTGGAGATCGGGTGAATGATTCGGGCGTGCCGGTCTACACCAGTACCGGCGTTCTCGTGGCCGAGGCGTGCTGCTCGTCCGCGTGATAGGAGCTTCGCACGAGCGGGCCGGACGCGACGTGACTGAATCCCAGGGACATGCCGATCTCGGCGAGATCGGCAAACTCGCGCGGGGTGTACCACTTCGCCAGAGCAACGTGCCTCTTGGAGGGGCGCAGGTACTGACCGATGGTGAGGAGATCGCAGTCGACTGATCGCAGGTCGTTCATGGTCTCGACGATCTCGTCCCAACTCTCGCCGAGGCCGACCATCATTCCCGACTTGGTAACCGCGTTGGGGGAAATTCCCTTCGCATTCGCCAGCAGTTCGAGCGATCCGTCGTAGTCGCCTTTGGGCCGGACGCGGGTGAACACTCGGCGAACTGTCTCGATGTTATGGTTGAGCGTGTCGGGCTCTGCGTTCATAACCTTCTTGAGTGCGTCACGGCTGCCTTGGAAGTCGGGGATCAGAACCTCGATCTTGGTGTTTGGCATCCGGTTGCGGACTTGACGGATGGTCTGCGCGAAGATGAACGCCCCGCCGTCAGGCAGATCGTCGCGGTCGACCGAGGTAATCACAGCGTACCGCAGTCCCATTTGTTCCACCGTGTCGGCCACCCGGATAGGCTCCAGCAGGTCTATTCCCTCCGGCTTGCCGGTATCGACGGCGCAGTAGGCGCATGCGCGGGTGCAGATGTCGCCCAGGATCATGAACGTGGCGGTCCCGCGATCCCAGCACTCGCCGATGTTGGGACACTGGGCCTCAGCGCAGACGGTGTTTAGCTGAGCGCCGTCGAGAAGACCCTTGATCCGCCGGTAGCCGTCGCTCCCCGGCATCTTGACTTTGAGCCACTGTGGCAGTCGTCGTTCTGTGACCATTTTTCTCCCGCCGAAACGTGGTTCTATGATACCAGAGAGGGGGAGCGGTGGTTATGAGCAGCATACAACTTGCCATGACTCGATTGCCCCACCTGATACACTGTGGCCTTATAAGAACATGCCTATGGTCGAGACTGTCGGTCGATTCTAGAAATCGGAGATGTCATATGTCAGATACCATTGACCTCAGCGGGCAGGTGGCGCTTGTTACCGGAGGGAGCAGGGGAATTGGTCGGGCAGTGGCTATTGCGCTCGCGGAGGCGGGGGCCTCGGTCGCGGTGACTGCGCGTACCGAGACTCAGGTCGATGAGACGATTCACATGATACGAGAGTCGGGCGGGACTGCCGGGGCGTTTCCGGCGGATGTGTCGGACCCGGAGGCAGTGGAGCGATTGGTGGGTGAGGTGGAGTCGCGCCTGGGGCCGGTCGACCTGCTCGTGAACAACGCGGGGCTGCCGGGGCCTCCGGGACGTGACTGGGAGCACGACCCGGAGCGATGGTGGTACGTGATACAGGTGAACGTCCGAGGGCCGTACCTGCTTTCGAGGGCGGTACTTCCGGGCATGATCGAGCGCGGGCGTGGGCGGATAGTCAACGTGCTCGGCAGCTCGTCATACCTTCCCTCGCCGTATAGCTCGGCGTACACCACGTCGAAGGCGGCACTGTACAGCATGACTCGCTCCCTGGCCGCCGCGACGCAGGAGTACGGCATATTCGTCTTCAACTACGGGCCCGGTCTCGTACGCACGGAGTTGACCGAGTACATGGCGGGGCCGGACATGCCCCGTCCGGCCGCCGAGGTTATGGCCGCCGCGCTGGAGACCGACCTTCGCATCGAGCCTGAGGTGTCGGCGGAAGGGGTGGTCTACATTGCGTCGGGGAAGGCGGATGCCGCGAGCGGCCGGTACCTCGACGTGCGCTGGGGCATCGCGGAAATGGTTGCGCGAGTAATCGATTCGGGCGACGATGAGCTTTACACGCTGCAACTGAGGAAGTGAGGCGGAGAGCGGACGGAGGTCACATGGTACGCAAGGTCGGAATGGTCCACACGGTAGCGAAGCTGGTCCCGGTGTTCGAGGAGCTGGCCGAAGAGGTCATGCCGGGGACCGAGGTCATCCATCTCGTCGACGAGGGACTGCTGAAGGACATAGTCGCGGGCGGGGAACTGACGCCCGACAGGGTGTCCCGCCTCGCGTCGCTCGCCTCGTTCGCGGAGGCGTCCGGCGCGGAGGCCGTGATGCTGACCTGCTCGACCGTCGGCCCGGGTGTCGATACGGCCAAAGAGAACGTTGAGGTACCATTTCTGAAAGTCGACGAGGCCATGGCCGACCGTGCCGTCGAGTTGGGGCCGCGCATCGGGGTCATTGCCACGTTGCATACGACTCTCACTCCCACGTCCGACCTCGTGCGAGATCGCGCATCGGTGCAGGGCAGGGAAGTCCAGGTCGAGACTGTCCTGTGTGACGGCGCGTTCGAGGCCCTCGGCGCGGGTGATACGGATGCCCACGACCGCATCGTGATCGAGAACCTCAAGGACCTCATGGGCCGGGTCGATGTCGTCGTGCTCGCTCAGGCGTCGATGGCGCGGGTTGCCGACCTGATACCCGAAGATGAGAAGGTCGTTCTAATTTTGTCCAGCCCTCGACTTGGCGTCGAACGGCTGCGGAGCGTTCTGGTGGGGGAGTAGCTGACTACATGGTCCTGTCGGTGTGGGAGAGTTGGATGAGGTTCATTTGCTGTAGGACCTTTAGGATTGATATATGGGAAGTCACTGGAGCAGTGTTCATTATTCCCTTTCAATTCTCCCTACCTTGTCGATAGTCCAGCTTCCGTCCGGGTTTGCATGTGCATTAACGACCGTGATTCTAATCGCGTTTCCGTTTATCTCCGTCCAGGAATGATCGATGCTGCCATAACGGGACTCTAAGAGTTCTTCGCCACCGTCACTGTCGCCGTACAAGATCGCCTGTCCCGTGTCGGTAACTGCAAACCTGTATCGATTGCCTAATTCTGAAATCTTACAACTAGACCCTTTGGGCAATGTGGTGTAGTAGTAGCATTGGGCTGAATTTGGTGACATCGGTACCGGCGTGGGAGAAACAACTGTTGGCGGCGTTGTTGCTTGTCCGTATCTGTTGCTTCCCCAACAGTGTATCGTTCCGCCACCGAGAAGGGATTCGCTAGCGATAAGCCCACACGCGTGGTCAGTCCCTGTGCCAATCATCTCAAAGAACGCTTCGTCCAGTGGTATTGTCTGCGTAGTGACGTTCCTTCCCGACCGACTTGAGTACCAACAGAACGCTGAACCGCCTCCTAGAATTCCACAACGATATTGCCGGTAAGCATGACTGTTGTGCGTGCCCAGATAAGATACTTTTTTGTCTGGCACAGGATAGTACTCCCCTTCCTCACTCGTGTTCCAGCAAACTACACCACCAGAATCATCCAGTCCACATATCTCTCTTCTGTATCCGCCACTTATTGAGGTCACCTTTAGACCAAGAAAGTCGCTGTGTTGAGGTTTGATGTTCCCCCAGCATAAAGCAGTGAGATCATCGCGAATACCGCAAGAATAGCCATACCCGCTAGTAATCGAAACGAATCTCTCATTGGACGGAGCTGATGACTGTCCACTTTGGTTAGCGCCCCAACAAACCGGAGAACCGTCACTTCGGAGCGCACATGTATGGTTGTATCCAACGCTGATGGCGACAAACTTCTCGTTTGGTGGAGGGTTTAGCTCTTTGCTCTGTCTCCAATATATCGCCCAGCAAACGGGTGACCCGTCCTCCTTGAGAGCGCATGTATGAGAATCCCCGTTGGAAACGGCAATGAACTTCCCGTCTGGTGGAGTGGGCCAGGGCTGGTCAGTGCTGCGTCCCCAGCACAAGATGGTTCTATTTTCTCGAAGTGCGCAGTTGTGCTGGGAACCGACACTAATGGTGAGGAAGCGATTGGGTTCTGGTGTTGGAGCAGGCGTAGCAATACTCGGTTCAGTCTGTTCATGCTTCTCATCCCCACATCCCGTCATGAGAATGACGCAGACCAGCAGCACTAGGACGAACAAAGACCGTACTAGAGTCCAATTCACAATGACGTTCACTGGGTGCCTGTGCTCTCTTGCCTGAGCAGTTCTGTTCGCGATGCCATAACGTCAGTGACACTCCCGCCACACTACCGGCGTCAGCGACTTGGCTTTTTTGTCCTCGCTGACTTCGGCTTGAGGTACAGGCAGGCCATGCGGGCCACTTCGAGGGCATTCTTGCCCCTCTTGTTACGGATCGTCGTGTCCGCGCCGAGGGCCATGAACTGCTCTGCCGCGTCTTTGTAGCCCCCGTAGGTGGCTAGGTGCAGGGGAGTGCGTCCCTTGTCGTCCTGCGCGTTGACGTTTGCGCCGTGCTCAGCCAAGAGCGCGATGACCTTGTCGATGAGAGGGAACGTCCAGTCGATGGGTACCGCGTCGAGGGGCGCGGCTGCCTTGTGGAGCGGAGTCTTCTTCCCAGAGTTGAGAGCATTGGGGTCAGCGCCGTTGGCGAGGAGCGTCTCAGTGCAGGCAGGTGCGCCTGCCGCCGCGGCCCAGTGGAGTGGAGTCGTCCGGTCGGAGTGCCGGGCGTCGACGGCTGAGGGGTCTTCCGCGAGAAGCGTCCTGACACGCTCATCGTCGTCGAGGGCGCAGGCGGAAAAGATGTCGTAGTACGCGCCGTGTTTGAGGAGTATCCTTGCGACCTCGCGTCGTCTGTCCCACCAGTGGCCTGCCTCAGTCGCTCGATGGAGCGCCGTGTCGCCCGTTTCGTTGAGCCGCGCCTCGATGACCTTACCCGCGCCGTGCTGAAGGAGCAACTCGGTGAGGGCGGGATGGCCGAAGGTCGCCGTGATGTGCAGGAGGGAGCGGTGGCTCGATGACATGACGTGCACCGGCTCGATCCCGATCTGGGAGGCGTCGGCAAGGCCCGCATCGAAGATGAGGCGGAACTTTTCGATGCCGTGCTGTCCATGTGACGCGCTCCACGCGGCGTCATGGACGGGGCTGAATGCTCCCTCCGGATACTCGAACCGCGCGCCGTTGTCGATGAGGAAGGGGACCACGTCGTCCGTGTCTTTTCGAGCGAAGGCGGCGGAGAGAGCAGCCCCGCCCGCCGTCTCGATGATGGACGGGTGCTCGCCGAGCAGAGACTTCATGCGTTCGAGGTCAGGTGTATAGGTTCCCTCGCCGTCCATGACGGCCGCTTCGACGAACTCCTGCTCTACGGGCGTCATGTCGGCCCGCTTCTTCCGCGACCAGTCAAGGTCCTCAATGGGCTTCCAGACCCATTCGACGCGCTGTTTGCGGGTGGGCTGTTGTCGCTGGGGGGACATGGAGCGCTCCGGGGAAAGTAGCAGGGCAATCGTATTATACTGAGCGAGCATCTGCATTGCCCCGCCTTACCCTGCTAGCCTCTTCGCGTAACTGTTCAGAGTTGATGAGAGACGAGCAGTTTGCGGGATTGTGAGAGGGGATTGAGACCTTTGGTCCTCCAGGTGCCAAAGAGGGACGCCAAGGCCATCTTGCTGGTGGTTCCCTGTTCGGATCGAGTTCCACCGCTGATCTTGCGGCTGATGACCAGATGCCTCAGACTCCGTTCGGCAGCGTTGTTCTCAGACGGCACGTCCGGGTGCGATACGAAGACGAACAGCTCTTTGATGAACCGTTCTATGCGTCGGCAGAGCTTTGCTTGAGGCGCCGTCTCGTCGTTTGAGAAGGGTCGGCACAGTGACAGTAGTTGACTCTCCAGCATCAACTGGTTGGGAGATACGAACCGTTGGTACCCGGACGCTGGTTGAACGCCTGCTTGAGCGTACGCTTTAGCCCTGTCATAGAGTTGGCGCACCGCCCCGGCCCACCGAACCAGACCCGTGTCCTCAGGGTACAACGCCTTGAGTTCATGGATGTCACGCAGCAGGTGTACCCAGCACCGCTGCTTGAGACCGGGATAATGGTTGTATGCGGCGTAGAAGTCGCTCACCAGCACTCCGTCGAACGACTCACCCAACACCTCATCGACCACCTTCTTGCCACGACCGCGACGCACGAAGTACCGCTCGGTGGGTGTGCTGAATGTCCACACATAGCCGTTGACTCCATCCTCTCGCCAGCCCGTCTCATCGGCGTGCACCACCGGGGAGCCGCGAATGCGTTCAAGCGTCTCGTCCACTGTCCGCTGTGCCTGTCGCGCCACACGGTGAATCGCATCAGCTATGGCGCCCACACTCAGCTTCAACTGATGCACCGTCCACAGGTAGCGCTGGATGCTCCGTATGGGCAGTCGCGCTTCCTCCCGAAGCGTCACGATCAGGCTCACCAGGTTGATTCCCAAGCGCTGACGCCCCACAGCCATCCCCTTCAACGAGTCCTGCGGCAGACGCCGCTTGCGGCATAACGCACACGTGCGGGCCACGAAGACCTGCTCGATCACTTCTGCCGGAGCCAACGGAATCTCGATGACCTCGCGTGTCCGATGCACCCATCCACCGGTCATACCCGTCCCGCACTCGGGGCACGAGTCGAGAGCGTGTACTACTTGCCGAGTGGGGTTCATCCGCCGCCGGGTGAATCCTTGAGTCCGCTTGTTGCGAGGCTCCGTCCTCTTCGGTCGAGGCCGCTTGGGAGCGGGCTTGTTGCCGGGCATGCCCCGAGGAGGGCCCCGCCTCTCCAGTTCCTCTATCCGTCGTCGCAACTCGGCGATGACCGTTTGCTGCTCAGCGATGACCGCCAGCAGGGTCTCACGGCTTGCACTATCCAGGTCAAGTTCAGTTCTCACCTCTCCCTTATGGCACAACCGCTCCACAACCCGCTAGGGGTTTTAAGTTCATCTCATCAACTCTGAACAGTTACCTCTTCGCCGAACGCTACGTCTACTCGTCAAAGTACGATTACCCTGACTCCGTCTCCCTTCGCTCTTGACAACGACGGCCCAGATACGTTGAGATTGTGACCGCTTGTTTTCCGCCTCTGCTGTCCGCGACTGCCTTAAGCTATTCGTGTCGATTGGAAGGCAAGCAAACAATTCATTGGGAGTACGGGGCAACACATGACTAAGCGAATCATGTTCATGGGCGCGGGTGGCATCGGCGGGACGATGGCAGGCTATCTTGCAAGGGCAGGGCGTGGCGTGACCGTCGTCGACGCGTGGCCCGCCCACATCGAGAAGATCAAGTCGGACGGCCTGACAGTTACGACGATGGAAGGGACGTTCACGGCAAAGCCCGAGGCGGTGCACGTCGGGGAACTGTCGGCGACGACCAACCGGTATGACGTGATCTTCGTCTCGGTCAAGTCCTACGACACGGCGTGGGTGACGACGCTCGTCGAGCCGCATCTTGCGCCCGGTGGGGTGATCGTTTCGGCGCAGAACGGTATAAATGAAGACATCATTGCCGGAATCGTGGGGTGGGACCGCGTCATTGGCTGCATCGTCACCATCGGCGCGACCACCGTTGGGCCGGGTCACGTCGAGCGCACGAGTAAGGAGAGGGGTAGGCGATCCTTTGCGCTGGGCGACCCCACCAATGCGAACTCACTGCGGCTGGAGACGTTGAGCGAAATTTTGGAAGACTGTGGAGAGGTTGGTATCACGACCAACCTGTTGGGCGAACGCTGGGCGAAGATCGTCACGAACAGCATGGCGAACTCCGTGTGCGGCATAACAGGGCAGTCATCGGCAGGGATGAGGCTGAATCCTGTGACCCTCGATCTCTCCATGCTGATCGCTTCCGAAGTCGTGGCGGTCGGGACGGCGCATGGGGTGGCAATCGAGAAGATTGGCCGCGTACCCGCCCAGGACTTCGTCACGGCGCGCACCGACCCGGCAGTACGAGCGGAGGTCGCGCGCAAGTTGGCCGATGATGCGCACAAGATTGGCACCGGCCGCCCGTCGTTGGCGCAGGACATCGCCAAGGGACGCAGAACGGAAATCGACTACCTCAACGGCTATGTGATCCGAAAGGGCAAGGAGGCGGGCGTCCGAACGACGTTCAACGAGGCGATCGTCGAACTAACGGAAAAGGTGGAGTCGGGGCTGCTGGAACCCATGGTGGACAACATTTGGCTGGTGATGGACTATCCGCCGGAGTAGGGGAATGTGGTCGTTCGGAGGGAACGGTGAGCGTATACAAAGAGGCTAGGAACAAGGGATGCGAGTACCTGCTCCGGCAACTCCGTGATGACGGGAGTTTCGGTGACGGGACCGTAGGCGACTACTACAAGGTGCCCGCCGCGTTTCAGGTCTGCGGCGAGACCAACGCCGCGAACCGGCTGTGCAACTGGATTCGGAAGAGTGGCATGGGCGCGGACGGTGACTTCGGGCCGCGCACTGACTTCACGTCCGACTACTTCTACGCCTACTTCAACATCTGGGTGATCCTCGGCGCGCAGCGACTTGGGCAGTTCGACATCGTCCAGCGCGGTATGGACTTCCTCATGGACTTCTACGACGAGGAGAGCGGCGGGTTCTTCTCGAGTCGCACGGAACGGAGTCGAACGACTAAGCAGGACCTCTGGGTCGTGAGCGGCTGCGGACAGGCGGCTCTGTATGCGAGCAGACTCGACGTTGCGAGGGGCGTGGGAAGGTGGATGCGGCGGATGATGGACGAGCAGCCGAACTACCCGGAGGTCATGTACACCGTCGTGACGTCGGGCGGCGGACTCGTGACCGAAGTGGACCCGGCAGACCCAATCCGGTACGTGCTTGTCAACGCCGAAGAGGGCGACCAGTACTTCTTCCATCCCGGCATCGCGGGCGGGTTTCTCGCGCGGCTCTACCAGTCCACCGGCGAGGCGCAATGGCTGGACCTTGCCAAGCGGTACATGCTGTTCGCCGAGACGGCGACCGACAACCTGTTTTGGCTGCTCCGAGCGGGGAAGGTCGGCTGGGCTGCGTCTGTGCTGTACACCCTGACGGGCGAGCAGAAGTACCGGGACATGGCGGTCAAAGTAGGGGACAACGTCGTAGCGCAGCAGACCCCGGACGGATCGTGGTCGTCCGTCGGAAGCGAAGGTCCTAGCAATGACGCCACGGCGGAGATGGTCGTCTGGCTGGACGAGATCTACCAGGCTGTGGGGTAGGGTTCCTAGGCCGCGAGGCTGTTCAGGGTCTCTTCCATCGAGCGGGCGATGTGGCGGTACTCGTCGCGCACGGCCTTGCTGGTAAGCACGGTCGGCCTCGACACGTCGCGGTAGTCTGCCCGCATCTCGGTCCTGCCGAGGAAGGCAAGGTCGAGTTCACTCGCCAGCTCCTCTCCGGCTCCGGCTCCGAAGATGTCGCCCGAGAAGTTCTCGACGACGCCGAGAACGTCCACGCGCATCGTCTTTATCATGTTAATAGAGCGGGTGGCGTCCACCTTCGCGAGTTCCTGCGGAGTGGTGACGACGACGAACCCGTCGATGGTCAGCGCCTGCATGATGGTCAGCGGCGCGTCCGAGGTGCCGGGCGGGAGGTCCATGATGAGGTAGTCGAGGACGCCCCAGATGGTCGTTTGCAGGATCTGGTTGATGGCGTTGTGGATCATGGGGCCGCGCCAGATGGTGGCCTCGTTCTCGTTCTGCTGGAAGAAGCCCATCGACATGACGCTCACCCCGAACTGCTCCGGCGGTATCATCCGGTTGGTCTCGCCGACCGTAGGCGGCTCCGCGACGCGCATGGCGCGGATCACGTTTGGACAGTCGATGTCAACGTCGAGGATGCCCACTTTTGCGCCCTGCTGCGCGAGGGTGACGGCGAGATTCACAGCGACCGTGGTCTTCCCGACGCCGCCCTTGCCGCTGTAGACGCCGATCTTGTGCTTGATCTCGGACAGGCTGTCGGCGATGGCCTTCTTCTGCTCGAACTGGCGCTTCATCGCCTCGATACGGGCGCGCGCCTGGGCGACCTGATTGGCGTCGGGGGGGCCGCTGCCGTGGCCGTGCCCGTGGTGCGGTTGGGTCATAGGAGTAATCTCCAGGGGGATCGTTCGTGGTGAGCTTGCCGAACCATGAACTACCCTTCGACAAGCTCAAGGTGAACGGATTGTAAAGATCGTTGGGTTAGTCGTTGAAGAGGTCAGTCTAGGCCGAGTTGGAGCTTGCCGTCCTCGGTGATGAGGTCGGGGCTCCAGGGCGGGTCGAAGACCATCTCGACGTTCACGTCCTCGACCGCGTCGATCTCGGCGATGCGCCACTCGGCTTGCTGGGCGATATATGGCCCCATGCCGCAGCCCGGGAAGGTCAGGGTCATCTTCACGTCGACATTGCCGCCGTCCTGCACCTCGCAGTCGTACACCAAACCGAGGTCGACGACGTTGACCGGGATCTCCGGATCGTACACGTCCTTAAGGGCCTCAATGATTTCCTCTTTGGTAACCGTCGCAGTTGCATCGGCCATCTTCGTCCTCCTCACCGCCACATTGGGCGTATCGAGTCCATTGTAGTGCGACGCCGAATACCCCGTCAAACGATTTGTTGGTCGACTCAGTTCCTCTTTTCGATCTGGACGGCGTCGTCGGCGATGACCTTTCTCAGATCGATGATCTGGTCGCGGAGGAGGGCGGCCTTCTCGAATTCGAGGTTGTGCGCCGCCTCCTTCATCTGCTTTTCGAGGTCTTTTACGAGTCGCGTGAGATCGTCCTTCGGGATGTCGCCCTGCGCCGCATAGGGCGTCTTCGTCTCCGCTATTGCTCGGACGCGCTCGGTTATGTCGTGGATGGTCTTCTGAATTCCCTGGGGCGTTATCCCGTGCTGCTGGTTGTACGCCTCCTGCATGTCCCTGCGCCGGGCGGTCTCCTCGATTGCCTGTCGCATGGAGTCGGTGATGACGTCGGCGTACATGATGACGCTCCCATCGATATGACGGGCGGCGCGACCGATGGTCTGGATGAGGGCGGTCTTTGAGCGGAGGTAGCCCTCCTTGTCGGCGTCGAGGATGGCGACTAAGCTCACCTCCGGCAGGTCGAGGCCCTCGCGAAGGAGGTTGATGCCCACGATCACGTCGTAGACGCCCAGCCGCAGGTCGCGGAGTATCTCGCTCCGTTCGAGCGTATCGACCTCGGAGTGGATGTAGTGCGTTCGGATGCCGGTCTCCTTGAGATAGTCGGCCAACTCCTCGGCCATGCGCTTGGTCAGAGTGGTGACCAGGCACCGCTGGCCTCGCTCCGTTCGGACGCGAATCTGGTGGAGAAGGTCGTCGATCTGCCCGGTGGTCGGCTTGACCTCGACTATCGGGTCGGTCAGCCCCGTCGGGCGGAGGACCTGCTCGACCATCTGCTGTGAATGCTCGTACTCGTAGGGTCCGGGCGTCGCCGAGACGTAGATGACCTGGTTTATTCGCTCCTCGAACTCCCCGAAGTTGAGGGGCCTGTTGTCCAGTGCGGAGGGCAGCCGGAAGCCGTACTCGACCAAAACCTCCTTGCGCGACCTGTCGCCGCCGTACATCGCGCGCACCTGCGGCAGCGTCATGTGGGACTCGTCGACGAACAACAGGAAGTCCTCGGGGAAGTAGTCGAGGAGGGTGTAGGGGGTGCTTCCCGCCTCACGCTGGGCGAGATGGCGCGAGTAGTTCTCGACCCCGGCGCAGTACCCCGTCTCGCGCATCATCTCGACGTCGTAGTTCGTGCGCGACTCCAGCCGCTGGGCCTCGAGGAGCTTGCCGGCGTTCTTGAGGAAGACCAGGTGATCTTGCAACTCGGCCTCGATGTCGTCAATCGCCTGCTTGAGCTTCTCTTCCGAGGTCACGAAGTGCTTGGCGGGGTATATCTCGATCTCGTCGCGCTCAGCCAGAAGCTCGCCGGTCAGGGGGTCGACCTGCACGATGCGGTCGATCTCATCTCCCCAGAACTCGATGCGGATGCCGACCTCGTTCTCATAGGCGGGCAGGATCTCAATCGTGTCGCCCTGGGCGCGGAAACGCCCCCGGCCGAGATCGAAGTCGTTGCGGTCGTACTGCATGTCCACGAGCTGGCGCATGAGCCGCTGCCGACTGCGTATCTCACCCCTTCTGACGGACGCGACGAAATTCTGGTACTCCTCTGGAGAGCCGAGGCCGAAGATGCAGGATACCGAGGCGACAATGAGCACGTCCCGCCGGGTCAGGAGCGCGCGCGTGGCGGCGTGGCGCAGCTTGTCGAGCTGCTCGTTGATGTCGGCGTCCTTCTCGATGTACGTGTCGGTGCGGGGAACGTACGCCTCGGGCTGGTAGTAGTCGTAGTAGCTGACGAAGTACTCGATGGCGTTGTTGGGGAAGAACTCCTTGAACTCCGTCGCAAGCTGGGCCGCAAGGGTCTTGTTGTGCGCGAGCACGAGGGTAGGGCGTTGGAGCCGCTCGACGATGCACGCCATCGTGAAGGTCTTGCCGCTCCCCGTAACGCCCATCAGGGACTGGTGGTGCAGCTCGTTCTCGGCGCCTCGGACCAAGCGGTCGATGGCGTCCGGCTGGTCGCCGGTGGGCCGGAAGTCCGAAACGATCTTGAAGTCGGGCACGGGTCTTCCCTCTAATACGTGGGCTTCTTCAGAGTCAGTAACTTGCGGACGATTCGTCCCAATCTTATCCGATTCGGGCGTCCAGCATCAAAGATTGCGGGACTTGGCGACCCAGACCATCTCGCCGCTGTCCTCATCGAACGGAGAGTAGTCGAAGTCGCCGTAGAGGTCGACGACCTCGAAGCCGCATCGCTCAAGCAGGTGGAGTATCTCGATACGGTGGGCGTACCGGATTTGGTAGTCGCTATAGAATTTTTTGCGTACCGTCCCGGCTTGGTCGGTCTCGTCGACGATGAGCCGGACGGACAGGACTTGATTGAAGGTGTCCACTCTCGTCTGCTGCCAAATGACGAGCGTGCGGCCCGTGTCGGGGTCGGTAACGTCGCGCAGGTGGAAGGCTGCGTCCTCGTCCTCTACGAGCATCTGCGGGTCGGGCACGAAGATGTTGAAGATGAGTCGCCCGTCCGGTCCGAGGTGTTCTCTGATGCTAGTCAGGCAGCGGACCTGGTCTTCCACGCTGAGCAGAGCGAGGAACCCGCGAAAGGGAATGATGATGAGGGGAAACATTTTACCAAGTGCGAACTCCCGCATGTCTCCCATACGGAGGTCCATGCTGCCGTGTCCATCTTCAAGGAGGCGCGTCTTGGCCCTCGCCTGTTCAAGCATCCCGTCCGAATTGTCCAGACCGACGATGTCGATGCCGGACTGTGCGATGGGTAGGGTCATGCGGCCAGTACCGCATCCGAGTTCGAGGACGGGGCCGCCCGATCGCGCGGCTTCTCGAACGTAGAAGGGGATGTCCTCGCGGACGTAGGCGTAGATTGAGTCGTAGACGTCCGCCCAGCCGTCGTAGGAAGTCATAACGTCCTACTGTCCCGCAAGATACTCAAGCGCGAGTCGAATCTTGTCCTCGAACTCCAACGGCTCGTCACGCGGTAGGCTTGCGGCGGCTTCCATCACTTCGGACATGGTGTAGCCCAACGCCGTAAGGGCCTCGGTAAGCTCGGCGTCCGGTCGGGCGGAAGGCGCGGCGGTCACTTCGATTTCGAGCTTGCCCTTGAGTTCCATGACGATACGCTGCGCGATCCTCGTGCCCACTCCCGCCACGCCCTTGAACTCGGAGGGGTCCTCGGTCGCTACGGCCATCGCGAGGGTCTCCGGCGCCATTCTCGACAGGATCGACAGCGCAAGTCGCGGACCAACGCCGTTGACGCCGAGCAGGGCCTCGAAGGCCTGCCGCCCGTCGGAGCTTGGGAAGCCGTACAGGGTGAGGCTGTCCTCCTTCACTTGAAGCGACGTGAACAGCTTGACTGCTTCTCCCACCTGGCCGACCTGATCGATGAGCGAGGCGGGCACGTTCACGCGGAGCCCCACGCCCCCGACCGTAACCTCGACCCAATCGAGTCCAACGGTCGACAGCGTGCCGGAGAGGGAGGTGATCATCGCATCAGTCCAGGAAGACGAGGTCGGAGGCTTGAGTGGCGTGGATGTGGCACAGGGCGACGGCAAGCGCGTCCGATTCGTCGGAAGATTCGAGCTCGTCGTGCTTGTCGAGCATCACTGCGACCATCTCCCGCACCTGCTCCTTTGAGCTTCCGCCGTAGTCGGTCACGGCCTGCTTGATCTGACGCGGGGCGTAGGTTGTAGTCGGCATTTGGCGCTGCGCCGCGACCAGCATCGCGATCGCCTGCGCGTGCCCAATCGCCATAGCCGCGCTGACGTTCTTGGCCGCGAACGGCTGCTCGATGGCCATCTCGTCGGGCGACCAGCGGGCCGCCACTTCGGTGAGACTCTCGTAGAGGTGCGCAAGTCTGGCCGGGAGATTCCGGCTCCTCTTGGGACTAACTATTGTGGAGTACACATGACGAGCTTCGTCGTCGTAGTCGACGACACCCACGCCGAGGTGGTATGTTCCGGGATCGATTCCGAGCACTCGCACCGGGCCGCCTTTCATAGCTGCGGGATTTCGGTCTGAGTCTGTCGAAGGGTGGTTCATGGTTCGACAAGCTCACCACGAACGGATTGACAAGCTCACCACGAACGCTTTTCGTGGACTTTACAAACACCCTCTACGACTGCTGGCTGTACTCCGCGAGAACCTGGTCAGGGAAGTCGGCGTTCGAGTAAACCCTCTGTACGTCGTCAAGCTCTTCAAGCTGGTCAAGGAGTCGAAGCGTCCTTGCGGCTTCCTTCGATTCGAGGGAAACCGTGTTTTGCGGAACCATGGACAGCTCGGACGACCGGATCGAGGCCCCCGCCTCGTCCAGCGCTCCACGCACGTCCTCAAGGGTTCCCGGCTCCGAGTAGAAGCTGACGACGCCGTCGTCGGTCTCGAAATCCAATACCCCTGCGTCTATGGCCGCCAGCGCCAAGTCCTCGGCGTCGTCGTCATCCGCCTCGGCGATCACGACGCCTCTCTGGTCGAACTGCCATGCCACGGCGCCACTGCTTGCGAGGTTGCCACCGCCCTTGGAGAGCGTAGAGCGCACGTCGGACACGGTACGGTTCCTGTTGTCGGTCAGGACCTCGACGAGGATTCCGATTCCTCCGGGGCCGTAGCCCTCGTAGGTGGCCTCGACCATCTGCGCGCCGTCGGAGCCCTCGCCCGACGCACGTTTGATGGCCCGGTCGATTGTATCGCCGGGGAGGTTCTGGTCCTTCGCGCGCTGTACGGCCATGCGCAGCTTGAAGTTGGCGTCCGGATCGGCGCCACCGTCCTTGACGGCGACGATGATTTCCTTCGTCAGCTTCGTGAACAGCTTCCCGCGACGAGCGTCGTTGATGCCCTTCGCGTGCTTGATCGTCGACCATTTCGAGTGACCGGACAACTCACTCCTCCTACAGCCGATCTCATTGGTACGATTCTAGCACGGGCGCTAGTACCGGTCAAAAACCGGCCCGCCGGCCTTGGGCTAGTCGAGGTAACCGTCCGGCAGAGAGACCGTCATGATCCCGCGCTCGACATCCACCTCGTCAACGTATTCCCGTGCAGCGGGGATCAGCACTTCTCTGCCTGCCCCACGGACGACGTAAACGTCGTTCCCGCCTGAAGAGAGTATCTCCTCGATCTTTCCAAGCTCGTCCCCGCTGGTTGTGCAAACGACCATGTCGATGATGTCGAAGTAGAAGAACGTGTCGTCATCGAGTCCGGGGAGTTCCGAGGCGGGGACGGTCAGCGTCTTGCCGCGAAGGAGGTCCGCCGACGTTCTGTTCGGGACCCCGTCGAAACCGACCACATAGCCGACCTTGTGGTTGTGTACGCGGAGAATCTCGCAGCGCTCATTGTCCAAGTAGACGGACGAGCCGGGCACGAACCTGTCGGGGTAGTCGCTGTGGGCTTCGACCTTGACGTCGCCCCGGAGTCCCCATGCCCCGATGATGACACCGACGACAACGTGATCGTCGGGAATTGCGACGGGAGCCTGTGTGCGCTCTGATCGAGTCAATTGCCGCCCGGAGGGGAGCGAGGCTATTCGATCTCGAGAACGGTGTGGACGTCTTGCTTCACCGCCGCCACACGGAGGAGTGAGCGGATCGATTGGGCGACCCTGCCGTCTCGTCCGATGACCTTGCCCTTGTCTTCGGGGGCGACCTGCAATCGGACGTATACGCGGTCCTCGTCTCCCTCTTCGATTACCTGAACCTCGTCGGGTTTGGAGGCTATGGCCCGGGCGATGTACTCGACAAGCGACTTCATGCCTCTTCCTTGACCTTGTCCAGTGTGCCCATTCGGCGGAGGATGCCTTCGACGGCCTCGGTCGGCTGCGCGCCGACTCGGAGCCACTTGAGCACCTTCTCTTCATCCATGACGACTTCCGGTGGGTCCTGCCGGGGGTTGTAGTGGCCCAAGTGGTCGACGAACTTGCCGTCGCGCGCCTCTCTGGAGTCGGCCACCACTACGCGATAGGCGGGCTGTTTCTTCGCGCCGACCCTTCTGAGTCTAATCTTTAACATCTGTCACCACGCTGTTGAATTCTCTCGGTACACGCAAAAATAGTATCGGCAGGGCGAACGCCTTGTCAACGGATTCTGTACGCCCGTCATTCCAATCCGGTTGAACGGGAGTGATATTTATGGTAACATTCTCCGTACGGTGGGGATTCGTCTAGTGGTAGGACGACAGACTCTGGATCTGTAAGCAGAGGTTCGAATCCTCTATCCCCAGCCAGTCTTAGTGAGCGTGGCGCATTCGTCTAGCGGCCTAGGACACCGCCCTCTCAAGGCGGAGATCACGGGTTCGAATCCCGTATGCGCTACCACCCCCACTTCCTGCTCGTGTAAGACCCAGGTTCTTGTCGCTGCCTGATTTCATGACGCTTTGACACCCTCGTGTATAATCTCGCGGGTGTGGGTGCAGTTCTGTGTCCAGTGATCTGATAACCCCGGCCCCCGGTAGGGGTCGCCTAAGACGAATACTCCGCAGGGCGATGTCGTGGCTGTTCCGGTGCTTGGTGGTGGTCGTCCTACTGGTGACGCTATTCGGCGTTCTGACTCCTCAGGGCCGCGCCGGGTTTCACACCGCTCTGTTCGTCTTGCAGGTTCTGGACATGCCTATCAAGCCCCAGGCTTGGTTCGCAGATGAGCCGATGCGCCATGAGGCGCGTTACGAGACGCCCGATGGATCCCGCGTGGCTGAAGTGTACCGGCTGCCGGATGGCAAACCCCGTGCGGCGGCGCTGCTGTCCCTCGGGATCACCGACCAAGGATTTGACGATCCAAACGTGATCAATCTGGGGAATGCCCTGGCGCGCGCCGGCTACGTGGTTATGTTTCAGTGGTCGCCGGGCATGGGGTTGGAACGCAACATCGATCCCACCGTGCCGGATGACTTGGTATCGGCCTTCAAGTACTTGGAGACTCAAGACTACGTCGATTCCGATCGCGTCGGTCTGGGCGGGTTTTGCGTCGGGGCTTCCTTCGCGCTCTTGGCCGCCGCCGATGCAAGGATCAGTGACCGCGTTTTCTTCGTCAATGCCTTCGGGCCGTACTACGATGCGGAAATGCTCATGCTCCAAGCGGTGTCCCGATCGATGGTCTATCAGGACGAGCACACCACATGGCAGCCCACGTCCCTCACCATGCGGGTCCTTTCCCATGAACTCATAAAATTCTTGGAGCACCCGCACGACGTGGGAGTCTTGACGCGCCACTACCTCGAAGGTCCGGTGGCAGACCCGGAGGACCTGGAATCGCTTTCTCCTTCGGCTCGGACTGTGATGCGGTTAATTGGCGGTGTGGGGCGGGAGGAGGCCGAGGAACTCTACGCGACGCTTCCACCGGACTTTCACAAATTCCTTGCCGGAATATCCCCTTCCACCCACGTCGCCAATATCAGGGCGCGCCTGATGGTCATGCACGACCGAAGCGACCTGTACGTGCCGGTAGCGGAATCTCGCAGGCTGGTTGAAGCGACGCAAGATCGAACGAGCGTCTACTACACTGAGTTGCCCGACTTCCGGCACCTGACCCCCAGCCCTGAGAGCGTCTCCGCTCTCCTAACCCAAGCCTCCATGATGTATCGTCACATGTACGCCATCATCCGAATCGCCTCCTGATCGCGCACTGTACCAAGAAAGGCGGAATCAGTAGATAATTTTCAATATGATGGAGATTTCACGCTATTGCGGGGGGGGTAGGTTTCCTAATCCATCCTGGCAAGTAGAACACGTTTTTCGAAGAAACTTCAGCCGACCGTTTTTGGTTCCGTGAGGAGGACCCGTTTGCCACCGGAGCCGTTTGCGCGGCGAGGCTGGCGGAACCGCCGCCTCCCATTCGGTGGATAGTCGCGATCAGATTCCCTCCGATCACGAGCACGATGAAGGCCAGGGAGAAGAGCGATGTCCAGACCGTCCCCAGTCGTACGCGATCCCCCAGCTCCTCAGGGACATATCCTAGCTTTACGAAATCAACCTCCCAAGAGTGGAAAAGATTGTGGTCGGGGATACCGAGCATAATCGGTTCCCAGTAGAGCATCAGCGTCGCCGCTCCTCCCAGCACGGACAGGGCAATGATCCCCGCCGCCGTCGTCCAGAGCATGAAGTTCCTGTCCCAGAGGCTGACGCTAATGTCGTTGTCGCGTAGAACTATGGACACCGTGAACATACCCGCCAAGATGGGGAATACAGCCGTGGCGTACATGCACGTGCTGGTGCTGCAAAACATGAAGACGAATACATAGACGAACGCCAAAGGTGGAAGGGCGACCCATGCCGCCCGGGTATAGGCGCGGCGTTCGGCGAAACCGCTGGAGTATTGCCATCTGAACAGCAAGTCGAACATGAACCCCGCGCCCACCGCCAAAAGCAAATTTACCAACAACGCCAGCAGGTGCGGAGTGAGCGTACTTTCAATTCCTTCCAGCGCATAGAACCCGTAAATGTCCATTCGAGTCAGCGGGGCATGCAGCATCGGGGCGCTGAGAAGCACGAATATCGACCCGAAGTAAAGTTCCCGGAGATGTGTATCACCCCCGCTCAACTTCGTATTCAAGAACACGACGCCGGCTACGACGCCTATTGCGGTAAGGACGTACACGGTCAGTATCCACGCAATGTTCATGCCGAACATCGACAGAAGGTAGCCGACGCCGGCTATGAAAAGTCCGGGCAGCAGCAGCATCGAGACGAGTTTGCCGATGACACTGCCCATGAAGGAGTGCACCCTGGGAGTATTCGGTACCCGGTGAGGGAGATCGGATGTGCTGTGCGGGACATTCGCGGCAGCGCCGACGGACTCTCCCGAACCATTCGGTGAGGCGTCGTCATCCTCGAAGCCGGCCAGGGCCTTCAGCCCGCTGACTTCCGCAGGGGACAGGTTGAGGGCCTGCCCGAACACCTCTATCCGCCTTTCATTGGGACGCGTGGCCCCCGATTCCCACCTCGCCACGGACGAGTGACCGTCCATCTCCGCGTATTCCTTGTCGACCATACCCATCAGATCGAGCAGACGATTCTGAGAGAGCTTCCTCTTACTGCCCTTATAGCTATAGGCGAGGCGATAAGCTCGCATCAGCATCCCCACCTGTTTTGCACGTAATCTCCGTAATTCGGGGTCTACAGCCATATTTACCACACAATCGCAAGGTGATTCGTGCATTTTCGCCAATGCACAGACATTCCGCCGATTCGCTGGTATTGTAGCGCGCGGGTTGGGCGGGTTCAACCTCCCAGAGCCGTTTGGAATCACTTTGAAGGGTGAATTTGGGACTTAAGCACAAGAATCTATAGTCCTACGTCTCATGACATGAGTTCCCGAATAGTGCGTAATAGACGCTTGTGGCACGACAAGCCTCGCGAAGCGCAGGAGGACGAGACATGAAACCGAGAATCCGATGCCGTGCCCCGTGCGGACAGCCGTTCGCCATAGGCCGAAAAGCGGCACTTGAGGTTACAGTACAGTAAACCGCCCGGCGGACATACTGGTTGCTCCTCCGGGAGCATGCCGGGATCCAATGGGCTCGTGGGATCCCACTGAAAGTTCAGTGTGGCTCAGAAACATTCCGTTGATATGGGAGGTAAAAGCATGGAGATAAAAACCAACGTCGACAGCGTACTTGTAGGGAGGATCTTGGCCGGGCTGGTCATACTGATCGGTTTCACCGTGGCCATCTGGGTCGGCGCGGAGGCGGCGCGCGACGGATTCTGGCTCTTCCTGCGGGAGATGGTTACTCCGATCTCTTTCGGATGCGTGCTCATCATGCTGTCCGAGGGCCTGAAGCGCCTGCGGTCAGCCGAGGAGGGGGAGAGCGGAGACGAGGAGGACGAGACGCCCGGATAGGCAGAAAGCCCCCTTACCACTGATCTAGCAATAGTCGACGAGGGAAATCTAAGAATCTTCTACCCAAAGGCCTCCCTCGTGTGGGTCCTGGCCGACCCTTTAGTTCGGGCCAATATTGTGGCTCAGCGTGACTTGCTGCTGCTGCAAGGGTAGACACGAAGAGTAATAGTGAGGTTTCAATGACAACGAGAAGCAAGGTTCTACTCTGGGGCGGGCTGACGATCTTGGTTGTTGCCGTCGTCGCCGCAGCTGCGGTCTTTCTTTTCCTAAGAACGCTCAGCCATCCCAGCGAGGCGACTGCGCGCTTCGTGCCGTCCAGCGCAGCCGGCTACGTCTCCATCAACCTACGCCCTGGGATCAACCAGTTGAGAACCGCCCGCAACGTCATGGACCGGTTGCAGACGGACGACCTCTCGGATCGCCGGGACGAGTTGTTTGACGACTTGGAGGACGAGACGGGCATCCACTTTCTGGACGATGTGACCTCGTGGCTCGGCACCGACATCTCCTTTGTACTCCTCAGCTTTGATCCGGACCGGCCTGAGTGGGTCATGCTGACGCAGGTCCGCGACCGGCGCGGTGCCGAAGGCTTCATAGACGACTTCGTCGACTACTTCGAAGAGGAGTTCTACACGGAGTTCGACAGCGACAGCGCAAGGGGTGTCGACCTGTGGGTGGCGGACGATGAGGACCTAGCCCTGGGACTTACGGACGATTACCTGCTCATCGGCGATAGTGAAGACACCATAGAGGACATGGCCGACAACCTCGAATCCCCTCCCGCAAGACCACTGTCGGAGAGCCCTTCTTTCATTGAGGCGCGAGACTCCCTGCCAGCAGAACGGTTCGTTTTCCTGTATGTGCAGGCGGAAGAAGCCCTGGACTTGCTTGAAGATGAGATCGATCCCTATGGCGATGGGGCGGAGGCATTTCGGCAGGCGAGGAGAAATATACCCGAGTATGTGGCAGCATCGGCCTCATTCATCGGCGACGGCATCCGCTTCGACCTCGTTGGCGAGACACCCTCCGGAGCCTTCGACTTCGACTCCGACAACCGCCTCAGGTCCCCCGGCGTGCTGCCGGAAGACACCCTCGCCCTTCTCTCAATGGTAGGAGTCGACCGGGTGTGGGACGAGGCTCGTAGCTCCCTTGAGGACATCGATCCATACGCTCGAGAGGAATTCGAAGAGCTCTTGGATGAGATAGAGGACGAAACTGGCGTCGATCTGGAGCGTGACGTGATCGACGAACTGAGCGGTGAGGTGGCCTTGGCACTGCTGCCAAGCGACCTCGAATTCTTGGCGGGCGACTTCAATGAGTTCGGAGTGGTCGAAGCGCTGCTTCTCGTCGGTGTCGAAGACTCTGCGGGAATCCTCGACGCGCTTGACGCGTTCGCCGATCTCCTAGAAGACGAGGGGATTGACGTCGACCGGGACTCACTGGGCGACTACGAACTGGTCACGGTGAGGCCCGACGATTACGACTTCCAAGTCTACGAGCCGGGGTACATCGTCACCGACGAGTGGGCCGTCGCCGGAAGCAATATCGAAGGACTCGAAGCGTTCCATGACGCGGCTTCGGGCGACGTCGAAACTCTAGACTCCAACCCGGTCTTCGAACGGATCATCGACCTCGCTCCGGCCCCCCTCCATTTCCTCATCTACGCCGACATAGCGGGCATGCTGGAGATGGTCGAAGAGGCGCTCGACAACGAGATGAGGTCGAACTACAGACGCGATGTGGAGCCATTTGTTGAGCAACTTGGGGCGATTCTCGTGGCGGGATCAATGACCGACGACGAAATGCGCTTTACGGTGATTCTGACGATCGAGGAATAGCATAGGATGCACGTTCGCTTACGGTGTTTCCGCATGAGCCTGCTGACGCGGGTCGGGGGGATATTCGCCCTCCTGAGTCTGGCAGTCGCGGCTCCCTATGGGGTCGAAGCGCAGGATGGCGCTCCGCATCTGAACCTTGCGCATGTGCTCAGCCCCGGGTCGGTGGCCGCCGTCTCTGACGAGTTGACGGTAGAGATAACTGTGTCGGGGCGAGGAGGCCGCGTGGGCGATCTGCCGCTGGAAGTGCGAGACCGTCTGCCCCGCAGGCCCCTGGAGGTCGTCCTAGTCGTCGACCGCTCGGGAAGCATGGAGTACGACGACTACCGCCCTACACGGCTGGAGGCCGCCCAAAAAGCGGCCGAAGTATTTCTACAACAGATCCAGCCGGGAGACTCAGCCGCGCTTGTCTCCTTTGAGGAGTATGTCACGCTCGATGCCCCGCTCACGGATGACAGAGACCTCAGTCTGGACGCCTTGTGGCATTTGCGTCCGGACGGCGGCACCGCAATTGGTGAAGGGCTCCACCGGGCGATCCAGGTTCTCCAAGAGGGTGCAAGCGAGAGTGTGAAGGCGATCGTCCTGCTGTCGGACGGCGCGTCGAACGAGGGGCGCGATCCAGTTGTCGCGGCAAACGAGGCTAAAGACGCGGGTATCCCCGTATTTACCGTCGGCATAGGCAGACCGGGCGACGAATTCGATGAGTTCACCTTGAGAAGCATCGCTGAGACGACGGGAGGCGAGTACCTCTACGCGCCCGACGCGAGCGAGTTGAGCCGAGTCTACGAGCGCATGGGCGGCAAGGTGATAAACGTCGCCGGCGTCAATGCCTCGGTCGAGATCAAGGTGACGGATCTGCTGGACGTCTACGATTACTCGACAGACGGCCTGGAGGATAGGCGGGACGAGAAGTTGTTCGTGTACCGCTTTGACCAGATACCCGTAGGGGAGGAGAAGACCATCTATCTGACTGGCCGGCCGACGGCGCTGCATCCCGGCGCGCGCGCACCCGTGATCGGGTCTATCAGACTGACCTACCAGTCGCTCGGATCTGAGCGACTGAGGGTCGATACTGCCGGTCCCGTGGAAGTCGAGTTCGACAGCGCCGTCCTGGTGAGAGGGCGCTTCAGGATAGATCGGATCACCTTTGACCGGACCGAAAGAGATTACGCACCTTCGATCGTCTATCTGCAAGGCGACGAGGTGCGGGCTGACATCGAGATGAATCGCAACGCCGGGAGCGAGCAGGTTATCTCCTACGGCTCCATCTCCAACGAGCACTGGGGAGCCTCCGACCGGCAAACCTCCTCGGGAGACACGTTCGGCCACGATCTCGATCTCCCGGAAGACGTGGACGTCGGTCGTTATATATTCCATGGAGCTATCGGAGATGGGCGTAGGAGCATCTACGACGTAGACGAGGAGGAGTTCTTCGTCGTATTCGAGCCCCCAAGGAGATTCACGGAGTGGGTGGAAGCGACTACCGTGGACGGGGACTTTTCTCTCCATAAACTCCAGCTTGGATCCACAACACTCAACCCGCGCCACCCTCGCGTCGTTGAGGCAACCGCTGATCTGTTGACCGCCCATCTCGGCGCCGAGAAGACGCCACGGGAGGCGGCTGAAGCTCTGGCCAAGAAGCTAAGGGGAGGACTCATCAGATACCCTGACGATTGGTTGGCCGAATGGCTTCAGGTAGGTGTAGATCATTCCAGCGATCTTGCCATACTGGACGCCGGGACTGGAGATTGCAGCGACTTTAGCGCCCTTTACGTGTCGATGCTGCGCTCCTTGAACATCCCCGTTCGAGATTTGAGTGTAAGATTCGATAGCGGTCGCCATGCCTTTGCTGAAGTCTACCTCGACGGCGAGTGGGTCCACGCAGACCCGACCTGGTGGATGTTCGACAATCCCGATGTTTTCGTGAATAACGCTCGCACCATTTTTTGGGTCAGCCATGCGACATCGCCCGGTGTCCAGGAGCACGACAGACGAACGACCCTCAAGTACGCTGTCGGACTTGTCTCGCGTATGCTCAATAACGGTGGCATGATTGTTGTCAACCTTGACGATATGGACAACGATGACGACACATTCAAGAAAGAACTATGGTTTTCCAATATCGCGGAGACCGAATCAAAGGTGCCACTGCCGCTCGGGTTCGTTTTCCCCTTTTTCAAAACAGGCGAACCACAGGCCAAGAACGTCAGGATGAAGGTGATCGAAGACGGTGGTCTGGACATAGACATAGGGCGTCTGAGCCGCGACCGCGATCTCGACCCCGGCGAACATGATACTGCCGAGATGGAGATCGCGGCACCGAAGGCGATTCGAGACGCCATACCCTCCGGCGGCGAGGAAACCCGAGAAATAGTACTGGAGTTGACGTATGGAGACGGCGAGGGCGGCACGATTACCAAAGAGTACCCTCTTACCATCATGCTCAAGCGTGGAGGATAGACCCAATTGAACTGGAGAGTCTGGGCGGCCTTCATAGTCATCGCTGGGGCGACCGCTGGGTTGGGCGCCTTCGTCTTCATGCCCGACCAGGGACGGATCATCGAGCCCACGTCGGAGCACGTGACCCACATATACGTCGATCTCGACCAGCCCTACGAGGGAACGGTGACCGTAACCTACCCGGAGGAGGGCGTTTCCGAAGAAGACTTCTGGGCCGTAGTTGCCGCTCTCCGAGACGTCGCCGAGCTTTTGGATCAGTACTACGTCCCCTACGAAGACCCGGAAGACGTGCGAGTTCGTAGGCGCGGGGGAGAGGTCTCGATGAGCTTCCCGCTGATCGCCAAGGAACGCCTCGATTTTCTCTTCCCGGAGGTCGTCCTGGTCGGGTCGTGGCTTCCGCTGTGGGAGACTCTGCGGGTCACCGTCGTGCTCCCTTCCGGCTACAGCGTGAAGGAGACGAGCCAGGAGGGCCTCAAGGAGGGTCTGGACGCCACTGAATGGGACGGACGCTGGGAGCTTACAGGCGAGGCGCATATCGGCGGCCGCGCGGATTTCACGATACTCTACTTCCGCACGGACCAGGCTCAGGAGACGCCATGAACGACACTGGATCGACCGAGGAGAGCCGCCGGAGCGGCGCCTTCGTCTTGCGAATTGGGGCGCCATCCTGGCGGATGGTGGGCGCGCTTATCTCCGGAACTCTCCTCATGGCCGTACTTTCAATTCCCGCCGTGCTCGTGCCGGGCACGCGCACCGGCGCAACGGTGGCGGCAGCGCTCATCGCCGGCGCCCTCGTCGCAAAGAGGAGAAGAGTGCTACCGCGCGCCGGAATAGGGGCTGCCATGGGCGCTGTGCTCGCACTCATCGTCTCCGCCGCCGCATGGGTTCTGCTAAGCGATGCGCCCGACGCGGCCGTCTGGCAGGTCGTGATCCGCAGCATCGTTACCCACTCGATGATTGTCCCGCTCGACGATGTCGTCGCTCCGTGGCTCGGCGGATTCGAACAGTTGGAGGAGCGCCTGCTGATCGCCCGGTTCACTGCTTCGAACCTCGTTCTCGGCTTGGCGGGCGGTCTGCTGGGAGGACTTCTCGCCTCCGGCGCCGCGCCCGGTCCCGGTGACACGCCGGATACAGAAGGAGACGGAGACGAACAGCCGACGGACGGAGTGGAAGATGTGGAGGAGTCGGAAGATGGCTCGCACGACGCGCTGGCTCCACAAGACGAGGACGTAGAAAAACAACCGCCGGACGACGTTGACGGTTCGGACGACGCGCCTCCTTCAGAAGCTGAAGAGGAGCCGCAGCAAGCGGTGGCGGAGACTTCCCAAAATCAACAGATTCGCAATCAACAGATTCGCAGACAAGAGGAGGGTTGACCGATGAACATGAAAATCGCACAGGGCGCGCACAAGACCCGTCTACATCTCCCGTTGGCCGCACTAGCCATACTCGCCGCCTGCCTACTTCTGGTCACCGCGTGTGGCGGCGGAGACTCGCTCCCGAGCGGCCCCTTGGGACTCGTCCCAGACGATTCCTCCAGCGTCACCGTCATGAACGTCGAGCAGATACTGAAAGGAGACGGGCCCGATGCGATCGTCGATCGGCTCGAAGATTTGGAGGACGACGTCGACGTGATCGGAGTCGACGTCAACGATCTCACGACCCTAGTGTACGCTAATAGGTTGCTCATCATGGAGGGAGACATAGACTTTGAGGAGGTCAGGGATGAGCTTGACGACGCCGACTATGACGACGACCGGTACCAGGGACACGAGTTCTGGGAGCAAGGACGTCTATGGGTCGAGTCGGCCGCGCTCCTTGAGGACCGTAACCAGATTGTCATAGGAGACGTCGACGCGGTCAAGGACGTGTTGAAGGCGCTCAATCGAGGCTCCGGGTCGTTGCTGGACGACGCTGACAGCGACCTGGGAAGGGCTTTGAAGAGGGCCGGAGGGGGTTGGGTCGTCAGCGCAAGGAAGGAATGCCGATCTTACGATGTCCGGGGTTGCAACGCCATCGGTACCGCCATCCATAAAGGCGATGAGGACTACGTGGTCCAGTTTACCACGGCTTATCTGTTTCGCAACGAACGTACGGCCGAGTCCGAGATGGGCGACCTGGAAGATGAGATCGACGACAGCCTCTCTCGCGACTTTGACATCGAGGAGGTTCGCCAGGATGGCGAGTTCGTCATTGTGACCATCTCCGTGGACGAAGACGACTGGGACACCCTGGATTTCCCCTAGAGCCTCAGCCTCGGCAGGTACGGCCATGCACGTCGTGCCGAGGGGATCGAGAGGATCTGAAGGTTCAATGTGTTTTGTGATGGAGGACAGAGAGACTTCATATACCGGACCACGTGCTTGGAAGGACCTCGCTCCGGCGAAGTTCGTCAATACTGGTCCTGCTGCATAACTAAGGAGGCGCACATTGATGAAGACGCGTGTGAAGAGTGCTATCCAGGCCCTTTTGGTCGTAACGGTCATTCTTGGCGTGACTGCCTGTGGTTCCGAACAGCAGGGGTTGACGCGTTCAGAGATAAGGGACGCCGTTAGGTCAGCAAGCTCAGACCGGATATCGGCGGCGGAAGTGCGAAGAATCGTCGATGAATCAGTGAAAGCACAGTTGGCCGAACAGTCAGGTCTGACACGTGCGGACGTAGAAGCCATTGTCAGGTCGGCATCCTCAGACCGGATTTCGGCAGCGGACATGCAGGCAATCGTGAATGACGCGGTTGCCGCGGCTATGTCAGACCAACTCTCGGCGGCGGAGGTGCGGGCAATCATGAGTGATGCGATAGCCGCGGCCCTCGCGGCCACGCCAAGCCAACTCTCTGCGGCGGACGTGCGGAAAATCGTTTATGACGCTGTCGCAGCGTCCGTCCCTGAGGGCGTCAGCGCCGCGGAGATCAACCGAATGATCCAGACGGCATTCCAGGCGTCCGCGTCCGGCCAACTCTCGGCGGGGGATATGCACGCAATCGTGAGTGACGCGGTTGTCGCGGCCATGGCAAGCCAACCCAGCCAACTCTCAGCGGAGGACGTGTTTAATGCTGTCGCAGAGGCTGTCTTAGAGTACGTCCCTGAGGGCGTCAGCGCCGCGGAGTTCAACTGGATAATCCAGACCGCATTCCAGGAGTTCATGTCAAGCCAACTCTCAGCGGAGGACTTGCGGGAAATCGTTTATTCGGCTGTCGCATCGTCCGTCCCTGAGGGTGTCAGCGCCGCAGAGATTCAGAGGATAGTCCAGGCCGCAGTGGAGAGCGCCCTTAGCGATTAGAAAGGATGAACATGACCCGATCCATGACGAGAGTTATTGCTACTGTGGTGACGCTTGCGACTCTTCTGCTTGCCACGATGACCGTTTCAAGCCATGACAGAGTCGCATATGCCGCTGGTCCGGACTTCAAAGTGCGTTGGAGCGCGTCGCCATACCAAGTCGACGCTGGTGAGAGCGTCACGCTCACAGTCCGTATGTTCGACGTCGATGGATCAGGCGACCATGGCGGCATCTCTGTGTCGTTTCCTCTTTTGGATGAAAGCAACTCCAGTTCGTCGAGTTCTCGGTACACATCGAGCAAGGCGGATGTGGAAGTGGTCTCGTATACGGGAGGGCGGTCGCGTGTCAGCCTGCATGACAAGGGCTCTAACATCTACAACTCGCGCAACGAACGGATGTCGGCTCGTTACCTCTTGGTTGAGACGGACGACCCCTCGTGGTCGTCCTCGTCGGATCGGACGCTCGAACTTCGCATAACCCCTAAGGAAGGCGGATTTTTCTGGATTTATGGTCGCGGTTGGATATGCGCCAACGACTACCGGGACTGTTCACGGGCAATTGCATCCCCGAAATCTAATGACCGGTTGGACCAGCAGGGATTTCCGGTAGGTGCTGCGGCACTTAATGTATCCGCCTCCAGCCTCCCTGACCTCACGGTCAGAGACTTCACTGTCGCCGGCAGCGCTTCGCCTTCTCAGTTCACCGTCGGGGACACAGTCACCATCCGGGCCGTCGTCAGAAACACTGGCGATGGGTCGGCGGACAGATCGAGACTCGCATACTACCTCTCCGGCAGAAGGATAGATACTGACGGCGTGACCAGCCTCGATTCCGGCGAGGACGATAGCGAGTCTACCTCGTATACCTTCACCCAATCCGACATCGGCTCCCAGTTCTTCAGCGCGGTTGCAGACTACGAAAAAGATGTCACCGAGACGAACGAAGACAATAATACTTTCTCTACCGGCACCTTCACCGTGGTTGCGGCCGCTGCGCTCCTCCCTGACCTGGAAGTGACCGGCTTGACCGTTAACAACAGCGCTTCGCCTTCCCAGTTCACCGTCGGCGAAGAGGTTACCATCCGGGCTGTTGTTAGAAACACAGGCGAAGGGTCGGCGGGCAGTTCGAGACTCGCCTACTACATCACCGACGGCTCCAGGAGTCGACGGATCGACACGGACAACACAAGGGGTCTCGATAAGGACGAGCAAGTCAGCCTGTCCGCTAGGTATACCTTCACCTCTGCGGATGTGGGCGCTCGATACATTTCAGTGCTTGCGGATGACCAGGATGTTGTCGATGAGTCGGATGACTCCAACAACGGCGAGAGGATAGGTAGTTTCCGCGTGGTTGCGGCCGCTGCGCTCCTCCCTGACCTGGAAGTGACCGGCTTGACCGTTAACAACAGCGCTTCGCCTTCCCAGTTCACCGTCGGCGAAGAGGTTACCATCCGGGCTGTTGTTAGAAACACAGGCGAAGGGTCGGCGGGCAGTTCGAGACTCGCCTACTACATCACCGACGGCTCCAGGAGTCGACGGATCGACACGGACAACACAAGGGGTCTCGATAAGGACGAGCAAGTCAGCCTGTCCGCTAGGTATACCTTCACCTCTGCGGATGTGGGCGCTCGATACATTTCAGTGCTTGCGGATGACCAGGATGTTGTCGATGAGTCGGATGACTCCAACAACGGCGAGAGGATAGGTAGTTTCCGCGTGGTTGCGGCCGCTGCGCTCCTCCCTGACCTGGAAGTGACCGGCTTGACCGTTAACAACAGCGCTTCGCCTTCCCAGTTCACCGTCGGCGAAGAGGTTACCATCCGGGCTGTTGTTAGAAACACAGGCGAAGGGTCGGCGGGCAGTTCGAGACTCGCCTACTACATCACCGACGGCTCCAGGAGTCGACGGATCGACACGGACAACACAAGGGGTCTCGATAAGGACGAGCAAGTCAGCCTGTCCGCTAGGTATACCTTCACCTCTGCGGATGTGGGCGCTCGATACATTTCAGTGCTTGCGGATGACCAGGATGTTGTCGATGAGTCGGATGACTCCAACAACGGCGAGAGGATAGGTAGTTTCCGCGTGGTTGCGGCCGACGACCACGGCGACTCCCGTTCGGATGCGACAGCCATGGATGTGGGCGTTTGGAAGGCGGGCAGTATCGAGACCGGCGACGACGCAGACTACTTCTCCTTCAGCGCCGAGGCCGGACGCGAATACACGATCCAGACGCAACTCGGCACACTCTCGGATACGGCAATCACCCTGTATGATTCGGACGGTTACAACTTAGGCGGCAACAACGACATCAGTAATGACAATCGCGCATCCAGACTCGAACGGACCGTGCGGTCTTCCGGGATCTACTACGTCAGGGTTAGGGGAGATAGGCGAAGCACTGGCACCTACCATCTGAGTGTAAGCGGCGCCGGAGACGCGTTGCCTCCGCCGACCACCGACGACTACGGCGACTCTCCATCGGATGCGGCAGTCATCGCCCTCGGTGCCTCGAAGGCGGGCAGTATCGAGACCGGCGGCGACACGGACTACTTCTCCTTCAAGGCCGAGTCCGGGCGCTCCTACACGATCCAGGCGGACGTCAGCACGATGCTCTCGGATACCATAGTCACTCTGTTTGATTCGGGGGGGCAATCTCTGGGCAGCATCGACGACTTCAGCAATGCCGATCGGATATCGAGACTCGGATGGACCGCGCCGTCCACCGGGACCTACTATGTCAGGGTCGGAGCTCACGACGAGAGCAATACTGGAAAATATTGGCTGTCGTTAAGTGAGCGGCATGAGATAGTGAAAGATATTGCGGGAACGGACACCGCCAAAATTCAGACTATTGTTTCCTATGAGAATTTAGACTTTGGAGTTCGTACACTTGATATTCGCATTTTTGACAGCGAAGGCATCAGGAAAGCTTCTACGGGTTATGTAACTGTTGCATTACCTGATACGGCATGGGTTTTCCACGGACAGATACAGAAGTGGCTTTCTGGGTCCTCGTCATTGTCGACGCCCGATTACGAAAAGTATTATAAGAATGAGGAACTTAATGCGTTACGTAATCAGCTAATTGCGGAATACGTCAAGGAAACCACAGCTAACCTTGCCGTTGATTTTGGTGTTTTAGTGGGTAGCGGAGTTATTGGTCTTGTACCTATTGTTGGTGATTTTGCTTCTATCGGTATTAATGCGGTTAACTTTGCTCATAATTATTATAGTAGTATGAGAGAATTAGCAGACAGTCTTGATGACGTGGGCAAATCAGATATAAAAACAGAAGGTGTTGAGTTTACTAGGCCCTATAACAATTGTTTCAATCAAGTAACGGTGCAGTGGTTCATTCCTAATAACTACCCTGATGCAGTTCTTGATCTTATTCCTCTTGACGTTCAATACCCTGTTCCTATTATTGACAAGATTGGTGAGGCGACTGGCGTTAGAGTTACCATACCCGTCTACCTCGCGGACGATGATTATGTATCGGTGTTTGCCGAAATGGAACCTGCCAAACAGGTTGAAATCAATGACCTGCTGGGTACGGGCCGACAACCGTCCTGCACAGTTCCGAGTATCGCGTCTTCCGCGGACGACCACGGCGACTCTCGTTCTGATGCGGCAGTCATCGCCGTCGGCGTCTCGAAGGCGGGCAATATCGAGACCAGCGGTGACACGGACTACTTCTCCTTCAGGGCAGAGTCCGGCCGCTCCTACAGGATCCAGACGCAGCTCGGCACACTCTCGGACACGGTAATCACCCTGTATGATTCGGGAGGCTCACGCCTGGACCGCAACGACAACATCAGCGATGACAATCGCGCATCAAGGCTCGAATGGACCGCGCCGTCCTCCGGGACCTACTATGTCAGGGTCGAGGCTTACCAGAGCAATACTGGGACATACGGGCTGTCGTTAGATGAGTGACAGGTGCAGTCTGAACCCACGGCCTTCCACATCGCGTTCAGCTCGAACCGTGACGGGAACGGTGAGATATACGTAATGAACGCGGACGCTTCGGATGTCACCCGGCTCACCGACAACGAGGGGCATGACCGGTTCCCCAGTTGGTCGCCGGCGGGCGGGAGCACACCTGCAGGGTGAGGACCGACGGTACGGTCGCCTGCTCGGGTTCGATTGCATGGGGGTGACGCAGGGGAACTTTGAGTAGCGGAGGCCGATGCTAGAGCGTGAGGTGGGCGAAAGCGCCCCGCCGAGCGATAGCTCGGCCGTGCCGGCCGGCTCCCAACCCGGACGTCTGCGGGCGGGTGCCCCTGGACCTCCCTCCCGCGGCAGACAGGGGAGAACGTGACTTTCAAAGTCTGCGCTTCAATCGTATTGAACTGATAGGACAATAGGAGGCATTAGGACGTGAACTTGATAAATAGCCGGACTTCACATGGCGGACCATATGCTTGGAATGACCTTGCGCTGGGGGGCGGGTGCCTGCTTGCCCTGCTGCTGCTGGTGGCGATGGTGGGCTCGGCGTGCGGCGATACCGATGATGGTGCGAGTGCGCCCGGCGATCCCGAGGAACTGATCCTCGAGGATGTTGCGAAGGTACTGGAGATAGACTACCAGGCCCTTCTAGAGGCGTCCGAGTTGCCGGTCTCGGGCCTGAACGCAGTCCTGGACGAATACGATGGCGCCGAGGATACCCTTGACTTACAGGATCGGATTGAGGATGACTGGGATGACGCAGACCACTCGCTTAGTACCGACATTGAAGATGTGGAGACTTTGCTGTCGCTAGCGGTTCTGAACGAGGGGTACTTTGTCGTCAAGGGGGACTTCGACTTCGATGACATCGAGAGCGAACTGGAAGACCGTGACTTTGAGGAGGACACGTACCGCGACCAAAGGGTATGGCAGCATGAGAATGGAGACAGCGTCGCTCTCTTCGAAGAGGTCGGCATGTACGTCTACGGAGATGAGGACGCGGTCAAGGACGTTCTCAAGGGGCTATCCCTCGGCGAAGGGTTCCTGAACGAGGAAGCTAACTTGAGACGGGCCATGGATGCTTCGGGGAAGGGTCTCATACGGCTGGTCATGGACTGCGATGCGCTTGGCGTCCACTCTCCGGGTTCTCTTTTGTCGGTGTTTGGCAGTCTTGACGACCGATGCGAGGGAGTGTCGGTCGTGGTGGTCGGTGGAGACGAAGAGGAGACAGAAGCGGAGATTGGATACGTGTACCGGAGCGAGGGTCGTGCTGAGTCCGCGGTGGATGACATTGAGGAGTCGATAGAGGACTCGGATGCGATAGACGCCGACGTTGACGCCATAGAGGTTTCAGGCGACGTCGTAAAGGTCGAGTTCACGGTGTATACGGAGTCGTCCGATCAGGGCTTAGTAGCCCCGGCCCCGTCCCCGGTGCCCGTAGCGCCAGCCCCTGCTCCTGCCCCGGCACGGGCTCCAGCCCAGGCGCCCCCTCCAGCTGCGGCCCCTGCACCAGCGCCTGCCCCTGCACCAGCTCCGGCAGCAGGCCCTGCCCCTGCTCCTGCACCAGCACCCGCAGCTGCTCCTGCGCAACCAGCGCCCACAGCCGCACCTCCTCGAGACGATCATGGGAACAGCCGCTCCTCCGCGACCCGGATACAGGTGGACGACACCATCCGAGGCGACATCGAAGAACGGAACGATGTGGACTACTTCTCCTTTAGGGCGCGGAGCGATTACCGATACACCATACGGGTCAGTCACGGTTCGAACCCTGACACCTTCCTGACGCTGTACGATTCGGACGGCGACCGCATCGCAGAGAACGACGATTCGGGAGAAGACAATGCGCCTCTGCTGGAGTGGACCGCTCCGTCTTCCGACACTTACTTCGTGGAGGTCAGGGGATACGACAGCGGTAACACAGGAAGCTATCGCATTGAGTTGGACGAGTCGGCCCCGGTCGTGGACGACCACTCGGACGAAATCGCGCGCGCGACGCGCATCTCGGTGGGTGAAGTGGTTGGTGGGGCGCTCGAAGAGCGGAACGACGTAGACTACTTCTCATTCAGGGCGCGGCGTGATTACCGGTACATCATACGGGTCCGTCACGGTTCGAACCTCGACACCGTCCTTGTGCTGTACGATTCGGACGGCGATGACATCGCATGGGACGATGATTCGGGAGGGGACGGTGCTCCCCTGCTGGACTGGACCGCTCCCTCCTCCGGCGACTACTTCGTGGAGGTCAGGGGCTACGATGGTGATGTAACGGGGAGCTATGGCATTGAGTTGGACGAGTCGGCTCCGGCAGCAGCCCCTGCACCAGCTCCGGCACCTGCGCCAGCTCCTGCTCCGGCACCCGCACCCGCAGCCGCTCCAGCAACCGGACCATCGATACCGGCAACCTGCGTGGTCCTGGGCGACATAGTCTCCGACTGCCCGCTCCGCAGCCCGCACCAGTGGAAGCCCGTCAAACAGCAGGTACCGGGCGAGGTCTGGGTATTCCAGGACTACGACGGCCCGCGACCGACGCAGTTCTTCGAGTCCCCGTACTCCGCACAACTCGTGAAGGCGGGCGAGATTCCTCCGCTGATGGAGCGGCTCCCCATTCCTGAGGACGTGGAGGTCATCGCCGGGCCGGACGGCATCGGCGAGTACGGCGGCTTCTATCAACAGATTCAGCCCCACTCCTACATTGGTGAGTGGATTCTCGCCAGCTGGAACCGTCGTGACTCCCTCGGCGGCCTCAAATGGTTCCCGTGGATCGGCAAGGGCTGGGAAGTTAGCGATGACGGCACGCTCTGGACATTCACGATGCGCGAGGGCCTTAAGTGGAGTGACGGCCATCCGCTCGACATGGAATCGGTCGATTTCGCGTGGGAAGTCAACCTCAATCCCGCCCTCTTCGGCAGCCTGTTGCCGCTGGAATACAGCGACCCCGTAACGCAGAACCCTCCCAAGTTCACGATAATCGACGACCTCACGTGGACGCTTCGGTACGATGTCCCGTTCTTCACGCTCATGGAGTCCCGGTCGACGCCGAGCACGCTGTGCTCACCCGGCCGTGTATGCATGGTCTGGCACCCGAGGATGAAGTACCTCTATCCGCAGTACGCGGGACAGGCCGCCGTCGACAAGCTCATTGCCGACGGCAACTACAGCGACTTCCAGGACATGCTGAAGGGTGAGTTGGCCTTCTGGCAGAACCTCGACAGCAATCCCTGCGCCGCTCCGTACTGCAACGTCGAGGAAACGGACACCCAAGGACTGTTCATGAAGAACCAGTACCACTGGTTCGTAGACCCCGAGGGCAACCAGATCCCCTATACCGACGGCGCTGTGATGACCAAGCAGGAAAGCCAGGAAGTCATCCAGTCCCGCGCCATGGCCGGTGAGGAGGACGGACGAACGTCATCGTTCATCCCCGGCCATCTTCCGCTGTACCTTGCAAACATGGAGCGGGGCGACTACTCAATCTACCACTGGCCGAGCAGCGGCGGAGCCGACCTGACGACGACGATGCAGCAGACCTACAACGAGGACCCGCGCATCGGCGAGCTCGTCCGGACAGAGGACTTCCGCATCGCCCTGTCACACACGGTAGACAAGGAAGTGCTGAACGATCTCGTTCTCTCGGGCGTAGGCGTGGTGCAAAACCGCGTACCGCGCCCGAACAACCCGTACTACCCCGGCGACCAGTACCGGATGCTCCATATGGAGCAGAACCTCGGCAAGGCGAACCAGATGCTGGACGGACTCGGCCTGACGCAGCGGGACTCTGACGGCTTCCGTAAGCACAAGGACGGGTCGGGCACGATCGAGATGCAGATCACGATTGGCACGAGCCCGAACCCTGCCGTTTCGCAGGCCGCCGAGATCTTGAAGGCTGCCTGGGAGAGTGTCGGCATCAAGACCAACATCGCGGCGGTCCAGCAGACGACGCGCGACAGCCTGCAGACGACGGGCATCTCCCGCGACTACTCGGCCTACCAGTACAACCCCTGGATGGTTCAGTGGACGAGCCTTGCTCCCCTCACGCGCGGTGACCTTGCCGGCGAGATCGGCAAGTGGTACGCCTCACGCGGTGAAGAGGGCATGGCACCCACCGGCGGCGATCCCAACTGGCTCCCGCTTGCAGGCCCGGGCGAGTTCCCGGCGGATGCAGGCGGCAAGCTCGGTCGCCAGTCCGAGCTCTGGATCTACGGCCTCGGAGTGAGCAACCTCGACCCGCGCAGAGTCGAGCTGGGCAAGGAAATGTTCGCCACCAACGCCGACCAGCTTTGGGGCCTGAACTGCTGCGCCTACTCCGGCGTCTTTCGCGGTATCTACCTCACGAGGAACAACTTCCGCAACAAGCCGATCACCCACGAGCGCGACCACAACGGCTTCACCGCTTGGGCGCGCTTCTTCGAGGACGGTCTGGACAACTTCCATAATCCTGGCAATCGTTCGAAGTACTGCGACAGTTGGGCATTCGTCCAGGGCGGCAGCCCGTACGACAAGTGCACCAAGACCCTGTGGTAGAAGCTGAGCGGACAATACTAGGCAGCGACGGTGGCTTGGAGATATACGCGATGGGCGTGGACGGTTCGGAAGTGACGCCGCCCCAAGCAGCCAACTATCAGGAGCGATGCCGAGGGGATGGCGGCTCGCTGAGTGTACCTTCAACACAAGAGAACATTGACATGAAATGAGGTGATCGAAATGACTGTGAATACCGGACCACGTACTTGGAAGTACTTCGCACTGATAAGCGTACACGCACTTGCCCTGCTGCTGTTGGCGGCGATGGTGGGCTCGGCGTGCGGCGATACCGATGACGGCGCGAGTGCGCCCGGCGATCCCGAGGAACTGATCCTCGAGAATGTTGCGAAGGTACTGGAGATAGACTACAGGGCCCTTCTAGAGGTGTCCGAGTTGCCGGTCTCGGGCCTGAACGCAGTCCTGGACGAATACGATGGGGCCGAGGATACCCTGGACTTACAGGACCGGATTGAGGATGACTGGGATGACGCAGACCACTCGCTTAGTACCGACATTGAAGATGTGGAGACTTTGCTGTCGCTAGCGGTTCTGAACGAGGGGTACTTTGTCGTCAAGGGCGCCTTCGACTTCGGTGACATCGAGAGCGAACTGGAAGACCGTGACTTTGAGGAGGACACGTACCGCGACCAAAGGATATGGCAGCGTGAGAATGGAGACAGCGCCGCTCTCTTCGAGGAGGTCGGCATCTACGTCTACGGAGATGAGGACGCGGTCAAGGACGTTCTCAAGGGGCTATCCCTCGGCGAGGGGTTCCTGGACGAGGAATCCGACCTGCGGCGGGCCATGGATGCTTCGGGGAAGGGTCTCATACGGCTGGTCATGGACTGTGATGCGCTTGGCGTCCACTCTCCGGGTTCTCTTTTGTCGGTGTTTGGCAGGCTTGACGACCGATGCGAGGGAGTGTCGGTCGTGGTGGTCGGTGGAGACGAAGAGGAGACAGAAGCGGAGATTGGATACGTGTATAGGAGCGAGGGTCGTGCCGAGTCCGCGGTGGATGACATTGAGGAGTCGATAGAGGACTCGGATTACATAGACGCTGACGTTGATGCCATAGAGGTCTCAGGCGACGTCGTAACGGTCAAGCTCACGGTGTATACGGAGTCGTCCGATCAGGGCTTAGTAGCCCCGGCCCCGTCCCCGGTGCCCGTAGCACCAGCCCCTGCTCCTGCCCCGGCACCCGCTCCGGTTGCGGACGACCACTCGGACGAGATCTCCCCTCGCGCGACGCGTATCCCGGCGGGCGACGTCGTGCGCGGAGACATCGGAGAACGGAACGACGTGGACGTCTTTTCATTCAGGGCGCGGCGTGATTACCGATATATCATACGGGTCCGTAACGGTTCGAACCCCGACACCTTCCTGACCCTGTACGACTCGGACGGCGACCGCATCGCATCGGACGACGATTCGGGAGGGGACAATGCGCCCCTGCTGGAGTGGACTGCTCCGTCTTCCGACACTTACTTCGTGGAGGTCAGGGGATACGACAGCGGTGACACAGGGAGTTATCGCATTGAGTTGGACGAGTCGGTTCCGGTTGCGGACGACCATTCCGACGAAATCTTTCGCGCCACGCGCATCTCGGTGGGCGACGTAGTTGGTGGGGCGCTCGAAGAGCGGAACGACGTAGACTACTTCTCATTCAGGGCGCGGCGTGATTACCGGTACATCATACGGGTCCGCCACGGTTCGAACCTCGACACCGTCCTTGTGCTGTACGATTCGGACGGCGACGACATCGCATGGGACGACGATTCGGGGGGCGATGGTGCGCCTCTGCTGGAGTGGACCGCTCCGTCTTCCGACACTTACTTCGTGGAGGTCACGGGATACGACAACGATTACACGGGGAGCTATCGCATTGAGTTGGATGAGTTGTCCCCGGCTTCCGCGCCTCCGCCAGCCCCACCGCAAGCTCCGGCTCCAGCCCCGGCGCCTGCCGCCGCCCCGGCTCCGGCACCCGCGCAGGAACCGGAGCCCAGCGACTTTGCGGGCACCTTTAGGGGCTCGTGGGTCTGGGATGGCGATCATCCGACGGAGTTCAGCGAGGCCCCAACGCTCGCGGTGATGGTAGCGTCCGGAACCCTACCTCCGGTTGAAGAGCGTCTTCCCAACGCCGAGGACGTGATGGTCGTCCCGGTCGTCGACCGCATCGGCGACTACGGCGGCACGTGGCGCAGAGCGTTCACCGGCCCGAACGACGGCCAGAACGCCGACCGCCTCATGATGGACCAGGTCCTGTACTACGACCTCAACGGTACGGACGTGATTCCGAACGTGGCGAAGGGCTGGGACATCAGCGACGACGGCATGGTCTACACGCTGTATCTCCGAGAGGGCATGAAGTGGTCGGACGGTGTGCCTTTCACGTCCGAGGACTTCGTCTGGCACTTCGAGAACGTGATCGAGGATCCGGAGATCAACCCGACTCGAGACGGCCATATTGGCTGGTCCGGCGTGCAGGTGGCCAGCATGACGGCTATCGACGATCATACGGTCTCCATCCGGCTGAGGGAGCGCAAGGACGGCTTCCTCGACTCCCTGGCAAACTACACGACTGGCGGCTGGACGCTGCACGGTCGCGTGGCCGGCGGCATGTACGGCCCCACCCACTACCTGAAGACGATCCACCGTGGTTCGGCGACGGACAAGGACGCCTTCGACAAGATGGTGGCGGACGCCGGCTACGAAAACTACGTGACCTTCTTCAAGGACCAGGCCAGCCCGCACAAGAGCACGGAAGTTCCTGTCATCTCCCCTTGGAAGATGACCAGCCCGATCACGGCTGAGATCTACACGTGGGAGCGCAACCCATACTACTGGGCAGTCGACCCCGCAGGCCACCAGCTTCCGTACATCGACAGGATTTCCATGACGCTGGGGAGCGACAAGGAAATTCTTAACCTCAAGGCCTCGGCGGGCGAGATCGACTTCCAGCACCGCCACATCGAGATGGCCAAGGTGCCGGTCTTCAAGGAGAATGAGCATCGCAGCAACATCGACGTGCAGTTCTGGGGTTCGCACGGAGCCGTCGGTCTCTCCATCAACAACTCCTATGGCGAGGGGGAAGTCGACTACGAAGTGGACGAGGAAATCAAGAAGTGGCTGAACAACTTCGAGTTCCGCAGGGCCCTGTCACACGCAATCGACAGGCGCAAGATCAACGAGGTCATGTTCCTCGGCCAGGGCGACATCTCGCAGCCCATTTTCTCGAAGGGCCATCCCTTCTACCCCGGTGACGAGTACGCCAAGAAGTACACCGAGCTTGACCCCGAAGAGTCGAAGCGCATTCTGGACAGCATCGGTCTTGTCGATACGGACGGGAATGGCGTCCGCAACCGAACGGACGGCAGGGGTGACCTGGTCTTCCCCATGGGCTACGCGGCTGAGTACTTCGTAGCGTACGACGTGCTGGCTGAGTTGATTGAGGAGGATCTCGCCAAGGTCGGAATTAGGGTTGCTCTCAACCCGATAGACGTCAGCCTCTTCCGGGAGTGGCGTGACCGCAATATGGGCATCCTGATGGCGGGTGGTCTCATGTCCGCCCGGTGGCCGAACACCCTCGACCGCTGGTATGACCACGGCAGCGCCTACCGCACATGGTACACGGGCGGCAGGGACGTCTACTCCAATGATGCCGTCACGGCAGAGCCGACCGATCCTGCGATCTTGCGGCTCGGTGAATTGGCAGACGAGGCCAAAGAGCTTCGCTACGCCGACCGCAAGGATATCTACGTTGAGGCACAGGAGATTTTCATCGACAACCTCTACGGCATCGGAGCGGTGGGCAACACCCCTGCGTTCAACGGCGTGATCGTCAAGAAGAAGTACTTCAAGAACGTTCCACCGCAGGCGCCGAACGAGCCCTCTCTCCAGAACCCGGGCATCGCTCGGACGGTGCAGTTCTTCATGGAAGGTGGCAAGAACGACTCCGAATAGGAGCGATTGAACTGCCTATCGAAGTGGAGTGACTGAAAGGAGAGCAAAACTGTGAATTCTATACCACGTACCCGAAAGAACCTCGCGTGGGGAACCGCGCACATACTTGCTCTGCTCCTGTGCATGGCCGCAGTCGCCCTTGCGTGCGGCATGTTTCCCAGTGGCGAAGAGAGTGAGCCGAGCGCGACGAGTGCGCCAAGCGCTCCGAGCGACCCCGATCAGCTGATCCTCAACGACGTCACGATGGCGCTGGAGATGGACTACAGAGCGATCCTTGAGATGTCTGAGCTTCCGCTCCCGGGCCTGATCGCAGTCCTGAACGAATATCAGGGCGTCGAAGATGCCTCGGACCTGCACGACCGGATGAGGGATGAGTGGGATGACGCAGACTTCGCCCTCGCTACCGACATGGAGGATGTGGAGACGTTCCTCTCGATAACGGTTCTGAGCGAGGGGTACGGGTACGTTGTCGTCGAGGGCGCCTTCGACTTCGGTGACATCGAGAGCGAACTGGAAGACCGTGACTTCGAGGAGGACACGTACCGCAGCCAACTCATATGGGAGCACGGGAGCGGCGACAGCGTGGCTCTCTTCGAAGAGGTCGGCATCTACGTCTATGGAGAAGAGGACGCAGTCAAGGATGTGCTGAAGGGGATAGCCCTGGGCGAGGGGTTCCTGGACGGCGAAGCCGACCTGAGACGGGCCATGGGTGCTTCGGGCAAGGGGCTCATACGGCTGGTCATGGACTGCGATGCGCTTGCCACGTTCTCACCTGCGTCTCTTTCGGCGGTGGTTGGGAGGCTTGACGACGGGTGCGAGGGAGTGTCGATCGTGGTGGTCGGAGGGGACGCTGACGAGACGGAGGCAGGGATCGGTTACGTGTACCGGAGCGAGGGTCGTGCCGAGTCGGCGTTGGATGACATTGAGGAATCGATAGAGGACTCGGATTACATAGACGCCGACGTTGACGCCATAGAGGTCTCAGGCGACGTCGTAACGGTCGAGCTCACGGTGTATACAGAGTCGTCTGGGCGAGGCTTAGCTGTGCCTGCTCCTGCCCCGTCGCCAGCCCAAGCTTCAGAAGGAACCAGGGAGTCCCGGCTGGATATGGTAAGGAGCCGGGACAAGGTCATCTGCGCCAGCCGGAACGACGTCCCCGGCTACGGCTACTTGGATGAATCGGGCAATAACGTTGGTTTCGACATCGACCTGTGTCGAGCGCTTGCAGCCGCCGTGTTGGGTGATCCGAACAAGATCGAGATCCGTCTGATTACCGCCGCCGAGCGCGGGCCGACCATCCAGTCCGGCGAGGTCGACATGCTCGTCCGAACGGTTACGTGGACCACCTCGCGCGACTCGCAGTGGGGCAACTACGCTCAGACGATGTTCTACGACGGCCAGGGCTTCCTGGTTCGAAAGGGCCTGGGCATCAGCAGCGCCCTGGAACTGAGGGACGCGTCCGTATGCGTAACGCAGGGGACGACGACGGAGTTGAACCTCCAGGACTTCTCGAACCAGAATAACCTGAACATTAGCCCGCTAACCTTCGAGGACACCGACGCGGTGGTCGCCGCCTATGAGGCGGAACAGTGCGACGCGTTCACGAACGACCGCTCGCAGCTTGCGGCCCTCAGCACGGCGCTGGAGGACCCGTCCGCGCACACCATCTTGCCGGAGACGATCTCCGAAGAGCCTCTTGGCCCCGTGGTGCCGCACGGCGACGACCAGTGGTTCGACATCGTCAAGACGACGATGGGCATCCTCATCTACGCCGAGGCGTACGGAGTCGGTCAGGCCAGCGTACCGAGTTCCAAGACCGGCGACACCAAGGTCGACCGTCTCTTCGGCCTGGAAGGCTCCTTCGGCCAGGAGAGCCTCGGAATCTCCCAGACGGCGGCCCAGAACGTAATCAGGGCGGTCGGCAACTACGGTGAGATCTACGCCCGGAACCTCGGTCCTTCCGGCATCAACCTGCCGAGGACGGACGGCGACCGGAACGCGCTGTGGAGCGCCGCGCCTTGCAGCGACTGCCCGAAGGGCGGACAGATTTATGCCCCGATATTCCGTCCAGTTTGGATCGGTGGGGCAGGGCAGCATCGTCCGGCACCCAAGATGTCCCGACTAGATGAGGTAAGGAGCCGGGACAAGGTCATCTGCGCCAGCCGGAACGATGTGCCGGGCTTCGGCTATCTGGACAACGCCGGCTTTGACATCGACCTGTGTCGAGCGGTGGCGGCCGCCGTGCTGGGTGATCCGAACAAGATCGAGATCCGTCTGATTACCGCCGCCGAGCGTGGGCCGACCATCCAGTCCGGCGAGGTCGACATGCTCGTCCGAACGGTTACCTGGACCACTGGGCGTGATGCAGTGTGGGGCAACTATGCGCAAACTATGTTGTACGACGGCCAGGGGTTCCTCGTCCGAGAGGGTTTGGGTATCGAGAGCGTGTTGGAGCTGAAGGACGCGACCGTCTGCGTAACACAGGGCACGACGACGGAGTTGAACCTCCAGGACTTCTCGAACCGGAACAACCTGAACATCGTCGCACTCGTCTTCGAGGACACCGACGCGGTGGTCGCCGCCTATGAGGCGGAACAGTGCGACGCGTTCACGAACGACCGCTCGCAGCTTGCGGTCCTCAGCACGGCCCTAAACGACCCGTCCGCGCACACCATCTTGCCGGAGACGATCTCCGAAGAGCCGCTCGGCCCCGTCGTCCCGCACGGCGACGACCAGTGGTTCGACATCGTCAAGACCGTCATGGGCATCCTCATCTACGCCGAGGCGTACGGAGTCGGTCAGGCCAGCGTACCGAGTTCCAAGACCGGCGACACCAAGGTCGACCGTCTCTTCGGACTGGAGGGATCCTTTGGCCAGGATAGTCTCGGAATCTCCTGGATGGCAGCCCAGAACGTAATTAGGGCGGTCGGCAACTACGGCGAGATCTACGCTCGGAACCTCGGCCCTTCCGGCATCAACCTGCCGAGGACGGACGGCGACCGGAACGCACTGTGGAGCGCCGCGCCTTGCAGCGACTGCCCCAAGGGTGGGCAGATCTATTCTGCGCCCCTCCGGTAACTTTCTCACGAATGGAGTGATGTAGAGGATGCGGGTGAACTATATCCAACATGATTGACAGTCGGCGCATTGCATTTAGTGATACCTAGAGGTGGCTTAGAGATGTATGCGATGGGCATGGACGGTTCGGAAGTGACGCCGTCCCAAGCAGCCAACTATCAGGATTGAGGGCGAGGGGATGGCGGCTCACTGAGTGTGCCTTCGACACAAGAGAACATTGACATGAAATGAGGTGATCGAAATGACTGTGAATACCGGACCACGTACTCGAAAGAACCTCGCGTGGGGAACCGCGCGCATACTTGTCCTGCTCCTGTGCATGGCCGCAGTCACCCTGGCGTGCGGCATGTTTCCCAGTGGCGAAGAGAGTGAGCCGAGCGCGACGAGTGCGCCAAGCGCTCCGAGCGACCCCGACCAGCTGATCCTCGACGATGCTACGGTGGCGCTGGAGATGGACTACAGAGCCATCTTGGGGGCATCTGAACTGCCGCTCCCGGGCCTGACCGCAGTCCTGAACGAATACCAGGGTGTCGAAGATACCCCGGACCTGCACGACCGGATGGGGGATGAGTGGGATGGCGCAGACTTCGCCCTCGGAACCGACATAGAAGATGTGGAAACGCTCCTCTCCATAACGGCCCAGACTGAGAGATATTTCGTCGTCAAGGGCGCCTTCGACTTCGGTGACATCGAGAGCGAACTGGAAGACCGTGACTTCGAGGAGGACACGTACCGCGGCCAAGGCATATGGGAGCACAGGAACGGCGGCAGCGTTGCTCTCTTCGAAGAGGTCGGCAGCTATGTCTACGGAGAAGAGGACGCAGTCAAGGATGTGCTGAAGGGGATAGCCCTGGGCGAGGGGTTCCTGGACGGCGAAGCCGACCTGAGACGGGCCATGGGTGCTTCGGGCAAGGGGCTCATACGGCTGGTCATGGACTGCGATGCGCTTGCCACGTTCTCACCTGCGTCTCTTTCGGCGGTGGTTGGGAGGCTTGACGACGGGTGCGAGGGAGTGTCGATCGTGGTGGTTGGAGGGGACGCTGATGAGACGGAGGCAGGGATCGGTTACGTGTACCGGAGCGAGGGTCGTGCCGAGTCGGCGTTGGATGACATTGAGGAATCGATAGAGGACTCGGATTACATAGACGCGGACGTTGACACTATAGAGGTCTCAGGCGATGTCGTAAAGGTCAAGCTTACGGTGTATACAGAGTCGTCTGGGCGAGGCTTAGCTGTGCCTGCTCCCACTCTCCCGCCCGGCGCCGTAGTCGAAGAGCTCAGTATCGTGAACTTCCAGCACACCGACGCTGAAATCAAGGTCGGAACCGTCGTCATCTGGACGAACAACGACAAGCCTCTCCACACCGTCACACATATAAACACAGGCGGCGAACGTCTCTTCGACAGCGGCACCATCTCTCCCGACGAGGACTTCCACTACCACTTCACCGAGCCGGGGATATATGAATATCAGTGCCTCATACACCCGGTCAACATGAAGGGAACGATTACTGTTACAGAAGGGTCTACAAATTTGCAGCCTGCCGCCGCCCAGCAACCGCCTCCTCCCCCCACGGCGGCTCCCGGCAAGCGATTGCAATGGGACGTCGCTCCTCCCATGCGAATCGATCCCGAGAAGTCCTATACAGCCACGTTCACGATGGAACGCGGCGGAACCTTCGAGATCAAGCTATTTGCCGACAAGGCCCCGAAGACGGTCAACAACTTCGTCTTCCTTGCCCGCGAGGGCTACTACGACGGCGCGACCTTCCATCGCGTCATACCGGGCTTCATGGCCCAGGGAGGCGACCCGACCGGAACGGGGACGGGCGGGCCCGGCTACCAGTTCGATAACGAGTTCCATCCCGACCTGCGACACTTCGGCCCCGGAATGCTGGCCATGGCGAACGCAGGAGTCAATAACGGTCGCGGCACGAACGGCGGTCAGTTCTACATCACTTACTCCGAGCAGCACCGGCTCGACGGCCTGAACCTCGACGGGACGCCCAAACCGTGCGCCCAGCCCGGTGTCTCCTGTCACGCCGTGTTCGGGGAGGTAATCAGCGGTATGGACGTGGTCAACGGCATTAGGGAGCGCGATCCCTCCACGGCCACCTATAAAGGGGACGTAATCCAGAGCATTGTCATCACCGAAGAAAGAGGGACGCCGGCTGCTCCCGGCGCGGTGGCGGAGGTAGGGAAGCCCGCTCCGAATTTCACGCTTAAGGTATACGAGAACGATAACTACGCTAAGGACCAAGAGGTCAGCCTGTCCGATCTCAGGGGAAAGCCCGTGGTCATCAACTTCTGGTTCCCGGCATGTACCCAGTGCCAAGAGTTGATGTTCCTCATAAAGGACTCCTACAACGCGAACAAGGATGACGTACATTACGTTGCCGTCCAGGTATGGGCGGACAGCATGTCTGAATGGGACCCCAATGGAAGTGACGCGACATCCGGTCAGGACTATGTGACCGACCAGGAGCTGCAATTTGCCGTCGGTCCCGACTTCGACCACTCCATCGTTGCGGCCTATGGTGTTAATGCGTACCCGTTCACATTCTTCTTGGACAAGGACCTGAACATAGTCTCCAGTGAAACCTACCTCAAAGCCAGAGGGATCAGGGACAATCTCGAATTGGCGTCGAGATAGTGGACGGGGCGTTCACGGAATTTCATGTCGCAGGGGAGGGCGCCTGGTCAAGCTGGTCGCCGGACGGCACATCACATTCCTGTCAGACCGCGACGGTGGCTTGGAGATATACGCGATGGGCGTGGACGGTTCAGGTGCGGTTCGTCTCACCGACAATTCGGTGCGGGACTTCGACCCAAGCTGGTCGTCCTGAGAATTGGTGCGCTCCTCGTTCGTATCCTCATGCGGCGCGTGGATTCGTAAGTTATCTCGACAAAGTGGAGGAATAGAGAATGAATCGAACGACCGGAATAGTCATCGTAGGTCTGCTTGTAGTCCTGTGGGCGCTCGCCTGCGGCGACGACCCTAGTCCGTCGCCCACCCCTGTGGCAAGGGCGACGGAGACGGCAGTGGCTGAGCCGACTGCCACTCGCACGGTAACGCCCGCCCGGTCCGAATCGGCGCCCACGGCTACGGCAACACCCGCCTCAGCTCTTGGCGTTCTGGACAAGTTGCTGAACATAACGGAGGGACGCTCCGCAAATGCGTTCACCTTCCTCAGCGCCGGGGGTACCCACATGTGCGGGTTGCGTGTGAACGGAACGGTCGCCTGCTGGGGCCGGAACTGGTATGGCCAGTCCACGCCTCCTGGCGGGGAGTTCACCTCCGTCAGCGCTGGGGAGCAACACACGTGCGGTGTGAGGACGGACGGCTCGGTCGCCTGCTGGGGATCCAATGAAGATCAGGACGGAAGAATGGTAGTAGGCCAGTCCACTCCGCCTAGTGGAGAGTTCGCCTCTGTCAGCGCGGGGGGTTGGCACACATGCGGGTTGCGTGTGGACGGCTCGGTCGCCTGCTGGGGCGATGATTATTGGGGCCAGTCCACGCCGCCGGGTGGTGAATTCGCCTCCGTCAGCGCGACGTGGGTGTACACATGCGGGTTGCGTGTGGGCGGCTCGGTCGCCTGCTGGGGTGGTGATGGGGCTGGTCAGTCCACGCCGCCGGGCGGCGAGTTCGCCTCCGTCAGTGTCGGCCTGGAGCACACATGCGGGTTGAGGACGGACGGCTCCGTCCAATGCTGGGGCAGCAACGAGGATCACCGTGGTGATTATCTCGGTCAATCCACGCCGCCGGGTGGTGAGTTCACCTCCGTCAACGCGGGGTGGCGGCACGCATGCGGTGTGAAGACGGACGGCTCGGTCGCCTGCTGGGGCTATGATGTGGATGGTCAGTCCACACCGCCGGGTGGTGAGTTCACCTCCGTCAGCGCGGGGGATTCGCACACGTGCGGGTTACGGAAGAACGGCTCGGTCGCCTGCTGGGGTAGGAATGACTATGGCCAGTCCAGGCCGCCTAGTGGAGAGTTCGCCTCTGTCAGCGCGAGGGATTGGCACACATGCGGGTTGCGGAAGAACGGCGAGCCGGTCTGCTGGGGTTATGATCGATATGGCCGGACCATTCCGCCAGACGGGAGAGGGTTCACCTCCGTTGACGGTTTGCCTATGTATGAGAGCAGTACGGATGTCGCGTGCGGCGTGAGGACAGACGGCTCAGTCGTATGCTGGGGCGGTCCCATTGGTCTTCATGTTCCACCAGACGGGAAGTTCACCTCCGTCAGCGTCGGCTATGGGCACGCGTGCGGTTTGAAGACGGATGAATCCATTGCGTGCTGGGGCAGTGACGACCATGGACAGGCCACTCCGCCGGATGGGAAGTTCAGTTCCGTCAGCGTAGGACTCTCATCAACTCGGTCTCCAACAACATTTCAGTTATTGGGATATGCGTGCGCCGTGAGGACGGACGGCTCGGTCGTGTGCTGGGGCCATGACGACCATGGACAGGCCACTCCGCCGGATGGGAAGTTCGCCTCCGTCAGCGCGGGGGTGACCTACACGTGTGGTGTGAGGACGGACGGCTCGGTCGCCTGCTGGGGTAGGAATGAATATGGCGAGTTCACGCCGCCTAGTGGAGAGTTCGCCTCCGTCAGCACCGGTGCGTGGGGGAACGCGTGCGGTGTGAGGACGGACGGCTCGGTCGCCTGCTGGGGCCAGTATTGGAGCGAGTTCACGCCGCCTAGTGGAGAGTTCGCCTCCGTCAGCGTCGGTGGGGGGATCGCGTGCGGTGTGAGGACGGACGGGTCCGCCGCGTGCTGGGGGAACAACGGGGGCGAGTACATTCTGGAGGGAGAGTTCGCTTCCATCAGCACCCTGAACACCAATTGGTGTGGTGTGAGGACGGACGGATCCCTCGTTTGTTGGTCGGTATCAGGCGGGGAATTCCGTGAATTGATGGTCTTTCCTGTGGAGTGAAGAGGCGCGCGCCTTCGGCTTGTGAACGCGGACGGTTCGGGCGTCACCCGGCTCACCGACAACTTGGCGGACGACTGGTTCCCCAGCCGGTCGCCGGTGGGCGGGAGTGCCGACGGACGCTGATGGGCAGGACATAGACCCTAACGAATGCCACGTAAGGAAGAAGGAGACGGAGACCACAAGATGCATAGAGGAATCGGAGTAGTCATCATCGGAATCGCTTTGGTCGTAGTGGCGCTCGCGTGCGGTGACGACCCTCCGCCTTCGCCCACCCCTGTGGCAAGGACGGCGGAGGACAGTCAAGCGACCGAACCGACTGCCGCTCAAACATCCGCTCCGGAGCCGTCCGACTCGCTGCGTCTATCGGCGGGGGAGTCGGGTGTGCTGGAGCACGACAGCGGCGCGCGGATAGAGATTCCGCAGGGCGCGACGGACGAGGCGGTCACCGTGTCCATCACCGAGGTAGAACCGTCCGACGACAAGCTGCCCTCGGGCATCGCATTGGGCACGGTCTTCGACATCTCCATCGGTCAAGTCGAGATCGAGCGTCCGGTCGTCATCCACATACCCTACGAGCACCGGCAAGGCATGACGGCGGAGGACGTTCGCGCCCTGCACTGGGACGAGGACACAGAGAAGTGGGAGATAGTGGACGGCGAGGTGGATGAGGCCAATCGCCGGATCAGAGTCGAGGTGTCGGAACTGAGCTGGTTCACCTCCATCGTCAGGGACATCTTGGGCTACGACTACGCGGAGGACGCCGCTGAACTGAAGTCGTGCGGCGCGGACCCGGAAGCTACGGAAGCGACTCACCCCTTCAAGCTGACTGCCGAGGCGACCAACCACTCGGTGGAACACAAGATGTACGTGGAGTTCGCGTTAGAGGACAGAGTAAGAGGCCTTGCGGGAGGGTTTGGCTCGCCAAGCGCATTCGTGGGGCCCGGAGTAACGCACGAATTTTCGCTGGAGTGGCTCGAAGCATCACCGCCGGGGGAACTGTCGGTGGATTGCGTTCTGAGAGTGGGAACCTCCGGCATAGTGTCGGACTCGTGGGAGTCGTTTGAAGAGGTCTTGGAAGACGCCAAATATCTGCTTGATTGGCTCTCGCCCGAACTGGACAGAGAGACGGTCGGCTTGCGGGTGGGGGAGTATTCGAGGAGGCCGGGTACGGAGGCCAGGCTATCGGAGTGCTCGGCGCTGTCGAAAGACGGAGAAGTGGTGCTGACGGCGATGCCTGAGGCGGTCGAGCGTGGGCAGTTAAGGGTCTTCACAGTGGAGTTCAAGGTCTATAGCGATGGTGAACTGGTCTATGAGCACACCTCTCGTCCTAAGGAGAAGACCGCACAGAACTACTCGGCGTTCAGCGAGTTGCAAGGACCATGGGAGACGCAGTACCGCCCTACGGATTCGGGAGAGTACATGCTGGACTGCATCCTTCACGGGAACATGACCGGGTTGCTGATAGGGAGTGGGCCCCGGTCCTTCAAGTGGTTGGAGTGGGTCCACAATCCTGCCGGCACGGCAGTAGCGAGTTTCCTTGGAGATCGAATCAAGAGCGTGAACGAACGCTTCCAGTGGTACAGCAGCACGGACTTTACGTGGCCTGCGTCTGCTGCCGCGCCGACGCCAACTCCTACGTCGCAGGACTCCCGGCTGGAGACTTCAGACCGAGACGGGACCTCAGCAACCTTCGCCTCCGTCAGCGCCGGGGATTTGCACACGTGCGGCGTGAAGCCGGACGGCTCCGTCCAATGCTGGGGCTATGATGATTTTGGCGAAGCCACGCCGCCTGCCGGGGAGTTTGCCTCCGTCAGCGTCGGGATTGGTCACACGTGCGGCCTGAAGAGGAACGGCACTGTCCAATGCTGGGGCGCTGATTATTCTGGCGAGTCCGGGCCGCCGAGCGGCGAGTTCACCTCCGTCAGCGCCGGGTATAGCCACATGTGCGGAGTGAAGACAGACAGCTCTGTCCAATGCTGGAGGAGTGGTAATTTTCGTGGCCAGGCCACGCCGCCGGGCGGGGAGTTCGCCTCCGTCAGCGCCGGGGGTATTCACACGTGCGGTGTAAAGACAGAGGGTTCCGTCCAATGCTGGGGCGATGATGAGGCTGGCCAGTCCACGCCGCCGGGCGGGGAGTTCGCCTCCGTCAGCGCCGGGCATAGCCACACGTGCGGAGTGAGGACGGACGGCTTCGTCCAATGCTGGGGTTGGGATGAGTATGGCCAGTCCACGCCGCCGGGCGGGGAGTTCGCCTCCGTCAGCGCCGGGTCATATCATACGTGCGGCGTGAAGACGGACGGCTCCGTCCAATGCTGGGGCAATGATGATGCTGGTCAGTCCACGCCGCCGACCGGGGAGTTCGTCTCGGTCAGCGCCGGGGGAGGGCACACGTGCGGAGTGAAGACGGACGGCTCCGTCCAGTGCTGGGGCGATGATGAGTGGGGCCAGTCCACGCCGCCGGGCGCGGAAGTTCGCCTCCGTCACTCGGAGGAGAAGGTCATCAGGGTCGGCGCCGCCGTCAGCGAAACGGGCAGATATGCCGAGGAAGGTAAGCACGTCCGCGAGGGCTACCTTCTCTGGGAGGAATGGGTAAATGAGCGCGGCGGCATCAACATAGGCGGCGAACTCCACAAGATCGAACTGATCCTGTACGACGACGGGAGCGACCCGGACACCACGGCCAAGCTCGTCGAACGACTCATCGACGAGGACGAAGTGCACTTCCTGCTGGGGCCGTATAGCTCCACGCTCACTCAGTCGGCCATCGAGGCCGCCGAATCGCGGGGCGTCATACTGGTCGAGGGCGCGGGGGCATCCGAAACGCTTTTCGAACAGTCATTCGAGAACCTCTTCGCCGTGCTGACGCCCAGCGGAAGCTACATCGAGTCCGCGCTGCGCCTGCTCGCCGACCACGGGGCGAGGTCGGTGGTCATCGCCTACGCGGACACCGCCTTCGCCAGGAGTGTGGCCGAGGGCGCCAGGCGGTGGGCCGGACGATACGGTATGGAGGTGCTGGCCGTAGAGGCATATCCCCGGGACGCGCCCGACGTCAGCGGCATAGTGTCCGGCTTCAAGACCTTGGAGCCGGACGTCTTTGTGGGAATCGGATACTTCAACGACACCGTGCTCTTCGTTCGCGTTGCCAAGGAGTTGGACTTCAACCCGAAGGCAACCGTGATGACTGTCGGCCCGACCGACCAGGCCCTGATCGAGGAGGTCGGGGCCGACGCGAACTACCTTATAGGCCCCACCCAGTGGGAGCCGCTCATGAGCTATCGTGGTAACTACTTCGGCTCTGCGTCCGACTACGCCGAGCGCTTCCGCAAGAAGTGGGGCCGGCCGCCCGTCTTCCAGTCCGCAGGCGCAACGGCCGCGGCTCTCGCCCTGCACCTTGCCATCGAGGCCGCCGGCTCAGTGGACGCGGACGCCGTGCGAACCGCCCTCAGGAACCTGAACGTGTCCACCTTCTACGGCCCGATCAAATTCGACTCGACGGGCAAGAACACAGCTAAGCCCATGGGCGTGATCCAGATACAGAGCAGCGAGACCCCGGTAGTGGCCCCCGCCAATGCCGCCACAGCCAGCGTGATCTACCCCGTGCCAAGCCGGTCGCCCTAATGGGCGGGAGCGCCGCCGTGATGAGGGACACCCTACCCAATGCCATCAATCGAATAGAGGAGGAAGCACATGCAAGGAAAGATACTTAGCGCAGCGAGCCAAAGCGCGGAGGGGTTGATCCTCGGCGATGATGGGGTGCGGTACCCGTTCACGCTTGAGGAGTGGCGGAGCGACGAGACGGCGCCCGCGGACGGCATGAGGGTCGATTTCGAGGTTCGGGGATCCGACGCGGCGGAAGTCCACCCGATTCCGGAAGCATCGTCCACGCCGCCCACCCGCCGCCCGGCAAGGAAGCGGCTGCTGTGGGCAATACTCGTGGGCGTGGGAGCCCTCGTCGTCTTGGGGATGATCGTTACGGTTGCGCTGGGCACTTGCACCGATCCCAATGAAGATCGAACCGCGTTCGATTCAGAGCGGGACGGGAACGGGGAGGAAACATCCGTGGTGAACGCGGACGGTTCGGGCGCGCCCCGGCTCACCGACAACAAGGCGAGGGACTGGTCGCCAAGGTGGTCTCCTGATGGCCGGCGCATCGCGTTCCTGTCAAACCGGGATGGGAACTCTGAGATCTACGTAATGAACGCGGACGGCTCCGGTGTGACCCGGCTGACGGACAATGAGGCGGACGACCGGGGCCCATGGTGGTCGCCTGACGGCAGGCGTATCACCTTTCACTCGGACCGATACTCGGACCGATATAAAGAAGGGGGGGTCTTTGTTAGATACGTGATGAACGCGGACGGTTCAAGCGTGAGGGAGTTGCCCAGCGGGGGTTATGAAAGACCTCGCACAGTGCACATGTTCACCGACAAAGACGGGGCCAGTTATATAGAAGTGCTGAATGCGGACCGTCGCGTGGTCCGGCTGACGGACACTGGGACGGACAAGAGTCCAAGGCTGTCGCTGGACGGACGGCTCATCGTGTTCGAGTCGGAACGAGACGGGAACTGGGAGATATACGTGATGAACGCGGACGGTTCGGACCAGACCCGCCTGACCGAGAATGAGGCGGAGGACGCAGATCCGATCTGGTCGCCTGACGGTCGGCGCATAGCGTTCCTGTCGGACCGGGACGGGAAGACTGAGATCTACGTGATGAACGCGGACGGCTCGGAAGTGACCAACCTCACCGACAACCCGGCGTACGACCGGGACCCGAACTGGTCGCCGGCCGGCCGGCGCATCGCGTTCACGTCATACCGAGACGGCAACGGGGAGATCTATGTGATGAACGCGGACGGTTCGGACGTCACCCGGCTCACCGACAACGGGGCCCATGACTATTCTCCAAGCCGGTCTCCGGCTGGTGGGAGTCCAGTCACCCGGTCCGTGGCGTCTGTCCCATCGGGTGAACGCATTGCGTTTGTGTCAGACCGAGGTGGGATCAATGAGATATACGTGATGAATGCGGACGGTTCGGACGTCACTCGGATCACCGGCATCGAGGAGGTTGGCTGTTGTCCAATCTGGGCGCCGGACGGCCGTCGCATCGCGTTCATGTCGTTCCGTGACTGGGACCATGAAGGGAACAGTGAGATATACGTGATGAACGCGGACGGTTCGGGCCTGACCAGGCTCACCGACAACCCGGCGCGCGACCATTACATAAGTTGGTCTCCTGACGGCCGTCGCATCGCGTTCGTGTCGGGCTCTAACGAGAACAGTGAGATATACGTGATGAACGCGGACGGCTCCGATATGACCCGGCTGACGGACAATGAGGCGGCAGATTGGGCCCCATCATGGTCTCCGGACGGCCGGCGCATTGTTTTCATCAGGGACTCTGAGATATACGTGATGAACGCGGACGGTTCGGACATCACCGAGTTCACCGGGAACCAGCCTCAGTCCGTTGCGTCGCCGGCTTGGTCGCCTGACGGCCGGCGTATCGCGTTCAGTGCCTATGATTGGCACTCTGAAGGCTATTCCTTTGCGATATACGTGATGAACGCGGACGGTTCGGGCGTGACCAAACTCACCGACAACGAGGTGTGGGACTTGGCCCCAAGCTGGTCTCCGGCCGGCCGGCGCATTGTTTTCACGTCATACCGGGACGGCAACGGGGAGCTATACGCGGTGAACGCGGACGGTTCGGACCTCACCCGGCTCACCGACAACGAGGCGCACGACTCTCTAATAAGCTGGTCTCCTGACGGCCAGAGCATCGCGTTCACGTCAGACAGGGATGGTAACGATGAGATCTACGTGATGAACGTGGACGGTTCGGGCGTGACACGGCTCACCGACAACTTGGCGCACGACTGGTTCCCCAGTTGGTCGCCGGCGGGCGGGAGCGCCGCCGGACGGTGAGGGGCAGGACATAGACCTAACGCATGCCAGGTAAGGGAAAAGGAAACGGAGACACAAGATGCATAGAGGAATCGGAGTATTCATCATCGGAATCGCTTTGGCCTTGGTGGCGCTCGCGTGCGGCGACGACCGTCAGCCCTCGCCCAATCCCGGGGCAAGGGCGGCGGAGACGGCAGAGGCAGAGCCGACGCCAACGGCGACCACCGCCCAGACGTCGCCTGCCTCTCTGCGAGTGCCGGCTGGAGAGTCCGGCTCCCTCGAGCACGGCAGCGGCGCTCGCATGGAGATTCCGCCTGGCGCGCTGACTGAGGCGGTGACCGTGTCCATCACCGAGGTGGAGCCGCCGCCCAGCCCGGTCAAGACAGGGAGAGTGTACGACTTCTCGGTGGGGGAGGACACCCTGATCCTTGCCCCGATAACGCTCCACATACCGTTCGAGATCGAGCCCGGGGGTGACAGTTCGCGGATACTGCCCCTGCACTGGGATGAGGAGCTGGAAGTCTGGGTGGTGCTGGAAGGCGAAGTGGACGAGTCCGGCGGTACGGTGGCGGTCACTGTGCTCGACCTGAGCAGGTTCACCACGGCCGGAGGAGAGGCGCGGGCCGGTACCTCTTCATCGACTGCTGGGCTGGAGGTCCAGCCCATGATAGTTGAAATCGAAGCGCCGGAAACGGTCGTGGTGGGTGAGTCCTTCGATGTCCACTGGACAGTGCAGAACACGGGACCTTCAGACCTCTTCGACGTGGACGAGGAGGCAGTTGGATATGTGCGCCTGCTATCCCCTACGGAGACGGAAGTATGGAGACGTAAAGCCGCCTCCGACGCGCGTATCGTTCTGGATTGGCTGGGTCAAGACGCATGGCGCGTCGGCCATTCATATACATCTTCTTCCTCCCGGGGATCACTCATGAACCCTGTGACGATTACCCCCTCCGAAGTAGGCCCTCTCACGATCCGGGTCGAGCTTGTCTTCGAAAATGGCAATGGAGACCTGATCGGTCGCGACGTGGTCGAGGATGAGGTCTTGATAACAACCCAGCACTCTTTCCCTGCAACCACAGTAATCGTTGACGGACGGGAGTACCGGGTCTCCGGTGAGGCTGACTCTCGCGGCGTGACCGAATACCTAGTGGAGGATGTCGAGAACTCTGCGCGCGTCGGCGGCTCGTTGAGAGACAAGGCGGTCTTCACGGCTCATGTCCAACACGTATATCGGACGCCGGAGTCGATTAGATTTACCAAGATATTCACCTCGTCCTTATGGAATTTTGCCGATTACGCCAACTATTTCGGCATCTGGATATCCAGTGACGTGACATTCGGCTTGGGGGCCGCTACGGGGATCACCTCCATCCTGATATCTCCGAATGTCTATGGGAAGGTGAAGGCGACAGCCAATCTGTCGGTCAACGTTGTGACCAAGATGATCAAGGAGATGACCGACAACCCTGAGAAGACCACGGAAGAAGTGGGTCTGAAAGCGATCAGGGAATCTCGTGACCTGCTGAAGGAGATGGCCGAACTTGCGAAGGAGATACAGGGCGGCCGATCGCTGAGCTTCGCCGAGGCGGTCTTCCTGGAGGACGCGGACACGTACGGAGCATCCTACCAGGGGCCAGCCGCGGACGCTCTGTTGATGATCGCCAAGGAGAATCTGCGGATTCCAGAGGAGGCGCTCAAGACGGCTGGCGCGGTGGCGACTGAGCATCTTTCGGGACTCCCGGCCACCGATGCTCTGGAGTTGGTGGAACTGCTGTCCGTACTGGAAGGGCTGAATGATCCTCTTGCCGAGTACGAGCCATGGCAGGTCATGGCGAGTGGCATCAAGGCCAATCTGGCCGCCGAACGGGTCAAACACGCCAAGCTCCTGGACAGCCTGGGCATCTCGGACCATGAGCCGTTCCAGTTGCCGGTGCTTACGGGGTTCACGATTACAACAATACTTCCCACTGCGCCCGCGCCGACGCCAACTCCCGCGTCGCAGGACTCCCGCCCAGAGACTTCAGACCGAGCCGGGACCTCAGCAACCTTCGCCTCCGTCAGCGCGGGGGGAGAGCACACGTGCGGTGTGAAGCTGGACGGCTCCGTCCAATGCTGGGGCTCGGATGTCGCCGGCCAGGCCACACCGCCGGGCGGGGTGTTCGCCTCCGTCAGCGCGGGGATGTTTCACACGTGCGGTGTGAAGACGAACGGCTTCGTCCAATGCTGGGGAAGGGATGATTATGGTCAGTCCACGCCGCCTGCCGGGGAGTTCGCCTCCGTCAACGCCGGGGGAGAGCACACGTGCGGTATGATGCCAGACGGCTCCGTCCAATGCTGGGGCTATGATGGGTCTGGCCAGTCCACGCCGCCTGCCGGGGAGTTCGCCTCCGTCAGCGCCGGGGGAGAGCACACGTGCGGTGTGAAGCCGGATGGCTTCGTCCAATGCTGGGGCTCTGATGGGTCTGGCCAGTCCACGCCGCCTGCCGGGGAGTTCGCCTCCGTCAGCGCCGGGCTGTGGCACACGTGCGGCGTGAAGCTGGATGGCTCCGTCCAATGCTGGGGCTCTGATGGGTCTGGCCAGTCCACGCCGCCTGCCGGGGAGTTCGCCTCCGTCAGCGCTGGGCATGTGCACACGTGCGGCGTGAAGCCGGACGGCTCCGTCCAATGCTGGGGCTGGGATGAATTATTCGGCCAGTCCACGCCGCCTGCCGGGGAGTTCGCCTCCGTCAGCGCCGGGGATGCTCACACGTGCGGCGTGAAGCTGGACGGCTCCGTCCAATGCTGGGGCGGTGATTGGGAAGGCCAGTCCACACCGCCGGGCGCGCCGACGCCTGTCGTGACTCTGGCGCCTGCCTCTGGACGCATCGCGTTCCATTCACACCGATCCGGGGCCGATGATATCTATGTGATGAACGCGGATGGTTCGGGCGAGACCCGACTGACCGACAACTCGACGCATGATTCGGTCCCAAGCTGGTCGCCCTGAGAATTGGCACACCCCTCATCTGGACGAATAACGACAAGCCGCTCCACACCGTTACGGAATAGCGTACTACGGCGTAGAGATAGGCGACTCCGAGGCTTGCGTGTCCTGGGCAGTCACTGCCGACGTCGGACTCTGGCGAGCTACACGCGGAAGCGGTAGGTCTGGTCCTACCCATGTCGGTGGTCCTCCCCGAGTAGGGCATTTGCCTTGTCCGACATTGCCCCAGCCCGTTAGAATCTGCCTTGTAGAGAATGCCATCGAAAGGAGTGCGCACGACGTACCCACAGACACCGGCGTGTGGTGAGCGCACTCTTTGATCGAAACATGAGAGGTGTGCTATGTCGAACGACAACTTCAACCGCTACTGCGAAGAGTTACTGGCAAGGTACACCCGCAGGAATCAACGAATTGTCACAAGGCACATCGAAAGCCTGTGTGGGTTCCTCAGGCAGGATGGTTACCGCACTGTGCAGACGATGTTCGGCGGTTCCGTTCGGAGACGTACTTACGTGACCGGCCTCAGCGATATCGACGCCCTTCTGATAGTGAACCAGTCTTCGCTTGTGAGCCGACCTCCGTCAGAGGTCATAGAGTACGTTCGGGATACTGTCCAAAGGCGACTCCCTCAGAATTCCGTAACTGCGGGTAACTTGGCAGTGACGGTGAACTACGCGGACAGGACCGAAATACAGATACTGCCCGCCATACGGACGAACAGCGGGAGGTTGGGCGCGTGCTCAACCGCCTCGCGCTGAGGGATGAGACCGGCTCCTCCCTCTACAATTGCCTGGTGTGCGCGTTGAGAGATGCCAGTGGCGGGAGGGACCGGGAGTGCTCGGCAACGGTGACGCAATCGTCAAACTAGGCGCCGCCGTCAACAGGTGCTAGGTTACGGGGTTCCGGTTGTGTTGGACGCCCGCGCCGTGATCGGGGTAGGCTTGGCTGTGGAATCGGACGGTTCCTTACAGTGGAAACCTCCCAGCGGAAAGTTCGCAATTCAGCACGCCTTGGCCCAGCTGAGGAGACTCGAACTGAACTGCTCCAGTAACAACCGCTCATCCTTATCGAGCTTTTTGCTGGCGCTTGAATAACAGATATCGTCATCTTGTGCCTTGATCCTCGTCTTGATCCACAAGAGAGTGAAACTTAGCGCCGATTCTCCGTTGTGGAAGACTGATGTAACCTCATGGCAATTTCTGCTTCATCGGTATACGTCAATGGTTCTCGCTTCCTCACTGGCCTGGATGCAACAGTGGTACGAAATGTGGTACTAGCGGCCAATTTTTCGAGTATCTGTATTTAAATCCGAATCCCGTATGCGCTACCACCACCCCTTCCTGTGTGCTTCTGACTTGCACCGTATTTCCTCGAATTCGTAGCTACATCGATCCTGGTGTAGTCTTGCGCCTTCCCGTCCGTTCCCGCATCATCCCGTGTCATGTGTGGTACCGTGTCTTTCAAAGGAGGACACCATGGCGAAGTCTCACGGCAAAAGGAATTAAGGCGCTCACGAAGCTTGGACGTTATGGTGACGATGGTGGCCTCTATATGGTTGTACGGCCGGCAAGATATAAAGCGTGGGTAATGCGGGCTGTCGTGAATGGACGGCGGCGCGATATCGGATTGGGAGGACATCCGGCTGTGAGCTTGGCGAAAGCCCGTTCAGAGGACGGCTCATTCCGCCTGAAGGTCTAAAACGCCCAAGGCACGCACCATCTTGCCTCTATAAATTCTGGTACACTACCCCGCAGTCAGTTCACAGTGAGGGCACAACGTCTTGGGAGTTCCTATTTCACAGGCGTATACGGTGGCTTTGCACGTGGCAAAGCAGCGATTGGCGCGACGCGAGCGCTATCCGCTCGTGCTGATGTTGGAGCCGCTGCTGCGCTGCAATCTCGCCTGTGCGGGCTGCGGAAAGATCCAGTATCCGCCTCACGTGCTCAAGCGCGCGCTCACGGTCGAGCAGTGCATCGACGCGGTCGAGGAGTGCGGAGCGCCCATCGTCAGCATCCCTGGCGGAGAACCGCTCCTCTATCCGCACATCGGCGAGCTGGTGGAAGAACTCACCCGGCGCAGGAAGTACGTCTACCTCTGCACCAACGCCCTGCTGCTCAAGCAGAAGCTGGAGGAGAATGTCTTCACCCCCTCCAAGCGCCTTAATTTCAGCGTGCACATGGACGGCCTGCGGAAGGAGCACGACGCTTCGGTTTGCCGGAACGGCGTTTACGACATCGCCGTCGAGGCGATACGGGAGGCGGTTCGGCGCGGCTTTCGCGTCACCACCAATACGACGCTGTTCAACACGGCTGAGCCAATGCGCGTCCGCGACTTCTTCGACGCGATGATGGACCTGGACGTGGAAGGCATGATGGTGTCCCCGGGGTTCAACTATGAGAAAGCCCCGGATCAGAACTCTTTCCTCGAGCGTGAGCGTACACGGGAGCTGTTCTCCCAGGTGCTTGCCGGCAAGAAGAAGCGCTGGCGGTTCAACCAGTCGCCGCTGTTTCTCCAGTTCCTGATGGGCAAGCGCGATTTCGAATGTACGCCCTGGGGCAACCCGCTGTATACGATATTCGGGTGGCAGCGCCCGTGTTATCTCCTGCAAGACGGCTACGCCGCCACCTTCCGGGAATTGATGGAGGAAACGGCCTGGGAGGAGTACGGCCGGGCGAGCGGGAACCACCAGTGCCAAGACTGCATGGTTCACTGTGGCTACGAGCCCTCCGCCATCAACGCAACCTTCACGACGTGGCGTGGTCTCCGGGACTCCACGGTTGCCACGCTTACTGGCAGGCTGTGAGCAAATGAACGAACAGGGTTCGCCACTCCGTGTTGCAAGTCAAGGGGCCGGCAAGGACGTCGAAGACCTCGTCGAACGGGCCTTCCACTACCGCGGCGACGTTACCATAAGGACGATTGACGACGGCTCCCTGACCGGTTACCTCTTCAACCGGGACGCCCGCGCGAGCGAACCGTTTGCCCAGATGTTCGAGACCGAGACGGGACGCGAGATTCGTATCCCCTACCGAGATATTACCCAAGTGCTGTTCACGGGGCGGGATGTCGCAGCGGCATCGGTGAAGCATTTCGAGGCTTTCCAAGACCGGCAAGACGGGACGGCACAGAGCGGCTCACGGGCACGTCGCAAGCGGACGGAATGACGTGGTTACCGACACCATCGCCGCGCCTCTTCTGACGGTCGCCCCGACCCGGCGTGAACTGGGAGGACTGGGCTATGGCAACGAGCGTACTCGCGCGAGCGTTGTCGGCATGGGACGCGATGCGGGTGAACAGGTCACAGACCTTCTCAATGCCGCGCCGTGCAGACTGCTCGTCTCCCTGGGATACGCCGGGGCGCTCGTGCCTCATCTTCATCCCGGTCAACTCGTAGTGGGAACCTCCTATCTTCACGGCGCCAGCGCGGCGATCCCCGGAACTCCTCATACGACCCGCGCGGCAATACTGCTCCGCCAGTCGGGCCTCTCAGTGCTGGAAGGAGCCGTTCTCACCGTGGACGAACCCCTGCTAACGCCACTGGCCAAGCGACGCGCGCACAATGGAACCGGCGCAATGGTCGTTGACATGGAAGGGCACTGGATAGCGAATGCAGCGGCGGCGAGGGACATCCCACTCATAGGGATCCGCGCGGTGCTGGACGAAGCTCATTTCCCCCTCCCTCTGTTCATCGCGGCAATCATCGCGGATGGAGGGCGGCGGGAATGGGCACACGCTTTCCGGGCGATGTCACATCCTTCCGCGGTCCGGAGTTTCCTGCCTCTCGCATTGAAATCGCGCAGGGCATCACGCGCCCTGGCGATGGCCGTGCAAGGCATTCTCCCGGCTATCGGCCGTCAACTGTGACCCGGGTCCTCGCAACCGGCGCGCCGGGGCTATGAAGTTTTAGTAGACGATCTGAGGACCGGGTGGCGAAGTTGATCGAACAGGGCATGGAGAACCGTCTCCGAGAGGCATTGGAGCGGACACAGGGGTACTTCTTCCGCACGCAGCATGAGGACGGGTACTGGTGGGGAGAGTTGGAGTCCAATCCAACTATGGAGGCGGAGTACATCATGCTCACGCGCTTCCTGGGATCGGACGAGGGAGACCGCATCCCACGGATTGCTGAGGACATTCGCCGCAGGCAATCGGCAGACGGCTCATGGCGGATGTACTACGGCGCTCCGGGAGACTTGAGCACATCCATCGAATGTTACTTCGCGCTGAAGCTCGCGGGCGACTCCCCGGAAGCTCCTCACATGGCAAAGGCCCGGGCCTTCATCCTGGCGCGCGGAGGTGTGCCCAAGGCGCGGGTATTCACCAAGATATGGCTTGCCCTCTTCGGCCAGTGGGACTGGAAGGGAACGCCTGCCATGCCTCCCGACATGATGCTGCTGCCGAGGTGGGCGCCCTTCAACATCTACCGCTTCGCGAGCTGGGCGCGGGCGACCATCGTGCCCATGACCATCATTCTCACACTCCATCCCACTCGGCCCCCACACGAGAGCGCATGGGTGACGGAACTCTACCCGGAGGGCCCGGTCACGTTCACGTTGTCCCGCTGGAAGGCAAAGCCCTTTTCCCTCAAGGGTTGGTTCCTCGTGTTGGACAGAGCCATACGCATCTATCGCAAGCTGCCTTTCATTCCCGGTCGAGAAAGGGCAATCAAGGCCGCCGTCGATTGGATCGTCAGACACCAGGAGGCAGACGGTTCGTGGGCAGGAATTCAGCCCCCGTGGGTGTACTCGCTCATCGCACTGAGCGCCATCGGCTTCTCACCGGATCACCCCGTCATCTCAAATGGGCTGGAAGGATTCAGGCGGAATTGGAGCGTTCCCTCGGAAGACGGCGACGCGCTCAGAGTACAGGCGTGCCTCTCTCCCGTGTGGGATACGTGTCTGGCAATGCGCGGACTCCTGGATTCGGGCGTACCGTCCGACCACCCCGCCATACGGCGTTCCGCAGCCTGGCTCATTCAGGAAGAGATCCGCGTCGAAGGCGACTGGGCCGTGTACAGACCCGACCTGGAACCCAGCGGATGGGCCTTTGAGTTCGATAACGTCCACTACCCGGACATCGACGACTCCGCCATTGTGGTGACGGACCTCGCAGCCGCCAGGATGCGTGACGATGCCGGGGAGCGTGCGCGGACGGAGGCCGTCGACCGTGCCGTCAACTGGCTGACCGGGATGCAGTGCTCGAACGGCGGTTGGGCCGCATTCGACTGGAACAACGACTCACGCGAGTTAGCGAAAATCCCGTTCGCGGACTTTGGAGAGCTCCTCGATCCGCCCAGCGTTGACGTCACGGCACACGTACTGGAGATGTACGCGAAGCTGGGGCATACGGTGGAACACCCAGCCGTTCGCCGGGGGCTGTCCTATATATGGGAACAGCAGGAGCACGACGGCCCGTGGTTCGGACGCTGGGGGGTGAACTACATCTACGGCACAGGCGCCGTGCTCCCCGCGCTGGAAGCGCTGGGCGTGGACATGACGCAGCCCCGGGTACGCCGGTCCGTCGAATGGCTTCTGGCACATCAGAACCCGGACGGAGGTTGGGGCGAAACCTGTGTCAGCTACGTCGATCCCTCCCTGCGAGGACAGGGCGAGAGCACCCCGTCACAGACCTCATGGGCTCTTATGGCGCTCATTGCGGCAGGTGAAGCACGGCACGAGTCCGTAGCGCGAGGCGTTGAATTCCTTCTTGAACGTCAGGAAGAAGACGGAACCTGGGATGAACCTCAATTCACGGGATGCGGTTTCCCCGGTTACGGGCCTGGCGAAAGGCCTGACAGGTACGAACCGCTCGACGGCGCCAACTCGCAGGGCCCCGAGTTGAGCGCGGCCTTCATGATCAAATACCACCTGTATCGCAACTACTTCCCGCTCTCGGCCCTAGGGCGGTATGCGCAGTCGTTGAACCGGGTGTAGGCAGCGGGGACTTTAGCAGCTGTATCAGTTCGGTTCGACGGTTTGGACAAGGCCATACTCACACCCAAGTCACCCGGGTGTTTACAGCGGGAAAGTCAATCGTCCTCACGTTCGGATCTTTTCTCTTGTCCTACCCCGGCACGACGCCGGCTCCGACGAACAGCTCCTTCGCCTCTTCGATGGTGATGTCGGGCTCGGGGATGATGGCGTCGGACTCCTCCAACTCGTCGAGTTCGAGGGGAGTGCCGTTCTCCTTGACCATCGCGATCATCTTGTCGAGGAGGCTGCGAAACTCCCCCTCGTCGTCGTCTGCCAGAACATCGACGATGGCGTTGTCGATGTCATTCAGATCGTCGAGCATCGCGGCGGGGAAGCGCCACTGACCCTCCGTCAGAATTCGGATAATCATGACTGGCCTCCCGAAAGCTGTTTCTGCTGGGGCGTGTCGACGGACGCCTTGAGGGCGGCCAACTCGGACTCGACGCTGGCCGATGCGGAGAGCTTGCTGAGCTCGCGGTCGATGTCGTCCTGCCCTCCGCCGAGCGAGTCGTTCAGCACTCCGGCCTCGGCGAGCTCGTCGATCGCGCCCGCTCTGGCCTTCATCGACTCGGTCTTGTGCTCGGCTCTCTCAACCGCTAGCGAGACGTCCCCCATCTCCTCGGAGAGACCGGAGAGGGCCGACCCGATGCGAACCTGCGCCTGGGCCGCGCTGTACTGGGCCTTGATGACCTCTTTCCGGTTACGGAACGCGTGCACCTTCGCCTGTATGCGCTGCTCGGCCGCGGTCAGCTTCTCCTGCTCATGCTCCATGTCGACGATCTGCTGGTCGAGACCGTCGAGTTCCACCAGGGCGGTCTGCTTACGTTCGAGTGCGACGCGCGCCAGGTCCTCTCGCCCCATCCCCAGAGCCTTGCGGGCCTGATCATCCAGCTTGCTAACGTTCTCCCGCACCTTCTTGGCCTGAAGCTCGAGACGACGCTTGGCGGTGACCATCTCCACGACGCCGCGCTTGACGTCACGCAGCATCTCAAGCTGCTTCTCGTAGGCGTAGTCGAGGGTCTCCTTCGGGTCCTCGGCATTGTCGATCAGGCGGTTCATCTTCGCCTTCACGACGGTCGACATCCTCGATAGCATCCCCATGGTTCTTCCTCCCGCTCTCTCATTTCTGAAGCCGGAGCTTCGGGTCTGTTACCCATTATACCTTGAATGAACAGACCCGACATTATGCAACAGGCCACGTTAGAAACGAATTCCGAACGCGAACCCGTTTCTGCCGCAGCCTGGAGAGCGCGTAGTCCCCCGGACTCAGAGGGCCCTTAGGAGCTATCTCAAAATACGCTTCGACGAGTTTTCCCACACTTGGGCTCAGAGAAAAACACGTTCGCCCTGAGCTTGTCGAAGGGCAACTCATGGTTCGACAAGCTCACCATGAACGGTTTTTGTAGACGCCCTCTTAGTAGTCGGTCTCGGACTTCCCGCTGAACATCTTGATCAAGCCGAGTACGATGAGCACGACGCCGACGACAAGCAGGATGAGACCGGTAAGGTCGACGAGAAAGTCGATAAGGTTCCACCGCAGAACTATGCCGAGAATGACGAGGATGACTCCTATGCCCAGCATTCCAATCCTCTCCATTGGATGACCTCCTTTTGTGGTCCGCCCTTAGATTTTGGGGCCAAGTCTTACGATAGTATCATTCCGCGAGAGTGTCAAGCACCTCTACGGACAATCTGAATTACAAAGATAGAGTATTACACAATTAGGGCCGCATCATCACACGATCCTGTGATTCTCGCGCTTAGGAGCTGGTCACTCCTTGCCCTGTGGCTCCTCTTCGTCCAGACCTCTGAGGGTGTCGCGGAGGAAGTTCTCCATATTCTCCGGCAGGGCGACCTCATCGGGCGATTCCTCGGGCTCTTGGGGCATCTCCTCGTCGTAGGTCTGCTCCATCCGCGCGATCTGGCCGCGCACCTCGTCGTTGCCCGCCAGGGCGCGCTCGATCTGCTCATACTGCCGTTCGCCGCGCGTCTTGTTGGCCAGGAATGTCGGGAGATCGTACATAGCACACAGGGCTTCGAGTAGCCGGGCCGTGGCCATGTAGTCCTCGTCGAGCTGCACGTAGTGGGGCAAATGCACCATCAGGCTCGACGATTCGATGCCCGCTTCATCCAGCCCCTCTCCGATCAGGTTGACGATGCTCGTCGGCCCCTGGTAGGTGCTGCGCCTCGGCGCGAGAAACCCCGTGAGGCGGTCGAGGTGCCTGTCCTGAAGGCTCCCGGTGATCTTGAGAGGTCGCGTATGCGGAACCTGGTCGTACATGCCTCCGATGCGGCAGTATTCGACCACGTTGAAACGCTTGACCAGCCCGACGACCGCGTCGCAGAAGTCCTCTCCGTACATGTGCGGCTCACGGAGATGGAGGAAGAGGAAGTCTCGCCCCGTCGCCGGGTCGCGGGCATAGTTGACGACGCTGTTGGGAATATCGAGCGAACGAATGCCGTCGACCCACTTCATGACGGGCCGCTCGCGCGTGAAGTCGAGGTACTTGCCGGGACGGGCCAGTCGGCCGAGTTCCGAGGCCGTCATCTGGCGTTCGAGGATCTTCAAGGTGAGGGTGCCCGCGTTACCCACGTCGACCCACGGACGGAGCATCGCGACGGCGATGGCGTCCTCCAACTCCGGTACCGGCTCCACCACTTCGAAATCGCCTATTCTCATGTCGATATGGTGTCACAGTGCGCCGGAATCTTCAAACCGACGTGATCACTCAACGAGAGCCGCGCGCAGGGCGGCGATGTCGTCATCGGTCACGCCCGTCGAACGCACGAAGGCTTCAATTCCCCCGTGCCGGTCGTCGAGGTACTCCAAGGTATCCAGCATGACTTCCGGCGGACAGTTTCGCGCTCGGTATGCCTCCGGGGTGTAGTCGTCGGGATCTGCGTCCGGGACCTCGGGGTTAGGGCCAAGGTACGCGAAGATGCGATACTCCGCCGTCAGGGTGTAGTCTGCCGCGATGGTCTCCTTCGGCACGCCCGCCAGCCCCAGGAGCAGCGCGGAGATGAGACCAGTGCGGTCCTGGCCGCCCATGCAATGGTACATCGCCGGAAGCGCCCCGGGCTGCGCCATCACCCGGAGCGCCTCGCCGAACTTCCGTCCCCGCCGGTCGAGCATGTTGCGGTAGCTCGCGCGTATCTTGTGTCTCGGCTCCTCGCTTTCAACCTGGTCGAATACCATGTCCCCCACGATGTCCACGTTGTGGTATTCCACGTGCGGCGACCGGCCAAGCACGTTATCCGGCTGTCCGTCGATCTCTTCCTGCCGTCGAAGGTCTATAACCGTTCGGACTCCGATGCTCGACGTGAGCGTGTCCTGCGAGTGCTGCGGCAGGGTGCTCACGTTGTCCGCCCGGAGAAAGGTCTGCCAACGGATCGTCCGCCCATCCGCCGTCTCATACCCGCCGATGTCGCGGACGTTGTGCGCTCCCTCGATCTCGATGCGTCGTCTCGGGTCGTGTGTCATCGGCTCCATACCTCCCTGAAGACCCTCATAAAATTCCCTCCGAGCACCTTCGTGATGTCCTCGGAGCCGTACCCTCTCCGGGCAAGTTCGTCCGCAATCGAGGGGAACTTGTCGGGAGTCTCTATGCCGACCGGGTGCGTCACCGTGTCGGGGTAATTGAGCCGGCGTGGATTCCACTTCGTGCCCTGCTGCGACAGGAGCACGTCGAAGAATTCCTTTGTCTGGTCGATAGTGTAGTCCGTGCCGATGCCGACGTGGTCGATGCCGACTCGCTCCACCATGTCGTCGATGGCGTCTCCATAGTCGCGCAGGGTCGATTCAAACTTATTGGGGAGAAACGGCGGCCAGCACGTCGCTCCGATGATCCCGCCCTTCTCTGCTATGAGCTTCAGGGCGTCGTCCGTCTTGTTGCGCGGGTGGTCGACGAACGACCGGGCGTTCGCGTGGGTCGCCGCGACGGGCTTGTCGGAAACCTCCGCCGCCTCCATGGTCGTCCGGTCGCCGACGTGCGAGAGATCGACCAGGATGCCGAGACGGTTCATCTCCTTGACGGCATCGACTCCAAAGTTGCTCAGCCCGTCGTCTGTCCGCTCGTAGCATCCGTTGCCTAGCAGGTTGCGCTCGTTGTACGTGATCTGTATGACGCGCACGCCGAGCTTGTGGAACGTCTCCAGGTGATCGAGATTGTTCTCGATAGGCGACGCGTTCTGCCAGCCGAAGACGACGCCGCTCTTGCCCGTGCGCTTCGCCTCGTGAATGTCATCGACCGAGGTGATGGGAGTCAGGGTGTCCGACCGGTTGTCGAGGCGCTCGTACCATCCGGCGATGTTGTCCATCGCCTCGTGGAATTTCTCGAATATGGCTATCGTCGCGTTGAACGCCGTAACCCGTCCCGCGTATACCCCCCGTAGGGCCCGCTCCGAGTCCCAGTTGCTGACGTTCAGCCCGTCGATAACAATCGCGTCGTCGTAAGTGGTGTTGGTCATGGCAGTCATCTCTCCGCCTGAAAGAGTACCAGAAGGGCGGCGAAGCGTACACGTTGACTATAGACTTGCCCGTTGGAAATCCGATTGACACATGAGCATAACGGGGATACGATTCCCCCATGAAGATAGACATTGCGGGCAATCCCGATTATGGACAGGTGTGGGTGGAATTGGGCCCGGGCGAGCAGTTCATCGCCGAGGGTGGCTCGATGGCGTGGATGGACTCCGGCATCCAGTCGAAGGCCCGGTTGCTCGGCGGCTTCTTGAGCGCCCTCATACGCAAGTTCACGGGCGGCGAGTCGCTCTTCGTGGGCGAGTATTCCTCCGACACGGGCGGGAAGATCGCCTTCTCGCCGGCCCAGCCCGGATCGGTCATGCAGAGAACCCTGAACGGCGACTCGTTCATGCTTACCGGTGGGTCGTTCATGGCGTGTACTCCGGGCGTGGAGTTGAGCACCAAGTTCGGCGGAGGACGGGCGCTCTTCTCCGGCGAGGGGCTTTTCCTCATGGAGTGCAGCGGCAGAGGAGAGTTGTTCTTCAACGCCTACGGCTCGATCATCGAGAGGAAGATCGACGGCTCGTTCATCGTCGACACGAGCCACGTTGTCGCCTGGGAGCCGTCCCTGAGCTACTCCATTCAGGGCATGGGTGGCATCAAGAGCACCCTCCTCTCCGGGGAGGGACTCGTGATGAAGTTCTCAGGCGCCGGGACCATTTACCTGCAAACACGCACCATGCCGGGCTTGGCGTCATGGCTGACGCCCTTCAGCGTATAGGACTCCGACGAGGCGATAGAGGAGTCGCTCTGAGATGCACATAGACATCCATGACAACGGCGCGTTCGGTTCGGCCCTTGTGCACCTTCGCCCGGAAGAGCAGTTCGTTTCCGAGGCGGGGTCGATGTTTCGCGCGTCCGACAACGTCGATATCGACGTGACGACCCGCAGCCGGAGCTCCGGCGGCATCATGTCGGGCATCAAGCGAATGATCGCCGGGGAGAACTTCTTCTTCTCGCGGTACAGCGTGACGGACGACCGCGACGCCGAGGTCGGACTGGCCCCCAACCTGCAAGGGCAGGTGAAGCTGATCGAGTGCGACGGCAAGGCGCGCTGGGTCTGCGCCGGAGGCAGCTACCTCGGCTCCGCAGTTGATCTGAACATCGACACGCAGTTCCAGGGCCTGCGCGGTATTCTCTCGGGCGAGTCGCTGTCGTTCCTTAACGTCGAGGGCGCGGGGCCGCTCTTGGTCAACGCTTTTGGGACCATCACGGAGTTGGAAGTGCAGGGCGGCCTGACCATCGACACCGGACACGTCGTGGCCTTTGAGGACTCGCTGGAATACTCCGTCGGCAAGGCGGGCGGAAGCTGGGTATCGTCGTTTCTCACCAGCGAGGGAATCGTCCTTCACTTCAGCGGCTATGGGCGGGTGTTCGTGCAAAGCCACAATCCCGATGAATTCGGCAGTACGTTGGGGCCGCTGCTCCCGGACAGGAATTCGTAATGGACTACTTCATACACTCTCGGCCAAGCTACAGTCTCGCGGAGGTCACCCTCAACCCCGGTGAACAGTTGGTCACCGAGTCCGGCGCGATGGCGTGGATGACCGACAACATGCGGGCGGAGACGTCCGTGCGAGGCGGCATCATGTCCGGCCTGAGCCGCAGGGTTCTCGGCGGCGAGAGTTTTTTTCAAAACACCTACGAGGCGGAGGGCGCTCCGGGCACCATCGGTCTCACGCAGGGGCAGCCCGGCGACATTCTGGCGTACGAGATGGACGGCGAGGAGCTCATGCTGGAGAAAGGGGCGTACCTGGCCTCGTCACCCGGCGTGACGACGAACTCAGACTTCCAGGGTCTGCGCGGTCTCTTCAACGAGGGCATGTTCATCCTCCGCGTGTCGGGAAACGGGACGCTGTTCTTCAGCGCCTACGGCGACATCCAGGAGATAGAGGTGGACGGCGGCTACGTCGTCGACAACGGCCACGCCGTCGCGTGGGACTCGTCGCTTGAATACCGGCTGACCCGCGCCGCGAAAATTCGCTCGTTCCTCTTCTCCGACCAGATCATCATGGAGTTCTCCGGCAGGGGCAGACTCTGGGTGCAGTCCCGGAACCCCCGCTCACTCGCCAACTGGGTCCACCCCTTCCGCAGCGTCAAATCGTCCAACAACGGCTAGGAGGTCACTCGCCCTTCTCAGACCCCTTGATCGTTACATCGGCATAGCTGGATCGTCCGACTGAAAGCCTGACTATCGACATCAAAGAGAGATTACCCACAGGCCCCATCCGACTCGAAGTGCAATTTGTGTACAGGCGCCAGAGTACCTAAAGGAGGAGGAAGATGTCGTATATGGTAACGAAAAGAAACGTAATCGCACTGCTTTTGGCCTGTCTTGCCGTAACTGCGGCTCTGGCTTGCGAGGTCGCGGAGCCGGAGGCCCCGGCTGCGCCGCAGGCCGCTCGAGCGGCTGCACCTGCAGCTGTTCCCGAACCGGCTCCCGCTCTAGAGCCCGTCGAGGTTCAAGCGCCGCAGGCCCCTCAGCAAGCTGCGCCGGCCAGACCTGCAACGCTTCCTGAGGCTCCCACAGGGCCAAGCGTAACGGGGGCTGCTCCCTCGGCTGCGCCTCGCACGGCGCCTGAAGCCATGGCGGCCGCAATGACCGCGGCCGACTACGTACCCCCCGTGCAGGAGCCGGGCGTCCCGCTCCTCTTCGGTGAGGGATACAGTCCCAAACCTACGAAGTTCAGCGAGAACCCCCGGTTCACCGCGATGGTGAGGGAAGGCTCGCTGCCACCGGTGGAACAGCGTCTGCCCCATCCCGAGGACGTCTTCGTCTACCCGCCGGTTGATGAGATAGGCATCTACGGGGGTGATGCGCGACTTTGGGGCAGCCGCCTTTTCAACAACATCATGACCGGTCTCGCGGTCGGCGGCACGTGCGCGGAATGGGATAACGACGGCCTGAGCTACTACCCCGCCACCTGCAAGTCCTTCAGCACGAGCGTGGACGGACGGGTCTACACCGTGACGCTCCGAAGAGACCTGAAGTGGTCCGACGGCACTCCGTTCACCATGCAGGACGTTGAGTGGGCCTGGAGTGAGGACCTCAACTACAACAGGGAACTCTTCGCGGTCGTGCCGGGCGTTCTGCAGGATCCCGTGACGGGCGAAGCAGTCAAGTTCACCAAGATCGATGACCACACCTTCACCCTGAGCTTTGACAATCCCAACTACACGTTCATCGAGGCCGCACGACTGGCGGCCGGCCAGGGCTGTACCCGCATGACCTCGTGCTTTTTCGAGCCCTTCCACTTCTCAAGCAAGTTTCACCCGAAGTACGCGGACCCCGCCGAACACAAGAAGCTCATGACTGAGGGCGGGCATCAGGACTGGACGCAGCTGTGGATGGCAAAGTACAGCCTCCGCTACGATGCGGAGGTTCCCGTCACGCACGCCTACTACCTGTGCGACGGTGGGGCCGACGATCAGGAAAAGCTGTGCGCCAACCCTTATTTCCATGGCGTCGACCCGGTCGGAAACCAGCTCCCATACCTCGACACCTACACCTACAACAAGGCGGAAGACATCACCACGTCCGTCTTCCGTTCGATGAACGGGGAAACGGATGGACCTTACGCCGGCGACTTTGTATTGGTTGAGGTCCCCTTGTACTTCGCTCACATGGAGAAGGGCGACTATAGCGTAGGCCGCTGGCCCAAGACGCATGGCAACGACGCTGGAATTCAGATCAACCCGGAATTCAACCTTGATTCTGAACTGGGTCGGTGGTTCCGGACGAAGGAGTTCCGAGAGGCATTGTCGCTGGGCATGGATCGCAACGCGATCAACCAATTGGTCTACCTTGGGCTTGGCACGCCTCAGGCGTGGGTGCCGCATCCTGCGACGCCTTACTACCCCGGAGACGAGTGGCCCAGCTATCTGGCTGTGCGCGACGTTGCCAAAGCCAACGAACTCCTGGACGGTCTTGGGTTGGTGGACACCGATGGGGACGGGATTCGCAACCGACTTGACGGCTCCGGGAATGTGGAGATTTTCTCCGAGTTCAGGGCCAACTTCATGCCCGTTGCGGAGCTTATGCAGTCCCACTGGGCGGACATGGGCATCAAGCTGGACTTCAAAGAAGGACGGAATCGGGCTTTTGGAACCGAAGAGGCCCCGATCCGCATGAGGGCCATGTCGCTCATGACCAACCCTTGGTACTGGACTCAGTTCCTCCCGTATAGGGCCAGCGGGCCTGGGAGAGAAATGGGCAGGTACTTCGAGACCGGAGGCGTGTCGGGGATGGCCCCGGTAGGCGCGGCCCAAGTTGATTGCCCGTCTTGCTCGGAGAACGAGTTCCTGCCCCTGGCGCCGCAGGGCCGGTACCCCGCCGACCCTGACGGGTTCCTGATGGAGATGCAGAACCTCTACAAGGAAGGGAAGCAGTTTACGATGCTGGATCCCGGACGAGTCGAGAGAGGGAAAGAGATCTTTAGACTGAACTTGGTAAACACCTACCACCTCGGCACGGTTGGGTTCACGGGTGGTGCGCCGGGAGTGTTCTTCAAGAGGAACAACCTGCGAAACGTGCCGTCCACTTTCGGGGCGCATGACTACTACACGTACGATTCCCCGCTGTGGTACTTCGAGGACGGAATCGACAACCAGAACCATCCTGGCAGAAGGTCGATTCGATACGGGAGCACCAATTTCCTGGAGTGCCCCCACATCGCGTCGGACAAGTGCTAGCCAGTTCAACGACCTGAGCGACACGAGAGATGCAGCGAATAACACGTGACGGGGCGATGAAGTATGAGTTCGATCATCGCGACGAGCCTCTCTTGCGTGTCGCTCAGGGTGAGAGCTTCGTCGTGGAGACTGAGGACGCCGGCTCCGGCCAGGTGCGTTCGGCCGACGTCGCGCCGCACATCATGGACTTCCCGACGCGAAACTTCGAGCCGCCGAAGGGCAACCCCATCGGTGGCCCGGTCTTCGTCGAGGGGGCCCAACGCGGCGACCTGCTGGAGGTCACGGTCGAGCGGATCATCGTCGACGATCAGGGTTTCACCAACTTCCGGCCCGGACAGAGTCCCCTCGGAGACTCATACAAGTGGCAGTCTCTGAGGGGGCCGTTCGTCCACATCATCAAGCACCTTCCGGGGCCGAGCGGAACGACCAGCGACGGGAAGGGAGTCTTCAACGACAAGATAACCTGGGACCTCGCTCCGATGATCGGCACCATTGGCACTGCCCCCGACCGCGAGGTCGAGACCAGCGCGGTCGGGCAGGGGCCTTGGGGCGGCAATCTCGACGTGCGAGACGTCAAAGAGGGTACTCGCGTCTACCTGAACGTCTACCATGAGGGCGGCCTGCTCTACGTCGGAGACGTCCACGCCAGCCAGGGCGACACTGAGTTCTACGGCACCGCGGACGAGACCCGCGGCGAGCTTACCCTCTCGTGCCGTGTCATCAAGAACAAGAAGATTCCGTTCGTGCGCCTCGAAAAGGACGACTCCATCGTCGCCCTCTACTCCTTCCGTCCGCTGGAGGACGCGGTCAAGAGCGCCATCGAAAACCTCATGGAGTGGATGGTCACCGAGTACGGCGTATCCGAGCGCGACGCCTACATGCACGCCTGCATCAACCCCGACTTCCGCGTGAACGTCTACCAGATGGTCCGCATCGGCCGCATCCAGTACACCGTCGGCGCCGAGATACCCAGAAAGTACCTCGTACCCAGCGGGTGAGAGGGACTCTTCATCGCCCTCCGTTCGCGTTGAAATCCCTGTCCAAGCCGATTACCCTATCATCCAACGGCGCATGGGGAAAACTATATGACACTAGCGACGGAAACATTAGTCCAGACAACTCTATCCGATCTGCCGCTCGATATTGCGTTCCAGCGAACCTGCGACTGTCCGCCTAAGCATCTCAACTGCATGACGGCAAAGGAATGGATAAAGAGCCAGGTGGGAGTGTGGCAGTTCAACTACAGTGGCAGAGATATACGCGATAAGAAGGCGCATCCGGCCACATTTCCGATTGCTCTCGCGCATCAGGTCATTAAGATGTTCACCCATCGAGGGGAACTGGTAGTCGATCCTTTTGTCGGCAGCGGCACTACCCTCGTTGCCGCACAGGATCTGGACCGGAACGCGGTAGGGGCGGACCTCTTGGAGGAATACATCGGCCTCAGTCAACAACGGCTCGGGCTTCCCACGCCCGATGGATCCCGGCAGATCGCCATAGCCCAAGACGCGAGAAACCTTTCCGACTATTTCGCTCCCGACTCAGTTAAGCTCTTCTTCACGTCACCTCCGTATGCAAATATGCTAAACCGACCACGGGCCAACAAAAGTCGGCGCAGCAGCGAGAGACGCAACCAGCAGTTCGGGAAGGTGGAGCAGTACTCTCAGGACGTTCGGGATCTGGGAACGTTAGACCCTGTTCGGTATGGAGAGTCGCTTGAGAGGATATACGGTGATTTGCTTCCTACGCTCATGCCGGGTGGACACTGCGTCATCAACGTGAACGACCTCTGGGAGAAGGAGGAGCGCATTGCTCTTCACAGCATCGTCATCGAGTCGATGCAGAGAGCGGGGTACCTGTTCAAGAACATCATCATATGGGACAGAACCAACATCGTAAACCGCATAGGCATCTTCGGCTGGCCCAGCAACTACATCACGATGGGAACGACTTTCGAGTACATCCTCGATTTTCAACGGCCTGCCAATGGCTGAAGTCCAAAAGGTTCCCTCCTCTGAGCAGATCATGCGTGAGGCTGCGGCCGAACTCGGTTACGACCGTATGTCCCATGAAGAAGTTCGCGAGTCTTTCGATTGCATTATGAGCAGGATCGAATCTCGCATGTTCGTCCTATATGAACGATACGAGGAACAGGTTAACGCGGCGAAGATCCCGAGGCGTCTGTTTGACGAAACCCCTGATGCACTTCGGATAGCCGAGGACACCGGTAGACGCCGAGGCTTCCGGGAGGGAGCGCTCGTTCTCTTCTCCCGTCTCTATCCTGCATTGCGTAGAGAGTTCGCCTCTGTGGCGCAAAGCCGCAGATCCCGAGGTGGGAAGAGCTTCGAGCATCAGTTTGCCTACGTCCTGCGACTGGCAGGCTTCCCATTTGAAGAGCAGAACCGCAATTATAGAACCGATTTCATCATGCCAAGTCACGCCGCCTTTGAGAAGAACAGCACAATATGCGCCGTAGCTTCTTTGAAACGTACCCTGCGAGAGCGATGGCAGCAGGTTGTCGCAGAACTCGTTAGCTTGCAAGCTCCTAACGTCTTTCTTGTCACCGCCGACAGAAAAATAACGAAGGGGCAGGTCAGAGGTATTTGTGATGACCACAAGCTGCATTTGGTCGTCTGGGACGAGATCAAAGTCAAATACTCTCACAACCCAAGAGTACTGAGCTTCACTCAGTTCGCCAACGAACGTTTGCCTAACTTGCAGTCTCAGTGGTCTGTAAGCGGCCTTAGCTGATACCCGGAACATCGAACATAATCATCCCAACACACCAAAGGAGAGCCGTATGGCATACACCGCAGTCAAGGACTTCCTGCAGGACGAGCTCGACTCCATTCGGGAGAGCGGCCTGTACAAGGACGAGAAGATCATCAGGACCCCGCAGGGCGCGGAGGTCGATACGTCCACCGGGCATGAGCTCATCATGTGCGCCAACAACTACCTCGGCCTGGCGGACAGCGAGGAGATCGAGCAGGCCGTCGTCGAAGGCCTCAAGACGCACGGTTTCGGCATGGCCTCCGTCCGGTTCATCTGCGGTACGCAGGACATCCACAAAGAGCTTGAGGACAAGATCACCAACTGGTTCGGCACCGAGGCGACGATCCTGTACACCTCGTGCTTCGACGCCAACACCGGCCTGTTCGAGACGGTGCTGGGACCGGAAGACGCCATCATCAGCGACGCCCTGAACCACGCGAGCATCATCGACGGCGTCCGGCTCTGCAAGGCCACCCGCAAGGTCTATGGGCACAACGACATGGCCGACCTGGAGGACAAGCTCAAGGAGACGCGGGACGCCCGCTTCCGCATGATCGCCACCGACGGAGTCTTCTCCATGCAGGGCGACGAGGCCGACCTCGTGGGCATCTGCGACCTTGCGGACAAGTACGACGCCATGGTGATGGTGGACGACTCCCACGCGACCGGCTTTCTCGGCCCGACGGGTCGAGGCAGCGTCGACAAGCAGGGCGTCATCGACCGCGTCGACGTGATCACCAGCACCATGGGCAAGGCCCTCGGTGGCGCGTCGGGCGGGTTCACGACCGGCCGCAAGGAGATCATCGACATCCTGCGCCAGCGCTCACGGCCCTACCTGTTCTCCAATACGTTGGCGCCCCCGATCGTGGTGGGAGCGCTCACCGCCCTCGACATCCTCCAGACGCGCCCTGAGCTGCGGGAGAGACTCCACGAGAACACCGCCTATTTCCGCGGCAGGATGAACGACCTCGGCTTCGACATCGTGCCCGGCGATCATCCCATCGTGCCCATCATGATCGGCGACGAGAAGAAGAACGTGGCGCTCGCGCAGGCGGTCAACGCCCGAGGGGTCTTCGTCGTGGCGTTCAGCTTCCCCGTCGTTCCCAGAGGCGAGGCCCGCATCCGCGTTCAGATGTCCGCTGCCCACACGCGAGAGCAACTCGACCGCGCCCTCGCCGTATTCGAGCAGGCGGGTAGGGAGCAGGGCGTTATTTCCTAGAGGGTGTCCAAAAAACTCCGTTCGCGCTGAGCTTGTCGAAGGGCGGTTCATGGTTCGACAAGCTCACCACGAACGGTTCCCTGTACCCCCTATGGACACCCCGGCGGATACGTCTTAGACGAGACCAGCGTCCCCGCCGCGTCGAAAAGCCCGGCGGTGTCCGGCTCTGAGTTACTCCAAATCGCCGTTCCACGACCGAAGCTCAGCCCGCCCCAGTCCTCGTGTACCTCGTTCGTGTACACGCGGACCCGTCCTCCCGCTTGAATGACTATCGCTGGGAACGTGAACGTCGGCCCCTCGTCCGACACGTCCACGAGCCGCCAGCCATCCATGTCTCGGTCGGTCTCGCCCGTGTTGACGATCTCCACGTACTCGTCCGGCTCCTGTCTCGACGCCACCCCGTCGAAGAAGATGCAGGCGATCACTATCCCGCCTTCGTCACTTGGCGGAGTGGGACTCGACGTGGGTGTCTCGATTGGAGCGACAGTCGGTGAGGGTGTGCTGGTCGCTGTCGGTGTCGCCGTAGGCCCCGGCGTCTGTGTGCTGGTTGGAACCGGCGACGGTACAGGTGTGACCGTCGGTATCGGTGTAGCCGTTTCCAACGGCGCCGAAGTCGGCGTCGGCGTGACAGTAACCACACTCGTCGGAGTTGGCGTAGGCTCCGGCGTGTGAGTCGACGTCGGAACGAGAAACGGCGTGCTCGTGGGCGCAGGAGAAGCCGTCGGCGCGCTTGTCGTCGTCAGCGTTGGAGTCGTTTCAGAACCGCCCGGCTGTGAGCACGCGGCTGCCACGACCGCCACAAAAATCAATACCGACAAATACCGGATCGAGTGGCGTGTCAAACTATCCGTACACCCACCCTACGCCAATACTCGAACCGTTCTTTGGGTACCGTCGGTTATCCGCCCAACAACCGCCGCTGACGGTACTCTACGACTTTCAAGCTCTGCGAGAAGCGCCTCCTTGCGGTCCTCCGCGACTGCCATCAGCAGCCCGCCTGATGTCTGCGCGTCGCACATCAGCAGCTTTTCGTGTTCCTGAAGTTCCCCCGTCCACTCCACCGAAGTCTCCGCCGCCTTCCGATTGCGTTGTGTGCCTCCGGGAACCACACCGTCCGTTGCGAGCCTTTCCGCCCCGTCAAGGAGCGGCACATCCGAGAATGACACATCCGCGGAGACGTTGCTCGCGCCGAGCATCCCGAGCAGGTGCCCGATCAGACCGAACCCCGTCACGTCCACGCAGGCGTGAACCCCCACCTCGACCATCGCCTCGGACGCAGCCTTGTTCAGCGTGCTCATCACGGCGACCGCATTGTCCAGCACGTCGGCGCTCACCTGCTCTCGTTTCCCCGCCGTCGTGATGATGCCCGTGCCAATAGGCTTGGTGAGGACGAGCGCATCCCCCGGCCTCGCGCCCGCGTTCGTGATCTGCCTGCCCGGCTCGACCGTGCCGGTCACCGCCATCCCGTATTTCGGTTCGGCGTCGTCTACCGTGTGTCCCCCAATGACGAGCACCCCCGCCTCCTCCGCCTTCGCTGTGCCTCCCTGCAGGACGCGACCGAGTATCTCCTTCGGGAGATCGACCGGGAATCCTACGATGTTCAGGGCAAGCAGGGGCCGTCCGCCCATTGCGTACACGTCGCTGAACGCGTTGGCGGCCGCAATTGCCCCAAACGAGAACGCGTCGTCGACGACCGGGGGGAAGAAGTCTACCGTCTGAACGAGCGCCGTTTCATCATTCAGTCTATAGACGGCGGCATCGTCCGCGGTGTCCACGCCGACGAGCAGGTTGGGGTCACGTACCGGTGGAATCTGACGCAGCACCTGCGCCAGGTCGCTGGGACTGAACTTGCCCGCTCAGCCCGCGCAGTGGGCCAGGGTCGTAAGCCGAAGCCCGTCGTGAGTATGCTCCACGAGCGCCTCCTTGATAGAGTCCATCGACTATACCACAGCAACGCTTGATGCGACCTCTGGCTCCGTTCGACCACATCCGACGAACAGGGCCATGAGCGCTACCGCATTTGCGACCCGTTAGTCCTTGTGCTTCAATACCATTCAAGACGTTCAGTGCAGTCCGCCGCGAGGTCCGGTGCTCAGACACGAACAACTCCCCATGCTTGTGACGTATCCGACGTGCATTTTCGCTGTCCTCAGCCTGATCGCTTCGATGCTAACCGTCGGCTGTTTCGGGCCGTCGGAAGAGGAGCTTGCGCGGGAGCATTACGAGCAGGGGCTACAGTTCGAGGAGCACGGGAGCTATCGACGGGCGCGTGAGGAATTCACCCATGCGATACGGCGCGACCGGGGGTTCACGGATGCGTACGTAGCCCAGAGCAGGGCGCTCCTCCAGACCAACAACCTCCGGGCGGCGATGGCGAGCGTCAATCAAGCGCTGCAACTCGCCGAGGACCTGGTGGAGGCCCACGACCTGCGAGGCCGCATTTTCATGTACATGAGCGACAATGAGTCAGCCATTCTCAGCTTCACGCGGGCCGTTCAGCTTGATCCGGAGTACGCCGAAGCGTACCACAACCGAGCGCGGGTGAACCTCGACGACGGGAATGTCGACTCGGCGCTGGAGGACCTTTCGAGGGCAATCGAGTTGAGGCCGTTCGAGGCGGTCTACTACATGCAGCGAGCGCGGCTGTACACCCACCTCGACGAGCTTGACAGGGCGTTGCGGGACCTCGAGCGTGTGCTGGAAGTGACGCAGGACAACGACCTGACGACGACTGCGCGTCGGATGATGGAGAGTATCAGGCAGGCGCCATGATAGGTCGCGGACCGAGATAAAAACCCGTTCACCCTGAGCAGCCCTTATACCCCGTTCACCCTTCGACAGGCTCAGGGTGAACGGTTTTAGTTCATAAGCCCACTCGCTCAGTCGGCTAGTTTGAAATCGGGCCTTGATGCCCGTATAGTTCATGTCTTGCGGTGACCGGAGAAAGGACGAACACGCCTTTGGCAAGCGAACCGCAGGGCAAGGACGCCGAGCGAGGCGCGGGAGGACCCGGCCTTGTGTGGCTCGTTCTGCTGTCGCTTTCGCTGTTCGTGTTCCTGCTGCCGATCGCGAGCTACGTGGCGGCGCTCTCCGCTATCAAGGATGAGCTTGGGCTGAACAACGCGGGGGCGGGCGCGCTCTTTTCGGCGTACCTCGCGGGGTATGCGGCGTCGGCGCTCTTCCTGGTGCCGCTGACCGACCGGCTCGGTCCGAAGCGGATCATGTACGTGTCGGCGGTTCTCTCGGTAGTTGCGCACCTGCTCTTTCCACTGACAACGCACGACGTCGTGGTGGGCGTGGCGCTTCGGGCGATTGCGGGGGTGGGATTCCTCGGCGTGTACATTCCCGGACTTCGTCTCGTGGCGCGGCGGTTCGAGCAGAATGGGCGGGGTTCGGCGATGGGTCTGTTCGTGACGGCGCAGTACGCCTCGCATAGCGGGTCGCTGGCGCTGACGGGCTGGCTCATGGCGACGATGGAGTGGCGGGACGCCTACACGCTTGTCGCGGCGCTGTCGGCGGTGAGCCTGCCGCTGATATTCTTCCTCGTGCGCTCCGTTCCCGATACGCCGCCGGAAGTCTCACGCGGTCGGCTCGATCCGACCGTGCTCAAGAGCGGGCCCGTGCAGTTCGTGATACTTGGGTACACGATGCACGCGCTGAACCTGTACGCGTTGCGGGTGTGGCTGCCGGTCTTTCTCACGACCATCCTGGTCGCAAGGGGCGTTGCGGAGGGGAATGCAGTTGTCACCGCGGCGGAGGTGGGAGGGCTGGCCCTCGCATTCGGCGCGCTGGGACCCGTCATGGGCGGAGCGGTCTCGGACAGGCTGGGGCGTACGACGGCGGCATCGCTGATCCTGGGGCTGTCGGCCCTGTGTGCCGTCGGGCTGGCGTGGATTGGACACTGGCCGTGGGGACTGATCGTCGTCGCGTGCGTCGTCTTCGGATGGGCGGCGTCGGCCGACTCGGCGATCTACCAGACGGGCATCACGGAGGTGGCCGATCCAAGACGGCTGGGCTCGACGATGGCGCTTCAGGCGTCGCTGGGGTTGTTTGGTGGGGTGATCGGGCCGGTGCTGTTCGGGGGCATCCTCGACGTAGCGGGAGGCGAGTACCGGTGGGTGTTCGCGTTCTCGACGCTGGGCGCGCTCGCGGCGATTGCGATAGTCGGGCTGCAGAGGGTTGGGGCGTTGGCCTACTCGCGTTTGGCGGAATAGGCGACCACTGTTGACACGCGCGGGCAATCGTTCCTAGACTGTCGGCAACGGACAGCCGCCATCATGAACCGAGCCGCCGCACGGCGAGAGAGGGGTGAATTATGGGGTGGTCGAAGTTACGCAGCGCGATTATATGCCTAGCCACAGCGGTCGCGGGGTTTGTCATCCTGAGCGCGTGCGCTCCGGAGCAGGAAGACCCCTTAGCGTTCGGAGTTCGGGCAACTATCCTGGCCTCCACGCCGACGCCGACTCCCCTGCCCGACGAGCCGACGCCAACGCCCATACCTGCCGAGGTCATGGAGCAGGTCGCCCAAGAGCGGTCGGATACGTACCTCGACGCCTTGTACGAGCCGACCGAGGGTCTGGTGCGCATAGGGATATGGGACGAGAAGCGCGTCCTGCTCGACAATCACCTAGTAGGGTATGTCATCGTCTACGGCTACGATTACGGGGTGGAAATGGTCGAGACGACGGTGGAGGAATACCCAGGTCTGCTGGAGACGGGGGAGTTGGACATCGTGTTGCAGACGAGCCCGGAGCTGGGCGACTGGCTGGCGGAGCGGTCGGAGGACGGCGCGGTCGTCGACGTTGGGACGACGTTCGAGGCGACGGACGGCGCGCGGATCGTCGTGCACGGGCGGCTGAAGGAGCGGGCTCCTGAGATCGTGGACTTCCTTGGGTCGATTACGGCGAACGACGAGGTGTTCGACTCGGCAGCAGCTCGGATCACGGGGGGCAGGCTGGGGATAAACCCGAACGTGGCCGCGCTGATCATTCTCAAGAAGCACGAAGACCTCTGGACGCAGTGGATTCCGGCGGAGGTGGTCGAGAAGGTCAAGGCCGCAATCGAGTCCGGCAAGAGCGACCTCCAGAACCGCAAGTGCGTACCCACAGGAGGCGGTGGTACGACGCCGAACTGCCGCGGCTGGACGGGTGATGGGTAAGGGAGTTGCTCTTTCCTAGGGCAACATCCACACATCATTGATTCAAGCCGTCGCGGTTGAGAACAGTTCTAAAGGTCAAGGATAACCGGCGCTTTCGACTACGTTGCCCTCCGAGCAATGTATCCGTCTTCCGTGGGGCTATTCCATGCTGCCAGTGGGAACGTGCCGAGTCGGTTAGCAGAACACAGGAACCCCGCTGTAACAGCGCCGGAGTCTTGTCCTTCCAGTTCTCCGCAAAGTCCATCTCCCAATCATCCAGCAGCGAGATCGTACATACCGTCGGTCCGAAACCGCGATGATCTGTGTGCATAGCTATGCCCTGGCCCGGCAGGTACTCGTTCACAATGACCTGCTCCGGCACCTTATCGAAGAGTCCGGTCTCGTCGTATAGCTTCTGGGCGAGAATTGCCAGCCAATCCGGCAATGCGCCGATGTGCATGTCAGGCGTGATGGCGCGGGCCTTGTAATCATAGCGCCAGCCGTAATGCTGTACCCGACGACTCAGATCGTCGCGCCATTCGTTTGCAGCAGCATCGACTCGTTCCACACAATGAGCTTGCTCTTCTGGAGTCAGGAATCCCTCAACGAATTTGAGGCCTGGGACTGTTTCCACGTCCTGAATCTCTGAACTGCCGGTGATCTCATAGTTGATGTGGCGCGGAGTTACCAGCCCAGTAGGGCTTTCCATGGAATCGGCTTCGAGGAGAGGTAACTGAGATACCATTGTGACGCCTCCCAGATCACTCAGCCGGATAGAGCGACGCAACTCTTGCACGACCGCAGTCATTAATTGAAGTTCTTTTTACTTCGTGCCGCTTGTATCTAATGTTAGCACCCTCCAAGCTCATCATCAACGAGCACCAACCTTCTGCGAAGGGTATAGACGCAACGCGCGCATCGACGGCTACCACAAAGCAATTGGAACCGTCATCCATTAGTTTGAGGATATCCAGTATCACCCGTGTAAATGCCTTTATGTCGGCAGGAGCGTGAGCCTGCGCCAGTACATGACCAAATGTAATGGTGTAGTCCGAACTCTCCCGATAGTTGTTCTTCAATTCCTGCAAGAGTAGATCGAGATCGCGACCATAGTGTAATTCCGGATAGTCGGGTATGTCCTGAATCAACCTAGCTCTAATCTCTTTAGCTAGATATATCATTGCCGGACTATGATCAAGGCCATAAAGATCAACCTCGCCATGATCGACACCATTCGTCGTCGCCCAATCAAGGAATGTCCAAGAAAACAGCCCCGCTCCGCATCCAAGATCGACATGTGCTTCTCGCCTCCCGGATGGCTGAAGGCTATTTAGGAGTTCTCGATAACGACGGTACCGGTAATGCGGCCAAGCATTAGGTTGAGTGTCATTTCCCTTGCCGACAAAGTAATCGGTGTACTGCAATACTTTACCAATGCTGGCACTTCTGGGGACCACATAGTCCGGCAAAGGCGTGGGACGAACGCCATATTCTGCCATGATGTCGCGAATTATGTGTTGATAACGATCCTTGACTAGCATTTTGGGGTCATCTCCAACTAACCGTTGACCTCTGGTGGAATGAACCGAGATTCCGAAACTCCCTATTGCAAACAGAAACCGCCTCAAGAGGCGGTCTAGACCTTACCAGCAAGGTGAGAGAGATGCTGGGCGTAGGTTACTACGCAGCGATGACGAGTGTAAACAGGCTCGCAGAGATTGGTAAGCAAGGCATTGGCAACCCTCGCCACCTTCATGCCGACGCTTCGATGAGGGGTACGATAGCGCTTAGGTCGGTCTTGGCGCGGGCGATGTCGAGGTCGTACATGCGCTGGAGGTTGAGCCAGTAGTCGGGGGTCATTGCGAGGGCGCGTCCGATTCGGAGGGCGGTGTCGGCGGTTATGGACCGGCGGCAGTGGACAATGGCGTGGATGCGTATCTGGGGAACACCGATGGTCTTCGCCAGGCGGTATTGGGTGATGCCCAGTTCTTCCATGATCTCCGCCAGATGTTCTCCCGGGTGGATGGGTTCGGTGATATTCATGGGCTTCCTCGTGAGTGATGCTAACGAGCACCCTTCCTAACGTCAAGCATACGCATTTTGCAAGAGGACAACTTGAGGAACCGATCCCTTCGAGTCCTCAAAGCCGTGCCTACTCTGCAACCACCCATCCTCCACACACCTAACACGCCCCGCGTCCTGACGTTGTATATCCAAATCGACCGATGCTCCGGGCGGCGCGTTGTCGTTTGGGGTGCGATAGGGTATCGTGTGGCGAGTGAGGCGGTTCTCGTGGTTGCCCGGGCGGAGCGGACGGGGGGGCCGTATTCGAGTGTCCCGCCAGTCGAGGTAGCACAGGCTCATGTGGGTATACATCGTCCGAAGGTTGCTGTTCCTGCCGGTCATGCTCATGGCCGTTTCGCTGATTACCTTCTCCCTCGGACATTACGGCCCGGGCGATCCCGTTCGGGTGATGATGGGCAACAAATACAATGAGGAGGCGGCGGAGCGCATCCGCGACGAGCTTGGGCTGAACCGACCCTTCTTCGTGCAGTACGCCGACTACATGTACGGGTTCTTCCAGGGTGACTTCGGGGAGAGTCTCCGATTCATCGGCCAGCCTGTCCGCGATCTGATTGTGCCCAAGATGTGGGTATCGGCTCAGCTTTCGATCGCCGCGATGATCATCAGCCTCAGCATCGGTCTGCCATTGGGATTCTACATCGCGCACAAGCAGGGAGGCTGGCAAGACCCGACGGCGGTGACGATTTCGATCGTTCTGGCGTCGATACCGATTATGGTGACGGTGCCCGCACTCCTGTGGGTCGGGTGCCTCAAGACCGACCTGATACCCTGCTCCGGCTGGGGAGGATTCTTCGATCCACGCATCGTCGTGCCCGCGATAACTATGGGAATTCCCGGCGTCGCGGGACTTATGCGCCTGATGCGGGCGAGCACTCTCGACGTGATGGGACAGGACTTCATCCGCACGGCCCACTCGAAGGGACTGGGCACCGTGCGGATCGACGCGGGGCACGTCCTGCGGAACGCGATGATACCCATAGTCACGATCCTCGCCTTCTCGCTTGCGGGGCTGATAGAGGGGTCGTTCATCATGGAGACGATCATGGGCATTCCGGGGGTCGGCCGGTTCGCCGTTGAGTCCATCTTCAACCGTGACTACCCGATCATCATGGCGATAACGCTCATCGGCGCAATGGCGTTTGTGATGGCGAACCTGCTGGCGGACGTGTTGTACGCCTATATTGATCCTCGCATTAGGTACAGTTAGGTGGCGCTCCAACCACAGTCACAGCCGTTTGAAATTCAGCGCGACGAGGACGACGAGCTCGCCGAAGAGAGCCAGCGACATCGGCGGGGGCACTTCGCGCGCGCATTCTCGCGGCTCATGCGGAAGAAGATCGCGATCGTGGCGATGGTGGTCATCGCCGTTGTCTGGCTGGCCGGGATATTCGCCGCGCCCCTGTCGTATTACGTGACGGGCTACGAGTACACGGCACAGGACTACACCGCCTTCCGCGAGCCGCCGAGCCTCGAACACTGGGCGGGCACCGACCGGGCGGGACGGGACGTCTTCACCCGACTCCTTTGGGGTATCCAGAACACGGTGATTCTCACGTTCGTCGGGATGTTCACCGGCGGACTGGTCATCGGCATCTCGCTCGGCCTCGTGTCGGGGTACTTCGGTGGGAAAGTGGACGAGATCATCATGCGGATCGGGGAGATCGCCGCGTCGTTCCCCGGCATCCTGCTCGTCATCATCATCGCCGCGACGCTGCGACCGCGAATACTTGAATCCGTGCGCTGGCTCGAGGACAACACCTTTCTGGACGGCCTCGTGCGTTCCGGGGTAGTTGACTACGTGGTGATATCCGTCGCCCTCGTGAGCTTCGGGTGGATTGGCATGGCGAGGCTGGTGCGCGGGCAGATCCTGTACCTCAAGGAAACGCAGTATGTCGAGAGCGTCCGCGCAATTGGCGTTTCGACGCCGCGCATCCTCTTCCAGCACCTGCTCCCGAACGCCATCAGCCCCATCGTCGTATCCGTCTCGATGGGAATGGGCAGCATGGTGGGCACGGAGATCGTGCTCAGCTGGCTGGGACTCGGGATACAACCGCCGCGACCGAGCCTCGGCGTGATGCTCTTGGAAGGCGGGTCGATCAGCGTCCTGCGCGTTATGCCATGGCTTCTGCTGGCCCCTGGGCTCATTGCCTGGTCGATGGTATTGGCGTGGAACCTGTTGGGCGACGCGCTCAACGACGTTCTCAACCCGCGCACGCGCTGACGATGGAGCGCGCCTTAGAGCTTCTCTGCGGTCTAGGATCATGCCCGGCCACGCCGTTCTTCGAGGAACTTCCCACGCAGTACATCACGGAGACGTTGCGACAGGCGGGAGTCGATTACCGGCTTGATGAGTTTGGGAACATCATTGCTCAGGCTCCCGCTGCGCCTGAACCGTCCGGGCCGCCGGTCGCGTTTGTCGCGCACATGGACCATCCGGGTTTCGAGGTGGTCGAGATCGACGAGACGGGAGCGGTCGCAAGGGCGATTGGTGGGGTGCCCGCCGCATCGCTGACCAAGCCCGTGCCCGTTTTCGTGCTCGCGCCCGACGGGACAAGGATTCCCGGAGTGACGGAGCCTCACGAGGACACGGTCGATCCGAATGATCGGACCGCCGACCGCCTCGTGCGGGTGCGGTTGGACGTTCCTACTGAGCTAGAGCCGCCTCTGCCCGTCGTGTTTGATCTGGCCGACTTCAAGCTTGACGGAGAGACGATCAGGATGCGAGCGGTGGACGATCTTGCCGGGTGCGCCGCGATCCTCATGTTGTTGGAGCGAGTTGCGTGCGACGGGCCAGCAACGGACGTGTATGGCGTCTTCACGCGGGCGGAGGAGGGTGGTCTCTTCGGGGCTCGCCTGATGGCAGAGGCCGCGACGCTCCCGAAGGAAACGGTCATTGTGTCGGTCGAGTCGAGCGCGGTTATCCCCGGAGTCGAGCAGGGGGCAGGGCCGGTGATCCGCACCGGTGACGCGCTCACCACGTTCGACTCGGAGGCGGAGCGGCTGCTTACCGCGGCGGTCGCGTCCATCCGGCGACGGGAGCCGGAGTTCAAGGTGCAGCGGCAACTGATGTCGGGGGGAGTGTGTGAGGCTACGGCGTTTTCGCTCACTGGATACGCGGTTACGGGCGTGGCGTTCCCTCTTGGGAATTACCACAACGCTACGACGTCGATTTCCGACCCGGCCGGTGGGGTGGCAGAGGAGTATATCCGGGTGTCGGACTTCCTCGGAGGGGTGGAGTTACTGGCGGAGGCGGCTATGCAGCCAAGGGGCTGGCAAGGCGCTCCGTCGCGGCTGGGTGGTGTACCGGACGACGTGAGGGAGCGGCTGCGGAATTCGAAGGGGTGGTGAGCCGGCCAGTGCACCACTCGCGAGGTTTATGGCTCTGACGAAGCGTCCTTATCTGCGAGCGCCCCGATGCCCGTCAAGGTGATGGGTGGACGGTCGGGAAACTCGGCGACGAGATGTAACTTTCCGCCCATTGCCTCAACGTAGCCGCTCAGCGTGGATATCAGCAGGTCGGTACGCCTTTCGATTCGGGACACGTTCTCCTGATTGATCCCCAAGTCGCTCGCCACACGTGATTGCGTTCTTCGCAGCGCCTTGCGGAGGTCTCGCAGTGACATTTCTTCAGCAATCAGCGCCTGCGCCCGCTCTTCTACTTTTCTTCGGCGAGCCTCCGGCAGGCTGTTCATCTTATCCGTCAGGGTCGTCATCGTTCCCTCCGTTTCGCTCACAGCTGATTCAGGTGCCTGTCGAATCTCCGGTCCGCCGTCCGAATTAGTCGTTGGTAGAAACGGCGTTCGTTGATGCCTGACTTGCTGGCTGCCGTGAGCAGGACCGCCCGGCGGACCGGGTCGAAGGCAAATGCTACTCTCCAGACACCATCCACCACACTAAAACGCAGCTCTTTCATGTTCGCGTGCCGCGATCCCTTTAGCGTATCCACTCTTGGGCGGCCAAGGGACGGGCCAAATGTCTCCAAGACTTTCGCGTGGGCAAGAAGCTCATCCTGTACTTCGAGGGGCAGTCCATTGAACTCCGTCTCAAATTCAGAGTCGAAGATGACTTGCCATGACATGGGATAATTATGCTCTATAAGGCATATGCTGTCAAGGACATTATCCGAAGTGATGGTGAGCTAGAAAAGAAAGCCGGTTTTGTAGAAAAGAGGTTTGTAGAAAAGAGGCTTGTATCCGACACTCAGCCGCAGGAATTCTCGATGACGACGCCGATGTGTGTTAGATTCCCACGAAAGCGGGAATGGCGGGATGTGTTAGTACAGTATCCTAATCGCCGCCGCTTGGCTCGGGAAGGGGTGGAGGCGGCGAGTTGAGCATGTCGGTGAGGGCTGAGCCTTCGAGGGTCTCATGCTCGATGAGGTATTTCGAGACCTCGGTGAGCTTGGCCTTGTGGGTGACGATGAGATTCTTGGCCGTCCGGTAAGCGCCCTGGATGAGACTGTGAACCTCCTCGTCGATGGTATCGGCTATGCGTTCGCTGTAGTCGGCCTGCTCGGATATCTCCCTGCCGAGGAAGACGAGCTCCTCGCGCTTGCCGAAGGTGCGCGGGCCGAGTTTCTGGCTCATGCCGTAGCGCATGACCATCTGGCGGGCGAGGTTGGTGGCCTGCTCGATGTCGTTGCTCGCGCCGGTGGTGATCTGTTCCGCGCCGAAGACCTCCTCTTCAGCGGCGCGTCCTCCCATGAGTGTGGCGAGACGAGCCTTCACCTGCTTGAGCGTCATGTAGTAGCTCTCTTCATCGGGGATCGACTTGGTGTATCCGCCCGCGTGACCGCGCGAGACGATGGTCACCTTTGCGACGGGATCCGCGTCGTCGAGCAGATGGCCGACGAGGGTGTGTCCGGCCTCGTGGTAGGCGGTCACCTCTTTGTCGCGCGCGCTGATGACCCGCGACTTGCGGGCGGGGCCGGCAATCACGCGGTCGATGGACTCGGCGAAGTCCTCGTAGAGCACGGTCGTCCGGTTGTTGCGCGCGGCGAGGATGGCGGACTCATTGACGAGGTTCGCCAGATCGGCGCCGCTGAAGCCGGGAGTCTGCTTGGCGACGCTCTCGACGTCGATGGACTCGTCGATGGGCTTGCCCTTCATGTGGACCTTGAGGATAGCCTCGCGACCGCGTACGTCGGGGTTGTCCAGGGTGACTCGACGGTCGAAACGGCCCGGCCTGAGGAGGGCGGGGTCGAGGATGTCGGGGCGGTTGGTGGAGGAGAGGACGATGACGTTGACGCTGGTGTCGAAGCCGTCCATCTCGACGAGAATCTGGTTCAAGGTCTGCTCGCGCTCGTCGTGTCCGCCGCCGAGACCCGCTCCGCGATGCCTTCCAACGGCGTCGATCTCGTCGATGAAGACGATGCACGGGGCGTTGCGTTTCGCCTGCTCGAACAGGTCGCGGACGCGGGAAGCGCCGACGCCGACGAACATCTCCACGAACTCCGAGCCACTTATAGAGAAGAATGGCACTCCCGCCTCGCCCGCGACGGCACGGGCAAGGAGCGTCTTGCCGGTGCCGGGAGGTCCGACGAGCAGGACGCCACGTGGGACGCGCGCGCCCAGAGTCTCGAAGCGCTCGGGGTATCTGAGGAAATCGACGACCTCTTCAAGCTCCTCCTTCGCCTCGTCGGCGCCGGCGACGTCCTCGAAGGTCACGCTCGGCTGGTTGCCGACAAGCATTCTGGCGCGGCTGCGTCCGAAGCTGAAGGTCTGGTTCGTGCTGCCCTGGGCCTGTCGCATCATGAACAGGAGCACGGCGCCGAAGAAGATGAGCGGCAGGAAATTGATGAGGATGCCGAAGAGACTGCCGAGGCCGCTCGATCCCACGACGGCGATATGCGGTTTGCCACTGGCATACGGGTCGATCCCGGCATCGACCAGGATGTCGACGATGCTGGCATTCTGCTCTATCCGCGACGTGTAGGTCTCCTGCAGGGTGCTGATTATCGTCAGCCGGTCGCCGCGCACCTCGATTGTGTCAATCTCACCGCGCTTGGCCATTGTTACGACTTCGCTGATTGCCAGATCCTTGGAGCCGCCGGGCACGTCGGAGAACAGCGTGAAGAAGATGGCGATCACGGCCACGACGATCAGCAGGTAGATAAAGCCATTGCGCATGAAACGGGAGTTCATTGCCCCTCCAGAGGACTCATTAGCATATCTTCCGATGGAACGGAACGATATATGAGAGTCTCTCAGCTACCATAGTACCACCGTTGGCAGTCCCAATTCAAAGCGTGAAATCGACCTCGAATTTGCCAAAGCGGGCACATGCGCGGCTTCAATCGTCCCGTCAGAGACCTTCCTCGCCCTCAGGACGCCGGGGCGCGGTGGGGTCACCCGTCGCGCTTGTGCCGAAGTGGTCGGGTTTCCAGTACCAGACACGCCCTTGATCGGCCCCGGCGACTAGCTCGAATTTGCCGTCGCCGTCCCAGTCGACCGGGGCGGGATGGACGCCGTGCCGCCAGAACTCCAACGGCTTGCCATCCTCGTCCCACAGGACAACTTCGGGCCGCTGGAAGACGGGTTCTTCGTTCGTGCCGACGTTCTTGGCGAAGAGGACGTAGCTGCCGCGATACGGGCTGCGGTGCTGCGGTCCGACTCCGAGCAGAAGGTCGAGCACGCCATCGCCGTCCCAGTCGACGACGTTGATCTTCGTTCGGCCGCGACCGTTGCCTCCTCCCTCGGTGTAGACGCCGTGAGTCTTGATCGTCTCGCCGTCCTCGTAGCGCAGCTTTTCGCCCGGGTGCAGGAGGGACGGTTCGTCGGAGCCGACCCTGCGGAAGAGAGCAAGGTCGAGGTCTTTGTCCTGGATGACGATGTCGGGCAGTCCGCTGCCGGAGAAGTCTCCGACGCCCGCCTGCTGCCTCCATGGGCCGCGAAGGGGTTCTCCGTCGGTGACGTACAGGCGCTGCGGAGGGCCCAACTCAGGCTCGGTCTTCGTCCCCCAGTTGGGGTACCAGTCGTAGAGGCCGATCATGTCGCTTACGAGAAGGTCGAGGAGGCCGTTGCCGTTCCAGTCCACGAGGACGGGGTTGCTGTACCCACCGGTGTCGCCGTCGTATGGCCCTTGGGAGCCGCCCCAGTGATGTCCTCCGGCAGGGTTGGGAGCGGCGAGTCGGCGGAGCTCGGTCGTGCCGTATCTCACGCGCTCGGGGAGGGCGAATCGGAGCGGGTCGGTCGAGAGGGTCTTGTACCAGAGAACGTACCCCTCCACGCCGCCGACCAGGAGGTCGGGCCTACCCGTGCCCCTCCAGTCGCCGACGGTTGGGACGCTGAAGAAGCTGTTGCCGACGTGCGGGTTGCGCTGCTTGATCCTCTTCGGGGTGTCGTAGATGGGACGGCCATCCGCGTCGTGGCCCCGGAAGCGCGACCATGAGGGCGACTGCGACCGGTCTCCCGCGAAGATGTCGAACCGGCCGGATTCCAGCGCGTCGGACACGCCGATGTTGATGTCGAAGTTCGTTGAGCGGTTGAACGGCTCGTTATGCAGCGTGAATAGCTCGGCGATCTCGCCCCACTGCGGTGAAGGCCCCGTGGCGATCAGCGGGAGGTGGTAGACCCTGCCGTAGTAGGTGCAGAGAAGGAGGCCCGCTCCGGCGTTCGTCGGATCGACCGGTGAGACCCACATCGTGTGGCGGGGGAGTTCAACGGGCGCGATGCCCGCGTAGGTGAATTCGATTGCTCCGTTCGCGCCAAGGATGGATTCCCGCGTTCGCGGGAATGACGGAGATGGGGGGCTGGTGTTCTCGAAGAGGTGAAGCGTCGGTGTGGGAATCTCTCCGATCCAGCGACCGTCGCGATGGTAGCGGTCGGCCTGGTCTTCGGGGGAAATGCCCGTCGTCGGGTCGATGTGGTAGTTGGCGCGCTCGCCCTGGCTGACGACGACGAGGTCGGGACGTCCGTCACCGTTCCAGTCGATGGCGGTGGTGGAACCCTTCGCCCACGAACTCGCGTCGAGATCCGTCCCGCGTACGTGAACGGGCTGTCCGGCCTCCCGGTCGGTCGCCGCGCCGCTCGCAAGCGATAAGGCGACGACGGGCTTGTGCGAGTAGTACCGCAGCCCAATAATCACTTCACTGACTCCGTCTCCGTTGAAGTCCGCGGTGGTTAGCAGAAATCCGGTGAGACCCTCGTCGTTCTCGTCGCGCTGGGCCGACCGCGATATGATGCCCCATCGCCGTCCACGATCGACGATCGGCGTTCCATCGGCGAGGGTGTCCACGAACTTGTGCGCAAAGATGTCGTTGCCGGAGGTTACGAGCTCCGGTTTGCCGTCGCCGTCCCAGTCGAGGACGTGGACCGTCGAGGTGGGATCGCAGGGGGCGTGAAGATCGCCGAGCACGCCTTCGTCGCCGAGCACCAAGGGGGAGCCGTCTCCGGTGTTGCCGCCCTCGATGGGGCGGGGGTATGCGGTCATGTTGTTTCTCCTCGTAGCCGTGTTCAAATCGGGTAGCGCGCCAAATTATACGCGGGAACGGAAGGTCTTGTGGCCGGGAATGGCGCGGGTTGGAGTATGGTATCCTTTGGCCCTATCGTAGTGGACACTCGAACGAGCCGCACGCGCGGGAGGGACGATATGAAACGACCACGCCTGATCTACTACAACGACGCGCACCACTTCCACGCCAAGCGGATGGAACCGCCCGCCAGCATCCACATGCTGGAGTGGCCGGTCAACGAGGTCGCGGGCACCGGGGTTGACCTGCTCGTGCTTGGGCTCGGATACGGCGACGTCTACTTCCACCAGAGCAAGGTGGGGCGCGTGGTCGGTCAGCAGAAAGAGGTGTGGGAGAACTACATCGACTGGCGGATCATGCGGATGGTTGAGGAGGCGGCAGAGAAGGGGACCGACCAGCTCCGAGAGGTCATCCGCCGGGGCCGCGAGACGGGCATCAGCGTCTACCCCAGCATCAAATTGCAGTCCACCAACCCCCGCTACAGTGAACGGTGTGGACGTCTGAAGTGGGAGCGGGGGGCTGAGGTCTGCATAGGCGAGCCGGGCCGCAATGAGTGGGGCTACGACTATGCGCTCAAGGAAGTCCGTGACGAGAATCTCGCCGTCATCCGCGAGGTGCTGGAGGACTACGAGGCGGATGGCATCGAGCTGGACTACATGTTCGGCGGCCAGTACTTCAAGAGCGGCGTCCTCGATGAGGGCGTCGAGACGATGAACTCTTTTGTGGCGGACGTGCGCGAGCTCGCGACGCAAATCGGTCAGAGGCAAGGCCGCGAAGTGGGAGTCATGGCCCGTGTCGGCCTGCTCCGCGACGGGAACCTTGCGCAGTGCCTCGACACGGAGCAGTGGCTCCGCGACGGGTCGCTCGACTACATCGTCGGTCAGGACCCCTTCGTGGTATCGGAGACGGGAGTAAGACAGTCATGGATACCCGACGCCGCCAACGCCAACGGCGCGGCGGCGTACTATCGCCCGCCGAGGCGGGTGTATGACGAGCGCGTGGGACTGCCGAGCATCGAGATGTACCGCGCGCTGAACCAGACCCTCGTATCGGACGGCTGGGCGGGGCAGTACCACGGGTACCTGCTGTGGCCGTTCGCCCAGCGGGAGTACCAGATCCTCCGCGAACTGGCACACCCGGAAGTGCACGTCCGCAGCCATAAGCGGTACATCACGCAGCCGAGAGAGGGCGTGGAAGGCGAGCCGACCACGACGCCGCACCGCGAGCTGCCGGTGGAACTCAAGGAGGGGGAGACGTCGTCGGTGACGATTCGCATTGAGGACGACATCGAGAGCGCGAAGGCGGACGGCGAGATGCGCAAGCCTACTTTGACGATCAGGTTCTCGTTCTTCTGCATCGAGGACGAGTACGAGATCAGGTTCAACGGTGAGGCGCTGCCGCTCGATGAGGCAGAGATCACCGATGAGCGCGGGCTGGAGATGCGGACGATACTGCGCGGCGGGATGGACCTGCAAGCGCCCCTCGGCATGTCGGCCCACTGGTTCCGGTTCTCGCTGCCGATAGACCTCGTCAGGCGCGGCGACAACCTCGTCGAGGTCGAGATGTTCAAGTTCGAGCCGCGAGCCGGCTTCAAGCGCAGCATCAACGGCGTCGAGGTCCTCATGCGCTACAAGGACATGGAGCGTCCCCAAGGCTTCGACGTGGAGCGGGTGTCGCCGCTGTCGGCGTAGGGCGTCGGCGCATCCATCTCCGTGCAGTCCCGTCATTCCCGCGAAAGCGGGAATCCAAACTGCGTTGCCGTGTTCGTTAGTCCGATTTACCAGACGAGGTAACGTTTGGTCTCTGAAGTCATCCAGCGCTTTACAGGCCCCCGCACCAAGGTCCCCGTGCGGCAGTACGGCGCGCTCCTGCTGAAGTACCTCCGGCAGCAGAAGGGGATCGTGGCGCTCGCCTCCGCGCTGATCCTGATCAATATCGGCCTGCAACTCGTCAATCCGCAGATCATGCGGTACTTCATCGACGAGGCGGTGGCGGGCAGTCCGCTCCGCACGCTCGTGGCCGCCGCGGTACTGTTCATCGCGGTGGCGCTGGTTCAGCAGATCATCGGGGTGTTGGCGACGTACACGAGCGGACAGGTCGGGTGGAACGCCACGAACGCGCTGCGCTCCGACCTCGCGCGCCACGCGCTGTTCCTCGACATGCCCTTCCACAACAGCAACACGCCGGGGGAGATGATCGAGCGAATCGACGGGGACGCCCAGACGCTAGGAGGATTCTTCTCGACGTTTGCCGTTCGCATTCTCGGCAACGTCATCATGCTGGCGGCCGTCCTCGCGCTCCTGTTCCGCGAGAACTGGCTGGTCGGTCTGGCGCTAACGGTGTTCGCTCTGTTTTCGCTAGCGATCGTCATGCGGATGCGAAACGTCTCCGTAGCGAACTGGAGAGCCAACCGCGAGGAGAGCACGAAGACGTACGGGTTCATCGAGGAGCGTCTCGCGGGTCGTGAGGACGTCCGAACGAGCGCGGCGCAGTCGTACGTGATGAAGGGCTACTTCGACCACATGTGGAGGTGGTTCCGCGTCCGGGTCAAGGCCGCGTTCGTCGCCAACGTCGTCTCGGGAACTATGGAGACGATCTATGGCGTTGGCATAGCCGTTGCGCTGGCGGTAGGCGCGTACCTCTACTTCGAGGACTGGATAACCATCGGCACGGTCTACCTCATCTACGGGTACACCCGGCTGGTCATTGGGCCGATTTTTCAAATGTCCGATGAGATCGAAGGCCTGCAACAGGCCGGGGCGAGTGTCATCAGGATCAATGACCTGCTTCGGACTCGCCGAGAGGTTGCCGACGGTCCCGGCAGGCAGTTCGGTAAAGGTGCGCTGGCCGTAAGGCTCGATTCGGTCTCGTTCGGGTACAACAGGGCTGAGCCCGTTCTGCGCGACGTAACCCTAGACCTACGGCCCGGGAGGGTGCTTGGCCTGCTCGGCAGGACGGGAAGCGGCAAGACGACGATAACACGGCTACTGTTCCGTCTCTACGATCCCGACGAGGGAAGGGTGCGGATCGGGGGTGAGGACATCCGGGACGCACGGATCGCGGAACTCCGCAACCGGGTCGGTCTCGTCACGCAGGACGTTCGGCTATTCCACGGGACGTTGAGGGACAACCTGACCTTCTTCGACCGGGACGCGCCCGACGAGCGATTGCTCGAAGTCCTGCACGACCTCGGTCTGAAGCGATGGTACGACTCACTAGCGGACGGCCTCGATACGACGCTTGAGCCGGAGGGCGGCGGCCTCTCATCCGGTGAGGCGCAGATGCTCGCCTTCGCGCGAGTATTCCTCAAAGACCCCGGACTTGTCATCCTCGACGAGGCCACGTCGCGGCTGGACCGGAGCACCGAGGCGGCCATCGAGCGGGCGGTCGACAGGCTGGTCGAGGGGAGGACGGTGATCATCGTCGCTCATCACCTGGCGACCATCCAACGGTGTGATGACATCGTGATACTCGAAAACGGCCGGATCGTGGAGGCCGGAGAGCGGGAGGCGCTCGCATACGATCCCAACACGCGGTTCCACAGTCTCCTGCGGAGCGGGCTCGAGGAGGTCTTGACGTGAGCACGTGGCGGTACCTCAAGTCTCTCGTGTGGACGTTCAAGTGGACGCTGTCGCTCGACATTTTCGTCCAAGCCGTTCTGATAGCCGCTCTTGAACACGCATTCATTCTCACTATTCGAGAGATCTTCGACACGCTGACCGACGACGCAAGGACCTCCCTGGGGGTGTGGACTCTCTGCGCGGCGCTCGCCGGAATGGTGGCCTTTCAGGTGATCTTGCACGTTGGATCGGTCACGCTGCAATTCGCCAACCAGTTCATGATCGGAGCGCTGCTGCGCAGGAACGTGCTCGCTCACCTCATGGACTTGAGCGGGATGCGAGGACTTCCGGCATCGCCGGGAGAAGCGGTGACCCGTTTTCGCGGGGACGCTTCCAGTGTCGGTAGGTTCTACATCTGGCCCAAGTTCATTATCACGCAACTGTTGGTGTCGATTGTCGCCGTTGCGATCATGGTGAGCATTTCTCCATTCGTTACCCTCATCGGGCTGCTGCCCATCATCCTCGTGTACTTGGTCGTCCACTTTGCCAGGACCCGCATCGAACGGACACGGAAGCAGAGCAGGGAGGCGGCGGGTGATGTAACCGGCTTCCTGGGCGAGATGTTCGGCTCGGCGGAGGCCATCAAGGTCGCGGGGGCCGAGAATCACGTGCTCAGTGAGTTCGACCGCGTGAACACGGCGCGCAAGCGGGCGACCCTGCGGGACACCCTCCTCACCCAGACGCTGAACGCAGTATTCCGCAACTTGGAGGGTATTAGCGTCGGCGCTATCCTGATAGTCGCGGGTCATGCGATGCTGAGCGGGGAGTTGACCGTCGGAGACCTCGTGTTGTTCGTCTTCTACCTGCAACAGTTCTCGTGGCTTTCGAGGGGCCTTGGCCAGGTAATGACGGAATACCGGCAACTGGGAGTCGGCATCGGACGGCTCGACGAGCTGATGCCGGGCGCGCCGCCTGAGAAGCTGGTGGAGCGCAACCCGACGCATCTGTTTCGGAAGGCGCCCGATCCCGTTCACGTCGAAAAGACGGACGCCGACATGCTGGAAGTTGTGGAGGCTAAAGGGCTGACTTACGTGTACCCGGACTCCGAGCGGGGTGTGCGTGACGTGGACTTAACACTCCAAAAGGGGTCGTTCACCGTCATTACCGGAAGAGTCGGCTCCGGGAAGAGCACGTTGCTTCGGGTGCTGCTAGGATCGCTGCCGATGCAGGCGGGCGAGTTGAGGTGGAATGGTAGGCCGGTCGAGGACGCGAGCGAGGTCTTGGTACCGCCGCGCGTGGCATACACGTCGCAGGTGCCGCGACTGTTCAGCGAGGAGCTGCGGGGGAACATCTTGCTGGGACTCCGTGAGGAAAGAGCGAACCTGCCGGGAGCCGTCCGCTCCGCCGTGTTGGAACGGGATATCGACGACCTCGAAAACGGTCTGGACACCGTCGTCGGGCCGCGCGGAGTGAAGCTGTCAGGGGGACAGCAGAGGAGGGCCGCCGCGGCGCGCATGTTCGTCCGGGAGCCGGAGTTGCTGGTCTTCGACGATCTGTCGAGCGGCCTCGACGTGGAGACCGAGCGGACGCTTTGGGAGCGGCTGTCGGAGCGCTCGGACAGGACGGTGTTGGCGGTCTCGCACCGGAGGGCGGCGCTCCGTCAGGCGAACCATATTGTCGTGCTGAAGGACGGTCGCGTGGAGTCGGAGGGGAAGCTCGACGACTTGCTGGGAACGTCTTCCGAGATGCAGCGCTTGTGGGCGGGAGACGTGGAGTAGGGGTCGGGATTCGTGGGCGTGATGAAACGACCTCGACGAAAGCTGCACATTCGACGCTGGGCGGCGGCGTTCGCGCTTGCGGTGCTGCTGGTGCTGCCGAGCGGAGACCGGCTACACGTCACGCCGGCGCTGGACGTGGCGTCGGAGCACGCCTTCTCGCTGGTGCAGTGGCACATCACCAACTTCTTCGGCAAGTGGGTGCATCTGCTCAGGGAGGCGATACCCGGCCAGAGGCCCACTCGCGAGGAGCGCATCGCCATCGTGGACGAGTACCTGCAAACGTCGCGGCTGGCGGAGAAGGAGGAGCGCCTGATCGAGGGCCGTATCGCCAGGGCCGGCGGCGCGAACAGCGCGAAGGGAGCGGTCATCTCGCGTGAATACCTGGACGAACTGCTGGGGCATCAGCGCGGGTTGCGGCCCAAGGCGGAGGAGGCCGTCGAGTCGGAGCTGAGCGCCGTCCTCCACGACCAGGGATTCGGCTTGTGGGGAGACGCGCTCTTCCCGCCCGTGGACATCAGGTTCGGTCACCTGCCTACGATCATCGTGACCTCGCGCCGGGACAAGATCGCGCGGGTCGAACGGCGGCTGCTCCGCCCCGAGCTTGAGTACATCGAGCGTGGCAGGCTGGAGGACGAGCTGCTTGAGCAGTACGACCTCTCGGCCATCGTGGGGAATCTGGCAGGGCTGTCGACGTACCCGACGCTGGTGACGGACACCGACTCGCTCCGCTCCGTCCTGCGCACGGCGGCGCACGAGTGGCTGCACGTCTACTGGTTCTTCCGGCCATTCGGCCAGGCATTCTGGATGTCGGAGGAGATGGCGACGCTCAACGAGACGGCGGCGGACATCGCCGGGCGCGAATTGGGCGACGAGACGTTCGCGCGGATGGGGGGAGACCTTACGGAGAACGCGCGTCGCTATCTGCCGCAGGAGGAGCGTGACCCGCGATTCACCCGGATGATGCGCGAGACGCGGCAGCGCACGGAAGAGCTTCTCGCCGAAGGCAAGGTCGTCGAGGCCGAGGAGTACATGAAGGAACGGTGGTGGCTCATGCGGCTGGGCGGCTACGGGATCCGCAAGCTCAACCAGGCCTACTTCGCCATGCACGGCATCTACGGCGAGAGCGTGACGTCGGTCAGCCCCATCGGCGACGAGGTGGCGGAGTTTCGCACGTACTTCACGAGCACGGGCGACTTCATCCGGGCGCTGAACGGGGTGTCGACGTACTCGGAGTTCCTCGAACGGTTGGAGGATGGGAGGAAGAAGAGAGTGGGGAGCAGTGCATCAGATGACGGTTGACTCGGGGATAGGCAGGCGGTATCGTAACCGCGCTCTCTAGCACAGAGTCGTGTCTACTTGTGTACATGCACACGAGCAAGGGCGGCCCTCGGGCCCCCTTGATGTGCATGTCTGTGGAACGGCGACTTGTGCTAGAGAAGCCAGTCCTTGCCACAAGGGGGCAACTGATGAGAGCCGTCGTCGTTGTTGCGGTATCGATAGCCATAACCATTGCAGTGGGGGCAGTGACCGCCCCCGTGGCGGTTGGGCAGACGGATTCTGTTTGCGTCACGGGCGGGGCCGTCCCGTCGGGTAGTGCAGGGCTGATCGCCGACTGCGAGACTCTGCTGGGCATGAAGACCGCACTCAGGGGCAGTGGAAAGCTGAACTGGTGGTCAGGCCGTTCGATTGAAAAGTGGGACGGCATAAAGGTCCAGAGCGGTCGGGTGGTCGAGGTTTCGCTTCCCAACCGAAGTCTCAACGGCGTCATCCCCACCGGGTTCGGCAGCCTCTCGGCTCTGAAAACACTCGACCTGAGCGGCAACAGCCTGACGGGGACGATACCCGTGTCGCTGAACAACCTGACCGCTCTGACCAAATGGCGGCTTGCGGGCAACAAGTTCACCCGGTGTGTGCCGGCCAACTTCGCGCAGGTGAGCGACAACGACGCCGCAAGTCTCAATCTCCCCACTTGTGCGACGGGTGGGGGTTCGCCCACTCCGACGCCAACATCAACCCCTACGCCCACTCCGACGCCAACATCAACCCCTACGCCTACACCGACGCCGACACCGTCTCAGCCTGATGACGAATTGAGCGAGCGAGAGGCCAAACTCATCGAAATTGTGCGAGAGGCCGTACTCAGTGATCTAAAGACCATGCTCGACGAAATAAGGAAAAGGCTTGCTGCGTTGGAGGCGAATGCAGACCAGTCTACGGGTACGCCAACACCAACACCAACGCCCACACCGACGCCTACGCCCACGCCTGAGCCGACAGCCACACCCGCAACAAACCTTACTGATCTCTACAGCACTATAAACACACGATGGTTGTCTGCGGTGTATCCCGTGTTGGCTCGGCAAATCCTAGCATTCACATGGGTTCAGGATGGCCTTTCCGACACAGAGCAAGAACTTATAGACGAGCTGATCTATCTAGGGGTGCATGACATCGGATACCTTCGGTCAGTTATCGAAATGCCCTTTCTTGTGTCTTTCGATACCATCGACCTACACGCTGTTGGGGCAATGGACAGGCTGGCCCGCCATAGTTTGCTTCCAACGCTTTTAGCCCACCCTTCTCTTCAGCCTGGCATCGAAGACGCGCAGACGCCCCTTGTGGTAGCGGCGGGCATAAGCTACAGGCGAGACGCTGATGAGCTAATACGCCTACTGGATACAGCGTGGGTGAGTAGCAGGGATGGTGCTACAGACCTGACGCCAAGCCTAAAGGTAAGCATTGTTCGCATTGGTGAGTCCAAACCAGGAACAATGGAGACGGTATTAGACGCGGTGGAAACTGTCGAGCAGATAATGGGGCTGCCATTGCCCACCGATCACCTCGTCCTTGTGCTGGACGACAAGGCGGTTTCTGAGGGGGCTGCTGGCGTTAACCACGGCATCGCCATCAGTTTCAAACCGGAATATGAAAATCCGACCGACATCTATACTTGGCGTGCACTTCAGGCAGGGTTGGTACACGAGGTCGCCCATTACTACTGGGGAGGTAACACGAATTGGACCGACGAGGGGCTGGCGAATATCCACGCATACCTATATGGCGTGAAGGCTGGGCTTACCCCAGGTCAACTAAAACCGACGCGCGGCAAATGTGAAGCTCACGACCTCAAGATGCTAACGGAGTGGAACCCAAAGCAGAGCAACGCGCAGTTCGGGTGCAACTACTATCTGGGTGAGCTCCTGTTTCGGGAACTGCTTGACGAACTAGGAACTGCGGAGTTCTCCATTCGGCTGCGCGAGTTGTACCGATTGTCCCTACTGGAAAGAGCGGCTGGCAGAACTGCGGGCATAGATCAAGTTCGGTTGGTGTTCCATGAGCAGCCCAGTATCGTAGAACACCATTGGGCGGGTAATGGGAACTCACCGGAGAACCGAGTATCGGTTGAGGGAATAGAACGTACTAGCCACGACCTGATCCGATGGGACAAGTACCCTACGGTTAGTGATGACAACCCTCGTCTGGTGCAATTCAAGGGCACTTTGCTGAATGGCGCGGTCTTGGCAGCTCCCAACATCTTCCTCGCTCGCGGAGGAGGCTTCCAGAACTTCTTGCTGTATCCCGCGGACAGTTGGAACTGGGCAGGCTACATATTACCCCCGCTTGATGATGGAAGTAGCTGGGTGCTTAGGGACGACAACATCTCTGTCGTAGCTACTGAATATCGACTAGAGGAGCAATCATTCTCTATTAGTTTCCTGTTCAGGGAGTCTGAGAATGACCCATCGGAGTACGTTGTAGTTGTAGAGGGCTTCCAAGACGGAAGCCGGCACCCCACGATAGGCCAAAACATCGACGTCCTCGGATACGCCCGCATCCGCGCCCTCACGGACGCGAGGTGAGCGAACTTTCATTCCGTTGGCCGCGCGCGGCGGGGCTCCTTGACACCCCGCCGGGCAGGCTCCTACACTCTCCGCCGATGTTTCGGAGGGGGGAACGCCCATGGCCCTTACGGTCTACGACTACCGTAGCGACGTGCGCAGCGTGCTCGTTACGCCGCAGATACGGTCGCGGTTCATGCGGCTGGAGGCGGGCGAGGCGGCTGAGCCGCACTCCCATGATCTCGGCCACGAGGTATTCCTCGTGCTGGACGGACGGGCGGAGTTCACCATCGACGGCGAGACGGGCGAGGTCGGGCCGGGGCAGATGTGCGTCGCGCTCGTGGACCAGCTCCACTCGCTCCGCGTGCTGGGGGACAAGCCGATGACGATGTACCTGTCGGTGACGCCGCACATCCAGCCGACGCACACCATGTGGACGCCGGAGGGCGAGCGGATGCCGCACCGATTCGCGTCCTCCACCGCCTACGATGTGGAGACGGACACGACGACCCCGTTCGGCGACCTGCTGGACAGGCTGACGGCTGCGACGCTGGCCGTCCGAGAGGCAGCAGACCTGGCAGCAGGCAAGCAGTCCGACGAAGCGGAGGCGCTGAAGGCCGCCGTCGCAAGCGGCGACCTCGATTCGGCGTCCGCGTCCCGGAGCGACGTATGGGACGCGCTGTTCGAGGTCTACCGGCGCTCAGCCGAGCTCGCCGACCTGTGGAACGACGTCGCCCCGCGAGCGGGGAGGACGTGAGGAGCGACATGACCCCCGTACGCATAGGCGTCGTCGGATGCGGCGCGATTGCGCAGATCCACCACTTGCCCTTCCTCACCGAGCTTGCGGAGGAGTTCGAGGTCGCCGCCGTCTGCGACGTGTCGCCGTCCGCGGTCGAGTACGCGGCGAGGCTCTTTCACGTGCCGAACCGCTTCACCGATTATCGCGAGATGCTCGACTCGGATATCGACGCCGTGCTGATGTGTCACTTCGACCCCAAGACGGAGGTGGCCGTGGCCTCGTTGGAGGCAGGGAAGCACGTGTTCGTGGAGAAGCCGGTCTGCTACTCGAACGAGGAGTTCGCCGAGATTGCCGAGGCCGTGAAGCGTTCGGACAAGGTCGCGCAGGCGGGCTACATGAAGCTGTACGAGCCGGCCTATGAAGCGGCTAAGCCTGAGATCGAGGGGATGGACGATATTCGATTTGTCCAGGTCAACCACCTGCATCCCGACAACGACTTGCACGTGCGCCAGTTCAGGACGCGGTCGTTCGACGACGTACCCGCGGAAGTGATCGAAAAGACGAGGGCCGCGCGGCGACTGGCCGAACGCCAGGCGATAGGGGACGTTCCGCCTCACGTACTCCGGGCTTTCAGCACGGTTGCGGGCAGCATGATCCATGACCTGTACGGGCTGCGCGACCTGTTCGGGGCGCCGAGCAGGGTCATCAATACGGAGATATGGCAGGACGGCGGGGCGATCTCCACCACGATGGAGTACCCGGAGGACGTACGGTGCGTGGCGACGTGGGTCGACCTGCCCGATCTGTGGGACTTCTACGAGACTCTGGAGGTGTACGGTAGCAGGAAGCGGGTGATCGTGTCGTACCCGACGGGCTTCTCGCGCGAAGTGGCCCAGGTGAGGATTCACGAGATCGACGAGGACGGCACCACGATTGCAAAGGAGCCGGCCGTGGACTGGGAGAGCCCGTTCCGCCGGGAGCTGCGCCACTTCTACGACTGTATCGTCAACGGGAAGACGCCGAGATCGGCGCTGGTCGACGCGGGGCAGGACGTGGCCCTGGTGATTGACATTGTGAAGGCTTATTTAGAGCGAGATGGCTAAGAACGGGCTGCCAAGGTCTTGCATCGTGCAGGCTCAGAAGGTTTCCGATGTGGTAGCATTGGTGTATGAAGACTATCCGGGTAGAATTCGACGAGGTGATGCTGGAGAGGTTCGACCGGCATCCTGCCGTCCGTGAGCGAGGCCGATCGGTGGTACTGCAGGAGGCGGTAGGGGCATATCTCACGGAAGTGGATAACGATGATGTCGCCGAACGCTACCGAGCTGGCTATCGCAGTGCTCCCCCAATTGACGACGAGCTCGAAGGCTGGGCTGACCAAGCCGTATGGCCGGAGGACTAGACACGGGGCCGCGGCGCGGCGAGATCTGGCTCTACCGGTTTGATCCACCCGACAAGCGACGGCCTGTCGTGATATTGACGCGCTCGGATGCGCTCCCGCTGTTGCGCACCGCGATAGTAGCGCCGATAACGTCTACTATTCGCGGTCTCTCGAGTGAGGTCATTGTCGGCGTGGACGAGGGTCTCAAGAACGACTCGGCTATTAACTGCGACCACATCCAGACCGTCCAGAAGCGACTACTGCGTCGCTACATCGGCTCACTAAGCGAATCGAAGATGGTCGAAGTCTGCCGCGCGGTCGCAATTGCGACAGGTTGTGCGTAGCGTCAGCGTAGTTCGACGCAGCCTCGAAAATCTTGACTGCATGAAGGGGTGATCCCTACAATATGGCCTTCGGGCGACGTGGGCCTATCAGATTTCGCAAGGGTCGGTGTCGTTATGCACTTTAACGTTTCGCAGCTTGTTCGTGAGACCAGCGGCTCCACCAGGGAGCACGAGGTCGAAGACCGTGTCACGTTTCGTGGCGACCTGATCGAGGTCAGGGGCGGAGTCCGGTTCGTCAGGACGGACAAGGGCGTGTGGGTGACGGCCCTGCTGAACACACAGGTGGAGTCCGAGTGCGGACGGTGCCTAGATCGCTACGTCCAGACCGTCGATATCAAGGTCGATGAGGAGGCGCTACCCCGGCTCGATCCCGTCACCGGCGTCCGATACGTCGACAACCTCGACCCGGAAGAGAACCTCGTAATCGACGAGGACAACATCCTCGATCTGACCGAGACCGCCCGCCAGTACATCTCGCTCGGCCTGCCGATGAGTCCGCTCTGCCGTACGGACTGCGCGGGCATCTGCGCCGGGTGCGGCGTCAACCGGAACCATGAGCCTTGCACGTGCGTCCACGTTCAGCGAGACAGCCGATGGGGACCGCTCCTGGACGCCTTTCCGTCAGTCGAAACAATGAACCTGAGTAAGAACTAAGAACACCTTGACCGCATACCGCTCGACGGGCGACCCTGTGTAGGGCACGTCGAACGGGAGCGCGCGGAAGGACTGAACAACAATGCCAGGCGGACCAGTACCGAAGAAGAAACACTCGCGCTCGCGCCGCGGAAAGCGGGCAGCGCACCAGTTCCTCGCCGTCCCGACCCTCGTCGACTGCCCCGAATGCCCGGCCAAGATGAGGCCGCATCACGTGTGTGCCGCTTGCGGGTACTACAACGGGCGCGAGATCGTGCCGAGCGAAGAGATCGAAGTCGAGTAGGAGACGACGTTTGACGTTGCGGTTTTCTCCTCCCCCCAAAGGGACCGATACGGCGTTCCTGTTTCCCGGACAGGGGACGCAGAGCGTCGGCATGGGCGAGGAGCTGTACAACAACTCCTCGGCGGCGCGGGCCGTCTTCCACGAGGTGGACATGGCCCTCGGCCGGCCGCTCACGAGGCTGCTGTTCGAGGGGCCTGACGACACGCTCCGCCAGACGGTGAACGCGCAGCCGGCGATCATGTCGGTGAGCCTCGCGACGATGCGGGCGATGCAGGACTACCTCGGCGCGGACGCTACGCCGCGTCCGGCTCTCGTGGCGGGTCACAGTCTCGGCGAGTACACGGCGCTGGCGGTCGCGGGCGTGCTGGACATCGGCGAGACGGCGTGGCTCGTGCAGGAGCGCGGCAGGCTGATGCAGGAGGCGTGCGAGAAGCAGTCCGGCAGCATGGCGGCGGTGATGGGACTGGACGCCATGGCGCTGGAGCAGATATGCCGCGAGACCGGGACGGTCATATCGACCGTCAACACGCCGGACCAGATCGTCATTGCCGGGGAGCGTCGCGCCCTTGCAAACGCGCTCGACCTGGCGAACGCACGTGGGGCGAAGAAGGCCGTTCCCCTGCGAGTCGCGGGGGCGTTTCACTCACCGCTCATGGAGCCTGCGCAGGCGGGTCTCATCGACGCCGTGGAGAGCCTGAAGTTCAAGGACCCGTCCATCCCCATCGTCGCCAACTGCACGGCCAAGCCCGTGACCAAGGGCGAGGACGTCAAGCGAGAGCTTATCGCGGGAATATGCAACTGCGTCCACTGGAGCCGCTCGGTGGACTACATGATGGGCAGCGGCGTGAACCGCTTCATCGAGGTCGGGCCGGGCCGGGTGCTGAGCGGGATGGTCAAGCGCATCAACCGGCGGGCCGACGTGCAGGCCGTGGGCGACTGGGACTCGATCGTCAAGCTCAGCCGCAACTGATACCCCCCCCCACCCCAGTGACCTCCACCACCACGCTGAACCGACCGAGCAAGGCCGTCACCCGGCGGAAGGCCCGCGTCATCGCGGTGCAGGTGCTGTACGAGGTGGACGGGTCGGATCACGAGGTCGAGAGCGCGCTGGGAGCGCGGCTCGACGATGCCGCCGTCACGCCCGACGCGGATGCGTTCACGCGGAAACTGGTGCATGGGGTACTTGCCAACAGGCGGGAAATCGATAAGATAATAGCCACGCACGCGCCGAACTGGCCTATCGAGCAGATGGCGATGGTAGACCGCAACATCCTGCGGGTCGCCATCTACGAAATCCTGATGGCCGGAGAGACGCCGCCGAAGGTCGCTATCAACGAGGCGGTGGAACTTGGTAAGATATACGGGGCCGACAGATCGCCGATGTTCGTCAACGGCGTACTCGGCGCGCTGATGCAGAACAGAGAACACGACGATACGTCGAACACCGCAACGGACGAATAGGGAGGAACACACTATGGCAAGTCTCTTGGAACGAGTTCAGGAAGTCGTCGCCGACAAGCTGAGCGTTGACCCCGAGGAGGTTACTCCCGACGCGTCATTCACCGAAGACCTGAACGCCGACTCGCTGGACCTGGTCGAGTTGATCATGGCCTTCGAGGAGGAGTTCGGCGACGACGACAACCCGCTCGAAATCTCCGACGAGGACGCCGAGTCCATCACCACCGTCCAAGCGGCGATCGACTACCTGCAGGCACACGGCGGCGGCGAGTAGCGCCGCAACCCCAGAACTCAACACTCGATCTTCTTCGCACGGGCGGGCCCATGGCGGCCTGCCCGGTTTTGTGGCAGGCGATCCACCACTTGCCTCGCCATCATCAGCAAGGCAGTCAGGGCAGCGGCTTGACGTGCTGCTCCAGCCACTCGCGAAGCTCCTCGAACCGGAATGCGTTATTCTCGAAGAGTCGCATGAAGAATCGGTAGGTCTCTTCGCTGTCACAGTCGATGAAGCTGCCGTTCATACGGAGGAAGGCGTCGGTGGCCGCGAAGGCGGTACGCTTGTTGCCGTCCACGAAGGGATGATTCACGGCGAGGCTTTCCAGAAGGGCGGCAGCCTCCTCGATGATGCCGTCATAGTAGCCGATCTGGGGACGCATAACGGCGGAGGCCAGCGCGCCCACTTCACGCAGCCCCATCGAGCCGCCGGTCTCATGGATCAGGGCGTCATGAATGGCGACGACCTCTTCGATTGAGGGGAAGTCGCGGCTCACTGCGCGAGCAACTCATAGAGACGCCGGTTTCTCTCGAGGCTGGTATGGAAATGGGCCATCACCTCCGGACGGACCTTCTGCCGGGCTTTGTTGTCAAGGTACTCCCGCATGGCGTCTTCCAGCACAGCTTGGAAGTGTCGCCCCTCATTCCGGGCAACCTCTCGCATCGCGGCCAGCAGGTCCGGCGAAGCTTGACTGGAAAACTTCTCCCTTGACGCAACCATCAAACGTGCCCCCTCTCCAGTTGCGCTCCATTATCGAGCCAACGGAGTTGGTGAGTCAAGAAACGTCTTGCGGAGACCAGATGCAACATTGTGGGCAACATTCGTAGGTGAGGTCTTCAAGAATTGTTGCATGGTGTTGCATTTTGTTGCATTTCCCTCGTTCTAGAGGAATGCGGATGTCACACTATGAGCTAGGTTCGTAGGAGAGATTTCTCAAAAAGCGTTGATTTTGTGACGTCCTGTGACATTTTGGGACATTCCCCTCGTTACAGTAAAGTTGATCGGCCAGTGACCGCACATACCTATTGTGGGACATGCGTTCTTGTCTGTCAAACCGGAGTGCGGTAGAGTAACTGTTCAGTCTTCGTGAGGTGAATCGCGAAGACCCCCTCTCTGTGTCTCTCCCCCGGCGGGGGCTGACAGGGGTAGGCATTCACCCTCACCCCAGCCCTCTCCCACGACGGGAGAGGGGGGAGGAGAATTCCTGTATATCTCATCGACTCTGAACAGTTACGCGGTCGAGTCTTGGATGCTGGGTTCCGCCTTGTTCCTCTGCCGCAGCACGATGTATGTGACGACGGTCGAGGTTATCAGGCTGAGGAGGCCGCCGATGAGGATGTCGATGGGCACGAGGACGCCGGGCCAGGTCTTGAACATCAGGAAGATCGGCACGATGTAGGTGGCGTATGCCGCGCAGCCGAGGACGAAGCTGTTCTTGACCGCCTTGATGAGGCTGTTCTCCTTCAGGGCAGGCTCGATGGCGAGGTAGCTGTTGCCGAGCGCGATGAGCCCGAGGAACGCGAGCAGGGCGATGAGCTGCTCGACTCCCCACGTGTCTGGCTGCCTGCCGAACTCTTCGCGGAGCACGTCGTTGCCGCTGGCCTCGTAGAGGCTCTCATACATCCCCATCGCGATGGGCGAGAGGTTCCACCCCACGTCGATGACCGTGTATACAACGAATGCCGCTAGGAATCTGAGGAAGTGCACGTTGGTTAGGAATCTGACGTACTGCATGTTGACCTCGTGGTGCGGGATTGGGACTGTGGGGGGATTTGTATCACGCGGCGGGGTGGGTGGCAAGCGGGGGCGGGCTGAGGAGCTTCGTTACGGGGTGTCAGACATGTATCTTCTTCTAAGGTAGACGTCTCGCCCGATGGGATAAAACGAACATGATCGTAGTCTGGATCAGTCATTCCAAGCCTCCGTATCGATAAAGCATCAGCCTTCTGCACACGCTTCCGCCACAGGCCGATATACTTCTTCAAGACCATCCAGCTTGTCGAATACTACGGTATGAGAACTGTGCCTGGTTCCCATAAAACTTATGCCGAATCGTTCTGCAGTTCTCAGTCGTTCGATTAGCCTTTCAGCATCGGTGAAGGCAAATAAGCCCGTAACCAGCTTTACATCGGAGCCGTAATAGGCCGCGTACCAATCTTCACTTACCGGCTCATCATTGTCGAACCGATAAGTTATGGATTGGTTTCCGTCCTTAGTTGGAGTTTCTATCGAAGTGAAGACTATGAACTGCAAATAAGACTTTTCTGCTCTTGCTTGACAGCGTACAGCTAGCTTGGCTATGTGGTTGTCTTCTAGTTGGGTTTCCAGTATTGCAATAACCTCATAGTTACCCGTTACTGCATCTGGGTCGGAAGTGACTAACTCCCAGCGTTTCGGTATTGGTGTAGGCGTGGCAGTCGGAGTAGACGTAGGAGTATGAGTCGGAGTTGGCGTTATCGTGGGCGTGGCCGTATTTGTTGGAGTCGCTGTGGGGACTGGCGTATATGTCGGGACGGGCGTGTATGTCGGGAACGGAGTATGAGTAGGCAAAGGGGTGTATGTCGGCAAAGGCGTGTACGTCGGTATGGCGGTAGGTATTGGTGTAGGCGTGGCAGTCGGAGTAGACGTAGGAGTATGAGTCGGAGTTGGCGTTATCGTGGGCGTGGCTGTATTTGTTGGAGTCGCTGTGGGGACTGGCGTATACGTCGGAACGGGCGTGTATGTCGGGAGCGGAGTATGAGTAGGCAAAGGCGTGTACGTCGGTATGGTGGTGGGCGTTGCTGGTATCGGTGTCGGATCGTCCATATCGCCACATCCGATCAACAACAACACGACTGTGAGTGCCCAAGCTCTCATGGCGAAGCCCTCCGGCGATAGGATTGCCTGTCGCCACAACAGAGCCTCGCGCACCGCCGGAAGGCGCAAAAGGCAATCCGGCAGCGCGAAATGCGTTGCTCTGTTGTGGCAAGTCTGACCCTATCAGACAGGGCGAGAGCAAGTCAAGGACGGAAGGGCGTGGGATGAATCTCCAATAGCTTTTAAGTTCGATTGTTGCCAGTGGAGGAACCTGCAACGAAGTCCGAGAGCAGGTCGCAGGCCCGGGTGTGGCTGGCAGTGGTCTCTGGATCATCGGTTGGGGTAGGGTCTACCAGATTCGTCTGCTTCCGATCAACCCCAGTCAGATCACTGTTCCTTCGACTTGCCATCGGCAGAATATTTGAGAGTGGTAGGTCACTATTGACCTTCACGTAGCGCAGTTCCAATTGTCTCAAGCCAGCCCTGCAATTCGCCAGCCGTATCAATAGTAGACAACAAACTCGGCGTCATTTTAGCCACGATGTCACTGTTGAGTCTACGTTTGGCGCTAGATAATTTTTTGCCGAGCTTTTCAGTGTCGGCCTTGACATCCTGCCAATCAACATCGCTTTCACTTTTCTCATGCACAGCCTGAGCGAATAGCTCTGGCACGTCCTCAAAACAGGCTCCGGTGCCTAAATACTCCGGGTAGAAGTCCTTAATGACTTGCGGATGCAGGTAGTTTTCGAGTTCCTTGCGATTCGTGATCCATACCCGGCAGTTTCCCCTTTTCTTGACTTCGTCAACGAAGCTCTGATACTTTGGTTGCCCTGGAGGAGGATTGTCTCTGTCAACCAAGTAGAATTCAGGACGATCAAAGCCCTGGAGTCTTGAGACCCACAGATCCAAACTGCTACCCCCAAGAGGAACAAAAACCAACCGACCCGCCTCTTCCTCCCTACCGAGGTCGGGAATGTCTGGGTTCTCACCATGGAGCACTTGTGATATGATCTGTAGAAAGTTAATATCATGCTTTCCTTCCACTCCAAAAAACACCTTTACGTTGTGGTCTGGTAACACACCGAGGGATTTCGCAATCTCTTCTATTGTTGAATCATCTTTGCCGTAGCGAATCACGGGTTTGGAACCTTCTTTAGTTACGAGACGCAAAGTGTTATTGTTAAACCGTCGTGCTAATACTGGAGTATGTGTCGACATTAGAACTTGACACTCTGTACGATCTGTTAGTTCTTCCAAAGCCTTCACGAGCATGATTTGATTGTTGGGATGCTGACTCGTCTCTGGTTCCTCAATAGCGTAAATCAACCCACTGTTACTGTTCTCAGCGTCCTTCTCCGCCTTTGCACGAAAGAAGTTTAGGAGGACTAACCTGCGGGTGCCGCTACCGCGCTTATTGATCGGAATATCTTCATCGTCAGTCAAATTGACTGAAAACAGCGTGTCCCAGCTTCTATTAGATACACGAGGAGTTAGTTCATTTGCTAGTTCTGGGTTCATCTCCCGAATCTTGTCGACTGTTCGGTCTGCGACCTCTTGAACTTGTGTTTTGACCATCTCAGCAATGCTATTGAGCTGATCTTCTTGGGCTCGGATTGCTTCCTTCACTGCGGCTTTCATGGGGTCTTGCGCTTCGGTGTCCTGATCTGTGCTGGGTCGATCCGATTTAAACAAAGCATAGACTGGTAGCGATTTCTTAATCTGATCCCATACTTTCTTACCCTCCGCTTGGAATAGTGATACTTCAGTTTCTTGCTTCTGCAGATCCTTGGAGTGAGCCCAGATCGCTCGACGAAGCTCGGTGTTGACAGTTTGATTAACAAACGTTAAGTTCACTCCAAGCATGGTCGCACGCCGCTTTAGTTGTGCATTGTTCAAAGAGAGTAAGTCATCGTATTGATCTGCTGTAGGGTGAATCGCCGTAGCAAAAATATTCGTAATTCTTGGTTTAGCAATAGAACAGTTATAAACCTTCGTGATTTCGAGAAGGTTGCAATCGTTGAGTAAATGTTCTGAATCGAAGTCAGTTGGGTGTTGAGTATCAATGATCAGCTCCGAAGCAAAGTCCTTGAATACGCAAGTTAGGCTGATCCTGTCATCGTCTGAGTGAACACACAGATCTTCTCTATCAAGAGCAGTTACTTCAAAGTAAATGCTCAACGCATCGAAAATTGAAGACTTGCCAGAATCATTCTTACCTATCAATACAGTCAAGTCATCAAAATCAATGACCGTTTCATCGTTGTAGCTTCGAAAATGCTTCAATTTTAATTGGCTAAGCTTCATGGCAACCCTTTCATGTTTCCTGTTTCACCCCAGCACCCGCACGCCGTTGGCTGTTGGCTTGGTGACGATGACGTCGCCGTCGACGCCGGCTTTGGAGGCGGCTTCGGCCATTTCGTAGCCGATGGTCATTTCGCGGGCGGATGAGAGGGCTAGGATGGTGGAGCCGGCGCCTGAGAGGAACGCGCCGTGTGCGCCGGCGTCGAGGGCGGCGCGCATGATGACTTTCATGGGGTGAAAGATGGACTGGCGCGGCGGCTGGTGGAGGCGGTCCTGCGTGGCGACGGCGAGGCGGTCGAGGTCGCCGGTGGCGAGGGCGTTGACGAGGAGGCCGACGCGGCCCATGTTGAAGACGGCGTCCTGCACGGATATGTCCGCCGGGAGGACGGAGCGGGCCTCGGCGGTGGGCATGGGCAGGTCGGGCACGAAGAGGACTGCGCTGAGTCGCTCGGGTATGGAGACGGTGGAGGTGATGAGGCGGTCTCCGTCGTGGACGACGACCTGGCATCCGCCGTAGAGCGCGGCGGCGGAGTTGTCGGGGTGTCCCTCAATGCGCGCGGCGAGGGCGAGGACGCGGGCGTCGTCCAAGGGGCGTCCGAGTAGCTCGTTGGCGGCGACGATGCCCGCGACGGCGGCTGCGGAACTGCTGCCCAGTCCGCGACCGAGGGGTATCTCGTTGGTGCAGGTGAAGCGAACGGACGGGGCGGGTTGGCCCGCCTCCTCGCAGGCGAGACGGAAGGAGCGGGCAACGAGGTTGTCCGGGCCGGTGGGGAGCTCGTCGCGTCCGAGGCCACGTATCTCGAAGCCCGTCGCCCCGGTGTCGACGCGGACGGTGTTCCAGATGTCGAGGGCGATGCCGAGGCAGTCGAAGCCCGGCCCCATGTTGGCGCTCGTCGCGGGGGCCTGGACGGTTACGCTGTGGGGCATGTGGTTCCTCCGTTTGGTAGAGGGGGCACCCTCACCCTAGCCCTCTCCCACGACGGGAGAGGGGATTGGATTCCCGCTTTCGCGGGAATGACGGTGTGGGGGTGTTGGATCGGTGTTCGTTCGTCACCCTCACCCCAGCCCTCTCCCACGACGGGAGAGGGGGAGACCATTATACACGCCGTTGAAGGTTGAATCGGATATAATTGAGAGGTTGAAGACTTGAAACGGACTTGCGATGCGATCTGTCAGCGCGTCGCAATGTCACCTCCGCAGCACACTCAATGGTTCAGTCCACCTCCGGCGGGAAGAAATCCCCTATCGACGTGATTCGGCGCAAGTCGCTTGACGCGCTGGACTACCCGGACGTGCGGGCGGCGGTGGTCGCCAATACGACGTTTCCTCTGGCGGAGGAGCTTGCCAGGGGTATCGAGCCGGTGTACACGGCGCGGGAGGTGGAGGAGCTTCAGCGTGAGACGCGGGACGGGGTGGCCTACCTGGAGGAGTCGGGCGACCCCGATCTGAGCGCGAGGGTGGACGCGACGGAGGCGGTCGATAGGGCGAGTCTCGGCGGCGTGCTGACGGGCAAGGAGCTGCTGGAAGTGGCGGACTCGCTGGAGGTGCTTGGGCGCGGCGAGATCGGCCTTCGCGCGGAATACGGCAAGCGCGCCGGTACTCGCCGAGATAGCGTCGGGCATCCCCGATCTGCTCGACGTGCAGCGGCAGGTGAGGGCGAAGATCGGCATACGCGGGGAGGTGCTCGACAGCGCGACGCCGACGCTTGGGACGCTCCGGCGAAGCGTCCGGGCCGCGTACAAGAACGCGGTCGAGGCGCTCGAACGGGTGATGCGGTCGCCCGTCGGGGAGGAGGCGCTCCAGGACAACGTGATCTCCGTTCGCGGTGACCGTCTCGTCCTGCAGGTGAGGACGGAACTGCGGCACAAGGTACCCGGCATCGTCCACGACGTGTCGAAGACGGACGCGACGCTGTTCATCGAGCCGTTCGCGACGGTTGACGCCTGCAACACGTGGCGGGAGCTTGCGCTGGAAGAGGACGAGGAGACGCGCAGGGTGCTGATCGACCTGTCGGAGCTTGTCGGCGCGGTGGCGGACGACATCCGAATGGGGATGCGGCTCACGGCGCGGCTCGACTTCATCATGGCGCGGGCGCGGTACAGCGCGCGGCTGAACGGCGTACCGGTAGGCGTGGAGGACGACGGGGACGTATCGCTCGTCATCCGGCTCGTGGACGCGCGGCACCCGCTGCTTGGGGACGAGGCCGTTCCGGTGTCGGTGGGCATCGACGGGGATTCGTCGGTGCTGGTTATCACGGGGCCGAACACCGGGGGAAGACCGTCGCGATGAAGACGGTCGGGCTGCTCGCCCTGATGCACCAGTCGGGGCTGTACGTCCCGGCGGAAGAGGGCAGCGTGCTCCCCATATTCGACGGGGTGTACGCCGACGTGGGAGACCAGCAGAGCATAGCGGGGTCGGTGTCGACGTTCAGCTCGCACATGCTCAACGTCATCGAGATACTCGATCACGCGACGACGAGGTCGCTCGTGCTCCTCGACGAGCTTGGCACGAGCACCGACCCGGAGGAGGGGTCGGCGCTTGCGAAGGCCGTCCTGCACCACCTCGCCGGAGTCGGGCGTGAAGACCGTGGTGACGACGCACCATCGGACGGTTGCCGCCTTCGCCGAGGCGTCACCCCGCATGATGAACGCGAGCGTCGATCTCGAACCGAACTCGCTCCGCCCGACGTACCACCTGACGATGGGGGTTCCGGGCCGGAGCTACGCGATGTCGGTTGCGCGACGGCTGGGGCTGCCGGATGAGATCATGGAGGAGGCGGCCCGTCTGCTGGAACCGCAGTACATGCAGTTCGAGGACTGGCTCGATGAGCTTCAGGGCCAGCGTATGCAGCTCAAGACGATGCTCCAGGAGGCCGATGAGGCGAAGCGAGACGCAGAGTCCGCAAGGCAGGCGCTTGATGCCGAGATTCGGGACGTCCAGTCGCGCCGTGAGGATATGCTGGCGGACATGCGGTCGGAGCTATCGGCGCAGTTCGAGGACGCCCGGCGGAAGCTCCGCCGGGCCGAGGCGGCGCTGTCGTGGGACGCTCCGGGCGGCGAGCCGGTCGACTACGAGGCCATCAAGCGGGCGCGATTGGAATTGGAACACGCCCGTGCCGAAGTCGAGAGTGTGAAGCAGGCAACGGTTGACACCTCCACGGAGCCGCCTCGCCCGATTGAGGTGGGGGATGTCGTTCAGATCGGGGGCCTGAACGTTCAAGGGGCGGTCCAGTCCATCGACGCCGACAACGGGGAGGCGACGGTCATCGTGGGGGACGCGCGGTTTACCCTGGACGTGGGCCGCCTGACTCCGGTTGAGGAGGGCACGCCTGTGGAGGAGCCGCGGCCGTCTCGAAGCGTCAACTACGATCTCGAACCCGTGGTGATGAGCAACGAGTTCCGCATCCTAGGGATGCGGGCAGATGAAGCGGCGGTCTCGGTCGAGGAGTTTCTCGACAGGGCGCTGCGAAACGGCGCGGACTCGGTGCGCATCGTTCACGGCAAGGGGCGCGGCGTGCTGCGACAGAGCGTGCAGGAGACGCTCGACAGGAACTCGCTCGTCAAGTCGTATCGGTACGCCGATCACCGCGAGGGGGGAATCGGGGTAACGGTGGTCGAGCTATCGTGAGCCGGGCGCTGATTATTCCGCTCGTTCTCTTGCTCGCGCTCTGCGTGAGCTGTGGGGGCGCCCGTCCCATACTGGTTTCGCCGATACCGACGGATATACCCGCTACTCGCCCGTCCGACCTCACGACTGCGACAACCCTGCCTGCCACGAACGAGACCTCGACGCCGGCAACGCTGCCTGCATCAAACGAGACGACCACGGCGGCAACCCTGCCCGGTTCGAGTCAGACCTCCACGGCGACGCCCCTCCCTAACACCCCAACACCTGTCCCATCTGCGAGTCCCGCGCCTGTGCATGAGGTCCTGGGGCTCAACGCCTCGGTCATGATCGGCGACGCCCTGTTTCCGGCAGAGCTGGCAGTCAACCCGGCGGAACGGACCAAGGGACTTTCGGACAGGGACGGTCTTGAACCGGGGACGGGCATGTTGTTCATCTTCGAGGACAGGGAGGCCTCCTCGTTCTGGATGCGAAGGGTGAGGTTTTCGCTCGACTTCGTATGGATATCGGAGGACTGCCGCGTCGTGGACATCACGTCGAACGTTCCCTTCCCCAGGCCGGGTACATCCACGTCCGACCTGCCCAGCTACAGGTCGAGCGCTCCGGCGGCCTACAACTTCGAGATCAACGCCGGAGAGGCGAGCGAGTTTGGTATCCGCGTCGGCGATGCTGTACGATTCACGGGTATTCCCGATCATTTAGGCGACACGTGCGAATGATGGCGTCCTTCCTGCCCGGCATCGCGCCGACATCTCCATCCCGCCCGTAATCAGCATCGTACTCACATGCAATCCCTCACCATCTGGGGTCTAGTACGCAGGCGCGTGGCGAACAGCCGGTGGCTCCTCGCCAGCGTCCTCGCCGGTGTCGTGGCGGCGGCGACCCTCGTATCTGCCGTGCCGGTCTACGTCTCGTCACTCACGCAGCTGAGCATCAACCTCGAGATCGACAATCTCGGCAGGTCGGGCACGACGGCCTTCGTCTTCACCAACAACCTCGTACTCACCGAGCCGCGCTTCCAGGAAATCGAGCAGATCGTCGACGACGCAGTCGAACGCCACATCCTGCCGGCCTACGACGGCAGAGAGCGCATCCTGAGCAGTCACAACCTCTGGATCGATGCAGGGGGAATTTCAGAGCCGACCACTCTCGCTCCGCCGGCGGCAATCGTCAGAAACCTGACGAACTCCGACTCCTATATCAAGCTGGTCTCAGGCGATCATGCCAGTCCAACCGTGCAGGACGGCCCTGACGGTCCAATTATCGAAGCGGTCGTGAGCGAGAACGCCAACGATCTGTACGGCGTAGGCGCAGGGGACGAGGTGAAGGTCGGCGTCTCACCGGAAGCGCCCGCCAGGGTGACCGTCCGCATCGTGGGCGTGGCAGACAACACGAGCCTCGACGGGACGCTGGTCTCCATCGCCTCGGGAATGCTCAACCCGCCCACCATATACGACCCGGAGAGCGGCCCGCCGCCGCTGCCCCTCTTCATAACCGAGCAGGCCGTTTCCGACGCCATCAGCACGACCCTGCCCGGCATGGTCATGGACGCCATATGGTTCATCCAACTGGAGCCGGACGCGCTCAAGGCGTGGACGGGAGGGGAGACCACTGGGCGGCTCGATGAGTTCGAGCGTGAACTGAACGCCGAGCTCTTCGGAACCAATGTATCGTCTCCCCTTCACCGCGTGATCAACGGGGCCGAGGCGAGGGCCTTCTTTGCCCGTATCCCTATGGTGCTTCTACTGGCCGTGCTCGCCGTGACGGTTACGTTCTATCTCGGCATGATGATCAGCTACCTGGTCCAAAGCAGGGAAGAAGACCACGCCCTCGTCAGAACGAGAGGATTTGGACTGACCGCTCTTTTCCGCGTATATTCGTTCGAGGGTATTCTCTTGACCGCCGTGGCGATCATAGTGTCTCCCGTCCTGGCGATAGCCCTCGTTGCGGTAGCGGGCGTGACTCCCCATTTCAGGGGGCTAACCGGCGGGGGCCTGCTGCCAATCGTACCCCAGCCGGCGCCGTTCATCGTCGCCTGGATCGTGGGTCTGCTCTGTCTCGCCGCCGTGGTGCTTCCGAGCGTGCTGACGGCGCACGGCGGAGTGCTCGCCCAGAGGTTCCGCGCGGCTCGTCCGCCTGCCGCGTCGCTGCTCCATCGCTACCATCTCGACGTGGCGCTGCTCGTGGTCGGCGGCCTCATCTTCTGGGAGCTTCAAGCTCGCGGCGCCGTTGTATCGGGCGGACTCTTCGGGGACGTGGACATTAATGAGGCGCTCCTGCTGGCTCCCGTGCTCTTCCTGATAGCTGTCGCGCTCTTGTTCATGCGGCTGTTCCCGCTGTTCGTTAGCTACGTCGGGGGCGAGTCGCCCGCCCTGCTGAACGTTGCAGCCACGGTGTCGCTCGCCGTCCTGCTGCCCGTGACGGTCATCAACGGAGTGAGAGGGATCGGCGTCGACGACTGGCCCCGGGCAGCGGCGACCCTGGCCGTGTTCGGTCTTGTCTATTGGGCTACCACCAAGGCGACTCGCGTGCCATCCGTCGTCCTAGGGGTTCTCCTGCAAGCTGCGCTCGTTATTGCCTTCTATCGGATAAGTTCCCCCGAACCTAGCAGTCTCCTGTTCTGGCCGTTCGTCGGGCTGGCATCAGTGGTGGTCGGACAGCCGCTCTACGTTCTGTTGAGGGGACTGGCGCGTCTCGTGCCGGTATGGGTCTCGATAACACTGCGCCACGTCATCAGACGACCCGCTCAGTACACGTGGTTGGTCGTACTCGTCGTGCTGGTGACGGGCGTGAGTGTCCTGGCAACCACGGTGGGTGGTACGCTGGAGCAGAGCCGCCTCGACCGGGTACGGCACGAAGTGGCGGGGGACCTGCGAGTCAACATGTCCCGGCAGTTCATTGGCGGGGTGTCCACCTTCCGCGAGATGCCGTCCGTCGCTCTCGCCGCCGAGGGGATACGCACCGACGGCACTTTCGGCCCTCTCAACTTCGAGGTGCTGGGAGTCGACTCCGCCCTCTTCCATCGCATCGCATGGTATCGAGACGACTTCTCGGAGCGTCCTCTCGATCAGGTAGTGGCGCAGTTGAGACCGCAGGCAGGGTCGTCTCTGGCCGTCCTGCCGGAGGGCGCCACGGGGGTGGGCCTTTGGGCCTTTCCGGCGGAGCACTATCAAGGTCTGAAGATGAACATCCTCCTCCGGGACGCAGGAGGACAGCTCACCACCGTGTTCCTGGGCGATGTCGGGCCTTCGGAATGGAAGCTGTTGACCGCGGAGGTCCCCGACTGGCTGAGCCAGCCGATCACGCTCGTCGCCGTCCACGTGCAGGACCATGGCGACATCCGGCAAAGGGGGATAACGTCGGGCACGGTCTTGGTGGACCACCTACACGCGACTGTCGGGGATGAGGACCCCATTGTTATAGTCGAGGACTTCGAGAGCTCGGTGTTCACGTGGCTTCCGATCATCGCCGATCCCCTCGATCCCGACACCCTGGAGCACTTCACGGGCGGCGCTTACCGTGGTGAAAGCTCGGCCAAGTTCACCTTCGGACAACAGACCGACCATGGGGTCCGTGGATTCTACAAGGCCCCCACAAGGCAGTTCCTGCCGGTTGTGCTTTCGGAGCAGCTATACGCGCAGTCGGGCTTGCGGCTCGGCGTGCCGACCATCATCAAGCTCGCGGGGCGAGAGATCGTCGTGATCGTCATGGACGTCGTGAAGAACTTCCCGACGATGAGCGAGCGCACGGACAGGTTCGTCATTACCGACGTTAACCTGCTCCTCGGCCACGTCAACGTGCTGAGCTCGGTCTACGCTCAGACGGCGAACGAGGTGTACATCCGGGCGGCATCCGATGACGAAGAGGAGATAGAAGAACTAGCCGAAGAGTTGGGCGAGAAGCGCTTCATACGGACTTTGGACCGGGTCACCCTGCTGGAAGAGACGAACGTATCACCCGCCATGTCGGCAGGATGGCGTGCCCTCGCGATCTTCGCGTTGGTGGTCGCAGTCGGCGCGGCCGCGGCGGGGTACGTCAGCTACCTCATCCTGTCCGACCGCGGACGTCGTGTCGAAGCGGCATTCCTGCGGTCGTTCGGTTTCTCCGGGAAACAGCTCATAGCGCTGATCACTTTCGAGCAGCTTGCAATCATCGCGATTGCCTTGGCGCTCGGCACGTGGGCAGGGTTCCGGATGAGCCTGCTGCTCGTCTCGCCCCTCGCCGAGAGCGAGACGGGCGGCAGCATCGTGCCTCCGCTCCTCACCGTCACGAACTGGTTCCTCCTGGCTCCGGTCTACGCGGCCCTGGCGGCCGTGTTCCTCACCATACTCGTCGTGGTGAGCCTTCGCGTCCTGCGCGTCGACCTCGGGGCGGTGGCGCGGATGGAGGCGTGACTCCTATTGCGCCTTATCTATCGCTTGACACGTTGTCCCTCATAAGAGACACTAATGATGGAAATTGTCTACACTGAAGCATTCGAGAACTGGCTCAAGAGACTGCGAGACCTACGAGCAAGGGTCTCCATCCTATCTCGCCTTGAGCGCATCGAGGACGGGAACTTCGGTGACCATAGATCGGTCGGTGGTGGCGTCAGTGAACTTCGGGTCAACGTTGGTCAGGGCTACCGCGTCTACTACACGGTACGTCGAGCCACAGTAATTATTCTTCTCTGCGGCGGTACCAAGTCAAGCCAGCGAAGAGATATAGTACGTGCCCGGGACATGGCAAGAGAAGTCTAGCGGGGGAGATGATGAATCTAAAGAAGTTCGATGTAGTTGACTTCCTCGACAGCGATGAAGCACTTGTCGAGTACCTCAACGTGGCGCTGGAGGAGAACGACCCGAAGTATTTTGCAAAGGCCCTCGGCAACGTTGCGCGCGCGAAGGGAATGTCCTCCGTCTCCGAGGCCACCGGACTGGGACGACAGTCTCTTTACAGGGCGCTCTCCGATGACGGCAATCCGCGCATCGACACGTTGTTCAGAGTGCTCGATGCACTGGAGATCAGGCTCGCCGCCACACGGTAGCAGCGTCCGATTCATATCGCGTGTGACTTTTGAAGCCTATTGCACCGTGTAGCCACCGTCGACGGCCAGCTCAGCGCCGGTGATGAAGGACGACTCGTCGGAGGCGAGGAACAGGATGACGCTCGCTATTTCCTCCGGCTCGCCGAGCCGGCCCATTGGCACCTTCTCCAGCCTTGCCTCCACCTGGGCGGGGTCGTGCATGAGCGGCTCGAACATCGGGGTGAGCACGAAGCCGGGGTGGATGGAGTTGACGCGGATGTTTTCCGGGGCGTACTGGACGGCCGCCGTCTTGGCGAACAGGCGCATGGCGCCCTTTGCGGTGTGGTAGCCCGTCGAGGACGCGCTGCCCACCAGTCCCGCCAGCGACGAGATCAGGACGATCGACCCTCCTCCCACCTTCCGCATCTCAGGTATGGCGTGCTTCGTCCCGAAGAACGCGCCCTTGACGTGGACGTTCATCTGAAGGTCCCAGAGATCCTCGCTCGTCTCCTCGACGGTGGTACGGAACGTCACGCCTGCGGAGTGCACCAGCACGTCGAGCCGTCCGTACAGGTCTACGGTGTGGGTGATGACGCGCTGCCATGCGGCCTCGTCGGTAACGTCGAGGTGGAGGTACGTCGCTCGGCCGCCGGACTCTCGTATGGCGGAGGCGGTCTGCTCGCCGAGGTCGTCGTTCAGGTCGGTCAGGACTACACTCGCGCCCTCTCGCGCCAACAACTGAGCGGCACTGCCGCCGAGACCCTTGAGACGGCCCTCGACGCCCGAGGCGGCTCCGGTTATGAGGGCGACTTTGCCGTGGACTCGCGCCTCAGCGTCTCCGCCGCTACCCATCGCTGACCGTCACGCGGCCCACCATGCCGCGGTGAATGGGGCAGGAGTACGAGAAGGTGCCCGCCTCGGTGAACGTCAACGAATACCCCAGTCCGCCGGGGCGCTGGCCGTAGCCGATGAGCCCGGAACTGCGGAAGCCCGTCCCGTCATACTCAGGTGACGGCGGCCCCTCCGGCGGCGGAGTGCAGGGAATATCGGGGAAGCTGTCGCCCGGCACCTGATCGGAGGGGAAAATGACGCATGGGTTCGCCACGATGAGCGGGGTACCGCGAGCTCGACGTTCGGTCTGGTAGAACACGGGCACGCCGTCGTCTCCGCCGAACACGACGGCGTGGAAACGCGTCGAGACCCACGTGACGGTATCCCCCTTCTTTATCCGCAGGTCACGGGGGAAGAACTCCAGCACCTCGGCCTCGGGCGTTCCCATGCCCGCAGCGACCATGTACCGCGAGGTCCCGTCCGGCCCGACCTCAACGTCCAGCACCGTCGTCTCCTGGGCGACCAGACTTTGGAGCTGGTTGACGATACCCAAGCCGAACTCCATCTGGAGGCGAGCGGTCCGGTCGATGTCGTCCTGGTTCGGCAGGTCGGGGTCGGTGGCCTCCTTGACGACGACGGTTCCGCGATGGAACTCATGGATGCCGCAGATGTACTGGTACGTGCCCGGCTCGGGGAACTTCAATGAGAAGGTGTCGATCATGGGCACGTCCGCGCCGATCTGGTAGCCGAACATGATCCCGGAGTTGAAGTAGCCTCTGGCTCTGTACTCCTCCACCGCGGCGCCAGGTCTGCGAGTGGGATCGACGAGGATCGGCGCGAAGATGAACTCGCCGGGGCCGCCGTCCGGTCTTGGAACGATGTCCACGACCTCGTCCAAATTGGGGGCAAACGTGACGGTGTGCGGGTCATCGGCGTCGCCGTTCATGCGCCACGTCACCGTGTCGCCCGCTCGAATCTCCAAGTAGCGTGGGAAGTACTCGTTGAGGGAACTCGTCCCCTTCGCTCCTCCGACCAGAACGGTCAAGTTGCGTGGAGCGAACTCAACTGCTTGTTCCTCGGCGGTCGGGTTGTCTGAAGTGGACTCGGTTGGTTGTTCCTCTTCCGACTCGCCGCAGGCAACGATCAGCGCGGCCAGCAACGGTATCAGCCCAAGCAGATGCTTCATTCCGGGAATCCCATGGTCGTAGTTCGTCGATAGGGTACAGCGCGTCGGCGGTTGCGGTCTACCTCTTGGCCTGCGTCTCAGAACCCCGAGAGCACCTCGCGGTCGACCCCGGAGACGTATCCTTCCTCGACGGCCGACTCGATGTATGCGACCACGTTGCCAATGACCTCATCAGCATGGCGGGACGAGTTCGAGACCGCGGTCAGACCGAGCGCAGCCTGCTCCCAAGAGTCATTGAAGTCGACCTCGGCTATGGAGACGTTGAACTTGTTCCGCACCCGTGTCATCAGGGAGGAGATTACGCGCCGCTTGCCCTTGAGGCTGCCGTTCTCCGGGAGTTGGAGGATGATCTTTGCCGTGCCGACGTGCATCAGTCTTTCAGGAAGTCTCGGACTACCCTGCCCCAGTTCTCCGTGAAGTCGGACTCGACGTAGTACGCGCCGAGGTACTCCGTCGGAGTGAAGTCCGAGAGGTCGTAGATCGGCGACGGGTTGAGTGGTATTGTCATGGGGCCTCCTTAGGACGGTGGCTCTATTGGACTTCGATCGCGTTCTCGATCACCTCAACGCGCAGCAGCCTGCCATTGTGGGCGAGCTCGACGGCAACGAGATCGATTCGCCAATCATGGTACTCCACGTCGGCGCTTTGAATGTAGCGCTGGGCAGATTTGGTCATGTGGGCGGCCTTCTTTCGCGTGATCGACTCTTCCGGCGAACCGAATGCGCTGGGACGCCGCGTCCGCACCTCGACGAACACCAACGTCCCGCCGCGCTCGCAGACGAGATCGATTTCCCCGTGCCGCGTTCGGTGCTTCCGCTCGATGATGCGGTATCCGGCATCCCGGAGATGCCGTGCCGCAATCTCCTCGCCAAGCTCGCCTGTGCGCTGACGCCGGGTGGTCATCGTGAGTGGCCGGAGTGTCTGATCGGCGCGAACGAGTAGCGGTGTACCGGACAAGGCCCAAGCGTCTCGATCTTGCGAATGTGCTCGGCGCTGCCGTAGCCCTTGTGACTCGCAAAGCCGTACTGCGGATAGTCCAGGTCGACCTCCGCCATGATGCGGTCCCGGGTGACCTTTGCCACGACGGAGGCCGCGGCGATGGAGAGACACAGGGCATCGCCCTTGACGATGGCCTTCTGCGGAATATCCACGTCGGGGAGCGGGAAGGCGTCGATGAGCAGGAACTGCGGCATGAGCGCCAGACCGTCCAGCGCCCGTCTCATCGCAAGCGCGGTCGCGGGGACGATGCCTATCCCGTCGATCTCCGGGGCCGATGCTTCCCCGGTTGCCGACGCCCACACATTTTCCAAGATGGCCTCGTACGACCGCTCCCGCTGGGCTGCGGTCATGGCCTTGCTGTCGGTGATGCCGTCCAGCCAAGCCCCTTGTGGACGCGGCGGCAGGATGACTACTCCCGCAACGACCGGCCCGGCGAGGGGGCCTCGCCCCACCTCGTCGATTCCGGCCACGTAGGAGAAGCCACGATCCAGGAGGGCTTCCTCCTCGTCATAGGGAGCGTGTGATATGGCGTCGTCGGTCGAAAGCGCGCGGGATGTCAAGCCTGCACCTGCCTCCTAGCTACCGGTTCCACTTCACCTTCACCCTAGCCCTCTCCTGCGAACGAGAGAGGGGATATTCGCCTCTCGACTTAGCTATCATATCCAAAAGGAAAGGGAATTATCAGGAATCTTACCCATCTTGAGGCTCGGGCGATTGCCTTTTCACGGGCTGAACTAACGCCTTAATTATGTCCCCGAACTCCCCTCTAATGGGCTGTATCAGCTTCTCAGGGCGGCCCCGGGGACGCTTCTGGTTCTTGATGATAATTCGCCCGCTTACGGCGTGGCATGGTGTCCCCCTATGCGGTTTTCACCAACTGAATGGCTAGTCCGACGACCGCTGTAATCAGCCCGCCTGCGGACACTGTGAGCAGAAGAATGAGTAGACGGTGCATATCGTCCATGCGCTTGTCGAGACCATCCATACGGCCCTCCAGCTTGCCGACCTGTCCGATCAACTCCCGAACATCAACGCTTGCTTCAACCGTCATAGTGTCCTCCTAGATTCACCACTTATGGCGTTGGGGTCGGTGTTGAAACGACTACCAAATCGAACTACGTGGTAGTCGAAATACTAGCAATACCTGCATCAAGAACGCAAGAGAGTGTCAAGTGTTGTGTCGCGGCTTATGTTCCTCCTCGCCGTCAATCTCGAAGCGGTTCGTCGACCTCGACCGGGCCAGAGAACAGCCCGCCATTGTCCTCCCATGCCTTGCGGATGCGGTGTGCCAGATGCCAAGTTGACGTCTGAGAGATACCGAGGTCTCTAGCAAGCTTTATGCTAGATACGCCCTTCAAGCTGGTGTTCATCTGGTAGGCCGCTAGTGCCCACTGCCCTAGTCGAAGGTTCGACCCTTGCATCGCCGTGCCAGTCTTGACGGAGAAATCCTTGCGGCATGAACGGCAACGGAAGGGCTGAGGCTTGCGGGTAGGTCGCTCTTGGATGTCCAGATACCCACACTTGGGGCAAGCTATGCCGTTCGGCCACCTAGCTTCGATGAACATCTCTTCTACGGCGTCCTCTTTTCTCCGGTTCTTATTCCCATTTTGTCCCACATGGTTCCGTGAGTCGGGGCGCGTCGGGCCCAGGGCAGTTTTCATTACGTGGACATGGTAGGCCACGTGTTCTTGTGTGTCAAAATGGGGAGGGGGAACTCTGGTCGGCGGCGGCGGGTGGCTCGATCTCGATGATGCCGCCGCCGATAAGCTCATCGCCGCGGTAGAAGACGACGGCCTGCCCCGGGGTGACGGCTCGCTGGGGATCGTCGAACAGGATATCGGCGTACCCGTCGTGTACGGTGACCGTAGCGGGCGCCTCCGAAGCCTTGTACCTGATCTTGGCCGTGACGTTCCGCGATTCGCCGATGGCAACGCCGGACGGGAAATTGATCCGGGATGCCCACATCCGCGTCCGGTACAGGTCTTCCTGGCCACCGAGCGTCACGCGGTTGGAGGCAGGATCGATCTTTACGACGTACCTCGGCTCGCCCGAGCCACCGTCGAGCCCGAGACCACGACGCTGGCCGATGGTGAAGAACTGCACGCCAGGATGCCGTCCCAGCACTGCGCCTTCGAGGTCGATGAAGTCACCCGGCTGAGGGCGAGTGCGGTCTGCCAAAAAGGCGCGGTAGTTGTCGTCGGGGATGAAGCAAATCTCCTGGCTGTCCGGCTTGTCGGCGACGGGCAGCCCCGCCTCGGCTGCGATCTCGCGGATGCGCGACTTCGGGTACTCGCCGACCGGGAAGAGCAGGCGGCCAAGCTCCGGCTGGGTCAGCGTGAAGAGCACGTAGGACTGGTCCTTCGTGGCGTCGGCACCCTTCAACAGCCGGTACGAGGCCCCGCCGTTCCTGATGCGCGCGTAGTGGCCGGTGGCGATGTAGTCCGCGTCCAGGAACATGGCGCGGCGGAGCAGGAAGTCGAACTTGATCTTGTCGTTGCACGCGAGGCAGGGATGAGGCGTCCGGCCCCGGTCGTACTCTTCGATGAAGTAGTCGACAACGTGGGCCTGAAACTCGCGCTCGAAGTTCTGCACGTAGTGGGGAACGCCGATGGTATCGCACACGCGGCGGGCGTCCTGCACGTCCTCAACCGAGCAGCAGCGGTTGCTGTGGGCGGGAACGTCGTCGCGCTCCACGGTCCACAGGCGCATGGTGACGCCGATGACCTCGTAGCCCTGCTCGTGCAGCAGCAGCGCGGCCACGGAGGAGTCGACGCCTCCGCTCATCGCTACTATGACTCGTCCCTTGCTCATGATATGTCCGTTACGGAATTCGAATTTCCCCACAGATAACGCGCCATTTGGATTGACTGGGCGATGCCGGGGGAGTTTGAAAGCCGGAATGCGCTATGCGCCAAGCCTTCGAGCTTGCGTTCTCATTGTAGCCTCCGAAAGGCGATCCAAGCAAATTCGAGAAATCCGCAGCTTCCTACTCAAAACGTGTCATCATCACTGCGGGCTCGCGTAGACGAGCATAGACCCGTTTCGTCTGCCACACTCCGAGTGTGCTACGATGGTATCCCCGATATGAGCAGCCCAACCATCGCTATCGTCGACTACCAAGCAGGCAACCTGCGCAGCGTACAGAAGGCACTCGAACGTTTTGGGGCCAACGCCGTCATCACTAGTGATTCGAAGAGCATCGAGACGGCAGACGGAGTAGTCTTCCCCGGTCAGGGCGCAAGCGACCCTTCACTGTGCGCCCTTCGCGATAGGGGCCTTGTCGATCCAATCAGAAACTCCATTGAATCGGGAGTGCCGTTCATGGGCGTTTGTCTCGGCCTGCAACTCCTCTTGGACGTCTCGGATGAGGGCGTCGAACCCGGTCTTGGGGTCATACCCGGTCGGGTCAAACGCCTGCCGGGCGGACTCAAGGTTCCTCACATGGGCTGGAACGAGGTGAGGTTTCACTCAGAACACCCCGTGCTGAGCGGCGTGCCGGATGGCACTCACTTCTACTTCGTCCACAGCTATTTTGCCGATCCTGCCGATGAGTCGGTGGTCGCGGGGACGACGCGCTACGGAGTCGAGTTTTGCAGCGTAGCCGCCAAGGAGAATTGGATCGCCTTCCAGTTCCACCCGGAGAAGAGCGGCGCGGTGGGCCTGAAGCTCTACCGGAACTTCGTCGAGTTCGCGCGGCAGGGCTGAGCTTCAAATTGACGGCGATCCCCATCCCGGCGAGAGACTCATGGAAGTAATACCGGCCATCGACATACGAGGAGGCAAGGCCGTCCGCCTGTTCCAGGGCGACTACGGTCGGGAGACTGTCTTCAACGACTCGCCCGTCGATGCCGCGCAGGGGTGGCTTGATCTAGGGGCGACGCGGCTTCACGTCGTTGATCTCGACGGGGCGAAGACCGGCGAGCAGGTGAACATTGACCTCGTGGGGCGGATTGCCGCGCTCTCACACGTGCCGGTGCAGCTCGGCGGGGCCATCCGCACGGTTCAGGCTGCCCGGCGAGCCATCGATAGGGGAGTCAATCGTGTGATCGTAGGTACTGCGGCTCTTGAATCCGTTGAGTTCGTCCAAGACCTCTGCGACCGGATTGGCCCTGAGCGCGTTGTGGTGGGAGTCGACGCCCGAAAAGGGTATGTTGCCGTTCGCGGCTGGACCGAGGAGAGCGGTACGCCCGTTCGCGAACTTGTCGGACGAATGGAGGCGTCGGGCGTCCGGCGGATCATCTACACCGACATCAGCCGCGACGGCACGCGGACCGAGCCGAACTTCCAACAGGTGGAGGAGCTTCTCGGCGCGACAACGCTCAAGATACTGGTTGCGGGAGGCGTGTCCCGAATCGAACACCTGCGCCGCCTGGCGGAGATGGGAGTTGAGGGAGCTATCATCGGGACTGCCGCGTACACAGGCGACATCGACATGAGAGTGGCGATAGAGGAGCAGGCGAAAAGGTAGCTGGGGGACTTCGTTTCCGGCTACGATTGACTCATGCTGACCAAACGCATCATCCCATGTTTGGACATCGACCGGGGTCGTGTCGTCAAGGGCGTTTCGTTCGTCAACATCCGTGACGCCGGAGACCCTGCAGAGCTTGCATCGCTCTATGACCGCGAGGGCGCCGACGAGCTTGTCTTTCTCGACATCACGGCCAGCGCGGAGGAGCGCGACATCATGGTCGACGTCGTCAAGCAGGTCTCGGAGCAGGTCTTCATTCCTCTGACGGTTGGCGGGGGAATGCGCTCGGTGGGGGACGTTCGCAAGATGCTTGAAGCCGGAGCTGACAAGGTATCCCACAACACCGCAGCCGTCCACAATCCCGGCCTGGTAAAGGAGGCGTCGGACTTCTTTGGGAGCCAGTGCATCGTCGTCGCCATAGATTACAAGACCATCGACGGTGAGGTCCCGGATCGCACGCCGATCAATGGCGAGGCAACGCTGCGCCTCGACGAGGACTCTCGATGGGAAGTCTACACGCACGGCGGGCGTCGACCGGTGGGGATAGACGCACTCAAGTGGGCGAAGCACGTCGAGGCCCTGGGCGCGGGAGAGCTGCTCATCACCAGCATGAACGCCGACGGGCAGCAGACCGGCTATGACCTCGAATACACCCGTGAGTGCTCAGAGAACGTGTCGATTCCCGTGATTGCCAGCGGCGGAGTCGGGACCTTGGAGCACCTCTACCACGGCATAGTCGACGGTAAGGCCGACGCCGTGCTCGCCGCCAGTATCTTTCACTTCGGGACGTACTCCATCGGCGAGGCCAAAGAGTTCCTGCGGAACAAGGGCGTGCCGGTTCGTCCGGTTGTCGGAGGATAGGGAATAGCAGGTTAGAACGAGCTACCAAAGACAATGAAAGGCCTGCCGGGGCGTCAACACCGGCAGGCCTCTCTTTTTTTATGCTGTCAGACGGTTGAGGGATTTCGCCTCATCCGCAGATGACTTACCGCAACGGCGCGGAGTAGATCTGTCCGCCCTTCGGGCAATCGCTGCAAGGCGCTGCGCTCCACAGCGCGTTCCGGTCGCCGTCCGTCCTCGGCAGGTTGATGCCGGAAGGACCGAGGTTCCGGGCGTAGATCTCACCGTAGTTGCCGACCGCCCTGATCACGCTCTGGGCCGCCGTATTGGAGATTCCGAGGCTCTCCTGGCCGAAGGAACCCTCCAGGCCAAAGAGACGGTCGACCTTGGTGTCGCCGGTCTTGGAGCTCGGTACGCTGGCCTGACCGACTCCGTAAGCCTCGGCGTAGATGAGGATGCCCATCGTCGTCTTGACGATGTCGAACCACTGGTCGTCGCCGTGCGGAACGACGGGGCCAAGCGGCTCTTCGGAGATCGTCTCCGGCAAGATGGTGTGCGCGCCCGGGTCCGACAGAGCGGTGCTGAGGGCCGCAAGCTGCGAGCGGTCGTTGGTGAACGCGTCGCACTGACCTTCTTCGTAGGCGGCAACCACAGCGTCCGTGTCTTCGAATGTCAGCGGGCTAATGTTCAAGTTGTTCTGGTTCGAGAAGTCCTGGAGGTTCAACTCCGTCGTCGTCCCCTGTGTTACGCATACGGACGCGTCCTTCAGTTCCAGAGCGCTGCCGATTCCCAGGTCCTTTCGGACGAGGAAGCCCTGGCCGTCATAGAACATCGTCTGGGCGTAGTTCCCCCACCCGGCGTCACGGGACGTGGTCCAGGTAACCGTTCGGACGAGCATGTCGACCTCACCGGACTGGATGGTCGGCCCGCGCTCTTGCGCGGTAATCAGGCGGATTTCGATTGCGTTCGAGTCGCCTAGAACGGCAGCGGCGAGCGCCCGGCAAAGATCGATATCGAAGCCTACATTGTTGCCCGCGGCGTCCAGATAGCCGTAGCCGGGCACGTCGTTACGACTCGCGCAGATTACCTTCCCTCGGTCCTTAACGGTCTCGAGCCGAGTCTCTTCATCACCATCGTCTCCGCACGCGATAACAGCTACGAAGGCTGCGGCGAAGAGCACAACCGCTATACCACGTATGATGATTGTCATTGCTGGTTTCCTCCGAAATTTGGGATTGCCAGCTTCCGCTCGAACGTCCGAGCGAAAGCACCTCTACTAATGACGATGAATAAGGGTACAGCATTGTCGCTACGAAATCAAGAGTCCGTATCAGTTTGAACCTATATCGTTGTAGTTCGCGGGAGGTGGTATCATATATACCCGTTAGACTGGTCGCGTTCGTCCGGGCGGCGACCGGGCATCCCTAGGCAGCGCCTTTCCCGGCGCTTGGGGGAAGCAACCGGGCCGGTAGCTCAGTTTGGTCAGAGCATCGGACTTTTAATCCGAGTGTCCTGGGTTCGAATCCCAGCCGGCTCACCATAACGTACTGAACTGCGAACGCCGCCGTTGAGGGCGACCTCTGCAATGTCTCCGCCACCTAATAGGACTATCCTCCGGCGTGAGTAACGAGTAGACGATGGCAGCCCTTCCGGGCTTGACCTCTATTTCCTTGACGAAGGAATGAACGAATGCCCGGGTTTCGGACAATTCGCTGGTCTTGAGGAACTCGCTCATCTCCTCCGCGTAGGGAGCGATGACGTCGGCGCTGTCCAGGAAGTGCCTCCGCTGTGCCAGCAGAGCCCTCGCCTCCTCAGCGGCTATCTCCAGCTTCTCTTTGCGCTCCCTGTGCTCCCTGATGCGATCGGAGGCGTCGGACATCTCAATATCGGTCGTCTCTATGGCGCAGCCATGGAGGGCGTGCTCAAGTGTCATCTGTGGGAGCAATCTGAATCAAGGAGCGGTGGCAGAGGAAATTTCCAGTCACAGCTCAGGATGGTGACTTCCGTTTCCCAGCTACAAAAGTTCCGTTTTCGGAAGTGGGTAGGTGGAGGGGATCAAGGAGGCAGCCGACCTGGGATAAGGAAGTCCCCGGAGCCCAGTGCCAAACTCAATCTGGATTGTAACTAGAATCAAATATAACATATGCTATGCTCATGTTTGTGCACCACCTGATGTGTGGTATAATATGTCGTGATCATGCCATCTACCACGTCTATAGAACTGCCAAGTGACTTCCCTCAGCGTGTCCGGAACGCCAGGGAGGTCATGGGACTGACCCAGGCCAAGTTCGCCGAACTCGTTGGTGTCTCCTACGCCACGGTCAACCGCTGGGAGAACAGGCAGTCTCGCCCCAACAACCTCGCGTGGACGCGCTTCCTCCAGCTTGAGAGCTCCGTTGACGGTGCGGCGCCAGACTCGACCGCACCTGACGACAGTCCCCCGTCGAGCCACGTCCTCGACTTCTCTGCCGACCCTGACGCCGTGTCCGCTCTTGCCGAGGCTCACCGACTCATGTACGGACACCTCTTCAACTCGGCGTTCGCCACGGAAACCTCACTGATAGACCCACTTCCACACCAGCGGAGCGCCGTCTATCACCGTATGCTCAACCAGTCTCCTCTCCGCTTTCTGCTCGCTGACGACGCGGGAGCCGGTAAGACGATCATGACCGGCCTCTACATTCGGGAGATGTTGTCCAGACGTCTCATCCGGCGAGTGCTCATCGTCCCACCAGCCGGCTTGGTTGGCAATTGGGAACGGGAGATGCGGGACCTCTTTCGCCTGAAGTTTCGCATAGCCGGGGGAACGGATGCCCGCGCAGGCAACCCGTTCACCGGCCCGGAGAGTGACCTGATTATCGTGAGCCTGGACACTCTGGCCGGGGAGCACATGTTCGGCCACCTTAGGAATGACGAGACTGAGGCCTACGACCTGGTCGTCTTCGATGAGGCGCACAAACTGTCGGCGAATCGACAGCCGGATTTCCGAGTACACAAGACGGGCCGGTACAAGCTCGCGGAGGCTATAGCGGGGGCCGACGTGGACGACGAGCGTTGGACGCTCCCCTGGTCGGCTCACCATCTGCTTCTACTTACGGCAACGCCACACATGGGTAGGGACTATCCTTACTACAGTCTATGGCGCTTGCTTCTTCCCGACGCGCTACAGACTTGCGACGCCTTCACCAGATTTCCGGCAGAGTCGCGTCAGAAGCACTTCGTGCGCCGGACCAAGGAGGAGATGGTCCACTTTGATGGGAAGCCCCTCTATCCCCAGCGAAGCTGCGACACGCTCAGCTATGAGTTGACGCAGGGCGCGGGCAGCGAACAGGAACTGTACGACGAGACGACCGATTACATTCGAGGCTACTACAACCGTGCCCGTATCCTGAACAGGTCCGCCGCGCGACTGGCGATGAGCGTCTTCCAGCGGCGCCTCGCCAGCTCCACGTACGCGCTCATGCGCTCCTTCGAGCGGCGCGGCGAGAAGCTCGAAGGGATGATCGACGACTTCAGGAACGGCCGGCTCACCGAGGACCGGCTCGACCGACAGCAGCGGCGGCTTGGCCGCCTAGACGACCACTTTGAAACGAAGACTGCCGATGAGGACGCCCTGGGGGACGATGATGGCGAGCAGAACGAGGGTTTCGAGGATCGAGCCCTGGGCGGCACCGTGGCGGTCAATCTCGCGGAACTCGAGGCAGAACGCCTGAAGATCGAAGAGCTGCTCGGCAAGGCGCGGGACCTGATGAATCGCGGCCAAGAGTCCAAATTCGAGAAGCTCCACGAGGTGCTCCGCGACCCGGCATACTCCGACCAGAAGCTCATCATCTTTACCGAGCACCGCGACACCGCCAGCTTCCTTGTGCGCAGGCTCGAAGGTCTTGGTTTCACCGGTCAAGTCGCGTCAATCCACGGCGGCATGGACTACCGGGAGCGTGAGCGCCAGGTCGAGTTCTTCCGCCGGCCGGCGAGCGATGGCGGCGCCAACTACCTCGTCGCTACCGACGCCGCCGGCGAGGGCATCAACCTCCAGTTCTGCTGGCTCATGGTCAACTACGATATACCGTGGAACCCCGCGCGCCTCGAACAGCGGATGGGACGTATCCACCGGTACGGTCAAGCCCATGATCCGGTCATCATCCTGAACCTCGTCGCGGCGGGCACCCGAGAGGGCCGGGTGATGAAGACGCTGCTCGACAAGCTCGAATCCATCCGCAAGGAACTCAAGTCCGACAAGGTGTTCGACGTCATCGGACGCCTGTTCCATGACATACCCATGAAGGACTACCTCGACCAGGCGGTTACCGACGGAGAATCGGAGGCGATTCGTCGACTGGAGGGAACCCTCACGCAGGAGCAGGTGCTCGCACTCAGGGTCAAGGAGAGATCGCTGTATGGAGAGGGAGGAGAGGTCCGCAGGGAGCTGGGTGAACTCAAAGACGAAACGGAGCAGGAGACCTACCGCCGGCTGATTCCCGGCTACGTGCGCCGGTTCGTTGACAAGTCCGCGCCGCTGCTCGATTTGAGGATTGAAGGCGACTTGGAAACCACCTTCACCCTGGCTCCCCTACGGGAGCGGGCCATCGACCCGCTGCTCACCTTGCTAGAGGGTTATCCCGGCGAGGCTCGGGACCGCTTGACCGTATACCGACCGGAGGACCGTCAGGACGCGGTGTGGCTCCACCCCGGCGAGCCCGTTTTCGACGGCATCTCCGACTCCGTCATCCACCGCTACGGGACTGACGGGTTGAGAGGCGCCGTCTTCGTGGACCCTCATGCGTCCCAGCCCTATCTCTTCCACATCGCATTGGTGACAGTCGAGAGCAGCCCGAGCCGTGGTGAGCAAGGCCCGACGACGCTCGATTCGCAGCTGGTAGGGCTGCGCCAGACGGAGGACGGGGCTGTCGAGGAGTGGCCTGTTGAGCGCCTGCTTCTACTGAGGGGAACCAAAGACTTCGCGCCGGGGCAGGTGCCGATTGCCGCTCTTGCCCGGAGACTGGTCGACGATGCCGCCGAGTTCGCCCGCGACGGCGTGATCGAGCGGCTCGTGCAGACATACCGGCAGAGGATCGTCGATGAGTTGCCCTCCCGCCTGGAGTTCGTCAACAGGGGTTTCGACTTCCAGGCCGCCGAGCTCACGGCCGCGCGTGCCCACCTGACCGATAAGGCGAGATCAGGCGACCCGGGCGCCGGCATCGAGCTCGCGAGGGTCAAGGCCAGACAGCGGGGCATTACGGCGGCCCGAGCGAGTCGTCTCGCCGAGATCCGGTCGGAGCCGGAGCGCGTGCGGCCCGGCAAGTTCGAGTTCCTCGTCCACGCTCTGGTGGTGCCGGCGCAGGACCCGGAGGAAGTCGAGCGTTTCGACGCCGAGGTGGAGGAGGTCGCTATGAGCGTCGCGGCCTCGTGGGAGGAGCGTTTGGGCGCGGACGTAAAGGACGTGTCCCGGCCCGACCTGGCGCGCCGCGCGGGACTGCCCAACTGGCCGGGCTTCGACCTTCTGTCGCTTCATCCAAGCGAGCGACGAGCTATAGAGGTGAAAGGCCGCGCGACCTCAGGAAGCGTAACGATGAGCGATAATGAGTGGGCCAATGCCTGCAACCTCCGCGGCGGCTACTGGCTCTATGTCGTCTTCGACTGCGCCACGCCGCGCCCCCGCCTCGTGCGCGTGCGGGATCCTTTCGGCAAGCTGCTCGCCCGCGGCCGGGAGTCGCTCGTCTACAATATATCTCCGTCGGACCTCATCGAGGTTGCGGAAAAGTAGGGAGGCACAAAAAATGGGAGCAATACACGTAACCGTCGGCATACGGAACCCCGCCGAGCCGGACAGGGTATGGGAAGGGCTTTTCCTCGTCGATACGGGCGCGACCGACTGCCTCGTCCCAAAACAGCACCTGGAATCGATAGGTCTCGCGCCCAAGGGACGGCGAGTGTACGAGCTTGCCGACGGCAGGGAAGTCCAAATGGACGTCACATCCGCAGACGTTGAGTTCATGGGAGAGTTCGTAGGCGCAACGATTGTTATGGGAGAGTCGAACGCCGAGCCGCTGCTCGGAGTGACCGCCCTGGAGTCGGTGGGCATCGAGATCGACCCGCGCAACCAGACGCTCAAGAGGCTGCCGGCGGTGCGGCTGAAGGGACTGCATAACTCCGGCATATATAACACTCACTATGGAGGCGGACTACCGTGAGCAACTACGAACATGACAAACTGATTGAGCGCATTTCGATGCTCAACCAACCGCCTTCCGACGACACCGAGTATGCGAGGTGGATCACCGCAGAAATGCAGGTGGACTTGCTACGGAAGAACGCGGAAGAGGATGAATTGATCATGTGTGCGATTGGTAATCATACCTTCATCCACACTGTGGCTGTCAACGAAGATAGTATCAACCCACTGGACATCGACGACTTACTTGAATGGAGCGGGAATCCGTTTTCCACTGCCGCGTCATACAACTGGGGCAAAGGCAGCGAGAACGTGTGGATCGGACGCGGCTCACCGGTTTACGACTCCATGACCCTCAGTTCGGCGCGTCCGCTCATATTTGGACGAGAGATGCCCGGATTCCCGATGACCAGCTACTTTGAAGTTGTCCAGGAATACACTCACCTAGCTGACATCCATCATATCCCCGAGCGTAGGGCCTATTGTCGCTTCAACGACCAAGGCGATTGGGAATACGTGGTCACGATTAGTGATAAGTCGGCAGGCAGTGACTTGTCTTTCGTCACGTTCAAGCGTGAACCTCTTGAGGAATATCTTGCCGCATCCCGCTCTGTTCTGGTGAGAATGTTCGATTTTACGTTGCTGAGGTTTGGTGAATTCAGTCGTTGGCCGGATAGTCCAGAGGAAATCGTGAAATGCAGTTCGCTCTCCTACCGACAGAAGATTGACCGAGGGAAGGCCGGGTATACTCGAGGCATACAGATTGTTCGGCCATCAAGGCCGAACACAGCGATCTTCTCTGCCATAAAAGGGGAGCGCCGAGCAGATGAACAGTATGTCGAGTTCATAGCGTATGATTTCCGTAACGACTGTGTCACTACCGTTTCTACGGATCCACAGGCTACCACGAACTACTTTACGACAGAGGGCAATTCACTACCGTTTGAATTGTCTCCTGCGTTTTTCAAGCCGGATGTTCTTGCGAAATATAAGAGTGACTCCGAGAAGTATGTAATCGGAGAGAGGAACATTTGGTGTCGCGGTGGGTGGATGCTGCGCGGCTACGATGTAAACGAAGCGGGGCAGATTCACGCATATATTTGCGACCTCAGAAAACTGCCGCACTCGGAGCAAGTGTATTGGGAGAGCTTCAACGAACGACCGAAGGCGAGAATCTCGGAACGCGCCTTCGAAAACGACTTCAAAGGCGAATGGAGCGATCGTACCGACCCTTTGGAGCGGATTAAGAGTATTCTGGGGAGTTGGGAGGAATCCAACGTCTCCTGGTGGAAGCTACGTGATGCAGCGTTAGTCAGGCGCGTCACAACGCCGCTTACGGACAGCGTTGATGAATGGGCGCAAGGACTCCAGGGTCTCACCACACTCATTATCGAGGGCTTTGAAATCAAGGCCATTCGCATCAAGCTAGATGAGATGCGGCTCGCATGGGAACACGAGGAAAGAAGCCTCTTACTATTGGAGCGTGTCCTATTTGGCGATCAAAGCGTTCAGAAACTGGACGGTCTGAGATTGGTACAACGTATTCGCTCCAAGATAGGTTCTCATGCACGTGGCTCGGAGGCTCAGGACATGGCGAAACGTGCTATCCGGGAGCACGGCAGCTATACCGCCCATTTCCACGACGTGTGCCGAACAGTCGAAGGCGAATTGCAGTACATTGAGCAAGCCTTCGACGCAGCAGCAGTCAAACTTGGGCAGATAACTTAAGGCCGGAAGATAATGTCTGATACGAAACGCCTCATCGAAGTCGCCTTCCCCCTCAAGCAGGCATCGCTGGACTCGGTGCATGAGAAGAACGTGCGTCACGGGCATATCTCGACGCTGCACATCTGGCCGGCGCGGAGGCCGTTGGCTGCCTCGCGGGCGGCGCTGATTGCGACGCTGCTGCCGGATCCGGGCGACGCCGAGAGGCGCAAGGCGCTCCTGGAGCGCATGGCCGGGCGCGTGGTGGAGAAGGTCGAGCGCAAGCGGCTGAACGGGCGCGTGGTGGAGAAGGTGAAGGAGGTCACGGAGGGCGGCATCCTCCACTGGGGGCGCGAGAACGGCCCCGACCTCGACTGGTTCCGCGAGGCGATACGCGACGCATACGGCGGACGAGCGCCCAAGGTCCTCGACCCGTTCGCGGGGGGCGGCGCGATTCCCCTCGAAGCGATGAGGCTGGGCTGCGACGTGACCGCCATGGACATCAACCCCGTCGCGTGGTTCATCCTCAAGTGCACCCTCGAATACCCGCAGAGGCTGGCCGGACAGACCCGTCCGCTGCCCGACTTCGCCCTCAAGGATAGCGAATTCATGGAGGCGTTCCTGAAGGCCAAGGGCTACAAGGGCGCGAGGCTGCGGACGCAGCTCGAACGGCTCGGACACGGCAACGGCGAAATCCAGCTCGACGCATTGCCGCTGGACGACCCGACAATCGAGGCCGATCTCGCCTGGCACGTGCGGGCATGGGGCCGGTGGGTGCTTGCGCGAGCGCGCAGGGAGCTGGCGGCGTACTATCCCACCTACGCGGAGTTCGAGCCGCCGACGCCGGGCAGGGGCTTCGAGCCGCGGCCCATGCGCCTGCTCGACACGGACGATGACGGCGTTCCGATGCTCGACCCCCTGAACGCGGAGTTCGACGCAGCCTACCTCCGTGACCCTCGCAACCCGCGCTGGGTCGCCAAGCCGACCGTCGCCTACCTCTGGGCGCGCACCGTCACGTGCAAGCAGTGCAGGGGTACTCTCCCCCTGCTCAAGACGCGCTGGCTGTGCAAGAAGGACAACAAGCGCGTCCTGCTCACCATGGAGCCGGCCCACACCCCCGTTCGTCCTGAGCACGTCGAAGGACACACGCCGGCCCGTACCCCCGTTCGTCCTGAGCACGTCGAAGGACACACGCCGGCCCACACCTCCGTTCGTCCTGAGCACGTCGAAGGACGCACTCCGGGGCGCGTCGTCTTCGGAGTGCAGGCCGACGTGCCCCGCAACGGCGGCAACGCGGCGCAACGACGTGAGCACGACAGGCGCATCGGGGCAGGCACGATGTCGCGCACGGGCGCGGCCTGCCCCTGCTGCGGAACCATCATGACCATGGAGGACATCCGCTACGAAGGCCGCAACGGACGGCTCGGCGCAGTCATGACCGCCGTTGTCGTGGACGGACAGAAGGGCAAGGAGTACAGGCTGCCGACTGATCACGAACGGGAGACGGCGGGCGTGACCGAGGAGCGGCTTCAGGCGCTTTACGTGGACATCCCCTTTGGACTGCCGGAGGAGCAGACGCCAAAAGCGGGAACGGGCGCATCACGTGCGTTTTCGGTGGACGGCTACGGATTCGACACGTGGCGAAAGCTGTTCACGCACCGGCAACTGTTGGCACTGGGGGAGTTCGTTCGGGCGTTACGGGCTATGCCGGCTGAGCTCGGTGACTATCCAGGTGATTGGGCGGAGTCAATGACAGCCATGTGCCTTCCTATCATCAGCCGGATGGCTGATCGGGGTAGTACGCTAACAACGTGGGACAGTCGGGGAACTGCACGGGGCACATTCACTCGGTACGCGTTGCCCATCACTTGGGACTTCTGCGAAGTAATGCCGCTAACGCACACATCATTAGGCTTCCTACACTCAGTGGATTTGCTATCTAAGACTTACGATCCGTTGCAAGCTATTGGGGCGGAAAATCCCAGTGTAGAAAGCCTCTGTGGGTCAGCGATCTCCGGTCCAAGAGGGAGCGTGGACGTAATACTGACTGACCCTCCGTACTACGATGCTATCCCTTACTCCGACTGTATGGACTACTTCTACATTTGGCTACGTCGCGGGTCCCAGGGCTTGTCACTAGAATTGGATACTGCCTTCCATAAACCTCTCGGCCCCAAGTGGAATCATGATACCGACGACGGCGAGCTCATTGACGACGCCAGTAGGTTTGATGGCGACAGGGAGCGATCCAAGCAGAATTACGAGGACGGCATGGCGCGCTCGTTTCAGGCTTGCCACACTGCACTGGGGTCTGAAGGAAGACTGGTGGTCGTATTCGCTAACAAGCATCCCGATGCGTGGGAGACGCTCGCCGCAGCCTTGATAAGAGCCGGTTTCGTCGTTGACGGTTCTTGGCCGATCCAGACTGAAATGGGGACGAGAACCCGCGCAATGACCTCTGCTGCGCTAGCTTCATCCGTCTGGATCGTCTGCAAGAAGCGAGCCCCGCTCGTCCCGGCTGGGACGCAGCGGTCCTCAGCGAGATGCGGGAGAACATCACGCAGCAGCTCCGCGACTTTTGGGACGCAGGGATTCGCGGGCCGGACTTCGTTTGGGCGGCGACCGGTCCGGCGTTGGAGGCGTTCAGCAAGCACCCGGTGGTGAAGAAGGCGAACGACCCGGAACAACTCATGACGGTCTCCGAGTTCCTGCGCGAGGTGCGCCGTATGGTCGTCGATTTCGTCGTCGGGCGCGTCCTGACGGCGGACGGCGGCGAGGAGACCGTGAGCGGCCTGGACGACGTGACGACCTATTACCTCCTGCACCGGAACGACTTCGGCATGGACGACGCTCCCGTCGGCGCGTGCATCCTCTACGCCCTGTCGTGCAACCTCTCCGACTCGGCCCTCGCGGGCCAGCACGACCTCTTGACCCAGCCGGGCAAAAGATCGGCGGTCGACGGGGATGAGGTTCAGGACGAGGAGTCGGAGGACGTCGAAGGATCGGGGGCAAAGCTGAAGCTCAAGACGTGGGACCGCAGGAAGGGTCGCAACCTGGGCCTCGAAGGGACGGGCGGGCGCCAGGCGCCGCTCATCGACCAGGTGCACAGGCTCATGCACCTGTGGCGCGCGGGAGACCAGTCGAAGGTGGACGAATACGTGGACACGCGCGGCCTCCAGCGCAGCGCCCTGTTCAATCAAATACTCCAGGCGCTCATCGAGCTGGCCGACGCCGACTCCGAGGAGCGCTCCATCCTCGAAGCCATCAGCAACCACGCCGCCTCCCGCGGCGACGTCCGCGCCCCGCGCCAGCGGCGGCTGCTCCTAGGGGAAGAGGCATGACTGCCATTGGAAGCCCAAGTGAGGCGCTTCGTAGAGAAAGTTGCGATTACAATAGACATTGGATGCGCTAGCAAGGAAGAATCAATGAAAGAACGAGCTCTTGATCAGGAGACCCTGGATGACATCATCCAGCGTATCGTGGAGGTTGCGCAGCCGGAGGGAATTGTCCTCTTCGGGTCCGCCGCCCGAGGCGGCATGACGCGGAACAGCGACGTAGACCTCCTCATAATCAAGGAGGGCGGGGACGCGGATCTGAGGGCGCGGATCTACGAGAAATTGTACGGCGTGCGCGTTGCGGTCGATGCGATTCTGGTCTCGCCGACGGACGTGGAACGATACAAGCACAGCCATGCATTGGTCATCAAACCGGCGCTGCAAGAGGGAAGAGTGGTGTATGGGTCCGCCTGACCGACTGCATCAAGAACTCGGTGATAGTCAACAGGGAGACTCATTATGATCATCTCGTTTCGCCTGACGATCCGCGCAGAGGTGCACTTATATGACTTCAACGTGCTTGCACGCCGCCTCGAAGCGGCCGTGAAGATCGGATAAGGGGGAAACATGGCACAGAGACCCACCGCAAAACCTTGGCACGAGGTCGTCCAACTGCGAGACGACCTGAAGACCGGCGAGCTCTCGCTGGCCATATTCGCCGCCGATCTGTACGACGTGGTGATGCAGAGGGGCCAGCGCCGCGTGTACGAAGACCCCGCCGAGTTCTTCGCGCTGACCCACCCCACCTACAACCTCCGCGAGCTCGTCAAGGACGTCGTCCTCCGCCTGAGGGGCGAGAGCGACAAAGCATACCGCAAGCTGTCCGTCAACTACGGAGGCGGCAAGACTCACACGCTCATAGCGCTCAGGCACCTGGTTCACGATCCGGACGCCCTCGCCGGTCTCCCGGCCGTCGAGGAGTTCGAGATTCACGCGGGACACAAGCCGCCAAAGGCGCGGGTAGCTGCGCTGTGCTTCGACAAGATCGACGTCGAGATAGGGGTAGAGACCCCAGACCCCAATGGCGCCGTCAGGACGCTCAAGCATCCGTGGAGCATCTTGGCCTATCAGTTGGCCGGCGCCGATGGTCTCCGGCTGCTCCACGCAGAGGGCATGGACGAGGAAAGGGATACACCGCCGGCGGAGCCCGTCATGGCGCAGTTGCTGTCGAAGCCGCAGGAGGACGGCCTGTCGACTCTGGTGCTCCTCGACGAGGTGCTGATGTACATGCGGGTACAGGTCGACGTCAACCCGGCATCGCGTGGGCTCCTACGCGCCTTCTTCCAGGCTCTCACTCAGGCGGTCGTAAAGGTGGACCGATGTGCGATGGTTGCCTCGCTCCTCGCCTCCGATCCAAGACGTCATGATGCCCTCGGAGCGGAGCTTCTCAAGGACGTGTCCGATGTATTCGGCAGGCAGATGGAAGAGGAAGCCAGCCCCGTGAGCAAGGAGGACGTGGCGGAAGTCCTGAGGCGCCGGTTCTTCGAGCCGGACTCCATTCGCGACGCCACGGCGTTTCGACCTCACGTCAACTCGGCCGTCGGCAGTGTCGCAAAGCTCGACGAGCAGACGAGTAAGGAACGGCCCGTCGCCGAGGAGCGGTATCTGGCCAGCTATCCCTTTCACCCCGACCTGACCGAGGTCTTCTACACTCGCTGGACGCAGTTGGAGGGCTTCCAACGCACGCGCGGCATACTCCGAACGTTCGCCATCGCCCTACGGGATGCCGAGAAATGGGACACGAGCCCGCTCATAGGGCCAAACGTGTTCCTCAATAAACCCGGAGGAAGTGGCCTGGCAGAGTCGGCGAGCGAGTTGGCCTCCTTCGCGAGCGTGGACACGGGCGAGGGCAAGCATCAGGAGTGGAGGCCGATCCTCGAAGGTGAGTTGGGCAAGGCGAGGGACATTCAATCCGAGGCGACCGGTCTCAATCACCGCGAGATAGAGCAGGCGGTTATCTCGGTGTTCCTGAGCTCGCAGCCAATCGGTCAGAAAGCGCTCACCCGCGAGCTGGTACTCCTGCTGGGCGCGGCGAACCCGGACAAGATTGAGTTGGAGAAGGCGCTGCACCGGTGGACGGATGTTTCCTGGTTCTTGGACGAAGCGGAGATAGCTACTGCGGGAAGGAACACGGATGGGAGCCGGGACCTTCCGAAGGCATGGCGGCTGGGCAACCGCCCCAATCTTCGACAGATGCACGACGACGCGTGCGCTAACCGTGTGCCGCTCCCGCAGATCGAATCGCAGCTCACCGACGCCATCGGGAAGCTGAAATCCCTGACGGGGGGGGCATTTGCGGCAGGGGCCAGAGTTCACACGCTGCCGGAAAGTCCTCGTGACATCCAGGACGACGGTGAGTTTCACTACGCCGTTCTGGGACCGAGCGCCGTCTCCGAGTCGGGCAAGCCGAGCGCGGAAGCGAAGGGGTTCATCGACGAGACTACCGGACCTGACCGCCCCCGTGCGAATCGTAATGCCGTTGTCCTGGCCGTCCCGTCGAGGGATGGCCTCGACGCGGCCCGTACCCGCATACGGGAGCATCTTGGCTGGCTGGAAGTACGGGAGCAACTCAAGGATCAGCCGATCGATCCAGTCCGCCAACAGATGCTTGAAAACGAGATGAAATTGGCGAGCAGTCATATTCCGGAGGCCATCAAACAGGCGTACTCCATCGTCGTGACCGTCAACGAGAGCAACGACATCCACGCCTTCAAGGTCGCGGTGACCGGAGAGCCTCTGTTCACGATCATCAAGGCCGACAAGCGCGCGCGCATCCAGGAGACGGTCATCAGCTCGGAAGCGATGATGCCGGGCGGCCCGTACGATCTGTGGGGAGAGGAAGAGAACACCCGTCGCGTGAAGGACCTCGTCGGCGCATTTGCGCGTTTCCCAAAGCTGCCAAAGATGCTGCGCCGAAGAGACATACTCAATACCGTCGGGCAGGGCGTGCTGTCGGGAATCTTAGTAGCTCAGGTAGTGCGTCCGGACCGGACGATCAAGACATTCTGGCATACGGAAATCGACCAGCACGTTCTCGAAGACCCCAGCCTTGAGGTGCTTCTGCCTAACGCCGCGACCCTCAGCGACATTGGCTACACCCTGCTCGGCCACGACGCTTTGCCTGGACTCTGGACCGCCGAGGAGATTTCGGTTAAGGACATTCATAACTACTTCTCAGGGGAGCGTACGGTGGCGGTGCCGAGAGAAGGATATGACGATACGTTCTTCATCCCCGGCTGTGATCCATCATACGTCGATGAGGCCATTGCAGACGCCGTGGCGCAGGGACTGCTATGGATGACTAACGGCCCCGCCTCAATCCTCGGTGAGCCAGTACCGCCCGGAGTCCTCAGCCCCTCCGCGAAGCTGAGGCCACCGCCGGTCCCCATCGCCGTAGATGAGTTAATGCCCTCGTCGATTCCCGAAGCCTGGTCGGAAGGGAAGACGAACGCCCTCGCCATTGCGACGGCTCTCTCCAACGCGCGGGGCGTGGCCCTGCCCTGGACGTCCGTTCAAGACGCAATCGAGTCTGCCGTCCGGGCAAGTTGGCTTGAGTTTAGCGAGGACAGCGCCGAATGGCCGACTGACTTGGCGGGTGCCCGGCACGTGGTGCTCCAAGTGCCGAAGACCATCCCGCCGACTCAAAGAGTTATTGATCCTGAAGGAGAAGGCTACTCGCCGAGGATGCTCGAAGCCGAGGCATCCCTACAGGCTAACGGCATCCAGGATCTGGCCGACCAGATCCCTGGAATCACCCAAGCAGCGGTGGGGAGTGAGCTCAAGTTCAATGTTCGCGTCGAGTTGGGCGGAGACACCGCGCCTGACCCGGCAGTCGTAGAGAAGATCAACGCGTTACTATCCGAAGTATCCGCTGATCTGAGATTGACCTGAGGGAGGTTGTTTCGTACTGTCTGCGTGTCACGCGCCTCAGTACAGTTTGTTCAAACCTCAAACGACATCTCGAAGACGGTTCTGTGTACAGTTAACCGTCGCCCACCTCCCTAAACCAGAACCTCCCACCGGAAAGTTCGCAATTCAGTATGCCCCGGCTCACCAGAGATCATCCCTTGATCACCGTTATCACCGGGGGGTCGTCCACGTCGGTGACGTTGATGGTCACCTGTATGCTGTCCGTTGCGCCAAACGGGTCGGTGGCGGTCACCACGACCGTGTAGACGCTCCTTTCCTCGTAGTTCAGGGGGGCCTCAGTCTTGAGCAGGCCGTCGTTCCTCCCTATTCGGAAGAACTCGGCGTCCGGGCCGCTCAGGGTGTAGATCAGCAGGTCGTCATCCTCGTCGTGGGCGCTGACCGGCGGTCCGATTTCCCGCCCAGCCTTCGTGTTGTTTGCAGTGTCCTCCGGCACCTCCCGGCTCGTGCTGTCGGACTGGTCGCCCTCGGTGTTGAAGTCCTGGTCAGGGAATACGGGGGCGGCATTGACGAATCCGCCGTCCAATGCCGGATCAGTGCCGAACGAGCCGTGTCGCCCCACTGGGACTTCCAACACTCCCGTTGCCTCGTCTTGAGTGCGGCCTACGTTTTCTACGTTGTCGATGTAGAACACCCTCGCCCGAAGGCACCTGCCCACGTCGGTCGCCTTCGGGGCGTAGACCGCCGACGTGGCTCCGGATATCACGCCGCTTCCGTCGGACGGCCAGCTAACGGGATCTATGGGCGTGTCAGGGTCGTCCTGGCACTCTTGGAAGGGCACGCCCCTCGGGCTCACCGTAACCGGATTGGAAAGCTCCCACTTCCACCCCTTGATGGTCACGCCGCCGTCGTCATCACTGGCCGCGGCATGAATGGCGACGCCCACCTCCGGCTGCCTCTGGGACAGGACCACCGCTCCCGCGTCCTCCCCATCCACCACCTCGATGATCACGTCCAGGGATGTCGACAGTCTCCGGGTACCCTCGCCGGAGTGTGCCACGAGGGTTATCGAGTACGAGCTTTGGTCTTCGAAGTCAGGCTCGTGGCCCGTTGCGAAGGCAAGGCCGGTGCTGTCGAAGGTAAAGACGTCGCCGTCTGGGCCCGACACCGAGTACGTGTAGTTTGTGTCGTTATAGCCGTCAGAACCGGGGACGCTCCCGTCCTGATCGGTGACGGCGAAGGTATCGGCATCGATCGAGGTGACACTATGCTCAACCTTGATGTCCGGCGGGTCGACGTTCTCCTCTACGCTCAGCAGCGTCGGCGCGTCATCATCGAAGGCGGGGGCCTCGTTCACCTCGGCGACCGTGACGATGACGTTCACCGTGGCCGAGGCGGTCGAAGGGTCGCTCGCCCTCACCCGCAGGACGTACTTGCTGTTGTTGGCAGCGTCGTCTTCGGGCAGAGCGGGGCTGTCGGTCAGGGACGTCACCTCGTCTTCGGTCTGACCGGGGTCCGCGCCCAGCACCTTGCCGACCCTAATCTGACCGGTGAGGCTGTCGATGGTGAAGCGCGCGTCGCCGTCGGCATCCTCCAGGTCGGGGGTGTCCAGCAGCTCGTAGAACACTATGTCCCGGTCGGGGTCCACTGCCGATACCGGCTCGTCTACTGGCGTTCCCACGGCGGTGTTCTCGGGCACCGACCGGGCGATGTCGATGTAGGGGGTGGACCCATCGTCGTCCTGGTGGGCGAAGGAGGGAGCGGCGTCGGCTACGGTCTTCGCCTCCACGGGATTGGCGCTCACCGCCGAGGCGGTCTTGTCGGAGCCGAACTTGTCGGAGTAGGTGACCCTCGCGCGCAGGTACATGCCCACGTCGGCCTCCGTTGGCCTCCGTTGCGGTGCCGTCGCTCCCTCTATGTTCGTCCAGGCCCTTCGGTCTTGGGACCTCGACCACTGCCACCTCTCGTCCTCCACGCCGTCATCTTCGTCCGAGAGGCTTGCCGAGAGCAGTCTGCTGACCTGCGGCTGGGGCCTGTCTATGCTGGCCGCGCCGGCCTCGTCCACGTCCGTCACCGTCACGGACACGCTGCGCGTCCCGCCGGCGGCCTCTACGATTACCTTGTACACGTTCCTCGACGACAGCAGCGTGCTATCTGTCGCAGACTGCGGGTCTTCGTAGTTGGGGGGCTTCCTGAAGCTGAGCACGCCGTCGTCGATGGTGAACAGATCATCGTCAATACCACTTACGGACCACCTTATGACATGCTCACCCTCGTCAAATGCCGTGTAGCTGGCTACCGGGGCCGTACCGTTCTCGGCATAGCGCACCGAGCTGACTCCGGTTATACGCGCCGGATCGTGCACGTCGATGACGTTGACGGTCACCTGTATGCTGTCGGCGGCTCCCGAAGGATCGGTGGCGGTCACCACCACTGTGTAGCTGTTCCTGGCCTCGAAGTTCAAGGAGGCCTTCGTCATGAGCTGTCCGGTGGTTCTCGATATGTCGAAGGACGCAGCATCCGCGCCGCTCAGGGTGTAGATCAACAATTCGCCATCTTCGTCATGGGCGCTGACCGGGGCCCCGATGCTCTCCCCTGCCTCCGTGTTCTCTCGCACCTTCCGGCTCGTCCTGTCCGACTGGTCTCCCGCCGAGTTCAGGTCCTGGTCCACGAACCTCGGAGCGGCGTTTGCGGGGCTGTTGCTCTGCGCGGGGCGTTCCAACACTCCCGCTGCATCTTCCTCAGTGACTCCCATGTTGTCGGTGTAGAACACCGTCGCCCGCAGACACTTGTCCACATCGGCTGACTTCGGGGTGTAGGCCGCCTTCGTTGCGCCCTCTATCGACCTCCAGCTATCTTCATTGACGACACGTATTTGGTTGTCGGGGTCGTCCACGCACTCGGCGGACGGGTTCCCATTCGCATCCACCGTGGTCTCAGACCGCTCCCACTCCCACCTGCTGATCCTCACGCCGCCGTCGGGGTCGCTGACAGTGGCATGTATTTCGACGCCCACCTGCGGCTGCCTCTGGGACAGGGACACAGATCCATCGTCTTCCCCATTCACCACCTCGATGGTCACGTCCAGGGTGCTGGAGCTGGCCGTAATGGATATCGAGTAGGATCTCTTGTCCTCGAAGTTGGGCTTGTGGCCTGCCTTGAAGACCAGCACGCCATTGCCGTCGAAGTCCAGGACATCGCGGTCGTCACCTTTGACCGAGTATGTAAAGGTGGTATCACCGTCCTGGTCGGTGACGGCGAACGTACTGGCGACCACCGGGCTGTCGTTGTCCCCAAACGTGATGGTAGGCGTGTCCGCGTTCTCCTTGACTTTCAGCACCGTCGGTACGTCCTCAGCGAATTCGGGTGGCTCGTTCACATTCTTCACCGTGATGATGACGTTCACCGTGGCTGAGGCGGTCGAAGGGTCGCTTGCCCTGACACGCAGGACGTACTCGTTGTTGTTTGCTTCGCCGGCATCCTCGTCATCGGGCAGGGCGGGGCTGCCGGGCAGGGTTGTCGCCTCGTCTTCCCGTTCATCAGGGTCGGCTAGATGCTCCCGGGCGTCCGCGCCCAGCACCTTGCCGACCCTTATCTGGCCGGAGAGGCTGTCGATGGTGAACCGCGCAGCGCCGTCGTCATCCTCCAGGTCGGGGGTGTCCAGCAATTCGTAGAACAGGATGTCGTCGTCCGCGTCCGTTGCCGATACCCGGCGACCTATGGTCCTGCCGACGGCGGTGTTCTCGGTGATTGACCGGGTCACCGTGGTAACTTCATTTCCCCTCCGATCGGCGAAGGAGGGAGCGGCATTGGCCAGTGTCCTCGCCTCCACCCGTCTGGCGCTCACCGCAGAGGCCGTCTTGCCGGGGCCGAACTTGTCGGAGTAGGTGACCGTCGCGCGCAGGTACATGCCCTCGTCTTCCGGCGCCGGACTCCGCCGCCGCGACGTCGCTCCGGCTATGTCGGTCCAGGTCGTTCGGTCCCGTGACCTTGCCCACTGCCACCTCTGGACAGCTACCCCCTCGTCCTCGTCCGACATGTCGGCCTCAAGGGGGCGGGATACCTGCGGCTGCGGCCTGTCTATGCTCGCCATTCCGGCCTCGTCCACGTCCGTGACCGTCACGGCCACCTCGTGCGTGCCCCCGGAAGCCTCAACGGTCACCCTGTACACGTTCCCTGCCGCCGCAGACCGCGGGTCCTCGTAGTTGGGAGGCTCCTTGAAGGACAGCGTGCCGCCGTCGATGGAGAACAGGACGGCATCGACACCCCTCAGAGACCACCTGATGGCGTCTCCGTCCTGGTCATAGGCAACGAAGGCTGCGACCGCCGCTGTGCCGTTCTCGGCGTAGTCTATCGAGGTGTCGACCGTCTGCGCGTATGCGGGATGGCCCAAGAGATCGCCCAGGGCGATAACTCCCAGCAACATGACGACCATCGCCATAACCAACGCCGCGAGCCGGGAATTCCCGTATCGGGGAGTCCCCGGGCTCCAATGACTCAGAAGGCGGGTTGGCGGTTTCATGTGTACAACCGGCAGAAGGGTACCGGTGGGGCTACGCCTTCACAAAGCGTAGAAACATAGCTAACTGATGCACTCGAGTTGGATGTGGTTCCAGGTGCTGGCAGTTCACGGCTTGATGCTTGCGAAACCATCTTTCATCCGCCAAACGGCTAATGCAGGGACCGAGAGAATCAACTTGATGAGGTCTTGAGCAGGCTCGCGTGGAAGGAGTACCGCTAGGCTCATTCCGGATGGCTCGAAACGGCGGTAATCTAAGAGTTGCCCGATGGCCATTCGCACTGACGTTCGCCGAACATCTCCTTTAGCCTCGTAAAGCACATGATCGACCTCATCCACTAGATCACACACCAACGCAGGCCCGGACCCAGGCAGTGAATACCTGTGTCTTGTCACTCTGTGGCCCAGTCCCTTTAGATGATCGGCGTATTTGAGAACGAGACTCTGCTCACGTCGGGTTGCCTCAATGTCCTGGCTTAGGACCGAAACATGAAACTGTTCGACGTGCTGCGCTTCCACCTCGACAACATGTGGATATATGGGTTCGTCGGGTCGCACCGTTAGCGGTGTTATCTCGCGCCCTTCCCTAATTCCTGCGGCAGTCGCTGCAAGCGCGTCTTGGTCTGATGCGTATCGTTCCCATATCTCGGTATCGCGCTTGCCGCCTCTTGTCATACCTCGACCGCCGTAGTTAGGGTCGATCGCAGCGAAATTAGCGAGCTTCATCGCAACGCCGTTCGGGTTGCGGAAGCGGAGAGCATCGGGGCGGTTGGAGTGGAGCGTCAGGTCATTGAGAACGTGCGAAAGATCAAGTACGTCCTGGTCCGTGTTGCTGAGAAGCCCTAATCGAAGATAGAGGTCGAGTGCGAGTATTAACTCTTCATCAGCCCAAGTGGGATTGCGGGGAGGTCTCTTGACATCGAATCCGATAGATTCCAGATGACGAGCCACAGTGGCTTCGCCGCCAGAGAAGTCTTGTGGCCGGAGGAGACCAAGATCCGGACGATCGTATCCATGCGCAACACCGACGATAGCCTTTGAGTCATAGCGACGTCCGTCACGAATGAGAAAGTAGCCTCGCGCCTGCCCAAAACCGAATTGGGCGAGGAAATCCTCCCTTCCCAGCCGGTCGAATTCGACCAGCGCACGTTCTACGCCTTCTGCTGTCACATCGCCTAACGCCACGGCAGACACCTCCGGACTCGAGGTCGCATCAGGATATTAGACGTACATTCATGAAGTTGATGGATCCCTCCCACATGACTATGCGTGGTAGGAAACACCTCGAAGCTCGGTGGCTCGGCGGTCCATCCGCGCTACTGGTCGCCGACGATGTGCGCCAGATAGTAGCCATGACTCGGCCAGGGCATCGAATTCTTGATTAGAGGCCCCACACCCTTTTTAGGAGACGATACTGAGCTTTGTAGCCGTGTGCCAGCACGTGCTTTAGGTAAATCTCTCTTGGCGGTATGGTGCTGTAGTATGGGCTGCGGGCTGGGCCGGTATACAGTCCACCCCCTGGGCCGGTGTAGAGTCCGCCCCCTGGGCCAGTGTAGAGTCCGCCCCCTGGGCCGGTGTACAGTCCACCCCCTGGGCCGGTGTAGAGTCCGCCCCCTGGGCCAGTATAGAGACCACCCCCTGGGCCGGTGTATGCGCCACCTCCTGGACCGGTGTGCGCGCCACCTCCTGGACCGGTGTGCGCGCCACCCCCTGGACCGGTGTGTGCGCCACCCCCTGGACCAGTATAAAGGCCGCCGCCTGGGCCAGTATAGCTATCGCGCGGCCATCCTTTAGGTTTGTCAGTCGATCGTGCTAACATACCAATAGCCGTTGCTGAAGCGTCTTCCTCGGAATCCTAATCAGGTTGAAGATCCCGGCGCTCGATGCGGTATAGCCAGGCCTCTCCCTTGTCAATCCGCACTTGGGCTTCTGCAAGCACCTCAACGCCCGCGACCACTGGATCCGCTCGAAGCCCCGTGTACTGCTTCAAGTATCTGGCGTTCCTCACTGCTCGGTCGATGTCACGGCCAGCGACCGTGAACGAGGCCTCAATCGCCAAGTAGCGGGGACTGCCTTGGTCGTCCGACACGTAAAGAACCATGTCGGCTTGCTGGAAGCTCTTCACATCGTCAGAGGATACATTGTTGCTCGCTGCCACTTTGCTGAACCCGAGGATGATACCCCGCGGCACTTCGGAGATGATCTGGTAACCTAAGCCATTGGCGACCAGAGCGGCGTCGCGGAGCACAGCACTGCGAGCATGCCCTCCTCTGACTTCGCCAAGGTCCTGCCTGATCCCGTCGACCTTTGCATTCATCTCTTCGACCTTTGCATTCATCTCTGTTGAGAGGCTATCAATCTTGGCAGTGAGTGTATCGACGCTCTCCAGCAAGTCCGGAAGCTGTTCGATGTCGGGCTGTTCATTTTCGGAAAAAGTAGTCACTATCAAATTATACCACTACCCGTTCCATAAACAGGGGTTTACGAGATGGAATACCTGCGGGACTTAGCGGTACCGGTTCAACTAGCTAGGGATCATGGCAAGAAGTCAGTGATCCTGACCCAAGGTCGAGGGCATGGTCATATAGGTCTCGACGCAACTCGTTCTCGCCGTGCAGCGGCGGTCATTTGACCAGACGGCGGTGCAAGAGGACGGCGGCCATTTCTTACCGTAGGCAGCGCCAAAATGCGGTCGGATCACCAAGGCAGGGCATAGCTGGGCCGGTTAGCGAATCGCCTCACACTCGCCTCAATTCTCACGGAAGTGGACGGCGGAAGCTCCACGACGAAGTGCCTCCCACCCACTTGCACAACTCTTTCCGAGAGGGTCTTGCTCTCTCCAAGCCATCCCAATGGATCCAAGTTCGATGCCGTCCCTGTGCAATCCCGTACCTTCGCTTCGGTGAACTCATGCTCCCCGAAAACGCCGGCCTGCACGATCAGCCTCCGCGTAGCCGTGGTGCTGATGTTGACCAGTTCCAGCCCCGTTTCAGTGGGTCCGAGCTTGGAGACCAGGGCCGCCACGTCGAGCGGGAGACCCGGCCTTCCGCGATCGACGTCGAAATAGCGGACGCTTCCTCGTTGGAGGCCGCCGTTGTAGATGTTCTGTGGAGCGCCCGTCGTCACCTGGGTCAGCCCCTTCATCACCAGCGGGTTGGCCGCCTCGCAGCCGTAGTCCCGCCGCTCCGGGTATTCAGGATGCAGAGGAGGCCAGTGGTTGTCTCGGATGATCGTCTCCACGTCGCGGGAGTCCTGCCGCATCGCCTCAATCATAGCGAGCGCGAACCGCAGCTCTGCGCCCTGAATCCTGAGCGGCCAGTCGGGATTCTTGCCGTCGTAGTACTGGAAGCGGGCGTGCTCCGAGTCTCCGCTCCTGCGGTCTCGCTGGCTGTCGACGGCGTTCCAGTCACGGTGAGGATCGTTGTCCCGCAGTGTCAAGATGGTATCGCGATCTTTGTCGGACATCGTCGCGTGATACAGGTGCGAGAGTTCATAGACGCCCAGCTTCTGGAATTCTTGCCACTCGGCCGTAGCGCCCGTTCCTCCCACCGTCGCCCGCTCTGGAAAGCCATGCCGCACGGGGACCAGCAAATCTCCGTCCTCGTCGGTTTTCGAGCGTGAGAGCAGGCCGTCGGTCTGCGACCTCAAGAGTTCCAGATAGCCCGTGTCGCCGGTCAGCAGGTGGGCGCACTCGGCTCCAACCGCAACGGAGAGCATGAGCTCGGACCCGCCGCGGTCGCTTGCCCAGCCACTCACTCCGCCCCACCACTGGCCGTTGCGATGCTCCCCGATCACGCCGCTTGGGCCGACGTTGTCTGGGATAATCCCGCCGTTCTGCCGCGTGCGGTCGAGCCACGCCTCGACGTAGTCCAGCACCCACTGCCGGTACTTCTCCTCACCGGTGTACAGGTAGGCGTTCGTCACCATCGCGGTGGCTGCAAGGTTTTCGGGCACGTCGCCGTCGAAAGCCATCCTGTCGAATACCTCGACAACTCCCTCACGACGTCCGGGGTCTTTCCACCACTCCGGCTCAAGGTCTTTGATAGTGGGGTATAGAAGGTGGTGCGTGTCCACGCCGATCGGACGTCCGTCGCCTTTTGCCCAGCGCTCCCAGTCTCGAACGATCGACCGGTGCATGAACCCGCCGTAGTTTGGATGGTCCAGCCACGCCTTCACGAACTCGATGTCGTCCGTGGTCTCTCCCAGCGAATGGAGCAGGGGAATCTTGCCCCCGGCGTGTCGGAGCGGCCCCTCGCTGCCGTGGTACGGCGACCGGATGATGCGGTGATTGGGATCGTAATTTGGGGCGTTGGGGTCCTCACCCATGTACAGACCGGCAAACCTCTTTGCCCGGCGGATGTTCTCCTCAAGGCTCGGATCGGCCAGGCCGAAGTCGTAGAAGGACTGCGACCCCTCTCCTATGTGGAACCAGTCCGAGTTGTAGGGGATGTTCAGGTTCCAGAACTCATTGTGGAGCTGCGGCATATAGAAGTGATGCCGCAGAGCGTCCCCGTCGTCTCCGGTGTCCTCGTAGTAGCGGGTAGTGGCGTTCCAGAAGCCGAGGGCGTAATCGAGAATTCGATCCGCCCCGCCCAGGGCATAGAAGAGGCCCCAGTTGTGCATGATCTCGTAGATGTCGTCTACGTCCTGGACGTAGTACGTGCTCAGGTCGGAGCGGCAATACTTCTCGACGAAGCAGTCCGCGGCCTCCTCCATGGCGCTTATCAGCCGGCGCTGAAGCAGCGCCCACGCCGGGGGCGGCCCAAGCTCGGATGCTCGAATGGTCGGCATATCGTGAGTCGAAATTGGCATTTAGTGACCCTCCCAACCGGGCTTTCTCCTCTTTGGGTTCTTGATGCTCAGAGGAAGGCCCCAAAGATATAGCGACACCATAGTCGCGTTCGCCTACACCAGTCAAGAAAGCCGACACCCCTTCCCCACCAACGCAAAAACGTCTCTCAGCCGGATGCTATCCCGTAGACTGTGTAGCCGCGTACGGATCGGCGGCGTCGCGGAGGCCGTCGCCGACGAAGTTCAGGGTCACGACGGTGACGAAGACGAAGGCCGCCGGAATGAGGAGCCACGGAGCCAGAGCCACGGACTGGAGATTCTGAGCCTCGACCAAGAGGACTCCCCAGCTGATCGCGGGCTGGCGCATTCCGAGCCCCAAGAAGCTCAGCGAGGTCTCGGCGATAATCATGCCGGGTATGGCAAGGGTCGTGGTGGCGATGATGTGGCTGATGAATGAAGGCACCATGTGACGGAAGATGAGAGTAAACTGGCCCGTGCCGTAGAGACGCGCGGCCATGACGAAATCGTCCTCTCGGAGGGCAAGGAACCGGCCCCTCGTCTCCCTTGCCAGGCCGGTCCACCCCATGACCGACAGGATTACTGTGATGGCGAAATAGACCCGCACAATTGACCAGTCGGGGGGAATAGCGGCGGACAGGGTCAGCCAGAGCGGTATGGAGGGTATGGACAGGAGAAGCTCTATGAGCCGCTGGATAAAGAGGTCTACCACCCCTCCGAAGAGTCCCGATATCCCTCCGATGAGAACTCCCAAGAACAGGCTGATGCCCACGCCGACGAGCCCTATCGTTAGAGATATCCTCGCCCCGTAGGCGATCCTCGACCACACATCGCGGCCCATTCGGTCGGTCCCCAAGATGTAGAACGGGACATCGGCCTCGGCGCCCATCAGATGGATGTTTGTCCTGAACACGCCAAGCAGCTTGTATTCGTGTCCCCGGACGAAGAAGTTGACCTTGTGTCGAACGGACGGGTCCGCTTCATGCTCCATTCTGTACGTCTCGGGATTGCGTCGGCTCTTGACCCCATGGACGTAGGGCGCGAATTTCCAGCCGTCGAACGGGCGGACGATCTGGGGGGCGAGGAAGATGTGGTCGAGGTGTCGCTCGTACGGATCGTGGGTCGAGAGAAAGTCCCCAAATCCCGCTATGAAGTACAGAATGAGCACAATGATGGACGACAAGACGGCCACTCGGTGCCTTCTGAACCGCCTCCACATGAGGCGGAACTGGGAGGCGGTGTAGATATCCTCACCGGAGCGAGACGTCTGCAGGACATCTGTGGTCGTTGCCATAGCGACCTCTATCCTTGTGCGCCGCCGTAGCGTATGCGGGGGTCGGCCCACGCGAGAAGGATGTCCGAGACGAGCGTTCCCACGAGCGTGAGGAAGCTGAGCACAAGCAGGATCGACCCGGCCATGTACATGTCCTGACCGCGCAACGCCTCCAGGAGCAGCGGGCCTATCGTCGGGAGCGCGAGGACGACGGCGATGATGAGGCTGCCGGAGAAGAGTGATGGCAGCGTCCAGCCGACGACGCTGATGAAGGGATTCAGCGCTATCCGCGTCGGGTATTTGACGACGACCTTGAGGCTGCCCGTTCCCCTGCTGCGCGCCGCCTCGACGTAGGGCTTGCCGAGCTCATCCAGCAGGTTGGCGCGCACGATTCTCGTAAGGCGGGCGGTGCCGTCGGTGCCGACGATGATCATCGGCACCCAGAGGTGCTTGAGGAGGTCTACGAATTTTCCGAAGCTCCACGGAGCGTCAATGTACTCCCGAGAGTAGAGACCGCCTAGCGGCTCGTGCCATATGGTGAAGACGAGCCATAGCGCCACCAGGGCGATCATGAAGTTAGGCGTTCCGATACCGAAGTATGACAGGAACGTGAAGACATAGTCGATCCAAGAGTACTGCTTGACGGCCGAGATAATGCCGACGGGGATGGCGAGTGTCCAGGTGAAGAGAACGGTAAAGACGGACAAGATGAGAGTGTTCGTCAGCCTGTCGTTGATCAACTCGTTTACGGGAAGTCGATAGATGAAGGAGAGGCCGAGGTCCCACGTGAGAACGCCGCGAAGCCATTTGAGATACTGGATGTAGATCGGCTGGTCGAGGCCGTAGCGTTTGCGGAGGAACTCCAACTCCGCTTCGTTCACCTCCTCGCCGAACGACGCGGGGCCGGTTCCCCCGGATGCTCCGAGCGCGATCATGGCCGCGTAGTCGTCTATGAAGTCCCCGGGCGGAAGCTGGATCAGTACGAACGTGAGTACCGAGATGAAGAACAGCATCGGCACGAAGATCGCCAGACGACGGATTATGAAGACAAGCACACTATCACCTGACAATTAGACTGACGGGCAGCGGAGACCCCAATTGGCCCGACATCCGCTGCCCGCCTGTATCTATCTGCTGTCCGTTGTACCGATTCCTAGAATCCGCCCGCGCGCCTGTGTTCCGACTTGAACCACATCTGCTCGGGGAAGGTCACGGCATAGTACCGGTTGATGAAGCTGGCGACCCAGCGATCGGGCACGTTCGCCAGATCGTTGTGAGCGACGTACATCTGCGGCCAGTTGCCAAGAATGCCTATTTGCCACTGCTCCGTGGCGTGCGCCTGGAGGATCTGCTGAGCGTACATGGCCCGCTCATCGTCGCTCTCGGCAGCCGCCCCATCCACGTGCAGTTGGATCAGGTCCTTGATGTCCTGGGTCGGCTCGATTCCCTCGACTCCACCCGACTCGTGCCACTTCGCGTACTCGGCGCCCATGTTGTTGACCAGCTTGTGGTCGACCGGCGCAGTGTGCGACGGCACGGAGAAGATGAACGGTGAGTTGCTGATCATGCCGCCGGCGAACATCATCGTGTTGTCCGACGATTTCGCGTAGGTGACCGCCCGCTCGTAGGCGTTGCAGGTCGACTTGAGACCTACGGCCTCCCACCCGCTCAGGATGATCTCGGTAGCGTCATCGCAGCGAGTGGTCATGAACAGCAGGTGGGGTCGGTAGCCGTCCGACTCAACGCGGTACCCCTCGCTGTCTCTCGCGTTCAGGCCTATCTTGTCGAGTATCTCGTTCGCCTTATCCGGGCTGTACTCGGTGTTGAGATACTTGTACTCGTCACCGGGATAGTACGGGTGATCGGCCTGGGGCATGGGGTTCATCTTCTCGGCAAGGCCGAGGAACAGGACCTCGTTGATAGCGTCCCGGTCTATTGCCAGTCCGAGCGCAAGGCGGAAATCCTTGTTCCTGATCCACTTGCCTTCCCGCCCCTGATACGACTGGTTCATGTTGACCGTACGGCCTCCTCCGGGGAAGAAGGCCTGGATGACTCGGTAGTCGCCGCTGGCCTCGTTCTCCTTGAGGATGGGGTACTTGGCGACGCCGATGCCGCAGCTCCGGTCGAAGTCGATGTTGCCAGCAAGCACTTCCAGGATCGCGACCTCAGGGTCGGGCTGGTTCGTCCACTCGATCCGGTCGATGTAGGGGAGCTGATTGCCCTCAGGATCGACGGCATAGTAGTACGGGTTCCGCACCGCTATCCACTTCTGATCGGTCATCTTGCTCCTGAGCATCCACGGCCTCATGGTGGGCCGGTCCGGATTCAGGACGATTTCATCCTTCGCTTGGAACAACTCGATCCAACTGGAGAAACCCTCTGCCGCGGCCAGCTCGTTGGCTTTCGGGTTGTACTTGATATGGAAATTCTTGAGGTAGTGCTTGGGGGCCCAAAGCGTCTGCTCGAGTGAGCGGGCCCGATTCAACTGCGCCGCCACGTCCGGGAAGTCGGCGAACGGTTCCTTGAAGCGGAACTGTATCGTCGTGTCGTCGAGCACTTCGAACTGCACGACCTCTCCGCCCGACATCAGTTTCGACGGCTTGGCCGGCATGAGGTCATCGTTCAGGATGACGTCCTCGTACTCGAAGAGGAAGTCCTCCATGCTGAACGGCGCGCCGTCCGACCACTTCAGCCCCTCGCGTATCTTGAACGTCCATACCCGGTCTTCTTCCGATGACCACCACGCCTTGGCGATCGACGGTATGAGCGTCCTGCCGTCCTGGGCGAATCGGTTCATCCCCTCGGGCGCGATGTAGCCGTACGTCCAGTGGTCGGAGGACCGGTGGCAGCGTCGCATCGTTCCACCGTACTGGCCGATCTGGGCCTCACGTCCCGACGGGTGCATGACCACTGGGTCCGCGGGAAGACGGTCTTCCACGGGCGGCAGCTCGTTGTTCGCCACCATCGCCGCGAGCATGGGAGCTTCGTTGTAGGTCGTGATGTTAGCAAGCGCGAGTTCCTGGGCGTCCTCAGCCGCCATCCTGGCCGCCTCGGCGGCGGCCGCTACGACCTGAAGGGCCTCCTCTGTCGCCTGCATCGAAGCGGCAACGATCCGCTGCACGTCCTCGGAGGTTAGGCGACCTTCGGTAGCCTTTGCGACGGAGTCCGCTATGGTCGCCTCTAAGTCGCCCATGGTCGGCGAGCCTGCGGTGGCAGCCGCAACGGCGGCCTCGACCATCTGCCGTATCTCGGCGGCGGTCGTGCCCCTCGGAACGGCCTGCTGAACGGCCTGCTGCACCAGCGGCCTTAGCTCATCGGCGTTTACCGTCGGCGCGGGCATAGCGCTGATGGTATCCTCAACGATCGCCCGCACCTCATCAGCCGAAAGCTGGCCTTGCGATGCGCGCTGGACTGCCGCTTCAACTTCCGCCGCCGTCATGCCGGGCTGGGCAGAGGCGGCAACGGCATCTTGAACGAGCTTCTGGATTTCCTCGGCACTCGCGCCCTGTGGCACCGACGCGATTGCCTTGCTCACTGCCTGATCAAGCAGACTGGAAATGTCCGGCGTTGGGGCCGGAGCAGGCTGGGACACAGGCTCCGGCTCATCGCTGCCACACGCAAGGACGAATCCGAACATCGTCACTACGAGAACAATCGGAAATAGCAGTCTCTTTTGCATCATTCGTAACCTCCTTGGGTCTTCAACGTGCCTCTCAACAGCCTATCTCCCTCTCAATGGAGAGCCTTATGTATCACAACGCCTTCTTAAGTGTCAAATGTGCAGCTACATGAAGGAGGCTGCCGTCGCCATTCGCCGCTAAGCGTCTAGCCGGGCCAGTTCGTAAAGGATACTCGGCGACACCCGGCCTTGCGCCGACAGGAGGCGTCCCGACCGGTCCAGGTCATCGAAGAGCAGTTTCGTCGCGGGCGCCAATACGTCCCGGATGCGCTCGTCGCCACTGATGCGCCACGCATAGCACAGCCCGGTAATCATCTGGCCCATGTCCTCCGACTTGAGACCCGAGTTCGGACAGGTTGTGTACTGGAAGCCGTTGCCCTTCCACAGGACATCGACCAGCCAGCCGGCGCCCCGAATAATCGATTCCGCGACACGCGGGTCGCCCGTTGCTTGGTGGTAGAACTTTAGCCCGACGAGCAGGATGCCGACCATGAACCCCGCATTGCCCATGTGCCGGGGCGGACTTTCGCACGTGCAGTGGCCGAACGCCAGCATGCGCTTCCACGCTCCGTCCTTCGTCTGCCGGTCGAGCGTGCGCTCGACGATGATATGTGCGGCGTTGAGATAGAACGGGTCTCCTGTTGCCCTGTACATCTCCATCGTAAGAATCAGGTGCCAGCCGTTGTTGCGGCAGTTCGTGAAGTCGTAGTTGCGAGTGTGTTCGCCGCCATACCTATCCGCGACCTCGACGGCGGTCTGGAACGAGCGGCGATCTCCGGTCAGGAAGTAGTGAAGCAGGAAGCCGTCTATCCACGTGTGGCTGATGGTGAACGTGCCCCATGGCACTCCGCCGGACTGCGAGCGCTTCTTGAAAGCCTCGTCATCCAGAGTCACGGCGGGGGCGGCGCGGTCCTCGTAAGAGTAATACTCTCCGACATGACCGATGCTATGTCGGTAGACTCCCCCGATCCTCCCCGGGTCCGACGACACGTGGCAGGTATCCACGTCCCTGTGGTGAATGCTTGCGCGACACGCCTCATCGAAGTATTTGAGGTCTCCGGTACGCGCCCACTGAAGGAACGCGACATAGCCGGTGTCGTACTCCGTGTTGCCCCACGTCCGGTTGCCCGCAAAGTAGTCACCGTAGTTCAACATTCCGTAGTCACGGCCGGTAGCGCGATCGTCTAGGTACTGGCCGAAGACATCCCCCATTCGCTTCTCGAAGTCGGGGAAGCGGCCGTTCGTGCCTGGCGTGATCTCGCCAAAGGCCCCGCTCGCGCAGTTCCACTCGACCGACGCCTGCGCCATCAGCGGCGACACGCCGTCCGCGATCCCCTCGCCCACGTATATCGTGTGCGTCTTCGACATTCCCTCGCGGAAGCGGTATACGCCGTCCCTCAGATAGAAGTACAGCTTGTACTCTTCCTCCTCATCCGCCCGGTAGCCGTCCTCGTCTATTGAAGGACACAGTCCAATCTGGATGCCGTCAGTCCCTGTCCGCAGGCTCTTAGGGTACTGTTGCCAGAAGTCCGCCAGTTCCACTTCCACGTCTCCGGCGCGAGCATAGCCCCGAAGCCGCGCATCACCGACCTGTCCGTTCACCACGGACCTGTCATCGTGCGTCTGGACGATCTCGTTGACCTCTGCCTCCGCGTCGTCCGTCTTGATGCTCATATACATCGACGCAATGTCCGTGAAGGACGTCTCCGAGTTGTCATTCTCGAAGGTATGGTCGATACGCACGTATCCCGCTCCGGCATAGGCATGTACCCGGAACACCGACCGTAGAAGCCGAGCGCCGTCTTCCGATACGTGGCTCCCCTCGGCGCGCACGATGCAGTGGACAGGGCCGCTCTCCTCGACCTCAAGCGAGGCGGGCTTCGCGTTGACGGAGCGATACTCCCGCCCGTCCGTACCCGTGACGACGACCTCCGAACCCTCGATATATCGCTTGCCTCCCCGCGTGATCTCCGAAAACAGTTCGAACTTCGAGCGGTCCCATCTGATCCGCAAGCGCCCTGTGTCCACTGTCATGCCGTGTTCGTCTTCGCTCACGCGCAGTGGGGTCTCGAACGTCCCGCGACCGACCGACGATCCGGACTCCAACGTGAACTCGGCCTCGGACGACGCGGGCACGTCCGCTTGGAAGTCCACCAGCGCCCACTTCACCGTTCCGTCCGGCCACCGGCCCAGCGTTCGGGTCTGCAACGCGACTTCGCTGCCGGATGAGTCGAGCAGTCGCATGTCCCGTGATGACCCTAACGCTCCTTCAGGGAACGGCACGCCCGACTGGACAGATGCGGAGCGACGCGCCGTGCCCGAAGGGTTCCGCACAGTCAGAGTGAGACGTTCCGAGACGGCCCTGCCTGCCGCGCGGGTGGGACGCACCGTCTCGAACGTCAAGACGGCGGACTCGATACGAGTCCCCTTCCTATCCGGGGCACTGACACGATAGCAATAGGACGTGTCGGGAGCGAGGTCGTTCAGAATGACGCGGTGGTTGGCCCCTGTTCCCGCCTCTTCGATTACGTTCATGTCATTCGTCCCCTGCAACCAGTACTCGACCCGACAGCGTGCGTCCCACGTGGTCACCCACGTCAAGCGGGCCGACACTGTCGATACATCGTCGTCATCGGCCTCGGTGAAGACTGGCGCGGCGTGGACATGCGCGAAGTCGCAAGGGAGGTCGTTTTCGAGCGGAAGCTCGGCGAACAAGGCGGCGCACTCTATCCGGTACGACTCTCCGCCCTTTTCCCACTGGCTGTAGTACGGGGTCATCTCACGAACGGGGCCGCGTAGGGTAGGGTCATATTCATCGTCACTGTCAGCCGAAGTGAGGAGGCGGATCTCTTCCCCGCCTCGAAAGTTGTACGGCTCGGTGAGCGTGAAGAGGCGCTCGCGCTGGACGTTCCCGTCCACGACGGCAAGGCCCTGCTTCACCCCGTCTATCCACACTTCCACCTCCTCGCCGTACACGGAGTCGAAGATCACGAAACCGAGATAGCGAGGCCCACAGTCCGGGCCCGTGAACGAGAGCGCCCCGCCCGGCTCCCTGCGGACGACAGAACGCCGGCGGTACTCGCTGAACGTGTCGTCGATGAAGCCGTCCATCTCCATGTCGCTCGCGCCGATCCTGATCGTAGACGGCGAGTCTAGGGCCCGATCTATGGTTTTTGCTCCCCAGGTCGTCTGCATTCTCAATTACGGTCCTCCACCGTCAATCGCTGTGGATGGAGTAGGGGAGTCTTCTCCCATCTGTGCCAGGGCGTACAGCACTTCCGGCGCGGCGCGGAGTTGGCTCCCCAGTATTCTCCCGTGGGCTTGAAGCGCCTCAATCGCATTCGGGACGGCCCTTCCCAATACCCTTCCTAGTTCGGGGTCACCGGATAGACGCCAGGCGTACGCAATGCCCGCGATGCCGTGCTGGAAGTTGTCGGTGGACACGCGGGAGTGGGGACAGGACGTCGAACGGAATCCCGCGCTCTCTTCATCCCACATGTCGCGCACAAGGAACTTCGCGCCCCGGAGGATCGTCTCTGCCGCTCGCCGGTCGCCCGTCGCTTGGTGATAGAGCTTCAGCCCGATGAGCAGGATGCCCACCATGAAGCCAGCGTTACCCATGTGTCGCGGCGGGTCGCAGTGGCAGTGTGCAGGCACCAACATACGTCGCCATCCCCCGTCCTCGCTCTGTCTCTCCAGGGTCCGGTCAACGATGATATGAGCAGCGTTCAGGTAGAAGCGGTCGCCCGTGGCGTTGTACATCGCCATCGTGAGGATGAGGTGCCAGCCGTTATTGCGTCCGTTAGTGAATTCATAGTTGCGGGCGTAGTGGCCGTCGTACCTGTCTGCGACCATTTTCGCCGTTTGGAGCGAACGCGGGTCGCCCGTCAGGAAATAGTGGAGCAGGAAGCCGTCGACCCAAGTATGACTGATGGTGAACTCGCCCCCCCAGATGAGGATCGCACGCAGTTCTCTCGAATCGACGAGATCGACCCACAGGTTGGTTGGGGGAAATTCACCCGTCGCTATGGCCCGGTCGGAGAGACCGTATCCGCCGGGATAGAAGTCGCCGGTGTGCCCGACCCTGTGCCTGTACACTCCCCCAACCTTGAAATCCTCTGCGGAGACGTGGCAGGTATCCACGTCGCGGTGGTGCAGCACAGCGCGACACGCCTCATCGAAATAGTGCATGTCCCCGGATCGCGCCCACTGGGTGAAGAACACATACCCCGTGTCGTACTCGGAGTTGCCCCAGTCCTTGTAGTTGTCGAATGCCCAGTCTCCAAAGTTCAGCATCCCGTATTCACGGTTCACGTCGTGACTCATTCGATATTCGGCAAACATCTGCTCTACCCTCTGGTCGTATTCGGGCGAGCTGCCATCTCGACCGGACGTTATCTCTCCAAAGGCTCCGCTGGCGCAGTTCCACTCCACCGACGCCTGCGCGATGAGCGACGACACGCCATCACCGAGACTCTCTCCGACGTATATCACTTGCGTCTTCGTTATCCCTTCTCGCAGGCGGTACACCCCGTCCTTGAGGTAGAAGTACAGCTTGTACTCCTCCTCGCCCCCCACTCGGTAGTCGTCCTCCCCAATTGAGGGACACAGCCCTATCTCGATCCCATCGGAACCTGTTCGCAGGCTCTTCGGGTACTGCTGCCAGAAGTCTTCCACCTCCACTTCCACGTCTCCCGTCCGTACATAGCCCCGAAGCCGCTCGCTGCCAACCAGTCCGTTCACCACCGACCTGTCGTCATGCGTTTGGATGATCTCCCTAGCCTCGGCTGCTCCCTCAGCAGGCTGGATCTTCAAGTACATCGACTCGATGTCCGTGAAAGGAGTCTCCGAGTTGTCGTTCACGAAGGTGTGGTCGATTCGCACGTACCCTGTTCCCGCGTACGCATGTACCCGAAACACTGATCGCAGCAGCCTTGCGCCATCCCCGGACACGTGACTTCCCTCCACCCGCACAATGCAGTGGACGGGGCCGGTCTCTTCGACTTCAAGCGTCTCGGCCTTCGCGTTGGTGGAACGATACTCCCGACCGTCCGCACTCTTGACGACAAGCTCAGAACCGTCTACGTACCTCTCGCCTCCGCGCGTCATTTCCGAAAACGGGCTGAACTCTGAGCGGTCCCATCGGATCTGCAATCGCCCGGTTTCTACCGTTACTCCATTCTCATCCTCAGTTACGCGCAACGGACTCTCGAACGGATCTCGGCTTACCGCCGTTCCGTACTGCAACGTGTACTCGGACTCGGACGACGCAAGTACGTCGGCTTGGAAGTCCACCAGGGCCCACTTCACCGTCCCATCCGGCCATCGGCCCAGGGTCCGCGTCTGAAGCGGAACCTCACTCCCTGATGGTGCGAGCAGTCGCATGTTTCGAGATGAGCCAAGTACTCCCTGCGGAAACGGCACTCCCGACCTTACGGGTGAGGCTTTGCGGGCTGCATCTGGTGAATTCCGCACCTTCAGAGCAAGACGCTCCGAAACGGCAGCGCCTACGGTGGGCATTGGCCGTGACGTTTTGAATGTGTGCACCGGCGTCTCGACGCGAGTCCCGCGTCTGTCCAGAGCGCTGATCCTCCAGCAGTATGTGGCATCGGGGGCGAGGTTATTTAGAATGACCCGGTGATTGGCCCTGGGGCCTGGCTCCTCGATCACGCTTATGTCGTTCGTATCTTGCTCCCAGTACTCCACGTGACATTGAGCGTCCCAAGTGGTCACCCAAGTCAGTCTAGCCGATGTTGGTGACGCGTCGATTGCGCCGTCGCCATTGTCGGCTTCGGCAAAGACCGGCTCGGCATGGACGTGCGCGAATTCGCATGCTAGACCGGTTTCCGGCGGAAGCTGGACAAATAACGCGGCGCACTCGATCCGGTACGGCTCCCCTCCGATCCTTCGAAGTCGACCCTCGATGCCGAGATCGCCCTCCCACTCCGGCTTCGGCGGCGTCTGGCCGTTCGTCTCCACCTGCTCTTGTGGTGTGACGAGACGAATTTCTTCACCTCCATGGAAGTCATAGGCTGCCGAGAGAGTGAAGAGACGCTCGCGCTGGTTGTTTCCGTCCACGACGGCAGTGCCGCATTTCACGCCGCCTACCCATACCTCCACTTCCTCGGCGTCGAGCGAGTCGAAGATCACGAACCCAAGATGGCGACGCCCGCATTCCGGGGCCGTAAAGGAGAGCGAACCTCCCAGGGCGGTTCGTATGGCCGAGCGCTGGCGGTACTCGCTGAACGTGTCGTCGATGAAGCCGTCCATCTCCATGTCGCTCGCGTCGATTCTGATCGTCGACGCCGAGTCGAGGGCCTCGTTGATAGCTCGCAGTCCCGATGTGGTCTGCATCGTCAATCTAGTCCTCCTGGTGAGTGGGGACGACTCCTGCTATTCCGCGACACCTGCCAGTTCGAGTTCTCCCGCGAAGTGACATCGGGCAAGACGGCCCGGCTCGACCTCCGTCAGCGGAGGGGCCTCCGTACGGCAAATGTCTTGGACGAACGGACAGCGCGGGTTGAAGTAGCACCCGCCCGGGGGGTTCGCCGGGTCTGCTACTTCACCTTCCAGGGCCTTGCCCCGACTCCGTATTTCCGGGTTGGGGAGGGGAACGGACGATAGAAGCGCCTGAGTGTACGGGTGCATCGGCCTCGCGAATATGCTCTCCGACGACGCTACCTCGACCAGCTGCCCGACGTACATCACCGCCACGCGGTCGCTGACGTGCTGCACGACGCTCAGGTCGTGGCTGATGAAGAGGTACGACAGGTTCAACTGATCGCGCAGTTCCTGCATCAGGTTGAGTATCTGGGCCTGGACAGAGACGTCAAGGGCTGAGACCGGCTCGTCGGCGATGACCAGCCGGGGGTTCATGATGAGCGCGCGGGCGATGCCGATGCGCTGACGTTGGCCCCCGCTGAACGCATGGGGGTATCGCCTGATGACCTCTGGTGGCAGCCCAACTCGGCGCACCATTTCCGCGACGCGCTCCTCGCGTTCCCCTGCGCTCGCGAGCTTGTTCACCCTCAGGGGGTCTCCCACGATGTCGTAGATGGTCATGCGAGGATTCAGCGATGAGAACGGGTCTTGAAACACGAGCTGCATCTGCTGGCGCGCGATGCTCCAATCCGCTTTCGACGCGTCGAGAAGACTCAGTTCATCTTCGTCGCGGGTGGTGAACTTCACGCTCCCTCCCGTTGCCTCCACGGCGCCCATCAGGGCCCTGCCGACGGTCGTCTTGCCACACCCGCTCTCTCCCACCAGTCCAAGAGTCTCACCCTCGTATATCTCGAAGCTCACCTCGTCCACGGCGCGCACGTAGCCGCGTGTGCGTTGGAGGATTCCCCGGCCAACAATCGGGAAGAAGACCTTGAGGTCATCTACCTTGAGAATGGTAGGGGCAGTCTTTGGTTCTTCCTGTGTCATGCGGCGGCGGGTCCTGCTTGACCGCCCGCTGAGTACAGCAGGCAGCGGACGGAGTGACCGGGGCGAATGGCAACGTCGCTTGGGACGACGCTGTCGCAGATACCGGCCCGTGCCGAGGGACATCGCGGGTGGAACGAGCATCCCGGCGGAGTCAGATACGCGGGAGGCACGGTGCCGGCTATGGCCGCCAGCTTCTCCGCCTGCCTTGAACGGCCGAGTTTGGGAATTGATTTCAAGAGTTCCTGAGTGTAGGGGTGCTTCGGGTCGCTGAACAGCGTCTTGACGTCGGTGCGCTCGACGATCTTGCCGAGGTACATGACGATGACCTCCTCGGCCATCTGGGCGACGACTCCGAGGTTGTGCGTAATGAGCATCATGGCCATGCCGTACTCTTCCTGGAGCTCGGCCATGAGCTCGAGTATCTGTGCCTGCGTGGTCACGTCGAGCGCGGTGGTCGGCTCGTCGGCGATGACCAGCTCCGGGTTGTTGACGAGCGCCATGGCGATCATGCACCGCTGCCTCATGCCGCCGCTGAGGCGGAACGGGTAGTCGTCGATTCTGAGTTCGGGGTTGGGGATGCCGACCCTGCCGAGTATCTCGATAGTGCGGTTCCGCGCCTCGGCCTTCGACACGTCTTGGTGGTTCAGTATGCCCTCGATGATCTGCTGTCCGACAGTATAGACCAAGCTGAAGGAGGCCATCGGCTCCTGGAAGATCATCGTGATCCCGCCGCCGCGCACCGCGCGCATCGCCCGGCTGTCCGAGTCGAGCTTGGCGAGGTCGATGGGGGAACCGCCGTTGGTCGCTTCGCCGGGATGGTAGAGGATCTCGCCGGCGACGGTCCGCCCGGGGGGGCGAACGAGGCGCATGATCGAGCGGGCGAGGACGCTCTTGCCGCAGCCGCTCTCGCCGACGACTCCGAGCACCTTGCCCCTCGGCACCTGGAAGCTCACGTCGTCGACCGCCCGCACTATCCCTTCGTCGAGGAAGAAGTGGGTCTTGAGTCCGTGGATGTCGAGGAGGGCCTGCCCGTTCCGGGAAGTCATGGAGGTACCCAGCCGAGGAGTTTCACGCATTATATAGACGGAAGCGCAGTTGAACAACGGTCACGAGTCCGGTCGAGGCTGTGTCAGGTTAGTGGATAGGAGAGTTACCCTCGCCCCCGTACCGAGTACGGGGGAGGGGATATTCGTGGGGCGCGTCTGGACACGCCGCCTGCTCACTGGAATAATGCGCAGTGATGGTCGCTACCGTCTTTGGTGTCCTGAGACCTCTCCTGGCGACGCGCGAACGGCGAGACGTGCTGATCGCCCTGTCGTCGGCGTACATGCTCGTGCAGCTGTCGAGCCTGCCCGTCGCGCTGTCCATTCCCACCCTGGCCGAGCACTTCGGCGCGTCCATCGGCGACGTGGCATGGATGGTCATCGTGTACCTCATGATGCTGGGCGGGCTGGTGATGCTCATGGCCCGCCTGGGCGACAAGTACGGTCACGCCAAAGTCTTCTTCATCGGCATCGTGATCGCGACCGTCGGCTCCGTCGCCCTGACGTTCTCACAGGAGCTTTGGCACCTGATCGCCCTGCGCGGGCTGACGGGGCTCGGTTCCGCGATGGTCATGGGCAACGCGAACGCCATACTCGCCGTCGCGTTTCCGCCGGAGGAGCGGGGCAGGGCATTCGCCGTGCCGATAATCGGGGCGCGCTTCGGGACACTGATCGGACTCGCCGTCTTCGGCGCGTTCCTCCACTTCCTGAGCTGGAGGCTCATATTCGCGACCTTCGTTCCGCTCGGACTGCTTGCGATCTTGCTGTCGATACCCATTACTCGACACGCCGCCAAGCACGGCCAGCCCGAAGCCGAGGGCGCGGAAGGCCCGCTGGACTGGGCGGGCGCGGCGCTGCTGTTCGTGACGGGGATGGTATTCATCCTGTCGGGCAGCCACCTGCACCCCGGACAGGAGTCGTACACGTCGCCGGACGCGCTCAGCTACCACCTGCCGATGCACGGGCTGTTCCTGGCGCTCGCGATCGGCTTCGTCATCCTCGAATGGAGAGTCGCCAATCCCATCGTGGACATGCGCCTCTTTCGCAGGCGGGAGTTCTCGCTGTCGCTCGGCTCGAACGTCATCTACCACGCCTCGATGCTGGGGACGATGACCCTCGTGCCGATTCTGGTGGAAGAGGGATTCGGAAGATCGCCCATGTTCGTGACGCTCGTCCTCATTCCGGGCCAGACGCTCGGTCTCTTCATGCCCATGGTGGCGGGGTGGATATACGATACCTACCGCCCGCAGTACCTCCGTCTCTGGGCGATGCTGATCATTGCGGTGGGATTCATAAGCCTGAGCCAGATGGCGCCGCACGTGAGCTTCTGGGTCCTCCCGCTTCTCATGCTTCCCATCTCGGTCGGCACGAACATCTTCAATCCGATCAACAACGCGCACATCATGAACGCGCTCCCTCTGGAACACCGCGGATTCGCGTCCGGGATGCTCGAAACGTCGCGGGAGTTCGGCCACGCCTTCGGCGCGATGGCCGCCGCCGCCGCGCTTGGCATCGCAATCCCGGCCGGAGTCGAGCTTCTGCCCTTCGAGTCTTCACGGGTCTACTTCCTCGAAGGCTTCGAGCTGTCCACGCTCGTCGTGGTCGGCATCCTCCTCTTCGGCGCGCTCCTCGTCTACTTCCAGCGGCCCTCCCGCTCAACGCCCGGTGTAGAACCCGCGTCGGGCGGGGACGGGTAGGGCGTGTTGGGATGGCCGGCCGGGGTGGGGTCGGAGGTTTTGGGCGCTAGGTTCTGGGTTCTGGGGGTTTTCACCCTCACCCTAGCCCTCTCCCGCGAACGGGAGAGGGGATAAATTTCGATGCGTGCGGAGCGTAACCTTGCTCAGGGTGAGCGGGGTGCGTGAGGCTTAGTTGGTGGGCGCGCGGGGGCGGTGGGAGTTGGGTTGTTTGGTCCCCGTCTCGGGGGACGGGGCGTGCTTGCGTTGTTTGCGTTGGAGTTGGCGGCGTTGGCGACGGTTGAGGGAGGGTTCTGGGGGCTGGGTGCTAGGTGCTGGGGGATTCGCCGCAGAGGGCGCGGAGGGGGGAGAAGGGTTCTGGGTGCTAGGTGCTGGGTTCTGGGGAGGATTCGGCGCAGATGGTGTGGGAGGATGGATTCCCGCGTGCGCGGGAATGACGGTGGGGGTGGTTTGGGAGTCGGGCTTCGGCCCTTCGACAGGCTCAGGGCGAACGGAGGGGGGAGAAGGGTTCTGGGTGCTAGGTGCTGGGTTCTGGGGAGGATTCGGCGCGGAGGGTGTGGGAGGATGGATTCCCGCGTGCGCGGGAATGACGGGTGAGGGTGCTGGAATGACGGTGTGGGCCGGGGAAAGGGCGGGAGGTTCGGTGAGGCCGGCGAATTGTTTGAGGTCGTGGATGTCGCGGGGGATGTCGTCGCGGGGGTCATGGTCGTGTTGGGACGTGTCTCGGGCAGGGTCGTCGTGGTGGTGGTCGCAGTGGCCGTTGGGGGAGGCGGATTCGCGTCTCGCGGGGCCGTATTTTTCGGGCATCTGGGACCGGAGGAACATCATCAGGAGTGAGGGTGGGCAGTCGGGCTTCCGGGCGTGCCGGAGGAGCATGAGGTCGATCTCTTCGGTGTATTCGAGGACGGCGTATTGGAGGCGTCGGTTGAAGCCGAGGGTGTTTTCGGCCTGCCATAAACGGACTTTGCGAATGGAGACGCCGGCGGCGCGGGCCGCGTGCGTGAAGGTGCGGGTCTGGGCGTAGAGTCCGAGGTATACGGTCTGCTGTTTCCAGGTCTCGCGCTGGTCGTGAGTGAGGTCGTGGAAGCGGATGCCGAGGTCTAGTTCGAGCTCGTCGGCTTCTTCCTGGGAGGGGATGCCTAAGGTTTTGTGTAGGGGAGAGGACATGGGTGCTGGGTGTTAGTAGGGGCTAGTGGAAGCGTTTTGTTTTGAAGGTGTTGGGGTCGTCGTCGTGTTGTGGGCGTCTGGCTCTTTGGAAGAGGGTTGCTATGGGGCGGGTTGGCTGGCTGGGTGTGGGAGGATTCACCGCAGAGGGCGCGGAGGGCGCAGAGGGATGAGGAGTGGTTTTTCGCTCGGCGGGTGAGAGGTTGAAGTAGGCGACCTCGTCGGGGTCGACGGGTTGGATGTCGTCGTCGGGTCGGGGGAAGTAGTCGTCGTCGGGTGTGGGAGGCGGGTTCTGGGTGCTAGGTGCTGGGTTGTGGGGTGGGTGGTAGACGCCGGCGGCGATGTCTTCGAGGGACAGGCCGCCCGTGGTCTTTTGTTGCGTGGCGTCTTGGCGGTATTGGAAGAGGGTGTCTCCGGGGTTGGGATAGTCGGCGGTGTCGCAGACGTGTCCGGCGGCGGCGAATTTTTCGGGCAGGTGGAAGCGGAGGAGGGCGATTATGAGTGAGGCGGGTGCGTTGGGTTCCCTTGCGCGTTCGAGGGCGAGGAGTTGGATGCCGTCGGAGAAGCGGAGCTCGGCGATTTCGAGTCTGTTTCTGAAGCCGAGCACGTCGAGGTAGGTCCACGTCTGTGCGGTGCGGATGGTGACGTGGGCCTCGGCGGCGGCGTCTGATATGACGCCTGTTTGGGCGTAGGCTTCGAGGTAGGCGTTCTGCTCGACCCAGTCTTTGCGGTCGGTGTGGGTGAACTGGTCGAAGCGGATGTCGAGGGCGCGTTCGAGTTCGTCGGCCTCGTCCTGTGAGGCGATGCCGAGTTGGTCGAGTCGGTAGTCTTTGTATGATGTCATGGTATTGATGATAGGGGATGCGAACGTGTGTGTCAAAAGCGGGTTCTGGGTGCTAGGTGCTGGTTCTGGGGGGTTCACCGCCTAGCAAACCCCACGCGCGTTTTGATAACATACGTCCCTGACTCAAAGGAGGTCGGCATGGGCACAAACGGCAATGGCGGACAGCCCGTTCTGGTGGTACTTCAACTCACGGGCGGGAACGACTACATGAACACGGTCGTCCCCTACGGCGATCCCCTGTACTACGACAATCGCGCGACCTTGGCGATACCTGAGGACGAGGTCATGAAGATCGACGACAACGTCGGCTTCAACCCCGCCATGGGGACGCTGAAGGACATCTACGACCGAGGCGAGATGGCCGTCGTACACGGAGTCGGATTCCTGGAGTCGACCCGCTCCCACTTCCGGGCGATGGACATCTGGCACACCTCCGAGCCGCACAAGGTCGGCACCGAGGGATGGCTGGGACGCGCCATCCGCGACCTCGACCCGGAGGGCGAGAACCCCGTAACGGCGGTGAACATCGGACAGGGACTTCCGAGAGCGCTGGTCGCTCCGGGCGCATCCGTGGCGTCGGTGGCCGATCTCTCGACCTACGGTCTGCTCACCGGCATCGAGGAGCGACAGGAGCGCGCGAAGATGCTCGACCGTTTCGCCAACATCTACTCGCCCGCCATCGGTTCCGGTCCGGTCATGGACTACCTGGCGCAGACCGGCCTCGACGCGCTCAAGGGCGCCGACATGCTCAAGACCGCGCCCGCGTCCTACAAGTCCAACGTCGAGTACGCCGACATCCCTCTCGCCAAGAAGCTGCGAGACGTCGCCATGATCCACACTGCCGATCTGGGAACGCGCATCTTCTATACCGAGCACGGCGGCTACGACACCCACGCGAGCCAGGCCAACAACCATCCGAAGCTGCTCAGCGACGTGGCCTCGGCGGTGACCGACTTCTGGGACGACCTCAAGGAGCAGGACGCGGCCGACAACGTCATCATGTTCGTCTTCACCGAGTTCGGCAGGCGCGTGAAGGAGAACGGCACGGGCACCGACCACGGCGCGGGCGGCGTCTCGTTCATCATCGGCCCAAAGGCCGTCGGCGGACAGCACAACGAGTACCCCTCCATGAAGCCCGAAGACCTGCGCGAGGGCGACCTCGCGCCGGACCAGGACTTCCGTGGCGTCTACACCACCATCCTCGAAGACTGGTTCGGCCTCGACGCCAAGCCCATCGTCAACGGCACCTTTGAGAAGCCGGCGCTCATCCAGAACTGACCGCGTATGACGACCCAAAAGTACGTCTACTGGCAAGAAGAAGACATGTGGCTCGGGTACCTCGAAGAGTACCCGGACTACTGGACGCAAGGTCAGTCGCGAGAGGAACTTCAGGAGAACCTGAAGGACATCTTCCAAGAGCTGACCGGCGGCAATATCCCCGGCGTCCGCTAAGCAACCCCGCAACCGCGCCGAACTACTATGCTTGAACGAACGAAAAACACACCGCGATTGCGGAGCACGTGGACTCCTTGCGTTCTCTTGGGAGCGGGAGTCGCCCTTCTCGGATGCGCGATATTCTGGGAGCCCCTTTTCGGAGCGACCCCTAGTGACCTCACCGCATGGTCCATCGTGGCGGGAGGCTTGCTGTCGGTCGTCCTGACGATTGCATGGGCGATCATGACTCCAGACGTGACGCTGAGGTGGGCCACCCTGAGCCTGGCCGCGCTCATGCTGCTCGGCTTCTCCGCCTTGTCGCTCGACGGCCGTGGCCTGTTCACCGCTCCCGTTGGCATTGTGCTGCTGGCCTTTTGCCTCTTCAAACTCATCTTGGGAAGAACGAAGAGCGCATGATTACCACCACCGCCGCGGGCCGAACGTGGCACTTCGACCGCTCGCTGGGCCGGCCCACGAACGAGCACAACGGGAAGGTCGGCGGCTACCGATACCCCGTCGATCTCGCCATCGCGCCGGACGGCAACATCTTCGTGCTCAGCCGGGGCAACCAGCACGGCATGGGGCAGATCGGCTACCGCGACAACGGGCGCGTGGGCAAGACCACGTTCGACGAGCACCACCTCGGCGACTTCGCCCGTCGCGAGTTCACGTGGCCCGCCGGCATCGCCGTGGACTCCGAGGGCTGGGTCTATGTCTCCGACGAACACGAGAACCTCATCAGGAAGTTCGACCCCGAGGCCACTCACCCGTTTCCTGCCTACGACCCCGACGGAGAGGCCATCGCCACCTTCGGGGAGTCAGGATCCGAGCCGGGCCGGCTCGACGGGCCGACGGGGATGCACTTCGATTCCGCCGACAACCTCTACGTCGTTGAGAGCAGGAACAACCGTGTGCAGAAGTTCACGAAGGATGGGACGTTCCTCCTGGCATTCGGCGGGCCGGGCAGCGAGGCGGGCGAGTTCAACCGGCCGTGGGGCATCACCATCGACCGCAGCGGGGACGTCTACGTCGCCGACTGGGGGAACAACCGCGTGCAGAAGTTCACCCCCGATGGTCAGCACCTCATGAGCTTCGGCGAGGAGTTCGGCGGCGAGATCAAGCGACCGGCCAACGTCGCCGTTGACAGCGAGGGAGACGTATACGTCACGGACTTCGGCAACCGCCGCGTCCAGGTCTACGAGCCGACCGGGGACGTCCTGACCGCGTTCTACGGCGACGCGACGACGCTGTCGAAGGCGGGAGAGTACATCATCCGCCGCGACCCGGGCACCATCAAGGCCTACCGCATGGTCAAGGACTACACGGAGATGGGCAGATTCCAGAGGCCGACCGGAATCGAGATCGACGGCGAGGACCGCGTCCTCGTGGCCGACCTTTGCGGCAGGCTTCAGGTGTACGCCAAGGACCACGCATACGTCGCGCCGGAAGTGAAACTGGAACTGGAGTAGGACTGCACACATGATTACGACGACGGCCGCGGGCAGAACGTGGCACTTCGACAGGGCGCTCGGACGCCCCACGAACGAGCACAACGGCAAGACGGGGGGATTCCGCTACCCTACCGACCTCGCCATCGCGCCGGGCGAGATACTCTTCGTCCTGAACAAGGGCTTTCAGGTCACCGAGCAGATAGACCACCGGGACAACGGGCGGATCGGCAAGACCACCCTCGACGAACACCACCTCGGAGACTTCGCGCGACGCGACTTCACCTGGCCGGGAGGCATCGCCCTCGACGGCCAGGGCTGGGTCTACGTGACCGACGAGTACGACAACGTCGTCCGCCGCTACGACCCGGACGGAGTGGTGCCCTATCCGGGCAGCGACTCGGTCGAAGAGTGGCTCGAAAGCTGGGGCGAGACCGGAAGCGCCCCCGGCCAGCTGGACGGTCCAAGCGGCATAGCGTTCGATTCCGATGACAACCTCTATGTCGTCGAGAGCCGCAACCACCGCGTGCAGAAGTTCACCAAGGACGGGCAATACCTCTCCGGCTTCGGCGGTCGAGGATCGGCAGAAGGCGAGTTCGACCGTCCCTGGGGCATCACCATCGACCGAGAGGGGTACATCTACGTCGCCGACTGGGGCAACAACCGCGTTCAGAAGTTCAACTCAGAGGGCGAGCACCTCATGTCGTTCGGCACGTCCTTCGGGGGGGAACTGAACAGTCCCGCGAACGTGGCGGTAGACAGCGAAGGCGACGTCTATGTCACCGACTTCGGAAACCGGCGGGTGCAGGTGTACGAGCCGACCGGGGACGTCCTGACCTCGTTCTACGGCGACGCGACGACGCTGTCGAAGGCGGGAGAGTACATCATCCGCCGAGACCCCGGCACCATCAAGGCCTACCGCATGGTTAAGGACTACACCCTCATGGGACGGTTCCAGCGTCCGACGGGCATAGAGATCGACGAGCAGGACCGCATCATCGTGGCGGACGCCTGCGGGCGGCTTCAGGTCTACGCGAAGGACCACGCGTACGTAGCGCCCGAGGTCAAGCTGGAGCTTGAGTGAGGGCTGATTCGGCGGGTTGTCGCCACGTCTTATGGGGCGCAGTGGATGGATTCCCGCTTTCGCGGGAATGACGAGTGTGGGGTGGGGTCACTGCCGAAACAGGTTGAGGAACCTGTCCTGATAGAACTCGAAGAGGCCCCAGCGGTCGATTTCCTGTTTGAGCAGGTCGATTCCGCCCCGGTTGCCCCGTTCCACCTCGCGGAATAGGCGGTCGATCTGCTGGATTGCCGCCGACGGCGCGCCGCCGAAGTTCTCCTCAGGGTTCAGCAGACCGCGCGCGTTGAGCTCCTGCACGTTGCCGGCAACGGACGACGCCGTGAACTCGTAGATGAACTTCAGGAGCGCAACGTCCCATAGCTCATCGACTCCCACCATGACCACCGACAGCTCTTCCTTCCGGTCGTTCAGGTCCCTGCTGATGCGGTGGGCAATGTCGGTGGGAACCCCGCCGACGACCTCGGAGTTCTCAGGTTTGTTGCTGTACCGGTACATGATGCCGGGACTGTTCGGGCCTTCCATGCGCATGAGGTCGCTAAAGAACTCATAAGCCTCCGAGCTGAACCCCTCCAGGTTCGACATGTATGACGGGGTCACGATGGTGGGCCGCTCGGCCACGACCTTGCCCGTGCGGACGACGCCCTCGTACTCCTCGGGGACCTCCTCCTGAAATGCGGGCTCGGTCACGACGTAGTACTTGATGTTGGTCGCGCCGAAGGTAGCCAGGTGCTGCTTCGGGAACCTCACCACGAAGGTCTGCTCGATGGCCTTCAGCCACCTGCGTTCATTTATCATTCCATGTTCATTCATCATTCCATATCTTTCCTTCGTCATTCCCGCGAAGACGGGATTCCCCTCCTACTCGCTCCCCCTGCTGCCGTTGGCGTTCGAGAAGCCGTCGGCAACGTGGTCGTGGTCGTCCTGTTGAGGTTCGGAACCGCGCCGCATTCGCCGCACGCGGGTGGAGACGATACCGCGAAGCGAGTTTACCTCGCGGGTGATGGCGGTGCGGAAGTGCGAACTGTACTCGCCCATGTTTCGGAATTTTTTGTAACGGGACCGGAGGAGACGCTTTCGGGAGCCCGCTTGGAGCGTCGATAGCTCTTGAAGCAGCACCCTTCGGAGATGTCGGATGGCCTCGGTTGGGTTGGTGTGAGCGCCGCCCGCCGGTTCCTGGACTATCAGGTCTACGATGCCTAGCTCGTAGCAGTCGTGCGCGGTAAGCTTGAGGGACTCCGCCGCCTCATCGGCGCGGGCGGCGTCCTGGTACATGAGGGCTGCGGCGTCCTCCGGCGAGATCACGGAGTAGATGGCGTTTTCGAGCATGAGGACACGGTCGACGACTGCCAGCGGCAGGGCGCCCTCGCTGCCTCCCTCGCCGATGACGACGGCGATGGACGGCACCTCGACACGGGCCACCTCGGCCATGGCCGCTGCGATGGCGCTGCCAAGTCCGCGCACCTCCGCGTCGGCGCTGACGTGCGGTCCGGGAGTGTCAATCAGGGTAATGATCGGGAGATCGAATTTCGCGGCGAGACGCACGGCCCTCTGGGTCTCGCGGAAGCCCTCGGGAGAGATGCGGCCGCCCTGTTGTGCGTCATCAGGGTCGCCGCGTTCCTGGCCGATGACGACGATCGTCTGGCCTCCTATCTGTCCCACACCCCAAACGAGCGCGTCGTCGTCACCAAAGACCCGGTCGCCGTGCAACTCGACGAAGTTGGTCACCATCTGGCTCATATAGTCGAGGCCGGTGGGACGCTCGGGATGGCGGGCGAGATTCACGGCCTCCCACGCGGAGAGAGAAGCCGCTCTTGGAGGCTGGAAGTAGCCTTCCTGTTGGTCGCGCCGCGTCAGGAGGTACTTCGACATGAGCATGTCGAGGAGCGCCGCGATGGTGTCCTTCGACTGGGTGCGGTCGACGACGGCGTCGATCATGCCGTGCCGGAGGCGCGACTCGGCGGAGTGGGAATCGTCCCGGCTAGGCTCGTCGTCCGAGCTCTTGACGGCCCGCATGGACGAGAGGCCCACGATCGCGCCGGGCTCAGCCACGATGACGTCGGCAAGATTGGCGAAGCTGGCGTAGGCGTGTCCCGTGGACGGATTCGCGAGGATGGAGATGAACGGCAGGCCCGCCTCGGCGAGACGGTTGGCTGCCATGGCGGTCTTCGCCATCTGCATGAGGGAGAGAACGCCCTCCTGTATTCGCACGCCGCCGCTTGTCACCACGGCCACCACCGGCTGCTTGCGCCGCGTGGCGTACTCGAACGCGAGGGCCACCTTCTCGCCGACGACGCATCCCATGGTGCCGCCCATGAAACCGAAGTCGAGGACGATGAGGACAGCCGTAGTGCCACCTATCGAGCACCTGCCCGTGACGGCGGCCTCGGTCAGCCCGGTCCTTTGCTGATCGCGGAAGACGCTCTGCTTGTAGGACGTGCGTGACGAGAAAGAGAGCGGGTCGAGCGACGTGACCGCGCGGTTGATCTCTTTGAAGGAGCCCGGATCGGCCAGGGTTTCTATCCGCTCCCTGGCGGTAAAGCTGTAGTGGAACCTGCACCTCGGACAGACGTTGTGTCTCTGGTAGAGATCGGAGTCGACGAGTGACTCGTCGCAGACGAGACAGAACTCCCGCGCGGCAGTCTCCTCGTCGGGGTCGGTCCGGCTCATGACGGAGCTCAGCATATCGGCGATGTTTCGTACCATGTGTCGCCTTTCGGTCCGAAGCGTCGGGTCCGCGAAGTTCCCGGAATCGGTACCGATGTCGTGTGCCGACTGGCCGCCGGTACGTGAGGTTCCGGTTTACACCCCTAGTATAACATCACGGGACTTGGAGCCGTCGCTCGGCCCGACGATCCCTTCCTCCTCAAGCTGGTCCATGAGGCGGGCCGCTCTCGGGTACCCGATCCGCAGGCGGCGCTGGAGCAGTGAGGTGGATATCTTCTTCTGACGTGTCGCGAGCTCGATGGCCTTGTCCATCATGTCGTCCCGGCCCTCGATGTCTTCGTCATCGTCGTCCGCTTCGCCGGACTCGACTCCCCCTACGGGTTCGAGGCTGATATCCGCCATGGGGCCGCGAGGCGTCGTCTTCCAGAAGTCGACGAGGCCCTCTATCTCCTCGTCGGAGATGAACACGCCCTGAACGCGCTCCGCCCTGGACATGTCCACGCTCTGGTAGAGCATGTCGCCCTTGCCCAAGAGCTTTTCCGCGCCCGCCGTGTCCAGGATGGTGCGCGAGTCGATCTGCGAGGTGAGGGCGAAGCTCACGCGGCTCGGGAAATTGGCCTTGATGAGACCGGTCAGCACGTCGACCGACGGGCGCTGGGTGGCAACGACGAGGTGTATCCCCGTCGCGCGTCCAAGCTGCGCCAGGCGGCAGAGCGCCTGCTCAACGTCCACCGAGGCCGTCATCATCAGGTCAGCAAGCTCGTCGACCGCGACCACCAAATACGGCATCCGGTCGGGCGACTTCCGGTTGTAGCTGTCGATGTTTCTGACCCCGATCTCCTCCATCCGGCGGTAGCGGTCCATCATCTCGCGTATGAGGCCGCGCAGGAGGCTGACGACCTGGTCGGTCTCCACGACGACCGGGGTGAGGAGGTGGGGAATGCCGTTGTACGGGGTGAGCTCGACGCGCTTGGGATCAATCAGGAGAAGGCGGACCTCGGACGGGTCCTTCTCGATGAGCAGGCAGGAAATGATGGTGTTGACGAACACGCTCTTGCCGCTGCCGGTCGAACCGGCCACGAGCAGGTGCGGCATCTTCGCGAGGTCGATGATGACGGTCTCGCCGCTGCCGCCCTTGCCGATTGCGACGGGCAGCTTGGCCTTCTTCCGCATCTTTTCGAACTCGCGATCCTGCATCACGTTCCGCAGCGTCACGAGGGCAGGGTTGGGATTCGGCACCTCGACGCCGACGAGCGACTTGCCCATGACCGGAGTCTCGATGCGAATGCTCGGCGTCCTGAGTGCAAGCGAGAGATCCTTCTCCCTGGCGGTGATGGCGTCGACCTTGACCCTCGTCTTGGTCTCCACGCGGGTCTTCATCTGTCTGCCCTTTTCGTCCAGCTCCGGCCTGCCGTCCTCGTCCGTGACGTTGACCTGCTTCTGACGACGAATCCATCCGGGGACGAGACCGTACATCGTTACCGTCGGGCCGGGCTGGGCGTCCTCGACCTCGACCTCGACGCCATAGTGTCCGAGAGTCTCGCGAATCGTTCGCGCGGTCTCGTTCATCTCTTCCTGCGTGATTCCGCCCTCGTTGGCGTCCACGAACATGGAGAGCGACGGCTTCTTCCATGAGGCCGCGCCCATCACCGCCTGCATCATGGACCTCATTCGCCCATGATCGCCATTCGAAGCGGGGCCGGACTGATGGGAGGCCCCGTTCTCGGAATCGGGCGCTCCACTGCCCCACAGCCTGTTGAACTTCCGGCCCGAATCTTCCGGCTCATGCACGTCCTCCGCCGGGTCATCCGTCGCGTCATCGTTTACCGCCTCATCGCCTGCGGGGCCGTTGCCATTCTCGGCGTCGTGGACGGGATCGGGCGCAAAGGCGCTCCGACGTTCCGGACGCTTGGACTCGGCGAGGTATGCCGGCAATCCGTTGAGTCCGGCGGCGAGGGGACTATCGGAAATCTCGTCAAGTTCCTCCTCGACGGGAGGCTCAGCGGGGTCGTCAAGGTCGGGTTCCTGGTCTTCGGAACGAGGCTCCCAAGCGGACGTAGGGGTAGTCCGCTCGCGGAACTCCTGCAACTCCATTGTCTGTCGCAGCGACTCGCTCCAGCGTCCCTGAGGGGGTAACTCCGAGGGGGACCGGAGTTCGTTTTCATCCGGGGACTTGGGGGCTTTGGGCTTTGCTTTGAACATGCGGCCGATGGCTCCGCCGGCGCTCATCGCCAGCATGTACATTCCAAAGAAAGCGCTGCCATACAGCGAGAGGGCGCGTAGCGCGAGACCGGGCGCGGCGATTGCGACGGCGACGGCCAGGACCGCGGCGACTCTCAAAACGCCAAGCCAGACGACCTCGCCGGCTATGGCGTAGCCGACCGTGCCTCCGAGGGTAACGTCCCCCTCCAGCGTGAAGCGGGCAAGCGGACCTTGGAACGGGGCGAAGAACGAGAGGACGCCGAGAAGGAAGGCAAGCAGGAAGGGCGACGCAAGCCACAGGCGGTAACGGCGGAACAGCGATTGGTGGACGAAGAAGGCGAACGCCAACACGACCAACCACAGCGCGACCACGACGACGCCGAGACCCAGGCTTGAAATGACGCTCTCTTCCACCGAAGCGGCGGTGAGCGATATAGAGTCGCGGTACCAGTAGACAGCGCCAGCGCCAGCCGCAAGCACGACGAGAATAGCGATCTTGGCGTACCACGACGACATGATCGCGCGGAAGAGAATCGAAGTCATGTTCACGTTGCTCACGTCTTGCGCCATGGCCACACCCCGGGAAATGTTATGTGCTTCGCGTACCGTGACGGGAGCCGGCTGCTCAGCTATCCGACCTTATTTTAAACTATTTCCCGAATTTTTCTAGTCTTTTGGCGAGTGTTTCGCGGGCGAATGACGGCCATCGACAACTCGGGGCGCAGTGCCAGAGGGACAGAGGGACGATTATCGAATCGCTGGGGGACGGTTGCCGGAGTCCGGGAGGCGGGCGCTAGAAGCTATGGATACGCATTCGCATAGCCGCTGCTGTCCTCAGCGGGATAGAAGTAATACAGGCTTTGGACCTTGCCGTCGGAATCCACGTACCACGTATAGCTTCCGCTTTGGTCTTCAGTGGGAGTTGCGTCGTCGTCACCGCTTCCACGAGCGCACTCGCGATCATGATCATTGGACGCCGATCGAGGGATCTCCTCGATAAAGCCCACCTGCACCAGTTCGCAAAAGTCGATAAGGTAGTCGCGGCTGTCAATCACCACACAGTCGGATTCAGGATCAATGGACTCCGGATCGCATCGCTCAGAACCGTCAAGCGCCCAGACATCGGCCCTCCAATGATCTGCTCTCTCTTCCTCTTCCAGAGAAAGTTCGCCAGGACAGTACAGCTTCTCATTCGCCTGCGGCGGACTGTTCCTGATGGTGTCGCCGGTTCCCTCAACCCAAATCGGTGTCCCCCCCTCGGTGCCTCGCACGGGATGCTCTGGCGGTTTGTCAACACCAGCCTTTTCAAAGAGAATGGGAAGGCTGGCTGAGTTGCCTACGCACTTCTGCAGGTGGAACCGCGCGCGCGGCTCCATATATCCCTGGGCGTCTTGCTCAGCGGAACGCTTCCCCATGATCGGGTACTGTCGAACATTGTTGAAGCGCTCGTTGCCGGGGCTGTAGTAATAGGCGTCGACAGCGAGCTGAATGATTCTGCGGTCAGCCTCGTAGGCCTGCTCCCTCGAGCTTTCGAGAAACCCTCTGATCGTGGGAACGGCAATCGCTATGAGGATGCCGAGGATGGCGATTACCACGATAAGCTCGATGAGCGTGAAGCCATCGCCCGAAGCCGATACCCGGCGTATGGCCTGACGAGCAGCGCTCCGTATGCAGTTCATGAATCGCATTATCACACAAGCTCCGTTTGGACGATGATGGTTGGGCGCATTCGCGTCTCGTCGTAGAGATACTTCGATAGGGCGCGCTTGATCTTCGGCTCGATCTTGCCGTTCCGGCGCTCGCTCCCGTTGAGCTCTTCGAGGGTGTCGAGGACGATCTCCGAGGCCTCTTCGAGGATGCCGTCGGAACCGTTCACGTCCAAGAAGCCCGACGACTTGACGAGGGGATGACTGAGAAAATCTCCGGTCTCCTTGTCAATGGTTACGGTAAAGGCCACGACGCCGTCGCTGGCGAGCCGCCTGCGCTCGTCGAGAACCCTGCTCGTGTCGTCCCACGTCCGGCGGCCGTCCACGTAGACGTGGCCTGCGGGGACATCGTCGACCACCTCGCCGTAGTCTTCCCAGAGCGCGAGCACCTCTCCGTCTTCCAGCACGAAGGCGTTTTCGGGAGGGACGCCGACAGAGACGGCGATCTCGGCGTGCGCGACGAGATGGCGGTACTCCCCATGCACCGGAACGAAGTATCGCGGCTTGACGAGGCTGAGCATCATCTTCAGCTCCTCGCGGCTCGCGTGTCCGTGCACGTGAACCGTCGCGATGCGGCTGTAGAGCACCCTCGCGCCCTGTCGGAGAAGGTTGTCGAGAGTCCGGGCGACGAGAGTCTCGTTTCCGGGAATCGGGGACGCTGAAACGATCACCGTGTCCCCCTCCTCGATCTCCACGTCCTGGTGCTCGCCGTTGGCGATGCGCACCAGGGCCGAGGTCGGCTCGCCCTGCGCGCCCGTCGCCATGATGACCACCTGATCGCGCGGCAGCTTGCGGGCCTCGTTCATCGAGACCAGGATATCGTCAGGAACGCGCAGATAACCCAGATTCCGGGCCATCTTCACGTTGTTGACCATGCTTCGCCCGACGACGGTGACCTTGCGGTCGTACTTTACGGAGGCGTCGATGACCTGCTGCACTCGTGAGATCAGGGAGGCGAACGTGGCGACCATCACGCGGCCTTCCGCCTGCGCGATCTCGCGGTCGAGCGCCTCGCCCACGACCCGCTCGGAGGGCGTGTAGCCGTCCACCTCGGCGTAGGTGGAGTCGGAGCACAGCAGCAGGACGCCCTCCTCCGCCATTCTCGCAAGCGCCGAGAAGTCCGTCCCCTGCCCGTCAACGGGAGTGTGGTCTACCTTGAAGTCGCCGGTGTGAATGACGAGGCCGAGCGGGGTCCTGACGGCGATGCCCATGGCGTCGGGTATGGAGTGGCACACCCGGAAGAACTCCACGCCGAGCTTGCCGATGGTGAACGGCTCGTGAGGCTGGACGACGTTCAGTCGCGCGTCGGCGAGTCGTCCGTGCTCCCGCAGCTTCACGGTGATGAGGCCGTGCGTCAGCCTCGATGAGTAGATGGGCACGTCGATCCGGTCGAGGACGTAGGGAAGCGCGCCGATGTGGTCCTCGTGCCCGTGCGTGATGAGGATCGCCTTGACCTTGTCGGCGTTCTCGACGAGATAGGAGACGTCGGGAATCACGAAATCGACGCCGGGCATGTTCTCTTCGGGAAACAGCACGCCCGCATCGACGACGACGGCCTCGTCCCCGTACTCGATGACCATCATGTTCTTGCCGATCTCGCCGAGGCCGCCCAGCGGGATGACTCGCAAAGGGATGTCGTTCATGCAGAGATTGTCGCTTTCGGTGGAAATAGGGGCCACGTAATCCATTCTACTAGAACGACCGTGTGGGGGTAAGGGTTTCCAAGGTGTCGGAAACGCAGCATTTGGGCTAGAACAAGCCCAGCTGCCCCGGATGAGGCGGAGCTTCCTCAGGAGAGTCGACAACCGGATCATCGGCCTGCGCGGCAGTCGGCGGAGGGGGCGGCGGCGCGTCGAGGAGGCCGAGTTGCGCTGTCTGTGGCGCGGATGGTGGGGGCGTGGGAGTGGAAGGCGTGGACGCGGGCGTGGCCTCCAGCAGGCCGGGGAGCTTGAGGAAGTCTCGCTCCAGTGCGGCGCGGATGGTGGAATTCCGAAGGGCGGCGGCGGGATGGTACATGGGGTAGACGACGATGCCGTTCCAGTTCGCGGGGGTGCCTCGCAGCTTGCCGATAGGCTCGTCGGGGAAGAACTTCGCCGTGGAGTACCTGCCGAGGGTGACGATCACCTTGGGCGAAATCAGCTCGATCTGTCTATCGAGATAGGGGCCGCAGGACCTGATCTCGATGGGAAGGGGATCGCGGTTGTTGGGCGCGCGGCACTTGATCATGTTGGTGACGAACACGTCCTCGCGCCTCATGCCGATGGCCGCCAGCATCTCGTTGAGAAGCTGGCCCGCGCGCCCGACGAAGGGGAGGCCCTGCTGGTCCTCGTAGTAGCCGGGCCCCTCGCCGATGAACATCAGGTCGGACGTGCGGGAGCCGTTTCCGGGCACCGCCGTCGTCCTCTTGGAACCGAGCGTGCATAGGGTGCAGCTGTTGATGAGGCGGTCTATCTCGTCGAGGTCTGCGGTTAGGACGTTGTCGGTCATGTTGATGCCTTGCGGCATGGTAGCAACGGAACCGATGCAGCGTCAATCGAGGGCTTGGTCTACTCTAACGGGGCGGGGCAGTTGTCAGGAGTTTCGCATTGCAGGAAAGGCGGTTCTTCGGTGGCAGTCCCGCTGATCAGCACGTAGGCCGTGACTATCACGCCGACGACCACTGCAACCGTGAACACCCCCAGCAGCCAGTTACGGACCCTCCCAATGCCATGTGTCTGGACACGATGGGCGTTCGCGTGAGCCCGTTCCGCTTCCGCCAATCGGTCTTCGTGTCTTTGGGCACCCTCTTCAAGCCTTCGATCAGCGTCCGGCCAGTGATCCGGCCAGTTATAATTCTCTGTCATGGCTTCATCCTTTTCTCAGATGAGCACTGTGCCTGTCTATGCGCCGCCGACGGCCAGATTGGCGGCTTTCAGGGTGTTGCGTAGGAGCATGGCGATGGTCATGGGGCCGACGCCGCCGGGCACGGGGGTGATGGCCGATGCCTTTTCGGATACGGCGTCGAAGTCCACGTCGCCGACCAGACGGTATCCGCGCCTGCGCTCGGGGGCGTCGACGCGGTTGATTCCCACGTCGATGATGACCGCGCCGTCCTTGACCATGTCGCCCGTGATGTAGCGAGGCCGTCCGATCGCGGCGATGAGGATGTCGGCCTGGCGGGTGATGGACGGCATGTCGGTCGTGCGGGAGTGGCAGACCGTGACCGTCGCGTCGGCGCCGGACTGTTTCTGCATGAGGATGGAGGCGACGGGCTTGCCGACGATCTCGCTGCGCCCGACGACGACGACGTGCTTGCCCGCCGGATCGTGGTCGTCGCGGATGAGCATCTCGCGGATGCCGGCGGGAGTCGCGGGGGCGAACCGCTCACGCCCTTGGGAAAGCAGCCCGACGTTGAAGGGGTGGAGGGCGTCCACGTCCTTGAGGGGGTCGATGGTCTCGATGACGGGATATTGGTCGAGGTGATCGGGCAGTGGCAGCTGGACGAGGATGCCGTGGACGTCCGGGTCTTCGCCAAGCCGTCGCACTTCCGCCATGAGGTCCTCTTGGGTCGTTGACGCGGGCATCGTCACGTCGCCGGTGGTCATGCCCGCCTCGGCGGCGGCGCGGTGCTTGTTGCGGACGTAGACCCTGGAGGCGGGGTCGTCGCCGACGAGGACGACGGCCAAGTGGGGAACGAAACCGTGTCTTTTGTAAAAGGCTGTGACGTCTTCTCCCACCTCGGCACGTACCTCAGCAGCAATCTTCGCCCCGTCGATGATGTTCGCGCTCACGTGTCCTCCCACTCATGTCACGGTTGTGGTTATGGGTGCGATTGTAACATGCTTTCAATTGGCATCCGGCGCGACTATAATTCCCGGCAGTCGAGGCGGCGGGGGATCGTTCAGCCGCCCGATGAAGGAGGCCCCATTGGAGACGTTTTCCGACGCGCTGAGTTCGGGCGAGTTCGTGGTTACCACGGAGTTGAATCCGCCAAAGGGCACGGACCTGGGGCCGCTCATGCGGCGGGCGGAGTCGTTGAGCGGAATGGTGAGGGCCTTCAACGTGACCGACTCGGCGGGGGCGAACATGACGATGGCGCCCATCGCTGCGGCGCACCTGATGATCGACCGGGGCATTGAGCCGATTTTGCAGGTCACGGGCAGGGACAGGAACCGGATCGCGTTGGAGGGAGAGATATTGGCGGCGGCGGCACTCGGCGTCCGCAACGTCCTGTGCATGAGCGGCGATCCTCCCGGTCGGGGCGACCACCCCGACGCCAAGGGTGTGTTCGACCTCAAGGCGGAGACGCTGCTTGAGGCGGTGACCGCGATGAACTCGGGCAAGGACATGTACGGAAACGAGCTCAAGGGCACCCCCACCCTGTTCGCGGGAGCGGTGGCGAATCCCGGGGCGGACGACGTTGACACCGAGCTTGCGCGGATGGAGGACAAGGTGCGCTGCGGAGCGTCGTTCTTCCAGACCCAAGCCGTCTACGACGCCGAATCGTTCGAGAAATTCATGGAAGGCGCGCGGGGCTTCGGCGTGCCCGTCCTAGCGGGGATGATCGTCCTCAAGTCGGGCGGCATGGCGCGCTTCCTGAACGACAAGCTGCCCGGCGTGAGCGTGCCGCAGAGCATCGTCGACGAGATGGATGGCGCGGAGGACAGGGCGGCGGCGGGAGTGCGAATAACGGCGCGGCTGATCGACGAGGTGCGGGGGATGTGCGACGGGACGCACATCATGGCGATAGGCTGGGAATCACGCATTCCGGCGATCCTCGAGGCGGCGGGACTTGCGCGCGGCGATTAACGCCGGTTTCAAGTAACCTCCACGATAAGAGAGATTCACCACAGAGGGCGCAGAGACCACAGAGTGGGGAGGATAGGAAAATTGTCACATGCTGGTCACCGGTGTCGACATCATTGAGATCGACCGCGTCGAGCGGGTCTTCGAGCGGTACGGCGACCGGTTCCTCAGACGAATCTACAGCGAGGGCGAGATCCGGTACGCTCGCGGGCGGGCTCCCCAGCTTGCGAGCAGGTTCGCGGCAAAGGAGGCCGTGATGAAGCTGCTCGGCACGGGGGTGCGCGGGGTGCGCTGGCGCGACATCGAGGTGGTGCGGCATCCGGGCATGGCGCCCCACATAGTATTGCACGACACGGCGCGCGCCCGGGCCGAGCGCATAGGGCTGACCGACATCGCGCTGTCGCTGTCTCACTCGAAGAGCTACGCGGTCGCTTCGGTGGTCGGCCACAGTTCGGAGGGGAATCTTATTCCGCCGAGGTATTGAGGGTTTTTTACCCTCACCCCAGCCCTCTCCCGCGAACGGGAGAGGGGGTTCCAAATAGGACGCGAAATAGCCGGGAAATCGCAGTAGGAGTACAGAGTTAGATGGGAATGGACGATATCAGGCCGGGTCTGCGTTACGAGCTCGAAGACACGGTGAAAGAGGAACAGACGATCAACCGGATGGGGAAGCCGGGTGCGGAGGTGCTGTCGACACCGTCGCTGCTGGCCCTGATGGAGTGGTCGAGCATCCACAGCACCGACCATCTGCTGCCGGAAGGCAAGACGACCGTGGGGTACGGGGTCGATGAGATGCGGCACATCGCGCCGACGCCCGTCGGCGGGAAAGTGACGGTGACGGCGGAGCTCACCGAGGTGGACGGGAGCAGGCTGACGTACGTCATCGAGGCTCACGAGGGCGAGAAGTTCATCGGCAAGGCGGTGCACAAGCGGGCGATCATCGACATCCCGTGAGGGGCGGACGTTGGTGCGCGGACATGGCGTCCTCGTACCACTCGTCGCCGTAGACCTCTCGCTTGTTGAGCCAGCGTCCGGGGCGCGGGAGGATGCGGAGGCTGCGGTCCTCGATCGGAAGGTGGACGGGCGTGTCCGCGTCGGTGCGACTCCCTGAGGGCGATGCCGATTTCGAGGGCCTTTCGCATGTTGTCTCCGCTCGTCCAGGGCTCGCGGCCCTGCTCCAGGGCCTCGACGATCGCGTTGATGCTGGAGCGCTGCCGGTACTGCGGCAGCCTGCGACCGTCCTCGCCGTACGGGTCGGCGGGATCGGCGGCATCCTCGAAGACGCCGGGGGCCTCGTTGTCGGGCCAGACGGTGGCATGGGGCGTGTCGGCGGGCAGGGGCCACAGTCGAAAGGTCTTCCAGTCGCTGAAGAAGACGGCGCGACTCGTATTGACCTCGATGCCGAACTTGCCGACGGCGTTCATGTGGATGAATGCCTCGACGCCGTTGGAGAAGCGGACGACGCCTCCCATGCCCTGGTCTCCGTCGTCGAAGGGATCGTCCTTGACCCATCCTACTACCCAGTCGACGTCGGCGTCTCCGGCCATGAGCCGCATGACGCCGAGGCTCTGGCATCCACCGCCGGATATCTCGTCGTGCGGGTGGTAGACGTTGATGCTCCTCACCTCGCCGACCTCGCCCCGGTCGATCATGTCCCTGAACTGCCGGAACTGGGGCAGGTTTCGCCATGCGTCTCCAGACGCGAAGGGAATGCCGCGCGACCTGCACGTCTCGACCATCCGGTCGGCCTCCTCAAGGCTGGCGGCAATCGGCTTCTCGCTGAAGATGGCCCTGACGCCGGCTTCGGCGCAGGCGATAACGACCTCGGGGTTGACGCTGACCGGGAGGACGGGCGCGGCGATGTCGATCTCCTCGTTGGCCAGCATTTCTTGGTAACTTTCGTAGACGGAGGTGACGCCGAAGCGCTCCCTGAACAGGTCGAGGTTGCGCCGGTCGGGATCTGCGGCGGCGACCAGCTCGCATCGCGGATGCAATTCATAGCCCCGGGCATGATTGGTGCCCATTCGTCCCACGCCGATCATCGCTACCCTGTGCTTTGTGGCCGGCATTCGGATTTCTCCTTTCTCTGCGCCGGGCGGGAGGCGTCCCTTGGTATCAACGGGCTTCCGCTCGCTCACGCCTCGCGTACCTTCTCATGTACGAGGGCGATAGTCCAGTAGGCGTCGAGACGACGATGACTTTCGAAGTGCGCTGTGGCGGGTAAGGCGCACTCTATGACCGTTTCGGCATTTGAGAAAATTCTCTATTGACAACAGGGGCGGTTACAGGTATGTTTTAGCCGGCTATTGAAGGGGGAGTGCGCAACGGTCGACAACATTGTGATCACCCTGCACAGGACTAGTCGCAGGGTTCACGAGAGATTTACCGGCGAAAGCGTTGCGCGTTAGGACTCCTTCATGAATTCCCGCACTTGTCGGGTACACAAATAGTACATCTTGCGCAATGGAGACTGTTATGGCCGATCTCACCGCATACTCTTTCAAGCTCCGGAAGAACGTCGTGATCAAGGACCCCAAGCTGGTGATGCTGAAGAACGGGCGTCCCGCCGTTCGCGGCGTGGCCGAAGAGGACCCCGGCACTTCCGTGTTCCGCATTCTGAGCGCCGCCGAGGCCGAGAAGCTGCGGGCTTCGGGAATCCAAGAAGAGAGCTAGACCAAGGTTACCCACTCGGGCACTTCACCCATCTCCTCAAGCCATAGCGGCTTGAGGCATGGGTCTTGGTAGCGGTGAAAGGTCGCGGCTTTGGCCGCAACTTCGTGGAATCCGGCGGCAAGCGATAGCGGACGGTCACATGCGGGCAGGGCGCTATTTGGCGCGTTCCACGGACGTCTCCAGTGGCGTGTTCCTACGGACTTGACGCCTGCGTCGCTTCCATCTCGATACAGTAGGCGCCGCTTGTGATATACTCTTTGGTCGGGGCGCGCTCATAGCAGGTCGCCCCCGTCTTTGTGAGTGGAGTACGTGAACCGTTGAGTACGTATGCGATTGTCCAAACGGGCAGCAAGCAGTACCGCGTCCGGGCGGGTGACAACATCCGCGTCGAGTCGCTGCCCGTCTACACCGGAGAGATCGTCAACATAGACGACGTCCTGATGGTCTCGCGGGACGGCGACGTGAAGGTCGGCACTCCTGTTGTCGACGGCGCGCGCGTCCGCGCCCAGGTAACGTCCAGGGGACGAGGCCGGAAGATCACCGTCTTCAAGTACAAGTCGAAGGTGCGGTACCGGCGGACCAAGGGCCACCGGCAGCACTACACCGACCTGCGGATCATCGACATCTCGATGGACGGCGAGTCCCTCGACGCGGTCGAAGAGCAGGTGGAGCCGGTCGACGAGGTCGAGGAGACGGTCGACGTCGCAGAGGACGCGGAGGCCGTTTCGGAAGAAGCGGCGGACGAGCCGGAAGAAGACGCCGGGGACGATGAACCCGTCGCCGAAGACGATCCGGCGGACGGCGACGACGCAGAAGACACCCCGGACGATTCGACCGACGAGCCGGAATCGGTCGCGGAGCCGGTCGATACGGACGAAGTGAAGGAGAAGAAGGATGGCGCATAAGAAGGGCGGAGGCAGCACGCGAAACGGCAGGGACAGCCAGGGCCAGCGGCTGGGCGTGAAGCGGTACGACACCGAGCTCGTGAGCGCGGGGAGCATCATCGTCCGCCAGCGGGGCACGAAGATCGAGGCCGGCAGCAACGTCGGCATCGGACGCGACCACACGCTGTACGCGCTCATCGACGGCGCCGTCAAGTTCGAGCAGGCGAGGCGCGACAAGAAGCGGGCCAGCGTCTATCCCGTAAGCTGAGGATTTTTCCATGAAGACCGATATTCACCCCACGTACTACCCCAACGCCATCGTCACCTGCTCGTGCGGCAAGTCGTACACGACCGGTTCGACCAAGCCTGAGCTGCACGTGGAGATCTGCAAGGAGTGCCACCCCTTCTTCACGGGCGAGCAGCGCATCGTGGACACCGAGGGGCGCGTGGAGCGCTTCAACCGCCGGTTCCGCATGGGCGGCAGGTAGGTCCTGGCAGGACTCGCCCGCGTCCCCTGATCGCGTCTCCGTTTCCCGGTATCCGGGCAACGAACGTTTTGCGTTGCCGACCTGACGGTCGCTTAGCGTAGAGGCGAAGACCGCCACGAAAAAAGGCGGCGCCCGGTTAGTCCTCCACTCCCATCACCATTGCCGGACACCGCCTTGGGGAAAAGGGGGTACTTTGTATATATATACGCGCAAGAGGGCGGATCGGTTCTCTTGAGGGCCGGAGCCGGCCACGCCGGTTGAAGGCGTGCTACAATCGCGCAAGGCAAGGTGCGAAGCGTGGCCGTTAGCAGTCCGACATATCGAAGCGGGGCAGTCTATCGACAGGGCCTCATCCGGGAGCCGAGACGCGGGCCGGAGGAGGCCGTGGTCCGGCTCTGGCAGAACGCCGACCGGCTCGCCTCGGGGCTCGTGACCCAGGACGGCAGGCGCCTCAAGGTACTGTACCCCGGACGAAGGAGCGGCTCGGCCGGGCCCGACTTCCGGGACTGCGTGCTCAGCACCGACTCCGGTGACATCGTCGTGGGCGACGTCGAGGTGCACGTCAGCGCCGGAGGGTGGCGGGCGCACGGGCACCACGTCGACTCGAACTACAACGGCGTCGTGCTCCACGTCGTGCTCGCGCCGAGCGGCAGGCCGACGACGACGCTGGAGTCCCGCGCGGAGGCGCCGGTGGCGGCTATTGGCATAGTCCCTCAGAACGAGGAAAAAGAGCCTCGCCCGGACACGGACGCCGAACCCCCGCTATCCACCCTTTACAAAATACACGAAAAACTGGATCGAGCGGGGGACGAAAGATTCCGTGCGAAGGCGGACGGGTACGCCATGGAGCTTGCGTCGGGGGATGCCGAGCAGGCGCTCTACGCGGGGATCATGGAGGCGCTTGGGTACTCCGCCAATCGCAGGCCCTTCGCGGCGCTGGCCGCGAGCGTGCCCATGACCAGGCTGCGCGATGTACGCGACGAGCCGAGCGTCACACGACTATTGGCGATACGCGCCTTGCTGGTTTCGGCGTCCGGCCTGATGTCCTCGGTCTCGCCGGAGGACGCGGAGAGGTTTCGCGCCGCGCTCGTGGGCCTTCCACCTCTCAAGAAAATCGCCGAGCCGTGGAAGATTTTTCGCGTACGACCGAGCAACCATCCATTAAGACGTATCGAAGGGGCAGCTATGCTGATCGACCGCGCCCTTGACGAGGGACTCGTATCCGTCCTGGCGAGGTCGGTGCGGGAGGGAACCCACCGGCCGGTCATCGACCGGCTCAGCGCTCCGCCATTTATCGGGGAGGGCCGCGCCCGGGAGATCGCCGTCAACGTCGCGCTCCCGTTCATGTACGCGTGGGGCGGGATCGCGCGCGACCGCGAGCTGCGGACGGCAAGCATGGAGGTCTTCCGAAAAATGCCCGGCCTCGCCGACAACGAGATCACGCGCGAGATGAAGCGGCTGCTTCCTCCGGGCGTCGACACGCGAGGGGCGCGTCGCCAGCAGGGCCTCATCCACCTCTACAAGCACATGCGCGCGACGCATCCATGAGCGGCCCTACGGCAGCCTCGGCAGGATGTCCGTCGCCTTGAACATCTCGATCTGGCCGGCGGGCGGGTTGTCGAGCAGCTCCCGCACCTCTTCGATACGCTCCTCGCTTCGCTCGAAGCGGTATATCTCCAGCGCCCGTTCGAGGTCCGCCCTGCCGGGGGCGGACTGGCCGTTATTGATGAGGAGCGCGCCGCGATTGCGGTAGGCGTCGGCCAGCCACGGGGCGAGCCGTATGGCAGTGTTGAAGTCGTCGAGGGCGGCCTGCCTGTCTCCCTCGTCATAGTTGAGCAGACCGCGCTGGAGGTAGGTGTCCCCGGACTCGGGGTCGAGCTCCAGCGATTTCTCGAAGTCGGCCTTCGCCAGCTCGATTTGCTCGGAGCGGTAGAACGCCACGCCCCGGTAGTAGTATGCCCGCGGCATCTCGGGGTGGATGCGAATGATCAGGTCGAACGCGGGGATGGACTCCTCGTTCTGGCCGGCGTAGAGGATGTTGACGGCGGACATGAACCGGAAGAGCACGTCGGGGTCGGACTCGTCGTCGGAGGCGGATTCGAGGGCCGCCAGGGACTCGGCAAGCATCTCTTCGGCGGATTCCCTTATCGAATCGGCGTCGTCTCCGAGCAATTCCACCACGTCGTCAATGGTGGCTTCCGCACCCCCTTCCTCGATTGCCTGCTCGACGGCCTCCTCGATGTCTTCCTCGGTCACGGCCGGCTCGGGTGTCGGAGTCGGTTCCGGTTCGGACTCGACGGTGGGGGTTGAGAGCGACGGGGCGGGCGTCGGATCGGGCGAGTCACCTCCGCCGCAGGCGGCGAGCGTCATCAACGCGACGAGCGCCAGGAAGAGTGCGGAGGCGATCCGGGCGTACTGCATGTTCGGGACTCCGGGGGACGGACTAGAGGATACCATATATTGACTTGCGCACCTTCGATTGGTGTACGCTTAGGGTCGAGCGCGCGGCTATGGCCCGACCTTAGCTGATATAACGCCTCGACGCGGGTTCCGTTACCTAGCTGGATGGCGCCCTATACAAAAACCCTGGAGGAATGATGATACGCAGCCTGGACGGCAAGTCGCCCAAGATCCACCCCACGGCCTTCATAAGCGAGACGGCGTACATCGTCGGAGACGTGGAGATCGGCGAGGGTTCGAGCGTCTGGCCCGGCGCGGTGATACGTGCCGACGCGGGGAAGATCGTCATCGGCAGGTTCACGTGCGTCCAGGACAACTCGGTCGTGCACGGCGACGACGACGTCCGGATCGGCGACCGCGTGGTCATCGGTCATCGCGTGCTGTGCCATGCCAGGACCGTGGGCGACGGGGCGCTCATCGGGAACGGGTGCATCGTCAACGACGGCGCGGAGATCGGCGAGGGCAGCCTCGTCGGCTCGGGAGCCATGCTGATTGAGAACACAAAGGTGCCGGCAGGGTCGATGGCCGTGGGGGTACCGGGAAGAGTCCGCGGACAGGTCCAGGAGCGGCACCGGAAGCTCATGGAGACGACGACGCAGCACTACATCGAGAAGGCCGAGCGGTTCAAGCGCCAGGGCAATCTCGAATCCGAGCACCTCGGCGTCGCCGGCCTGGGGTACTAGGTTGTGCCGACACTTTCGATGTTCCCATCACCATCACGACTCAAGTTGTCATTCCCGCGAAGGCGGGAATCTATTCCCTCGGTCCCACCATGCTTGTACGTGACACCGGCGAATTCCGCCTAATCGACCTGCTGGCCGATACCCTCGCCGCCGAGGACGCGGAGGGCCCCCGTCTCGGCATCGGGGACGACGCGGCCGTGTGGGAGGGCGAGTCCGGCACGCGAGTCCTCACCACCGACACGATGGTGGAGGGTGTACACTTCGACCTCGACTTGACGGGCTGGCGCGACCTCGGTTGGAAGGCGATGGCCGTAAACCTGAGCGACGTGGCCGCCATGGGGTGTCTCCCGACGTGCTCGGTGGTCACGCTCGGCCTGCGAGACGACCTGCCCGTCGAGGGGCTTGTCGAGATGTACCGGGGCATGGCGGAGGCCTCCCGGAGTCACGGAGGCCGCGTCGTCGGAGGAGACGTCGTTCGCTCGCCCGTCTTCTTCGTGAGCGTCGCCATGGAGGGGGAGGCAACCGTCTCCGGCCCGGACGGCCGGGGAGTCAGCCTCATGCGCCATACCGCCGAGATCGGCGACGTCATCGCCGTCACCGGCAGCCTCGGCGACTCCGCGGGCGGCCTCCACCTGGCGCTGGCGGGTGAGAATTTTGAAAATTCGACCGAGAGACTCCGCGCCGCCCACTTCCGCCCGGAGCCACGCCTCGCAGCGGGACAGGCGCTCGCGAGTGCCGGAATACGCGCCGCCATGGACATCAGCGACGGGCTGGTGGGCGATTTGACCAAGCTGTGCGATGCCAGCGGCGTTGGGGCCGTCGTGCGGGGAGGTGACGTCCCCGTGAGCGACGCGCTACGACGCAGGCTCCCCGACAAATGGCTTTCCCTTGCCCTGACCGGTGGGGAGGACTATGAGCTGCTGTTCACCGGGCGGGAGGAGACGGTGAGAGAAGCGAGCAAGGCCGTCGACGTTCCGGTGACGATAATCGGAGAGATCGTCGAAGCCTCGCGCGGCGTGAGCGTGCTGGACGCGGACGGCATGGCAATCGACACGGAGCGCGGCGGCTGGGATCATTTTGCAACGGGTTCGGACGGTGATTAGGCCCAGATGGACCGGGTAACCGTCAATATCGAGACGCAGGGGGGGATGCGCGCGAGCGAGATCATCGCCGATCTGCGGGCGGCTGCGGAGACGCTGTACTATCCGATGACGCTGGTCGGGTTCTGGGACTACCGGGAGGACATGCACTTGTGCCCGCAGGAGGAGCGGCGGGAGGCGTGTCCGCATGAGCTTCCCGATGACAATCCGGATCGCGTCGACTACCGGGAGACGATGCAGCGGGAACGGCAGGGGAACCTCGAAGTCTTCTTCCCCCACGCCGGAATCTCCGTGTTTTTGTCGTGATTGGCACGCGAATAACCCTTCAGTAGGGGCGATTCGCGAATCGCCCCTACTGCGCCGACACGTCCCCTAACCTTCCCTACTCTGCGCTCTCCGTGCCCTCTGCGGTGAATCCTCCCACCATCGAAACGAGGTGCGTCTCCCAGCCGTGCCGGTGTTGGAGGAGAAGCTGGATCGCCGTCGCGTGGTGCTTCGTCGAGACCGGCGCATAGAGCGACGGCCCCGCGCCGCAGAGGTGGATCTCCCGCGCACCGACGGCGTGGAAGGTCTCCCAGTACGTCGACAGACCGGGAAGGGCTTCCCTGGCCACGTCGTCGAAGGCATTGAAGAGGAACTGCGGCGGCGTGTCGCCCTTGCTGGCCAGTCGCGCCGCGAGCTTCCGGGTGAGGCCGCCGTTGGTGTAGCTCATCGGACCGATCTTGGAGAACATGGCGGCGGTCTTGTTGGGAAGGTCGATTTGGGGAGTGAGTATGACGGCCCATTCGAGGTCGGCCGGCGGCAGGGGCTGGACGCGCTCGCCCCTCCCGAACACCCTGCCCGTCCCGCCGTACAGGAAGAACGGCACGTCAGACCCGATTTGCGCGGCGAGCGGCAGGAGGTCGTCCCTCGTCAGCTCCGTGCCCCAGAGCCTGTTGAGCGCCAGCAGTGTCGCCGCGGCGTCGGAACTGCCCCCGCCAAGACCCGCCGCGACCGGAATTTTTTTTCTCAAGCCAATTGACGCTCCGCTCGACACGCCGGTGGTGTCACGGAGCAGGTGGGCCGCTCTTAGGACGAGGTTGTCGGGCGTCGCCAGCTCGGGACGGTCGCAGTCGAGCGTTATGCCGTCGGCTTCCTCGAACGTCAGGGTGTCGTGCAGGCTGACGGTCTGGAGTATCGACGCGATGTCGTGGTAGCCGTCGTCCCGCCTGCCGAGCACTTCGAGCGTGAGGTTGATCTTCGCGTGCGCCCGCATGGTGATCATGGGGAACAGTATACCTTTACCCGCTCATATTGACTTGAACCCCCGCACAAAATACACTCGCCCGGCAAGTCCGACACCAGCATGAGGAGCGCGATAGGCATGAAGGGCAAGGTAAGGACGGTTCTGGGGGACATCGAACCCGCCGAGGTGGGGATGACGTCGATGCACGAGCATCTCTTCATCGACTTCACGGTGGTGTTCCAGCCGCCGGTGGAGGCTACGGCGAAGGCGCGGGCGTACGAGCCGGTCTCGCTGAGCAATCTCGGGCGCATCCGCTATGATCCGTTCAGCAGCGCTACCAACCTGCTGCTGCTCGACGAGGACGAGGCTATCGAGGAGGTGGGCCACTTCAAGCGAGTGGGCGGCGGCACGATCGTGGACGTCACCACCATCGGCATAGGCCGCGACCCCGTTGGTCTTGCCAACATCGCGCGGGCGACGGGCGCGAACATCGTCACGGGCGCGGGGTACTACATCGCGCCCTCGCACCCGGACGGCATGGACGACGTGACGGTGGACGATCTCACCGCCGAGATGGTGGCGGACGTCACCATGGGCGTCGGCAACACGGGTATCAGAGCGGGCATCATCGGCGAGCTTGGGTGCGGATGGCCGCTCCACGACAACGAGCGCAAGGTCCTGTTAGCCGCCGCGGTCGCCCAGCAGGAGACGGGAGCCTCCATCCTCGTGCATCCCGGACGCGACGAGGAGGCGCCGTTCGAGGTGCTGGACATTCTCGCGGGAGCGGGAGCGGACGTGGAGCGCGTCGTCATGGGGCACATCGGCAGGACGTACAAGAGCATCGACCGCGTGCTGGACCTCGCCAAGACGGGGTGCTACCTGGAGTACGACCAGTTCGGCTGGGAGTCGTCGTATTTCTCCTACGGCGTGATGGACTTCCCGAATGACGCGCAACGGATGGACCATATCCAGCGCCTCATTGCGGAGGGGTACGCCGACAAGGTCGTCATCGGCCAGGACATCTGCGGCAAGCACCATCTCGTCAAGTACGGTGGCTGGGGCTACGGCCACATCATCGAGCACATCGTTCCGCGCTTCCGCGACCGCGGCGTTTCGGAGGATGAGATCGACGCGATCTACGTGGGGAACCCGACGGCAGTGCTGACGTTGAGGTAGCGCGCTGGTTGTTCACCGCAGAGGGCGCGGAGATGGTAATGGATTCCCGCCTTCGCGGGAATGACGGAATTTCAGGTTGGTACACCATTATCCTAACCATTGTGCAAAGGTCTCCCTTCGCGGGAATGACGGATTCGCTAGAGTCTACAATCCGTGGGGCTTGAGGGCAGGAACTTTCGGGCCTAGTTCCGAGACGTCCAGATGGTGTGGTAGTTGTCGCCGAGGATGGCGGCGGTCATCTCGGTCTTTTCGGAGTGCCGGAGCTCTGTCAGGACGGAGCCGCAGGTGTCGAGGGCTTCGCGCTGGTTCAAGCCGGACCGGCAGAACCGTTCGACGAGCTTTTGCCAGATGCCGTTCTGGACGAGGGTGTCGACGTAGCCGTGCCAGGGAATGACGGTCAGGCCGGTCGGACGCGGGAAGCCGGGTCGGAGGCGACGGACGCTCCTGATGCGCTCGCGGGGGGAAGAGACCATCGGCATGAGACGGAGCATGGGACCCTCGGTCTCGCTGTTTCTCATGTCGAATACGGCGGACTTATCAAAGGTCGGGAAGGATATTGAAACAACTTCGGCGTTATCGATATCGTTGAAAAGCTCCTCAAGGTCGACAGCGAAATCGTCGCGATCCATGAATGGCCATCCCTCCCGGAAGCTAGTGTATCGCTGCCATGAGCCGAAGGCGGCCCGCGGCAAAGCGACACGTCAATTTATAGCACGTTATGCGTATGGAGTTCAAGAGTCCACGAGGTCTCTGACGGTTTCCATGAACGATGGTATGACAGCCTGCCAGTCGCCGACAACCCCGTAGGAGGCGTCTTTGAAGATATTGGCCTCGCGGTCCTTGTTGATGGCGACGATGTGCTTCGCGCCCGAGCACCCCGCCATGTGCTGGCTCGCGCCGGATATACCGACGGTGATGTAGACGTTCGGGGCAATCGTCCTGCCCGTGAGGCCGACTTGGTAGGAGTGGTCGATCCACCCGGCGTCGCATGCGGCGCGGGACGCTCCCATCGCTCCGCCGAGGAGGTCCGCCAACTGACCGACCAGCTCGAACGGCTTCGGACCTCCGAGTCCCCGACCGCCGGCCACGACGATGTCCGCGTCCTCGAGACGGACGCCCTCGCTCGCCTGTGCGACCGTGCGGATGCTTCTCACACGGTCGGGCGAGGTAGAGAGATCGACGGCTATGGGCACGATATCGCCCGTCCGAGAGGCGTCCGGCTCCGAGGGTTCGTATGCCCTGCCCCGCATGACCGCCACCTGAGGACCGTCACCGGGGAAGGTGACGGCGGCCATGGCGCTCCCGCCGTACACCGGCCTCGTGGCGACCACGCGCCCCGTCCCGGCGTCGAGGCCGACGCGAACGCAGTCCTGCGCCAGCCCTGCACCGAGCCGGACGGCGACACGCGGCCCGATCTCCCTGCCGTCCTGCGTCTTGCCGACGAGGACGACATCGGGGTTGGCCTGATTGCAAACCTCGGTGAGAGCGGAGACCTTGGGGTCGATCTCAGGGCCGTCGAGCGCTGGATCATCGACGGTATAGACCACCGACGCCCCGACCGCGAACGCCTCGCGGGCCGGGACTTCCAGGTCCGTACCCAAGAGCGCGACGCCGATATCGTCGCCGATCTGTCGACCCGCGGCGATCAACTCGCCCGTCACCGGGTCGAGCGCCCTGTCTTCCGTTCGTTCGCCTAGCACGAGAATTGATGTCAAATCAGCTTGTCTTCCCTGAGCTTGAGGGCGAGCTTGCGGCCCGCGTCGGCGTCGTCCTCGCCCTCGATGATCTCCACCGAGCGGTCGGTCTCCGGCACGTAGAGGTCGGTGATGACGACCTTCGGCGCTCGCGCCGAAGGGTCGATTCCCAAGTCGTCAGCGTTCCATACCGTCGGCGTCTTGCGTCCCGCCGCCATGATTCCCCGCAACGTCGCGTACCGAGGCTCGCCGAGCTCGTTTGTCACGGTTACGAGAGCGGGCAGATCCGCCTCCAGTTCCCGGTAACCGTCGGGGACAACTTGCTGAACGGATATGGTTCCGTCGTTCACGTCGACCTTTTGGGCGACGGTGAGGCACGGTAGGTCGAGCATCTCGGCGATGCCGAGGGGAACCTGCGCGTTGTCCCAGTCTGAGGCCTGGCGACCGGCGAGGATGAGGTCGAATTCGCCGATCTTCCTGATGGCCGCCGACAGCACGGTTGCCGTGGCGAAGGAGTCGAGGTCGTGGAAGGCCTCGTCCTGCAGAAGCACAAGCTCGTCGGCTCCCATCGACAGCGGCTTTTTCACCACGTCCATGATGAACGACTTGCCCATTGAGAGAGCGGTCACGTTCGCGCCCACGGCGTCCTTGATGCGCAATGCCGCCTCGACGGCGTTCTCGTCGAAGCCGTTGAGGACGGGGGGCGTCCCCTGCGACTCGACCACGCGCTTGGTGTCGGGATCAACCTTGAACGCCGACGCCGGCATCTCAGGGTCGAGCACCTGTTTGACGCACACGATGATATTCATTGGGACGGCGCCGTCTCCTGTGGTCGATAGGTCTCGCCACTATATGATACGGCAATCGAGCGCGTTCGGCATAGGAAAACGCGGGGCGATTCATGGCCTTTCCAGTGTTCGTTCGTGGTGAGCCTGTCGAACCACAAAGGAGGCCTTCGACAAGCTCAGGCCGAACGGTTTAGGCACGACACTATCCCAAGAAATTGAAAGGCCCTGTTTGTGACTTTGGAACTTCGATTCAGGATGCCTTTTCGATTCTGTCCATGAACGACTTGACGGAAGGTCCGACCCACTGGGTCCACTGCGTGCTGAGGAAGCGGATGTTGCGTTCGAGGTAGTAATCGAGGTTGTCGTCGCTGACGAGCGCGCCCGCGTGCTTGCCCGCTCCCAGGATAGCCTCGTATCCACGATCCGCGGCGGCCAGAACGTCCGGGTGGCGGTACTGTCCGAGGAGGCCCATGCTCTGGGAGAGGTCGCCGTTGGCAATGAAGAACACGTCGATGCCGTCCACCTTGACGATCTCCTCGATGTTCTCGATGGCGACGATGTCCTCGATGAGGACGATCAGCATGGTCTCGTCGTTGGCCTTGGGGTAGTAGTTGTCCACTCCGATTCCCTGGCGGCTCGTGGCCATGCCGCGCTTGCCGATGGGATGGAACTTGCCGCCGTCCACGACGTTCTGCGCCTCCTCCGCCGTGTTGACGTGCGGGACGACGATGGCCTGGGCACCGAGATCGAGCGTCCGGTAGATGAGTCCCTGTAGATTGAGGTGAAGCCTGACGACGGACGTGAGGCCCCACAGGTCGCAGGCCCGCGTCAGGTTGGGGATGTCCTGGAAGTCGAATGGGCCGTGCTCCGCCTCGATCCATATCCCGTCGAAGCCCATCGGGCCGAGGAACTCGATGATGTCGCCGCTCATGTTGCCCATGGCCACGGTGGCGATGCCGCCCTCGTCCAGTGTCTGTTTCGCTTTGTTCTTGCGCAGTTCGACCATTGTTGGGTATGTCTCCTGTCGTTCCGGTTGGTGAGCGTGGGGATTATATGTGTCGCCCAACGGCAGCGTCAAACGAACGGTTTTCGCCCTCCATTCGCCCATCGACCCCCATGACCGTTGCCAGTGTCAGGGAGAACAGCATAGTATAAGAAACTACCTCAAAATACGCTTCGACGAGTTTTTCACACACTGGCTCAAAGAGAGACACGTTCGCCCTGAGCTTGCTGAAGCCAAAGGAGAATGACAATGTGCACCATGATCGCGGAGCAGGCGGCCATTACCGGCAGCGGCAAGGGCACGCCGGGCTGGATCAAGGTAGATAGGGTGAACGTGTCGTATGATCACCCGACCCACATGACGATCGAGCACGCGCTGAATATCGACTTCGTGAACGAGTCGCAGGGGCTGGGCGCTCGCGTTGCGGTGGAGCTCACGAGAGAGTCGGCGCGGCAGCTGGTGGAATTGATCGGTGTAGCCCTGGAGAGGGGAGCGGAGGTTGATGGGCCGGAACTTGTTACGGCGGGGCAATAGCTGCTAGGCGAACCGCGGAAACTCCTCAAGTGACCGAATCTTGACGTGAGCCTGGTTCAGTTCCGGGCGTTCATGAACTTCCGCATGCACGGCGACGCATCTCATCCCGGCGGCGAGGGCCGACGCCACGCCTGAGCCGGAGTCTTCGATAGCGAGCATGTCCTGTGGCGAAACGCCGAGGCACTCGGCCGCCTTCAGGTAGGGTTCCGGTGACGGCTTGAGGTGGGAGACCGAGTCGGTGTCGATTAAGCACTCGAACGCGCCGGGCACATAGAGGGCCTTGAGGGCGTTTTGGGCGTGAACGGGGTCGGCTGAGGTCACGAGTGCCATGCGGACAGCGTCGGACTTGAGGCGCGTGAGCAGGGCGCGTGCGCCGGGCATGGGGGTAAGGTCGGTCGCCGAAAGACGGGTCCAGTGTGGCCGGAAGACCTCCAATGCCTCCGAGTAGTCCAGTCCGTAGAACTCGCTGAGGCGAGTGACTCCAGGTTCCATGCCCATGCCGAAGGTGCGCGGGTGGTCGGGCGAGAGATCGGGGATGGCGAATTCACGGAGTGTTCGTCGCTGCGCCTTGATGAGGATCGCCTCGGTGTCGATGAGCGTTCCGTCCAGATCGAAGGCGACGGCGGCGGGGTGGGAGATGGTGTGCAGAGGACGGCCTTGCGGTTTCGCTAGGACCGTCTAGGGCGGCCATTTCCTTCGCTATCCGGCCGATTCTCCTCGTTGACGTCGCCGCTGCGCTCAGAGTCTCCCTTCAACTCGGCCAGCGCGGCGGCGTAGCCTGCCTTGTATCCCTCTTCATGTCCCTCTCGAAGTCCCTCTTCAAGTCCCTCTCGACGCGCCTTTGCCCTTGCCTTGTTAGCCCAATCGAATAAGACCATTACGAAATCCTTTCCCGCTACGATCATCAGCGACAGAACCGCCGATGAGATTCCCATCGACCCTATGTACATTAGCAGAGTGGGCAGAGCTTGTGCAGGGTCGTTCCATGGCTTCAATACGAACACGACCATGTAGGCCGTCCCCGCAAGCCAGAAGACGGGGAACAGGGTCGAGTACAGGTTGAGATTGGCCCTCGACACGCTCCATATCGACTCCCGGTACGAGTAGTCCTCACGCTCGTTCATTCGAAGTATTGTTATTCCTTCCGCCGTTTGGCGCTGGTGCGGACTGCCCGGCGTGAGGAATGCGCAAGACCCCTCGCGCTTCTACCTTGCTGTGTAGCCATGATAACCGGGTGGAGCGCCTTCAAACAAGTCTAGCCTAGGCTCTCGTCGAGGAGTTCGAGGAGGTCTTTGGCGCGTGTGTCGGTGGGAGCGGAGTCGCTGGACTGGATGCCCTCCTCGAACATCTGGAGACAGAAGGGGCAGGAGACGCCCACGGTGTCGGCACCGGTTTCGAGGAACTGGTCGGTGCGGACGTGGTTGATCCGCCTGCCGCGGCTCTCCTCCATCCACATGTGGCCGCCGCCGGCACCGCAGCAGAAGCCCCTGTCGCGGCATCTCTCCATCTCGCGGAGCTCCAGACCCGGGATGGCCTCGGCAATCGCGCGAGGAGTGTCGTAGACACCGTTGTGGCGTCCGAGGTAGCAGGAGTCGTGGTAGGTAAGCGTTGTGTCGATGGTCACGAGGGGCTTGAGCTTCCCATCGGCGATGAGGTCGGCAACGAACTCGCTGTAATGAAGTACCTGGTAGTCTCCGCCGAGGTGGGGGTACTCGTTCTTGATGGTGTTGAAGCAGTGCGGGCAGATGGTGACGATCTTCTTGACGTCGTAGCGCGCGAAGGTCTCGACGTTCTGCTGGGCCATGATCTGGTAGAGGTACTCGTTGCCCATGCGCCGGGCGGGATCGCCGGTGCATCCCTCCTCGTCGCCGAGTATTGCGAAATCGACGCCGGCGCGCTTCAGGACGGACGCCATGGAGCGGGCGACGCTCTGGCTCCGCTTTTCGAGCGCTGCCGTGCATCCGACCCAGAAGAGCACCTCTGCCGTCGGGTGCTCGGCGAGAGTCGGCACGTCGAGGCCCTCCGCCCAGTCGGTGCGGGTGTACGTCGTGCCGCGCCAGGGGTGGCCGCGCTGCTCCATGCTCATGAGGGCGTTCATGCCCGTCTCAGGGATCTCCGCGCGCTCCATCGTGAGGTTCCGTCGCATGTCCACGATCAAGTCGACGTGCTCGACGCCGACGGGGCACTCCTGCACGCACGCGCCGCAGGTCAGGCAGTCCCAGAGGGCTTCCTGCCCGATCCACGGGCCGATGAGAGGCTTGGCGTCGTCGTGACCACCGTTGCCGTTGGGGATGCCGGGTCCGACTTCGAGGAGGTGCTCCTTGAGGTTCTCGGCAATGTGCATGGGCGAGAGAGTCTTGCCGCTGATATTGGCGGGGCAGGCCTCCGTGCAGCGTCCGCAGACCGCGCAGGCGTAGCCGTCGAGAAGCTGCTTCTGCGTGAAGTCGCGCACGTTCGCCGCGCCGAAGACCTCTGCGGTCTCGAGGTCGAGTGGGGTGGCAAGAGTTCCAGGCGGTTCGAGGGAACGGAAGACGAACGAGAGTGGCGCGCCGACGAGGTGTATGTGCTTGGACAAAGGGATATAGACGGCAAATCCCAGGATTATGCCGACGTGCGCCCACCACGAGACGGCGTGGAGTGCGTTGGCAAGCTCGGCGCTTAGCCCTATGCCGGACAGGGCGTTGCCGAGCGCGCTGCCAACAATCGCCGCCGCAGTCGGACCGTCCCCGCCGGAGGCGACGTACATGGCCTCGGCCAGGATGGACAGCAGCATAAGTCCCGCTATGAGCAGGAGGATGATCGCCGACTCCCACTTCTGGGTCAGGTCGAAGCTGAGGCGTCCGGGAGTGGTTATCCAGCGGCGTATGGCGGCCCACGCGAGCACGACGAGGAAGATCGTAGCCAGCAGGTCAAGGTAGATAGCGGCGACGCGGACGCCGGTTTCGGTGAGGATGGTCTCGGAGAACTGCGGCCATGCTGCGTCCCCGAAGATGAAGACGACGTAGCTGGCCGTGAAAGAGAGAAATCCCCAGAAGATGAAGAAGTGGGCGAGTCCCGCGAGGTCGCGTCGGAGCGATACGCGTTGGAGCACCTTGCGCTGGCCGAATATGAGAGGGATCGCGCCGACGATTCGTCGCATGGGCTGGTCGAACCTGCCGGCGGGCCGGCCGAGCAGAATGAGGCGGAAGACGCGGCGGTAGAGCAGGAAGCCGGCGGTTCCGAACGCGATCAGGGCGAGAGGGTATAGCGCGACCCAGGTCGGAAAGAGTCCGAGGACACTGTCAGGAGGTACCACCTGTTAGCCTTCCGTTCGCCAAGAGTGCGGGGAGTGTACCACACGAAATGACGGTGATTCGGCTCATCCTCGAAACGCGATGAGGACGGCCCCTGCCGTGGCGAGCCAGAGGATGATGGCGATGATGAGGGGGAGGTCGGTCAGGATGATGTCCTCAGGCGTCTCGCCGAGGTCCTTGCGGCGGACGAGGTACATGTAGCGGAACAGGCCGTAGACGACGAAAGGCACGGTCAGCAGCATGGCGTGGTTATCGGGCAGGTTCTCGGACGCGACGGTATAGAGGGTGTACGCCACGAGGGCGGCGGACGCTGCGACCGTGATGAGCTGGTCGAGAACGGGTAGGCTGTAAGCCCTCAAAATACCTCTCTGCTCCTGTGCCTGATCGCCCGCGACGGCAAGTTCGGCCCGACGCTTGGAGAGCACGACGAAGACCGCCGCCAGACCGGTGCAGATGTAGAGCCAGGGCGATATGGGTGATCCGATGACGATGGCCCCCGCGACGGCCCGGAGTATGAACCCGCCGCTGATGATGAACACGTCGATGAGGACGATGTTCTTCAGGCCGAACGAGTAGAGCAGCATGGCCGCAAGATACGCCAGCGCGATGAGACCGAAGGACGGTTCGAGGAGGTACGAGGCCACAAGAGCGGGGACACCGATGACGACGGCGGCGACTCTTGCGAAGGGGAGCGGCAACTTGCCGGAGGCGATGGGACGGCGGCGTTTCTTGGGGTGCCGCGCGTCCTCTTCGCGGTCCATGAGATCGTTGACGAGGTAGACGACGCCGCTGAGCGCGCAGAAGAGCAGGAACGCCGCGGCTGCCCTCGTGAAGAGCCGCAAGGCGGTCTCGATTTCGGTGGGGTCCCACGCCTGATCGACGGTGAAGAAGAGCGCCATGAAGACGAGCAAGTTCTTCGACCACTGCTTCGGGCGCAAGGTGAGAAGGAAGGCGGCCAACAGGCCCGTCTTCGCGGAGGATTTCATATGAAGATGGTAGTTTGCGGAGCTTGGGCGAGTCAACGGCCCTGAGCAGCAAAAAGACAGCCGGACGCTCCGGTCCCGGTTGGCCGATTCCGGGAAACCAGGAACACCCGACTGCCTTCCGAAGGCTTCGACCCTGCGCGACAACTCCGAGGAGCCGCCGCGCTCAGGTCTCTGCCCTACCTAGATGAGGGTCACCCCTCGATATTCAATTTTCATCCGTGCCTCCTTTCGTTCCGCCGCGCGAGTGGTTTCCTTCCGCAGAAGATCGCACGGCGCGTCCATCGACGGATGCCTCAATATACCATAATGGAGTGAATATGTACACCAGCCTTGCCGATTACGATATCGGACATATCCTTGCGCGCCAGTCAAGCGCTATGATAGGTTTGCCGCACATCAAAAGCGGGAGGTTCAGGATGGGAGCACAACATATAACATAATCGTTATGGAGACCTCAAATGGACATCCTCAACTTCGTGAAGTCCAAAGCAGGGTGGTATGTCATAATCCTTCTCGTCATCCTGATTGCCGCCCCGGCGATAGTGGCAATAGCCGAGGGGAATGACACCGGAATCCTCCAGAAGATCGTTACAATTGGTGAGAAGTCCGAACCGCTCATCATCGTAGGCGCGCTGCTTACGTTCACAGCAATAGAGGGAATAGCCATGCTCGCAAGACAATACGATAAACATCTACGACAGCGGGACCGTGCGAAAGGAAGAGAAGAGGCTCAAGTGGAATTCCGCCAAGATTTAGCGCGGTGGATCGAATCCAATCCGGCCATAAAGAAGGCTATCGACACCGGAGACGTACAACCCCCACCCTGGGTAACGAAAGACCGGGAACGCACTCCCGCTCCGTGATATGCTGGCTCCGTCGGTTCGCGCCCAACGTCAAGGAGCCAACGAATGAAAATCCCCATCACCATGTGTCACGGCGTTCGGGACGACGGCGAGAAGCCCCTCCCTGTCGAGCGGCTTGACGCTCTGATGCGCGTGGCGAGCGAGATGGGCTTCACCTCCATTACCTACGATCAGTACGCCGACTGGCGAAACGACACGGGCACGCTGCCCGACCGGCCGATCCTGATCGACTTCGACCATCCGGTCAAGAACATGCGCTACGAGACGCACGACACCCTCGCCAAGTACGGCTACACCGGCAACCTCTTCATGTACACCAAGCCATACGATCCCGACTACGACCGCGACCTGCCGTGGCCCTATGGCCCGGACGAGCACATGACCTGGGACGAGGTCGGCGAGCTCCATGAGCTCGGCTGGACGATCGGAGCGCACACCGTCAGCCATCCGAACCTGTCCGACCTCAGCCTCGAAGACCCCACCGGCGAGCGGATGAGAATAGAGCTTGACCGCTGCATTGAGTTCATCGAGCGAAACCTCGACTTTCGTCCGAAGGACTTCGCCTTCACCGGCACGAGTTGGAGCAGGATCGCCGAGGCCGAGGTCAAGAAACGCTTTCGGTTCGGCAGGCTCTGGATAATCGGCTCCGAGTACAAGGCCGACGGACGCACCATCCGCTACGCCGATCTCGTCGGCGTTCCCGGCGAGGACGAGGCCGACGGCGGCCCGCCCATGCCCGCCCGCTATGCCACAAAGGACACCGACCCGTACCGCCTCCCGTCCATGGAGTTCCAGCACATCATGTACGAGCCCTCCGACTTCCGCCGCTACCTCGAAGGCGCCCTGGACGCAAGTTAGTTCACCTCGACCCCCACCCGCCGCGCCACCGAGCGGATGTACTGCTGCCCCACGATCGTGTCCTCATACTCGAAGTGCTCCACGTGCATCGTGATGTCCTGCGGCAGCTCCCCAAGTCGCCTCATGATCGTCTCATAGTCCATCACCCCCGTGCCGGGCACCGCCTCGTCGATGTGGACGATGGGGTTGCCCTTCTCGGCCTGTGCGCCGCCGCCTATCCCGCCGCCCGCGATCTTCACGTCCTTCGCGTGCACCGATGCAATGTGCTCGCCCAACTCGTCGAAGGCATGGTTCACGAGGTCGGTCGTGCGGTAGTACATGTACGGCTCGCACATGTTCACGAGGTCGAGCAGTATCTTCAGTCGCGGCGACCCGACCGAGTCGAGCAGGTCCTTGCAGCGCTCCACCGACTTCAGCGGCGTGAAGTAGAGCGGGTGCGCCGCGATGTCCATACCCTCGCGCTCTGCTACCTCGGCCAGTTGCGCGACCGCCGCGACACGCGCCTTCCACGTCTCCTCCGACCAGATGTCGGGCGAGGCCCACCCGAACTCCTTACCCCATCCGAAGCCGACGCACCGCGCTCCCATTTTCGCTGCTATGCGTACCTGCTCCGAGTAGCTGGCCAGAGCGATCTCGTGCAAAGAAGGATCGTGAAAGCCAAGGTGCCGTCCCTGCCAGAAGGGAGCGACCTCTCCGATCCGAAGACCGTTGTCGTCCAGCCAGCCCTTGGCCTCGCCGATCTCGTCGTCGCTCCAGTCGGGAAACGCCTTGATCGAAACCGTATCGACATCCATAACCGCCGCCCGCTTGGCGAGCAGCGCCCTGCCCTCGGCCCCCTCGTCGCCGGGCCGAAGCAAATCCCCCAACGGTGGACTCATACGCAACATGGAAGCACCCCCTTATCTCAAGTCGTTTAACTACGCCGCCAATTGCCTAATCCGTCATTCCCACCTCTCATCACACCGTCATTCCCGCGAAGAGCCTGCCCCGTACTCTGATACGGGGCGGGAATCCATACTCACCCGTACCATGTCGAAGCGGATCCTCAACCGCAACACTCAGAAAGTGACCGTAACACTCCCAAAGCTGGGATCCTCCACATAACGATCTTTCATCAATCTCTTCGCTTCGGACGCGGTTGCGACCGCCTGCCGAGCCACGACCTTGCCGACTTGAACTACGCTCACGTCCGTCATTGCCCGGTTCACCAGAATGCCGACAACCAGTCCGGTTATGAGAGCCACTCCCCACGGACCTCCTGCGATCCCGACGAGCGAGATGGCTCCAATCGTTGCTCCCGTTGCGGCAACTCCCTTGATCTGTCCGTCCACGAATTCCTCATACTCCCCTGACCGGCGGGCAATGTGAAATGCTCGGGCCATAGCCACAACGGTGACAATCAAGAGAAGGGGGTTCGCGGAGAAGACCGCAGAGAGACCCATGCCCCCAACGAGTTTGGCAAATTCTTCCGTATCTCCCCGGTTCCAATGAAAGATCACGGCGACGATGCCAATTGCTGATCCGAGAAGTTCGGCTGCGTCGTAGGTGTTCAGGTCATAGAACCACGCCTTTGGTATATGGAAATTGGTTTCGAGTGTTTCGGAAACCCGACGAAATGTTTCCTGGTCCCAGTTTGCAAGCGGGAGTCCTCTTGGTGTGCTCACGTCCCGGAGAAGCCCCTGCATTGTTCCCAGAGCTTCTTGGATGATGTTGTCATCGGGTGACACCGAGTGCCCGGCCCTGAACGCTCCGATGATGGTGTGCCCGCCGTCGAACAGCCGGTGCTGGCCGCCCCCGATATGGGTAGCAATGTATTGGGCATCCATTGCCTTGTCGTATATGGTCGCGCTCCCGCCGACCATGCTCTGTACAAGGCCGTTTATCTCGTTTGAAAGGTTGCTGGCCAGCAGCGTTTGACCGGTCGAAAGAACGAAACTCACCGCCGAACGGATTCCTAGCCGTTGCCCTGCCGCATTCCCCGCTTCCGATACCCTCTTTGCAGCATCTCGTACTACACCCGTCCCCGAAGACACCGCGTCGGTTATCTTCGTCGATGAGGCGACATCCCCGACGGCATCCCGCACTTGGCCCGCCTTTGAGGCCGTCGTCTCCTTAATCTCTTCCGAGACGTGCTGCGCCTTGTCTTTGATTTCCTCGATCCTATTCCGCTTCGTCATTGCCTGCCTCGCGAGAAATCTTACCCAAGTCAAGCCTCCCACCGCGTACACGCGCAGTGCGTAATCCCGTCGTCGAGCGTGATGTAGTACACAGACAATATCGTCCCGTCTTCAAGCTGCGTCGAGATCGCGTAGCCCAGATCGGGCCGCGCGTTCTCCGGCTGGTAGCTGCCGCGAATCACCGCGGCCGCCACTCGCTTCCGAAACTCGTCTCCCGATAGACGGAGCGATTCGAGATCGGGCGGCTCGGTGATCGCCATCGACTGCGTAGGCGTCCCGCCGTCCTCCCGCAGAATGACCGTATTCTCCGTGTCCCACGTCTCGCCCCCGTCATCACTCAGAACCGCCCGGATGCCCATCGGCTGGCGTCGGTACCCGTAGGTGCAGAGGATGCGCCCGTCCTGAAGCCTCAGCAGGTGTGGAGGAGAGTGCGGCCCCCAGATGTCGGTCAGTAGCGGCTCCGACCAGTTCCGGCCACCGTCGTCCGACCACATCTGTGTGAAATACCCGCTCGCGTTGCGCGACAGCGCCAGCACGCGACCCGGCTCAGTCTCCACGAAGGCCGACTCGTTGATGTGCATGTCCTGGGTCTGTGTGCCCATGGAGAGCAGCCGCCAGCCCGTCTTCCCGTCGGGCCCGGAGCGCCAGACCATGTTCCGCCCGTTGCCGTCGGTGTCCATGCCGTACACCGGCACGAGCACCGTGCCGTCTTCCAGCATCGTCCCCCGCGAGAACGCCATCACCTGACGGAAGCCGGGCACCGGCCACTCCCTTCGTACCCACGTCTGTCCCTCGTCCTCGGAGTACTGGACAAACAGCTTCAGCGCTCGGACTGCTATCTTCCCCTCCAGCCACGGGTGAGGCCACACGCGCATTCCCGCCGCCTCCGCCTCGGCGCGGCGGTCCTCGTCCCACACCTCCGATCCCAAAGAGCCGGCACAGAGGTACGTCCCGTCTTTCAGCACGTCATTGAACCGGTCCGAGTACTCCCGCGTCGACTGCGCGGGCCAGTTGTGCGGAATCGCAGGATCGTCCGACGGCCCCCACGTTCGCCCCCCGTCATCGGACGCCAGCACGTGCCAATCGCCGATCACGTGGTGGTCGCGCTTGAATGAGATCGAGAAGCTCGCCGCCAGCCTCCCATCCGCCAAGTGATCCAGCTGCGGAAACGCCGCGTACACGCCGTCCCTCTTATAGATGATGTGGTGCTCCACGTTATCTCCTGCCACTCTCTGCGATCTCCGCGACCTCTGCGGTAAGTCCTCTTATCCCCTCTCCTTTGAAGGGAGAGGGCTAGGGTGAGGGTGAATCCCCTACCCCAAATGCCTCGCCAGGAAGGCGAACACCTTCTCCCAGCCGTCGACCGCCTGCTCCTGGCAGTAGACCGCGCGGTCGTAGTAGAAGAACCCATGCCCCGCCTCCGGGTACATGTGGAACTCGTACTCCTTGCCGTGTCGCTTGAGGGCTTCCTCGTGTATCGCCACCTGCTCAGGTGAGGGACTGCCGTCCTCCTCGCCGAACAGGCCGAGCACCGGACACGACAGCCCCGCCGTGTAGTCGATGGGGGCCACCGGAGTCTGCGGCGTGAGGGTCGATTCCGGCATGACCACGCGCCCGCCCCAGCAGTCCACGATCGCGTCGAACCCCTCCACCTGCGACGCCGCCAGCAGCACGTGACGGCCGCCGGAGCACGTCCCGAACCCTCCGACCTTGCCGCTCGTGTTGGGGAGCGACCGCACGTACTCCATCGCCGCCGCCAGGTCACCCACCGCCTGATCGTCGGCCACGCCGCCCTCGGAGCGTATTTTTGCCGCCACGTCGTCCGGCGTCCCGTGTCCCGTCCGATGGTACAGGTCGGGGCAGATCGTCACGTACCCATGGTGCGCGAACTTCCGCGTCGCCTCGCGGTACCACTCGTCCCATCCCGGCATGTGGTGCGCCAACACCATCGACGGATACGGCCCCGGCCCCAGCGGTCGCGCCAAGTAGGCGTTGATCACGTCGCCGCCGTGACCCCGTATCGTCACCGTCTCCGCGATCATCCCCTCGTACATATCGGTCGTATACATTAGTCCCCCTCCAGGTACTCTCTCGGAATGGCTAGAGCTTGCCGCCCACCCCTTCCAATGTCAAGAGCCGCGCAGGGGGGGAGGGAGTGTGATGGGCGTGTTGGGATGGCCGGCCGGGTTGGGGTCGGAGGTTCTGGGTGCTAGGTTCTGGGTTCTGGGGGTTTTTACCCTCACCCTAGCCCTCTCCCGCGAACGGGAGAGGGGATAAATCCGAAAGGGTCGTAGGGACGACCCTTCGACCCTTCGACAAGCTCACCCTTCGACAGGCTCAGGGTGAACGGGGTGGGTGTGGGGGTTAGGTTGGGGCGCGGGGGCGGTGGGAGTTGGGTTGTTTGGTCCCCGTCTCGGGGGACGGGGCGTGCTTGCGTTGTTTGCGTTGGAGTTGGCGGCGTTGGCGACGGTTGAGGGTGGGAGGATTCGCCGCAGAGGGTGCAGAGGGCGCGGAGGAGGAAGAAGGGTTCTGGGTGCTAGGTGCTGGGTTCTGGGAAGGACTCGGCGCGGAGGGTGTGGGAGGATGGATTCCCGCGTTCGCGGGAATGACGGTGTGGGTGGTTTGGGAGTCGGGCTTCGGCCCTTCGACAGGCTCAGGGCGAGCGTCTTCACCCTCACCCTGGCCCTCTCCCGCGAACGGGAGAGGGGAAAGGACAGGAGGTTCGGTGAGGCCGGCGAATTGTTTGAGGTCGTGGATGTCGCGGCGGATGTCGTCGAGGGGGGCTTGGTCGTGTTGGGGTGTGTCGGGGGCGGGGTCGTCGTGGTGGTCGCAGGGGGTGGCGTGTGGGGCGGACTCGCGGCGGGCGGGGCCGTATTTTTCGGGCATCTGGGACCGGAGGAACATCATCAGGAGTGAGGGTGGGCAGTCGGGCTTCCGGGCGTGCCGGAGGAGCATGAGGTCGATCTCTTCGGTGTATTCGAGGACGGCGTATTCGAGGCGTCGGTTGAAGCCGAGGGTGTTTTCGGCCTGCCATGAGCGGACTTTGCGAATGGAGACGCCGGCGGCGCGCGCGGCGTGTGTGAAGGTGCGGGTCTGGGCGTAGAGTCCGAGGTATACGGTCTGCTGTTTCCAGGTCTCGCGCTGGTCGTGGGTGAGGTCGTCGAAGCGGATGCCGAGGTCTTGTTCGAGCTCGTCGGCTTCTTCCTGGGAGGGGATGCCTAGGGTTTTGTGTAGGGGAGAGGACATGGGAGGGCATGGGTGGTTGGGTGCTAGGTTCTGGGTGCTAGTGGAAGCGTTTTGTTTTGAAGGTGTTGGGGTCGTCGTCGTGTTGTGGGCGTCTGCGTCTTTGGAAGAGGGTTGCTATGGGGCGGGTTGGTGGGTTCGGCCCTTCGACAGGCTCAGGGCGAACGGAAGGGGCGGGATTGAAGCGGGCGACCTCGTCGGGGTCGACGGGTTGGATGTCGTCGTCGGGTCGGGGGAAGTAGTCGTCGTCGGGCGTGGGAGGGGGTTCTGGGTGCTAGGTGCTGGGTGCTGGGAGGACTCGGCGCGGAGGGGGAAGAAGGGTTCTGGGTGCTAGGTGCTGGGTTGTGGGGCGGGTGGTAGGCGCCGGCGGCGATGTCTTCGAGGGATAGGTGGCTGGCGTCCTGTTGTTGCTGGGCGTCTTGGCGGTATTGGAAGAGGGTCTCTCCGGGGTTGGGATAGTCGGGGGTGTCGCAGACGTGTCCGGCGGCGGCGAATTTTTCGGGCAGGTGGAAGCGGAGGAGGGCGATTATGAGTGAGGCGGGGGCGTTGGGTTCCCTTGCGCGTTCGAGGGCGAGGAGTTGGATGCCGTCGGAGAAGCGGAGCTCGGCGATTTCGAGTCTGTTTCTGAAGCCGAGCACGTCGAGGTAGGTCCACTTCTGCGCGGTGCGGATGGTGACGTGGGCCTCGGCGGCGGCGTCTGATACGACGCCTGTTTGGGCGTAGGCTTCGAGGTAGGCGTTCTGCTCGACCCAGTCTTTTCGGTCGGCGTGGGTGAACTGGTCGAAGCGGATGTCGAGGGCGTGTTCGAGTTCGTCGGCCTCGTCCTGTGAGGAGATGCCTAGTTGGTCGAGTCGGTAGTCTTTGTATGATGTCATGGTAATGATGATAGGGGATGCGAACGTGTGTGTCAAAAGCGGGTGCTGGGGGCTAGGTGCTGGGTTCTGAGGGGATTCACCGCAGAGGGCGCGGAGGGGGAAGAGAGGGGAGGATGGATTCCCGCTTGCGCGGGAATGACGGCGCGCAGGGTGGGGGTGGATTCCCGGGAATGGCGGGTGTGAATCACGGTGTAGGGGCGATTCATGAATCGCCCCTACGGGAGGCTCAGGGCAGGCCCTCACCCCTTCGACAGGCTCAGGGCAGGCTCTAGCCCTCTCCCGCGAACGGGAGAGGGGATAAGAGGATTCACCGCGAAGGGCGCTCAATCCCCGAATTTGAAGAGCGGCAGGATCTCGTTGGCTATGATGTCGCGCGATTCCTTGTCTAGGCTGAAGGAACTTCCGCCGTCCGACGAGGACGCGAAGTCGAAGAGGTCCACGCCGTCTTTGAGGCTGAACTGAAGCTCGCCGGTCTGACCGTACTGCATTCACCTGTTGAATGGTGATCTTATTCTGGCTCAACCAGTAGTCCAAAAGGTCCTTCGCGCCCACACCCTCAACATTGAACAATGGTAGTATTGCCTTCATCATCAACCGCGGAAACGCTTATCTTGCCATCGCTTATCATAACATATCCCTCATCACTGCCCTAACTAACAAACTCTCAACGCCAGAAACGCTTTCATTAGAATCCAAAGAAGACTTATCAGCATAATGAAGCAAATATTCCGGGGCTCGAAGACGTAGTTCTGTTTGCAATTGTAGCCATCAGTTTGGTTGTAGTTTGTAAGTTGCATTAGATATAGGAAGGAGAGGGATTTTAATAGGTTCGCCATTGAAATAAGCATTTTTCTGTTCAGGGGTTATAACCCTTCTCTTTCTTTAAATACTCTAAAAAAAAGCCTCTTCATTAAAAGAAAATCCGCCTCTTGCATTTTTGTCAAAAGGATAGCTAGCATAAAACTAGCACCCCTATATCATCATTCTTAAGCTGTCCCTGATAAAGAACAACATAGTAATCATTAACCTTCCGGAGTAGGCGTGGCAGCAGGCGTAGGAATCGTAGGAATCGGAGTCGGCTTTTCCACAGGGGTCGGGCGTAGGGCTCGGCTCCGGCGTGCTTGTGGGAACGGAGAGGGCGTGGGTTCCGGGGTCACGTACACGTAGACGACCCTGGCAGTGGGCGTGGCAGCGGGAGGAGCCTCTTCCTTGAGTATCTCCCTGACCTCGGACTCGGAGAGGCCCCCGCCGCCGCACGCCGCGAGGACTATGAGGGCGACAGCCGCGACCGTCGTCAGCGCAAATGGCTTCATCGTCAACGCCTTTCGGAGGGTCCGTTCATGGTTCGACAAGCTCACCACGAACGGGTTTCGGGCCACCGTGGGGCGGCACACCGCGCGGCATTGTACCTTAACTGACGGGGGGGATTCACCCTCACCCCTTCGACGGGCTCAGGGCAGGCGCTCCAGCCCTCTCCCGCGAACGGGAGAGGGGGTAAGAGGGTGGATTCCCGCGTGCGCGGGAATGACGGTGTGGGTTGGGGGATCCACCACAGAGATCACAGAGGGCGTAGAGGGGAAGGGTGGGCGATTGCTTGCTGAGCCGGGACGGATTTTGTAATCGGTGGCGGAAGTGGGTAAGCTGGTGTGGTGGGTGGAGGCGGATCAGACTATGGCAACGATCGTACAGAAATATGGGGGGACCTCGGTCGCGGACGCGGGGAGGATCAAGAGCGTGGCGCGGCGGATTGCGTCGGCGTGTGGGCGGGGCGACCGGGTGGTGGCCGTGGTCTCGGCGATGGGGGACACGACCGACAGGCTCATCGAGCTGGCCGGGGAGGTGTCGAGCCGGCCGGAGTCGCGGGAGCTGGACGCGCTGCTGTCTACGGGCGAGCAGATGAGTTGCACCCTCGTGGCGATGGCGCTGAAGTCGCTGGGGCTCGACGCCGTGAGTCTGAGCGGCGCGCAGGCGGGCATCCGCACGGACTCGCGGTACGGCAGGGCGCGCATCGCGGCGGTGGAGGCGGGCCGGATCCGGGGCGAACTGGAAGGCGGGCGCGTCGTGGTGGTCGCGGGATTCCAGGGCATCACGGAGGACATGGACGTGACGACGCTGGGGAGGGGAGCGTCCGACCTCTCGGCGGTTGCGATCGCGGCGGCGATTCAGGCCGACCGCTGCGAGGTGTATACGGACGTCGAGGGAATCTACACCGCCGATCCGCGGCACGTGCCGGAGGCGCGGAAGCTGGACGAGGTCGGCTATGACGAGATGCTCGAAATGGCGAGCCTGGGCGCGAAGATGCAGCCGCGATCCATCGAGCTTGCCATGCAGTACCACGTGCCGATCATGGTGGCGTCCAGCTTCGCGGACGCGCCGGGGACACTGATTCACAAGGGGGCCGACATGGAACCGAGGGTAGGGGAGATTCGGAACAGGGCGCGCGCCGTGGCGACGGACCGGAACGTGGCGAAGATCACGGTGACGGGCATAGTGGACCGGCCGGGCATCTCCGCAAGCCTGCTCGAACCCCTCGCGGACGCGGACATCAGCGTCGATATCGTCGTCCAAACGCCTCGGTGAGGGATACGACGGACCTGGCCTTCACGGTGACGGGCGACGACGCCGACCGCGCCCTGGAGATCGTGCGCGGGGTGGCCTACACGCTCGGCGCGAACGACGTGATCAGGACGGACAATCTCGCCAAGGTGAGCGTCGTCGGCGCCGCCATGCAGAACACGCCCGGATACGCCAGCCGGATGTTCCGCGCTCTGGCCGACGAGGGGATCAACATCGAGATGATAACCACGTCGGAGATACGGATAACCTGCGTGGTGGACGCGGGGCGTGTCGGCGACGCGGCCCGGGCGCTGCACGCGACGTTCGGTCTTGGGGGGACGGAGTAGCGGGCAAGGACGATCATCAATGAAGCGATTTCAGGGGAAAGTTGCGGTTGTCACCACGGCCGGGCAGGGAGCCGGTCGCGCCGCGAGCATCTTGTTCGCCCGCGAAGGCGCATCCGTCGTCGTGAACGACAGGGACTCCGAGGCGGCGGAACGTGTCGTGAACGAGATCGTTCGCTCGGGAGGCGTCGCCGTCCCCGATTCCGGCGACGTTTCGACCGTCGATGGCGCGGAGGGAGTCGTCGCCCGTGCCGTCGAGACGTTCGGCGGCCTCGATATCCTCGTAAACGCCTGTGAACCGGAGTGCGACCGCCCCCTCGTCGAGACGACCGCCGAAGACTTTGAACGCGTCGTCCGCCTGACCCTCAAGGGTGCCTTCATGCCGACCCGTTCCGCCAGCGTACAGTTCAGGCAGCAGCGCAGCGGGCGCGTCGTGACGCTCACCTCGAATGCCGGCCTCGGCGACTCCGGGCGAGCTGCGTCCACCGCCGCTTCCGAAGGCATCGTCGGGATGACCCGCACCGTCGCCCGCGACCTCGGCAGGTACGGGGTGACGTGTAATGCCATCGCAATGTCGGGGACCTCCGGCAACGGTTTTGAAAGCGCCGCGGCGCTGGCGGGAACCCTCTGCCTCGATGTCTCCTCCCACGTCAACGGCATCGTCTTCGGCGTCGACGGCGGAGACGTGTGGACGTACTCCAACCCCGTGATCGCGCGCAGCTTTCACAAGTGGGGACGCTTCACGATGGACGAGATGGACTCTCTTTTTCCGACGTTGTTCGAGTAGGGCATGAACCAGCGCAATTCGCTAAAACGGTTGGCTCTCGGTCTCACTCTCGTTGTTATGGCGAGCCTGGCCTTTGGGTGCTCGTCGGCAAGGGACGATCCCCTCCTATCGGCGGAGGAACTGTACACCCCGACACCTATCCCGGTCGACACGCCAGTAGAATCCGGTGCTCCCAAGCAGCCTGAAACGACGACCGACGCCCCGGCTGAGCCTGAAGCCACGGCCACCAGTGAACCGACCGACCTCTTCGGCTTCGACTACAACGGGAAGGTCGCCTTCGCGCAGTGGGACGATCCCGCCCTTCAAATGGAGAACTTCATCGTCGGATACATCATCGTGCAGGGGATGGTGTACGAGGTCGAGTTGGTCGAGGTAGCCGAAGACGAGTACCCGTCGGCCCTTCAGTCCGGCGACGTCGACGTGGTGCTTGAAGTGGCGCGCACTCAGTCCAACCCGCAGTTCGAGCGGCTCTTGGAGTCCGGCGAAGTCATCGACGTAGGCTCCCTGTTCGGCGAGGCATCCGACGTCAGGATAGGCGCGCGGGCGGAGTTGAAGGAGACCGCTCCGCCGGTGTTCGATCTGCTGACCAAAGTCGAGGCCGACGAGGAAGTCCTGGCCGGTCTCGCCGCCCAGATTCGAGGCGGTCGCGTCGGCGTGTCCGCGAGCGTCGCCGGTATGATGTTCCTGAAGCGGCACGAAGACTTCTGGACGAGTTGGATATCGCCCGAGACTGTGGCAAACGTGAAGGCGGCAATGGAGGAGGGTAAGTCCGGTCTCAAGTACAAATGCCTCACGGTTCGGGGCGAGACCGTACGACACTGCAAGTAATGGGCAATCGACTGACGGGCAGAGTGGCGATCGTAACCGGCGCGGGACGCGGGATAGGGCGCGGCGTGGCAAAGCTCCTCGCCGAGGAGGGGGCCGCGGTCGTCGTCAACGACCTCGGCGGCAGCGTGGACGGTTCGGAGTCGTCCGCCACCCCCGCCGACCTCGTCGTCGGCGAGATCAAGGAAGACGGTGGGCAGGCCGTCGCAAGCTACGATTCCGTCGCGGAGTTCGGCTCTGCGGAACGGATCGTTCAGACCGCAATAGAGGAGTTCGGCAGGCTCGACATCCTCGTCAACGCCGCCGGCATCCTCCGCGACCGCATGATCTTCAACATGAGCGAGGAGGAGTGGGACTCTGTCCTCCGCGTCCACCTGTACGGCTCGTTCAACATGGTCCGACACAGCGTCCCGCACATGATCGAACAACGATACGGACGCATCGTCCTCTTCTCGTCCATCTCCGCCCTCGGCTCGCCCGGCCAGACGAACTACTCCGCTGCCAAGGAGGGAATCGTCGGACTCGCCCGCTCCGCCGCGAGTGAGCTCCAAGAGCACGGGATAACGGTAAACACCGTCTATCCCGGCGGACGCACCCGGATGGTTGAGTCTATCCCCGAAAGCGCGGTCGAATGGCTGCGCGAGCAGGCGGCCAACCGGCCCGGCAGCTACCCCGTAGCCGACCTCGTCGCCTCCCCCGAGCCCGACGAGGCGCTGGTCCCGGAGAGCAACGCCCCCAAGATCGTCTACCTCTGCACCACCGCCGCCGCAAACATCACCGGCCGCGTGATCGGCACACACGGCTGGGGCACGGCGCTCTACTCCCCGCGACGCCCGGTCAAGACCATCCGCAAAGACGGCGCCTGGACGCTCGACGAGCTCGAACGCCTCGTTCCGATTTCCCTCGCGGCGGGTCTGGTAAATCCTTCGCCGCCGGAGGGGTGACGGGGGCCGGGTACTCACTGCCGTCAGGCCAGTAATTTATGGGAATTAAGTGAAAAAATACATTCTCTTTGACCACGATGGTGTTCTGGTGGATACTGAATTCTGGTATTACAAAGCCGGAGAGCGCGCCCTGGCTGACATTGGATTCACCCTTGATAGAGACCAGTACCTCCGAGACATGACCCAGGGATTCGCCACCTGGGCCCAAGCCACAGCGGCAGGTATCGATGAAGAGACCATCAGCAGGCAGCGAGAGGTCCGTAATGCCTACTATCAGGAATATCTGAGAACGGAGGACATCGAAATCGAGGGTGTCCTGGAAACGCTGGACGTACTCGCAGTTGAGTACAGGATGGCCATAATTACAACCTCCAAACCGGCTGATTTCGCCCTAATACACGAGAAGCGTTCCATCCTGGATCACATGGAATTCTATTTGACTCGGGAGGATTACGAGCGAGCTAAACCACATCCCGAGCCCTATTTGAAAGGACTCCAGCGCTTTGACGCTGCTGCCGCTGAAACGGTGGTTATTGAAGACTCGGCGAGAGGGTTGGAGTCGGCAGTAGCGGCTGGTATTGACTGCATCGTGGTTGCGAACGAGTTCACTGCAACTCACGATTTGTCCAAAGCAACTGCCAAGGTCGCTACGTTTAGGGAATTGCCGTCTGCCATAAAGGGCTTGGCAAGAATCAAACCCGATACTCCGGCAGCGGCCTCACACTGTACCCGCCCTGTCCCGCCGCCAGACTCTCCACCGCCGCCCGCGCGGTATCCAGCGACGTGAAGCACGGGATGCGCGCCTCGGCTGCCGCCCGGCGTATCTCAAACCCGTCCTCCAACGTCGTCCTGTCACCCGTCACGGTATTCACCGCCACCTGCACCGTTCCGTCGGCCACGATGTCAACGGTGTTCGGGTGTCCCGGCTCGTGCGCCTTGGACACGGTCGTCACGTCGATGCCCAGTGCCCGGATCATGGTGGCCGTGCCGTTGGTGGCGTATATCGCGTAGTCCTGCTCAGCGAGGTCCTTGACCAGCGTGACGGCGTCGGCCTTGTGCCGGTCGGCGATGCTGAGCAGGATCGCCCCCTTCGGCGGAAGCATCATTCCCGCCGCCATCAGCGCCTTCGCCAGAGCGGGCCGGAACTCGGTGTCGATCCCCATCACCTCGCCCGTGGACTTCATCTCCGGGCCGAGGTAGGAATCGACCCCCACGAGCTTCGACATCGAGAACACGGGCGCCTTGATGGCGACGAGTTTCTGCCGCTTCCAAAGTCCCCCCTCGTACCCCTGCTCCTTCAGCGTCTTCCCCGTCATGGCGTTGACTGCCAGCCGCACCATCGGCACTCCCGTCACCTTCGAGATAAAGGGGATCGTCCTGCTGGAGCGAGGGTTGACCTCGATGACGTACACCTGCGTTCCTCCCGGCCTCTGCGAACCGCCCGCGCCGTTGCCCGAGCTGGGACGGCTTGGCGTCCGGTAGGCGTCTCCACCCACGACGACGTACTGGATGTTCATCAGGCCCCGTACGTCCAGCGCCAGGCCGATCCGCCGCGTGTAGTCGACGACGGTATCGACTTCTTCCTCGGAGAGCGTGAGGCCCGGATAGATGGCGGTCGAGTCGCCGCTGTGAACGCCTGCCCGCTCCACGTGCTCCATGATGCCGGGCACCAGCACCGTCTCGCCGTCGCACACCGCGTCGACCTCCACCTCTCGGCCCTCGAAATACTTATCGATGAGAACGCGCCTGCCCTCCGCCGCCGAGACTGCCTCCGACCAGAACTTCAGGAGCTCCGTGGCGTTCTGCACGATCTCCATCGCCCGTCCGCCGAGCACGTACGACGGCCGGACGAGGACGGGGTACCCGATCTCCTGCGCCACGCTCAGCGCCTGCTCTACGGTGGAGACGGCTGAGCCGGGTGGATTGGGAATGCCGATGCGCGCGAGAAACTCCTCGAACAGGTGCCTGTCGGACGCCGTGTCGATGGAACCCGCCGTCGATCCGAGGATGGGCAGCTTGGCCTGGTCGAGCACCTGCGAGAGGTTGATCGCCGTCTGTCCCCCGAACTGCACGACCGTCGGCGGGACCGCGCTAGCGGTACCGGCGTCGTGGTTCCATACCTCATTCTCGATAATGTCGCGGACGCTCTCCTCGTCGAGAGGCTCGAAGTACAGGCGGTCGCTCGTGTCGAAGTCCGTCGATACCGTCTCCGGGTTGGAGTTCACGAGGATGCTCTTGATGCCCTCCCGCTGGAGCGCCCAGGCCGCGTGAACGGAGCAATAGTCGAACTCGATTCCCTGTCCGATGCGTATCGGGCCGCTTCCCACCACAACGGCCTTCGACGCCGGAATCGGCTCCGCCTCGTTCTCTTGCTCGTAGGTGCTGTAGAAATACGGCGTCTGCGCCTCGAACTCCGCCGCGCACGTATCGACCATCTTGTAGACGGGCCGGATGTCCCACTGCCGCCGGAGGGAGCGCACCTGCTCATGAGTGCGGTCGGTCAGCAGCCCTATGCGGTCGTCGCCGAAGCCGAGCCGCTTGGACTGCCAGAGGAGGTCTTGCGTCAGCGTCTCGCCCAACAGACGCGCCTCCATCAGGACGATGTTCTCGAACGCGCGGGTAAACCACGGGTCGATGCCCGTGACGCGCGACAGCGCTTCGGGCGTGACGCCACGACGCAGCGCGAACAGCAATGCCCACAGTCGCTCGTCGTTCGGATGGAGGGGTAGGGCGGTCTCCCAGCTTTCGAGGTCCTGGGGCCAAGCCGACGCCTCCCACAAGATGGAGCGTCCGGTGATCTCCAGGGATCGGACGGCCTTCTGAAACGCCGCCTCGAACGACCGGTCGATTGCCATGACCTCGCCCGTGGCCTTCATCTGCGTGGTCACCGTGCGGTCGCCGCTGGGGAACTTGTCAAACGGCCAGCGCGGAATCTTGACCACACAGTAGTCGAGTGCAGGCTCGAAGGCGGCAACCGTCTTCTGCGTGACCGCGTTGGGTATTTCGTCGAGCCGCTTGCCCGTGGCGATCTTGGCGGCGACGCGGGCAATGGGATACCCCGTAGCCTTGCTGGCGAGCGCCGAGCTGCGGCTGACTCTCGGATTCACCTCGATGACGTAGTACGGGCTTTCCTGCCTGCCGCCGCCCGTCAGGGTGGCCCCGACCACGTCTCCCGGTTCAAGGGCGAACTGGATGTTGCACCCGCCCTCGATGCCGAGCGCCCGGATGATCTTCAGCCCCGCCGACCGGAGCATCTGGTACTCCTTGTCGGAGAGCGTTTGGCTGGGCGCGACGACGATGCTGTCCCCCGTATGCGCCCCCATCGGGTCGATGTTCTCCATGTTGCACACGGTGATGCAATTGTCGGCCCCGTCGCGCATCACCTCGTACTCCAGCTCTTTCCACCCGACAAGTGACTTTTCCAAGAGCACCTGGCTGATGGGACTGGCCGCGAGACCCGATCCGACAATGCGCTCGAACTCATCGAGCGTGTTGGCGATGCCGCCTCCGGTGCCTCCGAGCGTGTACGCCGGCCGGACGACCAGCGGTAGCCCCAGTTCCTCCAGCGCCGCTTGCGCCTCGTCCATAGACCCGACGGTCTGACTCGGCGGAACGGGCTCGCCGATGTCCAGCAGCAGTTGGCGGAACAGATCGCGGTCCTCGGCCTTGCGGATCGAGTCGAGGGGAGTGCCCAGTAGCCGGACGTTGTACTTGTCAATGATCCCGGCGTCGGCGAGATCGACGGCCAGATTGAGGCCGGTCTGTCCACCGAGCGTCGGGAGCAGCCCGTCGGGCTTTTCCCGCGCGATGATCCGCTCGACGATCTCCACGGTCAGCGGCTCGATGTACACGACGTCCGCAATGTCCTCGTCCGTCATGATCGTGGCCGGATTCGAGTTGACGAGAACAGTCGTCACGCCCTCCTCACGCAGCGCCTTGCACGCCTGCGTCCCTGCGTAGTCGAACTCGGCCGCCTGCCCAATCACGATGGGCCCGGAGCCGATGACGAGTACCTTATTCGGTTTGGTCGATGTCATTGATTGCGAGTTCCTTGCAGCCTAAGAGGGTTTTGGTAAAGGCGTTGATGAGCAATTTCATCCATTCGCCCTGAGCCTGTCGAAGGGCGGTCACTGCTTGGTCACTTCCTCGATCTCAATCGTGACCTTGATGCCTTTCAGATCATAAGCGTCAGACCATACTTCCTCTGCACCGATTAGCTCATACACTAAACTGTCCAGCGACCGTTGGGGATTGTCGGAACTGATGTCGTCCTCGGTTCCGTTCCAGAGGACCACTCCCTTGTTCAACATCCTTGCGCGCCCGTTATCGAATTCGTGTGATGCCGTAATCAAAGTCTTATCTCCAAATTTCGACGGAAGGAAATCATTGAGTACGCGGCCCTGGGTCCGCACCCTGTGACCTCAACCTTATAGAGCTTCTTGGGGATTTGCGGATGGTTCTCAAATCTAGCCGATGCCAACGGGGTACCGCTTAAGATCGGCTACCCGGTCAAAATGGCCGTCGAGAGTGCATACCTCATGATCATGTTCGAGAGCCAGAGCCGCAATGGCCAAGTCGGTCAACGGGATTAGTCCATCCCCCAAACGAAGCTGAAGACCGATGCGCCCCGCCGATACCCATGTGTCTTTGCTCATCTCCTGGTAGGGTAGGGCCGTCAAGTGAGAGAGAAGTATGTCAAACTCCCGTTCGGTACGCGCTCCTTGGAGCACCTCGGCAAGGACAACGTCGGTCATGAGAACTTGGTCCGCATCCAAGAGCTTCTGCAGCGTCGAGCCGACCTCGCTGTTGGGGTTGCGTAGGTAGTGGATCCAGATGTTTGAGTCGGCTATCACCAATCCATCCGCTCCATTTTTTTCAGTTCGAGCGCCTCGAGTTCCCTCAGATTGTTCACGAGAGCGATGTTCCCGGCTATCTCCCTTAGCTCGGCGACTCTCTTGCGTCGAACATACTCCTCCAGTGCTTTATTGACCGCTTTGGTTTTGCTGCGTTCACCCGTAGTCGCAACAACCGCGTCCAGCAGACCCGGGTCTACGTTCAGTGTGGTTCGCATGGTTGGAATGCCTCCTCGCTGCCTAGAAGCCTCGTGTCGTGTACATCATACTACATCATCACCATCATACATCACTCTCCCGCACCATATCAATGAACCGGTCGAAGATGTACTCGTTGTCCAATGGCCCCGGCGACGCCTCCGAGTGGTACTGGATGGTCATGATCGGCATGGTAGTGTGCCGCAGTCCCTCCACGGTGCCGTCGTTGAGATTCACGTGGCTGACCTCAAGCTCCGAGGGCAGGGAATCGGGATCGACCGCGTAGCCGTGATTTTGGGCGGTGATGTAGACGCGGCCCGTCGCGAGGTCCTTGACCGGGTGGTTTGCCCCCCGATGACCGAACTTGAGCTTGAACGTCTCCCCGCCGAACGCTCGCCCGATCATCTGGTTGCCGAGGCAGATGCCGAGGATGGGCACCCTGCCGGCGATGCCGCGCGCCGCCTCGACCGCGTAGTCGAGCAGCTCGGGGTCGCCCGGCCCCGGCGACATGAGCACGCCGTCGGGCTTCAACGCCAATATATCCTCGGCGGTGCTCTTGGCGGGGAGGGCCTTGACCTCACAGCCCCGCGCCCGGAGCATCCGCAGGATATTGTACTTCAGCCCGCAGTCGTCTACGAGGATGCGGTAAGGTCTTTCCCGCCCTTCTAAGCCGTCCATCGTGCTGGGAGAGTCCCAATCATACGGCTTCTCCGTCGAAACGTGCTGCACGAAGTCGGTGTCCCCGTAGTCCGGGAGATCACCAAGACGAGCGAGTGCCTGCCCCGGCGTCTCATCGACGGCAATTACGCCCTTCATAACGCCGCGCGTACGCAGCCTTTTCGTTATCGCCCGCGTGTCGACGCCGCTGATGCCCGTGACCCCCTGCGACTTGAGGAACTCATCCAGCGTCGATGTGCTCAGCGCGTGGCTGGGCCGAGCCGAATGCTCCCGCACGACGAACCCGGCAACCTGCACTCTCGCCGACTCGAAGTCCCGCTCGCTGATCCCGTAGTTGCCGATCAGCGGATACGTCGGCACGACGATCTGCCCCGCAAAGGACGGATCGGTGAGCATCTCCTGGTACCCCGTCATCGAGGTGCTGAACACGACCTCGCCGTGCGCCGGACGAGCGGCGCCAAAGGCCTCGCCGCGGTACGTAGAGCCGTCTTCGAGCACGAGGTGTGCGGTGTTATACATGTATCCCGTCCGTGACTTGCATACCAACCTCCGTCTTCCGCCTAGCTACGCAGAGTCCGCACCGTCATCCTGACTTTCGTTTTGCCAAGCCGCGTATATCGACCGTACGAGCGCGGTCAAGCTCTCTTTGTGAGTCGCCCATTCTTCGGCAGTCAACTCGAACGCAATTGAGGCGTCTGAGTCTTCTAGTGGGTTTCGATTTTGGGGCCATGTGTCGTATCGGATATCCTGTACGCGCTTCCTAAATTCATCCAGGCACAACTTCTTGGCCTTTGGATGGAAGACTATGCCTAGCTCTCCTTCCCAAACCTGGATGTATGCGTACGACGCACGTCGTCCCAGCCCTGCCTGTTGTCTAAGCTGGATACTGAGTCCAGAGATTTGTGGGCTGGTGCTGGATTCAGGCCAATGTTCCTGGAACATATTTTTCACGGCGGCGAACTGCTCAGACATACTGGATTCTTGTATGAGCCGTTCCAATCTCTCCCTTTTCTCCGCCACGCTCACGGTTCGCCCCGTTGGACGGCTACCGAGCTCGGCGGGCGCTTCCACCTCTACTTGCTTGGCGAGAATGGTCTTGCCCTCGTAGTCGAAGCCGTGAAAGGTGAGCAGCGAGATGTCCATGCCGCTGTTCTCGGCAAGGAACCTCACCATCCGTTCCGTCCTGTCATCGGCGCCCAGCCCGATCAAGAACATGCGAAGCGGTTTCAGGGACGCTAAGTCACCAAAACCCCGGGTGTCGTACCACTCTTGAAAGTTCTCGATCTCCTCAATGCCGCCCACACCCGAATTTTCCGATATGTGATCAGCGAGGGCACCCAAGTCCATGGCATCGAGGTCGGATGCGTAGTCGATAATCTGTGCAACGGCATCCCTGGACAGCTTGCCGCGCTTGAGCTCGAACACCACCAACCTGCCATCCTGATCTACGCCTAGTAGGTCAAGTGGACCGCCCTCGGTGTGAGTTTGCCGTCCTACCAGCGTCAGGTCTTCCATCAGCAACTTCGGGTTCTGTACGAGGGTATCCTCAAGCCCTTGTTCAGATTCCAGCTGGTTGTTCGATCCCAACGGCGTCGCCTGAGTGCCGTCGAGTTCCCATAGCTTGATGTCTTCCATGTGAATTCTCCTTGCGGACCACTTTAGCCGGTGACTGCGTACTCAAGAGTTCGTGGATTGGCGATGCGCGTGGACGCATCGAGGATCTCCAGCCCGACGACGTTGCCGTGATCGTCGTAATCAATGATGACGCCGGGCTTGTCCTCGTCGCTCTCTTCGATGTCCACGTCGTTCAGTACGATTCTCAGGATGTCGGTTTCTTGGTTATATGTCACTTTCATCACGATACACCACCTTTCCACCGAACACCGTCGCTACTATGCGCCCCCTCAACGTCGCCCCTGCCAGAGGCGTGTTCTTGCCCTTGGAGGCGAACTCGGACGGTTCGACGACCCACTCCGCATCGGGATCGATAATCACAACATCCCCCGCCGCGCCTTCTCTGAGCGTGCCAAGATCGCTCCGTCCGAGAAAACGGGCGGGCGAGGCTGTCAGCTTTTCGATCAGGACGGGTAGAGGAACCGCGTCCGCGTGAACGAGTCCCATGACTGAGCCAAGCGCCGTTTCGAGGTTGCTGATGCCGTTGGCTGCGTCCTCAAACGTGGTCTGCTTGTCGACGGTGCCGTGCGGCGCGTGGTCCGTAGCTATGAAGTCGATTACACCTTCTTTCAAGGCTTCGACCATCGCTTCAACGTCCTCACGCGAACGTAATGGAGGCGCGACTTTGGCGTTGGCGTCGTAGGCAGCCTCCGTGAGAGTGTCGAACGGCCCGTTTGCGCTCAGATGGCCCATGACCGTCTCGTCGGGCAGCGTCAAATGGTGGGGCGTTACCTCACAGGTGACGTCTACACCATGCTCCTTGGCCCTTCGGACAAGCTCGACCGTGCCCGCAGTGCTGGCGTGAGCGATATGCACGCGCCCGCCGGTCAGACGGGCAAGCTCAATGTCCCGAGCGACCATGATCTCCTCGGCGGAGCTAGGGATGCCCTTGAGTCCGAGCCGCGTTGCGATCCATCCCTCGTTCATCATGCCGCCGCTGGAGAGCGAGGTGACCTCCGCGTGATTGATGATCGACAGACCCAGCGACGAGGCGTAGCCGAGCGCCTGACGCATGACGTTGTCGTCCGAGACGGGATGCCCGTCGTCGCTGAACCCGATGACGCCGGCCTCAGCAAGCTCCCCCATCTCGGCGAGTTCCTTCCCCCTGCTGCCCTTCGTAACCGCGCCGATGGGGAGTACGCGGACGACTCCCTCCTCTGCCGCCTTTGTGAGCACGAAGTCCACGATGGAGCGCGAGTCCATTACGGGGCTCGTGTTCGGCATGGCGCACACCGTCGTGAATCCCCCCCTTGCCGCCGCCGCCGTGCCCGTCGCGATGGTCTCCTTGTACTCGAACCCCGGCTCCCGGAGGTGCGTGTGGAGGTCGATGAAGCCGGGGCAAACGACCATCCCCGTCGCGTCGATGACCTCGGCGTGTTCCAAATCGACGGCGCTATCAACGCCCAGGATCTTGCCGTCCGCTATCGCCACGTCCGCGACCCTATCAATGCCCTGCGAGGAGTCGATGACGCGGCCATTCTTGATGAGTATCGGTTGGGAATCGGTCATGGTTATTATGTGTTGCTCCCGTTCGACGTCACCAAGCTGTACAACAACGACATCCGCACGGCAACGCCGTTGGTGACCTGCTCCTCGATGACGGATGCTACCCCGTGCGCGACGTCGGCGTCGATCTCAACTCCCTCGTTCATAGGGCCGGGGTGCATTACGAGGGCGTTGGGTTTCGCCAGCTTCATGCGCCTTGCGTTCACGCCGTACATCCGAGAATATTCCCGAAGGCTCGGCAGGTGGCCCGCCCGTTGCCGTTCGCTCTGGAGTCGCAGCGCCATCACCACGTCGGCCCCGTCTACGGCGGCATCGACGCGGTTCTCGATGGTGACTCCCGCGAAGGGGTGTTCCTCCGGGAAACCGCGCAGAAAGTCGAGCGGCATGAGCGTCGGCGGCCCGCACAAGGTCACGTGCGCTCCCATTTTCGTGAGGCCCCAGAGATTGGAGCGCACCACGCGGCTGTACAGGATGTCTCCCACGATTGTCACCTTCAGGCCGTCGATTCGGCCCAGGTGCGATTGCATCGTGTATATGTCCAGGAGCGCTTGGGTCGGGTGTGCGTGCGCGCCGTCGCCCGCGTTGATGATCGGCGCGTCGAGATTGCGGGCCAGAAAATACGGCGCGCCCGGGTGCGAGTGTCGCATGATGATCATGTCCGCGTTCATGGCCTGGAGTGTCAGGGCAGTGTCATAGAGCGACTCGCCCTTTTCGACGCTTGATCCCCCTGCCGAGACGTTGATCACGTCCGCGCTCATCACCTTGCCCGCCTGCTCGAAAGACGCCCGCGTCCGGGTGCTTGCTTCGTAGAAGAGCGTATAGATCGTCTTGCCCCTCAGAGTAGGCACCTTGCGAATGTCCCGGCTCAGCACCTCTTTCATAACGTCCGCGTTTTGCAGGACTTCCTCGATCTCCTCGCGGGAAAAATCGTCGAGGTCGAGCACGTGCTTGCGGTTCGCCAGATGTGAGCGTGAAGCCTTCGCGTCCATCGCGAGACCGGAGCCTCTCGTAGTCATGCGCGCCTCCTCAGCAGGACAACCTCGTCGTCACCCCCGGTCTCCCGGAGGTGCACGCGCACCTCCTCATCGAGCGAAGTGGGTATGTTCCGCCCCACGTAGTCGGCGCGGATCGGCAGCTCCCGGTGGCCTCGGTCGATTAGGACGGCAAGCTGCACGCGGCTGGGTCTGCCAAAGTCGTTGAGCGCGTCCATCGCGGCGCGAACCGTGCGTCCGGTGTACAGCACGTCGTCGATGAGGACAACCGGCCTGCCCTCAATCGGCACGGGGATGCTCGTCGGACGCATGACCGGGCGGCCTCGTCGACGCAGGTCGTCCCGATACAGCCCAATGTCGAGCTGGCCGACCGGCGGCTTGGTCCCCTCGAACTCCGCGATGAGGTCTGCTGTCCGCTCGGCGAGGTGAACGCCCCCTGAATGGATGCCCACGATCACGATGTCCGGTTCGCGCACGTTCCCTTCCAGGATCTCGTGAGCGATGCGGATGAGCGCACGACGCATCTGCTCGCGGTCGAGCACCTGCCGTCCACCCGTCGCCGATGGTTCCCGCGCTGTGTTTGAAGGCGATTCAGTCACGAAAAAACCCTCTTGCCGGAGGTGGCAGAGGGCCGTAGTCGGCCGCCCATCATGCGGATGGACGATGCCGTTCACGCCTTGCCAGCCTCGCGGGACTGCCTTAAAGGTCGCTGGATTGATTTGCAGGCATTCTAGACCGAATGGACGCGGGCGCGCAAGCCTTTCTCCAACTGGGCAGCGGAGCAATTGCTCCCTAATGCGCTACAATGGCGTTCGCAAGAGAGTCCACCATGGGAGCGCGATCATGACGAAGAAAGTATTAGTGACCGACTACGTTTGGCCTTCTACCGACCCCGAGCGGGAGGTTGTTGAGGCTGGAGGGGCCGAGCTAATCGTCTCGCCCTCTGGCGATGAGGACACGCTCATCGAGCTCGCCAGAGACGCGGACGGCATCATGACGTGCTTCGCCAAGGTGACCGAGAACGTCGTGCGCGCGGCGGAGCGCTGCGTCGTCATCAGCCGCTACGGCGTCGGCGTCGACAACATCGCGGTGGACACCGCCACCGAGCTCGGCATCGTCGTCACCTACGTTCCCGACTACTGCGTCGACGAGGTCTCCGACCACGTCATCGGCCTCATGCTCGGATGGAACCGCCGCATCGTCATGCACAACGACGACACCAAGCGCAACGGCTGGGGCAACGCGGGCCTCGGTTTTCGGATCATGCGGCTGCGGGACAAGACGTTCGGCGTCGTGGGCTTCGGACGCATCGGGCGCGCCGCCGCGGAAAAGGCCAGGGCCTTCGGCATGGAGACCGTCGCGTCCGACCCGTTCGTGAGCGAGGAGGACATGGCCGCCGCCGGCGTCCGCAAGGTAGAGCTTGACGATCTGTTGCGGGAGTCCCACTTCGTCACGCTGCATTCGCCCCTGATTCCGCCGACCGCGAACATGATGAGCGCCGACCAGTTCGACCTCATGCGAGACGACGCCTTCCTCATCAACTGCGCGCGAGGCGGCCTGATCGACGAGGACGCCCTGCACGACGCTCTGACGACGGGCAAGATCGCGGGCGCGGGCGTCGACGTGCTGGTCGACATCGATCCGCCCCTCGACCATCGCATCATCCGGCTCGACAACGTCATCGTCACGCCGCATACCGCCTTCTTCTCCCAGGAGGCGACGCTTGAGCTTGAGCAGCGCGCCGCCGCCGAAGTCATTCGCGTCTTCAACGGGGAAATGCCGGACAACCTCGTCAATCCGCCCGTCCTCGACCACGCCAGACAGCCCGTGTCGTGACGGCCATATAAATCGAAACCGTTCGTGGTGAGCTTGTCGAACCATGAAGCGCCCTTCGACAAGCTCAGAGCCTGCCCCGTACCCGATACGGGGGCGAACGAAGCCTTTTTGGACACCCTCAGCGCTTCCCCGGCGTCGCCGACACATACCACGGAGGCGCGTTGGGCGCTTGCGGACCTGCCCCGCTCGCATTGACGGCGCGCACGTGGAAACGGTACTCCGTGCCGCCCGTCAGCCCCGTGACGAGGTGCGACGTCGTGCTTGAATCGCTGTTGGGAATCGCCTTCCACGACTGCCAGCCCACGCCGGTCCACCGCGCCTGGTACTCATACCTTGTGATCGTCGAGTCCGACGGGTTGTTCCAGCTGAGCTTCACGCTCTCCCTGCCCGCCGTCGCCGTCAAGCCCGTCGGAGCCGCAGGGGGCGGAACCGACGGAGTGGCCGCGACGTACCAGGGATCGGCGTTGGGTGCGGCTGTGCCCGGGCCGCTCGCGTTGACCGCGCGCACGTGGAACCGGTACTCCGTACTGCCCGTCAGCCCCGTGGCGGTGTGCGACGTCGTGGACGAACCGCTATTGGGGATGGCCTTCCACGGCTGCCAGGCGACTCCGGCCCAGCGCATCTGGTACTCGTACCCCGTGATCGTCGAGTCCGACGGGTTGTCCCACGTCAGCGTTACGCTCCCGGCGCCCGCCGTCGCCGTCAGCCCCATCGGGGCCGCGGGCGTGGGAATGGGCGTGACGGGGCCGTTGTGGATTCGGAGCATGAGCTTGTCGCCGTCCTTCCACGGCTGGTACGTCGCCGGCCAGCTCAGCGTGTTGTTGGCCGCGTCCACCGTCGCGTCGTCGGCGTCGAGGGAGAGAATGACCTTGCCGTCCAACCCAATGAAGTCCAATACATGGTTGGCAAGCCCGGTGTGCGGAGAGAGCTTCAGCTTGACGGCCCCAGCCTGCCCTGAGCCTGTCGAAGGGGCTTCCCACGCGATGCGCTGAAGAGTCGCGGACGCGCTGTTGCCATCCGTGAACGCAGTGGGCTTGAGTACGCCGTTCGTTGAGTCCGCACCTACCGGTGCCAGCCTGCCCTGAGCCTGTCGAAGGGTCACGGGGTCGAAAAACGCCTCGTGGAGGGTGCCTGCGGGGGCGGTGACGGTGACGGTCCAGTTGATAACTTCCTTGTAGTGTTCACAGGGTGCGCTGAATATGCCGTAATTGTTCTGCACAAAGGCATACTCACCCTTGGGCATGGGTCGCGTCGTCTCAATGTTGTGCCTGTTCAAGGTTCCCGTTACAAGGAATTTCCCTCCGATGGCGTCGAAACTGTTAGGGTAATCGTAACTTACGGACTCCCAGGAACGAACGACATCACCTATGGCGAACAGGCCTGCGTCGTCACCTTCAAACCACGATATATCCTTCCAGTTCTCGTTCACTACAAGGAAGTCTATTGGGATGATGCCGGTGCCCGCAGGCAGTCCAGAACCGGTCTCATCTTGCAGAAAATACTCCGGCCTGTAGTCGTCACCCTGGGAGGCCGCCCACGCATCTTCTCTATCAAGGTAGTACCCATAGGCAATGCATATTGCATACCCGTCCCGTGGGTCGGCGTTCATCTCGGCTGTGACGCGGTTTATCTCTTTTACCAATGTGCTCTGCGATATGGCGGGCGATTCTTGGCTTGTCTGCGAGCTCGACCTGGCAGATTGTCCCGTTCCACTTGCCGGCACATCGGTGAGGAACCATCGCTCACTGCTGCTTTGGCCGCTTGATCCACGATCGGCTTCAGGCAACCATATCTTATTGCGCTTGCTGGCAATCGAATACTCGTCTCCGCGGGCCGAGTCCCAGTCGATCACGTCGATGACGGACATGTAGAAAACGTTGTCGCTGTTCGTTGCGGGCAGTTGACTGTGCTGCCGCACCAGGAAGATGACGGCATCGCGGTTATCCCACTGCGTGTCCCTGCTCTCAAGCATCCGGTCGGCGACGGCCTGAGCATCTTCGCGCGTCAACTGGAAATGCCAAGACTTGACTACGGCAATCAGCTGGGTAGGGCTGCCTGTTCCGCTGTTCTTGAGGTATGCGCTCACGTTGAACGTGAACCTGAGCACCCCTACGAACTCTTCCCTGCTGGTAGGTTCGCCGGTGTGATCTATGATTTCAAACTCTTCGACCCCGGTGACAACGGTAGCCATCCGGGCTATTGCGATCACTTCCGCAGCGGCTATGCGTTCTTCCAGCGTCGCCTGGCCGTAGTATGGGTTGTAGTATGAGCCGGGTCCTGAGCCATACTGCGGTGTATTGCGGGGGTTCGCGTCGGATCCTGTGGATTCCCCGGACGAGTCATGGGCTGCCACAGGCAATGGCGTGGGGATGACCTGTACTTCTGCGGCGGGAGTGGGATCGGTTACCGGCTCCGAGGCTGCAGCGACTTGCTCAGCCTTTGGCGTGGCAACAGGAATTGCCGGATCCGTGGAATCTACCTGAGTACGCCCGCAGGCCACCGCGACCAGAACGATGAAGAAAACAAGATAGAAAACCGTTAAGCGTGTCATGGAGTTCTCTCTATTAGTTATGTGACGAATGCGCGCGGTAGATTTCTCTCAGGTGCTTTCTGTCATTGATCGTCGGCGATCTGCTGCCGGGAGCATCATGGCGATTCATCACCGATGGCAGGTGCTGGAACTGCCTAGACCTATAGAAGTCTCCGATACCAAGCGTATGCCCGAACTCATGCGTCATCGTCCAACCTATGTAGTAGTACCTATAGGTGCTCCTCGTTCCTGGCACATCTTCATTGTGCTGGTTGGAATCCAACGTCCAAAAGATCCTGCGACCATCTACTAACACGTTATGCTCAAGGGTCATGGTCATGTCCCTGAAGTGGGGTGACCTGTGCCCGTCAGCAGGGTCGGAACGTCCAGGGTCAACGCACGCGATCCCAGGGTTACAATGATCACTGTATGCGGCATTGATCGTCACCACGAAACCGTCATTGTTGGAACTGCAGGGGTTGCATACCGACATACCCTCAATACCGTCCCAAGCGTTAGCGCCAAGCGGTATTCCGTTCTCGAAGGTGTCTTCAGGGTCTTCTAAGTTCGCAGGCAGCGTTGGCACGATGTTGGCAGGAACTTCGGAGGAACCAATCTGCCATAACACCGTGTGGTCTCTCTGGTGTCCCAGCGCAAGTGGGCACAGCACCTGTCCGGTCTCTATAGCTGGGTGTCCAAACCGGTCATGGTTGTAGTTTACGCCATCTCCCCTGCCCCGCACCTCTATCTCGAATGTCGTGGTGCAATCCACCAGATCTCCTAAGTTATAGACGACCTCAGATTGGGCGCGTGGACTTACGATTCGATTATTGTCCAGAATCCACGGATCACCGACGCCTTGGACTCTGTACCGGACTTGGTACCGCGTAACTCCTTCCTCTGTATCCCACACTAGCTGTATAGCATCGACGTTGTAGCCCACGATATTCGTTACCGTCGGTACAGGCGCAAGCGGCAACGGGGCCCCCGGCGTCGGCGTGTCGGCAGGCGGAGGAGGCACAGGCGTCGGCGTGTGAGTGTGAGTCGCTGTCGCCGTTGGCGTGTGAGTATGAGTCGGCGTCGGCGTTGGCGTGTGAGTATGAGTCGCCGTAGGTGTGTGGGTAGGCGTAGGCACCTTGGTAGGTGTGGGCACTTTAGGTGTGGGCACTTTAGGTGTGGGTACTATGGTAGGTGTGGGCGGCTCCCACACCGTCACCTCTTGCGAGTCGCTCACACCGGAGACGCTGGCAGTCACCGTCCCTTTGGGAGTCTCGCAAGCATCAAGCGTGAGCCCCCAGTAGTACGTATGGTCCGGCAAGTTGGTACCGTCATTGTCCACATTCCGCGGCGGTAGTGTGCCGGAGCAAGAACCGTTGAACCCAACGCCCCCGCTGGCCGCCACGCTGATGGTGTGGGACCCAATCTCCAGTTCCGCGACGACGGTGAAGCCGTCGGAGTCTCCCTTCTCGATGGAGCTCGAAAGGCCACTGATAGTGATGTCGGTATCGTGGTGAGCGCCTTTCGGCGGTTCCTGCGGGTTCGTGGGAGTCGGGGTGTCGGTGGTGACAAAGACGCCCCCAAGCCAAGATGACTTCCCGGCAGAGTTGAGCGCGCGCACTCGGACCTCGTATTTTGTTCCGGCTGCAGTCCGGTCACGGTTTTATGGCGGTCGTTCACGGGGTCTATCGTCGGCGTCTCACCGACCGGCCCATAGCTCAGATCGTAACTGGTTATCGGGCTGCCGCCGTCGTCGGCCGGGGCATCCCATTCGGCAAGAACGGCTGTTTGTCCCAGCGTAATGACCGTGAGGTCGCCGGGAGGACCGGGAGTCGTTGGCGCGGCCTGTTCCTGCGCGTTCACGCTCATCTGCGAGACAATGACGGCTGACGCGATCAGGGCGAACGCGAGCACGGCTGCGACGCGGTGCGTATTCCGTCCGGTCATCGGGCATACCCTCCCAAGTTGTGATGATAGCCGTTCCTCTGATGAAGGTCAAATCTGCTTCCCGTAGGGAACGTTTGGTTTTTCAAGACGGATTTATTCGTTTCGTGTGAGAAATATACCGACGAATATCGTCATTGTGAGAAGCCGTGAACCTTTCCCCGTCTTGGACAGTCGCATAGCCGCGTTCCCGCCTAGCGCCTCCAAACTCGAACCTGCTATACTTTTCCTAGCTGGCCGCGAGGCAGCGGAACACATGGAGTTGGGGTTTCCCGGATGAGCGCGGTGATACAGTTGATCCATCGCGGCGGCGTGGCGTCGGCCCAGGGGTTCACTGCCGGCGGCGTACATGCCGGAATCAAGACGGCGGGTGACGGCGTCTTCGATCTTGGCATCGTCTTGTCCGACTCGCCCGCATCTGCCGCCGGGGTATTCAGCCAGAACAAGGTGCTCTCGCCTTCCGTCACGCTCAGCAGCCGGCGGATCGCCAACGGCAGCGCCCGCGCGATCGTGGCGAACAGCGGCTGCGCCAACTGCTCGGTAGGCGGGCAGGGCCTCACCGACGCCGAGGAGATGACGGCCCTCGCCGCGGCGCACGTCGATGTTGACCCCGAGGAAGTCCTGATTGGAAGCACCGGACTCATCGGCGTCGAGCTTCCCATGGCCCTCGTGAGGCAGAACCTCGGCAACATCATCCTCAGCGACGACGGCGGGAACCGCTTCGCCCGCTCGATAATGACGACCGACACTCACCCGAAAGAGGTCGCCGTCTCGGCGCAGATCGATGGCCGCGAGATCGTCATCGGCGGATGCGCGAAGGGGTCGGGCATGATCCACCCCAACATGGCGACCATGCTCTCGTTCATCACGACCGACGCTGCCGTTGAGCCGTCCTTCCTCCAACAGGCCCTCAAGAACGCGGCGGACGCGTCGTTCAACATGATCGACGTGGACGGCGACCAGAGCACCAACGACACCCTTGTCGTACTGGCGAACGGCAGGGCGGGGGGTTCCGAAATTCACGGCGGCACGGCTGCGGGTGAAGACTTCCAGGAGGCGCTCACCTACGTCTGCGTCGAGCTTGCCAAGGAGATGGCCCGGGACGGGGAGGGCGCTACGCACCTCGTCGAAGTGACGGTGGAGGGCGCAGACACCTTGCGGGATGCCCGTCGCGCCGCACGAAAGATCGTATCGTCGCTTCTCGTCAAGGCGATGATCTATGGTCGCGACCCGAACTGGGGCCGTGTCATGATGGCCCTCGGCAACAGCGGCATCGAGTTCGAGGAGTCCGACGTGGACGTATTCATCAACGATATCCACATCGTCCATGAGGGCATGAGCATCGCGTATTTGAAGGACGCGGTCGTCAGTTCCATGAGCGAGGAAGAGGTGAGAATCAGGGTTCGCGTCGGGTCGGGCGAGGGCGCCGCCTCCGCTTGGGGCTGTGATCTCACCGAAGGATACGTAATCGAAAACTCGGCCTACAGCACGTAGGAATCGGGGGATTCACCGCGGAGGCATGACAATGGCGCTGTTCCTGCGAGACGTTGGCAACTACGTCATCCACTTCATCTTCATGTTCGTGGTGTTCGCTACCCTGCTGGGCATCATCTTGATGTTCGCCGGGCTTGGCGTGGGCCTGGTGCTGCACTTCATTCTGGGCAGCAGCCAGCTTTCGAACTCCCCGGCCGCCTTGGGCGGTCTCGCCGTCGGCGTATCGCTCGGCATCATCTCGGCCTTCTTCATCGCGATATGGGGCACCATCAAGGTGGCGCCCACGGAGGCGAGCCGCGAGGCATTCTTCTCCAAGACCGCCCAGACGCTCGGCAGGCCAAACCTTGGCCGCGAGCTGGGCTACGGGGAAGACGACGATGATGACGATGATGAAGGCGACTGGTACACCCGCGCTCGCGACCGCACTCGAGGCGAGGACGAAGACTTCATAATGCGTCGCTAAGAGACCCTGAGCCGTAAGCGACGCTCCCTCTACCTGTATAATATCCTCAATGTCGGCGTCCAACTGCGCACGCACCGAATCGCCAACCGTACAGAAGTGACATGCTATCACGGCCAGAATTCGTCGAGGATGAACAGTCCCGCTCAGTCCAGCCTTCCGGCCAAACGGAGAATTTGCATAATGGGACGATCGTAGTAAAAATAGGCGGCAGCACCCTTGGGAGTCACGACACGACTATCGAGGACCTCATTGCCGTTCAGCGGGAGGGCATACAGCCCGTCGTCGTTCACGGCGGCGGAAAGGCCGTCACCGACTGGATGGAAAAGCAGGGCGTCAGGACACGCTTCATTAAAGGCCTCCGCTTCACCGACGAGCCGAGCCTCGACATCGTCGTTGCGGTTCTCACCGGGCTCATTAATAAGCAGCTCGTCTCCAGGGTGCTTTCACTCGGAGGAAAGGCCGTCGGCCTCTCCGGCGTGGACGGCGGAATCCTCCAGGCCGAGATACTCGACCCCGATCTCGGCTACGTGGGCAAGGTCACCGAAGTAAACACCGAACCTATCCGCGCCGCCGTCGAGGCGGGCTTCATGCCCATCATCGCGCCCGTAGCCATCCGGCTGGGCAAAGACGAATCAACCCTTCTGAACGTAAACGCCGACACGGCCGCCGGCGAAATCGCGGCGGCGCTCAATGTTGAAAAGCTGGTGTTCATGACCGACGTGGAGGGTGTCATGGACTCCTCCAGAAGGCTGATCCCCAGGATTACGGAGCGGCAGGCGAGATCGCTGATGCAGTCGAACGTCATCGCCGGAGGCATGATCCCGAAGATCGGCGCCTGCCTCAGGAACGTCGGCGAGGGACGCACCGCGCGGATCATCGACGGCCGCAAGCCGCACGCCCTCAGGAGCTTCCTCGACGGAGCGTCCGTAGGAACGCGAGTGGGGTGATCGTCCTAGCGTGCAGCTAAAGCGTCGGTTGAACACGACGTTGCCCTCTGATACGGTTTCAAAGTCCTATCTTGAAGCATTAGACCGCCCGAACCGGAAAAGGAACCTATGGCCTACGAATTCCCGTCGGAGTCCAACCTGCCGTTCGATCTGAGCAACTTCATCACACCGGAGTTGCGCAACCGCATCAAGTGGGGGTCGATCATCGTCGCGCTCGTCGCGATTTACGCCGCTCTCAACTTTGGGCGCACCATCTACACCGACTACCTGTGGTTCGACGCCGTAGGCTACCTCGGCGTATTCCGCACCGTTTTGGTTACCCGCCTCGCTCTCTTCTTGGGCGGAGGCGCCATCATCGGGCTGCTCGGAGGGCTGAGCATCTACTTCGCCCATCGTCTGGCGCAAGGACCGGTGGAAATGCCGTTGGAGGCTCAGACGCAGCGATTCCTCAGGAAATTATTCAAGTGGGGCAGCATCGTCGCCGTCATGGCCGTCGCGGTCGTCTTCGGCGCGATCGCCGCCTCCAACTGGGACCTCTTCCTTAAGTTTGAAAACGCCGTGTCGTTTGGAGTGACCGAGCCGGTCTTCGGCAGGGACGTTGGCTTCTATATCTTCACGCTCCCTCTGCTGGACACCGTTCGGGGCTGGTTCTTCATGGCGACGGCCACTGTTGGGGTACTTACCCTGCTGGTCTATTTCATCAACTTCAACCTGAGGGGAGTGGGCTTCCTCTTCACGGGCGCGTTCAAGGTCCACATCTCCATCATAGCCGCGATACTCATGTTCACCCTTGCGGCGGGACACTGGATCGACCGTTGGGAGCTTGTCCTTTCGGATAGCGGCGTCGTCTACGGGGCCGCATACGCCGACGTGAACGCCCGGATGCCCGCGCTCCTCATAATGACCATAATCGCCGCAGTCGGCGGCGTGCTGATGATCGTCAACGCCTACCAGCGCGGCATCAGGGTCATGGTCGGCGCTGTCGCCCTCTGGATACTCATGTCCCTCATACTCACCGTCGCTTGGCCGAACGCGCTCCAGCGGTTCGCCGTAAACCCGAACGAGTTCACCCGTGAGGCCGAGTACATCGAGCGCAACATCAACCTCACGCGCAATGCCTTCGGACTTGATGCCATCAGCACGCAGTCGTATCCTGCCGTCCCGAATCTCGCCCCGGAGGTTCTGAATGCCAACGCCGTCACGGTGGAGAACATTCGCCTCTGGGACAACGGCCCCGTATCCGACGTCTACAAGCAGATCCAGAAGATCCGTCTCTACTACGACTTCAACGTCGCGGACGTCGACCGCTACACGGTTGACGGCCACTACCGGCAGGTGATGGTGGCGGCGCGTGAGGTTAGCCCCGACGATCTGGAGGCCGAGGCGCAGACGTGGATCAATAGACGCCTCCGATACACGCACGGTTTCGGCATAGCGATGAGCCCCGTGACCGAGTTCACCGCCGAGGGCAGGCCGGAGTTCTTCGCCAAGGACATTCCCGCCGACGGCGTCATCGCCGTTCAGGCCGAAGGCCAGTCCACGCCTCCCGAGACCGTAATCGAGAATCCTCGCATCTACTATGGCGAACAGACAAGAGAGTACGTCGTCGTCAATACCAACACCGAGGAGTTGGACTACCAGGCCGAGGGTAAGGAGATACGCAACAATCGCTACGACGGCAGGGGAGGGGTCAACGTCGGCTCGCTGATCAATCGCCTGGCGTTCGCCTGGAATTTCGGCGATCTCAACCTGTTCATCAGCGGGGAGATCACCAGCAAGAGCCGCATCCACTACCGGCGCCAGATCGCCGAGCGCGTGTCCGCCATAGCGCCGTTCCTTCGCCTGGACAAAGACCCGTACATCGTTGCCGCAGAGGGCCGCCTGTTCTGGATTCAGGACGCTTATACCACATCCGATCACTTCCCCTATTCCGATCCGGTTACTGATCTGGCTGACCCTTCGTCGGATTTCAACTACATTCGAAATAGCGTCAAGATAACGGTTGACGCCTACGACGGGACACCGACCTTCTACGTAGTTGACGCATCCGATCCCCTCGTACAGGCCTATCAGTCGATGTTCCCGAAGCTGTTCGTCCCGTTTGAGCAGATGCCCGAATCGCTCAAGAGCCACATTCGGTACCCGCTCGACATCTTCTCCGTTCAAGCCGAGAAGTACCTCCGCTACCACATGCTCGACCCTCGTGACTTCTACAACCTTGAGGATATCTGGAGAATCGCTACCGAGAAGTTCGGACAGGGAGCGAGGGAGCTTCAGCCCGTCGAGCCGTACCGCGCCATAATGAAGCTCCCCGGGGAGGACAGGGCCGAGTTTGTGCTCCTCACCCCCTACACCCGCAACGACCCTCCCATCCTCGCCGGGTGGATAGCGGCCCGAAACGATGCGCCCAACTACGGCGAACTCGTCGCTTTCGACTTTCCCAAGGACCGTCAGCTCGACAGCCCGGAGCAAATCGAGGCTAAGATCGACAACGATCCGACCATATCCGAGTGGTTCACCCTCAGGTGTCAGGAAGGCTCCGAGTGCATTAGGGGCAACCTCCTCGTGCTGCCCATGGCGTTGGGCGACGAATTCAGCCTTCTCTACGCCGAGCCGATCTACCTCCGAGCCGAGGGCATCGATTTCCCCGAGCTCAAACAGGTGATCCTCGCGACGGGCACCACCGTGGTCATGAGGGGCTCGGTCGAGGAGGCGGTCGAGGCATTGATTGGCGAGACCCTCAGGGCATCCGCGACCGACGACGACACGCCAACCCTCGTCGCACCCGACGTTCCGAGCTCGGCCGTCGAGGAGATCGACAGGGCAATAGAGCAGCTCAAAGAGAGCATCAGGAATCTGGAAGACGCGCTGGATCGACTCACTCAGGGAGAACAGTAAGATGACCGATTGGAAGGAAATCGAAAGCAAGTACTATCTGCACGTCGTCAACCGCCAGCCGATAGTCCTCGTTCGAGGCGAGGGCACCAAGGTTTGGGACGACGAGGGCAACGAATACCTCGACTTCACGTCCGGCTGGGCCGTCACGAACATCGGTCACGCCAACCCCGTTCTGGCCGAGGCAATCGCCGAACAGGCCGCCACCCTGATCCAGACCTCGAACCAGTTCTACACCGTCCCGCAGCTCAAGCTCGCGGAGCTTCTCGTCGAGAATAGCTGCCTCGACAAGGTCTTCTTCGCCAACAGCGGCGCGGAGGCCAACGAAGGCGCCATCAAGAACGCCCGCAAGTGGGGCCTCCAGAACAGAAACGGCGCCTCGGAGATCATCACCGTGTCCCACGCCTTCCATGGCAGAACGCTCAACACCATGGCCGCGGGCGACAAACCCATAGACGATTTCGCGCCCGTTCCGCAGGGCTTCGTGAACGTCGAATACGGCGACATTGAGGCCATCATGGCCGCCACGAGCGACGACACCGCCGCCGTGATGATGGAACCCGTGCAGGGCGAGGGCGGCGTCAACATCCCGTCGCAAGAATACCTGGAGGGCGTCCGGCAATGGTGCGACGACAACGGCCTCCTCCTCATCTTCGATGAGGTCCAGACGGGGTTTGGTCGACTCGGAACGCTTTTCGGATACGAGGCGTTCGGCGTCGAGCCCGACGTGATGACCCTGGCCAAGGGACTCGGCGGCGGCGTGCCCGTCGGCGCGTTCATGCTCAAGGACCACGCCATAGCCCTCGTTCCCGGCGACCACGGCTCGACCTTCGGAGGCAACGTCCTGACGACCGCCGCCGCCTACGCCTCGACCAAATACATCATTGACAACGACATTCCCGCCCACGCCGCAAAGATGGGCGAGTACATGCGGGCGGCATTGGGCGAACTCATGGACAGGCACGACTTCATTACCGACGTGCGCGGCATGGGCCTGCTCAACGCCGTGGAGTTCGACAGGGAGATGGCCGCCGCGACCCTTACGGCATGCAACGCGCGCGGACTCCTGCTGAACTTCACCCGCCCGCAGCTCATCCGCATCATGCCGCCACTCACCGTCTCCGAGTCCGAGATCGACACGGCGGTGGAGCGACTCGAGGCGGGCCTCGTCGAGGCCGCGGCCTCCGCGTAGGCTCCCGGCGAGGAGCTGCCGTTGTCCGAGACGCGGTTAGGGCAGGGAAGTACCGGCGTTGCCGATGGCGCGGTGAAGGCCCCAAGTCGCCGGTTCCACGAACTGGACGCCCTGCGCGCCTTTGCCATGCTGCTGGGCATAGTCCTCCACGCCGCTCTCTTCTTCATGCCGGACGCTTGGTCGAAGGCGTACTCCGCCGAGGGGTACCCCGCCGAGGTCTCCAACACGTATTCCCTCATGTTCTTCGCGATCCACGGGTTCCGTATGCCCGTGTTCTTCCTGCTTAGCGGCTTCTTCACCGCCTTGCTGTGGCAGCGGAGGGGACTGCGCCCACTCGCGATACAGCGCCTCAAGCGCATCGGTCTGCCCCTCGCCATCGGTGCGTTCACCGTCATTCCGATCACCACGTGGGTTTTCGATTGGGCATTCGACGCGGACGAATTCTCCGTCTCGTGGTGGCCGTTCATCTGGCTGTTCACCTTAAGCCACCTCTGGTTCCTCTGGTTTCTCCTCTGGCTCTGCGCCGGGTTCATCCTGGCAGCAAAGCTGGGCGTGAAGTTCGACAATCCAATCATCTGGTGGTTCGCGATCCCTCTAACCCTCGTGCCACAGCTGCTCATGCATGAGCCCATATTCGGCCCCGATAACTCCGACGGACTGTTCCTGGACCCCGTGGTGCTCGCCTACTACGTGCCCTTCTTCGTCTTCGGCGCGTTCCTCTACCAGCGAAACATCCAAGTCAGCGAATGGTGGACGCTCGCGCTGCTGCCTGCGCTGACGGTTGTACTGTTTGGCGGGCTGCACCTGCTGTACGAGGTCAAAGAAGATTGGGCGAGGCTCCCGGCGGATGTCCTGCAAGTCGCCTTTGCATGGCTGATGTGCTTCGGACTGATCGGTCTCTTCCGTCTGATAGCTGCCCGAGAGCGCTATTGGGTGCGCTACCTGTCCGACGCCTCGTACTGGCTCTACCTGTGGCACCTGCCTCTCATCGTCGCGGTATTCGAGTTGCTTGCCTTGTGGCGGATCGGTATCCACCTGAAGTTCGCCCTGATGTGCGTGTCCGTGACCGTTATCTTGCTTGTGGTCTACCAGTTCGGCGTCCGCTATACTCCGATTGGCACGATGCTCAACGGCAAACGCACACGTAGCGGGTCAGCTAGTTGGGGGCGGCTGATAGCAGAAACGTCTACAGTTTTCAGACGCCGGCAAACGGAATCGTCGCGGTCATCCATGTCGAAGGGGCACTCACATGAACGACAAGAACCGTAACCTCAACCTGGGCAGGATAGGCCAGATAGCCGTCAGCGTGTCCGACATCGACCGCGCGACCGAGTTCTACCGCGACAAGCTGGGGATGCGCTTCCTCTTCAGCGCCCCGCCAAGCATGTCCTTCTTCGACTGCGACGGCGTCCGCCTCATGTTGACCGTGCCCGAACGTGGCGACGACGAACCAAACGGCAGCGCCGTCGTCCACTTCCCTGTTGCGGAGGTTCATCCGGCGGACGTTCACCCGCGCAGGATAGCGCACGGCAACGCTCTGTACTTCACCGTGCCCGACGTCCCGCAAGCGACCGAAACCCTCAAGTCGCGCGGCGTCCGGTTCTTCGGCGAGCCGCACGTCATTCACCGCACCGACACCTACGATCTCTGGATGTCATTCTTCACCGACCCCGACGGCAACACCCTTGCCCTCATGGCGGAGGTTCCCCGATAACGCCTGTGCTATAATCGGAACGTAAGCGTCCCGGAGAGATGGCAGAGCGGACGAATGCGCCGGTCTCGAAAACCGGTATGGGGGCAACCTCATCGTGGGTTCGAATCCCACTCTCTCCGCCACTTGCTCGAAACACCGCTACGAACGGACCGCAAGACCTTCTTCACCCGTTCGATTCGCTGCGGAGAGTTGCCAGAGTGGACGATTGGGCACGACTGGAAATCGTGTGTGCCCGCAAGGGTACCGTGGGTTCGAATCCCACACTCTCCGCCAAGGACCAATCTATCCCCACATGTGCGGGGGAACCGGTTCGCGTCGCGCTCGAAGGGGCGGCGGAAAAGTATGGCCTCGACCCACTTCCGGTGATTTGGCTCGACAGCGCGACGGTTGCCCGGCGAGCTTGGCCGCACAAGTTCCGGTCGCGAATGTCAAAGTGTAGCTGATACTTACTGAAGAACTGTAACCATGACATCACCCTACTGCAAACCAAACATCCGCTGCTGGATGTGTTGATTGCCGCGCTTTGCTAGAATTGCTTCAGCGTTCGTTCCAATTGGGACGACGACCTCATGACCCCCAAGTGGCAGCGAAGGTACGGGGACTTAGGAGCCTGTGTGCGACATGATGGAAGACATGAATTAAGGGTGATGACTCTCTCCGCCGACGACAACATTGCTACTATTCTCTCCGACTTCGGCGGTGACCCTCAGCGCGCCGAAGGCCTGGCCTCATTCCTGGGATTCGATCCCATCTCGAACCCGGAGGACCGCCTGGCCGGCGCGCTCTCCGGCGGGCTCAAGCAGTTCCTGCGAGGCCGCAGCGACGGCGGCTTCGGCGTGAGCGAGCTCTACCGCGTCGGTAGCTGCAAGGCGGCCCCTGCCGAGGCCGGCCTGTGGATTGGTGTGCTCTCGGATTGGGGTTACCGCTCTTCCGACCGGGACCGCTCCCGTCGCCGCATAACCCGCGCCTTGGTGGAACACGTCCCCGACAGACGGTCGCTGGCCCTGCTCGTTCCTCCGCCCACCGACCGGCGCCACGAGGCCGAGCTCGTCTTTCCCCGCACACAGGTCGGCTCCTCCAATGGGGCCGTGACCAGCGTCCGCGCCCACCTGGACCTCGACAACCCTACGCGCTTCCATCGAGACCTTCTGCGCGGGCTGCGCATCCCTCCCGGCGCGAACCTCTTGGACATATCCAGGCTGTGGCAGCACCAGTTCAGCGTCGAGCGCGTCACCACCAAGTTCTATCAGGAGTACGCCGCAGTCCGCGACCGCATAGCCAAGGCGCTGCTGGCTCACAACTCAGACCATCCCGTGATTGCTTCCCTCAGCGAGGAGGAGGCCCGCGCCTGGGCCACTCGACAGATGGGCCGTGTGCTCTTCCTCTGGTTCCTTCAGGCTAAGCGCTGGTTGGGAGAACCCGGGGGAATGGGTTCTCCAACCTATTTGCTGAGCTTGTGGGACAGGCGGGCTGAGACGCAGGAGGGCGAATACTATCGCGGCATCCTTGCCCCGATGTTCTTCGACGCCATGGCGACCGGAAGCAGCAGCCGGGGCGAGCACCCGGTCTTGGGCTTCGTTCCCTACCTGAACGGCGGCCTGTTCCGCCGGAACGCTCTCGAGGACCGCATCGACGACGCCGACGAGGTGTCCCTCCCGGACGAGGTGTTCGACCCCGATGCCGATAACGAAGAAGGCCAAAAGCAGACCCTCCTCGGCCTGCTCTCCCGCTACCGTTTCACCACGAGAGAGTCCACGCCCGACGACCAGTCCGTCGACCCCGACCCGGAGTTGCTGGGCCGCGTCTTCGAGAACCTCTACCAGGGCGACGAGCGACACGACACCGGTACTTACTACACGCCGCGGGAGATCGTCCACTTCATGTGCCGCGAGGTCCTGGACGGCTACCTGCGAGACGCCACCGGCGTCGAACAGTCCACGCTGAACGCTCTCCGCCAGGAGGCCGTCGGTTCCAGGGACGAGTACCAGCCCCTGCCCGACATCCCGGCTCCCGCCCTCATCGACGCGCTGGAGACCGTCCGCGTCTGCGACCCCGCCGTCGGCTCCGGGGCCTTCCTCTTGGGCGCCATTCAAGAGATGGTGGCCCTCCGGCGAGGAATCCTCTTCTCAAAGCAACCCTACGTTGACCCTGACGAACTCTACCGGACGGTGAGCGACTGGAAACGCCGCATCATCGAGAACAGCCTGTACGGGGTGGACATCAACCCGGAGGCCGTCGAGATATGCCGCCTGCGCCTCTGGCTCTCCATGGTGCTGGACATGGACGAGCCGCCCGATCCCAACTCCGACTGGGCCCTGCCCAACCTCGACTTCCAGATCGTGGCGGGGGACTCGCTGGTGGACGGGGTGGCGGGCGTCACCTTCAAGGAGTCCTGGCCCGCGCCCAAGAGCGTACGACTCGACATGGAGCTCCAGAGCAGCCTTCAGAGACTGGAGCGCAACATCGACCAGAGGCGGGGTGAGTTCGAGAGGACACATAGAAACCCGAAACGCCTTCGTGAATTGCGGGACCTCATCGCCCGGGACCAGCGGGAGATCATCCTTCTGCACCTAGCTGATGCGCTGAAGAGGGCTGTAGAGAAGCGGGATGCTCTGCGAAGAGTCGAAAAGCCAAGCAAGGCCGCTCTGAGGAGAGCCGACAAGTTCATAGAGCGCATTCGCTCCCTGCGAAATGGCGTGGAGTCAACGGATTTTGCCCTGGTGCAAAAACCCTTCCTCTGGCCGGTCGCCTTCCCCGACGTCCTGCATCAGGGCGATCCCTACGCAGGCTTCGATATTGTTCTTGCTAACCCGCCCTACGTACGTATGGAGAGAATCGACAACGAGGATGAGCTCTTCTATGGACAGGCCTTCCCGGAAGTGGCCGGTTCACGGGCCGATCTCCTCGTCTACTTTTATGCTCGTGCCTTACAGATTCTTCGACCCGGCGGCTGGCTGTCCTTCATCACCAGCAACAAGTTCATGCGGGCCGGTTATGGAGCGGGTACCCGTGAGCACCTGCCTGCTTCACTGCGCCTCCAGAGAGTCATCGACTTCGGTGACCTGCCATTGTTCGAGGCCAACGGCAAGGCCATCGCAGCATACCCGGCCGTGCTGGTGGGCACCAGATCGGACGATACGGCTGGACATGCTCTCAAGGTCGCCGACCTGGCTGGGCCGGTCCACAGAGTGCTCTCGGACGACAACCTGAAGGTCAACACTGAGAGCGTGCGCGGTGTATTGGAGGACCTGGACGGGCTGCTCGCAAGTGCTGAGATTGACCATTTCCCGCAGGTTATGCTGAAGAAGGGTGGCTGGGTCCTTGAAGATCCAGCCCTAATCCGTCTGTTCGACCGGGTGATGAATCAGGGCACACCGTTAGGCGACTTTGTCGACGAGCGCATTTACATGGGTGTCAAAACGGGGCTGAATGATGCTTTCGTCATAGACCGCGACAAGCGGGACGAACTAATAGAGGAAGACCCTCGTAGCGCGGATATCATCAAGCCCTGGTTGCGTGGCAAGGATATAAGACGATGGACGGCTAATTCCCCGGATCTGTACATCATCTTTACCAATCGGGGGGTAGACCTTGACAGGTACACAGCCATTGAGGCCCACCTACGTTGGTTCCAGGCCGACCTCGAAAAGAGAGCGACCTCCCATACACATCCGTGGTATGAGCTGCAACAGCCTCAAGAGGGTATCTACCATGAGTTCGCTCGTCCGAAGATAGTGTGGCCGGACATCGTCCGCGAAGTGCGGTTTGCCTACGACACAAAGGGAACTTACCTCGGCAATACTAGCTACATAATGCCAACCGACTCGTTGTGGATGTTGCCGGTAATGAACTCTTCTCTTGCCGAGTTTCTGTTTTGCCAGATAACAAACTCATTGCGCGGGGGATTCATGAGGTTGTTCACCGAATATACAAGTCGTCTCCCCATTATACCGCCGTATGCTGAGGCCTTAACTCAATTGGAGGGCCTTGCCAACGAGATTAAGGATTCCCCAGAGCAAGTGGAGGCTATCGAGCGAGAGATAGACTCCATTGTGTTCCACGTCTACGGACTGTCGGCGCCGGAGCGGAAGCTGGTCTTGGACTATCTAGGGGAACGTCGCGAGGCGCGGGAACGTTGACGGAGATGAGATGATAGAGGGGCTGACCATCGTTTCGGTATAATCCTTACGTTGAACGGACTACACCTTCAATCCAGATCAAGTCACTATGCTTTGAAAGGAGCCTAAGCTACAGTCATGACATTGAGACCAGCTAACACCGTAGAGCGCAAAATACACTTCTTTCGTGCTGACGTGGGTGTCGACGATGGTGGAGTTCCTCTGACCTTCGATCCACAACCTGCACTACAGGCCATCGACTCCTTGCCCTTCACCAACGATGATTCTGGCCGCTATCAATTTGACGTGGATGGCAATGCAGTGTGCCTCGTCGGTCATTCGGGTGCTCCGAATCATAGTGTGCGATTTTGCCGTGTCAGACGGACAGGGCTCCCTCAGTTGGAACAAGGGGGGAACATAAGCGACCTCAATCTGTCTCCTGATACTGGACTGCTCGAAGCTGTCCACGTCGTGTTCTTTCCTGACAAAGTACCTGGCACCAATATTGTGGGTACCGAATACAACCACTTTGGACCACGCATTTCCCGTCTCAGCAGTTATCTGCACGAGAAATCTAATGAAGCAGTGCCATATCCCACGTTCCGCCCCCTCATTCGGGATGACGCAGCCGAACAACTGAACCGACTTACCGAAATTCGTGTGCTAGACATCAGTATTCATCCCTCCTTTGCCGATGTTATGCGACAAGCCGACCAATCACTGGGGGACGCATTTGAAGCGAATGCCAGAGTCGTGGACGAACCTGAATCGGTACAAGTAGTCATCAAGCCTAATCGGCAGGCTCGAAAATCAACTTTGGCCAGATTGCTTGGTCCACTTCGTTCCCTCCTGAACCAAAACGATGCACGCCCGGCATTCGACAGATTGCAGGTCAGGGGTAGATGTGATGATACTGGCCGTGTCGAAACGATTGACTTGCTTAAGGACCAGCTAATTTCAACCAAGCAAATTGTGCGCCTGAATGAACGTGGTCGAGCTCTCGATCCTGACTCGGCATTCCAGGCGATTCGAGACGCATACCAGGAGTTGGGAGACAGCCTTCAACTGGCTACCGGGGTCTCCCCTTGATTTCTCCAGCCCGACTCTGGCGTAAGCATTTCCTTACCACGGAAGCAGGAGCTTGTGTCCTCCCCGCTGTTGGCCTCGCGATCTGGTTCGTCTTCTTTGGCGGAGAGGCTTGCGTTGAAGATTTCATTGATGGGAACCGGGCCCACATCTATAAAACCACGGCAACCATTGCTGGAACCCTCTTGGGTTTCTCAATAGCTGTTGCGTCTCTAGTCCTCGGTTTCGCTACGTCTGAAAGACTTACTGTACTGCGGGGGAGTAAGCATTATCCGGTACTCTGGAAAACGTTCTTTCAGGCGATTCGATTCTTAGGAGCACTGACTGTGATCGCGTTGGTGTGTTTGATGTGGGACAAAGAGAACACTCCCGTCACCTGGCTAGTGATTCCATTATTCCTGTTTGCCTCTCTAGCTGCTGTGCGACTTCTTCGCGTGATTTGGATACTGGAAAAGATTGTCACAATTGTTGGGAAACCTTCACCAAGCCGACGACCACGGGCAGAAACGGACGATGGGAGGGAGATGTGAAGACCGTCCAACAAGCTTTCTCGCGAAGAGACGGTAGCCTCCTCCCCTCTATGTGCGATGGATGTATTCAGGGTTTAGCTGATGAACAGTCACGATAGTCCTTTCCCTATAGCTAACGAGCCGACCACCGGGTCGATGCGTGACCACCTGGCCGGCGCGCTGGCCCGCGTCATCCCCCATGATATCCGCATCGCCACCGCCTACCTGACGCCCGACGGCTTCCTTGAACTGAAGTACGGCATGGAGGGCGCCGCGAGTGTGCGGCTGCTGTTGGGGGAGAGGCCCTTCTTCAACCGGCGCGGGCCGGGGGACGTTCTGAGCCAGCCCGGCGTCGATGACGAGCTTCACGGCCCCGCGGAATCGGTGGACTGGTACACCTTCCTCGAGGGCGGCTACCCCTGGCTGCTGCTCACTCACGAGGAGCGCCGGGAGCTTCTGGCCCGAGGCGCTGCTCCCGAGGCGGGGGCCTTCGACCTGTCCGCGTGGGAGCGGGTCGCTGCGCTGGCCGACTTCCTGCGAAGGGACGACGTGGAGGTCAGGCGCTTCCTCGGCGAGGACGCGGGCAAGGTCCTGCCCGAAAAGGTGCTCGACTACCGTTCGCCTCGCAATCGGCTTCACGCAAAGGCGTACCTCTTCTCCGGCGAGATGGGACGGTATGCCGCCGTCGGCTCCAGCAACCTCACCAAGAGCGGCCTATCCGAGAACTCCGAGCTGAACCTCGCCTCCTACGACCATGACCTGACGACGCACTTGGAGGGCTGGTTCGATGACAAGTGGGAGCTTGGTCAGGACTGCAAGGCGCAGTTCATCCGGCGCCTGGAAGAGTGTGTCCTGTTCGGGAGACGCTACACCCCGTGGGAGGTCATGCTCAAGTCGCTGCACGCCGCCTACGGCCGGTTCCTGGACATGGGACTGTCGGAAGAGGTTATAGGGAGGCTGGCCGGATTCCAGCAGCAGGCCGTCCAACGCTGCGTCGCATTGCTGAGACGCCACTGGGGAGCCATGCTGTGCGACTCGGTGGGCCTGGGCAAGACCTACGAAGGCCTGGGCATCCTTCGGGAGTTCGCCAACCAGCGGAGCGATGACCCGCTGCGAGCGGGAACCTCGACGCGGGCGTTGATCGTCTGCCCCGCGCAGCTTCAGGACAACTGGAGCGCCGACAGGTTCGCCGAGTGGGGAATCATCGCCACCACGGTCACCATGGAGTCGTTGCCCAGCCTCGCGGATATCGACGAGGAGCCGTCACCCGTCCAGCGGCAGCGGCTCCGCGCCGCGTTGAAGCGTTACCAGGACCGGTACGACGTCATACTGGTGGACGAGTCCCACAACTTCCGCAACCCGAGGACGAAACGCTATCGCGCCCTCATGGAGATCATCCGGGGCGGCAGGCCCGATAAGCGGGTGTTGCTGATGACGGCCACGCCCATCAACAACTCCGTCTGGGACCTCTATCACCAGCTCATGCTCATCACAAGGGGAGACGACACCTGGTACGCGGGGCGAGGGCCAATACCCAACCTGAGGGAGGCTTTCCAGGCAATTGAGGAGGGCGAGTCCGACTCCGGCCTGCTGGACGCCATGATGCTGTCCCTGGTTCGTCGCACCCGGCACGACATCCGGTCGATGCAGGATGCGGGGGAGCCGATGGAGGTCAACGGCCAGCCGCTGCGCTTCCCGGAGCACGAGATACCGAAGGCGGTGGACTACAGCCTGCAAGGCCTGTACGGGAATATCTACCACGACATCATCGACGCTATCGAGCACCTCAACTTCGCCGTCTACCGCCTGGACGAATACGGCGTAGAGACGGGGGAGAAGGAGACCAGCGCGCAACTGAGGCAGCGCAACGCCAACTTCGTCGGCATCATGCGTACCATCCTCTTGAAGCGCATGGAGAGCTCTCTTGCGGCCCTTACGTCCACGGTGGGGAGTCTCGTGGACTATCTCAACCTCTTCCTGGCGAGGCTGGAACAGGGCCGCGTCCTGACGCCCAGGCAGGCATACAAGCTGCGGGGCGTACTCGGAGGGTCGTTGCCCGACCACGACCAGGACTTGGAGGACATGGACCCCAGGGCAGTGGCGGCATTGCAACAGGAGCTCGCCGCGCCGGATGACGTGGACCTGCTGGCAAAGTTACAGGCGGATGCGGAGTTCGACCGGGACAGGCTTCAGACGCTTCTCACACGGCTCCAGTGGTTGGAGGAGATGCTCGCGGAGCAGGGCGATCCCAAGGCCCAGGCCGTGCGCAAGTTGCTTGAAGGACTTCCGAAAGAGGACGACCACGGGCAACCCACCAAGGTGGCTCTGTTCACGACGTACAAGGACACCGCTCAACACCTCTTCAAGCAGTTCGGCGGAGACGTGGACTCTTTGAAGAGCGATGTCCGCGTTCAGAGCAATCTGGAGGACGCACGATGGATGTCGCTGCTCACCGGGGGAGATGACCAGAATCGGCGGCGCTCGGTGCTTGAGCGCTTCGCGCCCCTGGCAGCCCACCGCGAGACCGAACCTCTGGACGACCAGGCCCTGCTGAGAAAGATAGAGCCTCTGAGATCACAGGGCATCGAGTTGTTGATAGCCACGGACGTACTCTCCGAGGGCCAGAACCTCCAGGACGCCCAGTTCCTGGTCAACTACGATCTGCCGTGGAACCCGGTACGCATGATTCAACGCGCTGGTCGCATCGACCGCCTGTTCTCTCCCCACGACAAGGTGTACATCTACAACCTGATGCCCGAGGACGGCTTGGAGGACCTGCTGAACCTGGTTCAGAACCTGTCCAAAAAGATCGAGACCATCGAGGATGCCGTAGCTCTGGACGCCTCGGTACTGGGAGAGCAGATCGAGGCGAAAGAGCTGGACAAGGTGATGAAGCTGCGCGCCGGCGGAGTCCAGGCAGACCAGGTCTACCGCGAGGGAGAGCGAAGCCAGGGACTGGACGAGGGCGCAGAGCTTCTGAACCAGTACCTGGAATTGATGAAGGAGTTCGCCACCGAGGACGTAAGAGACATCCCCAACGGCGTCTACAGCGTGAAGAAGGGCATGGCCAACGGTGTCTACGTCATGCTGAAAATGCCCGAAGAAGCGTCGGGCGAGGTGTTCTGGCGTTTCTACCCCTTGGGCAACGTGGCGCAGCCCATCACGTCGCCAAACGATGTCCTATCCATAGTGGAGGCTAGCAGAGACGAGCAACGATTCGACATCCCGCCGGACGAAAACCCGTTCACGCATCTGAAGGAGCCTTTGAAAGCCGCCGTCGACCAGATCGGCCAAGCCTACTTGGACACCATTTCCGCAGTTACGTCTGACAGCTTCACGAGGCGCATCAGGCAGTTCCTCAATCGTGACGACCTACTGCAATCCCAACCTGACCTGTTCAGCTTCTTCAACGATTGGGTTGAAATGCCGTTGCCTTCTGACGCAACCAGGCGCGTGGGAATGCGAGACCCTGTTCGAGTCATGAACCGGCTTGCGCCGACTCGTGCGGAGCTAGACCATGTGGTGCAGGCGCTGACTGCACTCCGAGAGGCAATCCGCGCCGAGGGCCTCGACCGTCCTATCGCGCGACCAGAGACCCGGAAACCGTCGGTCGAGGACCTTGAACTGGTAGCTTGGGAACTCGTAGTCGGGCCTGAAGGGTTGAATGAAGCTCAATCGCCGGTTCAGAGAGTTCCTTCGGGATGAAGTCAACCCCAACAGGGAGAGGCTTGGCAGGCTGTATGTTGGTATAAGAGGCGGGCTGGCTAGAGATTCAAGGCCACTCCAGAGCTTGCTCTGGACGACCTCAGACGCGAACTCAATGGTGCAGGGAATGTACTTGCTGCCGTCACTGCCATGTGCAGGTTGCCCACCGGGCCGCCCAATCGTTACGCTCGACGTATGGTGCTCTCAGACCGACAACTGCTCGACGCCCTCAGCCGGACGCCCTTCATCGACTCGGCGGAGTTGGCGCTCATCCTGGGCGAGCCGCATGCCACCGTCCACCGCGCCCTGAGCAACCTCCTGGCAGAAGGTATCGTTGGGCGCGTGAGCCACGGCACCGTCCACCTACCGTCGAGCCAGAGATACCACCTGACGACACGGGGAATCCATGAAGCCGCTTGGGTGCTTGGTTTCGACACGCCCTCGGAATTCGTGCGAGCGTACCCTATGTCCAGGGAATGGCTAACGATACTTATCCGCAGGATGGACGCGGCTGCCAACATCTACCGACTCGCCGCCTCGATGTCCCCCGGCATCGACGGGCTCCGGTCCCGAGTGGAGTTCCACCGCAGAGGCCGCTTCGACGCCACGATCACCCTCCATAACGGCCGGACTTTCGGCGTGGTACGCCAGGGTTTGGCCCTTCGCCGCAGGTCACTCTACGACCGACTGAGAGCCATAGCGGAGTACGACTACTCACGCCGTCCCGGAACTGTCCTGGTCCTTGTGCCCAGCGTGTGGGAGGAGAGGCTGACGGCGAGGTTCTGCGACGACAGGAACATCGACGACTGCTACGTCGCCGTGGAGTCCAGGGACGCGCTGGAGAGACGGGACCTTCGCCTCTGGTGCAGCCCCTCGTGGGTGATCGGGAGCAGGTTCTTCTCGCTGAAGGGTGTGATCTCCCGCAGCAGTCCCGGTCGAAGGGTCTCAACCGAGTCGCCTGAGCGAAAGCGGGCCTCGAAACCCCGTCCCGAGCGCATGGCACAGGCTGCGCCCACCTTCGGCGTCAGCCCGTCGGAGAAGCGGACGCTGGACCTCATCACCGACCACCCGATGATCCCTCGTGAGCACCTGGCCCGCTGGCTCGGCGTCTCCGAGGGCCGGGTCAGCCAGATGGTGCACAGCCTCGTCAACACTTGGGGCCTTATCGAGCAACGAGGAAAGCGTGGCGACACACGCTACACCCTGTCCGCCGAGGGCATTCGCTACGTCACCCACCGGGACCGCGCCCAGCTGCCCACCACGCAGGGCATCTGGAGCACGGCCCTCACCACCGACAAGCATGGCCGGAGGCGGCACATCGGGCACCGCATTGAGACGTGGGCGAGACAGACGAAGCACGCGGACGGGATCACGTGGTTCCTGTCGGAGCTGGAAGCGGAGACCAGGGCCGACCCAAACAGTGAGCTTCTGTGGTCCGTCCCCACCGCCAGGTCCGACCGGGCCTACAACTGGGGCGATTCGGCCATCGCCCCCGACGCCGTGGGACACCTGTTGACAGGTGGCCTCCACGTTCCGTTGTACCTTGAGCACGAGTTGCGCGCCCGTCACCCTAGGGGGTCCTCGCCCGCCTGAAACCCTACGAGAGCTACTACTGGTCGAACGCGCCAAAGGAAGACCAACCGCCGTTCCCAGCCACTCTGTTCGTCGTTGACACCGAGGAGGTCGAGGACACTTACGTTCGCACCGCTGCCCGCATGACTACGATGTCCCTGCCCATCCTCGTCTCCTGCACTCCTGTCCTGTCGGACAACGGGATACTGGGAAAGTCATGGCGTCCACTGTGGCATTTGGAGTCCCCGAGACTGCGCCTGTCCGGGCTGAGCGCCTACCAGTGGGACAGTCTCTACCACCGGATGCGTCAGAGTCCTGTAGGGAGGAATAGATAGCGGCGATACACCACTATCTGCCCTCTATGCTGTCTGGGAGGTACAAAATGGTACATCCGGCCCGACCATCGAGGGCTTCCAGAGGCTGTTTTGGGCCGAATTCAACTACGAAACGAGGTTCACTATCGAGTGCAAATGGCCTGACGTGTCAGGGTACAAAATGGGAAACCATGTTAAAATAAGTCGCCTATACGATGATAATGTGATTGCACTTTTGAACCCCTGACGTGTCAGCCGATAGGGAGGGAAAAGGCGATGGATGAGCCTGTCCGCTGGGTGACGAAAGCGGAGGCTGCGGAGGAGCTGGAGGTCTCCCTCTCGACCCTGGATCGGAAGATCCGAAAGGGAGAAGTGGAGGTTCGCAGGGAGGGCCGCCGGGTATACGTGCTTATGGAGGGGGAGTACATCACCGACGAGGAGCTGCTGCGCCGGGCCATCGCCAGGGAGGATGAGCTTGAGAGGACGGTGCGGGAGTTGGAGCGGAAGCTGTCCTAGTCGGAACGCCGAGCGTCCGAGTTGGAACGGGAGCGGGACGAGGCCAGGGAGTCCGCAGTAGCCGGCAGACAGGCGTATGAGGAGCTGGAGGCGGCGTACCGTAAGGAGCGGGCATCCCACGGGAGGACGAGACGATTGGCCTTCAGGCTTGGCCTGATTGCTGCCCTGCTGTTCGTGCTGCTGACCGCCAGCGTTCTCGTGTGGTGGTTTGTGCTGAGGTAATGGTTGGTAAGGGTGAAGCAATTGACTTGAGGGGAAAGAGCACGGCGGCGACCAGTACCACAGTTGAGGAAGGGATTAGTTCTTGGTAATCTATACCATGTAGCGGTATATTTAGCGGTACGGTAACTGGTGATGGAGACTGGTGTGCGCCGTTTCACCGACGAGCATGGAAGCGAGGTCAGGCTCACCGATGAGCGGCTCCGGCACATCCTGAGAAGGCATCCCGAAATGGCCTTCCAGATGCACCGTTTCGCCGAAACCCTCGCGGACCCGAATGTGGTCAGGCCCTCCAGGTCCAGCCCGACGGTTCAACTCTACTACCGACTCTACCCGGACCTGCGGGGCAGGAACCGCTACATCTGCCTTGTGGTCAAGAAGGAGACGGACTACTCCTTCATACTGACCGGCTACCTGGCTCGAAGCATCAAAGGAGAATGAGCATGACTAGCAAAAGGGTGTTTGTTTCCTACGACCACGAAGGGGACATGCTTGAGGTGCTGTGGGCCTTCAGAGAGGGGTATTTCACTCCAACGGACGACGAGCGCATCCTCAAAAGGCTGGACGACGACGGAGAGGTCATCGGGTTCCTGATCCACGAGATGAGCACGCTGAGCGAGCCGAGCCCCGTCGAGTTCGAGTTGGAGTCCGAGGTTCCCGATGGTGATGTCGCCAACGTCACGGTTCGTGAGGCGGCTGTCCGGTTGGGAATATCGGAGCGCAGGGTGCGTCAACTGGCCCGCGATGGCCGGATGCGGGGAGCGACCAAGGCCGGGGCTGAGTGGCTGATTCCTACACCCGTCGAGGTGATTCCGGGAAGACGCGGTCCTGTAGGAGTAGCGGGGCGCGCTGATGTGGCAGGAGGCTAGTCAGGCATGAACCGCTTCTTGACTGGGAGTCGATTGTTGATGAATCGCCTAAGAGCCGTGTCAGCCAGAGCCGTCGAGGAAGCCCAGATGGACCGATCGGGATTACAGCGAGATTGGCTGTACAACAATTCTCACACGGCCTTCGTAGGCGCACTTCTGATTCTGCTAGCGCGGCACATACGCACATCGGACGAGGGTGCCGCTAGGGGCGTTGAGCCATCCTCAATCCAGTGGGCTTACTCCGTACAGGACTGGGTCGCCCCGCATCTGAGCCCGCTCTATTTGCCACTGAGCGGGATTCTCTGTGTGATCGCGTTCGCCCTGCTGGTTGCCTCAACATGGCGCAAGTCTCCGGTGTGGGCGGCTCAGGTAAGCATTTTGATCTCGTTCCTCTCTCCGATATTCGTTTTGGTCGGCCTCTTCACTGCTTGGCTACCATTGGTAGGCAACCTGTTCACCAGTGATCCCAACGTCGGAGTCGTTGTCTTCTACGTTGGGTTCGTGTTCGTTGTCTTGATCTCGGTGCGGCCCATAGTCGTCATGCGCCTGAACGGGCCGAACAATACCCCGGTGACCAGAAAGAATGAGAAATCCAATAAGACTGAGAATGGGCTTAGGAAACGGCTGCGTGATCTACGTACCGCAATCATGTACCCATACGGGATGAGGCGCACCATCAATCCATTCAAATGGCGGCCAGTGGAGCGCATCATCGTACTTACTCAGGGAATTGCTTTGATCACGATCATCGTTTCATTGGTGGCTAAATCGGCATCCGTATGGCCAAGTTGGATGCCGGTATCACCCGAAGTCCTAGCGCTGATATCAGCTTCCCTTACATCCCTGGTGTTGATGGGTGTGCTGTGGCATACAGTTTCAGCAGGCGACTTACCTCTGACCAATCGTCGCGCGCACTATATTCGGCAAGTCGTGGATGCCATGGAATTCGAGAAACAGGGCGCGGAAATGGACTGGGAGAATGTGGGATTGGATGGTGGGAATCCCGTTCAAGAAAATGCCACCTGGTTGGCAGGCACAAGTGCACCAAAGCCCTTAGAGGCAGGCAACAATCCTAGCGTTTGGCAAAATCGTGAACTACTTGAGGTGGTCGCGGGAAGGCCCGTCGTCTCCGAGGTCGCCGTACGTACTGATGTTGCCGGGGAGAATCCACAAGACCGCAGTCCCAAGACTCAGAGCTTTGGTGACGGAACTCAAACCCTCGATAAGCCAAACGGCGCCAAGCCATCGACTTCGACAGCGAGCATCTAAACATAATCTAAACATACAGGAATGACCTCCAGCCCATCACTGGTGGGCCGATTCGGCTGAATTTATGCGGACACTCGATCCAGCTTGATGTAGAGAGGCGCCGAAACGTTGACAGACTCCTACGACGCTTCTGAAATACACAATTGGTCAGACACTGCTAACGCTGCGCACAGGCTGCCAGAACTCGTACGTCGACTGGTGCTGGCTACCCTTCCCGAACCTCCTTTGCGGATCGATATGCCGAGCGGGAGCTCTGTGAGATTCTCGGGATGGGATGGCTTCCTTGCAACGGGTCGTGGCAACGCATGGGCCCCCAGCGGTGTTTCGGGCTGGGAGATGAGTTGCGAGCAAGGTGTCACCGGCAAGGCCAACTTAGACTACGAGAAGAGAACTGAGGACCCACTGGATTTGGACATGCCCACGACGACCTTCGTCTTCGTCACTTCGCGTAGATGGCGAAACAAACGTCGATGGGAAGGAAAGCGCCGCCAGGAAGGCAAGTGGCGCGATGTGCGAGCTTACGACGCCGACGACTTGGTGGCGTGGCTAGGTCAGTCTCCAGAGGTCACTCGATGGTTTGCCGGCGTGATCGGTAGGTCATCTTTCGATTACGAGGCCGTCGACAGAATGGAAGAGCGCCAGGTTGAAGCCATGGAGCAAAGGTCCGCAGGATTCGCAGATGTGGCTGATATCAAGGTGGAACTGAGAGCATTGGTAGCTTCCTTAGCAACGCGCGCGGATTCGAGTGATTCGGACGCCGAGGAGGACTCAGAGCAACGGAGACTGTCGCAGAGGATTGACGCCGCCCGGGATCTAATTCAACAGGGGCAGGTCGTAGCGGCACGGATCCAGTTAGAGCAGATAGAGCGCGAAACGCTGCAGTTGCCAGACGCTGTTAGATTCCGGCTCGTAACCAATCTTGCTGTGTGCGCATTGGGCGAGGACAGGTTTGATGAAGCAAGCACTCTCCTCGATGAAGCCCACGTTATCCAGCCCGAAAACCGGACGGGCATCACCAACGCCTCCCTAGCTGCTCAACTCCAACAGAATCCCAAGCGGGCGACGGAGTTAGCACGGAGGGCACTTACCCTCGACCCGCACGATTCAAACGCAGCGGCGAATCTGATTTGGGCTTTGTGGGATCTGAAAGAGGATGAGCAGCTTGAGCGATTCGTAGCCTCGGAACAGTGGATAATGCAAGAGTCGGCCAGTGCTTCGGCGCTAGCCGGCATTCGCTCTCGACAGTTGCGTTTAGACGAGGCGATAAGCATCTATCGGTCTCTCATTGACGCAGACCCGGACGACCCGCATTCGCACCTTTGCCTAAGCCAATGCTTACTTGCCTACGCTCAAGCCGACCGCCTTCCCGTCAGCTACGGGAGCGAATCACTCAAGAGGCTCCGTGAGGCGGAGAGTGAAGCCGGCCAAGCAGTAGACCTCCTTCAGCCCACGCAACTCAGTGCCCGGCGTCACGAGGCTCTCGTACTGCGCGCAGGCGCGCGAGCACTACTGGGGAAAGTGGACGAGGCGATGCGTGACATAGACGCAGTGTTAGGCGAAGCGCCTCAGCACGAGGTTGCCGCTCATCACAAGGGGCTCATACTTCTGAAGAAGGGTGATCCTCGCGAAGCCCGCAAGTGGTTAGAGGGCATCCAAGACCCTGAAGTCCGAGTCGATTCGTTGCGTCCCCTTGCTGACGCGTGCCTGGAGTCCGGTGATGCGGAGGCGGCGATAGCTATGCTGAAGGGCAGTTTCAAACTCAACCCGCCCGAGAGGGAGGATCTGGCCAGAGCTGATTCCCTGCTTCGAGCGGAGGCTGCTATTCGGGCTGACGATTCGGTCGGCCCAATTCTCGATGCAGCTATTGAGCAACATCCTAACGACCCGGGCCTCTTCATTCTGGCAGCCGTGAGCAGCAGTCTAAGGGGAGACACGGAGGCCTCGGAGAAAGCTCTCCTCAAGGCAATTGAGCTGGCCAGCGATCCCCACCGTCAGGTGCTTCAATCTCGACTCGGCCATCTCTATGCGAGTCTGGGACGATTTGTCGATGCTGCCGAACAGTTCAGCAGAGCTTCTGACGACGACGCTTCCCATCCTGATGCGGTCCCGATGCTCTTGTCTCTGTTCAATAGCGGACAGTACCGCAAGGCTCTCGACTTGGCACGCGAGATTCGGGGAGCCAGTGTTTCAACTCCCAAAGTCGTCATCGAGGTCGAGGCGGACGTACTCGGATACGTTGGGGATGCCGGACGCGCAGCCTTGCTACAGGGCGAACTGTGTTCTCGAGATGACTCCACACCAGATGACCGTGTCAGACTGGCTATGGCTCAGTTCCGGTGTGGCGAGCGGGATGCGGCCTTGAGAACTGTCTTCAACATCGACGTTTCGGAACTGGGTCATGACTCTCAGGCTCTTATGAAGCTGGCGCATATGAAGCGCTTCCTCGGAGTTACCGACTATATTCACGATGCCTACTTATCCCGTCGCTATGGACTCAACGAGCCAGACGCCCACCTGGGCTACGCCAGCCTGTTTCAAGGAAGGGACGAGGACTGGGAAGAGCCGACAGTCGTCGGCTTGGGCTGTGCAGTTCGCATCAGGAATGACGACGATGAACAATGGTGGCATATCCTTGAAGCTGGGGAGGAGGTAGCCGGCCCCCGGGATCTACCGCCACAGAACGACCTCGCTAAGCGTCTCTTGGGTCGAAGCGTTGGAGACGTCGTCATGGTGCGCCAGGGGCTCGGAGGCCTCTCCTATGAAATCACGGCGATACAAAGCAAATATGTACGCGCATATCAGGAGACCCTCGAAGAATTCTCGACACGATTTCCAGACAACATGTCGCTGTCCCGCGTCAAACTAGACAGCGACTTCACCCAAATCTTCCAGAGCATCGAGTTACGACATCGGCACGTCAGCAATGTTGAGGCATTGTACAAGTCGCAACGGTTGCCCTTCGCCGTCTTCTGCGACCTCATCGGGGCCTCTACCCTTGAGGCCTGGCCGGAATACACGGCGCAACCAACAAGTCGCCTCCACTTCGGAACCGGGTCTGACCAAGAGACCAAGGAATCCAAGGACCTATTGGCCAATGCCGACAGCATTGTGCTGGACATGATCTCTCTACTCACCGTACACAGATTGGAACTTGCGGACCATCTACGAACGCGATATTCCCGTGTCACCATTCCCCAGCAGGTGTTTGACGATATTCAGAACAGCGTCTATGCAATGAAGGCGGGTGGCACTCCCGTAGGTCACATGGGCAAGGACGAGGAAGGACGCTACACGCAAACCGAGATGCCGGAGGATGTCTGGCGGGAGAGGCAGGCATACGCGCTCTCGGTGCTGGAACTGGCGGAGTCCCTTGAGCGAATTCCCTCATACCCGATGCTTGATGCCGATGAACCCGAGCAGACTATCAGCGCACTTACGCCAGCGGGAGCAGGTGCGGTCTACGCCGGTGATGATCAATCCGAGACTAAGCCAGTCCTCATATCGGACGATCTTGTCCAATCCATTGTGGCACGCTCACTTGACCTTGGGGCCGTCAACTCTCAAGCGCTGCTGGTGGAGTTGCTCCGTTCGGGTGTGATCACCGCAGAAGAGTATTCTTCCAATATTGAAGAGCTTGTTCTTATGAACTACTGGTTCGTAAGGATTAGCGCGGATGATATCCTGCGACGTCTCGAAGCAAGCGGATATCGGACAACGCCAGGGACACAAGCAATGCTCAGGACGCTTTGGGGACCCGACTGTGCTGAAGACGCGGCAGCATCCGTCGGCGCCGAGGTTATCGCAACTCTGGCGAAGAGACCGCTCATCCCGGAGCACTTAGACGTTCTCCTGTCATCGGTAGTAGCAGCGATTCGCCAAGGCAGACACACAAACCAAGTCCTGGTCAAGTTCAAGAGTGGAATAGCCGCAAGACTTCAGGTCGCCCCCATTCAAAGCGCTCGGATTCTGCAATCCGTAGATTTCTACATGCAGACATGAAGGGTGCTGATGACTCAGTTAGTCAGTCCTCACCGAGTAGGTTGTCCGGCTAGCAAACGACAACCAGCGAGCTCTCTCAAGCCAGGGTGTCGTTGACAACTCTATCCGGTTCGCTCAAGGTACTAGTATGACAATGTAATACAGCGAGAGGGAAAAAGAGAGAATGACCACTCCCAGGAAATCGAAGGTCATCACCTTCTCAATGTCGCCCGAGATGGCGGAGGAGGTGCAACGGATAGTCCAAGAGGAAGGCCGCACCATGAGCGAGTTCCTGCGAGAGGCAATCCGCCTCTACATGGACGAGCAGGAGTGGCTGCGGAGCCAGCGCCGCCAACGGGCCGAGGCCCACAGAAACGAACGACGTAAGAGACAACGAGGAGGAACAGATGAGTGAACGACACGACTACACGTCTGCGGCGCTCTAAGCCAGGGTGTCCAGCGACAGGCAGGACGTGGACCTGTCTGTGTCCGCCTACCAAACTTGACTCGAACTAGAATCTGGGATTCAAGAGGATCCCCCAAGTTGGTCCAACCAACAGAATCAAAATCGACAGGCCATATATGCGTGAGCCATTAGTTGCAATTGCCCAAGCGATATGAATGTTTGAGAGGATTTCCTAAATGATTTGATGCTGTGGTAACGATTGTGGGAACTGATGCCAATATGTGACAATTTTATATTTAGATTCGAATCCCACACTTCCGCCATAGCTCTACCTGCTCACGGCTGGCTCCACGTCCCGCCGTCTGTCCGCTTGGAGTGACGCAATTCCGCTTGGACGGCGGTATTCGGTAGAGCGCTCCACTGGTGTAAGATACATCGTCCAATCGACCGCTCATCGTGGGTACGCCGAATGACACTGCCACAACTGCTGATAAGCGAGACTCTCGCCGGCTTGCCTCCCGAGTGGCCTGAGGACCCTGTGCCGGCCATACGCGCGGTAATTCGGGAACGGGGCGAGAAGGCCGTTGTCATTGACGACGACCCGATGGGCACGCAGTCGGTCGCAAACGTCTCTCTCCTGACGGAATGGCCGGTAGACGCCATAGCGCATGAGCTACAAAACGACCATCGCGGCGTCTTCCTCCTGACGAACTCTCGCAGTATGCCGGTCGGGGAGGCGGTCGAGACCGTAACGCTTGCAGCCCGAAACCTGCGTGCGGCGGTGGAGAGTGCCGGTGAGAACACCATCGTCATCAGTCGCATCGACTCCACGCTGCGGGGACACTATCCCGATGAGGTGGACGCGCTCGCCGGAGTGTTCGGACGACCCGCCGCCCTCCAGGTCATCGTGCCGTTCTTCTTCCAAGGCGGACGCTACACCATCGACGACGTCCACTACCTCGCCGAGGGCGACCGGCTGATACCGGTGGGACAGACCGAGTTCGCTCGCGACGCCGCCTTCGGGTACGCCTCCTCGAACGTCCGCGAGTGGGTCGAGGAGAAGACGCAAGGGAGTATCCCTGCTCAACTGGTGGCCACCGTCTCGTTGGACGACATTCGGATGGGCGGCCCGGACCACGTTGCCGAGCGCCTCCTCGAAATGCGGGACGTGAAGGTCTGCTTCCCCAACGCGGCGAGTATGCGCGACATCGAAGTATTTACGCTCGGCGCAATGCTTGCGGAGGAGCAGGGAGGGCAGTTCTTCTACCGGTCGTCCGCCTCTTTTCTCCAAGTTCGAGGCGGGCTGGAGTCACGCCCTCTCCTTGAACCTAGAGACTTGGCCGCCGAAGAGGGTGAGGGAGGACTCATCGTCGTCGGCTCCCACGTGAACGTCTCCACGAACCAGGTCGCGCATCTCTTCGAGCAGCGGGAAGTCGTGGATGTCGAGGTCACGGTCGCGAACCTTATCGACGAGGCCACGAAGTTTGAGGAGATCACGCGCGTTGCCGAGAAGATGAATGACGGACTCCGTCGCGGCCTCGACGTGGCGGTGTTCACAAGTCGCGAAACGCTCCTAACACTTGGAGGGGACGCGAGCCTGCTGGCCGGAAGCCGGATATCGAGCGGTCTCGCGGACATCATTCGACTGGTGGAGACGAGACCGCGCTATCTCGTGGCAAAGGGCGGCATCACCTCGTACGACATCGCCACCCGCTCACTCGGCGTCAAACGGGCGACGTGCATCGGCCAGATACTTCCGGGTGTCCCCGTGTGGGAACTGGGCGATTCGAGCAGGTTTCCGGGACTCAAGTATGTCGCCTTCCCCGGCAACATCGGCGATCCCGACTGGCTCTCCCAAGTGGTCGCGAAGCTGCGAGGCGCTCCCGACCTCGCTCTTGCGCATTAGGAGGTTGTAGGGATGTCGGTGATCCCGGGCTTCCTGATACCCACTCCGGAGATGACGGAGCGGGACACCCGCACGGGCCTCCGCAACATGACGTGGCAGGCCGTTGCCGCTGCGGGCGCGGACGGCCTGGCGTCCGGGGGCTTCCTTGCGGCATTCGCCCTGATACTCGGCGCGTCGAACTTCCACATCGGCATAATGACCGCGATTCCGTTCATCGTGCAGCCGCTGCAGATACTCGCGGTCGTCGTGGTCGAACGGATCAGGATGCGAAAGATCGTGGCGGTGATCGCGTACTTCATCACGTATGCTACGTGGATACCCGTCGCGCTCATTCCCTTCATCATCGACGTTCCCAACACCGGGGCCGTCACCCTGCTGCTGCTCTTCATTGCCGTCCGTGGGGCCGCCACCGCCTTCGTCACGACGAGCTGGAACGGCTGGTTCCGAGACCTCGTCCCGTCGGACATCATGGGCGACTTCTTCGCCAAGCGCTTGAGGGTCGCGACCGTCGCCGCGGCCATCACGGCCATGCTCGCCGCGCTGTACATCGACTGGTGGAAGGGCTTCGCAGGGGAGTCCGACGAGATCTTCGGGTACTCCTACGCAATCCTCTTTGGGTGCATCATCCTGGGCTTCGGCGCGGTGCAGTTCATGGCGCGAATGCCGGAACCCCAGATGCCTCGAATGGATGGGCCTCCCAGATCCGTCCTGCGCACCGTCGGCGCGCCGTTCCGCGACAAGGAGTTCCGCGGCCTCATCAACTTCATGTTCATGTGGAACTTCGTCGCCCAGTTGGCCGTCCCGTTCTTCACCGTGTACATGCTGGTGCGGCTGGAGATGCCCCTCTCGCTCGTCGTCGCATTGGGCGTCCTGAGCCAGCTGGCGAATGTCCTCTTCCTGCGTGTCTGGGGAACATACGTCGATCGTTTCGGAAGCAAGGTCATCCTTTCCCTGTGTTCCTCGCTCTACTTCCTGGTCATTCTCGGCTGGACCTTCACGACGCTGCCGGACAAATACACCCTGACGATTCCCCTGCTGGTGGTTCTGCACGTCCTCATCGGCATCGCCAGCGCCGGTATCAACATCGCCTCGACGACCATACGCATGAAGATGTCGCCTCCCGCCGAGTCGACCCCCTACTTGACGGGAGTATCCCTCGCGGCCAGCATCGGCGCGGGCATTAGTCCTCTGATCGGCGGCGCGTTCGTCGACTACTTCAGCGTCCGCCACCTCCAGATCGCCGTCGAGTGGGTCTCGCCCACGAGCACGGTCGATTTCCCGGCCCTCTTCCTCACAGGCTACGACTTCCTCTTCGCCATTGCCTTCGTCCTGGGACTTTTCACCCTGGGCATGCTCGGCAAGATCAGGGAGGAGGGGGAAGCCGACAGGGACGTGGTGATGGACGAGTTGCTGACGCAGACGAGCTCGAACTTACGGTCGCTCAACTCCGTGCCCGGCCTGAGCGTCCTTTCCCACTTCCCGGTATCCACACTCCGGCGTGTTCCGGGCATCCCAGGCCTCGACGTGGCGGTGGGCGTCACGGCGTACCAGATAGCGTCCTCCACCAGGATGGCGGTCGAGGGAGTGACGCGCGGAGGCGTTGTAGCAAGGCAGATTCAGGCTAGAGTCAACCGCACGGTTGCGGACATGGCGCGGCAGGTCGACGACCTCGGCAGGCAGGGCGTGGACGTGGCGCTCGGCGCGACGCTCGGAGCGATGCAGGCGGCCCAAGGGGCCGGAATCGGCGCGGATCGACTGACGCAAGAAACAATCCGAGGCACCTTCGACGCGCTCGGCAAGACGGGCGCGCTGCCGCTCGACATCCTGCGCGGAGCGACATACGGCGTGATACGGGGTGCTAGCGAGACCAACCTTCAGATCGGCGCCGTCGTAACCCAGGCCATTGAGGCCGCTCGCGAGGCGTCGTCCATTCTCGGTATGTCCCGGCAAGAGGCCGCCCAGTACGCTGCTCAAATCGCCGTTGAGGCGGCCGAGGAAATGGGGGGGCGGAACGAGGTCGAAATCAAGAACGCGGTTCTTGGGGAATTCATGGAAGGCCCGAATACGGAGCCGCGCCAAGAAAGCGCGGGCGAATAACCAGCTGCCGGGCCTCTCGACGCCTACGCCAGTCGTTCGATGACCACCGTCGCTATGCCGAGGAACAGGAGAATCCCCATGATGTCGGTGAACGTCGTGATGAACACCGCCGACGAGACCGCGGGATCGAGTCCGGCCTTTCGCAGAAGCAGCGGCACGCCCGCGCCCGTCAGTCCGGCGATCACCATATTCCCCAGCATCGCGACGGCAAGCACCACGCCCAGCATGTAGTCGCCTTTCCAAGCGTAGGCCGCGATTCCGACCAGCAGACCGAACAGCAGCCCGTGAGCGGCGCCGAGCATCAGTTCCCGCGATACGAGCTTCATTCCCTGTGTGCTTGGAAGCTCCCCGAGGGCCATGCTGCGGACTGCCAGGGTCAGCGTCTGTATCCCGCCCATACCTCCCTGGCTCGTCACCAGGGGAAGCAGCACCGCCAGCGTGATCACTCTCCCTATGGTCGTCTCGAACAGCCCAATTGCCAGGGCGGCCAGGAATGCAGTTACGAGGTTGACGCCCAACCACGGCAGCCTGCTCTTGACGGCTCCGCTCAGGGGGCCGAAGACCGCTTCGTGGCCCACACCCGCCAGCCGGTACATGTCCTCCGTCGCCTCTTCCTTCAGAACGTCCAGCACGTCGTCGCCCATGATGATGCCGCGCAGGACTCCGTTTGCGTCCATGACCGGAAGCTCGTTCACGTTGTACCGCTGCATGATCCGGGCGCACTCTTCCTGGTCGGTATCGACCGTCACCGACACCATGTCGTTCGTCGCGAGGTTGGCGACGATCTCATCGTCACGGGCCAGGGCCAAATCCACGATGGAGACATGGCCCACAAGCCTGTCGTATACGTCCATGACCAGGGCATAGCTGGTCACCTCGGCGTCGCGGGCCTTTATGCGAATGACATCCAGCGCCAGCACGGCGGTCAGGTTGCGACTCACGGCGAGGAATTCGGGGTTCATCAGTCCGCCTGCCGTGTCGCCCGCATACTCCGGGAGGCGGGGAGTGATCGGCGCGGCGACCTGAACGGCCTCGTCGGGGTCGATGTACTCGAAGGTTTCCGCCGTAGCCTGGTAGGTCATTAAGAACATCATCCATGGATCGTCCCTCGGCCCGCAAGAACTCTATGGTTCCATATATTGGCAAAGTGGACATGTATAAGAATTGTTCTAAGCCGAAATCTGTGCCAGTTTGGTAGGTAGGGGTTTCACCCTCACCCCAGCCCTCTCCCGCGAACGGGACAGGGGGCGAACTGCACGTTTGCTACCCTTGTCAGCTCGCGAACGGGAGAGGGAACTCTGATGCTCCCAAGCGCCGCTCGGTGGTATCATCAATTTGCAATCTACGCACGGAGCCAAAGATGTTCGATTTTCATACGCATACCTTTCTGAGCGACGGCGTGCTCTCGCCGGTCGAGTTGATTCGCCGCGCCCACGTCATCGGGTACCGGGTGATGGCCATCACCGACCACGTAGGACACGGCAACCTCGAATTCATCCTCAAGACGCTCATCAAGGACTGCGAAGTCGCATCGAAACAGTGGGACATCCTCGCGTTGCCGGGGGTCGAGATCACGCACACGCCCAAGGACGAAATCGACTATCTGGCGCGCGCTGCCAGGGAATTGGGCGCGAGGGTCGTCAACGTTCACGGTGAGACCATTAGCGAACCAGTCGAGCCGGGCACGAACCACGCTGCCGTGTCGTCGGCCCACGTCGACGTCCTCGCCCACCCCGGCCTTATCCACCCCGAGGACGCGCAGGTCGCCGCCGATAACGGCATTTTCCTGGAAGTGTCGGCTCGAAAGAGCCATGGCATGGCGAACGGTCATGTCGTCCGCATGGCCAAGAGCGCGGGCGCGCGCATGCTCCTCGACTCCGACGCCCACGAGCCGGGCGATCTGCTGACACCGTCGTACGCCATGAAGGTGGCAAGAGGGGCGGGGTTGGACGAAGACGAGGCGAAGGCGCTCTTGGAGGACGGGCCGCGAGCGCTGCTGGAGAAGGTGGGCGTCTCGTATGAGGGGGACTACACATTCCGCTAGGCCTCGGGCAATTGCCTTAGGTTTTTCTGCGAATGTATAATGAGTGTTCAAGTTCGTAGACCAGCAGCCCAAGGGAGGCGGACAGATGGCCATCGACACATTGACGGAGACGGGAACTTGGGTAACCAAGTCGGGATTGGCACAGATGCTCAAGGGCGGCGTCATCATGGACGTCGTGACGGCGGAGCAGGCCCGAATCGCCGAGGACGCGGGGGCGTGCGCGGTGATGGCGCTGGAGCGGGTGCCGTCCGACATTCGTCAGGCCGGGGGTGTTGCCCGCATGGCCGATCCCACGAAGATCATCGAGATTAAGGAAGCCGTCACGATTCCGGTCATGGCGAAGTGCCGCATCGGCCACTTCGTTGAGGCGCAGATACTTGAGGCCCTCAAAGTCGACTACATCGACGAGTCGGAGGTGCTCACGCCCGCCGACGAGAACAACCACGTCGATAAGCACAGGTTCACGGTGCCGTTCGTGTGCGGCGCTCGCGATTTGGGAGAGGCCCTGCGGCGTATCGGCGAGGGCGCGGCGATGATCCGCACGAAGGGTGAGGCCGGAACGGGCAACATCGTCGAGGCGGTGCGCCACGCAAGGACCGTCCTCGGCGAGATCCGCCGCATCCAGAACATGACCGAAGATGAGCTGATGGCGACGGCGCGGGACCTCAGAGCCCCGTACGACCTCGTCAAGGAGATCCACGAGACGGGGCAGCTTCCCGTCGTGAACTTCGCGGCGGGCGGGATTGCGAGTCCGGCGGACGCGGCGTTGATGATGCAGTTGGGAGTTGACGGGGTGTTCGTCGGTTCCGGCATCTTCAAGTCGCAGCAGCCGGAGCTCATGTCCGCGGCCATCGTCAAGGCGACTACGAACTACAACAACCCCGAGGTGCTCGCGGAAGTCTCGCGCGGCCTCGGCGACGCCATGCCGGGCCTCGACGTTCGCACTATGCCCGTCGAGGAGCAGCTGGCAGTCAGAGGCTGGTAGGCTTGACGAGAGTCGGAGTCCTCGCCATCCAGGGCGATTTCCTGGAGCATCGCCTGATGATCGAAGGGCTGGGAGTCGACGCGCCCGAAGTGCGGCTCGGGAAGGACCTGGCGGGGCTGGACGGCCTCGTCATTCCGGGCGGGGAGAGCACGACCATCGTCCAGTTGCTCGACATCTTCGACATGAGAAACACCGTCGTCGGACTCGTGCGGGAAGGGATGCCGGTGTGGGGCACCTGCGCCGGAATGATCGTTCTGGCCGACCGGCTGACCGACCACCGGCCCGAACCGCTCCACCTCATGGACATCGAGGTGAGCCGTAACGCCTTCGGCAGCCAGGTCGACAGCTTCGAGGCCGACCTCGACGTGGACGGCCTCGGCGACGCCCCGTTCCATGGAGTCTTCATACGCGCCCCGGTCGTCACGACGGTCGGGCAGGGCGTCGAGGTCCTGGCGCGGCTGAGCGACGGGCGTCCGGTGGCCGTGCGCGAGAAAGATATGCTTGCGACGGCGTTCCACCCCGAGTTGACGGGCGACTCGCGCGTCCATAATCTGTTCTTGAATATCGTTAGAGGGGCCAAGGAACCCCGGCCACTATGATACGCGCGTCGCGGCCTTCAGACGTTATTCGCTACGGGGTGTTCGGCGGCCCGGCGCCGGGCAACCGGGCATATCCGCTCGCTACCGTTGGGGCAGAGCCGTCGTCTGCGATGTCCAAGCGCGAGGTGATGTCCGCCGCCGCTTCCCTGCGGAGCAAGGGGACGCACTCGCTCACCCTGTCGCATGATCGGTACGTGCCGGCAATTGTGGCCGCGCGGCCCCGGGCAACCAGGCGCTGCTGGGAAGTCACGCAGTTGCTGACCGATTCCCCGGATGGCGCGGCGTGTCACGACGTCTTCGGCGTCCTGTTTCGCGAGATAGCGCAGCGGGGAGGCGAGCGCGTTTTTCTCCGCCTGCGGGAGGACGACTCGCTCGTGCAGGTCGCGGCCACCTGTGGCTTCACCAAGTACGGCGAAGAGACGCTGTTGGCGGGGCCGAAGGTCAGCTTCCCCGGCGTGTCGACACAGAGCATTCGCTCCATAGAGCCGGTGGACGAGCACGACCTGTTCCGGCTCTACAACGCCTCGACACCTTCGCGGGCACGGTTCGCTCTAGGGATGACGGGAGACCAGTGGCGGGCTGCGCGAGAGCCGGCAGGCTGGAGGAACCGCGAGTACGTGTATCGCCAGGACGACGCGGCACGGGGGTGGGCACAGGTCACGCGAAAAGGCCGCTCGGCGATAGTCACTCTGATGAGTCATCCCGGCGCAGACAACGCGATTCCCGCGCTCGTCACGCACGCAATGTCTCGCTCATGGGGAGTCAGTAACTGGTACGTTCTGGCAGGCGATCATCAAGACCGGTTGCAGGCCCTCATGGGACAGCGCGGCTTTTGGGAGGTCGATCGGTACGTCACCATGGCCAGGGCGGTTACCAGTCCTGTGACCGTAGCTGAAGCAAGCCGGGCCGTTCGGATCAGTGGACTGAACCCTGCCGTCGATCTGTCTGAGCGGTGGCAACGGGCCGGCAGGGAATCGACGGTTGAGATTCACTCCGGATAGAATCTGTCATTGAAGTCCGTGACATTGAAGCGAGGAAAAACGAAACGTGACTGAATTCCTAACTACAACAGGCGTTTCATATCGTCTTGAGGAAATCATCAAGAGCGCATCGGAGCGCCTTGTCATCATTAGTCCGTTCTTGAGAGTGAACGAGCGTATCAAAGAGCTCCTTGAAGACAAAGACCGTCTGAAGATTGATGTTCGCATCATCTATGGTAAGAATGAGCTACAACCAGAAGAAAATAACTGGCTTGAGTCGATGAATTCCATCAGGACCAGCTTTTGTAAGAATCTTCATGCGAAGTGCTATCTGAATGAACGAGAAGCGCTATTGACTTCGATGAACCTCTATGATTTCTCTCAAGTCAACAACAATGAAATGGGTATCTTGGTATCCCGTGATACAGAACCAAATTTGTACGACGACATATTTCAAGAGTCGATGAGGATCGTACGGATAAGCGAAGAAATCCGTGTCAAGGTCGCTAGGGTTGCCACCGCTGAGAACGGTAAGGAAACTCCAAGAGCAAAGAAAAGAGCAAGAACCACTAGCTCCCCTCGCCAAGCGCCAAAGAACGGCTTTTGTATCCGATGCAAAGCATCCATACCGGCCAACCCGTCTCATCCCTACTGCAATCGCTGTTACATGAGTTGGAGGCGGTATGAGAACAAGAATTACGAAGAGAAGCACTGCCACGTATGTGGTAACGACCATTCTTCTACGCTAAATAAGCCGTTGTGTCTGAGTTGCTACAAGAAATATCAAAGTGTCTTCAAGTTTTCATAATGCGGTGCTTATACCAATAAGGACATGTATTTTGGGTTCTGGTTGCCATGTGCTGGGTTCTGGATTCCCGCCTACGCGGGAATGACGGATGTAAACGTATTCAACGGTTGGCGAATTCTGAGGTGTAACTACAGACTAGATGCAGCAGTGGATTGAAACAGACCTCGAGGAGGTCATCGAAAAGCTCCCTCCTCGGATCGCGGAAGGGCTGGTAGACAGGGAAGACAGCGACGAGCTTCTCGAAGTCGTTCTCGATCTTGGGCGGACGCCCGAGGCGCGGTTTCCCGATGACACCGTCGTTCTCAGCGACCGGGAGATCGACCTCTCCGACATCGAATACGTCACCCAGAACATCAGCCCGTTCGGGGCGGACAACAGGGCGGGTATCGAGCGGACGCTGCACCGCATCTCGGCCATCAGGAATCGCACGGGCAAGATCGTTGGGCTGACCGTTCGCGTCGGGCGGGCGGTGTACGGGACGATTCGGATCATCGAGGACATCGTGCGAACGGGGGAGAGCGTGCTCCTGCTCGGCAAGCCGGGCGTCGGCAAGACGACCATGCTGCGCGACGTGGCCCGCGTCCTCGCCGACGACGCGGGGAAGCGCGTGGTCATCGTCGATACGTCCAACGAGATCGCGGGGGACGGGGACATACCGCATCCCGGCATCGGGTCGGCGCGGAGGATGCAGGTGCCGTCGCCCGACCGGCAGCACGCCGTCATGATCGAGGCGGTGGAGAATCACATGCCGGAGGTCATCATCATCGACGAGATAGGGACGGAGTTGGAGGCCAACGCCGCGCGCACCATCGCCGAGCGGGGAGTGCAGCTCGTCGCCACGGCGCACGGGAACACGCTCGAAAACCTCGTGCAGAATCCGACGCTCTCCGACCTCATCGGCGGCATCCAGGCCGTCACCCTCGGCGACATCGAGGCGCGGAGGCGACGGACGCAAAAGACCGTGTTGGAGCGCAAGGCCCCGCCCACGTTCGACGTCCTCGTCGAGATCCAGGGGCGCAACAACGTTCTCATCGCGCCGGACGTTGGGGAGACGGTGGACAAGGTGCTCCGGGGGTTCAGGGTCGCGCTGGAGAGCAGGTGGGTCGAGACGGACGGGGAGGTACGGCGCGCGCACTTCGAGCGAAGCCCGTCCATTCTTGTGCAGGGCAACAGCATGGGCGCGCGGAGTCGCTTCGACTATCGCCCCGCTGAGCCGGTCGCGCCGCCTCCCAGTTTGAGCGACCGGACGCCCGGAACGTCCGATGACGAACGCGAAGAAAACGGCTTGGTCTCCGTTCTGCCGTACGGCGTCAACAAGGGAAAGCTCCAGCAGGCCGTCCAGGCGGTCAGCGCGCCGGTCCGGCTGGTCGACGACCTCGAAGACGCCGAGCTCGTCCTCACCACCAAGAGCTTCTACCGCCGCCGCACCAACGCGCTCCGTCAGGCGGAGGAGCAGGGCAGGCCCGTCTACGTGCTCCGCAAGAACACGACGCCGCAGATTCACCAGTTCTTCCGCGCCATCACCCGCGACGACGGCGCGCACCGCCAGAATCAGGCCCGGATAGCGGGGGCCATCCGCGAGGCCGAGCAGGCCGCCGAGGTCATCAAGCAGGGCGAGCGCCACGCCGAGCTCAGCCCGCAAAGCTCCTACGTCCGCCACCTCCAGCACCAGATAGCCGAGCGGCACGGCCTGTCATCGTCAAGCTCCGGGAGGGAACCGAGCCGGCGGGTGGTGATGTTCGAGGGGTGAACCAAAAATCCAAGGCGGTGAATCCATGAGCGCAGCAACGACTGATAGGCTGATACGCTTGGTTGACTGTTCACTTGGAGCAGCAGCCGGAGGGAGGGTACACCGATGTGGACCGCTCCGCAACTGCCAGGACTCGTCACCGAAGGCGATACCGTCGCCGAGGCCATGGCAAACGTCGAGGACGCTTTGGCGGCCCTGCTCGAACTCTACGAAGATACTTCAGGCAAAGAGATCTGACGCTCGGAACTGCTTACCGAAGGTTTTGCACAGGTAGCGTTGCCACCCCCTTTTCGGCTTATCGTTCTTGATGACTCTACCGCTGTCACCGTTCGGACACGCGACAGTGTATTTCCTTAGCGAGTTGAAAGGTAGTCGTCATTGGGTGTCCTTCGGTTCTATGTATCGGGCGCCGCACATCAGTCCCAATGGTCGTAGACCTGCCGGATGATATCGAACGCTGGCCCAATGTCCTCGATTCACCGGTTCTGCGGAAATTATACCAATCTCGCGTGCTTTCTTGGGTTGGGCCCTCTAATAAGTGGAACGGATCTTGCACATGGATCACAACCGTTTCCTTGATTCTAATACGGATTCCGAAATCCCTCTGTGGATATCTTCCCGGCTTCCAATCTTGCCGATTCGTTAGGAACCCCACAAAGGTAGTGTTCCTGATAGGGTGTGTGAAAGCTATCGCATAGCTAGACATATCAGAGCCATCTGTTTCTCGATTCATACCGTTTCTGAGGCTCACCCCCTCCAAATCAAGAAGCCTTTGTCCCAAGCCCAAAATGACGTGGGCGTAGTTTGTCTCCCGTTCTGCTAAAGCATGCAAGGCTTCCAAGGCATCTTCACTACGCAAAACTGGGGTAACTTCGGTTGTCCTCGTCTTCTAGGCATGTAGGTCCTCCTATCCTATAATTATTTGAGGAATTCTAGGTAGGCCGCTTCCGGAATCCATATATTCAATGGTGTGCCTTTTGCTTTCCGTAGTGCCACATCCGTCCGAATTAGGTGCGACAGTCTGGGAATGGCTACTTCGTCAAGGGGCGAGTGCTACGAAGTCGATATCGATGGTGATTTCGCCGAGTCCATGGGAAACCTCGGCGGTGACTTCTATATTGCCGAAGTATCTGACCACCTTGCTCCTTCCTGCTATGAAGCTGTCGAATATCCATTCGAGATTTTTTAGTGATGGGTTGATTGCTGAGGCGAGCACGGTTAGTTCAAGTATAACCTGGAGGTCGCTGTCTGAAGGGAAATTCATATTTACTGCTGATAGGTTATGCGCGGGGCCATCGAGGATAATTTCAGCGGTCTCTTGGCCTCCTACTACTTTGCTTCCTGTTACATGGTCTTCGGGATAGAAACCGAAGAAGTCTGATTTGCTAAACTTGTAGCCTAATGGTTCCATGGTAGCTATGAGCTCGTGCCTTGAGACGCCCAGCTCTGCTGGTGGTTGGGTTGGAGCTGGTGTGGTAGACAGTACGGCTGTTGCGGTCGGATACGGCGTGTACGTCGGCAGCGGTGCCGCAGTCGACGGGGTCGTTCTCTCAGGTTCCTCGCAGGCGATGGCGAACGCGATCACAATGAGCGCCGCGAAACCGATCGCGCGCATCAAGAAGCCCCCTCATGGAACAGGATGCGAATGCTTACGACGCTTCCTTCCCGCACAGGGCCATTCGGGGGCGCAAAGCGCACCCCGAGGGTCTTCCCGCGTGTCGCGGGCAAGACTCCCTGTGCAAGTGATTCGTCGTAAGCGTAGCTACCTTATCACGGGCAAAGTTCCAAGGGCAAACGGGACTTCGGAAGGGGGACTGGTCAGGGTTGGTGAGAGGAACGGCGCGCGCCTGTGGATTCCCGCGTTCGCGGGAATGACGGTGTGGGGGTACAGGAATGACGGTGGGTTGCTTGCGTGAGGGTGTCGCACGGAGTCTGAGCGGTTACGGCGACCGTCGTGGAGTGAGAGGGACGATCCAACGCTCCTGCTGACCCGGAGCTTGTCGGCTAAGCGGCCGCGGTGAGTTCCAGGACGCGGGCGGTGAACTGGTGGACGAGGGGGCGGTCGCCGTTTAGCTCGAAGTCTTCCATGAAGCCGTGATAGAAGTTCGCGTGGAACTTCTCGGCGATGCTGAACCCCTCTCGGAGGAAGGAATCGTCGTACTCGTCGGCGAGCGTTTGAGTGAGAATCTTCAGTTCCTTGTGGTTGCGGTAGGGGAGGCCGCGCTGCTCGGCTATCGCCATGACGGCGTGGGAGGCCGCGCCCCACAGCTTCTCGGACGCTTGGAGGTCGTCGCCGTCTAGGAACTCGCGGTCGGAGTCGGCCAGGAACCGCTTCGCGGTCTCGATGTGCTCTGCCGAAGTCATGTGTGGTTCCTCCGTGTTGCTTTCTAGGGGCAGGCGCGGGAATGGCTTGTGAAGGTCGCTGGTATCATATCACACCGTTTTCTCCGCTTCCGCCTTGCGGCGTTCCGTGAGCGAAACGTAGAATGTGCGCTTACGAACGCAACGCTCTTTGGTGAACATCCTTGCTGTTTATCTCGCTTGAAGGTGGAGAGGGCGCGGGCAAGACGACGCAGGCCGCCAGGCTCGTGGAACGGATCGAGGCGATGGGGCTTCGGTGTCTGCGGGTGCGCGAGCCGGGCTCGACTGCCCTCGGTACGGACCTGCGGAAGCTGATAAAGCGGTCGCACACGTCGGACGAAACGATGTCGCGGGCGGCAGAGCTGTTTTTGTTCGCCGCGGCGCGGTCGGAGCTCGTGGCAAAGGTCATCGCGCCGCAGAGTGACGACCCCGATCTCGTCGTCGTGGCCGACCGGTACGCCGACTCGACCGTCGCGTATCAGGGGTACGGGCGGGGAATCGACATCGAGACGATCAGGGCGGTCAACGGGCTGGCGACTCATGGGGTGATGCCGGACGTGACGTTCCTGCTCGACTGCCCGCCGGAGATCGGCATCTCGCGGGTGAGGGGACTGCAACTTCAGATGCCCATGAGCGACATCAAGACCGCTGACGCGGTCGAGCGCAACGCCGAGGGGATGAAGTTCGAGGAAGAGCCGGCGGAGTTCCACGAGCGGATACGGCTGGGGTTCCTCGCGCTCGCCGACCGGGAACCCGAGCGCTGGCGGGTCGTCGACGCCACGCGGTCGATAGACGCCATAAGCGACGACATCTGGAACGCGGTGCGGGAAAGGCTTCCGGTTCCCAATGCTTGACCTTCCGTCATTCCCGCGCCAATGCTTGAGTAGTGGAGTAATGCCATGACACCTGAGCAGATCGACGAGTTCCTGCGCGAGCCGCATCTGTGCGACCTCGCGACGGTGAGGCCGGACGGCTCGCCGCACGTTGCGCCGGTGTGGCATCACTACGACGGGGAGCGCCTCATCATTTTGGCGGAGGACACGGCGGTCAAGGTGCGGAACATCCGCCACGAGCCGCGCGTCGCCGCCAGCATCGCCACGCATACCAGCCCCTACAAGGCGGCCATCGTCAACGGGGTGGCCGCGCTCTCGTACGACAATATCTATGAGTACGTCCTGGCGATGGCGATGAACTACCTGGGTGAGGAGGAGGGTCGGGCGTACACGGAGAAGGTGGTGCCCGAAACGAACTTCGTGGTGATTACCATCACGCCGACGAAGATTATTGGTTGGAACTACGGCTAGTAAGTGCACCCCTCCGGGGAGTTTCGTATTTGGACTCGACACTATCCGTTCGTCCATTCTCGTGGGACGATCTTGCCAGTTGGACGAATCTCTACAACGCGGCGTTCGGAATTGCCGGTGGAGAAGGCGAGTTCGATGAAGCGTCGATGAGGCATCATCTCTCGCAGGGGGGTCTTGACCCGGAGCGGGACTGTTTCGTCGCCCGGGAATCAGGCGCGGACGTAGGTATTGCGGTCTTGTGGCCGGAGCTTCCGATCCGCCGGGCGGTTCTGGAGATGGGGGTTTCGGGCGCTCGGTCGCCCCAAGTTGTGCAAGAGGCTCTCCTTGGAGTCGCCGTAGAGAGAGCAAGCGGTCTACCGGTCGACGTGCTCCACGCGCAGGCGGCGTCCGAGGACGCCCCGAAACAGTGCCTGCTCCACGACGCCGGGTTTCGCCCCACGCGACGGTATGCGACGATGCGGTGGAAGGGCAACGCTCTGCCAAAGGTGGAACTGCCGGACGGTTTTGCGCTCAGGTCGTTTCGGCCCGGCCGCGACGCGCAAAGGCTCACGGACATCCAGAACGCCGCGTTCGGGGACTCGTGGGGCTTCTCGCCCAACACCGTGGAGCAGATCGAGGCCAGGATCGCGTCGAAGTCCACGACACCAGAGGGAATTCTCTTCATAACCCACGGTGACGGGGTAGCCGCGTATAACTGGACGGTTCGTCCGGCGGGGCCGGGCGGCAGGCTGGGGCGCATAGCCATGACGGGCGTTCATCCCGCGTACCGGGGGATGGGGCTGAGCCGTCCGACGGTTCTCGCGGGGATGAGGTGGCTGGCCTCACGCGGTGTCGAGGTGATCGAGTTGGAGATGGACTCGGCGAACCTGTCCGCCGCGAGGGTCTACGAGTCGCTGGGGTTCGAGAGGGTGGCGGATACGGTGTGGTTTGAGTTGCGAGTGGGGGATTAGCCGGCGGCTATGGATGCGGAGCGCGGGCCCAGGGTAACCGAGTCGTAGACGTCGAGGGTGCGACGGCCGACCATGTCCCATCCCAGCTTCTCGGCGTGCGATCGCGCGGCGCGTCCCATGCTCTCGCGGAGCGTGGGGTTGTGAAGCAGCACGTCGAGCCGCTGCGCGAAGGGCTCCGGGCACCGCCTATCGACCAGATAGCCCGTCACTCCCGACTTGACGAAGCTGCGTGGCCCGCTGACGCGGGACGCTATGACGGGCACACCGCACGCCATCGCTTCGAGCGCGACCAAGCCGAAGCTCTCGTAGTAGGACGGCATGACGAAGACGTCGGCGGCGTTGTAGTACGTGCTCAATCGCTCCTGGGAGACCGCTTGGGTGAACATGACGTCGTCACCCAGACCGAGCGATCGCGACATCTCCCGCAGCCTCTCCAGTTCCGGGCTGGCGTCCTCGTCTCCGCCGACGATGACGACCATGTTGTCGGAGCGTTCATCAAGCGACGCCATCGCTTGGAGCAGGATATCGAACCCCTTGAGCGGCTCGACTCGCCCAACAGACAGGACGATGTTCCGATCCGGCAGGCCGAGTGAGCGCCGGGCGTCCGCCTTGTCCGCCGGTCGAAACAGGTCCAGGTCCACGCCAGCCGGCAGGACGCTGATCTTCGCCGGCTCCGAATTGTAGAGGCGAGAGATATCCGACCGTTCCTGCTCGGTCGAGACGACAATCGCGTTCGCGGCGGCCATGACCTCGCGCTCCGCCTCGGCGCGGCCCTCAGGCTCCTGCTCGCCAATCCGTGCTAGTAACTTGGTCAAGGCGGTCGTGTGAAACATGGTGACGTGCGGAACGCTCCAAGTCGTCGAAAGCTCGTTCCCGGACATCCCGGAGAGCCAGTAGTGAGAGTGGACAAGCTCGTACGTGAGGCGATGCTCCCGCCGAAACCCGTCAACGGCTTCGACGAACGCGGGCACGTGATGCGAGAGCTCGTGCTTTGGTTCGTCGACCGGGCCGGCATCCACGTGTATGACGCGGACGAAGGGCGTTATGTTGACGATTTGCCGGCCGTGGGCGCGGTCGCTGCGAGTGTAGATGTCCACCCTACAGCCGAACTTGGCGAGCTCGCGGGCAACGTGGGTAACGTACACGTTCATGCCGCCCACGTCCCGGGCGCCGGGACGTCCGGCAGGGCAGCTGTGCATGGTGAGCATGGCGATGTTGCGCATCAGTACCCTGTCCTGCTTACCTGCGAATCCGAATGGTGTAGATCGACCGGTCTTCCGCGCCCAGGTCGTACTTGTATCGCTCGATGCCGCGGAGAAAGTCGAAAGTCAGTTTGCCCGATTCTATGGCGTCCTTGATCGTCCACGCCTTGTTGACGAAGCCGACGCTCAATTGAGAATACGCCGGATCGTACCCGCTGTTATAGAGCAAATAGGAGTCTTCGTAGTCGAAATTTATGCACGCCGCGACTCGCACGCCGTCGAACTCCAGCATCGACAGCTTGAGGCGTCCACGAGCGGCGGCGGTCTCCATCAACTCGGTGAAGAAGCGCTCGCGGGCCTCGGTCATGAACTCGGCCTTCTCCGGAACTGCTCAAGCGGTGAAGCCGGAAGAAGTCGGGAAGATGCCCCGGCAGCATCTCCGGCGTGCAGTCGTACTGCGCGACTTCCCCGGAATTGCCAAGCTTTCGCACCTTTCTGCGGAGCTCGTGGCGGTACTTCTTGCTCAGCCCGCTCACGTAGTCGTCCCAGTTGCCGGGAAGGCTCTTGAACGGCGCCTTGTCCTCCTCTTCGACCGCGACGCGCCAACCCTTGTCTCCGGCAATCGTAGTGGCGAACCGAATCGTCGGCGAGTCTTCAGGGACGGACTCCAAGCTGAGGGCCTCCCACTCCCACGAGTCGATCTCGTCGAACACGGCGGGATAGAAATCATGCTCTCCGCCCTTGCGCACGAGAAAATCCCGGTAGTCGAACAGGTCGGTGTCGCCCAGAAAGGTGACCGTACCGTCGGCCACGTTCATGGGAGCAATGCCAACGAGCGTTCCGTCACCGTTGGTCGCCGCTATTGTACGGGCGGTCGATCTGTCGCCGAAGTGGTCTAGCCAGGTGGTCTGCCACCACGGGGTTACGAAGACGGTGTTCGTCCAACACGAAGGCAGCAGGTCTCCCCAGCCCTCCGCGAGTTGTTCGACCTCGGTGACGACGGTGACCGGCACGTTAGTCGCTCCTCGTCATCGACCGGAACTCTTGGCGGAGGTCGGACTGGCTGATCTGTTCTTGGTCGATCAAGAGGGGCGTTCGTTCGGTAAGGGACAAAGGGTGCGATGCCCACGTAGCATACCACTTTTTCGAGGCCTCTGTCTGTCCACCGTCGATGTAGAAGCCGGACTCGCCGCTCTTTCGAGAATATTCCACGTCATAATTTGGGTGTGGTATACTTGTACGGGTGCGTCGCAAAGGCGCCGAGAGCAGGGAGAATACATGGTCGAGCAGTTGGAGCAAGTACAGGTAATGGAGCAGGAGGCGAAGCCTCCCGTTACGATGAAGTCATTGCTGGAGGCGGGTGTCCACTTCGGGCATCAGAAGCGGCGCTGGAACCCGAAGATGCGCCAGTATATCTTCGCCCACCGCAACGGCATCCACATCATCGATCTTCAGCAGACCCTCCACTTCCTCGAACGGGCAGCGGCCTTTGTCGAGGACATCGCCGCGCAGGGCAAGAAGATTATCTTCGTGGGAACGAAGAAGCAGGCCCAGGACACGATCGTGAGCGAGGCGGAGCGGTGTGGAGCCTTCTACATCAACACGCGTTGGTTGGGGGGAACCCTGACGAATTTCGCCACCATTCAGAAGCGGATCGACTACCTCGTGGAGCTCGAACAGCGCAAGGCAAAGGGGGAGCTGTTCTCCCTGCCGAAGAAAGAGCAGCTCAAGCTCAACGATCAGATCGCGCGGCTGAACCGCTACCTCGGCGGAATCAAGGAAATGACCGAGATTCCGGGAGCGCTCTTCGTCGTTGACGTGGGCAAAGAAGCGATCGCCGTCGCCGAGGCCAAGCGGGTAGGGGTACCCGTAGTGGCGCTGGTGGACACCGACTGCGACCCCGTTGAGATCGACTACCCCATTCCCGGCAACGACGACGCGATCCGCTCGATTCGGCTCGTCACGTCGCACATTGCCGAGGCCTACATCGAGGGCACGAACCGTAGACTTAACGATGACGGCCAGTTTGATGCCGGCGAGGCGCTCGAACCGATAGCCATTGCTCCCGAAGCGGCGCTTGAGGGCGTTCAGGATGCCGAGCAGGTTATGTCGGAGCCGCCGGAAGGCTGATGACTCGGTGGCGCGCATATGACATCCACCCTCGGCGGATGGGGAAATAGCCTTTAGAGTCTGGCCCTTCGGGGCCAGCTTTTTGTGCGACACATAATTTTGGATTGGTCGAGATAGAAATCGAGGAGGCGACGTGGCGATCACAACAGCGGAAATCAAGGCCCTGCGCGATTTGACCGGCGCAGGGATCATGGACAGCAAACGGGCGCTCGAAGATGCCGACGGCGACATGGACAAGGCGCAGGAAATCCTGCGCGAGAAGGGCATCGCGTCCGCGGCGAAGAAGTCCGACCGTCAGACGGACCAGGGCTTGGTCGAGTCCTACATCCACAGCGGCGGACGGATCGGCGCGATGGTGGAAGCCAACTGCGAGACCGACTTCGTCGCTCGGACGGAAGACTTCAAGGCGCTTGCGCACGACATCGCCATGCAGGTCGCCGCGATGAATCCCAAGTATGTCGATGAGTCCGCGATCTCCGAAGGGGAGGAGGTGGATCCCTCGGAGGCTTGCCTCCTCCAGCAGCCGTTCATCAAGGACCCCTCGATGACCATCGATGAGCTGATTCGGGAAACGGTAGGTAAGGTCGGCGAGAATATCCGCATCCGCAGATTCTCACGCTACTCACTGGGAGAGTAAGCTTGGTCTCGGACAGCCCACGGTACAATCGAGTCCTTCTGAAGCTGAGCGGCGAGTCGTTCAAGGGCGAGCAGGGCTATGGCATAGATTCGGATGCCGTCTCCTACATAGCGAGCGAGATCAAGTCCATCCACGATCTGGGCGTCGAGATCGGCGTCGTCGTCGGTGGCGGCAATATCTGGAGGGGAGCCGAGGCCGAAAAGCAGGGCATGGACCGCCCGATGGCCGACAACGCCGGAATGCTCGCGACGCTGATAAACGCGCTCGCGCTGCAGGACGCGCTCGAACGTATCTATGAGATTGACACGCGCACTCAATCGGCCATCAACGTGCAGGAAGTCGCCGAGCCATTCATTCGTCGGCGAGCAATCCGCCACCTTGAAAAGGAACGCGTCGTCATCTTCGCGGCCGGTACCGGCAACCCGTACATGACCACCGACTCCGCCGCGGCCCTTCGCGCGGTCGAGATCAACGCCTCGATCCTGCTCATGGCGAAGCATGAAGTCGACGGCGTCTACTCCGCCGACCCGCGAGTGCACCCCGACGCCACGAAGTTCGACTCCCTGACGTATCAGGACGCGCTCGAACGACGGCTGCAGGTCATGGACTCCACCGCGCTCACCATGTGCATGGAGAACGATGTCCCCATCCTCGTATTCGACATCTTCGACGAGGGCAGTCTTCGCCGCATCGTGCGGCACGAAACGGTCGGCTCCCTCGTTCGCTCATCCGCCTAAGAGGGTGTTGCTGACGGCGTCGGTACCCTTTGCTACAATATCCCCCTAGTCGTCGCCGACCACCCGCCATGCGGGGTGGAGACAGGAGGTTGCATGCCATGCCCGATGTCGAGGAAGTCCTGCTGGAGATCGACGAGAGGATGGACCGGTCGGTGGAGGCGTTGGTGCGGGACCTGAATACGATCCGCACGGGGCGCGCGAATCCCTCCCTCGTGGATACACTCATGGTCGACTACTACGGCGCGCCTACGCCTCTGAACCAGATTTCATCCATTTCGGTCCCGGAGGCGCGGCTGCTCATGATTCAGCCCTGGGACAAGCAGTCTATAGGCAGCATCGAAAAGAGCATCCTCACCTCCGACCTTGGCCTCGTGCCGAATAGCGACGGCACCGTCATCCGCCTTAGCATCCCTCCTCTCACCGAGGAGAGACGTCGGGACCTGGTACGACTGGTCGGCAAGCGAGTGGAAGAGGGGAATGTCGCCGTCCGCAACATCCGTCGCGACGGGCTGGAGACCCTGCGTTCCATGGAAAAGAGCAAGGAAATCTCTCGGGACGAGATGCACCGGTCGCAAGACGACCTCCAGCAGATCACCGACAGCCACACCGAGAAGATGCAGGCGCTGGCCAAGCAGAAGGAAGCCGAGGTAATGGAGGTCTAGTGAGCTTGGCTTCTAACGCTGAGCGCATGGAAGGGGGCCACGAAGGTTCCGCCGCGTCCGCAGTTCCCACCCACGTCGCGATCATCATGGACGGCAACGGGCGATGGGCGGCGGAGCGAGGCCTTTCCCGGACGGAAGGACACCGCGCGGGCACCGAGAACATCCGGCGGATTCTGCAGTCGTTCGCCGCTCACGGCGTCCGGTACCTAACGCTCTTCGCGTTTTCGACCGAGAACTGGGAGCGCCCGACGGATGAGGTCAACGCGCTGATCGAGATCCTCCAGGAAATGATCAAGGCGGAGACTCGTCAACTCCACGAGGAAGGCGTGCGGCTGATGCACATTGGTCGTCTCGACCGTTTGCCGGGCGGTATTCAGAAGGGGATCGCCGACGCAGTCGAGTTGACCAAGGACAATACCGGAATCACGGTGGCCCTGGCATACGACTACGGCGGTCGGTCGGAGTTGACCAATGCGATAAAGTCCATCATCGCCGACGGGATTCAGGCCTCGCAGATCGACGAGAGTCTCGTCGGCAGCTACCTATACACCGCCAGAATGCCCGATCCCGATCTCATCATCAGGACGGCGGGCGAGATGCGAATCAGCAACTTCCTGTTGTGGCAGGCCGCCTACGCGGAGTACTACTCCACGGGCGTCTACTGGCCCGACTTCGACGAGACTGAGGTCGACAAGGCCATCGCGGCATACGGTCAGCGCCGCAGGAAGTACGGTCGCGTCGATGGCCGGATCACAAGCGGCGCGGATTCGTAATTGAGCGGGAATTGCCCGTATGGTAGACTGTGGCAATGACTCCTGAGCTTATCGGCATCATAACCGTCGGTGTTGCCCTGGGTGCGGTGGCGCTCACATCAGTGGGGCTGATGTTTGCCGCTATGAAGTGGCTTGCCGATCGTGTAGACAAGCAGTTCGCTGCCTCTGAGGCTCGTATAGATAAGCGATTCGAGCAGGTGGACACGCGGTTCACCGAGCTTGAAGGGCGAATCGACAAGCGCTTCAGCGATTTTGAGGCTCGCGTTGACAAGCGTTTCGACGCAGTTGACAAGCGCTTCGACGAGGTGGACAGGCGCTTCGAAGTGGTAAACAAACGGTTCGACGAAGTAGACAAGCGCTTTGAAGTGATAGAGGGAAGGCTGTCCGCGCTCGAACAGCGCGTCGCAAGGTTGGAAGGCGTCCTCGACGGACTCCGTGAGGCTCTGTTCCAAAGGGCAGCGAGTTAGTCCCGGCTGCACCGCAGTCCGTATCTGCTAGGGGCAGGTTACGGCCCGACCGCCTCGAAGCTCACGAGTTCGTATTGGGGATAGTCCTTCGCGAGGGTATCGCTCAGGCACTCGATTGACTGCACGACCCCGCTCTGCCGCACCGTTGCCTCGTAGGACGAAACGACTCCGTCCGGGCCTAGCGATCTGATGGCTACCCGCTCCTCTATGCCGTCGTCCGACGTTTCAAGGATTTCGGACTCGACCCGACGGTCTATCCAGTCCCAGCCCTCGCGCATGAGGGCCTCGCGTTCGGCCATCTGCGCGGCGGGGCTCGAGATTGCGGGCCAGCCCCGGTAGGAGTCGTACAGGTCGGCGATGTCGCCTGAACGGTCTGCCACCTGCGTAGCGCGAGACGGCGTTAGCCGCGACCAGTACCTGCCGCTCGGCATGTCGATGACATTCGGCGCGAGGCGGTGACCGCCCGTGTGGGATAGCCTCCATACTCGCGTATGCGAGTTCGAGTATCGGGAATGAAGCTCCAGGTACGTGGGCTGGCCGATGGACGCGCAGCAGATGTCGCGGGAGCCGTGTGTGCAGACCAGCAGGTCGCGCATCCCGTCGTTGTGCTGTTCCCATTCGGCGAGTTCTTCGTCGCCGTTGCTGAGCACTGCGGAGACGGCGCTGGGAAGGTGGATGGAAGGGACGAGGTATTCGCTCCTCGCCATTTCACGAACGGGGCCACTGGGACGTGAGAAGAGCATGACCCTTGAGTATCCGTCGACCGAGTAGGTGTCGTCGGGCTGAATAACCTGTAGTCGCACGTCGGGGCGCTGCTCAAGGAGATCGGACACCCCCGCCGGAAAACCGGAGGAGTCCATGACTTCGTGCTCCCACGGAGTCGGGACCTCGATGACAAGGCAGTGGTCCCACATGGGGGCCGATCCGCACGGGTCCTCGCCGTTCGCCTCCGAGAACACGGAGCACATTCGACCGCGAACGCCGGTAGCCTCTTGGGTCGTCACGAAGCCTCACCTCCACTGGGTTGTAATACGGGCGCAGTGTAGCAAATGCCAGCGTATTTCGTCACCCGCAGGGCCGCATTGCGCCGCCCGGTTCCCGCGACTAGAATTGTTCCTTGTGCAGTCGAACGAGAGCCGGAGGACTTAGATGGTAGAGCGTTTGAGGGTGACCGAAGAGGAATCCATGCGAGTCGCCGAGAGCGACCTGCGCGAGGTCGTGCGCGCGATCTTTCTCAAGTGCGGCGTGCCGGAAGAGGACGCCGAGCGGGCGACCGACGTCCTGGTGACCTCCGACCTGCGGGGAGTGGAGAGCCACGGAGTGTCCAACTCGCTCAGAGGCTACGTGCAGGGATTCAAGGAGGACGAGATCAACCCCGCGCCGAACTGGGAGATCTTGCGAGAAACGCCTTCCACGGCGAACATCGACTCCGACCGGGGACTCGGCATCGTGGTCGGCCCAAGGGCGATGGAGATCGCTATCGAGAAGGCCGGAAACGTCGGCGTCGGAGTTGTCACCATCCGCAACAGCCGGCATCTCGGCATGATCTCATATCATGCGATGATGGCCTTGGAGCACGACATGATCGGGATGACCATGTCGTCGTGTCCGGCCAACGTCAATCCGACGTTCGGGGCGGAAGCCCGGTTCGGCACCAACCCCATTGCGCTGGCAGCGCCTGGCGACAGAGAAGCACCGTTCGTGTTCGACGCCGCGATGAGCATCGTGCCGGCCAACAAGCTCATTCTCGCCCGCAGGCTGGGAGTGAAGCTTCTGCCCGGCTGGACTGCCGACGAGAACGGCGCTCCTGTCATGCACGAGGTTGACGCTCCGCCGCTCGGACCGGACGGCATACCATTGGCGAATCTGCTCCCGCTCGGCAGCACCATCGACCTCGGTTCTCACAAGGGGTACGGGCTGATGGCGATTGTGGACATTCTCGGAGGAATACTCAGCGGGGGCGGATACGGCCTGATTCCTGGACGGCCCAACTTCAACCACTACGTAGCCGCGTACGACATCGAGGCCTTCATGGACAAGGGGGAGTTCAAGAGCACGATGGACGAATGGCTCCACACGCTCCGGACGACGAGACCCGCGCCGGGGCACGACCGGGTCGTCTACCCCGGACTCGTGGAGGCTGAGACCGTCGAAGACCGTCGGGCCAACGGGATTCCCCTACACATCGAGGTCATAGAGTGGTTCCGCTCGACGTGTTCCCGGATGGGTATTCCGTTCAATCTGGCTTGAAAGACGCCTACAGGAACGGGTCGGGCATCATCCCCACGGGGACCTCGATGAGGCCGGGCGCGTCCGCTTCGAGAGCCTCCTTGAGTGCCGTCTCCAACTCCTCGGGGCGGTGGACTCTGACGCCGCGAGCACCGTAGGCGTCGGCCAGCTTCATGAAGTCGGGATTGTGGAGCTGAGAGCCGATGGCCCGTCCGTCGAACTTGTTGATCTGGTCACGATAGACGTTCCCGTAGGCGTTATCGTTGAACACAATCACGACGGCGTTGATCCCGTACTTGACGGCAGTGGCAAGCTCCTGCGAGTTGTAGAGGAAGCCGCCGTCCCCTGAGATCGCCACGACGGGCACATCCGGCTTGGCGACCTTCGCGCCGAGCGCGGTGGGGTAGGCGTAACCCAGATTCCCGAAGTAGGAAGAGGTGATGTACGTTCTCGGCTGCTGCGCAGTATAGAGTTCCCTTGCCGCATAGCCGATCTGCGTCACACCCTCGACCACTATGCCGTCGTCGGGCATCACGTTTTGAATGGCTTCGACGAAGCCGCCCTGCGGCTGCACGAAGGTAGCGGGGTTGGCGCGCTTTCGCTTAATGGACGCAATCTCCTCGACGCGACTCTCGCGGCAGGGAACGGCATCCACGAGCCGGCCGTAGAGTCGTTCGAGAGATACGCGGGCGTCGGCGTGAACTCCTATCGCTTGCGGGAAGTTTCGCCCGATCTCGTCGGCGTCGGCGTCGATCTGAACGATGTTATGGTCGCTCGTTAGGTTCGTGCGTCCCAGGCGGGTGCCGACGGCCAGCACGAGGTCCGCTTCACCGACTAGGGCGTCGAGTTCGGGGGGGCCGAATCGCCAGCCCGGCGTGCCGAGGGAAAGGGGGTGATCGTAGGGAATCGCTCCCTTGCCCTCGGCGGAGGTCATCACCGGGGCTTGCAGGTGTTCCGCCACCTTTTCCAAGGCCGCGCCCGCATCCGACAGACAGACCCCCCAGCCCGCCCAGATGAGCGGACGCTCGGCCTGAGAGAGCAGCCCGACGGCGCGCTCGACATCGCCGTCGTCAGGCGCAAGAGGTTCATAGATGGCCGGTTCGTGGAGCTCCACGTCGTCCTCGTCCGCGAGGGTATCCCAAGCGATTTCGATTTCCACGGGGAGCGGCCGGCCCGTCTTGAGCATTCGGAAGGCCTCATGAACGGTGTCCGGGACTTCCGTTACCGATGTCATACGCGCCGCCCACTTGGTGATGGGCCGCACGACGTCGAGCTGATCGTTGACCTCGTGGAGCGCGCCGGTGTCCTTGCCGATCTCGTAGGTGTATGCCTGACCGGAGACGAGGAGGGTCGGCGTGGAGGCCGAGTAGGCGGTACCCACTCCGGCGGTGGCGTTCAATAGGCCGGGGCCGGGCACGACGAGGGCGGTGCCGATGCCGTCGCCGCCCGCCTTGGAGTATCCGAACGCCATGTAGGCCGCTGCCTGCTCGTGCCGCACGGTGATGAACCGGATGCCGGGCTCGTCGTAGATGGCGTCCATCGCATGGTACAGCTGAATGCCCGGCATCCCGAAGATGGTCCTTACGCCCTCCCGGTAGAGGGACTTAATCAATGCCTGTCCGCCGGTCATTCGTGTCATGCAGTCAATTCTCCGTGGTCGAAAATGCCGCCATCAAGCGTACAGGGTTTGCGGTATGCCCGCTACTCTCGCGCATAGCTCGGCAATGCGCTATCATGCCGTCATCCACGGTCAAGGAGGCGTTCCTCTGTCCCTCGCTCGCAAGATCCAGACCATACTCGTCGTGGCCGTGCTCGTGTTCCTCGCGGGGTACCTCGGTGCGGGGTGGTACTACTCGGACGAAATCGAGGGAGCCGCCTTCATGGTCGATCATGAGGAGGAGCCGTTCGATCTTCGAGTCACGTCTATCGCGGGAGGTCGGATCGCCCTCAAGACCACGGCCGAGACCGAATCCGACGACAGGTGGGACAAACCCGGTCTGTGGAGCATGGTGTCCGCCGATACGCACAACCAGGTAGACAAGATCGTCGATTCAGGCGAGGACTCCGTAGTCCGCGAACTGGAAGCACAGGGGCCGCTGCCGCAGGTGGGCGACGCCGTCCGCCTCGACAGCTACGTGTACGCCGGGGACCCTCTCACCGCGCACGGGATCGAGTTCCAGGAGATCGGCATCCCCGCCACCCTCGGAACTTTTCCCGCTTGGCTCACGCTCGGCGAGAAGGACACCTGGGTAATACTCGTGCACGGGAAGGGCGCGGACCGTCGGGCGTACCTTCGGATGCTGCCCATGTTCGTTGAGGAGGGATATCCGACGCTGACCATCACCTACCGCAACGACGCCGGACTTCCGTTGAGTCCTACCGGATACTACCAGTACGGAGCCGATGAATGGGAGGACCTGGAAGCGGCGGCCACGTTCGCGCTGGCCGCGGGCGCGAAGGACTTGGTGCTCATGGGGCAGAGCATGGGTGGGGGCATAGTCGTGAGCTTCCTGTACAACTCAGTAGCCGCCAGTCGAGTGAAGGGGGTCATTCTCGACGGTCCGGTCCTCAATTTCGACGCGGTGGTGGACTACGGGGCGAGCCAGCGATATGTCTTCGGAGTCCCGCTGCCGGGAGCGCTAACGGGGCTTGCGAAGTTCCTGGCCGCGCTCCGCTTCGGAGTGGACTTTCACAAACTAAACTACCTCAAGCGGGCCGACGAACTCTCGGTTCCCGTCCTGCTCTTTCACGGGAGCGAGGACTTGAGTGTGCCAAAATCGCTCAGCGCTCAGTTCAAGGATGCGCGTCCCGACATTGTGGAGTATCACCTATTCGAAGACGCGGCGCACGTGGGGTCGTGGAACTTGGATCCTCAGCGCTACGAGGATGCCGTCCACAGCTTCTTGGTGCGTTTGGACTAACGCCGTCCCAGAAGCTCCGCGACTCTTCCGGCGACCTCGTTGCGGGCGACCGTTTCGGCTTCCGATGAGCTTCTGAGCTTGAGTTCGACGACATCCTGTTTCAGGTTGCGGCGGCTGACCACGAGGCGCACAGGCAGTCCTATGAGGTCGGCGTCGTTGAATTTGACGCCCGCCGACTCGTTGCGGTCGTCGAGGACGACGTCGAACCCCGACGCCCTAAGCTCGTCGTGCAGGGCCAGCGCCTCAGTGGAAACGTCGCGGTCGTCGTAGTTCAATGCGGTAATCCAGACGTCGTAGGGAGCAATGGAGGGAGGGAAGACGATGCCCTTGTCGTCGTGGTTCTGCTCGATGCACGCCGCGAGCAGCCGTCCGACACCGATCCCGTAGCAGCCCATGATGATCGGCAGTTGCTTCTCGTTTTGAGCGGGATAGTACGCTTCGAGAGCTTCACTGTACTTCGTGCCGAGCTTGAACACGTGGCCGACCTCGATGCCGCGTCTCTCGCCCATGGGAGTCTTGCACTTGGCGCACAGATCACCCGCCTTGGCGAGGGCGATGTCGGTGATTACGTCGGCGGTGAAGTCACGTCTGTAGTTGGCGTTCCTAAGGTGGTAGTCCTCCCGGTTCGCGCCGACGATGAAGTTGGAGCCGAGCAGGACGGAGTCATCGGCGATGACTCGAATTCCTTCCAGTCCAATCGGCGACGCCGAACCCGCCACGAGTCCAGCGCCTTCGACCTCTTCCGCCGTCGCCAGGCGCAACTCGTTGGTCTTCAGCGTGTTCGTGAGCTTGATCTCGTTCACGTCGAGGTCGCCGCGAATTACGACGAACACGACCTCGCCGTCGGCCCAGTAGAAGACGGCCTTGAGCGTCTTGCTGGCAGGTATGCCCTGGTCCTGGGCCAGCTCCTCAATCGTCCTGATTCCGGGCGTGTGGACGTCTTTGAGGGGCAGATGGCCTTCGATGGGCTGTTCCGGCTTGACGAAGGCGGCCTTCTCCTCGTTGGCGGCGTAGGAGCAACCACCGCTTTGGCACATGAGGATGGTGTCCTCGCCGGCCTCGGCAAGGGCCATGAACTCGTGCGAGTCCTTGCCGCCGATTGCGCCGCTGTCGGCCTCAACCATGACCGAGTCGAGCCCGCACCGCTCGTAGATGTTCGTGTAGGCCCTCACCATCTCCTGGTAGCTGAGATCGAGGCCCTCCTCGTCGGCGTCGAAGCTGTAGGCGTCCTTCATGTCGAACTCGCGGACACGGAGCAGTCCAGCGCGGGGACGCTCCTCGTCGCGGAACTTCGTCTGAATCTGGTAGAGGATGCGGGGAAGGTCTCGATAGCTGTGGACGTTGGCCTTGATGATGTTCGTGACGACCTCTTCGTGAGTCGGCGCGATGACGAGGTCGCGGTCGCGGCGGTCCTGGAACTTGAACATGTTCTTGCCCATCGCCTCGGTGCGACCGGAACGGTCCCACAGGTCGAGCGGCTGGAGCGCGGGCATCCTTATTTCCTGCCCGCCGGCGTCGTCCATCTCCTCGCGGATGATCTGCTCGATCTTGCGGAGCGAGCGCCATGCGAGCGGTAGATACGAGTAGACGCCCGCGGCGACCTGGTTGATCAGACCGGCGCGGAGCATGAGTCGATGGCTGACGATTTCGGCCTCGGCGGGGTCGTCACGCAGGGTCTTTTCCAGCATTCGGGAAACGAGCAATTTCGGGGCGCCTTTCGGGGGTAGTTGGGCTAGAGAATCTCGGCTTCGGCCTTGCCGACCTCTTCCATCAGGGCGGTGAGCATGTCGTCCTCGGCGACGACGCGAGCCTTTTGGCCCTTGCGGAAGATGACGGCGCGCCCGACTCCCGCCGCGATGCCCACGTCGGCGTCCTTGGCTTCGCCGGGGCCGTTGACCTCGCAGCCCATGACGGCGACCTTGATGGGAGTCTTGTGCTGCCGGAGCAGGTCGTCGACGGTGTTCGAGAGCTGGCGAATGTCCACGTCGGCTCGTCCGCAGCTTGGGCAGGCGACGAGCGTGGCCCCTTCCTTGCGAAGCTCCAGCGACTTGAGGATGTCCAAGCCGGTGTAGACCTCTTCGGTCGGGTCGTCGCTGAGGGAAACGCGAATGGTGTCGCCGATGCCGTCGTAGAGCAGCGCGCCGAGGCCGATGGCGCTGCGGATGCTGCCCGACCGGGCAGTGCCGGCCTCGGTGATGCCGAGATGGAGCGGGTAGGGGACGATCTCGGCCATGCGGCGGTAGGCCTCGACGGTGGTGTCGATGTCGAAGGCCTTCATGGATATCTTGATGAGGTCGAAGTCGAGGTCTTCGAGGATGCCGATCTCCCACAGGCCGGTCTCGACCATGTGGTCGACGATGGTGTAGTCGCCGGGCTGCGCCTCGCTGGGTTTCGGCAGCATGTTTACGCCGTCGAGGTGGCGTGAAGTCCCTCGTCCCCCGATCTTCCCGACGGGCGGGAGGCTGCCGAAGTTCACCCCGATGCGGATCGGCACCTGTCGCGCCTTGGCCTCGCGGACGATCTCCTCGACTTTGCCCCTGTCGCGGATGTTGCCGGGGTTGAGGCGGAGGCAGTCGACGCCACTTTTCAGAGCTTCGAGCGCGAGCTGGTAGTGGAAGTGAATGTCGGCGATGAGGGGGATCGATATCCGGCGCTTGATCTCGGCGAGGGCTTGGGCCGCCTCCATGTCGGGCACGGCGGCTCGTATGATGTCGCACCCGGCCTCTTCGAGCCCGCGGATCTGCTCGACCGTAGCGGCCACGTCGCGGGTGTCGGTCTTGGTCATCGACTGCACGGTGACGCGCGCGTCACCTCCGACGGCGACGCTGCCGACGTGAATCTGCTTCGATACGCGACGAGTGGTCAACATGGTCCGTCTCCTCGCTTGATGACTTGGGCCTTCATCGTTCACCCTCACCCCAGCCCCCGTATCGAGTACGGGGCAGGCTCTCTCCCTGAGAGAGAGGGGTATGTTGAGTATTCTAACGGATAAAGCTCTCACCCGCGATTATTCTGACGATGTCCCGGTAGCTCATTGCCACGATCAGGCCGATGAGGAGCGCGAAGCCGATCATGTGGACGAAGCCCTCCCGCTGTGGGGAGATGCGCTTGCCCCGCCGCGCCCACTCGATGCCAACGAACAGGAGCCGCCCGCCGTCGAGCGCGGGGATGGGCAGCAGATTGACGATGCCAAGGCTAATGCTGATGAGCGCCACGAACTCGAACATCGGAGAGAATCCGATGTTGGGAATCTCCTCGGCAATCTCGCCCGTCACCTGGGCTATGCCGACGGGTCCTGTTATGCCGGGATCGGGGCCGCCGCGCGCCCAACTGGTCAGGGTGGCCTGGGTGAGCGTGAGAACGTCCCAAGCGCGGCCGAATGCCATCGGAACGGAGTCCCAGACGGGGTAGCTGCGCTTGACGATCTTCGGATTGGCAGTGCCGATGATGACTCCGATGGCGCCCTGCCGGATGCGGTCGCCGACCTGTGCGTCGGGATCGACGTTGCGGGCATCTCGCAGGGACATCTCTGTCGTTGGGTCGGTGACCTCCTCGACGACGACGTGCTCCGGGGGGCGCAGGCGGGGGGTGATGGTGACCTTGTCGACCGGGGCGAGCTCGGGCGAGAAGGCAAGGCCCGTAACGATGAGTCCTCGACGGATGGTGAACTCGGTAGGCCTCCCCAGCCGCGACGTGACCGTCTGCACCAGGTCATAGTGGTTCTCTACCCTTTTTCCTTCGACCTCCAGGACCTGATCGCCAGGTCGCAGTCCCGCCTCCTGGGCGGGGGAGTCGGGTGACACGCCGGATATTGTGACGGTTCCAACGACGGTGTCGTGGGGCAGGGTGAACAGGACGGCGAACACCACTATGGGGAAGGCGAGGTTCATCACGGAGCCGGCGACGAGGACGATCGCGCGCTTCCATCTTGCTTGCCCGGCGAAGCTGCGCGGGTGGGATGGGTCTTCCTCGCCGACCATGCGCACGAATCCGCCGAGCGGTATCCAGTTGAGGGTGTAGACGGTCTCCTTGTAGCGGACGCCGAAGATGCGCGGCGGGAAGCCGAATCCGAACTCCGTGACCTTGATGCCGAACCACTTGGCCGTTGCGAAGTGGCCGAGCTCGTGAATGAAGATCAGAAACCCGAGGACCGGGACGATGAGGAGCCAACCGGGAAGTCCAAACATCTACATACCCGCCAACTGCGCGACGCGCTTCTTGCCCCACGTGGACGCCGCGATGATGTCGTTTACGGTTGGGACTTCGATGGACGTGAAGTCGTGGAGCGCCTGTTCGATCACGACCGGAATGTCGGTGAACCTGATATGTCCGCCTAGGAACGCCGCGACGGCCATCTCGTCCGCACCGTTGAGGGCGGCGGGCCACGTGCCGCCACGCTTGGCGACGTCGAGGGCTAGACCAAAGCACGGGTACCTGCTCGGGTCCAGGGGTTTGAAGGTCAACTCGCCCGCGGCGATGGCGTCGAATTTTTGAATGTCCGCGTTGGGAGCACGCTTCGGATAGAGCATGGAGTACTGGATCGGGAGACGCATGTCGGGCGGGCTGATCTGGGCCTTGACCGAGCCGTCCACGAACTCGACCATCGAGTGAATCAGGCTCTGCGGGTGGATAACCACCTCGATGTCGTTCCAGTGCATGTCGAACAGCCATCGCGCCTCGATGACCTCGAGGGCCTTGTTCATCAGCGTGGCGGAGTCGACGGTGATCTTGGGGCCCATGTCCCATGTCGGGTGCTTCAGCGCCTGGGCGGGTGTCACCCTATCGAGTACGTCGATGTCGTAGTCGCGGAATGCGCCGCCCGACGCCGTGATTATCAGCTTGGAGACGCTCTTGTCCTCTCCGCGAATGCACTGCCAGATGGCGTTCGGCTCGCTGTCTGCGGGACGCAAATCGACGCCGTGCTTGCGTGCCAAGTCTATGAGAAGAGGCCCGGCCATGATGATCGCCTCCTTATTTACGAGAACGATCTCCTTGCCCGCTTCGATAGCGGCGATGGTCGGACCGAGGGCCGCATCGCCGACCGTTGCCGAGACGACGAGGTCCACGTCGGGGAAGGCAACCATCTCCTCCATCGAGCAGATTATGCGGCCATTCGAGGAGATTTCGGCTCTCTCATCGTCGGTACCCTCGAACGAGATGTACTTTGGCTGGAATTCCTTGATCTGGGTCATGAGGGACGCGAAGCTTCGGCGGGCAGCAAGGCCGACGACGCGAAATTCATCGGGGAAGGCGCGAACGATGTCGAGCGTCTGAAGGCCGACCGATCCTGTGGAGCCAAGTACGACAAGGCCTTTCACAGCGCACCTCCTATCACGAAATAGTATACCAGCGCCAAGTTGAAGACTATGGAGTCGAGCCGGTCGAGGACTCCCCCGTGACCCGGCAGCAGCCTGCCGGACTCCTTGACGTCTGCGAGTCGCTTGAGCTTCGACTCAAAGAGGTCTCCGGCCTGGCCGACGACTCCCATCAGGGCACCAAGAACCACGATGAGCGGTAGGTCTACGTCGATATTGAGCGCCCATGCGGCAATGAACGCCGCCAGAATTGCGGCTGCGAATCCTCCGATTGCGCCCTCCCACGTCTTGTTCGGACTGATGGTGGGCGCGAGCGGCCGCTTTCCCATCGCCTTGCCAACGAAGAAGGCGCCAGTGTCCGAAGAGAAGGTGACCACGAGCAGGAACACGATCCACTCCAGCCCCTGTTCGCCTCCAAGCAGTAGGGGAGCGTGGGCCAGCAGAGCGGCGGGGTAGAGGACTGCGGCAAGGGTTAGGGCTGCGTTCTGGTTTTGCACAGGCGAAAGGGTGAGGGTCAGGGCGAGGACTGCGATCGCGGCGGAGACGATGAGTAGCGGCACGTACTCGGGTGTCGACCAGAGGGTGGAGAACACGTAGTGCGACAGGACGAGGGCGGTGGACAAGACGGCGGCTACGACTCGCGAGGGAGTCAGGTCCTTGCTCCTCGCGAGATCGCAGACCTCAACTGCGGCAAGGGCGGCTACGGCGGCGACCGCGACGCTGAATGCGAGGTCGCCGAGCCAAACGACGAGGGCGAGCGCCGGGATGCCGACGGCGGCGGTGACGAGTCGGCCTATCATGGTATGCTTTCACGCAGAATTACCATGCCCGTATTCAATCACAAGTGGGATGAGGACGCATGGAACGCCCGCGACTGATCTACTACCAGGACGCGCACCACTTCCACGCCAAGCGGCTCGACCCTCCCGTGAGCCTCGACAAGCTCCGCTGGCCGGTAGACGAGTTGCTGGGTTCCGGTGTGGACGTGCTGGCATTCGGGCTTGGCTATGGAGACGTCTACTTTCACGACAGCAAGGTGGGGCGCGTCGTCGGGCAGCTTCAGGACGTTTGGAACAGCTACATCGACTGGCGCATCATGCGGATGGTGCAGGACGCGCGGGAACTCGGTACGGACCAGGTGCGCGAGGTCATCACGCGCGGCAAGGAGATGGGCCTAGGGGTCTATCCCAGTCTCAAGCTCCAGAGCTGCGACCGTCCCGGCTCCGACAGGTGCGGCCTCCTCAAGTGGAACCATGCCGACGAGGTCTGCATGTTGGAGCAGGACGAGCATCACCCGCGCTACGAGTGGTGCTACGACTACGCTCACCCGATGGTCAGGGAGGACAAGCTCAACATCCTCCGGGAGATCATGTCGGACTATGAGGCGGATGGCGTGGAGTTGGACTTCATGTTCGTCCCCAAGTTCTTCAAGACGGGTGAGGAGGAACAACACGCCCAACTGATGACGGACTTCATCGGCGACGTGCGACGGCTGGCCGACGAGGTGGGCGAGGCCCAGGACAGAAAGGTCGTCGTCTCGGCACGAGTCTTCCACCAGAGAGAAGCGAATCTGCGGCTCGGCCTCGACGTGGAGACATGGCTGGCGAACGGGAGCCTCGATCTCGTCGTCGGGCAGATGTCCGAGCAATTCATGGACACCGGGGCTTTCGATGTGGGATGGATGGTGGACGCCGCGCAGTCCGCCGATACGGGGACATACGTCCGCCCGACGCGCCGGGTCTATGACGAGAGGACGCCAGTTCCCCAACTGGAAATGTACCGCGCGTTCGCCCGGACCGCTCGGCGGCAGGGAGCCGACGGGTTGTATCTTGGCTACCTTCGCTGGCCTTTCAGCCAGGTGGAGTACGACATCCTGCGCGAAATGGCCTACCCTGATGCGTTCGCCCGCCGTGACAAGCGTTACATACTACAGCCGCGTGAGACAGGCCTCGTCCTGGAGGAGCTGGTCGACTATCAGGGTGGATACCCCAAGAAGCCCCGAAGAACGGAGGACGAGATCACCGATCCCCCGGAGCGCTATCTCCCCGTCGACCTGGTGGAGGGGGAGACGGTATCCGTTCCGGTCGTGGTGTCGGACGACCTGGAGAGCGCCCGCGAGGACGGAGAGATGAGGCCGCCTGTTCTCACCCTTCGGTTCGCGTACTTCTGTGTCGAGGACGACGTGGAGTTCCGTTTAAACGGTCACGTTCTGGATAGGGACGACGCGGAGATCACGGACGAGCGTGCCCTGTGGCTGCCGCTCAGCCCAAGAGGCAGCCCGTTCGAAGGACCGCTCGGCATGTCCGTGCACTGGTTCCGCTGGCAGTTGGATATTGGTCTGCTCCGGGAGGGCAGGAACGTCGTCAAGGTCGAGGTGAAGCGATTGGACAAGTCGGCAGGGTTCACCCGTTCTCTGAACGGGGTCGAGGTGCGTACTCGCTACAGGGACTTCGCGCGACCGGAGGGTCTTGAAGTCGAGCGACTCGCTCCGCTGAGTGGCTAGCTGGTCATGAACAAGGACTAACGGATGCCAGACATGATGAAAGCCGTTCGCAAGGCGGGGCCGGAGCCCGGTCTGGTCATCGACGAGGTACCCGTCCCGTCTGTGGGACGAGACGAGGTACTCGTCGGCGTTGAGGCGGCGAGCGTGTGCGGCACCGACCTGCACATCTGGAAGTGGGACGATTGGGCGGCGGGCCGGATCAACCCCCCTTTGACCATCGGGCACGAGTTCGCGGGCACGGTGGTCGAAGCCGGCCCGGATGTCACTCAGGTGAGGGTGGGCGACTACGTGTCCGCCGAGAGTCACATCACGTGCGGCCTGTGCTTCCAGTGCAGGACGGGCCAGGCGCACATGTGCCCCCGCACGAAGATACTCGGCGTCGACCGCGACGGCGTATTTGCCGAATACGTCTCGGTACCTGAGTCGGTCGTGTGGCAGAACGATAGGGAAAAACTCCCGCCGGAGATCGCGACGCTCCAGGAGCCGTTCGGGAATGCCGTCTTCGCCACGCTCGCGCACGACCTTGCCGGACAGAGCGTCGCGGTGCTCGGCTGTGGCCCTGTCGGCCTCTTCTCGATTGGAATCGCCAAGGCGTCCGGGGCCTTTAGCGTCCTTGCCGCCGACATCAACGACTACCGACTATCGCTTGCGGAGGCCCTCGGCGCGGACAGGGTCTACAACGCTTCGGCGGACACGCGGGAGAACGGCGTCGCCGACTGGCTCATCGAGACCAACGAGGGCTTCGGAGTCGACGTCGTGCTCGAAATGAGCGGCGCGCAAACGTCCATCGACGCCGCCTTTCGGGGCGTCCGCAACGGGGGAAGGGTGACGCTATTCGGCATACCGGCCAAGCCCGTCCGCATCGACGTGGCCGAGAGCATGATCTTCAAGAACCTGACGGTCCTCGCCCTCAACGGGAGGCGCATCTTCGATACGTGGTACAAGACCAGATGGCTCCTGGAGAGCAACGTCGTGGATCTGCGTCCCATCATCTCCAAGGAGGTCGGTCTCGAAGAGATCGAGACGGCGATGCAGCTTCTCGACGGCGGGGACGTGGGCAAGATAATCATCCGTCCGAACGTCGCGGTCGACGTTATGCCGGACCCCGAGCGGGATACCCCGCCCGACCCGAATGTTCAGGGGCAGATGTTTCATCCCTAGGGCAGGGCAGCCGTGCGACTACGACCCGCCGCCGATGGCGGGGAGGAAGTGCACCTCGCTGTCTTCGCCCACCTTTTGGAGCATCCCGATGGGCGTGACCTCCCCGTCGACCGCAACGGTGATGTTGGGCTTGAGCTTGAAGCCGTCCACGAGGCGTGCCTGCGTGCCGGGGTGGGCCGCCTCAAGGTTCTTGACGACCTCACGAACCGTCTTGCCGGGCACCTCGACGGTAGCCTGACCGCCGGTCAGCTTTTGCATCAGCGGAGGAACGAAAACGGTTGCCATCTCACGCTCCCTACGAGATTCTCCTCGCGAAGGTCACGGAGGCACTATACCATAACGATTCAAAGAGAGGCACAGAGCGCCTTTCCGAGGGGACTGTTTCGCGGAGTGTACTCTTGTCACTCGTCACGGCTACCCGCTAGGGTGTAACTCCCATGGAAATCTCCGACTTCCAACGCCTTATCCTCGACTGGGGTCGCCACAACCGCAGGGACATGCCTTGGCGCAACACCCGCGATCCATACAAGATTCTGGTCTCCGAGGTCATGCTTCAGCAGACGCAGGTCTCCCGCGTCCTTCCCAAATACGAAGAATTTCTCTGCGAGTTCCCCACGCCGGAGGCACTCGCCGCCGCCTCCCAGTCGAACCTCCTTCGGACGTGGCAGGGACTCGGCTACTGGAACCGTGCGTTGCGCCTTCGGGACGCCGCCCGAATGATCGTCAACGAGTTCGACAGCGAATTCCCACGCGACCCTGCGAAGCTGATGACACTTCCCGGCATCGGTCCATACACCGCGGGCGCTCTGGCCTGCTTCGCGTTCGGGAGCGCCGAGCCCTTCCTCGACACCAACATCCGTCGTGTCTACCTGTTCTTCTTCTTTCCCGGCGAGGATGACGTTCCCGACAGTCGCATCATGGAGATCGCCCGCAGGGCCGTGTGGACCGAAGACCCGCGCGAGTGGGGCTATGCTCTGTTCGACTACGGAGCGATCGAACTCCGCGACAGGACGATCAACCGTCGCAGCAGGCACTACTCACGCCAGAGCGCCTTCGAGGGGTCGTTCCGTTCCTTTCGCACGCAGGCGCTCCGTCACGTACTCGCTCAAGAAAACACATCCTTGTCACATGCCGAGCTTAAGGACTTTCTCGCGCAGCGACTGGCAGCAGGGGATCACCCGTACACCCCTCAGGATGTCCTGGATGCTCTTATCGATGACGGTCTCCTCCGGCTCACCTCCGACGACAGGGTTCTCGTATGATCGAATCTTGCTCCCTGATGCGCTTTCCCTCCCGGTCACGTAGACTGTGACCCCGGGAGGCAGCACCATGACCGACAAGGTTTACCGCGTCGCCGCAATCGGGTGCGGCAGGAAGGGCACAGAGCACGCGCGTGCCTACAACCTGAACCAGCGATCCGTCGTGGTTGCCGGAGCCGACCCCGACCCCGAAAACCTCGATATCTTCACCAAGCGGTTCGGCGTGCCCGGTTATGCCGACTACAACGAGATGCTCCGCAAGGAGAACGTCGATATCGTCCTGGCCGTCCTTCCGGTCATCGCCAACCGTGAGGTCGTGTTGGATACCGTAAGGCACGGTGTGCCCGCCATCTGTACCGAAAAGCCTCTCGCCGCGCGGCTATCGGACGCCGACGAGATGGTCGACGCCTGTCGTGAGCGGGGCATCAAGTTCGGCTGCGGCGACCTCGAACGCAACCACCACTACTACTGGGAGGCGAAGGACAGGATCGCGGCAGGGGAGGTCGGCGCGGTGCGGAGCATCAGCTTCTTCCAGGGGAGTGGCACGCAGCTCTCCGGCGGCGGCTGCCAGATCTTCGGCCTGGCTCGTCTCTTCGCCGACGATGCCGAGGTCGACTGGATAACGGGGTGGGTCGCGACCGATCCTTGGAGCGAGTACGACCAGGGAGGCGCGGGCTACATCAAGTTCGTCAATGGCGTCGAGGCGTTCCTCCACCGCCGCGACACCGGCCGCTACGGCTTCGAGGTGCTCTGCGAGCGCGGCCGGTTCACCAGCGACAACATGACCGTCCGCATGTACACCCACGACCTCGACGAGTCCCGACCGACGCTCATGAACGCGACGGAGGTAATCAGCCCGTTCTCCGACGATGAGGGCGTACACGGAGGCTTCGGCCAAATCGACGAGGAGGGCTGGGAGGACCCCGGCAACCGTCAGCGTGCAACCGCGCAGTCCATGATCGACGCTCTCGACCATGACATAGAGCCTCGAGGCAACGGCGACAACGGGAGGAAGGTCCTCGAAATGGCCATCGCCATCCGTGAGTCCCACAGAAGAGGACACGTCCCCGTCAAGCTCCCGCTCGAAGACCGGAGCCTGCGCCTCATCCCTCACCCCAGCCGCATGTACAACAAGAAAGAGGTCTACGGCCGCGCGGCCTACGCCAAGGAGATCGCGAGGTTCACGCGGGGGCAGAGGCAGAGCACTTGAGTCCGTCGATTTCTCATAGAGAGAGACTACACCATCAACTCGACACTGCTACAATGGCGCTCGCCCCAGTAGCTCAGTTGGACAGAGCACACCATTCACGACGGTGTAGGTCGCGGGTTCGAATCCCGTCTGGGGCGCTCTTGACGGGAATACGTCCAAACGCTACCATGTAGGTGTCGTGAATGGTGCGCGAGTCTGTCCATCCGGGCTAGACGGCATCACTTGAAAGGCTGCCCCAAGTTTTGAGGGTGGCCTTTCTTTTTATGTACCCTACACGGCTTGAGTGTTCACGCTGTATACTCACCTTGTACACTCCGTACTCCACCACGATCTCCAGATCGTCGATCGTGATACCCCCGACGAGGCCCGCTGGACGGCCCTCCAGAGACACCTCCACCACGTTCTCGCCCCGTCTCGGGCGCACGGATGACAGCGCGATCTCGATCCACTGTGCGCTGTAGTGCTCGATGCGGTGTGGGGAGACGGGGATGCGGACGTATGCGCCCGTGTCTCGGCTCACGGATTCGCCTTCGAGTGACTCTCCGTTGAGCCGGACGGATATGCGGTCCGCCGTCACGGTGTTGCCGACGCGCATCCGCAGCGTGACGGTTTTGATGCGGTCGGCCTTGCCCTGGATGTCGTCCGCGATGTAGACCGGAATCGGGTATCTCCGACCCGGCTCGACCTCCGGTATCTCCAAGGGCAGCGTCGTGTCGTAGCCCAGCCTCGCGGCCGGCTCGGTCCGGCGCGACAGGCGGTACTGCTTATTCGCCTCGACCATCAGGTCGGGGTTCGCCATCTCGGTGAGCATGTTCCGCTCCGTCGCTCCGAGCGGCCAGTCGAGGAACCAGGCATACACGCCGTCGGCACCCTTCGCGAGGTAGTTGGATACCGCCGCGCGCATCATCTCCGGGGTGTAGTGCTCGTCGTACTGATGACCGGGATAGCCCACTTCCACGAACGGCTGGAGCATCCCGTAGACCGGCACGTCCACCTCGTGCGCCGCCTCGATGGCCCACTCCATCGGCATCTGCGGGTCGAGCCGCAGGTTGGCGTACATCATGGGCGTGACGTAGTCGATCAGCCCGTCCTTCAGCCACGTCCGAACCTTGAACCCCTGCGCGTCGCACACCTCCTCGATGCACGGCACGCGCACCCCCACCTCCATGCCCGCGTCCCGGGTCATCTCGGCGATGCGCCGCACGTGCTCGGTCAGGACAGGCGCGTACTCTGCGACGTCCTCATCGAGCAGCACGGGCGGCATCCCGCCCGGACTCGCGCCGAAGTCGAGCTCGATGCCCTCTAGGTCGTACTGCGTGACGATCTCCTCAAAGACGCGAAGCTGGTTCTCCCGCGCGCCCGCATCGGCAAGGCCCCTGCCTCCCTCGGCCGGGTCAGCCTCGGGGCTGCCCACTCCCTCGTAGGTGCCCATCCTGAAGCTGACGAAGAACTCCATGCCCCGCTCGTGTGCGCGGTCTGCCAGCGCCTGCAGGATGTCCACGCCCCGCTCCTCCAGCGACAGAATGTTGTGCCGCACCTTCCAGTAGATCGCGTTGTCGATCTCGTCAACGTCGGATCGGAACGACTTGCCCGCCCTCGACGGGTAGAACAGCCCGTCCGCTCTCGCGACCCCGTACACCAGCGTGTCCACGCCCGTGCCCGCCACCTCGTCGACGGGCCGCCACAGGTCCTCCATCCTCATCGGCGGCTCGAACACGAACAGGTAGAAGTGCCGCGCGTCGTTGAAGTAGACGGTTCGTTGGCGTCTCATGGGTATGCTAGCTACCTCCCAACACGTCCCGCAGGCGCTCCGCCACGAATGCCGCCTCCTCGTCGGTCATGCAGTTGGCGACGACGGTGAGGGAGCCGTCCACTGACCCTACCCAGATGCGAGGAGTGCCGGCGTCGAGCTCGGCGTGGATATCGTCGGCGGTCTTGCCGACCACCGACTCATCGAGGTCGATGTACATCACCTGCGGTATGTAGTAGGGAATATCGACCAGCCGGGTGCTCACGCCGTCGATGTCTCGGAGCGCGTCGTCGATGACGGCGAACCGCGAATCGTATTCCAAGAAGCGTTCTTCGTGGTCCATCGTGAACCAGTCCTCGAGGGTGGTGACGACGCCGATAATCTCGTGGCGGTCGATCTTCATAGGGCGTCCGATGGCATTTCCGCCGTCGTAGTGGTAGGAGACGAAGCTCTGTGCCGACACGGCTTCGATCAGGTCGCGCTTTCCGCACACGAATCCCGCGGAGTGGGGTGCTCCTATGTACTTGGCCCCGACGGTGACGAGGTCGGCGGACTGTGCACACTTGCGAAAATAGTCGAGTGGGTATATCTGTGAGCATGCGTCGGCGAGGGCGACCACTCCCCGCGAGCGCGCCAGGGCGACGGTGTCGTCCAGCGATACGATGGCGTCGTCGAAGGGCGGCTGGATGTAGTAGGCCACGGCGGCAGTGTTGGGCCCTATGGCGGCGTTCAGGTCGTCTTCGGTGGTCCCGTCGTCATCCCCGGCCTCCACGAGGGTCGCGCCGGTGACGGTGTAGCACCGGTCGAACATGTAGCGGTTGCGCTTCTGGATGACGATCTCGTTCTTCATGCCGTCGGTGTTGGGGAGTTGGCCGATCCTGTCGGGGTCGGCGCCCGCCATGCATGCGGCCGCGCTGAGGGCCTGGGCCGCGGCTGCGCCCGAAGTGACGAGGGCGGCCTCGACTCCCAGCAGGTCGGCGATGAAGTCGCCCGACTTCTGCAGAAGCTCGCGCATCTCGACAGGACTCCGGTTGGCCTCCTCCATGGCCCTCGTCACGTTTTCGGTGCAGGCCCATCCGCCAAGCTCCGTAGACACGCCCCACGCGTTGATGATGCGCCGCACGCCGAGTCTTTCGTATACGCCGATGTTGTCCATAGGTACGGTCTCCATGTCCGATTAGTGGGTTTGGAGTTTAGTTGTGGGAATCCAAGACTGTCAACGTGAACTGCTCCTGTATGGGGGTTTGGGAACTAGACGCTTCACCCTCACCCCAGCCCTCTCCCGCGAACGGGAGAGGGGGTATGCTAAATTCTCCTTCACGGCTTCGGGAATCTGGTAGACTGGTTATGTCGTTTTCAGGGGCGTCACGAGGGGCGCCCTCAATACTGTTGGAGGAGTTGTTGTCAGCGTGTCAGGACCATTGAAGCTCGGTATTCCGAAGGGAAGTCTCCAGGACGCCACGGTAGGTCTATTCCACAGGGCGGGGTGGCAGATCGACATCAGCTCGCGGAACTACTTCCCGCAGATCGACGACGATGAGATCGAGTGCTCCATCGCCCGCGCACAGGAGATGGCAAGGTACGTCGAGCACGGCCCCCTCGAGGCCGGCATCACCGGCAAGGACTGGATCGCCGAGACCTCCTCGGACGTTCACGTCGTCACCGATCTGGTCTACTCGAAGGTCAGCGCCCGTCCGGCAAGGTGGGTGCTCGCCGTTCCGTACGACTCCGGGATCAAGCGCCTCGAAGACCTCGAAGGCAAGACCATAGCGACAGAGCTGGTCATGTACACCAGGCGCTACTTCGCCGAGAGGGACATCAACGTCGAAGTCGAGTTCTCGTGGGGCGCGACGGAGGCAAAGGTTGTTTCGGGGCTCGCCGACGCCATCGTCGAGGTGACGGAGACGGGGAGCACGATTCGCGCGCACGGACTGACGATCATTCACGACCTGATGGAGACGGCGCCGCAGCTTATCGCCAACCACGCGGCGTGGCGAGACCCCGTGAAGAGGGCGAAGATCGAGCAGATCGGCCTTCTCCTCAACGGCGCGCTCCAGGGCGAAAAGCTCGTCGGCCTCAAGATGAATGTCCCCCAGGAGAAGATCGAGGATATCGTCGATGTGCTGCCCAGCATGAAGGCGCCGACTGTGGCCCGGCTCTACAACACCGACTGGTTCTCGGTGGAGACGGTCGTGAGCCCCGCCGTCGTTCGCGACCTCGCGCCGAAGCTCCTCAACGCCGGAGCCGAGGACATCATCGAGTATCCGCTCAACAAGGTCATCTAGGCGGTGTTGGCATTTCCCGTCATTCCCGAATCCCTTGACACCCCAACGTCCCAAGCTACAATGAGGCCCACTCCACTCATGGAGATCAGCCGTCCATGAACCCATCCGACCCCCTCTTTCCGACCTTCGTCGTCGGAAGCCTCCCGCGACCGCAATGGGTGCGAGACCTCATCGAGGACCGCAAGGCGGGACGCATCACTGAGGAAGAGGCGGACAGGCTCCTCGACGACGTGGTGCCGTCGGCCATCCGAATGCAGGAACGGGCGGGCGTGGATTACATCTCGGACGGTGAGTGGAGGCGCGAGAGCTACGTCAAGGTCTTCACCGAGGCCGTCGACGGCTTCACCAACGACCTCGTCTCGTCGGGTGGCACGTCGTCCTTCACGCACCTGATGTACCCCGCAGTGACCTCCAAGATTTCGACACGACGTTCGATGGCTGCGGGCGAGGTCGAGTTCATGCGCAAGCACACCGACTCGAAGATCATCGTCGCAATACCTTCTCCCTACACGGTCGGTCGCCGCATGTGGAGCGCAGACCACTCGACCGGGGCGTACCCTACTCGCGAGGAGTTCGTCGAGGCCTGCATTCCCATCATCAACGAGGAACTGCTCCGTCTCGTGGCTCTCGGCGTGGACATGATCCAGATCGATGACCCGTGGCTTGGCCTTCTCGTCGATCCCGACTACCGAGAGAACGAGGGCATAACCGACATCGACCACGAGATAGAGTTGACCGTCACGTCCATGAATCGCGCCGCCGCAGGTCTTGAAGACATGCCCTTGAGCGTTCACTTCTGCCACGCGCACTTTAACCGGCAGCACGGCACGAAAGGCCCCTACGACCTCATCATCGGCGCGCTCGGCGATATGAACGTTGATCGGTTCGCCATGGAGCTTGCCACCCCCGACGCCGGTGGGATTGGCGTTCTCAAGGACTTCCCGAAGGACAAGACGCTCGGTCTGGGCGTGATAGACCACACCGATCCGCATATCGAGACCCCGGAGGAAGTCGTCGCCCGGACGGAGGCGGCGATGGAATACGTGCCGAAGGAGCGCCTCACCCTCAATCCCGACTGCGGCTTCTCTCCCTCCAGCGTCAACCCCATGGACTTCGATGAGGCCTACCTGAAGCTTAGCGCCCTCGGTCGCGGGGCCGCGCTGCTGCGCGACAAGTACGGGGCCTGAGCGTTCCTTGGCCATCCACCGGGGCGAAACTCATGGTTAGCGGTACAGTCAGGCCCGTCGCTCTGTGCGTGATCCGACGTGACGACAAGTTGCTCGTATCCGAGGGCTACGACACCGAGAAGAGAGACCACTACTACCGACCGCTGGGCGGAACAATCGAGTTTGGAGAGTCCAGCGGCGAGGCAGCCGCCAGGGAAATGGCCGAGGAGCTGAACACCGAAGTCCGAAATATCCGGTGGCTCGGCGTGCTCGAAAACATCTTCACCGTCCACGGGCAGCTGGGACATGAGATCGTGATGCTCTACGAAGCGGACTTCGTGGATGAAGGCCTGTACCGGCGTTGCCCGATCTGGGGACAGGAAGACGACGGTTCGCCCATCAAGGCGGTCTGGAAGCCGATTGACGACTTCAGGGTGGGTAGGGGACGGTTGGTGCCGGAGGGACTGCTGGCGATGCTTGACGATAAGCCTACTGAAGTGTGCCCCATGCCGGTCGATCGGAGGAAGTGATATATGCCGAACGCTGAGATAGTCTCCATCGGCTCCGAGCTTCTGCTGGGCCAGATCGTCGACACCAACTCGGCGTGGATGGCGCGGCGGCTCACCGACATTGGCGTCGACCTCTACTACAAGACCATTGTGGGCGACAATCCCGACCGCATGAGATCGGTCATCGACCGGGCAATGGACCGCTCCGACATCGTCATCACGGGAGGCGGCCTCGGCCCGACGCAGGACGACCTGACCCGCCAGACCATCGCCGACGCTACCGGGCGGAAGCTGGTGCGAGACCCCGCACTGCTTGAGGACATCGAGCAGCGCTTCCGCAGGCGCGGGTTCATCATGACTCCGAACAACGAGCGACAGGCCGATATTCCCGAGGGCGCCATAGCCGTCCACAACCCGAACGGGACAGCGCCATCCTTCATCGTCGACGATCCGCGTGGAGCGGTCATCGCCCTTCCCGGCGTGCCCCACGAGCTGAAGTGGCTCTTCGACAACGAGGTCGTTCCGTACCTGCGCGAGAGGTTTCAACTCTCGGAGACGCTGACCTATCGCATCCTCAAGGTAGGCGACCTCGGGGAGAGTAACGTCGACGACCGCATCGGCCATCTCATCGCTGGGTCCGAAAACCCGACCGTTGGGGTGCTTGCCCACCCTGGACAGGTCGACGTGCGCATAGCAGCGAAGGCGTCAAGTATCGAGGAGGCCAACAAGCTCATCGACCCGGTCGAGGCCCAGGTGCGCAAACTCCTCGGTAAGCACGTCTTCGCCGTAGACGAGGAGACGTTGGAGGACGCCATCGGCGGGCTGCTGGAGCAGGGGAACACAACCATAGCGGTCTATGAGGACCTCACGAGCGGCATCGTCGCCACCAAGCTCCACGAGGCCAGCGCGGACCACTTCGTCGAAGGCACCATCGGCAACAACCTCGGTTCGATTCGCCGACTGATCGCGGGCGCCGATGTGTCGGACGTCGGCGCTTTTCTGGCCGATCAGGCCGCCGCTACCGACAAGCTGGCTGAGGCTGTCCGCGCGCGTTCCGGGGCTGACATCGGTCTGGCCGTTCACGGCGTACCTGAGCCGGGTGACATGTCCCAGAATCTCGCCAAGGGGACGACCTACATCTCTGTCACCGACGGCAGCCGCACGAAGTCCCGGGTCTTCAACTCCGCCGGACGCGGAGCCCCCGACCGGCAGCGCACCAGCATGTACACCCTCGGTCTCCTCCGCGCCGCGCTGGTGGAATGGGGGAGTGAAGGCTAGCCGCGAGAATTGGCTCCGTACCGCGTTGTGAGCGAGGTCGTGCCGCTTGCGGGCAACGTCGGCCACTAGGAATCGTTCAAATTGTGTACTTTTTCCTCATGGTCTTCGGAAAGCCATTCCTGCTATAAGTACTGTGACGAAGCAGGGAAGGTTGGGTGGGGACCGAATGAGCTATCGAGTAAATCCAAACGGCGCGGCTAAGGACACGCTGCCCAAAGCTACAATTCACCGCTCGCTGTGCATCTGGGTGCAGTACGACTGGCCCGGCCCCTTCCTGACAAAGGCAAAGGCCCTTGCGTGGGCACATACGACTGGCCGCCTCGTAGACTCCTGCCAGAGGTGCGATCCGTAGCAATCGTCCAACTTTAGAGCTATCGCGGATCGGTGTGAGCTTGCGCGCTCCTCTCACTTCAAACCTGCGCCAGCCGCGACTCTCTGAACGCCACAGCCGCCTCCAGGAAGAAGTGCGAGGCGCGGTGCGCCACAACGACCTCGTGTGACATCTTCTTGCCGGCCGCGTGAACGGCGTCGGTCACTTGCTTGGTGAAGTCCTTGACTCGCGGGTGCTCCATCTGTCCGGGCAGTCCCATCGACTGTGCGAGGTCCTTCGGCCCGATGCCGTAGAAGTCGATACCCTCGACTGACAATATGCCGTCCAGGTTGTCGAGCGCGTCCACGTGCTCGATCAGCGCCATCACGACGATCTGCGTGTTCGCGTGCGCCATGTACTCCGGCCTCGGCGGACCGAATCCGAAGTGCGACGCCCGCGAGAAAGAGAGGCTCCTCCTGCCCTCCGGGGCGTAGCGGCAGCCCTCCGCCAGCTTCCGCGCGTCCTCCTCCGTCGTGATGTTCGGCGCGTGAATCCCCATGATACCCCGCTCCAAGAATGAGTGGATGGTAGGAAGCTCCACGTCGGGCACCATGCCGACCGGCGTCAGCCCGCACATCTGCGCGACGCGGCTCTGCTCCTCCAGGTCGCTCAGCGTAAAGCTCCCGTGCTCTCCGTCGAAGATGACGAAGTCGTACCCCGCGATGCCCAGCAACTCCACCTGCTCCGACGACGGCGAGTTGAACTGGCACCCGAACGCGATCTCGCCCTTCCTCATCTTCGCAAGGACGTTGTTCGTCCGCAACGTGACGTTGTGGGCGGTCCGGTCTTGGAGGGTCATGGGTTCTTCTCCTTGTTGGTAAGGTCAGCGGTAATTTGTTACTTCCCTTCAAATCGTTCGAGCGCCCCGCTTAGTTCGGCCGGGGGGAACACTTCACTATCGGTCCGTGACTGTCGCGTCGTTCCGCCATATATCACGGTCTTCGTGGTGATGCTCGGAATCAGTTCGGCCACCCGGTTCAGCGACGTAAAGTAGTCGGAGGCGACGGTAGCGCCCGACTTGATCTCGAAGGCGTGGATTCCGCGACCGGTCTCATAGAAGAGGTCGCACTCCAGGCCTCTTGAGTCTCGGAAGAAGGAGAGGTTGGACTCACGGCCCCGGTTGAACCGGTGCTTGAGCGCCTCGATGACGACCATGTTCTCGAAAAGGGCGCCGCGAAGGGGATGCGTGGCGACCTGCTCGGCGTTTTCGATGCCGATGAGGTAGCTGGCCAGTCCCACGTCATAGAAGTACAGCTTGGGTGACTTGACCAAGCGCTTTCGGATATTGGCATGATATGGCGATAGTTGGAAGATGACGTAGCTCGTTTCCAGCACCGTAAGCCACTCCCGCGCGGTGGTGTGCGACACTCCGGCATCCGAACCCAGCGAACTGAGGTTTGCCAACTGCCCAATCCGCCCGGCGCACAGACGCAGGAAGCGCCTGAAGCCCGAAAGGTTGCGTATCTCCCCCAGCCGCCGCACGTCGCGCTCGACGTAGGTCTCCACGTAGTCGCTGAGCGCCTGCCGCGGGTCGAGTCCCTGGTCGAGAATTCGGGGGTAGAACCCGGAGTACAGGATGTCGTTGATCGCGCCGCCGGCGCCAATGCGCTGCCGTTCCGCAAGAGAGAACGGCAAGAGGCGGAGCAGCGCCGTCCTCCCCGCGAGAGACTGGTTGATAGCGTTGGACAACCTGAACTGCTCGCTGCCCGTGAGCACGAACAGGCCGTTGCGGCCCCGTTCGTCGGCAAGAACCTGGAGATAGGATAGGAGCGCCGGAACGTGCTGGACCTCATCGATAATAGCCCCTTCGCCAAGCTGCGAGAGAAAGCCTCGCGGATCGGACTCGGCGAATTCCCGCTGATCGGGCGCTTCCAGGTTAACGTACTCCAGATTCGGGAAGGCGGAGCGGCAAAGAGTCGTCTTCCCGGACTGGCGCGGCCCGGTCACGGTAACAAAAGGGTATTGCTCGAACAGGGCGGTCAAGCAGCCCGTGATTTCGCGTTCGATCATGGACGCTAAGATACCAACGATTTGCACAAATTGCAAGTAGTACTTTCAAATTGTGCAATATCCGTAGTTGGATTGTTAGGGGAGTACGCCTCTTTTCTTACAGCCGCAGCCTGCTACGCCCACACCGGCGGCCTCCGCCCCGCCCATGGCCGCGCCTCTTCAAGCTGTCCGGACAGTCGCAAGAGCGTCGCCTCGTCGCCGTAGCGTCCCAGGAAATGGATGCCGATGGGCAGATTGTCCGCGTTCCACGCGAGCGGCAACGAAATCCCCGGCTGTCCGGTCACGTTCGCGATGTACGTGAACGGCGAGAACGTCGCCTGTCGGCGTCGCAGCTCGAATGGGTCGCCGCTGTCGAACGTGAGGACGCCGAGGGGGAGGGGAGGCTCTCCTAGTGTCGGCGTGAGCCAGACATCGTGCTCGGTAAAGAACTTGCCGATCTCGCGAGCGCCCAGTTGCAGTCGTTCGAGGTGGCCGAGATACGCGGGCGCGCCGATGCCGTCTCCACGCTCCACCAGTGCCGTGATGAACGGTTCGAGGTCTTCCGGCCCGGCCTTCCTTCCGATTCGCTCTTCCCAGCCGTGTACCCCCCACGCGACGCCCGCCGACATCATCGTCGTCCAGTCGAGCCACAGCCCATGCGTGTCATAGTCCGGCGACCGCTCCACCACGTCGTGCCCAAGCTCCTCGCACAGCGCCGCGATCTCTCGGACGGCGTTGGCGCAGTCGGGATGCACCTCCGTGCCGGTCGGAGACTCGGCGGAATAGGCGATCCGAAGCCTGCCCGGCGGCGTACCGGCCTCTTCGAGGTATGACCCCGTCTGAGGAGGCGCCGGATACCAGTCGCCGACGTCCGGTCCCGCCGTTATGTCGAGCACCGCCGCCGTGTCGCGGACTGTGCGCGTGAGGACGTGCTCGGCGACGAAGCCGGAGAACACCTCGCCGAAGTACGGGCCGAGGGGATTCCTCCCGCGCGTCGGCTTGAGGCCGACCGTCCCGCAGGCCGCCGCCGGAATCCGAATCGATCCCCCCGCGTCGTTGCCGTGCGCCACGGGCACGACACCCGCCGCCACCATCGCGCCTGCGCCGCCGCTCGACCCGCCCGGCGTCCGCGTGGTATCCCAGGGATTGTGCGTCGCCCCCCGGAGTCGCGGCTCGGTCGTCGCGCCGATGGCGAACTCCGGCAGGTTCGTCTTCGCGACCGTGATGAATCCACCCGCCTTGAATCGCTTGACCAGCTCCGTGTCCCTGTCCGGCACAAACCCCTGCAGGAAGCGGGAACTCGCCGAATACTCCACTCCCGCATACTCCGCGAGGAAGTCCTTCAACAGAAACGGCACTCCGGCAAGCGGCCCGCTCCCGATGTCACCCTGGGCCAACTCCCGCGCGTGGTCGTACATCTCGATCGTGACGCCGTTCAGCGTCGGATTGACCCGCTCGATGCGGTCGATGACCTCATCCACGAGCTCAAGCGGCGTCACCTCTTTGCGGCGAATCAGTTCCGCCAGCCCCACCGCGTCGTACTGCGCAAAGTCTTCCATGTGGTCCACTCCCAACGTGTCGGTTCAAGCCTACGGCATGGTATGCGTGCGGAGTGGGCCTGTCAAACGCGGGGTCGTAGCAGAGCGGTATTTCAGGGTACAATCACGCCGCGACGTTGAATGGGAGATATAAAAGTTGCTCTACAGAACCCTCGGACGTACCGGATTGAAGGTGTCCCTGCTCAGCTACGGCACCGGCGGGCCGAGGCTGTTTGGTCAAAACGAAGGCATGGAGCGCTCCGGTCAGGTCGCGCTCGTCCGCCGATGCCTTGATTTGGGCGTCAACCTGTTCGACACCGCCAAGGGATACGGGCAGAGCGAGTCGATTTTGGGCGAGTGCCTCAAGGGCATCCCCCGCGACTCATACCAACTCATCACCAAATGGCGAATCGGGGAGGAGGCGACCGGCTCTGAGGAGGAAGACCTGACCGAAGCGATTGAGGAGAGCCTTCGAACCCTGGGCACCGACCATATCGAAATCTACATGCTCCACGGCCTAACGGACGAGTGGTACGACGATGGGGTCGAGCGATACTATCCCATTCTTGAACGGGCGCGCGAGCAGGGCAAGATCGGGGCCATCGGCCTGAGCACGCAGTTCATGGTGGACGCGCCACAGGACGGGGCACTCATCTCGCTCACACGAAACCCCCACCTGTGGGACGTGATAATGCTCAAATACGGCATCCTCAATCAGCACGTCGTGAAGGAGATTCTCCCGCTGGCCATCGAGCACGACGTCGGAATCGTCAACATGGCCGCCGCGCGCATTCGCCTGCCGGATCCCGACCTGCTCGAACAGACCGTCACCGAGTGGAAGGAGAAGGGCTACCTACGGCCCGACAGCCTGCCCGAGAAGGATCCGCTCGGATGGCTCGTCCACGACGACGTGGAGTCGGTCGTCGCCGCCGGCTACAAGTTCGCCGCCGACCATCCGGCCATATCGACGGTGCTGACCGGCACGTCGAACCTCAACCACTTGGAGCAGAACGCCCGCGCCCTTGAACGCCCGGCCCTCGACCAGGCCGACTCTCAGCGACTGGTCGAGCTCTTCGGTCACATCGTCGAGTATGCCTGAGCGGGTGTCCAAGAAGGCTCCGCTCACCCTGAGCCTGTCGAAGGGTCGAGGTACCGTTCATGGTTCGACAAGCTTACCACGAACGGTTTCCGGTGACTCATTGACACCCTCTTAGGACACCTAGCCCCCATCCACCGAATACTTGGCAAGAGCCTCATCGCTGATCTCTATCCCCAGCCCCGGACGCTCCGGCAACGGGAACGCGCCGTCGACAACCTCCGGCTGTCCGCTCGCGATCCGTCCACGCAGGGGGTAGGCGTTGCGGTTGTGCTCCATGATGATGAAGTTGGGTATCGCGGCGGAGTAGTGGATTGAGGCGACGATGGAGACGATCCCTCCGCCGCCGATGTGCGGGGCGACAGGGATGTTGTACGTGTCCGCCAGCGTACCGATCGCCATGCCCTCCGTGAGACCCGTGCGCGCGATGTCGGGCATGACGATGTCGAACGCGCGCCGCTCGAACGCCTCCCGCAGGTCCCAGCGGGTGCGTGTCCACTCGCTCGACGCCACCGGAACGTCGAGTGCGCGCGAAAGCTCGGCGAGGCCGCCGATGTCCTCCGGGACGAGTGGCGATTCCAGCCACGCCGCGTCGATTGCCTCCAGCCTCCGTCCTAGGGCAATGGCGGGCGGAACAGTATAGAAGGTGTGCACGTCGACCATGATCTTGACATCCGGCCCAACGGCGTCCCTGACGGCCTCGGCCACTTCCGCCGTCTCCGATGGCGTACCGCGAATGTGGAGCTTCACGCCGCCGTATCCCGCATCGACGTGCGACTTCGCTTCCGTCGCGGCCTCGGAGGGCGTCGTGGCGCTCACATTGTTGTATACGGGCACGTGCGCCCGGAACGCTCCCCCCAGCAGCTTGTAGACCGGCAGGCCCGTAGCCTTCCCCTTGATGTCCCACAACGCTATGTCCACCGCCGCCAGCGCGTCGGGATAGAACCCCGTCTGGTGCCCGCGCTCCCGCATCGCCGAGTACATGCGGTACCACAGCGCGGACGAGTCGAGCGGGTCCCTGCCCAAGAGCATCGGCCTCAGCGCTGTATCAACTATCGACTTCGTGGTCTCCGGGGAGATCGGCGACTGCCCTTCGCCGTAGCCGACGATGCCGGCGTCGGTCTCGATGCGCGCGATGACGGTCTGATGGCGGGTCCCGTAGATGGAGTACCGGAAATCTTCGTTGACGAGGTACTCCGGCTTCCCGACGTCACCGATGCCTATGGCGTAGGCGTCGACTCGCGTGATCTTCATGCCGTCTGCTCCGTCCCGTCCAGCATCGCCGCGATTTCCTTCTCGATCTGCAGCCGTGCTGCGATCACGTACTCGTCCGTCGTAGGCCCTACCACTCGCGTCTCGAATCCGTGCGCGCCGAACCCCGGAACGACCTTCTCCCGCACCCGGTACTCGGGGTCGTTGAAAAAGTAGGGGCGTGTGCCCCTGAGCGGCTCCGGCAGGTCGTCACCCTCGGTTCTGTAGACGGCGGGATTCGCCAGCACGACGGTCGGCGCGTCTTCTCCCATTTCGGCTGGACGGCTCGGAACGACCATGTCTCCCATCAGCACCTCCGCCTTGAGCTCCGGCGCCCAGTGACGGATGCGGTAGGTCGCGCCCGGCCCGACGTAGTGCTGCATATCCCGCTTGGTGACGACGTACTCGTGCCACTTCCGCAGCTCGGGAAGTGGTGGGCGGGTAGGGTACTTTCCGATTCGTACGCCGAGCCGTCCCCCTGCGCCCGGATGTCATTGAACACCATGAACCAGTTGAGCATGTCGCGGACTCCCGCGCGCGAACTTGCTGTAGCGCTCCGTCCTTCGCGGGCTGCACTCGTCCACGACGACGATGTGGGGCTGCGTCTCGCTCATCTCCACCCAGAACTCCGGCGGGAATCCCGACCGGTTCCACCTGCCGATCCAGTGGGGCACCGTCAGCCTCATCGAGCTATGCGACTGCACCCGCCAGTAGCGGATGTCGAAGTCGTCCCGCAGGTAGGGTTCCAAAGGCTGCACGACCCAGTCCCGCCCGTACCGCTCGTTCCCGAAGACGACGACGGGCCGCGACGTTCCCGCCTTGAACTCGCGCAGAAACCGCAGCAGCTCGACCGCCTCATAGGCAGCGCGGCGGGCCTCCCGAAGGTCCTCCTCGGTGAGGACCGCAGGGTCGTCACGCTGGTCTTCAAGTACGGTCAGCGAATCGAACAACGCTCGCTGCTCATCCGGTTCTTCCGGCCAGTCGCGCTGGCGATTGCACTCCGACGCGAACCGGTGGTACTCCAACTCGCGCATCAACTCATCGTCCGCGTCGAATTGCCCGTGTCTCGTCTTCGCCCGCAGTCCGTCCAAGTGCCTGATCGTCCCCTCGACATCCTCCGTCTGCGTCAACAAGGCCGACAACACCGGCGTGATCCTCACGCCGTCATGGTTCTGCACGTTGACGCGCGAGAGCCAATCGGCCACCGCTGCATCCGCGCCATACCCTCGTCCTCTCCAAGCCGCTCGAATTCCGCGATCTGCTCGGACGAGAGCCGCATCCGGCACTCGCTATTCAACCTCTCAAAAGCCGTCTCATCGGTCATAATGTTCACATTTCCCGTCATTCTCTTAACCCCCTCTCCCGTTCGCGGGAGAGGGTTGGGGTGAGGGCAAAAGGCCCCATTCTCCTTTTCTCTGCGTCCTCTGTGCCCTCTGCGGTGAGAAACTTCACGCCGCGTCCATCGCCAGCCGGAAGCCCATGTGTCCCGCCGAACTGTCCGGCGTGGACGCCGTTCTCGCGGCAGGACGGTACCGGTTGCAGTAGGACTCGTGGCACAGGTACGAGCCGCCCTTCGCGATCTTGCTCTCCCCGGCGGCGGGGCCTTTCGGATCGACGCGCGGCCCTCCGACGTGATGCCTGCGGCTGAACCAGTCGGAGCACCACTCCCAGACGTTGCCGGAGACATTGTACAGCCCGTACCCGTTCGGCTCGAACGACGACACCGGCGCAGTGCCGGCGTGTCCGTCCTCGACCGTGTTGACGTCCGGGAAGTCGCCCTGCCAGATGTTGCACATGTGCCGTCCGCCCGGTGTCAGGTCGTCGCCCCAGGGGAAGAGCGCCTGCTCCAGGCCGCCACGCGCCGCGAACTCCCACTCCGCCTCCGTCGGCAATCTTGCTCCCGCCCACTCCGCGTAGGCGACCGCGTCGTTCCACGACACGTGCACGACCGGATGGTCATCTCGCGTTTCGATGGACGACCCCGGCCCCTCAGGCTCCCGCCACCACGCGCCGTCCACCTTCCACCACCACGGCACCGCCGCTACAGCCTGATCGACCGTCGCCGCGACCTCCTCCGACACGAACTGCCGGAACACGAACGACCAGCCGAACCGCTCGGCCTCCGTCACGTGTCCCGTTGCCTCCACGAACGCCGCGAACTCCCGGTTCGTCACCGTCGTCGTCGCTATCGAGAACGGGCTAACCGTGATCCTCCGAACGGGGTCCTCGCCGTCCCGCCGGTTCCGCACGGGCGCCCTCGTCCCCATCAGGAACTCGCCTTCCAACCGCACGAAGTCGCTGGCGGAAGTGGCTTGGGGAGCAGCGGCGGACGCGCCGATAGCGGAGAGGGCAGGGGCCTCAGCGCCGATGCGCTCTATATTGGGGATGCAGCAGTCCATTGGTCGGACTTATGCTAGTTGTAGTGACGCCGCAACCGAGTCAGGGCAGGCGGCCAATATGAAGAGCGACGCAGTGAAGCTGTAGCTCATTTTAGGCAGATTTTGCACCTTCGGGCTGGGCAGGGTGTGGACTTCGCGTACTCTGTGGCGCGTCGTTGTTTTTCAAAGTATGGCCAGTTGTGGATTCTGGCATAAGCCTTCGACATTTGACATTCAGCCTTATGGATAATGCTCATGTTCCCTTCGTTCTCTGTAGCACTACACACATTAACATAGAAACCCACAGGTCGTCTTCTCCTTTATGTCACTCTTGCACAGGGTAAGTCGCAGTACTTAGCAGGGTTTGTAATACCAATTCGTCATGATTGCACCATAATACTTCAAATGCGCGCACATGGGAATCTATCGAACCCGGTCGCAAGATTATAGCGACATCACAACAAATCTACCTCACTCATAAATTCACCGCAACGGCGGATGCGACTGGCCCTCGCTATTGTCACCCCAGCAAAGGATAACACCATCATCTCGCAGGCCACAGGTGTGGCGACCACCTGCCGCTATCGATGTGAATCGCTCGCCTTCCGGCGGCGTGGACTGGCCTCTGTCATTGCTACCCCAGCAAACTGCTGTACCGTCATTTCGCAGGCCACAAGTGTGATGTGCGCCAGTGCTTATCTCCGTGAAGCGTTCATCTCGGAGATTGACTTGGTGCTCAGGGGGCGAGGACTGACCCCAGCTATTGCCACCCCAGCAGACGGCGGTTCCATCATCACGCAACCCGCAGGCATGGGCGGCTTCCCCGCTCCCACCCTCGCCGCTGCTTATAGCTACGAAGCGCTCATCTCTTGGAGGCTGGGGGGCTCTCCCCCAGCAGAGGACGAAACCGTCATCGCGCAGCCCACAAGTGAATTCACTTCCACTGCTTATGGCTACAAAGCGTTCATAGTCCGGCGGTGATGATCTACTGTCCCAGCAGATGGCCACACCATCCTCCCGCAGCCCGCAAGTGTGCACGTTCCCACTGCTAATCGATGTGAATCGCTCACCTTCTGGAGGAGGCGCACTGTAGTAACTCCAGCAAATGGCCAGGCCGTCCTCACGTAACCCGCAGGCGTGTTCGCCGTAATGATAACTCCCCCCGATACTAATGGATGTAAAGCGCACGTCTGGTGGTTTTGCGAGATTGCCTCTGCAAACAGCCGTCCCGTCTGCGCGTAGCCCACAGACACCGTCCCCACCGCTGCTCACAGTCACGAAGGGTGGTATGGGAGTAGGTGTTGGCGTCGGCGTATTCGTCGGTGTCGGCGTGAACGTGGGTGTCGGTGTTGGAGTTAGGGTGGGCGTAGGCGTCAAGGTAGGTGTAGGCGTAATAGTCGGTGTGGGTGTGATAGTTGGGGTGGGTGTTATGGTCGGAGTCGGAGTTATCGTCGGTGTGGGCGTTATGGTTGGAGTCGGAGTTATCGTCGGCGTAGCCGTCGGTGTGCCAGGATTGACCACTCCACGTGCCTGCAACGTGGGCAGTCGCCGCTCAAGCTCGTTGGCGGAAACGGCAAAGCCGATGTTGTCCACGGGCCTGCCGCCGGAAGTCACCTCCACCTTGGACGTATTGACGCCAATCACCTCGCCCGAACTGTTGACCAGCGGTCCGCCGCTGTTGCCGGGGTTAATCGCCGCGTCGGTCTGCAGGAGATCGACACCGGCTTCCGTCCTCTTTGAAGAGATGATACCCCGGGTGACGGTCAGGTCATTGCCGATCCTGTCGGCAAGGGGAAAGCCGAGCGCGAGCACCTCATCTCCCACGCGCACGCCGTTCGGGTCTCCAACCGTGATGGCGTCAAACCGTTGATTGCCGCCTATCTTGACCAGCGCAAGATCGGAAGTCGCGTCTCGTTCCAGCACGTCCGCTTCATAGGCCCGACCGTTGGTCAGCCAGACACGCACGTTGCGCGCGTTATCCACAACGTGCTCGTTGGTTACGACTAGGCCGTCTTCACTGATAATGAAACCCGATCCGCTTCCCCCGCCCACGACAATCTGCACCACGCTCGCTTGGATGCTTTCGATGACATCCGCGAGTGAAGACTTGCTCTCGTCGGAGAGGTCGGCGGCCCCGATGAACCGAATGTTGACGACGGGTTTGTCCGGGGGTGTGGGGAGTGCCAGTATCAGATGAGGCTGATTCGCCGGTATTTGGCGATGGGAGCGGTTCAGCACGTTCGGCGGTATCGCCGCCGCATCTGGTGACAGTCAGCATAAGCAGCGCCGTTGCCGCTACAGCAAAGCCTGCGACAGGCCGAGCAAATTTCAATTCAGATCACCCCCGTTTTCAAAGTTGGTGAGTATTTGAGTGCTTTCAATATTCATTCCTAAGCGCCCTCAGTTGCTCCTCGTCAAAGGGATTCTCCCCTTTGCTGAGACGACTGACCCAAAGCTTGCGAGTGGGGCCGTTCTTGCCGTAGGCCGGCTGGGTACTCAACCACTCAAGGAATTTTGTAAAGTCCTCCACCGCCTGTTCGTAGTTGCCCTGCAGGGCGTGGGCCAGCCCTCGGCTGTCGTACGCTTGAAAGTAGTTTGGGTCGATGCTGATGGCCCGATCGCAATAGGCCAGCGCCTCGACCGCTCGACCCGCTAGACTCATGTACCAACACAGATTGTTGAGCGCGACCGTATGGTCGGGATACATCGTTAGGAAACTGTCATAATCGGCGAAGGCCTGGTCATAGTGCGCCTCCCCAAGCCTGAAGTACGCATCCCCTCTACTGCTATAGGCAACTCCCAGAACTGGATTGAGTTCAAGCGCCCTATCGAAGTCCTCGATTGCCTGGCGCTGGTCACCCAGAAGGCTGTAGGCGTAACCCCTGTAGAGATACGCAAGGACGAGGTTAGGGTCGAGCATGATAGCCCTGTCGTAGTCCTCAATTGCCTGGGAGTGCTCGCCCAATTCGAGGTAAGCGGCTGCTCTGTTGGCGTAGTAGGAGGGGAGAGCGTCTTCGGGAGCAAAATCAATAGCCCTGCCGTAGTCCGCAATTGTTCTCCGGTACTCTCCGAGCAAGAAGCGTTCTTCAGCTCTGTCGGCGTAGGCATAAGAGATGTCAAAGGTTTGCTGGGAGTTTAGAGTAAAGGTCCAGGTGAGGTGAGGGTCGAGTTCAAAGGCCCGGTCGAAGTCCTCAATTGCTCTGCGATACTCTCTCAGAACAAGGTGGGCATACGCCCTGTGGCTGTGGGAACGGGAGTCCTCGGGATCAAGTTCGATGGCTTTATCGTAGTCTTGAATAGCCTGGCGATAGTTGCCCAAAGAGAGGTGGGCGTCACCTCTGTTTCCGTAGGCGTGGGCATTGTTAGAGTCAAGCGCGATGGCTCTGTCGAGATCCTGAATCGTCCTGCGATGGCCGCCTAGAGAACTGTAGACAAGCGCCCTATTGAAATAGACGAGGTGGACGTGAGGGTCAAGCGCAATAGCCTTATCGTAGTCCTTAATTGCGCGCTCATGATCGCCTAGTTCGTAGTAGGCTTTCCCCCTGTTTCCGTAGGCAGAGGCGAGGTCTGCGTCAAGCTCGATGACCCTACTGTAGTTTGCTATTGCCCTACGGTATTCACCAAGCGCAAGGTAGGAATCGCCTCTGCTGTTGTATGCAGAAGCGTTATTGGGGTCAAGATCAATCACCCTATCGAGTTTTTCGATTGCCCTCCTGTACTCGCTTGGGTCGCTCCCGGGTGGGGGAACTGTAACGTCCTCCACACTTTGCAATCCAGTCGGTCCTGGTGTGCCGTGCTCTCCGCTATCTTCCTGAGTGGGGGTCTTGGTTGGAACGGGCGACATCGTGGGAGTAGCCCCACCCTCGTCGGAGGAGTCGCCGTCACCGACGAATTGGATGTTGACCGTGGGAGTGTCCGGTGGCGTATTCGTGGCGGCAGACTTCGGTACGCTCGTGTCGGGTGAGTCTGACGGACTGGAATCGGGCGAAGGCTGGAGTTCAGCAGGTTCGGCTGCATCGTCACTGCATCCGATGGCAGCCAGTATAAGCAGCGTGATGACGGTTGCGGCAATGACTCCCCGGCTCATTGGAACCCCCCTTGCGGCAAAGGATAGGTGACTACCTGGCACAGCAGTTCCTTCATCCGCGGGAGCCGGCAAGGGGGCGCAAAGGCCCCCACCCGATGCCGGAATTCCGGCTCCGCGCGGAATGATCAATACTGCTGTGCCAAGTGGCATTTTCACCGTATTAGGGGGAAGTGTCAACAAATGAAGCGAGTTTGAACGACTCATGGACGGAACGAGCCGTTCGGTAGAGTGGGGGAAACGAAGAGTGGGGGAGCGTCCTACGCTGCGCTGTCTTCGATTACCAGGGCGCGGCCCACGACTTCGAGGGCCTTTTCGACCTTGCCGATCTGGGAGAGGTGGTTGGGGTTGACGAGCCTTCGAACCGAGGTTTCGCTGACGCCGAGGCGCTTGCTGAGCGCGGCGTTCGTGACGCGCTGGCTCCGCATCGCCGTATACAGCGCGAGCTTGGCCGCAATGACGGGCGGCACGGGGACGAGTTCCTGCCCTTCCGCAACGGGACTCGGAACGGGGATGTCCCATTGCTCCAGGACGTAGCCCGCGAGGGCGACGGCGAGGGCGTCCTTCGCCATTTCGAGGGCCTCGTCGCGGTCTCTTCCGCTCGTGAGAGCTCCCGGAACATCGGGGAAGGTCACGTAGAACCCTGAAGGCTCTTCCGGGTGGAGGATGCACGGATAAGCGTATCGCATCGGTCAAAATCCCTTTCTGTCGATGTCGAGGTCTTTGAGCATCGACGCAAACAGCCCGGGCCCGATCTCACCGTAGGGAACCGTGGTGAGTCGGCCTCCAAGGTGGAGACGTCCGTGACTGCCCTTGCCGCTTGTCGTATCGAATCGGAATGCCAACTTGTGTCTTCTCCCGTAGCGACGCGCGCGTCTCACGAATTCTCGTCCGTTCATAGCTCTATGGTCGTACAAGGGCGCGCGAACGTCAATCGAGAAAACCGGAGGCGATGCCGTGACAACCCCTGAATCCCGTTCTCAAGAGTGTATACGATGCGTTCCCAGTCCTTCCAACACCGTAGACACCCGTTGGCGAGTGTGGCATGGTGTAGGCGCTCAGGCGGAGGCCGTCCCAATGAAAATCCTCGTTGTGAATCCCTTCGGCGACACCGAGTTCTACGGTCGGGACAACCTTGCGCGGATCGCGCGGCCGGATACGGAGTTCGACGTCGTGGACATCGGCGACATGTACCCCCTCCGCAACAACCAGTGGCTGTACTTCCGCTATATGTGCACCGACGGGACGCTCGAAACGGTCATGCGCGCCGAGAAGCAGGGCTACGACGCGGTGTTCATCTCGTGCAACCTTGACATCGGCCTGTACGAGGCGCGGCAACTCGTAGACATCCCCGTGACTGCGACGCTGGAGTCGGCGGCGCTGGTCGCCCACATGATGGGCGCGACGTACTCCCTCGTGACGGTGGACTACCAGAACGGCAAGATTCAGGAGTCGCTCGTGCGGACGTACGGCCTGCACGAGCACTTCGCCTCCCAGCGCCCGTTCGACATCGACGCGAACGACCTCTATCCCGACAGGACCCCGCCGGGCGAGGTCATCGAGGCCGTCGTGTCTGCGGCGAAAGCCTGCGTCGACGAGGACGGGGCGGAGGTGGTCATACCCGGCTGTACTCTAGCGGGCTCTGTGCTCACCCACGATCTCCCCGACGCCGAGGCGGTCATCGGCGCGCCGGTCCTCGACGGCATGGTGACGGGCTTTAAGATGGCCGAGATGATGGCTGATATGCGCGCCGCCGGAGTGCCCACGGTCTCTCGCCGAGGATGGTTCGAGAAACCGCCCAAGTCCGACATGCGCACCCTCCGCGCGTTCATGGGAAGGGAATTATTTGAAAACAACGGCTGACGCAATAATCATCGGCGGCGGCGCCGTCGGGACCAGCGCCCTCTACCACCTGACCAAGCTCGGCATAACCGACGTTGCCCTGCTGGACAAGGGGAGCCTGGCGTCCGGCTCCACCGGGGACTCCGCCGCCATCGTCAGGCAGCACTACTCCAACGAGGTCAGCATCCGCCTCGTCAAGCGCAGCATCGAGATAATGCTGAGCTTCCCGGATGAGATGGACATGGAAGTATTCACGCAGTGCGGCTGGTGCTTCCTCGTTCCGCCGGAAGCGGAGTCGTCATTCGTCGAGAACATGGCCCAGTTGCAACGACTCGGCGTCCGCACGTGGGAGGTTTCGGTTGAGGAGGCCGCTAGGGAACACCTGCCGGGCCTCAACCCCGACGGCATCGGCCGCGTGGCCTACGAGTCGGACGGGGGATTCGCCGACCCTCACCTTCTGTGCCAGGGATTCGCCGACCGCGCGCGTGACGCGGGCGCTAACGTCTACCTCAACACCCCCGTGACCGACATCAAGATGTCGGGTGACAAGGTCGCGGGCGTCCGGACGCCGAACGGCGAGATAGACGGCCCGATTGTGGTCAACGCCGCGGGACCTTGGGCGAGACCCGTCGGCCAAATGGCGGGCCTCGACCTACCGCTGGAGATCTCCCGCGAGCAGGAGATGATGCTCCAAGTTCCGCCGGGCGCTTCCGCGCCCCAACGCGCCGTTTCCAACATGGTCGAGCGCATATACTTCCGTCCCACGAAGCAACCCGGTACCGTCCTCATCGGTGTCGGCCACCCGAAGGAGAACGAGCCGGTCTCCCCGGACGACTACGACCACCGAGCCGATCCTGACTTCATCGAGGACGCGGGCGCTCGGCTCGCCCACAGGATGCCGCACCTCGCCGACGCCGAGGTCATCGCAAGCTGGTCGGGCCTCTACACCATCACCCCCGACTGGAGCATGATCGTCGACCGTGCGCCCGGCGTGGACGGCATGTATCTCGCCGTCGGTGGCAGCGGCCACTCCTTCAAGCTGGCCCCCGCCATCGGCCAGTGCCTCGCCGAGATGATCGCCACAGGCGCGGCGCCCACCGTGGACATCACGCCCTTGCGCGCCGGACGCTTCTCCGAGGGAGACCCCCTTCGTTCGACCTACGGCGGCAACAGGGGATAACCTTCCCTCGCGACTCCCTCTGACCGCGCAGCCCCTTCCCCCGCATCCTGTATAATCCCACCCTCCAAACTCAACCCCCTATACAAAAAACACAAAAAATGCTCGAACGCTTCAAAGTACCCGCCCAGGACCAGATCCGCATCCCCCACGAGTCCCTCGAACGCACCCTCTCCGCCATCTTCGCCAAGATGGGAGAGCCGCCCGGCAACGTCGATGCCGCCGTCGAGACGCTCGTCACCGCCGACCTCTGGGGCGTCGAGAGCCACGGCGTCTCCAACATGGTCAAGGTCTACGTCGAGCGCTACGGCGACGGACGCATCAAGGCCGACCCCCAGTGGCGCATCCTTCGAGAGACCCCCGCAACCGCCGTCATCGACGCCGACCAGGGACTCGCCATCATCCTCGGACGCACCGCCATGAACCTCGCCGTTGAGAAGGCCAAGAACGTCGGCGTAGGCTACGTCTCTCTCATCAATGCCGGACACTCCGGCGCACTCGGCGTCCACGCCATGACGGCAGCACGCCAGGACATGCTCGGACTCGTCATGACCACCGGCGGGTCGCGCATGGTCCCCACCTTCGCCTCCAAGGGAATGCTCGGCACTAACCCCATAGGATTCGCCGCTCCCGCCCGCAACGAGGCCCCCTTCGTCTTCGACGCCGCCATGACGGGCGTCGCCCAGAACAAGATCAGGCTCGCCCAGCGCATGGGCGTCAAGCTCCTGCCCGGATGGCTCGCGGAAGACGACGGCACCCCCACCATGCGCGAGATCGACCCGCCCGACTCCGACGACCCGCCCATGCTCCCCTTCGCTGGAACTCGCGAGCTAGGCTCCCACAAGGCATACGGCATCGCCATGATGGTCATGATCATGAGTACCCTCATGCCCGGCGAGCGTCCGACCATGCTCACGGGACGAATAAAAGGCGAGCACGTCTTCGCCGCCTTCGACATCGCGGCCTTCACCGACCTCGACCAGTTCAAGGACAACATGGACGGCGTCCTCAAGGCCCTCCGCGAGGCCGAACCCGCCCCCGGCCACGACCGCGTCTTCTACGCCGGCCTCTCCGAGCACGAACACGAGCAGGACCGCCGCGCCAACGGCATCCCCCTCCACCGCGAAGTCGTAGAATACTTCGACCACCTCGCCGCCGAACTGGAGATACCGAGACTCGAACGGAACGCGTCATGACAACCCCAACCGGCAGTGACCGCAGCCACGAATCGGTCATCAACGACACGCTCGCCAGGGTACTCCGGGAGCGACTCGGCTTCTCCGCCGTCGCCGAGTCCCTCGTGAACGGAAGACGCCCCGACATCATCGTTCGTCTCCCGCAAGCCGCCCCCATCGTCCTTGAAATCGAGTTTGAACCCGCCCGCACCGTGCAGGCTGACGCCCTCTCCCGGCTCGGCATGGAAATAGACGGGGCGAAGGTGCAGAACGCCTTCGCCGTAACCGTGCCCGCTCGACTCCGCGCGACAGACCAGCGTGACCTGTTCGACCGCTTGGAGGCCTCCACCCTCCAATGGCAGGAATGGCGCAGCGACGGCACGTCGGGACCGAAGCTCTCAGGGAAAGTATCCGAACTGGGGAACGCCGTCACTCTCGCGACTCCCCCATCCGGCGATTTGGACGAGACTGTCAACGTTCTCGACGAGGGAGCGCGTCGGGCCGGGGTCATACTCTACCGCGCTCCCGGCACGCTTGCCCGCGTCGCCAACGTCTTCCGCGCTCCCCCAGGCGATGAAGTCGCCCACATGGCGCGCTCGTCATCATCAACGCCATGCTCTTCCAAGAGAGACTCGCCCGTGAACAGAATACGTTCCCGCCCTAGACGCTGCCCGTACGGGAGAGGGGACATTCTCGAAGTTCGCCCAACTCCAAATCTGGGAAGAGATACTGGAAGTCGACTACTACCCGATATTCATCATGGCTAAGGACGTAGTGAAAGCATTTACCGGCATCGAGGGGCCGTCCGTACTGTGGGAATGCGCTCGAACGGCGGAGCGCCTGCTGGGGATGCGCGCTGTCGGTCGACACGATCTGGCCGGGATGATATTCAACCGGCTCATCACCGACAGGAAGCTGATTGCCGCCTTCTACACGAGCATACCCGCCTCCACCGTCTTGGCGGGTCTCGCCCTCTCGCCCGACAGGTGGCCCAACGTCGATTGGACCAACGTCGAGGCGCTGGGAGAGATGAGCGTCGTAGATCCGGCTTGTGGAACGGGAACCCTGCTCATGGCCGCCTACCGGCAGATATTCCAGAACTACGCCGCCTCCGACGTTTCCACGCCGGAAATCAACCGGCTCCATCAGGCCCTCGTCGAGCGCGTGCTCTTTGGGGCCGACGTCGTACAGGCCGCCATTCACCTGACGGCAGCGACGCTCGCCGCCATGTCCCCCACGGTGAGATTCGCGCAAATGCAGCTGCATACGCTGTTCCTGCGAATGGAACCCTCTGGCGACATCCAACTCGGCTCCCTCGACTGGCTCAAAGCGCCCCAGGCACAGGCCTTCTTCTCCGGCTCCCAGGAGCAGGTAGGCGCGAAGAATGGGAACGGCGACATCGTCCAGCGTCCCCAGGCCGATCTCGTTATCAGCAATCCCCCGTTCACGAGGCGGGGAAGCGACGGCGGCAAGGGCGAAGCGCTGGCCCGCGTCCTGTCCGCCCCCGAAGACGGCCCCGAATCACAAAATGCCATAGCCCGCCGCACGTCCGAGCTCCTGCGCGGCACTCCCGCCAACCAGATGGCTGGACACGGCGCGTCGTTCACCGTCCTCGCAGACCGCATGGTCAAGCGCGGCGGACGCATCGCCCTCGTCCTGCCCGTTACCGCGCTGTCCGGCGAGTCGTGGCGTGGCATCCGCGAAATGCTCTCCTCCAAGTACGAGGTCGAGTTCGTCGTCTCCTCCCACGATACCCAACTGCGCTCCATGTCCTACGACACCGCCATAGCCGAGACGCTGATCGTCGCCCGCCGGCTCCGCGGGAACGAAAACCCGCCCCAAAGAGGCGTCTTCGTCAACCTCCGGCGCGCCGCCTACCGCGAGACGGACGCACTCGCCATAACCAACGCCGTCAACGCCGCCGCCTCAACCCCCATGCACCGCTCCGACGGCCCACCCGTCGGCGGCAGTCCGGTCATGGTGGGGGGAGAGCAGTGGGGCGAGATCATGGAAGGCCCCGTCGGCTCGGAGCCTTGGAAGGCGGCACGGTGGAGGAATGGCGCGACGGCCCAGTTCGCCGCGGCCCTTGAACGGGGCGAGCTCTGGGCGTCCGACGGTACGCGCGCCGTCGCCCGCGTCCCCGTCGCGCCCATGAAAGACGTGTGCAACGTTGGCCCGCAGGATCGCAGAATTCGCGGCTCACTCGGAGTCTTTGACGGGTATCACGGACGGAACGATCAAGCCCAGTTCCCTGCGCTTTGGACTCTCGACTCGTCGATTCATCAGGGTCTGATAACTGACCCGAACGCATGGCTCGTTCCCAAGCCGGGTATTGCTTATCAGTTAATTTGGTCTCAGGCCGGCGCGCTTCACGTGACACGTGATATCCGATATAACGCGCAACCGATAATGGCAATTCGCACCAACGTCCGCACCCTGGGCGTGCGAGCGTGGTACACCTTGAGCGTTCAAGATGATGACCCAACACTCAAGACGCAACGCGAGGCCGCCCTCGCCTTGTGGTTCAACTCTACACTTGGATTAATCCTTCACGCCAACGGTTCCAACAGATCCCAGGACGGCAGAGGACAGGGAAGCAAGGGAATGCTCGAAACGATGTCCACGCTCGACGTTCGCAAGCTCCGCCCATGGCAGTTGGACACGGCGCAGGCAATCTGGCGTGACTTCAGCGACCGAAAGTTCGGATCATTCCACCAGTGCGCCGTCGACCCCGCCCGCATAGACCTCGACCGGCGCATCGTCCAGGATCTGCTGGGACTGGACGAAGATGCCGTCGACGCCGTGGCCCGCCTCCGCACACTGCTGGCAACCGACCCGTCGATATACGGGACAAAGGAACCGCAACCGGCTCAGTAACTACACGGCCAACCCCGCCGCCTCCACCGCCTCCCGCAGCTCGCGATACGTAAACTCGCTCGGCGGCACGTCCGGGTGCCGCACGTTCACCGACGTGAACACCCCTCGCAGCCGCAGCGTCTCTTTGACCAAGTGCAGCGACGACGGCCCCGCCCCCTGCGTCATCACACGCAGTAGCGGCGTCATACTATTGAACGCCTCCACGGCCCCCGCCTCGTCGCCCGACTGGAACAGATCCCACACCGAGCGGAACAGGTCGGGGAATGCTGCATGGGGCATGATCCCGACCGACCCGCGCCGCATCTCCTCAACGAAGAACGCGCCTCCCGCGCCACCGAAGACCGTAAGCGAGTCGCCGCCCTCCTCCACGAACCCCGCGATGCTCGCCGGTGTCGGCGGGTTCTCCGCCTTGATGTACTGCACGCCCTCGATCTCGCGGGCCATCTCCCCCGCCAGCGCGGGCGACACCGCCGCCGTGGGCACGTCCTGGATGAAGATGGGTATCGTCGTCGCGTCCGATACCCGTCGGTAGTATTCCTTGACGACATCCGCCGACACTCCAACCGGCGGCGTGACCATCGAGGCGTCCGCTCCAAGCTCCTCCGCACGCCTGCTGTACTGCACGGTCACTGCCGTGCTCGGCGCCCCCGTGTTCATCACCACGGGAACCCTTCCTCTGGCCTGCTCCACCACCGTCCGCGTCGCCACGTCGCGCTCCGCATCCGACAGCTTCACCACCTCACTCGCGAACGCGATCCCAACACCGTGCGCCCCGTTCTCGATGACGAAGTCCACCTCCCGCCGTAAATCCTCCACGTCGATCCGGTCGTCCACATCAAACGGCGTAGCAAGTATGGGAAACAGGCCCTTCATGGTGGGGGAATTCAATTGAGTCTTCCTTCTAACCTTATGACTCGCCCTTACCGAACAATCCCTTTTCGTACGAGCGAGACACCTGTCTCGTAACTTTCCTCGTACTGGCAATCATAAGATGCCAACTCTGCCCTGATGTCAGGATCGCCGAAGTCCTTCCAATTTCGACTCATAAAGCAACTCCGGTCTGCACGAACCGATACAGAAAGGTCTCGCACGATTGATGCGTAGATGATTGAATCTTGAGGAGAGAGGCCGTACCTGCTCTCGTTCTCCAACGCAGCCTCATAGCTTGTGCTATCCAATTCAATAGACCGACCGACGTGAAGCAGGCGTTTCACTGTGGACTCCAGGCGAGAGACCTCATTCTGATAGACGTTGCGCAGTTCGTGTATCACAGGATTCATCGACTCAGCGATATGGCGGTGGGGATCAGACCGCTCAAAGTCCTCGAACAGACCGGTCATCGACCTGATGACGGCTTTCCTTCGACGATCTCTTTGGGTAACTGTTGCGAACGGTTCGCTGAGCGCGAACGAGGGAAAGGCAAGTGTTATATCGCCGTTCTCGGCTTTAGACAACAACTCCATAGCATAGTGTGACTCCTCCTGGCCGAGAGCGATTTCAAGTATGAAATTCGACTCCACGTAAATTGTCACGCAGCCGCCATCCTAACCGACGTCTCCTGCAGGGCATCGAGGAAACCGGATGAACGGAGCTGGCTTTCAGGTTCTTGGTCTGCATTCAGTCCGTTGCCCGCTATTTCCGTGAGCCACTGCCAGACCACGAGTTCAAGCTCGGCCCCGTGGAGGCGTGCCTCAAGGTCGGCTTCCGACATGAATCGCTTGAGAACTCCATCCATTGAAAAGTGCGTGTAGGTTTCGACCTCCGGCCCCGTCAATTCTTTCTGATGCCAAAGGTACCCGACATCTTGCGACAAAACGAGGAAGTATGGGACATCCTCCATAAGACCGTGCGCAAGGAATGTATGACGCAAATACGATGCGTCGTGTTCGGTCAATACTCGTTTGTTCTTGACCTCAACGATTGCGATTGGCCTGCCGTCCCGTTTTCTGATGGTAATGTCCGGATTGAGTCTCAGAGACATGGCTCCCCCTTCATTACATCTTACACTTTCTCAGTACGTCGCCCTTCCGCCGCTTATGTCGAACACCGCGCCCGTGCTGAACGAGCACTCCTCCGACGCCAGCCACGCGACCAGCGCCGCCACCTCCGACACCTCTCCCGTTCGCCCCATCGGTATCTTCGAAATCATGTAGTCGATGTGCTCCTGCGTGAGCTGTTCGAGGATGCGCGTCCGCACGACCGCGGGCGTGATGCAGTTCACGCGAATGCCCGTCGTCGCCAGCTCCTTGCCGACGGACTTCGTCAGCCCGATAACGCCCGCCTTCGTCGCCGAGTAGGGCACCGCCTTCGGGTTGCCCTCCTTGCCCGCGATGGACGCGATATTGATGATCCGCCCGTAGTCCCGCTCGATCATGTGCGGAATCACGTAGTGGCAGAACGCATACACCCCGCGCAGGTTCGTCCGGTACACCCTGTCCATCTCCTCGATCGGCAGCTCCCAAACGCTCGCCGAGTGCCCCGCGATCCCCGCGTTGTTCACCAGGATGTCGATGCGCCCCCACCGGTCTATCGCTTGCCTGACCGCCTGCTGCGCCGTCTCGTCGTCTCCCACGTCGCCCAGCACCACCTCCGAGTCCACGCCCTGCTCGGCCAGCGCCTGCGAGGCCTGCTCCGCAACGTCCGCGTTCATATCGACGATGGCAATCCGCGCCCCTTCGCTCCCAAGCCGCTGCGCGATTCCAAACCCAAGACCTTCGCCCGCTCCCGTCACTATCGCTACCTGTTCCTCAAATCTCGACATTGATTGTCCTCTTCTCACGTAATACTGCCTATTCCCATCGGAACCCCCTCTCCCGTTCGCGGGAGAGGGCTGGGGTGAGGGTAAATCCCCCTACGCACCCTCCGCCAAACGCCTACTCGCCGCCGACACAGCCGCGCCCTGAGCCACCTCGTACCCCTCGTCCGGCAGGATGCCCTCCAGACTCGAAAGCAGCGCCAGTAGGTACTCCGCCTTGCTCGACTCGCCCATCAGTCCGATCCGCCACACGCTCCCGTCAAACGGCCCGAAGCCCTTCCCTATCTCGATAGAGTGCTCCCGCAGCAGACGCTGCCGCACCGTCGCGTCGTCCACCCCGTCAGGGATCTGCACCGCTGTAATCTGATCGAGCCGATGCGGCTCCGGCACCAGGAAATCGAGACCCAGCGCCGAGACACCTGCCCGGAGCGCCGCCGAGTTCATCTGGTGACGCGCTACCCTGGCTTCCAGCCCTTCTTCCAGCACGATTCGCAGCGCCTCACGCAGCCCAAGGATCATGCTCACCGGCGGGGTGTGGTGGTACACATGCTCCGGTCCCCAATACTTCGCGATGAGACCCAGGTCGAGGTACCACGAAGGCGGCTTCGTCGTCCGCGAGTCAATAACCTCCAGCGCGCGCGGCCCGACCGCCACCGGACATATTCCCGGCGGCGCGCCGAGGCACTTCTGGCTGCACGAGTAGGCGTAGTCGATACCCAAAGCGTCGAAGTTGAACTCGCTGCCCCCCAGCGACGTCACCGCGTCCACCATCAGCAGAGCGCCATGCGCCTTCGCCAAACGCGCGATCTCATCGAGCGGCTGCAGGACGCCGGTCGATGTCTCCGCGTGCACCACCGAGACCATCTTCACCGAGTCGTGCCTGCTAAGCTCCTCTTCCAGCATCTCCGGCGGGAACGGTTTTCCCCACTCGCCGCGAAGGACGACCGCGTTCGCCCCGACCCGCTCGGCCATGTCCGCCATCCGCTCCCCGAAGTACCCGCACGAGCAGATCACCACCGTGTCGCCCGGTTCCAGCAGGCTGTTTAGACCCGCCTGCATTCCCGCGCTTCCCGTCCCCGGCAGCGCAATGGCAAGCCCCTCTTCCGTCTGGAACACCAGCCGCAGCAGCTCCGACACCTCGTCCAAGACGACCATGAATTCCGGGTCGGAGTACCCGATCATCGGCGACATCATCGCCTGGAGCACACGCGGACTCGCATTGCTCGGCCCCGGCCCCAGAAGTATACGCGGCGGCATCACCGGAACCTTCGATTCGGGTACGCTGCTCATCCCGCCTTCACCTCATTGCATCGAAAAATATCCCTCACGCGCCGCGTATTATAGGTGACTCCCCGCCTCGTTCCAAGCCGTCGCCATCCCCGTTGGCCCCGTTCACCTGCTTTTCACTTTTGCGGCCACCCTTCGACATAATTTGGTGGTACGATAACAGTAGAGAAGGGACTTAATGAGGCTATTCATCCACATATTGCTCTACGGGTTTCTGGCCCTGCTGACTCTTGCCGTCATCGCTTGTGGCGGCGAGTCCGACGGCGCCGCCGATCCGACCGCCCCTCTCGCGCAGTCCGTCCCGGCCGCAGATCCTTCACCCGTCCCGACCGATACCCCTGAATCCACGGCAACCATGGAACCGACTTCCCTCCCACCGACGGCGACGTCCGTGCCGGAACCCACGCGACCGCCCGTCAGCGCCGAGGTGGGCACTGATGTCGGCGATCTCGCGCCCGATTACGTGCTCAACCTTCCGCGGAACCGCCAGGTCAGTTCGACCGATCTCGTGGCGCAGAGGAAGCCCGTCTTCATCCTGTTCCACGCAACGTGGTGACCGGACTGTCGCTCCGCGTTGCGGAGCCTGACCGAAATCTACCCGTCCTTCAAGGACAAGGTAGACCTCTACGCCGTGGCCTTCGACGAGTCCCTGAGCGACCTCCAGAGTTACCAGAACGAGAGCGGCCACGCCGGCGCCGTAGCCAGGGCCGCCGGGAACATGGTCAGAAACTTCAGAGTCACCCAGCAGTCCACCAAAGTAGCCATTGACGCCAACGGAACAATCGTCTATCGTGCCGGATATGGCCGGGGCGATCCCAGCGAGTGGGAGAGTATCTTCAAGGAGCTTGCTGCGTCCGACTGACGCCTCGACAAACGCCATGACCGACACCCGCCTCAAATTCGTCGTCCCCGGCGACGACCCGCCACAGATCCAAGGGTCGCCGCATCTCGACCGACTCGATCCCTATGGCGACGTAGCCCTCTACCTCGACCGGCCTTCGGGCATGGAAGAACAGCTCGAACGCGCGCGGGATGCTCAGGTCATCATCAACACTCGCGGGGCCGTCAAGTGGCCCGCCGAGGCCCTCCGTGCCCTGCCGAGCCTGAGGATGATCGCCACCTGCTCCATAGGCGTAGACATGATCGACATTGAGGTCGCCCGCGAGCTAGGCATCGTCGTCAGCAACCAGCCCGGACGCACCGCCCCCGTCGTAGCCGAGCACGTCATCGGCCTCATGTTCGCAGCCGCCAAACGCGCAGCCTTCCAGACCATCGAGCTCAAGGCCGGACGCTGGACCCTCATGCAAAACGTGACGCTCCAGGGCAGCACCATCGGTATCATCGGCACCGGCAACGTCGGACGCGAGGTCGCCCGCATCGCCAACGCCCTCGGCATGAAATGTCTTGCTTGGACCTACAATCCCTCGCCCGAACGGGCGCAAGAACTCGGCGTCGAGTTCGTCGAACTGGACGATCTCCTGAAGGAGTCCGACGTCGTCAGCCTTCACGTCCGCCTCAGCCCCAACAGCCGCCACATCATCGGCGCTCGCGAGCTTGCGCTGATGAAGCCCGGCTCGCTCCTCATCAACGGCGGACGCGGCGAACTCGTGGACGACACGGCACTCGTCGAAGCCCTCCAATCGGGACACCTCGCTGGCGCGGGCCTCGACGTCTTCACCCAGGAGCCGCTCCCCGCCGACCATCCCATCCTGTCTTGCGATCAAGTCGTCCTCACACCCCACCTCGCCGACCAGACCTCTGAGGGTATCGAGCTCCTCAACGAGGGCGCCGTCACCAACGTCATCGCCTTCCTCGAAGGCCGCCCCAACAACGTCGTCACGTGACGAAAACCCCTGATAACTCAAGGTACGTGCTGTCACACGGCCCTTAACGGCTGCCGAGAGGAGGCTGACGTCCGTGCAGCCTCACATACTCCAGTTTCGCGTCCGCGTTGACACGACCCCTACTCGGTCGTACACTCACTCGCCGAGCATTGCTCGCACATCCGGTAAAGGACTTATCCCCCATGCCAAGAGAGAATCTGCGTGAACTCATCGTCGGAGCCGCGGCTGCGGTCGCGACGCCATTCGACGAAAACTACGAGGTCGACCTCGGTAAGATGTACGACCTCACGCAATGGTGGGTCGCCAGCGGACTGGTAAAGGGTAACGGCATCATCAAGGTTGCGGCGGCGGCAGGCGAGGGGCCGATGCTCGACGACCCGGAGTGGGCCGCCCTGCTCCGCACGACCGTGCAGGCATCCGACGGCAAGGCAACCGTCATGTGCGGCCTCCACTACAAAGACACTAAGCGCACCATCAGGGACGCGAAGGTCGCGCAGGACATGGGCGCGCACGCCCTGCAGGTCTGCCCGCCCATCTTCAACGACCCTAGCCAAGACGACCTGCTTCACTACTATGGCGACCTGTCCGACGCCATCGACATCGGGATCATGGTCTACCACACCCACTGGCTCCGGGGCGGACGAATCGACACCGACACCCTCCTCAAGATGAGCGACTTCGAGAACGTCGTGGCGATCAAGTGGAGTCCCCACGACGGGCAGGTCTATGAGGACATGGCAAAATTCGTCGACCGCTTCAACATCATCGACAACACCGTCAACCCCGTGCGATGCGCCAAGCTCGGCGGACACGGCTTCGTCCAGACGAGCGTCGAGGCTTACCCGCCGCACGACCTCAAGGTCTGGGAACTCATCCAGGCAAAACGGTGGGACGAGGCCGAGACGCTGTACCGCAGTGTCCAAGGGCCGCTCCGCAAGTTCGGCGAGAAGATCAATCACCGTTCCGGCGGTCAGGGAAGGGTGATGAAGGGCATCCTGGAGATACTCGGCGAGCCGGTCGGGTCCTCCCGCCCGCCATCCAAGCCGCTGAACGACGAGGAGAGGCAGGAGCTACGAGGGCATCATAGAGGGCTTCGGCTGGCCTATTCCCGTGCGATAATACCCAGAGCAGCGTCGGTTCTCGCATGGCAGTAGGCTACCTTGCACTGCTACCTATTGATTTTTCCACGTAACTCTGATTGTATTGCGCCCATAATCGGAGTTGAAGCGATTTGACTTGACCGAAAAACGGATTCCGTAGTTTGGACCAGAGTCTTGCCTAAAAGGAGGGAGACCTTGAAGAACATACCGATTGCATATCGAATTTTGATCGCCGTGGCCGCCGTGCTCGCGCTGAGCGTGGCGCTGTCGTGCGCGGCAACGGAGGAGCCGGAACAGCCTGCGCCGGCCCAGCCTGCACGCGCAGCCGCCCCGGCCGCCGATCCGGCGCCCGCGCCTGAGGTGCCGGCGGTGGAGGTCGCCGCGCAGCAGCAGCCCGCTCAGGCCGCCCCCGCTCGCCCGGCCGCTCTGCCGGCTGCCCCTGAGTCGGCAGGAGTCGGAGCAGTCGCGCCCAGCCAGCCTGAGCGAACCGCCCCCGATTCCGTGGAATCGGCCGCCATGGAGTACGTGGCCAAGCCCCAGGCCCCCGGCGCGTATTGGGCATATATCGAGGAGTACAGCCCTCGCCCCACGACGTTCCAAGAGAGCCCCAGATTCGCCCAGATGGTGCGGGAGGGTAGCCTGCCTCCGCTTGAGCAGCGACTCCCCGTGTCGGAGGACGTCTACGTCTTCGCCCCGCCCGATGAGATCGGCGTATATGGAGGTGAGGGTCGGCTCATCACCGGCGGGAAGACCAGCCGGTACCTGAAGTTCGAGGCGTTCGGCGGCAACGGCACCTGCATGCAGTACGATGCCAACGGAGTCAACTTCTACCCGCTGGCCTGCAAGTCCGTCAACCTCAGCGAGGACGGCCGCACCTACACCGTCACGCTCCGAAACGGCCTCAAGTGGTCGGACGGAATGCCCATGACGATGGCGGACGTCGAGTGGGTCTGGAACGAAGACGTGCAGTTCAACCCCGAGCTCAACAAGGCCTACTCCGGAACGGTCAAGGACCCGGTTACGGGCAACGTGGTGGCGTTCAACAAGGTCGACGACCTGAACTTCACCTTGAGCTTCGACTCGCCGTACTTCACGTTCATGGAGGGCGGGCGGTTCCGGCAGGGACAGCATTGCACCCGTACCCACGCATGCATGTACGAGCCCTTCCATTACTCACAGCGATTCCATCCCAAGTACGCCGATCCCACGGAGTTCAAGAAGATCATGGACGAGAAGGGGTACACCGACTGGACCCAGGTCTGGGTCGGCAAGTACCACGTTCGCTACGACGCAGACGTCCCCTTCCTCGGCCACTTCTACAACTGCGAGGGTGGAAACGACGATTCCCAGACCCAGTGCGCCAATCCGTACTATCACGGCGTCGACCCCGACGGGAACCAGCTTCCCTACATCGACTCGTACACGTGGTACCTCACCGAGAGCCGGGACACCTCCATATTCCGGTCGATGAACGGAGAGACGGACGGGCCGTACAACGCCAACTACGTCCTGTACGAGATGCCGCTCTACATCGCCAACATGGAATCGGGCGACTACAGCATCGGCCACTGGCCTGAGACGAGCGGCAACGACGCCGGAACGCAGGTCAACACCGAGTACAACGTAGACCCCGAGCTGGGCAGGCTCTTCCGCACTCACGAGTTCCGTCAGGCCCTGAACCTCGGCATGGACCGCAGTGAGATCAACGAGGTCGTCTTCCTTGGTTTGGGCACACCGCAAGCATGGGTCCCCCATCCGAGCACGATCTTCTACCCCGGCGACGAGTGGCAGCAGTACAACGCCATACGCGACGTTGAGAAGGCCAACCAGCTCCTCGACTCGATCGGTCTCGTCGACACCGATGGTGACGGAATCAGGAACCGCTCGGACAACGGGCAGAACATCGAGATATTCTCCGAGTTCCGAGAGGAATTCATCAAGGTCGCCGAACTCTTCCAGAGCCAGTGGGCCGAGATCGGCGTACACCTCGACTTCAAGGAGGGCCGCAACAGGGCGTATGGGACGGGGGACGCACCGATCCGGATGCGCGCCATGCCGCAGATGACCAACATGTGGGTCTGGACGCAGATGCTGCCCTACCGCGCCAGTCATCCCGGACGGGAGATGGGCCGGTACTTTGAGACAGGCGGTACCGAGGGAATGGCCCCGGTAGGAGCGGCTCAGGTTGACTGCCCGGGCTGCTCTGAGAACGAGTACCTGCCGCTCGCTCCCGCCGGCAACTACCCTGCCGATCCGACAGGGTTCCTCATGGAGATGCAGAGCATTTACGGCGAGGGCAGGTCCTACAGGATGCTTGACCCGCGGCGCATCGAGATCGGTCAGAGGCTGTACGAGTTGAACCTCGAAAACGACTACCACTTCGGCAGCATCGGGTTCTCGGGAAGCAGCCACGGCATCGTCTTCAAGCGCAACAACGTCCGGAACGTCCCGAACCGCCACATGCGCGAAGAGGCCGGCGGCTACGGCAACATGCTCACGTACTTCGAGGACGGCATCGACAACGTGAACCACCCCGGCAACCGGTCGACGCGCTACGCGAGCACACACTTCCTACAGTGCCCGCACATCGCCTCGGACAAGTGCTAACCTAACAGGGAACGGGGCGTACCCCTTTGTTCCCATAGGAGAGTAGAATGAGGGACAGGACAGAGGCTCCAAGCCTCACCTGTCCCTCTGCATGTCCGTAGGGTATAAGCAATGTCAATTTGCTTCGATGACGGCACAAAAAGGAAACGGCGAGAGGAAGAGGCCAAAGCAGATCACATACAATGGCGCCAATCCGTCATTCCTGCGTAGGCAGGAATCCAGAAAATAGCCCTAGCACACCCAATTGACGAGAACGGTGGACTAGACCGTGTGGAGGATACCTGAGAAATGCCGGTTCTGATTTGGTTTAGGCAGCGAGGATTCGTATTCTGGTTCTCGGTATTCCTCGTCGCGCTAACGATAGCCACCCTCATCGGTATGCTCGCGTTCATAGGCGAGAGCCAGGACAACATCAGCTTCTCCTTCCTGAAGGCCAAGCCCGATCTCTCGCTCTCCATCACGGCATCACCGCAAACGGCGGAGCGAAACGGCTCCCTGATCTACACGGTCGTGGTCACCAACGAAGGACCGGGCGTAGGCCAAGAAGAATCGTCGTCGACACCACCCTGCCCAACGGCGTTACGTTCACCTCCGCCCAGCCACCGGACCCCGCATGTTTCGAGTCGGATGGCGTGGTGAACTGCCGGCTTGGAGCGATCGACACCACCGAGAGCGTCAAGGCGATCATCTCGGTGAAAGTCGAGGAATCCGCCCCCCAGACCCTCGTCACAACCGCCGTCGTCCAAACCAGCCTCCCCGACAGCGACGCCTCCAACGACACCGCCACCGTCTCGACGCCGGTGAAGTGAGTGGTTGACGACGGCGTTACGGGTATAACCCTCGGCGCTCAACCAAATAGAGTCCCGCAGGCAACCACCATGAAACAACTCCACCTCCTCGACGACGGCGTCATCTACCGCAACCCCGACCCAGGATTCAAGGCCGAGTGCGCCTTCCTCCCCAACGTGACGCCCCTCGACGGCGACGAGGTCGTCTGCGTCTACCGCATCGGGCAGGCCTTCTACTCCACCGACGGAACCCTCAACGTCGCGAGATCGACCGACGGCGGCAGGACGTGGTCGCAGGAGGGCCGCGTCTGGGACGTGGCGAACGACGACCGACCGTACAGCTACTCGGCTCCACACACCTTTCGGCTTCGTGACGGCACGCTCGTGCTCAACGCCTTTCGCCTCGACTACTCCGACCCTCGACCCCAGTTCAACCCCAAGACCGGTGGAATCCGCAAGTCCGAGAAGATCATCCTGTTCTCCGATGACGACGGGCGGTCGTGGACTTCTCCCCGGATCATGGACCTGCCGCTCGACGGCGAGCCCGACACGCCTTCATCCATCATCGAACTGAACGACGGCCGGTGGTGGCTCGGCCTCGAACAGTGGAAGACGTGGGACGACGCCGGCCCTCTCCACATCAAGGGCTACTCGACCTTCTCCGACGACCGGGGCGAGACGTGGTCTGGACGCCATACCCATGGAGAGCGCGTCCGACCCCGGCAAGATGTTCTCGCACAGCCGCTACGTGAAGATGCTGGACGGCCGCATCGCGGCGCTGCAATGGACCCAGAAGCCCGGCACGGCGGAGGACTTCCCCGCCCACTTCACCATCTCCAACGCGGACGCCAGCGCATGGAGCTACCCCGCGCCGACCAACCTCATGGCCCAAACGTGCTGGATCGCCGACCTCGGCGACGGACTCATGGCGGCCGCCTACACCGACCGCGAGGGCATGAACCCCGGCATCAACGTCGTCCTCTCAGACGACGAGGGCAGGACGTGGGACGTCGACAACCAAGTGCAGGTCTGGGACGCCGTCGGCCAGGAGTACCTCGGAGTCGACCGCGTCCCCGAATACCCCAAGAGCCACGACAACATCGCGTTCGGCAAACCCAACCTCGCCCGCCTAGACGACGGTACCCTCATCGCAAGCTGGTGGTGTACCCAGGCCTCCGTGACCCACTCCCGCTTCGCCCGCCTGCGGGTTGAATAGTCGGTTTCGTCCGGGATCCCTGACCAACTCAGGCGAGTAGGTAGGTGGCTAAAGAGCACGGCGTTGTACTTTGTTATCACTCCCGCGAAAGCAGGTGTGTATTCTGATAGACTGTCCGTACGCTGTGGTCAGATTCGCGCCCATAGACTACATCTTCCCCATGACGAATCCTCAATATCTGCTTCAATCTTGAGGTGCAATAGCATGTATGAAACGATCTACGACCTTCTTGATGGTTCAGAATTCCCGGTCGTTGAGTCGTTTGAGACCCAAGGGCGGCCTGCCCGGTATAAAGATATACCCCCTTTCCTATTCGACTCCAAGGTTGGGGACTACCTCAATCGGTGGTCTCGTGGAATCGGCTCCGGGCAACCTAGTCTATGGTCTCACCAATCAGAAGCACTTGAAGCACTTGGAAGCGGTGACAATGTTGTAGTGTCTACCGGAACAGCGTCCGGGAAGAGTCTTGTATTCCGTGCGCTCGCTCTACACAAGGTATTGCTTAATCCTTCCAGCAGAGTGATTGTGTTCTATCCACTTAGAGCACTTGTGGCTGACCAACTTCGGGGCTGGCGAGAAATGGCTCGTGGACTCGGCCTCGACGAAAGCATTGTCGGACAGATAGACGGTTCAGTGCCGTTAAATGAACGGGACGATGTACTGCAACAAGCACGTATCGTCGTTATGACACCTGACGTGTGTCAGGCTTGGCTTATGTCACGGTTGGCCATGCCAGTAGTCAGAGATTTTGTTGGCTCACTTTCAACGCTGGTGATGGACGAGGCACATACACTAGAGGGGGTTTTCGGGAGTAACTTTGCTTTCTTGATTCGGCGACTAATTGTTGCACGCAATCATCTTCTGGGAGACGATGCCGTATCGCTACAACTTATTGCCGCTACTGCTACGATTTCAAATCCCGGAGAGCACATTGCGCAACTCACAGGTGCGAAATTCACGGTCATTGACGACGAAGGTGATGGCGCGCCACGTTATAATCGAGTCGTGGCGCATGTGGCGTGTCTGGAGGGAGAGGAACTCAAGATTGCTAAAGATTTGCACCATCGCGTGATCACAGAAGGGCGTGATGGTGCATTCATAACGTTCTTGGATTCACGGAAAGGCGTTGAGACTCTGGCCATGGCCACTCAGCAGGATCTGGACGAGCTTCTTGACAACCCAGCAATAGCTTCATATCGCGGAGGATTCACTCCTCGGTCTCGACGACTTATAGAGGAGCAACTTCGGACTGGAACCCGCCGGGGTATAGTATCAACGTCCGCGCTAGAACTGGGAATCGACTTCCCTAATTTACGCGTCGGATTCAGTGTGGGTTTGCCACCAACACGCAAGGCATACCGACAGCGTCTGGGGCGGGTTGGACGCAATGGACCTGGGGGCTTTTGTAGTTATTGGCCCCCCAAACTTATTTCAAAGGTATGGCATATCTTTTCGGGAATACCATGATATGTCCGTCGAGCCTTCATACCTTTACCTTAACAATCGGTTTATGCAGTTTGCCCATGGCAGATGCCTAGCGGATGAACGCGACGCGCTTGCGGCCTCACTAAGCCTCCCAACACACGTACGCTGGCCAAGCGGTTTCGCTGATACCTACGCCGCGGCCCGACCCGGAGGAAATCGATCCCCTGAGTTTGATCCCATTGCAGAGCTTGGAGGCGATACACCCCAACGGAACTATCCGCTTCGTAACGTGGGGGAGGTTAACTGGGAGATCAAGCTCAATGAGAATGCGGACAAACTAGGTGACGCAACTCAATGCCAAGCACTACGAGAGTGTTATCCGGGGGCTGCCTACTTCCATATGATGAAGACGTATGAGGTTGCAGCTTGGCGTGCATCCACTTTCAGTCCCTTCATTCAGGTAAGACCCAGCAAGCCAGGACGTTCAACGCGTCCTCAGATAACAACATGGATCAACACTGGCATTACAGCAACGGAACTCATTGAAAATCATTTGGAGAGAGGCGACAATGGTTTTCTTGCTGAATGTCATATGCTCATCACTGAGCGGGTGGGTGGATACTTTGACGGAAGAACCGGGGAATTCCATTCATATCAAGAACTCCAGCAACGTAATCCCAATATGAAGGCTCGTTTGCGGAACTTCAGAACTAGCGGAGTTGTACTCTGTATAGAAGAAGACTGGTTCAAAAAAGGAAGCGTGAAAAGCCAAGTTTCCGACAGATTGCGTGAGGTATTTACACACGAATACAGTGTGTTGCCACAGGACGTGGGTTCCGCTGCAACCAATATTGTGATCCGAGATGGTGATGGCAAAGTATGGCGAGGTGGGTGTATCGCAGTTTTCGACGAGACCTATGGTAGTTTGCGTCTCACCGAAAAGCTGTATCTTGAGTTCAATCATATTCTGGAGCGCCTATTAGTTGCTGCAAAAGCGGACGGCGGTGTGGACGAGTTCGAACACGTTAAGGATGCAGTGTTAAACTTTTCCCCCAAAAATCCCTACATGGTAGAGACAGGCATCCAACATCCTAGAGGTTATGATCAGGTCTTCGCAAAAGGGTCTCGGGTCTGCTATCGATCACAAGGTTCCATAGGCACTGATGTAGAGATCATCCAAGCGGGCATAATCAATGAGGAGCTCATGTATCAGGTGAAAGCACCTCCGCCGAGACCTGGGGAATCGCCCATAACTCTTTGGATTCGAGCAACGGCCGTTGAGCCGTCTGGTGATGCGGACGCTTGGGAATATGCTTTTTGGAATCGTGAATCGCAGACCTACGAAGATCCACCTAACGACGGTGAACCATAAGTTGCATGAGGAGACCGCAATGACACCGCCATATCGCGTAGGAGTCATCGGAGCGGGGCTGAAGGGCACGCAGCACGCCCGCGCATACCAGCTCGACCCGCGCACAGAGGTCGTCGCGGTCGCCGAGAAGGACCCCGAGGTACTCGAATTGTTCCGGCGAAGGTTCGGCCTCGAACGCGGGTACACCGACTACCGTGAGATGCTCGCCAACGAGTGCATCGACATAGCCGCGCCGATCCTGCCGTCCACCGTCATTCCCGAGGTCGTCATGGCGTCCGTCGAGGCCGGCGTCAAGGGCGTCTTCTGCGAAAAGCCCATGTGCGTCACGCTGGAAGAGGCAGACCGCATGGTCGAAGCCTGCGAATCGAACGGCGTCCACTTCGCGTCCGGCGACGCGGAGCGCAACTACGACGCCCTGTGGGACGCGCGGTCCGTAATTGAGTCGGGGGAGATTGGCGCAGTCCAGCAGTTCAGGACGTACGGCGGTCTGGGAGAAGTATGGGGAGGCGGATGCCAGTTCCTCAGCGTGATGCGGATGTTCGCTTGGGACTCCGAGGTGGACTGGCTCACCGGCTGGGTCGAGATCGACCCGTGGCGCGACAACGACCAGGGCATGGCGGGCAGCATCCACTTCGAGAACGGCATCAACGCCTACATCTACATGCGGCCGGGAGACGCGAGGGGAATGGAAGTCCTGTGCGAGGACGGCTATCTATATTACGACTGGAAACAGGCCCGCATCTTCAGGTATGGGAGCCTCAGGCGACGAAGAACTCATCGCCTATCCGGCAAGCAAGCACTTCGGTCCCGACCTCGACGAGGATGGTTGGATAAGCATGGCCACCCGCCAGGACAACAGCACGCGCTCGTTCCTCGACACGATGGAGGCGGGCGTCGAGCCGCGATGCAGCGGCGCGAATATGCGCAAGGTGCTGGAGATCATCGTCGCCATGCGCGAGTCCCACCGCAACGGCTATGCCAGGGTCGGGTTCCCCATAGAGGACCGCAGCCTCGGAGTCCTCCCGACGCCCGCGAGGGCTTTCGGCCAGAGGAGCGTCGAGGGAAGGACCGATGACTGGTACTGGCCGGCGCTGATGTCCCAGAAGCCCGAATAGAGGAGGCGCGACCATGAGTGAAGAGGCAAAAAAATACAAGGTCGGACTGATCGGAGCGGGACGCGCAGGGGTGCCCCGCGCGCGTGCCTTCGACATGCACCCGCTGTGCGAGGTCGTCGCCATCGCCGACACCGACCGCGCGAACCTCGAACTCGCCGCGGGACGCTTCGGCGTGCCCGGATACGATACGTGGGACGAGATGCTGGAGCACCACGAGCTCGACATCGGCATGGCCGTGCTCCCCGTGCGACCGAACGCCGACGCCGTCGTGGCCCTGGCGCAGGCGGGAGTCAAGACCATCTTCTGCGAGAAGCCGCTCACCGGGAGCCTGACAGACGCCGACCGGATGGTCGAGGAAACGTCGTCGCGGGGGATACCCCTCGTATGCGGCGTTGTCGTGTCCAGCACACCCGACTACCAGAAGGCGTACCAACTCGTGGCCGACGGGAGATCGGCGAAATAGTGCGTATCAACCTGTATGAGAACAACAACCAGGTGGGGACACATGGCCTCAACCTTGCCCGGCGCTTTGCCGGAAGGCCGAACGGCGGCCTCGCCATCGGATGGGTCTCAGGAGACCCCTTGGCAGAGGCGGAGGACGAGCATGAAGACGGCACTCCGGGCTACGGCGCCCTGGGGGGATACTTTCGATTCGACAACGAGGTCGAGGTATTCAGCAACTACCGCCTTCCCAACCACCACTGGCGTGGGATTGAAATCATGGGTACTCACGGTGCCATCTTCAACTGGAATAACACCGGGCCGGGCCTTCACCTCGTGAGGGCGGAGTCGTCAGAGCGCCCCCCGTTTGGGAGGAGTTCACCGACGTACAGGGGCTCTTTCTCCCGCGCGATTCCATACGCGAACGTGATTACGACGAGGATGGCTGGCGATACCCCGGCAATGTGATGCTCGGCATTGTCGATGAGATGGTGGAAAACCTGGAGACGGGTGCTCCCATAGGGGCCACCACAGGCGATGACATGCGTCAGGCCCTCGAAATCGCCGTTGCCCTCCGAGAGTCCGCACGCAACGGCCACGCGCCCACGCGGTTCCCCGTAGAAGACCGCAGCATCTCGATGCTCCCCCAGAAGACGCGCTGGTTCTACAAGAAGACCATCATGGGCGACGAGGCCTACATGGCCCAGCTGGCAGAGCAGAAGAAGGACTGAGGGACGTGTCGAGCGGACAGCAGAACCCCCCTGTCTCTCCCTCGCCGGGGATGCAAACATCCCCAGTCTCTCCCCTGCGGGGGAGAGATACAGAGAGGGGGGCCTCCGACTCGGCATCCTCGCCTCCCACGCGGGCACGACCATGCAGGCGATCATCGACGCCTGCGAAGAAGGTCGGCTACACGCGGAGGTGCGCGTGGTCATCGGCAACAACTCGCGCTCCGGCGCATTGGCGCGCGCCCGAAAGCACGGCATCCCGACCGCCCACCTCAGCGGCGTCACTCACCCAATCGCAGCCGACCTCGACCGCGCGATCATGGGAACCCTCGACGGTCACAAGGTGGACGTCGTCGCGCTCGCCGGGTACATGAAGCGGCTGGGGCCTCTGACACTCTCGCGCTACAAGGGCCGCCTGCTGAACACCCATCCCGCCCTCCTGCCCAAGTACGGCGGACAAGGCATGTACGGCGACAGGGTGCACGAGGCTGTCCTTGCGGCAGGCGAGAAGGTCACAGGCGCGAGCGTCCACCTGGTCGAGGGAGACTACGACACCGGGCCGGTCTTGTCGCAGGTCAAGGTGCCAGTGCTGGATGGTGACACCCTCGAAACCCTGCGCGACCGCGTCCAAGCGGCGGAGCGGGAGCACTACGTTAAGGTGCTTGAAAAGATCGCCAGAGGCGAGATCGAGTTGGAAGGACTACGGTGCTAGGCGCTCCTCAGCTCCGCCATGCGGGTGACGAGGCCGCGCAGCCGTTCGCTGTCGCTGTTCAGAAACGCCTCGTGCGGTGAAAACGCCCCGTCGCTGTACCACCGCAGCGTTGCGAGATGTCCATCCGTCGTCGGGTTGCCCGCGAACTTCAACGCGATGTAGCGCCTGCCTGCATAGGCGTTGTACGCCGCGTGCCACAGGCATTGGTTGAAGAAGAGCACGTCGCCCGGCCTTGACTCGACGATGTGGCACGGCATCCTGTCGCCCGCGACGCTGTACGGCATATCCCCAGGGTCGTCAGCCTCCGGGATCGTGTCCCAGTCCTTGTCGTTGTCCTGCTTTTGAAGCATGGGATACAGCGAGTCATGGAACGGGTTTTTGTGGGAACCGGGTATCACGCGGAGCGCCCCATTCTCAGCCGAGACCTCGTCGAGGTAGAGCATGACCTTGAGGCGCGGGTAGTCCAGGTCGCCGGGGGCCATGTTCCACCGGTCCGGGTGCCACGGCGCTTCACCGTAGCCTGTTATGTTGCCCTCGGAGTTCGTCCAAACCATGCCCTCACCAATGAGTTCCTGTGCCGTCAGGAAGATGCGGTCGTCCTCGACGATCCTCGACAGGAGCGGAGACCGCTCAACAAATGACGACGTGTGCTGGCTGCCCTGATCGGAGAGACGGAAGCCGGGCAGGCGGGACTCCTCCCGCCATATCCGGTCGGCCTCCTCGCCGATGGCGACCATCTCGTCGGGGGAGAACAACTCTCTGAAAAAGAGGAATCCGAAGGCTTCGTAGTGCGCTCGCTGACGTTCGGTAAGCATGGCTCACCCCTCAAACGTGGTGGTTCGCAAGCATACCATACGCTCGCGCCCGCCGAGTCTACACCACCTAGAACGGCATGATGGTGACGCCCAGCACGATCTCCGACATCACGACGATGCCTATGACGGCGCTCAATGCTCCGGCGACGACCCCCACCGAGCGGTTCAGCATGACGTTACCCCCGGTAGCGACGAACGGGACGGCGAGGACGACGGTGACTACGGCCATCGACAGCATCGTACCGACGCTGAAGAGCACGAGGTAGCCGACGCCTGTCAAGAACGTGTCGATGGTCGGGAGCAGGGCCAGCATGACCGCCGCGCTGCCCGCGAGACCGTGGACTATGCCGATGACGTATGACTTGACCCGGAAGACTGGCCTGCCGAAGGCGAAAAAGCTGTTGTGACTGTCGGTGGCGGAGTCATGCGCCGAACCGTGTGTGGAACGCGCCTCATGTGTCGCGTGGATATGGACGTGTGGAGCGTCATGAGTGTGCGGGTGGATGTGGACCTTGCCCCGCCAAATGTTCCACACCACGCTCGCTCCGAGATACACCAGCATGATGCCCACGCCGAACTCGAGGAACGGGGCAACTGCCTCGTATTGGTCGAGCACGTAGTCCTTCAAGACGAGGATGACCAGGCCCAAAATGAGCAGTGGGGTAGAGTGGCCCGCGCCCCATGAGGCTCCGATCCACAGTCCTCGCCAGACGTTACGCTGCTCCGTCACGATCGTCGAGACCGCGACGACGTGGTCGGCGTCCGTGGCGTGCTTCAGTCCCAGGAGGAACCCCAGTATGAGGACTGCCAGCGCGCCTGTCTCGATATCCATACCTCTATCTCACTCCCCGTTCGTATTGCCGTTCTCATGTGGGTCGGACACACAGCCGGAACACAGGCCGAATATGGCGATGTGGTCGACGTCTGCCTCGAATCCGTAGTCCTCGAGTATCTCCGTTCCCAGATTTGCCATGTACTGGTGGTCAAGCTGGATGAGACGGTCGCACCTCCTGCAGATGAGGTGGTGATGACGGTCTTGGTGGAGCCACTCATAGATCGTCTCGCCCGCGCCCAGGTCGGTCTCCGATACGAGCCGCAGCTTCTTGAGGACGCCCAGCGTCCGGTAGATCGTCGAAGCGTCGATATAGGGATACGATTCGCGGACCTGGTCGAGAATCTCCGACGCCGTCACGTGTCCGTCGGTGTGTCGGAGCGACGAGAGGATGAGCACCCGCTGGGGCGTCAGCCGGTGCCCTGAGTCACGGAGGGTCTGGACGGAGTGGTCTTCGCAGCTCATGCTTGTTGCAACCAGTTGCAACAGCAATGTAAAGCATCAGCGAGTCGATGTCAACAGGCTCTCGGTCGGAAACCGGCCTCTCGTCTATGAGTCCAACCTGCCCGTGGAGCGGTCTTATCGAAGTACGGAATCGGCAGTTCCCCTCGTGCGAGTTTGAACACAACGGGGATTCGACGCGTATGTCCCGGAGATAGGTCGGGCAATTCGTCCTCGGCGAAGAAACCTACATCGGTTGTTTCGGGGCCTGAGACTGGGGTCTGGTCATCGGAGACTTCGACGAGCCATACGCTGCTGTAGATATGATACTTGGCGCGACTGCCCCACAGACGGGAGTCGAACACGCCGAGCAACTGCGTGGCGGTCCCTTCCACACCTGCCTCCTCGTGAAGCTCCCGCTCCGCCGAATAGGCCCACGTCTCGCCCACTTCAGTCGCGCCGCCCGGCATCGCCCAGAGGCCGTTGTCCTCGCGTTTTATCAGGAGGATGCGCTCATCCCGGAATACGGCAGCGTCGGCGGCTACGTAGGGCGTCGCGTGGGGCAAGCTCCCTTCGTACTCTTCCATCACCTCGTCCGCCGGCCTCTGCTCTATCGCAGCTATCAGCCGGGCGCTCAGTGCGAGAGTACGGGAGTATCTCTCGCGGTCGTAGTCGTTCTGAGCGTAGTGCAGTCCCAGGTCGGCGACGCTGCGCAGCTCGTCGGCTATGAGGTAGATGTCGTCAGCGGTTTCCATGTTGTTCAACACACTAGTCTATGAGGCGCACCTCCTCCCGGAGTTGGGCGAAGTCGTACTCGGGACGGTTGCGCAGGGCGGTGAGAACGAGGCTCACGATGATGGAGACACCGAGCGCCGCGGCAAAGCTCACGATGAGCTGGCTGGCAAAGTCTATGGTGATGATCCAACCCGTCTGATAGGGCGGCTCCGGGGTCGGGAAGAAGAGAATCCCGGCGACTAGCCCCAGCGCGCTGGCGATCAGTGCGTCGCTGCCTGAGAAGCGGGGCGCATAGAGTCCCCAGAAGACAGGGAACACGGCGGCGGCGCAGACCATGTCGGCTATCAGGAACAGGTAGAGCACATCATATCCCTGTGAGGCGATGAGTATCGCGGGGATGATGAGAACCACCGTAATGGCGCGAGAGGAACTGAGCACCGTCGCCCCCTTCAGTTCGGGCTTGAACCGTGCGAGATCGGTCGTGACGACGCTGGCGATGCCGTTGAGCAGCGTGTCGAGGCTGCTCATCACGAGAACGAGCGCCAGGACGAGGACGACGATCACCGCCCAGGTCGGGAGCACGCCGACAATCAGGGAGAACATTGCTACATCGGGGGCGCTTCCGACGAGGTCCTTGCCGACGGCCATGATTCCGGCGAGTCCGCCGATGATTATCATCGGGATAACGACCACGCCCGCCGCAGCGAAGCCCCTGCGGAGCACTCGATCGTTCTTGCTCGTGTAGACCCGCTGCCAGAACCCTTGATGGAACATATTGGCCGCGAGGACGGCGATTATCAGGGTGATACCGAAGTCGACGCTCACCTTGTTGGTGAAGGACAGGAGCTGCGGTGCCGTCTCGCGAACCGGCTCAAGCACCGCGCCGAACCCATCTACGGCTACCACGAGTGAGACAAACGTTATGAGCAGGAGGGGGATGAGCAGAACGAACTGGATTCCATCCGTGAAGATGGAGGCACGAATGCCGCCGTAGGCCGTGTATCCGACGGTAAGAAGGCCAACGATGAGCGCGGTCAGCAGCAGGGGAATGTCGGCGAGGAGATTGAGCGCTTTGGAGATGCCGGTCAGTTCCGCCGACAAGAACACGAACATGTAGAAGATGATGACGCCGAGGGTGAAGACGTACATGGCGGGTCCGTAGCGGTACCAGACGTACTCGGTCAACGAGTGGCCCTCGGGCATCACGCTCCGCATCTTGGGACCGACCCAGATGAACGCAATGAGCGGCGCGGCCTGGCCGATGCCGTATCCGACGATGGCGGCGACACCCGCCCAAGTGCCCGCTTGCGCCGGACTGAAGAGAATCCACGCACCGGCAACGGACGCAACGAGTGTCGCGGTCGCAAGCGTACTGCCGGCAGTGTTGCGGGCGACGAGGTAGTCCTCGACTCCCCCATGTCCACGGCGGGCGTACATGACCCCGGCGACCACGAATACGGCGGCGGTGACGAGCGCGATGGGTACGGCGAGTCCGGCGTCGAGCATGGTTTCATCCTCCATCCGTTCGGTTAACCAAGAAGGCCACCCTCTGATCGGGTGGCCTTTACGAAAGATGGACGGTACCGCATCCCTTCGCTGGCATTACCCAGATCAGGTCGTGGGGTCGTCCCTCGCGTCGGGACCTCTCAGCCTGGCCTGCCCAAGCTCCCCCCGGGTCTATTGATTTTGGGGGAGTTTATGCGGGGGAGTGAGGTTTGTCAAGCGGCAACGTTCTCTTCGGCGGGGAGTGGACGGGAGCTATCGCGTGTTCGATGCTAGAATCACTTGCGACCGTTCATACGTCGATGAGGAGAATAGTTGAATGGAGGTATTGATCGAAGGCGGGGCTCGATTGGGCATCGACCTGGACGGCGAACAGGTGGAGCGGTTCATGTCGTACCATAACGAGTTGATTGTATGGAACGAGAACGTCAACCTGACTGCGGTTACTGGCTGGGAAGAGGTGCAGGAACGGCATTTCCTCGACTCGCTGGCCGTCGCTTCGGCACTACCGGCGAACGTTCTCGATGGCAGAGGCGGATTGCTCGACGTGGGCAGCGGGGCAGGATTTCCGGGCCTGCCGCTGAAGATCGCATATCCCCGGATTGACGTAACGCTGCTGGAGGCAACGGCCAAGAAAACCGCCTTTCTGCGCCATGTGGTCGACAATCTCGGGCTTGAGGGAGTCGAGGTCGTTACCGGCCGAGCCGAGGAGGAAGCGCACGGGCCGGAGATGCGGGAGCGTTTCGGAGCCGTCGTTTCGAGGGCCGTGGCGAGGCTGGACGTGCTGGCGGAACTGTGTCTGCCGTTTTGCTCGGTGGGCGGGATGATGATCGCGCAGAAGGGGCCGCAGCCGGAGGTGGAACTTTGCGAGGCCCGAAACGCCATCGCTACCTTGGGCGGCAGGGTCGAGGATCGTGGTATGCTGGTTAGGCCGCCGGTCGGGATCGGAACGCTCGTCGTAATCGAAAAGCAACGGGCGACGCCTCCGAGCTACCCGAGACGGCCGGGCATTCCCTCCAAACGCCCCTTATAGATCCAAGACTCACTATGCCGACGACGTTCGATCATGCCCCAAGATAACGGCAACGAAGCACCGTCGGTATCGCTCCGGCAACGAGTTCTCTCTCCCTATACCCTGATCTCCCTGGCGGTCGCGGTCGCGTTCCTCTACTTCCTCGCGGAGCGGTTCGATCTCGATTTGGACCAGACGTGGAGCAACATCAAGGCGCTCGACCCCATGCTGTACGCGCTGGGGCTGCTCCTGTACTACCTGAGCTTCGTATTCCGGGGGCTTCGGTGGCGGATCCTCTCGCGGAGCGCGGGCATCGAGGAAATCCCGGACGCTCGGACGCCATCGGTGTGGCGCTACTCTCAACTCATCATCGTCGGGTGGTTCGTCAACTCGGTGGCGTGGCTACGGTTGGGGGACGCCTATCGCGCCTACGCGCTTTCGGACGAGGCGCGGACGGGGTTTTCGTGGAGCCTCGGCACGATCTTCGGCGAGCGCATCATGGACATGGTTGCCGTGTTCGTGCTGATCGTCGTGGGGGCACTGGCGTTTTCGCTGACGGCGGACTTCTCGGGTACGGTCTACCTCGTCGGCGCGGCGTTCGCGATGGCGATGGCGCTGCTTGCGGTTTTGGCTGTGATGCGGGGGTATGGCCCACGACTGGCGCGGTTCCTCCCCGACAGGCTCGAACGCGCCTACCGGAGATTCCATGATGGAGCGGTCGGGAGCTTCGGAGAGCTTCGAGTGCCGTTTCTGCTCAGCTTCGTGGGGTGGATACTGGAGGTCGGACGGCTATACTTCGTCGTGCAGGCGCTGAACTTCGACGTGTCGCTCTCGCTGATCCTCATCGCCGCGCTGGGTCATGCGCTGCTGAGCACGGTGCCGACGCCTGGCGGAGTCGGGGCCGTGGAGCCGGGCGTGACCGGCCTCCTCGTGCTGGGGATGGCACGACACGACGCGGTGTCCGTCGCGCTGGTCGACCGTTCGATCACGTATCTGAGCATCATCGTGATTGGCGGCCTGGTGTTCCTGGCGTGGAACCTGACGAGGTCGCGGAGGAAGAGAAAGGAGCTTGGCGCGGCGGGAGCGTAGGCCCCTCTATATGCTTGACCCTTTTACACTGCCCTCGTACCCTTTAGCCTTAGAGTTCCGACACTTATCAAACGTCCGATGAATGCGACGGGAGGACCGTCGCCAAATCGTCCACTTGGGAGACTGCACATGACGATTGCCGCCGAACGACATACGTTGAAGAAGAAGAGCGCCGCTCTCAGTCTCGGCCCCGACCGGGCGCCGGCGCGATCGATGCTGCGGGCCGTCGGCCTGCGTGACGAGGACATGGCCAAGCCCTTCGTTGGCGTGGCGAATCTCGCCAGCGACGTTACCCCGTGCAACGTCCACCTGACCCGCATCGCTGAGCGGGTGAAGGACGGCTTGTGGGCGGCGGACAGCGTGCCGTTCATGTTCGGCACCATTACGATCAGCGACGGCATCTCGATGGGCACGGAGGGTATGAAGGCGTCGCTGGTGAGCCGCGAGGTCATAGCGGACTCCATCGAGACGGTGTGCTTCGGAGAGAGCATGGACGGGCTGATCGCGGTGGCGGCGTGCGACAAGAACATGCCGGGCTGCATCATGTCGATGGCGCGGCTGAACATCCCCTCGATCTTCGTGTACGGCGGGGCGATCCTGCCGGGGAACTTCCACGGCAAGGACATCAACATCCAGGACATGTTCGAGGCCGTCGGGTCTTGGTCTCGCGGACAGCTTTCGGAAGACGATCTCACGGGAATGGAGAAAGTGGCGTGTCCGGGAGAGGGCGCGTGCTCCGGGATGTTCACGGCGAACACGATGTCATCGGCCATCGAGGCGATGGGCATGTCCCTACCCGGCGCGGCGTCGATACCGGCCGTCGACCGGCGGGGCGAGGGAGTCGCATACAGCGCCGGTGACGCCCTCTACACGCTGCTGGAGCGCGACATCAAGCCGCGCGACATCATCACGAAAGAGTCACTCGAAAACGCCATGATGGTCGTCCTCGCAATGGGAGGATCGACCAACGCGGTGCTCCATCTGCTGGCAATCGCACACGAGGCGAAGGTCGAGATCAGCATCGACGACTTCGACCGGCTCAGTCGCAAGACGCCGTACATGACCGACCTTCGGCCGGGCGGGCAGTACGTGATGTCCGACGTGGACAGGTCGGGCGGAATACAGGTCGTCATGAAGGAACTGCTCGACGCGGGGCTGCTGCACGGCGACTGCATGACGGTGACGGGCAAGGGCATGGCCGAGAATCTAGCCGAGATGGACATCAGCGCGCCGGACTGCAAGGTGATCTATCCTGCCTCCAAGCCGCGCAGCAAGACGGGCGGGCTGGTTATCCTCAAGGGGAACCTAGCGCCCGACGGCGCAGTCATGAAGGTGGCGGGGACGAAGCACCTCGCGCACGAGGGTCCGGCCAAGGTCTACGACGGGGAGCGGGCCTGCTTCGAGGCGGTCACGAGAGGCGAGATCGTGAGCGGCGACGTGGTCGTCATCCGGTACGAAGGCCCGAAGGGAGGGCCGGGGATGCAGGAGATGCTCGCGGTGACCGGCGCGATCATGGGCCAGGGCGACCTCGGCTCCAACGTGCTGCTCATCACGGACGGGCGGTTCTCCGGGGCGACGCACGGGCCGATGATCGGTCATGCGGCCCCCGAGGCGGCCGTCGGCGGGAATATCGGTCTCGTACAGGGCGGCGATACGATTCGCATGAACGTCGAGACGCGCGAGCTCAGCGTACTGGTATCCGATGAGGAGCTTGAGCGACGGCGCGAGACGTGGCAGGCGCCCGCGTCCCGGTACGAGCGGGGGGTGATGGCGAAGTACGCCCGGCTGGTGGGTTCAGCCTCACAGGGCGCGGTGACTTCCTAAGGCCGCGATCCGTCGCGTTCCAGACATGGATAGGCATTCAAGTGTGCCTATACGTGCTTGTATCAACTGCACGTACTAATATAAGGTCATTCGTGAGGTTTCACTAGCATCCCTGTAGGGTGGAGGTCGGCCTGATGACCGAAGTACTAGCCCGTATCAGCGCGCGAAGGCCGTGGGTGACCGTCGGCGTATGGGTATTGCTCGTGGCGATTGGGCTCGGGCTGAGCGGGGCGTTTCTCGGGAGCGCGACGACCACCGATTTCCGGCTGGGGGGCAGCTACGAGTCGGAGCGCGCCGCCGCCATTTTAGAGGACAAGCTGCGAGGGCCTGAGAAGCTCGCCGAAATCGTCGTCGTGCACTCGGAAACACTGACGGTTGACGACCCTGCTTTCCGCGCGAAGGTCGAGGCGCTACACGAAGAGATCGCAGCGCTGGGACCCGGGACAATATCCGGGGGAATAGACGGCCAGCCGCTGTTCCACTATTACCAGGTCGTCGACGCAGGGCCGCTTATCTCCGAGGAACAGCTGGCCCAACTGCTCCCGCTCCTCGTCTCCGCCGACCGGGGAACCGTGCTGATGCACTACACCTTGACCGGCACGTCCCAGGAGGCCACTGCCAACGTCGAGGACGTGCTCCACGTGGTGGAGGAGGCGAACGAAGCGGACGACTTCGTCGTGCTCATAGGAGGGGACGCGAGCACCGCTTTCGAGAACAACGAGCTGGCGGAAGAGGACCTGCAGCAAGGTGAGCGGTTCGGCGTCCCTGTGGCGCTGCTGGTGCTGCTGGTGCTCTTTGGAGCCGTGGTCGCCACGCTGCTTCCGCTGGGACTGGCGGCTGTATCGATCATCATCGCGCTGGCGGCCGTGGCCGTCATCGGGCAGCAGTTCCAGTTGGTCTTCTTCGTAACCATGATGGTCGTGATGCTGGGCCTTGCCGTGGGCATCGACTACTCGCTGCTGATCGTGTCCCGCTTCAAGGAGGAGATGAGGCACGGTCTGTCGACGAAGGACGCGGTCGTGAAGACCGGGGGCACGGCGGGCCGCACGGTGCTGTTCAGCGGCGCTACGGTAGTCCTCGCCCTTGTGGGACTACTGATCGTTCCCGCGTCCTTCTACCAGTCGCTCGCACTGGGCGCGATTCTCGTGGTAATCGCGTCGCTGGCGGCTACGCTCACCCTGCTTCCCGCGGTACTGGCGCTGCTAGGCCCCAAGGTGGACATGCTGACCATCCCGTTCCTTACGAAGTTCTCGCTGAAGGGCGCGGACACGTCGCAGGGCGGGTTCTGGGACAAGATTACGCACGTCGTCACCAGGCAGCCGGTCATCAGTCTCCTCATCGTCGGTGTGCCGATGATCGCGCTTTCGTACTTCTACCTGGAAATCCGCACGGGCCTGAACGACGTCAACACCTTCCCCGACAAGGCCGAGACGAAGAAGGCCTTTCTTCTGATGGAGGAGAAGTTTTCCTTCGGGACGGTCAGCCCGGCGGGGTTCCTGAGTCCGGCGGAGATCGTGGTCTCCGGCAACATCGACGACCCGCAGGTGATGGAAGCGATCGGGCGAGTGCAGCAGTCCTTGGCGGAGGACACGACCTTCCCTCTCCCACCTCAGCCGCCGATCGTCAACGAGGCCCGTGACGTTGCCCTCCTGACGCTGCCGTTCCCCGGCAAATCGACCAGCCCCGAGGCCGCGGACGACATGAAGATGCTGAGAGAGGAGCACATCAAACCGGCCTTCGATGGGGTTCCGGCGGAGGTGTACGTGGGCGGCCTGACGGCGGAGGTCGCCGATTTCTACGGCATTGTGCGGGTCTATACGCCCATCGTGTTTGCCTTTGTGCTGGGGCTCAGCTTCCTCATCCTGATGATGGTCTTCCGGTCGATCGTCATCCCCATCAAGGCGATCATCATGAACCTGTTGTCCGTGGGAGCGACCTACGGGCTGCTGGTGCTGGTGTTCCAGAAGGGGATTGGAGCCGACCTGTTCGGGTTCCAGCACGCGGACGTGATCGACGCGTGGCTGCCGCTGTTCCTCTTTACGATTCTGTTCGGGCTATCTATGGACTACCACGTCTTCCTGCTCAGCCGGATACGAGAACGCTACGACGAGACCCAGGACAACACGGAGGCCGTGGCATACGGTCTGCGATCAACGGCAGGGCTGATAACGGGAGCCGCGCTCATCATGGTGGTGGTGTTCGGGGCGTTCGCCTCGGGGGAGACCGTGGTGAACCAGCTCATGGGCTTCGGCCTCGCCATCGCCGTGCTCTTGGACGCGACTCTGGTGCGGTCGGTGCTCGTTCCGGCCAGCATGGAGGTGCTGGGCAAAGGCAACTGGTACCTTCCTCCGTTCCTCCGGTGGCTTCCCGATTTGCGAGTGGAAGCGCCTGAAGAGGATCGAGCATAATGTCCCCCCCCCCCGCTATAGGCGAACATGCCATGCACATTAATGTACCTTTAGCCTATACGTCCGGTTATGAAAAGGCGCGGGCGATTGACGCGGAGTTGGCGGACAACTACGTCGCCCACACAACCGTCGGAGACCCCGAGATGGACGCCGTGGTCGATGAGCTATCCACTCTTGAACCGGGAGAGGGAAGGCGCTTCATCGAAGCATTCATGAACCATGAAGACGAGAGCGCGATGCGCGACGCGCCGCCCTTGTTGCGGGATTTCTTCGAACGAATATCTGCCCCGCCCGACTGGGTAGACTTCGCGGCCTTCCAACCGGGCATTCGCATGTTCCACCGGAATTCGAAACTCGTCCTCGGCGCATTCGTGGGAGGCACACTCGTAGAGGGGTTCTCAACGAACATCAGCAAGTCGTTCTTCATAACCGGGCGCGTGCGCGAGAGGGGCGTCAGACGGCTCCGGCAGAACAACCGGCACATGATCGAGATCTTCATGCCCAACGGCATGGAGAGGGACGGAGACGGCTGGAAGCTGTCCGTCCGCATCAGGATGATACACGCACAGGTCAGGCACCTGCTCAAGAACTCCGATGACTGGGAGCACGAGGAGTGGGGCGTGCCCATTAGCGCCGCGCACGTAGGCTATTCGATTGCCGCTTTTTCGGCGAGACTGCTAATGCACATGGAGAATTTGGGCGCTGAGTTCAGCGAGGAGGAGCGTGAAAGCTTCCTGGCGGTCTGGCGCTACTCTGGATACCTCATGGGCATTCCGGAGACCATTTTGTATCAGGATGAAGAGGAAGCGCTGAGACTGTTCGACATTGGCACCGTGTGCGAGCCGGACCCGGAAGCCGAGGCGGTGGTCATGGCGCACGCGCTGATCAACTCGGCCCCGTTGGTCATCGGAATCACCGATTCGCCCGAACGGCGCAAGCTGGCGAAGTACGTGTTCACCATTTCTCGCGCGCTCATCGGAACGAGCTTGGCCGACCAGCTGAGGTACCCGCGAAGCACAACCTTTGGAGTCCTGGCGTGGTTTCGAATGCAGCCCCGTATCGAAAAGGTGATTGGGTGGTACCTCCCGAATTCCACCAACGACAACTACAAAAACTTCACGTCTCTGCTCCAAGCCTCCGCCTTCGACGAGGCGGGCATAAGCTACAGGCTGCCCGACCACGTATACGACGAAGAGGGCAGCGAGTGGTGAGAGAGTGGGATTCACCGCAGAGGGCGCGGGGAGCGCAGAGTTGGAAGAGGGGTCGGGAATCAGGAGTTGATTATTCGGTCGTAGGCATTGTGGGGGCCGATCCAGACCCAGTAGAGGTCGTCGCCTTCGGCTACGGCAAGGGCGCGGTGGTTGGGGCCGATTCGCGCAACCCAGTAGTCGCCGACTTTCTTGAGGCGGAGGGAAGGGTAGGCCGGGTTTTCCTTGAGGCGTTGGAAGTTGCGACGGGCGGTTTGCTGGACCGGTTCGGGCAGGGCGGCGAAGTGCTCCCAAAACTGGGGTATAGTGCGATGCACTACAGTTCGCCCACCGTGCCGGCCGCCCGGGCCTGGGCTACTTGTTCCTTGAAGAAGTCGAGGCGACCGGCGATTGCGTCGGCTTCAATTTGCCGATCCCATTGGTCTTCTTGTACGTCCTGGAACCAGCGGGCTATTTCAGCGAATTCGGTGGGGGGCAGGTTTTGGATGGCTTCTTTGATTTCGGCCAAGCTGGTCATGGCTGCCTCGCTTTTTCGGCTATTGTACACTAATCGATTAGGGACTGATCCCAGTCGACCCAATCGAGGACGCCGCTGATCTCGATTGACTCATGCCAGAAGTCGACGTATTCCTGCGGAGGCTCGGCCTGTCCGGGGAAGGACGGGCCGGTCTCAAGGCCCAACAGGCGGAGGAGCATCCTGGCGTGGGGACCGTCGGCGACCATGGGGGCAGTGACGCGTTGCCGGCCTCGACGGTAGACGGGATCGAACTGAAGCTGCCGGTAGAGAGCCTCCAACTCATCGTAGCGGCCTTCCTGCGTGAGTTGCGTCTGGTGGAGCGAGAGGCGCGGCGCGGCGTTGGCCATGACGTCGATCCTGCTCTTCATCCCGAAGCGCGCGCCCATGCCGAAGAACTGCCTGTTCTCGCTGAGGGCGAACCTGTCGCCGAACATCTGCTGGAATCCTAGGTAGTCCTCGGTCGAGGCGCCCGTCCACTTGACGCCGACGACGTTTTCGAGGTCTGCGAGTTTTTCAAAAAGGGCAGGGCTGTAAGAGTACCCGCCGGGCATGACCCAGAAGCTGTTGTAGGTCATGATGCCGATGTCGACGCGGTCATTGACGTACTTGTGGTGGAGGTAGATGTCTTCCTCGGTCGGCTGAGAGTAGTGTGGCGGAGAGAGGAGAACGAAGTCGATGCCGGCCTCGGCGGCGTAGGCGCATTTTCGCGCCGCGGCGCGGGCGCTGAGCTCGGAGACCATGACCATGGTCGGCGCGACGCCCTTGCCCTCGTCGATGATGAGGTCGGCCAGCGCGCGGAACTCGTCCTCTTCGAGCATGTACGTCTCACCCGCACCGCCGGCGATGAGGTGGACGCACTTGCCTTCGACCATCCCCTGGTTGATGAGCCAGCGGACGTGCTTTCGCTGGCTGTCGAGATCCAGGCTGTAGTCGTCGTTGGTGAATGTCAACATCGAGAGGACGCTGCCCTGGAGTCGTTCGCGGCTATAGTCGTTCGGCATGTTTTCTCCTGACTGTGGATTCCCGCCTTCGCGGGAATGACGGGGAGTGTCGGCCTTCGCTAATCGTCGAATATCGACTGATCCCACTCGACGTGGTTCATGAGGCCGCTTTCGGTGAACACCTTACGGGTGTGGTCGTAGAGGGCCTGTGGGGCGGGTGCCTGGGCGGGAAAGTTGGGGCCTGCGTGCAGTCCCATAACCTCCCAGCGAACGTGGCCGAAGACACCATCGGCAACGGACGTAAAGGCCGGAGCCTCGTTGCTCAGGCGGTTGTCGGTGTCGAAATGGAGGGTGTCGAGAAGCTCGTCGAGCTCGTCGTAGCGACCGTCGCGGAACATCTCCCATTTGGTGAGGGACAGGCTCGGCGCGACGTTGCCGAAGAAGTCGACGAACCCCGCCATTCCGAATCGAGCGCCCTGAGAGTTCATCATGCCGTTGTCGATGAAGTTGAAATCGTCGGCAAAGAGCTTGAGCAGGCCGACGTAGTGGGCGGGACTCGCGGAGCTCCACTTGAATCCGACGACGTTTTCGAGGTCGATGAACCGCTCCATCAGCGACCGGGTGATCTCGTACTTGGGGGCGGGAGTGACCCAGAAGTTGTTGTAGTTCATCAGACCAACGTCGGCGTTGTCGTTGACGTATTTGGTGTAGAGGTACACGTCCTCTTCGGACGGGCACGAGTAGTGCGGGAGACCAAGCTCGATGAAGTCTATCCCCGCGTCCCCGGCGTAGCGGGAGCGACGCGCGGCCGTTCTGGCGTTGAGGTCGAAGACGCCGACCATCGTGGGGGCCTTATCGCCCGCGGTGTCCACGAGCACGTCGATGAGGGCGAACAACTCGCCGTCGTCGAGGAAGTAGCCCTCGCCGTAACCCCCGGCGGCGAGGAGGACGCCGTTGCCATCCACACCAATGCCGTGGTCCATGAGCCAGCGTATGTGCTTCGCCTGCCGGTCAAGGAGGAGATTGTGGTCATCATCGACGAACGTGGGCAGGGAGACGACCGGCCCTACGAGCTTTTCCTGGCGTTTCTTCATTCGTTAGATTCCTCCTGGCTTACATCCTGAGTTCGAGTCTTGGTTGAATACGGCGTTCGGGCAGGTTGGTATCCCGCATGAACTTGACGAGGTGCTGATGGACGCCTCGCGCCATGTCGGGATTGTCGGCGATGACGTTGTTCTCCTGCCCCGGATCGGTGGGCAGGTAGTAAAGTTGAGATATCCCTTCATCGGTGGTGTAGAGGAGCACCCACTCGTCGGTGGATACCGTCGTCACGAGGCTGCTCTCCAGCTTGCGCCGGAAGTTATCGACGGATCGCACGGGATCGCCGGGGTCGGCGAAGGGAACGGTGGTCACCGTGAACTCGCGCCCGGGTGTGGAGGTGTCGCGGACTTTCGGCAGAAGCGACTTGCCCTCCACCCAACCGGGGATGTCCTGTCCGAGGACTTCGAGCACCGTCGGCATCACGTCGATGGCGGAACTCAGACCGCTGTAGACGTTCGGCTCCGCTCCGGGAACGTGGACGATGAGTGGTATCGAGGTGGTCTCCTCATAGAGGGGCGAGAAGGTCCACGCCGAACCGGGGTCGCCGTGCCGGTACATGGCGCCGTCGGGCCGCTTGGCGAAGGTCATCTTGCCGAAGAGGCCGCCGTGCTCGCCGAAGTAGAAGCCGTGGTCGGAGGTGAAGATGATGGCCGTGTTCTCGGTGAGGCCCATGTTCTCGACCATGCGGAGCAGGTAGCCGATCCACGTATCGACCATGGTGACCTCGCCCGCATAGGCGGCGCGCGCTTTGGCGACCTTCTCCTCGGTGTAGCCGGGAGCTTCCTGCCAGAACCCGTAAGGGGGCTGAACGACCTCGCCGTCGTGGTCGGGCATGTAGAGGCGGGAGTAGTAGGTCGGAGCGTCCCACGGCTCATGTGGGTCCCACGTGTCGATGTAGAGGAAGAAGTCCTCGGTGTAGTGAAGCTGGAGCCACTGCATGGCGCGGGTGACGGTCTGGGCGACATTGCGGTCGGCCTCGAAGCGCCATGCCTCTCTGGCGTCACGGGACTCGTGGTGATGGTGCGTCAGGAGCCGCGTGACCGAGCCTTCCTGACCTGTGTACATTGAGAAGGTCTGAAAGCCCTTGTCGTAGTTCATGCCTCCGCGCAGGTAGAAGGGAGTATCGACCATCGCGGCGGTGTGGTAGCCGTTGGAGGCGAGCAACTCGGCGAGCGTCGTTGCGTCGCCGGGCAGCGGTTCCCAGCCCATGAAGGACATGGTCCAGCGACCGAGCGCGTGGTCGGCCCGAGTGGGCATGGTCGGAAAACCGGCGGCGTAATGCCTAGTGAAGAGGGTGGACTTGGCCGCGAGAGCGTCGAGCGAGGGGTCAGGATGGGCTTCTTGCCATAGGCGCCGAGGTGGTCCTGTCGAAAGGTGTCGGCAACTATCCAGATGACGTTCATGCACGAGGCCCCGCCGTCGTTTCGTTCGCGGGATACCTTATCATATCGGTGGGCGTCGGCGGTTGTATGGACGTGATAGACTTATCCAACGAAGGTGCAGCTATGACCACGAACGACAGCGCCATAGACGAGGACGTTCTTCGTATCACCCGTATACGCGCGAAGAACTATCGCTCCATCCGCGAGCTCGACATGGAGTTGGGGCCGCTCACCGTGCTCGTAGGGCCGAATGCGTCGGGGAAGAGCAACGTGCTGGACGTGTTGCGGTTTATTCGGGACGCGATATCGCGTGGACTGGACTATGCCATTTCACAGCGATATGGCATGTGGGTCATTCAGCATCGGTCGGATTCTGATGTAGAGATCGGGTTTACAGCAACTATCCGAGACCTCACGCTCGATTACAATTTTGTCCTGACAAGTGATCAAAATGGCAACGGCCTAGTCAAACGTGAGTATGGCAGTTATAAACTTGATACCGACTCAGGGCGGATTGTCTTCGATATCCAAGACCGTCAAGTAATAGAACCCAAGACTGTCTCCACCTACCTTAGAGGCGTTTATGATTCTGCTTCTAGGGCTCCAAAGCCCTTACCCTCAGAAGACTTGCTGTTTTTGAAGTATTATTCGAACGTCGCTTATGCGAGTTTCGCCCGCAATGCAGAGGCGCAATTTTCAATTGAAGGACTGAATCGAAACCTTCTTGAACTGCAACAGATGTTATCCGGCCTAGGGTTCTACCATGTTTCACCGGATACGTTCCGAGGGCTTGAGAAGAAGTCCGGGCCAAGTCTTCTTGATGAATATGGGACGAATCTTGCGTCCGTGTTGTGGGGGATGCGGCGCAACAATGGAACCGCCGAAGATTCCGAAGAGCTCATGACAGAAGGTTTCAGAGAACTTAGGAACTCTCTGAGACACTTGATACCAAGAATAACAGACGTTAAATCAGTCCCTGTGGGTGAATATCTTGCGTTGCAGTTCAAGCACTCGCATAGCGTTCTCAGCCAGGACCAATGGTTCAACGCCGCCCAAGAATCGGACGGCACGCTCCGGATGCTGGCCCTCCTAACCGCAATCTACCAGCCGCGCCGTCCGCCACTACTCGGAATCGAGGAACCGGAGTCGGCAGTGCATCCCGGAGTCTTGGCCGCTCTCGCTGAGATATTGGACGAAGCATCGTTGCGGCAGCAGGTCGTCATCACGACGCACAGCCCTGACCTCATCGACCATCTTCCCATCGAGTCCATCCGCGCGGTGGAGTTCGTGGACGGAGAGACGAAGGTGGGAAAGATTTCTGAGACACAAGCCGAAGCTGTCAAGCAAGGACTCTTCACCACGGGCGAGCTTCACAGCATGGAAGGCCTGCGGCTCGCAAAAGTGTAACCTTGAAGGGTCGGAGCATCGTACCAGTCGTGGAAGGTTCCGGCGACAGCGAAGCCGTTCCTATCTTGCTAAGAAGGATATTATGGGAGGGTCTTTCCACGTATGACATCACAGTCGAGAATCCAAAGAGCGCCAAAGGCAAGAAGAACTTGATAAAAGACTATGAAAAGTTCCTCCGATACGCATCTGTCGAACCATCATGCGCCGGAATTCTAGTTCTCCTGGATGCCGATGACGAGTGTCCTGTAGAGGAGGCCGGTAACCTTGTCAAACGAGCAAAGGATCTCAACTTGGCGAAAGCCATCACTATCGTAGAGGCGAATAGAGAATACGAAACTTGGTTCCTTGCAAGCCTGGACTCTCAGCAAGGAATGGAGATTAGGACAAGGCTTGGGATACACCAGTCGGAGGCGTATCGAGGAAATGTGGAAGACATCCATGCTAAGGCTTGGCTAAAGCGAGCTATGCCACACGGACGAACATACAAGGAGACAAGCGACCAGGCGGCGCTGTCATCCCTCATCGACATCGAACACACCCGGCGTCGGTCCCGTTCCTTCCAGCGCCTCTGTCACGCCGTCGAGGAACTTCTTTGCGCCATTGAATCTGAGACTCCAATAGTCACACCGCAGTTAGCAAGTTAGAATACCCTTCGAGGGACAGTATGACTCAGACACAGACGAAACCGATCCTCTACACGTATCCTGGATGCGGGTATACGACCGACTTGAAGCGGGAGCTTCGGAGAGACGGCGTCGAGTACGAGGAGGTCGATCTGTTTGTTAGCCCGGAACGGATCCCTGAGCTGCTGGCGCTGACGGACGGCGACCGGATCACGCCGGTGTACGTGGACGGCGACGAGGTTCAGATTGGCAAAAACGGGTTTGGGTGCACATTCTGACGATGAAGATTTCTGAACAGTTCGACATGACGGGTCGCGTCGCCGTTGTCACGGGCGGCGGGACGCATCTTGGACGTGCCATGGCAACGGCGCTGGCCGAGCTTGGCGCGACGGTTATCATCGCAAGCCGACGGAAGGAGCTTTGCGAGCAGGTCGCGGCGGAGATGTCGGCTGAGGGCCTGAAGGTGGAGGGGATGGGGTGCGATGCGACGGATGCCGACCAAGTCGCCGTGATGGTGGACACCGTTGTGGAACGGCACGGCAGGCTGGACGTGATGGTGTGCAACGCGGGCGGTGGGGCCGCGGAGCCGACGTATATCCCGGAAGGCGACGTGTCGGAGTTCACGGCGACGCTGGAAATGAACGTGACGAGCGCTTATCTGTGCGCGAACGCCGCGGCGAAGGTGATGGTGAAGCAGGGATCGGGCTCGATCATCACGATCGGGTCGATTCACGGGTCGCTGACGAACGACAAGCGATTCTACGAGGGAACGGGGTTCAAGCGCGGCGGGGCGGCGTATCAGACGGCAAAGGGCGGCATCATCAACTTTACGCGCTACCTCGCGATGGAGCTCGGGGACTCCGGCATCACGGCGAACTGCATCAGTCCAGGCCAGATACCGGGGCCCACGGCCGATCCGGTCATGGTCGAGCGGGCGCGACAGGCGAACGCACTACAGCGTTCGGGGGTGGCGGACGACCTCAAGGGTGCGGTGGCGCTGCTTGCCTCTCCGGCAGGGTCGTGGATTACGGGGCACAACCTGATCGTCGATGGCGGGTGGAGTATCTGGTAGGGGTGCTGGATTCCCGCCTTCGCGGGAATGACGGACATATAGAAGCGGACTCACTCGAAGGTCTTCAGGTACTCGTAGGAGACGGATAGCGGACGGAAACCCATTGCGGCGTACATGTGCTTGGGTGTGTCGCTTGGGTCGGTTTCGAGGGCGACCGGTCTGGCGCCTCTTGCTCGGCTGTCGACCACGCAGTGGTGGACGAGAGCGGTGGCGAGGCCCCGGCGGCGGTAGTCGGGGTGGGTGTAGAGGTCGTCGAGGACGGCTATTCTGTCGCTACTGATCCATGACGAGAAGAAGGCCCTTGGCGCTCCCTTAGCGTGTGCTACCCAGTACCGTACGAGCGGGGAGACCGACTGCAGCATGGAGATGCGTTGATCTCGCGCGTCTGACGGACGCTCGTTCCCGGTCTGTCGGGCACTGGGGTCGAATTCCCTATCCGCCAGAACAACGAGGTCGTAGAGGGCCTGCCAGTCGGCGTCGGTCTCGATGAGGCGAATCTCGTGAGGCTTCGGTGCGCCTCGCAGTTCGTCGGTGAGGACCATTACGAGGGAGTCGGTGCGCTGGTAGCCCTCCATGAGCAGCCATGCCTCGAACTCCGTTGGGGTGTCGCGGTCGACGTAGAAGGAGCGGTGTCGAAATCCCTCGAACTCGACTTCGACTCGCTCGCTCAGGCGGGCGATCTCCTCCGGGGTCGATGCGGTCACTTGCTCGATGTGGTTGGCGTAGTACTTGTCGGGAATGGAACGGCTTCTGACGAAGACCCCGCCTTCGGCTTCGAAGCGTTCTTCCCCGGCGTAGGAAGGAAAGTCGTCTATGGCCCGGTCGACGCGGTCCGCGAGGCTATCGCTAGTCATCGTCCAAAACTGCGGTGGCCGTGATCTCGACGTTCAGCCCCGGCTCGGCGAGCGCGGAGACCTCGACATAGGAGTTGGTGGGCCAGAGGCCGTTGAAGTAGTGCTCCCATATCTCCACCTGCTCGCCCTCGATGGGCCACATGGTGCGCATGTCGGTGGAGTAAGTGGTCATGGCGACGATGTTGGAGGCCGAACCGCCCGAGGCCTCGACGATGCGCACGATGCGGTCGAGCGTGACACGGAGCTGGTCGAACACGGGGCCGCCCTCTGCGTCCGAGTTGCGGGCCGTGCAGCCGGAAAGGTAGAGGGTGTTACCCGCTCGAATGGAGCGAATGTAGGTCGGGCCTGCGGGGTAGATGTCCGGGTGGTTGTTTCGAGTGATTTTCACGAGATCTCCTTGCTCAGATTGTTATCGAGGGCTGGGTCAGAATCTTGATTTTGCGATCCACTCGCGCTTCGACAGGCTCAGCACGAACTGGGATGGTTTTCAGAATAATCAGCAACATATCAAGTGTAGTGCAAGGTCGTGTCGGCTTCAAATTATACTTACTCCCAGTGGCTGACGATTCTCTGCGCGGCCTGCGTAACGGTCAGGTGTGTGGTATCAAGTGTCAGTGTATCGCCCAGATCGTCCGGGGTTGTGAAGTGACCAGACTCTATAATTCGGTTGAACTCTTCGACCGAGGTCATCTTTCGGAAGTGAGTACGTTCAGGGCTTGTCAGGCGGCGGTCGTTCTCCGCCTTCTCGCAGGTCAGGTGAACGAAACGTACTCTGCCGCCAGACTCAATGACGTGATCGCGAACGTTCGGGACCAACTCATCGGGTAAGGACTTTTCGAATACCAAGGTGGTGATGAGGCCCGGGATTCCGTCGGCTACGGCACGCTCGATCACCATGGGCCACATCAGATTGCGCAACTCGATGAAGCCCCTGCCATCGAAACCGAAGACCGACTCAAGCATATCCGTAAGCTGGTGTATGTGGAAGAGTCTGTAGCCAGGCAGCAGACGCATTAGCTCTCGGGCTACTGCCAGCTTTCCAACGCCGGGGAGGCCATAGATGATGTAGAGTTCCATGTCGGGTTACACCTGTGTTGTTGGTGAATTGCCCGTCGACAAGCTCAGGGCGAACGTGGTTTCCCTTGCGGTCATTTGTGCGGACCCGGTCACAGAGCAGTTTGCCTAGTCCGACTGAGCGGACATCTCCCTTATGGTCCAGAGGTTGCCTTCGGGATCGTAGGAGGTGCGTACGAAGCAGGCGTCGCCGAAGGCGAAGCGCACAACGCCGGGGTGCGGCGAGACGCCTAGAATGCAGTGCATGGCGGCATTGAGGATGCCGCCGTGAGCCACCACCAGTGTCGAGGGCAGACTTCTTCTGACGACTCCCTGCAAGGCGCTTGCGCCTCGACTCAGCAGGTCCCAGCCGCTCTCGCCCTCGCCGGTAGAGGTGACGAAGGGCTGGAAGGGGTTGCTGGATTCAGGTCTGGGGTAGCGTTCCTTCGCCATGTCGAAGGGGAGTCCCGCAAGGGGGCCGTTGTCGCGCTCCATCCAGTCGGGGTCATATTCGATGGGAACGTCGAGTGCCTCGCCGACGATCCGGGCGCTCTCGGTGGCGCGGACGAGGGTGCTCGCGACGATCACATCGAAGGTGATGCCGCTTTGCTTCCACTGCTCGGCACGTGACCTCACCTGGGCACGTCCTACGTCGGTGAGCGGCGAATCGTACCTTCCCTCGTGCACCATCTCGTCGTCGGCGCGAGAACGGCCGTGCCGCATCAGGGTTATTTGTATAGGGTTGGGCAAGTGGAGATTCTCCTACATTCAAGAACTGTCGGGATCGGGGTGATGGTTCAGCGCTATCCCTTGCGCGCTAACATTATCAGGGCGAAGTTGATGTCGTTGAAGTTCTCACGCATGAATTCGTTGACGAATCCTCCAGGAACCTCCCTGCCGGGAATATCCAGCACTTCGGAAATGTTGAGGCCGACGTCCTCTATGGCCTGCAGGTAGTCCTCGCGGGTATGCGGTTCGTTGGGGAGATGGTAGGTTACTTCGTTCTCGACGAACTGCGTGGGCATACCGGCGGAAATGAAGTCAGGGTGTACGTCGGTAATGAGGAGATGGCCGCCAGTGGCTAGTGCTCGGTGAAACTCTCGGATAGCGTCCCGGAGATCGGGTACGTGACATAGGGTCAGAGCACAGACGACCAGATCGAAGGAGTCAGACGGGAAGGGTAGACCGTCCGCTATCGAAGAGTGTGTGCACTCTATCGGAAGGCTCTCACGAGCGGCGGCACGTTTCGCAATCGACAGCATTTCCGAGTTGGGATCGAGTGCAGTGACCTTCCATCCGTTTCGCGCGAGCTTGAGGGAGAATCGACCCGTTCCCGCTCCAACGTCGAGTGCAGTCTTGCCTTCCATGCCGTCGAGAATGTCTAGCGAATATAGCTCTTCCGTGGCTATGAGAGTGTTCCACTTGGTGTCGTAGAACTTGGACCAGCGAGAGTAGCCTTCCATTACGCTGAGCTTGACAGGCTCATTGTGTGCGTCCGACTGAGCTATAGGCTTCACTTGGTGGCCTTGATCGAGAAGAGTTGGGGGAAGGACTCGTTGCGCTCGGGGAAGCGCCACGAGCCGTCTTCATGCTTGGTCATGCTCGGGAAGGCGTGGTAGAAGGACATAGGGAACTCGTGGAGGTACTCAATAGTCAGGCCGGACTGGGCGAGGGCGGTCACTATTTCCCCGATGCTGTGCTGCCACTCGTAGACGGGGCTGGCGATTGAGTCACCTCCGGTGTAGGTTTGGTGATTGCCTTCAAAGAAGAACTCATGGCGAAAGTAGCTATACGTCGGGAGCATGTCGCCCGTGTCGGACTCCTCGAAGATTCCCATGAAGGGGTGGCCATCGAGGATGTAGAACGTGCCGCCGGGTCGCAGGAAGCGGTGGACGATCGAGGCCCACTTGTCGAGGTCGGGCAGCCAGCATAAGACGCCCAAAGACGTGAATACGATGTCGAACTCCTCGTCCAGTACGTCAGGCAGGTCGTAGACGTTGGATCTGATGAACCGCGTGTCCGTCCCGACCTCATCGTTCAATGAGCGGGCGAGGTCTATAGCGGTGTCGGAGAAGTCGACGCCGGTGACCTTCGCGCCGAGGCGCGACCATGACATGGTGTCCATCCCGAAGTGGCACTGGAGGTGCAGGAGCGTCTTGCCGGAGACGTCGCCGACCTCGCGGCGCTCGATGTCGGTGAGGGTTATTCGGCCCTTCTTGAAGCCCTCCACGTCGTAGAATTCGGACGCGGCGTGGACAGGGGTGCGCTCGTTCCAGTTGGCGCGGTTGGTCGCGAGTCGTTCATCCATAATACGTCACGTGACGACGTTGTTGGGGCGGCCTTCGAGGAAGGCGATGACGTTGGTGACGGCGCCCTCGTTGAGGAGCTCGATGCCCTCAGGGGTCTGGTCGGCGAGGTGGGGTGTGAGGACGACCTGATCGCAGGCGAGGATGGGATGGTCGACGGGGAGCGGCTCCTGAGCGAAGACGTCGAGGCCGGCGCCGGCGAGGTGTCCCGATTGGAGGGCTTCGACGAGGGCGATGTCGTCCACCAGCTCGCCGCGTCCGCCGTTGATGAGGAGCGAGCCGGGCCTCATCAGCGCAAGCTCGCGAGCGCCGATGATGTGGCGGCTGTCAGGACTGAGGCGGACGTGAAGGCTGACGACGTCGGACTCTTTCAACAGATCTTCCAGTTCGACGAACTCGACGCCCATATCTCGCGCTCGTTCGGGCGAGGGATTGTAAGTCCAGGCAAGGCATCTCATGCCGAGGGCGTTGGCGATGCGGGCGACCTCGCGTCCGACGCTGCCGGTGCCAACGATGCCGATGGTGCTGCCCTGGAGCGTCACGTTTTGCATGAGGGTCCAGCGTCCGGCCTTGAGCTCGATGGTCTGGAAGGCTGCGCGCTTGGCGGCGGCAAACATGAGGCCGATGACATGCTCGGCGACGACGGGCGCGGTGCGTCCGGGCTGGTTGCTGACGACGATGCCTAGCTCCCGGGCGACTTCGATGTCGATCATGTCTACGCCTATGGAGCAGGTGGCGATCATTCGCAGGTTCGGCAGCGCTTGGAGGGCCTCGGAGGGCCACTTGACGGCCCCGCGAGTGTTGATGATGACGTGTGCGCCGCTTGCCCGTTCGAGCTGCTCTTCCATGCTCGAAGGACGGTCGAGATAGAGGGCAACGTCGCCGTAGGGGTCGAGACGGTCGAGATGCGGCGATCCCTGGATCTGTGGCGGGTCGTCGCCGGGGACGACGAATTTGAGGCGGGTGTCTGTCATGGCGTTTGTCGAGGCGTCAGTTGGACGCGGCAAGCTCCTTGAAGATACTCTCCCACTCGGAGGGATCGCCCCGGCCATACCCGGCACGATAGACGATTGTTCCGTTGGCGTCAATGGCTACTTTGGTGGACTGCTGGGTGACTCTGAAGTTTCTGACCATGTTCCCGGCGGCACGCGCCACGGTGCCGGCGTGGCCGCTCTCATTCTGGTAGCTCTGGAGGTCGCTCAGGGACTCGTCGAAGGCCACGGCGTAGAGGTCTACCTTGTCCTTGAAGGGCGGGTAGATTTCGGTCAGGCCCCGCAACGCGGAGCGGCAGTCGGGTCACCACGTTGCATGGAACAGGATGAAGACGGGCTTCCCCCGCGCCACGAGATCGGTCGAACTGACCTGACGGTTCTGCGGAAGGTTGAGCACGTAGTTGGGCGCGAGATCGCCGACATCGGTGCCCGCCTCGGCGCTGACGGGCGGTCGCGTAGGTTCCGGGACGGGAGTCGGCTCCGTAGTTGCCGTGGGTTCAGGCGTATCGGTCGGGACGGGTGAGGGAGCTGCGGCCGGGACGGACTGCGCGAGAGGGGCTGTCGGATCGGGGGCGCTATCGGGCTCGCCACCACAAGCGATGGCGGCAAGAGTCAATAGGACCACGAACGTCAAGACTGATATGCGGATACAGCGCCTCATGGAGTCTCTTCTTTACCGTTACCGTACCACCAAATTATACCGAAGGGTAGCCGCAAAAGTGAAAAGCCGGTGAACGGGGCCGACAGGATGGCGACGGCTTGGAACGAGACGGGGAGTCACCTATAATACGGCGCGCGTGAGGGATATTTTTCGATGCAATGAGGTGAAGGCGGGATGAGCAGCGTACCCGAATCGAAGGTTCCGGTGATGCCGCCGCGTATACTTCTGGGGCCGGGGCCGAGTAATGCGAGTCCGCGCGTGCTCCAGGCGATGATGTCGCCGATGATCGGGTACTCCGACCCGGAATTCATGGTCGTCTTGGACGAGGTGTCGGAGCTGCTGCGGCTGGTGTTTCAGACGGAAGAAGGACTTGCCATTGCGCTGCCGGGGACGGGAAGCGCGGGAATGCAGGCGGGGCTGAACAGCCTGTTGGAACCGGGCGACACGGTGGTGATCTGCTCGTGCGGGTACTTCGGGGAGCGGATGGCGGACATGGCCGAGCGGCTCGGGGCGAACGCGGTCGTCCTTCGCGGCGAGTGGGGAAGACCGTTCCCGCCGGAGATGCTGGAAGGGGAGCTTAGCAGGCACGACTCGGTGAAGATGGTCTCGGTGGTGCACGCGGAGACATCGACCGGGGTGCTCCAACCGCTGGACGAGATCGCGCGGCTTGCCAAGGCGCATGGCGCTCTGCTCATGGTAGACGCGGTGACGTCGCTGGGGGGCAGCGAGTTCAACTTCGACGCTCTGGGCATCGACTACGCCTACTCGTGCAGCCAGAAGTGCCTCGGCGCGCCGCCGGGGATATGTCCGGTGGCGGTCGGGCCGCGGGCGCTGGAGGTTATCGACTCGCGGACGACGAAGCCGCCTTCGTGGTACCTCGACCTCGGTCTCATCGCGAAGTACTGGGGGCCGGAGCACGTGTACCATCACACGGCCCCGGTGAGCATGATCCTGGGGCTGCGAGAGGCGTTGCGAATCGTGCTGGAAGAGGGCCTCGATGCTCGGATAGCGCGTCACCGACAGAACTCGGCGGCGCTCCGGGCTGGGGTAGCGGCGCTGGGTCTCGATTTCCTGGTGTCGGAGCCGCACCGCCTCGATCAGATAACGGCGGTGCATATCCCGGACGGGGTAGACGACGCGACGGTGCGGCAACGCCTGCTGCGGGAGCACTCAATCGAGATAGGGAAGGGTTTCGGGCCGTTCGACGGGAGCGTATGGCGGATCGGACTGATGGGTGAGTCAAGCAAGGCGGAGTACCTGCTGGCGCTGCTTTCGAGTCTGGAGGGCATCCTGCCGGACGAGGGGTATGAGGTGGCTCAGGGCGCGGCTGTGTCGGCGGCGAGTAGGCGTTTGGCGGAGGGCGCGTAGGGGGATTCACCGCAGAGGGCGCGGAGATCGCAGAGGATTTTTGTGGATTCCCGCCTTCGCGGGAATGACGGATGGGTTGACGGGAATTGGCAATATTACGTGAGAAGAGGACAATCGATGTCGAGATTTGAGGAACAGGTAGCGATAGTGACCGGTGCGGGCGAAGGGCTCGGGTTTGGAATCGCGCAGAGGCTTGGGAGCGAAGGGGCGAGGATTGCCATCGTCGATATGAACGCGGACGTTGCGGAGCAGGCTTCGCAGGCGCTGGCCGAGCAGGGCGTGGACTCGGAGGTGGTACTGGGCGACGTGGGGGACGACGAGACGGCGCAGCAGGCGGTCAAGCAAGCGATAGATCGGTGGGGACGCATCGACATCCTGGTGAACAACGCGGGGATCGCGGGCCACTCGGCGAGCGTGTGGGAGCTGCCGATCGAGGAGATGGACAGGGTGTATAGGACGAACCTGCGCGGGGTGTATGCGTTCTGCCACTACGTGATTCCGCGCATGATCGAGCGGGACTACGGGCGGATCATCAATATCGCGTCCATCGCGGGCAAGGAGGGCAACCCGAAGGCGGTGCCCTACTCGGCGACGAAGGCGGGCGTTATCGGGCTGACGAAGTCCGTCGGCAAGGAGCTTGCTACGACGGGCATTCGCGTGAACTGCATCACGCCCGCGGTGGTGCGGACGCGCATCCTTGAACAGCTCACGCAAGAGCATATCGACTACATGATCTCGAAGATACCAATGGGGCGAACGGGTGAGGTGGCGGAGGTGGCAGCACTGGTCGCGTGGCTGGCGTCGGAGGAGTGCTCGTTCAGCACGGGCGCGGTGTTCGACATCAGCGGCGGAAGGGCGACGTATTGAGAAAGTGTAAGATGTAATGAAGGGGGAGCCATGTCTCTGAGACTCAATCCGGACATTACCATCAGAAAACGGGACGGCAGTCCAATCGCAATCGTCGAGGTCAAGAACAAACGAGTATTGACCGAACGCGACGCATCGTATTTGCGTCATACATTCCTTGCGCACGGTCTTATGGAGGATGTCCCATACTTCCTCGTTTTGTCGCAAGATGTCGGGTACCTTTGGCACCAGAAAGCATTGACGGGGCCAGAGGTCGAAACCTACATTCGCTTTTCAATGGATGGAGTTCTCAAGCGATTCATGTCGGAAGCCGACCTTGAGGCACGCCTCCACGGGGCCGAGCTTGAACTCGTGGTCTGGCAGTGGCTCACGGAAATAGCGGGCAACGGACTGAACGCAGACCAAGAACCTGAACGCCAGCTCCGTTCATCCGGCTTCCTTGATGCCCTGCAGGAGACATCGGTTAGGATGGCGGCTGCGTGACAATCTACGTGGAGTCGAATTTCATACTTGAAATCGCTCTCGGCCAGGAAGAGTCACACTATGCTATGGAGTTGTTGTCTAAAGCCGAGAACGGCGATATAACACTTGCCTTTCCCTCGTTCGCGCTCAGCGAACCGTTCGCAACAGTTACCCAAAGAGATCGTCGAAGGAAAGCCGTGATAAGGTCGATGACCGGTCTGTTCAAGGACTTTGAGCGGTCTGATCCCCACCGCCATATCGCTGAGTCGATGAATCCTGTGATACACGAACTGCGCAACGTCTATCAGAATGAGGTCTCTCGCCTGGAGTCCACAGTGAAACGCCTGCTTCACGTCGGTCGGTCTATTGAATTGGATAGCACAAGCTATGAGGCTGCGTTGGAGAACGAGAGCAGGTACGGCCTCTCTCCTCAAGATTCAATCATCTACGCATCAATCGTGCGAGACCTTTCTGTATCGGTTCGTGCAGACCGGAGTTGCTTTATGAGTCGAAATTGGAAGGACTTCGGCGATCCTGACATCAGGGCAGAGTTGGCATCTTATGATTGCCAGTACGAGGAAAGTTACGAGACAGGTGTCTCGCTCGTACGAAAAGGGATTGTTCGGTAAGGGCGAGCCATAAGGCTAGAAGGAAGACTCAATTGAATTCCCCCACCATGAAGGGCCTGTTTCCCATACTTGCTACGCCGTTTGACGGGGATGACCGGATCGACGTGGAGGACCTGCGGCGGGAGGTGGACTTCGTCGTCGAGAACGGGGCGCACGGGGTGGGGATCGCGTTCGCGAGTGAGGTGGTGAAGCTGTCGGAGTCGGAGCGTGACGTGGCGACGCAGACGGTGGTGGAGCAGGCAGGAGACAGGGTTCCCGTGGTGGTGAATACGGGAGCGCCGAGCACGGCGGTGACCGTTCAGTACAGCAGGCGGGCGGAGGAGCTTGGAGCGGACGCCTCGATGGTCACGCCGCCGGTTGGCGTGTCGGCTGAGATCGTCAAGGAGTATTACCGCAGGGTGTCGGACGCTACGGGGATACCGATATTCATCCAGGACGTGCCGACGGCTGCGGTGTCCCGAGTGCTGGCGGGGGAGATGGCGCGCGAGATCGAAGGCGTGCAGTACATCAAGGCGGAGAACCCGCCGACACCGGCGAGCATTGCGGGGTTCGTGGAGGAGGGCGGCGACGCGCTGACGGTCTTCGGAGGCGCGGGAGGCGCGTTCTTCGTTGAGGAGATGCGGCGCGGGTCGGTCGGGATCATGCCTCACGCCGCGTTCCCCGACCTGTTCCGCTCGGTGTGGGACCTGTTCCAGTCGGGCGACGAGGCGGGGGCCGTGGAGGCGTTCAATAGTATGACGCCGCTACTGCGCGTGATGACGCAGGGGGCCGGGCCGTCGTCGCTGCACCTGGTGAAGGAGACTCTACGTCTGCGCGGGGTGTTCGCGTCGGTCAATGTGCGGCACCCTGACACCCCGCCGAGCGAGTTCACGTACCGGGAGCTGCGGGAGACGGTGGAGGCGGCGGGGCTGGTCGTGTAGCTAGGGAGCCGGTTGCGGTTCCTTTGTCCCGTATATCGACGGGTCGGTTGCCAGCAGTGTGCGGAGGCGGGCCACGGCGTCGACGGCATCTTCGTCCAGTCCCAGCAGATCCTGGACGATGCGCCGGTCGAGGTCTATGCGGGCGGGGTCGACGGCGCACTGGTGGAATGATCCGAACTTTCGGTCGCTGAAGTCACGCCAGATTGCCTGCGCCGCGTCCAACTGCCATGGGCGGAGCTTGCGAACGTCGAGCGTGGACATCGTTTCGAGCATTCCCTTGCTTCCCTGTCCTCTACCGTCCTGGGATCTGTTGGAACCGTTGGCGTGAAGGATTAATCCAAGTGTAGAGTTGAACCACAAGGCGAGGGTGGTCTCGCGTTGCGTCTTGAGTGTTGGGTCATCATCTTGAACGCTCAAGGTGTACCACGCTCGCACGCCCAGGGTGCGGACGTTGGTGCGAATTGCCATTATCGGTTGCGCGTTATATCGGATATCACGTGTCACGTGAAGCGCGCCGGCCTGAGACCAAATTGACTGATAAGCAATACCCGGCTTGGGAACGAGCCATGCGTTCGGGTCAGTTATCAGACCCTGATGAATCGACGAGTCGAGAGTCCAAAGCGCAGGGAACTGGGCTTGATCGTTCCGTCCGTGATACCCGTCAAAGACTCCGAGTGAGCCGCGAATTCTGCGATCCTGCGGGCCAACGTTGCACACGTCTTTCATGGGCGCGACGGGGACTCGGGCGACGGCGCGCGTACCGTCGGACGCCCAGAGCTCGCCCCGTTCAAGGGCCGCGGCGAACTGGGCCGTCGCGCCATTCCTCCACCGTGCCGCCTTCCAAGGCTCCGAGCCGACGGGGCCTTCCATGATCTCGCCCCACTGCTCTCCCCCCACCATGACCGGACTGCCGCCGACGGGGGGACCGTCGGAGCGGTGCATGGGAGTGGATGCGGCAGCGTTGACGGCGTTGGTTATGGCGAGTGCGTCCGTCTCGCGGTAGGCGGCGCGCCGGAGGTTGACAAATACTCCCCGTCCCGGTGGACTCTCGTTCTCGCGGAGCCGGCGGGCGACGATCAGCGTTTCGCCTATGGCAGTGTCGTAGGACATGGAGCGCAACGCGGGGTCGTGGGAGGAGACGACGAACTCGACCTCGTACTTTGACGCCAGCATTTCGCGGATGCCGCGCCACGACTCGCCGGACAGTGCGGTAACGGGCAGGACGAGGGCGATGCGTCCGCCGCGCTTGACCATGCGGTCTGCGAGGACGGTGAAGGACGCGCCGTGTCCGGCCATCTGGTTCGCTGAGGTTCCACGCAGGAGCTCGGACGTGCGGCGGGCTATGGCGTTTTGCGACTCGGGGCCGTCTTCGGGGGCGGACAGCACGCGGGCCAGCGCCTCGCCCTTGCCGCCGTCGCTTCCCCGCCTCGTGAACGGGGGATTGCTGATAACGAGATCGGCCTGGGGACGCTGGACGATGTCGCCGTTCCCATTCTTCGCGCCTACCTGCTCCTGGGAGCCGGAGAAGAAGGCCTGTGCCTGGGGCGCTTTGAGCCAGTCGAGGGAGCCGAGTTGGATGTCGCCAGAGGGTTCCATTCGCAGGAAGAGCGTGTGCAGCTGCATTTGCGCGAATCTCACCGTGGGGGACATGGCGGCGAGCGTCGCAGCAGTCAGGTGAATGGCGGCCTGCACGACGTCGGCCCCGAAGAGCACGCGCTCGACGAGGGCCTGATGGAGCCGGTTGATTTCCGGCGTGGAAACGTCGGAGGCGGCGTAGTTTTGGAATATCTGCCGGTAGGCGGCCATGAGGAGAGTACCGGTGCCGCAGGCGGGATCAACGACGCTCATCTCTCCCAGCGCCTCGACGTTGGTCCAATCGACGTTGGGCCACCTGTCGGGCGAGAGGGCGAGACCCGCCAAGACGGTGGAGGCGGGTATGCTCGTGTAGAAGGCGGCAATCAGCTTCCTGTCGGTGATGAGCCGGTTGAATATCATCCCGGCCAGATCGTGTCGACCGACAGCGCGCATCCCCAGCAGGCGCTCCGCCGTTCGAGCGCATTCCCACAGTACGGACGGCCCCTCGATGCCGGTAAATGCTTTCACTACGTCCTTAGCCATGATGAATATCGGGTAGTAGTCGACTTCCAGTATCTCTTCCCAGATTTGGAGTTGGGCGAACTTCGAGAATGTCCCCTCTCCCGTACGGGCAGCGTCTAGGGGCGGGAACGTATTCTGTTCACGGGCGAGTCTCTCTTGGAAGAGCATGGCGTTGATGATGACGAGCGCGGCCATGTGGGCGACTTCATCGCCTGGGGGAGCGCGGAACACGTTGGCGACGCGGGCAAGCGTGCCGGGGGCGGCGTAGATCATAGCTCCCGCGCGGCGCGCTCCCTCGTCGAGGACGTTGACGGTCTCCTCCAAATCGCCGGAGGGCGGGGTCGAGAGGGTGATCGCATTTCCCAGTTCGGATATTTCTCCTGAGAGCTTCGGCCCCGACGTGCCGTCGCTGCGCCATTCCTGCCATTGGAGGGTGGAGGCTTCCAAGCGGTCGAACAGGTCACGCTGGTCTGTCGCGCGGAGTCGAGCGGGCACGGTTACGGCGAAGGCGTTCTGCACCTTCGCCCCGTCTATTTCCATGCCGAGCCGGGAGAGGGCGTCAGCCTGCACGGTGCGGGCAGGTTCGAACTCGATTTCGAGGACGATGGGAGCGGCTTGCGGGAGACGAACGATGATGTCCGGGCGCTTTCCGTTCACCAGGGCCTCGGCGACGGCGGAGAAGCCAAGTCGCTCCCGGAGTATCCTGGCGAGCGTGTCGTTGATGACCGATTCGTGGCTGCGGTCACTGCCGGTTGGGGTTGTCATGACACGTTCCGTTCGAGTCTCGGTATTTCCAGTTCGGCGGCGAGGTGGTCGAACCATTCTACGACTTCGCGGTGGAGGGGAATGCCGTTGGCGCGGCGGTCCTGCTCGTGTTCGTGCTCAGAGAGGCCGGCGTAGAAGACACGGTCGTGGCCGGGGGCGGGCTCGGCCTCGCGGAGGGCCTTTAGGACGCCGTCCATGTTGTCCTTGAACTCGTCGAGGGCGGTGAAGGCCTCGATGTCGAGAGCCATGAAGACGTGCTCGCCCTTTATCACGCCGGTCAGCATGGTGGGCTGTTCGCCGGGCATGAGGGTGGTCATTATCATGACCATCATGGCGAGGCCGTATGCCTTGTGGGAGCCGAGCTCGCGCGTCCCGGCGAAGGGGAGCATGGGCGGGTCGTCGGAGTCGGGCGGGTCGATCTCGTGCATGGTGGGGGTGCCGTCGTCATCGGCGAGCCATCCGGGCAGGAGCTTGACGCCCATGCGCTGGGCGAGCCTGATCTTGTTCTGGGCGACGCCCGTCATGGCGGCGTCGAAGACGAAAGGGGCCTCGCTGCGGGCCGGGGCGGCGAAGCCTATGGGATTGGTGCCGAGCATTCCCTTGGAGGCGAAGGTGGGTACCATGCGCGAGCCGCCGGTGGTCATGACGAGTCCGAGCATGTCCTGTCGTGCTGCCGTCATGGCGTGGACGCCGAGCGCGCCGGAGTGCCCGGCGTTGATGAGGGAGACGTAGCCTACGCCGACGTTCTTGGCCTTCTCGACGGCGAGGTTCATGGCGGTGCGTCCGAGGATGATGGCAAGTCCCTGATCGGCGTCGATGACGGCGGTGGCGGGGGTCTCTCGAAGGACGCGCCACCGGGGATCCGCCTTGATGCGACCGTCGCCGTAGCGCTCCACGTAGACCTTGACCATGTTGGAGACGCCGTGGCTCTCGACGCCCCAGAGGTCGGCGGTGATGAGGGTCTCGACGGCGGCATCGACGTTGTCTGGCGGCTCGCCCATCTTCTTGAAGACGGCTGACAAGGTGCGTTCGAGGGACTCGTGGGGGACGCGGACCTGGTCTCGGGCGGGTACTTTGAAGCGTTCGAGCATTTTTGTGTTTTTTGTATAGGGGGTTGGAGTTTGGAGGGTGGGAGCGATTATACAGGAGGCGGGGGACCACTCATCGCCAGCGGATGACGGCGCCGAGGATGTCTGTGTCGCCCCGGTCGAGGCGGGCGTAGACGTCGGGGAGGTCGGTCCAGTTGAACTCGTGGGTGATCATGGGGTCGATGGGGAGGGAGCCGCTGGCGATGAGGCGGGCGGTGAGCTTCATGGAGTTCATGCGATTCCAGCGGAGTTCGTTTGGGCGGTAGCCGAGGGAGGCGCGGAGGGTGTAGCGGGTGGTCATGTAGGGGTGTCCGACGGGGTTGAAGGTGGGGGAGTCGGTGTGCCTGGCCACGACGACGACGTTCCCGTCCTGTCGGACGATTTCGAGCGAGGTCTGGATGGCGGGCCAAACGGAGGCGGTTTCGAGGACGAGATCGGCGCCGCGACCGTCGAAGAAGTCGATGACTTGCTCGGTGAAGCCGTCGTTTGAGGGGTCGAGGACGAGATCGGCGCGCATGGCGTTGGCGACCTGTCTGCGACTCTCGCTGAGGTCGATTCCGACGGAGCGGAAGCCGAAGGCGGAACAGAAGGCGAGGGCCGAGAGGCCGATGACGCCGAGTCCTACAATGGCGACGTTCTCGCCGGGCCGTGGTTCTCCGTGGCGGAGGCCGAGCTGGCCGACTCCGAGGATGTTGAGGAAGACTCCCTGCTCGTCGCTCACCTCGTCGGGGAGCTTGAGGGCGTCGCGCGCTGGGGAGACGGCGTACTCCTTGTGGGTGCCGGCGCAGAAGACGCGGTCTCCGACGCGGAAGTCGTGGACATCCGCCCCGACCTCCACGACGTCGCCGACCATGGAGTAGCCGTTTTCGAGGGGGCCATCGGGGAAGCGCACGCCGCCGTGGAGCCACTCGCCGTCCTCGTCGACGGGGATGTAGCGGTAGACGCGAATCTCCGTGCCGGTGCTGACGGCGGTGACGTTGGCGCGGACGAGCAGGCCGTCGGGAGGGCACTCGGGTACGTCAACGTCGTCGAAGCTCGCCTGCCTGGGGCCGGTGATGACCAGTCGTTTCAATGGATGCCTCCGCTGCGGTGGTTCCGGCGGGGTTGGAGCGCCCGCCGGGGGTGGAGTGCATTATAGCGGGGATTCACGGGAGAGGGAGTAACGCTTAGGCCTGCAGGGTCAGGGTCGGCCGTATGAATTCAGGTATTGTTCGAGCTCGGAATTGATCGTGGGCTGGTCCAGTACCCGGTTGTTAGTACTGTAGATGACGCTGTGCAGGCGGTTGAGGAGCTTTTGACTCTCGTGTTTGGGGGCCGTCTTTGCGTCGTAGTCCATGATTGCCTTTGCGGCGCGTGCGCGCTCCCTGGGGTCGTCGGAGTCGAGGCGCTCGGCCTGGACTGACAAGGCCTTGAGCATGAGGCTCCTCATGCTGGCCCGAGCGAAGCTGGCGACGGCGTCTCGCTGCCTATCGTACTCTTCGCGGAAGGTGGGATCGTCCATCCAGCGGTAGATGGTTGTGCGGTTCACGCCAACGAGCTCGGCGGTCTCGCCGAAGGATTTGGCGGAGACCAGATGGGGAATCGCGAGCACCTGTTTTTCGGAGAGTTCTTTTTCGGAATTTGTTGCATGGTGTTGCATTTTGTTGCATTTCCCTCGTTATTGTAAAGTTTTGCGGTGGATATTCACCCTCACCCCTTCGACAGGCTCAGGGCAGGCCCAGCCCCCGTATCAAGTACGGGGCAGGCTCTCTTCCACGACGGGAGAGGGGGGTAGATCGGATTGCCGCATGTGGATAGAATAGTACTCATGTTCTGTGTTGTCAAGTCGGGACGTCCTCACCGTCGTGGGTGGGTATGCCGGGGTGGGTTGCGCGTGTGAAGAGTGGTGGGATGGGGCATAATGGAGACTCGCGGGAGGAGGTCGGCGATGATCCCTGAGTTTGTAGCGGAGTCGAGGGTTGGCGGATTTGTGGCCGTGATAGGCGTGGCCGCGACCGCATTCATCGCTGCGGGAATCGCTCACTTCGTGTTTTCCCTGTTGATCAGGTACAGCCTGCGAGACGGTCGGGACGGGCTGGATACGCGAGTGCTGAGGGTGTCGAGAGGCCCGGTCGTCTTGCTGCTTGTCTCGCTGGGGATATTTCTGGGTTACTTGACGATGACCCAGCTGGAGCATCCGTCGTTCCACTTCTTCGACAGCCACGACCTATGGGCGACCAGGGTGTGGCTGGTGGTCGCGATAGCGGTGGTCAGCTATCTGGGTTCCCACATTCTTCAAGAGCTGGCGCGGTGGTACGTAGGACGGATACCGTTGCGGACCGCAAGCGGCCTGAATGACAGGCTGATCGGCCAGGCGCGCTGGATCATCCCAATAGTCGTCTACACCATCGGGGCGTTGACGGCCCTGGACGTAGTCGGAATCGCGGTCACCCCCCTGGTGGCCGGACTGGGGATTGGCGGGATCGCGGCGGCGCTGGCGTTGCAGCCCACGTTGAGCAACGTATTTTCGGGGGCGTTCATGCTGACGGAGGGCGAGTTGAACCAGGGGGACTTCATCGAGCTTGAGGACGGGACGTCGGGGTTCGTCGTCGAGGTGAGTTGGCGCAGCACGAAGATACGGGACAGGTTCAACAACCTGATCATGATACCGAACGCCAAGATGATGGAAAGCGTGATGACCAACTACTACAGCGAGCCGATGGCGGTGACGGTCATCGTGGAGTGCGGGGTGAGCTACGATTCGGACTTGGAACACGTCGAGAAAGTGGCGTTGGAAGTGGCGTTCGGGGTGCGGGACGAGGTTGACGTGGCGATTGACGACTTCGACCCCATAGTGAGATTCACCGCGTTCGGGGAGTCGAACATCGACTTCATCGTTTTGATGCAGGCGGAAGACAGGACGGGCACGTTCATCGTGAAGCATGAGTTGATAAAGCGACTACGCACCCGGTTCGACCGCGAGGGTATCGAGATAAACTACCCCGTCCGCAAGCTGCTGTCGCCGCAGTCCGAGAGCGCAGGCGGTGCGGTGCGCGGGGACGGATAGACAGGAAATACCAAGCGCCCGATATGCGGGCAATGGAAGGAGATTCGGACTCATGGCAACACCTTCCCAGACCACCGATTCCGGTCCCGTTCGTGAGAGTGGGCGGATAACCAGCCTCGACCTGATACGCGGGGTCGCGGTGCTGGGCATTCTGTTGATGAACGCCGTTTCCTTCAGGTTCGGCGACGCGCCCTACCTCAACCTGAGCGCGGGCGGCTCGGAGACGTGGCTCGACTGGTGCGTGGGCATCTTCGGCGAGGTCTTCGTCGACCAGAAGTTCATGGGGCTGTTTTCGCTGCTGTTCGGCGCGGGGATGATCCTCTTCATCGACCGCGCCGTCGAGAAAGGAAGGCGCGCGGTTTTGCTGAACCTTTGGCGAAACGCGCTGCTGCTGCTCATCGGCGTCCTCCACTTCATGGTGTGGGACGGCGACGTACTGATGGCATACGCGATATCGTCGGTGTTTCTGATCGCCCTGCGAAAGCTGCCGAACCGGGCGCTCATCTCCATTGGGGCCGTCGTGTTCGTTCTCTCCGTCGGCCTCGCGCTGCTCGCACAGAACATGGCCGACACGACCGACGTATCGCTCTCCGGCATCTGGAAGCCGGGCGAGGTCTCGGACGATGATTCGTCCCAAGCGGTCATGGGGGTCTTCATGCTGGGCTTCCTGCTGCGGGCGACGGGGCTGATTCTCGTCGGCGCGGGGCTGTACCGCGCGGGGTTTATGAACGGCGGCCTGCCGACCGGAACGTATCGGCTGACCGCGATCATCGGGCTTGCGATCGGTCTGCCGCTTGCGGCCGTCGGCGTGATAATCACCGCAGTGAGCGACTACTCCCGCGAGATCGCCTTCATCGGCCAGATTCCCAACACGCTCGGCACGATCCCCGCGTCGCTGGGGTACATGAGCCTCATCATCCTGTGGAACAACGGCGCGGACAACCGGCTCAAGCGGCGACTGCGCGCGGTCGGGAGGATGGCGCTGACCAACTACCTGACGCAGACGATTCTGGGCGTGCTCGTGCTGACTGTCTTGCTCGGCGACGTCAACTTCGTGAACCGAAGCGCCGTGTTGGTGTTCGTGTTCGCAGTGTGGGCGCTCCAGCTGTGGTGGTCGCAGGCGTGGCTGAGCCGCTTCCTGTTCGGACCCGCGGAGTGGCTCTGGCGTGTCGCCACCTATAGAAGCGGACAGCCCTTTCGCCGTCCCAGGGACTCGCAGCGTTCGGCATAGGGCATGACAGCTACGCACAGGTTGAACACACGAAGCGTCTGGCGGCCTGACAAGGATGAGGTCGTCGTTGAGCACGGCGCCGTCGCCACCGCGCACCCGATTGCCGCCGAGGTCGGCGTCGATGTTCTCAAGAGCGGCGGGAATGCCGTGGACGCCGCCATCGCGACCGGCTTCTGCCTCAACGTGATCGAACCGTGGAACTCCTCCATTGCCGGACACGGTCAGATGATCGTCCACGTGACCAGGGAGCGACGCAGCGCAGCCGTCGATTACGGTCACCGCGCGCCCAGGGCCGCCACCGCCGACATGTTCCGCGTCATCGGCCAAGCGGAGGGGAGCAACGGGATTTACGAGGTTGAAGATCGCGCCAACGCCGTCGGACACCGCTCGGTGGGCGTGCCGGGGGTTACGGCCGGCATGTGCCGCGCACACGAGCTGTTCGGTACCCTCCCGCTGGAGCGGCTGCTGGAGCCGGCCGTCCACTACGCCAGGGAGGGATTCGAGGCAGATCCCAACACCTGCCTAACCATAGCCAGGAACATGCCCAAGCTGATCCGGTACGGCGAGGCCGCGCGCGTATTTCTGCCGGACGGCTGTCCCCCACCGCCGGGTGCAAGGGTCGTCCAGCGCGACTTGGCCGACACTCTCGAACGGATCGGCAAAGAGGGCAAGGACGCCCTGCACCGGGGTGAGATTGCGGCCGCCATCGACGAGGAGATGAGGCGACACGGCGGAATCCTCAGCGCGCAGGACCTCGCCGACTACGAGGCGCAGGTGCTCGATCCCGTCAGAACCACCTACAGAGGCCATGAGCTGCTTGGATCCCCCGCGCCGGCCGGGACGATCACGACCCTGCAGACGCTCAACATCCTGGAGAGTTTTGACCTTCGAAACCTCGCGCACGGCTCACCTGAGCACCTGCACCTGTTCATAGAAGCGGCGCGGCACGCCTTTGCCGACCGCTACAGCTACGTTGGCGACCGGAACTTCGTCCCTGTACCTATGGATGGGATCCTGTCGAAAGAGTACGCGAGAGAGATCGCCGACTCCATCGACAGCGAGACTGCAAAGCTTGAGGATGAGCGCGAGGTGCAGCCATGGGTTGCCTACGCCGACAGTCCCCTGCACGACCCCTGGCGTTACGACCCGCAGGCGAGGCCGGAGGGCACAATCCCTACCACGTCACCCCCGATCGAGGGCGACTGCACGACCCACTTCAGCATCATCGACCGAGACAGGAACATGGTAGCCTGCACGCAGACGGCGGTGGCACAGTTCGGCTCAGGCGTTGTCGTGCCGGGGACGGGTGTGCTGCTCAGCAACGGCATGACCGTCTTCAACCCCATGCCCGGCGCGGCAAACTCAATCGCCGGGTTCAAGCGAGCGTTGAACAACATGACGCCGTTGCTGCTGCTCAGAGACGGCCGGCCCTTCCTCACCATCGGAGCGCCGGGCGGGCGCAGAATCATGTGCCGAATGGCGCACGTGATCTCGAACGTGGTCGACTTTGGGATGAGTGTGCAGGAGGCGATCACAGCGCCGAGCGTAGATGCCGCCGAGCGCGAGACCCTTGTCGACCACAGGATTGATACGCAGACGGTCGAGGCGCTGGCCCGTATGGGACACAATGTCGAGGTCGTCCCGGAGCCATTCACCGGAGGAGGGTTCTCCCGGCCACGCGGCGTCATGATCGACCCCGGCCCCGGCCTTCTTCGCGCCGGAGTACAGCCGATCGGCCCAGACGAAGCTCGGGGTTACTGACACTCGGAGGACGGAGTGTCTCGTGACGGCTGCCACTCTCATTGCCAAATAGGTAAATGGCGTTGGTTGACACGGCGTGGGGTCAATACTAGACTCCGTGCGTCGCGGGGCGCGGACGTTTCCGCGACGGAAGGAAGGTGTACGGCCATGCATCTACTGGAGGTCATGAACCCCGTCGCAAGGCAGCGCGCGATGGAGAACGTTGCAGACATCAACCCCCGGCTCAGCCGGCTCGACGGCAAGACGATCGGCCTGGTATGGAGCGGGACGCACGGAGGCGACGTGGCGCTCAACCGGGTCGGCGAGATGCTGCAAGAGCGGTTCGAGGGGGTAGAGACGAGGTTCTACACGGGCGGGAACTATCCCAACCCGCCGCACATCCTCAAGCAGGCGGCTGAAGAGTGCGACGCCGTCGTCGGAGCGACGGGCGACTGAGGGACGTGCGCGTCGTGGATGGTCCACGACATGATTGAGGTCGAGCGGATGGGCAAGCCCGCAGTGCCCATCATCTCCGGCCGGTTCGAGGGTGACGCGATCGCAAGCAGCCGCGCCTTCGGGATGCCCGCTCTGCGTTTCGTCATCGTGCCGCGCATCTACCGCAACCTGTCCCCGGCAGAGTCGATCAGCAACACCGAGCCCGCATTCGACGACCTGGTCGGGATGCTCACCGCCGACGGGGACGGCGCGTTCGACGACAGTCCGACGGAGCGGGAGCACCGCTTCGAGGGCGAGGACCGGTACGACGCGGTCCAGCGCATGAACGACGACTTCCTGAGACGCGACTGGGGGGACGGATTCCCGCTGCTGCCGCCCACCCGCGGGGCGGTCGACGAGCTGATAGACGGCGTCAGCCTGCCAGGCGACCACGTCGTGTGCGACATGCCGCCCGGCTTCGGGATAGCCACAGTCGAGAAGATCGCCGTGAATGCGGCGGCGGCGGGCGCCAGACCGGAGCACATGCCGGTGATCGTCGCCGCCGTCAAGGCGCTGTCCCAGATGGGACCGGAGGGCGGCAAGTCGCTGTTGATGTCCACCAGTCCACAGGCTCCGCTGCTGGTCGTGAACGGCCCCATAGCCGAAGAGCTGGGCATCAACGCCCGGTCGGCGCTCGGCCCCGGTTTCGACAACAGGGTCAACATCGTGGTCGGGCGGGCGTTCTCCATGTGCATGAGGAACATCGGGCACTGGTACCCGAACAAGATGGACATGGACACCATCGGCACGACTCGGAAGTTCGTCCTGTGCATAGCCGAGAACGAGAGGATGAGCCCGTGGCAGCCCTACCACGCGGACAAGGGGTTCGACGCAGGCGAGAGCGCGGTGAGCGTCTTTATCACCAACGGCGAACTCGACGTGCAGGACCAGGGTAACGACACGGCGGAGGGGCTGCTCAAGACGGTCGCCTACGGCGCGACGTTCGGTACGCGCGGCCTGTGGGAGCGGCACTCCGAGGAGCGGCTGATCCTGCTGCCGCCGGACGTCGCCAGGCCGGTGGGCGCTCAGGGCTTCACGAAGAGCGGCGCCAAGGAGTTCATCCACATGCACGCCAACGCCAGCCTGGGCAAGATGACCCAGTACGTGCCCCTGGAGGGTGAAGCGCGGCTGGCGGCGCACTGGAAGTGGATGAAGGACCTGACCGAGCAGGAGCGCCTCGACATGACGATGCCCGTGCTGGAGAGCGCCGAGCGGTACGACATCCTCGTAGTCGGGGCGGACCGCGCCAAGACGCTGGTTATGCCCAGCGGGCCGAGCGCGGTGACGGTGGGCGTGGACCGGTTCCGGCCGTAGGCGCTAGCGGGGAGACCTTTGCATAACCTCCAGATATGCCTTAGCGCCGCGAATTTCACCCTCACCCCAGCCCTCTCCCACGACGGGAGAGGGGGTATAAGGTCTCCTAGCGGGCGGGCACCAGGACCACGGACGCGACGTGGGGGGCCTGGACGCGGCACATGCGTTCGACCATTTCCCTGAACGAGTCGGGCGGCATCACGCACTCCGGGCAGTCCTCGTTCACGCCCTCGTAGTACGCGATCCTCAGCACGCCGTCCTCGAAGTCCAGAGGCTCGATGACGACGCCGTCGTTGTCGCGCGTCAGCGTCCTGACCGTGTTGAGCACCATGTCGATTTTTGCGTCCATCTGAGTCTTCCTTTAGTGCGGTCTCCGCTCCTGGGAGGCAAGGTACTGGTCAAATTCGGCATTGACCGTACGCTCGTCTCGTCTCACTTCCTCATCGTAGATGAGGCTGTGCATATTGCGAGCACCTGTTTTTCGGAGAGATCTTTTTCGGAATTTGTTGCATTCTGTTGCATTTTGTTGCATTTCCCTCGTTATTGTAAAGTTTTGCGGTGGGTGCTCACCCTCACCCCTTCGACAGGCTCAGGGCAGGCTCTAGCCCCCGTATCGAGTACGGGGCAGGCTCTCTCCCACGACGGGAGAGGGGGTAGGTCGGATTGCCGCATGTGGGCATGATAGGACATGTGTTCTGTGATGTCAAGTCGGGACAAGGGATGGGAGTGTGGGGTAAGATTCGGACCGAATCATTGTGGAGGATGGCGAGGAGGGTGAAATGGGAGTGACCGTAGTTTGCTGGAACATTGCCAAAAAGTACGAGCCGTGGCGTGAGTTGGTGCGGATGGATGCTGATGTCGCGCTGTTGCAGGAGGCTGGGCGGCCGCCTGAGGAGACAAGTCCTCTGGACATCGGGCCACAAGAGGCGTGGGACTCGCATTCGTGGAACTCGGACTGGTGGCACGGGCGCGGCTGGAAGGCGCTGTTCGACCGATGGCCGATGGTGGTGAAGCTGTCGGATCGGGTGGAGGTGGAGTGGTTCAGGCAGATCAGCCCGGTGTGGGGCGCTAATCCCGATGAAATTGCAGTGAGCGGCATAGGGACGATAACGGCAGCGCGTGTCACGCCGAAGGACGGCTCAATTGAGCCGTTCATAGCAGTTTCGATGTATGCGCGGTGGTTGGGGCCGCATCCCTCCGCAGTCGGAGACTGGATCTACTCCGACGCCTCGGCCCACCGCATCATCTCTGATTTGTCGGCGTTCATCGGTTACTACGACAGCCCTTCAGAACATCGAATACTTGCGGCCGGGGACTTGAACATGTCGTTCAATAGCACCAATGAATTCGATCATCGGGCTCAGACCGTTCTGGACCGGTTCCAAGCTCTCGGGCTGGATTACCTGGGGCCTCAATACCCCGCCGGTCGCCGAGCCGACCCCATACCAGCGCACTTGAATGAGGAGTCGCTGGACGTGCCTACCTACTACCACGTGCCGTCGAACACTCCTGCCGGCGCCAACGTCCAGCTTGACCACGTATTTGCCTCACGCGGGTTCCATGAGAGTGTGAAGGTGCGGGCACTGAATGAGGTCGATGAGTGGGGGCCGAGTGACCACTGCCGGGTGTTGATCGATGTCGGGGAGGGGTAAGGGGGTTGGGGTGTTGTGGACGGTCATGTCCGAGAAAGTCTGCGCCGTTGAATCCGGGTGGCTAATAGGTCGTTATGAACGTTGTTCTGCAGCGGATTGACGAAGCGGTAGCCAAAATGATAGGGTTTAGCTGAGTTCCTCCCCGCCCGCTGGACGATGGTCTCGGCCATGTCCCTGGGCGGGTGTTTTTTTGATGCGCGCGATCGTATTTGTCGACGGACGGAACCTCTACAACCGGGATCCATAGCGTAACTGTCTCGTCAGGCATTTGCACTGCTACTCTCGAGCGCAGCCCTTCATCAACTCTTCAAGATTTTCGTTGAAGTTGTGGGCCCGTCTATAGGCTTCGTATACGCAATCCAAGTCGTGGGTGTATCGTAGCTCTTTGATCTTGTTACCGACTTCTCGGAGCTCCTGTATCGTGACCGTCCCAAGGGTCTCACTCTCAAGACTATCGGCCAAATGCTTCCTGTCGTAGAAGCTGTCCCCTTCGTAGTGGGGCAACCAACGCCATTGCTCGTCTTCCAAGAAACGCGGAGAACGCGTTTCGCTCGGAAGCCTCGCGAGAAAGTAGTTTTCTCTCAACGACGTGATATTTTCAAGCCACTCTAAGCTGTGAATTCCCTTCAAGAACAGAATCGCCTCTCTGTCGTCGAGATGCGCGTAGTCCTCGCGGAGAGCGGCGATATCTTCAGGACGGACACATTGTGCGTCAGCGTAGCTTCCGTAGTAATCCCATCCAACCTGCCAGACGACTACGTAATCGAAGGATACTGAACCCCGGAATGCTTCAAAGACACGAAAGTTCATCTCAATGGCCGGGTAGTGTCTCTCGCCGCTCTCGCCATTTCTGATGCTTGCGATGCGAGGGTGGCTTGAGACCAGCTTTGCCCTCACGACTACGTCGACGTCCAGGAAGCGCTCTTCCCAGGTAGGCCGGCCCTGCTCATTTTGCTCAACCGTAACGAAATCGGAGCCCGCCAACCGCTCCCGGGCTACCTTGCAGTCCTCCGATGTGTAGATCGGCTCGCGCGTTAGGGCTATGCTCGTTGCTATCGCCATCCTTTCGGCGGCAGTCCGAGTTGGAGGAGAGGATGGCGGCACAGGTACATCATCATCTCCGCACGACAGGAACAGCATCAAAAACAACGTGACCAATATCAACCGCATTCCGCAGTCTCAACTTTCTCCCCCTCTGTCTCCATGCAGAGTTCTGATTCTACCATCCGTTGACTGTGCGTTTAGCTACTTATAGCATTGGAGCCACATTGAGGGGGACAGCAAAATATGGAGGTGCGTCATGCGTGCTGTTCTTCTACTGTTGTCACTCGTAGCACTGACCGGCTGTTCGTTGATACGTGTTGGGGATGCCGGAGATCGTGAATGCGTGAATTCCGGGCCTCCCCGTGCGGCTGCCCCTGCCGTTGCCGCCGCTCCCATTCCTCAGCCAAACCTACTCAGTCGTACCATCGAAGAGCGTGTAGCAGGTACGGTGGGTGTAGCGATGATCCGTCTGGAATCGGTCTCATACGATCTACCCGACCGGGCTGCAAACAATCGCATCAATCTTGGCACCGTCAATTTCGAATTCACCGTATTGGAGTCTCTAAAGACCAGGCGCCACGTGCCAGAGAGGACCCTTGCATACATGGGCGTGGGCTACGCCTGTGAGTATATGGAGAACGACGAACGCGATAGGGAAGCACTCGCCGAGTTGAGCGCCGACCTTGAAGAGTTCTTTGGCGACAGGGAATTGATCGTGTTTTTGCCGCACTACGGCGGTTTCCACATGACCGGAGCGACGATCACATTCCGAGATAAGTCAATTCCCGCTCCCCCTCCCGTTTACGGTGTCGACCCACTAGAACAGGAGTATGGACTCTGGAGGGGCTGGAACGACGGCTCGCAGTGGCTGCTGCGAGCCGAAGGCGTTGGCAGCGATCAAGACCCACACTTTGTCGACCCACTCGATGCTCCATATAGGATGGACGTGCCGGAGAACACCATTTCGCTGTCGGAGGTCCGCGAGAGGGTCAATGCGGTGATTGCCGAGGAGGAGGAGCGGGGGGTTGAATGCGTGGGCGCGCAATACAAATATCAGTGGTACGTGAGGTCAAACGAGGAGAGTTGGTATCGAGGGCGAGTTGGGTCGGACGGGACGCCGATAGAGTGCATCGAAATCTAGGGGAATGGATTCCCGCCTACGCGAGAATGACGGTGCCTGTGGGTATCGGGCGTTCTCACGAAGTCTGAACAGTTACACGCTTGGATCTGAGACTATCCGTAGCGTTCGCGGAGGATGCGGGCGGCTTCGGCTTCGTTTTTGAGTTTGAGGTAGGGTTCTTCGAGGGGCATGTCGATGGCGAGGCCGGGGGCGAAGCCGCAGTCGGGGTTGAGGCTGAGGCGGGCGGGGTCGACGTGCTTGATGGCCTCTTCGACGCGGGCGACGATCTCGTCGGTGGTGTCGATCTTCTCGAAGCGGCACTCGACGGCGCCGAGGCCGATGAGCTTGTCTGCGGGGAGCTGTCTGAGGATGGCGACGTCGCCGGCGACGGGGATGCTGAACTCCATGACGTACTGGTCGACGTTGATCTTCTTCATGGTCTCGATGATCGGCTCGTAGCCGCCCTCGGCTCCCCAGCCCTGCCTGCCCCAGTTGCGACGGCAGAGGTGGAGGGCGGTCTGGACGCCGTCGATGCCGTCGAGGATTTCGTTGATCTTGTCGGCGGCGAGGTCCATCTCGTAGCGCGGGTCGTCGAAGGAGTCGCGGTAGGCCGGGTCGACGAGGACGCAGAGGTGCGGCTCGTCGATCTGGACGACGGTGACGCCGGTGTCCTGGAGGGCGAGAAGCTCGTCGTGGAGGATGGGGACGAGGGCGTCGATGAACTCATCGCGTGTGGGGTAGGCTCTCGTGGAGACGGCCTCTTCCCAGAGGCGGACTCCGAGCAGGTAGGGGGAGGGAACGCAGACCTTGGTGAGGCGGTCGGTGGCGTCTACGAGGAAGCGGGCCTCCTGGGCGATGAGGCCGGGGTTGACGACCTCCATCGGCTCGGTGACGGAGATGCCCCAGCGACGGGGTTCCTCGCGGAGGTCGGTGGAGAAGCCGGTGGCGATGTCGGCGACTATGTGGGTGTAGGCGTGCCTACGCCACTCGCCGTCGCTGACGAGGTCGAGTCCGGCCTGCTCCTGGATGGCGACGGCGTATCGGACGGCGGCGTCCATGCGCGGGGACGCGGCGGCCTTCGCGGACTCGACACCGGGAACGTCGGGGAGCATGTCCTGCACCATGAGGGGGCGCGGGAGGCTTCCGACGACGCCGGAGGCGAAGGGAACGGCGGTGTATTCAGGGGAGATGGTCATGGGGTTGCCTCGTTGAGGTTCAGTCGGCGCGGAGGCGGACCCAGCGGGTGTGGGTTATGCCGGCGACGGTGCACCAGAAGTAGGTCATGATGGTTCCGTCGTTGAGGAGGACTCCGCCGGGTTTGCCGAAGGCGATCTGCATGTGCTCGGCGAGGAAGTTGTCGGACTCGGGGTCGCCGAGGGTGGCCTCGGCCCCGGCGTCGAAGACGACGACCTCGTTTTCGACATCGAAGGCCTCGAAGTCCTCGGTGAGGGCGACGTGGATGCCCTGCGGCTCGTGGCGGAAGTTGTAGATGGCGGCGACGCGGCCGTCGGGCAGGGGTATGGGGGTGCAGACCTGCCCACGCAGGTTGGTGGGTCTCGGTTCCGACCACGTGCGGCCCTGGTCATCGGAGACGGTCCAGTGGTTGTTCAGGTCGTCGGACGTGCCGTAGACGTGGGTCCAGATGAGGGTGTAGATGCGTCCGTCGGGGAGGACGGAGCACATCTGGTCCCACCAGAGGATTTTGCCGGAGGTATCGTCGGCGACGACGGTGTACTCTCCCCATGACCGGCCCTGATCGGACGAGAAGACGGCAGCGGCCTTCTGGTCGGGGAGGCCGACGTAGCCTTCGGGCTTCCAGGTCTCGAAGGGATACATCCAGCGGTCGTGGGCTAGCTGGAGGAGGCTTCCGGCGCCGTTCCACGTGTAGCGTTCGGGGGAGAGGGGGACGGGGACGATCTGGGGTGCAGACCACGTGTCGCCGCCGTCGTCGGACCTGTGCAGGCCGATCTCGCACAGTGCCAAGTCCTCGGTGTTGGGGTCGAAGAGGCGATCCTTCTTCTCGAAGCGGGAGGAGGTCATTACCATACCGCCGCCGGGGACGGTCGATATCTTGGGGGCGCGGTAGGACCAGTTGTCGAGATCGTGGTCGGGGGTGTGGATGCTGCCACGGTTCTCCCATTCCCTGCCGTCCTGCGAGCGCAAGACCTCGATGTAGTTGTCGGGGGAGCCGAGTTCCTCGCCCGCGTGTTGGGATGCGATGAACGTGCCGTCGGGCAATGGGGTGATGACGGGCATGTATGCGCCGATGCCGGGCCTGTGGGAGATCATTCCTTGGTCGATTATGTGAAGCATCATGAGGGGGGTCCTCTACGCGCAAGAGTCTAACTCAGGGCTATCAGCCTAATTGCTGAACTGCCCTTCGACAAGCTCAGGGCGAACGTGGTTTTCGTTATCGCTTTCGTGTTCAGAACTCGTCGACGTGTGGTCTCCTGAAAGGTGGATGCGGCGGGTCAGTCGGACGATGCGGACTCGACGGTGACGTGACCCATGACGATGGAGCCGCTGAGTACGACGTCGGCGCTTTCGTCGTCCGTTCCCGCGCCCTGTTGGGTAACCGTGTTGTCGTTGAGGTCTCCCATGGTGATCTCGATGTCGTTGTGCACGGACCAGCGGTCGGGCACGACTATATCGAGGCCGCCCATGACGATGTCGGCGTGGATGCGCGCGGGGCGTTCGATGATCTCGGCTTCGGTGAGGTCGAGCTTGACCGTACCCATTACGCAGGAGATTTCGCCGCCCTGGAAGTCCTTGGAGCGGTTGCGCTCATTGACCTCGCTCATCTTGACGGATACATTGAGGTAGTCATCGGCGTTCGCGCCGGCATCGGATATCGAGCTTCGCTGTTCGCGCTGGCGGCGGTGTTCACGCTTACGCTTGCGTCTGCCGTGGTAGCCGGCCCCACCTGCGATGATGGCTATGCCGATGAGGATGATGACTATCGGCAACACGTATACCCACTTGAGCACGCCGAGCATCAATAGCTGAACGGCAGCCGCGATGGCGATCATGACGATTGGGCCGGACGCCCGCTTGAACTTGTTCACCACGAGCAGGTACAGGCCCCAGAGGATGAAGATGGACGGGATGAAGTCAAAAAGATCGCCGATGCCGAGGGATATCACTTCCAGCGCCATGAGCAGGAGCAGCGCTCCGACGATTACTACGATTATCCCGAAGAATATGCGGCCTTTCATATCGGTCTCCCGAAAGTAGAATAGGGCATCGCCCTCGCAGGATGGTATCATACGAGCGAGAGGTCGGCAGGGCATATCACTTTTTGGAGAACGGACGGCGGCTATGGCGTACTATCTGCTGATTGAAGCCGAGGTGCTCGACGCGGACCGGTACGCGGTGTACCGCGAGGCGGTTACCCCGGTCATCGCGCAGTACGGAGGGCGTTTTCTCGTGCGAGGCGGGGAGGTCGAGGTGTTCGAGGGGGAGTACAACGGTCGACGGCGGGTCGTGATCGAGTTCGACTCGAAAGAGGCGGCCCGGGGCTTCTGGGACTCGCCGGAGTACGCGCCGATCAAGAAGCTGCGAGAGGGCTCGGGCATAGGCGGTGTGATCGGTATCGAGGGCGTGTGACCGCTTTCTATCAGTCGTTCGGGCGAGTTTTTGACCAATTCTCATATTTTCCGCTCATCGCCGCGCCGTTCAGAACATATATGCTCCATTTCGGCAGGCCGATCCGACGAATTGGGGCAAGCTCTCGCGTTTTTCCGCCTTTTGCACGGGCTGAATGGCCCTCGTAGGCGTTTTAGGAACAGCGGAACACTGGTTTGCATTCGACGCGTGAAATCTTCCCCTCGAACGAATGCCTGAAATTGCCCGTTTACCGCAAGTTCATGGGCTTGTCGGCTCTCCCGAAAAATGGTAGAATATCGACGTGAACGTCGATAGTTTGAAGGGAACCAGCGTTTTCGTAGGTCGAACGGGGAGGCAACGATGTACCTTCCACCGCTTCGTAGACTGGACGAGCGCATTTTCGGTTCCCCGCGGTGAGTCCGCCCCAACGCCCTTGTGACAGGAAGTCAGGAACCTCGGAGCATCGCAGCGCTTCAATCGTTAGACAAAGTATAAGAATCGGTCAAAGTACAATGCGGGAAATGATCTTATCCGCGCCCCTTCAGGAGGGATAATGGCAACTCAGCAGGTGGATACGAGGTCCGAGGCCTACACCGCCGAGGATATCCAGGTCCTCGAGGGGATGGAGGCCGTTCGTCGCAGGCCGGGAATGTACATCGGCGGGACGGACCAGCGCGGCCTGCACCAGCTCATCTACGAGCCGGTTGACAATGCCGTCGACGAGTTCATGGGCGGACACTGCACGCAGGTCACCATCACCATCGACGACGAGGGCATCGTCATGGTCGAGGACGACGGTCGAGGCATCCCCGTAGACACGCACCGGACGACGCAGGTCTCCGCCGTCGAGACGGTGATGACGACGCTCCACGCCGGGGGCAAGTTCGGCGGGAAGGCGTACTCGGTCTCCGCGGGACTGCACGGCGTCGGCGTTTCGGCTGTCAACGCGCTGGCGGAGTGGCTGACCGTGGACGTGTTCCTGGGCGGCCGTCACTATCGCCAGGACTTCGCGCGAGGCGTCGCGCAGACGGACCTCACGTCCGAAGCTCTGCCGCCGGACGACATCAAGAAGACCGGCACGGTCATCACCTTCAAGCCGGACGCCGAGATATTCGAGGAGATCGACTACGACTTCAACACGCTCGCCCAGCGGTTCAAGGAGATCGCATACCTGAACAAGGGGTTCAGGGTCATCTTCCGCAGCATGTGGGAGAGCGACCAGGCCGAAGAGGGCGTGAGCATGAAGGAGGTGGCCTACCACTTCGAGGGTGGTATCGCCGAGTTCGTGGACTCGCTGAACAAGGCAAGGACTCCGCTGCACAAGGACCCCGTCTATGTCGAGAACAAGGTGGAGACGACGATCGTCGAGGCGGCGCTCCAGTGGAACGACGGGTTCTCGGAGTCGGTCTTCGCGTTCGCAAACACGATCAACAACATCGACGGCGGCTCGCACCTGACGGGGGTCCGCGCCGCGGTCACTCGTGTCCTGAACGACTATGGGCGCAAGCAGAAGATCATCAAGGACGGAGAGGCGAACCTTTCCGGCGAGGACACCCGAGAGGGGCTTGCAGCAGTCGTGAGCGTGAAGGTCCCCGAGCCGCAGTTCGAGGGGCAGACGAAGCGGAAGCTGAACAACCCCGAGGTGCGGGCGCACGTGGAGACGGTCGTGGCAGACGCGCTCCTGTTCTACCTCGAAAACCACCCGCAGGACGCCAAGCGGATCGTCGACAAGTGTCTGCTGTCGCAGAGAGCGCGAGAGGCGGCGCGAAAGGCCCGCGAGCTTATCACGCGCAAGAACGCGATGGACGGCGGATCGCTCCCCGGCAAGCTGGCCGACTGCTCCGACAAGAACCCGGAAAACTGCGAGCTCTACATCGTGGAGGGCGACTCCGCGGGCGGAACGGCGAAGATGGGCCGGGACAGGATGTACCAGGCCATCCTGCCGCTGCGGGGCAAGATCCTCAACGTCGAGAAGGCGCGTGAGGACAAGATGCTCAACCACGAGGAGATCAAGGCCCTCATCATCGCCATCGGGGCCGGGCTGGGTGAAGACTTCGACGTTGCGAAGCTGCGCTACCACCGCATCATCATCATGACGGACGCGGACGACGACGGCGCGCACATCCGCACATTGCTGCTGACGTTCTTCTACCGCCACATGCACCCGCTCGTCAGCCAGGGCTACCTCTACATCGCGCAGCCGCCCCTGTACAAGGTCAGCGGCGCCCGCGCCTCGCGCTGGGCATACAACGAGAAGGAACGGGAGCGGTACGTCAAGGAGTTCACGCGGAACGGGTCGGGCAAGACCAGAGTCAACATCCAGCGGTACAAGGGCCTCGGCGAGATGAGCGCCATCCAGCTCTGGGAGACGACGATGGACCCCGAGAAGCGCACGCTGCTCCAGGTGGAAGAGCACGGAGGCGCGGAGGCCGACGAACTGTTCTCGACGCTCATGGGCGATGCCGTCGTGCCTCGCCGCGAGTTCATCGAAAAGCACGCGCTCGACGTCGAGATCGACGCTTAGGGGCCGGGGGAATCCGAACATCTGAAGCGGTGTAGAAAAGGAACATTATTTGATATGTAGTATCATGTTTGGCGGACCAGCGCTCGTCAAAGGACATAACTGACTTTTCATACGCATATTGCTAGGGAGTAACTCACATGGATAACCTCAAAATACGCAACTGGTGGACCATCGCTCTTGTGATAGGCGTCTTTCTGCTCGTGCTGGCCGGGTGTGGGCGAGGGGATGAGGACGCGGCAGCGACGGTCGTGCCGCCCACGGCCACGGTAGTGGTGCCACCTACAGCGACGGTCGTACCACCTACTGCCACGGTCGTGCCGCCTACACCGACGGTCGTGGCGGCCGTGAGGAACGAGGATGAGGAAGAGGAGGCGACGATTCGGCAGCTATTGAGCAACGCCGATCTGTTCAAGTACGAAATAGGGAAGGCGGGCGGCGCTCTGACATTTGCGACTATAAGCGACCCGCTCACCTTCAACCTGGCAATCGCAAACGACGCGTCGTCGTCCGGCGTTCTGGGGAACCTGTTCGAGGGGCTGACGGAGGTATCGTGGCTGACGGACGAGGTGGAGCCGGCACTGGCAGAGTCGTGGACGCACTCCGACGACGGGCTGACGTGGACCTTCAACATTCGCAGGGACGTGAAGTGGCACGACGACCAGCCGTTCACGGCGCACGACGTGGAATTCACGTTCAACAAGATCATCTATAACGACGACATCCCCGCGAGCAGCCGTCCTGCCTTCACGTTCCGATACTTGGAGGACGGAGAGTGGACGCAAGGGACGATGACCGTCACGGCCCTGGACGACTACACGGTGCTGTGTGAGCTTCCGGTATCGTTCGCGCCGTTCCTGCGCTCGATGGGCACGGCGATATATCCGAAGCACATCCTCGAACCATACGTGGACGAGGGCACGTTTGCCGAAACATGGGACATCTCGACCGATCCTGCGGAGATCATCGGAACGGGGCCGTTCACCATCGGGCTCTACGCGCCTGCGGAGCGGGTGGTCATGAAGCGCAACCCCAACTACTGGCTCAAGGACGACGACGGCAATCCCCTGCCCTACCTGGACGAGATCATCCACATCATCGTGCCCGACCTGGAGACGGAGCTTATCAAGTTCCGCGCGGGCGAGACGGACGTTCATGGCGTATTGGGAGAGGAATTCGCGACGCTGGAGCCGCTGCAGGAGGAAGAGAACTTCACGATCCACAAGCGCGGCCCCAATTTCGGAACGACGTTCCTGGTCTTCAATATGAACTCAGGGACGAACCCGGAGACGGGCGAGCCGTACGTGGACGCTGTGAATCTGCGTTGGTTCCAAGAAAAGCAGTTCAGGCACGCGGTGGCCCACAGCATGGACAAGGACGCGATCATCGAGGACATCCAGCACGGTCTCGGCTATCCGCAGTGGTCGTCCATCAGCCCTTCGGCAGGGGACTTCCACAACCCGGACGTTCGCAAGTACCCGTACGACATCGAAACGGCCAATCAGATCCTGGACGGCCTCGGCTGGAAGGATACCGACGGGGACGGGATACGCGAAGACGACGCGGGGAACAAGATCGAGTTCTCACTGGTGACGAACACCGGAAACAGCGTGCGTGACAGGGCCTCTCGGATCATTCAAGAGGGACTCACGAAGATCGGAATCCAGGCGAACTACGAAGCAATCGAGTTCGGGGACCTCGTGGGGCAACTGACGACGACCTACGACTGGGAGGCGATAGTCATCGGCTTGACTGGCGGGACGGAGCCGCACGGCGGTATCAACGTGTGGCACAGCAGCGAGGCGTTGCACATGTGGAACCCGAACCAGACAGAGCCGGCGACGGACTGGGAGGCCGAGATCGACAACCTGTACATCGTCGGAAGCCAGGAGCTCGACCGGCCCAAGCGCGTGGAGCACTATCACCGCGCCCAGGCAATCGCCGCCGAGAACTTGCCGCTGATCTACACCACGCTCTCGGAGCGGCTCAGCGCAGTCAGAAATATCTTCGGCAACACGACGCCGACGCTGTACGGGATCTGGGATACCAGGTACTTGTATCGGACGGATCGGTAGGGGGCGGAAAAGAAATGAAGAAGCGACAAACTTGATAGAAAGGCTACTGCGAGAGGCATATTCGGAAACGCATGAAATGCTCAAGGACCCGGAACTAGGCTCAGTGGTTAAGGATGGGCTTTTGATCTCATACGGTCCTCCGATCCTAGAGCCTGATCTTCTGCTCCTGTCGTTCCAAGGGGGAGGCGACTCACCTGTAGTACAAGAAACTTGGCCACAGGAACTCCTTTATCTCAATAGCCCATATAAGTTCGGCACGAAACTTCGAGAACTGTGCCGTGACACCGGACTTTCGGAGTCACTTCGTAGTTCGGCAATGGCTTTTCCGGCCGTGTTCCCCCAGGACAAGCAAGCGGGTCGCTGGATTAAGGAGACAGGACCACACGCGGATTGGCGTCGCCATTCAGTAGATTGGGTAACGAGGTTGGCCAAGGCGATCAAACCAAAGGTTGTCATCGTTTTCGGAAAGAATGCCTCAGATGCATTCGAGTTTCGTTGGGAAGATACAGAAAGCGCCCCTGGTCGGGGCCTGATATTTGGAGTGTCTACGTTTCATGACACTCCTGCCGTATTTTGCCGTCATCTGTCTCAGGGCTACAGCAATCCCGAAGTCTTGAAGTCCTTTAGACACGCTAAGAGACTCCTCCTCAAGAGATCGTAGGTCCATTAGTCGAGCACGAATGGGAATAGACGGACGCTGCTAAAGAAGGACTTGGGGTTGAGATGATGCTTACCTATCCGATCCACCTTGAAGAAGATAACGGAACCGTTATGGCGACCTCTTCTGACTTCCCGGAGCTTACGACCTTCGGAGAGGATCGGGACGACGCCCTCATGCGCTCGGTTGACGCGCTCGAAGAGGCGATTGCCGCGCGGATTCACGCGGCTCAGGATGTTCCGTCTCCCTCCAATGGCCAAAATCGAGTTGGATTGCCGACGCTCACTGCCGTTAAGGTGATTCTCTACCAGGGAATGCGCGACGAGGGCTTCGGAAAAGCAGAATTGGCGCGGCGTCTCGGCTGGCATCTGCCGCAGGTCGATCGCGTCCTGGATATCCAGCATCACTCGCGGATGGACCAGATGGACGCCGCGTTGGGTGTCATTGGCCGGGAGCTGCATGTGAGCGCCCCGGCGCGGAAGTAGCCCCGAAGACTCGTCGCCTACTCCGGCCAGTGTCCGGTGTCGATGTAGCGTTTGGCGGCCACGGCGGCGGTCGCGCCATCGCCTGCGGATGATGCCAGGAGGGCGGCGGAGTTCTGGCGGATGTCGCCGACGGCGAAGATGCCTCTCGTGGGGGTTCTCATCCATATGTCCGTCTCGATGTGTCCTGCGGCATCGAGGGGGACGACGCCGTCGAGGAAGCCCGTGTTCGGCTCGAGGCCGACGAAGACGAAGAGGCCTGCGAGTTCGACTTGGGAGATCTCGCCGGACTCGGTGTGCCGGGTGCTCACTCCTTCGAGCATTGCGTCGCCGAGGAGGGCGATGACCCCGGTGTTGGGGAGCAGTTCGATCTTGGGGTCGGATTGAACGCGATGTTGGAGGACGGCCTGGCCGTGGATCTCGGGGTCGCGGTGGAAGAGGAGCACCTTGGAGGCGAACTCCGTGAGGGCGAGGGCCTCGTCGAGGGCGGAGTCGCCTCCGCCGACAACGCCGACTACCTGATCGGCGAACAGGGGGCCGTCACAGGACGCGCAGTTGGATATGCCTGAACCGTAGAAGTCGTCTTCACGGTCTAGGCCCAGCTTCTTGAACGATGAGCCGGCGGCGATGATGACCGCCTTGCCGCGAACGTCGCCGTCGTACTTGCGGACGAGCCATAATGAGCCGTCGGGTTCGAGGCCGGTGACCTCGGAGAGGGCGATCTCGACACCCGCCTGGGCGGCCTGATCGTGGAGGCGTTCGCTAAGCTCGACACCGGAGACCGGCTCGACGATGCCGGGCATGTTCTCGACGTGGGTGGCGTTGAATATCTGGCCGCCGGGCATCATGCGCTCGACGAGCAGGCAGCGCAGGCCGGAGCGGCCCGCATGAATGGCGGCCGAGAGGCCGGCTATCCCGCCACCGACGATGACTGTGTCGTATGTCGAGTCGGAGATTGTGCTCACCGCGTACTCCCCTTCCCGTCCGGCACTCTTTTCATGCGGGCGAGTCGGTGCGCTACAGCAGGCCCTCGTCGCGGAAGTCGTCGATGGTGCGTTCGAGGGCGTGGACGGTGGCCTCGATGTCTTCCTCGGTGTGGGCGGCGCTGAGCAGGTAGCGGTCGAAGCCGTCGACACCGTGGTTGTACATGGCGAGGACGCCGTGCTTCTTGAGGTCGGCGCGCGGCTCGACCTCGTCGTAGCGCAGGGAGTAGATCTCCTCTTCGTCGGCAATTTCCAGGCCGATACGGAGGAGGATCACGGACGCGACGCCGGTGGCGATGCCGGGGACCTCCTTGCGCGTCAGGACCTCGTTGAAGCCCTGCTTGAGCTGCTCGGCGCGCTGGGTGGCGACGTCGTTGATCGGACGGTCTTTGACGTATTCGAGGGCCGTCACGCCCGCGGCTGCGGAGAGCGGGTTCGCGTTGAAGGTCCCGTTGTGGGCGATCCTGCCGTTGGCGTTGAAGTCGTCATCGTCGCGGAACTGGATCATGTCGATGATGTCGGCCTTTCCGGCCACACACGCGCCGGGCAGTCCGCCGCCGAGGATCTTGGCGTGGGTGGAGAGGTCGGGAACGACGCCGTAGTAGCCGGACGCGCCGTTCCGGGAGGTGCGGAAGCCGGTTACGACCTCGTCCATGATGTAGACGACGCCGTGCTGCTCAGTCACCTGGCGGAGCTCTTCGAGGAAGCTGGGCACGATCGGCTCCTGTCCCATGTGGGCGCCGGTCGGTTCGAGGATGACTCCCGCCACGTCGCCGCCGGCGACGGCCTGCTCCACCTGCGAAATGTCGTTCGGCTCGAGGACGATCATCGAGTCGACGACTCCGTCGGGAACACCGCTGGGCGCCGCCCATCCGGGGACTGCGTAGTCGCTCCAACCGTGGAAGTGGTTCTTGAAGCGGATGATCTTGTCGCGGCCGGTGTAGGCCCGCGCCATGCGCATGGCCATCATGTCGGCCTCGGTGCCGGAGCTGTTGAAGCGGACCTTCTCGGCGCAGGGCACGAGCTCGGTGACCAGCTCGCCCCACCTGATCTCGATGTCGGTCGAGGCGCTCCAGTGGGTACCTAAGGCCATCTGGTCCTGCACGGCCTTGACGACGACCGGATGGTTGTGGCCGAGAATCAGCGCGCCGTGGCCGGTCTTGTAGTCGACGATCTTGTTGCCGTCGACGTCGTACTTGACCGCGCCTTCGGAGTGGGTAACGTAGTACGGGAACGGGGTGAGGTTGCGCGCGTCATGGGTGACGCCGTTGGGGAACAGGTCCTTGGCGACCTCGTACCGCGCCAGCGACTCCGGGTGGAGGTCGATGTACTGCTGCTCGATGGATGTGACCATGCGGTTCCTCGCTCGTAGCATGTGAGTTCGGGCCTAAGCCAAGCTCATTATAGCCGTGTGAGCTATTGGAATGAAAGCGGCGGGAGACTCGCCCATGGGAAGTGCATCTATGCTTCATCGAGATTCCCAGAGGCATAAGCGCATAATGATTGCAATGCAATCGTGATATAATATCGTAACACTGTATTGAGGTACGGTTATGGCCAGCATCACGGTCCGCAACCTTGACGAAGAGTTGAAGCGGCGTCTGCGCATCAGGGCGGCTGAGAACGGCCGATCCATGGAGCAGGAGGCCCGTGACATTCTCAAGGCGGCCCTGGACGATGATGCAGCGCCGGAGCGAATGCTGGGAACGGCGATCCACGAGCTTTTCAAACCGTTCGGCGGTGTGGAGCTTGAGATTCCTCCACGGGAACCGATGCGAGAGCCCGTGCGCTTCGACTGAGCTTTCTCGCGATGATCGTGCTTGACACCAACGTTGTGTCGGAACTCATGCGCGCCAGTCCGCCGCCGGAGGTTCTTGCGTGGCTGGACGCCCAGCCCACGAGTACGCTGTTCGTTACGACCGTCACCGAGGCTGAAGTTCTCACAGGGATAGCGATATTGCCTGAGGGACGGCGTCGGCGAGGTCTGACTGCCGCAGCGGAACGGGTTTTCGGCGTTCTGTTTAGCGAACGTATCTTGTCCTTCGACAGCGCAGCCGCCCACGCATATGCGGCCATCGTGGCAAGTCGCCGCACGGCAGGCCATCCGATCAGCCAAGCCGACTGCGAGATCGCAGCGATAGCTCGGTCACGGGGAGCGGCGGTTGCGACCAGAGACGTGAAGGGCTTTCGAGGCTGCGGGATAGAAGTAATCAATCCGTGGCAGCTCTAGGAGTGAGAATATGACCGGGATATTGACGAATTCGGACGTTCCCGGAAGAAGGCGGTGTGAGGTCACTCCAAGCGGTCGATGCCCGGGCAAGCGTCGAAGCCCCGATCAAAGCTGAAGATGCGGCTGACCTCTGCCTTTCGCATTACTGCCACGTGCAAAGCATCCCGCGCAGATATACCGTCCACGGATGCGATAAGCGCTCTAGCTACACGCACCTCGGTCATGTCAAGGGAGATCACGGATTCCCCTGCCCCGCCTCTACCTCACTGAGCATCTCATCAATGTCGGCTGTTGGAAACCGGTATCGTGAAGCATTGGCGATGGCGCGGAGCTTAACGTCCACTTCTTCACGATCATCGTTCATCGCCCTACGGAGGATTTGGCGAACCCATTCTGCGACGGTCACTTGCCGTTGGCGGGCAAGGCTCTCTATCTCTAGGTATTCCTCCTCATCGAGGAGAACGTGAAGTCGTTTTTTCATACTGACAGTGTAATTAATTCTCGTCCTGTACAGGGAACCATTGTGCGCTAACGGTGATTCCCTGCAGGCGTTCGAGCGCGGCGGGGATGCAGGGACCAGAGGCGCATAAGGGCCTGCCGTCGCCGTGGCTATGGCCGAACCGACGGCAATGGCGAGGCCCTCTGATGCGAACCGACTCTACTGGGTAACCTCGCCGATGGCCGTCAGGCTGATCACGCCCGCGATTGCGACGAGTATGTAGATGATCCGCGAAATCACGTTGACGTCTCCGAACTTCATGCCGCCGGCTATCAGGGCTACGAGGTCGAACTTGAGCAGGCCGACCAAGCCCCAGTTGACTGCGCCGACCGCTGCCAAGACTATCGCTATAATCTGTACGATTTCCATGAGGTTCCCTCCTTCACGGGAAAGTTTGATGATGTATAATACTAACATACTCTGGACATTATGTCTATAATATTCTACAATCAATTGAATGGTGAACGCACGTGGATAGCGCGAATCTTCTGACAGAGGCTAGGAAAAAGTACGGCGAGGCTCTGGTGCTTGGGGAGCCCGTACTGGCGCAGGCGGTGATCGAGCAGGCGCTCGGCCGCGGTCTGAGCCGGGCGGAGATCTATGTCGAAGTGCTGGCGCCGTCGCAGGTCAGGCTGGGCGAACTGTGGCATAAAGGAACCATCAACGTTGCCCAAGAGCATTTGGGAACGACGATGACGATGGAGATCATGGACCACCTCAGGCAGGGGATGACGCCACGGAACGGACTTGGGGTGAGGGCCGTGGTGAGTCCCGTGGAGGGCGACCAGCACACCATCGGAGCGCGAATGATAGCGGACTTTCTGGCTATGGACGGGTGGGAGGTCGACTTCCTTGGGAGCGGGACGCCCGCCCAGGACCTTGCAGAATTTGTTCGACAGCGGAACGCCGACCTCGTCGCGCTCTCCTCCACCCTGCCCGAGTTCCTGCCGAACGCCGCGACGGCGGCCAACGCGATTCGCGAACCGGACTCTCCCAAGCCGAAGATACTGCTGGGCGGAAAAGCGCTCGACATGACGACCCAAGCCGTACGGGAGCTAGGATGCGACGCTACCGCCGGCAACGTCCTGGAAGCCGTGACCGAAGCTCGCCGACTCGTTGGGCTGACGGGGGAGAGGCTGACGCTTCAAGAGCAATTGGCGCTGATGGGCCGAAGGATCAAGGCGGCCCGGACCGGCCGAAGGATGACCCAGCAGGCGTTGGCGGAGGCATCGGGGCTGGACCGTACGTACATTAGCCTGGTCGAGCATGGGAAGCAGAATCTCACAATAGGAGCGGCGCTGAAGATCGCCCACGCGCTTGACATGCCATTCGGCGATCTGGTGGCTTCGGCTTCACGTGAATAACCTACCGACGCGACGTGTCGTTATCTACAATTGGCATGAGAAGGTCACTCGCCGCCGGCTTCGGTTGGGGGCGTTCTTGCGAAGCGGCTTTGAACTGAATTAGGATGGCCTCGCTCAGGAGCGATACATGACATTCATCACCGGCATAGCGGTCCGCAATCGAACGGTTACCGTACTCGCCATAATCCTCGTTCTCACTGCGGGCATAACCGCATACCGTACACTGCAGGTCGAGCTATTCCCCGAAATCGAGTTCCCCCTCGTGACGGTGACGACGGCGTACCCGTCGGCAAACCCGGACGCCGTCGTCCGCGACGTTACCGATCCGATTGAGCGCGCGATTTCGGGGACGGCGGGGCTGGAGTCCGTCCAGTCGACGACGTTCGAAGGCAACTCGATAGTGCTGGCCAGATTTACCTACGGAACGGACATGGCAGCGGCGGAGACCCAAATCTCTGCCGTCGTGAATGACATTTCATTCGTCAGCGGGGTCGAGGAGCCCACGGTGGGGCGCTTCGATCCCGACCAGATTCCGGTCATCGAGTTCAGCGTCATTTCGGACCGCGACGCCGCCGACCTGCAGGGGATCGTCCGGTCACGGGTCCTGCCCGCGCTTTCGGACATCGAGGGCGTTCTCCAGATCGAGGCTACGGGAGAGATCGAGCGACGTGTCCAGATCACCGTGGACGCCGACAGGCTTGCACAGAACAACGTCTCCCTGTTCCAGATATCGAACGCCCTGAGAGAAAACAACGTTAGCCTGCCGGCTGGGGCCATCTTCGAGGGCGGACAGGCCGTCCTCGCCAAGACGACGCATACCTTTGGTTCTACCGACGATCTGAAGGGTCTCGTCGTGGGGATGTCGGAGTCCGGCCCGGTGCGCCTCGGCGACGTGGCGGACGTGAGCCTCGGGGCGGCGGCTCCGACGAGCATTTCCCGCACGAACGGGAAGCCGAGCGTGGGCGTGTCTATCGTCAAGGAGGCCGAGGCGAACACGATCGACGTAACCTCAGCCGTGCGGGAGGTCTTGGACGGTCTGACGGGGCTTCCGCCGGACATGGAGGTCGTCATCGTATCCGACCAGGGGCCGAGCATTCAGCACCAGATCGACACGCTCCTGCGAGAGGCGATGTTCGGGTTCCTGTTCGCGGTGACCGTCGTCTTCGCGTTCATGCTGACGCTCAAGCCGACTGTCCCGCGCGGACTGCTCAACACCCTTCGCCCGACCGTCGTCATCGCTCTGTCGATTCCCCTCAGCGTCTTCACGGGCGTTCTGCTGATGGCGTGGCAAGATATGTCGCTGAACTTCATGACGCTTGGCGGTCTCGCGATCTCCGTCGGGCGGGTGGTCGACGACGCTATCGTCGTGCTGGAAAACGTCTATCGTCACATCCAGGCGGGGCGCGAGAGGTGGCGGGCCGCGCTGGAGGCCACGGCGGAGGTCGGCCCCGCGATCTTCGCCTCTACCATGACGACCATCGTCGTGTTCGCGCCGCTGGCATTCATTCAAGGCCTGGTGGGCGCGTTCTTCGCCCCGTTCGCACTCACGGTGAGCTTCGCATTGGTAGCGTCCCTGCTCGTCGCGCTGACGGCCGTTCCCGTGCTGGGGGCCTATCTCCTGCGCCCCGGCGACCTACCCGAGGGCGCCGGTGAGGAGGACGACGCCTTCGTCCAGGAGACGTGGATGCAGCGCCTGTACACGCCGATCATCAAGTGGACGCTCCGGCACAAGGCGATCACACTGGTGGGCGCTTTCGCGCTGACCGTCGGGAGCATGGGACTGACCTATTTCATTCCCGTCACGCTCTTTCCCAGCGGCGCCGACCGGTTCTTGCAGATCGAGCTTTCCCTGCCGCCCGGCACCCCGCCCAACCGCACACTTGCCGAGGCGGTCGAAATCGAGGACAGGGTGAGCGAAGTCGCCCAAGTGTACCGCTCTACGATCGGAGCCTCGAGCTTGCTGTTCGGGGGCGCGCCGGGCGGACTCAACCAGGCCAGCATCCTGGTGAATCTGTCGGATGATGCGCCGGAAGACATTGCCCAGATCCTCCGAGAGGAGCTCGACACGGGCGGGCGGACCCTGAGGATCCGGGAGGTGCAGAGCGGTCCCCCGACCTCCGGCCTCGATGTCAGGATCACGGGATCGAACTACGGCGATATCGTGGCCGTCTCCCAGGAACTGGCGGCCTCGATAGGAGAAGTAGACGGCGTCATAAACGTCGAGACCAACGTGGCACAGGCTCGCGACGAGGCATCCATTCAGGTCGATCCGGCGAAGGCGGCCGGCATCGGCCTGAGCACGAGGCAGGTCGGCACTCAGGTCAGCCAGTACCTCATCGGAGAGACGGTCACCAGGATAACCATCGACGACACGGTCACCGACGTGGTCCTATCAGGCGACCGCAGGGCGGCCGGCGGCATAGCGGCCGTTGAAAGCCTCATCATTGCCGGGCCGCTCGGCTCGGCTCCACTGGGCGAGCTGGCCGAAGTGGTCGTGAGGGAAGGGCCGGTCACCATCAGTCGCACAGACGGCCTTCGCTCGGCCACCATCACGGGGGACATCGTTGCCGAAGACGCGCAGCAGGTCGGCAGGCTGATCGACGAGAAGATTGCGGCGATTGCGCTTCCGCCGGGCGTGTCCATCACCAGCGGCGGGTTGTTCGCGGACATAGCAGAGGGGTTCCAGGCCATCTTCATCTCGATGGCCGTCGGGATCGTATTGGTCTACCTGGTCATGGTGACGAGCCTCGGGTCCCTGAGGAACCCCATCGTCATCGTCACCACCCTACCCTTCGCGCTCATCGGGGCGCTGGCGGCTCTGGTCATAACCGGCCGATCTCTTGGCCTGCCCGCGATGATGGGCATCCTGCTGCTGATCGGAATCGTAGTGACCAACGCCATCGTCCTGATCGCCTTCGTCGAGCAGCTTCGGGAGAAGGGCATGTCGGTCTACGACGCGCTCATCAACGGCGGACGGGTACGGCTGCGCCCGATCCTGATGACCGCCCTTACTACGAGCTTCGCGCTGCTGCCGCTTGCAGCGGCATCTTCCGATGAGGGCGGGATCATCAGCGCGGAGCTGGCGACCGTGGTGATCGGCGGCCTGATGAGCTCGACGGGGCTCACGCTGATCGTGGTGCCGGTGGTCTACAGCATATTCAACGAGAGCATTCCGAATACGTTCCGGCGCATCGTCGGCGCTGTGAGCCGAAAGCCGGCGGCGGCGGTCTGATCGCCGTTTGGCGCGCCGGCCAGCGTCCATAGGCAGGGGGAAACCATGCTTACCAAGGAACATATCGACTACCGGAGCCACGACCAGGAAATCTGGGAAACGGAACTGGAAAGCTGGGTGCCGCAGCGGGTATACGACTGCCACATGCACATGCTCAATAACAGCCTCATCGCCGAAGGCACCAAGTACAGGGACCTGTATCCTGACACGGACTTCGAGACGGCCCAGGCGTGGCACAACTTGGTCATGCCCGGACGGGAGACGCACTTCCTGATGCTTGGGAGGCCGGCCCCGGGCACGGACGTGTACGGCCACAACACGTTCATGCACCGGGAAATGCAGTCCGATCCCCTCTCGCGCCGGAACCGGCTGACGACGCCCAGCGACACCCCGGAGGAGATCGCGCGCGACGTCAAGGAGCGGGGATTCATCGGCCTGAAGGTGTACCGCTTCTACTCCGTCACGGGGGACATGAAGGACTGCCGCATCCACGAGTTCCTGCCCCACGAGCAGATGGAGGTCGCCAGCGACCTCGGACTGTGGGTGACGATGCACCTGTCCCGCGCCGGGGGCGGTGACGAAGAGAACCTGCGCGACCTCGAGGAGTACACGACCAAGCGCTATCCGGGGATCCGGTGGATACTCGCCCACTGCGCGCGTTCGTTCGTGTACTGGCAGATGGAGTATGGAATAGACCGCCTCAAGCAGATGCCGAACATCTGGTACGACACCTCCGCCGTGACCGACGTTCGCCCGTTCATCACGCTGTTCCGCGAGGAAGACCATCGGCGCATCTTCTACGGCACCGACGGCATCGAGTCGGTCTCCTTCCACGGCTCATACACGGCGTTTGGCAAGACGCACCAGATGGTCGAAACCGACAAGGTGCCGTATCTCCACTTCGACCACTCCGACTACCGGCCCATCATCTGCCTCTACGAGCAGCTCCTCGCGATGAAGCAGGCCGCGGCGATCGCTGAGCTTTCCCGCGATCAGATCGACGACATCTTCTGGCGCAACGCCGTGCGGGAGCTGGGGATCGACTGGCCGGAAGATTAACCCCGCTCTATGCCCCTCGATGGACACCGCTCGGCGAGGACGCAGGAATCGCAACGGGGGCGGATCGCCTTGCATACCTTGCGCCCGTGATTGATGAGGTACAGGTGGAAGGCGAAGACGTCCTCCGAAGCGACCATCGGCTCCAGGATGTCGTGGGCCTGGTCGGCGGAGACCTTGGGGCCGATGAGGCCGAGCCTTTTTGACACGCGGTAGATGTGCGTATCGACCGGCATGGCGGGCAGTCCGAGCGAGAAGCAGAGGATGATTGCCGCCGTCTTGGGGCCGATGCCGTTGAAGCGCTTGAGCCAGTCCTTCGCCTCATCCAGTGGCATCTCAGCGAGAAACGACAGGTCGAACGAGCCGACCTCGTCGAGGACCTCGTTCAGCACCTGCTTGATGCGCGGCGCTTTGACGCGAAACAGTCCCGCCCGCCGGATGGCGTCCTCGATCTGTTTCACGTCCGCCGCCGCGATGGCCTCTAGGCTGCCGAACGTTTCCATGAGGTTGTTGAAGGCTCGCTCGGAGTTGATGTCCGACGTGTGCTGCGAGAGGATGGTATAGACCAGCTCGGAGGCGGGGTCGTAGCGCGGCTCCCAGTGGAACGGGCCGTACTCGGGACTGAGGGCTTCCATGACCTCGACCGCTGATAGGCGCTTGACTCTGGGCGCCACAGGCAGACCTCAAAGGAGGAGTGTTGATGGCGGCGCAAGACCGCCCTCGCAAAGCGCAGTATCGCACTTGCACCCAACCTTGACAAACGACGCGGGACTCGATTACGTTCGACTTCACGTTTCACATTCGCCTCGTCCGTTTGGGCAACCACCCTGCCGGACATCTCATCACCGTGACGCTGCCGGACCTCCTAACCGACCTGACCGATGCGGAAAAGCCCGTGACGTATTCCGGCCTCCTTCAGCTTACCGACCTGCCGATCGAGGGCCTGGCCGAACTCAAGGCCGCCTTTCCCAAGCTGTCGACCGAACGTAGGCGCGAGATCGTTCGGAAGCTCATCGAGCTGGCGGACGACAACGTGGAGTTCGATTTCAGTTCGATATTCAAGCTGTGTCTCTCGGACGATGACGACGCGATACGGGAGATGGCGGCGAAGGGCCTGTGGGAGACGGAGGACCGGGCGATGATCCGTCCGCTCGTCAAGCTGCTTGAGAACGACGCCTGTGCCGAGGTGCGGGCGTCTGCGGCCATGTCGCTCAAGAACTTCGCGGTGATGGCGCAGAACGGCAAGCTGCTCTCCCGGGACGGCGACCGCATACGTCAGGCGCTGCTCGGCGTGGTCAACAGCCCGGCGGAGGACATCGACGTGCGCAGGAGGGCGATCGAAGCGGTGGCGAGCTTCAACACCCCGGAGACCAACGGCGCCGTCCGCAAAGCGTACGAGTCGGACAATCCGACGCTCGTGCAGAGCGCGGTCTACGGGATGGGACAGAGTTCCAACCCCGCATGGCTGCCGGCGGTCGTTGACGAGATGTCGAATCCTCTGCCCGCGGTGCGGTTCGAGGCGGCGACGGCGTGCGGGCTGCTCGGCGAGGAGTCGGTCGTGCCGCACTTGGTGCGTCTCCTCCGCGACGACGATTCTGAGGTGCGTCTGGCATCGATAAAGGCACTCGGTCTGATTGGCGGGACGATGGCAAAGAACGTCCTCCAGCAACACCTATCGGACGAGGATGAGGCAATTGAGGAGGCCGCGCGGGAGGCCCTGATCAGTCTCGAATTCGACGACGATCCTCTTAGCTACCAGTTCGGGGCATAGGCACTTCCCCCCTCTCCCGTCGGCACGCGGTGATATAATTCCGCCGATTGAATAACCTCAGCTACCAGGATTCCGTTTGTGCCCGATTCCTTGACCGACACGACCGCATCCGAATTCGCTGTGAGCCTCATCGAAGCCGAGCCGTGGACGCCGACTCCGCTGCTGCAGGCCCATGCCATCAGCAGCCGTCTCGATTCCGATGTCTGGCTCAAGCGGGAGGACTGCACCCCCATCGGCTCGTTCAAGCTGCGGGGCGCGATCACGACCGCCGGCGCGCTGGCGTCGGGCGTTCCTGACGCGGGAGTCTACGTCGCGTCCGCCGGGAACTACGGACTGGCAATCGTCTACGCCTGCGCGCGGTACGGCATTCCGGTGACCGTCGTAGCTCCCGAAGGGGCGACCCCGTCCAAGCTGGAGAGAATCCGTCTCCTGGGCGGGACGGTGGAGATGCACGGCGACGATTTCGACGTGGCGAAGGGGTATGCGAAAGAGAAGGCCCGTGAGGCTGGCGGAGTCTTCTGGGAGGACGGAGTCATCGAGGAAATGGCGACGGGCGCAGGCACCATCGCGACGGAGCTTCTGCTGGACGCGGAGCCTTGGGACATGGTCGTCGTGCCGCTGGGAAACGGGTCGCTCATCAAGGGCATTGCCCAGGAGATGAAGCGACGTAGTCCGAGTACAAAGACTATCGGGGTCGTGCCGGATGGAGCGCCCTCGATGGCGCAGGCGCTTCGTGGGCAGGCATGGGACGAGTCGGCCCCGGTCGACACGCTTGCCGACGGGCTGGCCGTCCGCGTCCCGATTCCCAAGATCGTGGAGGAGCTTATCGGCCTCGTCGACGACGTGTGGACGGTCTCGGAGTCGGACATTCTCCCCGCCGTGAAGAGCCTGATGGAGCTTGAGCAGGTGCTGGCGGAGCCGTCCGCAGCTACGCCGATTGCGGCCATGACAGGCCACCGGGACGAGATTCGCGGGAAGCGGGTCGCCGCAATCGTCACCGGCGCGCACGTGAGCATGACTCTGCTTCCCGACATCGCTACCACGAGAGGACTGCTTTGAGCACGAAGGATATTCGTAAAGTCGCCGTCGTTGGGGCGGGACTGATGGGCCACAGCATCGCGCAGGAGTACGCCGTCGCCGGGTGCCGCGTCTCGCTGAACGACGTGAGCCAGGAGCGGTTGGACGATGCGCGGGAACGCATCCGCCAGAACCTCGAAATGCTGGGACGCTCCGATGAGTGGGACGGCGTTGCATCCCGGATCATGTTTACCGACGACCTGCGAACGGCGGTTCAGGACGCGGATCTCGTCGTCGAGGCGGTTACCGAGGACTTGGAGGTGAAGCAGGCCCTTTTCTCCGAGTTGGAGAGCATCTGCCGGGAGGACACCATCCTCGCCAGCAATACGTCGACGTTCATGCCCTCCCAGCTTGCCGAGGCGACGAAGAACCCTAGCCGGGTGCTCGTGACGCACTACTTCAACCCGCCGCACGTCGTACCGCTGGTCGAGGTGGTAGGAGGGCGCGACACCTCCCCCGAAACTATCGAAACCGTGCGCGACCTGCTCGTCTCCCAGGGCAAGAAGCCGGTCGTGCTGGGAACCGAGGCGTTGGGCTTCATCGCCAACAGGCTCCAGGCCGCTCTCCTGCGGGAGTGCTTCTCGCTCGTGGAGAACGGCGTCGCCCGACCGGAGGACATCGACACCGTGGTCACGACCAGCCTCGGTCGCAGGCTTGGGGTGGCGGGACCGTTCAAGGTGTTCGACGCGGCGGGCGCGGACGTGTGGCACGCGATCTTCGAAGGGCTGTCGCACGATATCGAGTCGTCCACTGAGGTTCCGCCCGGTATTGCGCGAATGGTCGAGCGCGGCGAATTCGGCCTCAAGACCGGACGCGGCGTGTACGAGTGGACTCCCGAGTCGTCCGCCGAATTGCGTAGCCGGATCGCGCGCGCCGTCGAAGAGATTGGGCGCTGGAACGATGGCGAGTAGCCAGTCCCCCGCAGTCGGCATCATCGCGAATCCGGCCGCGGGCAAGGACATCCGGCGGCTCGTAGCCCAGGGGCGGTTCGTCACCAACCAGGAGAAGGTGAACATCCTCCGCCGCGTGCTTGCGGGCATCGAATCGGTCGGCGTTCGTCGCGTCGTCTTCATGCCCGACATGAGCGGACTCGGCCACGGCAGTCTGGACGGAAACGCCCAGAGCTTGTCGGTCGAGTTCGTCGACATTCTCGTCACGAACAAGGAGGCCGACTCCACCCGCGCGGCGGAGGCGATGCGGAGTCAGGACGTCGGCTGCATCGTCACCTTGGGAGGCGATGGAACGAACCGTGCCGTCGCCAAGGGCGCGGGAGACATCCCGATCGTTCCGATATCCACGGGCACCAACAACGTCTTCCCGCAGATGATGGAGGGCACGGTGGCCGGAATCGCCGCCGGGATCGTGGCATCGGGCGCGATGGACGTGGATGCCGTCACGCGACGCTCGACGATCCTGGAAGTGTCCGTCGACGGGACGGCGCGCGACATCGCCCTCGTGGACGTGGCCGTCAGCACACACCAATTCATAGGTGCGCGTGCCCTTTGGGACATCGACACAATCACGGAGCTGTTTCTCGCGCGGACGGACGCGGACGCCATCGGCCTGTCCGCCATCGGCGCGCGCCTCAGGCCGTCGGACGGCGGCGAACACTCAGCAGTGCACGTGACCATTGGCCCCGGAGGCGAGACCGTCAACGCTCCAATCGCTCCGGGAGTCGTGACGACCGTGCCGGTATCAGCGTGGAAGCCCATGGCTGTCGGGGAAGCGGTAGATATTGGACTGCGGCCATGCACCATCGCGCTCGACGGCGAACGGGCGTTGAGCGTCGGGGCCGAACAGTCGGCCCAGGTTACGCTCAGGGACGACGGCCCGCTCGTCGTGGACGTGGGGAAGACGATTCGGGAGGCGACGCGGCTGGGTGTCTTCGGCGGATAAGTAGACGCACCGCTGAGGACACGGAGACCGCGGAGAAGGAAGTAATGCGTATGCGGAGAGGTTCTGCAAGGCTAGGACGCTGGATTCCTCTTTCTTTCGCGGTGACCGATAGCGCCGACGATACGGTCTGGCGGTTGTGGACGTTAGATTTCTCGCTGCGCTCGGAATGACAGGCAGGGTGTGGGATCTTTGAATTGAAGCTGGCGAGATCCGGTGGCATTGATGGGGTGTTAGGCGATGGGGCATCTGAGTCGTGCGCCCCTTGCGCTGATCCGCGCGCTAGCGACCTATGACATGAAAGACTATAGTGTGACCATCGACGGTAAGAATCGCTTCTACCAGCATGAAGTCGAAACGTAAGAAAGGAGGAAATTAATAATGCACCGAGTATTAAGATTATTGCGAGTTGGCCTGGCCTTGCTGATACTCTCACTCGTAGGGTGTTATGTGGGGGGAAGTGCTATTATCCCAGAAGTTGCGGTAGTAGATGATGAAAATAGACGTATGATAGAGTCTACTATTCGTTGGGTGAGTGACGTTGCTGATATTCCTTTGATGCACCATATTGAAGAAGAGGTAGCTGTGGTGATATTCATCGTGAGTTGTTATCTATTTTTGGGTGCTTATATACAATCCTACACAAAATCGTAGGTGATTCACGGCCCTTGTCTACGTGGCCGTGATGCTAACTGAGACTCGCTCTTCGCTGGCACTCAGAGCAGAGACCGGCATCCTGAAAGTCTCTGCACCGGCATTGGCAGTCAAGCCTCCTGCCGTGAGAGCAGTCGGCGTAAATGTGCCGTTTCTCATCCCCCGCATGGTGGCCTGAGTGATACCCGTCGCCCTTACGCAACTCCGTCTGCTCTACCATCCTGTTTGGCCCCTTTCAGATACCGCCACTTCTTCGGCGGCTTGACGTTCAGCACGACGCGGGCGATCTCCTCCGGCGGGGCGTCGATCTGCTCTGGCATTGAGCGCGGTGGGCGACCGATTGGGCGCTTACGTTTCGGCATCTCTTTTCCTCCCCAGTTTCATCCACACTACCACAGGGTAGCCCTGTCTGCCACGTAGTTTTGTTGTCATGCTACACATTACGTGGTAAGGTTCCCGCCGGACTCGCTACAGTCCCAGCATCCTTGAAGCCAGAGAGGTGGCCTCGTGCCTCTTTCAGGCGGCTTTGAGGGTGTTGCGTGTCTGTAGCGAGTACCACCACCTTTGCCTGAAGGAGGCATTATGCGTAATACCGGAATCGTGGGTTTGATAGTCGGAGTGCTACTTGCACTGAGCCCAAGGGTGCGCGAGCGGTTTATCGGAGAGCGAGGTCATCGAGCTCATCCAATCGCACTCGACGCCTGGTCCAGTAGGGAGATCCCAAGCGAGGCCCCAGGCGCTCACCTTGAACGAGTGCCAAGGGCTGTTGACGTAGGCCGGTTTCATCAGAATGAAAGAAGGTGAGCTTGTGGAAGCGAAAAAGAATCGCCATATCGTCGCAAAGGTGTTTTTGGTGATTGGGCTACTTGACGCTTTGTTGGCACTAGGCTTGTGGGTGTTTGCTGGAATTCCACAGCCTACTGTCTTTATTCGGGCGATCCTATGGATAGGGTTGCCCCTGCTGTTCATCTTTGGGGCGTTTGACAGGCGGAAAGAGTAGAGGGATAACCATGAATGAAATCCAATCGACTGAGCCAGAAAAGCAAAAAGGCATATCGTGGAAAGTCGTCTGGAGCGTGATAGCAGCTTTCGTAGTCGGGTTTGTCATCGCCACTGTCGTCGCTACACCGACCGACAACTGGACCGAAGACAATATCGACCAGATGATGGAGAGCATGGTCGAAGAGTTGATGACGCATCCTGACTACTTGGACAGGATGAATGACATCGACTACGACGCGCTGGTGGCGGCGTACATGGCGAATCCTGACTATCTCGCGTGGCTAAGAGAGCCAGATTCGACACCCGAAGAGGATTGCGCCGCCATCATTCTTTCTGCGGTGGCTGTCGCTCAGATTCCGATGTTGCCTACCGAAGACGTGGAATCTTTGTGCGACTGGTACGAGGCTCACATAGGTTCAGGATAGCGCAAGAGACCCCGCCGCGGACGTTTCGTTCCAGCGGCGGGGTCTCTATAATGGGCGAATGGCTCACCCCACGAAACGTGGGATAGGAGTCCACCACAACCTTCTAGCGTCGAATGTGCTTTTGGCGGAAAGCGATTCAATGTTAGTGGGTATGGTGGAGTTTTGTCAAGCGCGCGCGCACCCTTCCGACGACGCCTGACGGCTGCTCAGACTGGCATCGACCCGCGTACACACTACTGGTTCAAAGCTGGCCCGGACGACTACCAGCGTCTCTGTGATAATACCCCATGGACGCGGCAACGCCAGCCTTCGACCTGCTACGATATTTGCTGGCGCTGCTACAGGATGCGCCAAGACGACCGGGAGCACGATTTTCGGGCCTTCAGCCTGACGTACAAGCAGACGGGCGTCTTCACCCGTGACTCGGAAGACACTAGCGAATTGGATGAGGGCATGATGCGACCAGTACCGATGGAGACATTTGGGAAGTTCTATGCTCTGGACAAGGCTGGCCGTGAGAAACACTTTGCTAACCGGAAGCGGCGCAGGGAACGCCAACAGCAGCAGGACGGAGGTAGTTCAGGCGGCCCACCCTACTACCTTCACCTAGAGAAGCATTTGGACAAGCACCATTGGAAGACAGGCGACATCGACCAATTGGACCGCAGCGACCCGGCACTAGCCCTTGCGTCCCATGACATGAGCAAAGACCGGAATAAGAACAAGCTGGCGACCTACAGGGTTCTCCAAAATGAGTACGTGGAGAAGTGGCGTGCCCACCAAGCCAGTTACTTTGCGGTTCAGTCCGCCGAGGTGTGGATTGGCGCTGGCTTGCGCATTAAAGTAGACCCGGTGGTAGGAATGCAACCAAGGGGTTCCGAGATCGCCTTGCCCTGGGTCTTGAAGCTGTGGTTTCTTCGCTATGCACCCGACCCGCGAACGATCCAAGCCTGCCTCTACCTGCTTGGGGAGGGGCGTCGCATTGGCCGTTGGAACGGCATAGCACAGCTTGGCGTTTGGGATGTCCGTAACGCAGAACTTGAGAGCTTGGGGTTGCCAGACAACATCGAGGACTTAGTGCATGATGCTGCCGACGAGTACCTGGCTCTTCGGAAGCAATATGACATCCCTTGAAACGGGCGGCGGGCGTGGTGTCTACAGAGGCAGTTCCAGTTGCCGCGTAGAAGGATCATGGCCCGATAAGGTCCGAGTACCTGAGTCGCCGTCCGACCACCCCAGAGGCCAGTTTCGATAGCTGAGTGGCGGTATCGAGCGGCCGGTCATTGTGACGTCCGGAGAACTCGCGGATGTATCGGTGTAGGTGCTTCACGCTCAACTTGTGGTACGTCCCGATGTGCCCTCGGCGTAGCATCGCCCAGAACGATTCAAGGCCGTTCGTGTGGGCCATATCTCGGACATACTCTCCAACACTGTGCCGAACAGCCTTGTGCTGGCGGCGAATGCCGATGTACGCCCGCGCCTCGTCGGTGTAGACCAGAGCATCGGGTTCCGTGTTGCGATGCACGAAGCCCTGGAGCGTCGGCTTGTCAGGGGTCTCAATGACTTCGGCCCTGACTTGGTTGGTCTCGCGGTCCTTGATGCCGACAACGGGTGTCTTGCCGACTGGCCCACGCCCAGCTCGTAGCTTCTTGGACTCGTGTTTGTTGTGTTCCTTGCCGCCTACGTAGTGCTCATCGACCTCGACCGGCCCTCCGAATTTGTCCTTACCGTTGTCCCACGCCTCGCGGATGCGGTGGAGCATGTGCCAAGCGGCCTTCTGCGTGATGCCCAGGTCGCGGTGGAGCTTCATGCTCGACACGCCCTTGAGATTCGTGCTGATCTGGTAGAACGCTATCGCCCACTTGCTGAGTGGAAGGTTGGAGCCCTGCATGACCGTATCAGTCTTGACGCTGAAATCGCGTCGGCAGTCGCGGCAGAGGAAGGGCATAGGCTTGCGGTTCTTCCGCTGGTGTACCGAGTCGCTGTCGCACCGAGGGCAACGGATGCCGTCCGGCCAGCGCTGTTCGATGAACCACGCTTCAGCGGTCGGCTCATCGCTGAAGTAATGGATCGCGTCGATTAGGCTGATGCCTTTGCGGAAGGCTTTTCCGGGTCCCAAGCTCATGCGAAAACCCCTTGTTTGAGTGTCTACCCTTTACGACGTATTCTACACAAACAGGGGTTCGGGATGCAACGGTTTACAGCTAGGAATCACCTACGTTTTTGTGTAGGATTGTATATAAGCACCTATTTTTGGGTAGCTTAGTGACGCTTATCGTTGGGGCAGGACGACTGGTGTTCGTTATGTACAAGGAAAGGAGGGATTGAATGCAACGAGTAGCAGGATTACTGTTGTAAGGCGGTCTGGCCTTGCTGATACTCTCAGTCGCAGGGGGGTGCGTGGGGTTCATGGAGTATACAGGGACGGGGGTTTATGGGGCGCAGGAAATCAGATCCTGCACCTTCGCCTCGATTTGGTCGCGGATGCGTCGGACGTGATGGATGTCCCTGCCTGTGGGGTCTTCGAGGCCCCAGTCCTCCGAGGGGACGAACACGGCGGGGCAGCTCTCGTCTATGGAGCAGCCCATGGTAAACACGGCGTCGGCGCGGTCGACCATGTCCTGCGATATGACCTTCGGATAGTGGCCATCTGGCTCCGCCCGGAGTTGTGGACGCAGACGAACAGGTATCTTTTCCCCGGTTCTCACGACCCATTGTCGGCGGCCTCCTTCGCGTCGTTCAACCACGTATAGAAGAATGCGGCCAACGCCGCTCCGACGGGCGGGCCGACCCAATATATCCACAGGTCTTGCCAGTTCGCCGCTAGAATCGCCGGCCCGGTCGTTCTCGCGGGGTTCATCGAGCCGCCGGTGAGCGGGCCTCCCACCAGGATATCGAACGTGACGGTCGCGCCGATGGCGAGTGCCGCTGCGCGGCCTATGGCGCGCTTATCGGTGGCAACCGCCATGATGACGAACATGAGGAGGAACGTGAGAGCGATCTCGACACCGACGGCCTGGGCCGGGTCGATGGTGATGGCGTGTCCGCCCATGATGCCGACCTTGCCCAACAGGAGCCGAAGGAGAGCGGCGGCGAGAACGGCCCCGGCCATCTGCGCCACCCAATAGACGACGGCGTCCCGGAGCGAGATGCGGCGGACGAGGGCGAATCCGAGGGTCACCGCGGGGTTGATGTGCGCGCCGGATATGTGGCCGGTAGCGTAGATCATTGCGGCGACGACGAGACCCGATGCGAGGGCATTCCCGATGATGCCGAGGCCCCCGCCGGAGATCTCGTCGACCATTGCCGCACCGGCGGCGATGAAGACCAGACCGAAGGTGCCTATGCACTCTGCGACGGCGCGACGGGTCAACGAGCCGCTCATGGATGTCTTACGAACTCGCCACTGCGGGGTTCTTGGTCTCTACGTGCTGGCCCGTGACGAGATAGATCGAGGTCGCGCCGTTTGAGGCCGTCGACCGCGTTCGCAATGGCCTTCTCGACCGTGCTTCCGACGGCCGGCAACTCTTCCTGGAGGAACCGGAGATCGCGTCCGAACTCGTTCCGGGGCATCGGGTTGTGATTCTCCCCACTAATGAAATCCGTTCGCCATGAGCCTGTCGAAGGGTTGAAGCGTCATGGTTCGACAAGCTTACCACGAACGGTTTCGACTGATTTATTAGACACCCTCTGAGGGGTCACGGTTTCTCCTCAACGGCTACATACGCTAATATGAACGGAGAGAACGAAACGGGAGACAGACTTGCTGAAGCTCCGAGGACGGGGGGTAATTCTGGTAGGCACCAAGCGCATCGGTGCGGTCGTTGCCCACCGGCTGGCGAGGGAGGGCGTCAACCTCGCGATCGTGTACCGTTCCTCTCGGAAAGAGGCCGAACGGCTGAATAGCGAAGTGAGCGGACTGACGGAGCGGACGGCCCTCATTGGAGGCAATCTCAGCGACGAAAACGACGTTGCGCGGATCGTGAGGACGGGAAGCGACAGTCTGGGCGACCTGTCGTTCGTGGTCAATCTGGCCGCGGGGTTCCCGCGCAACCCGTTCGAGACGCTGGACGGCGCGGCGTGGGACACGGCCATGTCGTTCGCGAAGGGGAACTACCTGCTCAATGTACACGCCGCGCGGGTGATGATGGGGAACGATGGCCCGACGAGGGGACACATCGTGCAGTTCAGCGACTGGGCGGCATGGGAAACGCCCTACAAGGACTACCTGCCCTACCTGACGGCGAAGGCGGCCATCGACTTTATGACGAGGAGCTTCGCGGTCGAGCTCGCCGACGCGGGGATACTGGTGAACGCCATCGCGCCGGGGCCGACGATGCGTCCGCCCGAGTTCAGCGAGCCGTCGTGGCAGCGCGACGTGCTGGACAAGACGCCGTTGAAGCGGGAGTCCTCGCCGGACGACATGGCGGAAATCATCGTGAGCCTGCTTTCGAGCGAGTCGATCACGGGGCAGGTGATCCGCGTCGATTCGGGGCGGCACCTGGCAGGGCCGGGCGTGGAATGAGGGGAGCCGTTCGCATGCCAAGGTACAGCGTCACCAAGACCATCGGCTTCTGCTACGGTCATCGGCTGATCGGCCACAAGGGGAAGTGTCGCCATCTGCACGGCCACAACGGCCTGGTGGAAATCGAGGTCGAGGCCGAAGAACTGGACGAGTTGGGCGTGGTGATGGACTTCTCGGACATCCGCGATATGGTCAAGGGGTGGATCGACTCCAATCTCGACCACAGGATGATCCTCAATCGCAATGACGAGGCCGTCCCCATGCTGCGAAAGCTGGGTGAGCCGATGTACCTGATCGACGAGAACCCGACCGCTGAGAACATTTCCAAGCTGATATACGGACAGGCGCGAGACATGGGCATCGACGTCAAGGAGGTGCGCCTGTGGGAAACGCCTTCGAGCTACGCCGCCTATAGAGAGTAACAATGACGAACACCATCACTGACAACCTGCAATCCGAGACCGGGAAGGATATGAACGGACTTCCCAGGGAAGAACGCATCCGGCGACTCGTGCCGCTGCTCAAGGAGGTGCTCGCGCTCCTCGGCGAAGACCCCGAACGCAAGGGCCTGCACCGCACTCCCGAACGTTGGGCCGAGGCGTTGCTGACCTACACGCAGGGAACGGCGGCGAGTCCGGAAGACCACCTGCGGGTGATCTTCGAGATGGACGACGACGACTACCCCGTCGGCTCGGACGACATGATAATCGTCGACAACATCCACTTCACGTCCACGTGCGAGCATCACATGGCGCCGTTCAGGGGGACGGCGCACGTGGCGTACATCCCGAACCCGGAGAGCCGCATCGTCACCGGCCTCTCCAAGATTTCGCGGGTCGTGACCCTCTTCGCGAGGCGCTTGCAGATTCAGGAGCGCATGACGCAGCAGATCGCGCGGGCGATAGACGATCACCTTGAGCCCCTGGGCGTCATCGCCGTGGTGCAGGCTGCCCACTTCTGCATGATCCAGCGCGGCGTCGAGCAGCGCGAGAGCACGACCATCACCACCGCGCGGCGCGGCGTCTTCCTCACCAAGCCGCAGCTCGAAACGCGGTTCCTCGAATACCTCCGAATGCAGGATGGCAAGCCGGATGTGATTTGAGGGGGTGGGCCAGGTTTACCTCAGGCAGTTCAGACGTGAGTAACGAGGTTGGTAGGGTGCAGGTGCGGGTTACGATCTCCTCTCTTGTTTCGTAGTATCCTGTGGCATACAATATGATAGTAGTTGAGATTCGCCAGACCGAAGTTTACGCCCGTTGGTTCAGGCGGCTTAGGGACAGAGAGGCGCGGGTGCGCATCGACAGCCGCATCCGCCGGCTGTCTCTCGGTAATCCGGGGGATGTGAGGCCGGTGGGCGAAGGAGTTTCCGAAATTCGCATCGACTACGGGCCGGGCTACCGGGTGTACTTCGTGCAACGAGGCCAGACTCTAGTTGTCCTCTTGGCCGGAGGCGACAAGGACAGCCAGACACGAGATATACGAAGGGCGCTGGAATTGGCCCGGGGACTATAGGAGGGAGCAGCAATGGCAAGGACACAAACTCGTCCGTGGGACCCGGCGGAGCATCTGGAGACTGAGGAAGATATGGCCGCTTACCTGAACGTAGCCCTGGAAGAGGGTGACCTAGGCCTGATTATGGCTGCACTGGGAGACATCGCCCGGGCCCGGAGAATGGCGATAGTCGCGCAAGAGACCGGTTTGGGCAGGGAGAGCCTCTACAAATCGCTGTCTTCCAACGGCAACCCGGAGTTCGCCACCGTGCTCAAGGTGGTGCGCGCCCTGGGGCTGCGGCTTCACGTGACTGCCGCGCCTGGAGCAGCCGGCGATTGAACGACATATTTTGAGCGGGCCGTATGGTACGATGTGCTACCGACCGAGGAACCATCATGCCGACGCCTGGACTGATAACGCTGATAGGATCGGGAGAGACCGCGCCGAGCGGTCGCGTACTGTACGAACCGGCGTTTGACAGGCTGCCCAAGCCGGTGAAGGTCGCGATCATGGAGACTCCGGCGGGGTTCGAACTGAACTCGCCGCACGTGGCAAGCCGGGTCTCAGAGTTCATCCGGCACAGGCTACAGAACTACAAGCCCGACGTGACCGTTGTTCCGGCGCGGCGGCGAGACACGGAGTTCGGCACGAACAACCCCGACGTCCTGCGACCCCTTCTCGACGCGGATTGCATCTTCATGGGGCCGGGGAGTCCGAGCTACGCCGTGCGCCATCTGACGGGAACCTACGCATGGGACATGATGCAGGCGCGACATCGTCTCGGCGCGTGCCTGACGTTCGCCAGCAGCGCGGCCATCGCCATAGGTGAGGCGGCGGTTCCGATCTACGAGATCTACAAGGTCGGCGAGGACCCGCACTGGATACCAGGGCTCGACTTGCTCGGGCCTCTCGGACTCAGGATCGCATGCGTCACCCACTGGAACAACACGGAGGGCGGCGCGAACCTCGACACGAGCCGGTGCTACATCGGCAGGGCCAGGCTGGAGACGCTTCTGCCCGCCCTCTCGGACGGCGCCGTCGTCGTGGGCATCGACGAGCATACCGCCCTCACGCTCGACTTTTCGGAGCAGGTGTGCCGGGTCCTAGGCAAGGGAACGGTCACGCTTGTGAATGGCGGAACTGAGCGGGCATTCAAGACCGGCTCGGACTTCGCCATGAGCGAGCTTGGTGACGTCCGCATCCCGGACGTTTCGGAAGGCATCAGGCCGGAAGTGTGGGCCGCGATGTCGGAGGCGGAACGCACGAAGGAGGACGCCGCGTCGTCGCTGTCCGACGAGGCCGCGTCGCTCATCGTCGAGCGCGAGGAGGCCCGTCGCACAAAGGACTGGGACAGGGCCGACGCACTGCGCGACCGGCTCGCGGATATGGGCTACACCGTGACCGACACGCCCGACGGGACTCAGTGGGAGATCGCTTAACCCCAGAGCGACCGGAGAAGACCGGATGACGCAGAAACGCATCGCGCCGTACGGCTCGTGGAAGTCGCCGATAACGGCGACCGCCATCGCCTCGGAGTCGTTCGGGCTGGCGCAGGTTGCCATCGACGGAGACGACCTGTACTGGACGGAGACTCGCCCGTGGGAGGGAGGGCGAAGCGTCATCGTGCGGCAGTCGGCCGACGGCGAGACGAGCGACGTGACGCCTGCGGGCTTCAACGTTCGGAACCGCGTGCACGAGTACGGCGGCGGCGCGTTCACCGTGCATGAAGGCGTGGTGTACTTCACCAACGATTCCGATCAGCGGGTGTACGCACACAAGCCCGGTGAAGCTCCGACTCCCCTGACGCCGGACGACGCACGGCGCTACGCCGACCTTGAAGTGGACCGGCGGAATAACCGTATCCTGTGCGTGTGTGAGGACCACTCGCGGCCCAATACGGAACCGACCAACACCGTCGTTGCCATCGGCATCGACGGCGGCGAGATCGAGACCATTGCTGAAGGTAACGACTTCTACTCCTCGCCCCATGTCAGTCCGAATGGCGACCGGGTCTGCTGGCTCGCGTGGGACCATCCGAACATGCCCTGGGACGAGACGGAGCTATGGGTAGCCGACGTGGAAGCCGACGGCAGGGCCGTGAACGCGCGACTCGTCGCCGGGGACGATGGGGAGTCCATCGGCGAGCCGCTGTGGTCGCCGGACGGGACGCTGTACTTCGTCTCGGACCGTACGGGCTGGTGGAACCTCTACCGCTGGGACGGCGGCGATTCGGCAACGAATGTCTGCCCGATGGAGGCGGAGTTCACGGGGCCGCAGTGGCAGTTCGAAGGCGCGCGCTACGGGTTCGCGTCGGACGATGATCTCATCTGTTCCTACACGCAGAACGGGTTCTGGCGCATCGCACGACTCGATCCGAGATCGGGCGAACTGAAGCTGTTCGATCTCCCCTTCACGGACCTGTCGAGAGGGGCGCTGAAGGTCGGAAACGGCTGGGCGGCGTTCATCTCCGGGTCTCCCACGCAGCCCAAGTCGGTCGTGAAGCTCGACCTGAAGACGGGAGCGCACACGGTCGTTGTGGAGTCATCGTCGCTGGACGTGGACGCAAGCTACTTCTCGGTGCCGGAGGGGATCGAGTTTCCCACGGAGGACAGCGAGACCGCACACGCCTTCTACTACCCGCCGACCAACCGCGATTACGAGGCCCCGGCGGGCGAGCGGCCCCCCATGATCGTCATCAGTCACGGAGGGCCTACGGGCGCGACTTCGGCGACCCTCGATTTGGAGACGCAGTTCTGGACGAGCAGGGGGTTCGCTATCCTCAACGTTAACTACGGAGGCAGCACGGGGTACGGGACGGAGTACCGGCGTCGTCTGAACGGGCGCTGGGGAATCGTCGACCTCGATGACTGCGTGAACGGCGCGCGGTACGCGGTATCGTCCGGGCGCGCGGACGGGGAGCGTCTCATCGTGCGGGGGAGCAGCGCCGGAGGGTACACGACGCTGGCTTGCCTGGCCTTCCGCGACGTGTTCAAGGCCGGGGCGAGCTACTACGGCATCGGTGACTTGGAGACGCTGGCAAGGGACACGCACAAGTTCGAGTCGCGGTACCTCGACTCGCTGATCGGGCAATATCCCGCCGAGCGCGACGTATACGTTCAGCGTTCCCCCATTCACCACGTGGACGACATTACCTGTCCGGTGATACTGTTTCAGGGGCTTGAGGACGAGATCGTGCCGCCGAGCCAGGCCGAGACGATGGTGGAGGCCGTCAAGCGCAAGGGCATTCCGGTCGCCTACGTCCCCTTCGAGGGAGAGCAGCACGGGTTCCGCAAGGCCGAAAGCATCGAGGCCGCGCTTCATTCGGAACTATACTTCTACTCGCAGGTGTTCGGATTTGAACTCGCTGAGCAGGTCGATCCCGTCCCCATACACAATCTCACCGCATAGGGAAGGGCGCGATGGCAGGATATGAGCTAGCTTCCAAGAAGGTCGCACTCCAAGAGACCGACGACCCCATCGAGTACTACTTCGATCGCGGTTGGACGGACGGCCTGCCCGTCGTCCCGCCGACGGCGGAGAAGATCGGCGCGTTCCTCGACGCCGTGGGCAGGTCGCCAAGCGAGATTTTGGGGACAGAGCCGGTGCGCGGTAGGGTCGTGACGGTCGAGAAGGTGGCCATCAACGCCGTCATGGCCGGATGCCGCCCTGAGTATTTTCGTGTAGTGCTCGCCACCATGGAGGCAATGCTGGAGCCGGAACACAACCTCCACGCGGTGACGGTGAGCACCATGGGGGCCGCGCCGCTGCTGGTCGTCAACGGGCCTGTGGCAAACGAGATCGGGCTGAACTCCGGCGTGTCGGTCTTCGGCCCCGGACATCGCGCCAACGCCACCATCGGACGCGCGATACGGCTCACGATCATGAACGTGACCGGGGCTGTTCCCGGCGACCTCGATCAGTCGAGCTTGGGACACGCGGGGAAGTACACGTGGTGCATCGCGGAGGACCAGGAGACCGGCCCGTGGCAGCCGCTTCACGTCGACCGGGGCTACGCATCCAGCCAGAGCACCGTCACGATATTCCCCGGCCTGTCGCCCATCCAGGTGTCCAACCTCGGTGGCGGATCGCCGGAGGCGGCGCTGAAAGGCGTGGCGGACGGCCTGATCGTGGCGGGCCCCGGCAACGCGGAGATCGTCGTCGTACTCACACCTGAGACGATTGGGCACATCAAGGCCGGAGGATGGTGGAAGGAGCAGGTCGCGCAGTACCTATGGGAGCGCAGCAGACTGACTGCCGCGCAGTGGGACGAGCACGGATATCCCACGGGCAGCCCCGACGCCGATGAGCCTGTGGGCGTGACGACAACCTGGGAAGGGATCACGGTCATCGTGGCCGGAGGCAAGGCGGGATCGTTCTCGGCGGTCATCCCGCTCTGGGGCGGCGGGGCAAACTCGCAAGTCGTCTCAAAGGTGATTCGCTCGTAGTATAATGGCCGACACGGCCAAGGGAGGTGACGCTCTATGACGACGATGTTGGAAGTGTTCGACCCGACGGTTGACCCGATACCGGCGCATGGGGTGGTCGCAAAACGTCCCGATACGCTGAATGGGGCCGTAGTGGGCCTCCTGGCGAACGGCAAGCAGAACGCCGACGAGCTCCTCGAAATGGTGCACGATGTCCTGGCCGACCAGTTCGAGTTCAAGGCCGTCATAGCCCGCAACAAGGGCAACGCCTCTCGCCCCTGTCCGACGGATATCGTGGACGATCTGGCCTCAAGCTGCGACGTGGTGATCACCGGGAACGGTGACTGAGGGTCGTGCTCATCGTGCAGTGTGCACGACGGAATCACCCTCGAAAAGGCCGGTCTGCCTACTGCTGTCATCTGCACGGAGCCGTTCATACCGAGCGCCCGCGCCATGGCGAAGATCCAGGGCATCCCCGACTACCCCTACATCATCCTTCCGCACCCGCTGGGCAGTCTTACGCCGGGCGAGCTCCGCAACCACGCGGTCAAGGCCGCGCCAGAGGTGCTGAGCATTCTGCTTGGGAAGGGGTAGGGGGCGGCATCCTCAGAGGACTCAACTCCGTTCGTGGTGAGCTTGGCTCCCCTGAGTCGGTCGAAGGGTCGAACCATGAACGGAATGCTTGTTAGACGCCCTCTTACCGCTCTGCGCGCCTCAACATATCCAACAACTCTTTCGCCATTCCAATTTCGTACTTCAACTGGCGGAGGGGTATCACGTCCGCGTAGAAGTTTTGATGGAGGCCGACGGCAACGGGGAAAAGTTTCCTCAACTGCTGGTTTCCCTGTTCGGTGGCGAGTCGTTCGACAATGCCATAGACCTGCGAGTGTCTTTCGTACTTCCAACCGCGCTGTTCCGCAATGACCTTCAACTGGTGCGCGACGGCCCCCCACGCCTTTTCGGAGGCTTGGAGCCTATCGCCTTTGGCAAGCTCTTGTTCAGCGTGTTCCATCAATCGTTGGCTGTGGGTGTTATGGCTTTCTCAGGCAATCGCGCGCCCAACGGCGAGGCCGACGAAGGCGGCGGCGAGTCCGACGGCGATGCTGCCGCCGAGGTTGAGGGCCGCACGTCCGATGTCGCCAGACTCGAAGCTCTGCGTCGTCGCGACGGCGAGCGTCGAGAAGGTGGTGTACGAGCCGAGAAAGCCCACGGCCAGGAACAGCCTGTGCTCTGTGGGAAGCTCGCCGCGAGGCTCCCAGAACGCGATGAGCAACCCAAGTATGAACGATCCCGTGATGTTGGCGACGAAGGTGCCGACGAGGGTCGAGCCCATGAGGTTCATCACGGCAAGGTTGACAGCGTGACGCGATATCGCTCCCAGCGCGCCGCCGCAGGCTACGTACACCCATTCAATCACTAAATCTCAATCCATTGGACATTGGCTACTAGGTGGTGGGTCTGACGCCTGCGTACAGACAGACGGAACATCTCAGTATCTCCACATCCTTGTCCGCCACACTCTTGAGAGAGTGCAGGGTTTGCTTCTTACAGTTGACGCACTTGTATCCCTTTCCCGGTCCTGGATTGACAGGGGCAATCAGTTGCCAACCGATGAAGCCGCAATTCGAGCACTCCATCGATGCGTCACCGTGAAGTGTACGCTCACCACAGAATGGGCACTTTCTACCTATCGGCATGTTGACCTCCCAGTAGGGTAACGTCTCACTTTGAAATCTAAGGACACCATAGGAGGTTAGGGAGACCTGTGGTAGATACAGGTGTGGTGGATGGTGTGCAACTCCTCGAAGACGGACTTGATCCCATTGAGATAATCCGTCGAATGTTGGAGGCGGGTACTGACGTGCCCACCTTCTTGCATTTCCTTGAAGCCGTTGTGCGCTAGATCGATGATGATCTTAGAGAGCGGGGCTTCAGGAGTGAGTTGCCATCGGGCAAATACTTGGCTTTTGACAAAGCCCCAAGCTTTGGTGCTTCCCAACTGGAACTCGTCAGGGCCAGCGGGGCCGTCATTCAACACGGTCATGGTATTTCTCCCTAGCACACGGTATTGGTGAAACTACCAAGCGGCGGATGGCCTGTCAAGGAGTTGTCGCGTGGTGGTGGGTATGTTACTGTCTTGGCCGCTAGGGTAGTGGTGCGCCGACATCATTCGGACTGCCATGCATATGAACACGTGGGGGAGAGACTCTCTCTTCGCCCCTTTGTGGCCTATGCATGGCGCGGGACTACCCTAGCACCGAGTCTCAAACCTAGCTGCAAGGGGGTTCCAGTGATGAGGTGCTTGGTGCTATCTGCCGCGCTAGTTGTATTGGCGTGTGGGACGGAGGTAGAGAGAAGTAGCGTCGCTCCGACGCGAGAGTCAAACTGGAAGTGGAGCGAGCAGGTGGGGGTAACGCCTAGTCCCGAGCCGACGGTGGAGTTGACGACCTTTAAGTCTGGTAAGAAATTGATGATAACGCCTGAGCCAACGCCGAGGCCGGTTAAGCTTATGTGGAAGCCGACTCCGACCCCTACATTGAAGGTTGAATCGACTGGTGACCGAGGGTTTAGTAATGTGCTGGTGTGGCGATTCTGTAGTGCGGCAATTGCTGGAAACTTGGAATCTGGACTAGTTGGGGCAGTGGTAGGTCTAGATGAACACAATCTGACGAAGGAGCATGCAAAACGAGTCTATCGACTAGTGGTTGCGATGTATGAGGCGTGGCCGAAGACGAGTGTGGAACTGATGCGGGATACCGTGAACGAGTGTCAGAGTTGGCGAAGGACTGATGCTGCGAGGTAAATGTGCTTAGACGCAAGCGACCGAAGCAGGTGAGCAGGCGGCGAGTCAGAACAACCAAGATACCAAACTTGGATTCCCGCCTACGCGGGAATGACAACTTGAGCCGGGATTGCCAAGAGAATTCCGAGAATGCGGCGCAGCCTACCCGATCACGTCCTTCGTGCTGGGGACATTGCTCATCCTGCGCTCGTCACGCTCGGCGGCGATGCGCATGGCGCGGGCGAGGGCCTTGAAGATCGCCTCCGCCTTGTGGTGGTTGTTCGCGCCGGACAGCAGTCTGACGTGCAGGTTGAACTTGCCTTCGAGCGCGAAGCTCTCCAGGAAGTGGTGGATCAGGCTGCCGGACAGTCCGCCGAGGTCGGCTTCGCCCATGGATGCGTCGATGACCGCGTAGCCGCGACCGCTGAGATCGACGGCAACGAACGCAAGGGTCTCGTCGAGCGGAACGTAGGAGTGGGCAGTGCGTGTGATCCCCCGCGCGTCGCCCACGGCCTCATTGAGCGCCCTCCCCAGACAGATGGCCGTGTCCTCGACCAGGTGGTGCCATCCGACCTCTATGTCGCCCTGCGCCTTGATTTCGAGGTCGATGAGGCCGTGCCTCGAAAGCTGGGCGAGGAGGTGATCGAACATGCCGTTGCCGGTCTTGATGCCGTAGTCGCCCACGCCGTCGAGATCGATTGCGACGGAAATCTGCGTCTCACCCGTTCGGCGGTCTATGTTGGCTTTCCTCGACTCCATTCCTCTACCTCGCGTCATTGTCCATGGGATTAAGTCGTTCCCGCGAAAGCGGGAATCTACTCCCCTTCTCCATCACATTAGCAACCCGAACTGGATTCCCGCCTTCGCGGGAATGACGGGAATGTCTGCACTACCTACACGAACTCCTGCAGCGCTGCTACGACGGCGTCGGTGTCGCTGGGTGTCCCGACGGATATCCTGAAGAAGTCGCGCAGGCGCTTGGAGCTGAACTTCCGCAGGAAGATGCCCCGCATCGCCATATTCTCGAATATCTCCTCGGCGCGGCCGGGCTGGAACTCACAGAGCACGTAGTTCCCGCCGGACGGCCAGGGGTTCACGCCCGGTATGCCGTTGAGCAGCTCGATCAGCCGCTCCCGCTCGCTGACGATCAGGTCGCGGTTACGGTCGAGGTACTCAGCGTCTTGGATGGTCGCCATGAGCGCGGCCTCGGACGCGGTCGTGACGTTGTACGGCTGCTTGATGTCGATGATGTGGTTGACGAGCGTCGGCGACATGATGCCGTAGCCGATGCGGAGTCCGGCTATGCCCGCCCACTTGCTCATCGTCCTCAGGACGATCAGGTTGTCGTGATCCTCCACCATCGAGGCCGCCGTGGAGCCGGAGAACTCCCAGTACGCCTCGTCGATGACGACCAGAAGGCCGGTATCAACCAGGCCCTCGATCTGCTCTGAGGTTGCCACGTTGCCGGTCGGGTTGTTGGGCGAGCAGAGGAAGATGATCTTGGCGCGCTCGTCGATGGCCTCCTTGACGGCGTCCACGTCGACGTCGAATCTCTCGTCGCGCTGCACGAAGACCGTCTCCGCGCCGTTCACCCTCGCGTCGAAGGAGTACATGCCGAAGGTCGGCTCGCTGTCGATGATCTTGTCGCCCGGCTCGATGACCAGCCGGAAGATGAGGTCGATGATCTCGTCGCTTCCCGCGCCCGCGATGATCCGCTCGGCGGGCACTCCCGTGAACTCCGAGAGGGCCGCCCGCACCTTGCGCTGGAACGGGTCGGGGTAGATGTTATACGGGACATTTGCCACCGCCTCCGCGACCTTCGGAGAGAAGCCGTAGGGGTTCTCGTTGGCGTTGAGGCGAACGATCTCCTCCTCGGTGATGCCTGCCTTGCTCGCCTGCAACTCCGGCGGGTCGGCCGGGCTGAAGGTCTCGATCTCCCGGAGGTGTGGTCTTATAAAATTCTTGAGGTCGATATTGCTCATCTTTCTTCTTCCGATAGCTCGTCTCTGATTTCTGCCGCCTCGGCGTGGGCGGTGAGTCCCTCCGCCCTGCCCAGCACCGACGCCGCATGGCTGATCTCGGCCGCTCTCCGCTCACTCAAGCCGACGACCGGGCTGAACTTGAGGAACGACCGCACGCTCAGGCCCGACCCGAATCGCGCCGTTCCGCTCGTGGGCATTACGTGACTCGGCCCCGCCACGTAGTCCCCGAGCACCTCGTGCGAGAAGTCCCCGAGGAAGACGGCTCCGGCGTTTCTCACGCTGCCGACGTGGCTCCACGGGTCACGCACCATCAGCGAGACGTGCTCGGGGGCAAAGGCGTTCGCCAGCTCAAATGCCTCGTCCAGATCGGCCACAACGGCGATGAGTCCCTGCTCCTCGACGGAGCGGGCCGCCATCTCCGACCGTTCCAGCCTACTCAATCGCACCTCTACCTCCGAGTTTACGCCCTGCGCGAGCGTGTCGGAAGTCGTTATGAGTACCGGTTTCGCGAGAATGTCGTGCTCGGCCTGCGCGAGCAGGTCCGCCGCACACAGGGTCGGGTTGGCGTCTTCATCGGCGATAACGAGCGTCTCCGTTGGGCCGTACAGCCCGTCCACGCCGACCTCGCCGAACACGAGCTTCTTGGCAAGCGTCGTGAAGAGACCGCCCGGTCCGCAGACCATATCGACCCTGGGGACCGTCTCCGTCCCGTAGGCCATGGCGGCGACGGCCTGCGCCCCGCCTATCTGGAGGACACGGTCGGCGCCCGCTATGTCGGCGGCCACCAGGACGACGGGATGGACGCCCCGGTCGACGCCGGGATTCGTCGCGACGATGATCTCGTCCACGCCCGCGACCCTCGCGGGAATGACGGACATCAGCACCGTTGAAGGGAACCTCGCCGTTCCGCCCGGAACGTAGACGCCGACGCGCTCGACGGGGTTAACCAGCTCGCCGTACCCCTCGCCGAAATCGATCCAACTCTGCGGCTTGCTCTTCTCCTGAAACCGTTGGACGCGATCTATGGCCAGCCACAGAGCGTCAAGGACCTCATCGTCAACGGCCCCATACGCATTCTCAATTTTGGACTCCGGCACTTGCAGGTCTCCAAGCTCCACGCCGTCGAGCCGCTTGGTGATGTCGCGCACGGCATCGTCTCCGCCCTCGCGAACGCGCGCGATGATGTACTGCGCCGTTTCCAAGGGCGTCATCGCCTTGCCGAAGGCCGCTTCGGTGCGTTCGAGTATGGAGGCCGGCGCGGAGTCGAGGCCCATGCCCCGCCCGGTAAGCAGGGCCTCTCTCGACTCCTCCGGCCCGTATACGATTCTCATGCCAGATGCTCCGCGACCACGCGGGCCAAGTCCGCTATGGCGTCACGCTTGAATTCGACGAGTCTTTCCGCCGGCACCGTCTGGTGCAGCACGTCCAGTGTATCAGGCATTCCCCGAATGAAGTCGTCTGCTATGGCGTGGGCGGGGTGTGACTCGTCGCCGCGCGAGATTCTCATAGCCATGAATCTGAGCCGCTCCCACGTGAACTCCCGCGAAACGAAGTCCGTCACCCACTCGTGCCACTCGGCCAGGGTATCGCCGTCGATGAAGGGGATTTCCACGCCGCCGCCGAAGCTCGCCAAGTGTGACTTGAGCGCGTCCAGCCGTTCGAGGGCGAGGGTGTCGAGCTCCACCTGCATCACCCGGTCCATGACGGCACCGACCGCCTCGGTCTCGAACACGCCGTCCTTCCCAAAGACCGGGCGGTACATCTTGGTTATCCACGTTTCGTCGAGAGTCAGGTGAGTCATATACCCGGCCATGAACGACCGGGTGGGACCGTGTTCTATCTCAGCCAACTGCGGATGCTCCCTGAACAGGCCCGCGATTCCGGCTCCGACCTCGTCGAAGTCCAGCGGAGCGAAGTGGTACGGCTCCCTGCCTTTGCGGGTTATCACTCGAACGTCGGGCGCCGTCGAACCGAGCAGGTAGCACCCCATGTTGTCGTTCAGAACCCTTGCGTCGACCTGTTGGGCGGCGAGGTACGCCATCTCCATGTGTGTAGCGGGATTCGGCATGGTCGGGCTTATGATCTCTTCGCCAGGCGGTCGGCTGCCTCGGATTTCGACGCGAAAATCGTACATCAGCGCCAAGCATCCATTCAACGAAACTTCGCCCCCCGAACATATATCAGTTGAGCCGGCGGCACTTGGGAGCATCAGAGTTACCTCTCCCTTGAGGGCTGACAGCGGCGTAGGAGGGACATAAGCCGCAACACAACACTTGGCAGTCTCTTGCGTTCTTGACGCTGGTGTTGCTAGTATTCCGACTACCACGTAGTTCGATATGGTAGTCGTTCCGACGCCGACTCCAACGCCACAAGGGGACATCATGGCGACAGCCGAACGGATAGAGCACCTCGAAGATAGGTTAGGGCACATAGAGAATATGATGGACCGGCTCATGGGTCTCGAAGAACGCTCGTTGCAATTCCACGCTGAGAGCAAGGAGCTACATGCCGAGAGCAAGGAGCAACTCGCCAATCTCCAACGACTAGCGGAACGGTCGATGGAGCTACATGCCGAGAGCAAGGAGCAACTCGCCAATCTCCAACGACTAGCGGAACGGTCGATGGAGCTACATGCCGAGAGTAAGGCTCAGCTTGCCCAGCAGGGCGAAGATTCCAAGAAGCTACAGCGATTGTGGGTGCGTCTTGCCACAAAGCACGGTTGGCTCGACGACGAGGACATTCTCTAGGGGGATACCATACCACGCCGTAAACGGGCGATTATCAAGAACCAGAAGCGTCCCCGGGGTCGCCCTGAGAAGCTGATACAGCCCATTAGAGGGGAGTTCGGGGACGTAATTAGGGCATTAGTTCAGCCCGTGAAAAGGCAATCATCCGAACCTCACGATGGGTAAGATTCCTGATAATTCCCTAACTTTACCCACGGTCGGTAACTTGCCGGGAGCGCCTAGCTGATGAACCGGTCGGTACGAGTGCGGTCGTGTTGACCTTCGCCGTAGCGATTTCCTGGATGCTCGCAGGCATCCTCACTTGGCAGTATTCCGTTCCGCCATCACCCGCCCCAACACACCATCCGTCCACTTCAATCGGCATCACTCCTACCCCAACGCCGGTTCCCACACCCACAAAAACATCGACTCCGGCGCCCGCCTCTATCCCGCTCCTCGCGCTCACACCCACTGCCACGCCATCTCCCACCTATACGCCGGCTTCTCCACTCGACATCTGGCCGGAAGCCAAGATCACACCGACTCATACGCCGACAAGGAAACCGACACGGACGCCGATTCCCACCAGTACGCCGACTCCAACCAACACGCCGACACCGACCTTTACCGCCGTTCCGACATCCGTACCACCACCAATCCCCACACCGACTCCTACATGGACTCCCACATCAACTCCGACAGTACCCCCTCCGACACAGACGCCCACGTTCACGCCTACGCCACCCCCTGAGAGACCTTCGCTCACCATCCCCGACGCGATACCGGGAACAACTGGTGAGCCGGTGGCCGTCCCCATCACGTTCGATTCGGACGACGCGAAGATGTCGACCATAACGTTCTCAGTGGACTACGACGAATCGTGCCTTGGTATCCATCCGTCGAACTTCATTGAGGACAACCTGCTGGATCCGACCAAGCTGATAGATGAGGAGAAGCACTGGTTTTGGTTGAAATGGACGATACTGGTGGAGCACCACTCGCAAGATACGGATGGAGAAATCGACACCGTTCTCAGGGAGGACGAGAACATAGTAGATCCGCGCACAGGGATGCGCGATGGGGTGATTATGAAGATCCCTTTCACTGTCGCCGAGGGGGCGTCGTGCTGGGGAGCCGTGGCAGAAGTGGAATTTTCATCCGACCCCCCCGCCGGGTTCGGAACCGATAAAGGCATCGCCTTGAAGGGCACGACGGAAGACGGTTCGGTGCAGATTGCGACCCCCACACCGACACCGACTCACACCTTCACGCCAACGCCGACTCCGACTCACACCCACACGCCCACGCCGACACCGACTCACACCTTCACGCCCACACCGACACCGACTCACACTCACACGCCTACGCCGACACCGACTCATACCTTCACGCCAACGCCGACACCCACTCACACTCACACGCCTACGCCAACACCCACTCACACCTTCACGCCCACGCCCACGCCGACTCACACCTTCACGCCCACACCGACACCGACTCACACCTTCACGCCCACGCCGACACCGACTCACACCTTCACACCCACGCCTACACCGACTCACACTCACACGCCAACACCGACACCGACTCCCACTCACACACCCACGCCGACTCCAACTCCAACTCCGACCCACACACCGACGCCAACACCGACGCCCACGCCTACACCGACGCCTACCTACACGCCTACGCCGACACCTACTCCCACTCACACGCCCACGCCGACACCTACTCACACTCACACGCCGACACCTACTCACACTCACACACCCACGCCGACTCACACGCCTACGCCTACGGTTCAGGACGGGCCGTCGCTCACCATCCCTGAAGACATAGCGGGAACTCCCGGGGATCCGGTGCCCGTGTCCATTACGTTCGACGACGACGATTACGAAATCGCCGGCATCCAGTTCGCGGTACAATACGACCAAACCTGCCTGGTCTATGACTCAGTGGAATTTACGGATATAGTTCCCGTCGCCTTCACTACATATGCGTATCCCGTGGGCAAGGTGATCAATTTTGTATTATTCAGTCTAGGTGTTGCGATGCCGGACGGAGCATTCGCAGAGATCACCTTCACCGTCAGTGATGAGGAAGACTGTCGCGGGGAGACAGCGGAGGTGGGGTTCTCGTCCAGCGGTCTGGCATTCGCAGACCTTCAGAACAACCCGGTATCAGGCTGGACGCAAGACGGCTCGGTCAAGATCGCCGACGAATAGCCCTGAAACGCAGCCCCCGCCAACTGTTCAGAGTTCGTGAGTGCCTTCGACACACACAGCCACCGTCATTCCCGCGAACGAACGTCACCCCGTGCCCCGACACGGGGCGGGTATCCATCTTCCCCCCTCCGCGCCCTCTGCGGTGAATCAAACGTCTCCGTAGAGCCTGCCCCGCACTCGATACGGGATGAGCTATCGCGGAGGGTTGGCCCTGAGCAGGGGCGTGAAGCCGGCCTGCTTGAAGTCGCGGTCGTGGGCAAGGGCATCGGTCATGCCGCGTTCTTCCATGACGAGGAAGCTGGCGCAGTCGGTAAGGCTCCACCGCTGGTCGGGGCGAGCGATATATCTTTCCAGGGCATCCCTGAATTGGTTGACCGTCAGTGGTATGACATCGACGTAGGGCGTGGCTTCAAGCTCTTGAACCCTCTGGGCTACGAACGCCCGCCTGAATTCAGGCTCGCCCGCCATAGAGTCCAGTACCTCGACCAACACCAGTTGTGTTGTGACGACCTGAGACTCCCCCAAGGATTCAGATAGATCTGTCGCAATCTGGTGGAGAGTGTCTCTGGGGTTCCACAACGCTACCCAATAGCCCGTATCCGCGAAGACGACTCCCATCAGTCCTCCTCTTTAGGATGGCCGTAGAGGTAGTGTTTCTTGTTCTTGGAAAAGTCGGTGGGAAAGCCGTCCCAGAAGTCCGGGGGCATGGACTTCTGAGCTTCCTTCACCCTCTCGACGATTGCTGCCAACCCCCGCTTTGCCGGGGGCGAATCCTTTGCCGGCGCGCCATCCTCCACGGACACAGTCACTTCCGCGCCCTCTTCCAGGTCGAGCGGCTGCACCGGCACGAGCGCGCCATCGGCGTATGTGGCCTTTACGTTGGTGATCATGGTCATGACAACCTCCTGGCGCATACCCTTCAGTGGCGTTCATTTACTGGTTGACATTATAGGCTTCTCGGTCAGTATCGGGCAACGACCTCTACAGGGGCGTCACGACCATTGCGACCACCAGCAACAGCACCGTGACCCACGTCTTCGCCAATACGCTGACCGTCAAGTTCCGCACCCCCACCGCCGTCATTCCCGCGAAAGCGGGAATCCATTCTCCCCCCTCTGTGCCCTCCGCACCCTCTCCCGTGAATCCCCTCCGCTCACCCTGAGCCTGTCGAAGGGTGAGCCTGTCGAAGGGCCGAAGCGCCATTCCCGCACCCCCACCACCGTCATTCCCAACTTGACAACATAGAACAAATCATCTATTCTCTGTTGAAAACCCGACACAAAGGACTAACGCCCACGTGGACATCAACGAGCTGAAAGCCCTCGGCTTCAACAACGAATACGACGCAGAATCTGCCGAACGAGCCTTCGGCATCCGTTTCAGCGATTTCACTCCCGAAGACCGCAGAACATGGAGATTGCAGGAACTCTGCCTCAAGCAGTACGCCCTCACGCCGGACTACGAACGAGCGGCACGGAGGGCGGGAGTCACCGTCGGCGACAAGCCCAAATGCAACAAAATGTCACACCATGTCACAAATTTCGAGTTTTCCATGGTTATCGTAAAGTCGTCGGGCTCCATGTCAGTCCGCCTCGTGAGCGACTCCTCTCCCCTCGGTCAGCGCGACGATCTGTCTCACTGCCTGGTCCTCGAACGTCTCGACCAGGCCGGAGGGCCATCGCACCTCGATGTCGACAGGCCCTTCGTGGCTCCCCAGCCCAAACGTGAGCCACGGGCTGTTGGTCGAGAGGAAGCCGGATCCCGCGTGAGTCGACTTCACGACGACCGTACCGCCTGCTTTGGCCCACACTCGCGCTCCGATGCCGTCACGGTTGCTTGCCGTTCCGATCAGACGGACCGAAATCCAGCTATTGCCGCCTCCCCGGTTGTGCAGGAGCACGGGCTCGCCGCCCTGACCGCGCGACTTGCTCGTGACGACCGCGATATCGGCGAATCCGTCGTTGTCATAGTCTCCTATCGCAGCGCCTGTCGTGAACAGTTCCTCGAGACCAAACCCCGAAGGGAATTTCCGGAAGCTGCCGTCGCCTCGGTTCAACAGCAACAACCCTGCGTTCCCAGGCCAGTCAAAGCTCTCGACGGGGAAGTTGCCGGAGTAGAAGATGTCCTCGCCTCCGTCGTTATCGAAATCAGCCACGCCGAACGCCCAGCTGGCCGGGTACTCGATCTCGTCGAACGTCCCCTCATAGCCGACCGCGTCATAGGTTCCGTCCCCGGTGTTTTCGAACACCCACCCGTTGGCCCCGAAGTTCCTGGACAAGATATCGAGATCGCCGTCGGAATCGTAATCGGCGAAGGCAACTCCGATGCGAAAGTCATGCTCGGCATGTCCCGGCAGTCCTTCAATGGAAAGGCTCAGTCCCGACTCGAAGGAGACGTCGGAGAACGTCAGGTCGCCGTTGTTTCGCAACAGCCGGAACCTCGCGTCAAGCCAAACGCATGTTGCGAGAAAGATGTCTATGAATCCGTCTTCGTCGTAGTCGTTGAACCCCACGCCACAAGTCGGAAGATCATCGATGACCCCGGCGCTGGCCGAAATATCCGTGAACACGCCATCGCCGCCATTGAGGAACAGCCTGTTTGGAGGCCCAAAGTCGAATCCCGGCCCCGGCGGCCCGCCGACGAAGAGATCGAGAGCGCCGTCGTTATCGATGTCGGCGAGGACAATGGCCCAAGAGTACGAGTCGGACAGTGCATCGAGGCCGATGCTTTCGGTGACGTCCGTGAAGGCGCCGTCGCAGCCGTTCCGATAGACCTTGAAGCCACTGGGCTCGTCGCCGATGAACCCGCCGTCGCCCGACATCAGAAGATCGGTGCATCCGTCGTTGTCGATGTCCCCGGCGACCACCGCCGTGTTCCCCGTCTCGCTCGTCACGCCCGCCTCCTCGGCGACGTTGGTGAACGTGCCGTCCCCGTTGTTGCGGAAGAGGGCGTTCTTGGCTTCCCTCGTGTTGGTGATGTACAGGTCGAGGAATCCGTCACCGTCGTAGTCGAGCCATGCCGCGCCGCCGACGCCGTCGGAGTTCTTGTAGATGCCCTCGCGGACGAAGTCGAGGAGGTGGGACACGTCGACCAGTGGCCGGTCGTCCGGTGGCTCCGGCGTGGGCGTCGGCTCGGCCACCGTGGGCACGGGCGTTGGAACAGGCGTCGGCTCAGGTGTTGGACGCGGGGTCGGGTCGGCCGTCTGACCGCAGGCCGCCGCGAGCATTGCTGAAATTAACGCGATGAGACCGAGGAGGCGTCGGACGTTCAACGGGTCCCTAGCCCTTCGACGATTGCGGGCCGGCCTGGGACAGCAGTGTGTTGGCGACCTCGGAGAGCGCGAGGGGATTGCCCTTCGTCTGGCTGTATATGCCCGTGATGAACGTCGGCGAGAGGGTGACGCCGTAATTGTGCCGGACTATCGAGTCGACCTCATCCTTCGAGAGCTCCGACAACAGCACGCGCTGCAGGAGCCTGCGACGCTTGAAGTAGGTGAGGATTTCGGTAAGTGGATGGCTGCCCGGCAGGGTCGATGAGGGAAGCATCGTGCCGATCAGCAGCACCCGCATCGTCGACAGCTCGGGGACGATGAAGCGAAGCAGGTCCAGCGTCGAGTCGTCGGCGCGCTGGAGGTCGTCGAAGACGATCACGAGCGGACACTCGTCCGAAGCCTCCTTGAGGAAGCCGGTGACCGCGTCGTACAGCCGGTAGCTCGGCTCCTGCGGGTCGTCCATGTCGCGCGGAGGTTCGAGACCGGCAAGTTTCTGGCGCACGTCGGCGACGATGACGGCGATTTCGGACGCGCCCTCGCCCAACTCGCGTTTCAGCTGATCCGCGTCCGTGTCTTGCACGTGCGCGCGGATGGCCTGCACCCAGAGCCAGTAAGACGTGGAAGCTCCGGCCTCGTCGGCCCACCCCCAGAGCACCTTCGCGCCGCGTTCCTCGGCATACACGGCCAATTCGTGGGCCATTCTGCTCTTTCCGATGCCCTGCTCGCCTTCTATCATAAGGAACCGTCCGCGTCCGGACATCGTCTCCTCAAGACCGGCTCGCAGCACGTCCATCTGCTCGCCGCGTCCGACGAATACGCCTTCAAAGTCGCCATTCAGCGACTCGGTGCTGACGCTCATCGACCTCGCTCCGCCTGACGATGAACCGTTCATGCGGGAGCGCGTTCCTCCAAGCTGGATACCCTCGAGCGCCTTGATCACCTCGGCCGCTGAACGGGGCCTCCTCTTCGGGTCCTTGGCCATCATTCGCAGGATGAGCGCTTCGAGCGGTCTTGGGCAGCGCGGATTGTGCCAGGTCGGGGAGACCGGCTCCGTCTCCAGGTGCTGGCGCACTACCGAGGGCGTGTCGTACCCCATGAACGGGGGCCTGCCGCAGACCATCTCATACAGGACGACGCCGAGAGCATACAGATCGGAGCGAGCCGTCACCTCGTCTCCGGTGATCTGCTCGGGCGGCATGTAGGTGACAGTGCCGACGATGTTGCCGGCCTGGGTCATGGGCGCCCGGTTTCGCGACTTGGCAAGTCCGAAGTCGCCGATCTTCGCGGTGCCGTCCTTGGTGAGCCAGATGTTTCCCGGCTTGACGTCTCGGTGCACGATGCCGTTGGCGTGGGTGAAATCGAGACCGCTGCACACCTGAGTGATCACCCGCACCACGTCTTCCAAGGGCAGCCCGTCGTTGGGCGCGTTATCGATAAGACCGGCAACGTCGCCGCGTCTCATCAGTTCCGTCACCATATACGGATGGAGCTCAGGGGAGCCTTCCCGGGCGTACTCCCCAAAGTCGAACACGGTCACGACGTGCGCGTGTGACCCGAGCCTCCCCATCGCCTTCGCTTCGAGGTTAATTCTCTGACGCGACACGGAGTCCAGCGTCTCGATCTTGACGATGGCAATCGCTACGTCACGGTCGAGGAGGGAGTCCCAGGCCTCGTACACCTTCTTCCTCGCTCCCTCGCCGATCATCCTCCCCAAGGTATAGCGTCCGTTGATTACCTCACCCGCGAAGTCGGCAGGATCGACGGACGCCGCCGAGTCCGTGGCCCCGTTTGAGGACGGAGCGGAATCCTGCTCTCCCAGCGCTCTACTCGCAGCGGCAAGGAATGCCTGAGCATCTACATTTTCCGGTTCCAGCGCCAACACATCGTGGCTCGTGTCGCGGACGTTCTCCCATTTCCGGGAAATTAACGCCTCTTCCAGTTCCCCGAGAAGCCTCACGACCTGGCGCTGTACCCGCACACTCTTGAGGAGCGTCATGCTCACCCCTTGAATTCGGACCTCATCTTAGATTTTGAACAAAGAGACGATCTGTTTGCTAGGGCATTTCCGCCCTTGAATTGAGAGACTTTGCGGACTCATGCCGGAGGCCGCTATCCTAGCGCCATCACAACGACCCACTTGAGGAGACACCGATGAGCGCCAACATTGAGGTGAGAAAAGCCGTTCCCGCCGACCTCGACACGCTGTTCCAGCTCTATATCGACAACGGCGGCGGCAAGATCGGGCAAAAGCGCGATCTTCTACGGAACGGACTTCGCAAGCTGACGTCGTCGCCTGATCTCGGCTTCCATATCCTCGCCGAGGCGGAGGGCGAGGTTGTCGGAATGCTCCGGATCTGCTTCGAGTGGAGTCCTTACCGGGACGGCACGTTCTGGTGGGTCGAGAACGTCTACGTCGTCCCGGACTGGCGGAGGAAGGGCGTCTACAGCGCCATGCACAAGCACATCCACAGCGCGGCGGAGGACGACCCCGCGATCTGCGGCATCAGGCTCTACACCGACGAGGACAATCACGGAGCGCGCCAGACATACGAGAGCGTGGGAATGAACGGCTACATGATGGAGTTCTTCGAGATCGACTTCGTCTACGGGCCGCGCCCGACGTGAACTTGTAGGCAGCCCAACGGGCAGTCCGTTCACCTTGAGCCTGCCGAAGGGTCGAAGCAACGTTCATGGTTCGACAAGCTCACCACGAACGTTTAGGAGCAGTTGGGCGGGTTACTTGCGGACCGCGACGATTCCCAGCCAGTTGCGCGGGATCCACTCGACCTTCATCTCCTCGAACGCCTGGTTGACTCCGGCCTGCAGGGCGACGCTGGCCTTCTCGAAGGGGACACCCGGCAGGGAGCCCTCGATGAAGTCGGAGAAGGTGCTGATGTCGAGGAACCCGGCCCGCGTGAACTCGACCGTCTCGATCTTCTGCTCGACCACCTCGAACCCCTGTCGTTCGAGGAGCTCGCGGTACTCGTCAGCGGTGAGTTGCTTGCGCGCCTGGACTCGTTCCGCCTTGATTGGGGTCATGCCGTACTCGCGCCGGAGGAAGCGGTTGGCCTTCAGCATCCACTTGCGGTAGAAGATGAGCGATTCTTGGGGAAGCGAACCGTCGTAGAAGGTCGTGTTGAACGCCAGCTTGCCGCCCGGCTTCAGCGTCTTTGCTATCTCCGCGACCACCGCGTCCTTGTCGGGGATGTAGTGAATGGCATTGCAGAGTATGACCGTGTCGGCCTTTTCCTTGACGGCATCGGAGATGTTTTCCATCTGGCTCTGGACGAACTGGATTGCCGTATCGCCGCGATCCTTTAGTTCCTCCATCGCCTGCTTGAGGGCCGACGATGAGTGGTCGATGCCGATGATGACCGAGTCCTTGGCGCAATTCAGGCGGTCGGCGATGATCTTCGTGACGCCGCCGGTTCCGCACGCCAAATCGATGATTCGCTGTCCGGACCCCACGCCTGCGAGGTCTACGAGCAAGGCGTTTTGCTGCCCATAGAATTCGTGCTCGGAAAATCGCTTGAAGCTATAGTCATTGGAGGCCATGTCGCTCTCCTGTCAATGCCGGCATTGTCCGCCGGGCCGTCTGTCCGTGTACTCTGCGAAGCACCGTTGTCCATACTAGCAGAGCTATAGGCGGATGTCCAAAGATTTTTCGTAAAAGTCCGATTTCGCGTAGGTTGTGTTGGCATTTCCTAGCTGGATGACACCAAGTGCATGAACTCCGCGCTGCGTGGCTCACGCTCCAGGACGTAGGTAATGTAAGCCCCCAGCACTCGCCGCAGGTCTTGTATCAGCCGCTCCGAGATCTGCAGTTCGAGGGCTTGCGGGAAGTCGGCGGCCTGGAAGAACCGCAGCACCTTGATGGCGTTCATCGACACGTGAATCAGCCCACTATCCGTGCGACTCCGGCACTCAGGGCACACCAGCCCTCCGTCGGCGCACGAGAATACGTGGTCGCCGGCCGAAAGCTCCTCCCCGCAGTCCACGCACTGCCGCAATTCCGGGCCGAACCCGGCCACGCCGAGCATTCTCGTCTCGAAGTACCGCGCAAGCTGCTCGGGCCTTTCGGTGGACTCCAGCGCGCCCAGCGCGTCGACGAGCAGGCGGAACTCGGAGGGATTGACGGCCCCGTCGGCGGAGAACCCATCGACGAGATCGGCCAAGTACATCCCCGTGGAGACCAGGCCGAGGTCTTCCCGCACAGAGCGGAAGCTCGCCACCGTCTCGGCTTCGACAACCTGATCGAGGCTGCGTCCCTCCGCTATCGAAACGCGAACGTGGGTGAGGGGCTGGAGGAAACCGCCCTTGCGGCTCTTCGCGCGGCGTGCGCCCTTGACGACCGCGCGGACCTTCCCCCGGTCGGGAGTGTAGAGGGTGATGATGCGGTCGGCCTCACCGAGCCGCATGTGCTTGAGCACGACGCCCTCGGAGTTGTATGTCTTCGGTCTCGGCATGGGTCTTCAGTCCTCGACCACACGGGCGCGCCCTCAAGCGACGATGGCTTGCGACCGCTTCGCTAGAACTCCTGGCGACCTTCCAATGCCCGTCCAAGCGTTACTTCATCGGCGTACTCAAGGTCGCCGCCGACGGGAAGACCGCGAGCAGGTCGCGTGACCTTGATGCCCAGCGGAGAGATGAGGCCATGCAGGTACATCGAAGTGGCCTCTCCCTCCAAGTTCGGATTTGTGGCGAGTATGACCTCCGTCACCTCGGAACCTTTGAGCCGTTCGAGCAGCGGTGCGATCTTGAGGTCCTCCGGGCGGATGCCGTTCATCGGCGATATGGCGCCGTGCAGGACGTGGTAGAGCCCGGAGTACGCCCCGGTCCGTTCGAGGGCTGGCACGTCCATCGGCTCTTCGACCACGCATATCCTGGAGCGGTCGCGGCCGGAGTCCTGGCAGAGACGACAAGGGTCGGTCTCGGTGATGTTGGCGCATGCGGAGCAGAGGATGATCCTCTGCTTGACGGCGAGAATGGCGTCGGCGAGGGCCCGCGAGTGTTCGTCCCCCATTCGTATGAGGTGATAGGCCAGTCGCTGCGCCGACTTGGGGCCGATCCCCGGCAGCTTGTGAAGCTCTTCGACGAGCTTCCCGACCGGGTCCGCCGATGGGTATGGCTCGGGGTCGTTCATCTAGCAGTTTCCCCTACGTCAGCCCCGGTATCTTCAGGCCGCCGGTGAGCGAGGCCATCTGCTTGCTCACCGTCTCTTCCGCCCTGTGCAGGCCGTCATTGACGGCGGCGAGCACCATGTCCTGGAGCAGCTCGACGTCGTCGGGATCCACAACGTCGGGGTCGATGGTGATGGACAGGACGTGCATCTTGCCGGTCACAATGGCCGTGACGGCGCCGCCACCGGCCGATCCCTCGACCGTGAGGGTCTCCATCTCCTCCTGCATCTGCTCCATGCGCTTCTGCAGCTGCTGGGCCTGCTTGAGCATCTTTCTATTCATCATTCGGGGTATCCTCCTTTTCGGCGATCACGCGGGCGCCCATCATACGCGCGGCCCGCACCAAGTGGCTCTTCTGCGCGACGTTCTGCTTGGGGCCGTTGCCGCCCCCGTCGGCGAGTGACACCTGTATCTCGTACTCAGATCCCAGCGCCGATTGAACGGCGTCCCTGACGAGCTTCCTGCTGGCCGGGTCGTCGAACTCCTCCTGCATCCGCTCCATGTGGGCGCGGTGCGCGAACATCAGGGTGAGCGTGTCGTCGTCGACACGGCGTTCACGGCAGTCCCGGAGGAGGCTGCCGAGATTGTACTTCTTCCCCTTGGCGTGACGCAGCGACCTGACTACCTGGTCCCATTGCGGATCCGCCTGACGCGGTGGAGCGGAAGCCGCAGGCTGCCGGTACGTGGACGGGTCGCGAGCGGCGGGAGGGATGTCCCTGCTTCCCTGTGGCGGGCCGGCCGGAACGGGAGCATGAGGCTGCTGTCGTGCCGGAGCACGAGGGGGAGCCGCGCCTTGCCGAGCCGGGGTGGGAGCGGACGCAGCCGGAGCAGGGGCCGCCTGGACGACGGGAGCCTTGGGAGTAATGCTCGATTCGACCAGGGCCATTTCGAGGGGGAGCGTCGACACGAGGTCGCGCTTCACGTCCACCGCGGAGAACGTCTTGAGAACGTGTACGAGATGGTCGAGCGATAGGCCGTCGGACAGCTTGCGAAGCTCGACCTTGACTTCATCATTGAAGCCAAGCGAGGACTCGACGGAAGACTTAATGAGAAGGGTACCTCGGAGGTGATCCATGACCATCCGGTGGAACTGCTGGAGGTCGACGCCCTGAGAGGCCACCTCGTTGATGACGGCCAGCCCCTCCTTCGTATCCTTCTTCAGGGCGTGACGCGCGAGATCGAGGGCGCGCTCGTCGCCGCCTAGCTCAAGCAGGTCGCGCACCTGCTCCGCGCGGAGGGGCGAACCATAGGACACCAATGCCTGTTCCAGCAGGTTTTCCGCATCGCGCAGGCTCCCCGAGGACGACCGCGCCAGCAGGGCGAGCGCCTCCGGTTCGGCACTATGCCCTTCCCTCTGGGCGAGGGTGTCGAGCTGCGTTTGGATCGTGTCGAGGGATATCCGTCGGAAGTCGTACCTCTGGCACCGCGAGATGATCGTGAGCGGCACCTTGTGGATTTCGGTCGTGGCAAGGATGAAGATAGCGTGGGCGGGTGGCTCTTCGAGGGTCTTCAACAGCGCGTTGAAGGCCGGCTCGGTGAGCATGTGGACTTCGTCGATGATGTAGACCTTGTACTTGCCCTCGTGCGGGGTGTACCCGACCTTGTCGCGCAGGTCGCGGATGTCGTCGATGCCACGGTTGCTGGCCGCGTCGATCTCGATGAGGTCGAGCGAGCGACCCTCGTTGATCGACTGGCAGATGTCGCACGTGTCGTCCGGCTCCCCGTCCTGCGGTTCCCGGCAGTTGGCGGCCTTGGCCATGATGCGGGCGGTGCTCGTCTTGCCCGTTCCGCGCGGGCCGGTGAACAAGTACGCATGGGCTATCCGCCCGAGCGACACGGCGTTCCGCAGCGTCTGCGTGACGGCCTCCTGACCGACGACCTGTTCAAGTCGCCTGGGACGCCATTTTCTGTATAGGACTTCCGCCATGCCTGCTATTCGAAGGTGAACTCAGGGAGCCGATGTGCCGCTCCGTAAGTTTCTCATACAATCAGCCCGTGTGGAACCGCCATTCCCTAGCTATGCCGTGGCCTCATTTGCCCTATCGCCCGCGCCGTGGCCGCCATCATCACTGCCTCGTCATCCGGCTCCTCGTGGTCGTAGCCGAGCAGGTGGAGAACACCATGCACCAGCAGGACGGTAAGCTCCTGTCCGACCGGGTGCCCGGCCTGCTCGGCCTGTCTGCACGTTTGAGGGTATGAGATGATGATCTCTCCTAGCGACGTATCGTCGTTCTCGCTGGGCGGGAGCACGAAGTCGATGTCGGTTTCGCGTGCGTACTCCGCTCTTCTTCACCGTAGTATTCGCCCTCGTGCGTGAACGAGAAGGACAGCACGTCCGTGTTCTCGTCCAGTCCCCTGTGCTGCCGGTTCAGTTCGCGGACCACCTCGTCGTCCGCGATCACGACGCTGACGTGGGTATCCGGGTCGCACGACTCGGACTCCAACGCGGCGGAGACTGCCTCTAGGACGTCGCGTTCGGAGACGACGTTTACGAACTCGTCGAATACCTGGACATCGACCCGGAAGTCCGTCAACGGAATCGTGAAGACCCACTTCTATTCATCGGCGGCCTCCGCCTTTCCGGCCTCGTATCCCTCGGCGTATCCCAATCGCACGGCGTGGGCCATCGCGGGCACCAGGGCCGTCATGAACCGGCCGAGACTCGCCTCGTCGGCCTCGTCCGGCAGCTCTCCCATCTCGTTCAGCATGATCTGGCCGGCAATCGAGACGTATGGACTGAGCCAGTCGGGAACGTAATCGTCGACCTCGGCGTTCTCCGCGGCGTCCTCGACGAAGGTCAGCGTGCTGAGGGTCTCGTCGTCGCCGCTCTGTCCGGTCAGAAAGTCGAGGGCGGCCCGAAATGACTCCTCGAACTCCTCGAATGGGTCGTACTGTGCCATGATATGACTCCTTCGACAAACCGGCTCTGCGGCCCTACCTAACTGCCACTATGTTACCAGAATCTCTGTTCGGTATGCCGCTTCTTATGCAGCAAATCCACCCGAAACCGTGGTGCAGACTGTATACTTGCCGGGCAGTCTGCGAAGGGCGAGGAGCCATGATTCATGCCGGAATCCGCGCTATACACTGAGCGCATCGAGCAGGCACAGGAGCGCCTCGAACGCCTGCTGGCCGAATACCAGGCGGAGGATCGACTCGCGCCCGTCACGGTCGTCGTGCCGTCGACGTATGCGGCGCTCCACCTGCGTCGAGACATCGGGAGGCGCGGCCTCGTCAACGTGCAGTTCATGGTGCTTCCTCGTCTCGCCGAGCTTCTGGGAGCCCCGAGTCTAGCCGCGAGAGGGCAGCAGCCGCTCAAGCCGCTTATCGAGTCGGCCGCGGTCCGTCGTGCGGCGGGACAGGCTTCCGGACGGCTCGAACCGTTCCGAAATCACCCATCCTTCCATTCCAGTCTGCGTTCGACGTTTCGCGACCTCCGACTTGGAGGCGCGAACGCTTTGACATCCCTCGAACGGCGGGGCGAGATTCCGGCCGAGATCGTCCGGCTGTACGCAGTCTTCCGTGGACTGACGGAGAGGTACTACGACCGTGAAGCCCTCGCCGACGCCGCTGCAGACGCGGTTACGGGCGGAAACGTGACGGCGCTATCCGACCTTGGCCCCATGATCGCGTACCTCTTGAGCGACCTCACGCCGGGCGAGCGACGGCTGGTCGATGCCCTGAGAACGGCGTGGACCTGCTCGACGGTCGTGGGCCTTACGAGTGATGGCGACGCAAACGAGACCGTGCTGGGCAGCATCGCCCCTCGCGGAACGCGCCTGCCGGAGCCGGAAGAACTGCCGACCCCGCCCTCTCAGGAGACGAGCCTGCTCATCACGTCCGACACGCGAGAGGAGGTGCGAAACGTAGTGCGGGACATAGCCTCCACCGCTCACGACGGAACTCCCTTCCACCGGATGGCCGTCCTGTACTGGCAGCGAGAGCCGTACGCATCACTCATCGCGGAGCAGTTCGCGATGGCGGGCGTGCCCACCGCCGGTCCAACGGCCGGAAGGCTGGGGTCGACGCCGGTCGGGCGCATGGTGAAGGGAATGGTCGATCTCGCGGGCGGCGATCTGCCGAGGGATGAAGTGATGCGCTGGCTCACCTCCTGTCCGGTGAAGTCCACGGCGTCAGGCTTCCGACCGTCCCGCTGGGACGCGATATCACGTGACGCGGGCGTCGTCGGTGGGATTGAGCAGTGGCGCGACCGCCTCGCGCGATATGCAGGACGACAGGAGCGGACGGCCGATGACCAAAACGATGAAATCCCCGAAGCCAAGCTGCTGAGGATCAAGCAGACGGCAGGCGAGGCATGGTCGCTTCGGGCCTTCATATTGCGGCTGCACGACGACCTCACGCCGCCTGCCGACGGCCCGGAGTGGCGGGACTTCGTGGAATGGGTTGAACGCCTCATAGCTAGCTACATGGACAGCGCCTCACTTCCACCTACCGAGCGAGAAAACCTAGAGAAGCTCGAAACGAGCCTCGGGGAGCTTGAGAGTCTCGACGAAGTGGAGGACGGAGCCACGCTTGACGGGTTTCGCGTCGCGCTCGATGAGGCGCTCGGCGGGACGGCAGCGCGAGAGGGCGCGTTCGGGGAAGGGATGTTCGTCGGGCCGGTCGGAAACGCCGTCGGACTTCGGTTCGACAAGGTCTTCCTCGTCGGCATGGTCGAGGGCCTGGTACCTCCAAGAGTGAGCGACGACCCCTTGCTGCCCGACCGAGAACGGGAGCAGGCCGGCCTGCCGCTCCGGCGCGGAACGGCCTCCGAACGGTACGGGTACCTCGCCGCCGCTTCTGCCGGACGCGCCACCGTGCTCACGTTCGCTCGAGGCGACACCTCAGCGCAGAAGGCCCAACATCCGTCCCGGTGGTTCCTTGAAGAGGCCTCTCGCCTCAACGGCTCCCAAGTGTTCGCCTCCACGCTGGCCGACCGGACGAAGTCGTCATGGCTCGACGTCGTCGAATCCCAAGAGGGCGGTCTCCGCAAGATCGGCCTCTCACAGCCCGCCGACCTCCACGACTACGATCTCCATCGGCTCTGGCTCTGGCGCGGTTCCGGCAAACGCATCGGCGCGCACCATCTCGCGGCGTCGGAAACCGTCCTCACAAGGGCGTTGCGGATGAAGCGGGCTAGGAACGCAAGGACGCTGACGGAATGGGACGGCGACCTCTCAGCGGCGTCAACGTCCTCCGGGCGCATCGGCCTTTCCAACCGCGATCTCTTCTCCCCGACAAGGCTTGAGGCGTGGGCGACCTGCCCGTACCGCTACTTCCTCTCGAACGTCCTCGGCATAGCCGCACCGGAGCAGCCGGAGGAGATAGCGACCATCTCCCCCCTGGAGCGAGGCTCCCTGATCCATGCGGTCCTGGAACGTTTCGTCCGAGCGGCCCAGGAGCAGGGAACGCTTCCCCGACACGACCGGACCTGGAGTGAAGATCACCGTCGTCTGCTCATGCGAATCGCCGAGGAGGAGTTTCGGGACGCCGAGCAGCGCGGGGTAACCGGCAAACCACTCCTGTGGGAGATGGCGCAGGCGGAGATCCGAAGCGACCTTCGCAGGTTCTTGGAAGAGGACTTCGACCTTCGCAGCAAACACGGTGTTTCTCCCCACTCCGTCGAAAGCGATTTCGGACTATCGCGTCACCAAAGCGAGAATACGACGGAACAGCCAGCCATCGAATGGTCAGGCGCGGAGGCGGGCGCGATTCGGTTTCGCGGCATCATCGACAGGATCGATGTGTCTCCCGACGGCAGCGCCGCCCTCGTCCTCGATTACAAGACGGGTGGGACGACCGAGTACACGAACATGGACAGAGACCCTGTCAGGCGCGGAACACGATTGCAGCTCCCGGTATACGGACTGGCGGCACGCCAACTCTTGGGCGATGGGGTCGACGTGAAAGTCGCCTACTGGTTCGTGTCGGCTAGGGGTAATTTCAAGACGCGGCCCCAAAAGCCGGCGCCCCTCGACGAAATGCTGGAGCCTTTTGCCGACGCGGTTGAAACGGTCACCGACGGCATCGGCGAGGGTCTCTTCCCCGCCAACCCGGGCAAAGACAGGGCCAATTGTACCTACTGCGACTTCAGGAATCTCTGTCCCACGCGGCGTGCGCGGCACTGGGAGCGAAAGCGGGGGGATAAACGCCTTGCGGACTACGTTTCGATGGCGGAGGAAGGGGGAAGCCGATGACCGTCCCTTCCGATCAGCCTGCACGTGACGCGATCGTCGAATGCCTTGACGAGAACATGGTCGTCGAGGCGGGCGCGGGCACGGGCAAGACGACGAGCCTCGTGGGGCGAATCGTCGCGCTCATAACGACCGGAAAGGCGAGCATGGGCGGCATCGCGGCCATCACGTTCACCGAGGCCGCCGCGTCCGAGCTGCGCGAGCGCATCATGGAGGAGCTCGAAAGGGCCGCCGTCGATCCTGATCGTGTCCCGGAGGAGCGACGGCGGTACGAGAGTGCCGTCCGCGACCTCGATCAGGCGGCCATTCAGACGCTGCACAGCTTCGCCGGCGGCCTCCTCCGCGAGCGTCCATTGGAGGCGGGCCTTCCGCCGGGGTTCGACATCCGTGACGAGATCGAGGCCGACATCGCGTTCGACAGACGATGGTCGGAATGGCTCGACGAGACGCTCGACGACCCGGAGGCGCAGGAAGCGCTCAGGCCCGCCCTCGCGGAGGGGCTGACCCTGAGGCACATGAGAGAGATCGCGGACAAGTTCCGGGTGAACTACGACCTGCTGCCAGGGGAACCTTTCGAGGTGCCTTCGGAGCATAGCCCGAAGGGTGAACGAGAGGCGGAACTGGTTCCGGTCATCGAACTGCTCCGGCGGTTCGTGCTCGATTACGCCGACGAGCGGAAGCGCGAAGGACAGGCGGAGTTCCAGGACCTGCTGGTGCTCGCGCGCGATATGCTCAGGGACAGCCTCGACGCCCGCGACCACTTCCGAAACCGCTACTTCCACATCCTCATCGACGAGGTCCAGGACACCGATCCGCTCCAAGCCGAACTCGCCATGTTCCTTGCCGAGGACGTGCCCGACGGCGCGGACTCAGACGACCGACCGAATGACTGGCACAGGGTTCGCCCGGCACGGGGAAAAATATTCATCGTGGGAGACCCCAAGCAGTCGATCTATCGCTTCCGACGGGCGGACATCGAGCAGGTCAAGCTACTGCAACAGGCCGTCGGCGGGGCGAACGTCCACCTCACCCAGAACTTCCGGTCGCTGTCTTCCGTCATAGAATGGGTCAATCACGTATTCGCCCAGTGGATGGAGGAGAGCGACGGACAGCCCGAATATATCCCTCTCGACGCTGAACCGGGAGACGGCGCGCCGCTCCCCATACGATACATCGGAGGAGAAATCGGCGGGGTTATCGGAGACGTGCGCCGACAGGAAGCCAACGCAATAGCGCACGCGATAGCGGCGGCGGTTGGAGACGGCTGGCGGGTGCGAGACGACGGCGAATTCCGACCTGCCGCATACCGCGACGTCTGCATCCTGATGCCGGCGCGCACGGGCCTCCAGACGCTGGAACTCGCCCTCGAAGACGCGAACGTACCCTATCGACTGGAGACTCCCTCCCTCGTCTACGCCACACAGGAGATACAAGACCTGCTGAACTGTCTCTCCGCGATAGACGACCCGACCGATCACGTCTCCGTCGTTGCCGCGCTTCGCTCCCCGGCCTTCGCCTGCTCCGACGTCGACCTGCTGGAGTTCGTCGAGGCGGGGGGAGAGTTCGACTATCTGGCCGAGGGCGACGGCGACGCCCCACCGGGGTACGTATCCGAGGCGCTCGCCGTCCTCAGGGCGTTCCACGACCGCCGGCGATGGCAGTCCCCCGCCGCGCTCATCGAGGAATTCTTGAGGGAGCGGCGGCTCATGGAGCTTGCTCTCGACGATCCGCGGCCTCGTGAACGATGGAGGCGCTATCGCTTCTTGGTAGAACGGGCCCAAGCCTTCGCGGCGGCGGGGGAAACGTCTTTGCGCTCATTCATCGAATGGGCCGGCCGACAGCGCGAAAAGGATGCCGTGGTGCGCGAGACGCCGATTCCCGAGTCCGACGAGGACGCGGTGAGGGTTATGACCGTTCACGGAGCGAAGGGACTGGAGTTTCCCGTCCTGGTTCTCACGGGGCTGAACTCCGCCCGGCGCCACCGGCCCGGCCCGGCGCTGTTCCACCGCGAGAGCGGGCGGGTTGAGGTCAAGGCAGGATCGGCGGAGTTGTCCTTTCAAACGGCGGGCTACGAGGAACTGGCAAAAGACGACAAGCGACGGGACGAGGAAGAGTTTGTAAGACTTATGTACGTTGCGGCGACGCGGGCCCGCGACCATCTCATCGTCAGCCTGTACCGGAACTCAAGGGGCAAGAATTCGGCGGCGGCCCGAATCGAGGAATTTATGGAGCAGGCGGACCATCTTTGGGAACCGTTTGAACCCCCCGTGGCGAAAGACCCCAGTTCCTCGGAGTCGTCCGAAGAGACTGAATTGCCCGACGCGGACACCTCTGAAGCACGAAATCAGTGGATCGAGCAAAGAAACGCGGTATATGCGGCGCGGTCCCGCCCCGTATCGGCTGCCGCGACCCAGCTCGCCCGGATGAAGAAGGACGAGCAGGACATCCCCGACGAACCTTGGAAGCGCGGGCGCGCTGGCACCAGCATCGGACGCGCCGTCCACGCGGTCCTCCAAGTCGTCGATTTACACACGGGCAATGGCCTCGAGGACACCGCGAAGGCCCAGGCCGCCGCCGAGGGCGTGCCGGGACGCGCGGACGACATCGCCCGTCTGGCCCGCCGCGCGATCGACAGTCCTCTCGTCAAGCGTGCCCTGGACTCGGGGCGCTGGTGGAGGGAGACGCCGGTGGCAGGCCCCGTTGGGGACGGGATCGTCGAGGGGTTCATCGACCTGCTGTTCGAGGAAGAGGACGGTCTCGTCATCGTGGACTACAAGACCGATACGCTTGGCTCCGACGACGAAATCGAACGGGCGATGGCGCGGTACCGGCTGCAAGGGGGAGGGTACGCGCTGGCACTGAGCAAGGCGACCGGGGCGACGGTGAAGGAGGTAACGTTCCTCTTCCTGGAACCGAATCGTGAGGTGACCGTTGACGACCTCTCCAGCGCGATGCGGGACGCCGAGGACGCGGCTCTCGCCCTGCTTGCGCCCCGCTAGGCATTAGCGAAACGCCATGCAGTCGGCTATACTTGCCCAGCTATCCCGCGCAGCCAACAGAGCGACATGCCCCTCCTCCGCTTCGTCCACGCCGCCGACCTGCACCTCGACAGCCCGTTCACCGGCTTGAAGACGGCGGCTCCCGACAACGTGGCGAACGCGCTCTATGCCGCTACGTTCACGGCCTATGAGAACATCATCGACCTGTGCATCGACAAGCGGGTGGACGCGCTGCTCGTCGCGGGTGACGTGTACGACGGGAAAGACCGTAGCCTCCGTGCGCAGCTCAAGTTCGTCGAGGGCCTGAAGCGGCTGGACGAGGCGGGCATCCGCTCCTTCGTCTGTCACGGCAACCACGATCCGCTCGACGGCTGGGAGGCGAAGCTGGACTATCCGCGAAGCTGTACGCAATTCCGCGAGGAGTTCAAGGCCGTGCCGGTGTTCAAGGATGATGCCCAACGCGCAGTCGTGCATGGCATTAGTTACAAAACACGCGACGTTACCGAGAATCTGACACGACGCCTGGGCGTGGTCGTGCTTGAGTCGTTTTCCATTGGACTGATGCACGCCAACGTCGGGAACAACAAGGATCATGCGAACTACGCGCCTTGTTCACTGGAGGATCTTGAGAATACGCGGATAGACTACTGGGCCCTCGGCCACGTACACACCCGTCAGGTACTCAGCGACCGGTCGCCTACCGTGGTCTACCCCGGCAACTCCCAAGGCAGGCACCCGAACGAGACCGGCGCGCGCGGCGTCTACCTCGTCGAGGTGGACGACGATGGAACCGTCAACCTAGACTTCAGGGCCGTGGATACCGTTCGCTGGGAGCGGCGGGCCCTCGACATCTCCAGCATGGAGACGACGCAAGACCTGCTCGACCAGCTTCCCCAAAGCATGGAAGATGCTCTAGCCGAGGCGGATGGCCGGTCGGTCGTACTGCGGATCACGTTGACCGGACGGGGGGTTCTGCACGGTTCCCTGCGGCGGCAGGACTTCATAGAGGACATGCTGAACGAACTCAACGGCGAGTGGGCAAATCGCTCACCCTTCGCGTGGTGCGAGCGCATCGAGGACGAGACGGCCCCACCGTTCAACCGCGAGGAACGCCTACAAGGCTCCGATTTCCTGGCCGAGGTGCTCAAGACCGCTGACCACGCAAAGGAAGACCCCGATATGCTGGCTCGTCTGCGTGGCGGCCTCGACGACCTCTATCAGCACCGCCGCTATCGCAAGCACCTGTCCGAGCATGCCCCCGGTGACGCTGACCTAGCCGCGCTGCTCGACGAGGCGGAGGCAATCGTCGTCGATCTCCTCGCCGGGGATGACGGCGCATGAGGATTCGCGAGATACACGTCGACGGCTTCGGTCGGTTCTCAGGAGTCGACTACGGGCCGCTGGAACGTCCGGTGACCGTCTTCTACGGACCGAACGAGGCGGGCAAGAGCACGCTATTGGAGTTCGTCCGCAGAGTACTGTTCGGGTTTCCCCGGAGGAGCGGGAGGGTCAACCCCTATCCCGCTATGGCCGGAGGGCGCTACGGAGGACGCATCGCCTTCGAAGATTCGGAAGGCCGCCTGTACGACGTTCGCAGAACGACGGGACGGAGCTACGGCGGGGAAGTCGCCCTGACTTCAGGATCGGGAGACCCAATCCCCGAAACCGAACTGACAAGGCTGCTGGGCAACCACTCTCGGGACGTCTTCGAGCAGGTATTCGCGTTCACGCTCAACGAACTCTACAGCGACGACCTGCTGAGCGACGCAAACGTCAACAGCCAGATATACAGCGCGGGGATGGGTGTCGCTTCCCTACAGGACGGTATGAATGCAATCGAGCGGTCAAGGAACGACCTCTTCCGTAGCGGAGGAAGCACACAGGAAATCTACTCAGTCGCCAACGGCCTGGACACGATTGACGCCACGCTCAGGGAAGTGGCGAACAACGCGGCGAGGTACGGAGAACTGACCTCACAGCTGCATCAGGTCGAGATCGAACTCGAAGGCCTAGCTGCGCAGCGTAAGCGTATCCAATCCCGGTACAACCGTCAGGTCACGCTCCAAAATGCGTGGGACGCTTGGAATGACTCCTTTTCCGCCGAGCAGGAGTTGGCCACGCTGCCCACTATCGACAGCTTCCCGACGGACGGAGTGAACAGGCTGGATACACTGGAAAACCTCGTTCGCGTAGCTCGTGGAGAGTTGGACAAAGCCATGAAGGGTGTGGAGCAGGCCGAAGGCGCGGCGAAGGTGCGGATAGAGCACGAGGACATAGCGAAGCACTCCACCGAGATCCGTCGCATACAGAACGGGCGCACCGCTTTCGACGGCTCGGTCAAGGACCTGCCGGAGCGCGAAGCCGAGCTTGAAGGGCATAAGAGGACCCTGGCCGACACCTTGAAAGACCTGGGGCCGGACTGGGACGAGGGAAGGCTGGAAGAGTTCGATCTCTCCATAGCCGTTCGCCAGGAGATCACTCAACACGGTGACCGGCTTCGTGAGGCCTCCGCCGAGCATTCGAGCCGCAGGACGGACCTCCGCCAGAACATCGTCGCGTTGGAGGAGGCGACGGACGCTGAGAGCAAAGCCCGGCGTGAGCTTGACGCCTTTGCCGCGGCGACCTTGGACACCGAGCAAATCCGAAACCGCCGGAATTTGGTTCGCGCCGCAAGGTCGCAGCTCGCCGCAATCGGACAACTCCGACAAAACGTGCTGAATCTGCAGGGCCAGCTCGATGGACTGGAGAACACCACGTCTCAGGTCGGTGGGGATAAGAGAAGCAGAACAATCGCGGCGGTCGCCTTCGTTATCGGGATAGCCCTTTTGATCGGAGGAGCGGTACTCGGCGGAACGGCCCTTTTCATCGGAGTCATAGCCGGCCTTGCTCTGGGAGGCATGGGAGTGTACCTGTTCATGTCCGGCAATCCGACCCTCTCTTCAAGCGTGGAATCGCCACTGGTCGGACCAATTCGCGAGTCGCTCCGGCGTACCGAAACGACCATACAAGGCCTCGAGTCCAAGATGGCACAGGAGGCTGCGCCTCTCGGCCTCGATCAAATCAACGATGATTCCCTTCGGGCCTCGGAAGATCTGCTGGACGAGGAGGAAGACAAGCTCAGGGAGCGGACACGTCTATCCGACGCCTTTGAAGCCGCGAAGAACCTGGCCAAGCAAAGGAAGGCCCGCGCCGAAGAGTCCGCGGTCATCGTCAAGGACGCAGATCGGCAACTCGATGCGGCGCAACGCGAATGGAAGTCATGGCTGACGGAACGGGGACTGCTGGACACATTCACGCCTGAGACAGCCGATGCGCTTCAGAGGCAGGTCGAGCTTGGGCGCAGTCGGCTCGGTGACGTGCGAAGCTGGCAGCAGCGCATCAAGGCGATACAGGTGGACATCGACGAATACGTTGAGATAGTCGAGCCGCTCGCGACGGCCTTCGACGTCACGTTCGACCGGAATGATCCGAGCACGGTCGCCGCGGCCGCCGACAGGCTCGTGACGCTGTTTGAAGACGTCAGGGAAAGTGTTAGGAAACGGGAGGGTGCAGAGGCAGAGCTTGAGGAGGCCGAACTCCGGTTGGAAGGGCGCAAGAGCGACCTGGAAAAGGCCGAAGAGGAGCTTGGGAGCTTGCTCCAGTCCGGCGGGGCCGAGGATGCAGAGGATTTTCGTGCCCGCGCCGGTCTCTCCGAAAGACGGACGAGTTTGGAAGAGAAGGCTCGCACCGCGCACGACCGTCTACAGCGTCTCAGCGGACCCGGTGAAGCGCTTGAATCGCTGAAGGCCGACCTCGCCAACACCGATCCTCAGTCAATCGACGAAGCGATAACCTCGTTGGAGAAAGAACGCGCCGATGCGGACGCTCAAATCAGTGAGCGGGATACCGAGCGCGGAGCGATGCAGAGGGAAATCAAGGCGCTCATGGGTGAGGAAGAGTCGTCACGGCTTCGGATGGAGCGGAACGTCCTCCTTGAGCAGATCAACGGCCACGCGCGCGAATGGGCTAAGCTCACTCTCGCACAGAATCTGCTCAATGAGGCGCGCCGCAAGTTCGAGCGAGAGCGGCAGCCGGGAGTCGTCCGCCACGCCGAGAAGTTCTTCACCGAGATCACCGAGGGACGATACCGGCAGGTCTACGCTCCCCTCGGTGAACAGACGATCACGGTCACCGACACCGACGGACAAACCAAGCAGCCTTCCGAACTGAGCAGGGGCACACGGGAGCAGCTGTTCCTATCCCTCCGGTTCGGGCTGATCCGCGAGCTGGGGCAGCGCACGGAGCCGCTCCCCGTCGTCGTGGACGAGATTCTCGTGAACTTCGATCCCGACCGCGCGCTGCGGGCCGCCATAGCCTTCACCGAGCTTTCCAGCACCAACCAAGTGCTGGTCTTCACCTGCCACCCGACCGTCGTCGAACTGTTCCGTAACGCGGCGTCTAAGGAGAGCATGGAAGCGCCCGATGTTGTGGAGATTGCCTGAGTCGCCCGGTTCTCGAAAGCGATGGATGCCGTGACAGCCCTTCACTACGGCAGACCGCAACTCGGTGACGTCCTCCTGACCGTCTTGGCCGCCGCCGGAAGAGACGTCGACAACCTCACCCCGGACGACCTCGCGCCGTTCGAGAACCTCCACGTTCGCGGACGCGCCGCCACACGCGAACTCGCACGACTTGCCGGTCTTCGCCCGGGGGCGAGGGTCCTCCATGTCGGCTGTGGGATCGGCGGTCCCGCGCGGACGCTGGCGGTCGAGTACGGCTGCCGCGTGACCGGCATCGACCTGACCGAGAGCTACGTCGAGGCCGGACGAGTGCTCACAGGGCGAGTTGGTCTCAACGATGCCGTCTCACATCATGTCGGCAACGCCCTCGACCTGCCCTTCGACGACGGTTCGTTCCACGTCGTCTGGATGCAGCACGTTGGCATGAACGTCGCCGACAAGAGCCGTCTCTACCGCGAGGCCGGACGGGTGCTGGGCCCCGGCGGCAAGCTCGCCCTTCATGAGATAGTCGCGGGAAGCGTCTCCCCTCCGCACTACCCGACTCCGTGGGCGAGCGATCCATCGACCAGCTTCCTCGCGAGTACCGCGCGTATGAGAGCAACACTCGCCGAGAGCGGCTTCTCGCAGGTCGAGTGGCGGGACGACACCCCAAACACCATCGAATGGGCGCGGAAGCCGGCGGACTCCGGTGGACTCCCGGACGCGCTCAAAGCGCTCCTCGGTCCGGACTACCGGGAACGCATAGAGAATATCCGCCGCAATCTCATTGAAGGACGCATCGGAGTCGTGCAAGCGGTCTACACGACCGCATGAACGTGACTAGGGCCGGGTTGAACGTCAGGCCGCCCAATTTGCTATAATTCAGTGAGTGACGACACCTTGATCTGAGGAGAATTCGCTTCGTCATGTCTACGCAAGAGTACTTCGGCGTACCCATCAACAGAACTCGCGCCAACGCGATCTACACCGACGCGATGTCCCGCATGTACGGGCTGGTGGCGCTGGGCGTCATAACCACCGGCGCGACGATATGGATCGGCGACATGACCGGCGTGGGAGACGTGTTCTTCAGCCTCGGCATCATAGGGTGGCTGCTCATGATCGGGATCATGTTCGGCACCCTCATGGCCGCGAACGCGGTCGTAGCCAGGGGCAACACCGCGCTTGGCACGGTCCTCTATCTCGCCTTCACCGGCATCGAGGGACTGTTCCTCTCGCCGATCTTGCAGGCGTTCACCGGCGAGATGATCGGCATGGCCTTCCTTCTGACGGGCGGCCTGTTCGTCGCCATGAGCGCCGTCGGCATGACCACAAAGCGGGACCTGTCTAAGCTGGGGCCAATGCTGATCATCGGCCTCGTCGGGCTGATTATCATCAGCCTCATCAACATGCTGCTGATTCAGTCGAGCGGCCTGTTCCTCATCATCAACCTCTTGCTCCTGCCGCTGTTCCTCGCCCTCACGGTCTGGGAGACGAAGCAGATGAAAGAACTGGCCCAGGAGGCCGCGATGCAAGGCGACGCGAAGGCGGCAACCCAGGTTGCCGTCATTGGGAGCATCGGCCTCTACCTGAATATCCTGAACATCTTCCTCATCATCCTCAACCTGCTCGGCTTCGCGTCAAGTGACTAGACCGGCAGTGAGGACGTAAGGCACGTCAGTCCACTGACGGACATCGCGGGGAAGCAGGCGTAGGACGTCAACTGCTTTCGGCTGTAAAACGCCGAGCAGCGCCGGGTGCTACTTGGGGCCCAAAATCGCGAATATGAGGGCGATCAGGCCAACGACCGTTGCCAACGCGATCGGTCCGTACTTCGACAGCCTCGGGTTGGTGGACGTGCTGAACTTGTCGATCACCCATGCGCCGGGCCCAAACACCACTCCGCCTATTGCGGGCCAGGGTGGGACGGCCCCTATCAGGAAGAACGCATTCTTCACGCCGAACACGAGCCATGACGCCGTGAACAGGTCGAAGAACCTGCCCACCACGTTGGGGACGGACATGACGCTCGAAAGGTAAAGGAAGAAGTATCGCGCTATCGGGAGGAAAATCCCGCCCGTCACGTAGGAGAAGAAGAAGACGAACGCAACGGCCAGCATCAACCAGACCCAGAGCCTTCGCGCTCTCCGACCATGGCGGCTGAAGGTCGGCCGTACCCCGTACAGCCAGTACGAGACGGGGCCCCCCACGAGAAATCCTCCGAGCGCTCCTGCTATCCCAAACAGGACAGCCTGTCCCGGCGGCACCCGCTCAAGGGCGCCGATTCCCTCGAACTCGGTGTAGAGATTGAGTATCGTCGTCGCGGCCCCGAGTCCGGCGGCCAAGATGCCGATGGCAAGGCCGAACCGAATGCGCGTCCAGTCGCGCTGGACAAGTTCCTGTTCCGACAGCCTCAGGGCCTGCGGCCCCGCATCCGATGCCAATGCCATGCTCGTCTTGTGCTCCTCACGTCGCGTCCGATACTGCTCTGCCGAAAATGATAGCACACCCGCCCATATCCCTCACTACCTGCCACGCCTCATCCCTGTGCTTTCCCCCGACGCACAGTGCTTTCCGTAACCGTTCAGATTTCGTGAGAGCGCTCGATACACACAACCACCGTCATACCCGCGAAAGCGGGTATCCACAGGGGTGGAGAGTGCTCATCTCAAGCTACTGCTTTCCAGCCGCGTTTGAGCTTTATAAGTCCGCGTGATACGCTCAGTCGGCATCCTGCATCGGTGAGGCCATCGGGCCAATGACCCCCGGCAAAACAAAATCCGGCACGTCGGTTGCGGAAATGCGGCTCTCCATGGCCGCAGAGAACTACCTGCTCTCCATCTACCAGTTGGAAGAGTTGGGTCGCCGCGTGACGCCGTCCCAGCTTGCCGAGCAGCTCAAGCGGCTGCCGGAGGGAGAAGGGCTGGGAACATCCCTGCCGTCGGTGACGGGTATGCTCCGGCGGCTCACTCGCGAACGGCTCATCGAGATGGACAAGAACAAGGAAATCGACCTGACCAAGCTCGGTCGAGAGGCGGCGGAGAGCATGGTGCGGCGGCATCGACTGGCCGAGCTCCTCGTCGTGGACGTTCTCGATGTCGATCTCTATAACGCTCACGAGGAGGCGCACCGGCTGGAGCACGCGATGTCTCCGCTGCTCGAGGACAAGATCAGACGGAAGCTCGGCAATCCGAAGACATCCCCGTTCGGCGATCCGATACCCGGAAGCGGACACGCGGCCTCGAACGACTCCGTTCTCCTGAGCACGGCCATGCAGGGACATGAATACACGGTCGATAGGATCCCCGAAGACGACCAGGCGCTGCTCGAATACCTCGTACCATTCGGATTCATACCTGGGCGCAGGGTGAAGCTCGCCGAGGCGGCCCCCTATCGCGGGGTCATCAAGCTGGAGTGCGAGGGTGAGGAAGTCGTCGTCGGCTACGAGGTTGCCGAGCGAATCTGGCTGCGCCAAGCGGATTAGGCAGGGCGAAATGTCATTCCGAGCGCAGCGAGGAATCTAGGCAGTGTTGACATTCCTCGTCATTCCCGCGAAGGCTTTCAAGAATGTCACCACAACCTAGCACAACCCCCTCACGTCTCCGCCGCTTCCTCGACGGCTGGCTGGCATTCGCCCATCTCATCGGGACCGTGCAGATGGTCGTTCTGCTCACCGTTGTCTACTGGGTGTTCATTCCGCTCATGTACGTCCCCTTCGGCCTCATTGCCGATCCGCTTCGTCTGCGCCGTTCAACCGGCAGCGGATGGAAAGAGCGAGAGGTTCCCGGCGACGTCATGGAATACATGACTCGGCAGTGGTGACGGAACGCTCGTATGCGAGTCCTCGGCATCTCCTGCTACTTCCACGACGCATCGGCGTGCCTGCTGGAGAACGGCAAGCTCATTGCCGCCGCCGAGGAAGAGCGGTTCACCCGCATCAAGCACGATCCGAGCTTCCCCACGCACGCGATCCGCTACTGCCTCGAACAAGGTGGAATTGACGGCCCCGACCTTGATTACGTGGTGTTCTTCGAAAAGCCGTTTGTGAAGTTCGAGCGGCTGTTGATGACGGCGGTGTCCGGCTTTCCCAAGACCTACATGCAGTTCGTACACGGCATGAGGTCGTGGCTCTTCGACAAGCTATGGATCAGGAGCCGCATCGAGAGCGCCCTGGGCGTGGACAAGCAACGCGTCCTGTTCTCCGATCATCATCTGTCGCACGCGGCCAGCGCATACTTCTGCTCCCCGTTTGACAGGGCCGCCATACTGACTTTCGACGGCGTCGGCGAGTGGGCAACCGCCACGGTCGGGATCGGTGACGGCAACTCGCTGTCCGTCAAGCGTGAGATGCGGTTTCCCCATTCTCTGGGACTACTGTACAGCGCGTTCACGGCATTTCTCGGCTTCGAGGTGAACGAGGGCGAGTATAAGGTCATGGGGATGGCCCCCTATGGGACTCCCCGGTACGCCGACCGGATATGGGAGATCGTGCATCAGCAAGATGACGGCTCGGTGTGGACCGATCACCGCTACTTCTCTTTCCACCACAGCACACACCGCTCGTTCACGTCGAGGTTTGAGAAGCTGTTCGGCGCGCCGCGCGATCCGAACGTTCCCTTCTTCACCGACGACACCGGCTGGCCCTCGTACTACGGCGAGAGGCCGGGCAACCATTCCGAGCTTCTGCGGTACAACCAACGCTACGCCGACATCGCCGCGAGCATCCAGCGCGTGACCGAGGAACTCGTACTGAAGCTGGCGGTCGAGGCCCACAGGGAGACCGGGCTGACCAAGCTGTGCATGGCGGGAGGCGTGGCCCTCAATGCGGTGGCGAACGGGCGCGTCCTGAACGAGACGCCGTTCGAGGAGGTCTACGTCCAGCCGTCCGCGGGCGACGGGGGCGGCTCGCTCGGCGCGGCCCTCTACGCTTGGCACTGCGCGCTCGGCAACGATGAGCGGCTCATCATGGACCACGCCTACTGGGGCAAGCAGTACGACTACGACAGCATTCATGCGGCGGCCGAGAGGTCGGGGTACCGATGGACGCGGTTCGAGGACGAGGAAAAGCTCATCGACGCGACGGTCGATCGCATCGTGGACGGTGAAGTCGTGGGATGGTTCCAGGGGCGTTTCGAGTGGGGGCCACGCGCGCTCGGCAATCGGAGCATCCTTGCCGACCCGCGACGCGCTGACATGAAGGACATCGTGAACGGGAAGGTCAAGTTCCGCGAGACGTTCCGCCCGTTCGCGCCGTCGGTGCTCGCCGATGCGGCGTCGGACTACTTCCGGATGCCGAACGACGCCGGAGGGATGCCGGAGCGGTTCATGCTCGTCGTCGCGCCCATCGAGGACACCAAGCGCGACGCCATCCCCGCCGTCGACCACGTGGGCACGGCGCGACCCCAGACGGTATACAAGGAGACCAACCCCCGATACCATGAGCTTATCAGGAGGTTCGGACAGGCCACGGGCGAACCGGTCTTGCTGAACACGTCGTTCAACGTTCGCGGCGATCCCATCGTGGCTTCGCCGGAAGACGCGTTCGACACCTTCCATAAGAGCGGCATAGACGCGCTTGTGGCGGGTGACTTCCTCATCGAGAAGGGATAGGCAGGCCGGGATTTACCATGCGCATCGTCAAGGAGACCGTCGCCAAGCTGGGGATCGCGGGGGAACTGATCGTCTTCCTCTGGAAGCGCAAGCTCTGGTGGCTCATCCCCATGGTCGCCGTGCTCCTAGCCTTCGGCATCGTGATCGTCGTGGGAGGCTCGACGGGCGCCGGGCCGTTTGTGTATACGCTCTTCTAGCGGGCCGTTGTGTAACTCCAGCATCTGTCATTCCGAATGCAGCGAAGCGGAGTGAGGAATCTAAAATCCTTGCCGGACGGAGTTCCGTAGTTGGAACGGCGCCGGTTACATCAACAGAACACCTTAGATTCCTCCCTGCGCTCGGAATGACATAAAAGGTTAAAGAGAGCGGGGGAGCCAAGACGCACCAGGTATGAAGGGAACCGACCGACGCGGCGCTACTCGCCGCGAAGGTACTTGACCAACGCCCAGCGGTCTTTTTCGGACAGAAGGTACTTGAAGGCGGGCATGGGGGAGTTCGACGGCTGGCCTGCCTCGATGAGCGCGTAGCCCTGGCGGCCTCCCTCGCCTATGAAGGCGAAGAGCTCCCCGTCGGTCGAGTTCTGCGTCGCATCGCTGTTGAGGTTCGCCGGTACCACGCCGCGGGTCATGTAGGGCACGACGAGCCCGTCACCGGCCAGACCCACCCCGTGACAGACCTGGCAGTTGACGTTATACAGTTCCGCAGCGTGCGCGCGATCATACCCTTGCGCGATTTGATCAGGGATCGCGGCTTCCTTGTACTCCTCAAGCGACTCGTACTGAGGCTCCCTGCCGGTAACGGGAACGGAGTCGGGCGCGGGAAGCAGTCGCGGCACGTCCTGCGACTCGAACTTGGGCTGGTAGTGCATCTCTGAGAAGACCATCACCCGGTGCGATCCGGTCTCCGGGACGACGGGCAGCTTGAACCTGGCGACGCCGTACACCTCGGTGTCGCCCGTCTTGGCGTTGTAGCATGCCGCGGCGAACAGTGACATGATCACCACGACGGCAACTGCTGCGATATGGCGCGAATTTCGAGGCATCTATCTTGGCTCTGTCGGTTCTTTTCGCATTCAGAGGGGTTAGAAGTCGGTCTGCTCCCAGCCGCGCTTGACTTCCTCGGCCCCGGCCTTCTTGAGCGTCTCTTCGGCGTGTTCCATCTTGGACTCGTCCGCCGTGATAGTTATGCCGATGTAGCCCTCGGTGATGCGCGTGTCGTAGGCTCCCATGAATAGACGCGGCAGCCTCGACTCGAAGATGATGCCGACGACCGTGAACAGAATCGCGCCGAGCATCGTCCCCTCGTACATGATGATAGCCATCGGCGGAATGGAGAGCAGCGGCTTGCCTCCGACCACCAAGGGGTAGGCCAACTGGGTAGCGGTGGTCAGCAGGAGGCCGACCGTGAAACCGCAGGCCGCGCCGATCAGCGGGAACCGGTAGAGCTTATGCACCGGCTCCTCCTCACCGAACGTGCCCTCGGGGTATGGCGTGCCCGTGAGAATCTCGTACTCGCCCTGCTCGTAGCCGGCGCCTGCCACCGCGTCGAGCGCGTTCGCCGCCGTGTCCTCGTCCGTGTACAGTCCTATGACGCTTCGCAGTGCCATAGCATCACCTCGCGTTACTCTCTGATCGAGGCGGGTACTATCCGCCTGCCGATTCGTATCTCATCGCGTCCCACCATCGCCTCCTTGACGTCGAAGAGAGGAATGAGCGGGAACAGCTTCGTGAATACCAACATGCCCAGGACCACCCAGGCGAACGTCATTATCACCATCAGGATTTCAATGATGCTCGGATGGTAGCTGCCCCAGTCGAAGATGAACTCGCTCCGCCGCATCGTGCCGGGCACGATGATGAGGAAGCGTTCGAGCCACATCCCGATGTTGACCAGGATCGTCGTCACAAACATCCAGAAATAACTCCTCCGAACGCTCTTGAACAGCCACATGGGCACCGGTATGAAGTAGGCCGTTATCAGGAACACGATGAACAGCGCGCTCCACGGCCACTGGAACACCTGGAGATCGCGCATCGCGAGCTCGGCATCCTCCAGCGTGTAGAGGGCAAATACCCACTCCAAGAAGAAGAAGAAGAACCACGTCGTCGCCACGATGATCAGCAGCCGCCCGATGGCGTCGAGGTGGTCGGGCTTGAGGTACTTGTCCCATCCCCATAGCCAGACCATGATGACCATGAGGGTTGCCACCGCCGAGACGCCCGAGTGAATCGCGCCGATGATGAAGTACGGAGCGAAGATGGTCGAGTGCCACGCCTCCGGCCCGATCTGCACGGCGAAGTCCCAGGACACGATGCTGTGGACTGAGACGAAGACCGGCAGCACCAGGGCGGACAACAAGATTCCGGCAACCGCTTGGAGCTTCCACTGGCGCGGCGTGCCCCTCCAGCCCATCGACAGCACCGCGTAGAGCTTTCGCGTGTACCCGGTGGCCCTGTCGCGGATGACCGCCAGATCGGGGATCAGCGCGATGAAGACGAACAGCGAGCTAGCCGTAAGGTAGGTCATCACGGCGCTGGGGTCCCAGATGAACGGCGACCGGATGTTGATCCAGATGCCGCGCGCGAAGTCGTAGGGGAACACCCAGAGGTCGGCGCGCCATGGACGGCCTACGTGCACCAGCGGAGCGGCCATCAGCGCGGACATGAGGGAGAAGACCGTGAGCACCTCTGCGGCCCGCGTGACGGGACGCCGCCACTCGGCCTGCGTGAGCCGCAGGATGGCCGAGATCATGATCCCCGCGTGGCTGATGCCGATGAAGAAGACGAAGTTCACCATGTACGCGCCCCAGAACACGGGGCGGTTGAGGCCGGTCACTCCAACCCCCTGGTTGAGCATGTAGCCGAAAGCGCCCATGCCCGTTAGGAAGATGATGCCGGTGACGATCACCGCCGGCCACCACCACCTCGGCGTCTTGAGCACCGAGTTAAGCAGGTCGTCGTTGATCTGTTTCTGTGTTAGCTGAACGTGTTCTTGCATGGCTCTGCGTTCGGTGGTGCTACTCCGGCTTGCCCAGCACCTGCACCTCCGTCCGGTGGAACGGCTTGTGGATGCGGTACAGCAATACTTCCTTCTGTTCCCAGATGTTTATCGGCGGGATGATGCGCGTCCCCAGCATGAAGATGAGGATGCAGGCGGAGACGCCGCCCACCCAGATGAGCACGTCCGCCACGTCGGGCAGGACTGCCCCCGGTATCTCGACCATCTGGTGCTTGTTCGGCGAATCCGAGACCGAGAACGCCGCGACGTACACGCGGATGCGGTCGAAGAACGTCGCGATCAGCACGCCGCACGCGATGACGACGGGGCCCCATACGCTCTTTCGCAGGGGGTTCCAGATCATCGCCCACAGTGGGACGAGGAACGCGAACGTAAAGACGATGAAGAATATCGGCAAGTACGGCCCGACGAACAGGAGGTCGAGCACCGCCTCCTCGGCGGGCTTCGCGCCGAACCAGAAGATGATGAAGCTGGAGAACCAGAACCAGAACCACAGAAGCGACAGGGAGAACAGGAGCTTGCCCAGACCCCAGAACTGGTCGAGGTTGATGTAGTCCTTGTAGCCTCCGAAGCGGTACAAGACGTACATCGTTACCAGCGTGATCGCCACGCCGGCCTGCAGTGAGTTGTGTGCGTGTGTGGCAGGATACAGCGCGTCCACCCAGCCGGGCACGAGCGACATGCCGAAGTCCAAGCTGAACGCGAAGTGCGCCGTCACCAGCATCATGAAGTAGAACGCCCCCAGGATGCCGAGCCGATGCTTCTGCCAGTTCCACTGCCCGGACGTTCCGACCCAGCCCCTGGCGAGGCGACCGAACCAGACCTTCTTCTTTCCGGTCGAGCGGTCGCGCAGCATGGCGAAGTCGGGCATTGCCGACACCCACAGCAACCACAGGCCGTTGATCGTGAGAGCCAGCAGAACGAGCGTCGTCGTGATCTCCGGCATGTGGGCGGGCATGTTCAACTCGCCATAGAACCACAGCGTCCGCCTGCCGTCCTCCATGCTGGGCAGGGCCCACGCGACAGGTATGTAGATGATGAAGCTCACGATGCCCACGAGACTGAACAGCTCGGCGACGCGCGAGATCGACCGTCGCCAGTGGGCGTTGGCGATCCTCGGCGCGATTGCTACCATCGGCGCGCCCTGGGCCGCCGTCAGGATGAAGGCGAACAGCGCGGCATGGTAGCCCCAGACGGGCGTGTTGCCGAAGCCGTCCGTCAAGCGGATCACGAACCCGACGACCCCCAGCACCGACAGGACGGCGAAGACTATCGCCGCTATGCGGAACGTGGAGCCGCGCAGTCGGCCCTTGTCGAAGAGGTCGTCCTCGACGGCTTTGGGCGTCGTCAGCGCGCCGTGTCCGTTATGTGAAGCACCGTTATGCATGAGAGCCGTTCTTCTCTGCGGCGGACTCGTCCACCTTCTTCAGATAGATCACGTTGGGGGACGTACCGTACTGCGGCATCAGGTGGTAGCCGCGTCCGTCATCGCCCATCTCTTCCTTCGCCATCTTCGCGGCCTTGCCGTTCGGGTCGTTCAGGTCGCCGAAGACGAGGGTGTCGGTCGGGCAGGCGTTCACGCAGGCCGGATTGAGCTCGCGTGAATCGTCGGACAGTTCCACGCCGTCCCGAGCGGCCTCGCGGCTCGTGCGGCGGATGCGTTGAACGCAGAACGTGCACTTCTCCATGATTCCGCGGCTGCGGACGGTAACGTCCGGGTTGAGCTGGTTCGTCAGCGTCTCCGGCCACTCCGGCTCCCAGAAGTTGAAGTACCGGACGTGGTACGGGCAGTTGTTGGCGCAGAACCGCGTTCCGATACAGCGGTTGTACACCTGGACGTTCATGCCCTCGTTGTTGTGGTACGTGGCGAACACGGGGCAGACCGGCTCGCACGGCGCGTCGTTGCAGTGCTGGCACAGGATCGGAATGAACCGCGCCTTGACGTCCGGGAACTCGCCCTCCCAGTAGCGCTCGACGCGGATCCACTCGATCGCGCGGCGCTGGTTGAATAGGTCCTCGGTGTTGATGGGGATGTTGTTCTCGGACTGGCAGGCGACAACGCATCCCTGACAGCCGATGCACTTGTCGACATCAATCACCATGCCCCATTGCGTATTAGTGCTTGCCATATTATTCCGGCTCCGTTTCCCCTTACTCCGATGTTAGCGGGATGATCCTACGATGCCCGTCTGTGGCGAGATCGGGCGCGGTGTTCTCAAACTTCGGCAGTCGAATCCACTCGCCCGTGCGCCGTACGTTCACGCGCGTCGCCGCCCACGCCAGCGCCCCCGTCTCGCTCTCCGTGACCGGCGAGAGTATCGACAGCACGTTCGCTCCCCGGTCCTTGGAGTAGCGTCCCCCGCCCTTGTGTCCCTGTCCGACGGGTATCGCCACCACGTCGGGCGAGATGCCCGGATGCGGGTAGGCGAGCGCCTCGATCGAGCCCTGCTCTGAGGTCACTTCGACGACGTCGCCCTCCTTGATACCCAGCTCTTCGGCCTTCTTCAAGTTGATCTCGACCCACGTCTGCCACGTGGCCGTCGTGATCGGGTCGGGCGTGGCCTGCAGCCACGGAAGATGCGCGCCTCTGCCGTCCATCAATCCTGTCGTCTCGAAGGGGATGAGATGAAAATCCCCACTGCCGCGCGATACCGGCGCTTGGGCATCCGTCGGGAAGGTATAGGTGCTACCCCAATATTGATTAGCTCTCCGCGTGCCGACATCCCACCATCCTCCCCGTTGGAGAACGGTGTTCCAGAACAGCTTGTCATTCGCCGCGCGAACGGAACCCCGGTCCAGCTCGCGCAGCCTGCGGGCGTCGTTCTCCATCAGCCCCTTGAAATTGTCGGCGTCGAGGCCGAGGTCCTTCTCCAAGACCTGTGCCAGCGTCATCAGCACGTCGCCGAAGTTCTTCGTCCCAAGATGTGGCCCTCTCGGCTCAAAGAACGGACGGACGACCGGCTGCTGAAAGCCTATAGTCTGGTATCCGGGACCGGGGTCCGGAATGTCGGTGCCCCAGTCCTCGAGGTAGTGGTTCTCCGGCAGGATGATGTCCGCCATCATCGTCGTGTCGTCAAAGCGGTTCGAGAAGCTGACGATGAGCGGGACGTTGAAGCTGGCTCGCGCGATTCCCGTATTCTCCGGAAGGCCGTAGAAGGGATCGGCATTGCGTACCAGCAGCGCCTTGACCTGACCGCCGTTCATCCGGCCCGCAAGATCCCGGAAGTCCGAGAACGGGGTCGCATCGGGCGCGACCGGAAGGTCGCTAATAGGTGGTGCTGGATTGGAAACGATGCCACCCTCTTCGCCCACGCTTCCTGATAGATGATTCAGAGCGTAGATGGCGTTCAGGTTGAACAAGCCGTTGGAGTGCGCTCCCGCCGAGCCACCTCCGATGGCGAGCCCAGGCGGGTGATCGAGGAATTCCCTCGCTATTCTGATGATCTTCTCCGGCGAGACTCCCGCCCGGCCTCCGACCACCTCGGGAGTGAAGCGCTCCAAGCGGTTGGAACCTTCTTGCGTGAGATGCCACTGCACTAATGAGTCCGGCAGGCCGGCGGCGAGCATGACGTTCGCGATGGCCAGCGCCACCTCGCCCTCGTATCCGGGCTTGACGTAGACCCACTCGTCGGCGTTCGCCGCAGTCATGGAGAAGCGGGAGTCGAAGTGTACGAGCTTGCCGCGCTTCCTGTTCTCGCCCTGACGGAAGTGCCCGTATCCTCGGGCGTACCGCACGGGAGACTCCCACGTGTTGAGGAAGTCCGCGCCGAACGACAGGATGTAGGCCGCATTTTCGATGACGAAGTCGGGCATCGCGTCCTGGTCGAACACCTGCTTCATCGAGGCCTTCAAGACGGTGCGTTCGAGCGGCTCGTAGCTCATGTGCTTCGCGCCGAGCGCCTCCGCGAACCGGTTGACGACCAAGCCCATGTGAGCGGCGACAGGGTCGGTTATGAGGACGGTCTCCTCGCCGCTCGCGGCTCCAAGCTGTTTCGCCACGCGGGAGACCGCGTCGGTCCAGCTGAGCTGCTCCCACTTGCCCTCGCCGCGCTGGCCGGTACGGATCAGGGGCGAGCCGATGCGATCGGGGTGGTAGAGGCCCTGAAGTCCGGCCTCTGCGACGGCGTTGTGCTTGCCGCGGTTGACCGGATAGTCGACGTTGCCCTCGACCTTCTTCGCGCGGCCTTCCATGACCCTCACGACGATGCCGAGGGGCGCGCGGTTCTGCCGGTCTATCGTGGCGTACCAGTTGTCGAGGCCCGTGACCATGTCCTCGGGCATCTCGATAGACGACTGGACGAGCAGCTCTTTCTCAGGAACGCCGCACGCGGCGGCAACCACCGCGGTGGCCGAACCGCCCATCAGCGTCAAGAATTGTCTTCGAGTTAGGGACATGCCCTCTATTTCAACTCCCTCTCGATTCGCGGAGGGACATCTCCTTCTAGTAGTGGCAGGTCGTGCAGTCGGTCGGAGCTTCGTTGTCGCGGTGGCAGTCCACGCAGTCGCCCATCTTCAGCGAGCGCACCTGCTTGACCTTGACCATGCTCCCCACGTCACCGTGACATAGCTGGCACGTTCCTGACGCGCCTCCGTACTGTTCCGAGAAATGCCGGATGTGCGGCTCGTGAACGAAGTTTACGTGATCAGGCACACGGTGCACCCGCACCCAGTCGACCGGGATGCCGTTCGTGTGGAAGTTCCTCAGCTTTTCGACCTCAGGCTTGTCGTCGCCCACGGTCATGTGACAGCTCATGCACAGGCCGACCGCGGGAATCGTGGCCGCCGCGCCCTCGGTCACGTTCCGGTGACAGAATGTGCAATCGAGGCCGAGGTCCTCCACGTGAGTCGGGTGGGGGAACGCTATCGGCTGGTCGGGGCCGTCGTTCAGCCCGAACGCGTCCAGAGGCAGTCCGAGCCAGGCCGAGATGACGAATGTGGCGATGGCGACTACTACGACGAGGCCGACCACGCCGCCGATGCCAACTGCGCCGAAAAGGACGAGCCGACGCCCGGTCGGCCTTCTTGGTGCTTGAAAATCGCCTGGCAGCAAGTGCGTCTACCCTACTAGTGCACGGACGGAGGGTTGCCGCCGTGACCGAGAAGGTCTATCGAGCCGCCCTTGATCCAATACGTGTCGAAGATGTCGCCCAGTACGCTCGATTCGCTGACGGCCACTCCAACGAAGTACGCATAGAGCGCCACGCCTAGGAAAATCAGAACGTACAGGGGGAGGCGCAGTCGCTGCGCCGATCGCGGCAGGTGATGGGACGCCACGAGCGAGGGAATGCCGACGTGCGCGACGAGGTACAGGGAACCGATAATAACAATGAGAAGAAGCATGACCCAGAGGTTTGTCAACATGTTGGCAATGCCGGTCCATTCGGCATTGGAAAGCGTCGCTGGGTCCATCTGCACCTTTCTCCGATAGCCGCCGCGCAGGTGCCGAAATGCCCTTGATTTCGGCTTGCTGAAAAGTATCATACCACTATGGCAGTGTCAAGGATACTGCAAGGCTTCGACACGTACATCAAGCGCCCTCCGGCGGCCTGTCGGCGCGCTCGGAAGCGCGTGGGCCCGGGCCCACGAGAATCCCACTCACTCGGTGAGCATACGGCGTGGTAGAATACGCCCGCCAACGAAATAAGGAGACAAGCAATGATCGAGCAGCGACCCTTGGGCAACTCAGGAATGACCGTCAGCGCCATCGGACTCGGATGCGTAACGTTCGGGCGGGAGATCGACCCCGACACGGCCTTCGAGATCATGGACCACGCATTGGAGAACGGCATCGACTTCTTCGACACCGCCGAGGGGTACTCCTCGGGGGAGACACCTTCGGAGGTGGTCATCGGGAACTGGATGCGGTCGCGGGGCGTGCGCGACCAGGTGAAGATTTGCACCAAGGTCAGTTCGGGCGGGACGGCCGAGAACGTCAGGCGGGCGCTCGCCCAAAGCCTTGAAAGGCTGCAGGTCGACAAGGTCGAGATGTACAAGGCCCACTCCGCATTCGAGGACGCCCCTCTTGAGGAGTACCTCGGCGTGATGAACGAGGGTGTCGAGGCCGGGCAGATCGACGTGATCGGGTGCAGTAACTTCCGCGCCGGGCAGCTTCAAGACGCCCTCGACGTGAGCGACAAGAACGGCTGGGCGCGCTTCCAGATCACTCAGCCTCCATACAGTCTCGCGCGCTCGAACAATCCCTCCCACCTCGACCGCCTAGAGGCCGAGGCCGAGTTCTTCCCACTCTGCATGAAGGAAGGCGTCGGCATCACCCCGTACAGTCCTCTCGCCGCGGGATTCCTCGCCGGCAAGTACACCCCGGACCGGTCGAAGTTCCCGAAGGGCACGAGGTTCGACGTGATCCCCGGCCACGCGGACATCTATTTCGAGGACCGCAACTTCAAGCTCGTCGAAAAGCTGCGGGCCAAGTCGGAAGAGTTGGGCCTACCCATGGTGAAGCTCGCGATGGCGTGGGTGATGGCCAACGAGAGCCTCACGTCCGTCCTCGTCGGCGCTCGCAGGACCGCGCACGTCGACAACGCCATCGAGTCGATGGAGATGGAACTCTCGCCGGAGCTCCACGCCGAGATGGCCGCATGGGCCTAGCCTCCCGCCTCAACCGCGCATTGCGTGACGGAGTATAAAATCAATTCCGAAGAAAGGAGCGTGACCATTGGACAGCCAAAACAGCGCGCGCGCAGACACTGAGGATGCTGAAGACCAGGAAGCGCCCCGGCCGGGCCTATGGAAAAGGTTCGAGGGTCACGTCCAGGGAAAGACCCTGACCGGACTCTTCGAGTTGGTGCCTCTGATCGTCACCATAGTAGTATTGGTGGTCATCATCGGATACGCCGACTCCGCCGTTCGCGGGCTCCCGTTCGTGAAGGACAGGCCCTGGGACTTTTGGGGCGTCGGCGCGATCGTCGCCGTCATCCTGTTCTACTTGGTGGGTCTTGTCATCGCCACGAGGCTCGGACGGTTCGCCATGAACCTATTGAATACGGTGCTCAACCACATCCCGGTGGTCAAGACGGTTCTCGGAGTCACGAAGCAGGCCATGGCCTCTCTCACCTCGCAGTACCAGTTCACGCGCGTCGTGTTCATAGAGTGGCCGCGTGAGGGCATGGTTGCGATGGGGTTCGTGACGGGACGCGCCTTCTCTTCCAAGACGGACGAATCAATCGTGGTCGTCTATATTCCAACCGTTCCGAATCCCACGTCCGGCAACATGGCTCTCGTCCTGGAAGACGACATCATCGAGACCGACCTTACCGTCGAGGACGCGATGAAGCTGGTCTTCTCCGGTGGCATCGTGCTGCCCGAAGCCGTCTCACTGGCCAGGGTGCCCATCGAACGTGAGGAGTTTGGACTTATCGGACGCTTTGAGACTTCACCCGATTAGCGTCCCCCAGAATCCCCTCTCTAACTAACTCACTACCGGCTCGCCTTCCGGGGCAGACGCCATTGCTTGGGTGGGTTCCAGGGGCAGTCTTACGATCATCTCGGTGAACTCACCCGGCTGAGAATTGACCTCGATTGACCCGCCGTGCTGGCGAACGATGTCGTTGGTGATGGCGAGGCCGAGTCCCGTCCCCCGGTCGGTAGGCTTGGTCGTGAAGAAGGGGTTGAATATCTTTTCGGCAACGTCCGGCGGTATTCCGTCTCCGTTGTCTCTGATGTGAACTTCGATATACTCATCTCCACGGTTAGTGGATAGCGAAAGCGTCGGCATGTAGGACCTATCCCCCGATTCGTGGAGCGCGCGTCGCTTCTCGTCCGTCGCGTCGCAGGCGTTCCCGACGATGTTCAAGAACACTCGTCCCACGTCCTGTGGCTTGACTACGATCTCGCCAACGTCGGGGCCCAGTTCCTGCTCGATGTGGAGTTGGAAATTCGGATCGGTTGCCCGCGCGCTGTGGTAGGCCAGCCGAGCGTGTTCGTCGAGCAGCGCGTTGATGTCGGTCGGACGCTCCTCTCCCGTCTCTCGGCCCATCATCAGCATGTCCTGAACGATGCGATTGGCGCGGTCACCGTGCGATAGGATCCGGTCGAGGTTGGCGTTGAGATCGTCGGAAATCTCCTTGATGTAGTTTTGGTCATCCTCACTTATCTTGTCAGCATTCTCATCCAGGACTTCCTTCAACTCGTCCAGCAACTCGTTGGACGACTCTGAGAAGTTCTTGACGAAGTTGAGCGGGTTCTTGATCTCATGGGCGACGCCAGCCGTCAGCTCACCAAGCGCGGCCAGCTTTTCCCGCATGACGATCTGTTCCTGTGCTTTGCGGAGGTCGGCAAGCACGCTTTCCAACTGGTCGTTCTTTCCCTGTAGTTCTTCCGCAAGCTGTTCCACCAAGTTCAGGCGCTGCACCTCGAGGGCGTGACGTCGGAACACCTCAAGCGCATCCGCCATGTCCGCCACCTCGTCCCGCCCTCCGAGCTCGACCTGCGCTTCGAGGTCGCCTCCGGCCATCCGCAGCATCCAGTTCGACAGCAGCTGGATGCGTCGCACGATTACACGCCCGACAAAGAGCCACGAGATGAGAACGGCGCCGGTCACGCTGACCGCGCCAATGGCGAGCAGCAGCGTCCTGCCGGTGAAGATCGCCTGCGTGGAGGCCTGCGTGGCCTCGTCCGCGCTTGCGCGAGCCGTGCTTACGAGCACGTCGACTTCGCTGACCAAGGCGTTGGCGATTTCGTGGTTGAAGTCGAGCAGGTCCTGCTGCTGCTTGATGAGTTGGAGTCTCTGTTCCAGCAGATCGAAACCGTTGACCTCGCTGGGGCCTGTCCCCAATTCCAACAGCCGGTTAGTGAGTGGAGCGATCTCCTCTCGAAGGGGTGACTCATCGAGAGCCGTCAGATCCCGATTGATGCTGCTTGCGGCGGACTCGAAACGCTCTCGCAGGGGTTCGAGCAGGGGGGCGGACGTGATGGAAAACGCCGTCTCCAGCAACTGGTTGGCGATGGTTGCGTCCGCATGAAGCCCGGCCAGATTCTGATAATGGGCAAGCTCGTCTTCCGAGAAATGGTCCTCGCGAGATGCCGCCGGAGCGTCGAGGCTCTTATAGCCCGTCATGGTGTAGAAGAGCTGGTCGTCGACCGCCGGAATCATGATCTCGTCCGTTTTCTCCCGCAACTCCGCCAACTCCGTCCGCAGAGCTTCCCTCCGGTCGTTCAGCCGGAAGAGTTCGGACATGTCGTTCTCAATGTCGCCGATGTTGCTCCTCAGCATGTCCACCTTGTCGCGGACATGCGCGGAGGTTTCGAGATCACGCAGCGGGATGTGGCTCTCCATGCCGTCTTCCTCGATCGGGGTTCCGGCTGCGGGCGAGTGCCCTGTCGTTCGTGCATCCTCTCCCAGCAGGGCCGTTAGGTGTTCCTGCATGGCGTCATGCGCCTCATCTATGCTTGCCGAGACTTGGGCAAGCTCCTCCGGCGTCGTGGCGGTGATGAGGAACGGGGCGGCGTCGACCAGGGTGCTGCTTCGCTGCGCCACGCCGAAAGCGGCCACCACCTCCGGGATGCTGCGTTCATTCACCTGGCTCTGAGCTTCCCCCACGCTGTTGAAGGAAAACCAGCCGACGAGGCTCGCGCCCACGGTGAGCAGCACGGCTCCCCCGATACCCACGTAGAGTTGGGTCGAGATGCGGAAACGGCTTTCGAATATGCGTCGCAGTCTGTCGCTCACGGCTCTAGTCCCGAAGTGTCTCGACGGGACGGTAGTTCCCGTCGCGCCCTATTGTGGTGAGAAACACGGCGTCCGAGCCCTGGTTGTCGTCGTAGCCGTACCGGAGCTCGAACCCGTCTATGTCCACGACGTCCGCGCTTCGCAGGCTGTCCAGGAAGCAGGCCCTGTCGACGTCTCGACCGCAGCCTTCCAGCGCGGCGATGGCCAGACGGCCCGCCATGTAGCCCTCCAGCGAAACGAAGCCAGGAACGGCATCCGCGTCGTAGTTGGAAAGCGCTTCAAGATAAGAGGAGACGATGGGCAGCGAATCGTCGGTCGGGAAGGGAACCACTTGGGTCACGTAGACCCCCTCGCCTACGGGACCGAGCTCTCTCGCCAATGCGTTGCTGCCGACGAAGGACACGGTCATGAAGATAGGATCGAGCCCCATGTGCCGCGCCCATTCGATGAGCGCCGCCACGGGCTTGTAGGCCCCGATCATTATCACCGCCTCAGGAGCCCCGCGGTTCACGTCGAGCAGGGCCGCCTTCACGGCCGTCGTATTGCGCGGATACAGCCCGATGGATACCGGCTCCATGCCTCTCCGTTCAAGCGCCAGCCGGACTCCGTTCCTGCCCGCGCGACCGTAGGAGTCGTCCTGGTACATCACGGATATGCGGTCTATGCCAAGATCGGTGGTCAGCCGGGCGACCATCTCCTCCGTCTCTTGGTAGTAGGACGCACGCATATTAATGATATTGTTCCATTCCGGGTTGCGCAGGAATTCGGCGCCGGTGAACGGGGCCATGAAAGGCACTCCGGCGGCGGCGGCGACCGGAGTGGCGGAGCGCGACGTTGGGGTGCCCACCTCTCCGATCAGCGCGAATACCTTGTCCTGTTCGATGAGACGTATCGTGTTGGTGACCGCGGCCTCGGGCTCGTAGGCGTCGTCGAGCGACGACAACTCTAATCGCCGACCGTGGACGCCCCCTCGCTCGTTGACCTCGAAGAAGGCGGCCTCAATTCCCAGGCGCATGTTCCTGCCAAGCTCTTGGGCGGGGCCGCTGAATGCCGCGGACTGTCCAAACAGCACACGATCGTCGGTGACGCCTCCCCTCTGCCCGTCGCTCGGCGCGACGACTGCCGGAGTGGCGACGTCATCATTGCCGGAAGAAGCCCCGTCGTCCGAGCGGTCGAAGAGGGAGCAACCGAGACCTCCCACGCTGACGGCTAGGGTGACGGCTCCCGCGACACCCAGTTTCGCAGACCTAGCCCCAAGCCAACCGAATAGCGGATTCATTCAACTCTGTGTAAGGTCAGCGTCAAGCAGTTCTTGCCATGCTCCCGGCAATACGTCATCTCATCCATCATCTCGCGCACGAAGTGGATGCCGAGTCCGCCAATGGGACGGTCTTCGACTCCCGACGTCAGATCGGGCTCCGGCGCGTCGTGCAGCGGGTCGAACGGTCGTCCGTCGTCCTCGATATTGATCATGAGCGAGTCCGGCTCGGATGTCACGGTGATTTCAATGTCGGGGGCTTTGTCGATCCGCCCATGTTTGGCAACGTTGAGTCCCAACTCCTCAATCGCCAGCTTTACCTTGAAGAGGATCGCGGGCGACCAGTCCTCCCGCTCCCCAAAGTCCTCCACGGCGTCGAGAATTGATTCGAGCTCGTCGTAGGTGGCTTCTTTTCTTATGATTAGCTTTTCGCTCACGAGCCGACCTCGTCACGGCGGAGTCCCAAACAGGTGATGTCGTCGGACTGCGGCGTGTCGCCGACAAAGTCCCTCACCGCATCGAACATCGCCCGAACGGCTTGCTCGGAATTCTCCGGGGGATTCCCCTCGAAGACCTCGTGCATCCGTGGTACCCCGAACTGTTCGCCGTCGCCGTTCATCGCCTCGGTGATGCCGTCCGTGTAGAGCAGAATGGTGTCGCCGGGTTCAAGCTGCACCGTGTTGCTTGGGAACTCGATGTCCGGGGCGACGCCAAGCGCGACCCCTCCGGTGAGCGAGAGAAGCTCAGAGCTTCCATCGGGTTTGATGAGCATCGGCGCGTCATGGCCCCCGTTCGAGTACGTGAGCCTGCCGGTCTCCGGATTGTAGACGGAGTAGAGCACCGTGACGAACATCATCGTCTCGTTCTCTTCGTACAGCAGCTCATTGACTTCCTTCAGCGCCTCACCAGGATCGGGGGTCCCGATCGCCGCGCCTTTCAGCAGCGTGCGGCTGGACATCATGAACAGCGCCGCCGGCACGCCCTTATCGGAAACGTCCGCAATGGCCAGACCGACTCGGCCCCGGTCTAAGCGAATGACGTCGTAGAAATCGCCCCCAACGTTCCGCGCCGGCTCCATGTGGGCAAAGACCTCGTAATCAGAACTTTGGGGAAACACCTTCGGCAGTATCGACTGTTGCGTGCTGCTCGCAACGTCGAGCTCGTTTTGCAGGGCGACCAGCTTGTCGCGGGACGCCAGAGCGTCCCTCCACTCCTCGAGGTGGCGAAGCGTCCGGTCTATGGTGACCTGCAGGTCCTCGAAGTCGAGCGGCTTGGTGACGAAATCGAAGGCCCCCCGGTTCATCGCCGTTCGGATGTTCTTCATGTCGCCGTATGCCGATATGATGATGGAGCGAATGTCAGGATCGACCTTCGGTATCTGTTCGAGCAGCGTGAGGCCGTCCATTTGCGGCATGTTGATATCAGAGACCACCATATCGATGTCCTGATGTTCTTTCAGCGCCTCGAGCGCCTCGATGCCGTTGTGAGCGAATTCGAAGCTGTATGAGCCGGAACGGATTTTCCGTCTCATTCGCTGCAAAATGAGCGGCTCAAGGTCCGGCTCGTCATCGACAACGAGAATCCGGTACGGTTTCTTCATCGCCTCTATTCCTTAACCTTCACTGTCAGTTCCACCTTGACCTGCCAGCGTCCTATGTGCCGGTTGCAGCAGCGCCCTCGGATTGAGAGGCGACCGCGGCATCCCGGGCCAGTAGCGCTACCTTCCATTCCCTCAGTTGAATTATCGTCCGCTCGAGAGTTTCCTCGAAGTCTTCGAAGTCAATCGGCTTGGTGATGAAATCTACCGCGCCTCTCCTCATCGCCATGCGGATATTCTTCATGTCGCCATATGCTGAAACGATGATTGCCCGGATGTTGGGGTCACGTTGCCGTATCTGTCCCAGCAACGTGAGACCGTCCATTTCCGGCATGTTGATGTCTGAGATGATGACATCGATGTCCGGATGTTGATTCAGAGCTTCGAGAGCCTCCACACCGTTCCGAGCAAAGAGGAAGTCGTAGAGACCTGCTCTCATCTTACGACGCATGCGTTGTAGTATCAGCGGCTCTAGATCGGGTTCGTCGTCAACGATCAGAATCCGGTGCAGTGCTGCCATTGCTCCTGTCCCCTGCCTTTACCTCAAGGTCTGCTTCACACCGCTTTGACGCGGAGTCCCCAACGGACACGAACGGCGCCGTCGAGGATCAGCCGCTGAGGGCGGAGGTCGCATCATCCCTAGAGGAATGGACCGGGATAATCTGATTGAAGCCGCTTATCTCGAAGACCTCGCGAACGGAGTCCGTCAACGAACAGACGGCAAGTGCCGCGTCCTGTCTTCGAAGCGACCTGGCGGTCATGAGGATCGCTCGGAGACCCGCGCTGCTGATGTAGGTGAGGTCCGCTAGGTCCAAAATTACGGCGCGGTCGGATTCTTCGATGGCCGCTTCCAGCGCACTTTGGAATTCTCGGGCGTTAGTGCCGTCGATGCGTTCCCCGGCTCCAACGACTACGGTACCGCCATCACGTTCAACGTTTAGTTCCATACGAACGGTCTCCTTGTTTAATCGTCACTCAATCCAAACGCCCTGAAACGCGGCTGGGTTAGGTGGTTAAAATCCGCTCCTGTTCTCAATCTCGAACATTCTAACACGAAACAGCGGTCATACAACCGCGGACTACCGCCTGCCCTTCCGTCCGCTTCTTCCTAGTGGGCAAGGCGATAGTCCTAGTCGGTTCTGTCTAGCCTACCAGCGGGATCCCCCGCCGTAGCCGCCACCGCCACCACCACCGCCGCGACCGCCGCCGCCGCGACCGCCTTCACGGGGCCTCGACTCGTTGACCGTCAACATCCGGCCACTGAGCTCGGTCCCATTCAGGGCTGCGATGGCAGCCTCGGCCTCGTCCTGGTTCGGCATCTCGACGAAGCCGAAGCCGCGAGAACGGCCCGAGTATCTGTCCGTTATGACCCTGGCGGAATGCACCTCACCGTGAGGGGAGAATGCGGCCTCCAAGGTCTCATCCGATTCATCGAAGGAAAGGTTGCCTACATAGATGTTCATGCGACACTCCTGTGTTCTGAAATCTCCTCATCGTAGCAAGCGTCACATTCGGTCCTGAGGCTATGTAGCTTGGGGATAACGCGGAAGCGGAACGAGGTTGCGTCTGATTACGGAGTCGCAGAGTAGTATACCACAAGAGCGCAACCCTTCACACCGGGGCATCGGCTGCACCGAAAATGAGCCGCCCGTCCCCTCGGATCAGCTTACCGGGAAGAAAATGTCGGTGCGCCACTTCGACTGGTCGGGCTCTGCGCCGGGATCGGTAACGTAGACCTCCCAGGGCGCGCCCGCCGGTTGGAGACCTTGTGACTCCATCCACCCGGTGAGCGCCATCCACGTCTTCGAGAGGTTCTCATAGGGACCCATGTGCGTGACTGCGGCCACGGTCCCCGCCGGCAACTCGCCGGGCTGCACCCGGCCCTTGCCTTCCATAGGCGACGCCACGGGCATCCCGCATTCCATGTCGACCGAGTTGCCGTCCATCGAGTGATAGCGCGAGAAGGGCATGCCCGCGGGGGTCTGTCCATTCTGCTGAATATATCCGTACACCTCCCCAAAGAGAGACCCCATAATCTCGGGGAGCTTGTCCATGGTCGCATTCGTCCGAATGCCCACGAATGGCTGGGCTTCTACCTGCTTCGTCTCAAACCCCCGCTCTTCCTCGTCCAAGTCACGACCGGAGCGCTGTAAGCGGTCTGCAATGTCCTCATAACCCTGCGTCATCTGCTTTTCCTCCCAGTGCCGCCGTGTTTCGTTGCCGTGAGTCAGTCGATCACTGCCCCTTCATAGTCTACATGAACGATGGGGTACCCCAACTCCTCCAGACCCGGCTCGACCACCGTCCGGTCGCCCACGACCAGAAGCGACAGCCGCTCGTTGTCCACACGCTCGATGGCGACGCGGCGCAGATCGTCGACGGTGAGCGCCTCGTACCGGGCCTCAAGCGTGGAATAGTAGTCGTCCGGCAACCCGAACATGACGATGCGTCCAAGCTGGGAAAGCAGGTGCGTCTGCGTCTCGAACTGGCCGGGGAACCCCTTGAGAAGACCGTTCTTGGCGTCGGTGAATTCCTCGTCATCGACTGGACGGCCCCTGCGAATATCCTGGAACTCCTTGAGCACCTCGATCACCGACTCCTTCGTGACGGCGGTCTGCACGGATCCCCAAGCCGCAAGCATTGACGGCCCCGTGGCCCAGTCGACTGCGGAGTGGAATCCGTAGCTGTACCCCTTGTCCTGTCTGAGGTTCTGGTTCATGCGGGCCATGAAATGCCCGCCAAACAGGTAGTTGAGCAGGTTGAGGGCGTAGTAGTCCGGATCGTGCCGGTCGATCGTGAGATGACCCGCCCTGATGACCGACTGCGCCGCGCCCGGCTTGTCCGCAAGGTAGATCGTCGTGGAGGCTGGGTGCTGGGTGCTGGGTGCTGGGTGCTGGGTGCTTGTCGTTCGGGAATCGACGCCCGCCGACCAGTGGCCCAGCCGCGCCTGTGCGAGAGACAGTACATCATCCCTCGTCGTGTCTCCCACGACGACAAGAGTAGCGGCATCCGCGACGTACGTGCGCTGGAACTGCTCCACGATCTCATCGCGGGTCATGGTTCCGATACTCTCTTCAGTACCCGTCAGCGGACTGCCATAGGGCGTCCCCTTGCCGTGAAGGAGTGCCCGAAATGCCCGCTGCGCAATCAGATTGGGGTCATCCCCTATGCGTCGAAGGTCGACCAGCCGCTCCTTGCGTACCCGCTCCAACTCGTGATCGGGAAAGCTCGCGTGGGTCACAACATCCGCGAGTATCTCCATCGCCCGGCCGCGGTGCTGCGTTAGGGCCGATGTCGAAGCCGACACCTGCTCGTATCCGGCTGAGCTGCTCAGGTGCGCGCCGATGAATTCCATCTCCTCGGCGATTTCCTGGCTCGTCATGGTCGGCGTGCCCTCAGGCAGCATGACGGCCGTCAGATGAGACAGACCGGGCCTATCGGGCGGGTCGCCCGTCGCTCCCGCGTCGACGATGAGGCTCATCGACACCGCGGGCAGGCGGGAGTCCGCGACGTACAGAATGTCGAGGCCGTTGTCCAGTCTCTCGCGCCGAGGAACGGGCGGAGTGAAAGAGCGCGGCGACGCGCTGCCCGGCATCGTCGACCGGTCGATATCCGCACCGGCTCCCGCCTCGACCGCATCCTCGGGCAGAACGGTCATGCGGACATGGTTGGAGCCGAGAGACTTGCCCGCCACGCGCGTCACGTCCTCGGCGGTGACGGTGCGGTACCGCTCGATGTCGGTGTTGATCAGTCCCGCATCGCCTCCGAAGGTGTGGTACAAGTTCAACTGGTCGGCCCTGCCCCCGAAGCCTCCGATCTTCTCCAGTCCCCGCACGTTGTCGACCTCGAACCGGTTGAGGGCCGTCCCGACCTCTCGGTCGGTTGGAGGATCGCGGTGAATGCCCTCAAGGTGCTCGTGCACGATCTCCTCGATCTCGTCGAGGCTCTGGCCGGGGTTTGCCGTGATCTGCACGATGAACTCCCCGGCGATCTCGCGGGTGTAGTGCGCCACCGTCACGTCGCGGGCGATTCTCTTGTCGTATACGAGCGTCTTGTGCAGCCGGGAGCTCTTGCCGTCTCCCATGATCGACGCGAGTATGTCCAGCGGGGCCTCGTCTTCGTCGAACATCGGGCCCGTCGGCCAGACGAGCGAAAGGCGGGGTAGCTGAACCTTGTCACGCATGTCCATCCGCACCTCGCCCGTCAGTCCCGAGTTCATCCGTCCCACCCGGTCGATGGCCGGGCCGGGCGGAATGTCTCCGAAGTAGCTCTCGATCAGACGTCTCGCCTCGTCGGGGTCGAAGTCCCCCGCGACGCTCAGGCTGGCATTCGAGGGCACGTAGTAGGTGCGGAAGAAATTCCGCACGTCGTCGAGGGACGCGGCGTTCAAATCCTCCTGCGACCCGATCACCGGCCAGTTGTACGGATGCGGAGACGGAAACACCGCCGTCTCCATGGCGAGATACGCCTTCCCGTACGGACGGTTCTCATAGCTCTGTCGCCGCTCGTTCTTCACCACGTCGCGCTGGAGGTCGAGCCGCTCCTGGTCAAGCGCCTCCAGAAGAAACCCCATGCGGTCGGACTCCAGCCACAGAATGAGTTCAAGGTTGTTGGAGGGCGCGGTCGTCCAGTAGTTCGTCCGGTCGTTGGTCGTCGAGCCGTTGATGTTCGCCCCGACCTTCTCCAGCGGCTCGAAGAAGTCGCGATTGTGGTTCTTCGACCCCTCGAACATGATGTGCTCGAAGAGGTGCGCGAAGCCCGTCCGGCCCGGCTCCTCGTCCTTCGATCCGACGTGGTACCACAGGTTCACCGCCACCATCGGCAGCGACTCGTCGCGGTGCAGTATCACGTCCAGACCGTTGGACAACGTGTAGGTCTCGAAATCGATGGAGAGCATCAATAACTCCGGCATTGGGATGTTTTATGGCGGACAGATTATATCAGTGGCCGCGCAGAACCGTACGTAACTGTTCAGAGTTGATGAGAGACGAGCAGTTTGCGGGATTGTGAGAGGGGATTGAGACCTTTGGTCCTCCAGGTGCCAAAGAGGGACGCCAAGGCCATCTTGCTGGTGGTTCCCTGTTCGGATCGAGTTCCACCGCTGATCTTGCGGCTGATGACCAGATGCCTCAGACTCCGTTCGGCAGCGTTGTTCTCAGACGGCACGTCCGGGTGCGATACGAAGACGAACAGCTCTTTGATGAACCGTTCTATGCGTCGGCAGAGCTTTGCTTGAGGCGCCGTCTCGTCGTTTGAGAAGGGTCGGCACAGTGACAGTAGTTGACTCTCCAGCATCAACTGGTTGGGAGATACGAACCGTTGGTACCCGGACGCTGGTTGAACGCCTGCTTGAGCGTACGCTTTAGCCCTGTCATAGAGTTGGCGCACCGCCCCGGCCCACCGAACCAGACCCGTGTCCTCAGGGTACAACGCCTTGAGTTCATGGATGTCACGCAGCAGGTGTACCCAGCACCGCTGCTTGAGACCGGGATAATGGTTGTATGCGGCGTAGAAGTCGCTCACCAGCACTCCGTCGAACGACTCACCCAACACCTCATCGACCACCTTCTTGCCACGACCGCGACGCACGAAGTACCGCTCGGTGGGTGTGCTGAATGTCCACACATAGCCGTTGACTCCATCCTCTCGCCAGCCCGTCTCATCGGCGTGCACCACCGGGGAGCCGCGAATGCGTTCAAGCGTCTCGTCCACTGTCCGCTGTGCCTGTCGCGCCACACGGTGAATCGCATCAGCTATGGCGCCCACACTCAGCTTCAACTGATGCACCGTCCACAGGTAGCGCTGGATGCTCCGTATGGGCAGTCGCGCTTCCTCCCGAAGCGTCACGATCAGGCTCACCAGGTTGATTCCCAAGCGCTGACGCCCCACAGCCATCCCCTTCAACGAGTCCTGCGGCAGACGCCGCTTGCGGCATAACGCACACGTGCGGGCCACGAAGACCTGCTCGATCACTTCTGCCGGAGCCAACGGAATCTCGATGACCTCGCGTGTCCGATGCACCCATCCACCGGTCATACCCGTCCCGCACTCGGGGCACGAGTCGAGAGCGTGTACTACTTGCCGAGTGGGGTTCATCCGCCGCCGGGTGAATCCTTGAGTCCGCTTGTTGCGAGGCTCCGTCCTCTTCGGTCGAGGCCGCTTGGGAGCGGGCTTGTTGCCGGGCATGCCCCGAGGAGGGCCCCGCCTCTCCAGTTCCTCTATCCGTCGTCGCAACTCGGCGATGACCGTTTGCTGCTCAGCGATGACCGCCAGCAGGGTCTCACGGCTTGCACTATCCAGGTCAAGTTCAGTTCTCACCTCTCCCTTATGGCACAACCGCTCCACAACCCGCTAGGGGTTTTAAGTTCATCTCATCAACTCTGAACAGTTACAACCGTACCCCTTTTCTTGACGCTCCCACACCCCCATGCTAGCATCGTTCGACGGTGCGGCGGTGAGCCGTCAAGCAGTCCCACACAGGTGTTGAATGTCGATCGGCGACGAGTTGGGGGCCATTGCCGTTCGGGGCGATACTGCCCTCACCATCGGCGTTTTCGACGGCGTTCACCGGGGACACACCCACCTCATCTCTCAGTTGGTCGCCGAGGCCGCGTCAAGGGGCATCAAGTCCGGCGTGGTGACGTTCCGAGAGCATCCCGCCGCCGTGCTCAGCCCGAGCTTTCAGGCGCAGTACCTCACGTCGTTTAGGGACAGGCTCCAACTGCTGAGCGAGACCGCGATCGACTTCGCCGTTCCCATCACCTTCGACCGCGCCCTGGCCGGTCTGACCGCCGGGGAGTTCATCTCGCTCCTGCAAGAGCATCTGCGGATGGTGAGCCTGGTCGTCGGCCCCGACTTCGCCATGGGCCGCAAGCGTGAGGGCACCATCGAACGCCTGTCGGAGCTCGGCGACGAAATGGGCTTCACGTTGAATGTCGTCGACGGACTGCAAGATACGAACGGCGAAACCGTCCGCAGCACGACGATCAGGGCGGCCCTCAGCGAAGGCGACGTGGAGCGAGTGGCGGACCTGCTGGGCCGTCGATTCACTTTGGAGGGTACCGTAGTATCTGGAGAGGGTAGAGGAGGCAGGCTGGGCATCCCAACGGCAAACCTCGCGCCTCCAAAGGAAATGGCCACGCCCGGAGACGGCATCTACGCGGCCTATGCGCACCTGGACGATCATCCATTGGAGGCTGCCGTCAGTATTGGAAACAATCCCACGTTCGGTGGCCAGAATCGCACTATTGAGCCATTCATCCTCGACTTCGACGAGAACCTGTACGGGAGCACGCTCCGCTTGGAGTTCGTTCGGCGGCTCCGCGATCAGGTTAAGTTCGACTCGGTCGATGCTTTGCTGGAACAGATCGACCGGGACGTGGTGGAAACGAGGCGAATTCTTGAGAGCGTCCCGCCGTGCTAGAATCGTTGAGGCATAAATCGCGCTGAGGAGAACCTACATGACGAACCTGCGAATACCGGGCCCGATACCCGTCCCCGAAGACATCCTCGACAAGATGTCGACCCAGATGATGAACCACCGGGGGCCGCGCTTCAAGGAGATGCTCTACCGCGTCACCGACGGGCTCCGGCAGGTGTTCCGCACCGAGAACGACGTGTTCATCCTGACCTCTTCGGGAACCGGTGCGATGGAGGCCGCCGTTGCCAACACCCTCTCGCCGGGCGAAAAGGTCGTCTGCGCCTCCATCGGCTCCTTCGGTGACCGCTTCGGCAAGATCGCCGAGATCTTCGGCGCCGACGTGACGATGGTGAAGTTCCCCCAGGGCACCGCTGTCGACGTAGACGAGCTCCGCCGCGTCCTCGACGCCGACCCGGAGATCTCAGCCGTTCTCGTCACCCACAACGAGACCAACACCGGCGTGACCAATGACATCGAGAGGGTAGCCTCGGTCGTCAAGAATGAGTTCGATAAGCTCATTTTGGTAGACGGCATCAGCAGCGTGTGCTCCCTGCCCCTGGAGACGGACGACTGGGACCTCGATGTCGTTGCCACGGCCTCTCAGAAGGGCTGGATGCTCCCGCCCGGCCTTGCCTTCATCAGCATGAGCGAGCGAGCATGGGAGGCCAGCGAGAAAGCGACCATGCCCCGCTTCTACTTCGACCTCTCGGCCTACAAGGACTACTTCGACATCGGCCAGCCGCCCTGGACGCCGAACCTCTCCGCCATGTACGCCCTCGACTACGCCCTCACGAGAATCATCGACGAGGGCGTGGAGAACGTCTGGCAGCGCCACGCCAACATCGCGCAGATGACCCGCGACGGCATCCGCGAACTCGGCCTCGAGGTCTTCCCCAATGAGAGCGTCGCGTCCAACACCGTCACCTCAGTCCGAATGCCCGACGGCGTCAACGCCGACGACCTGCGCAAAGTCGTCCTCGACGACCACGACGTAGTTCTCGCTGGAGCGTACGGCGAGCTGACCGGCAAGATGTTCCGCATCGGGCATCTCGGCTACGTCACGCCCGAGGAGATCGAGGACATGCTCGGCGCGATCAAGGCGTCCCTGCCCAAGGTGGGCATCGGGACGTAGCAGCCGTTACCCGCGACCGCCCCGTGTTGTCCATGCGACGCCGCTCGCCTACAATACCCGCACCCTAACCGCGAGGTTCCCCATGCGCACCAACAACGTCGTCACCAAGATAGCAGCCGGTGAAAAACCCGTCGGCTTCACGATGAGGTTCCCGTCCGCCACCATCGTCGAGATGATGGGCCAGGTCGGCTTCGATTTCGTCATGTTCGACTCCGAGCACGGGCCGTTCACCACCGCCGACATCGAGGAGTTGGCCCGGGCGAGCGACGCCGCTGGCCTGACACCCATGGCGCGCGTGCCCAACATCCACGACTCCACCATCCTCCGCTTCCTCGACCGCGGCATCATGGGCATCATGGGACCTCACATCAACACGAGGGAGCAGGCGCAGGCCCTCGCCGACGCATGCCGTTACGTGCCCGACGGTCATCGCAGCTTCGGATCGGGACGCGGCAGCCACTTCGGGCAGAACGCCTCCCGGACCGAATACATGAAGCACTTCAACGAGAACGTCGTCGTCATCGCCCAGCTTGAAGACGTTGCCGTGCTCGACGACCTCGAAGGCATCCTCTCCATCGACGGCATCGACTTCTTCAACTCCGGCGCGCAGGACATTGCCCAGTCCTTCGGATTCCCTGGCCAGGGTGAGCACCCCAAGGTCCTGGAGTTCGAGAAGACAGTGCGGGATGCCGTCCACGCAGCCGGAAAGCAGATGGTCGGCGACGCCATGGTCAACATAACCATTGACGACGTGATCTTCGATGCAGCCGCCGACGTGTTGGAATCCGCCAGGAGCGAGGCAAGCTAGCCGTTCTTAGGCTGCTCCAGCAGTTGCAAGATATTCCCGTCCGGGTCGGTGAAGGTACATACCCACCCGCCCCAGTGCTCGCGCTCCGGCGGGCGGATGAATTCCACGCCCGCGCCCGACAACCGCTCGTGCGTTGCGTGAATGTCCCCCACGTCGAGGTTCACCATCACGCGATAGGGATCGCTCGACGATCCCTTGACCCCGGAATGACTCCCGATTCCCAGCCGGACGGCGCCCCACTTGAACGAGACGAAGTGCGGACGCTCCGAGTGAGGCGTCAGTCCGAGCGTATCCCGGTAGAAGTCGACCATCCTGCCCAGGTCGTCCGTCCAGATGATGACCCCGGCCAGTCCACGAATCATTGCGCTCCCCTCCGCCTGCTATTCACCGTTTCATTACCCCCGGACCGCTTTGACATCCCTCCGCCAATCGGTATAATGGGCCTCAGGAGACTGGGTGGTGGAAGAAAGTCTACGGTGTGGGTCTCTGAAGAAAGGAGGTGCTTCGTTGGATAGTAGCAGTAGGGGGTGTCACGGGTAGGTGTTCATCGTGACACTTCCCTAACCCGAGGCCTCGCCGGAGTTCGCTTCGGCGGGGCCTCACTCATTTTCCGCTAGCCCATCATCCGCATCAGGTCGCGCATCCCCCTCTTCGACGACATCTGCCGCATCATCCTGCGCGTCCGCTTGAACTGGTTGAGTAGCTGGTTCACGTCACGGGGCGTCGTGCCGCTGCCCTGAGCGATCCGCCGCCGCCGCCGCCCGTTGATGATCTCCGGTCGCGCCCGTTCCTGCGGGGTCATCGAGAAGACGATGGCCTCCGTTCTTTTCAACTGCTTCTCCGTGAGGTCCTCGGACGGCATGTTCCCCTTCAGACCCGGCATTCCCGGCACCATGTCCAGTATCTGACCGATCCCGCCCATCTTCCGCACCTGCTCAAGCTGTTCGAGGAAGTCGTTCAGGTCGAAGGTGGCCTGCCGCATCTTGCGTTCGAGCGCCGCCGCCTCTTCCTCGTCATACGCCGCCTGCGTCTTCTCGATGAGCGTCAGCATATCGCCCATGCCAAGGATGCGCGACGCCAGCCGGTCGGGATGAAACTCCTCCAGCGCGTCGACTCCCTCGCCCGTCGCAATGAACTTGATCGGCACGCCGGTGACCGACACGATCGAGAGGGCCGCGCCGCCTCGTGCGTCACCGTCCAGCTTGGAGAGCACCAAGCCTGTCACACCTATCCGCTCGTGGAACTCCTTCGCCGCGTTCACGGCGTCCTGCCCCGTCATTGCATCGACGACAAGCAGCGTCTCGACCGGCGACACGGCCTCCTTGACCTCTTCGAGTTCCGACATCAGCTCGTCGTCGATCTGCGTCCGCCCCGCCGTGTCCACGATGGCCCACGTCGCGCCCACGTCCGAGGCCCGTCGAACACCCTCGCGGGCCACCTGCGGCGTGGGGTTTGACGTACCATCCTCGTACACCTCTACGTCGATCCGCCTCCCGAGCGTCTGAAGCTGGTCGATTGCCGCCGGACGGTTCAGGTCTGCCGCCACCAGCACCGGAAGCTGGCCCGCCTGCTTGAGATGACGCGCCAGCTTGGCGGAAGTCGTCGTCTTGCCGGAACCGTTCAGCCCGATCATCAGGATAACCGACGGCGCCGTTGGTCCCGGCACGACCTTGTTGTTCCCGCCGTCGAGGATGGCCGTCAGTTCCTCGTTCGTGATCTTGACGACCTGCTGCCCCGGACTCAGGCTCTGGAGCACGTCCTCCGACAGCGCCCTTTCACGTATCTTCCCGACGAACGACCGCGCCACCCGGAAGTTCACGTCCGCTTCGAGCAGCGCCATGCGAATCTCCCGCAACGCGGAGTCGACGTCGCGCTCCGTCAGCCGGCCCTGGTTCCCAAGCCGGTTGAAGACTCCGTTCAGCTTTTCCGTCAATGACTCGAACATAAATGCCCAATCTCCAGAGCAGGATATTCTAGATGGTGTCCAAGTAAAATCCGTTCACCCTGAGCCTGTCGAAGGGTCTCCACCGACTCATAAGATGATGGTCTTACTCTACCATACGACCACGCGCGGAAAATCGTTCTCAACCTTAAGACCACTTCGCGGATCTTAAGTATGAAGGCTCCCAAGCGCGCGAGGGCCGGAACCATGAGCGACCAACGAGAGATGGAACGGCTGAGGCGTGGCGACATCGACAGGAAAGAGTCTGTGGCCAGAAGTCCAATACCGTGACCTCCCGTCACACGAGGTTTCTTGACGCCACCAGCCTATGATCTCGACCCCAATAGCACCTTGCCTCCTGCGATACTCAGACGTAAGATAACGCATCACTGACAGGCTCTTCCGATGGCTATCCGACAAACCCTTCCTATAATGTTCGCCTTGGCTGTCTGCGCGCTTGCAGCGTGCTCGGAGTCGCCGACACCAACCGCAGAGCCGACGGCTCAGGAAGCCGACACCGGCGCACCCCTCATTGCGTTCCATTCCAATCGCGACGGGAACTGGAACATTTACGTGATGAACTCCGACGGCACAGGCCAAACCCGACTAACCGATAACCCTGCCGCCGATTCCTGGCCAAGCTGGTCGCCCGACGGCAAACGCATCGCGTTCATTTCTCCCCGAGACGACCCTGACCCGGACGACGACGACCCCATCTGGGAGATATACGCCATGAATGCCGACGGATCGGGCCAGACTCGTCTGACCAACGATTCGGCATGGCACTCGCTGCCAAGGTGGTCTCCCGACGGACGACGAATTGCGTACCAGTCACGCACGGACGGAAACTGGGAAGTATTCGTAGTGAACGTCGACGGATCAGGCCGGACGCGCCTGACCGATAACCCGGAGTGGGACGGCGCACCTAGCTGGTCGCCCGACTCCCAACGCATCGCCTTTCGATCAACCCACGATGAGATCACTGACATTTATGTGATGAACGCCGACGGCTCAGAGCAGGTGAATCTGACCGACAATTCTGCGCATGACTTGTTCCCAAGCTGGTCGCCGGACGGACAACGCATTGTCTTCCAGTCGTACCGCGACGAGAACTGGGAAATTTACGTTATGAACGCAGACGGCTCAGGTCAGACTCGCCTCACCGATAACCCGGCAAGGGACACCAGGCCAAGCTGGTCGTCGGACGGGCGAAGCATTGCGTTCAATACAGACCGTGACGATCCCTACCCCGACGATGATGAACGCATCATAAGCATTTACGTGATGAACGTAGACGGCTCGGGCCAGATTCGCCTCACCGACAACTCGGCGTCAGCCTATGCGTCAAGCTGGTCGCCGAACTGACTGAAGTCGCGGAATATCCGTAACCCCGCTACCGCTCGTCCTCCGCCAGCATGTCCAGCAGCGCCATCCCTAGCAATGCCGCCGTGCCGAGAAGCTCGGTCTGGACGAACTCCAGCTTGTCGTCCGGGGTGTGAATGCGGGAGAAATCCTCGCCGAGGAAGAAGATATGGTCTATGCCCGCGTCGTGGAAGGCGGCGTGATCGCTGCTGCCCCAGTCGAAGGTAAAGACCATCTTCGTGTCGATGCCCTGCTCATCGGCGTATTCATCAGCCATTTTCAGCAGGCTCAGAGTGCCCAGTATCGCCGTCTGCGGCCCCGATCCCAGCGCGTCGAAGTTCAGCATCGCAACCGTCGATTCGATCTCCTCGTCGGAGAGCTGATCAACATAGTGCTGGCTGCCGTGCAGTCCCAGTTCCTCCGCGCCGAACGCGATGAACCGCACCGTGAACGGGTATTCCCTGTCCGCTATCTCCCGCGCTATCGTCAAAAGCGTCGCGATGCCGGAGCCGTTGTCGTTCGCGCCTGGAACGTCCGGCACGGTGTCGTAGTGCCCGCCCAGCACGACGACCCGACCGTCGCCCGCAGTCCCCGGCTTGTTCGCGATCACGTTCCGGGACTCCTCCGTATAGACGAGGCTGATCGTCGCTGTCACGGGGCCGCTCTCCGTGAGCGACTTGAGCGTCCCGCCGTCCTCTTGCGATACGGCCACCGCCGGGATCGTCTCCTCACCTAATGCCCCGACGAACGGCCCCGGCTCGTTGTTGTACACGACCGCGCCGACCGCGCCCGCCTCGAAGACCGCCGTGACCTTCTCGTCGAACGTTATCTCCCCCCGCTCGATGAGCGCGATCCTGCCCGCAAGCCCCTCACTCGGAATGTCATCGGGCAGCGCCCTGCCCACGTCGACGACCTGCCCGGTCACCACTCCCGCCGCCGTCAGCCACATCGGAAACGCTTGGATGTCCATCTCTCGCGGCCCCTCGACCGTCAAGAGCCGTCCATACGGAGAAATCGTCCGAACCTCGAACGGCTGAATCGACGCCTCGTACCCCAGCGCGGCGAACTCGTCCCGAAGGTACTCCGCCGCGACAACCTCTTCCTCCGTCCCGCTCGCTCGCGGACTGAGTTCATTCGTCAGGAACCCCAGCGTCTCCATGGTGGCCGCGCCGAGCCTGTCTACTTCGGCATTCGGAGGCGCTATCTCGCGTTCTACAGTCGGAATGATCGCCTGAGTGGACGTAGCGGACGTGGGACTCGGCGGGACGGTCGTAGGCGGTGGCTCTGGCGTAGTAGCCGTCGGCAATGTGGCCGTACTCGTAGCCGTAGGGTCGGGTGCGACAATCGGCTCGGAACCGCACGCCATCAGGATAAGCGCAAGGAGTCCCAGCAGCCACATGCCCACGTGACGCGGCATCCGCCGCATGGCATCCCCATCCATCATTCCCGCGAAGGGAGACCTTTGCGCAACCCCACCCACTGTCATTGCTACGAAAATAGACCGGTCAGGCAGTTGCGAGAGTCACGTCGTATCCCAGTCGATTGAGCCGTCGGACGGTATAGCGCACTATTGCCTGGTGGTTGCGCTCTTCGAAGTATTGCCCACCAAGGTCCCTGTGTCGAGTGCCGTCTCTGAGCATGTGGTAGATGATGACCAGGATCGAGTGAGCCACGGCGATGATCGCACGCTTTTTGCCCCTGCGAGCCGCTATGCGGCGGTATTGGGCCGACAGGTACGTGTCGCGAGTCTTCACAGAGGCCCAAGCTGCCTCCACCAGCGTCGACTTCAGCCACGGATTGGCGCGCCTGGTGCGACCGCCGATCCGTTTGCCCGCGCTCTCGTTATTGCCGGGACACATCCCCGCCCACGATGCCAAGTGCTGCGACGTAGGGAACCGATTCATGTCCGTACCGATCTCCGCCACCACTTGCTCGGCACCTCGACGTCCCATTCCTGGGATCTCGTCGATCCTCTCGATCACCTCCTCAAAAGGGCGCGTCCGATCCTCCACCTCCTCACTCATCCGCTCGATCTCACGCTCCAAAAAGTCGAGATGTCGCAGATAGCTGTCCAACATCATCCTCTGGTGGGAACCCATCGACCCTTCCAGTGCATCGACCAACAGCAAGCGCTTCTCACGAAGTCGACCCTTGGCCATGGACGCCAACGTCTCGGGAAGCGATCATAGCCCTCAACATTGCGCGTCCCGAAGCACCCACGACATCAGTTGCCACAGAACTCAACTTGCCCCCTTCCAACACCTTCTGAATGCGGTTGACCACCTGCGCGCGCTGTCTAATCAACTGTCGGCGATGGCGAGTCAACTCTCGCAACTCCCGCTGAGGACGGTCAGGGACAAAGCTCGGTCGCAACAGTCCGTGCCGCAGAAGGTCGGCTATCCACTCGGCGTCCTTCATGTCTGTCTTACGACCCGGAACCGTCTTGATGTGGGCAGCGTTCACCACCCACACCTCGAAATCGTCCTCCAGCAGATTGTACAAAGGCTGCCAGTATACCCCCGTGCTCTCCATCGCCACGTGGGTCACACCTACCTCACCCAGCCAATCGTCATCCTTGGTCCGAATCTGCGAGTACCCTCCGGCGTGATGACACACGCCACGAGTCCGCTTATGGACGTCCAATCCACAACTACAACTTCCATGCTCAACCCTCCAACAAGACTCCCGATTGGCTCTCCAAAACTGACATTGCTACACGTGCTCCCAGCCGTCTGGGGCGACAATAGGTGGTGCCGGTCGCCAGTGTCATATTCCGAACCGGGCTCGCGGCACCATTGACAACCGAACTCGTCACCAAGCGGGGCATACCCATTTTCATCTTGAGGGTGGCAACCCTCATCCGAACGTAGCGTAGCGAAGTGACTAAAATCCTTGCTCTCCAAGACGCGCTTTGTAGCCGACAGCCCCATGACACGACGGCATATCATCTTAGATTCCTCGCTACGCTCGGAATGACAGGCCGTGAGGCAAGTTACGCAAAACTCTCCATAGGCGGGAATCCACATTCCTCACCCTCTGCGCTCTCCGCGACCTCTGCGGTGAATCCCCTATCCCTCAACACGCCAAACGCGAGTCTTGCCGTCGGCCGACGCGGCGGCGAGCAAGCTGCCATCCGGCGAGAACGCGACGCCGTACATGCCCTTCACCTTCGTCGTTGCCGCGCCGATACGCTCGTACGGCTCAGTCGAGTAGACTGCCGCCCCGCCGGCGTACGTCATTCCCAGTCGTCTTCCGTCCGACGACAGGCACATCATGAAGGGGCGCTCCTCGGCAACGTCGACCTCCCGCTCAACCGATCGGTCGGCCAGCGAGTGCACGAGTATCCTCCCGTCGTAGCCAAGCGACCACAGCCGCTCACCGCTCGGATCGAGCTGCAATGAGCCGGACGCGGTTGTGTGACCCTCAAGCGCGCCGATCGACTCACCGCTCTCAACGTCCCACAGGAGAATTTCGCCGCCGATCCCCGCTGAGGCCAGCGTCGCCCCGGCGTCGAGGAACTCGACCGAAATGACATTCCGCTTGTGCCCCTTGAGCACGACGGAGTCTCCGTCATCCAGCATCGGCCACAGCCGGACCGTCCCGTCGTAGGAAGCCGACGCCGCCCACTTTCCGTCTGGCGAAATCCTGACCGCCGCAACCGTATTTGTGTGTCCCTTCAAGGTACGAAGCAGCGTCCCTTCACGAAAATCCCAAACGCACACCGTCTTGTCGGTCGACCCCGTGACCAGCGTCTGCATGTCACCCGTCAAAGCGGCGCAGTTGACGCTCTTGCCGTGCCCTTCGAGCGACCACGCCAACTCGAAATCGGGCGCCGTCCACACCTTCACCGCTGGGTCCTGCCCCACGGTGACAAGCTCCCCGCCGTCGGGCGAGAAGATCGCCGCCTGCGCGTGCCGCGCCGACGTCTGCAAGTCCGCAATGAGTTCCATAAGACGTGTCCTGGGAGAAGTGCGATGCTGCCGGAAACAGAAGCTGTCTCTATGAGTCAATATACATGAAAGCAGTAATCGCCCGCATCCGTCATTCCCACGCTCACACCCGTCATTCCCACGAACGTGGGAATCCACAATCCGCGCGCCAGTGTTCGTGTAAACTAAAGAACTACCCGAAATCGCGCCAATGCGCAGGTTCCCGAAGGTATGAAAACTGCATCCCTTGTCTGCGCGCTCATCTTCACCGCTTTCTTCATCGCGTGCGGCGACGATCCCGAACCGACGCCGACACCCCTGCCCACGAACACGCCGACGCCGACAAGCACACCGACGGCCACACCCTCGCCCACTCCGACCGTCACTCCAACTTCCACGCCGACGGCGACTCCATCACCCACCCCCACGCCTCCAACGGTCGCACGCCCGGCTTCCACGCCGGCAGCCCCTTCCCCAACACCCGTGCCGGGACCCGCAGCCGGAATCATGGACGTGGCCCGCAGCGCCATGGCCGAGGCCGTGACATTCGCGCTTGAGATAGACATCGTCCTGGACATACGCACCAGCGGCTTGCAGATCGAAGTCCCCGTGAAGTACGCGGGCGACCTCCACGCCATCGGCTACAGCGCCGCCGACCTCACCATCACCATCCCCTTCCAGGTCATCGAGTCGAAACTCATCACGTCAAGCGGTACGAACTACATCTTCAACGACACGGCCAACGCGTGGGAACGACTCCCCGGCGACTCGCCGTTCTTCGCCGGGCCCAGCGTCTTCCTCGGATCTGACGCGAGCGACACCACCGACCTCGAATTCGTCCGAGACGAGACCATCGACGGCGTGGAAACGCATGTCGTGTCGGCCAAGAGACCGGGCGTCGAGATCGGCGGCGCAACCGGCGACCTCGAAGTGCTCTACTGGATCGGCGTCCACGACAGCCTCCTCCGCAAAGTCGAGGCGAACGGCGCCGTCGAGTTCGGCGAGGATGGCGTTCCGGGCCTCGACTTCAGCATCGCGAGCGCCAACGCGACCCTCACGGCCCGGTTCTTCGACTACGGAAAGTCCGTCGAAATCACTACACCCGAACTCTCCTTGCCGCGATCCGGCCATAAGGCATTCCTGCTGGAAGATGGGCGTGTCTTCGTGACGGACGGTCTGGCGTGGGCTGCCACCGACGACCCGAATGTCGATATTCCCATAGCGATCCCCCAGACCTACGATTTCGAGACGGACCTATGGGCGCTTGAAGGTCCCGCCTCGGAATTGCAGCGACAGCTACAAGAGGAATGGAACATCTACCATTCATCGGTCAAGCTGCCGGATGGCCGGGTACTGAGACTTGAGACCCGTGTAGACAGTCTGTTCGGGAGAATATTTGAACACGAGGTTTTGGTATTCGATCCCGGCCCCAACTCGTGGACTCCCCAGCCGAGTCCTCCCACGCAACGCGTGAGGCCTGACATGGTGCTACTCGACGACGGTCGAGTTCTCGTGATCGGCGGCTTTGAGATTGTCACATCTGGTACGGGGTACGATAGCCGAATTTCCGGCGCGACGGAAATCTTCAACCCGCAAACGGGCGAGTGGCGGCAGGTGGCTACCATGGTCCAGCCGCTCTTTGGGCAGGCCGCTGTCCTCCTGTCTGACGGAAGAGTGCTCGTCGTAGGCGGGGCCAAAATCGACGGGATGGGAACCGGAACCGCTCGGGCCGAGATATACGATCCCGCAACAGACACTTGGACACCCACCGAGGACATGGCTGCTGAGCGCGGAGAACCCAATGCCGTTCTGCTTTCCGATGGCAGGGTGCTTGTTACCGGCGATCGGTTCTACGACATCCGTGCCGTAACAGGCAAAGCCGAAACATACGACCCCGATACCGGCGCATGGACGTCGGCAGAGGATATGTCGAAGGCTAGTGTCGGACACACACTGACGCTTCTGCCCGACGGCAGAGTCCTCGCCGCCGGCGGTATGCACCCCACAAATCGCCATTACGGGGCTTACTCCATGACCGAGATATTCGACCCCGACTCAAACTCGTGGTCGCCCGGCCCCGAACTCTCCGAGCCTCGCATCCACCACTCCGCAACCCTTATGCCCGACGGGAGAGTCCTCCTGATCGGAGGCTTCGTACCCGAAGACGAGGGATACGTACTCACCTCGATGGAGTTCGTGAGGCCGTAGCAATCAGGCAAGGTCATGTGGCACACTGTTCGCTACACCTACCTGACCCGGTTCCTGTGGGGGAATCACACCATTGACGACAACGCGCACCGACCATCTGGAACAGCTTGACCAAGCCGTCCGCCGCGCCATTGACGACGGCAGCCTCGGCGCGCCGCGCTTCGCCAGGTTCGTGGCATACTCCCCGCTTTCCGGCCTCACCACGATCACCGCCAACCGTCTGGCCGCCATGTCCGAGCGCTGGTTCGGCAAACCGTGCTCCAACCGCACGACGCGGCGTGATCCGACCGGCGTCTCCGTGACCGACCTGCTGAAGTGGCCGGACGGGCAGGGCGCACTCATCGTCGTCTCGTCCACCCCGCAAGCAACGGGCGCGCGCGTCGACCTAATGCTGCTCGGCAGTCGCGGCGTCCTGTACCACGAGGCATGAGGAGACCACCCGTGTCGAAGCTCGGTGTCCTGCTCATAGGCGGTAAGCGCTCCCACCAGGAGAGCCATGCCGCGGTCTTCTCCAATCATCCCCGCTGCCGCCTCGTTGCCGTCGCGGACGAGGCGGACGCGCCGCAGTTGCGCCATGACCTCAACCAGGAGCTTGCCGACGACCACGGCATCCCGTACATCCGCGACCTCGACGAGGCCCTAGCGAGGCCCGACGTGCAGATCGTCAGTATGTGCGCCCGCATCGAGCGGCGGGGCGTCGTAGCAGTCAAGTGCGCCGAGGCGGGCAAGCACGTTTACCTCGACAAGCCGCTCTGCGGAAGCGTCGAGGCTGCCGACGCCATCGTCGAGGCGATGGTCAAAGCCGGGGTCGTCAACCAGATGTACTGTACCGTCCACTCCGGATGGGTTCAGCGCGCCAAGCACGCCATAGACAGCGGCGCCCTGGGCACTCTGCGTGCCATCCACTGCGAGGAGTTGTTCGCCAAGGGCCCGCCCGGAACCGCGCCTGAGGATGTCGTGCGACAAGAGAAGGAGCGCCACGCCGATTTCACGTTCCCCGAGTCCAAGCGCGAGATGTTCGACGTAGGCGTGTACCCCCTCACCGTCATCCACTGGCTGACCGGACGGAAGGCCGAATCCGTCACCGCCCTCACCGGCAACTACTTCTTCGCCGAGCACGTCGAGAACGACACAGAGGACTTCGGCGCGATCTCCATGCAGCTTGAAGGCGGCATCTCCGCTTCAATCATCGCCGGACGCTTCGGCTACATGAGCCATCCGGGCGGTGGCGTACAGCGCATCGTCCTCGTCGGCGACAGGGCCACGGCGACCTTCGACGCCAACCGCCCGCGCGTTGAGGTCTACAACACCGACCCCAGCTTCGTTCAGCCGGAGCGCGACGAATTCGATCCCATGAGGATGTGGGGGTCGACCGATGAGCGCGTGCCGATGATGCCCCGCAACCGCTGGCGACGCCTCGACGGCGGACGCGACGTGATGATCGACGATATCGCTGCCTTCGTCGAATGCATCGAGAACGAAGACCGGCCCTTGATCACGGCCCGCGAGGCCGCCCAGCCCGTCGAGATACTCATGGCCGCGTTCATGTCGGCCGCCCGAAACGAGGAAGTACAACTCCCAATACCCCGAAACCCGACCTAAACGACACCACCCACAGGGACTTACTGATCCTTCCCCCAGAACCCAGCACCTAGCACCCAGAACCGGAGCCCATCCATGACTGAACCCTACGAACTGACTATCGCCCAAGCCGCGTCCGAGATACGGCGAGGCCGCCTCTCGCCCGTCGAGTTGACCGACTCGCTCCTTGAGCGCAGTCGCAACCTCGATCCGCAGCTCAACGTGTGGGTGAACCGCGACGAGGACGCCGCGCGGAAGGCTGCTGCCGAGAGCGCACGCCAATTGGCCGACGGCGAGGACATAGGCCCCTTGTACGGCATCCCCTTCGCCGTCAAGGACATCTTCTACACTCAGGGAGTCGAGACGACGGGGTGCTCGAAGGTATACGAGGGCTTCGTGCCCGACTACGACTCCACCGCCGTCGCGCTGCTCAAGCAGGCGGGCGGAATCATGCTCGGCAAGACGGTCACGACCGAATTCGCCATGTTCGAGCCCCCGCCGACCAAGAACCCCTGGAATCCTGACCGCACGCCCGGCGGGTCGAGCAGCGGATCCGCCGCCGGCACCGCCGCCCGGATGTTCCCGATGGCCCTCGGCTCGCAGACCGCCGGCTCCGTCCTGCGCCCCGCCGCATACACCGGCGTCGTCGGCATCAAGCCCACGCTCGGACTCGTCAGCCGCTACGGGGTCATGCCCGTCGCTTGGTCGCTCGACACCATGGGCTGGTTCACTCGCACGGTCGAGGACGCCGCCATCGTGCTCGGCGTACTCGCCCAACACGACCCGAACGACGACATCTCGCTCACCACGCCCCCGACCGACTACACGGCCTCCCTGAACGGCGTGAGACCCCCGAAGATCGGCTACATGCACCAGTACTTCGTCGAAGAGGCCGATCCTGAGGTGCAGGACCACGTCGACCACGTGGTAGCCAAGCTCATGCAGGAAGGCGCGTTCGTCGAGGAGGTCCGCATCCCCATCGACCTGCACGACGGACGCGAGGCGCACGGCGTCGTGCAGAACACCGAGGCCGCTGACGCCCACGAGGCCGACTTTGCGGCCCATGCCGACGACTACATGCCGACCACGCGGGGAGTCATCGAGAACGGCATGGCGACTCCGGCCACCAAGTACATACAGGCCCAGGCGCTCCGACGAGACCTGCGACGCGAGCTCCTCAAGGCCGTCGAACCCTACGACGCGATCCTCACGCCCTCCATCCTCGCGCCCGCGCCGGACACGTCCACCACCGGCAACCCGCATTGCCAGTGGCTATGGACGACCGTCGGCTTCCCCGCCATCTCCATCCCGTCCGGCCTCAGCGAGGACGGACTCCCGCTCGCCATTCAACTGGCCTCCGCCCCTCTCCAAGAGGCAACCCTTCTCTCCGCAGCCGCTTGGTGTGAGCGGGTGCTTGACGTTCGCCTCGTCCCGCCGGTGTGAAGTCACCCATGATCGTCGACTCCCACGCGCACGTCTTCCCGCCGATGGGCGGCGCCTCCGGGCACTCGTCCGCAGCCGAGCATCTGCGCTACGTCCAGCACACGATAATGACACACCACCAGCCTGTGCGCCGCGTCGCCGACAACGTCGTCGTCACCCGTCAAACCCTCTTCGACGGCGATGACACGGCGCTGGACGCCATGTTTGACGTCGACTTTCGCGATGGAGGACACGGCAAGTTCGCATGGACATCCGACGGCGTCGACTACGCCAAGCAGTACCTCCCGCCCTCGATGCGGAACCTCGAGTCCACGCCGGAATACATCGTCGCGCAGATGGACTACGCGGGCGTCGACCGCGCCGTAATCCAGAGCGGTCACCTCTACGGCCGCCTGAACGAGTACATCGCCGATGCCGTCAGGCGGTACCCCGATCGCTTCTGGGGCCTCGCGCTCGTGGACGAGTGGAAGATCGACGACCCATCCGAAACGCGGTCGCTCGATATGGCCATAGAAGAGTACGGCCTTCATGCCCTCTGGTTCAACACCGGCTCGTTGGAGATGCACCGCCGCGACACGCCTGTCGACGATCCAGTCTTCACCCCGTTCTGGGACCGCGTCCGTGACCTCGGTATCCCCGTCTTCTGGAACGTGACGACCTCGGTTCCCGGCCAGGAGTCCTACCTATCCCAACTTACGGCCTTCAAGCGCTGGCTGCAAATCTACTCCGACATCCCCTGCGTCCTTACGCACGGTCTGACCGTCGCCAGGTTCATGGAAGACGGCGTGGCGAACATCCCCGAAGCCGCGTGGGAAGCCATCGACGCACCCAACGTCATATCCGAGCTTCTCTTTCCCATCTTCCAAGGGGCCGTATTCGACTACCCCTTCCGCGAGGTGCGCCCCATCATCCGCGAATACCACGAACGCCTCGGCCCCAAGCGCCTCTGCTGGGGCTCCGACCTGCCCAACGTCGAGCGCCACGCCACCTACCGCCAGAGCCTCGCATACCTGCGCGACTACTGCGACTTCATCCCTCAACACGACATGGATGCCATCCTCGGCGGAAACATCGCCACGCTGTTCGGGGCCTACCCCTCCAACCACTCTGGCCCGAACCGCGCCAAAATCATTCGCCCGCCCTGGCCAACCTCGTAATAGCACAGGATGTGCCCGTCCGCGACCGCGAGGTCGGAGTAGGACGCGAAACCCTCGTGCAGCACCTTCGCCACCGGCCACGTGCGGCACTCGTCATAGCTCATCCTGACCGTCAGATGCGTCCGTATTTCGGTATTCGCGGGATGCGAGAGTAGCACACGCCCCTCGTCGAGCCGGACGACGCTTCCCTGGCATGAGGGCTCCGGCAGGTTCGGATCGTACTCGACCGCCGTCCACGTCTCCCCGCCGTCCTTGCTGTGGGCGTATGCGCGGCGCTTGATGCCGTGACGGCTCCGCATGTTCATGTACACCGTCCCGTCCAGCAGTTCCACGGCCTCGCACTCGTCCGAGGCGTCCCTCGTCATCTCCTCGCCGCGCTGCCATGTCTTTCCCCCATCGTCGCTGTAGAAGGCGTATGACGACTGGACCTGGTTCCATACGGGCGGAGGCTCCCGCCACGTCGCCGGCCCCGGACTCGCGTCCGACCAGCACGGAATCAGCAGCCGACCACTGCGAAGCTGTATACCGTGTCCCGGCCCCGTGCCGAGATACGACCACGACGGCTCCTTCACGGAGTCCGTGATCTCCTCCGGCTCGCCCCATGTGAGTCCATCGTCGTCGCTCCGCGTGACGAATACCTGCTGATTGTCCTTGCAGAACGTCAGGATGACCGTACCAGTGCGGCTATCGACGACCGGGCAGGGGTTGCCGCACGTGCGGTTCCCGTCCGAGACGACCATCCGCCGCTCCCCCCACGTCCGCCCGGCATCGGTGCTGCGCCTTACGAAAATATCGATCTCATCATCGTCCCCTCCCGTGTGACGACGCGCCTCACAGAACGCCAGCGCCGTGCCCTCAACGGTTACCGCAAGCGCGGGTATGCGGTATTTCGTATACCCGCCCGTGCCCGACACGAACAGCTCCGTTCTTTCCATGACAGCGCCTCCACTGGCGAACTCTTGCCTCAGTTTGCAAAGAAAACTATCACATCGTACTGATCCCGTCTCAATCCCCCTCTAACCTCTATCGAACAAGCCCTTCAACTTGACAATAACGGCCCAAAATGCAACAAATTGCAACAGAATGCAACACTTTTTCCATTTTTCTCGAAGCAACGTCATACCCGCGAAGGCGGGTATCCACAGGGGGAGGGGCGTTCATCTCACCAGGACTGAACGGTCACGAGGCCCCTCACATACTGTTCGTAAAGCCCCCTCTGGCGTACACTGTAACTACGGTTATGACTCAACATACCCCTCTCCCTTGAGGGAGAGGGCTGGGGTGAGGGTGAAAGCCCACCCCTGTCAGCCCGCCGGACGGGAGCATGAGCATGAGTTTCACAGCCTACTGGAACGGCGAGTGGGTACCGAGCGAGGACATCCGCATCGATCCTCTCGACCGCGGCTTCATGGTTGCCGACGCGACCTTCGAGGCCACGCGAACCTTCAACGGCAGGATCTATCACCTCGACGACCACGTCCGACGCCTCTACCGCTCGCTCGACTACATCCGCCTCGACCCCGGCCTGACGGACGAGGAGATGGCCGCCCTCACCGAGGAGGCCGTCGAGCGCAACCTCGACAAGCTGGACGCCGTCGGCGACCTGCACATCCACCACTTCGTGACGCGCGGGAAGGGCCGCCGCGCGTGGTCTGCCGACGGGGCGCAGGTGGCCATCCGCGTCTCCGGCCTCGACTTCGCCGGGTACTACACCGCATACGACGGGCTGAAGGCCGTGATAACCCGGACGCAGTCCTATCACGCCGAGGCCCTCGACCCCAAGATCAAGCACTACAGCCGCATGAACTTCAACCTCGCGGAGCTGGAGGCCAACGAGGTCGATCCCGGCGCTCTGCCCATCCTCCGGGACCGTGACGGGTACATCACCGAAGGCTCGTCCTACAACGTCTTCATCGTCACCGACGGAGTCGTGCGCACCCCGACGACGAGAACCGCGCTGGAAGGGGTGTCCCGTAAGATCGTGCTCGGCCTCACGTCGCAGCTCGACATCGAAACGAGAATCGAGGACATCCAGCCCTATGACGTGCTCAACGCCGACGAGTGCTTCTTCACGAGCACCTCGTGGTGCATGGTGCCCGTCACGACCGTCGACAAGCAACCGGTGGGCGACGGCACTATCGGCCCCGTGACGAAGCAGCTCCTAGCCGCATGGAGCGAAAACGTCGGCCTCGACATCGTCGACCAAGCCGTCCGCTACGGCAGCAAATCCCCTCTCCCTTGAGGGAGAGCGCTAGGGTGAGGGTGATTCGCACGGAGTGAGGGTGAGGGCTAGGGCCTGCCCTGAGCCTGTCGAAGGGGTGAGGGTAATTCGCTACCCAATCTTCCGCACAATCGTGTCCAATCCACCCCGCAAGTCGGCGTACCGCACCTGGTCCGGCGCGATGACGACCGTCCCCTCCCGATAGCCGACATCCGTCTCCACCTCCACCCTGTCCCCCACTGACACCACCACATTCCCCGGCGCGAAGAAGTACACCTTCCCCGAAGGCGTGAACCTCACCCCGACTATCTCCCCCTGCTTTCGACGTCCTTCCATCATCCTCTTATACCAATCCGCATTGAATACACCGCAAATCCGTCATTCCCACACCCCCACTCCGTCATTCCGCGCCCCTACACCGTCATTCCCGCGAAAGCGGGAATCCAGAACCTAGCACCCAGAACCCAGCACCCCCCTCACCGGATACGCGGCATTGCCAGCATCATATTGTCCAGCGCTAGGCGCGCGTTGGCGTTCCGGTCGAGCCAGCGCGCGGTCTCCTCTACGGCGGAGACCGCCTTTGCGACCTCTTCTACCGTAACCTTCGCCGCCCCCGCTTGGAAAGTGTCGAGTCTGGCAAGGTGCCTCACGTAGCGTGGGAGTCCCGCCTTCACGACCATCATGTCCCGCCACCACTCCAGCCAGACCGCGAGCTCGTCGCGCACCGCGTCCCTATCGCGAGTGAAGGCGCGCGCCAGCTTCTCGGCGTACTCGAAGCGCGTCTCCAACCCCGCGCGCACGACCGACTCCACCGTCGCGACCTTCTCCTCGATGGCTTCCAGCACTGAAGGATCGGCCGCGGCGCCGATGGCCCAGCCAACCCGGCCCTCCGAGAGGCGGGCGATCTCATTGGCGGTCTCCTCCTCGGCGCCGTGTTCCGACCTCAGGTGATCGGCGATCACCGACTGCAACACGGGCCGCAGCTTGTAGGTCTGGCACCGCGACGAGATCGTCGGAAGCATCCGGTCGCTGTCGGTCGCCGCCAGAATGAAGATCACCTGGTCCGGCGGCTCTTCCAACGTCTTCAGCAGCGCCGTCGCCGCCCCCTGGCTGAGGTACTCGGCGCGGTCGATGACGAACACGCGGTACCTGCCCTCGGACGGCCTCAGACTGGCCTCGCGCTGCGCCTCCCGCACTTGGTCGATGGAGATCAGCGTCTGCGTCCGTCCACGCGAGTCCTGTCCCAGGCCGACCACCCGCACGTCCGTATGCAGCCCCCTCGCGATGCGGTCGCACGGGCCACACGTGTTGCAGGGCTTCGGCTCGGTCTCGCCGAACATATTGGGCTGCTCATCGGCGACGCAGTTGACCGCCCGCGCTATGTCCATCGCCAACGTCATCTTGCCGACCTGAGGCGGCCCCGCGAGCAGATAGGCGTGCGCTATCCCGTCGTTATCGAGCGCGCGGGTAAGCGCCCTCACCGCCTTGTCATGCCCGACCGTCCGAAACACTTTTTGCGAAGGCCTCCTCAAATCGCCTGACGCCGGCTTTCCAACGCCAAAGAGTACGCGGAATCACGGAATGCACTCACCCCGCACTCCCGTTGTATACTATCGCACACTCCACCGTCTTTGAGGACATCGAATGGACCGTTACGCACCCTCCCCCGGCACTCCCATCGACCAACTCGACACGCCGTGCCTGATCGTCGATATGGACGCCTACGAGAGCAACCTGCAGGTCGTGGCCGACACCTACCGCGACACCTCCACCAAGATGCGCGCGCACACCAAGAACCTCAAGAGCCCGTTCTTGGCCCAAATGCAGATCGACATAGGCGGCACGGTCGGCGGCGTGTGCGTCGCGAAGGTCTCCGAAGCGGAGGTGATGGTCCAGAACGGCATCGCCGACATACTCATCCCCAACCAGGTCGTAACCGACGACAAGCTCGTTCGGCTCTGCGGACTGGCGCGGAGCGGCGACATCAAGGTCTGCGTGGACGACCCCGACAACGTCCGCGCGATCTCCCGCGTGGCGGAGGCCACCGGCGCCAACATCGGCATCCTCGTCGAGGTGGATACCTCCATGGGTCGCGCCGGGGTGCGCATCCGCAGCAGGGAGTCGAGATCGCCAAGCTGACCAACGACCTGCCCAACGTCCGCTTCATGGGCGTGATGAGCCACCAGCACGTCGAAGGCTCGCCGACGGTCGAGGAGTACACCGAGTCCGGCACGCGGCACATCGGCATGTGTCTGGCCGTCAAGGACGCCATCGAGGCCGAGGGCATCGACGTCGAGATGGTATCCAGCGGCGAGACCTTCTCGTATAAGCTCGCGACGGAGATTCCGGGCGTCACCGAGGTCGAGGGCGGCACCTACGCCCTCATGGACACGATGCTCGAGTTCATGTCCGAGTTCAAATTCGCCGCCAGGCTCGTGACCACCGTAGTCAGCACACCCCGGCCCGGCGTGGCCGTCACCGACATCGGCGTCCGCCATCTCTGCATGATAAACGGCATGTTCGGCCCCTCCGTCGAGGGGATGCCCGGGGTCGAGGTCTCCGACGTAACCGACGAACACCTCGTCCTGCAAAGCGACGGTCGAACAAAGCTGAGCGTCGGCGACACGGTCACCCTCATACCCGGCTACTCCGACGGCCTCGTCAACCGCTGGGACCGCTTCATAGCCGTCCGCAACGGCATCGTCGAAGGCACCTGGGACTTCCCCGGCCGCGGCTGCTTCCACTAGGACTTTCCATGAAAACAGCTATGGGATGTACGTTCGCCCTGAGCCTGTCGAAGGGCAATGTCGCGCCGTCCACGGTGGCCCGTGTACATTTCCATTCCCGTAGCCCCCACCGTCATTCCCGCGAAGGCGGGAATCCATCTTCCCCCCTCCGCGATCTCCGCGCCCTCTGCGGTGAATTGAAGACATGACGCGCGAAACGACCGAACCCGAAGACCGACTCTGGCAACTTGCGTACGAGAGAGGCATAAGCCGACGCCGCTTCCTACAGCTTCTCTCCGTCGGCGGCGCGGCGGCTGTTCTCGCGGCCTGTTTCGGCGACAGGCTGCCCGGAACGAGCGAACCCACGCCTGCCCCGACCGCCGTAGGTCGGTCGGAACCGCCGCGTTGGTTCAAGGACCCGACCCCCTTCATCCGGCGCTCCGGCAGCCTTGAGGCCCGGCTCGAAAACATGCAGGGCGTCACGACACCCAACAAGCTCTTCTTCGTGCGCAACAACTCCACCAGCGTGGAAGTGGACACGACCACCTGGCGTCTCTCGGTCGAGGGCGACGCGGTATCCGACCCGATGGAATTGTCCTACACCGACATCCAAAACATGCCCAGCAGTACCCTTGTTTCCTACCTGGAATGTGCGGGCAACCACCGCGCCATGTTCGACATCGTGAACGGCCAAAAGGCCGAAGGCACGCAGTGGGAGCGCGGAGCCGTCGGCAACGGCGAGTGGATAGGCGTCCCCCTGAGAGACGTGCTCACTCGCGCCGGCATAACCGAGGACGCCGCAAGTGTCCTGCTCATCGGCCTCGACGAAGACTCCCCCGAAGACGGCTTCCGTCGCGCGATGTCGGTCGAGAAGGCGATGCACCCCGACACCCTGCTGGCCTATGCCATGAACGGCGATGCTCTGCCCAGGGATCACGGCTACCCCCTGCGCGCCGTCGTCCCCGGATGGGTAGGCAGCTCGTGGATCAAGTGGCTGGGCCGGATCGTCGTCTCCTCACAGCCGTTCTGGACGCGCAACAACACGACATCCTACGTCCTCATCGGCGAAGACTACCCGCCGGAGGGGCAGGCGGACGGCGTGGTCGTCACGACACAGACGGTCAAGAGCGCCCTTGCACTGCCCTGGCCCGCCGAATTGCCGTCCAGCAGCCAACGCATCCACGGCTACGCGCACTCCCCCTCCTCGATATCCAAAGTGGAGTGGAGCGCGGATTCGGGAACAACCTGGAACGAAGCGGACTTGCACGGCCCCCAGTTTCAGTACTCATGGACGCGATTCGAGTTCACGTGGTCGCCCGGTCCCGGAGACTACACCCTCATGACCCGCGCCACGGATACCGCCGGCAACACCCAGCACGCCGCGGTCCCCTTCAACAAGAAAGGCTACCTGTTCAACCAACCCCTCCCACACCCGGTAAGGGTGACCTGAACGGCGCGAACGAGAGGAACCAATGACCAAGACAGAAACCATACAGGCATGCGTAGACCTCGACCTGAAGCGTGAGGCTGAGGGAGTCTTCGCGGAACTTGGCCTGTCCGCCACCGAGGCCATCACGCTGTTCTATCGACAGGTGATCTTGCATCAAGGATTGCCGTTTGATGCGAAGGTGCCGAGTGCCGCGACCGTCAAAGCCCTCCAGCAGTCCCGCGACGGGGTGGGCCTCACCGAGTACGCTGGAATCAATAGCCTCAAAGCCGATCTAGGCTGATCCATACATTTGTTAACCTCCCAGTAGTTCAACCGACAATGAACAAACAAGAGCGCCTCGACATCAACCGCGCCGCTTGGGACGCCTACCAGGCCGACTACATGCAGTTCAACCTCAAAGAGCGCCCGGACTTCTTCGAGAGGCTCGGAAGCGGCGACGTGCTGCTGGACGACGAGGTGAGTCGAGTTGGCGGGCGACGTTTCGGGCCTTGACCTGCTGGACACGAGCTGCGCGTCCGACGCGATGCAGGCCTTCTCGTGGGCGAACCTCGGCGCGAGGGTCACGGCCTGCGACATCGCGCCAACGGCAATCGAAATCGCGAGAGAGAATGCCCTGCGTCTCGGGCTAGACGTCAAGTTTCACCTCGCCGATGCCCAGACCCTCGATCCGATCTCCGACGAGTCACAGGACCTGGTGTACGCCACCCACCTCGGCTGGTTCGAGGACATAGAGTTGGCCATCGGCACCTGGTCGCGCGTCCTTCGACCCGGAGGGCGGCTCCTCATCGACATGGACCATCCCGTCACCAACATTCTGGAAAAGTCCAACGAGGGGCTAAGGGTCGAGTGGCCCTACTTCGACAGGTCGCCGGAGACCTACGAGTTCACGGGCACACCCCTTGCCCAGAAACATGGCGGGTGGGACAAGTCGATGCCCATCATCTGGTTCCACCACACTCTGGCGGACGTCTTCAACACATTGGTGAAGACAGGTCTTGGGATCGAACGCGTTGTCGAGCGGCCCTATTTCCCACATGCCGAATTTGAGTCCTCGGAGCTGCCGGACGCGATCTCCATCCTTGCGCGAAAACCACCCGTCCCTACCGGGTCGACTATCTAGCCCAACGAAGGACGTTCCCTCGGCACCCGCTTCTTCCGCTTTCGATAGCGGATCGTCAGCACGCGAGTGCACTCCCACGCGAACAGCACCACGATGATGTACGGCAGGGCAGTCTGAACGCTGGCGTTGACACTGTTCGTGACCCAGGCGATCCCGACGGCCACGATGAGGACGAGGAGGATGCGGAAGATTCTGGTAGCAGTTTGCAGGCTGGCAGGCATGAAGAGGCTCCCTAGCTCAACGTCCACCGCGTCGCCATGAAGCACGTCTTCTCGCCGATCACGTCGACCTGGTAGTAGATGCTCAGCAGTTCACCCGGCGCAAGCTCCACGGTGGAGGGGTAGCCAAGGTCTCCGTTCGGCGCGTCGTCCCGCAGGATGATCTCGTTGTCGATGTCCCACGTCCGGCCGCCGTCGTAGCTCAGGCACGCCCGCTGGCCGAACGGCGAGCGTCGAATGCCGTACGTAGCCAGAATCGAGCCGTCGTGGAGCTTGACAAGGTGCGGCGGGTACCCCCACATGGGAGTCGGATGGGCCACCGTCCACGTCCTGCCCCCGTCGTCGCTCTCCGACTGCTGCATGAACGCCGCGTCGTGACGGTTCCTCGGAATGTGACGCCACAGAGACACGATCCGCCCGTCGTCCGTCTCGACGGCATGCGGCTCAGCGTACGGCATCTGCTCCCTGTGCTCGTCCGGCACGGGGATGCCCCCGATGGTCTGCCACGACTGCCCATCGTCCGTGGAGCGAACGGAGACCAACTCACCGTGCCCCGGCTTGCCCGTTCCCACGTACAGCAGGCTGCCGTCTTGCAACTCAATAGGCCCGTGCGGCGAAGACGCGATGCTCGGCACCGCCAGTTCCCAAGTCTTACCTCCGTCCGTGCTGCGGCGCGTCCAGCTGCCGTCCCATCGGTCAATGGTCTCCTGGCCGATCTTCTTGTAGTGACGCTCCCAAGCGGAGATCGTGCGGTCGTCTGTGCGCCCTCGATAGCGTTCGAGGTCCTGCCAGCCAGCCCCCGTGAACCAACTCATGATGACGACGCCCGAACTCGTCACGAGCAGCCCGGTGTCGCGGTCGTCAAGCGGCGTGTTGTTGATGATCTCCGGCTCCGACCACGTCTCGCCATCGTCCGCGCTCCGAATGATCTCGTTCACGCCGTACGGGCACCAGTGCGACTCGCGCCTGCCCGAAAACACCGCTAATAGCTCGCCGTCCGTCTTCCGCGCAATCGTCCCCCAGCCGAGGTAGTCGTCCGGCTCCTTGCATATGGGCCTGCTCCAGTGAATCGTCGGTGTCACGGTTAAGATTCTCCCCTTCGTATCGTGGCGGCTAGGATACCCCATACGCGGCGCCTTTGCGACACCGTACCCCAGACCCCTACCGCTCGGTCTCGACACTGAGCGTCGCCCCGTCCGTCACGAACCTAATCGTTCCGTGATCCCGCGTCATCATCACCCGCGTTGCCGGCGCATATCGCTCGAGGACTTCGAGCGTCTCCGCGTGCGGATGCCCGAACCGGTTGTCGGCCCCGACCGAGATCACCGCGACCGACGGGCTGACCTGCTCGATGAACTCCGCCGATGATGACGACCGGCTTCCGTGGTGAGGAACCTTGATGACCGTGCTCCGCACGTCCACACCGCGCGACAGCATCTCCCGCTCGGCCTCCACGAAGATGTCACCGGTGAGCAGAAAACTCACGTCGCCATAGACAACTCGCAGGACGATCGAGGCGTTGTTGAGGTCGGAATCGGTGCCGGACATCAGCGTCTGCGGAGGGTGCAGCACTTCGATGGTCGCGCCGTCCCCGAGATCGATCACCTGGCCCGCCCGTGCCTGTGTGACAACCGCGCCCTCGTTGTCGACGGCATGTCTCCAGTTCAGGTAGTCGGACGTGGTGTACTCTGCCTCCCGCTCGACGACGTGTCCAACGTCGTACCGCCGCAGAACTTCGAGCAGGCCGGCAATGTGGTCAGCGTGACCGTGCGTCAGGACCACCACGTCCAGCGACCGGTCCCAGAATGGTAGCGCGCTTCCGAGCAGCCGCGTCGCGTCTTGCGTGTCAGGCCCTCCGTCCACCAGCACCTGTCGCCCCGACGGCGAGACGATGAGCGCCGAGTCCCCGTTCCCCACGTCCGCGAACACCACGTGCAGCCGTCCATCCTCGTTGGTCAGCGCAGCCGTCCAGATGAGTACTGCGCCCAACCCTATCGGTATCGCTAACCACTTCGTGGCAGCCGAGAGTCCGGGGTGTGAGAATTCATTTGACCGGACACGGCTTGCGACGTTTGCGATCACTCCGCTCCGATGTGCAATGAACCACGCCGCTCCTACCCCGTAGTAGCCCAGCACAAGCGCCGGGGCGATGCGGCCCGTCTCGAACGAAGCGACGGGGAGCTTGGCCGCGATGTGGACGACCTGCACGATGTACGCCGTCGCGCCCCACGCGAGCCAGCCGACCGCCGTCCCCAGCGGCCCGAACACGAGGCCGCCGACCGCCGCAAGCGCGTGGAATACCAGCGCAAACGGCAGCATCGGCAGCGTGACGAGCGTCGTGGGAAGACCCACCAGCGACACCTGCTGGAAGTAGAACGCCGTCAATGGCAGAGTCGCGAGTATGGCCGCCGCGCTTGTCCCAATAGCCCCGGCAAGGGCGCGGACGGGCAGTCGAGAAGGCGAACCCTCTTTATCCGACACCCCGAATAAGCCTTCGAGCTTCCTGCTCACCGGATCGGCCAGCGTCGCTATGCCCGCCATCGCCGCGAAGCTCAGTTGGAACGAGACGCTCCACAGGATGTTCGGGCTGACGGCCACCATCACCGCCGCGGCCAGGCCGAGCGCGGGGAGTATGCTCTTGGGACGGCCCAACGCCAGCGCCGTGAGGTAGACGGTTCCCATGATCGACGCACGCACGACCGACGGAGACAGTCCGGCCAACACCGCGTAGAGCCACACGGCCACCAACGGCGCGATGAGATAGAGGCTTCGCCGCCTCCCAAAGATACGCGCGCTCACCGGAAGCACAAGCGCCATCAGGACGCCTACGTGCAGGCCGGATATCGCCAACAGGTGCGACGTTCCGGTCTTCCTGAAGTCGTCCAGTACCGTGTCGGGAATGGTGTCCCGCATCCCCAGCAGGAGCGCCTGGCCAAGTGACGCCTCAGGCTCGGGCGTCGTCCTGCCCAGCGACGCGTGCAGGCTCCGACGGACACCGAACAGCGTCGAGCGAAGCCGTCCACCCTGCCCCTCGTTCAACACCGTGACGCTGGGGAAGGACATCACCGAGCCGATCCCTGCCTCGCCAAATACGCCGGATAGTCGAAATCGTCCAGCTTGGGAGGAGCGGTCAGCGCGCCTTCCAGCCGAAGCCGGTCACCGTAACGAATGTGGGGCGGATCACGTCTCCCGGCACCCTGCCCGCCCGGCCTCACCGTCACGAGCGCCGTACCCTCGACCTCTGCCCATCCGTTGTCCGAAAGACCCGCTCGACACGCACGGGGAATCGCGTCGCGGCCCCGGCCGGCCCGGCGTCGTCCAGCGCCAGGCCCTCCACCTGAACGGGGCTTTGCGTGTGATGCCGCGCCAATTCCGCCGTCGGGTCGGTCATCACGGTCATGCGGAGACCCCCGATCACGACGCACAGGACAAGGACGGCGGGGAACGCCGAGCGCCCGATCCGTCTGAGGAACAGCATGACCAGCAGCGCGCCGGAGGCAATGAGAAGCAGCGCGGAGACGGGCGGCCCCAGACGGTCAGCCAAGAACACCCCGAGCAGGAACGCCGACGCGACCGCCAGGAGTGTCATATCTCAGAGCGTGATTGCAAGGTCTGCGTAAACCGTTCGTGGTGAGCTTGTCGAACCATGAACCGCCCTTCGACAGGCTCAGGCCGAACGGATGTGAGTACCTTCGAGCGCATACCTGGAACTAGCCCATCGCCGCCACGCAGATCATGGACGCCGCCCCGACCAGGCCCACCGCCAACAGCACGAACCCCACCTTGCGCGTGTGACGCCACTGGCCCGGACGCACCTTCTTCGACCCCAGCCAGACGCCCACGAATATGGCCGCCACCAGCAGCATCCACAGCCACTCGTCGATGCCGCTGCCGCGACGCTGGTTCCAGACCTGAAAGATCAGCAGCAGCGCGGCGATGAAGATGATGTAGAACCGGAAATTGCTCACGCCGTATTCGGGTTGCTCTCCAACACCGGTTCCCCCGGCGACTGCGCGGAATTCTATCACGCCGTCCGCGTGTCATCGCGCCACGACGAGGTCGCGGAGACCCTCCAACGTAGAAGACCCGATGCCCGGCACTGCCACGATGTCGTCAATCCGCTTGAACGGCCCGTGCTCCTCGCGGTGTTGGATGATCGCCTGCGCCCGCGTCTCACCGATGCCGGGAAGCGTCTCCAGCAGCTTCGCGTTCGCCGTGTTGATGTCCACCTTGCCGCCTGCCGGTTCAAGGGAGACGGCGCTCGATGGGACGACAGTAGGCTCCCCAACCGCCGGCACCGTCCAGTGGTCTTGGTCCTTCACCCGGACGGCCATGTTGACGGCCTGCATGTCGGCGTCCTCGGTGATCCCGCCCGCGAGGTCGATCAGGTCGGCCAGCCGGTCGCCCTCCTCGATGGTATACAGCCCCGGCCGCCGAACGGCCCCGGTCACGTACGCCTTCGACTCCGTGAGACCGCTCTCCGACGACACCGCCGACGGAGCGACGATCCTCACTGGCTCCCCCGCATCACCGTCCCGGAGGAACAACACCACGCCCCCGGCGGCAGCGGCTATCGCCGCAACGATGATGACGAGATTCACAACACGGGGCATTCAAGACACCCTCAACAGGATGTCCCCACAGAATATGCACAGTATTGCGCTGCGTCAAGGGTCTTGCAGGCTCGCAACGTAATCGCTCGCTGAACGGCTTGAATATGCGGCGTTTCTAATGTAACCTTGACGTATGCGAAAGAAGGGATTGCAAAGGTGGTAGGTAGTATTGACGAGCATCAGTTCATAGCCGTATTTGAAGAGGAAGTGCCTGGGAACGTGGTGGAACGGGCTAGAAGCCTGTTCAATGTGCGTGCAATTTCAGATAGGGTACTCCTCATTCGCACACCCATTGACGACCCCAAACCAATCAGCGACTTCTTTGGTATGGATAGTTCTCCCACCACAATGCAATTGAGCATGGACGCAGATACGGGCGACGCTTTGTCGGAGCCTAGAGAACCTACAGTGGGCATGGTTCTAAAACTGAACGGTTCACGCGCTGGATACCACTACAAGGATACGTGGGACTGGTTCAGGAAGGGAGAAGGCGTCCTGAACCTTGCCGAACCAAGTTCCTAGTAACAGTGGTCTTCAATCCGATGCCTATCGTGTACAAGATCAGTTCACCGATGTGAACACCCGCTTATCTCGTATTGAAGGGCAGATCGGTTCCCTTGCTACCAAAGAAGAAGTAGCCAAGACCGAATCCGAAATCGCCAATACCAGAACCCTCATCGCCGATACGAAATACAGCATGTTTGCCTCCTGGGCAGCAATGGGCATCGCAGCCCTCGCGGCGATCGGCGCAGTTGGCGCGTTCATTGTACAGCTATTAGATTGATTTGTCCGCCTGTGGGCGTTGCGAGGTCCTGCCCCCAAGGAGCCCCATGCCCAACGACAACACCATAAGCGCCATAGCCATCAACGACGGGGCCGTCACGATAACGTGGACGGACGGGACGGTCACCACGCTGTCGGCCAAGTACCTGCGCGTCAACTGCGCCTGCGCCGAGTGCGTGGAGGAGTGGACGAACCGGAAGCTGCTCGACCCCGCCACGGTGCCGGCCAACATCCAGGCGGAGGACTACCTCATGGTCGGCAAGTACGCCGTGCAGTTCCTCTGGAGCGACGGCCACTACACGGGCATCTACCCGTTCGACATGCTGCGGTCTCTGGCCGACCGGCAGTCGGAGTCAGGCTAGACGCCCTGCTGTCTCCATCGCGCGCCGCACGACTTCCGCGAGCCGCTCCAAGCGTTCGCCCGGTATCCCGTCCGTGAGCAGCGGCGAAATCGACGAGATCGAGACCCGGTTGTTTCGCACGGCCCACACGTCCGTGCCCATCTCGGATTCGGGCTGGGCGTTCGCGCGGTTATGCTTGATCCAGTAGTGATCCCGCCGCCCGACGATCTCATGCTGGACGGTCTCCAAGAACGCCCTGCTGCCCGGTACGGTTATCTCGACCCCTTCCACGTCCGCAGGCCTCGTGTCCGGCATATTCACGTTCAGAAGCAGCGGCGTCATAATGGGAGACGCCAGCAGCTCGCGGGCTATCGCCGCGGCCCCGATGCAGGCGGACTCATAGCGAATGGCTCCGTCGGGGTCGTAGTAGGACGACACCGCGACCGAGGGAACGCCGCGCAGGTAGCCGTGCACGGCAGCGCCAACCGTGCCCGACAGGAGAACGTCGGCCCCCATGTTCGCCCCTTGGTTGATGCCGGAGAAGACGATGTCGAACGGCTCGTCGTAGAGTCCCTCATGGGCGAGAATCACGCAGTCGGCGGGGGTTCCTTCCACGGCGTGAGCCTCGACGCCGTCCACCGGCGAGCTGATCGGATGCGCCCGCACGACGTCCAGCAGCGTCATGGCCGCCGATATGCCGCTCCTGTCCCTGTCGGGAGCGACCACGTACACCTCTCCGACGCTCGTGAGCGCCTCGGCCAGGACCCACAGCCCCTCGGAGTTCGTTCCGTCATCGTTCGTTACGAGTATTCTCATGGTTCGTATCGCGGTCGATTCCCTCGTTCGCCCTGAGCTTGTCGAAGGGCAGTTCTCAAGAGTACATTTATCAGCCCTCTGAGTGTATCAGAATGTTATCGATCAGCCGCGTTTCCCCAACGTGCACGGCGACGGAAACGAGCGTAGGACGGTCGATCACGTCAAGCTCCTCCAGAGTCTCGGCGTCGGCGACGCTCACGTAGTCGGCGGCGGCAAGCGGCTCGCCGTCGATGAGTTCCCGCATCCTCCTTCTAATCTCGTTGGCGTCGGACGTACCGAGGTCTCCGGCCAGTTTGAGCGAACGATACAGCACCCTCGCGGCCTCTCGCTCCGACGGACTCAGGTACTTGTTCCGGCTGCTCAGGGCAAGGCCGTCCGGCTCTCGAACGGTGGGACATACGACGATTTCAGCACCAAGGTCCAGGTCGGAGTTCAGCCGCTTGATGACCAGACTCTGCTGCGCGTCCTTCTGTCCGAAGTATGCCCGATCGGGTCGCGCGACTGCCAGGAGCTTGCACACCACCGTGGCGACGCCAAGGAAGTGGCCTGGTCTATGCTCTCCCTCCAACCTCTTGGCGATGCGGCCCACGTCGATGGACGTATCAAAACCCTCCGGGTACACCTCGTCCACGCTCGGAGCGAACAGCAGGTCGACGCCGGTCTCCTCCATCATGGCGAGGTCGCTCTCCTGGTCGCGCGGGTACTCGGAGTAGTCTTCGGAAGGTCCGAACTGAGTCGGGTTCACGAAGATGGTCGCGGCAAGCGTCGCGTTGTCGGAGCGTGCGCGGTCGAGCAGCGAGCGATGCCCGGCATGGAGCGCCCCCATCGTGGGAACGAGGCCGAGTGACCGCTTGGCAACTGCACAAGCCGCTCGAAATGAGGCTACCGTCTCGAAGATTCTCATACGCCTTATGAACGACCGTCCGCCGAGAAGCTCTCGTCGTCGCCCGGAAAGCTGCCCGACTGCACGTCTGCGACGTACCGGCGGGTCGCGTCGATGATCGTGTCTCCCACGGAGGCGTACTTGCGAACGTGCTTTCTCTTGCGACCGGTGTTGATGCCGAAAACGTCGTGGAACACGAGCACCTGCCCGTCGCAGTGGACCCCCGCCCCGATCCCGATGGTCGGCACCGAGACCCTCTCGGTAACCGACTGCGCCAGCTCTGCCGGTATGGTCTCGAGAAGGAGCGAGTACACGCCCGCCTCCTCCAGCGCCAGCGCGTCCTCAATGAGGTCCTGTGCGCTCTCCTCGTCCCTTCCCTGCACGCGATAGCCGCTTGTCTGGTTGACGGACTGCGGCGTAAGCCCGATGTGCCCCATCACCGGTATGCCGGCCTCGACCATGCGACGAACCGTCGGGACAAGCCGCTGCCCACCCTCAAGCTTGACCGACTGCGCCCCCTCCTTGAGAAGCTGCCCTGCATTCCGCACCGCTTCGTCGGCGTTAGCCTGGTAGCTCATGAAGGGCATGTCGCAGACGATATGCGCCTTCTTGGCCCCTCGCAGGACGGCCCGCAGGTGGTGAGTCATGTCGTCCATCGTCACCGGCACGGTGGTTCTATAGCCCAGAACGTTGTTGCCCACCGAGTCGCCTACGAGGATCATCGGCACGCCGCCCTCGTCGACCATCCGCGCCGTCGGGTGGTCGTAGGCCGTGAGCATGGCGATCTTCTCGCCGCGCTCCTTCATCTCCTGCAAGTTCCTGATGGTGATGCGCATGGTCGGATACTCCTACCTCTCGATAACCTCGTTCAAGACTTGTCGGATCTCTTCGATATTCTCAGGGGGAGCGACGCCCTTCTCGGCTGCTATGTGCAGTCCGGCGAGGGCCATCTTGCAGTACACGTCCAGCAGATGCGGGGCCTGTCGCTCCATGGCGTCGAGGTGCTTGCGGATCGTTCCGACGTCGCCCCTGACGAACGGGCCGGCTCCGGCATCGGGCAGGCCGTTCTTGAACAGCGTCTCCGCCGTCCCCGCCATGATGGGCGTTATCGCCTTGAGCGCGTCGTTCCGCTCGATGCCGAACTGACCCCACAGTTCCGCAACCGCGCCGATGAGGGTGTTCAGCACGCCTCCCGCCATGACTACCGTCGCGTGGTAGAGCGCCTTGTCCTCCGGCCTGAGGAAGATCGGTGTGCCGCCAAGCTCCTCGGCAAGCGCTGCCAAAGACTTCCGCGTCTCTTCGTCTCCCTCAATGCCGAACGTCGATCCCGCGAGAGCCTTTACGGCCTCCTCCACCGACGAGAATGTTTGCAGAGGATGGAAAGCACCAGGTAACGCGCCGTGTTGCTGGACTGACTCAAGCACATCAAGGGAAGCCGCGCCGGAGCAGTGGACGACCGTCTGGCCCTCGCGCCACCGGACTTCCTCCGCGACGGGACGGATGGCGTCGTCGGACGTGGTGATGAAGACGAAATCGGCGGCATCGGCCGCGCCCTGGATATCGGGGTATGCCACGCACCCCGGCGCTAGGCGCGCGAGAGCTTTGGCCGACTCGAACGTCCGGCTAGCCGTCGATCCGACAAGGTATCCCTTGTGCATCAGCGCCACGGCAAGCGTCTTGCCGACGTTGCCAGCCCCGATGATCCCTATTCTCGTTCTTCGTGTAAGCATGGTTTGAGTGTTCCGTGTTGTGTCCTTATGGAGTGGCTGCAAGTTCTTGGACTGAAGGAATGCCGTCGAGACCGGTCGCGCAACGGACGCCACGGACGATGGCCCTGGCGACGCACACGACTGCGGCTGCCCCAAGCCGGAGCATGTCCGCCTTCCCCGGTTCCGTGCCTGTGGCAATGGCGAATATGGTGTCCCCGTCCCGCATGGTGTGGGCGGGACGGACGGCCAGCGCCAAGCCGTCGTGCGAGATCGACGCGAGCTTGTTCGCCTCTTCCTTCGTCAGCGTGGCGTTGGTAGCTACCACGCCGATGGTCGTGTTGCTCCCAAAGGGGGCGGGGGCGGCTGCGCCGTCGCCTGAAAGCAACGCCTCCATCGGATCGTCCATGCCGCCGTGATCGTTCCGAGGCCCCGCCACGAGGTCGCCCGAATCGGGATCGTAGACGCCTCCGACCGCGTTGACCGCCATGATAGCGCCGACGATGATGCCGTTCCCAAGATCGACGCTGGCAGTCCCAATGCCGCCCTTGATAGCCCGATCCAGTCCGAGCGTCTTCGCCACCGTCGCTCCCGTCCCCGCGCCGACGCTCCCTTCCTCGACGTCGCCGTTCGAGGCGTCGAGGCACGCAGCGTACCCGTCGTCCGCCTGGGGATGGACGGCATACCTCGCAATCCCGATGTCGAAGAGGATGGCTGCTGGCACAATCGGCACAGTGACAGACCCTGCCCGGTACCCGATATCGCGCTCGGCCAGGAAGCGCACTACACCCGACGCCGAATCGAGTCCGAACGCGCTCCCGCCGCTCAGAACGACGGCGTGGACCTCAGAGACGTGATTAGTGGGCCGGAGCAGGTCGGTCTCGCGAGTGCCGGGAGCCGAGCCGCGAACGTCGCCTCCCCCGACCGCGCCGTTCCCGCACAGCACGACGGTGCATCCGCTGCCGCGCTCCCGGTCGGTCGCGTGGCCGACCATGATGCCTGCCACGTCGGTTATCGCCCCGCTACGGTTCACATTCACAAAAGAACCTCCCCAATCCGTGTCGGGGAGGCCAATGCCATACAGCACCGTCGTGACGACGACCGCCGTCACCGGGCGCGACTATGCAATTGACGCTCACCGTTCCGAAACGGATTGGCTGCGCCGCGTATCATAGCAGGCACACGCGCGTTGGGGGAAGGGGGTTCTTTGAGCGGTATCGCACAGCCTCTTGCGGATGTACGACGGAGGGTCATTCACAAAAGGAAAGGCCGCCCATGTCTCAGGACGACCTTCGCTTGATGCACGTCCAACTCGCGGATAGACTAGCGCATCGCTGACTACGAGGCGATTGTAACAGGAGTATTCCCGCCACCACAGGGTAATGCGTCCCTAAGAGGGTGTTTCCAAAGTTGACTATTACCCGCTCGCCCTGAGCTTGTCGAAGGGTCGAGGCGCTGTTCATGGTTCGACAAGCTCACCACGAACGGGTTTCACGGACTTCGGTAACACCCTCTAAATGACGGCCCCCTACTTCACCCCCCGCTCTGCCAGGTAGTCGTGCAACATTTGGAGCGTCTTCGAGTTCTCCTCGAGGGTGAAGCCGTCGACCTTGTAGACCTGGGCGTTTTCCATGCCGTCCACGCCGCCGAGGTCGACCATCTTCCGAATGAGCGCCTGGTCCTCCTCGATGGACGGGAGGAGGTTCTTGCCGCTGAGCAGCGAGAGGGAGGCTGCGAAGCCGTACCCGCCCCAGTTGGAGACGCTGGAGATGACGAGGTGCGAGGTCGTGGTCACGCACGGCGGAACGGACAGGCGGTCGTAGTTCGGGATCACGTCGGCGCAGTTGCCCATGCCGATCTCGTTGCCGCCGTCACCGATCCCGACGGTGTGCGGGAAGTCGTGGAACAGGTAGTCGAGCTTGGCGTTGTACTCGGCGATGGAGAAGCGCTTGAAGTTCAGGTAGTCGCCGTCAGCCGTGAGGCCGCATCGCTCGATGGCGATGAGCGTCGAGGGGCCGATGTCCTTGATGAGGTCTGCCGCCAGAGCCTTGCTCTCATCGTGTCCGACGATGGGAAAGTCGATGACCTGCGCCTTGCCGTCCACCATCGGGGTCATGACAGGCTCCGTAAAGCGGTCGGTCACGTAGACGACCTCGTTCCCAAGCTGCTGTAAGGCGCGGCCTATGGCGATTGCGCCCGGCGGCCCGTCCGTCTCCGTCGCGCCCGCCGCGAGGATGTGGAATCCCGTGACGATGATCGCCGTCCCCGGACAGTCGTACACCATCGCCGCCGCGTCGTCGCAGAAGCGTTCCCGCAGATGGGGCCGCAGAGCGGAGATGTTCCGTCCGTCACGATCGAGAATAATGTCTTCGATGCTGTTCATGGGTGTCACCTTATCCTTAGGGGAAGATTTCTTTGGTCATCTCTTCAGAGTAAGGCCCTATCTCTGCCTCATCGACAACCGCTCACTCACAAGGCGGTTCATACTCACGCCCATCTCGGCGGACTCAATCGCAAGTGCGCGATGCGTCTCCGGTGGTACGCGGACAAGGAACCTGCCGCTGTAGCGTCGGGTGGATAACGGCTCTGGGACGGGCGCTCCCTCCTTGTACAGATCATCTACGCAAAAGGCTACCAGATCACGAATGCCGGCAAACGCCTTCTCCGGAGTCTCATCCAAGTGGCTGAGCAATGGTAATTCGGCACACAGTCCGACATATTCACCGTCCTCATCAGACCAAATGACTCGATAGGTGTAGCGATCGATCATACCGTCTCCTCCAGTCTCGTGATCGCTTTGAGCACTTGACGCACTTGGTAGGGCTTAGCCATGCCTTTGCTGGATTGGATATTAACTCTGGGCTCGCCGGGCCAAGGCGTATTGTAGATCAGGTGGCTTCCGTGCCGTCGCGGCTCTCCAAAGTACCTGTCGCAGAGCTTGCGAAGGTCAGTGAACCGGACATTCTTGGGATTTCTGCCGACCTGTTCTACCAACCTGTCCACGACTGTATGGTATCGTTAGCGATATCCTTTATCAAGGGGTTCTGACGCCTGACACCGACATTCGGTAGATCTTTCCCATGGACAATGCCCCGGGCAAGAGGTACCCGCCCCTTATGCTAGAATTCTTCTCTATGGCTGTCAAAACCGTTACCTCCGATCCAAAAGTCGCTGCCATGCCTTTCGCGGTGCGGCCTCTGCGGGAGGCCGACATCCCACAGGTGAAGGCCGTCGAGAAGCAGGCCTTTGCAACCCTCTTCCCGCCCACGTCCTTCCGCAGGGAGCTAGGAAACCGGGCGGCAAGGTACTGGGTGGTGGAGAACCGCGACGGTACGGACAAGCCACCCTCTCCACGTCCTCAAGGCGGTATCGTGCGGAAGATTCTCCGACGGGCGACCGGGCTAGGTCCAATACGGCATGAGGGACAAGCCTCACGCTCCATCGTCGGCTTCCTGGGCATGTGGTACGCGGCGGATCAGGCGCACATCGTCTCGGTCGGAGTGGCGGACGGCTACCGGCGACGGGGCATCGGCGAGCTCCTGCTGATAGCCGCAGTGGAGCACGCGACCGCCAGGGAGACGGAGACCATCACGCTGGAAGTGCGTAAATCGAACGCCGCCGCGCGCGCCCTCTACGCGAAATATGGGTTCATCGAGCAGGGTATCCGAAAGAAGTATTACTCGGACAACCGCGAGGACGCCGTCATCATGACGACGGGGTCGATCCAGATGGAGCGGTACGCCGCCCAGGTCGCGGCCCTCAAGAAGGCCCACCAAGAGCGCTGGGGCCAGGCGGAGATTGACGTGGGAGAGTGACCCCGGCATCGCCTAGACTGAGGTCTCGCATCCTACTACAGTCTACAGCAGGCCAAGCCGGACAGGCGCCGGCGAACCGGTGTGAGACGGTTTGAGAAAATGAGAGGGTTTGAGAATCTTTCGCTCCCCTTTTGTCGTTCTTCTCAAAGTTTCTCATGGCTCTGGGCGTGGTGGGCATGGGACGGAACTCGCGCATGTTCGCGGAATGAGACGGTTTGAGAATTTTTTCCTCCTCAAAAAAACGGCCTTCTTTTTCTCAATGTGTCTCATGGCGGTTTGCACGTCGGGCGCTCGGCGCTTGAGGCGTTGTTTCGATATGAGTAGTGTAGGACAGAGGTTCTTGTGATTCAATTTGCAGTTTGCATGAAGCGAATTGGCATCACTCTTCACCGATCACACGGGATACACAACGCTCGATTGTAGTAGGATATTCCGCACGATTCGGAACAAGTGAGAGTTGCCGCTGTGAATACACCCGTCATCGACTTCCACACGCACGTCGGCAGGTGGGGACTCAACCACATGGACGCCTCGCCGGAGCGGTTCCTGCGGCTCATGGATGCGGCGGGAATCGACAAGGCTTGCGTCAACTGCATCTTCTACGGCGAGGCGCGGCGGAGCAACGATACCGTGGCGCGGTACGTCCAGGCCAACTCCGACCGCTTCGTGCCGGTGGCATACGTCACCCCTCGATACCCTAAAGAAGCGATCTCGGAGCTTGAGCGGTCATTCGACGAGATCGGCGCGAGGTTCCTCAAGCTCTATCCGACGTACTTGGGGAAGCCCATCGACGACCCGTCATACATGCCCATATTCGAGTGGGGCAACGACCGGGGCATCGTCCTGATGAGTCACTCCTCCCGCGTGTCCGAGGACGACGTGCTTACCATGCCGCACTCGTTCGTGCCCCTGGCGAAGCGGTTCACGAACATCACGTGGGTGCTGGCCCACTCCGGGAACAACATGCAGGGGCAGGAGGAGGCCGTCGCGGCGGCGCAGGAGTGTCCCAACATCTATCTTGAGACGTGCAGCTCCTACAGCGAGCACGGCGCTATGGAGTTCCTCGTGGAGGGCGCGGGTGAAGACCGCGTCCTGTACGGCTCCGACATGCCGTTGATCGAACCGCGCCACCAGATCGCCAAGATCACCACCGCCGACCTCTCGGACGAGGCGAAGCGCAAGATACTGGGGCTGAACGCGATACGCATACTGGGACTCGACGAATGACCGAAACGCCCGTCATAGACTTCCACGCGCACTCGGGGAAGTGGACCTCCCAGGGTGTTCTCGGAGGAACGCCCGACCACTTCGTGCAGGTGATGGACGCCGCGGGCGTCGACAAGCTGGCGGTCAACTGCATCTTCTACGGCGACGCTCGACGGGGCAACGACGTGACGGCCGGCTACGTTCGAGCCTACCCCGACAGGTTCATCGGCGTCGGATTCGTAACGCCGAGATACCCCACCGAAGCGATCCCGGAGCTTGAACGCTGCTTCGGCGAGCTTGAATTCCGGTTCCTGAAGGTCTATCCGGTCTACTACGAGAAACCCTTGGACGACCCCGATTTCGACCCTATCTACGAGTGGTGCGACGAGCGGGGGATCATCATCATGAGCCACTCGCAGTACGAGCACAAGACACGGCCTTTCCGGTTCGCGCGACTGGCAGAGCGGTACCGAACATCACGTGGGTGCTGGCCCACTCCGGGAACACCATGGAGGGACAGATCGAGGCGGTCGAGGCGGCACAGAGCGGCCCGAACATTTATCTCGAAACCTGCACGTCCCAATCAGAGCACGGGACCATCGAGTTTCTGGTCGAGGGCGCGGGGGAAGACCGGGTGCTCTACGGGTCCGACCTGCCTATCCTCGACGCCCGATACCAAGTGGGAAGAATAGCCACGGCCGATATATCGGACGAGGCCAAGCGCAAGATATTGGGGCTGAACGCCATCAAGCTGCTGGGGCTGGACGGGTACGATTGTTAACTGCCATCTAGTATCGGTTCCATATGATTTTGGCAGCTTCCTCAAATACCCTCACCCTAGCCCTCTCCCACGACGGGAGAGGGGACGAACCGTACGTTTTGCCAGCCCACGACGGGAGAGGGGATACGCGCCTCTCAATTCGACTGTCATATTCAAATTGGGAACGGCACTAGAATTACATTTTTCGAGAGAACATCGACGACAAACTAAGGAGAAGAGATGGTTAGATCGCTGGAATCGCTGCACGAAGAGTACACCGCCAGGAACCCGAAGTCCCTTGCCCAGTGGGAGCGGAGCAGGGCCACGATGCCCGCGGGCGTCATCAAGGGCGCGTATACACGCTCACCATTCCCGTTCTACGTCGCGCACTCCGATGGGTGTCATCTCACCGACATCGACGGCAACGTCGTCGTCGATCTCGGCTCGCACCACTCGGCGATGATTCTCGGCCACACGCATCCCGACGTGGTGGCGGCGGTGCAGGGAGAGATCGAGCGCGGCTTCGGCCTCGGCAACCCGACCGCCCTCGAGGCGGAGATTTCGGAAGAGCTCGTTTGTCGCTTCCCCTCGATTGAGAAGGTGCGGTTCACCAATTCGGGCACGGAATCGTCGCTGCACGCCGCCAGGTTGATCCGCGCCAAGACGGGCAAGCCGAAGGTCGCCAAGTTCGAGGGGGCGTATCACGGAAGCCACGACGGCTTGGAGCACAGCATAAGCCCCCCGATAGACGACGCGGGGCCGGCGGACTCTCCTGCAACCGTGCCCGCCAATCCGGGCGTCGCGCCCACTTCCGAAGACCTCGTCGTCATGCTGCCCTACAACGACCCCGAGTCGGTCGAGCTCATCCTGCGGGAGCACAAGGACGAGGTGGCGGGCGTCTTCTACGACGGCAAGCCGGGGATGCTGGACGTCCCGGACGAGTTCACCCACTTCGTTCGCGACATCACCGCCGAGCTTGGAATGTACATGGTCATGGACGAGGTCGTGAGCTACCGCGTCGGACGCGCGGGGTACCAGGGGTTGGCGGGCGTCGAGCCTGACCTCACCATCTTCGGCAAGATCGTCGGGGGCGGGATGCCGGTCGGCGCTTTCGGCGGCGGCAGCGAACTGATGGACCTGATGGACGACTCCGACGGCGCGCCCGTCCTCGCGCCGAGCGGGACGTTCTCCGGCAACAACTTCACCCTCGCGGCGGGACTCGCCACCATGCGCGCCCTGACCGACGAGGTGTACGACCACCTCGATTCCCTCGGCAGCCGCCTCGGCATGAAGCTCCGCCCGGTCTTCGACGACGCGGGCATTCCCAACCAGGTCCTCGCGGTCGGCTCGGTCGTCAACGTCTACCTCACCGACAAGCCCGCGCGGGACTACCGGAGCTTCAGGACTCACGACGCCGCGCTGTTCGAGCGCATCAGCCTGGCAGTACACCTCAAGGGGTACTCGCTCGGTCATCCACCCATGGCAATGATGCTCTCGTCGCCGATGACGAACGAGGACATCGACGGTCTGGTCGATGCGTTCGGAGAGGCGCTGTCGGAGGAGGACTGACACTCGGACATTCAAGTTACTCCCCATCCCCGTCTCTCCCGCGAAAGCGGGAGTCCAGTAGGCTGATATGTGGATTCCCGCGTGCGCGGGAATGACGTTAGACTAACTAGGAGTCAAACAAGCAGTGGCGCTCATTTCTTGATGCTTTGCGCGGGCGATTGACGAGCGGGGGCGTTTCGTAGTCAAATAAGGCGAAGCGCGACCATCGGAGCTTCCAAGTATGGCAATGAAAATACTCAGAATGCCACGACTGCCGAGACCGGGCAGGCCCCGGCCCAAGACGTGGCCGCGCCGGTTCGTCCGGTGGTCGTGGCGGGTTCTGGAGATCGAGGGCGTGATTCTCGTGGCGATGCTGGTGGTCGGGCTGATCGCGGGCGGCGTCCTGTACCAGTTCACCGACTTCTTTGGGAACAAGCCGCCATACGAGTTCCAGAACATCGACGATTTCGAGTAGTGGGTAGTCGGTATTGTCCTGCGGGGGATAGCAGGGTAGAGTATAGCTATTGACAGAATGAGGGGCTGTGGGCAAGCATGGATGCCCCGAACCGGCGCGAATAGCCTGACAGATTCATGCGAGGTGAGAGATGTTTCAGTACAAGCCGCTAGAGAAGTCCGCGAAGAAAGAGAAGGACTACACCGGCCAGAGCCCGATACGGATAAAACTCCGGTTCATGGACTTCGTCCTCGTTCCCATTGAAAAGACGTATGACACGATCGAGCGGATCCCCGTGATCGGCCGGCTCGTCTCGTTCAGCAGGACGTTCGTCACCGTGGTCATTGCGGTCGCATTGATATGTGCCGTTTTGATCATCCTCGTTGCCATAGCCGCGGTCATCGCGGTGACGCTCAGCGAAATGGCAGGCCCCGTCTACTAATAACGCAGGACGCGAGAGCACCGAACGGGGGATATGTCTAGTGGGCGAGGCACGCCCCAGCGCCCGACGGATCGCAAAGATCGTGTAGCCTTACACGGTCATCGAGCACGCGCAGCCGGCCCCACCGCCGCCACAGCACCCGCCTCCGCCGCCGGCCACCGGAGTCGTCTGTCCGCTCGCGTCGGTCGAGAACGACATGAAGACCGACAGCTGCCGCCGTGACTCCGATCCACAGTCCGGGCAGGGCGTGGGATCGTCCATCTGGCTGAACGACCGCAGCTTCTCGAACCTGTTCAAGCACGTCCCGCACGTGTACTCGTACAGCGGCATGGTAGGCGAACTCCTCGCGTGTCGATGGTCTCCATTCTAGGTACGGGCGACAATGCAGTCAAGCCGAACGATGCGCCCTACGTCGGGTGTCTGTATAATTCAGGGTACGTCCAACCGTTCGAGAGGTTACCGATGACTACCTCCATTCAAGAGAGCCTGCCCGATATAGACGGCCGATTCGGCCCATACGGCGGCAAGTTCGTGCCCGAAACCCTGATGCAGGCGTTGGCCGAGCTTGAGCAGGCTTACGAGGCTGCCAAGCAAGATTCTTCGTTCCAAGAAGAGTTGCAGAGGCTGTCGCAACTGTACGCAGGGAGGCCGACGCCGCTCTATCACGCGCAGAACCTCTCCCAAGAGCTGGGGGGAGCGCAGATCTACTTCAAGCGCGAGGACCTGGCCCACACCGGCGCGCACAAGATCAACAACGCGCTCGGACAGGGACTGCTGACGGCCCGCATGGGCAAGAAGCGCATCATCGCCGAGACCGGCGCAGGACAGCACGGCGTTGCGACGGCGACCGTATGCGCCATGTTCAACCAGGAGTGCATCGTCTACATGGGCGAGGAGGACATCAGACGCCAGTCGCCCAACGTCTTCCGCATGAGGCTGCTCGGCGCGGAGGTGCGCTCGGTCACCTCCGGCAGCAGGACGCTCAAGGACGCCATCAACGAGTGCATCCGCGATTGGGTCACCAACGTGGAGACGACGCACTACCTCATCGGCAGCGTCGTCGGGCCGCACCCGTACCCTGAGATGGTCCGCGACTTCCAGGCGGCCATCGGACGGGAGGCGCGCCAGCAGATGATCGACCAAGCCGGAAGGCTCCCCGACTACGCCGTCGCCTGCGTCGGTGGGGGCAGCAACGCCATCGGCCTGTTCTACGACTTCGTGGGCGACGAGTCGGTGCAGCTTATCGGCGTGGAGGCGGGCGGAGACGGCGTCGAGACGGGACGCCATGCCTCAACCCTGGTTGCCGGCGACGTCGGCGTGCTGCACGGCAGCAAGTCGTACCTGCTACAAGACGATCACGGTCAGGTCATCGAGACGCACAGCATATCGGCGGGCCTCGACTACCCGGGGGTAGGCCCCGAGCACAGCTACCTCAAGGACATCGAGCGGGCGCAGTACGCCAGCGTCACGGACGCCGAGGCGCTCGAAGGCTTCCAGCTCCTCTGCCGCACCGAGGGCATCATTCCCGCGCTGGAACCCTCTCACGCGATAGCGCACGTCGCCAGGCTCGCGCCCACGCTTCCCAGCGACGCGATCATCCTCGTCGGCCTCAGTGGACGGGGTGATAAGGACATCAACACGGTTGGTGAGGCGCTGGGGGTTGAGGTGTAGACGCTTCGTTACCTACCTGTGCTAGGATGTTGAAGACGAGGCGCCGGGAGGCATGTTTGCCACGAGGAGAGATCCATGGTAACCGACACGGCAATAGAGGTCCGGAGATATAGCTTCACCGTCGACGAGTTCGCCAAGATGGGCGAGGCGGGAATCTTCACCACAGAGGACCGAGTGGAACTCATCGATGGGGAGATACGGAAAATGACGCCAATTGGGCCACTGCACGTAACGATTGTGAACCGTCTAATGGCGACGCTCGTGAAACTGCTAGAAAGCTCAGCGGTCCTTCAAGTGCAAAATCCCGTGCGACTCGACCTGCACAACGAGCCTCAGCCGGATCTCTCCATCATCAAGGCGCGGGGCAAGTACTACGAGACTGCTCTGCCCGGGCCGGGAGACACACTCATCGCCATTGAGGTCGCCGACTCCTCATTAGCCTACGACCTCTACGAGAAAGCGCCGCGATACGCCCGGTCAATAATCCCCGAATTGTGGATCGTAGACCTGGAAGCCAAGGTTGTCAGGGTATTCACGCAGCCGGGGCAGTCAGGGTACGCGAATGAGCGCGTGATGTCGCGAGGATCGACGATTGCCTCCGCGAGCGTCGAGGGTCTGCGCGTCGAGGTCAACGAAATCTTCGGCTAGTGTGCGCCCACCGGGCGGATGTTCGTGTCCGCCGAGTCCTGCTCCGCCATCCTGGCCTTTGCCCCGGCCGCCCGTTCGGCGAGGTCCTCACGCAGCGGCGCGAAGATGTCTATGACCTTGCAGTCCTGGTCCCGAACGTAGCCGCCGTGCGGGATGTTTGACGGCATGACGATGACGTCGCCCGCGTTCACGCGGTACATCTTCCCGTCGATGACCTGGTCGATGTAGCCCTCGACGACGACCATGATCTGCTCCGCCACGTGCTGGTGGACGGGGAAGTACGTGCCCGCCGGAATCGTGAGGAAGCTCACCACGGCTTCCTTTCCGGCCACGAGGTGGCTCCACGCCCCCGGCGCAAGCTCCTCCATCGGGATGTCCTCGTAGTGAACGATGTACCGATCGTAGTCCTCATCGCTCGCTCGATCTATGTTCTCTTCTTCGGCCATTTCGTCTCTCCTGAGGTTGTTGTCCGCACACAACGGTACCATCGGGTGGGGTATGGGGCAACCGTGGGGGTGCTGGGTTCTAGGTTCTGGGTGCTGGATTCCCGCCCCCGTCTTCACGGGGGCAGGCTCTACGTGGGAATGACGGATGGAGGAGATCCCGCTTGCGATACGTCCCTCACATGACTATAGTTAGGCGCGTTCGGGCGACTTGAGTCTAATGCGCCCGGACACCATATATCCGGAGGGTGTCTAAAAGGCATTCCGTTCACCCTGAGCCTGTCGAAGGGTGGCAGGGTCGTTCATGGTTCGACAAGCTCACCACGAACGGCTTTGACGGGCTTTTTAGGCGCGCTCTCAGAGAAGGAGCGCGGCGTCATGGCCGACAGAGAGCAGGTAAGACAACAGATGAGGGAGGACGGCGTCGAGTACATCCTCGCGCAGTTCGTGGATATCAACGGCTCGCCGAAGGTGAAGATGGTGCCGGTGGCGCACTTCGACGACATCATCGACGAGGGCGCGGGTTTCGCCGGGGCGGCGGTATGGGGGATGGGGCAAGGGCCGCACTCCCACGACATGCTCGGGCGCATCGATCTCGACTCCTACAGCGTTTGCCCGTGGACGGAGGGCGTCGCGCGGTTCGCCTCCGACCTCCACGTCGATGACGAGCCGCACCCCTACGACCCGCGCGTGAACCTCAAGCGCGTGCTCGACGACGCCCGCGCGGAAGGCTACGTCTTCAACACCGGCATCGAGCCGGAGCACTTCCTCGTGACGCGCAACTCCGACGGCACGATCCGGATATTCGACCCGGACGAGATCGACACGCTCGACAAGCCCTGCTACGACTTCAAGGGCATCGCCAACGTGCAGGGGTACCTCCGCGATCTCATGGACGGCATGGCGATGCTCGGCTGGGACCCGTACCAGTCCGACCACGAGGACGCGAACGGGCAGTACGAACTCAACTTCGTCTACAGCGACGCGCTGACGACGGCAGACCGCTACACCTTCTTCAAGATGATGACCAGCCAGTTCGCCAAGAAGTACGGGGCCATTGCGACGCACATGGCCAAGCCGTTCTCCGACCGCACGGGCAGCGGCGGCCACGTCCACTACCACGTCGCGGACGCCACGACCGGCGAGGACCTCTTCCTCGACGAGGGCGACGAACAGGGACTCGGTCTCTCGCAGTTTGCCTACCACTTCATCGGGGGCATCCTGGCGCACGCTCCCGCGCTCTGCGCCGTGACCTCGCCGACCGTGAACTGCTACAAGAGGCTCCAGGTCGGCGCGGGTCTCACCAGCGCGCGGTCGGGCTTCACGTGGACGCCGGCGTTCATCACCTACGGCGACAACAACCGCACGCAGATGATCCGCACGGCGGGGCCGGGCCACCTCGAAGACCGCACCGTCTCCGCCGCGAACAACCCGTATCTCGCGTTCGCCGCCTACCTCACGGCGGGCCTGGACGGCGTGCGAAACCGGCTCGATCCGGGCAAGGCCAACCTCGGCAACAACATGTACGAGCTGGGCTTGGAGGAAATCCAGAGGCGCGGCATCCGGCTGCTGCCGCAGTCGCTCTCCGAGGCCCTCGATGAGCTGAAGAAGGACCCCGTCATCCAGGGCGCGCTCGGCGTCATTGCCGACGAGTTCATCGGGCTCAAAGAGGCGGAATACCGCGAGTACCATAAGCAGGTCACCCAGTGGGAGGTCGACCGGTACCTGACGATGTTTTGATTGACCTTCCTACCCGCCGGGTATAGTATTGTACCCATAGGCCGCGCAGTTGGAGGTGGGGATATGCCTTCCTTTATTGGACCGACCGAGCTCATCATCGTACTGGTCATCGTGCTGATCATCTTCGGCGTCGGGAGGCTGCCGGAGATCGGCGGCGCCATGGGCAAGGCCATCCGGGAGTTCCGGACGTCCCAGAGCGGCCAGGACGAGGCCGCCGCCAAGTCGGAGTCCGACGTGGAGTCGGGCGCCGAGAAGGGGTAGGGTGCGAAACCCTCACCCCAGCCCTCTCCCGCGATTGACTCCCCCGTCTCCAAATCCGCGCGCAACTCGCCGCGATTTAACCTTGCAAATCTGGCGTGATAGTCCATAATTGCAAGGATGATAGCCCGTCGTTCACTGGCACATCTCCACAAACTGCTCGCGGAGTATCCCGCCGTCGCGCTGCTCGGACCGCGCCAGGTCGGCAAGACGACCATTGCCCTCGAAATCGCCGACGCGGAGGATGCGGTATACCTCGACCTCGAATCGTCGGCGGACCGGGCAAGGCTCACAGACCCCGAGCTGTATCTGGCCGATTACGAAGACAGGCTGGTCATCCTCGACGAAGTGCATCGTCTGCCCGGTCTGTTCCAAAGCCTGCGAGGCCTGATCGACCGGGGGAGGCGCAGGGGGAAGCGAGCAAGGCGGTTTCTGCTGCTGGGATCGGCCTCGATGGACCTGCTGCGACAGTCGGGCGAGACCCTGGCCGGCCGCATCGCGTACCTTGAACTCGGCCCCTTCGACGCGCTGGAGGTGGGCGGGACCGACCTCGATGCGCTCTGGGCGCGAGGCGGTTTTCCCGACAGCTTCCTGGCGGCCGACGACGACGGAAGCCTCACCTGGCGAGAGAACTTCATTCGCACCTACCTTGAACGAGACGTTCCCCAGTTCGGCCCGCGCATACCCGCCGAGACCCTCAGACGCTTCTGGGTGATGCTGGCCCACAATCAGGGAGGAATACTCAACGCGGCAGCTCTCGCGCGCGGCCTTGGCGTGGACAACAAGACCGTCGCCAGGTACCTGGACCTCATGGTCGACCTTCTGCTGGTGCGCCGTCTCACGCCGTGGCGCAGAAACGTCGGCAAGCGCTTGGTGAAGTCGCCGAAGGTGTACGTCCGCGACAGCGGCATCGTTCATGCTCTGCTCGGTCTCGGCTCCAAGGAAGACGTCACCGGCCACCCGGTCGTCGGCACAAGCTGGGAGGGGTTTGTGATCGAGACCCTGCTGTCCGTCGCGCCGAACCGCGCCGAGGCGAGCTTCTACCGCGCATCGGGCGGAGCCGAGATCGACCTCGTCCTGACCCTGCCCGGTCGCGACCCCTGGGCAATCGAGATCAAGCGCAGCCTCGACCCCCGACCGCGCAGGGGTTTCCACAGCGCCTGCGAAGACGTGCGCCCCGAAGCCAAGTTCGTCGTCTACCCCGGCGACGAGCGATTCAAAATCGCTGAAGACATTGAAGCCGTCACGGTAGTCGATCTGGCGAATGAGGTGGTGGGAACGGGGTGAGGGCTTGTTGGAGCGGGAGACGGGACTCGAACCCGCGACAGCCTGCTTGGAAGGCAGGAACTCTACCAGACTGAGTTACTCCCGCTTGCCTTTCAAATATACCAATACGCGCCGTTTTAGTCTATCGTTACGTTCATCCAGAATCCCCTAAGGCAATGTCCCTTCTCCCCTAGGGGAGAAGGCTAGGATGAGGGGGAATCGTGCCCACACCTTCACCCTCACCTCAATCCTCTCCCGCGAACGGGAGAGGAGGCAATAAGGAGACCGTCGTGAACAGCGATCTGGACGCGGAAGAGCGTGATATTCTCGAACGGTTCGATAGGGACGAGGTCCGCCCTGCCCCCGACGCCGAGCGAGAAATCGACCTCGCTCGTCAGGCCGCCCGCAATACCTTCAACAAGACCCGGCGAGTGAACCTTCGCATGACCGAACGCGACTTCAACCTGGCCCACTCGCGGGCTAGGGAGGAAGGGCTGCCCTACCAGACCCTCCTGTCCAGCGTCATCCACAAGTACCTGTCGGGGCGGCTTACCGAGAAAAGGTAGCTGGGACGTCGCCTATAGCTCGAACGCCTCCGTCGCGATGTCCGGCGATGTGACGGCCGATGGGGAGGCTGGAGGTGGCTGCGGGGGACGGCGCGTTGAGGACGTGGACGGCCCTGTCGCCCTGGACGATCTTGAAGTCCTGGAGGAGGCCGCCGTCGTCGTCGATGGCCTGGGCGCGGACGCCTGCGCTGGGCCGCCAGACGTCCTCGGGCCGAACCTCGGGTATGAGCTTTTGCAGCGAGTCGACGAACGAGGACTTGAACAGGGAGCGGTACTGCTCCTTCATGCCGGTCATCCAGTGGGTCATCGACATGCGCCAGAAGCCCGGATGCGTGGCGATGTCGAGGGCGTCGCCCACGTCGAACGAGGTCTTGTCGTACCCCTCGCGCTTCAGGGACAGGACGGCGTTGGGGCCCGCCTCGACGCTGCCGTCGATCCGCTTGGTGAAGTGGACGCCGAGGAAGGGCAGCTTGGGATCGGGCACGGGGTAGATCAGGCCGTTCACGAGGCTTTCCTTTTCGGGCCTGAGCGAGAAGTATTCGCCTCGGAAAGGGACGATGCGCAGGCCGACGCGCTCTCCCATGTCGCGGGCGATCATGTCGGCCTGGAGACCGGCGCAGTTGATGACGCCCCTCGCGGCGATGCTGTCGCGGTCGGTGTCGATGTGGATGGTGTTGCCGCGCCTGGCGACGTGCTCCACGCGGGTGTTCAGGCGGAGCTCGCCGCCCATCTCGCCGAAGTCGGTCGGCGTAGGCCTGGCACACGCGGCGGTAGTCGACGATGCCCGTCTCCGGCGACCGGATGGCCTTGACTCCCGCGGCGTGCGGCTCGATCTCCCGCAGGCGCTCGCGGCCGATGAGTTCGAGTCGCTCCACGCCGTTTGCCTTGCCGCGCGCGAAGAGGTCGTGCAGGCGCGGGACCTCCGACTCGTCCGTGGCGACGATGACCTTGCCGCACATCTCGTAGTCGATGCCGCGCTCGTCGCAGTACCTGCGAAGCTCCAAGTTGCCGGTGTAGCAGAACCCCGCCTTCTGGGAGCCGGGAGCGTAGTAGATCCCGGCGTGGATGACGCCGCTGTTGTGCCCGGTCTGGTGTTGGGCGACGTCGTTCTCTTTCTCCAGCACGACGAACCTGTGGCCGGGGTGTTTCCGCGCGAGCGTCATCGCGGTGGCGAGGCCGATGATGCCTCCGCCGATGACGGCGACGTCGTATTTGATGGTTCTTATGGCCATGCCCTGCCCGTCCCCTCTTAGAAACAATTCCATTCACCCTGAGCTTGTCGAAGGGTCGTTCATGGTTCGACAAGCTCACCACGAACGGTTCCGGCGACTTATCAGACACCCTCTAAGCCGAAACCCTTACGGATAACGGTAATACTCCATTGCAGAGAAAGAAATGTCCGAAAATGTCTGGAAATGTCCGGTTAAAACAGACCCCCTGTATGGTATCCTCAACCCGCCTTCCCACATCCCCAACCACAAGGAGACCATCGTGACGAGCCTATTGTATAACGAGGACGCCTATCTCAGGGAGTTCGACGCCACCGTGACGGCGGTGACGGACAAGGGGGTCGTGCTCGACCGGACGGCGTTCTATCCCGGAGGGGGAGGACAGCCGCCGGACGCGGGGACTCTGAGGGCGGGTACCGACGAGTACACGGTCAAGAAGCTGTCGCGGGCAGGCGGGCAGATCGTCCACGAGATCGAGGGCGACTCGTTCCCTGAGGAAGGGGCTTCGGTTCACGGCGCGGTCGACTGGGAGCGGCGGTACAAGCTCATGCGCACGCATACGGCGTTGCACATCCTGTGCGGCGTCGTGTGGCGTGACTACGGCGCGCTGGTGACGGGCGGGAACATGGAGCCGCTGACGGCGCGCATGGACTTCGAGCTGGAGAGCATGTCGGCAGATTTCGCCCGCGAGGTGGAGCGGACGATCAATGAAGAGGTGGCGGCGGAGAGGGACGTCCACGTGGCGGTGCATCCCCGCGAAGAGGCGCTCGCCATACCCGACCTGATACGCACGAAGGTCAACCTCATCCCCGAGTCGGTGCAGCAGATTCGCACGATCGACATCGAGGGACTCGACCTGCAGGCCGACGGCGGCCTCCACGTCCACAACACGAGGGAGGTCGGCACGATCCGCGTCGTCAAGCACGAGAGCAAGGGCCGCATCAACAAGCGGCTGCGCATCAGGGTGGAATAGGGGCGGGCTTTCTTGTCGTCCCGAAGCCGTCGGTTGTCGTATAATCTCAAGCGTAGAAGTGCGTGCCCATAGTACGCAACGAGGTAAGCATGACAACCCGCTCCCGCGAAGAGACGGCCCGCATCGGGAAAGAGATATATGAGAGGGACATTCGCCGTCTTGTCGAGGCGGACCACCATGGGGACGTCGTCGCCATCGACGTTGGCAGCGGAAGCTACGCCCTCGGCAAGAATCTACCATTGCCGCGTCAGAGGGCCTGCGGAACCAACACCCGGACGCCCAGGTCTGGCTGATGCGGGTCGGACATCGGACGCTGTATCGCTTCGGAGGCAACTCCCTTCGGAGAGCCGGGTGATGGAGGGTGTCGTCAACGCCCAACTCGAAGCCATCATAACCGTTTCCTTGCTAGGCTCTGCGGGGCAGACGAAAGAAGTCGACGCCGTGGTTGACACCGGCTTCAACGGCTTTCTGACCCTGCCGCCGATGCTGGTAGCTGACTTGGGACTGCCTGTCGTAGGTGATGCCGAGGCGGTCCTGGCCGACGGCAGCGAGGCTGTCTTTGACGTGCATAGCGTCACGGTGCTCTGGGACGGTCAACCGAGAGCCGTCGAGACAGGCGCGGTTGGCGGGGACCCGTTGGTGGGAATGGCTCTCATGGAAGACCACGACCTGAGCATCCAGGTCCGGGACGGCGGGCGCGTCGTCATCCAGGCCGGAGAGTAGCCGAGCTTCACCCCTCTGCGCCCTCTGTGGTGAATCCCCCAGAACCCAGCACCTACACCCAGAACCCCCTTTTGACCTCGTGTCCTCGCCGGCGTAGACTGGAATGAACATAGATGAAGGCGCCGGGAGCGCCCGCCCCACGTGGTTGGGGGCGGGCGCTTTTCTTTTTGGCGGAGTCGGAGCGGCAATGCTGGCTTGGATGAACGATTTGCACAAAAGGAGGGGCGTGCTCCCAACACCGGAGCAGGCCAGGATACTCCTGTGCGACAAGCGGTTCGTCCTCGTGGCGGGCGGCGAGCAGGCGGGGAAGTCGGTCGTCGCGGCGCTGTTCCTGATGCTGAAGTTCTTCGAACTGCCCTATACCACGGTGGTGGAGCGGCCGGTCTCCGCGCGAAATCGGAACGCGCGCAGGTACATCCACCACAAGCCTGCCCTCTACTGGCTGGTGGGAGCGACCTATGGCGAGACGGAGCGGGAGTTCCGGTACCTGGCGGAGTGGTTCGGAGCGCTCGGACTGGTGGCCGAGGTGACCAAGCGCGTCAACCCAGGCCGCATCGTCCTGATAGACGGGACGAGGATCGAGACGAAGAGCGCCCTCGATGCGCGCACGCTGTCGAAGGAAGCTCCGGAGGGGATCATCGGGTGCGAGGCGAGCCAGCTCGACGCGACGGTGTTCAGCCGGATGCGCGGTCGCATCACGCCCAGGAACGGCTGGGTCTTCCTTGCGGGCACCTTCGAGTCGAGCGTCGGCTGGTACCCGCAGCTCTTCAAGGCTTGGCAGGAGGGCGCGTCCGACGGGCGGAGCTACTCCCTGCCGTCGTGGACGAACCGCACGCTGTATCCGGGCGGAAGGGACGATCCGCAGCTCGCCGCGCTGAAGGCCGACTCGACCGACGATTTCTTCATGGAGCGCATAGCGGGACAGCCCGTGCCGCCCAGGGGCCTGGTCGTGCCGGAGGTCCGGCCGGAGGTACACGTGCGGGACGTTGCGTATGTGCCAGGTCTCCCCGTGCGGCTCGCGGTCGATCCCGGCTACGCGGGGGCGTACGCGGTGGAGGCGCTCCAGCACATCGACGGGCGGGAGGTCGTCGTCGACGAGATATACGAGCGCGGACTCGTGACCGAGGAGATCATCGAGATGGCGCGGTCGCGGCCATGGTGGCCGGACGTCGAGGGCGGCGTGATAGACGTGGCGGCGTACCAGCACCACTCCATGCCTGCCCCCGCAGAGGCGTGGTTGGAGGAGGGAGGCGTGTCGCTCTCGGCGTCGCGCGTCCCGATCAATGACGGGACGCAGCGCCTGCGGTCGTTCATGAAGATCCCGGCGGGCGACCGCGGGCCGAAGCTCCTGATCGGCGCTCACTGCAAGGGCATTTTGTCGGAACTGGGAGTCACGCCCAATCCGTTCGACGGCCAGACGCGGCCATATCGCTGGAAGACCGACCGCGAGGGGAACATCGTGGGCCGCGTGCCGGAGGACCGGTACAACCACGCCGTCAAGGCGGTCATCTATCACCTCGTCGACAAGTACGGCTATACGTCGAGGCCGCGAGCGGAGAAGTTCCTAGTGAAGCGGTTCGCTTAGGGGGCGGGGATTCACCGCAGAGGTCACAGAGAGCGCAGAGGGTGTCTAAAAACAATTCCGTTCACCCTGAGCAGCGTTATGCCGTGCGCGGCCGGGCCGGGGTGTCAGTAACTGCCGCCAAAATGGAGCAAATTTGAGCAGTTACTTGAAAGCTTGTCGAAGGGTGGCAGCGTCGTTCATGGTTCGACAAGCTCACCACGAACGGTTTTCGGCGGCTTACTGGACACACGCTCAGACCGCACTTGAAAGAGAGTCTGTTCATACGTATACTTTCTCTAGCATACGTATACGGACAGGGGCTGCGAACTGCCATGAAGAAAAAGCTCACGATCACGGTGGACGCTGAGCTTCTGCCGATGGCGAAGCGGTACGCCCGCTCTCGGGGCGTGTCGCTCTCTTCGCTCATCGAGCAGTCCCTCAGAGAGGTGGCCGGAGACGGCGCGGCATCGTTTTCATCGCGATGGCGGGGTCGATTCCGGGCCGCGGAGCATGACGATCCGCGCTACGACGCGCTCGCCGAAAAGTACCTCCGATGATCCTCCTGGACACCGACGTGCTCATCGACGTCGCCCTCGACAGGCGTCCGCACTCGGGACCAGCCACGGAGCTCCTCGACCGGATCGAGCGCGGCTCGGAGAGCGCGTGCGTCGCGTGGCATACCGTATCGAACTTTTATTACCTCGTGTCCCCGTCGCGTGGCGGCGCGAACGCCCGTGACTTCATCGTGGAGTTGACCCGTTTCGTCCGAGTCGCGCCCACCGATACGGAGGCGATCCATTATGCCGCCGCTCTCCCGATGGCCGATTTCGAGGACGCGATGCAAGTGGCCGCAGCGCGGTCGTGCGGGGCGCGGTATATCGTCACCAGGAACGTCAAGGACTACGCGCGCTCGCCCATACCGGCGATCACCCCGCAAGAGGCCCTGGGTTAGGCTTTCGCCATTCCCCCGTTTTCAATACGCTTGTGCTATAGTGGGGCCGCCACGCCCGGCGTGAGTACCGACCTCGCAGAGGAGGGAACATGGCACAGGAAGCGATGGACAGCACGGCAGGACCGCCGCCGTACCCGGTCCAGTACTCGGTCGAATACCCCGAATCGAGCAGCAGGCTCAAGGCGCTGTTCAGGCTCATCCTGATAATTCCCATAGCCGTGCTTTACCTCCTAGTGTCCGGGATCAACGGAGCGCTGTTCCCGGCGCTTGTTCTCATGCTGCTGTTCCGCAAGAAGTACCCGCGCTGGTGGTTCGAGGTAAACCTCGAGGTGGAAAGGTTCACGGCTCGGTGTGGGGCGTATCTCTCCCTCCTGCGCGACGAGTACCCCTCAACCGACGAACAACAGGCCGTCCAGCTGGACATCGAATATCCCGATGCCCAAAACGATCTGACCCGGTGGCTGCCGCTCTTCAAATGGCTGCTGGCGCTGCCCCATTGGATCATCATTTGGATCCTTTCGTACGTGTGGATCATCGTCGTGGTGATTTCGTGGTTTGCGATCATCATCACCGGAAGGCACCCGCGCCCCCTGTTCGACTTCCTCGTCGGCTATGGCCGCTGGGCCTACAGGACGGTGGCATACGCCATCCTTCTCACGACGGACAGGTACCCGCCCTTCCGCTTCGGGCCGTAGGGGTTGTTGCGGGCAGAGGACTCTCTTCGTTCGTCGGGAAGCGGGCAAGGCGTCTTGTGGGCGCGAGGCACTAGCACGTTCGTTCGCAGTTGTGCTAGAATAGCCTCCGACGCTCCATCTGGCTAGTGTCCTGTGTCAGAGATTCATCGAACAAATCAGCGCGTGAAAATTCCCTCTCCCGTCGTGGGAGAGGGCTAGACTGAGCAGTTACGACAGCAGCGTAAGACTTGCACTCAATGGCCATCTGATGTATATAGAACAGGAATAGAACATGGTGTACACCCGATGACAACACTAGCCTTGCCGGTTTCTCCCCTCGACGTTGAAGATGCAATAACCCTTCGGAATGATGCTTGGGCCGACTGCTCACTCATTCCATCGTGGGTTGACCACGATGAAGTTGACATTGACCGCTTCTATACTCATTCCGAGGTTGCCCGCGAGTGTTGGGATAGTCTCTACGCTTACATGAAAGACGACCATGCCGATACCGAACAGTATCAGTTCGTAGACCCCGGCGCGGGCGCGGGTGCGTTCTACGACCTCATGCCAGAGGGTAGAAGAATCGGCATAGACATCTTCCCCTTGCAAGCTGAGTTTATCCAGCAGGACTACTTGACTTGGACTCCGCCTCGCATTCAAAGTCGCTACGCAGTGCTGGGCAACCCGCCGTTCGGCTACAGGGCTTGGCTCGCACTTGCCTTCCTCAACCACTCAGCGACCTTTGCCGACTACATCGGGTTCATCGTGCCGATGGGCTTCCAAAGCGATGGGAAGGGGAGCCCCAAGCATCGCGTAAGGGGAGCGCAGCTCGTTCACTCGGAACGCTTGTCTGACAATGCCTTTGTGGACGGGAACGGTCAGCCTGTCAAGATCAATGCCCTCTGGCAGATATGGCGGAGAGGTGTCAACAATGTCGCCCCCGCACAGACCTGTACTGATTGGGTCGATATATTCACCGTGGACACACGGGCGGAACGCCTATGCGGACAGAGGCGGATGCATGAGGCGACGTGGTTCCTCCAGCGAACATTTTATGGAGACCCGCCTACGCTCGTAACCGACTTTGATGACGTCAAGTATGCCTGTGGATATGGGATCGTCATCAAGAGAGACGTTGAAGCCATTACCGAAGTTCTCTCGGCGGACGGACTGGCAACAATACTCGAATCTCGCACTTCACAATTGTCGGCACATTTCCATGTACCACATTCGGCAAGCCATCATTGACGGCGGCTTCACTGATGCATGACCCTATCGACCTGATGGAGGGCATTATCCTGCGTTACAAGCACGCAGGGAAATGGGTCGACGCGCCTCTGAGTCGGGTCAAATTGCTCAGTAACTCCCACGTTGGCAAAGTCGGCCAAGATTTCGTGCAAGAGTGGTGTGCGGAACTAGGTTTGGAGTGGGGAGGCGCTCCCAGCGAACAGCATCCTTGGGATGCTCGGATTGGGGGAGTCACTTTCGAGGTCAAGACAGCTACAGAGGACGTGAGGGGAGCTTTCCAGTTCAACCATATTCGGCTTCATCGAGACTACCAAGCCGTGCTTTGTCTCGGAATAGCACCGGACGCGGTACTGTTCCATTGTTGGCGCAAAGGGTATGTCGCCGAGGGTAGAGCAGGAAATCTGGTTACGATGGACCAAGGTTCATCAGCAACATGGAAGTTGACCAAGAAAAAACAAGACCTTCTCCCGATTGACCAATTCCTAACCCGCATCAACGCCGTCGTGTCCGAGATCTGGAGCTAGCACACAAATGCCACGCCGCAATTCAAGAGGCGACGCCTCCCAACTGCGTGAATATCCTGATCGCCGGCGTCATTACGCCTGAAATGGACGCGCGTCTCAAGGGCATGGGCGTGGAAAAGGTCTTCCTGCTTGACGACCTTGCCCATGACGGCGAAGGCTGGATAGAGTTTCTCAACGAAGTATTTCACTACACGATTCGCATCACTGAGGCGAGGATACAGTAGGGCCCGTGTAACTGTTCAGAGTCGGTGAGAGAACCGCCCGACCCCTCTGGATTCCCGCCTTCGCGGGAATGACGGTGTGGGGGTTTCGTGGTGAGCTTGTCGAACCATGAACCGCCCTTCGACAGGCTCAGGCCGAACGGATGTGAGTACCTTCGCACACATCATCTCAATCCTGCCTATTCCGAGTTGAGGCGATTCGGGTACACTATTGCATACCACGCCGCAATAAACATTTCCCGGAGTTGCCGTATGTACCTTCCCCTAAGACTCGCTCTCGGTTTGCTGTGTCTCTTCCTGCTGGCTGCCTGTGGAGGATCGGACGAGGAAGCCGCTCCGACGGAGGTGAAGGTCCTCACTCTGCACTACTGGCAGGCGCCTTCGGTGCCTATTCCCTACCTGTCGAGTGGGAATAAGGACACGGACGCGGCGGCGGTCACGCTGGAGCCCCTAGCCAAGTACGACCCGGACGGGAACATCGTTCCGGCGCTGGCGTCCGAAGTGCCGACCATTGAAAACGGCGGCGTCGCATCCGATCTCACGTCGATCACGTGGAAGCTGAAAGAGGGGCTGCTGTGGTCGGACGAGACGGACGTGACGGCAGAGGACGTTGTGTTCACGTGGCGCTACTGCGTCGACGAGGCGACGGGCTGCACGAACGAGAGCTCGTTCGACGGGATCACTTCCGTGGATGCCCTCGACGACCTCACGGTCAAGATCACCTTCGAAGCTCCCACGCCCTACCCGTACAACGCGTTTGTCGGCAGCGGGACGCCCATCATCAGTTCGGTACAGTTCGCCGAGTGCATCGGCGCGCCGGCCGCGACCTGCTTCGAGCAAAACTACGCGCCGCTCGGAACCGGGCCCTATCGAATCACCAACTTCCAGGAGAACGACCGCATCGCCTACGAGCGCAATCCCCACTATCACGGCGCCACGCCCTACTTCGACCGGGTGATTCTCAAGGGCGGCGGGAACGCGACGGCTGCGGCCCGGTCCGTGATGGAGAGGGGGGACGTCGACTACGCCTGGAACGTGCAGACCGATCCGGAGACCCTCACCCGGATGCAAGAGGCCGGACTGGGCAAGGTGGCCGTCGCCTTCACCAGCACCGTGGAGCGCATCGTCGTCAATCAGACGAATCCCGATATCGGTCTGGGCGACGACCGCTCCGAGTACCTCGATGGGCAGAACCCTCACCCCTTCCTGACCTTCAAGCCCATTCGCCAGGCCATGTCCATGGCCATAGACCGCGAACGGATAGCCGAGGACCTCTACGGCTTTGCGGGGGAGGCCACGTGCAACATGGTCACCGGCCCTCCGAACTATGTCTCGACGGCCAATGATGAGTGCCTGTCCCAGGACATCGAAGGGGCCAAGCGTCTGCTGGACGAAAACGACGTGCTCGACACGGACGGCGACGGCATCCGGGAATACAACGGAGAACCGCTGAGGATCGTGTTCCAGACTTCCACCAACACCGTCCGGCAGGAGACCCAGGCCCTCATCCGCGACTGGTGGCGGGAGATAGGAATCAGGACGCGGACTATTGACCACGACGCAAGCGTCTTCTTCGGCGGCGATCCGGTGGAGGACAAGAACGCGTCGCTCCGCCGGTTCTTCGCCGACGTGCAGATGTACGCCTCCAGCACGGGAATAGACCCGCAGCAGTCGCTGTCCGGTCCGCTCTGCAAGCACATTCCGACGCGAGACGACAACTGGTCGCTCCCGAACGTCGCCCGGTCGTGCGACCCGGAGTACGACGAGCTCTACGCGCAGCTGGAACGGATGCGAATCGGGCCGGAGCGGGCGGAGCTCGTAAAGCGGCTGAACGACCTGTACGTACAGGACTACTACCAAATACCGCTCGTCAACCGCGGCGCCGTGTCCGCGCACCTCAATACCCTGAAGGGCGTCCGCATCAACGGTTGGGACAGCGAGCTGTGGAATATCGCGGAGTGGCGGCGGTAGGGGCAATGATGTGATAAGGTAGTCTCAGAAAGGCTCTCATAAGATGGATCAGCCGGAACACCAGATAGAGGTCGACGGCGTATGGAAGGTCTTCGGGAATAGACCTGAGCGCGCCCTTGAATCGGAGCATGAGCCGAAGACCCGCGCCGAGATTCAGGAAGAGTTGGGTCTGGTCGTTGGGCTGCGCGACGTGTCCTTCACCGTCGACCAGGGACAGATCTTCGTGGTGATGGGCCTCTCCGGCAGTGGGAAGTCGACGCTGGTCCGCTGCCTGATCAGGCTGATCGAGGCCACCAAGGGGCAAGTGCGCTTCGACGGCGAGGACATTCTCGGCTACACGCCCGAGCAGCTCATGGAGTTCCGCCGGAGCAAGGTCGCCATGGTCTTTCAGCACTATGCGCTGCTGCCGCACCGACAGGTTCTCGACAACGTGGCATACGGCCTCGAGATCCGCGGCATGGACAAGGCGACCAGGTACAAAGAGGCGTCGAAGGCCATCGAGACCGTGGGGCTGAAAGGGTGGGAGGACTACTATCCGAACGAAATGAGCGGGGGGATGCAGCAGCGGGTAGGACTCGCCAGGGCGTTGGCGGTGAACCCCGACGTGCTGCTGATGGACGAGCCGTTCAGCGGCCTCGACCCGCTCATACGCCGGGAGATGCAGGACGAGCTCGTCTCTCTCCAGTCCGATCTTCACAAGACCATCGTGTTCATCACGCACGACCTGAACGAGGCGCTCAAGCTGGGCGACCGCATCGCCATCATGCGGGACGGGGAGATCATCCAGGAGGGTTCGCCCGAGGAGATCGTAACGCTGCCGACGGACGAGTACGTGACCGAGTTCGTGCGGGACGTTTCGCGGGGGAAGGTCATCCAGGCGAAGGCGATCATGCGGGAACCCGACGCGGTCGTGTACGAGTGGCAAGGCCCTCGCGCGGCGCTGCGAACTATGGACACCCACGACCGGGACGCGTTGTTCCTGATAGCGCGCAACTTCCACGCTTCGAGGAATTCTGACCGAGGAAAGGGCGAAGGCTCTGGCGGCGGAGCGCAGGCCGTCGCTGGAGGGAGCCGAGGTCGACGAGGCGTTGACCACGACCGCCGAGACGTTTATCGAAGAACTCATTCCCATGGCCGCCCAGTCCACGCATCCCATCGCCGTAGTGGCCGAGAACGGCAGCCTGTTGGGAGAGGTCCGCAGAGGGGCCCTGCTTTCAGGCATGTCCGACACGGATTAGGAGACTTCCATGGCCCAGCTTGGCACTCAGTCCGACGAAGGCGCGTCGTTCTCAGCCCTTGGTCTGAACACTCTGCTACCCAAGTATCGCTGGATCTTTGGAGGGGTGGCGGTCATCGTCGCGCTGCTGATATGCCTGCTGATCTGGGGACCGGAAATGGGCTTCCCCACCACGGTCTCCCAAGAAACCTCCACAGACGGCTCCGCGACCTTCGACAAGTCGGTGCGGGACGTTACTGGCGGGGCCATTGACGACGCGGTCGACTGGATGACGAAAGAGGGCGCGTGGCTGTTCGACACGCTGAGTACGGGAGTCGAATACGCGCTGGTCAACATCGAGAAGGCGCTGAAGTGGACGCCTTGGCCCGCTGTCGTGGTGGGGCTTGGGCTTCTCGCTTTTGCGGTCGGGCGGTGGAGCCTCACAGTGTTCACCGTGCTTGCGCTGCTGTTCTTCGGATTTATGGACCTTTGGGAGAACACGATGGACACCGTCGCGCTGATGGTGGTCGCGGTTGTGATTGCCGTGTCGATCGGGCTTCCTCTGGGCGTGTTGGGAGCGAGGGTCCGCATGGCGGATAACCTGATGCGTCCCATTCTGGACGGGATGCAGACCATGCCCAGTTTCGTGTACCTGCTTCCGGGCATTCTCTTCTTCGGCCTCGGGAAGCCCGCGGGCATTTTCGCGACGATCATGTACGCGGTTCCTCCCGTGATTCGCCTGACCAATCTGGGCATCCGGCAGGTGTCTCAAGAAACGGTGGAAGCGGCGCGGGCCTTCGGCGCCTCTCCTTGGCAGATACTTACGAAAGTGCAGATTCCCATGGCGCTGCCCACGATCATGGCGGGCATCAACCAGACCACGATGATGGCGCTGGCCATGGTAACGATAGCGAGCTTGGTCGCGGCGGGTGGCCTCGGCGATAACGTGAACCGCGCCCTCCAAAAGAACGAACCCGGAAACGGCCTGATCGCAGGGCTGGCGATCGTATTCCTTGCTATCATCATTGACCGCCTCACGCAAGCCGTCGCCGGCGGAAGAAGCGAGGCGGTGAGGGCGGGGTAGCCCGCCGGCTGGCGACGGGCTCCCACACGAGGATGATTTGACGACGCGAACCGAGACGATTATGATTGCGGCAAAATTATGTGGAGACGGTACTGAGACATCTCCCGCGATTCTCGCGAAGGCGGGAATCCATTCCCTACAACCTAAATAGGGGAAAGTTGGGTTCGGAACGCGGGGACTTGTTCCCCTAATTCTAGCGTCGCAGGACTTTTCGAAGGAGCATTCAAGATAAGGAGGAGTGTTGTCATGTTATCCAAATACAGGCTGTTTGCGCTGGCAGTGGCGTTACTTACCCTCGGTGTTGTGGTCGCGTGCGGCCAAGACGACGAATCAAGTGAGGACAAGCCGACTATCATCTTCAGCGACCTGAACTGGACGAGCGCCCAGTTCCAAGACCGTGTCGCCCAGTACATCGTCGAGAAAGGGTACGGCTACGAGACCGACGTCGTGTTCGGAGCGACGCTACCCCTGTTCCAAGGGCTGCGCCGCGGTGACAGTAACGTGACGATGGAGATCTGGCTGCCCAACCAGGACGAGGCGTGGATGGAAGCCCAGGCCGCAGGTGAGGTCATCTCCGTTGGCGAAAGCCTTAGCAAGGACTGGCAGTCCGCCTTCGTCATCCCAAAGTATCTCCAAGAACAGCATCCCGACCTCGACAGCGTCGAGGACCTCAAGGACGACAAGTTCAAGGCGCTGTTCGCCACGGCCGAGACGGGGGGCAAGGCGCGCCTCGTGTCGTGCGTGATCGGCTGGGCGTGCGAGGAAGTCAACGCCAAGCAGATCGAGGGGTACGAACTGTCGGATCACGTTCACATCGTCAACCCCGGGGACGGCGCGGCGGCGAACGCCGACCTGTACGGTGCTTACGAGAAGGGCGAACCGTGGTTGGGCTACCAGTGGGGCACCAACGACCCAACGGTGGCGCTCGACCTCGTCACTCTGAATGAGCCGGAGTACAGCGACGAATGTTGGTTCACTACCAAGGCGTGCGCCTATGAGCCTGCCACGATCCTGATTGCGGTGCATCCGGATCTCATAACTCAGGCACCCGACGTGGTGGCCATGCTGCGGGCATGGGACCTGGACATCGAACGGTACAAGGCGGTGGGCAAGTGGCGATACGACAACAAGAACGCGACCGTCAACGACACCGCGCTCTGGTGGCTCAAGAACAACACCGACGTGTGGAGCGTGTGGGTCACCGACGATGCCGAGGAAGCCATTCGCGAGGCACTCGACGCCGACGAGAAACCCGACGGCTGGCCCGAAGAGTAACCCCCTCCTCAAGTCCCCTCTATGTCTCTCCCCCGCTCTGGACGGGGGAGAGACAGCTTAGCTCATCGTTTGGGGCACGTCGAACTGGCCGCCGCCCCTGGAGGGTTCGAGCATCTCGGCTTTGGCCTTGGCGACCAGCTCGGGGAGATGGTCGTCGTTAGCCATGCGCTGTTCGAGATGGACCATGCGCTGCGGACTTGCCGTCTCGACCATCGCCTCACCGTACGCGCTCTCGGACCAGAAGTTTGCGAGGCCGGCTATTTCCTCGCGAAGCTGAGGAATGTCCTCGTCGCGGTAGCGTTCCGAGAAGTTTATGGTGAACATGCGGCGGCGGTCGCTGCCGCCCCATGAGCCGTGCTTGGTGGCTTGGTTGAAGATGAGCACGTCGCCGGGGACGGACTCGATGGGGTACGCGGGAACCTCGCTTCCGTGCACTCCCCATTTCTCTTCATTGTGGTTGACAGTGGATTGGGGAACGACCTCATGTAAGCTATCCGCGAAAAGGTCGCCCCGACGGTGGGAGCCGGGGATCACTCGCAGGCAGCCGGTGTCCCTGGTCACCGTATCGAGGTAGAAGGCGACCTTGATGTTCAAGTATTCCTGAGCGAAGTTGTCGGAGTGCCAGTTGGTGTCTCCGACGTAGAAATTGCCGTCGCTGGCCGTGTAGTTGTAGTCGGGGCCGAGCAGGGCGGACGTGAACCCGTCGATAAGCGGATGGTCGATAAGGCCGCTCAGGTACTCGCTTTGGTCGATGAAGGGGATGATGGCGGAGCGCCGTTTGTAGTCGTGGGTCTGCTCGTTATGGCCTCCGCCGTGCGAGATCCAGATACCCTCAAAGGCCTCGATGATGCGGTCGGCTTCGTCTGCGAACGCGCCGGGGAACCTGATGAATCCGAACGTGTCGAAGAATGCGAGTTGTTCCTTGGTGGGGGTCATGTTGGCGCCCTCGGTCGCAGTCAAGGTGATTTCGTGGCGCAAAGTATGCTTGGGGGCGGGTGAAATGGCAAGGGGGCGTAACCCTCACCCTAGCCCTCTCCCACGACGGGAGAGGGGATTTCCCCGGGCTGATTAATTCGGTGGACGGTGAGACAGGACGCTAGGTGTGCCTGATGACACCGCAGGCCAGGCGGGAGCCGGTGTCGGACTCCTCTTCGCCATAGGCGTCAGGCTTTTCATGCACGATGATGGCGGAACCGTCGTCGTCAAAGACGGAATGGCGCGGGCCGACGTCGAGGGTGATGCCCTCGGTGAAGAAGTCGGCACGGGCGGAACCGTCGGAGGCGGCGTAGATATTGGGAAGGTCGCCGCCGTGTCCCCCAGTCGCTTCGCCGCGACTCCAGTTCGGGTGGATAAAGCCGTGTTCGGCGTCCGTCGGGTTGAAGTGATCGCCGGCGGCATCGAAGTCGGGCGTACACGCGCCCGTCTCGTGAATGATGAAGGCGTGTCCGCCGGGGGCGAGTCCGCGCGCTTCGACAGCGACCAATACGCCTGCGGCAACTTGCCGAAACGTTACGGTTCCTATGGTATCGCCGGACGGTGATTCCAGCGTGGCCGCAGCCGTCAGGCCCACAGTAGGTTGGGCCTCCCCGCCGGACTGGACGACGGTCAGCAAGAACACGGCGGCGATTACGACGATCGCTATGGGGACTAAGAAAATAGGCAGATACAGTCGCCAGGTCATTTTACTCACCTCCTCGGTCAAGCTGCGCTAGAAACGGCCGAGTCCTCTGCCTCTCCTCTGTGAGCTAGAGGCTCATAATGATAGTGTGTATCAGTATATCCCATACCGTCGTGCTTGCGGGTATTGTGGGTGCCCAAAGTCTTACAGATTCAAGATAGCCTGTCAAGGGACGCTGCGAGACGTAACTGTTCAAAGTTGGTGAGGGAAAGTATCAGGAATGTTCTGTGGTCCGTCACATCTGGTAGCATTCAGGTGAGAGACGCAGAGAGGAGACGGACACGTTGCACGTTATCGGCACGGCGGGACACGTCGACCACGGTAAATCGACCCTCGTCCAAGCGCTTACCGGCATCGACCCCGACCGCCTCCAGGAGGAGAAGGAGCGCGGGCTGACCATCGACCTCGGCTTCGCGTGGATGCCCCTTTCCGACGGCAGCGAGGTCAGCATCGTAGACGTTCCGGGGCACGAGCGGTTCGTCAACAACATGCTTGCGGGCGTGGGCGGCATCGACCTAGCGTTGCTCGTGGTGGCAGCCGATGAGTCGGTGATGCCCCAGACGCGCGAGCACCTCGCCATCCTCGACCTGCTGAACGTCAGTCGCGGCCTCGTGGCCGTCACGAAGCGCGATCTCGTGGACGATGAGTGGCTTGAGCTCGTGATTGCGGAAGTCCAGGACGTCCTCGAAGGCACGACGCTCGAAGGCGTCCCGATCATCCCCGTCTCGGCCACTACGGGAGACGGCCTCCCTGAGCTTACGTCCACCGTCGAGGCCCTTCTCCAGGAAACGCGCTCCCGCAAGGACCTCGGACGCCCACGTCTCGCGCTCGACCGGGCGTTTACGATGTCCGGCTTCGGCACCGTCGTCACCGGCACGTTGGTCGACGGGACCCTGAGCGTGGGCCAAGAGGTCGAGGTGCTGCCGCAGCGCCTCACCTCACGCATACGCGGCCTCCAGAGCCACAAGAGGAAGCTGGACACGGTACCGCCGGGCACGCGGGTGGCCGCCAACCTCGTCGGCCTGTCCCAGGACGAGTTGCAAAGGGGCGATGTGTTGACGGCGCCGGGCTGGCTCACGCCGACCGATGCCGTGGACGTTCACCTGCGGGTCATCGAGGACGTCCCGCGACCGCTCCGCCACAACATGCTCCTCACGGTCCACACGGGGAGCAGCGAGGCGGTCGCCCGCCTGCGACTGCTCGAACGTCAGCGGGCCGAGCCGGGAGAGTCGGTCTGGGCGCAGCTGAAGTTCGAGACGCCCGTCGCAGTCGTCAAGGACGACTTCTTCGTGGTCCGCTCCAATCGCGCCACGCTGGGCGGGGGCAGCGTCGTGGACACGCACGCCCGACGGCACCGGCGTAATCACCAGCCGACCCTCGACCGGCTCGCCATGATGGAGCAGGGCACGCCTCAGGACATCCTGCTCAATACCATCGGGCGCTCCGAGCCGGCAGATGTCGCTGGTCTCCCAAGCCGCGCCAACATGGAGGCCGACGTCGTCCGCTCGGAGCTTGAAGAGATGGCTAGAAATGGCGATGTCGTCCTGCTCCGTTCGGGGAAGTCGGTATTCACCAAGGGTGGATGGGACGAGTTGGAGCGTAAGGCGCGTACCTTCCTCTCCGGCTACCACGAGTCCTACCCGCTCAGAAAGGGCGCTCCAAAGGAGGAGCTGCGCAGTCGCATAGGGTCGGCTGCGGCAGTCTTCCCGGAGGCGCTGCGGGTGTTGCAGGACAACGGAGCGGTCGTCGAGGACGGCCCCGTGGTGTACCTCGCGGGACACTCGCGGAAGTTGACGGCAAGCCAGGAACAGGTGGTGCAGGACTACCTAGACTTGCTCGAATCGCAACCCTACTCGCCGCCCACGGAGCCTGTGCCGGACGCGGAGATACTCGCGCTCCTCGTCGATGAGGGGCGCGTCGTGCGTGCGGGAGATACGGTCGTGTTCGCCAAGTCCGCCTACCGCAAGATGGCGGACGGCGTGGTCGAGCACATCAAGACGGCCGGCCCCATCACCGTTGGCGACGTGCGGGACATGTTCGGCACCAGCCGCAAGTACGCGCTCGCTCTGCTCGAACAACTCGACCGCGATCGGGTCACGCGGCGCGAGGGCGATGGCAGGGTGCTGAGGTAACCCCATTTCGTCCTGACCACCGCCGCTTCCCTTTGGACATGACAGCCATGCCAACACGCGGGGCATCCCCTCTCCCGTTCGCGAGAGAGGGTTAGGGTGAGGGTCTTCTCCCCCTTTTCCTAGCCCAAGGCGACCGCATACTATACACTGGTTCCCGGTAGGCGAACCGGCACGCATGGCATCAAGCACACTTCAATCGGCAGGCATCGCGCGTTACACCGTCTGGGCCGCGCGGCTCGTGGTGTTTGCCGCATTCTTCGACCTGTTCGTCCAGTTCCCCACCATCGCGCCTTACGCTGAGAGTCTCGGAGCGTCGGCGGCATTCGTGGGCATCATCGTCGCGGCATACTCCTTCACCAACCTGTTCGGCAACCTGGGAGCGGGATACATCCTCGACCGGTGGGGACGGCGAACGCCCATGCTTCTCGGCATGGCGATCACCGTCATCGCCGTCTTCAGCTACTCGCTCGTCCAGACGCCTGAGCAGATGATGGCGGCGAGGGCCGTGCACGGCATCGGGGCGGCCGTGCTTGCGCCGGGCGCGTTCTCCATCATCGGGGATAGGACGGCCTCAGACAGGTGGGGTCGAGCGATGGGACTCACGGGAGCGCTGATAGCGGTTGCAGCCCTGATCGGCCCTCCCGCCGCAGGTATTCTCCGCGATGTCTGGGGCGCAAACGTCGTCTTCTACGTCGACTCCGCGTTCATCCTGATCACGCTCATCGCATTCCTGATCATCGCTCGCGACGGCTCCCCTACGGTTCTTGAGGGGGAATCCGCCCCACACGACGCCACGCGGGATGATACGAGGCGAAACCCTGCCCTCTGGTCGGCCTACGCCGCCGCTTTCGCCATCACCGTCGGCATCGGAGCACTCGTTACGCACCTGCCCCTGATGCTGGAGGAGCAGGGAGAGACGGCGGCCCGCTCAGGATACAGCTTCGGCATCTACGCGCTCGTTGCGATGCTCGTGATGGCAAGCCCCATCAGCCGCGCCGGTGACCGGTACGGGCGATTCGGCCCCCTGATGCTGGGTCTCGTCGGCATTGCCATCGGGCTGGCACTTCTGGGCGTCCTGGAGGGCTACGGAGGTGTTGTAGCGGGCATGGCGGTATTCGGACTGGGGTACGGGCTGGTCTTCCCCGCCGCAACGGCTCTCGTGGCGAGCGCTACTGGCACTGACAGGCGAGGAATGGCCTTCGGCGTCTTCTACGCCGTCTACTCGTTCGGAGTGGTCGTCGGCGCGTCGGGCAGCGGCAGGCTTGCCTCCCTCAGCGACGACCTCGTCGGGTTGCCGTTCCTCGTTGCCGCTGCCGTCGTTGTTGCTGCGGTGCCCCTCGTGGCGATCATGAGGTACGCCGCAGCTAAGGCCCCGTCAGCTAGCACCTAGCACCCCTACACCCCAAGTTCATGCAACCGTTCATCGTCGATGCCGAAGTGGTGGGCGACCTCATGGATGACCGTCGCGCGTATCTCCTCGATGATCTCCTCGTTCGACTCGCATATTGACTCGATCGACCCCTGGAAGATCGTGATCCTGTCCGGGAGAATCGCGAGATAGTCGGCCCGCTCCGTCAAGGGCACTCCCTCGTACAGGCCGAGGAGGATCTGCGAGTCGTCCACGAGGTGCCCGGCAAGCTGATCGGGCGAAGGCCAGTCCTCGACGATGACGTCGACGTTCTCAAGGCGTTGCCGGAAGTCCTCCGGTATCATGCCCAGGGCCACCCGCACCAGCCGCTCGAAAGTCTGCCGCTCCATGGGGCAATTCTACCAGACTTGCGGGGCGCGCCCGATACTCCCTCTCCCTACTCAATACTTTCTCCGCAATCGCCCACTGTGATATATTGCGTCCATGCCTCGGACGGGAGACCATCTTCGCGACGCGCTTATCGTCGCCGGCGCCATACTGATGGCGGTCACGCTGTACCTCGTATTTTTCTACGTGCCGACCGACGCCAACCTCGGTGTCTCCCAGCGCATCTTCTACTTCCACGTTCCGGTTGCCATTCTTGCCCTCTTGTCGGTGGTCGTGGTGGCCGTAGCGAGCGGAGTGCACCTCTTCGGCAAGGGCGAGAGGTCGGACGCCGTGGCCTACGCATCGGCGGAGGTCGGCTTCGTCTTCTGCACCATAGCCATTGTGACCGGGGCGATATGGGCCAAGCCAGTATGGGGCGTGTGGTGGACGTGGGACCCGAAGCTGACGCTCACGCTCGTGCTCTGGTTCATCTACGCCGCCTACCTGATGCTCCGGGCGTTCGGGCCGAAGGGATCGCAGGGCGCGCGTTATGGGGCCGTCCTCGCCCTCATCGGGGCCATCGACGCTCCCATCATCTACTACGCCGCCGAGCTGTGGCGGTCGACACACCCCAACCTCGTGATTGGCCCGGCGGCAGAGAGCGACGCCCTCGACCCGAGGATGCTCGTGGCCGTGCTCGTTTCGATGATTGCATTTACGGCCCTTTTCATTTACCTGATTATGGAACGATACAGCCTGAAGAAAGCGGAGACCGACGTTGACGAGATATTCCAGTACGCTGCGTAAAGCGCTTCCCATAGCCAAGTCCGCGCCCTTCGTCCTGCTGGGACTCATCGTGGCGGCGTTCCTTGCCGCACCCGTCTATGCGGAGAGCGGCATCGTCGATCATGCCGTCGCCGCCACGACCTTCGCGCAGGCGTCCGACTCCGACCCCGAGGCCAATCTCCCGTTCCTCTTCGCCGTCTACATCCTGACGTGGGCGGGGTTCTTCGGGTATGCTTTCTATATGTCACGCCGCCAGCGCGACATGCGGCGAGAAATCGACGCACTCAAACAGGTGCTTCTGGACCGCCAGGAACAGGACGTCACGAGTTCAAAAGAAGAGAGCCGATAGACCATGACGACGACAATTGATGCGCCCGTCATTCCCGAGCCGAGCCGCATGGCCCACCGCATCAAGGTGTTCGTCGGCCTCGCGGTCGTCATAGGCGCTCTCGGCTTCCTCATCTATACCGCGTTCCAGAGCGCGAGCGTGTACTTCTACACCGTCAGCGAGATCAAGGAGATCGGCCCGACCGAAGATGGCCGGCTCGTAAAGGTCAACGGAAAACTCGTGCAGGGGTCGTTCGTCCGCGAGGAAGCGTCCACCATCGCGCGGTTTACGCTCGTGGACACCGAAGGCCCGGACACCCTGTCGGCGGTGCATGACGGCGTCGTGCCGGACCTCTTCTTCAACCAGCACTCCGAGATCATCCTCGAAGGGTCGTACGGCGACGACGGCGTGTTCTACAGCGAGAGCGTCATCGTCAAGTGCCCGTCGAAGTACGTCGCCGCCGGATAGCCGCTAAGCTATCCGAACCCTCCAGCCGAAGGGGTCGTCCTTGTAGCCGTACTGGATGCCGACGATCTCATCGTACAGACGCCGCGCCAACGGGCCGGTCTCACCCTCGCCGACGGGGATGTCCTCGCCCATGTAGCCGATCTCGCCGATGGGCGACACGACAGCGGCGGTGCCTGTCGCGAAGGCCTCGCTGATCTTACCGCTCCGGCACCCCTCGGCGACCTCGTCCATCGAGACGCGCCGCTCGGTGACCTCGATGTCCCAGCTTCGGGCGACCTGCATCACCGAGTCGCGCGTCACCCCTGAGAGGATCGAGCCGGACAGACTCGGCGTCACCAACTCGTCGTCGATGACGAAGAAGATGTTGCTTGTCCCGACCTCCTCGACGTACCGGCGCTCCACGGCGTCGAGCCACAGGACTTGCGTATAGCCCTTCTCCTTGGCGTCCTCCGACACGTACAGGGTCGGCCCGTAGTTGCCCGAGGTCTTCGCGTTGCCGACGCCGCCCGGAGCCGCCCGGATGTACTCGTCGGAGACGAAGATGCGCGTCGGGTTGAACCCCTCCTTGTAGTACGGCCCGACGGGGCTGAGCACGATGAAGAAGAGGTAGGTCTCCGACGGCTGGACGCCTAATGCCGCCTCGGTGGCGATCATGGTCGGCCTGACGTAGATCGCGGTGCCCTCCGACGTGGGCAGCCAGTAGCGGTCGAGCACCACAAGCTCCTTGACCGCAGCCAGGAACACCTCGGCATCGAACGACGGCATTACCATCCGCTCGGTCGAGGCGTTCATTCGCTCGACGTTCTTGTCCGGTCGAAACAGCCCGATGCCGCCGTCCGGCAGGTGGTATGCCTTTAGCCCCTCAAAGACCTGCTGGTTGTAGTGGAGGACGATCGCCACCGGGTCGAGGCTCAGGTCGTGGTACGGCTCGATCCGCGGATTATGCCACCCACGCGCCGTCGAGTAGTCCATCAGGAACATGTGGTCCGTGAGGATCTGGCCGAAGCCAAGATCGTCGTCGGCCGGTTTCGGGCGTGTTCCCGCCGTCGGGGATTTCGTGATCGCGATGTCCATCTGCTTCTCCGGTACCTAGCGGATCGTCATCACAAAATATACCACCGGCAGGCGAAATGGGCTAGTTTAGGGCCGTCGGATGATGCGACGGAAACGCCCCAGCGGGCCGTCCCGACCGGGGCATCGTTGCCTTCAACCGTCAGGGCAGCCCTACACGCCGTAGGAAGCTACCATCTGCTCGGTGGTCAGCGTCCTTGCCTTGGTCTTCAGGTCGTCGATCCGCTGGTCCATGGTCGGCTGCGGCTCCGCTTGGAATACGAGGCCCAGCGGTATGCCGTCCCGCTCCAGGAGATTCGCCGCCGCGTCGATGTTCGACGGATCATGGTCATCCGGGATGTCCCACGCCCTGCCGGGTATCCCCTTGCGCGGCTCACCCTTGAGCACCTTGTAGGTGTCGTTGTACTCCGTGCACGGCGACTGGACGTGTACCACCGAGAAACCGGGGTACTCCATGGCGTCGTAGATCATGTTCGCCATGTCCTTGATCTTGCTCGACAGGGCAGAAGCGATGTGCGACACGCCGACCGTCAGATACAGCCGGAGCGGGTTGAGGCCCTCCTCCGCCTTGCCGAACGGTGTCGAGCTTGTGATCATCCCGATCTCGCTGGTAGGGGAGCTCTGGCCCTTCGTCAGGCCGTAGACGCCGTTGTCCATGACGACGGCGCAGACGTTGAGGTTGCGCTGGGCCTGCGGGGCTATGTGCTCCATGCCGATGCTGAGGAAGTCCCCGTCTCCCGCGACGACGACGACGTTCAGGTCGGGTCGACCCGTCTTGACGCCGAACGCGACTGGCAGGGTGCGGCCGTGCAGCCCATGAATGCCGAAGGGCTGATCGCCCTCCAGCAGGTGAACGAGGTTGCCGGAACATCCGATGCCGGCCACGACGACGGTTTGCTCAATCGGCTCTTCCGCCTCGACCAGCCGACGCGCTACCGCCTGCTCCAATGCCCGGCGGACGCCGAAGTCGCCGCAACCGGGGCACCACTTGAAATCATATTCGGGATTCTTGTCGCTCATACCGCGACCTCCTCCTTTCGGCCAACGCCGATCCGCTCCTCGATTCTTGCAGTCAAGTCTCTTATCGCAAATGGCAGGCCCGTGTACTGCGTGATCGACTCGGCCCTCACGCCCAGGGACCGCAGATACGACGAGAACTGGCCTTGATAGTTGAGCTCCGGCACGATGACCAGATCTTTCTCCCTCAACTCCTCCAGCAGCGCGGGCGGCAGTGGGTTCAGGTACATGGTGTAGTACCACGCCAGGTTGTCCGCCGTTCCCGCCTCGGTCATGCGCTGCCACACCTCGCGGGTGGGGCCTTTTGAGCCGCCCCAGGGCATCAGGGCTACCGAAGCGCCCGTGTTCTCCGACTCGTAGGTGCCGGTCTCCAGCAGCTTGAGCTTGCCGAACCGGCGCTCCGTCATCTGAATGTGTCGCTCCGGCAGGTGAGTGGTGTCGCCCATGCCGTCGTGCTCGCTCGCGTTGGCGACGTAGCTGCCGGGACCGCCGGGAAGCGGCATCGGGGACAGCTCTCGCGGCTCGTAGCGGTGGTAGCCGTTCGTCCCGTTCGCGCCGTGATAGACCGCGCGGTTCTCGACGGGTATCGCATCCAGGTCAGGCTTGCGGACGTTCTGCTTGCGCTCGGACAGAGAGTGCTCGCTCAGCAGGATAACGGGGCCCTGGTATCTCTCAGCCCAGTTGAAGGCCTCTACGGTAGCGTAGAAGCACTCCTCGACCGATCCGGGGGCGATTACGGGAAGGCTCACGTCGCCGTGCGCCGGATGCATGGCCGCGAACAGGTCCGATTGCTCGGTCTTCGTGGGAAGGCCGGTCGCCGGGCCGCCTCGCTGCACGTCGCAGACCACGAGCGGGATCTCCGCCATCCATGCGAATCCCAGCCCCTCGCTCATCAGCGAGAAGCCCGGCCCCGCCGTGGCAGTCATGGCCTTCTTGCCGGCGTACCCGCCTCCGACGATCGCGTTGATCGCCTCGATCTCCGAGGATACCTGGTAGGCGGTCTTGTCGTCGCCGCTCAGCCATCGCTCCATCCACACGAGGATCGTCGTCGCGGGCGAGATCGGATAGCCGACGTAGAAGTCAAGCCCCGCATGCACCGCTCCGAGGCAGACGGCCTCGTTGCCGTTCAGGAATATCTGGTCGTAGTCCGGCTTGTTGGGCGGGGCAAGCTCGCCCAAGCTGAAGCCGCTCTTCATCGACTCTTCACGTCCGAGGGTGAGGCCGTGGATGTTCTGGGGCACCGTCTTCTCACCGTACCGCGCCACGTTCCCCCAGCGCTGCTTGACGAACTCTTCCAGGATCGACTGCGGCATGTTCATCAGGCCGGCGAGCATCCCCATGACGACCATGTTCGCCGCCCGCGGGTTGCCTGTCGACCGGCCCAGCTGATCGAACGGGACGCCGAGGCTCGATCCGTTGTCCTCCATTTGGAACGCCTTCGAGTCATAGACCACAACGCCGCCCTCGCGGACCTCGTCCTTGTGGGCCTCGTAGGCGTCCTCGTTGAAGGCCACCAAGACGTCGAGCTGGTCGCCGCGACTCAGGATCGGTTCAGTGGAAATTCGTACTTGGAACCAGGTCGGCCCGCCCGTGATCTGGGAAGGGAACGTCGCGAACGTCTGCGCGTGGTACCCGGCCTGCACGTTCGCGGACGCGAAGCCCTCGGCGACCGAAAGCAGTCCCTGACCACCCTCACCGGCGATTCGTATTCTAAAGTCTGTCGTCCGCAACTCGTGCCCCCTCTGAGACGGCGCTCACCCGCATCAGTGCGATTGCGAATGAGGCAAACCAGCAAAAACCCCGCGCATCGGTCTGTGCCGCGGGGCGTGGATTACGTACAGGATGGAGTTCTAAAACTCATACCGACTTGAACGGAATTCTACATGAACGGTCCTGCCAGTGTCAACGGAATCGCGCCGCATGGAGCGACGCGGAACGGCTGCCGTCCCCTCGTTCGGGTCTCAGTGCCCCCGATTCCCGACGATTCCCTTCGGCCGGTTGCTCGATGCCTCGTTGGTGATACTGGCCCCGAACAGGAAGATGATTCCGCCGATGAACGCCCATATCAGCAGCAGGATGACGGACGAAAACGGCAAGTAGATGAGGTTCTGCTGGCCCGTTATGTTGCCGAACCAGAAGAAGAGGTGCTTCCCGACTTCGAACAGCACGACCGCAATGATCGCGCCAAAGGTGGCATCTCGCCAGGGCACGTGAGTGTTCGGGAGTGTCCGGTAGACGATTCCGAACGCCAGCATCGTCATGAATATGGGCAAGACACCCGAGATCAGTTCGGTCACGATGAGGACCGCGCGGTTGACCGGCCAGCTGACGAGCGGGATCGCAGAGCTAATGCTCAAGGCGATTTGAAACACAACCGTCAGCCCTATGGAGGTGAGGAAGAGCAGCATGATGCCGACGGTCAACACGACCTGTAGCAGCGTTGTGCTAACGAGCCTGCGCGGCTGCGCCCCGAATATGCGGTTGACGGCCCTGTTGGCCGCCATGAACAGCCCGTTCGCCCCGATCACAATGCCGACGATAGCCACGATACTGGCCGCAACGCGAGAACTGAACAGGTAGTTGACGGAGTTGTTGAAGAATTCTCCCGACGCCGGGAAGAAGAAGAGGAATACGTGAGAGAGCTCCTCCTTGATCGTCGCGGGATCGGCAAAAGTCGAGAAGATCAGGATGACGAGCGCTACCAGCGGGAAGAATGACAGCAGGGTGAAGAATGCCAATGACGCGGCAAGGTCGATGCCCCCGGTCCTCACAAGCGACCATCCCGCATACCAGAGCGCCTTGATTCTCCACGCCAACGGCCCCTGGGGGTGATATACGGCGACGCGTTCGGCGAGGTCGTGCAGCAGCGGAGCGGCAGCCGGGCTGACGTATACCCGCGGCGCCTCCAACATCCCGGCTATGGCGAGACGCACCTCTTCACCCACCTCCTCGCTGATCTCATACGCGCCGTCGATGGCACCCTCGGCCGCCTTGCCAACATAACTGATCGTAAAGGCGTGATCGACGTTCTGCACTTCCAACGCGCCTTCCACGACGCTCTGGGCAACATACACCAGTTGAGAGGCGTCGCCCGACACGTTGTCTATGAGAAGCTTGGCCGTATCGCGCGCGGCCTGGGGGACATTCCCGCCCGTTGCCGACACGCCGGTGATGACCCCGACAATTGCCGCCTTCGCCGCGCTGCCGACGTCGATGCCGATATCGGTGATCGCTTCAAATGCGCTGTATGACGCTTCGGATACCGCCTTGTCCGTCTCCACCCCGACGATGACCGCGCCCTCGATGGCGCCCTCCACCGCGTCCGTCCCCGCAGTCTGAATGTCCATGCCCATTTCGAGGGAACCGCGAATGGCCGCCTCCACGGCTTCACTGATCAGGGGTGTCGCGGGCTTTGAAGACCCGGAGGCGCCTTGCACCACGCCCATTACGGCATCTCTGGCAATTCCGCGCGCCTCGACGCCGATCTCCGTCAACGCCCCGATGGCGCCGCGAACGGCTTCATGGGCCACCTGGCTGGCTCGCCTTCCGTCTCCGGTCGAGTTGCCAAGCGCAAGCTGGGAAGCGGCCCGGACTCGCTCGTTCCAGCGGCCGCTCCTCCGCTCATCGCCCTGCGCAGAGCCGATGAGCAACGTCCGGACTTGTCGCCCTATCCTTCCCAGTTCCATTATCCAGAACCCTGTCTCCGTGGTCCTCGCCAACCGGCGTTGGCATCCCCCTAGCGTGTAGACACGCCTGCATCAAGCCGTCGTATGCCAATGAGGCCCATAACGCAGGGCAGCGAAGCAATAACCGGACAATCAACGAAAGAATAAAGGGGTATTGACGGAGTTTATGAGAAGAATTCGATGGGGGAGGACGGAGCGTTCCGAAACGCGCGTCCGCGGAGCGCTACGCGCGGTCGCGCCGATTCCTGGCCGGAGCGAAGATCGAGTCGTCCGGGAACTCCTCGACCGCTCTTCGTCTTCGAGCGAGCAGCCCGCGCCCGCCAATCATGGTCAGCATGGCCGCACCGCTCCCCAAGCCGACAATGGCGCTCTTCAAAAACCCTCTTCTCGAAACTTCCTCCGCCCCTTCGGATCGCTTCGCCATGTCTCTCCACCGCTCCATACGTATTCTGTCCGACATTATAGAACACCCCACCCATATTTGGAAGGCCGTCCCCTCAAACCTTCCCCACACGCACTTTACCTATCCCCGCGAAACAAGATACCCTTTGTCGGTAAACGGAGGTCCGGATGAGCAGCGAAGAAGAACAGCCCCAGCAGCCCCAACAACCACAGCGACCACAGGAACCGGAAGTCCCTGAAGACGCCATCGAAGTGGCCCAAGTCCAGTACGCTTGGCTCTGGTCGTCGTGGTGGCTGCTCGCCATCGTCCTCCTCATCTTCGCGTTCGGCATCTTCCCCGATCCCTTCACACCTGCAGTTCTCGTCTTCATCATCCTCATACCGAAGTATTGGCATTGGCGCCGCACGAGGTACTACCTCACCGAAGACGCGCTCATCTACCAGCGCGGCGGCATCCTCCAGACTCGCCGCTACCTGATCCCCTTCAGCCGACTCAAGGACACTCGCGCCAGGTTCGGCATGTTCGGCAGGGCATTGGGATTCCAGCACATCGACATCATGCTCGAAAACGGCGCCATCGCCACGCTCGTCTATGTCCCCGTTCAAATGGACGTCGACGGCTACTTCCAAAAGCGCATGGGCGGTGGCGCGTCGGAAGACCCGCCCGAAGAGGGCGCCGGCGACGAACCCGCGACGGAGGATGAAAAGAGGTGAAGTCCGCCGGAAGGTTCCCATTGGCATGTTCCCGCCCGAGTTGAGTATACCCATGCTAAGCGAGCACTCTACACCTGTAGAGTATGCCGAGGCCTTGGGAAACGCCTACTACGCCTTTTCCAAGCGCGACGAACGGAAGAACGGGGGACACTACCAAACACCCGCCTCCATAGCCAGGTTTATGGCGGAGTGGTCTTCCTACTCGCAGCCGCGCTTGCGGGTGTTGGATCCCGGAAGCGGGACGGGGATTCTATCCGCCGCCGTATGCGAGGCAGTTTCCGAGAGCGGAACCGTCCAAAGCCTCCATATCGACGCTTACGAAATCGATCCCCTACTGGCAAACCTCACACTGCTTGTTCTCACCCTATCGCGCGACTGGCTCATTCGACGAGGCGTTACCCTGACATTCGACGTGAGGCAGGAGGACTTCGTCCTAGCCTCCACCACATCCCTCGCCGCCACGTCGAAGGAAAAGAAGACCGTGGAGGAAGTCGGCGGACGCTGCGGAGAGTACGACCTCGTGGTTTGCAATCCCCCTTACTTCAAAATGGGCAAAAGGGCCCCATTAGTTCTCAAGGAGGCCTCAGTAGGGCATGGACAGGCAAATATCTACTCGGTGTTCATGGCTATTTCAGCCGAACTCTTAGCGGAGGCAGGTAGGCTTGTTTTCATTGTGCCCAGAAGCTTTGCTTCAGGGCCGTACTTCAGGAAGTTCAGGGAAGTGTTCTTCCGACATGTCGCCCCCATTGCTATTCATTTGTTCGAGTCCAGAAGGGACGTATTCAAGAATCAAGCCGTGCTCCAAGAAAACCTCGTTATAGCAGCGCGGAGCCGGACGGAGGGTGAAACTCTCTGTGAGGGCCAGGTACTTGTATCTCACAGCAATGGAGCGCACGACATCGCCGACCGCGAGCGCTTCCCGGTTAGGTCGAGCGTAGTGCTGGATCCGTCCAGCGTGAACAAAGAACTGTGCATCCCTGTCTGCGCGGAAGACCTAGAGTTGATACGTGCTCTGCGATCATGGCCGAACACACTGCGCACACTCGGTTTGGATGTATCTACAGGGCCGGTGGTGCCCTTCAGGGCCACCTCATTTCTCTCTCAGCGCGGTAATGGTGCTGCCATAGCCCCATTGCTTTGGATGCACAACGTATTGCCGATGCGAGTCGAATGGCCCCTCACCGACACGAGTAAACCTCAGTGGATCAGAAATACGCCGGAATCCAGATTGCTTTTGGTTGTGGATGATACGTACGTTCTTATAAGACGCTTCAGCACAAAGGAGGAGAAACGTAGACTCGTCGCCACTCCCTTTATCCGAGGCGGCCTAGATACTGACGTGCTGGGACTGGAGAACCATCTGAACTACGTTCGCGGAGTATCACGAAACCTAGACGAGGAACTGGCCTGGGGGCTTTCTGTCCTCCTCAATTCGACCTTCCTTGACAGGTACTTCCGCCTGTTCAACGGCAATACGCAAGTCAGCGCTACTGAGTTGCGGGCCATGCCGCTTCCGGCCGAATCGGATATTCGAGCAATTGGGGCTGGCGTTAGGACTATGCTCAACTCTCGGATTAGCCCCACCGACCTTGATACTCTCGTTGCTCAGACTCTCGATCTCACGCTTGAATTAGCGCCGAGCCGTTCGTAGCATGAGCAAGATTGATGAAGCGCGAGACGTCTTGGAGCAACTGGGACTACCCCCAGCCCAACAGAACGACATTTCCTGCCTAACGCTGTTGGTACTGGCTGGTCTGTCTGAGAACGACGCTTGGAGTGATTCGTTCAAGCCGTCTCTTACCATTCACCAGATGCTCGGATTTATGAAGGAACTCTACGGTAGAGAGTACGCGGAGAATACCCGGGAGACGGTTCGCCGTCAGGTCATTCATCAGTTCGAGCAAGCGCGGATTGTCGACCGCAATCCCGATCAGCCAAATCTTCCCACCAACAGCCCTCGCACTCATTACGCTCTCACCGACGAAGCACTGGACGTGCTGAGATCCTACGGCGAAGTTGCTTGGGAATCCAAGCTCCACACTTTCAGGTCGAGGCACGGCGCGCTCTTAGACATATATCTGCGGCGGCGGCGAATGCAGGAGATACCGATCCGCACATCCGCGGGTGAGGAAGTACGTTTATCCCCGGGCGAACACAACGCGCTGGAGGCGTCAGTGGTGTCAGCCTTCGGACCGAGGTTCGCTCCAGGATCAATTCTGCTGTACTTGGGCGATGCTGCCCAAAAGTTCCTGCACATAGATAAGGAGACTCTGAATCGCATTCGGGTCCCATTTACTGAGCATGATAAACTTCCTGATGTGGTTCTTTATGACAAGAATCGAAACTGGTTGTTCCTCATAGAGGCTGTTACTTCTCATGGCCCCATGACTCCCAAGCGAGTGCAGGAGTTGGAAGTTGCTCTCGCAGACTGCACGGCCAAACGACTATATGTGAGTGCATTCCCCGATTTTAGGCAATTCAAGCGGCATGTCGACGAAATCGCATGGGAAACTGAGGTTTGGATCGCCGAGCTTCCCGATCACTTGATCCACTTCGACGGGGACAGATTTCTCGGGCCATACGAGGCAGAGCTTTAGCAGTTCTTTCACTTATCGCCAGCTTTGAGACAGAGCAAAATATGCAAAACCCCAACCCCAACTTCAGACTCATACACGCCGATGCACTCGTCGACGGACGGGGAGGCTCCTCCGTCCCCTCAGGCGCAGTCCTGGTCCAGGGATCGAAGATCGTCGCGGTCGGAAGGCAGGGCGAGGTGACCGCGCCGGAGGGCGCGTCGGTCGAGACCATCGACTACCCCGGCAAGACCCTCATGCCCGGCATGGTCGACGCGCATACCCACCACGTGGGCTTCGGGGACGGGCGAGTCGGTGACGAGGTCGCCACCTACCCCGACGAGATCCTGACCGTCCAGGCCGCCAAGAACGCCCGCAAGGCCCTCTTTTCGGGCGTCACCACCATCCGGGAGAACGGCCCGAAGAACATGACGATGTTCCGACTCCGCGACGCCGTGAACGACGGACTGACCGTCGGCCCTCGAATGCACCTGTGTGGGCGTCCCGTATCCATCATCGGCGGCCACATGGGCTACTTCGGCTCCGAGGTGACCGGCCCGAACGAGACCCGCGCCATGACGCGGCAGCTCATCAAGGAGGGTGCCGACTACATCAAGATCACCGCGACCGGCGGGAGCACCGCCACCTCGTTCACCCTGCGCCCGTCCTTCAACGTCGACGAGTTGCTCGCCATCACCGACGAGGCCCACAAGTTCGGCAAGCCGACCGCCGCGCACTGCCTGTCCACGCAGGGCATCGCCAACTCCCTCGAAGCCGAGGTGGACATGATCATCCACTGCGTCTTCACGCGCTCGGACGGCACGAACGACTTCGACGAAGCGGTGGCCGAGCGCATCGTTCGACAGGGCGCGTACGTAAACCCCACCCTCCACGTCTTCCGCGCACGTATATGGGCGCTCCAACATCGCAAGGAGCGCGACGGACTCACCCCACAGGAGCAGGCCGAGCTCGACGAGGAGCTCCGGGAGTTCGACGTGCGCATAGAAGACTGCCGGCGACTCATCGAGATGGGCGCGAAGGTCATCACCGGCTCCGACTCGTCCTGGGGCAACTACATGCTCGGCAACACCGCCTACGAGACCGAGTGCCTCGTCATGTCCGGTTACTCGAACGAGCAGGGAGTCCACTCCGTCACCGGCGACTCCGCCCGCTCCCTCGACATGGACGACGTGGTGGGTACCATCGAACCCGGCAAAGAGGCCGACCTCGTCATCCTCGACGGCGACCCGACGGCGGACATCCGCAACCTCTGGAACGTGGAAGACGTGTTCCTGGCCGGAAAGCGTGTCGAGCGGGGATCATCGGAGTCCCTCGCCGCCATCCGCCAACAGCCGCCCGAAAGTCCTTTGTAAAGGGCTATAGCACATCTCCGGCCTTGACTTCCAATTCCGCTTCACGTAGCGCGGCTGCCGCCTCTTCACTCAACTCCTCAGCCTCTTCCGGCGCTTCAAGCAGAACATCGAGCAGGGGAGAGTTCGCGTCTCGCAGGTACTCCATGAAGCGCTTGGCCGTGTGCAGTTCTTCATCGGGGAGTTGATCGATCAAGTCTTTGAGACTGTCTTTGGTCGTCACATTGTCCTCCGCGCTTGCACAGTCCCTACCTTGTCGACTTGTCCGAGGCGGGGCCGACTTGCGCCAGCCTCTTCTCTGAACTGCTCCGTTGGAGCGGGCGAGGGGATTCGAACCCCCGACTTTCTGCTTGGGAAGCAGACACTCTGCCACTGAGTTACGCCCGCCCGCTCTCCGATTCTACCAACCCGCCCGGCCCCGCACAACCTCGCCCCAGTCACTCCGAACTCATAAACTCTCTCTTACCCTCAGCGATCCCCCATGCGGTGAATCCTCCTACACCCTCACCCTAGCCAAATAGATATTCGTCCCGCCCTCATGCGACGAGTAGTAGCTCATCCACAACAGACCATCGTGCCACACCATCCCCGCGTAGCTCGTGTCCCCGCCGCTAGGCAGCGTGAGAGCCGGTTCGTACGATGACGTTGTCATCCGCGCCAAGACCGTGCGCGGCCCGTCCGCCGTGAAGAGCCTGCCGCTCCCCCACAGACTGCCGTCCGGCAGCCGGATGAAGTTCGGTCCCCCGATCCGGTCCGCCGTCTCGCAAAACGACCACTCCCGATACGGCGGCCTGCTCCTACCAATATAGCCCGGACGGACCAGCGCCACCATCTCTCCGTCCGGCAGGAATCGAAGCGTCGTCTCGCTCACGCCCGGCAGCTTGAACTCCGTGATCCAGTCCCACTCGATCCCGTCCGTGCTGCTATACAAGAACCCCCGCCTGGGCTCCTTGCCCTCACCCAGCTTCGACAGCGAGTACGCCCTGTCCCCATGCCACGTTGCCCTCCACAGCCAGTGGTCTTCCGCCAGCACACGCCGGGGAGCCGTCCAGGCAAGACCGTCCCCCGAGAACGATACACGCGGAGCGCGCGTCAAATACTCCCCGTCGTCGTCGTAGATGCACCCGCCCATCAGCAGCATCAGCCGCCCGTCCGGCATCACCGAGAGCTTCGGATCGCGCAGATCGATTCCCCTTTCCACCACCGTTGCCTCCGGCTCCCACGTCGCCCCCGTCTCCGAAGTAAGCACCCGGACGATTCCGCCCGGCGCGTCGTGTGCCACCGCCTCCCGAAACACGCACCACCACCGCCCACGAAAGCGCATCAGGTCCGTAAACGCGTTGTGAGGCGCGTGATCCCAAATCTTCTCCGCTGATACGAGTACAGGCAACATAGTACCTCACCATTAGGGTTGGCACATATTCGCACACGCCGCTACGCTAGTCGAACCCCGTCGTCATCTCCCCGCTAGTCTGGTATCGTTATCCCGGATTTTTACACCAATTCGTTATGACCGCACCATAAGTCAACTAGCGTAGTGTCCCCCACAACGTCATTCCCGCGAAAGCGGGAATCCACAACCCAGCACCCAGCACCCAGCACCTAGCACCTAGCACCCAGCACCCAGCACCCAGCACCTAGCACCTAGCACCCAGCACCCAGCACCCAGCACCTAGCACCCAGCACCCACCATGAAACTCTACATCTGCGTCGACAGCGAGGGCCAAGCGGCCATCACCCGCGAGAAGGACCCCGTCTCCGTCTACGGCCCCTGGCAGGCCGAGTACAACCGTCGCCGCGCCACCGATGAGACCACGGCCTGCGTCGAGGCCGCTCGCGACGCGGGCGCTGACGAGATAATCGTCCACGACTGCGGCTTCATTCGCGGCGTCACGCCCGGCGGCCTCACCCTCCACTACGACGATCTGCCCCGCGGCATCAAGATCGTCATGGGCGGCGCGGGCCTCCTCAGTGTGATCGACGAGACCTTCGACGGCGTCATCCTGCTCGGTCACCACGCGATGGCGGGCACCCCGAACGGCGTCATGGCCCACACCTTCAGTTCCGCCGAGATCGCCGACATGCGCCTCAACCAACGCAGCATCGGCGAAATCGCTATGGAGGCCCTCCAGTTCGGAAGCGTCGGCGTCCCGGTCATCATGGTCTCCGGCGACGACAAGGCCTGCGACGAGGCGAAAGAGTGGCTCGGCGACATCGAGACTGCCCCCGTAAAGTATGGCCTCGGCACGCATCAGGCCCTGTCCCTCCACCCCAAGGACGCCGACGACCTCATCCGCCAAAAGACCGCCGCCGCCATTCAGCGACTGGGAGAGTTCAAGCCCTTCACGATCCCTCCCCCCTACGAGCTAGAAGTCGAGTGCTTCACCGAGGAAATCGCCGCCCACCGCGCGACCCTCCCATTGACGCAGCGCATCGGCCCCCGGACGGTCGTCCTCAAGACAAACAACGTCCTCGACTTCACCCACCAGATGACGGCAGCCGGCACGTGGAGCAACCTCGGCGAATCCAGCACCTAGCACCCAGAACCTAGAACCCACCACCAATGACCAACGACAACCCCACAGGCTACAGACTCGGCGCGGACATCGGCGGCACCTTCACCGACCTCGTCATCGCCGCTCCCGACGGCAGCTACTGGACCAAGAAGCTCTCCTCCACCCAGGACGACCTCTCGCGCGGCATCATCGAGGGCATGGGACAGCTTCTGTCCGAGCAGCGGGTCGCCGTCGAGTCCATCGAAGAGATCGTCCACGGCACGACCGTCGCCACCAACGCCGTCCTTGAGGACAAGGGCGCGAAGACCGCCCTCATAACAACCGAGGGCTTCCGCGATGTCCTCGAACTGCGACGGATGCGCGTCCCCTCCCTGTACAGCCTGCTCTACGCCCCGCCGAAGCCCCTCGTCGACCGCCACCTGCGCCTCGAAGTGAAGGAGCGCGTCGGCGCGGACGGCGAGGTCATCGCCCCGCTCGACGTGGACTCCCTCCACGAGGCGATCGACGTCATCCGTGACGAAGGCGCAGAGGCCGTCGCCGTCTGCCTCCTCCATTCCTACCGCTACCCCGACCACGAGCGCGCCATCGGCGAGGAGCTGCGACGGACGTTGCCGGGAGTATTCGTCTCCCTGTCCGTGGACGTGCTCCCCGAAATCCGCGAGTACGAGCGCACCAGCACCACCGTCGTCAACGCATCCCTCGGCCCCATCGTCAAGTCGTACACCGATTCGCTCGTGAAGAGAGTCAAGAGCGCCCGCTCACACGCCCCCGTACGGATCATGCAGTCGAACGGCGGCATCATGTCCGCCCAGCGCGCTGCGCAGACTCCCGTCCAGATGCTGGAATCCGGCCCCGCAGCGGGCGTCATCGCCGCGGACGTTCTCGGCAAGCGGCTCGGCCTCGAAAACGTCATCACCTTCGACATGGGAGGCACCACCGCCAAGGCCGCCCTCATCGAGAACGGCTCGCCCAGCTACACCACCGACTACGAGATCGGCGCGGGCATCTCCCTGTCCAGCAAGCTCGTGACCGGCGGCGGACACGCCGTCAAGGTCCCCGTCATCGACCTCGCGGAGGTCGGCGCTGGCGGCGGCAGCATCGTCCGCGTAGACCCCGGCGGCGCGCTCAGGGTGGGTCCCAACAGCGCCGGATCCTTCCCCGGCCCCGCCTGCTACGACACCGGAGGCACGGAACCCACCGTCACCGACGCCAACCTCGTTCTCGGCTACATCAACCCCTCCTACCTCGCGGGAGGAGAGGTCGCGCTGACCCCGTCCCTGGCCGAATCGAGTATGCGCTCCGCCGTTGCCGAGCCGCTCGGTCTCTCCCTGCTGGACGCTGCCCATGGCGTACACGCCGTCGCCAACGTCAACATGATCCGCGCCATCCGCGCCGTATCAACCTATCGAGGCCGCGATCCCAGAGACTTCGCCCTCCTCGCCTTCGGAGGCAGCGGCCCCATCCACGCCGCCGACATGGCCCGCTCACTCGGCATCGGGACGGTCGTCGTGCCGCCTTCACCGGGGCTGTTCTCCGCAGTCGGCCTGCTCCAGGCCAGACCGGAACGCCACTTCGTCCGCACCTACTTCACCAACGTGGCCGACGCCGACTTCGAGGGCATCAATCGCGTCTTCCACGAGTTCGTAGACCGCTCAACGGCCTCCATGCGTGACGAGGGCTACGACCAAGCTGACATCGAATGGCTGAGGGCCCTCGATTTCCGCTACACCGGACAGGCCCACGAGCTGACCATCCCCATGCCGGCCAAGATACTCGACCCCAACGTCCTCAGCGAACTCGTCTCATCGTTCCACCACGAGCACGACCGCACCTACGGACACAAGGCCGAGGACGAGCCGACCGAGATCGTGAACCTCCGCCTCACCGCCACCAGCCGCCTGCACGGCTCCGTACCCACTCACTCCGCCCACGATCACGGCTCCATCGACGCTCACCGCCGCAACGTCTACTTCGGCCCCCGCGTCGGAACCCAGGAAACGAACGTCATCGACCGCCCCGCCCTGTCCACGACCCCGACGCCCGGCCCTCTCATCGTCGAGGAGTACGACGCCACAACCGTCATCCCCCCCGCCTCCTCCGCCCGCCTCGACGAATTCAACAACATCGTCATCGACATGAAAATCCCCTTTCCCGTCGTGGGAGAGGGCTAGAGCCTGCCCTGAGCTTGCCGAAGGGGTGAGGGTGTTTTTTGAGAGGTAGAGGACGGGCTACCCCGTCGCGCTTACCGGCGAACCGACGAGTGAAACCGACACCAACTGGGAACCGGGCGGCACATCCACGGCCTCCGACGCGCTGGGGGGAAGAACCGCCTGCCGAGCCTCCTCCATGCTATCCACCCAGTCCCGCAACGCATCTTGCGCATTACGGAGCGCCTCGTCTATCGTAGAGCCCATAGCCACACATCCCGGAAGGTCGGGGAAGACTACTCCGTATCCGCCCGCCTCGCCGTCGATCAATGCAGGATATCTCATGTCAACTCTCCCAGCCCGCGCTCTAATGTACCACAGTCCGTTCGTGGTGAGCCTGTCGAACCACGCCATTCCGAACCTAGAACCCAGAACCTAGAACCTAGAACCCCACACCATGCTCCCCAGAGACATAGAACCCGTCACCTTCGAGGTCATCCGAAACGCCCTCGACACCCTTGTCGACGAGATGGCCCTCACCATCCTTCGCACCGCCTACTCCGGCATCGTCAAGGACGCCATGGATTTCTCCACCGGCTTTGCCGACCGCAACGGCGAGACCGTCGCCATGGGCCTCACCATCGCCTTCCACGTCGGCTCCTTTCCCAGCGCCGTCCGCTCCATCCTTCGCAAGTTCGACGGTCGCATCTACCCCGGCGACATATACATCATGAACGACCCGTACACCTCCGGCGGCATCCACCTGCCCGACGTGTACGTCATCAAGCCGGTCTTCGCCGAGGACGACCTGCAGGGCTTCTCCTGCACCGTCGCACACCAGACCGACATCGGCGGCATCGTCCCCGGCAGCAACTCCACCGACTCCCACGAGATATACCAGGAGGGTCTGCGCATCCCGACCACCAAGCTCTACGAGCAGGGCGTCCCCAACGAGACGATGTTCGACCTCCTCGCGACCAACGTCCGCGTTCCCGACAAGGTGCTCGGCGACGTCCGCGCCGAAATCGCGGCGGCAACGCTCGGCGAGCGCCAGTTCCTCGATCTGGTCGGCCGCTACGGCGCGTCCGAGGTGCGCCGCTACATGGACGCCATCATGGAGTACTCCGAGCGACGCGTCCGGCAGGAAATCGCCGACCTCCCCGACGGCGTCTACGACTTCACCCACTACATCGACGGCGACAACATCGAGACGGGCGACGTCGTCATAAACCTCAAGATGGTCATCGAGGGTGACGGCATCGTCGTCGACTTCACCGGCTCGTCCCCGCAGGTCAAGGCCGGCATCAACTCGCCCTTCCCCTTCACCGAGTCGTCGGTATGGGGAGGCATCCGCCAGATTATGGATCCCGACATCCCCAACTCCTCCGGCTCCCATCATCCCATCGTCGTCACCGCGCCGGAGGCCACCGTCGTCAACCCCGTTCTGCCCGCTCCATGCGGCGCGCGAGGCATTGTCGGCTACCGCATCATGGAGGCCGTGTGGGGCGCCCTCTCCAAGGCCGTCCCCGACCGCGTGCCGGCAGACGGCGAGGGAGGCAACACCATCATCAGCATCGGCGGATACGACTCTATGCGAAAACCCTTCGCGTTCGTCGACCTCTTCGCCGGAAGTCGCGGGGGCAGACCGAACGGCGACGGCCCGCTCGGAACGCCACATCCCGGCGGCAACAGCGCCAACACCCCCGTCGAGATCGCGGAAGTAGAGACGCCCGTCCGCATCGAACGCTACGGCGCGGTACCCGACTCCGCCGGGCCGGGCAAGTACCGCGGCGCGCCATCCATCGTGCGCGACGTTCGCCTGCTCGAAGACGAAGCCGTCCTCCAGCTTCGCTCCGACAAGCGACGGAACCGCGCCTTCGGGCTGCACGGCGGCAAGCCCGGATCCTCCTCGTGGAACATCGTAAATCCCGACCTAGACGACGAGCGCACCATAACGCCCATGGGCGTAGGCCGCATGAAGCGCGGCGACGTCATCCACCACGTCATGGCCAGCGGCGGCGGCTGGGGCGACCCCATGGAGCGCGACCCCGGCCTCGTCCTCCAGGACGTGCGCAACGGCATCTACACCGTCGACTACGTCCGCCGCGAGTTCGGCGTCGTCATCCACCCCGAAACGCTCACCATCGACCCCGACGCCACAACATCCCTTCGGGCCGATAAGGGCTAGACCCCTGCCTTTCCAAAACCGAACGATAGTCGGCACCCGAAGTGATCAGTCGAAGAAGCGGACGAACACCTCGTTGCTGAGAAACCTGCCCTTATCGGTAAGGCGGACGCTCCCATCGACCGTTTCGACGAGTCCGGTCGGTTGAAGCTCGGCCAACTCGTCGCGGTATACGTCGAGGGGGGAAGCACCGAAGCGGGCCTCGAACTCAGTCAAGGAGACGCCGGTGTCCAGCCGCAGACCGAGCATCATCGTCTCCGCCATCTCAAGACGGCGGTCGATAAACTCGATGGCGTCTACCACGGGAATCGAGCGAATGGCCGCGTAAGAGTCGTCACGTGAGCCGTCTAGGGCGCCGAGAGAGCCGGAATGCTCTTGGAGCCTCTTGACGTACTCTCGCGGCGGCTTGAGGTTGGAGAAGCGGTGATTTGCGAGGGAGGAATGCGCCCCCGGGCCTACGCCCAAATACGGCTCGTTGCGCCAGTAGACGATGTTGTGGAGACCCTCCCTGCCCTCGACGGCCCAGTTGGATATCTCGTAGTGTCGGTAGCCGAGTGCGCCGAGGCTCTGCTCGGCCATAGCGTACATGTCGGCGGCGAGATCGGGATCGGGCGTGGGCAGCGTCCCCTGAGCCACGGAGTGCTCCATCGGCGTACCGCCTTCAAGCGTCAATGCGTACAGGGAGACGTGGGGCGGCCGGAGGTCCGCAGTCCGCGCAAGCGTCTCCCGCCAGTGGTAGATCGTCTGGTGCGGCAGGCCGTACATCAGATCGATGCTGACGTTGTCGAACCCCGCGTCAAGCGCCATCCGGTACGCATCAACGGCGTCGGCAACGGAGTGACGCCGTCCGAGCAGGCGAAGCAGGCCGTCATCAAAGCTCTGGACTCCAATGCTGAGCCGGTTGATCCCCGCGTCGAGAAGGTGATTGAGCTTGTCCGGGGTGAAGTCCCCGGGGTTGGCCTCAAGGGTAACCTCCGCGTCGTCTTCGAAGGGAAACGACTCGGAGATGGTCGCCATCAGCGCGGAGATGTCGCCGTAGGGCAGATAGGAGGGTGTGCCTCCGCCAAAGAAGACGGTACGGACGGGTGGACCGTCGAGCAGACCCGCCCAGAGCTCGATCTCCGTCCTCAGAGTGGCCACGTAGTCGGGTATGAGCGTCTCTATCCTGGCGTACGTGTTGAAGTCACAGTAGGGACACTTCGTCTCGCAGAAGGGGATGTGTACGTACAGGGCTATGGGCTGCATAGGTTTATAGGTTGAACAGGACGTGCATGACGTCTCCGTCCTGCACGACGTAGTCCTTGCCCTCCTGCCGCAGGACGCCGCGCTTGCGGGCCTCTGCGAAGCCGCCGCACGTGACGAGATCATCGAATTCTACGACCTCGGCGCGGATGAAGCCCTGCTCGAAGTCGGTGTGAATCCTCCCTGCTGCCCTCGACGCGGTGGTGCCCTTCGGAAGCTCCCACGCGCGCACCTCGTCATCGCCGATGGTTAAGAAGGTGATGAGTCCGACGACATCGTACGACAGCCTGATGATCCGGTTCATCCCCGACTCTCCCGCGCCGATGGCCTCACGAAACTCGGCTTCCTCCTCCGCGTCCATCTGTGCGAGATCCATTTCCAGCTTGCCGCATAGGGAGGCCGCTCGTACCGACGGCCCTTGCACAGCGCCATCCAGCCGCTCTTCGAGGCTCCCTGCCTCGTCGAGGTCGTCCTCGTGGATGTTGAGGAGGACGATGAGGGGCTTGGCCGTGAGGAACTGGAAGCCGCGTATGCGCTGGGCCTGATCGGGCGTGAACTGCTGGTCGCGGATGGGCGTCTCGCCTTCGAGATGCCTTTTGATCCGTTCGAGCAGGTAATACTCCTTATTGATGACGTCTCGCTCCGCGGCTTGGGCTCCCTTGAAGCTCTCGTCGAGTCGCTGCAACCGGCGCTCCAGTAGCTCGAGGTCGGAGAAGAGGAGCTCCAGCATCATGTTCTCAACGTCGCGGAAGGGGTCGACCGAGCCGTCGACGTGGAGGACAGCATCGTCCTCGAACCCGCGCGCGACGATGAGCAGGGCGTCGACGCGCTGGAGGTCGTTCAGGTACTGGCCGGATATCCCGCGCGTCCTGCCGGAGGGGGTCGCCGGCGGCGGGATGTCGACGTAGTTCACCATTGCGGACACGGGCTTGCGGGGCTCGTACAGCGCGGCCAAGCGGTCGAGCCGCGCGTCGGGCACAGGAGCCACTCCGACGTTCGGCTTAACGCCGTACGAGGCCACGTCGGCCCGCCCGCGGGTCAGCGCATTGAACACGGTGGTCTTGCCGCTTCCGGGAAGACCTATGATGCCGATTTCCATGGATGTGTCTGCGAGGGGAGAGAATCTGACGACGCCTATGAGGTGGAGGGACGGTCTCTAGGACTTCCGCTTCTCTTCGTCCTCGTCCTCGACGTGGCGGTATTCTCCTTCGATCACGTGGTCCCGGGAGTCGCGTGAGCCGGCGTCCGCCGAGAGGTCGGCGGGGCGTCCAGTGAGGTATTCCACCACCACATTGCGGGGAGTCATGAGCAGGAATGACGCCACCGCAAGTATGATGACGATGAGGTCGTCAGTGTGCCCCAAGATCGGGAAGATGTCGGGCAGAAGGTCGATGGGCATGATGAGGTAGAGGACGGCGGCGGGTATGATGAGCTTCAGGCGCAGGGGAACCCGCCGGTCGAGCATCAGCCTGAATACCAAACCGGGTATTCTCGTGAGCATCAGCAGGCGTAAGATCGGTGCTGCCATCGGTTCGCGCTCCTCACTGTTACGGTATCATAACGGCGGCGGGATTTGGCACTTGACGGGGTTTGAATGATCTATTCGCTGTCGGGCGACGACGACTTCACCATCCGCGAGACGCTTGCCGGTATGAAGGAGAGCGTCGGAACGCCGGACGTGCGCGACGTGAACATCGTCACCCTCGGGGCCGACGTGTCGCCGGACGAGTTCATGGCCAACGCCTCCACGGTGCCGTTCCTGGCGGACAAGCGCCTGGTATTGGTGGAGGGCCTGCTGGGCAAGTTCGAGCGTGGGACGGGAGGTCGCCGTTCCAATGCCGGCGCCAACGGGAGGAAGGAGCTCTCGGAATGGGAGCGCCTGCCATTGGTGCTCGCGGACGTGCCCGAAACGACCGACGTGGTGTTCGTGGACGGGCGATTGAGCGCCTCGAACCCGCTCCTCAAGCTGATACGGGAGCTGGTCACGGCCAAGACGTTCAATCCCCCCGGGCCGCGCGAGCTTCGAATGTGGATCGCCAACCGCGCGCGGATCGAGGGAGCGCAGATCGAGGAGCGGGCCGTGCAGATGCTCGCCGAGACCATCGGGAGCAATCTGCCCGTGATAGCGTCGGAGCTGCGCAAACTGGCCCTTGTCGCGGCTGGAAGGGCGATTACAGCCGAGGATGTCGACAGCATGGTCTCCTATGCCCAGGAGTCGAATATCTTCGCCTCTGTGGACGCCATAGTCGAGGGCAGGGTCTCCGAGGCCCTAGGACTCGTTCACGGGCTGATGGAAGGTGGAAGCCCGACGGGGTACATCATCACCATGATCGCGCGCCAGGTGCGGCTACTGATTCTGGCCAAGGAGATCGGCGCGCGCAGGCTCTCGACGGGTGAGGCGTCGCAGCGGCTCAGGCTCTCCGGATATCCCCTGCGGAAGACGCTTTTCCAGGCCGATAGGTTCAGCATGGAGCGGCTCGTGGAGATCCACCGGGTGCTCTTGGAGGCCGACCTGGCTATGAAGTCCACGGGGGCCGACGATGAGCTTATTCTGGACACGCTGATTGCCGACATCGCGTCGCAGCCGAGCGGAGGCCGCCCGGTCGACACGAGGGCCTGAATCTTGATAGCGGACTAATGGAGCAAGATTGAGTTGAACGGGCAGAAATACCGATTGGGAATCATAGGACTGGGGCCGGTAGCCATCCGCAAGCTGCCGTCGGAGGACCTCCCCGCCGTCATCCAAGCGGCGATGCAGGCGGCCGAGAAGCCCCCATTCGTCCCATTCGGCGACCGTGTAATGATGTCCCACGTGTGGGCTATAGGTCACGTGCCGGAGATCGAGATCGTCGCGGGGTGCGACTTGGACCCCGCGCGCGTCGAACGCTTCCGCGAGAACTGGGGCGACAGGTGGCCCGACGCGCGATTGTACGGCGATTATCACGAGATGCTGGCCCACGAGGACCTGGATATCGTCACGGTTGCTACGCCGGAGCACCTCCATGCCGAGCCGACGGTTTTGGCGGCTGAGTCGGGCGTCCGGGCGATATTCTGCGAGAAACCACTTGCGACGAGCGTGGAGGACGCCGACCGCATGATCGCGGCCTGCGAGGCGAACGGGGTGATCCTCTCGGTCGACTACACCCGACGGTGGAGTCCGGCCTTTCACAAGGTCCGGGACGCCATCCGGTCGGGGGCCATCGGCGAGTTGAGCCTGATGTCCGCCTCGTTCGGGGGTGTGCAGGCGTGGCTGTTCCGCAGCGGGTCGCACCTTCTGGACGCGATGGTATTCTTCAGTGAGGCTGATCCCGTAATGGTGTCGGCGCACCTTGAAGACGGCTACGACGATTGGGACGTATACCGGGGACAGGGTGGCGGCAACGCCACGGAGCGCGACCCCGGTGGCACGGGATACGTTGTGTTCGACAACGGCGTTCGCGCCTTCTACTCATGCCTCAAGAACACGCCGGACTCGACGCGAGACGTGACTCTCACCGGGACGAAGGGGACGATAACGTTCAAGTTCGACGGCGAGTCCGCGGAGCTTCAGTTCGACGATCCGGCCTATGCCTACAACACGATTCGGACGACCCTGACGCCCGACGTACACCGGTCGCGGGGAATCGAGGCGGCGTACCGCGAGATCGTCGACAACATCGCCAATGGCACCGAGAGCAGCTCACCGGCGAGTGACGCCCGGAAGTCCGTGCGGATCATGGCGGGGTTTCTGCGGTCGCACCAGGAGGGCGGGCGATTGGTGGACGTGTAAGGGGGAGATTCGCCGCGAGGACACAGACAGAGAGCGCAGAGTGGGGAAAGAGGTGGTTTTTGCGTGGCCGGACGCCGTGGGATGTGCTCTTGGGGTCACACAAAAGAAACAAGCCCCGTGGGTGGATACCCACGGGGCTTTTCGGTTGCCGATTATGTCAGACTACTTGCAGACGTCCGAACCTGAGCCGGACACCACCAACAGCGGCGCCGACGCTTCGGTGCCTCGGATGCCCGCAACCTTGACGCCGTAGAGGCCGGGCTCGGTCTCCGCGTCGATTCCGATCTCGGCCATGAGAGCACCTCGGTCGTTCGCCACCGCACTGCCAATCGAGGCTTGGACGGGGGCACCGTCGGCCTGGGCGCCCGTGACGAGGAAGAAGTTACTCGCCTCGCCAGGCTTGAAGCCGGAGCCCATGATGGTAACTTCCGATCCGGCCATCACACAGCCCGCCGTGAGGCTGGCGTCAACCGTGACCGGCGGAGCCGGCGGGCGAATGACGACAGCAGGGGTCTCAGCAACGACCTTGGCCGGCGTACTGGCGAAGCTCCTGTCAGCGCCTTGGACCATGACCGTGACGGCATCGAGAGCCAGCAACTGATCCATGGTTCGGGCTACCCCGCTGACGTCGCTCAACGGGCCAGACACGACCACCTCGAACGCTCCACCGCCGTTCGCGGTTGCGAAGCCGAGGTTCGGGTCACGTCCACCCTGCAGGTCGAAGTACACCTGCACCGGCTCGAACGGCTGGAAGCCGGAGCCCCAGATAGTCAGACCCTGATCGAGGTACACGGGATTGCTGCTAATGACCACGCCTGCGCCGGGGGAGATTCCCGGAGGTCCTTGCGGGCCGGTTGGGCCTGCAAGACCGGGGTCACCTGGGAGGCCGGGTTCGCCGGGGTTACCGGGGTTACCGGGAAGACCGGGTACACCCGGAGGGCCGGGAGGTCCCGGAGGTCCCTGTGGACCGGGGTTACCGGGGTTACCGGGCTCACCAGGGTTGCCTGGGAGGCCGGCCTTACCCGGAGGACCTTGACAGGCTGCCAAGAACAGCAGCGCGAATACCGAAACAAGCACCATTACCATGATGCTCCGTGGAGCTTTATCCATTTTCATTTCGCCCCCTAACTACAGATTTCTGAGTCTCTGGACTCTTTGCCGGTCAAGTACCCTACCCCGCCGCATTTTTAGGAAGATATGGCGCGCAAAGCCGGTGCTCTAACGGCGGCCTTATCATATTGGGGTCATATGGTGTTGTCAACCCCTTGCCGCGCAAATACGGCCTTAGTTTCTGATTGGCCGGGGGTATTGGGGGCGTAGGGATCATTACGGGCGAGGATACGAGGCGGGTTGTTCCGTCGGCGGGACGATGTTATAGTTTTTTGTGTGCCCGCCCCCGTAGCTCAGTGGATAGAGCGCCGGCCTCCGGAGCCGGGTGCGTGGGTTCGAGTCCCGCCGGGGGTACCACGCGGCTCCGTTGACCCTTCCGGCCCCTTATTGGCAGTTGCCCCTGTAGCTCAGGCGGATAGAGCAACGGTTTCCTAAACCGTGTGTCGCCGGTTCGAGTCCGGCCAGGGGTACCAGAGTCTCTTCTCGGGCGTCGTTGAGGCGGAGGGCGAGCCGGCTACTACGCGTGGACGGTCTCGACGAGGTCGGTCATGAGGGCGCTCATGTATTCGACGCCTGCGATGGTGCGCCGGTATTCCATGCGGACGGGGCCGATAGCGCCGATTATGCCGTTCATCTCGCCGGGGATTCCGTAGCGTCCGAGCACTATACTTAGCGGCCGGAGCATGTCGCCGGCGTTTTCCCTTCCTATTATCACTCGGACCACCGAACCCTCAGGGGCCTGCGCCAGAACGGCTCGGCCAAGCGATCCGTCCTCTACGCTGCGAATGACTACTTCGAGAGAGTCCTTGTCCTCGAATTCGGGCTGCGATAGCAGATTTCTCAGGCCGGCTAGAAAGTGGTCGTTGTAGCGTGATGCTTCTTCCTCACGCAGGATGTCTACGGTAGTCTCCACGACGTCCTCCTCGGCGGCGGAGAGTTGGAGGGGCTTGGTCTCTATCTCGCGGGAGGACATGCCCCGAAGGAGGGCGTTGAGCTTGTTGGAGATCGTTTGCATCTCGTTGGGGGGTACGGGGGTCTCGAAACGCACGAACTGCTGCCTGACCTTGGCCTGTTCGAGGACGATGACGAGGAGGCCGAGGACGTCTTTGAGGGACACGAGCTCGATGTGGCGAATTCTGGTCTCGCTGGAGGAAGGGAAAGTGGCGATGGCCATGTTTCCGACGAGCCCGGCCAGGACGGCTGCGGCCTGGTTCCGCCATTCGTCGATATCTCGCTCGGCTTCGTTCAGTCTTTGCCTGACGGAGGACTGCACCTCCGGGGGCAGGCGCGAGGGACCGTCGACGGAGATGGTCTCCACGTAGAGGCGATAGGCCTTGTCGAGGGGGACGGCGCCGGCCGAGGGGTGCGGGCGGGTGAGAAACCCGTTCTGTTCGAGGTCCATGATGTCGTTGCGGATGGTGGCCGAGCTAACGCCGAGATCGTGGCGACGGGCGAGTGCGTCGGACGCGACGGGCGTGGCCTCGCGAATGTAGTCGCTAACGATGAGGTTGAGGATGGTGCGTTCTCGGAATGACAGGACCACGTTTGGCGTGACTTTCGGGGGAGTCTTGGTAGTACGTCGAATGTAGCACCGGGATTTGGGTGGTGTCAAGGAAGGGTGGGCGCTACGGGAGATTCACCACAGAGGACACAGAGGCGGACAGAGGGAGTCGAAGCGTATTTTGGGAGATTAGGGGTTCTAAGGGCGGCGGTTTCTTCGGGCGTGGTGCGCTCCGTAGAGAAGGCCGACGGGGGCGAAGAGCATGAGGAGGGAGCCGATTCCGGCGGAGAGGGGTACGGGAGCGGCTGAGGAACAGAATCCGCCTCCGGACGGGGTCGGGGACGGCTCAGGGGTGGCGGTTACGACTCTGGTCACGAACGCCGTGGGAGCGGACGCATCGGGATCGGGAGTATTCGCGGGAATGAGCGCGGGGATTGGCGTCCTGGTGGGACGCAGAGTCGCCGTGGGAATGGGCGACGGGGTCGCGGTGGCGGTTGGAGTCGCAGTTGGGACAGGGGTATGCGTCGGAGGAATGGGGGTTGGCGTCGGCGTGCTCGTCAGCTCCGGTATTGGAGTCGGTGTGGGCGTGCTCGTCGGATCCGGTGTTGGAGTCGGTGTGGGCGTCGGGGTAGGCTCCGGTGTTGGGGTCGGGTACCCGATGAAGATGATCTCAAAGGCGGTTTTTCGCGCGCCGCTCTCGAACAGATCAATGGAGACGGACTTGAATTCGTTCAGGAAGAACTCGACCGGCTGTCCGACGAAACTTGAGTTCGGGGGGGCGATGACAAGACTTTGATAGGTCTGGCCGACGATGGCGGCGGGCAGGGACTCATAGGAGGAGCCGATGCGGGCGATCAGGACCGAGTCCGGTGGGACGGCGGCGAGGCCGGCGATGGTGAGGGGGCCGGAGTAGATCGCGGGATCTGCGGTCAACGGCGTGGGAGTGCTGGTGGGTTGCTCGGTAGGCGGGGGCGTGGGCGGCACTGCCGGCGCGGGTGTGGGGGAAGGGGTGACGAGGTGTGGGAAGGTCAGGGTAATGCCGGTCTTGAACATAAGCGACGGCGGGCTAGGGGGGAATTGCGTATAGAAGTACGGATGGGTTTCTTCGGCAACCACGTCTTCGCTGAGATGAAAGGTGACCGGTAGGCTGCCGTCCGACTGGGAAAGCGCTCCAATTGCAAGCGCGTTGAACTTACCGTCGATGACGGGCACCAATACCGACACCGCTTCTCCGATTCTGGCATAGAGGAAGGTGCAGTCGGGGATCGGGTTGCCCGCGACCGTGGCCGAGCCGGAAAAGACCATGGGGAAGGCGGGGAACGCCCCGCTCGGCGGGGGTGTGGGTGTCGGGGTCAGAACGCCAGGCTGGACGGTTGGGGTTGGCGTCGGAGTCGGAGTGGCGCAGACGACGCCTTGCGTCTGGGCGTCGAGCGTGGGAGAGCCGGAGAACGTAAAGTAGAGCATTCCTCCGCAGAGGATGGCCGCTGTGATCGCCGCTGCCAGTCTGGTGGTCATGGGTGACTGAATGGAGGCCCGTCAGGTTGGTATCGACAAAGAGCCTCCCTCCTCATCGTATCAGAGGAGGGAGGCTCCTTTTCTTCGGTTTTTCCTATCCTAACCCGATTGACGGTTTACTACGGCAGGAGCACCGTGGCGCTGGACAAGTAGACCCAGTAGCCGTGACCGACCTGCAACCCGCCGCTGTGCTGGCTGAAGCGGTCGTTGGAAGCGTCGTACGCGTAGGTTCGCAGGTCACCGCTGACGTAGTTGCTGACAAAGTCACCGAAGGACGAGCCGCCGGTCACGTCAAGGACGGGCAGGAGGTTCCAGCCAGCGACCAGGTTGATGGTCGGGAGGTGGGACGGCGATCCGCCGCGCTGCTGCATGACCTTGACGCTGAGCGAGTCGAAGGAGTCGGTGAAGATCCAGTAGGCCGTGCGAGCGCTGATGTTCTCAAGCGAGCCGGAGAACGATCCATCTTCACCGCGCGAGGCGGAGAGCCATGCGCCCGGCTGGGTCGGATCGTAGGTCAGCACGATGCTGGCCGAGTGGTCGCCTATCACGTCGTTGATGCCGGACATCTGCGGCTCGGCAGGCAGGGACACGAGGTTCCAACCAGGCGTGAGCGTGATCGAGAAGGGATCCGGCTCCTTGACCTCGAACATGACCGTCGCGTCGCCGGCGAGGGTGTTGCCGAGATCATCGGCGCCGTTGAAGCTCAGGGTGTAGGCGCCGAGCGCGAGGTCGCGGGCCGAGATGAGCAGCCGGTTGGAGCTCGGGCTCGAAACCTTGACATCGACACTCCCGCCGTCCGCGTCACTGAGCATCAGGCCGGTTACCTCGACCGCATCGTGGGTGTCGCCATCGTACTCGCCAGCCTCGCTGTCCCACTCGATGGTGATGAATGGGTTCGACGTGGTTATGCCGTGCGTAGCTCCACCATCCGCCGATACCGCGCCAACACCAGGCAGGGTGACGCTGGTCGGCGCAGGCAGTTCAGTGTCAACTTCGAAGTCGCCACTGGCGCTGGCCGAGTTGGCCGAGGTGTCGCTTCCGCTCACTTCGACGCTGTAGACACCCGCGGAGGAAGTCGAGTAGTTGGCGCGGAAGTGGTTATCGCCCGCGCGCCGCAAGCCGGACACGCCGTCGCCGCCTACCGTCACGCTAGGAACGGTGAGCAGAGCTTCATCCGTCATTATGTCGATCGTGACGTCGGATCCGTCGGAGTAGCCGGGGGCGATGGAGACGGTCAGGGTCGGCGCGATGCCGTCCGAAGCGGTGACCTGCTGACCACCGCGCTGGATGTTTCCTGCCACGTCTTGGATTTCGCCAACGACCTCGACGATCGGTCGCGCGTCGGCGGCGAGTGCGGGCACCTTCAGGGTGACGCTGGCGCCATCAGAGGATACGTCGGCGGGATGGACGCCGTCGACGCTGAAGTCCGACGCCTGTAGGGAACCGCCGTTGAGGTCCTCATTGAATTCCACCGCTATGGACGTCGCGTCGACGGTGGCGGCGCTCTCCAGATTGGGGGGAACCGTATCGATGCGAATCGAGTTGGAGTCGCTCGTGTCGGAGTTGCCGGCCTTGTCGGAAACACTCACGGACCAGTTGATGGTGGTCTCGCCCGCCGAAACACCTCCCAAGCGAACCTCAGCCCTGTAGCCTCCCGGTATAGGAACGGAACTCACTTCCGAAGGCTCCCCGGGCGCGTCGACGTGGAACATGATCGAGTCTCGGTCGATGCCGGAGTCGCCGTCGGTAACCTGAGCGACGAGTACGGGCTGGGTATTTTGCGTTGCCGTGCCGTCGGACGGGGCAACAAGCACGATCGAGGGATCGGTCGTCTCGACCGTGGCCCTAGCATGACGATTGATGTCGTCATCCTCGTAGGTGACGGTAATGAGGGATCCTTCTATTCCCGCGATCGTGTTCGAGTCGGCGTCCGTCGCGGAGTCCACGGTGAATGATCCCGCGAACCTGCCGGTGGACCGGCCATCCTCCGTCAAGGTGACGGTGATTCCGGTGGGGTCCTGCGTGCTCCTGACGTCGACATCATGCGTCTGTACGTCGTGGGTGCTATATCCTACCGTGAAGGTGATTCCACCTTCGGGCACCGTCACGTCCTCGCTGGAGCGCAGGATGAAGGCGCCGCCTTGCGGGTTCTCAAGCGTGAAGGGGTGCCGTGCGCCATCCGCACCCTCCGACGTGAGTGAGTTCCACGCGGCCATGATGGCCGCCGTCGTGGTCTCATTTGGACTGCCCGACGTGTCCACATTCAGGACGACATCAAGGTAATCAACGGCCAGACTCCCGTCGGCGTCGAGGATCTCGCCCATGGCGGTCCTGAACCGAACGGGATCGTTCGCCGCAATGTCCCCGGCGTCGATCATGTAGCCGGGCTCAGTTTGCGGGACACCTGCGTCAAGGTCACTGTCGCTGACCGTGATCTCCAACATCCCGCCGAGGGTAGTATAGCTCTTGTCCAGAGTCACACTACCCGTTGCCGCCGACGCGGGCGACAACAGGAACAATGACGTCAGCAGCGCCAACGCCAGTACGAATGGGAGAAACCTTGCCTTGCTTTTCACTATCTACCCCCTTTTGGATCGGCTAGTCTCGAAATTATCGAACACGATGGTTTTGTTGGCAAACGAAGGAAGGGAAGCGCGCGGCTCCCCGCTGGCACTGGTCCCGCTCTGGGAGCGGAGGCTGGTGATGCCATGCGTACCTCTCTTTGCGGTCTCATCAAGGCTTATGCAGTTGTACACTATGCCTTACTCTCATGTCAAGGCGTATTTCGGCACAACACAACATCGTTCGCCCCTCGGGGTTTCGGGCCCCGATGCGACTCATCGGCTGTGCGCGACGCAGTCGGCCTTGACCGTACGTTGCGAAAGCTATGCGAACTATATAGTACCTCTGTTAGTCTTGTCAATATGAATGCGGCGCAGGATTGGTGGGGATTTGGGGGCGGGTAATACCATTCCGTTCGTGCTGAGCGTGTCGAAGTATGAACGTATTTGAACTCGCGAGCTTCCACCCTTATGACGGACTCACGGCGAACGGGACGTTAAGCATCTGATGCGCTGAGATTCATGAGGAACTCCCTGTTGTCGCGGGAGCGGGCAAGGCGTTCGCGGACCTTCTCGGTGGCCTCCGAGGAGAGCTTGGCGTCGGTGGTTACCATGCTGACCATCCGACGGAGGAGCCAGACCTGCCGGAGGGTAACCTCGTCAAGAAGGAGCTCTTCGCGTCTGGTGCCGCTTCGAGGGATGTCGATGGCGGGGAATACGCGGCGCTCGGCCAGCCGCCGGTCGAGGTGGACCTCCATGTTGCCCGTGCCCTTGAACTCCTCATACACGACGTCGTCCAGACGGCTGCCGGTATCCACCAGGCAGGCCGCGAGGATGGTCAGGCTGCCGCCGTGCTCGACTTTGCGCGCGGCACCGAAGAACTTGCGCGGCGGATAGAGGGCGACGGGATCCATGCCGCCGGAGAGGGTGCGTCCGCTGGATGGCACGGCGAGGTTGTATGCCCGGGTGAGGCGAGTGAGGCTGTCGAGGAGTATGCACACATCCTGGCCTGCCTCGACGAGCCGCTTGGCGCGCTCTAGGACGAGCTCGGCGACCTGGCAGTGCGTCTCGACCGGCTCATCGAAAGTGGAACTGTATACTTCTCCTTTAACACTACGCATCATGTCGGTGACTTCTTCGGGGCGTTCGCCGATGAGGGCGACCATGAGGTGAATGTCCGGGGCGTTGGCGGTCATGCCGTTGGCGATCTGCTTGAGGATGGTGGTCTTGCCGGCCTTGGGAGGGGAGACAATCAGCCCGCGCTGTCCGCGACCGACGGGAGCAACGAGGTCGATGAACCGGGTGGCGAGCTCGGTGCGCTTGCTTTCGAGCTTGACATGTTCGAAAGGGGAGACGGGTGTGAGGTTCTCGAAGTGGGGTCGTCCACGCGCGGTGTCGGGGTCCATCCCGTTAACGTCGTCTACGCGGATGAGACCGAAGTATCGCTCGCTGTCCTTGGGGGGTCTGACCTGGCCGGAGACCTCGTCGCCGGTGCGTAGGCCGAACCTGCGTATCTGGGACTGCGAGACGTAGACGTCGTTGACGCCCGGCGCTCTGCCCTTCGGCTTGAGGAAGCCGTAGCCGTCGTTGGTGATGGAGAGTATCCCGCTGGCGAGCAGGTTGGTACCGTTTTGCTCGGCGATGTTCTGGAGGAGCCTGTTGAGCAGGGTCTGGCGTCTGGGACGGGAGCCGTTCTCGAACAGGCCGAGCTCGCGGGCCATGTCGAGGAGCTCCTGATCGGTCTTTTCTTGGAATTTCGTGATGTCCATCGTGTTCTCCGAGGGGAATTGCGTGTGGTCTGAGGGAATTCGAGGAAGAGCGAGCGCGAAGGTTGGGCCGCGGGACGGCTCTTTACTCCTTAAAATGATGGGAAGGGGGAAATTGCTGCTTAGACGATCTCGCTCTCCGAGTCTCCCGGCCGGGCAGACTGTAGAGTCCTGTGGGCTATATGCCTTGTCTCACACTAGGGGAACGCCTTGGGCCGACGGCCTCGGGCCTGTATTGGGACCGGCGCCATGTTTCGTAGGCTGCCGGTTGGAGAAGCCTCCTCCACGACACGGCAGACCGAATGGGTAATGCCGGAACGGGAGAAGGTTAGAACATTAAAGGGGCAATTTGTACTGTATCACGTCCTGACCAGGTTGTCTATAGGGTTTGAGGAGAGATCGAATGGTCGGGACGCTCGATGGGAAGGATATGCTGGCCTCCCTCACGAAGAGTGCCCTGAGCCACGCCGATAAACTCCCGGAAGAGCGGGTGCGGTCGATTCGGGCGGGAGAGGAACTCGGGGTGGAACTGGACGCCGAGCATGAAGGGGTGGTCTTCGATCTCCATGATCTCGACGAGACGGTTATCCGGTGAGAGTCCGGTCGGCCAGAATCCCACGGACTCGAATGCCTCGCGATAGGTGTTGTTGACCTCGAAACGGTGTCGGTGTCGCTCATCCACTACGGACACGCCGTATGCCTGCCGTGCGATGGAGTCGGGGACGAGGCTGCACGGGTAGACACCTAACCGCATGGTGCCCCCCTTGTGGGTGACGGCCCGCTGGCCGGGCATGAGGTCGATGACGGGATGCTGGGTGTTCGCGTTGAACTCGGTGGAGTTGGCGTCCCGTTTGCCGAGCAGGCTGCGGGCGACCTCGATGACCATGACCTGCATTCCGAGGCAGAGGCCGAAGTAGGGCACTTGGTTCTCGCGGGCGTAGCGGACGGTCTCGATCATCCCCTCTACCCCACGCTCGCCGAACCCTCCGGGAACGACGATGCCGGATACCGATTGCAGTAGACGTTCGGGTCCGACCCGCTCGACCTCCTCGGCGGCCACCCAGTCGATCTCGATATTGCTACCGTGCGCGAGTCCCGCGTGAAAGAGAGCTTCCTTGACGGAGAGGTAGGAGTCCTGAAGGTCGACGTATTTGCCAACCAGCGCGATGGATATCTTGTGCTTCGGTTCGAGAATGGAGTCGACGAGAGCGCGCCAGTCGACCATGTCAGGTTCGGTCGCGGAAAGGGCCAGAGTCTCGATGATGATATCTCCAAGCCCCTCATCCTGCAGAAGCATCGGGACTTGATAGACGGAAAACGCGGTCTCCGCGCCGATGACGCTCCTGCGATCCACGTCGCAGAAGAGAGCGATCTTGTCCTTGATGTCGTCGGTTACGGGCTCTTCGCTGCGGCAGATGATGGCGTCGGGCTGGATGCCGTCGCCCCGGAGCTCCCTGACGCTGTGCTGGGTTGGCTTGGTCTTGAGTTCACCGGTCGTTGGGATGTGCGGAAGATAGGTTACGTGGATGTAGAAGACGTTATTCCTGCCGGCGTCGTTGCGCATCTGCCGGATGGCCTCGAGGAAAGGCTGGCCTTCGATGTCTCCCACGGTCCCGCCGACCTCGACGATTATCACGTCGGCCCTGCTCTCCTCGGCGAGGTCGAACATGCGCTGTTTGATGGCGTCGGTCACGTGCGGGACTATCTGGATCGTGCCGCCCAAGAACTCGCCGCGACGCTCGCGCGCGATCACGTCCTTGTATATCTGCCCGGCGGTGACGTTGGACGAGCGAGTGAGGTTCGCGTCGATGAACCGCTCGTAGTGGCCGAGGTCGAGATCGGTCTCGCTGCCGTCGGTCGTGACGAAGACCTCCCCGTGCTGATAGGGCGACATCGTGCCGGGATCGACGTTCAGGTAGGGGTCGAGCTTGATGACCGATACCGTGACGCCTCGACTCTTGAGGATGCGTCCGATGGACGCGACGGCAATTCCCTTGCCTACCGAACTGACGACGCCGCCTGTCACGAAGATGTACTTGGTCACAGGCCCTCCGGTCGCGCCGCTGGAAAGGCCGGGCCGCACATGCGCAGCATGGCAAGGGACGATGAGGCTCGGACGAAGAGAAACCGGGAAGCTGAAGGGGAGGGACGGCTACTGGGCGGTATCAATGCCGCCGCGGAGTTTCGTCCTCTGGGCGAGTGCTCGCCGACTGTCACTAATTGGCCCCCCTCAACGTGGCAAAGTATATGGCTCTTGCGGAAACCGTGTCAATTGAACGAGCAAGCTGACCAATAGCCATTTTTGCGGCAATTGCATGTGTGATCATGGGCCGCCAAACGTCGTGGAGCGCTCGATGCTGTATCATGTGCGAGGCCATCGAACTACGATCTTGTATGGGGGAATTCCTATGAGGTATTACCGGATGACGAACGTGGACGGCGACACGGTGATCGGCGTGGAGGCCGAGCCGGGGAGCGTCACGGTTCTCACCGACATCAAGCCCGATGTTGCCGACGTCCGTGACCTCATCTTGGCCGCGTCGATAAGCGGCGCCAACATCAACGAGATCACCATGTCCCTGCTCGACGAAGGCGGCGAGCCGGGCATCGTCGATCTCAGCGAACTTCTCGACGGCACTCGCGGGGAGCATGGCGACTTCCTGCTCGACAGACCAATCGACCCGCCGGAGGTCTGGGCGGCGGGGGTGACGTACAAATCGAGTGAGATGGAGCGGCGACGCGAGAGCAGCGCCCCGGACGTGTACTCCATGGTCTATCAGGCCGAACGCCCCGAGCTGTTCTTCAAATCGACCGCTAGCCGCTGCGTCGGGCCGTTTGAGGACGTGGGTATCCGCGCCGACTCGCCGTGGAACGTCCCGGAGCCCGAGCTTGCCTTTACCTTATATAAGGGGGAGATCGTCGGGTACACCGTCGGCAACGACGTGAGCAGTCGCGCCATCGAGGGGGAGAACCCGCTCTACCTCGCGCAGGCGAAGCTCTACGACCGGTCCTGCGCGATCGGCCCGTGCTTTGTCCCCACCGATGACATCGACCCCCAAAGCGTGACGATTGCCTGCCGGATCGAGCGAGACGGCGAGACGGTGTTCACAGGCGAGACGTCGACCTCGCAGATGGCGAGGACGTGCCGGAGTCTTGCAGACTGGCTGATTCGTCACAACAGCGTTCCGGACATGACGACCGTTCTCACGGGCACGGCCATCGTGCCGCCGCCCGACTTCACGCTCGAAGCGGGCGACGTGGTGTCAATCACCATCGACGGCATCGGCACCCTCGAAAACGGCGTCGTGGTCGTGTAACGACCTCACCTGTGTCACGCCGACTTGAACGTCGCGCCGCCGTCGATGTAGATCGTCTCACCCGTGATGTAGTTCGCCGCGTCGGAGATGAGATAGGCGGCGAGGTACCCGACCTCTCGCGGATCGCCCACGCGGCCGAGCGGCACGTTCTTCTTCGCCAATGCCTGGCGCTGGATCATCTCTTCCGGAGTTGCAAGTTCGGGATCCGGGAATGATCCGGGGCCGATGCAGTTGACGGTTATGCCGTACTGCGCCCACTCTTGGGCGAGGGTTTGGGTGAGGTGCACGACGCCTGCCTTGGCGGTCGAATACGCCAGGAATCCGGGATTCCCCTTGCGGGCGGCGTAGCCGCTGATGTTGATGATTTTGCCCGCACGTCTTGATACGAAGTGGTCGGCAATGGCTTGGCAGCCCAGAAAGGCCTCGGTGAGGTTGATGTCGACGACCGTGCGCCACTCTTCCTCAGTTAAAGGAGTTTTGTCATCCGAGCCGGGGGGCGGGACGAGGTATCCCTCGATGGCGTCGCCCAAGTTGTTGATGAGCACATCGATATGGCCCCATCGATCCAGGGCCGTCTCAATCGTTCGCTGCCAATCGGCGCTGTCCGTGGCGTCCGCGACCAGAATCTCGATGGGAAGACCCCTGGACGCCATGCGTTCCTGCAACGGTTTCAGGTAGCGGTCCGTAAGGGCCGTTACCAAAACACGCGCCCCCGCCTCGGCGAGCACCTCGACGATTCCCCGACCTATGCCTCGCGCCGCCCCGGTTACGATCACCGTCCTGCCTGATATGTCGAACTCGGAGAGCATTTTTCGTATAACTCCTTCCTGTGGCCCGGCGAACTAGGACAGTACCTGTTGCACGGTGACGCCGATGTCGGCGGGACTGGGGATGATGGTCGCCCCCGCCCGTTCGAGCGCCTTGATCTTCTCGTCGGCGCGGGCCGCCTTGCCGGTGATGATCGCGCCGGCGTGTCCCATGCGGCGGCCGGGCGGTGCGCTCCGTCCAACGATGAGAGCAGCAACGGGCTTGGCGAACTCGTCGCTTCCGATGTACTCGGCGGCTTCCTGTTCCTTCGTACCGCCGATCTCCCCGATGAATACGACACAGTCGGTCTCAGGGTCATCGTTGAACAGTTCAAGCACGTCGACGAAGGAGGTGCCGTTCACGGGATCGCCTCCAATTCCCACTGAAGTGGACTGCCCGATGCCAAGTCCGGTGAGCTGGCCGACGGCCTCGTAGGTGAGCGTCCCACTGCGCGAGACGATTCCGACCCGGCCGGGCATGTGCATAGCGCCCGGCATGATGCCCATCTTGCACTGCTCGCCGGGTGAGATGATGCCGGGGCAGTTCGGCCCTATGGCGGTTACGTCCTTGTCATGGAGGTACCGCATGACGTTGACGGAGTCCTGCACCGGAACTCCTTCGGTTATCGTAGCAATGACGGGGATGCCCGCGTCGACCGACTCGACGATGGCGTCGGCGGCGAATGGGGGCGGCACGAATATGAGGGAGGCGTTCGCTCCCGTGTCGTCGACTGCCCGCTCGACCGTGTCATACACGGGAACGTCCCCATCGAACATCTGGCCTCCCTTGCCGGGGGTGACACCCGCCACGAGGTTCGTCCCATACTCGCGGCATCTGGCCGCGTGGTAGCTCCCCTCCCTGCCGGTTATGCCCTGCACCAGAAGCCGGGTGTTCCTATCGACCAGTATGCTCATACTTCCGAAGCTCCTCGTATCGGTTCAGTCTAGTGATATTGTTTAGCCGAGCGCCTTTATGGCCCGGGCCGCCTGGTTGAGGTCGTCCACGAGTGTCACGTTTAACGACGACTCCTCCAGCAGCTTTCTGCCTTCGTCGGCGTTGGTGCCAAGCATACGAACCACCATGGGCGGCATCCCGTTCTCGGCCCGCTCGGCCGCTAAGAGAGCGCCCCGCGCGACCACGTCGCAGCGGAGGATGCCTCCGAAGATGTTGATGAGTATCTTGGCGACATTCCCGTCGGACAGGATTATCTTCAACGCCTGGGCTATCTTCTCCTCGTCCGCGCCGCCTCCCACGTCGAGGAAGTTGGCGGGTGCGGTGCCTGCTGCAAAGGTCACGTCCATCGTCGCCATCGCGAGACCGGCCCCGTTGACCATGCAGCCAACGTCGCCGTCCAGCCTGACGTAGCTCACGCCGAACTTTCCGGCCTCGGCTTCAAGCGGGTCCTCCTGTTCCGGGTCGTAAAGCCCGGCGAGGTCGCGGTGTCGGAACATCGCGTCGTCGTCGAAGTTGAGCTTGGCGTCGGCGGCGAGAAGACGGCCATCCTTCGTGACGACGAGGGGGTTGATCTCGATGAGGGAGCAGTCGTGCCGGAGAAACAGGTCGTAGAGCTTCGACATCATGGCCGAGACGGGCCTGACCTGGTCGGCTGCAACATTTAAGGAATACGCGATCTTGCGGGCCTGGTACGGCAGCAGTCCAAGAACGGGGTCGATGGCAATGCGGACGATCTTCTCCGGCGTCTGCTCTGCCACCTCCTCGATGTCCATACCGCCCGCCTCGCTGGCCATCACCACGACGCCTCCGGCAGACCCGTCGATGACCATCCCGACGTACAGCTCGCGATCGACCTCCAGCGCCTCCTCGACGAGAACCGAGCGAATAGGGACGCCCTCCGGTCCTGTCTGGTGCGTGACGAGGTTCGAGCCGATCAGTTCACTCGCGGCGCGCCGGCCTCTTCCGGCCTCGAGACGAGCTTGATGCCGCCCGCCTTGCCGCGTCCACCCGCGTGGACCTGCGCCTTGACGACCACGGACCCGCCCAACTCGGACGCAGCAGCACCAGGCCTCTTCGGGGGTCTTCGCGACCGCGCCCTTCGGGACGGGAATACCGCCTTTGTCGAGAATCTCTTTCGCCTGGTATTCGTGGATTTTCAAGTGTCGGCTCCGGTGAAGATAGTCGCGCACCGCGATGTGAACGATCCGAAAAACATCATTGGATCTCCGGGTGCGGTCTTCCTCAATTGTTTCCTTCTAGCTAATGAGATACTTGACTTTGCGCGGCATTCACGCCGCTCTGTGAAATTGGTTCCTGGCGGAGGGAGTGGGATTCGAACCCACGTTACCTTTCGGTAAACCTGTTTTCAAGACAGGCGCCTTAAGCCGCTCGGCCACCCCTCCCGCCGATGTATTGTACCGCTTCGGTGGACGGGCCGTCACGTTGTGAAGACCTTCCTCGGCTGCCACTGGCCGGCGGAACGGTCGAAGGTCATCAGCGCGAGGAACTCGCCGTCGCTGCCGTATACCCTGCACTCTTCACCGGGCTTGTCGAACGGTATCCGCAGCGCGCCGGGCAGCGGGCGTCCGTTGCGCACACGATCGGCGACGCCCTTGTCGACGACGATCGCGGGCATCGACCTGACGGCAATGTCCGGGGAGTGGATCACCTCTCCCCACGTGCCGTCGTCGAAGCAGATCTCGGCCTCTTCGAGCGACAGGGCCTGGTCGATATGAAAGGCGCTGTTCTTCGTTCTCGTGAGCTCTCGGAGATGTCCGCCGCAGCCGAGGGCCTCTCCGAGGTCGTGGGCGAGCGAGCGCATATAGAACCCCCTGCCGCACGTGACTTCGATGGTCAGGTCGGGGGGCGACCAGTCCTCAACCTCGATGCCCATGACGTGCACGGAGCGAGGCTCGCGCTCGACCTCTCCTCCCGCGCGCGCTATGTCGTAGAGGCGCTTGCCGCCCTTCTTCAGGGCGCTGAACATGGGCGGCACCTGCTCGATCATCCCCACGAAGGGCTTTAGGGCCTGTTGGATGGCTTCGAGGTCTATGCCGGAGGCGTCGCGTTCTTCGACGACCTCGCCGTCAACGTCGTAGGTGTCCGTTTCCACGCCGAGGCGAACCGTGGCGTGGTATTCCTTAGTGCCGTCCACGAGGTACTCCATCATGCGGGTCGCGCGACCGATGCAGATGGGAATGACGCCCGACGCGAAGGGGTCGAGCGTGCCGCCGTGTCCGACGCGCTTCTGGCCGCTCGCGCGCTTGATCCGGCGCACCACTTCCATGCTGGTGATGCCGGAGGGCTTGTCGATGTTGAGGATGCCGTCGATCTGCTTGTTCACTGCGTCTCGTCGAGAAGCGGGTCTGGGTCGCCACGCTGAGCGGCGATCTCTTTGTCGCGCTGGATGACCTCGTCGATGAGGGCGTTCATCTCGGCGCCCTTCTCTATGGCCTCGTCGAGGTGGAACGCGAGGTGCGGGACGTTCCGCATTCGCAGGTGCGGCCTGATGGAGCGGTGTATGAACCCGGAGGCGGACTTCAGCGCCTCCATGGTGTCGGCCTTCTCTTCGTCGGTGCCGAGAACGCTGACGTAGACCTTGGCGAAGCTGAGATCGCGTGAGGTATCTACCCGCGTGACCGAGGCCATAGGCGATATTCGGGGGTCGTTGAGCTCTCCGGCGAGGACGCTCCCGATCTCCTCGCGCAAAAGGGCGTTCACTCGCTCGATACGGTACGACATGGAGGTACAGGCGCTCCGTGATCGGGGTTGAATTGTGAGGACGAGACGAACGCGACGCTCAGGACCGAAGCCGTTCGCCGAGGATCATACTTCCTCTATCCGGTGGGACTCGAGGATATCGCCTTCCTGGTAGTCCTGGAAGCCTTCGACCACGACACCGCCTTCGAGTCCGTTCGTGAGCTCTCGCACGTCGTCCCTGAAATGCTTCAGACTGGCGATGGGGCCTTCGTGAATCTTCTTGTTGTTCCGCATCACGTAGATTGTGGACGAACGCGAGATGCGACCGTTGTTGACGTACACGCCCGCGGCCCGACCGCGACGACCGATGTTGAATACGGCGCGGACCGTCGCGTACCCCTCGGTGATGTCGCGCGTCTCCGGCGCGAGCAGGCCGTTGACGGCTCTTTCTACGTCCTCGACGAGGTGGTAGATGACATCGTAGTAGCGGACATCGACGCCCTCCTGTGCGGCGAGGGTGTTCGCGCCCGCTCCGGGCTGGGTGTTGAAACCGATGACCACGGCGTCCGATGCGGCGGCCAGCATGACGTCGTTCTCGGTGATCGCCCCTGTTGCCATGTGTATGATGTTGACCCTGGTCCTGTCGGTGTTGAGGCGTTCGAGAGCGACGCGCACGGCCTCGGTGCTGCCCTGCACATCCGTCTTGACGATCAGGTCGAGATCGACGACTTCACCGGACTCGATTCTCGCGGCGATGTCCTCCAATGTCCCATGTCGTCGCTCGACGTACTGGGTACGCTCCCACTCTTCGACCATTTCACGGGCGGCCCGCTCGTCGGGCGCGATGGTGAACGTATCCCCGGCGTCGGGCAGTCCGCCGATGCCAAGTATCTCGACGGGCATTGAGGGTCCTGCCTGCTTGACACGCTTCCCGCGGTCGTTGAGCATGGCCCGGACGCGGCCCTTGAGTCCGTTCACGACGATGTTCTGCGCGGGTTCGAGAGTACCGGTCTGCACGAGCACCGTAGCGACCGGCCCCTTGCTCTTGTCTATCTGTGCCTCTACGACGACTCCGCGCGCCAACTGGTCGGGGTTTGCCTTCAGCTCCGCGACCTCGGACACGACGATGATGTTCTCCAGCAGATCGTCTATGCCCTCACCCTTGAGGGCGGAGACCGGAACGGCAATCACGTCGCCACCCCAGTCCTCGACAAGCAGATCGCGCTCGGCGAGCTGCCGCTTCACACGATCCGGGTCGGCGTCGGGACGGTCCATCTTGTTGACCGCCACGATGATCGGCACTTCGGCCGCCTTGACGTGGCTGATGGCCTCCTCTGTCTGCGGCATGATCCCGTCGTCGGCAGCGACTACAAGGATCGCAACGTCGGTCACCTGTGCGCCGCGCGCGCGCATCGCCGTGAACGCCTCGTGACCGGGGGTGTCGAGGAAGGTGATCGGCGTTCCGTTGTACCTGACCTGGTACGCGCCGATGTGCTGGGTGATGCCGCCGCTCTCGCCGCTCACCACGTTGGTGTTGCGGATCGAGTCCAAGAGCGTGGTCTTGCCATGGTCGACGTGACCGAGGATCGTGACGACCGGCGGACGCTCCACGAGGTTCTCAGGGTCTTCACCCTCGTGGGTAAGCACGACCGATCCCGGACCGGTTTCCTCTTCCGGCGTTGGGGCCTTCACGGGAAATCCGAACGACTGCGCGATGCCGGAAGCGACTTCGAACTCGACAACCTCGTTGATCGAGATCATGTATCCGAACCGCATCAGCTGCTTGATGACGTCGACGGGGTCGACGCCCATCAGGTCGGCGAGGTCGGCCACCGAGATCGCGGACGGTAAATCGAGCACGGGAAGACGAGGGCGGGCCTCCGCCGTTCGCGGTCGTGTAGCCGTTGTCTCAGTTGTAGCTCGGTTCGTAGTCATCGGTACTCAGGACAGTATACACCGTCCAATCAAGATCGCTCGGTCTCGTCTCCCGCGATCTCCTCAGTTACTGCATTCCAATCGTCATCGGTGACGCGACGCTTCAAGGCCCGCTCGATGCGTCCACGCCGCAATTTTGCCGGAGAGCACTGAGCGTCACCGCATACATACGCCCCCCGCCCCGAGAGTTTTCCCGTCCTATCGACCTTGACGCCGTCTTCCGGCGTCGAGACGATCCTCGTAAAGTCCCTCTTCGGCCCCTTCGCGCCGCAGACGATGCACATTCGCAGGGGAACGTGCCGCTTTGCGGGCGTCATCTCCGTCTCGAGGGCCCGCGTCGTCGATTGCCGCCACCACCGCCGCCGCGACGTCGCCTGCCGCCACCGCCACGCGAACCTCGCAGCGCCAACTCCTCGATATCCTCGGCGAACCGGATAACCCCACTGTCGCCGGCGCCTCCCTGGCTGATGTTCCAAATATCGTCCGGCAAGTCGTGCAGGGGAGTGGCCTCTTCCGCCACGGGCACTGGTTCAGGCTCGTCCTCCACGAAGAAGAGCTCCTCGGGAATCTCCGGCTCGACGTATTCGCCGATCTCCGCGACTTCGGGTATCTCGACTTCGGGCGCAACGGTCGGAACTTCGACCGGTGCCGCCTCCGCAACGGCAGGCTGCTCGACTTCGGCAGCGGGCTGCACTTCCTCGGGAACGGCTGCGGCGGGCGCGAGTACCTCGGGAACTTCCTCCTCGATCACGGTGGGAGCCGGGATCGGCTCGCCGACCGCGGCCGGCGCCTCCTCCTGCACGACAGGGGCAGGCTCCGGAGCCGGGCGCGCGGCCTCTTCGGCGGCCTTCTGCGCCGCCAGCTTGGCCTGCTCGGCCTCTCTCTCGGTGGCCTCGACGTCGCTGATGATGTCGATTTTCAGGCCCGTCAGCTTGGCGGCGAGGCGGGCGTTCTGGCCCTCCTTTCCGATGGCGAGGGAGAGTTGACGCTCCGGCACGACGGCCATCGCGGTCTCTTCCTCCTGGTCGACCTGCACCTTCATCACAAGCGCGGGGCTGAGGGAGTTCTTGATGAACCGCGTCGGGTCGCGGCTCCACTCGACAACGTCGATCTTCTCGCCGTGAAGCTCGTTCACGATGTTCTGGATGCGAATCCCACGCAGGCCGACGCACGAGCCGACAGCGTCCACTCCCTCTTGCCGGGCGAATACTGCCACCTTGCTGCGGGACCCTGCCTCGCGGGCGATTCCGACGATCTCGACGGCGCCGTTGTAGATCTCCGGCACCTCCATTTCGAACAATCGCCGGACGAGGGCCTTGTCGGCGCGGGATACGATGATCTCCGGTCCCCTGACCGACTGGTCGATGGACTTGAGAAGGACCTTGTAACGCTGTCCCACCCGGTATCTGTCGTATGGCGACTGTTCCGACATGGGAAGCACGGCCTCGGCCCGGCCAAGTTCGACGATGACGTGCCTGCCGGACTCGATGCGCTGAACGGCGACCGTGTAGACCTCCCCGACCTTGTCGGAGTACTCTTGGAAGACGATGTCGCGCTCCGCCTCCCGGAGACGCTGGATGACCACCTGCTTGGCCGTCTGCGCCGCGATGCGTCCCGCGCTGTGGGGGAGTTCCCCTATCGGGACGTTGTCGCCAAGATCGGCGATGGGGCTGATCTTCTTCGCGTCGGCCAAGGTCATCTCGGTGAGCGGGTCCTCCACCTGCTCGACGACCGTCTTGACGATCGAGACGTTTACGTCGCCGGAGTTCGGGTCGAGCTTGACGGAGATGTTCTGACCCGCCGCGATGCTGTCTCGCCTGTAGGCCGACGCCAGCGCGGCTTCAATGGCCGAAAGAACGATGTCCTTTGAAAGATTACGCTCGGCGGCAAGCTGCGTGAGGGCGATGATAAAGTCGCTCTTCATATGTACCACCTCGCTTTCACCGTTTTCGGAATTCGCCTAGTAACAAAGAAAGTGGGGCAAGCCCACTTTCTCAGTCTGACAGATAACGATGTTCATTCACTGCCGGAGTATACCACTTTCCCGTCGTCCCCACAAGCGGGACGCGAGGGCGGGAGCTCGGAATCTCATTCCCGGATTGGTCTGGAAACCCCCTGTACAGCGGACCCGTTTCAACGTACCCTGTAGCGCAATTTCACGATTGCGAGGAGAACTATGCGACTCATCCTTGTCGGCTGCGAGTATTCCGGGACATCCACGCTGGGCTACCACATTAGCCGGTGGGCGAAGGAGGCCCTCGGCGACGACTTCGGCTTCCACGACCACTGGCAGATTCCCCACGTGTCCCACCCGAACATTCCCGAAGGGAAGACCCACGACGAGATGATCGACGACTTCCTCGCCGGCAAGGGCATCGATCCGTCGCTGACGGGCCACACGGACGAGGAGAACCGCCTGTTCCTGGCCCTGTCCCCGAAACAGCAGGAGGCCTTCCAGCGGTACCACATGGAGTACCACGTCGCCGACACCTTCTACGAGGACCCGCATCACAATCAGATCGGCTTCCACATCAACGAGGCGGTCTACGCCCCCCGGTACTACGGCTACGGCGGGGCCGGCGAGTACGCCGACAGGTCCTGGTACGCCCGCCGGGTCGATGCCGACATCATGCACAAGGCCCCCGACTCCGTCCTGATTCACGTCAAGGCCTCCGCAGACGCGATCAAGGCTAGGCTTAAGGCGAACCCTCACCCGTTCGGACTGGTCCAGGAAGAGGACGTCGAGGGAGTTCTTGCCGATTTCGCGCAGCACTTCGAGTGGTCATGGCTGCGGCACAAGTTCGAGATCGACACGACGGATGCGACGCCGGAAGAGAGCCTCGCCGAGTTCGTCGAGAAGATCCAGCCGCACCTCATCGAGACCGACCGCCAGAAGATCATGTACCGCCGAGGGCAGTGAGGATGTGTGACGACACATGGCGATCTCTTGAGAACGGAGCCGCGCTTCTCTAAATGATCGTTGACGTTCACACGCACCTTCCCACTCACGACGACCCCGTGCCGGACGAGGAGATGGAGTTCGACACGGCTATGCGCCCCGGCCGGAAGGTCCGGCTGACCAACAGCGTCGACGACTACCTTGACGCCATGGGGCCGGTCGACGCCGCGTTCGCCTTCGGCATCGCTCCCCGGCCCGGCGATGACACCGTGCAGGTGCTACGAAACAGGGGCAATGTCAACGACGCCGCGGCGGCTCTCGCCTCCCGAGCGCCCGACAAGATCATCGGGTTCATGTCGGTGCATCCCGACGAGCCGGACGTGATCGACGAAATCGAGCGTTCGGTCCACGACCTGGGACTGCGCGGCATGAAGTTGGGACCCAACTACCAGGGTTTCGATCCGGTTCTAGGAAACGCCTTCCGGGTCTACGGCAAGGCCCACGAGCTTGGGCTGCCCATCGTGTTTCATCAGGGCACGTCGCCGTTCCCGGACGCGCCGCTCCGGTACGCGCACCCAATGGTGATGGACGAGATCGCCGCCGAGTTTCGCGATCTCAAAATCGTCATGGCGCACATGGCCCACCCGTGGCACGTCGACTGCGTAAACATCATTCGCAAGCACTCGAACGTCTACGCCGACGTGTCGGGCGCGCTGATCCGTCCATGGCAGGCCTACCACGCCTTCATGCAGGCTTACGAGTGGGGAATGCTCCACAAGCTGCTGTTCGCCAGCGACTTCCCGGTGACGACGCCGGCGGAGACCATCACGTTCCTGCGTGGCCTGAACGACTACGCGAGGACGTATCACCTGCCGGAGCTGCCCGAAGACGAGCTCGAAGCAATCATTCAGAGAGACTCGCTGGAGTTGCTGGGACTTCGCTGAAGGTGTAGACGCACCAGCCGGATCTCATCGTACGAGTACCCGTCGCCCAGGGCGTCCCGTATCGCCGACAGCCACGGTGACTCGGAGCGCTCTATCTCAGTCCTGATGAGATCCAATCGCTCCGGATCCAGCAGGTGGCCGACGTTAATCTCTTCTCCGTGAGCGGCCAGTCGTTCAAGGTGGCCGATAACTGTGCCGGGGCTGAGGTCGCGCTGGGTCGCGATTTCGTCGATCGGCAGCCCTTGCCGGAACAGTTCCAGCGTCTTCGCGTAGGTCGAGCCGGGTCTGCGAACCGACCGTGACTTGCGTCGTTCCAGCGGCCTTTCCTTCTCCTCGAGGCCGTGCTGCTCGGCGTACTCCCGAATGTGCTTCACGAAGACCTCGCCGTACTCTTCGAGCTTGGTCCCGCCCACACCCGAGATACGGGAGAAGTTCTCCCCGCTCTGGGGCAGGAAGTAGGCCATCTCCACGAGCGACACGTCCCCGAACACGACGTAGGGCGGGACGCCACGCTCTCCCGCGAGCGTTCGACGAAGGTCTCGCAGCAGATCGAAGAGTCCTCGATCGTAGTCGAGGCGAGACCTGTCGGTGGGTTTCTTCCCGGACGGGCGTTCCTTCTTCCGGGCGAGACGCAGGGTCGCGCGGCTTCGGAGAAACTCCCGCCCTTGCGCGGTGACGGAGAGCGTCGGATACTCCCCTTCCGCCCTCGCAAGCAGTCCTCCGTCGATCAACTGCCTCGTTATTCCCTGAATCTCGTCCTTTGAGAGTTCGCGGACAATCCCGTATACCGAGAGCCTGTCATGGCCCGATTCGATAACCCTCTTGGCGCGGGAGCCCCGCAGGACGTCCGCTACGTGAGCGCTCCCATAGCGCTCTCCCGTGCGTATCACGGCGGAGAGTATCTGCTGGGCGATGATCGTCGCGTCGAACTCCTCCATGTCCGCGAGGCATACGTCGCATCCGCCACAGTTCGCGTCCCCGAACTCCTCGCCGAAGTAGCGCAGCAGATACGCGCGACGACAGCCGGTCAACTCGCTGTACTCCACCATGCCGTCGAGCTTCCGCCGGGCGCGCCGTTTCTCTTCTTCGTCCTGCATCTGACCGATCCAGTACTCCTGCCGCGACCTGTCCCCCGGCGAGTAGAAGAGAACGCAGTCGCTCGGCAGGCCGTCGCGGCCCGCCCTGCCCGTCTCCTGGTAGTAGCTCTCCACGCTCTTGGGCATGTCGTAGTGGACGATGAGGCGAACGTCGGGCTTGTCGATGCCCATGCCGAACGCGATGGTGGCAACGATGATCGGGGTCTCGTCTCTGATGAACCTCTCCTGGTTCAAGCGTCGGATCGCAGGATCGAGTCCGGCATGATACGGCAGCGCGCTGAGGCCCTCCGCTCTCAGGTCCTCGACCAACTCTTCCGTGTCCCTGCGCGAGAAGCAGTAGATGATCGTCGATTCTCCCCTGTGCTTGTTCAGCAGCCTTAGTAGATCGTCGAACCGGTCGCCCTTCGGGAGCACGGTGTAGGTCAGGTTCTTGCGGTTGAAGCTGGAGATGAACGTCTTGCCGTCTTGTATGTCGAGCTGGGCGACGATGTCTTCACGGACGCGCTCGGTTGCCGTTGCCGTCAATGCTATGCAGGGCACGTCGGGGAAGCGTGCCCGAAGGGCCTTGAGGTTCCGGTAGTCGGGCCGGAAGTCGTGTCCCCACTCGGAGATGCAGTGCGCCTCGTCGATGGCGATGAGGCTGACGGACACGGAGTTGAGGAACGACGCAAAGGCCGGAACCGTGAGGCGCTCGGGCGCGATATAGAGGATTTTGACCCGCCCCATGAGCGCGGCGGTGTGGATACCGCCGATCTCCGCCGCCGTCATGCTGCTGTTCACGAACGCCGCCGGGATGCCGTTCGCTCGGAGGGCGTCCACCTGATCCTTCATCAGAGCGATGAGCGGCGAGACCACGAGGGTCAGCCCGTCAAGGCACAGGGCGGGCAACTGGTAGCACAGCGACTTGCCGCCGCCCGTCGGCATCAGCACGAGGCAGTGTTCCTTGCCAAGCGCGTGACGCACGATCTCTTCCTGCAAGGGCAGGAAAGAATCATAGCCGAAATGGGATTTCAGCAGATCGAGGATCGAGGGAGACATTGGCACTTGGTAATCGGAGCCCTCACAGCAAGGGCGCGACCTACCCGAAGAGGAACGGGATGGAGAACCGTTATATCTACCCTAAGTCGAGCCGGCTCGTGCGCAGCAGGTGGTCGACGTGGTGGTCCTCTTTACAGGTGGACGCCGTATGCTCCAACTGGACGGTGACGTGACCGATGCCGTACTCGTTGTGGACGATGTCCAGTATTCGAGTACGGATCGTCTCATTGCTTCCCTCGTATGAGGGGTCGACCAGCACGTGGGCGGTAAAGGCCTCGCTTCCGGACGTTATGGTCCAGATGTGTACGTCGTGGATGAGGGTCACGCCTTCCACTTCCTCGATTTCGTTGCAGAGCGCATAGGCGTCTATGTGCTCCGGGGTCCCTTCGAGCAGGACGTGCAACACCGTGAACATCAGGTGACGGCTGTGCCATATGATGAGCAGCGCGATCAGGACGCTGAGGATGGGGTCGACGAGGAACCAGTTGAAGCCCAAGAAGGAATCGGCAGCGTTTTCTTGGGCAAAAGACATGATGAGTATGGCGGAGATGATTACGGCGACGGAGCCCATCAGGTCGGCCAAGACGTGCTGGAAGGCGCCCTCGACGTTCATGCTGTGTTCGGATGAGCGGTGGAGCACCCACGCGGCGGCGATGTTTATGAGGAGACCGCCCGTACCGACGATGAGCACGGGTATGCCGTCGATGTGAACTTCCTCGGTGAAGGCCCTATGGTAAGCCTCCCAGAATATCCACCCTGCGATGATCCATAGGCCGATGGTGTTGAGCATGGCGGCGAGCACTTCCATGCGCTGAAACCCGAACGTGCGCTCGGCGGACGCCGTCTTTTCGGCAATCCACATGGCTACCAACGCCATCGCGATCGCGATCGCATCCGTGAGCATGTGTCCCGCGTCGGCTATGAGGGCGAGGCTGCCGGACAAGACACCGCCGATGACCTCGGCCACCATGTAGGTCGAGATCAGCGTAAGGGCGATTATGAGGTTCCTGCGGCTGGCGCCCCTCAGGTCGTGGGCGTGGTCGTGACCGCCGTGTCCGTGTCCATGGTGATCATGGCCGCTGTGGTCATCGTGGTCATCATGGCCGTGATGGTCATGGCCTTCGTGATCATCGTGGTCGTGGTGGTCATGGCCTTCGTGATCGTCATGGCCGTGATGGTCATGGCCCTCATGATCGTCGTGGTCGTGGCCTTCGTGATCGCCGTGATCGTGGTGGTCATGGCCCTCATGATCGCCGTGATCGTGATGGTCGTGGCCCTCGTGATCGTGGGCATGGTGCTCGTGGCCGTCGCACTCGTGGGGGTCGTGTACGTGACCCGGCTCATCGCCATGGTGCTCATGGTCGTCGCACTCGTGGGGGTCGTGCACATGGCCCACGTGGTCGTCGTGGTGGTCATGCCCTTCGTGATCGTGGGGATCGGAGCTTGCGCCACCGGAGGGAGAGGAGAAGTAGATATGAGAACCTTCGGCTGCCGGAGCTAGCCTCGGTGGCATGGATAGGGGTAGAAACAGCCGTCGCACTGCTTCGGAAAGTAGTCTAAGAGTCCGCAAATCCGCAATGCCTCCGGCCACGTCCTCAAGATTGCCCAGTCAAGAACCGGACAGTAAGGAGGGCGCGTCAAGTCTACTTCGCCCCTCGTTGGAAGTCAACAAGCAAAGAAGGCCGACGCCCAGGATCTCCCCAAGCGCCGGACCTTCGAATTTCCTCAGGGGCGGTTCTGCGGAAGCCCCGCCCCTCAACGGGTTTCTAGTGGCCGTGATGCTCGTGGTCGTCGCACTCGTGCGCGTCATGCACGTGTGCGTGGTGCTCGTGCGTGTCGCATTCGTGGATGTCGTGCTCGTGTCCAGGCGCACCGTGGTGCTCGTGGGTGTCGCACTCGTGCATGTCGTGCTCGTGAGCGTGGTGCTCGTGAGTGTCACACTCGTGATCGTCATGCCCGGAGCCGTGACCCTCATGGTCGTGCCCATGACCGTGGTGTTCATGGTCGTCGCACTCATGCACGTCGTGCTCATGGGCGTGGTGCTCATGCTCGTCGCACTCATGCTGGTCGTGCTCGTGTCCGGGTTCGCCGTGGTGCTCGTGGGTGTCACACTCGTGCATGTCGTGCTCGTGAGCGTGATGCTCGTGGGCGTCACATTCGTGCGTATCGTGTCCCATGTAAACCCTCCATTTGGTCCTTGAAACGGTTGCCATGCGGCAAAATTCAAGGCGTTTCTTATGGCTGATTGTCACACGGACATGAGGGGGTGACAAGGGAAAGAGTCCCAGTTAATAGCCAAATTCGTAGTACGAAAGGGGTATTCTGTGATACTGAATATCACTATAATTATTTGCCGGAAACACTTCATAAACTACTGAGCGACATGCACTGATACTCATTCTCATTCTTGGGAATTTTTGTCGTATTTTGAGCAATAGGTTCCGGGCTTGTCGAACGATCGCAGCCTCTTTCATAGCTTGGCAAGCTCAACTCGACCGGTCGACACCGGCTCGATGGAAAGCCTTCGCCGGATTGCTTGGTAGTCGGAAATCCCATTCCTGTGTCATGTGGTAGAGTAACTGCCACGCACAGCACAAAGGGGCATGACGTTTGATAGATCTGGTCGGGATATCGAAGTACTACCAGGTAGGCCCGGTCGAAGTCCGGGCGCTGGACCACGTGGACCTGCACGTCGCGGACGGCGAGTTCGTCGTGGTTCTCGGTCCTTCGGGAAGCGGCAAGACGACGCTGCTCAACATCATCGGGGCGCTGGACACACCCACCTCAGGCAACGTATCGGTCGGAGGACGCGACATCACCACAGCGTCGCGCTCCGAGCTCTTCGCACTGAGGCGGGAGACCGTGAGCTTCATATTCCAGAGCTTCAACCTCTTCCCCGGCCTCACGGCCCTGGAGAACGTCGAGTTCGGCGTGGACGTTGCCGGAAAGCGTGGCAGCGTGTCTCCCGAATCGGTGCTTGAATCGGTCGGACTGGGTCATCGCACCGACCATTTCCCCCACGAGCTTTCGGGCGGGGAGCAGCAGCGCGTCGCCATCGCCAGAGCCCTGGCCACCGGAAATCCCGTACTGCTGGCCGACGAGCCGACGGGAGAGCTCGACTTCAAGACGGGCGCGCAGATATTGGAGCTTCTGATAGCGCAGGCCGCCGCCGACCGCGCGGTTCTGGTGGTCACCCACAACCGGGAGATTTCGCGGATCGCGGACAGGGTCGTTGAGATGAGCAGCGGACACATCATCAGCGACGGCCCGCCTGAGGGCGGCAAGGCGCCGCTCTCGGAACTGCGCTGGTAGAGGTCGCAAAATGCTGGCACTAAGGCTGCGCTGGGCGCTTCGCGATGCGAGGTCACGCTGGGTCCAGGTGGCGGGCATCGCTCTCATGATCGCCATTGGAACCGGCATGTTCGCCGGACTCAGCAGCGTTACCCAGTGGCGCTTCGCCTCCAACGACGCGAGCCTCGCCCTAACGAACATGTACGACATCCGCGCGCGGCCCAGCGGGGACGGCTTCCTCCCCCAGGGATCCCTGGCGGCTATCGCGGAGGGCATCGACGGCGTGGAGGCCGTGGAGGAGCGGCTCATCTCGCCGACGCAGGTCGAGGTCGACACCGGCAAGGAATCCATCCTCGTGCGCGCCAGGATCGTAGGCGTCGACCTGTCCGAAGGGGGACCCAGCGTCAACGGCGTCGAGACCCTGGTGGGACGGGACATCGAGGAGACGGAGATCGGGAAACCCATCGTGCTGATCGAGCGCAACTTCGGCGTCCTCCACGACCTGCCCGACGAGGGCGAGTTGCGGCTCGGAGGCGGAGTCGCCGCCCGGTACGTCGGGCACGCCGTGTCCCCGGAATACTTCCTGATCGTCGAGGAGGGCGGCTTCTTCGGGCAGGCGACCTTGGCCGTCGTCTTTACGTCCATCGAGACCGCCCAGGAGTTGTCCGGGCGGCAGGGGCAGATCAACGACCTGGTGCTGACCGTGGAGCCGGGGGCCGACCTGGCGGCGGTCGAAACGGCGCTCGTTGCCGAGACGACGAAGCGCCACCCCGGTACCGGCCTCGATCTGATGCGGACCGAGGACGACGCCTCGTACCTCGCCCTCACCCGCGATCCCGAGGGCGACCAGCAGTTCTACAACGTCTTCGCGCTGATTCTCTTCGCGGGCGCGGCATTCGCATCACTGAACTTCGCGGCCCGCATGGTCGAGACCCAGCGGCGCGAGATCGGCACGTCCATGGCCCTGGGCGTGAACCCCGTCGCGATAGCGGTGCGACCCCTGCTCGTCGGCGTCCAGATAGCCATACTGGGCGTTGTGTTCGGCGTCGGCGTGGGGCTGCTGATTGCATGGCTCATGAAGGGCGTGCTGGAGAGCTTCGTCCCTCTGCCCGTCTTCATCACGCCCTTCCAGACGGGTACCTTCGCCGGTGTCGCGGCCGTCGGATTCCTTCTGCCGATCCTCGCCGTGCTGTGGCCCGTCTTCCGCGCGGTCCGGGTTCAGCCGGTGGACGCGATCAGGACAGGACATCTCGCCGCGCGCGGCGGCGGGCTTGCCCCGGCCATCAGCCGCCTCCCCCTGCCGGGGAGCAGCCTCGGGCGCATACCGTTCCGCAACCTGATGCGGGCGCCCCGTCGCACATTTCTGACTCTCTTCGCTCTCACCGCCGTGCTGGCGATACTCGTCAGCGTGGTGGGAATGACGGACTCGCTCCTTGCGACCCTGGAGCGGGGCGACGAGGAGCTGCTCCGCGGCGTGCCCGACCGGCTCGTCGTGCGGCTCGACTCCTTCTATCCGGTCGATTCGCCCGAGGTGAACGGCATCACAAGCGGCGGCTCGCTCGGTGTGGCCGAGCCCGGTATCGTCCTCGGAGGGAGCGTGCAAGGCCCCGACGGGTCCGTCACCGTCGCCGTCCAGTACGTCGATCTAGAGGGTGGCGCTTGGCGGCCGTCCGTCCTTGAGGGTACGTTGTCCGGCGGCGGGCCCGGCATCGTCCTCGCCCGCAAGGCCGCCGAAGACCTCGGCGTCGGCGCAGGCGACAGCGTCACGCTGTCGCTCCCGGTGCGGACCGGCACCGACTCCTTCGCTCTCGGCGAGAACGCCGTCCCCGTGCTTGCCGTCCATCCTCACCCCCTCCGCTTCAACGCCTACGTCGACATCCGCCACGCCGATCAGGCCGGGCTTGAGGGGTTCGCGAACGTAGTCACCGGAGCGCCGGCCTCCGGCGAGACCCTGAACGACGTCAAGCGGGCCCTGTTCGGCTCGCCGGGCGTCGCGACAGTACAGGGAATAGCCGAGGCGTCCCAAGCGGCCCAGGACGTGTTCGAGCAGTTCGCGAGCATCTTCATCGTGATGCAGATGTTCGTACTCGGCCTCGCGCTGCTGATCGCGTTCAACACCGCGAACATCAACTCGGACGAGCGCCAGCGCGACCACGCGACCATGTTCGCCTACGGCATACCCGTGCGGAGGGTGCTCGGCATCCTCGCCGTGGAGGGTCTCGTCTTGGGCGCGCTGGCCACTTTGCTGGGCATCGTTCTCGGTTATGGGCTGCTGCTCTGGTTCATCCGCGAGCTCATCCCCGCCAGCTACCCGGACCTGGGGGTGATTCTCACGGTAAACGCACCGCAGCTGGCCGCCATCCTAGCCGCGGGGATCGCCGTCGTCGCGTTGGCCCCGGCGCTCACCGTGCGCAAGCTGCGAAGGATGGACATACCGGGCACACTTCGGGTGCTGGAATAGGGTTTTCCCGTGGAGGACGCCTTGGCAGAGGAATTCGCGCATCCGAAAGCTATCGTGAGCACGGCGTGGGTGGCGGAACGGCTGCGTGACCCGTCCATGGTGGTGGTTGAGATCGACTCGCACCTGGACGAGGCGTATGAGACGGGCCACGTGCCCGGCGCGGTCGGCTGGGGGCTGCACACGGACATGGAGCATCCCCTCCGCCGCGACATCCCGGACACAGCCCAGTTCGAGGCTCTGATGTCGCGGTCGGGCATCGCTCGTAATACAACAGTCGTACTGTACGGAGACGGCAACAACCGCTCGGCGACGTGGGCCTTCTGGGTGATGAAGCACTACGGGCACGACGACGTCCGCATCATGGACGGCGGGCGGGCGAAGTGGGTGCTGGAGGGCAGGCCGGTTGAGATGGTGGAGCCTGTGGTGGAGCCGACGACGTACCGGGCCGGAACCCCAGATCCGAGCCAGCGAGCGATGAAGGAGTACGTCGTCGAGAGTCTCGACCGTACGGGAGTCACACTGCTCGACACGCGGACTTTCGAGGAGTACACAGGACAGTTAACGTCGGCTCCCGGCACGCCGCAGCCGGACATCTACCGGAAGGGGCGCATTCCGGGCGCGATTCACGTCGCATGGGACGACGGCGCGGCCCAAGACGGCAGGTTCAAGCCGGTCGATGAGCTTCGCGCGATGTACTCTGAGGCGGGTATCGAGGCGTCGGACGAGATCATTCCCTATTGCAGGCTGGGGGTGCGCGCGTCCTACAGTTGGTTCATTCTCAAGTACATTCTCGGCTTCGACGACGTGCGGGTCTACGACGGGTCGTGGACGGAGTGGGGCAACTCGGCGGGCGTTCCGATAGAGACGGACGAGGCCATGTGACGCCACTGAGGGCCGGGAAGGAGCATCTCCCATGAGGCAGATCAACGAAGGCCGCGAGGCGGTTCAGGCGCTCAGGGCGCTCAGCGATGCCCGGCGAGAACTCGGACGCGATGACGAGGCCCTCAAGCTGTACGAGGAAGCCGTCGCCGTCTGTCGCGACGTAGGCGACCCTCTTTTGCTCGCACACACGATTCGGCATCTGGGGCAGTTGCATCACGACGCGGCGCGAGTGGAGGACGCCGAGCGTTGCTATCGTGAGGCGCTGGAACTCTATCGCGGTCACGAAAGCGCTCCCCCGCTGGATGTCGCCAACGCGGTCCGGCCCCTGGCGATACTCAAGGACGACGCGGGCGAGATAGAGGCTGCGACGCGACTGTGGCAGGAGGCGCGAGACCTCTATGAAACTTCCGGCGTTCAGGCCGGGGTCGACGAGTGCTCCGAGCGGCTCGCCCGTTTGAACCGCGCCCGTCCTTGAGCAAATCGAGTGCCCGTGACTGGCTAGCGCGCACTTTCCTTCTCACTTTGCATCTCAGCGCTCAGTTCCCATAGATTCGCAGTTCCGTGTGGCGGGCAAGCACATCAAAGTCGGAGTCGCTGTGTAGGATGGGTACCCCGGCGCGTATGGCGGTGGAGGCGATGAGGCAGTCGATGATCTTACGCACGGTTTCTCCCTGCCTCCGGCAGCGACGATAGAACGTAGCCGCATCGTCGTAGTCCGACGCGAGGGTAGGTATCACCGCCGCCCGCGCTAGCAGCCGCCGAAGGCTCATCAGGTGTGACTCGTCCCGAGCGCCGGCCAAGACTTCCATTCGCACTGCATCGCAGACGGCGATTTCCTCCGTCAGCAGTTCGTCGACGGCGTTGCAGACAGGGGTTCCCGTGTTTCTCAGGAACTCTATCCACGCCGAGGTGTCGATCAGTATCACGGCGCGCGGCTGGAACGCATGGCGTCGAGGTCGCCCTCCCATCCAATACCTCGAAGGGAGCGGGCTTCATCGACTGAGGCGGTCTCGGCAGCCAGCATTCTCAGGGCGAGGTTTATCGCCTCGCGCTTGGTGGCAAGCCGGTAACGCCGCATGACCTCGGCGCACGCCCGGTCGTCAATGTCCACGTTGGTGCGTACCATACACCTAGTATACACCTTCACAGTAGGGATCGACAAGCCCACGCCGGAGGCGTTCCGGGTGTGAAGCGGTTCACCGCAGAGGGCGCTAAGGGGAGTCACGTTTTTGTTGCATGGGGTTGCATTTTGTTGCATTTCCGCTATGGGCGGTGCGTCGCCTCTCTGTCTCTCCCCCGGCGGGGCATCACCCTCACCCTAGCCCTGTCAGCCCACGACGGGAGAGGGGAGCGGTGGGAGTCGCGATTTTGTGACATCCTGGGACATTTTGGGACATTTCCCTATGGGCACCGGACTCACCACAGAGAGCGCAGAGGGGGCCTTTCCAAAGTCCGTTCGTGGTGAGCCCCTTCGACAGGCTCAGGACAGGCCTGTCGAACCACGAAGAGGGCCTTCGACCCTTCGACAAGCTCAGGGGAACCAGGCTCAGGCCGAACGGAAACGTTTTTCGACAGCCTCTGAGACACTTTGGGACGTGTCAATGCGGTCAATCCCCTTTCTTTGGTCTCATTCTCATTTTGTCTCGCAGGGTTTGGCTGACCGGGGCGCGTCGGGCCGAAACCGCTTCTGCGATGTAGGTATTGTAGGTCATGTGTTCTTGTGCGTCAAATTGGGGGGGCTCACTGAGCCCGAAGTAACCTCAAGTGGGAAATTCCAGGTATACTCATCGCATTGTGGACTGCGCAGTCATTGCAAGAGTTGTTGTTGAAAGCGCTATCCACCATTCCCAATTTTCCAGGAAGAGAAATGACAGTATCACACTCACGGCGGGATGAAGCCTGGGACCGGTTGTCGTCAGTTGGAGTAGCAGACGAAGGCAGACGGACTGATGTAGCCACACTGCTGAGGTTCCGCGACGACGTTGACTCCTTCCACCCCATGTATCTCTTTTGGGATCTGTACCGGCCAACGCTCAGGGACAGCGAGGGGAACAGATCACCTGCCCCAAGGCTGTCGGAACAGGACGCCAGGACAGTCTTGGAAATCCTTGAGTTGCTCTGCCAGCGCCACCGTGTAGTGTATGAGCCGGACGATGACGACTCCGACATACGGAGGTTTCTGGAAGCCCATGATGATGGCTACCCCGACAGCATGGAGTTTCCGCCAGTGTTGAAGAACGGTCTCATCTTCATTCACGTCGCCGCTGCTCGGGCATTCAAGCTCCAACATACGGACGGCTTCTCAGAAGAGGTGAGGAGCTGCCTGGACGATGTGGAGAGGATGCTGGCCCGCCTGTATCGTGCCGGCTTCGATCATAAGTATTCATCATGGCGGGGTGGCCGACGTAGATTGGAAGGATATGCGATCTACCACTCTACCCTTGCAGTTTCAGCCTTATCCTTTTTGGATCTAAGTCACATACACCGATTGGACGGACACTATGCAAAGGCTCTTCACTACCTCGCCCAAGCCGGTGAACTCTATGCGGAGGCATTACCTACCCCTGAAGGCATATGGGAAGCCTGGCCTCTGGGTGTTGAACAGCCCAGGCCCGATGCTGTAGGTCCAGAGTACTTCAGGGTAAGTAATGACTTCATCTACTTCCTAAAGGGTCTGCCAATTTCCATATCGCAGTTTACTGAATTACTAGAGCTACTAAAGGCAGACAAACAGTCCGTTGACGATTGGCGCGCAGTTGCTGATGACTGCTATTCACTAGCTAATGCTTCATCGTCTTGGTCTTGGAGATTCGAGGAATTCGTTAAAGTGTCTCGAAAAATTGATGACTTCGATGAATTCAATGAATTCGAATACTTCAATAAGAACGGTTTCTGGCTGAGTAGAGAACTTGTAGAGCTTGAACAGGCATGGCGTAAGGACCAAGAGAGTTACGACATCCATGACATACTTAGTACACATATAGAGCAGGTACGAATCCCCTACGATGAGGGGAAAAAGGTGAACTGGGGAGAATTTTGGCATAGTGCAAAGGCGTGGGCCACTGCCCAACTCAGTCCGAGCGAGTACAGGAGGCTGCGTGAGGAGGATGAGAAGAATTGGGCAGAGGGCCGGCTGAAGAACTATTTCTTTGGAAATAATTGGTCTGATTTGCCTGAACGCGTACAAGAGAGCCTCATCACCGCAGACATCAACTGGAACTCGACACAGAGAATGAGCCGAGAGGCGATCCTCAACGAATTGCTCAGGGCCACGGGAATGATGTGCTACGAATACCTTTGGCGACCGCTTGCCAGCGTTGAACCGTCCGAATGGTTCGCGGAGTTAGAAGAGTTTGAAGTACGCAGGGAGGAGATACATCGTAGACAATATCAGGACCTTGAAATCAGAGACCTATTGTGGGTTTGCAGACAGCAGTTTTTCAGAAAGTTTTTGAAGCATAGACAACTTGAACGTTCCGAGATTCAATTCTTGACCAAAACCTTGCATCAGCGGTGTCAGCAACTGAGAAAGAGCCGGAATCCTACCCAACACGACTGGAGCAGTAAGTTGTCGTCCGCTGACGTGAACGCCGCCGTGGATGACGCATTCAAAGCGTTCCTCGGAATCGGCCAAGAGGGTGTGTTGCCTAAGCTCGCCAGGATAGGGCGCAAGATAAGGAGCAGCCGATGACCGAGTCGACCGACCTGCTGAATATCCGTCCGTCGCGGCGGCTACTCGCTGAACTTGACAATAACGCCGAAAATGCAACACCATGCAACATTTTTCGAGCTTTTTCGCCCCTGCTGTGACTTTGCCGGGCCTCCCGTCGGCAGCCCCCTGAGCCGGGGCTGAGACTCCCCCAACCCCACCCCACTGGACTCCGGCCTTCGCCGGAGTGACGATCGGTTGGTGTTCGGCTTGCCCTGTGCGCGTTCACCACCATGCTATACTATCGCCAGGACGGACTGCGGAGCTTTCATGCCCAAGGTGCGAGAAGCCATACGCGTCATCGAGAGAGACGGTTGGCAGATTGTCCGGATGAAAGGCAGCCACCGCCAGTTCAAGCATCCCATCAAACCTGGAAAGGTGACCGTCCCGGGCCACCCCGGTGAGGATTTAAAGGCAAAAACCTGGCGAAGCATCTTGCGGCAGGCCGGGCTTCAGGAGAGAAACCGATGAAGCAAAGCTACGTAGTGGTATTTGAACGGACGCCCAACAACTACGCCGCCTATGCCCCCGACCTGCCCGGCTGCGTCTCCGCGCACAAAACCTGGGACGGCATCCAGGCAATGATCAAAGAGGCCATCGAGTTCCATATCGAGGGGCTGCAACTTGATGGGGACCCGGTTCCGCCGCCGCAAATGTCGGTGGAAGAAGCGCTGGCCTACCACCGTTCCCTCCCCAACGACTACGGCGGGTACTTCCCAGTGCCCGACGACTTGGAGGATGAGGACCCCGCAGCCATCCTGGAGGTTGAGGTCAACGTGGAAGGGGTTTCCGTGGTGGCGGGCGGTTTGTAGCAGAAGGAGCAGCCGATGACCGAGTCGACCGACCTGCTGAATATCCGTCCGTTGCGGCGGCGTTTGAAGGAGGGGAAGGAGACGCTCGGCATGTGGCTGGGGATAACGGATCCCCTTGCGGTGGAGGCCATCGCGGCGGACTGCGATCTGGACTGGATACTGCTCGACATGGAGCACGGGGGCGCGGGCTGGGACGACCTCAAGATGGTGATGCTGGGGTGGAAGTGGTCGGACGTGCCGCTGTTCATCCGTCCTCCGTCGCACGACCAGAAGTTCCTCATGGCGGCGCTCGACCTTGGGGTGAGCGGGTTCGTGGTGCCGTTCGTCAACTCGCCGGAGGACGCGAGGCGGGTCGCAGAGGCGTGCCGGTACCCGCCGAAGGGCATTCGAGGCAGCGCGCCGCGTCGCGTGAGCCGCCATTACACGAAGACCGAGGAGTACAAGGCGAGCGCGGATGATGACGTGTTCGTGATGGTGCAGATCGAGCACAGGGACGCCGTGGAGAGCGTCGAGGAGATCGCGGACGTGCCCGGCATAGACGCGCTGTTCATCGGCCCCGGCGACCTGAGTTACTCGTATGGGCTGCCGTTCCAGTTCGACCATCCGACCATCGTGGACGCTATCCAGAAGGTCGTGGACACGGGCAGGGCTGCGGGGCTTCCGGTGGCCATGGCGGTCGACGGCACGCCGGAGGAGGTGCGGGAGCGCATCGAGCAGGGCATCCAACTTGTCACGGTGGGTCTGGACTGGATGTTCATGCGGAACGCCATAAAGGAGCAGACGGCGGCGGTGAGGGCGCTGCTGTAGGGGGACTCACCGCAGAGGGCACAGAGAGCGCAGAGTTGGAAAAAGGAGAAAGGGGAAAAATGTCCAAGAAGCACGAGATCATCTTTGAGACGGACGGGAGGCATTCGAGCGTATACCTGTACGAGCCGCCGATGGGCATCCGGCAGTATGTGGAGCCCATTGACGAGGTGCTCGACTTGGGGGTGGACACGATCAGCTACGTCGTGGGGGACTGCGCGATCCTGCTGTACGACACGAAGGTCGGGGAGATATGGGGCCACAATTACGACCTCGTCAACCACGAGGTGTGGTACAAGGCGGCGTTCAACTGCCGGATGATGATCGAGAGCGGGCACGATCCGCTGCAGGTCGTCTGCGACCACGCCCACGAGCGGGGGTTCAATTTCCTGGCCCACCTGCTGCTGAACATGGCCTACACGCCTCCGGACCGCGTCACGAACGGGCGCGTCGCCACGTACAACACCCTCCACCCGGAGTGGACGGTGGGCGAGGAGCCCGACTACCCCGAGGCGGTACACGACAACCCGAATCGGATGTCGTACGCGGTGCCGGAGATTCGAGAGAACCGGCTGGCAATCGTCCGGGAGCTGGTGACCGACTACCCGACGGACGGCATCGAGTTGAACTTCAACACGTACTCTCCCTTGATTGCCCGCCGCGAGGTGGAGGAGCACACGGAGACGCTGACGGAGTGGATGCGTGACGTTCGCCGCACGGCGGATGCGGCCGCAGAGTCGCAGGGTCGCGGCAAGCGGGTCGCCGTTCGAGTGGCCGCCGCGCTGGAAGGCAACTTGAAGATGGGGCACGACATCGCGACGTGGGTAAGCGAGGGACTGGTGGACACGATCATCGCAATGCCGGTCGGTGGAGACTTCTCCGGCGAGACGGCCCTTCTGCGGGAGCTTGTCGAGGTTGCGGAGGGGAACGGCGTGCCGGTCATCGCGGGTCTGGACTCCGTCGGCACCGATCAGACCCGGCTGACGCACCGGGCCGCGACGGTCAACGCCTACGACGCCGGAGTGAAGGGCGTGATGTACCACCGGTACTACCCGCCCCCGCATCGGTATCCGTACAGCACCGAGGACACCGACCGCATGAGGCTGGCGGCCTACCCCGATCTTCTGGCGCACAAGGACAAGACGTTCTACGTCGGGCCGGGATTCGACCGCCGCGACGCCGTATCGTTCGGCCTCACGGACCAGCTTCCGCGCGAGCTCATGGCGGGCGAGCGTGGGCCGGACATCACCATCGACGTGTCCGACGACATCGCCGCGAAGGCGGAGGCGGGCGAACTCTGGCGGTGCGAGCTTCGGATCATGCTGCACGAGCTGGTGCATCACGACGAGTACCGGGTCTACTGGAACGGCGAGGAGGTGCCGGAGAGCAGGATACGCCGGGCGGACTGGGTGTTTCAGATGCGTCCAAGCGCGGGTGTGCGGGGCTACCGCCTGCACGTCGACCTGCGAAACGTCTCGCTGCCCGTGAAGGGAACGAACACCGTGCGCGTCGATCTCGTCACGAAGGACGAGCAGCTCGTCGATCCCGTGAGCATCCACGACATCGACATCGTGGTGGAGTACCTGCCGCACCGGAACGCGCTCCGCGACGACGAGTCGTATGCCGGGGCGGCCGTGCCGTTCACGCCGTAGGGTCCGGAGCTAAGGGGAGAAACTTGGCGGGATAATGGACTACCTTTATGATAATTTGGTAGGCGTTGCCGGGCTAATCGCGACGGTTGGAGGATTGGCGATTGCGATCTGGCAAATCAGAGCCGCGCGCAAGGCGGCGAAAAAGGCCGAAAGCGCGGCATCGGCGGCCGGGAGGGCAAGCGTTGAGACACGGGACGCGATTCATGGCGTATTGACGATTGCCGATCTCGAACGGTCAATTGGATACGTCCAGCAGATCAAGAGCCTTCACAGAGAGGAGAAGTGGGAAACTTGCTTGCACATATACCAACATCTGCGGTCGTCGCTGGCGGATATCCACGCTCGGCTGCCCGCACCAGCGTCGCGCCATAGAGTGGCCTTGCAAGGGGCAATAACCGAAATGAGGCTCTTAGAAAACGAAGTGGAAGCTACTCTGAAAAATACCGGCAGCCTAGATAACTGGGAGAAGTTCAACTCTACTTTGAATGGAATTCAGGCTAATCTCGAAGCAATCGCCAGCAGTACTCAGGTTGGGGAGAGTGAGGTCAGTAAGAAATGACGAAGATACTAGAGATTATCGACAAGCTACAGGAACTGTCCATGCAAGGAAGGATCGCCTGGAAGCCCACCGTAAACGATGAGACGTTTATGGCAGCGTTGGAGAACACTTCCGTGGTGATGAGGAGAACCGAACTGCCAGATATGCGGCTGACGTACTCGCTGAGTATACTCAACGAGTTGGGTTTAGAGGTGGTGAAGCACTACAGCCATGAATCGGAACCTGCTGAAGGCGAGGCTCTGAAAAGTATCTACGAGACCGCCCGCCACTCTGCGGTAAACGCCCAACTCGACAACGTCCTAGTCGAACTGAGCCGACTGTAGCCCACGCGGCCTGTCGAATGCAACTGAAGATCACCGAACAGGAACGTAAGGGCCTTTTCGCGGACTGCACGCTCCCGGAGCACGAGCGACGCATCGCGCGGCTGCGGGAGGAGATGGAGCGCGAGGGCGTGGACGGGCTGTACCTGACGCAGGAGACGAACGTCCGGTACGCCTCGGCCATGCAGGACGTGGCGTGGGTCATTCACGCCTACTTCTACACGGTCTTCATTCCGCGCGACGACACCCTGCCGATGGCGCTGTTCGTGCCCAACGGAGGCCAGATCCAGACGCAGGCAAGCTGGATCGACACGGTCGTCCGCTGGGATTTTCCGCCCGGCTTCTACATGGGCAAGGTGGGGGACTCGCTGATCGAATCACTTGCCGAGTGGCTGCGGAAGCTGGGACTCGACAGGGCGACGATTGCGACGGAGATGAGCGCGCACTTCCGGCTCGGCCTGTCCGTTGAGGTGCTGGACGGGTTGCGGGACGCTCTCCCGGACGTGACGTGGCGGGACTGCGGCCCGGTCGTTTGGCCGGTGCGGTCGATCAAGTCGGACGAGGAGGTGCGGCGGCTGCGCGAGTCGGTGAGGATATCGTGTCTCGGCATCAAGGCGGGGTTCGAGGCGCTCCGTGAGGGCATGTCCGAACGCGACCTCGTGAACGTGATGTGCGCCAAGATGTTCGAGGAGGGCGGGAGCGAGATCAAGTTCACGTCACTCTACGCCGGGCCTGACCGCGCGCTGTGGGCCGACGCGACGCCGCGCCGCGAGATGAAGATCAACCCCGGAAGCCTCATCCAGTTCGACGGCGGGTGCACGTATGACGGGTACTACACCGACATCAAGCGCTTCGCCAGCCTCGGCGAGCCGACGGAAGACCAGCGGCGGTTCTACGACATCGCCCGGGCGGCTGAGCAGGCCGCAATCGACGCCGTCAGGCCCGGCGTAACTTACGGGGAAGTGTACGAGGCGTCGCAGCAGGCCATCCGCGACACGGGATACCCGGAGTTCGTCGAGCGGGCACAGTCGTTCCGATGGACGAGCATCGGCCACAACATAGGACTCGACCTCCACGAGATGCCGGGCATCGCCAAGGACAACGCCGCCGTGCTCCAACCCAATCAGGTCATCTGCATCGAGCCGTTCTTCTTCCACGACGGCGGCTTCCCGATATGGACCGTTCCCAACAAGTACGGCTGCGAGGACCAGGTGCTCGTCACGGAGACCGGTCACGAGGTGCTCTCGTCGGACGATCTGGTGAGCCGCGATATCTGGGTGGTGTGACGAAATGCTCTGCCGGTTCTCCAAACGGACGTTGGGTGCGGCAGCGCTGGCCGTTTTGCTCACTTTGACGGCCCTCGCGTGCAGTCCGGCACGGGAATCACCGCTGATTTCCTCCGAGGAGTTCGGCACACCAACACCTGTACCGACACCAACTGCGACGAGGCTCCCGGAAGAGTCGGTCGAGATCGCGGGTCGACGGATCAGCGACGCGCAGACGGCGCTCGACGTGGTGGGCAAGGACGTCATCAGGATCGCCAACTGGAAAGAGGGCGGCCCGGCCATGCTCAACAGCCTCCTCGGCTACTTCATGGTGTGGGGATACGACTACACGGTCGAGCTGGTCGAGATGGAGCCGGAAGACTACCGGAACGCCATCGAGAAGGGAGAGGTTGACCTCGTGCTCCACGTCGACACCGCCGACGCGGACACGGCCGCGTGGTTGAGTTCCGTCGTTGAGAGCGGAACTGTGGTGGATGGCGGCGCGCCATTGGCCGATACCGAGTCGGTTCGCATCGCCATGCACCCCACCATGTCGGAACGTGCCCCGGATCTTGTGAGCTTCCTCGAAAGCGCGACCTTGCCCGGCGAGGCATTTTCAAAGATCGCCGGCACGGTGAAATTTGGGCGCATCGGCGTGACGCCGGGCGTAGGGGCGTTCAAGTACTTGAAGGAGCAGGGCGCGGTGTGGAACACATGGGTTCCGGAAGAGGAGGCGTCGAAGGTGCAGGCGGCCATCGACGCGAGCAAGACCTCGCTCCGCAACCGGACGTGCATCCCGCGCGGCGTCGAGGCCAACGACTGCGGGCGGAATTAGAGGTTCTAGGTGCTGGATGCTGGGTGCTGGGTTTGACGACCAAAGTCCGTTCGTGGTGAGCCTGTCGAACCACGAAGAGGGCCTTCGACAAGCTCAGGCCGAACGGGATTGACGACCTTATCGCGACAATGGAAAGGCCCTGCTGCCGACGAGGGGATGCGATTGACAGTTTTGTTTCGTTCGCATACCCTTGCGGCGAGTCGAGGTACCGGAGCGACTCCGGCGTTCGATTTTCCGGGCCGGTGGGCGGTCGTTCCGTGCAGCTTGGAACACTTTGAGGAGGTGCAAACTTGAAAGTTCCAGTGGACATAACGGTTAATGGGCGCTCGTATTGCGATGAGGTCGAGCCGCGGCAGCTGCTCGTTCACTTCATACGCGAACCACTTGCGCTCACGGGAACCAAGATCGCGTGCGACACCAGTCAGTGCGGGTCTTGCACCGTCACGATGGACGGGGTCAGCGTGAAGTCATGTACGGTGCTGACCGCACAGGCCAGCGGCTCGTGTATCACGACGGTCGAGGGGCTGTCGGACGGTGTTGATCTGCATCCGCTCCAGGAGGCCTTCTGGAACAACCACGGGCTTCAATGCGGGTTCTGCACTCCGGGTATGATCATGGCGGCGAGCGAACTGCTCCGCACCAACCCCGATCCCTCGCGAGAGGAGATCCGGGAGGGGCTGGAGGGCAACATCTGCCGCTGCACCGGATATCAAAACATCGTGCTGGCGGTCGAAGACGCCGCGCGAGCGATGGGAGGTTAGGCCATGACGACAAGAGTATTCAGTTCAGGAATTCGTCGTCGTGAGGACCCCCGGCTCATCACGGGCCGTGCCTCGTACACTGACGACATCAAACTACCGGGCATGGCGTACGCGGCGATTCTTCGGAGCCCGTACGCTCATGCGAACATCACGGGCATCGACACGAGCGCGGCGGCGTGCCAGCCGGGCGTTCTCGCGGTCTACACCGGCGCGGACATCGAGGGGCATCTGAACCCGATTCCGTGCGCGTGGCACATCCCCGACTCCGACCTGATCATGCCGGACCACCCGGCCATCGCGAAGGACAAGGTGCGATACGTCGGCGACGCCGTGGCGGTGGTGGTGGCCGAGAGCCGCTATCAGGCGGAGGACGCGCTCGAACACATCGACGTGGACTACGAGCCGCTCGACGCGACGATCAACCCGAAGGCGTCCGCACAGGACGGCGCGCCGCAGATTCACGATGACGCGCCGGGGAACCAGGCGTTTCACTGGGTAGTCGCGGGCGGAGAGATCGACGAGGCGTTCGAGAAGGCGGACGTGGTCGTCAAGGACACTATCAACCTCCAGCGGCTGATCCCGAACGCCATGGAGCCGCGCTCGGCGCTCGCCCAGTACGTGGCGGCCACGGGCAACCTCACGCTGTGGGGGACGACGCAGAACCCGCACATCGCGCGATTCCTGAGCTCGGTGGTGACAGGAGTGGCCGAGCACAAGGTCCGAGTGATCGCGCCGGAGGTCGGCGGCGGGTTCGGGAGCAAGATCCCATACTATGCCGACGAGGCGATCACCTCCTTCTGCGCGATGCAGTTGGGCGTTCCCGTCAAGTGGACGGAGACGCGAAGCGAGAACTACCAGGCGACGATCCACGGTCGCGACCACGTGGAAGAGATCGAGATGGCGGCCACGAATGACGGTGAGATCCTCGGCCTGCGGACGACGGTCTACGCCGGACTCGGCGGATACCTGTCAACGGCGGCCCCCGGAGTCCCAACGATCCTTCACGGCCTGATGTACTCGGGCGCGTACCACATCCCGGCGGTACACGGCGATGTGTACGGGGTGTTCACAAACGCGACCCCGGTCGACGCCTATCGCGGGGCCGGAAGGCCAGAGGCCACGACCCTCGTCGAGCGGCTGGTCGACCTCGTCGCCGCCGAGACGGGTCTCGATCCGGTGGAGGTACGCCGGCGGAACCTGATCGAGGCGTTCGAGGAGAACCAGGACGTATCGACCGGTATCACGTATGACAGCGGCGACTACGAGGCCGCGCTCGACAAAGCGGCCGACCACATCGGGTACGCCGACCTTCGCGCCAAGCAGGCATCGCTGCGAGCGGAGGGGAAGCACATCGGCATAGGAGTCTGCTCCTACGTGGAGATATGCGGACTCGGCCCCTCGCAGGTCGCGGGAGCGGTAGGCTTCCAGGGCGGCCTGTGGGAGAGCGCAATCGTGCGGTTCCACCCGACCGGCAAGGTGCACGTGATGATCGGCTCCTCGCCGCACGGCCAGGGAGAGGAGACGACCTTCGCCCAGATACTGGCCGGGGAGCTCGGCGTCTCTGTGGAAGACGTGGACGTGATCCACGGCGACACGGACAACACGCCGATGGGCTGGGGCACGTACGGCAGCCGGACGACGGCTGTGTCGGGCGCCGCGATAGCCATAGCCAGCCGCAAGATCAAGGACAAGGCCAAGGCTCTGGCGGCCCACCTGCTGGAGGCGGACGCCGCCGACATCGAGTACGACGACGGCAAGTTCTTCGTCAAAGGCTCGCCCGACGAGCACAAGACGATCCAGGACATCGCGCTGATGGCGAACGTGGCGTGGGACATGCCGGAGGGCATGGAGCCAGGCCTCGAGGCCAGCGCGTTCTACGATCCGCCGAACTTCACGTACCCGTTCGGAACGCACATCGCGGTCGTCGAACTCGACGCGTCGACGGGCCAGATCGACCTTCAGAAGTACGTCGCGGTGGACGACTGCGGCGTGCAGATCAACCCGATGATCGTCGAGGGGCAGGTACACGGCGGCGTCGTGCAGGGCACCGGCCCGGTGCTGTGGGAAGGCGCGGTCTACGACGACGACGGCCAGTTGCTCACGGGCTCGCTGCTCGACTACGCGATGCCGCGCGCCGACAACTTCCCGGACATCGAGGTCCTGTCCAACACGACGGCATCGCCACACCACCCGCTTGGGGTGAAGGGCATCGGCGAGGCCGGGACCATCGCCTCGACCGCCGCGGTGTACAACGCGGCGATGGACGCGCTGAGGCCGCTGGGCGTCAACAGCGTCGACATGCCGCTGACGCCGGAGAAGGTCTGGAGCGCGATCAATCAAGCACAGAACGGAGGGTAGGTCATGTACGCATCGCAGACCGAATACCACCGAGCCGGCTCGGTACAAGAAGCCGTATCTCTCCTCGCGGGGAACGAAGACGCAAAGGTGCTGGCGGGCGGGCACAGCCTGATCCCGCTGATGAAGCTCCGGCTGGCCTCCCCGTCCCTGCTGGTCGACATCGGCCAAGTGGACGAACTCAACAGCGGGGTGACCTGCGGCGACGGGACGATCACGATCTCGTCGCTGACGACCCACGCCGCGATCGCCTCGTCGGACATCGTGAAGAGCGACTGTCCGATTCTGGCGGAGGCGGCGGGCATGGTCGGCGATCCGGCCGTCCGCAATCGCGGCACGATCGGGGGCAACATCGCCCACTCCGACCCTGCGTCCGACCTGCCGACGGTGCTGGCGGCGCTTGGCGCGACCATCAACATCACCGGCCCCGGCGGGTCGAGGAGCGAGTGTGTCTCCGGCTTCATCCAGGGGTTGATGCAGAACAACCTCGGCTCGGACGAGATCATCACGAGCATTGATGTCCCCGCAAAGCAGGCGAACCAGGGGATGGCGTACGCGAAGCTCTCGCACCCGGCGTCCCGGTACGCCGTCGTGGGCGCCGCCGCCATTGTCACCGTAGACGGCGGGACGGTCACGGGGGCCAGCGTTGCCGTCGGCGGCGTCGAGCCCGCGCCGACCATCGGAAGCTCCGTCGCGGCGAGTCTGGTCGGCAACGCTCCGTCAGACGCGGCGCTGGACGAGGCGGCCTCTGCCATCTGCAACGACATCGGCGACGACGTGCTGAGCGACATCTTCGCCTCCGAGGACTACCGCAAGGCGATGGCCGTCGTCTACACCCGGCGCGCCCTGGGCTGCGCCGTGGAGTGCGCGGGCTAGAAGACCCCCTCTCTAGTATCTCTCCCCCGTTGAACGGGGGAGAGATTAACAAACTCTATCGGGGGATGAACTCCGTCGAATGACGACTATCCATGAGCAAGTCCTTGCCACCGCCAGGCGCTTGTCCGAAGACTCGGTTGATGGGACGTTCCGTCCTATTGAAGTCATCCGGGAATTGCCGCATCTGAACGAGCAAAGCGTTCGTACACACGTCATAAACTGGTGCTGCGTAAACGCTAACACGATTTACAGCGATCAATATTCGTACTTTCGGCGTGTGGGTAAGGGCGTATATCAGATTGAACCGTCATTCCGTTCAGATGAGAAGAACGCTGTCACATCAAGTACGACTCCCCACTTGACGGAAACCGCCGTCGCTTCCATACCCGTATCCGTCGACGACCTTCAGAAGGCCCTGCAAGAAAACCTGTACGTGGCAGACCGGAGCCTGGCGATATCGATCTACCTGGCCCTGAAGCTCAGGCGTCCGCTGTTCCTGGAGGGTGAGGCGGGCGTCGGCAAGACGGAGATCGCCAAGGTATTGGCCGCGGCCCTCGACACGCGGCTGATTCGCTTGCAGTGCTACGAGGGCCTGGACGTGAACCAAGCGGTTTACGAGTGGAACTACTCGCGGCAACTCCTCGAGATTCGGTTGCTCGAAGCATCCGAGCGGTTCAGCGAAGACCAGGCGGAGCAAGAGCTTTTCAGCGAGAGGTTCCTGATAAAGCGTCCGCTGCTCCAGGCCATCGAGTCGAGCGACGGGAGGCCGCCCGTGCTGCTCATCGACGAGCTCGACCGCGCGGACGAGGAGTTCGAGGGCTTCCTGCTGGAACTGCTCTCCGACTTCCAGATAACCATCCCGGAGCTTGGAACGTTCCGGGCCGAGGAGCCGCCGTACGTCATCATCACATCGAACCGGACACGGGAAATCCACGACGCGTTGAAGCGGCGGTGCCTGTACTACTGGATCGACTACCCCGACTTCCAGAAGGAGGTCCAGATCGTCACGAGCAAGGCCCCGGAAGCTCCGAGGAAGCTGGCCGAGCAGGTCACGGCGTTCGTGCAGGAGCTGCGCACGGCGGAACTGTACAAGGTGCCGGGCGTCGCGGAGACGCTCGACTGGACGGCGGCGCTCGTGGGACTGGATCAGACCGAGCTCGACCCCTCGGTGATCGACGAGACCCTCGGCATCATGCTCAAGTACCGCGAGGACGTGGAGACGGTGCGCGGGGAGGAGACCCGGGCCCTATTGAACCGGGCGATGAACCGTGGCGCAAGACGTGGCGGCAGGCGTGGCTGACGCGGCGGGGGGACACATCCTCCATAACCTGCTGCTGTTCGGGCGGCTTCTTCGCCGGTTGGGACTGGACGTTCACGTTGGGCGGATGCTCGACGCTGTGGCGGTCATCGACGACATCGGTCTCGCCAAGAAGGGCGACTTTCGGGCGACGCTCCGAACCCTGCTCGTTCACAGGAAGGACGACCTTGCCCTGTTCGACGAGGCGTTCGACGTCTTCTGGAGGCAGCCGAAGGACCCACAGACGACGATGGACCTGCGGTCGATGGGCGAACAGCGACGCTTCCGGCAGCCTCAGGTGGGGCCTCCTCCGCCCGGATCCTCAACGAACGGAAGCGACGGGGCGGATGACGAGTCCGACGAGGACATCGACAGGATCGACCTGACTCGCACCTTCAGCGCGAGGGAGGTGCTGCGCAAGAAGAGCTTCGCGGAGTACACGCCGGACGAATTCGCCCGCGCCCGCGCCCTGATCGAGGAACTCCAATGGGACCTGGGCCGTCGTCGCACCAGACGCTGGGGACGCGGGGATGGGAGGCAACTCGATCTGCGAAGGGCACTGAGAAGCAGCCTTCGATACGGCGGGGAGCCGGTGGAACTCCCGACGAAGCGGCGAAAGACGACGCCGCGCAGGCTGGTGCTGATCTGCGACGTGAGCGGCTCGATGGAGCGGTACACGCGGATGCTGCTCCAGTTCATCCACACGCTGTACGGCGGACTGGACAACCGTGTGGAGGCGTTCCTGTTCGCCACGAGGCTGACCCGCGTGACGGGACATCTCGACTATCGTGACATCGACCGCGCAATTGGCGAGGTCTCGAAGGCGGTGCCCGACTGGTCGGGCGGGACGCGCATAGGGGACATTCTGAAGACGTTCAACTTCCGGTGGGCGCGGCGTGTCCTCGGATGGGGGTCGGTGGTGCTGGTGATCTCCGACGGCTGGGACAGGGGCGATCCGAAATTGTTCGGCAGGGAGATGGCGCGTCTCCAGCGAAGCAGCCACCGGCTGATATGGCTGAACCCCCTCGCGGGAGCGGAGAACTACGAGCCGTTGACGCGAGGTATGCGGGCGGCCATCCCGTATATCGACGACCTACTACCCATCCACAACCTCGCGAGCCTGGAAGACCTAGCGCGGCGCCTCAACACCCTACCCGGCAGCCGGCCGGAGAGGCGGCAGCGCATCGCACCGCCGGAGATAGAGGACGATGAACCTGCGCCTACGCGCGTCCGGGGATCGTCGAGGCACAGAGCCGCCAATCCGACGTTCAGGCACCCGCTGTGGGGTCGGGACGGATGAGGCTGGACTAGGCTGGCGCGGGCGAGAGGGTTTCGATGATGGGCGCTCCGCGGGTTAGCTGCTCCTTGTCCCAGGTGACGAGTGGGGAGTTCGTCAGCAGCGCTAAGGCGACGTAAACGGCATCCGCCCCTTTGATCCGCATACTGGCCGCGATTGAGGCGCTCACATCGGCCAGTTCCCGGTCGATAGGAATCAGCCGGAAGGCAGGCAGCCGACCGATGACCGCGGAGGTCACTCGACCCAACTCTTCCCTTCTCGTACGACGGGAGACGGCTCCGGATACCTCTGCCAAGACGTGGCCGGGCCCAAGAATAGGAATGCCAGCATCCGCCTTCTGCGTTATCCAGTCTCGACTCGCCGAGTGGGTCTCCTCCGTCTGCATGAAATAACTCACCCAGACGCTCGCATCGACGACGTACATCTACAACTCTCGCCGGTCTTCCGCGACTGCATCGACGGCAGAGACGCCGCTCGGCCAGTACTTGGTCACGGTCTCGGCGATTCTGTCCATCTCGGCAAGGACTTCCCGAGTACGGTGTCTTGTCATTTCGGGGTCCTCGAGCGGTTCGAGCTTGGCAACGGGCCTTCCGCGATACGTCACGACAAAAGTTTCGTTCGTATCTCGGACCCGGCGTATTATGTCGCTGGCCTGTGTTTTGAGTTCGCGTATCCCTACTTCGGTCATCGGGTACCTCCCTATGTAGTCACCGATAGGACTACATTATATCTCACGCCCTGCCGAATAGCAAATCCGCGTTAGAGGTCACGGCGCATGAGGCTGAAGGTTTGGCCGGTGGGGCCTTTTTCGGGCTGGGTGGCGAGGAAGAGGGCCAGGGGCACAACGTCTTCGGGGGTCTTGATCCACTCGCTGTCGATCCGGAAGACGGAGTCCGGTCGGTCAGCGAATGTCCGCGCGACACGTTCGGTGAGGACGGGACCGGGGATGAGTTCGTTGACGCTGATGTTGTGCGGCCACAGTTCTTGGGCGAGTACGCGCATGAGCATGGAGAGCCCGGCCTTGGCCGAGGCATAGGCCGACTCGCCGGGTCTGCCTCGATGGCCGATACCGGAGCCGATGGCGATGATCTTGCCGCCTCCACGCGCCTTCAGGTGCGGTATCGCGGCGTGGGCCGTGTGGTAGGAACCGATGAGGTTGACCTGCACGGTGTTCACCCACTGCTCGGGGTTGCCGCTCTCGATGTCGTGGCTGTCGTCGTAGTTGCCCCCAGCGTTGATGACTACGATATCGATTCCGCCGAACTCATTGGTGGTGGTCTCGAATGCTCTAACGACAGAATCGTAGTCCGTGACGTCCGCTTGGACAGGGATTGCGGCCCCACCGTTTCCCCGGATCCCGGCTACGGTATGTTCGAGATCGGAGCGAGTGCGGGCCACACAGCATACGGACGCTCCCGCGTTCGCGTAGCCGGAGGCAATAGCCTTGCCGATGCCTCGGCCCGCGCCAGTGACGAGGGCCACCTTGCCGGAGAGTGAACCGTCGATTGGGGACATCAGGATCTCCTAGACCGCGCTACGGCACGTCCATTGTGCGCAGGCGGTATTGGGCGAGGAAGAAGAACACGAGGGCAACGCCGACGGCGCCCACGATGGCGGCGGGGAACGCTATCACGCGGTCTTCGAGGATCTCGAAGTTCTTCGCGTCGATGCCGTGGAGGAGGGAGAGCGTGTAGCCGCGGACGCTGAGATAGCGGACGCCGGTCAGGAACGAACTGAGCAGGCCCTCCCAGACGAGGACGTATACGAGACCGTATGAAAGGGCGCGCGGGGTGATGATTCCGGCCCACGTGAAGATCGAGGCGTAGGCGGCGACGCCCGCCAAGAGGGCGATGCCGACCGTGAGAACCGCGCCCGCGTCAGCGCCGATCAGCGCGGTGGCAACGACGCCGCTGGCGACTACCACAGGGGCGGCCAAGACGAAGGTAGCTAGCAGCTTCGCTAGAACGACATGCACACGCGAGAGGGGCTTGAGGACGAGGTAGTAGAGGGTCCGGTCTTCAAGCTCGTTCCCGAAGGCGGCGGTAGCAACCGTCATGGTGACGATGGGCATGATGCCGCCGATTATCATCGCGTCGATCATGCCTTCGACAAAACCCTGGTTGTAGGCGGCGTTTTCCGGGTCTTGAGACTTGGTGAGGAGGACGATCAGCGTGGGCAGGGACGCGAGGAAGACTATCAGGAGGACGCGCCACCGTCCGAGGAGCTGTCTGAGGGTTAGTTGGAATATCTGTGCCATCTAGCCCTCCACGATGTAGCTGAAGACGCTTTCGAGCGACTCGTCGAGGGGTTCGACACGCAGGAGGCGTATGCCGCGCTCCGCGGCCACGCGGGCGACCGAGCGCTGGAGTACTTCGACGTTCTTGCTGAGGACGACGACCTCGCCGTCCTCGGCCATGGAGACGGATTCGATGCCGTCCATCTCGACGAGGGCGGAGGCCATGGCGCGCGGGCTGTCGGAGACGACGCGGACGGTGTAGGGCTGCTCGTCGAGCTTGGCGCGGATGGCGCGGTAGTCGCCCGACGCGGCGAGCTTGCCGCTGACCATGAGGAGAATGCGGTCGGCGAGTGTCTCTACCTCCTCGAGGATGTGGGACGAGATGAGGACGGTCTTGTCCTCGAAGGCCAGTTGTCGCATGAGGTCGTGGAACTCGATGCGCTGGCGGGGGTCTGTGCCGTTCAGCGGCTCATCGAGGATGAGCACGTCGGGTTGGTGCACCATTGCGGCTGCAAGTCTCATGCGCTGTCTCATTCCACGGGAGTAGCCACCGAGCTTTCTGCCCTGCGCCTCGGTCATTCCGGCGCGCTCGATGGCAAGGTCGGCGGCCTCGGATACGTCGGTTACACCGTGCAGCCTCGCTGAGAACTCGACGAACTCGCGCCCGGTGTAGAAGCCGTAGACGGCCTCATGCTCCGACATGACGCCGACGCGACGGTAGAGGTCGGGGTTGCCGCGTGGCGTTTGGCCGAAGATGGAGACGGAGCCGTCGGAGGGGGAGGCCAGGCCCTCGATCATCTTGAGGAGGGTGGTCTTGCCCGCGCCGTTCGGCCCCAGAAGGCCCGTGACGCCGGGCCGAATCTCAAACGAAACGTCGTTCACGGCAACGACGCTGCCGTACCACTTCGAGATGTTTTCCACCGAGATGACGGCGGGAGATTCGTCGGTCATATCGTCATTCTCCGGTAGCGGTAAAGCAGCAGCGCGCCCGGGCCGAGAACGAGGAGCGCGTACCAGGCTATGGGAATGGAGTCGTGAAGCTCCTTCCGGACCTCCGCTACATCGTCCTCGCTCTCGCTACCAAATATCATGTCGCTCATGTGTAGAGGAGCGCGACCGACATCGAGCAGGGTGAACCACTTGGCAAAGTCACCCGTCACCCGTTCGCACTGAACCGTCTGATCGCTGCCCGCCCCAATCGTCACGGAGAAGTCTCCCTCGCACGACGTCGCCGCGGTCAGCATCCCCGTCAACGGAAGGGAAATCACGAACACGGCGATGATGAACGCGGCGGCATAGGCGCGGCGGGCGGTGAAGGCGGACACGGCCAGGGGGATGGTGGTGACGAACAGGGCGACGAGCGCTCCAGCCGCGAGGAACTTGGGTATGTCGAGCCAGTTGTCGCGAAGGTAATCGACCGGATCGCCCGCGGTCAGCAGGAAGCCGATGAGCAGGAAGACCTGTCCCAAGTAGACCAGGATGAGGGAGAGGCCGAGGAAAGAGGCCCACCGGGCCGCGACGTAGTCCATGACGGTGAGCGGGCGCACCAGATAGAGGTTTATGACGCCGCTCCGCCGGTCGGGTATGAGAAGCTCCGGCGCGATGATGGCGGAGAAGAGCAGCAGGAGCATGGAGATAAGCTCATAGTAGTCTTCGTGGGAGGGAATGACGGCCTCTTCGGGGCCGATGATGGCCGCCAAGAGGACGATTCCGGCGGCGGGAGCGACAGTGGCAATTAACATGCCAAACGGGAGTATCTTCGCGCGGGCGCCCCTGCCGAGTCCGAGCGTGGTGCGGAAGCCGTTGACCCACAGCGCCCAGACGGCGCGGAGCCTGCCGCCTCGCGGCCCGTCGTAGTGCTGATATCCGATGTCGAATATCTCGCCCTGCGCCTGCGTCAAGTCGATTCCCTCCGAAAGATGTCCGAAAGCTGACGGCGACTGGGTGCGAGTCTGCGCAGGCGGGCATCGGCGTCGACGATGGCGTCGCGAATGTCGTCGAACTGCTCGTCGCTCTGTCGCTGCACGACGATGGAGAGGCCGTCGATTGCGGCCTCGATACCACGTCCTTGAAGGGCCGCGACCACCTCGTCACGACGGTCGTCCACGTCGATGTAGAGGGTCTCGGTCTCCTGCGTGAACTGGGATACCGCTCCCTGCTCGATGATCCTGCCGCCCTCGATGACGATGATGCGGTCGCAGGTGCTTTCGACGTCGCCCATGAGGTGGGACGAGAGCATGATGCTGATGCCGAACTCCTTGCCCGTGCGACGGATGAGGCGAAGCATCTCCTCGCGACCGCCGGGGTCGAGGCCGGCGGTCGGCTCGTCGAGCAGGACCATGACGGGATCGTGAACGAGGGCCTGTGCGAGCTTGACGCGCTGCTTCATGCCGGTGGAGTACTCTTTGATGTGCCGGTAGCGCTCCTCGTCGAGGCCGACGTGGCGGAGGATGTCGGCGGCGCGTGTGCGGGCCGCGACGGCGGGGATGCCGCTCATCTGGGCCATGTGTCCGAGGAACTCGGACGCCGTGATGGCGTCGGGGAGGCAGTCGTGCTCGGGCATGTATCCGAGCCGCACGCGCACCTCGACGTTCTCGTAGGGCTTTTCGCCGAGGACCTCGGCGGTGCCGGAGGTGGGCGAGAGGAGGCCGAGGAAGAGCTTCATGGCCGTGCTCTTGCCCGCGCCGTTCGGGCCGAGCAGACCGGTGATGCCGTCGAAGACCTGGATGTCCACCCCGTCGAGCGCGATGGTGTCGCCGTAGCGCTTCGTCAGACTCTTGGCTTCGAGAAGGGGGCGGCCGGCCGTTGCTGCGGTCATGCGCTCACGGAGTCGGGTGATGGTGAGTTTAGTATAGCATTTGCGTTGGGTGCGGGATTCACCGCAGAGGGGGAGAGTAGGGGATAAGGGGCCGGTGGGACGGCCTTTCGACAGGCTTTCAAGTAACTGCTCATATTTGCTCCATTTTGGCGGCAGTTACTGACTCCCCGGCATAGCCCCGAACCCGGGGCGTAGCGTTGCTCAGGGTGAACGGGATAATTAGACAGGCTCAGGGCGAACGATTTGCAGACTTCGCAAACACCCTTTAAGATTGAGGTCACGCGCTCGATTCCCGTCCGGCCCACCAGACTTGTCTCCTTATACGCATCGATTGACTAGGAACCGATGGTGACACGCAATTTGCGAGCTAGAGTGACTATTAGGAATATCCGAGCGCGTTGTGACGTTTTCGCGAGGTTGTCGCAGTCGCTGATCTGTCATGCTCGCGACGTGATCGCGAAGTCCAGGGGGCTATCAGGGGAAGACCTGCGCAGGGTATTCAGTATCAACTTCATGATGAGCCTCTTGAATCTGGCAATGCTCACCTACTTCATCTGGGGGTTTGACTATGTAGAGGGGTTGTATGAGAGCATTGTGATAAACCTGCTTCCTGTGTACTTTCCGTTCGTGGAGTTCTATCAAGCGGTACGCCAAGAGCCCGAGGCTAGAAAGGAGCCCAAGGATAGAAAAAACGATTGGTGGTTCGCTGGACTTGTGTTTTTCGTCTTTCTTGCACTGCTGTTGGCGATAAGCGACACATATGACCTCCGGGAATTGCAAAACAACGTAGTCGTGGTAATGCTATCCGCTCCCTGGTTGGTCATATTTTGGAAACTGGTACAAGGAAAGAAGATACTGGTGATTGGCATGGTGCCGGCCGCGGTCCTATTGGTGGGGTATTGGGTTGCGTCCGGGGTTTCGGATGGCCTAGAGTCGCAATACCTCTTAATCCCACTGTCTGTTGTCTCAATGCTGCTGGCCGCGTGGACCTTCGTGGTATGGCTTCTATTCAAGGGCCTTGACAGGTGGAAAGACCACTGGACGCTCCGCCCACTCATGGAGAGCCTCGCAATGTTGTTCCTGTTCCTTCCAATCATGGTCCTGGCGATATGGCTTCCCAGGACACTTCCGGGTGGCGAGGACTGGTCCGTCGTGCTAGCCGCAATGGTCGGCGTTGTGTTCGGCAGCGTGATCTCAGAGCCGCTGACACGTTTCTTACGGCGTTACGGCGATCTCTCATCGGCTCGTGTATGTGATGGCGGCGATAGAGTCAAGCAAGACCAGAATGACGCAGAACAGGGTCACGGAAATTCCCCTGGACATAATCTAGGGCCATAGATCTGTCCTCTACTCATCAATCTCCGACATCACTGCACTGGTATCGGTTGAAGATGCCAATTCCTTCGGTCGTGATGCCGCACACTCTACTTTGGAGCGCATAGTATCCCCTATCGTCGTCGATAGGTACCCCTTCAACCAGCACCTGCTCAACCTCTTCAAGGGTAGATTCCCCGCCCGCCAAGTAATCAAGCATAGTCCCTAGCGCCACCGAAAGGGTGACGGTCTTGTAGTCCGAGACACAGATCGAGTACACATATTGCCCTAGGGCGCTTGTCATGTCGCTCTGGGTGGTTTCTTTGTTTTCTTCAAGCAGACTCTCGAAGTCCTTCAGGAATTCCGAGTCTCTCTCTTGGCGGAGCGCCCGATCATCCAAGATCGCACCCGTGATTACCTCGCGGGCAATGTCGTCCCCACGCTTGATTTCAGTTCTGTAGTCGGCCTGAGTAGCCTTGCCGACTCAGCGACGATCTCCCTGACTTCCGCCTCACTCAGCCCGCCGCCGCATCCCATGGTTGCGACCAACACGGCGACCAACACCATACCACTTGCCAAACGAAACATTCTGCAATCTCCTTGAATCGAACTTCCAATCTATCCGAACGTCGCGCCGACCGCCGACAATGCTGTGGCTATGCTACCACCACCGGCGACAAGGAATAAACCGATGTTGGAGTACGAGGATTTTAGATTCCTCTCTTCGCTACGCTACGATCGGAATGACAGGGGCGGGGCTACGCTGCACTCGGAATGACAGGGAGGGGAGCGCTATGGGACGGCGATGTCGTAGGAGCCGGGTTGGACCCGGAGGATGGGGTTGTCGGAGGGGTTCTTGCCGCCGTAGAACCAGTTGAGGGGGAGGACCTTCATCTTCTGGTTCCAGTCGGTGTTCTTGCCTCCTTCGGTTATGAGCCTGGCGTCGGTGGGGTGCGGCTTGTAGAGGGTGTAGGTGTGGGCGATGATGACGCGGTCGTTCATGACGAAGACGGAGGGGTACGACCACCGGGCGTGAGTGTCGGCGCTCTCGATGTACTCGGCCTCGCGCTCGGGGGCGGGACGGCCGGGGCGGTAGTGCTGCTCGGCGGGACGGAGGGGCGCTATGGGGCCGGGTTCGACGCGGGTCTTTTCGTGGAGGGACTCGACGTTCTGGAAGAACTCCCAGACGCTCCCGCCGTTGCGGCTGATCGCAGCGGAGAGGCGCGTGCGGTTGAAGCCCATCTTGACCTCCGCCTCGTTTTCCTGGTTCCAGACGGCGAGGAGATGGCCGGTGGGGAGGGTGCGAATCTGGCACGGGGCCGTGCTGGACGCGAGGGAGGTCGGGTACGGGCGCGTCCACGTCTCGCCGTTGTCGTGGGACCATGCCTGATAGATGCGGCCGACGCCGGTGCGCATCATCATCAGGAGGGTGCCGGGCTGGACCTCGGTGACGGTCGGCTCGTTGACGTAGGAGAAGGTGGCGTTCCAGTCGAAGATGATGTTGAGCTCGCCGTCGCTGTTGCGCTGCCACGTGCGTCCGTCGTCGTCGGAGTAGAGCACGTAGACCATGGAGTAGCCGGGATCGAAGAAGTGTCCGGCGGTGGAGACCCACTGGTTGTGGACGAGCTTGCCTGAGACGGGGGACTCCACGTCGTTGGGCGGTGTGCGCTGTCCCAATGACGTGTAGACGGGAAGGACGATGCGGCCCGACGAGGTGCGGAGGGCGACGTCCTGGTACATGTGCGTCTTGATGTTGACGGGGGAAACGCGGACGGGCGGTTCCCACGTCTCACCGCCGTCAGGCGAGCGCCAGAACCGGACGCAGCGGGTCCAGGGGTCGTCGTCGTCCGTCGGGGCCATGGCGGCGAGGCCGATGCCCACGCCGTCGAGCTTGACCAGGGAGGAGCCGCCGCCGCCAACGCGATTGCCGTTCACGTCGTGTCGTTCGGTGATGTCCGACCACGTGATGCCGCCGTCGTCGGACGTGGTGAAGCGGGAACCGGCGGCGTGGAGTATTCGCCCGTCGTCCAGCTCGACGAAGGTGGAGGAGTGGAAGAACGGGGTCTTGTGCGTTGCCAGGACGAGGTCCGGCAGGGTCATTGGGACGTTGCTCATGGTTTCGCTCCTTTAGGATGCTCGGAGGCTGGCGATTCCGATTGCGCCGGGGCCGGTGTGGGCGCCGACGCTGGGGCCCATGGGGGCGATGATGGGATCGGCGCCCTCGGGCAGGAGGTCGCTCATGGACTCGGCGAGCCTTCGGGCAACGTCTTCATCGGTGCTGTAGGTCAAAAACAGCTCCTCGGCGGGGCCGAAGTCGCGGATGTCCTGCTCCATCTGGGCCATGCCCTTCGCATAGGTGCGCGCCTTGCCCAGCGGCTGCACCTCGCCGTCCTGAACGACAATCATCGGCTTGATGCGCAGGATGGAGCCGACGAAGGCCTGCGCCTTGCCGATGCGCCCTCCGCGCTGGAGGTATTCGAGGGTGTCGAAGAGGGCGATGCAACGGGAGCGGTCATTGGCGGAACGGGCGATGCCGACGACGGTGTCGAAGTCCGCGCCTCCGGCGGCGGCCCTGGCGGCGGCGATTACGGCCAGTCCCAGACCGGACGAGGCCTGCTCGGAGTCGATGACCTCGATCGGGCAGTCGAGGCTGACCTGCTCGGTGGCCTGGACCGCGGCGTTGTAGGTGGCGCTCAGCTTGGCGGAGACGTGGATGGACACGATGCCGTCGGCATCGCCGGGCACCGACTCGTAGGCCGCAACGAACTGGCCGACTGAGGGCGCGGAGGTGGTGGGATGCACGGGGCTGTCCACGAGGCGTTCGTAGAATTGGGAGGGGGTCAGGTCGACGCGGTCTTGGAACTGCTCCTGTCCGAAGATAACGTTGGTGGGCACGATGGTAATGCCGAGCGAGCCGGCGAGATCGTTGGGAAGGTCGGATGTGCTGTCGGTAATGATCTTGATGGACATGGTGGTCTTTCTCCTTGTTGTCGTGTCGTTGTCGTGTGATGCTATTCGATGGAAACGATGAACTCGTAGTGTGGCTGGCCGCCGTCGATGGCCTGCACTTCCAGACCATCGTACACTTGTTTGAGGTATTGTGAGGCCGACTCGGCGTCGGTGGATGACAGCATCTCGCCCCAAAAGAGCCTTACGGTGTCTCCTGCCGAGACACCTGCCTCACCGACGAGATCGACGAGCACACGGTTGAGGTCGTCGCCCGCGGCGCGGGGTTTGCCATCAAGCAGTGCGAGAAACTGTCCCTGTCGCACGTCCACGCCTTCGATGGAGGCGTCTCGGGCCGCCCGGGTTATCTCACCTGATTTCACTTCACGTCTGGCGTCTTCCATTCCTTCGACGTTCTCGTCTGCCTCGCCTTCAGGGTCGAAGTCGAAGAGGGCAGCGATTCCCTGGGGAATGGAGACGGTCTCCACGACGTGAACGGACTTGCTCGACTGCTCTGCGGCCTGCTTGGCGGCTGGGACGATGTTCTTGTTGTTGGGCAGGACGTAGACGGTGTCGGCGGAGGTACGGTCTATGGCGTCCATCAGGTCGCGTACGCTGGGGTTCATGGTGTTGCCGCCGGTGACGAGGTGAGTCGCGCCGGTGTCGCGGAACACCTCTTCGATGCCAGCACCCCACGCGACGGCGACGACGGCAGGGCCGGTGAGCGTCTCCGGTTCCGGCTTCCGGTCGGAGGCGAAGTCGGCGTGCTGGGCGTCCATGTTCTCGATCTTGACCTTGCTGAGCGCGCCGATGCTTATGCCCATGCTGATGAGCCTGCCGGGGTCTTCGGCGTGGCCATGCACCATGGCCCGCGAGCCGTCACCGATCACGACGGTGGAGCCGGCGATGTCGTTCATCACGACGCGCAGGTCGTCGACGTCCAGTCCCTCCGCCTCGACGACGAACTGGGTGCAGTAGCCGTATTCATCTTCCGCGTGGGCCTCAAAGAAGTCGTCGGAGACTCGGGCCGATGCGGACGGGGCTACGTCGGGGACCTGGATATCGAAGGCGGCCCCGGTCACGTCCTCGCCGGTCGCGCTGCGCCTCATGCCCTCGATGATTACGGCGAGTCCCTGCCCTCCCGCATCGACTACGCCGGCCTCCTGCAGGACGGGCAGCATCTCGATGGTCTTGGCGACGGTCTCGGCGGCGCGGTCACTCGCGACGCGGAGGACGGTGGCGACGTCGTGTCCTTCCCCGGCCGCTTCGCGGGTGGCGTCTGCGACGGACGCTATGACGGTGAGCATCGTTCCTTCGACGGGCTTGGCGACCGACTTGTAGGCGTGCTCCCTTGCAAGGTCGCATGCACGGGCGAGGTCGTCGCTTCCGCAGTCCGTCCTGCCGTCGAGTCCCTCGGAGAAGCCTTTGAAGAACTGGGAGAGGATGACGCCACTGTTGCCTCTGGCCCCCAAGAACGTGCCGGAGTAGAAGGCGGACGCCACGTCGGACATGGAGGGAGAGGTCAAGCCCGCCAGATCGTCGATGCCGCTCTGCATGGTGAGGTACATGTTCGTACCGGTGTCGCCGTCGGGCACGGGGAAGACGTTGAGGTCGTTGATGGGTTCGATGTTGCGCCGGAGGGCTTCCGCTGCCGCGGTGAACATGGCGACGAGACCGGCCCCGTCAAGGCGGGCCTTGGCGTCCGTCGCGGTCGGTCTGCTGCCGGTCGCGGTCATGGTTCCGTAGATTCTGGTATACTAGCGTAGGCGTTACGCCGATGCGAGTGGGTCCCAATCCCTAAGCGCCCCAAGTATATTGAAACCTTGAAAGACGGTCAAACGAGTCATGGCAAAGTGTGAAGTGTGCGGAAAGACCGGGATGTCCGGTCACAACGTGAGCCATTCCAAGCGGCGGACCAACAAGCGATGGTTCGCCAACGTCCACAAGACGACCATCCACGAAGACGGCAAGGCCAAGAGCCTCAACATCTGCACGCGCTGCCTGCGGTCGCAGTACAAGCAGTCTGTGAAGCTGTAGGGACGCGTCGGGGTCGTCAGTTCATCTCGCCGGTGATCGTCTTTTCGTACACGGTCAGACGTTTTGCCAACAAGCTGTGCTCCGGCTTGTCGAGGGTGGGGTCCATTTGAAGGATCTTCTGGCCTTCGGCGCGGGCTAGGGTGGCGATGTCCTGGTCGGTGATCTTGGCGATCTTGAAGACGGGGACGCCGCTCTGCCGGGTGCCGAGGTAGTCTCCGGGGCCTCGGAGGTCGAGGTCCATCTCGGCGAGCTTGAAGCCGTCGCGGAATTTTTCGACCAGCTTGAGCCGCTCGCGCGCGGAGCCGCCGGGCTCGTCGGCCAGCAGGATGCAGTAGCTCTCGTGCACTCCCCTACCCACCCTGCCCCGGAACTGGTGGAGCTGGGCGAGACCGAAGCGGTCGGCGCCGTCGATAAGCATGACGGTGGCGTTGGGTATGTCAATCCCGACCTCGACGACGGGGGTCGAGACGAGGATGTCGAGCTCGCGGCGCTGGAAGGCGTCCATGATGGTCTCCTTCTCGCTGAGGGGCATTCGCCCATGCAGGAGACCGAGGCGCAGGTCGGGGAAGACCTCCCTCGACAGCCTCTCGAACTCGTTGACGGCGCCCTTGACGAACTTCGTCCTCTGCGTGTCCTCGCCGGGCGTGGGGCGATAGGGAGCGCCGGTGTCGTAAGCGCCCCTGGCGACGGGGACCTCCGACTCCTCGATGAAGGGGAGGACGATGAAGGCCTGCCTTCCCTCCTCGATCTGTGACCTGACGAAGTTGTAGACGATGTGACGGCGCTCGGGAAGCTCGTAGCGGGTGACGATAGGGGGGCGTCCCGGGGGCATCTCGTCGATGACCGAGCGGTCCAACTCGCCGTAGAGGGTGAGGGCGAGAGAGCGCGGTATGGGCGTGGCGGACATGACGAGCAGGTGGGGCCGCGTGCCCTTCTCGCGGAGGGCGGCACGCTGCATGACGCCGAAGCGGTGCTGCTCGTCTACGACGGCGAGGGCGAGCTTGGGGATATCGACGCTCTCCTGGATGACGGCGTGCGTGCCGATGACGACGTCCACCTGTCCGGCGGCCAGCATGAGGCGCACGTCGTCCTTGACGCGCTTGGGGAGGCTTCCCAGCAGGAGGCCGACGGTCACGGTGCGGTCGCCCACGTCGACGGTCACGATGTGCTGGCCCTTTTCGGCGGATGCGGAGCGCCGGAGGAGTCTCGTGATGGTCAGGAAGTGCTGCTCGGCGAGTATCTCCGTCGGCGCGAGGAGGGCTGCCTGGTACCCGTTCAGGGCGGCAGCGAGCATCGCAAGGGCCGCGACGACGGTCTTGCCGCTGCCCACGTCGCCTTCAAGGAGCCTGCTCATGGGGGTCGCGAGCCGGAGGTCGGAGAGTATCTCGTCGGCAGCGCGGTTCTGGGCTTCGGTCAGGGTGAACGGGAGCGACTCAACGAACGAGGTCAACTCGGCGCGGTCGGTGTTGAGCGGGACGCCGGTATCCTCCTCCTGCCAGAGGAGCTTGCGGCGGAGGATGGCCATCTGGAGCAAGAACATCTCGTCGAAGGCCAGCCGGCTGCGGGCGGCTTCCTGTGATTCGCGGGAGTCGGGGTAGTGCATCTGGGAGACGGCGGAGCGGAGACCGAGCATTCCGGTGCGGTGGAGCGCGTCTTCGGGCAGGTGGTCCTCGATCTGCGAGAGGGTGGCATCGAGGGCGCGTTTGACGATGCCCCTGAGGGTGCGCTGGTACAGGCCGTCGACGAGGCGATAGATGGGCACGAGGCGGCCCGTGTGCATCAGGTCGTCCTGCCCGCGCATGATCTCGTACTCGGGGTTTTCGAAGAGCAGGTGGCCCCTGAACGCGCTCACCTTGCCGCTGACGAAGACCTTCGTGCCGGGGCGAAGGGTGTTGACTAAGTAGCCCTGATTGAACCAGGTGGCCCTGACGCCGCCGGTCGAGTCGTTGAGGACGGCGTGGGCCGAGGAGCGCTTGTTGCCGATGGTGCTCTGAGAGATCTCGGCGACCTCGGCAAGGATGGTCTGCTCCATGCCGTACTGGAGCTCGGCTATCCGGCGGATGTCCGCGAAGTCGTTGTGGCGGTAGGGGAAGTGGTGGAGGAGATCGCGGACGGTCTCAAGGCCGAGGCGTCGGATTTTGGGTAGGTTGGACTGCGTGACGCCCCTGACGCGAGATACGTCGTCTTCAAGTTTGAGCGGCGACGGGGCAGGTCTGCGTCGGGCCGGAGAGGGGCGTTTTGGCCGCGCCTTCCGTCCGGTTGCGGGGAGTTTTGAGAGGACGTGGGCGGCCCATTGATCTCGCTGCTCAGGGGACAGAGACGAGTATCTCGGCGGGTTGCCGATGATCGGGGCCAGCCGGGACTTCCACTGGTCGAGAAAACGGTCCAGGCCGCCCACGACCGCCTTGTCCCCGAAACCCTGCTTGCGTTCGAGGGCGAGGATGCTGCGTAGTGCGTCGATTCCCTGGGCGTCGGTGTCTTGCATAACTGCTCACCAGAGTATCGAACGCGGCGGGAAGTTGCCAAGCGGAAGGGCTGGACGCGCTAATCCTGCGTCGCTCTCCTAGCGCGCAGCCGAACCGACAATACTCTCGACGTCCTCCGGCTCCTTGGGCACGGCGGCGGACATGACGCGATGCCCATCGGCGGTCACGACAACGTCGTCCTCGATGCGGATGCCGATGCCCTTGAGGTGTTCTGGGGTGTCTTCGGCCTGGCTCCCGAAGTAGAGGCCCGGCTCGACGGTGAAGACCATCCCCTCTTGCAGGACGACGGAGTCCTCGCCGTCCTTGTAGACCCCGGCGTCGTGAACGTCGAGGCCGAGCCAGTGAGACGTTCCGTGCATGTAGTACGGCTCGTACTCCTTCTCCTCGATGATGTCGTCCATGTCGCCGTCGAGGACGCCGAGGTCGAGCAGGCCCTGTATCAGGACATCCCGCGCCGTCTTGTGGACTTCTGCGAACTCCACGCCAGGCGCGATGACGGCGATGGCCTCTTTCTGTGCGGCCAGCACGATGTCGTAGATGTCTCGCTGCTCCGGGGTGAACTTTCCGCTTGCGGGCCATGTGCGGGTGATGTCAGCGCCATAGTAGTCGACCTCCGCGCCCGCGTCGATGAGCAGCAGGTCGCCGTCCCGTATCTCGTCGCGGTTCGTAATGTAGTGCAGAATGCACGCGTTCCCGCCTGACGCGACGATGGACGGGTAGCCGTTCCTCGGAGACCCCAGACGGCGGAACTCGTTTTCGAGAGCAGTCTGGACGTGGTACTCCCTCAGTCCGGGCCGGGTCACGCGAATCGCCCGGTCAAAACCGCTTGCGGTTATGTCGATTGCCCTCTGGAGGGTCTCGATCTCCTTGTCTGACTTGATGACCCTCATCGCTCCGATTGCGGGCACGGGGTCCACGATGCGACCGACGTAGCTGCCGTCGCGCTGGCCGCTGGAACGACGCCTGACGATCAGGTCGGTAACGAGACGATCGAGCTTCCGGTCGGAGCCGAGCGCGTAGTAGACGGTGTCGGTCTCGGCAAGTAGCTCGGGGAGCTTCTCGTCAAGCTCTTCAACGGGGAATGCCTCGTCGGCTCCCAACAGTGCCGTCGCGCCGTCCACCCCTATGCGCTGGCCGACCCATATCTCGTACTTGGGATCGAACGGGTTGACGAAGAGGACGTACGGCTCATCCGCGCCGGGGCGGAGAACGGCGACGGCGTCCGGCTCGTCGAGGCCGGTGAAGTACCAGAAGGTCGAATCCTGCCGGTACTCGTACTCGACATCGTGGTTGCGGTTGGCGAGGTGCCCTGCGGCGAGGATGATCGCCCCGTCGTCGAGCGACTCCGTCAGCCGCGCGCGCCGGGACGCGAAGTCTTCTTGGGTGATTAGTGTACCGTCTCCCATAGCTTCGGTTGCGTTCAATATACAGACTTCAGATGTTTAGTGATAGATTATCACCGAGCGACCCACCCGGCGTCGATGGAGTAGGCGGAGCCGGTGATCGAGCGGGCGGCGTCCGATGCGAGGAACTGCGCGAGGGCAGCGACCTCCTCCGGGTCGATCAGCCGCTTGATGGCGGCGGGTTCGAGCATGACCTTCTCGATAACGTCGTCGACAGAGATGCCGCGCGTCTTCGCTTGGTCTTCGATCTGCACCTCTACCAGTCGCGTACTCACGTAGCCGGGGCAGATGGCGTTGACCGTGATGCCGAACTCGCCCACTTCGAGGGCTACCGTCTTGGTCAGGCCCACGAGGCCGTGTTTCGCCGAGTTGTAGGCCGACTTGTACGGGCTGGCGACGAGTCCGTGAATCGATGCCATGTTGATGATCCTGCCCCAACCCTGCGCCTTCATCGCGGGCACGACGTACTTGATGAGCTGGAAGGGCGCGACCAGCATGACCTGCACCATCTCGGCCCACGTCTCATCGGGGAACTCCTCGACCGGATGGATATTCTGGTATCCGGCGTTGTTGACGAGGATGTCCACCCTGCCCTCGATGGCAAGCGCCCGCTCGGCGAGCCGTCGGGTCTCCTTCATGTCGGAGAGGTCGGCACGAAGGAAGTGGCCTCCGACCTCGTCGGCAGCCTCTTGGCCCACGTCGCGGATATCGTTGATGATGACCGTCGCACCCGACTCGGCGTAGCGTTTCGCGATCTCCCGTCCGATGCCGTTCCCTCCGCCCGTAATGAGCGCCACCCTTCCGGCGACGGAGTAGATCGAGTCAGCCATGCGCTCCTCTCCTCGTAATTAAAAGTACCGGGCCCCGAAACACGTCGGGGCCCGGATTTTACCACCTCTTCAGTCCGACAGTCGGACCTTTAGTTCTCGAAGTTGCCTATTCCGTTTTCAAAGTAGTACGTCTCCGTCCAGAAGCCGTACTTATCCCTGATGTGAAGCTCCGGCACGTTGCGGAAGTTCTTCCGATTGACCATCACGCCTCTGCGGGTCGCCGTGAACGCGATGGTGCCTAGGGTGTACTTCTCCTCCACGTTGGTCTGGAAGATCTGCTTTCCAAGCTCCACGCGCTCGGGTGAGAACCGTGGCAGGCTTCTCCCCTTAACGTAGATGTCCTGGAGCATCATCAGACTGCCGCTGGGATCTGCCGCGTAGTTGTTGGGCGGAGCGGCGGGCAAGAACGCCGGGTTCGAACCCGGGGCCATTCCCTCTGCGCCCTGGGTCTGGAAGTACAGCCCAATGGCCGCGGCGATCTGCGCACTGGTCGTCACCGGGGTTACGCGGTTCCAGCCAATCATCCACGGGTCGGCGTGGTAGGCCGAGAAGTCCGTGTGCAGGGCCATGTAGCCAGTGTCGTTGCGCATGATCTGGTAGTAGACCGAAGTCGTGTCGAGGGTGAGTTTGACGCCAATATCCCGCCACATCTGCTGGATCATCGGAGCTATCTTTGCGGACTCATCGTTGGGGAACGCGATCGAAAGCTCCAGTGGTCCCGTTCCGTCCGCCCGCAATCGGTAGCCCTCAGCATCTTTGGCGGTCAGGCCGAGTCCGTCAAGTATCCTGTTGGCAGTTACAGGATCGTGGCTGATGTCCACACTGGCCCACTGGGCTCCGGGGTAGTAGGGAGTCTCGGGGTGCGGAATCCATGCCTGGATCGTGCCGAGACCGTGGAACATCACCTCGTTGATCTGCTCCCGGTTGATTCCGAGCGACAGCGCCTTGCGGAAGTCGGCCGTCCTGATCCACTTCCCAATTTCCGGGTCGGTGTTGTAGGTCATGTTCATGTGAAGACCGATGTCGTTTCCGCCGGTGGACGGCCACAGGAACACCTGGTACCCGCCGTTCTCGGCGTTCGCCTGCAGGAGCGGCAGGTCGCCCAACTGGAAGGCCCTCGTGTAGGCGTCCGTCTCACCCGCCATCGTACGGAAGACGGCCACGTCGCGGCTCTCAACCTTGAGCTTCGTGAAGGCGTCCGTGTAGGGAAGCTGGTTGCCGGCGGGGTCGACCTGGAAGAAGTAGGGGTTTCGCACAAAGTGAATCCGCGAGTCGTTCCACCAATCCAACTGCCACGGAGCGATAGACGGGTGCTCCGGGTTGGTGTGCATGTTGGTCTTGCCGCTGAACAGTCCCCTCCAGTTCTCTGCGCCCGCGTCCTTGATCGCCTTCTCCAGGTCGGCGGCATTGGCGTAATCGGGGTGGAACTGGCTCATGTAGTGGTCGGCAACGAACCAGCACACGCCGCAGAAGTGCCCGCGCCGGTCGGCCCGGTTGGTCATCAGGGCGTAGTTGGGCGAATCGTACGTGAGCGTGAAGTGCAGGTCGTCGATGATGTTGAAGGTCACCTCGTTACCGGAGACGAGGTCCTTGTACATCCCGCCCAAACCGGGGTTCAGCTCCTTGTTGAAGTTGACGTCCTCCCACGCGAACCGGATGTCTTCCATAGTCAACGGCTCGCCGTCCGACCACTTTATGCCGTCTCGGAGACGCATCGTGTAGGTGCGTCCGTCGTCGCTGAGCGTGAAGTAGCCGACGAAGTCGTACCACGCGATGCCGTCACCGTCACGCTTGACCCACTGCTCGAGGTTGGCCTCGTGACCCCCAAGTCCGTTGCTGGTTATGCGGTACGTACCGCCGAATTCGCCAATCTCGGGGACGTTGACGACGCGGATGTCCTCCTCCACCGGCAGACGTTCCATGAGGGGAGGCAACTGACCTTGCTGGACCAACTCCGCGAGCATCGGCGCTTCCTGGAAGGTCGTTGGGCGAGGGCCGTCATACTTATAGCTGAAGAACTCCCCGCCGGTCGCCGCTTTGATCTGAGGTCGCCCTGCGGCGGACGCGGCCTCTTGGGCCGCAGCCTCTGCTGCGCGCTGCGCGCGTTCCGCGGTCCTCGCGACCTCGGAGACCGCCTTCTCGGTGGCCATGACCGCCTGCTCGGTAGCCATGAGCGCTTCCTGTGTTGCCATGAGCGAGGCGTCCACGATCTTCTGGACCTCGGCGGCGGATAGCTGGTTCTCCGCAGCCGCCCTGATAGCGGCCTCAACCTCGGCGGCGGTGGCGCCCTGCGCCTGGGACGCTACCGCGGCGTCCACAATGCTCTTCACGTCAGCCGCGGAGAGTTGGCCTGCCGTTGCTGAGACCACGGCGGACTGGACTGCGGACTGCACCAATCGCTGGATCTCCGCAGCCGTCGGTCCCTGGGACCCGGCCAAGGAGGCGTCCACGATCTTCTGAACGTCCGCCGCTGAGAGTTGCGCGGAAGTTGCGGCCCTGATCGCGGCCTCGACCTCGGCGCGGGTGGCCCCCTGGCTCTGCGACGCTACCGCGGCGTCCACAATGCTCTTCACGTCCTGGGCGGACAACTGATCGGCGGTCAGGGACATCACCGCGTTCTCGACCAGCTTCTGTATCTCGGCTGCCGTCGGTCCCTGGGTCTGGGGACTTGCTTCCGATATCGCCGCCGAAACGGACTCTCGGACGAGGGCCCCGATATCCGGTGTCGGGGCGGCTGATGCCGTGTCGTCCTCGTCGCTACTTCCGCAAGCAAGCGCCACCCCGAGCGCGAGGGCTATTCCTATGAATACCAGTACCTTGAAAGACAATGGTCGATTTGTCATTCTCATCTCCTCCTAAAGTGCGTCGCGCACTCTTGAACGCACCAACGGCGCCGGAAGGGATGCCCGCCCGACCTCGCAGTGCCTAAAAGCCCGGCATTTCGCTAATCGGTCTGCCTAACCCAACGGTCGCTGCATACTACATTGCCAAAGCATGAGGGTCAAATTTCGGGACGGTTTAGGAGGCAAGCACCGTCACACGACGTTCCACCTCCAACGCTGCTTGTGGGCCCTTTCATATAGTATTACCGCGAGAGGTCGAAAAGGTTCATCGACTTGTAGACTTCCTACCTGTATAGCTATACTCGACTGAAACCTATCGCTATAGTGCTTATCCCATCAGGTCGCAATAACCACACGCTTCATGCCAGAAATCAGCAGGTTCTTTGGGATTATCATTGCGATGTACTATGACGACCATGCGCCCCCGCACTTTCACGCTAAGTACGGTGAGTACGAAATAACCGTGAGCATAGCGGACGGAGCGGTCGTCGGGAACTTCCCGGCGCGCGCCAAAGGTCTCGTGATCGAATGGCTGCACCGGCACAAGGACGATCTCTCAGCCAATTGGGTGAGAGCGGAGAATCACCAACCCCTTCAAAGAATCTCACCGCTGGAGTAACGATATGGTCAAGCTCATTGAAGCCAGGTACGTCAGGGATTATGTCGTCTGGTTGCGCTTTGACGACGGCGCGACCGGCGATGTCGATTTGTCCGACCGGCTCTATGGTCCAGTCTTTCAGCCCCTGAAGGACCGGGAATACTTCCAGACCTTTGAAGTGCATCCGGAACTCCATACGCTAGTCTGGGCCAACGGCGCTGACTTCGCTCCCGAGTTCCTACATGAAAGAGTCCGGGTGCCGGTTTAAGGAACTTTCGCAATGTAGTACACTTCAACTATCACGGCGGCGTTACGGAGTTTCCTCCTCATGCTGAGAATCTTTGCGACACTGGTAGCGGGAATCCTCTTGACCTTTCTCTTTGCCTCATGCGGCGGTTCTGAGGACGAGGAGACACCTGCGCCGCCACCTCCGGCGGCCCAGCCGACATCCGCGCCCGCCGCGGCTCCGACACCCACGGTCGCGCCCGAGGAGCCTTCCGGCTCCGAGGCGGCAGCCGGCGGCACGGTCATCACCATGACGGAAGGCTCCGAGGCCGTATATCGCATCAACGAGCAGCTGGCGCGGCGCGACCTCCCGAACGACGCCGTAGGCACGACGCGCGACATCGAAGGTCAGATCGTGTTCTCCGCCGACGGCACGGTCGATGCCCAGCGCTCCAAGATCACCGTCGGAGTCCGCTCTCTGGTCAGCGACTCGGACCGGCGAGACTCGTACATCCAGCGGAACTCGCTCGAATCGAACCAGTACCCTGAAGTCACGTTAGCCGTGACGGAATTGCGCGGTCTCTCGTGGCCTCTGCCTACAAGCGGCGAGGCGAGCTTCGAGATGATTGGCGACTTGACAATACGCGACCAGACCCGGTTGGTCACGTGGGAGACGACTGCGACCTTCACAGAGGGCGAAGTCAAGGGACTTGCGGAGACCGTGGTCACCTTCGAGCAGTACGATATGACCAAGCCGCGCGTCGCCATCGTACTCAGCGTTGCCGACGAGATTCGTCTCGAAATCAGCTTCGTGGCGACCGTCTCTGGCGGCTGATAGCTCAACAGACGAGTCGACTGGGGATTCCCCCGCTTCCTATCCGGAGGTCTCATGCACATCGGACTGAGCACGATCTTAACCGAGTACTCCATCGACGTGGCCGAGCTTGCGCCGAGGGCCGAAGAGCTTGGCTTCGAGTCGATGTGGACTCCCGAGCAGCCTACGCTGCCCGTCGTGACCGAAATGGAAATACCGCGTGAATGGGGAGACATCACCGACCCGTTCGTCCTCCTCAGTCGCGCTGCGGCCGTCACGACCACGCTCAAGCTGGGCACCGCGGTCTGCGTCGTCACCGAACGCCACCCCGTGTCCCTCGCCAAGACGGTTGCCACGCTCGATATGTACAGCTCAGGCCGCTTCATCTTCGGCATAGGCACCGGCTCGATCCGTGAGCAGTCAAATATCTTCGGGTCCGACTTCGATCATCGGTGGACGCAGGCCCGTGAAAGCGTCTTGGCGATGAAGGAGCTATGGACGAAGGAACAGAGCGAGTACCACGGCAGGTACTACGACTTCCCTCCGGTCTACTGCTATCCGAAACCGAAGCGGAAGCCGTATCCTCCCATCTTGCTCGGCAGTCACGTCCCCCAGGTATTCAAGCGCATCGTCGACTACGCCGACGGCTGGGTTCCCATCGAAATCTCTCCGGAGCGTGTCGCTGAGGCGCGTGCGCAACTCTCCGATTTGGCAGAGGCGGCGGGACGCGACCCCGCCTCGATAGACATCACCGTGGCCGGCGTCCCCGCGGAGCGAGACGCCATCAGGCAGTATGATCGGGCGGGGGCCGACCGCGTCCTCGTGGGCCTTTCTACGGCAGGACGCAAGGAAAGCCTCGCCGAGCTTGATCGTATAGCGTCGGCGGTCCTGTGAAGTTGCTCGAAGTGTTTCAGAAGTTGCTCGAAGTGTTTCAATTGATTCCCTGTATCGCAATAGTTCTGATGCCGTGATACCCTTTGAGTACCCTCTTGATAGGATAGTTGGATGATTCTCGTAACGGGAGCGACGGGTTTTGTGGGGCGGCGAGTTGTCGAGCGTCTCGCGTCCAACAGAAAAAATGTCAGGGCATTGACACGCGGCGGAGGGGCGGCGATGCTGCCGTGGGGCGTCAAGATCGCCGTCGGGGACGTTCTCGATCCCAGGTCGCTTACGTCGGCAATGCAAGGCGTCGACGCGGTCGTCCACCTGGTGGCCGTGATCCGCGAGATCGGTGACCGGACGTTTCAGCGCGTCAACTACGAGGGTACGAAGAATGTCCTCGAGGCCGCGAAGAAGGCAGGGGTGGACCGCGTCGTCTGCGTCAGCACGGTAGGTTCGACTTCCGACCCCGACGTTCCGTACCTCTACTCACGCTGGATGGCCGAACAGGAAATCGCGCGCAGCGACCTGGACTGCACCGTGATACGGTTCACCATCGGCTTTGGCGAGGGCGACGAGTTCGTGAATCGGCTGGCGGCGCTGGTTAAGATGTCCCCCCTGACGCCGGTCGTGGGAGATGGGAAGTCGGTCTTTCAGCCCATCTCCGTCGACGACGTGGCGCGATGTGTCGTCGAGAGCATCGAGCGATACGACTTGGAGGGAAAGACCGTAGACATAGGCGGGCCCGACTACTGCACCTACGACGAACTGGTCGATCTCGTAGCGGAGACTCTCGGCGTGAAGGTCGCGAAGGTGCACGTCCCCGAACGTGTCGTGACACCCGCCGCGACGGTTATGGAGTCCATCTCCCCCAGCCCGCCGGTCACCCGTGAGCAGTTGAAGATGATTGCAATCGGCGAGAACACGAGCTTGGACTCGGTCGAGCAAAACTTCGGATTTTCTCCGCTGCCAGTGCGGGGCAACATCGACTACATCAAGAAGATAAGCATCGGCGACGCCATGCGGATGAACTTGGGCTACATGCCGACGCACATCCGCGACCACTGAGCCGTTCCCACCCTTCAGAGTCTCGCCACGCAATAACCGGAACGCGCGACCAGCGGCAGCGCCGTTTTTCTCACCGCCTCGTCTGTGCGATACTTTCCCCATCCTCACTCTAGGGTGCGCCTGTGAGCGTCGCCATCTCAAGCACCGAACAACTCGACTACCCGGCCGCCGTGAGGCGGGCGATGGGCCTTGCCGATTTCGAGCGCGGGACGCACAGTCCGGGCCACTCGACGTTCCACCTTGAGCGCATAACCCGGCTGCTCGAACGACTCGGCAACCCTCACCTAGCCGTCCCGACCGTCCATGTCGCGGGCACCAAGGGGAAGGGCAGCACCGCGGCGATGATCTCGTCCATCCTCTCCGAGGCAGGGATGCGAGTGGGACTGTACACGTCGCCGTCTCTCCATACGGTGACCGAGCGAGTCCGCGTCGGCATGGAGCCCATCGCACAGGAGGACTTCGCCGGTCTCGTGGAACGGATGTGGCCGGAGGTCGAGTGGGTGGGCGAGCACGGCGGGTACGGGCCGCTCATGTACTTCGAGTTCCTGACGACTCTGGCGTTCCAGCACTTCAGCGAGACGAACGCGGACTTTCAGGTCATCGAGGTAGGTCTGGGTGGTCGTCTCGACGCGACGAACGTCGTGCATCCAGCCGTTTCCGTGATCACCTCTATCAGCCTTGACCACACGAGCGTTCTCGGTGACACGATCCCCCTGATCGCCGCAGAGAAGGCGGGCATCGTCAAGAACGGCCTTCCGGTCGTCGTAGCGCCGCAGGAAGCGCCCGCGTTGGACACCATACGACGGATAGCAGACGAACGCGGCTCTCCAATGGTGGACGTTGGCCGCGAGTTGTCGTGGCAACCCCAGCACGCCGACCTTGATGGACAAGCGTTCAAAGTCAACGGCCTAAATGACGTCTACGAAGTCACGATACCGCTCATCGGCGAGTACCAGCAGGAGAACGCGGCGACGGCCATTGCGGCGGCGGAAACGCTGAACGACGCGGGGTATCCTATTACGAAGTCGGATATTCTCGACGGTCTTCGAAATGTTAGGTGGCCGGGTCGCTTTCAGGTGCTCAGGCGCGCAGCGCCACAGGTCATTGCGGACGGCGCTCACAATCCGTACTCGATGCGGCGGTTCGTCGAAGCCCTCACGAGGCACGTCGAATTCGAGCATCCGGTTGTCGTGTTTGGCGCGGTCAGCGGCCACAGCGCGGTTGGGATGCTGGAGGAGCTCGCGGCGCTCGACCCGACGGTGATCGCGGTACAATCACGGCACCCGAAGGCGGCGGCCGTCGAGGAGATAGCGGAGGCGGCGCAAGCCGCTGGGATTTCGGCTGTAATGGAGCACGGGGGTGTCGGCGTCGCGACAAGCAGGGCACTCGATCTCGCCGCGAGCAACGACGTGGTAATTGGTACCGGATCGCTCTCCGTAGTGGGCGAGATGATCGAGGAGATCGAGGGTATCGAGCCGGAGCTATACCCGTATTTGAAGGGAGTAAAGAGGCACAATGGGCGATAGGGGTAACGGAAGAAGGCGGGTCGTCGTGACCGGCATGGGCGTGGCGAGTCCGCTCGGCATGTCGGTGGACGAGTTCTGGAGCAGCCTGGTGCAGGGGAAGTCGGGCATCGGCCCGATCACGCAGGCGGATACGTCGGACTTTCCCAGCAATCTCGCGGGGGAGGTCTCGGACTTCGACCCGATGCAGTACCTCGACCGGCGAGAGGCGAGGCGCATGGCCAGGTTCTCGCAACTTGCGGTCGCCGCGGCGGGACTGGCCATCGAAGACTCCGGCATCGATCTGTCGAAAGAGGACGAGGACCGCGTCGGCATCGTCATGGGCAACGGCAACGGGGGCTTCCCCACAACCGAGGAGAACGCCCGGACGCTGGTCAGGCGTGGCGGAATGAGGATGAGTCCGTTCTTCATCCCGATGATCCTCCCGAACATGGCTGCGGCCAACGTCAGCCGGGTGTACGGGATCAAGGGCTACACGTCCACGATCATCACCGCCTGCGCGGCCGGAACGCAGGGCGTCGGCGAGGCGGCTGAGGTCGTACGGCGCGGCGCGGCGGATGTGGTGCTCGGAGGCGGATGCGAGGCCGGAATCTGCGAACTGGGCCTCGGCGGATTCAACACGATCCACGCCCTCTCGCGATTTCAGGGCGACCCGACGCTGGCAAGCCGTCCGTTCGACGCCGAGCGCGACGGGTTCGTGCCCGCGGAGGGAGCCAGCGTCCTCATCCTTGAGAGCCTCGAACACGCCCTCGACCGGGGCGCGAACATCCTCGCGGAGATCATCGGGCAGGGCGTCTCGTCGGACGCATTCCACGCCGTGCAGCCGGACGACAACGGCGACGGCGCGGCGCGGGCCATCAGGTTCGCCCTCAACGACGCCGGAATCACGCCGGACGAGGTCGACTACATCAACGCGCACGGCACGTCGACGCCGCTGAACGACCTGGCAGAGACGCGCGGCATCAAGCAGGCCTTCGGCGAACAGGCCTACAACGTCCCGATTAGCTCAACCAAGTCGATGATCGGCCACGCGCTCGGCGGCGCGGGAGCGCTTGAAGCCGTCGCATCCGTCGCCACCATCGTCAACAACGAGATTCACCCGACGATCAACTACGAGCACCCCGACCCCGACTGCGACCTCGACTACGTCCCCAACACGTCCCGCAAGCAGCAGGTCGACACCGTCCTCTCCAACAGCTTCGGCTTCGGCGGTCAGAACGCGGTCCTCGTGCTGCGCCGGTTCGAGGAGTAATTATCTTGAATCTCACCTGAACCCCTTGATTTAGACCTTGCGTTCTGATACAGTCTTGCCCGAAACTAGGGTTTCTCACCAACTCTGAACGATTACCGTAGCCGGGGCAGGATTGACAGGGTAAGAAGATATGTGTACATACAAGGTCGGGGAGGACAAAGCGTGACACTGGCATTACCTATGCCTCTTGACCTTGACGGGGCATGGGACTTTAGAGGCAGCAACACTCAATACAGCACCCACGGAATCCATACATACGTTGCTGCGATGATACCCCAGGTGGCCCGACGGTCGATCGACCAGTATGCGCCGCCGGGCGGAACGGTTCTTGATCCGTTCTGCGGAGGCGGGTCGGTACTCGTGGAAGCGGTGTCTAGCGGCCGCCCTGCAATCGGGCGGGATATCAATGAGTTGGCCGTGTTGATATCGAGAGCCAAGACGACTCATGTAGATGAGAGCCTGGCTAATGGCATTGCCGACGAAATCCTCTCAGGTATGGAGTTTCCCTCCCATGCCCCCGAATTCGACGACAACGCTCGCTTTTGGTTCAAGGCAGAGCACCTCGTCCCGCTCTACGCTTTACACCAATCCATTACCGAGCGGGTATCCCCCGACAGCCCCCTGCTGCCCTTCTTCCTCACTGTCTTTTCTGCGACGGTGCGGGATGTGAGCCTGACCTACAGAAACGAGATTAGGCTTCGGAGAATGTCGCCCGTCGAGATTGATAAGTTCAACGTTGACCCCGTTCAGCGTTTCAGGGAACGGGTGGAACGTGCTTCACACGCCGCAGCCTCTCTTCCGAAAGAAACGGATACTGACATTGCAACCGGTACCGTGACAGCGCTTCCACTCCGTGAAGATGAAGTCTCGACCATCGTATGCTCTCCACCCTATGGCGATGAACGCAACGGCGTCTCTTACAGCCAGTTCTCAAAGAACATGCTTCGATGGCTCGGACATTCTCGCGAGCGGATTCTGCGATCAAAGGAACTCAGCCTGGGGTGGGGCAAGCGAGAGCGCGTTGCGCCGTCCTCCCCAACACTCGATAGGGCGCTTTCCGCCATGAGCGAATTCCCGTCCTCGATCCAAGAAGCGATCGCGTTCTACGCAGACTATCAAGATGGGCTGAAGGAAATGGCGCGCGTGACCAAAGGAGCGATCATGATCGTTATCGGGCAGCGCGTCCTACGCGACACGATATTGGACAACGGCGCCATCACGACCGAACTCATGCAGAACATCGGCGTACCCTTGATGGACATGTTCTATCGGAAGTTGCCGTCCAAGCGCCTGCCCAAGATGCGAAAATTCGGCGCCGCCATCAATCGCGAGACGATTCTCGTATTCCGGAAATGAGCGGGAGTCATGAGCGAAATCGCTAACGAGGTTCGTTCACTACTGCTTACCCTTTGGAAAGCGGAGCGTAAACCTGGGGTTAGGGCTTGGGCAATCCATGTAGCCCTAACCTACGCAATCAACGAAGACCCGTCTGTCAACAAGCGAGATATCTGGAAGCTCATACAAGACGAGTATGTAGCGAACCTCCAAGAAAGATTCCCTGACCAAGCGGAACCTAGCCAGAGTTACCGCCGGGCAAGCGGCGACGCATGGGAGATGTTTGTTGAGGAATACCTGAATAGTAATGACCGGCTACGTAAGGAAGGCCTTAGGGCTGTACGATTGCAAGGCGAAGACTTCAAGAGGCTAACAGCGGCGCTAAACGTTGACCTACGACCCAGGGACGTTGACTTCTTCCTTCAGGGTATTGACGAGTCGGGTTCTGTGAGAGTCTTTGGGGCCTTGTTCCCCAAAGCAAGCTATGCGGAACGCATACGAGCCGACGAAGGGGCGAGCCGAAAGCTCATGGAGAAAGGTCTATGGTCCGCGACCGTTACCCTTGATGCGCGAGAAGAGTTGGGTACGGAGGATCGTCCATCGGTTAAACGAGAGACAATCAACAGTGGCGCGTTTCATGGATGTTACTCGTTCAACGAGCATACGTCCCCCGGGCCGAAAGTGCATATCGTGCGGTGTACGGAGCGTGGTATGAGGAACCCGCTTGTACGAGACATCGTGAAAGCATGGCGTTCAGTCTAGGCCGTCATACCGCGCCATAAACCCATAAACGCCATTAAGCCGACACAATACCGCCCCGTCAGCACGCGCACTTGATCCCGGCCTCGTCACGCCCTCCCTCGCCGTGGGTGGCGTGACCGTCGCGCTTCCACCAGTCCAGGCCTCCGATGAGTTCGCGCACCTGGAAGCCAAGCGTCAGAAGCTTCAGGGCCGTCTTGGTCGAGGCGTTGCATCCGATGCCGTCGCAGTAGCACACGTAGAGCTTCGATTTATCGAGCGAAGCGGTGGAATTGTAGCTGATGCCCCTGTGCGGAAGGCTGATGGCGCCGGGGATGTGCTCCTGGGCATAGGCGTCGGCGGAGCGTCCGTCGACCACGACGATTGGTTCGCCGTTTGCCAGCGCTTCGCTAACGTCCGCCGAGTCCATTTCGTAGGCCAGCTTGCGCTGGTAGAAGCTCATCTGCTCGATGCTCATTTGCCTTACTCCTCGTCTTCTCGCTCCGGCCTGACTTCCTCTCGGAGCGCGTCTTCGCTCACGAGGCGGTCGAGGTAGAGGCGGCCATCGAGATGGTCGGCCTCGTGCTGGAGGGCCTGCGCAAGAAGGTCGTTGGCGGCGCGGATGCGGAACTCCTTGCCGTCGATGTTGAGGGCGCGCACGCGGATCTTCTCGGCGCGTTTGACGGTGCCGCGATAGCCGGGGATGCTGAGACAACCCTCCCCTTCAATTTCTCGCTCGCCCTCCGCGCGCATCACCTTGGGGTTGATGAGCACGGTCGCTTCGTCGTCCTCAGGAAGCTGGATGACGGCCACGCGAAGCGATACCCCCACCTGGTTGGCCGCCAGGCCGACGCCATGCGCGTCGTGCATCGTCTCGATCATGTCTTCGACGAGCTTGCGGATGCGACGGTCGATGTTCTTGACCTGCCGCGTCGGCTGTCGAAGGACGGGGTTGGGTACGTGAACCAGTGGCAGGACGGCCAACGGCGCTAGGCCTCGACTGCGGGGACGCAGAACGCGAACTCACCGGGAATCGGCTTTCCGTTCTCATACGATGGGACTTCGAGTTGCATGAGCGCCTCTCTGCGATGCGGGGGTGCTATGGAGTATAGGAACGCGCGTATGGCGTGTCAAACCTGCTCCGGTTGAAGCAACAGGTGTCGAGGCATACCATACGACCCAACCTCGAACTATGGGGCCGACGCGGATGCAACTTCGAACGCTCCTTGACGCCGTCATTCACCCGTCCCCCGACTCGTACGCGTTGGTCCGCGCCGTGTTCGTGCGGCTGCTGGGCGTCGTCTACCTCATTGCGTTCGCCTCGTTCGGCGTGCAGATGGCCGGACTCGTGGGGTCGGAGGGCATCCTGCCCGCCGCCGAGTTCCTCGAGCGAGTTCGGGACATCTTCGGGGCTAGTTCGTACCGGCTCGTGCCCACCGTATTCTGGGTGTCCGCGTCGGACGCGGCGCTCACCGCAGGCATAGTTGCGGGGCTGGCGCTCTCGGCCTGCCTGATCGTCGGATTCCTGCAACGTGTCGCGCTCGTGGCCCTGTACGTGCTCTACCTTTCCTTCGTGTCCGTGGGGCAGGTGTTCATGGCGTACCAGTGGGACACGCTTCTGCTGGAGGTCGGATTCCTGTCGATCTTCCTCGCCATACCCGGCCCTGCCGTGGTCTGGCTCTTCCGAGCGCTGGTGTTCCGGTTCTGGTTCCTGTCGGGCGCGGTCAAGCTCCTGAGCGACGATCCGACGTGGAGTTCGCTCACGGCCTTGACGTACCACTACGAGACGCAGCCCCTGCCGACCTGGGTCGCATGGTACGCCCACCACCTGCCGGAGGGGTTCCACGGGTTGGCCGTCGGCGGGGTCTTCTTCGTGGAGTTGCTCGTGCCGTTCATGGTATTCGGCCCTCGGCCACTCCGGTTCTTCGCGGCGGCCTGCTTCACCGGGCTGAACGTCGTCATAGCCATCACCGGCAACTACACGTTCTTCAACCTCCTCTCGATAATCCTGTGCGTCTTTCTGCTCGATGATGACTTGCTCCAGAGAATCCCCGGGAGGGTCAGGCGGATCGTCCCGCGTTTCCCGGTCTTTACTCGCCCGAAGCGCGTCCTAATGGGCGCGACTGCCGTCATCGCCGCGTTCATCCTCATGTTCGGCGGCCTGCAAATATGGGGAACGTTCGCGGGCAGCTATCCGGGGCCGACTGCTACGGCAGTGCGTTGGATATCCCCGTTCTATACCGTGAACGGCTATGGCCTCTTCGCCGTGATGACGACCCTACGCCCGGAGATCATCGTGCAGGGGTCGAACGACGGGGTGGAGTGGCGGGACTACGAGTTCAAGCACAAGCCTGGCGACCTCGCCCGTCGTCCGAGCTTCGTCGCGCCGCATCAGCCGCGACTCGACTGGCAGATGTGGTTCGCCGCGCTCAGTCCCAACCGTGTCAGCGGCTGGTTCCAGGCATTTGCGTTCAGGCTGCTTGAGGGGTCGCCGTCCGTTACCGGGCTTCTGGTGGAGAACCCGTTCCCTGAGTCGCCTCCACGCTACGTCAAGGCCGAGCTGTACTTGTACACGTTTACCGACCCGGACACGCGCCGCGAGACCGGCAACTGGTGGGAACGAAGGCACGTCAGGACGTTCTTCGGACCCGTCGCGCTTGGCCGGGAGTAGGTGGGCGTGGACACCGTTTCGCCAAAGCCTGAAAAGGGAGCTAACCGGGGCAATAGAGGAGCTTTTGATGCGGCTGCGAATATGTAAATGTTGACATCGTAAACAATGCCCATGTACTATCGCGCGGTGTGTCCGGGCAGATTCTCAAGTGCGACGCACTTACGGAATCCAAACGGCCCGGAACGTAGAGTCACATTGACTGACAATCGGGAGGTTGCGAATTGGCGGAAGTGATGCTGTGGGGTCCACCGGTCGTGCCAAGCGGGCCGCTGGACCCAAGTTTTCGCGATGACATGGACATATGGATACGCAAGTGCGTCGACGCTGGCGTATCCAGAATCATAGGCGGCGACAAGACTCTCACCCTCACCGAGGTCGCCAATAGCCACGGAATCGACGTTCACCCCTATGTAAACTACAACTCCTTCCCTCGCCACGGATGGGCGAGGGTGACCTACGGCTGGTCGCTGGACTTCCTGCGTCCCCCCGTGGACGCCGAGGAGGCCAGGGCGATCCTGGACAAGCATCGGCCCATCTACGACAACCCTCAGATCAATACGTCGGCCTCCGACTTCGCAACGAAGCACCCGGAGTACCGCAGCCTCACCCGCAACCGCTCGTATGTCCTCCAACCCGGCGAGGACCTCTATCTCAGCCTCGCATTCCCGGAAGTGAGGGCGGAGCAATCCCAGCAGTTCGTTGAGCCGCTGCTGTCGACGAAGGGAAGCGGCTTGCAGGTCGAGTTCGTGCTCGGCAACGAGGACGAAAATGGCGCCGTCCCCTACGGGTACGAGGACGTCATCGTTAACGCATTTCAGGAAGAGCACGGCAAGAACCCGTTCGACCTGCCCAACGACGACCCCGACTGGCTGCAGTTCCGCGCGGACTACGTGACGCGGTTCATGGTGGAGGCGCGGGACGCCGTAAAGGCCGTCAAGCCCGACGCCGTCTTCTCCGCGACGATGATCGCCGGAGAGCAGGACGACTACCTCAAGTTGCTCCACGACTGGCCGTCATGGGTCGACGCGGGAGCATTCGACGAACTCTTCTTCTGGTTCCGCACCAACTCGGACCTCGACGCCCTCGCGAGGCAGGTGAACCACGCGTCGACCGTCATCAACGGGCGCTGCCGAGTGATCGCCGAGCTCTCGTGCTACCATCCCGGCAGCTTCCAGGACCCCGACCTCATGGTCGAAGCGGGACGCATCGCCATGGACAACGGCGCGGACGCCGTCGGCATATATCGGACGCACGGCGTCGAGCAGTTGGACTTCTGGCACGTGCTCAAGGAGTTCAGTCGACTGTAGCCGATTTCGCGCAGCCAAGATGACCGTCACGTCCGTTTGGACACCCCGGCCGCACCGTGCCGGATATTGGACCCTCCGTGACCGGGCCGCTCTTCATGACGGGCAATCTTGACCAATACGACGTACCTAACGACTAACAACATTTGACTATCGGAAATCGGAAAAGAAAGTTCAGAAAGGAGAACTGAGGTGGTAAATAGTGTATTGAAGTGGAGGTCCCTAGTCTTGCTGGGAGTAGTTGCGGCCCTGGTGTTCGCCGTCGCCTGCGGAGGTGATGACGAGGAGCCGGCGCCGGCACCAACTCCTGTACCAGCCCCGACGCCGGACTTCGCAAAGTTGATCCAAGACGCGGTCGGCAGCGTGCCGCAGGGAGCGAGTGCAGCCGAGATCCAGGACCTGGTAGCGAATGCGGTTAATGCCGCGTTGGCCGCACAGCCTGGTCTGACGCGAGCGGATGTCCAGGCAATCGTCTCCAACGCCACCGGAGACCAGCTCTCGGCAGAAGAAGTGCAGCGAATCGTCGACGAGTCGATCAAGAACTTGCCCGTTCCCGAGACACTCGACCTCGCTGACATAAGCAGGCTCGTTGAGGCCGCTCTCCCCGCGCTGCCGGAATCCGTGAGCGCCGCCGAGATCAGCCAGATCGTTCAGGCACAGGTTGAGGCCGGCCAGGCCGGTCAGCTTACCAGGGGCGACGTTGAGTCCCTGGTCGCCGCGGCCGTCGAAGGCGCCGTTGGCGATCAGCTTTCCGCCGACGACGTAAAGGCAATCGTCGAGTCCTCCCTGATGGCCACCAACGCAGCCATTGAAGATGCCGCGATGAAGGCGGACGAGGCCCGAATGACGGCCATGAGGGCGGTTGAGGCAGCCGAATCGGCCTACCGTGGCCCCGATTCGATAACTGTCGCCGTGGGCGCGCTCCCGGTTACAACCGTTGGAAACACCATTCCGTCCCTTCAGAGCCGTGTTTTTTCACGACTCATGTATGGACAGCTGGCAGCCCTCAACGGGGAAACCGGCGCATTCGAGCCCGAGCACCTGGAGTACTACAAGCTCCTCGACGACGGCCTAACTGTCGAGATCAAGCTGAAGGAAGGTGTCACCTTCCACAACGGCGAGACTCTCGACGCAAACGGTCTCAAGAAGTCTATCGACCTGTTGCTTGACTCGGATCCTCAAAAGTTCACGTGGAGCTACCGTGCTCTACAGCAGAACAATTACAAGTACGGGACTCCGAATGAAGATGGAAGCCGAGAAGGCATGACCGTTGTCGACGACCTGACTCTCCACCTAGAACTGATTTCGCCGACCGCCACGTGGGCACGGCCGTTCGACTTCATGCTCCTCGCCCCGAATCACCTCGAAGCGGTTGGACTGGATGGGTACCTTGAAGACCCGGTTGGGACCGGTCCGTACAAGTTCGTCGAGTGGGAACGAGACAACTTCATCCAGCTGACCCGCTGGGAGGACTATCCGGGGCCAAAGCCGGTAATCAAGAACATCAGAATTGTGCACAGGCCTGAAGCGGCCGTTCGGGTGTCAGGACTCAAGGCCGGAGAGTTCGACCTGATAACCGCCGCGCCGCCGGAAAATGTTCCCGGACTGATCTCGGACGGTTTCCAGATCTTCGTCGGCGACAGCACGCAGAGCATGTACATCGGCCTTAACATCTACGGTCGGAGCGAGCCGCTTGCGGACAAGCGCGTCCGCCAAGCGCTCCTGTATGCCGTCGACATGGATGCCATTTGGGAGACGGTGGCAGGCGGTTATGGAACACGACTCCAGTGCCAGATCGTCGCTCCGGGCGGGTTCGGATACAACGCGGACCTCGTCGGCCGGTACGATTACGACCCGGGCAAGGCCAGAGAGCTCTTGGCCGAGGCCGGTTTTGCCGAAGGCCTGACCCTTCCGGGTTCGGTCACCAACGCCCGATACTTCCGCGACAGGCCTCTTATGGACGCGATCGTGGCCCAGTGGGCGGCGGTTGGCGTAAACGTCGATTTGGCGTACCTCGAATCGTCCGAGTGGCTGCAGCAACTCATCAACCAGACCCTCCCTGACGGGTTCATGAACATTGGGCTGAACTGGTACCTTGCCGATAACACCACAAGCATGTGGGGTGCGGCCTCAGACCAGAACTTCGCAGATATTAGGACCGCCAAGAACCTCATAGCCAATACGGCGGAACGCGAGGCGGAAGTCAAGCGAATCGCCGAGTATATTTGCGACGAGGCACAGGCCATTCACGCCTACACGATCCCTTCGGTGATCGCGTTCGGTCCGAGCCTGCCTAGCATCACCGTCAGCAACTCCTTCGAACTTCAGATCCCCACTCAGCAATAGAGCTTATCAAGAGGGTGATCTAGACCGGGCGGGCGAGACTACGAGGTTTCGCCCGCCCGGAATACCCGATCTCAGGAAAGCGTAGATGACTGCATTCATCATTCGTCGTCTTTTGCAGGCGGCGTTTGTCGTAATGGCGGTAGTCACGTTGGTGTTCTTCCTCATCCGCGTGTCCGGAGACCCCGCAAGCCTCGGGGTGAACCTCGATGACAACCGGACCGCGGAAGAGATTCAGGCGGAGTACGAGGAAATACGCCAGCGGATGGGTCTCGACAGGCACATCATGCTCCAATACGGGCTGTTCTGGTATCGCGCCCTTCAGGGGGACTTCGGCCACTCGTTTCGATATGGAGTGCCGGCCACTCGGCTGATCGTGGAGCGTCTTCCGAACAGCCTGCGTTTGGGAGCGGCTGCTGCTGCCATAGGGATCGTCGTCGGACTGCCACTGGGAGTAGTCGCGGCGTTAAAGCGCGGCTCGCTCCTCGACAACCTGACGACCTCAATTGCCGTCTTCGGGATCGTCGTGCCTCAGTTCTGGCTCGGCATCATGCTGATAATCATATTCTCCGTCGAGTTTGGACTGTTGCCCACATCCGGCACGGGAAGCTGGAAGCACATCATCCTGCCTGCCGTCACACTTTCCACCGGTCTCACGGCCACCGTGGCAAGAATGGCCCGCTCGGGTATGCTAGAGGCGCTCAACCAGGACTATGTGCGCACCGCGCGCGCCAAGGGGCTGAGCGAGCGCCTCGTCATCAGCAGGCACGCGCTGCGAAATGCCAGCATCTCGATCATTACCGTCGTCGTATCCTCTCTGCCTCATCTCATCGGCACGGTCGTCGTCGTGGAGGTTGTCTTCGCGTGGCCCGGAGTGGGAAACCTCATGGCGCAGGCCGTGGCGAACAGAGACTATCCCGTCGTATTCTTGGATGTCATCTTATTTGGAGCCGTAACGGTGCTGACATTCCTCATCATGGATCTGCTGTACGCAGCGGTCGATCCTAGAATTCGACACCGTTAGACAGCGAATCATGCACAAACCGTCCTATCGGAGAGATCCATGACGGGACTGACAAACATCGGGGGGACCTTTACGAGGCAACGCCCTGAAGGAGGACGCAGTTTCTGGCGCAAGCTGTGGGTCAACAGGCTCGGCATCATCGGCATCACCGTTATGCTCTGCTTCGTTGTCGCGGCCGTCTTGGGTTCGTGGATCGCCCCCCAGGATCCGGTCGAGATCGATCTGCGAAACGCCTATGCCCAGCCGGTCTGGCTGGATCCCGCCGAGGGCGCAGGGATCCTCGGTAAGGACAACCTCGGTCGGGACATCCTCAGCCGCATCCTCGTCGGGTCACGGAACTCGCTCATCGTGGCATTCTCGGCCGTCATCATTGGGATGACGCTGGGCGTATTCCTCGGACTCATCGCGGGGTATCGAGGAGGCCTCGTAGACGACATCATCATGCGCATCGCCGACACGCAGACAGCCATTCCCTTCCTCGTCCTACTAATTGCTGTAATCGCCTTCCTTGGAGGAGGGCTTTTGAACATGATCGCCTTCCTCGGACTCGGAAGCTGGGTAGGGTTCGCGCGTCTCATTCGCGGGGAAGAGTTGAGCATCAGGGAACGTGACTACATTCACTCCGCTCGGGCGCTCGGCGTGAGCGATTTGCGCATCATGTTTCGCCACATACTGCCCAACGCCATTCAGCCCGTCATTGTGGCCGCCAGTCTATCCTTCGGCGGTGTCATCCTCACTGAGGCGGCTCTCAGCTTCCTGGGACTTGGCGTCGGCTCTATCGTCCCCACCTGGGGCAAGATGGTGGCCGACTCACGGGACTACGTGACCGTGGCATGGCACCTGAGCGTCTTCCCCGCGGTGGCTATCATGCTGGTCGTGCTCGGAGCCAACCTGCTCGGCGACTGGCTGCGGGACATTCTCGACCCGCGACTCCGGGGCCGCAGGGAGTAGGGTCGCAGTAACGGCCCTACCGTCGGACGCCGTCCCGAATCGAGTCGATGAGGTGTCGCACCTCTTCCTCGGTGTTGAACCCCGCGACCGAGATTCGCATCCCTATCTTGTCCAGCTGGAGCGGCGCGGTCAGCCATTGCGCCTTGACCAGGATGTTGCGCTCGTCGTTGAGCCACTGCACCAGACCTTGCAGGTCTTCCTCGCCGTCGCCGTCGAACGACAGTGTCGTCACGCCGGCCGACTTGCCCGGCTCCGTCGGCGTGAGGACGTTGACGCCCGGCGTGTCCTGCATCTCTTCACGCAGCGTCTTCGACAGACCCGCCGCATGGTCCCGAATAGTGTCCAGCCCGACGCTCATCAGGGTCTTGGCCGCCTCGCCGATGCCGATGACGAGCGGATGGTTGTACGTTCCGAACTCCGCCCTTGAACGGGCAGTGGGAGCGGCCACGGGAGCGCCGGGCTTCGACCACGCTCCCACGTCGGGCGTGAAGTAGGGCCTGAAGTTGTCGGACTGGTCGGGCGATACCCAGACGTAGCCGCTGCCCATCGGTCCGAGCAGCCACTTCGGGCCCGACCCGATGAGAAAATCGCAGCCAAGCGCCTGCGCGTCGACGGGGATCTGCCCGACCGACTGCGCCGCGTCGACCAGCACGGGAACCCCCTTCTCGTGCGCCACGTCGACCGCCTCGCGGACGGGCATGATGCGCCCGTTGGGTGAGGCTATATGGCTAATCAGCAGGAGCTTTGTCTCCTCCGTGATTGTGCCGTCCAGGGACTCGATGAATGCCGCGTCGCTGTCGTCCACCTCGACGACCTTGACGTTGACCCCACGCTCCTGTTCCAGCCCTCGCGAGGCGTCCGCCGTGCTCACGTGCTCCAGCGACGTCGTGACGAACTCGTCTCCCTCGCCCCAGTCGAAGCTGCGGAGCACCCTGTGCATGGCGCGAGTCGTGTTCGAGCCGAGGCCAAGCTCCTCAGGGTTGACGTTGAGGAGGTTGGCCAAGTGCCCCCTGGCGGCCTCCTCCTTCTCCATGATGTACTGCCGCGTGTCCGGGCGCGCCGGGCCGTGCAGGGCCTCGTACTCCATCGCGTCCCTGACGGCCTTCAGCGCCGATGCCAGGGTCGGGCCGTACGTCCCCGTCTGGAAGTACGAGACCTCCTCCGTGACCGGCAACTGCGCGCGGAGCTCTTGAAGTGACAATCGTTCCATTCCTGTGCTTCCTCCGTTCGATGCTCGCATCAGTTTACCCCACAGGCCCGAAGACAAGCTACGAGCAGCGAGTCGATCAGGCCCTATCGAAGAGTTGCGACCAGCCTTACTGACGAGTAGATGAGCAGCGCCAGTCCGATCAACGTAATGAACAGGCCAATGCTGATTATCCACCATACTCCGACAGCGACGAGAAGCACGGCCGCAAGTATGAGCGCCGCCCATCTCTTTCTCTGTCGGTCGCTCTCGGATCGGACGCCCCACACGATGATCGAGAGCACACTGAGGGCTAGTCCGCCAAGCATGTACAGCAAGATCGTCGAGTCATCTTCAGTGAGAGGGCCACTGAACCAGCCTACCCCGAACATGTAGACCATGATGACCACACCAACGGCGAAGGCGACGAGCGGGAAGACCATAACCAAATCCGTCATTCCTGCGAAAGAACGTCACCCCGTACTCCGATACGGGGCAGGAATCCAGCAAGTCCACTCAAAAGAGCGTACGGCAACGATAAGTCAGCAGTAAAACTCGGAACGCTTCTACCTCGTGCGAGCGATCTCCTCTGCGGAGATGTTGCTGATTCCGGGGTCGTGACTTCCGGGTCCCGGGCCGACGATGGTCATGCCGCCGTCCACCGTGATGCAATGGCCGTTGACGTAGCGCGCCTCGTCGGAGCAGAGGTATGCGACGGCGTTGGCGATGTCCCTGGGGACGCCAGCAGTTCGCAAGGGAATCTCTGCCGCCACGTCCGGGGCGTACTCGGGCCCGGCGCGAAGGTCCTCCTGATCTGGCGGCAGCACCCGCGAGTCGATAAGGCCGGGCGCGACGGCGTTGCACGTGATGTTGTGTCCGGCGAGATCGACGGCCATGCTCATGGCCATACGAATGAGGCCCTGCTTTGCGATGCTGTACACGAGGTTGTACGGCTTGGCCCAGAAGGCATGGACGCTGGCGATGGACACGAGGCGTCCGCCGCGCCCCTGGTCGATCATCTGACGGGCGGCGCGCTGGCTGGCGAGAAACGGCCCCTTGAGCGCGTTGCCGATCTCGAAGTCCCAGTCCTCCTCGGTGATGTCGAGGAAGCTGTTTTTGATAGAGCCGACCGCGTTGTTCACGAGGATGTCGATGCGCCCGTGCTCGGCGATGAACTCGTCCATCATCCGGTTGATGTCGGCGCTCCTGCCTACGTTCGCCTCGTGCCAGCTTACGTTCGAGCCAAGCTCGCGGACCATTCGCAGGGTCTCATCCGCCGTCTCGTCACGAATGATGTCGTTGATCCCGACGTCGGCGCCGTCCTCCGCGAGTCGCAGGGCAATCGCCCTACCGATGCCGCGCCGTGATCCCGTGATGAGCGCCTTCCTGCCCTGTAGTTTCATGCCGCTAACCTGCCTTCTCTTGAATAGCCTTTGATACCGTCTGCGGGTTCATCGGAAGCTCCCTCAGCCGGAGGCCCGTGGCGTCGTGGATGGCGTTCGCGAGCGCGGCCATGGGCGGCGAGATATTGGCCTCGCCGACGCCGCGGACGCCGAAGGGGTGGCCGGGGTTGTTGACCTCCACCAGAACCGTCTCGATCATCGGAAGGTCGAGCGTGGTCGGCATCCGGTAGTCGAGGAGGCTCGTGTTGAGCATCGCGCCGTCGTCGCTCATAAAGTACTCCTCGTTGAGCGCCCATCCGACGCCCTGTGCCGTGCCCCCCTGTATCTGCCCCTCGACGTAGCTCGGATGTATCGCGAAACCCACGTCCTGGAAGGCGGTGTACCGGAGGATGTCCACCTTGCCCGTATCGGGATCGACCTCCACGTCGACGATGTTGGCCGAGTACGACCCGCTCTGGCCGACAGGGTTGAGGTTCGCCCTCCCGACGACGGGGCCGCCCGTGTCCGGCAGCATTGCCGCGATCTCGCGGAACGACATGCGTAACTCCGTATCGGAGACGTGCTCCACTCCACCGTCCTCATAACGGACCTGGTTGGGCGATACGTCCCAGATGAGGGCCGCGCGCTCGGTCAGCTGGGAGATGATGTCATTGGCGGCCTCGTGAGCGGCCCAGCCGCTCTTGAAGGCGACGCCGCTCCCCCCGGTGTTGGACGTGAAGCCGATGGAGTCGGTGTCTCCGATGCTGGGATTCACGTCCTCGACGGGGATGCCGAGCACCTCAGCCAGCTGCTGGGCGATGACCGTCCGGGAGCCGCCGATATCGACCGAGCCTTCAATGAGGCTGATCCTGCCGTCGTCATGCACGTTGGCGATGACGCATGCGGGGCCTGTGTTGTTCCGGCAGAAGCCCATGGCGACGCCTCGCCCGTGATTCGCTCCGTCCCTCGGCGCGACGTAGTGGGGATGCGAGCGAACGGCCTCCATGACCTCAGCCGCGCCGATGCGTCCGTTCATCACGCCGTCCGCCCGGCGGAGCCCCTCGCGCGCCACGTTGAGCAGACGAAGCTCCATCGGGTCGATGTCGAGCATCTCGGCGACCTCGTCTATAACCGACTCAGTAGCATAGGCCACGATCGGCGCGCCCGGAGCGCGGTACGCCCGCGTCGAAGGCTTGTTGGTTACGATGTCGTACCCGTCGATGCGAACGTTTTCGATGTTGTAGGGGGCGAATATGGCGGCGCAAGCGGGAGCGACCGGACCGCCGCCGTACGCGCCACCCTCGAACAGGAACTTGCCGAATGCCGCAGTGATCCGCCCTTCGTTGGTCACGCCGATCTTGACCTTCACGTGACTCCCCGCCGTCGGGCCGGACGCCTCCAGTACCTCGGCCCGGGTCATCGTCATCTTCACCGGCCTTAAGGACTTCTTCGACAGCACCGCCGCCAGCGGTTCGAGGTACGCGGTCAGCTTCCCGCCGAATCCGCCGCCGATCTCCATCGGCACGACCTTCAGCTGCGAGACGGGGATGTCCAGCAGGCCCGCGACTGCGTCCCGGATGCCGAAGTGTCCCTGGGAGCTGCACCAGATCGTCAGGCGGCCCTCCGGCGACCATGACGCCGTGCCGTTCTGCGGCTCGATGTACCCCTGGTGCACCGTCTTGGTGCGGAACTCGCGCTCGACTATCAGGTCGGCTTCCGCGAACCCGGCTTCGAGATCGCCCATGACGTGGCGTTCCAGCGTGGCCGCGTTCGGCGAGTCGAGCTCCGAGCCGGGAACCCCGTTGGTGGGATCGTCCCACCCCTCGTGGAGGACGGGCGCGCCCGGCGCGACGGCGTCCTCGACGTTTGTGACGGAAGGTAGCGTCTCATAGGTCACGTCGATCAGCTCGACCGCCTCCTCGGCGACGTGGGGGCTGCTCGCGGCCACCGCGGCGACCGGATGCCCCTTGTACAGCACCTTGCCCTGAGCGAGGATAGCGTCCGTCCTATTCCCGCCCCCGCGCTCCATCGGGCCAGCGGGCGACAGATCGTCCCCGGTAATCACCGCGTGAACCCCGGGGAGACTCTCTGCCCGGCTCGTGTCGATCGACGCCACCCGCGCGTGGGCGTGGGGACTGCGCAGCACCTTGCCGTGCAGCAGCCCGTTCAGGTCGATGTCCGCGCCGAACAGCGCCTGCCCCGTGACCTTCTCGATGCCGTCATGCCGCACGGGACGCGTGCCGACGACCTTGAATTTTGTCTCTTCCCTCTCTGTTGTCGTCATGAGTCTCCTGCTATTCGCCTATTCCGTCCATCTTGTCGGGGCGCTTCTGAGCTGGCCGAAGCCTAGCTCGTCGCAGAGGTTCGAGAAAGCCGTTTGACGAGCGCCCCTCCACTCAAGATCGTCAACGCTTTCGGTGAGCGGCACGTCGAGGCGCAGCGTCGCAAGCTCCTTGTACAGGGCGGCGTCGGCGCGATGCTCGGCGAGGGTGGCTGCCATGCTCTTCGCGCTCCGTATCTTGACGTCCCAGAGCAGTTCGCTGTCGGGAATGGCCTCGATATTGCCATACCTGGCTAGGAGCGTCGATGCGCCCTTTACGCCCCAACGCGGCACGCCCGGTATCCCGTCCGCGCTGTCGCCGACGAGCGCGAGGTAGTCGGGTATCGACTCCGGCGGCACGCCGAACTTGTCTACGACACCCGCCTCGTTCGTTAGTGTCTCCCTGCGCCGGTCGAGGCTCACGATCTTGTCGCCGCGCACGACCTGCATCAGATCCTTATCCGGCGAGCAGATGACCACCTGCTCCACACGGGGGTCGTCGGCGAACCGCACTGCGGCGGTCGCGATGGCGTCGTCGGCCTCGAACTCGGTCATAGGCCACGTGACGATGCCGAGCGCCTCCGTGGCGATCTCGGCGGGGTCGAACTGCGCCAGCAGCTCCTCCGAAGTCCCCTCGCCCGTCTTGTACCCGTCGAAGAGTTCATTGCGGAACGACTCGATGACGTGGTCGAACGCCACCGCGACGTGCGTCACGTCGTCCTGTCGGAGCAAGGCAAGGAGCGTCTGCACGAGGCCGCGCACGGCTCCAATGCTGCGCCCGTCCGGGGCCATCGCCGGGAACGCCCCGAAGTGCGCGCGAAAGAGCTCGTAGGTTCCGTCTACAAGGTGGATCTTCATTCCTCGAAGTCTCCAATGGAGCGGAGGTACCTGGCGTTCTCGGTAATCGCCGCCGCGGGGCCGCCCTGCACTCCCGCCGAGGCCTGATGCACGGTGACGTACCCCTCGTAGCCGATCTCGCTCAGCGCGTCCATGATGTGCGGAAAGTCGATCCCCCGTCCGTCCCATATGGGGACCTGGTCGAACTCCACGCGACCGGCGTTCCAGGTGTCGGCGACCGTATCACCGTCCTGCCTTATGATCTGGTTCTGCAAGTATACGTTCATCAGGTGCGGCTCGAACATCTTGATCGTGTTGACGCCGTAGTCGTCGCCGCACAACTGGAGGTTCGCTGGCTCGTAGATGATACCGAAGTTTTGCCGCCCGACCTCCTTGATGACCTCGACCGAGCGTTCGGCAAGCTCGAATAGGCTGTTGTGGTGGCTCTGGTGGGCCAGCCGGATGTTTCTTTCAGCCGCCTCGTCCGACGCTCGTCGCGCCCACTCGATGTCGTCCTCGGTCTTCATGCAGATGCGGAGGAGATCGCAGTTGAGGGCCTCGGCGAGATCGAGGTATGGAGTGATGTTCCGAAGGGCGTCCGGGCCTCGCTCGTTGTTCTCAGGGATGGGGAAGTCGCCGGTTGCCATGGAGACGGAGAGGCCGAGCGTCTCCATGAACTCGCGCTTCTCTCTGACGACCTCCGGCGGCGTGTGGGTGCCCACCTGCGACGCCCTCATGCAGACGGCGTGGAAACCGCTGTCCTTGGCCATACGCGCCATGTCCTCCAGCGACATGGCGGCCTTGCGCTTGTCGGACATGTCCTCTGCAACGCGCATCGAGACGGAGAGCTTCATGGACATGACGGGCGGGCCTCCTATAGCTCCAGCGTGCCTTTGTGGCCGCTACGAATGGCCTCACACAGCTTCATGGTGATGACCGCGTCGTCCAGATTCGACCACGGCGTCCGGTCTTCCAATAGGCAGTCGACGAAGTGCGTCACCTCGTTGAAGCCGGGGCCTCCCACCGCGTCGAGGTCGAGCGGCTCCTCGACTCGTCCCCCGACCTCCTTCGGCTGATTGCCGGGTGTGTAACGGTACATCTCGACCTTCTTTTCCCTACTCGTCAGGTCGAGATAGGCCGAAAAGTCCTGCGCATGGATTTCAGCGCGCTGGATGCGCCCTCCGACACCGTACTGGCTCTCGATGGTTCCGATGGCACCGGTGTCGAAGCGGATGACGGCGTTCTGCCTGTGCTCCACGGGTCGGGGGCCGTCCGCAACGACGGAGTATACCTCGGTCGGAACGGCGGCCTTATCTTCGGAGGGGCCGGCGAACCACCGCAGCAGGTCGACGTGGTGGATGGCGTCGGAGATTATCGGCGGAGGCAGCAGTGAGTCGAACCGCTCCGCCGTTCCTGAAAGGGCCTTGTTGTACACGGCGGCGCAGTTGACCGTGCCTCCGTGCTCCCGCGCCAGCCGCCGCACGGCCAGCACCTCCGGGAGGTACCGTCGGTTGAGCGAGACGATAGCCCTTGCGCCGCTCGCCGCCTCGGCGTCGGCCATCGCTTGCGTTTCCGTCGAGTCCATGCCCGGCGACTTCTCCACCGAGACATTGACGTCGCGTTCAAGGCAGTCGAGGACGATGGCCTTCAGGTGCGCGGGCATCGTTACGACGTGAACGATGTCGAGGTCATGGTCATCGAACATCCTACGGTAGTCCGAATACCCGGGTACCGACCAGAGCTGCGCTGCTTCAGCCCGCCGCCCGCCGTCCAACTCGGCCACGGCAACAAGGCGGATTCGCGGCTCGGCGGCGATCATCTCGAAGTGGCTCCGAGCGTGCCCGCCGCATCCGATCACGCCAACACGCAACTCATCCATCACACGCTCCTACTCGATGACCCGGACTACGATGCGAAACCGCCTCATGCCGCACGAGGCCCGCAGCTCCTCGAAGCTCAGCACCTCCGCGCGCTTCCACTTCTGCCCGTTCTCCAGGGTCTCCCCGACCGACGGCTCGATACGTCCGTCCTTGCAATATATCTGTCCAAGTGGCGCCCCGTCTTCGGACACGAGGAACCACGACGCGGATTCGTTCATTATCTCTTCTCCCCCCTCATCGAGCGAGGATTCGTATCCTGCATTATGCCACGTAAGGGGACGACATTGCACCGATGGCGGGCGTGCTCATGCTGTCCCTTGACGGTGTCCAATAGGTGGCGGGAAACCGTTCATGGTGAGCTTGTCGAACCATGAATGGCGATTCCACCTTTCCATTTGTCCCACAAGAACTCTTGTCCTACACTTTCCTTATGAGTACAAGTCCTCAAGCGCCGAGCGCCCGGTGCGCGAAGCGCCATGAGACACTTTGAGAAAAAGAGGGCCGTTTTTTTGAGGAGGAAAAAATTCTCAAACCGTCTCATTCCGGCGAACATACGCGAGTTCCGTCCCATGCCCACCACGCCTAGAGCCATGAGACACTTTGAGAATGCCGACAAAAGGGAGGCGAAAGATTCTCAAACCCTCTCATTTTCTCAAACCGTCTCACTCCGGCCGAAAGCGGAGGGGGTCGGGGTGAATACCTACCACTTGTACGAACGCCGAAACACCCCTTATCATTAGCCTGCACCAAAGGGTTCCCTACGCAATGCTCGATATTTCTATGACCTCAAACCCGGACTGGAAGACCGTCGATAAGTGGCTGATGGGCGAGGCGTTCGTCGGCTCGCGGCTCGACGAGCACCTGTACGAGATATGCGAGCGCATTGGCCCGCGCTGGGCGGGCACGCCGGGCGACGTGGCGGCGGCCCGGTACATCAGGGACCGGTTCGAGGAGTTCGGCCTGACTGATCCACGACTCGAGGAGTTCGAACTCAAAGCGTGGGACTACTCGGTCTGCGAGGGGCGAATCGTGGAAGAGGACAGGCCCGTCTCGCTCGTCCCGATGATCCACTGCCCGCCGGTGGAGATCAGCGCCCCGCTCGTCGACGTGGGATTCGGGATGCCGCACGAGATCGAGTTGTGTGTAGGCAGCCTTCCGGGAAGCATCGCAGTGGTGCAAAACGCGGACGAGCCTTTCAGCGATCGCATTCCCTTGCCGGACCGACTTCGTTTACTCACGGAGGCAGGCTGTCTGGCCGCCATAGCGGTTGAGCCGACCGCGGGCGGCCATGTCGAGACCGTACGCGCCACGGACAAGCGATGGAACGAGAAGGCGGGCGACGTGCTTCCTCACCCTCTACCGACGGTGCAGACCCACCGCGAGGACGGGGTCAGGCTACGGAGGGCGGCAGGCAAGACGTTCGCGCTCCGCGTCGAGAGCAGGGCGTTCACCGCGCCGTGCTGGAATACGGTCGCCGATCTTCCCGGCGCGGAGTGGCCCGGCGAGTCGCTCGTGCTCGGCGCTCACCAGGACACATACATGGGATCGCCCGGAGCCGTCGATGACGGTTCCGGGCTGGTCGTCCTGCTGGAAACCATACGGCTGCTTGCCGACGCGTGGAGGGAGCTCGGCGTCTCGCCCGGCATGAGCATTCGAGTCTGCACGTGGAGCGGCGAGGAGCAGAACCACCAGGGATCCGCCGCCTACGTCCGGCACCACTACGGCCCCGAACCCGAACCGAGGCTCGTAGTGAACCTGGACGAGCTATCGGCCGGCCCGATGAAGGGAGTCGTCCTCCAGTTCCCCCACCTGCGGGGGCTCGTGCAGGCGAAACTGGACGAGATGGACGAGGGGCTGAAGTGCCACGTCATGCCGATGCTCGACCACACGAACGACGGCTTCTCGTTCGCCAGAAGCGCCATTCCCTACGGCATCCTCTGGCGGTGGAGGTTCGTCGGTCGGCACTCCGACACGAACTTCCGGGCCGAACCTTGGGACACTGTCGACAAGGTGCGGACGCGGGAGTTGAAGGAGTACGTCGGGTTCCTCTCACGGTTCCTCCTTCGTCTCTCCCACGTGCCTCCAGCCGACTGGCCTTCCAACCCGGAGACGGTGGAGGGGGTAGAAGCCAGGCTGCAACGCGAGATCGGCAGCGTTGCACGTACAATGTAGCTCTCGGACCGACATCGAAAGACCAAGCAAGGAGAACCCCTTTGATCTACGACATGCGCACGTACGACATCGCGATGGGCAAGACCCCGGAGTACATGGCGGCAGTGCGAGAGATTGCCCTGCCCGTGCGCGAGAGCTACGGCGTCAAGCTGGCCGGGTGGTACTACACCGACATCGGCGCGCTCAACAAGGTCGTGCATATCTGGGCGTACCGTGACTTCGCGCACTTCGAGGAGGCGCGGGAGGCCTTCCGCACCGATGAACATTGGCTCAACGACTACGTGCCGCGCGTGAAGGGCATGATCCTGCGGCAGGAGAACCAGATCATGCGGGCGTCGGACTTCTTCGAGTCGATGCTGATGGAGTCGGATAATACGGAGTGCGAGGCGGAGGAATCGGAACCTGAAGACACGGACGCAAGCACTGAGGACTCCGACATGGACGAGTCCGAGGAAACGTCGGAGTCGTCCTAGCCAGTTACAGGGCCGACGCCACCTCTCGGAAGCGACGGACTATCACCTCGTCCTCGCCGTCCATGAGGTTGACGGGGCTGAGTCCTATTGCTCGTCCGTACTCGCCCGGGTAGCAGTAGACCGGCGGGTCGCCCTGCTTGAGGCCCTCTTCGAGGTCGGCTAGATCCGGGCCGGAGCCGCCCTCGGAGTAGACGTAGACGCGCGGGGTCGCGCTCTCGAACTCGTCAAGCTCGGGCGTCGCGGGCAGATGCTCGGCGCGAAGGCCGGGGATGCGTCCGATCTCCGAGGCCATGTTCTCGCACATGGCGATCCAGCGGGCCGATTGGGCGTCGTGGTCGGTGTCCACGAAGAGCTCGAGGGCCGTGACCAGTCCTGCTATCTCCTCCTTGCAGACCTTCGCCGTCCTGCCGATTCCCTGGTTCGGCGCGCCATTCATGGACGCGGCCTGGATGAGGTCGGCCCGTCCGCAGAGGATGCCTGTCGACTGCGGGCCGAGCACGCCCTTGCCGCCGCTGAAGCTGACCATGTCGGCGCCCATATCGACGTATCGAGTCAGGTTCTCGGCGGGGGGCAGCATGGCCGCGGCGTCGACGATGACGGGCACGCCGCGCTCATGCGCGATCTCGACGACCCTGGGAAGGGGAATCGAGCCGCTCTGGGGCATGGCGAAGATGTAGGCTACCGCAGCCGTGCGCTCGTTGATGGCGGCCTCAAGCTCCCACTCGAACGCGCCACCCCCGTCACCGATCTCGACCAGCTTCGCTCCCGCCGCACGGAAGCAGCGGTCGTAGGTCACCCGCTGGAAGCGGTGAATGACGATCTCGTTCTTCATGCCGGTGGTATCGGGCAGACGGTCGACCTTCGCGGGATCGCCGCCCGTCATGCACGCCGCCGCTTCGAGCATCATTCCCGCCGCCGAGCCGGCCGTTACCAGCCCCGCCTCGGCTCCCGTCAGCCGGGCGATAGTCTCCCCGGCTCGCGCGTTCAGTTCCGCGAGATCGACGAACCACTGCGCCGCCTCGTCCATGGCGCGCCGGACGGGCGGCGGCATGAGGCTTCCACCAACGTTCGTTCGCCAGGATGAGGCGTTAATGATCCTGCGGACCCCGAGTCTTTCGTATACGTTTTCGCCGGGCATTTTTAAGTAGGTCTCCTTACGGTTGAAAAGCGCTTGGGAAGGCTCGCCGCATAACTACGCCGCCGGCTTGCCCCAGATGATAACCAGCTTCAGGAGGCCGCCGCCGGTGTTGCGGAAACCGTGATCGATCCCCGGCGGCACCATGATGGAGTCGCCCGCCGCGATGGGAACGTCCTCTCCCTCGACGGACATCACACCCTCGCCCTCGAGGAAGTAGTAGATCTCCTCCAACTCGTCCTTCCCCTCGTGCGTGTGGTCACCCTCCGTGACACCGGGCTCAAGCTCCCAGACCTCCATGCGGATCGGCAGCTTGCTCTGCTCACGGAACATGCTCCGCCGCAGGATGACTCCCTCACCCTCGTGAATGTTCGGCGTTTCGTGGACGTCGGACATCTCGTTCTGCTTGACGTACATGGCGCTCTCTCGCTTCGCTGGATTTCGCACAGCATTGTACCCGAAACCGCGCACCTTGCGTGACCGGCGCGTCGCGGCGAAAATAGCGTACTCGCGCAACCTACCGGAAGACGAACGCCTTGCCGACATCCGACGACCGTAGCCTCGAAGCATACAACTATGACCTGCCGCAGGAACTGATCGCCCAGACGCCGATCGAGCCGCGGGACGGTTCCCGCCTGATGGTCGTGGACCGCGCCGAGCGGAGGTTCGAGCACCGCGTATTCACCGACCTGCTCGAATACCTCCGTCCCGGCGACGTGATGGTGTTCAACGACAGCAGGGTGTTCCCAGCGCGAATGTACGGCGTCCGTACAGACACCGGCGCGAAGATCGAGCTTCTGCTGCTCCAGCGCCGCTCTCCCGGCGTCTGGCACACCCTCGCGCGACCGGGACGACGGATGACTCCCGGCACGGCATTTGAGCTTCGCGGGGGCACGGTTGCGATAGAGGGCGAGGTCTTGGAGGCGCACGACGACGGTTCCCGCACCGTCCGGCTGACCGACGAGGATCGCCTCGACGAGATCGGCGTCGTGCCGCTGCCACCGTATATTCAGGAGCCCCTCGAAGACCCGGAGCGGTACCAGACGGTATACGCCCGCGAGCGGGGAAGCGTCGCAGCGCCCACGGCGGGCCTTCACGTCACGCCTCGTCTCTTGGAGAGGATCCGTCGGCACGGAGTCGAGACGGCCTTCGTCACGCTGCACGTCGGCTGGGCCACGTTCCGCCCCGTGCAGGTCGAGGACATCGCAAGCCACGACATGCACGCGGAGTATTACCGCATCGATGAGTCCTCCACGGAAACGATCAACCGCGCCAAGCGCGAGGGACGGCGTGTCATAGCCGTGGGGACGACCACAGTGCGGCTGTCGGAGTACGCGGCCACGCTAGAAGGCGGGGAAGGCCCGGATACGCTCGCGCCGGGTTCCGGCTGGGCCGATATCTTCATCTACCCGGGCTATGAGTTCCGCGTGGTGGATGCCCTCATCACCAACTTCCACCTACCTCAATCGACGCTCCTGATGCTCGTCAGCGCCTTCGCCGACCGAGAGCTTATGCTCGCGGCGTACCGGGAGGCAGTAGACCGACGCTATCGCTTCTACAGCTTCGGCGACGCGATGCTGATACTGTAGGAGATCAGCCGCCCGCCTCTTCCATGTCCGAGGATATCTGCGCTTCTAATTCTTCAAGCGAGATGCCCTCGCCCGCCTCTATCTCTCGCTCACCTTGACGAATCTGTGAGACGAGTTCGGGGTCACTGAGTATCTCAACGGTTGCGAGCGTATCCCCTACTGATTCTTTGGTGTTTTCCATGTGATCTCGATGACCCCTCTTGGGAAAAAACCTTACCCCAGCATGGTTCGCAAAAGCGCCATCCGTACGAACAGCGAATTCTCCGCCTGGCGGTAGTTTGCCAGGCGGGGGTCGCTGACGAGGATGTCGAAGTCGCCGCTGCGCTGCATCGGGTCGAGGATGACGCAGCCGGGCTTGAGCTCCGCCATGAACTCCTCGTCGATACGCAGGTTGAAGGCGCCGCGCGACTTGAGAAGCTGGGCGTGAGCGACGGTACGCGGGCCGTTCAGGTAGATGGCGTCGGCCTTAGAGAGGGAGTCCATCGTGCCCGTCTCGAAGGTGACCCCCAGCGCCTCGCACTCGGAGACCACGTCGGGGTCGGCCTGGCCGCTGAAGGGGACTTGTGTGACGGCAACTCCGTCGTACATCGCCAGACCCCGGAGCAGCGCGCTGACGTTGCGGTGATCGATCCTGCCGACGACGGCGATGCGCGCTCCGTCCACCGCGCCGATCTCACGCTTGAGGGTGTACAGGTCGGTGAGCGCCTGGGTGGGATGGTCTTCAAGGCTGCCGCCGTTGATGAGCGGCATCGACTGCGCCTCCGCCTCCTCCTCGGCGCGCTCCATGACTCCCTGATCGCTCGACCGCAGCACCACCATGTCCATGTGCATGGCGGCGAGGTTGGCTATAATGTTCTCGATATAGTCCGGCGTGGTCACGGGGAAGAACTGGGAGGCGTCTTCAGTGAAGTAGGGTGTGCCGCCGAGCAGACCCATCGCGCGCTCGAACGACGTCCGTGTCAATAGGCTCGGCTCGTAGAACAGCAGGTACAGGGAGCGGCCCCGAAGCGGCTGTCCGTTATCGACCGTCTCTCGGAGGGACTCCGCGAGCGGGAATAGCTCCGACTCCACCCAGGCCCTGTCCAGTTGCCCCGTCCTCGTAAGGCGCTCGAACCTGCTCATCGACCATCATCCTCCGAAATTGCTCATACCAGCCTACCACATGGCCGCTACCCCAAATCCGTCATTCCTGCGAAAGAACGTCACCCCGTACTCCGATACGGGGCAGGAATCCAGAGAATCCGGTCAGCCGGGAATACGTTTGCCCCATGCCCGCCTACAAGACCCCCGATAACCTCATCCAACTGTTGAACGGCGTCGTCCGGTCGGCGTCTCGGACGGCCTTCTATGGCACCCGGCTATCAGGCGTGACCAAGGTCGCAACGCTGGACGAGTTTCACGCCATTCCCCCGACCCCGCTGTCTGAATTCCACGAGCGCGCTCTGCGTGACACCCTTGCCGAACCGAGCAAGGTCGAGTGGATCGTGGGAGCGGACGGAGGCCAGTCCACCACGCGGACGGCGATGGTCGAGAACGCCGACGAGGGCGCGATCCGGTACGACGTGCTGGCCGATGCCGTCAAGGAACAAATTTCCCTCGACGCCACGACCGTCTGCGCCGCCGTCTCGACGCCCGAGCGCCGGTACTTCGCCTCTGAGGTCGCCACGATCCTGATCGCCGCCGGCGTGCACGCGCACGTCTTCACGGACGAGGGCCGGCCACGGACGTATGAACGGCTCGATCTGCTGGGGCCGCAGGTCGTGGTCATGCTCTCTCCACGACTGGAGGAAGACCGACTGCCCGAAACGACCAAGCTGGCAATCACCTTCAACCGGGAGCATCAGTTGACGCGGATACCGCAGCTCGATGTGTACCACGTTGACGGGCTGGGCTTCCTCGGTCACTCGTCCGACCTCCGAACCTACACCCTCAACAGTGACGTCTACTACTTCGAGCAGTCCAGCGACGGTCGTCTGATAGTCACGCCGCTCTACGGACGCGTCCAACCGGCGTTGAGGGTGCTCACCGAAGACAAGGTCGAGTTCGTCGCGGAGTCGCGGGTGCGGTTCTTGGAGTGACGGGCGCGAATCCTTTCATGGTTGACATTGGTCGCGGCTACAGATACGGTTCATGCACTCCCCCTACTCGCTTCGGCGGTAGGGCGCAGGGCTACAGAGACATCTGTAGCCCTAGCTTTCTATTGGAAGACGCAAGATGAACAGAAACAAGAAGGTTGGCTATACGTATTACGGGGAGAACGGGGCCCGGCATACCGGCATCACGAATGATCCAAAGCGACGGCGGGCGGAGCATAATCGAGCAACAGGCGGAAACGGATTTCTTCGAGTACGCACCGGACAGATGAGTAAGAGCACTGCCAAGAGATGGGAGCGCGGACAAAAGTACACGAAAGGGTATGGTCCTTCTCGACGCAATCTTCGGCAACGAAATCGCAAGCGCTGGTAGGTTGTAAAGTCCACAACATGGCCCCATGACGAAGTCCAAGAGTCGCAAAGGACGCGCGACATAGAGTCACGAAGGACCACGAATTAGGATCAGTCTTGCGTTCAATCTCAACAACCATAATGCAGAAGAATCGAACACGCCGGGTCGAGGTATCCCCATGGGCAGCGCGAAGTACAAGGTAGCCATCGTAGGAGCGGGCCGCATTGGCGGTCTGCTCGAAGGGGAGCGTCCGCCGAGCGCGTTTCGCAAGCCGCACAGCCACTTCGCTTCCTACAACGCCGTCGATGAGACCGAGGTCGTGGCCGTTGCGGGGCGGAGCGAGGGCCGCCTGAAGATGTTCACCGAGCGGTACGGGATAACCAACCTCTACACCGACTACCGCGAGATGATCGAGAGGGAGCGGCCCGATATCGTCAGCGTGACGACGCAGTCGCTCCACAAGGCCGAGGTCATCACCTTCGCCGCCGAGAATGGCGTTCGCGGCATATTCGCCGAAAAGGCCCTGTGCACTTCTCTGGATGAGGCCGACCGGATTCGGGACGCCGTCAACGCGAACGGCGTGGCGTTCAACTTCGGTGCCGAGCGACGGCACCATGACGGCTTCCAACGACTTCGCGAGGCGATAACGAACGGGGACATCGGCGAGCCGAAGTACGCCTTCTGCTACTGGCTCACCGACCTGATGAAGCACCACTCGCACACGATTGACACGCTGGCGTTTCTGTTGGGCGACCCTCAGCCCGTCTGGGCGGAGGGCAGGCTCGTGCTGCATGGTGACCCGCTGGACGACGGCAGTCGCAAGGGACCGCGTGAGGGCACGGACATGCACCAGCGTCCGCTGCCTCTGCCGACGCTGAGCGTCGAGGAGAACCGGTTCGTGCCGCCCGACGGGCTCGACTTCGCCGACCCGCTGCTCGACTTCTCGCGAGTGGGCTACGACGGCGGCGCGGAGGCGGTCTTCATCCCGCTGAGCCGCGCGACCGACTTCGAGATACACGGGACGGAGGGCCGCGCGTTCGCATGGGACGACGGCGAGGACATTCGTTTGCGTAGCAAAGCGGGCGGCAGCGACACGCAGGAGAAGCGGTTCGTGCCGTCGGGCGAGAGTCCGACCGTCAACACCATTCGCGACCTCGTGAACGAGCTGGAGACGGGGGAGCGCACGAGCGGCAACATCGACGTAACGCACAAGGTGTGCGAGGCAGAGTTCGGGCTGGCGTGGTCGCACGTACAGGGATCGCAGCGCATCGACCTGCCCGTCGAGGGCGTGGGCCGCTCGCTCCACATACCAAACCACTAGGCAAAATCACCAAGAACGGAGAACAGTACATTGGCAGGCTTCATCACTCGTCCGGTCGTAACGGGAAGGAAGGGCGTCGTCACGTCGGGGCACTACCTGGCGACGGCGGCAGGGTTCCGCATCATGGAGAACGGCGGCAACGCCATCGACGCGGCGGCGGCGATGTGCATCGCGGTCGACCTGATGGAACCGCAGAGCTGCGGCATCGGCGGCGAGGTCCCGACGCTCGTCTACTCCGCCGAGGAGGGCAAGGTGTACGCCATCAGCGGCCTAGGCTGGTCGCCGAAGGCGTTCACCGTCGAATGGTGCAAGGAGAACGACATCGACCTCATACCCGGTGACGGGTACCTGCCCATCACGGTGCCGGCCGTCGTCGGCACGTGGGCCGAGGCCGTCGCGCGGTGGGGTACCAAGAGTTTCTCTGAAATACTCGCGCCCAGCATCGACCTTGCGGAGAACGGGTTCGCGCTGTATGAGGGACTCCAGGGCAGCCTCGCCGGGGGCGTCCGAAAGTTCACGGAGCTATACCCGTCGACCGGCGAGGTCTATTATCCGAACGGTCAGGTACCCGAGGTCGGCGACCTCGTACGCAATCCCGACTACGCGGAGATGCTGCGGATCATGTGTCGCGCGGAAGATGCCGCCAAGGGGAAGGGCCGCGTCGCCGGAATAGAGGCCGCGCGCGACGCCTTCTACAAGGGCGAGATTGCGGAACGCATCCTCGATTTCGTCACCACCACGCCCGTCGAGGACGCGACGGGAAAGGCGCACACGGCCCTCCTGTCCTACGACGACATGGCGGAGTGGCAGCCCGTCGTCGAGGAACCGACGATGACGGAGTATAGGGGCCTTGAGGTCTACAAGTGCTCGTCGTGGACGCAGGGGCCGGTCTTCCTCCAGCAGCTCAACCTGCTGGAGGGGTACGACCTCGCCTCGATGGGGCACAACTCGGCCGAGTACGTCCATACGCTCGTGGAGGCCGCCAAGCTCGCGTTCGCCGACCGCGAGGCCTACTACGGCGACCCGGACTTCGACGACGTGCCGCTGGACGCGCTGCTCTCCAAGGAGTACGCGGCGGAGCGGCGGGCGCTCATCGGCGAGACCGCCTCGATGGAGCAGAGGCCCGGCGACATCGGCAGGGGCTTCCCCGACTACGTGCTCGAAGACGTGGCGCAGAACAACCGGCGCGCCCTCGGCGTCTCGGAGAGCGAGCTCGTCGAGCTCGGGCTCAGTCACGCGCACGTCAGCGACACGACCCACCTCGACGCCATCGACGCGGCGGGCAACATGGTCTCGGCCACGCCCAGCGGCGGATGGATCGGCTCGTCCCCCGTCATCAGGGGACTCGGCCTGCCGCTGGGAACGCGGGGGCAGATGTTCTACCTCAACCCCGACCGTCCGAACGCGCTGGAGCCGCGAAAGCGACCGCGCGCAACGCTGACCCCGTCCATGGTCACCAAGAACGGCGAGCCGTGGATGGCCTTCGGGACGCCGGGCGGAGACAGCCAGGACCAGATCACGCTCCAGTTCCTCCTGAACTACGTCGACTTCGGCATGAACATGCAGGAGGCGGTCGACGCGCCGACCTTCTACTCTACCCACTTCCCGTCGTCGTTCTACCCGCGCAAGGCGTTCCCCGGCCAATTCGACATCGAGGACAGGGTGTCGGACGAGGTCGTGGACGAACTGACCGATCGGGGCCACAGCGTCAACCGCGTCGACCCGTGGAGCAACGGCAAGGTCATGGGCATCCGCTACGACAAGGAGCGCGGCACGATGTACGCGGGCACGTCGCCCCGCCGGGAGGTCGCCTACTCCTTCGGGTGGTAGGGCGACGCCGGCTTCTACATTCCTTGTCAAGGTCCATTTCATTGGAGGCAGTAAATGCCTAGAGTCTCTCAGACACCGCATGAAGAAGCGGTATCCACTATTGAGAAGCTCGTCACACAGAAGCTAGAGGGCGGATGCCTTCTAGCCACGGCATCATGCAATCAGTGTAGTGAGGAATTGACTCTAAACCTTGTGGAGGGAGTCTCAACCGTAAGTAGAGGGAAGTCTGTCGGAACTGTACGACCTGACCTAAGCCTCTATGATAACGGTGAAGTTATCAGGTTCATTGAAGTCGTGGACAGTCATGCACCAGAAAAGAATGTCCATGAGTACGCCTTGAAAAACGGCATCGAGATAGTCGAGTTCCATTTAAGGGCCGAACGATCATTCATTGGAAAGAGAAGAAACAAAGCGTTGGATATATCCCTTACCGTCAAGGCGAGGCTGAAAGAACTCTCCGACGGAAGGCTACTCATAGATGCCCATAATCTCCTTTGTCAGAGACCCAAGTGCGAGGAGTGTGGCACCCCGTTGCCGCTCAGAACGGTAACTGTCAGCACAACGGACTGTTGGAATTGTGGCCAGAATGTGAATATCGCAGTGGGAAATAAGGACGGGGAAGCCCTAGAACAAGATTACTTCTCTACGGAAGAGACTGTCTTTGTTCGGGAAAACGGGGTGACGCTTGAGCGAAGATTCAGCGCGACAGCTGGTGGAAAATACCTAGCCAACATCTGTGTTAAGTGCGACCAGATACAAGGAAACTTCTTTCTTTACATGGATCCGCTTCACGATAGGTTCAATCTCCAGGTTACAGAGAGGCAAGCATACGGCCCCTGTGACCGGTGTGCTGCTCGCCATTGCTGGTCTCATGGGGAATACATGGACTACCAAGGATCGAGTCAGTGTCCCGCCTGCGTGGTTGAGGCCGAAAGAGTAATGTGCCCGCACAATCCTCAGAGGGAGTGTTTCTATCCAAGCAGATGTGCAGATACCGAATGTTACTTTTTGAATCGGAATCGTGTTCGACAAAGAGACCGCGAGAAACAGCTGGAACAACGGAATCTGATAGTCCAAGAGCTAAAGGAAGAAAAGAGGAAAAAGCAAGAAAAATGGGACCAAGAAAGCCGCGACTGGGCGACGTTACAGGAGTGGTTTGACCAACACAAGAGAAATAATTGACTTTGTAGACACTCCGCAAAACGAAATAGGACAGGACGGCAGTCTCAATACCCTCACCGTTCCTTTGGGCCCTCTCGCTGTATCTTTCCTCCGGTGGAGGCGAGACTGTGGATGGCCGTGTTGCAGTTAATGACACCCTGAACGGCCCCGTGCGCAGGGAATTATCGTTGCCCGGAGTAGAGACAGACTTTCCTAGTCCGCGCCGGTGCCGACGGCCAGCTTGCTGGACGCCGCCTCGATGTCGCGCATGAGCATGTCGTAGGAGTCGGCGAAGGCCTTGACGCCGTCGGCGAGGAGGACGGACGTGACGTCGTTCATGTCGATGCCCGCGTCGCTGAGGCCGGACTGGACACGCTCAGCCGCCTCGCCCGCCTCGTCGACCGCATGGCAGGCGTCGATTCTGCGCTCCATGAGGGTGTCGATGGTCGCGCGCGGCATGGTGTTGACGGTGTCCCGCGCCATGAGGCTGGTCACGTAGAGCAGGTCGTCGTAGGCGGGGTTCTTGACGCTGGTGCTCGCCCAGAGCGGACGCTGCACGCGAGCGCCGCTTGCGCGAAGGGCGGCGAAACGTGGGCCTCCGAACTCGGTGATGAACGTACGATAGGCAAGCTCCGCGTTGGCGACTGCGGCCCTGCCGAGGAGTGGCTTGAGATCGTCGCGGCCCCCGGTAATCAGCCCGTCGAGCAGGTTGTCGACGGCGGTATCGACGCGGCTCACGAAGAACGACGCGACCGACGACACCCTCGACAGGTCGCCGCCCCGCTCCTCCAGGCGCTCCAACCCGGAGATATAGGCATTGACGACCCGACGATGCGATTCGAGGGAGAATATCAGCGTGACGTTGACGTTGATGCCCTCGCCGATCAGCGTCTCGATGGCCGGGATGCCCTCCGGCGTCGCGGGCACCTTGATCATGATGTTGGGACGGTCGATGTCGGAGAAGAGCCGTCGCGCCTCGTGGATCGTGCTCTCGGTGTCGTGCGCCAACAGGGGGCTGACCTCGAACGAGGCAAAACCGTCCGCTCCGCCCGTCCCGTCGAACACGGGGCGCAGCAGGTCCGCCGCGTCGCGGATGTCGGCTATAGCCAGCGTCTCGAATACCTCGCGGGTGGACTTGCCTGCCTCCGCCAGACTCATCAGCTCGTCGTCGTAGTCGGACGACTCGGTGATGGCCTTGTGGAAGATGGTCGGGTTCGAGGTGAGGCCCGTGACCCCGTTGTCGATTAGCTCCCGGAGCGCGCCGGACTCGATCATGGCGCGGCTGATGTCGTCGTACCAGACCGACTGTCCCATATCCCGGAGGCTCTGAATCGGCGTGACCATGTTGCGACTCCTCCCTGTGCCTGCCGTGCGGCAACTCTCCCCAATTGTAGCGTGTTGTGGCGTTCGCCGTCAGGAACCCCCTCTCCCGTTCGCGGGAGAGGGCTGGGGTGAGGGTGAATGCCTACCCTGTCAGCGCGCCGGGGGTGAGATTGCGGATGTCTAATGGGTTGCCGAGATTGAAGCGCCCGTGCTTTTCCTATAGCCTATGTGCCCAAATCCCGGATCGCGGCAGGCCGACCCGTTCCGACCGCCGCCCGACGAAAGGAACGAAGGCTCATGGACAACATCGACCTTGGGAGCTTGAACTACCTGGCGATCATCGTCGGGGTCATCATCAACCAGGCGCTTGGCGCGGCGTGGTACGGCGCATGGGGGAAGCCGTGGATGGCGGAGGTCGGCCTCACGCAGGAGGACATGGAGGCAATGAAGGGGACGGCCCAGCAGTGGTACCCCTACGTCGTGGCGATCGTGAGCGCGCTCATCTTCACCCTGGCCCTCGCGGTGCTGATTCAGGGCATGGGAGCGGAGGACTTCGTGGACGGACTGACGCTCGGCCTCCTGGCGGCAATCGCGTTCGTCGTGACGGCGTACGCAACGACGTACAGCTTCGAGAGCCGCAGCCTCAAGCTCTTCCTCATCAACATCGGCTACCCACTGATCTCGTATGCCATCATCGGCGTCCTGCTGGCAGTCTGGCAGTAGTCAGGCAGGGTGGCGATACTCAGGCAAGGGCTTGCGATCTTGTCAACCTTGACGAATAACGCGAAAATCGACTATCATTCGGCTTGCACAATTACAAATACGACACCTCCTCCTCTCCCTCCAGCGTGGGGCCGTCGAAAGGCGGCCTCACGTGTTTTCCGGCGAACGGTGTTAGAATCTGTTCGACCGGCAACACAACGTACTCCCTGGGAGGCTCTCAGTGCGACTCATCTTGATCGGTACCGAATACGTGGGCAAGACCACGCTCGCCAACGCCCTGCAGGAATGGGGCCTGAAGGTCGGCAAGCGGTTCCACATGGACGACGGCGACTTCACCATTCCCGACTACCACCACCTCAACGAAGAAGACCAGCAGACGATGTGGAACATGTCGCCGGTGCTCAAGGAGCGGTTCCAGCGGATGGTGATCTACTACCATCTCGAAATTCTGGAGCGGTACAACGACTGCATCTTCGGCGGGTTCCACATCGAGGAGAAGATATTCGGCCCGCGCTACTACCATCCCGGCAGCGAGGTGTCATATCACCGGTGGCTCGAACACAAGATGCCCGACAACTGCATCCTCGTCCACATGACCTGCGACCCCGACGTGCTCCGGCAGCGCATGGTCGACGACCCGCACCCTTACGAGTTGGTCAAGTCCCACGAGATCGAAGAGATCATGGAGGAGTTCCTCTACGAGTACAACAACTCTTACTTCCGGCAGAAGGTCGAGTTCGATACTACCAACCTGACGCCCGAGGGAATACTTGAACCGTTCTTGGAAGCCGTCCGCCCCCAAGTTGACGCGCGTGACCTGATCTTCCTCGATTCCTTGCGGAAGTAGGGGCGCTTGCGGCGGTGTCCAGATTGGAGGCACCATTGAACTCGCCTATGCGACAACCACGCCAAGAAGAAATCACGTGACAAACGACATCCTCTGTGAACGACGTGACGGCGTAGCGACCGTCACCTTCAACCGGCCTAAGCGCCGCAACGCGATCACCTACGACGGCTGGCGGCTGCTGCGCCGCATCGCCGAAGAGATCGCCTCCGACGATGGCGTCCGGGTGGTCGTCTTCACCGGCGCGGGGGAGTTGGCGTTTTCCGCCGGGGCGGACATCGCCGACTTCGACCGGTACCGGCACGACGCCGAGAGCGCCAAGGAGTACGCCGCCGCCTTCGACGGCGCGCTGGACACGGTTGAGAGCATCCCGAAGCCGACGATCTCCCTCATCCGGGGGTACTGCATCGGCGGGGGATGCGAGTTGAGCATGGCGACCGACATGCGAATCGCCGCCTCAGGCAGCCGCTTCGCCATTCCGGTCGCGAAGCTGAACATCCTCATCGGCTACAAGGAGATGCGGCGGCTCGTCAGGCTCGTCGGGCCGGGCCACGCGAACTATATTCTCATGTCCGGCAGGCAGGTCGACGCCGAAGAGGCGGCACGCATCGGCCTCGTGGACAGCGTCGTCCCGGAGGACGAGATCGCCGAATACGTCCACGGCTTGGCGCGGGAGATGGTTCCCCTCGCGCCTCTGTCGCAGCGCCGCCACAAGGAGATCATGCAAACCGTCCTGGAGAATCCTGGCCTCTTGGATCTGACACCGGAGCAGAAAGATCTGCCGTTCGCAAACTTCGACAGCGAGGACTTTATCGAGGGACGCCGCGCCTTCCTCGAACGACGGCCCCCACGTTTTCAGGGGCGGTAGCCTCACGACACGACAGGAGGAGCAACCGTTGGCGAAGCCGTTTCTCTCGGTTATCGTTCCGGCGTACAACGAAGAACGGCGAATCGGGCCAACGTTGGAGAAGCTGGTAGGGTACCTCTCCTCGCGCCCGTTCGGGTGGGAGGTGCTCGTCGTGGACAACGGCAGCGACGACGCGACCGCGACCGTCGTCGAGAACTGGGCCTCCGAGATCCCGCAGGTGCGACTGGAGTCGCTGCCGACCGCCGGGAAGGGCCTTGCCGTCCGTCATGGGATGCTCCGCGCAGAGGGCAGGCTCCGTTTTATGTGCGATGCCGACATGTCCATGCCGGTGGAGCACCTCGACAACTTCCTCGACCGCATAGCGGAGGGCTACGACATCGTCATTGGCTCTCGTCAAACCGAGGGGGCACGAAGGTTCGGCGAGCCGGTCATACGGCACCTGATGGGCAGGGTTTTCAACCGGATCGTCCGTGTGGTGGCCGTCGGAGGCTTCGAGGACACCCAGTGCGGCTTCAAGATGTTTCGAGGCCAGATCGCTGATGAGGTGTTCCCCCGACAGCGTGCAACCGGTTTCGGGTTCGACGTGGAGGCGCTTTTCATCGCCAAGCAACGCGGGGCCTCGATACTCGAAATGCCGATAGACTGGTATCACGAGCCTTCCAGCAAGATCAGTCCGGTTGCCGACTCGGTGCGGATGGTCATGGATACCGTCCTCACCCGCTGGCGGGGTCTTATCGGAGTATATCGCAAGTGAGCGGCCACAAGGTGCAGGGAGTGAAGAAACTGAACACCCCGAAGGTAGCGGTAGTGGTGCCGACTTACAACGAGGCCGAGAACCTGCCAGTGCTGGCTGAGCGACTGTTCACCCTCGATATCCCACAAGTGACCCTCATCGTCGTGGACGACGGCTCCCCCGACGGCACTGGCGAAGTCGCCAAACAATTGGCCGGGCAGTACGACGGCCGGGTCGAGCTGGTGCAACGACATCGCAAAGAGGGCCTCGGCCCGGCATACATCGCCGGGTTCTCCCAAGCCCTCGATGGCGGGGCAGACTTGATCGTGCAGATGGATGCCGATCTGTCCCATCAGCCGGAGTACATTCCGCAGTTCATCGACGCGCTCGGAGAGTCCGACGTGGTCATCGGCTCGCGCTACGTGAGCGGCGGAGGCGTAGACGAGCACTGGGGCATCATGCGGAGACTGATCAGTTCCGGCGGGAACTGGGGAATTCGCGCAGTGACCGGCGTGGAGGTCAAGGACGCCACAGGCGGGTTCAAAGCCTTCCGGCAGAGCGCGTTGCGGTCAATCGACTTCTCTCAGATTCGGTGCGCCGGTTTCGGCTTCCAGGCGGAGATCAATCACACGTGCGAACGCATGGGCTATGCAGTCACCGAGCATCCAATTATCTTCATCGACCGCACGATGGGGAAATCCAAGATGTCCCTCGGCATCATGATCGAGGCGATGTGGAAGCTCCTGCCGCTTCGATGGAAGTCCGGCTCATGAGATCAAAATCGTCCGGTTAAGGGGTAGAAATATGCTTGCGGCGATGGAACGAATCTTGTATTAGTTCAACGACCAGATATTGATGATGCGCACATATGGAGTCCAACTCATGGCGTACCAGCAGACCGAAGACAAAGTGAAGACGAAGCAGGAACGAACCAAGGCAGCGATAGCTCTCGCCATGCAAAGCCGCTGGACCGAGGCCGTGGCGGTGAACCGTTCCCTTATCGATGACTTTCCGGGCGATCTGGAGTCCTACAACCGCGTGGGCAGGGCACTCACGGAACTCGGGCGAATTGATGAGGCGAGGGAGGCGTTCCGACGCGTATTGGAAGTCTCCCCGCACAACACGATCGCCAGGAAGAACCTGGACAGGCTCGAACAGCTTGGGGACAACCTCCCTCGCCATCAGCCGACCCACCGCCGGGCAACACGGGCCTTCATCGGCGAGTCCGGTAAGACCCTGGTGACCTCACTCGTGAACGTCGCTCCGCCCAAGGCGCTCGCGAGGCTCACACCGGGCGACGATGTGAATTTGGAGCTGTCGGGACGAAGGCTGAACGTTGCCGACGAGGTGTCGGGCGAGGAGCTTGGACAGGTCGAATCGAAGACGGCCTCCCGGATTAAGCGGCTGATGAGCGGCGGGAATCGGTACGCGGCGACGGTAAAGGGCGTCGCCGACCGGGCGGTCACGATCATCATCCGCGAGGTCTACAAGCATCCCTCTCAAGCAGGGATCGTCTCGTTCCCGTCGAAGGCCTCATCGGGGGCATATGTCTCTGGGCCGTCGCTTGGGGACGACACCACAGAGGACGAGAGCGTCGTGGAGGCCAAGCGCATCAACGCCGCGAAGGACTGGTCGGACGACGACACCGAGCCGGGCGATGACGAGGTTTTCACTCCGTCAATACACCGCATCATCAACTCGGCGAGCGAAGACTTCTAGCAGTCGGCGGGGGCCGGACCGTCGGGGCGCATCAGCGCGGAGATTCCCAATAGGGGAGAGTCCGATCCTTCTTCTGCCCAGGACGGGATTTTCACCCATGCACGGATGAGGCGGTTCTCCTGCCTGATGCTGAACTCTTCCACGTCGCCGATTGGTATCGTCCGTGGGGGCGAGTCGCCGACGATCTCGTCCCGCAGTAGGTTGCGCGATCCATCCGGGTGCGCTGTGTCGGAGTAGTAACGGACGCTAAACTCCCTAGCAGTCGGTTCCGTGTAGTCCGTCCACTTGAAGGTGCCGTAGTCGCCCTCAGAGCGCCCCTCCGTGAAACAGGCCGCCTGCCGCGCGTCGGACGCGACCCAGTGCAGGGCTTCGCGCGAGTCACGGACTTCACCGAGGTTCTCCTGCCACTCCACGGGCAGGACGATGAGCCTGCCGGCTACGGCAACCAGGGGCACGGTGAGGATCGCCACGATGAGCATGACGGCCGCCGTCTCAAGCAACGTCAGTCCTTGCGATGAGCCCAGTAGCCGACGTGAACCAGTCATTCGTCCACGCTCTCCGGGCACTCAACCTCTCCGGCTAGAGAACTGAGCTCGAACAGCTCCTCACCATCGGATGTCACTCGCACGGTGTACTCTTCTCCGATCGCATGTCCCTCGATTTGGTAAGTGCCCAGAGAGGAATCGTCCGAGAGGCAGTCTCCATCGAGATGTTCTTCGACATACCGGGCCCCCAGCGTCTCCGTCACCGCCTGTTCCTCCAGCGTGTCCGAGACGCTGATAACGAACGAAAGGCCGCCCACGAGGCCGACCACCGCGACGCTGAGAATGGCCATCGCTATGACCACCTCCAGCAGGGTGAGGCCGGATTGGTTACCTGTTTTCCTGCGGAGGGACGCCGGAACGCTCCCAATGCCGGGGGTTCCCAGGAAACTGACCCTGCGGCACCTTGAACGCACGCGGAATCCCATGTCAAATACTCGTTGCAGAATCAACGCTCCGTTTGATATTTTCCCAAAACAACTCAGGTGTTATCGCCCATGAGACGACCTCTTCAGCGCACTCTCGGCCTCGTGGCCCTTCTACCCTTCCTCATCTTCGCCCTGGCCTGTCGTTCGGGCGCTCCACCAATCGTATTCACCTCCGACCGGGATGGCAACTTAGAGATATATTCCGTACGGGCCGACGGGCGGGGCGAGGAAGAGAACCTCACCAAGAGCGCGCGTGACGAGTTCTCCCCTTCACTTTCCCCGAATGGACGGCACGTAGCGTTTCTGTCGGGCGGCAGCGACGACATGAAGCTTGAAGTCCTGCAGATTTCGGGCGATGAACGGACAGAGGTCTTTTCTGGCAATGGCAAGATCACGCATCCGAAGTGGGGGCCGGACAGCGGGCGGTTGTCCTTCGCACAGGCCCAAGAGTCAGGCAATGCGGTCTACGTGAGCGATTCCGAGGGTGAAGAGTCGATGCTGCTCAGCAAGGTGGCGGCGGACGATGTCGGCGGATGGTCGCCGGAGGGGGACTTCATCGTCTTTTCAGTCCGCGAAGGCGCCGAGCAGGGGCTGTACGTCCGTAACCCTGACGGAGTGAATGAGTTCAGGCGCACACAGTCGACGGACTACGGCGCGACGTGGTCGCCGGACTCGCGGTATATCGCGTTCCTATCGACTCGTGACGGGAACCCCGAAATTTATGTGATAGACCCCGAAGAGGGCGAAGAGGTGCGCGTCACCGATTCGGAAGCCCCGGAATACGACCTATCTTGGTCGCCGAACGGCAAGAGACTGTTGTTCGTGACCGAGCGGGACGGCAATGCCGAGATATATTTCGTCGAGATCAAAGACAGGGGTATGGCCGACAGCCTAACCCGCCTGACCCACAACGAGGTGCGCGACGAACAGCCTACCTGGTCACCGAACGGCAAGAGGATCGCCTTCGTGTCCTACCTCGACGGAGACGCCGAGATATTCGTCATGGAGTCCAACGGAGAGAGTCAGCAGCGGCTGACGAATAACGAGTCCCAGGATACCCAGCCTTCCTGGTGAGGGGTTCCCACGCTCCTAACGTAACCTACGCATCGGCCCGTTCGGCCTGAGCTTGTTCAAGACTTGGACGGTATCCGCGTCCAAGCTCTCCCCTGCGTCCCGTCGGCGGGCGAGCAGGTCCAACGCATGGTCGGAGAGGCGTGGTTTGGCGCGCATTCCCTCAGGCTGGTACCTCATGCACCTGCGTTCGAGCACCTTAACCGGGCGGGAGGTCTTTTCGGTACACGCATAGGCGTACTGGCACATGTAGGCATAGCAGACCGTCGTCTCCCTATGCACCAGCTTGACACTGCTCCGTGACGGCGGAAGACGACGAGTTAAGAATTTTCGCAGCGGCGCGTTGAGGTCCGTGTGCCGAGATTGGGCTGTTCTCATGGGCCGTTCCTGCCCGAATATTTGGCATTAATGCTAAACAATTATTGGAGAAAGACAATAGCTTTAACCACTATGATACGGCGAGGTCGATGGAGAGAAGCGTGCCGTAACCGTTCAGAGTTAGTGAGCGGGACGGCGCCTCCTTTGTGAATACCCGCTTTCGCGGGTATGGCGATGCCTCTATCCCCAGGTGGGCCGCTCCATCGTGAAGACGCTGTCGACCTCGACGAAGTCCAGGTAGCCGAGTCTTCCAACTGGCCGTAGCTTCAAGAAGTCTATGCGCCCGTCCACCAGTACCCGCTCGTCGATATGGACGCCGACGACCTCCCCGAAGACGACGGTGTTTGGGTCTTCGGGGTTGTTGGACAGCATCTCCACCGAGCGGATGTAGCGACATTCAAGATGCACGGGGGTCTCGGCTACGCGCGGACACTTCACGAGCCTGCTATCGGCTTTCGTCAGCCCTGCGTACTCGAACTCGTCGACCTCCCTCGGAGCGGGAACGGCTGACGCATTCATCTGTTTTCTTAGTTCCCAGGTGGCGACGTTCACCACGAACTCGCCGGTTGTTTGCGCGTCCAGCACAGCGTCCTTCAGTCCCCCTTCCCGGTGATTGCTCGTCGCCGAAAACATGATTTGTGGAGGGCTGTAAGCGACAGCGTTGAAGAAAGAGTAGGGCGCGAGGTTGGGCACTCGGTCGGCGCTGAGTGTGGAAATCCAGCCAATGGGCCTCGGCACCACGATGGCGTTCAGTGTGCTGAAGGGATCAGGCGTCCCCGTGCCGATCTCGTAAAACATCCGTGTCTCCTGTCGGGGTATGAGATTGCCTCCCGGCGGTCTTGTTCACGATCATCAGGATGGCGGGTATGATCGCGATGAGGCATACGGCTGCGGCGATGACGAAGAACTCCTGGAACAGGGTCAAGCCGGCGTCGTTGACCCGATCGGTGAACCGGTCTATCTGAGCCTGGGCTTCCGCTCTGGTTTGTGTGGCCTCTGCTAAGGGCAGACGGATGTCGCTGGCGAGTACGTCGAAGCGAGCGACACCCCATGCCGTCAGCGCGGCGACCCCAAAGGTCATCCCTACGATGCGCAGAGCCGTCACCATGGACGCTGCGGTCGCGCGGATGTCCTCGCCCACCGTCTCGGTGCCTGCGAGGGCGATCGGTACGATCAGAAGGCCGAAGCCGAACCCTGTCACAAGCAGATGAAGCGTCAGTTCCGGCTCGGCGATATCGAGATCCCAGCCGCTGACCAGCCAATAACCGATGGCCGCGAATACGAGTCCTGCGGCGGCAGGGACGCGCAGGTCGAGTCGCTGGGCCATGAGCCCGCCCAGGAAGGCGCCGACAGGGATGCCGGCGGTCATCCTCATAAGCCATAGCCCACCTTCAAGCGGCGTCCTGCCCATCACGGTGTTGGCCATGAGTGGGACGGTGACCATGCCGACAATCAGCGCCGCGCCGATGAGGAGGTGTGTGAGGTTTGCCGTGACGAAGGCCGGCACGCGAAACATGGCAGGGGGCAGGAGCGGGTCGGTCGTACTTCGCTGCCGCATGATGAAGAGCAAGAGGGAGAGCCCAGCGCCGGCCACGAATGCTCCGCCTAGCCAGTCGAACGAGCCGATGCGCGAGAAAGCAAGTGTCGTACACGTCAAGGCCGCCGCCACCAGCGCTCCCCCAACGACATCGATGGAGGCCGGGAATCGCGGGCTGGGCCGGAGCATGATCAGGATGAGCGCGATTGTCAGTACGGCGAGGGGTATGTTGATCCAGAACACCCAGCGCCAATCGAGGTATCGAATTATCACACCTCCCCACAGCGGGCCGATAACACCACCCGCCTCGGCAGCCGCGCCGACGATGCCCAGAGGCAGCGCTCGCTTCCCTCGTGGGAAGAGGTCACCCACGATTGCTATAGCTATGGGCACCAGCGCGCCGGCACCTATGGCTTGAAACACCCGGGCCGCAATCATCCAGTTGAGACTCTGTGTGAGGGCGACCGCAACCGATCCGATCATGAATGCCAGAACCGACAGAATGTAGAGACGGCGGTGACCCCACACGTCGGAAACGCGCCCAATGAGCGGCATCCCGACGAGATAGCCGAGCAGATAGCCCGTGATCGCCCACGATGCGTGGTCGATTTCGGTAATCGGCACCTCCATGTCCAGCATGATCCGAGGCAGCACCGTGACGATGACGGTCTGATCGTCCGCCGCGACGAACACGCCGACGCACACCGGAATCAGGGCGACATACGGGGGCACACGGTCGCTGATGCGGTTCAGGAGGTTCACGCGAGCCGTCCTCGTTCAAGAACGCGGGTTAGTTGGCTGGAAAGACCCACAGGTCACGTGGAGTCTTCCGGGGGTTCGATAACGACTTCCTCGTTGAAGAAGGACAGCACGATGACCCGTTCGGCGTCCTCGACATCGGACGGCGTGACGGCGCCGATGAAGCGCACCTCAAGCAGGTAGTCGGTTGTCGAGTCGATCTTGAGCTCGAGGTCTACCGTGCGGTCGGTCAGCGTCGGCCCGACCAGCGACGAGAGTGCGGTGGTCGGCAGAGCGCCGCTTATGCGGTACGCCTCGTCCGATGAGCCGTCGTCCAGTAGGGTAGCGTCTTGCGTTTGTCCCATCATTTCAGCGATGCCGCGTGTTGGACTGAAGAAGCCGACGGGGCTGATGCTCGCGTCGGAGGCCTCCCAATTGCCCGTGAGGGGATTCGTCATGTAGGTCCGGCCGCCAATGGTGATAACTTCGGACTTGATCGCGAACCCTCCGCCGAAGCTGCCGGAGAACTCCATCGACAGCTTGTCAGGATTCACTACCTTGCCGCTCACCTTCTCAATGAGCAGCCCATCGAGGATTTCAAGGCTCCCGACATCGTGGTACATGCGGAAATTGAACGTGTTCAGGGAAGCCATCACCCGCCCGGAGCGTTCGAGAATTTCTTTGGGGTCGGGTGGGGTCGGCGTCGCAGTGGGGATGGGAGCAGGCTCGCCGCTGCTTTGCCCGCACGCCACCATCATGACTGCGACCGCCGTCAGCAGTCCGAAGTGAAACCGATTGATGGGCATGAGCCTAAGGATCGGAACAGTCCCTGGTAAATCCGCACGAGGGGCAGCGCAGCTTGCAGTGAACGCCAATCATACCTGCCCCGCAGATGTCGCACCGAACGCTCTTTTTCGGGTTCGTATCGACTTTGAGAGAGCTATGTTCGTTCATCTAATTCTTCCCGAGGTCTTATCGTGTCGACGAACGATCGGTTTTTGGGCTATACATCAAGGCCCCGTCACTTCAGGAGCGACGGGGCCTTTCGCTAGCGAGTTCTACGGTTTGCTAATCGCTACGCCTGACCCTCTTCCTTGCGCGTCGCAACGAAGACGAAGGCTCCACCGATGAGTAGGATGCCTCCGAGCAGCAGCGCCAACTGCGTCAGCGCGGGCACGCTCATGTCGCCAGTGGCCGGTGGCTCAGGCGTCGGCGTTGGTGTCGGCGGCGGTGTGGGTGTCGGCGTTGGTGTCGGCGTCGGCGTAGGTGTTGGCGTCGGAGGTCCTCCCACTTGGATCGTGTAGGTGGCCATCATCTGGACCTGCCGATACGTCTCATCCAGCCCTGCCTCGCCCGCGATGGCCTCCTTCGTCCCGTCACCATTGGCGTCGAGACCGGTCAGGGCGTTGTTCATCAGGCCTTCGATGTTTGCCATGTGCCTCGTGGCATCGCCCTGGTTGGCCGCAGGAAGGACGAGAGACTGAATTCGTTCAACCGCGAGATTCACGAAACTCGCGGTGTTGGCGGCGGTGATTTCCGCCAGAGCGCCGTGTTCGGCAATGGGCTCTGAATCCGGGGCCGCCTGCCTGGCGAACCCGATCTGCTGGGTGTCAGCGAGAAGCGATATCACGCCGTTAGCGCCCTCGATAACGTCCAGCACACGCTGTCCGCGCGCCTTCGCTCCGTCAGCAGTGGTCTCTAGTTTTCCGAGAGTAGCCTCGTTGCGGGCAATCTCCAACTGTCCTTTGAGGTCAGTCAATATTCCGGAGCCGCTTCCCTGCCGGTCGGCGAGAAGATTCCGGATTTGCGCCAATGCGGCGGGAGGCAACTCGAAGTGGTACGTGGGAGAGCCTGCGGGCGCGTCGGGGTCTGCTCCCGCGGTCTCTTCCGTAATCACAAGGAGGCCGTAGGCGCCGATCAGGTTTACGCCCGTGTACCGCGGAGAATCACTGTCGAATGTATGGGAGACGTTGCCGCCCGACAACTCCATCGGTCCCAGACTCAGCCAAGGAGCCTCGTCGACGACCCAAGCCTCATAGTCCGGGATGAGCCAGGCAACCAGTTCGGCGCCACTGGACGGAGCCGGAACATTCGTCATGTTGATCATGATGGCGTCGCTCAACGCTGCATCGTCGTATATCACCGCAGTCCCCTCAAATTCGCTCTGGGCCAGCCCCGTGCCGACCGGAAGAGCCAGAAGGAGTGAAAACAGGGCAAGTAAAGCGATTATCCTAGACTTCATATCGTCTATTCCTCCTGTAATGAACAGAGTCGTTCAGAGGAAGCATTTGCTCCCACGGCGAATAGCCTACCACAAGCGAAGGCGTAAGGGTAGACTCTATCGGCGTATTCTACGACAGGTTTGGGAATACTACAAATCCCCGCGCAAGGCGCTGTTCCCTACGCTCCCGGGGACTGCGGCAGCGTCGTCGATCGTTATCAGAATGGCCCGAAACTCTTCCAGCGGCGCGTCGATGGTGACTTCGGCATGGCCTGCGCCCGTCGAATCGACGGTCAGCGTTGCGGTTCTGATCTCTTGCCCGCCGTGCTTGATGAGCCAGACGTGGTAGGCCTGATTCGGGGGCAGTTGGGGAAGGTGCATGGCGGCGATTGTGACCGTGCTTTCCCTCGCCGAAATGACGATCACCCCACTCGGCGACTCGTGTCCGGGCAGGGGCACGGTCGGGATGTTTGCAGAGAGTCGCTTGACGGTCACGTCGGGGTCGGTCGCAATCGTTTCAAAGAGCTTGTGCTGCTGCTCGATGCCCTCCCTCAGGTCTTTCTCCTGCCGCGCTACGCTCTCCATCCGTTGCTCGATGTCGCCTCTGAGGTCTTGGAGGTCTTGCAGGTTCCGGCTGGTCCAATAGCCGACAATCACTGCGGCGACCAAGAACACCACCGCAAGCGACGTGCCGGGAGACAACGCCAACTGCCGTCCCAGCGATCGCACAAAGTCCATCCAGGGTCGGGAGGGCTGCGCCTGCGGTTGACCCACTTGATCGATCCGTGCGAAGAGGCGGTCCTTAACGCTCTCGGAAGGATGCTTCTGAGGAACCATCCGGGCCAGATTGACGAGGGTGTCCCCGGCTTCGCGAACCTTCGTCGCACAGGACGCGCAATCGTCGATATGTGCGGTGAAGACGGCCGCCTCGGACTCCGCCAGCGAACCCAGCGTATAGGCCGGAAGCATCTGCTCGATTTTGGTGCAGTCCATCATCAGCCGTCCAACCATTTGCGGGCCTGCGGCCCCAAGTTTTCCCGCAGGGCTTTGAGCGCCAATCTCGTCCTCGTCTTCACCGTGCCCAGGGGCTGGTTGAGCTTCTTCGCGATCTCCGATTGGGTCAGCCCACCGAAGTATGCCAGTACGACCACCGATTTCAGTTCCGGCCTCAAGGCCTCCAGCGCTTCCCTCACTCGGCTTCCCTGCATCCGCTGCTCGGCGTACTCATTCGGATCAGCCGATTCGTCCTCTTGTGAGTGGATGGCCTCAACGTCCGGAACGTAGATCATCGACTCTTGCCGCCTGCGCTTTCGCAGCTCGTCTATGATCCGATGGTGTCCGATTGAGAAGAGCCAGCCTGAGACCTTACCCCGCTTCACGTTATAGGTCGACGCTCTGCGCCACACGTTCAAGAACGTGTCCTGCGTCACCTCTTCGGCGGCGCCCCGTTCCTGTAGCATGTGGTGCGCGAGCGAGTAGATCCCGCCAGCGTATCGGTCATACAGCACCTCCAACGCGCTACGGTCTCCGTTAGCTATGAGGCGGAGCAGTTTTTCGTCTTCCAATGCGATTTGGGCATCATCTTTGGTGGACGAGACTGACGAGTCCTTTGCGTTCCCCCTCATAGTGCTATACGAAGGCGGAACGATAGGTGGATTTCGTTCGTCCGAAGCCATTGGCAGCCTTTCGCGTGAACGGGCCGTCAAGACACACCCGATACAACGTCCGCTCGCGGCTCACGGTTACGTCATGCCACATCATACCAATAGCCCGTTAGGCCCGCAAAGTGCGTATGTCTAGCTGCGGCTGCTCCGCTTCGACGGACTCGGCATGATTGGGAAACATGGTTCATTTCACTACGATACCCAAACCCCGCGAAAGCAGGCGAAATCCCAATCGAACCTTCGTTGACACTCGGAAGAAAGGGGTTTTACAATGGCGCAAAGGTGGGCTGGGAGGCGCGCAATGCTGGAAATGAATATTGAGAGCATCCGGGTTAGTCTGCTCAACTACCAGCGTGTCGTGATCCTGCGCGTCAAGGAGTCCAATCGCTATCTGCCGATCTGGATCGGCCCGTCCGAGGCGGACGCGATAGCGATGAAGCTTCAGGAGTACAGTTCGGCCCGTCCTATGACTCACGACCTGCTGACCTCCGTCATCGCCACACTCGGCGCAACCGTCGACCACATCATCGTGTCCGACCTCTCCAACGACACGTTCTACGCCAAGATCATCCTGCAGGTGAACGGGGGCACGATGGAGATCGACTCGCGTCCCAGCGACGCGATCGCCCTCGCCGTCCGCGCCGAGGCCCCCATCTACGCCGTCGACGAGGTTGTCAACAAGGCGGGCGTCGAGATGGACGAAGAGACCGGCAAGGCCATCATCCCCACGGGGCAGACGATGGATGAGCCACGCCCCCTGCGGGAAGAGGAACTGCGAAGCCTCTCAGCGTTCACCGACTTCGTCGAGACGCTGAACCTCGACGACCTCGGCCGGGAAGAGAAGCCCCCTTCCACTACCAAGTAGATGCCTCGGCTCGCGCGAAGCGGGCGATTTTTTCTGCAAGTAAGGTGCGCATGAGTTTGAGGTCAAGAACGGATGATGAGAAGGGTTGTGCGCCGATGGGGCGGCCTCATACTTGTCTTCTGGGCGGCCCTTTGGTTGCTTGCAGGCTTGGTGGGGCTGGAGAGGGCCGGGGCCCAGACAGCGTCCGAGGACTCGGATCGTGCGGCCCTGGTCGCGTTCTACAACGCCACGGACGGCCCGAACTGGGAGGATAGCGACAACTGGCTGAGCGACGCACCCATCGGCGAATGGTACGGCGTCACCACTGACGCCCGCGGTCGCGTTACTACACTTCGGCTCGCCGACAACCAGTTGACCGGGGAAATACCAGCGGAGTTGGGCGAGCTCTCCAACCTGCGATATTTATACCTCTATAGCAACCACAACAACAGGCTGACCGGGAAGATACCGCCTGAACTGGGCAATCTGTCCAACCTGCGATATCTCTCCCTCGGTAACAACCAGTTGAGCGGGGAGATACCGCCCGAACTCGGCAACATCGCCAACCTGGAACGGCTGGGTCTGTACAGTAATGAGTTGAGCGGGGAGATACCGGCAGAGCTGGGCAGCATGTCCAACCTGCGATATCTCGACCTCGATGATAACCAGTTGAGTGGAGAGATACCACCTGAACTCGGCAACATCGCCAACCTAGAATTGCTGTTCCTCCGGTACAACCAACTGAGCGGGGAGATTCCACCTGAGTTGGGCAACCTCGCAAACCTGACATCGCTGTCCCTCGAGTACAACCAGCTGACCGGGGAGATACCGCCTGAACTCGGCAGGCTCACCAACCTGGAATTGCTATGGCTCTCCAACAACCGGTTGACCGGGTGTGTCCCGGTGGGACTGCGGGACGTGCCTAATAATGACTTCGGTGAGGTCGGTCTGCCACTCTGCGTAGCAGACAGGGCCGCGCTGGTCGCGCTTTATAACGCGACCGACGGTCCGAACTGGACGAACAACACCAACTGGCTGAGCGACGCGCCCATCGGCCAGTGGCACGGCGTCATGACGGATGACGATGGCAGAGTTTTGCGCCTACGCCTCCAGGAGAATCGATTGACCGGAGAGATACCGCCTGAACTCGGCAGCCTCGTCAACCCGGAATGGTTACTGCTCTCCGGCAACCAGTTGACGGGCGAGATATCACAGGAACTCGGCAACCTCCCCAACCTGAAAAATCTGACCCTCTCCGGCAACCGGCTGACGGGGTGTGTCCCGGTGGGACTGCGAGACGTGCCTAATAATGACTTCGGTGAGGTCGATCTGCCGTTCTGCGACGCAGCAGACCGGGCGGCTCTAGTCGCGCTCTACAACGCCACGGACGGCGACAACTGGACGTACAGCATCAACTGGCTGAGCGACGCGCCCATCGGCGAATGGCACGGCGTCACTACCGACACCCGCGGCCGCGTCAGTACGTTAAACCTTCAAAATAAACGGCTGAGAGGGGAGATACCACCTGAACTGGGCAGCCTCGCCAACTTGGAATTGCTATGGCTCTCCAGCAACCGATTGAGCGGGGAGATACCGGCGGAGTTGGGTAACCTCTCAAACTTGGTCGAGTTGGACCTTTCGTACAACGAGTTGAGCGGAGAGATACCGGCGGCGATGGGTGACCTCTCCAACCTACGAAGACTGCAACTCTCCGGTAACCGGCTGAGCGGAGAGATACCGGCGGTGCTGGGCAACCTCCCCAACTTGGAACTGCTAGGGCTCTTTAGCAACGAGCTGAGCGGGGAGATACCCGCGGCCCTGGGTGACCTCTCCAACCTGCGAGAACTGGCTCTCTCCAATAGCAAGTTGAGTGGGGAGATACCGGCGGCCCTCGGTGACCTTTCCTATTTGGTACAGTTATGGCTCCATAACAACGAGTTGAGCGGGGAGATACCGGCAGCGCTGGGCAACCTTTCCAACCTGCAATCACTGACCCTCTCCGATAACAAGCTGAGCGGGGAGATACCGGCGACCCTGGGCAACCTCTCTTACTTGGTACAGTTATGGCTCCATAACAACGAGTTGAGCGGGGCGGTGCCGGCGACCCTGGGCAACCTTTCCTACCTGCCAAAACTGTATCTCAATGACAACGAGTTGAGCGGGGAGATTCCGGCGGCGCTGGGCAACCTCTCCGATCTGCGAGAGCTGTATCTTTATAATAACCAACTGAGTGGGGAGATACCCGCGGCCTTGGGCGACCTCACCAATCTGACCACGTTGGACCTCTCCATGAACCAGTTGAGCGGGGAGATGCCCGCGGAACTGGGCGACCTTCACAATCTGTACACGCTGAACCTTTCCGGCAACCAGTTGAACGGGCCGATATCGGTGGAACTGGACGACTTTCCCGAACTGTACACTCTGAACCTTTCCAGTAACCATTTGAGCGAGGAGATACCGACGAAGCTAGTCAATCTCTCCAGTTTGCGACAACTAGACCTTTCCGGTAACCAGTTAAGCGGCCCGATACCGGCGGAACTGGGTGAATTCTCCAACTTGGAATGGCTGAACCTTTCAGGCAACCAGTTGAGTGGAGAGATACCAACGGGTCTGGGCGAATTCTCCAACTTGGAATGGCTGAACCTTTCAGGCAACCAGTTGAGCGGAGAGGTACCGACGGATCTGGGCGACTTTCCCAACTTGGAATGGCTGAACCTTTCAGGCAACCAGTTGAGCGGGGAGATACCGACGGCGCTAGTCAACCTCTCCAGTCTACGGGAATTAGATCTTTCCCACAACCGGTTGAGTGAGGAAATACCGGCGAAACTAGGCAACTTCTCCAACTTGGAATGGCTGAACCTTTCAGGCAACCAGTTGAGCGGAGAGGTACCGACGGATCTGGGCGACTTTCCCAATCTGTCCACGCTGAACCTTTCGGGCAACCGGTTGAGCGGGGAGATACCGACGGGGCTGGTCAATCTCTCCAGTCTGCGAGAATTAGATCTTTCCAGCAACCGGTTGAGTGAGGAAATACCGGCGCAACTGGGCGACTTCTCCAACTTGGAATCGCTGAACCTTTCCGGCAACCGGTTGAGTGGGGAGATACCGACGGGGCTGATTAAGCTCTCCAGGTTGAGATCGCTGAACCTTTCCGGCAACCAGTTGAGCGGAGAGATACCGACGGAACTGGGCGACTTCCCCAATCTGTCCACGCTGAACCTTTCTAATAATCAGTTGACCGGGGAGATACCGATGGCGCTGAGCAACCTCTCCGACCTTGTCTGGCTGGAGATCTTCGGCAACCAATTGAGTGGGGAGATACCGGCAGAGTTGGGCGAGCTGAGCAACCTACAGTGGCTGAGCCTCTTCGGCAACCGGTTAAGCGGGGAGATTCCATCGGAGTTGGGCAGTCTCGCCAACCTGCACTTACTGTACCTCTATGACAACGAGTTGAACGGGGAGATACCTGCGGAGTTGGGCGAGTTGAGCAACCTAAAGTGGTTGGCCATCTCCGGCAACGAGTTGACCGGAGAGATACCGGTGAAACTGGGCAACCTGAGCAACTTACAGTGGCTTTACCTCTTCGATAACAGATTGAGCGGGCCGATACCCCACGAACTAGGCAGCCTCTCGAACCTAACTAGGCTCTGGCTCTCCAATAACCGGTTGAGCGGGGAGATACCGGCGGCACTTGGCAACCTCACCAACCTACAAGAAGCATATCTCAATAACAACGAGTTGAGCGGGGAGATGCCGGAGGAACTGGGCAACCTGAGCAGCCTGGTCGTTCTGAACCTGCACACCAACTCGCTAGACGGGCCGATACCCGACCTGAGCGGCATGACCGGCTTAGATGAGCTCTACCTGTCCGATAACGACTTGAGTGGGGGCGTTCCGGCGTGGCTTGGCGCGATGACGAGTGTGAGGGACCTGTGGCTATGGGGCAATGAGCTCAGCGGGCCTATACCTGACCTGAGAGGTATGACCGGCCTTGTTCGACTGAAGCTGCAGAGCAACAACCTGACCGGAGGCATCCCGACGTGGTTCGGCGAGATGACCAATTTGAGGTACCTGTACCTTCATGCGAATCCTCTGGAGGGTGAGATACCGGCGGAGTTGGGAGGCATGAGGAACCTGTGGTACCTGTGGCTCCACAGCAGCGAGTTGACGGGTGGCATTCCCGCAGAGTTGGGTCAACTCTCGAACCTTTGGGACCTGAACCTGCGGGACAACCAACTGAGCGGTTCGATCCCGGCTGAGCTTGGCGGCCTGAGCAACCTTAAGCGATTGAGACTGCATGGCAACGAATTGACGGGCCATATTCCGTCCGAGTTGGGCGACCTGAGCAGCCTGCGACGGCTGTGGCTACATAGGAATGATCTAAGCGGGCCGATCCCGTCCTCGCTGGGAAAGCTGACGGGCTTAGAGAGGCTGTGGCTGAGTGACAATCAACTAGTGGGCGAGATACCTGCGGAGTTGGGTGAATTGAGAAATCTAGTTCAGTGGAGGATCGCAGGGAACCAACTCACCGGATGCGTGCCAGCGACAATGGCGGTAGTGGAGGACAGCGACCTCGCCGACCTCGGCCTTGAGGTCTGCGGGGACGGTTCCTAGACGTCCTCAGACCTTCGAGTACTTCGACTTTGCTATTCGCGTTCCGTCGGGCAGGTCTTCGGTGGTGAAGTCTGCGAACAGCAGCGGGGCCTCTTCCTTGAGGATATCGAGGACCATGAGAGCGACCTTGCGTATCTCCCAGTCGGCGAAGGCTGCGCCGCGCATCTCGATGAAGTGACGCCACGCACGCACGTTGGCCGTGACGAAAATCTTCGTCTCGGTCGCGTTGGGCAGCACCGCACGGGCGGCCTGTCGAACGGCCTTGCGCCGGTCGGTCTGCGCCTCGAATTCGTCCTGTGGCAGGGCCTTGTAGAGCTCCGAGACAAGGTTGCGGTACGTTTCCTGGGCGTCCTCTATGGCGCTCTCCAGAATATCTCGCGCTTTCTCGGTCCCGGGCCGATCCTCGGCCAGGGCGGGGGGGATGACGAAGTCGGCCTCGCTCTCGTTGACGAACCGTTGGGAACGCTGGCTGTACGCAAACCCGGCCCGGTGTCTCACCAACTCGTGCGTGAAGGCCCGTGACACCCCCGTCATCATAAAGCCATAATTCACGTGCTCGAATACGCTGCCGTCGCCCTTCGACAGGAGGTTGTTGATGAACTCCTCGATGTCGCGGCGACCCTTGCCGTAGCTCATGTAGCAGATCCGGGCCGATATCTCGACGACGGCGGCAGATTCGTCGTCGCCCGCGCGGATGCTCTCCGGCACTGGAGGCACTCCCTCTTGCTCAAGAAATGCCGAGACCGCCTCCCAGTTCACCTCGGTGCGGGAGACCAGTCTCACCGTCGGCTCGGTTATGAACGCCATGCGCTGCCTCTGTCAGAATTGCTGGGTCGATAGATTATCACACCCGGACGACGGGCTTTTGAATATGCTGCCTACCGCGCAGCGATGTTCCGGTGTCGTATACTGCGCTTTGGCCGGGAGAACAAGGATTTTAGATTCCTCACTCCGCTCCGCTGCTTTCGAAATGACATGGGCCGGGGCTGTGCCAGGGTCTCACAAATGCGGGAAGCAAACGCTGATACGATTGAGAGTCTCATCGCTGGGTGGCGAGCGTATTTGGGCCGCAAAGAGGCGGTTCACGCTGCCGACTTGGAAGAGTTGGAAGACCGCCTGCGCGAACAGGTGGCCGCGCTAAGGGACGTTGGCCTTACGGACGACGAGGCGTTCCTCATTGCCGTCAGGCGGGTCGGAGAGACCGACGCCGCGTCTCGCGAGTTCGTGCGTGAGCATTTCGAGCGGCTGTGGGAACAGCCCGAGTCGGCGCTCGAAGACGATGATGACAACGTTCCGTTCGAGCGTACTGAGTTTGTCGTCGTCATCGGTCTCGCTGTCGCGGCAGCCTTGGCAATAAAGGTTCCTGAGCTATTTGGCTACCGGCTTATCGACGGCGACGGGGTATATGCTCGGAATCTCAGTCTGTTCGTATTGCCGATGCTCGCGGGCTACTTTGCTTGGAAGCGGGGGCTAGGCAGGCGGGAATCCCTCTGGCTCGTTCTGCCATTCGTAGCGGCAGCGGTCTTCGCCAACATCTTCCCCTTCAAACGAGACGCGCATACCGAGGCGCTCACAGCGATCCACCTGCCATTTGCCATGTGGCTGGTCGTTGGGTTCGCCTACGTCGGCGGTCGGTGGCGATCCGTCGAGCGGCGCACGGACTTCGTGCGGTTCTCGGGCGAGCTGTTCATCTACTACGTGCTCATTGCGCTGGGCGGTGGCGTGTTCTCGCTCTTGACGTGGGGCATGTTCGAAGCCATCGACCTGGACGTTGGGGACTTGATAGCCGAATGGGTGCTTCCGTGTGGAGCGATGGGAGCCGTGCTCGTGGGCGCATGGCTGGATGAGAGGCGGCAGAGCGTCATGCAGAACATCGCCCCGATGCTTGCGCGCGTGTTTACACCGTTGTTCGCCACGATGCTGCCGGTGTTCCTCGCAGCAATGGTCGTGACGGGCGAGTGGATCGACATGGACCGGGATATGCTCATCGGTTTCGATATCATGCTCGCCCTGGTGCTCGGACTGCTGCTCTTCTCCGTATCGGCGCGGGACACACAGGCGCGCCCCGGCGTCTTCGACGGGCTGCAACTACTCTTAGTGGTAGCCACCATTGCAGCCGACCTCATGGCGCTCTCCGCGATCGTGGGGCGTATCTCCGAGTTCGGGTTCACGCCCAACAGGACGGCAGCATTGGGCGGGAACCTCGTTCTGCTTGGCAACCTGGCATGGTCGGCCTGGCTTTATACGCGATTCCTGAGTAGGCGGGGCGAGTTTTCGGCCCTCGTGCGCTGGCAGGTCAACTACCTGCCCGTGTATGCCGTGTGGGCGGGGGTCGTCGTCGTTGTCTTTCCGCCGCTGTTCGGGTACGTGTAGGGGGCCTATTTGACCTAGAGCGTCTTCGCCGCACCGCTGATCACCACGGCAATCACGGCGCTGCAAGCGTTCCAACTCTGGCGGTTCGGCGCGGTCCACATCGTACTCACCTGTCCCGCGGCGCTGTTCATCGGGATCATGGTGGCGACGATCTCCGCGGCGGGACCATCGACGTTCATAAGCCTTCCGGTCGTCTGCTGCGTGGTCCAGGTCGAGGGCAGCGCCTGACTCAATGACACCTCAATAGCTCCCATCGCGGAATTCCCGCACTTGACGACCGAACGCCGCGTCTATAAGGTCGAGGCGCCGGGCGTGCTGGACGGCGGAGGGAAGCGTGACTGGAGCACCTGTGATGCACGACACCAGCGAGGGCAGCGGTGGAGGCCGTCCGTATCGCGTGGGGCTGATCGGCACCGGCATCATGGGGACGAACCACGCCATCGGCTACATGCTCAACCCGCGAACGGAGCTCGTCGCCGTCGCGGACTCCGATCCGATAAACCTCGAACGATTTTCCAAGCGGTTCGGGATCGCGTCCGCCTACTCGTCCTACGAGGAGATGTTCTCGCGGGAGAGTCTCGACATTGCCGCGCCGATACTGCCCGCGAGGCCGAATCCCGATGCCGTGATCGCGGCTGCACGGGCGAGTATCCCCGCCATCTTCTGCGAGAAGCCGATCTGCGCCAGTCTGGAAGACGCCGACCGGATGGTCGACGAAATAACGTCGCGCGGCGTCCACTGGGCGGCGGCGGACGCTATGCGAAATCTCCCAGGTTTTTGGCAAGTCAAGGATATGATCGACTCCGGCGAACTGGGGCCGGTCAGGACAATAAACATCTACTTGGGCGTGGGGGATGGTCGCGGCGAGATCTGGGGCGCGAACTGCCAGGACCTGAGCGTTGCGCGGCTGTTCGCGAACGACGCCGACGTGGAGTGGGTGGTCGGATGGGTGCGCGGCGACCCTTTCGACGACGTCGACCAGGCGATGGGCGGCTGCATCCGGTTCGAGAACGGCGTCGAGTGCTTCATCAACATGAGGGCGGAGTCCCGGCGCGGCATCGAGATCGTGACCGAGAAGGGCGTGATGTTCAGCGACTTCAACAAGTTTCGCGTGTGGAAGCTCAAGGACATGGAGGGCGAGACGGCGCAGATCGATGATCTCGTGGAAATCCCCGACGCGATACCCGAGGCGGGTCTTAACGAGATGCCATACGTTGAGCAGGGTTGGCGCTATCCCGGCAACCGCATGCGGGAGAGCATCCAAGCCATCGTCGACTGCCTGGAGCTTGGCGTCCCGCCGAGGTGCAGCGGGGAGAATATGGCGAAGGTGCTCGAAATCATAGTCGCGCTCCGGGAGTCCCACCGTCGCGGTCACGCCCCGGTTAGGCTCCCTCTCGAAGACCGCAGTCTCCGCATCGAGCCTCTGCCGTACCGCTGGATCAACCGCAAGGAGGTCTTCGGCGCGGACAGGTACGAGGAGCTTATGAGCGTACACGTCAAGGAGGACGAATGAGACAGGCGACTCCGCGCTACCGGATCATCTTCAACTGGGACGGCGCGCCGATGGACTACGACGAGCACCCGCAGTCGACCGAACGCCTCATGGAGCAGGTCTACGGGCCGCTGGAGGGGACGCAGGTGGACGCCATGTTCTGGAGCATCGGCTCCCACGAGGCCGAATGGCCGTCGGAGGTACACGAGCGGCTCGGCGACGGAGAGGGGCGCGTGTACTCGTCAATGCGGGCGATGCGCCACTCCGAAAACGTGCGGAGCATGTTCGAGCGGGGCGAGAACCCCTTCCAGGCGATGGTCGACCGTGGGCACGAGCTGGGGATGGACGTCTACGTCTCCATGCGGATGAACGACAACCACTTCTATGGTACGAGGCCGGAGGACTTCAAGCGGCTGAACAGGGGTACCAAGTTCAGGCAAGACCATCCCGAATGGCTCTTGGATGTGGACGACGTGCCGGAGCAGCGGGGCATCGGGTCGTGGAACATGGCCATACCCGAGGTGAAGGAACACAAGCTGTCGTACATCCGGGAGGCGTGCCTGCAGGCGGACTGGGACGGCGTCGAACTGGACTGGCAGAGGCACCCGTTTCACGTTCCGGAGAACTACGGGTACCGTCTGCGATATGCCCTGACCGACCTCCAGCGGGCCGTTCGCCGGATGGCCGATGAGATCGCGGAACGGCGGGGCAGGCCGTTCTACGTGGCCGCGCGCGTGGCTACGACGCTCGAATCGTGCCGCAACATCGGCTACGACGTGGAACGCTGGGTCGAGGAGGATCTCGCGGACATCATCATCGGGGCAGGAGGATCTGCCACCGATCCGGGATTCGAGGTCGGCGAGTTCAAGGCGCTCACGGAGGGAACGAACATACGGCTCTACGGTGGGATCGACAGCATCTATCGACAGAAGGCCGAGCGGCTGATATCGCACGATGAGTGGCGGGACGCCTGGCTTCGGGGCGTTGCGACCGGGTACTACGATCAGGGCGCGGACGGGATGTACACATTCAACTGGTTCCCCGGCAAGGAGCCTTGGCGCGGCCTGCTCACGACCCTCGGCTCTCCCGACACCCTCGCGGGTAGGAATAAGCTCTACACGGCCCTTCACAGGAGTCCGACCTACCTCGAAGGGATAGCGCCGAACGCCGTCAACGACCGCATCTACGGGCAGACCGCAGTTGTGCTGTACAGGTCGATCACGCAGGATGGCCCGACTATCGACGTTCCCGTGTACGACGACGTTGAGGCCCTATCCGACGAACTGGATGGGATTCGCCTGATGGTCGAGTTCGAGCACTGGGTGCCCGACGACCGGGTGGAGGTGAGCTGGGACGGCGCCGTGCTCTGCGAGCCTGAGATCCACGACGCGGCGGCGCTCGGCGGAGACCCGGCGGACGTGTCGGAGAACAAGTGGCTCGTGTGGGACCTGACACCCGCTCAGGCCGCGAAGGGGAGCCACGCGGTGAAGGTCGTCCTCGTCAACCGCGACTCACGTATCGGCGTCCCACTGATCGTCAATTCGGTTGACGTGTACATTGCGTACAAGGGCTGACGACTAGCGACTGCCGTATCTATCCCCCACCCTCGTAGAGTTCGGTGTCGGGGTAGAAGGCGTACCAGCCGAACCAGAACGACGAGTGGGTGGGGATGCGCGGCAGCGTCTCGGAGGAGTCGGCGGCGTTTACCAATGCCTCTTCGGTGACGTTCCACACGTGGCCGCTCTGGTCGACGAGTTTCATCGGCACGCCCGTCGAGGTGTCGTCCTGCAGGCGGGCGAACTCGTTGTCGCCGCGCTCGTACGCCTTGGCGGCCTGTGAAATTTCCGACCCGAGGATAACGACGTTTGTCTCTCCCAGCGTGTCGTTGACGACGCGCTCCGTCTGGAGCACATGGACGGGATATGCCTTCTGGGTATCGCCGATCTTCACGCCGAGCACCACGTCCTTGGCCTCCAGCCTGTCATCCCGAATCCAGACGGGGAACATCGTCTCGGGAGTGTTGAAGTATTGGTAGTACGTGGCGTTGGGGTTGTCCTCGGGGAAGTAATGCCCCGGCCGGTAGACGCCGGTATCCAAGGAGAGCACGGTCGTGTCGGGATGCTCGTCTTTCCACTCGCCCCAAGTCGTGAGCAGGGTTGGGAAGAAGTCCAGTTGGATGCCGCTGTCGGCCAGTTCTCCGATCACCGGCTGTCCCAACTCCTGGTTCCAGAGGGAGAAGGTCTCGCGGTCGTACATGATCTTATTGCTGCGGTACAGGAAGCCGGACGTCCCGAAGGTCGTCTCGATACCGTCGAACTTGCCGCTGTAGGCGATGCCTGCGCCGCAGAGCGTGCAGTAGGCCAGCGAGATCGGCTCGCCCCCCAGCACGTCATTGGCCATCTCGTGCGGGTTCATGATGCGGAGCGGGTATGCCCGGTGCTCTCCGTTGATCGACACGCCGAAGACGCGCTCGTGGCTCGCCAGGTAGTCAGCCTCTTCCGCCGGAATGCTGGGAGGGTTCTCCAGCGGCGGGATGCCGTCCGGCCCTACGCCGCCCCACTCGATCTCGAACGGCTCGATCCGCGAGGTCTCCTCGTAGCCATCCAGTAGCTGTTCAAACCCCGGATGAATGCCTGCAAAGAACCGGCGCTTGAGCTGAGGGTAACCGTCGGGCGGGCGGTAGTCGTCCAAGTTTGCGCCGACCCACTCGAACGACGCACGCCGCGGGTCGGGCGTATCGCCGAAGTCCTGTCCGGTAAGCTCGTTGAGCGTGAGTATGGCCTCTTCGAACACTTCAAGCCTATTGATGAACCCCATCAGCGTGACGATGACGGGGACCATGGACTTATCGTCGTTGATCCGTGCCGACTCCAACCCCTCAAGGGCCAGTTCGGGGTTTGGGCTCAAATCATTGAATATGGTGCTGCTGATCCCCTGAAAGATCTTGGACATCGGAAGCACAGAATCGTACTCCCTGTCGCTCACAGGCGTGGGGACGGCGGTCGATTCCTCCTCGCTCGACTCAGCGGGAGTTGGGCGCGGAGTGGGGGTATTCACCGGCTGCTGCGGGGCGGGCTGCGCGGGGGGCGGGGGAGAGAGTTCCTCCTCGGTCGGAAGTTCAGGCGGCCCGGCGCTTGATCCGCAGGCGACGGCAAAGATCAGTATGGTCGTCGCGAGGACGCTCCAGATAGCTGGTGAAAGGAATGGGATATGCATGGCTGCTCGCTTAGAGAGGGAGTTTAGGGAGGCCCTACTAGAGAAAACGAACGGTGGGCGTACAAGATAGCAGAATGGGGTATTTCATGCCGATGGCTCCAATGACGGCGGAGCGGCGAGCGGCGAAATGTCGTCCCAACCGTATGCGACCTCCGCGACTTCATGACCTGCAAGTGCCATGGTCTGACGCCTGAACTCGATGCCGCCGAGGGACTCGTAGAAGTGGCGGGACGGGTTTTCTTCGAGGACCCACGTGTACATGGAGGTCAGACGCTGTGAGAGCAGCCATGCGCACAACTCGCGGACGAGCCTGCGGCCGATGCCCTGCCGCTGGTACTGCTCCAGCAAGTAGATCGCGTACAGTTCGCCGGCGTAGGGCATATCGTCCATGCGTGCAGGCCCGCCGCTCAGAAACCCGACAATGCCGTCTGTCTTGTGCTCGGCGACGTATGTGACCCTGGACTCGTCCGCAAGGAGGCTGCGGCGGGCGCGTTCTCGCTCGCTGTAGTCGTACGATGAGAGGATGTCGTCTGGAACTAATCCGACGTAGGTCGAACGCCAGCTGTCGACATCGACGCGGGCGATTCCGGGCGCGTCCGACGGGAGCGCCCTGCGAATACGCACTAGCTGAAGGAACGTGCGCTGCCGACTTTATGATGCCTCGTGTAGGGAAGCATTGCGAGGTAGCGCGCGCGCTTGATGGCGCGGGCGAGCGGCCTCTGGCACTTGGCGCACATGCCCGTCTTGCGGCGAGACTCGACTTTGGCCTGATCGGTGAGGAACCGTCGGAGAAAGTCGATGTCCTTGTAGTCGATCTTCTGGCCCTCGGCGCAGGGGCATATCCGCCGTCGCCGGGGGAAGTACCTTCCGCGAGGCCGACGCGGCGGTCCGCCCGGTCGTCCCTGGTAGGGTGGGCGCGGTCCACCCGGCCGTCCCTGATAGGGAGGGCGCGGTCCGCCCTGCGGAGGGCCTGACGGCCTCCCCTGTGGAGGGCCCGACGGGGGACCCGGTGGAGTGCTCGGAGCCGGTGGTTGGGTTGTCACGTAATCTGCCTCGTCTCTTCTCTATGAATGGTCGATAGTATGGCTACCAGGGCAGGTCTTCGGCGCCTTCGGGGGGCGCGCCGGGGGCATATCCGCCACCGCCGCCCATGTCTCCGCCCTGTCCGGCTCCGGCTTCGCCGGGTCGGTTGAGGAACCGAACGTCAAATGCGTTTACGTCGACACTGGTGCGGGTCTGTCCGTCCTGGCCGACGTATTCCCGGACGTTCAATCTGCCATCGACGAATACCTTCATGCCTTTGACCACGTATTGGTTGCAGGTCTCAGCGAGACGGTTCCATGCGGACACGCGGAACCACTGCGTCTCCTCGCGCTGCTCCCCCTGCGTCGTATACCTATAGGTCGTAGCGACCGAGAACGACGTCACGGGGTTCCCGCTCGGGGTGTACCGCATCTCAGGGTCTCCGCCGACGTTGCCGATGATGAGGATCTTGTTCATCGTCATGGTGACTTCTCCCTACGCTTGACGATCGCCGTCTTGAGAATCGTCCTCTTTCTTTTTCGATTTTTCCTCGAGCTTGACGACGAGCGCCCGCAGGATGTCTTCGGAGGACTTGAGGTACCTATCGAGGGCCTGGGCCATGCCCACGTCGAGCTTGAAAGTCGTGAGGGAGTAGTTGCCCTCCATGAACTTCTTGATGGGATAGGCGAAGCGCTTGAGGCCCCAGATATCCCGCTCCTTAATCTCGCCGCCCCGCTCGGTGATCCAACCGTCGACCCTGTCGAGGATTCCGGTGATCTCGTCCTCGGTCGCCTCGGGGCTGAGGATTATTACCACTTCGTAGTCTCTGACGCGCTGGGCTACCACTTCATCTCCTGCCGCAATGGGACTCTATTCAAAATGCACAGATAGGAATTATAGCACGGTCACGCTGCGAACGGACAGTAGTATTTCGGCGGGTTTCGCGGTGCAATCGAATCGAAACCCCATTCGCTATTTCGTACCGCACAGGGGGATTTGGACAAGGTGTGCTAGGAGACCAGTCGGGTCGAGGGTCTCGTTTCGTGGGACATTTCGGGACATTTTGTGACTTCCCCGGGGGTGCTCTAACGCGGCGGTGTACCCGTCGTGCAAGCAGAATAAATCATTTGTTCTTGTGTGTCAAGTCCGATTCGTGATTGTATACTTGACACAAGGTTGAGTATGCGTTATACTTACCTCATGGACTTCGGAGCAACATCAATCAGCAATCGGTCTAGCTCCCGTTTGGCGCGTTTGCCGAATAGTTTTTCAGCTACTACGGCGTCCGATTGCTCGGTGATGTTCTTCGGTAGCAACCTCTTCTTCTTGGGAGCTTGAGGCATGACGAATCTCCTTACTCTAGTTGACAACTTCAACACCGACGCCAAGTGCCGCGAACTGCTTGAAAGGCTCCGTTGGCCGGACGGCGTAGCGTGTCTCCGATGCGGCTCTCTTGGCGTGTCGGAGATAGAGTCTCGCAATCAGTACGACTGCAACGATTGCCGCTACCAGTTCTCCGTCACGGCGGGAACCATCATGCACGATTCCCACTTGCCGCTCCGAAAGTGGTTTCTCGCCATTTACCTGATGTGTGAGTCCAAGAAGGGTATCTCGGCCAACCAACTCAAGCGGACACTCGGAGTAGCCTACAAGACGGCGTGGTACCTCTGTCACCGCATCCGTGAGGCTATGGGCAACGACCCGCTTGAGGGACCGACGCTGCTCGGTGTGGTCGAGGTGGACGAGACCCTGATAGGTGGCAAGACGAAGGGTAAGGGACGCGCCTACAAGGGAAACAAGACGTGGGTTGCCGGGGCAATTCAGCGCGGTGGACGCATCCGCTTGGAGCGCATACCCGACACGCGGCGCGACACGCTCCACGACTTCATCAATCGCACAGTGAGAGACGAGGCGGAAGCGATCTATACCGACGAACTGGCATCCTATCTCGGCATTGCCGATGAGAACACGCGGCATGAGACCGTCAACCACTCCGCCGAGGAATGGGTGGTCGGAGACGTGCATACGAACAGCATTGAGGGTGTGTGGTCGCTGTTCAAGCGAAGCATAATCGGAGCGTTTCACAAGGTCTCCGAAAAGCACCTTGACCGCTACCTTGAGGAGCTTGAGTGGCGCTACTCCAACCGCGACAACGACCACATCTTCGTCGACACCCTTCGGCGCATCGTGAACACTGAGCATCTCACCTATGAAAAGCTGGTAGCCTAGACCGTCGAGATAAGCGCATTCCCGTAATCGTCTATGTTGATTATCTCTCGCGTCTGTCCACCAGTGAGAAACAGGATGAGCCAAACCACACCCCACATACCCAGTGAGAAGAACGTCAAGATTCCGTGTAGCAGATGATTGACTGGCTTCCCCTTGACGAGCACGGCTTGAAAGTCGCTCTGCGACTCGACTCTCATTCCACTCGCAACCTTCTGGCTCACCTGTAGAGCCAATGCCGCCTTTCGCTCGTCTGTCGATTTTCGCTTCGTTTCCATCATGGTGCCTCCTTACGGCAGGATCCGGGCTCTCTGCACGGGACGCACCATCACACGGGCCGTAAGGAGACGCAACGGCCCTGCTTTCAGCCCGTATGATGTATACCCCGTGCAGAGGCGGAGACACTCTAAAGAACCTCTGCATCATGTGTCAAGGTGATAGTCATTCATCTTTCCCGAAATTTGCAGTAGACCCAGCGAAGGACTCGTTCGGTTAGCTGCCATTCGACCCACCACGACCTATTAGCAGTCCACACGGCGGCCTTGCGTAGACGGTATCGCCATGTGCGCGGCGGACGCACCTCGGCCTCGACGATACCCCTCTCATAGTCGATTACCTCAACGTTGCCAAGAAACGGGTTTCCCTTCATGTCTGCAATGGCTCTGCCGACTCTTTCATCCTTCTCACGTCTGCTCTTTGCTTCGCCGCGTCTGATAATCCGCTCAGTTGGACTTATCCAACCCCAAATCTCCGGCCACCAAATCACAACAGCGGACATAACAAGCAGAGCGAACACGTAGAAGATGCATGGCTCCTCAAGCAACTTCGGGAAGATGGTCATTTCGACGGCCTTTGAGCCGAAGCCCTCAACTGCCAGAATGACAGCGGTTCCGAGTATCTTCCGCCAGAACATCCGCCCATGCTAACGTTGCTTTCCTGTTGTGTCAAGTATACAATCACGGTCCGATTTGAAATGGTGGTGTGAACAAAGAGGCGTGTGATGGCTAAGGGCGTCTTGGCGGTTGTTGACAGCACTCGGACGGCGCGCGAGGCTGTACGCCATTCAGACGACGTAGGTTTGCATAGCAAAGTGGTGACGCCCCGTCTCCGCTCTTGACCGTCGGGGCTATTCGGCATACCGTAAGGGCGACATGAACGTCTTCTTCGTCATCATCCTCGTCGCCGTGCTGGTCGAGTTCCTGCTCGGCGTCGTTTCCAACCTCCTGAACCTGTCCGCTCTCAAGCCCGAAGCGCCGGAGGGCCTGGAGGACGTGTACGAGCCCGACAAGTACGCCAAGTCGCAGGAGTACACGAAGGTCAACACCGGCTTCGACCTGATAACCGGCACGTTCAAGCTGGCCGTGCTGCTGACCTTCTGGCTGTTCGGCGGCTTCAACTGGCTCGACCAGATCGTGCGCGACTGGGAATTCCACGTGATCCTGAGCGGCGTCGTGTACATCGGGCTGCTGGGGATTGCCTACATAGTGATTAACCTGCCCTTCAGCATCTACCGGACGTTCGTCATCGAGGCGCACTTCGGGTTCAACAAGACGACCTGGGGTACGTTCATTCTGGACCGGGTGAAGGCGCTCGGGCTGATGATCGTGCTGGGCGGGCCCCTTTTGGCGGCGGTCCTGGCCTTCTTCGAGTACGCGGGCGACTTTGCGTGGCTGTATGCGTGGGTGGCCGTCACCATAGTGACGCTCGCGATCCAGTTCATCGCGCCGACGTGGATCATGCCCCTGTTCAACAAGTTCACACCATTGGAGCCGGGAGAGCTACGGGACTCGATCCTCGAATACGCGAGATCGGTGAACTTCACGGTCAACAACATCCTCGTGATGGACGGGTCGAAGCGCTCCAGCAAGTCGAACGCGTTCTTCACGGGCTTCGGAAAGAACAAGCGCATCGCCCTGTTCGACACGCTCGTGGAAAACCAGACGGTGCCGGAGCTCGTGTCTGTGCTTGCGCACGAGATCGGGCACTACAAGAAGAAGCACATCATCCAGTCCATGGTGGTGAGCGTGGTCCAAACGGCGATCATCTTCTTCCTGCTCTCCATCTTCCTCAACAGCGAGGGGCTGTTCGACGCGTTCCTGATGGACGAGATGTCGGTGTATGCGGGGCTGCTGTTCTTCAGTCTCCTGTACACGCCGGTCGACATCGTTCTGTCGATGGCGTTGCAGTACGTATCCCGCAGGCATGAGTACGAGGCGGATCGGTGGTCGGTCGAGACGTATGGACGCCCCGACGATCTGACCGGCAGCCTCAAGAAGCTCTCGCAGGACAACCTGTCGAACCTGGGACCGCACCCCTTCTACGTATTCCTGAACTACACCCACCCGCCACTGAAGGAACGGATCCGGGCCATCGAACGGAGTCGGACCTGATAGGCCATCTTCGACACCGCTCGCCGAGGGGGACGACGTGCTAACGCAAGACCAGATCGACCACTACGAGGCGTTCGGGTTCCTCGTGCTTCGCGGACTGCTGTCCCAGGACGAGATGGACGACCTTCGCGCGGCGTCGCTGAGCGTCATGCGTGACCTGCGCGGGGCCGACGATTACCAGACCGATGAGAACCAGTCGGTCCAGCCGTGGCTGGAGCGCCACCCTGCTATGCGGGACCTGATCGACGACGAGCGGATTCACCAGATACCGGAGTCGCTGCTGGGGCCCGACTTCTGGCTCGACGGGACGGAGGGACATCTACGCGTTGGAGATACCCACTGGCACGGAGACGACATACACGACGATGACCTGGGATGGGTGAAGGTTGCGATATACCTCGACCCGCTGACGAAGGAGGACGGATGTCTCCGCGTGATTCCGGCATCGAATCGGCGGCATGACCCCGACCACCTTTCGGTGCTCAGAGAAGGGAAATATGACCCGGATGACCTGGTGTTCGGGATGCGCCCGGACGAGATTCCCTCGGTGGCGTTGGAGACGGAGCCGGGGGACGTGTTGGTATTCACGGAGGGCGTCATCCATGGGGCGTTTGGCGGAGGGGTCGGCAGACACCAGATTTGCGCGAGCTTCGTGGAGAACCCGAAGACCGAACGGCACCTCAATCAGATAATGGCCTTCTACGACAATAGCACGTGGTCGCTCCGACCTACGCGGAGCTACGTGGAAAGCGACAGGCCGCGGATACGCCGGATGGTGCAGAAGCCGCTCGAATGGGGCTTCGACGTGCTCGACTATTGAATCCTTCATGCGAACACAATGCACATGTCGTACATATTGTATATTTCGTGCGGATGGTATATAATGATGAGCGTGAATAGGCAGCATGGAAGTCAGCGCTAAGAAATACCTCTCAATCAAAGAGGCGGCAGTCGCCTATAGGGTAAGCCGCACGAAGATACACCGGCTCGTCAAGAGCGGGGCAGTTCGCTCGTCCAGCGACCCACGAGACGACAGAATAACCCTCGTCAGCGTCGACGACCTTGACAGCAGGTTCCATGGAGAGACCGTCATGGATATGAACAGCGCGGCCACCCTCGTTGGGGTTGCTACCGCGGACAAATTGAACAGGATGAACGCCATCCGTGCGGGCGGTGCGGCGGCCGGTATCGGCAGCGATAGCACCGAGATACTTCGAGAAGCGCGGGCGGGCCGCAGCAGCGAGTTGGGCGCGCGGTCGATGGGTCCTGCCCACTCCGCAGACGGGGACGGCCGTTGACCGTCGTCGTCGACGCCAATATCGCGGTGAAATGGGTCGCTCAGGAACTCGACAGCGCGGAGGCCGTATCGCTCTACCGTGACTGGACGGAACGGGCTGAACTGCTCATCGCTCCGCCGATCTTCCGACCGGAAGTCACGAACGTGCTGCACCAGAAGATACGTCGTGGGGAACTCGGTCTCGGCACCGCGGTTGAGGCTCTGAACGCAATCTATGACGCGGTATCCATTCACGAGCCTGCTGGTCTCTACACGGACGCGCTCTCGATTGCGCAGGCCATCGACGTCGGCGCAACATACGATCCGCTCTACCTCGCCCTTGCGGAGGCCGAGCGGTGCGACCTCTGGACGGCGGACAAGCGATTCGTCGAATCGGTGGGATACAAGTCCACGCGCGTCCGCTGGCTTGGCGAGCTATCGACGAAGGAGTAAGGAGCAGACGTGGATCGCGTACGATTGGCAATTGTCGGGTGTGGGACGATATCTCGACTGAACGCGCCGGGGTACTTGCGGGATGACAGGTGCGAGATCGTTGCCCTCTGTGACCCCATCCGGGAGCGTGCGGAAGAGAGCGCGGCGGAGTGGAGGATATCGCCGGCCATCTACACCGACTATGAGGACGTGCTGGCCGATCCCAACGTCGACGCTGTTGAGCTTCTGACGCCGACGCACCTTCACGCCGACCAGATTATCGCGGGACTCGAGGCGGGGAAGCACGTGTCGTGCCAGAAGCCTATCGCCGTCTCCATCCCTGAGGCTGACCGGATAGGCGAGGCAGTTGCGCGGGCCAAGACGGTGTTCCGCATATCCGAGAATTTCCTGTATTACCCGCCCATCGTCAAGGCGAAGGAACTGCTCGACTCCGGGGCCATCGGCGATCCAAACATGGTGAGGATTCGCACGGTGATCGGCAGCTACGAGCTCACCGTGAACGACTACAACCTCGCCGAGGGCGCCATGGAGTGGCGGAGCGACGCCGCACGGCAGCCGGGCGGAAAGCTCTACGACGACGGAGTCCACAAGTACGCGACGGCGATGTACTGGGTCGGCGACTTGGAGAGCGTCTACGGCATCGTCACCAAGACGGACGACTTCACCATCGAGGCGCCGTGCTCGACGGTGTGGCGTTTCAAGGACAAGAACTGCCTCGGCGTCATCGACTACGCTTTGGCGAACGAGATGCCGCTGCGCAGCAGGTACTACCCGATGGACGAGTTCTTCGAGATCGTCGGCCCGAAGGGCGTGATCTGGGTTACCCGCTGCACGGGCGAGATGCTGGACATGCCGCCGGTAGTCCTGCACCAGGGCAGCGAGTCGACCGGTTTCGACGTGCCGATGGACTGGATCGAGGGTTTCAACGGCGCCGCTAGGGACTTCATCGACTGCATCATCTCAGGCGAGCAGCCGGAGATGGACTTCCACTTTGCCCGAAAGGTGCTACAGGCGGCCCTGGGGGTATACCGTTCGTCGGATCTGAACGTGCCGCTAGAGTTGGCAACCATCGAGTGACCGGTTCGGCGTCCGCTTGACACCCGTAGCGAGCGCCGTCGATACTTGAACTTATGAAGAGTCTGTGGTGGGTCTTCCTTGTGCCGGTGTTGGTCCTGGCGGCCTGTGGTGGGGAATCCACCGAGACCGAGTCCACTCCTACCGCCGAACCTGCGCCCACGCAGGCCCCGTCGCCGACGCCCGAACCAACTCCCGGCCCCGAACCGACGAGCGCTCCCGCGACTCCTACGCCCTCCACCACCTCGGAAAACCCGATTCTGCCGACCGTTTCCGTCCCGCTTGACGAGCCAAATATCGACAACATAAATGCGAGGAAGCTGGCAAGGGCGGGTGTCCGTACGAACTTGATAAGGGGACTGTCCTTGGTGGCCCCGTTAGAGACAATTCTGGAACGGCAATTCCTAACCCCGGACGAGTTCCGAGAGCTTATTTCCGAGGTATACGAAGGACGAAGGGACAAGATCGAGGGTGACCAACTGCTCTACGAGGCACTCGGACTGATGAGGCCCGGCGTGAGTCTCTACGACGTTCTCTTGACTTTTAGCACCGAGGGTACGCTCGGCTGGTTCGACTTGGAGGAAGAGAGGCAGTACGTCGTACTGGACTCCGAAGAGCTCACACTCTCCCACGAGCGGACATACGTCAACGAGTACGTGAATCACCTTCAGGCCGTCAACTTCGACATCAAGGCGAAATACGACGCGACCGAGGGCAACGATGACGCCAGGTTGGCGCTTCGAGCGCTACTCGAAGGCGACGCCGCCATCGGCGAGTTCGTTTACACCAACGAGCACTTCACCCCCGAAGAACAGGAAGCGTCCATCCTCGAACCGAACGAGGCGTTTCGTGAGGCCCTGAACATGGCGCCGTACATCGCCATTCGCACCTTCGTGTTCCCCTTCGCGGAGGGACTCGACTTCGCCGTGCAGCTATTCCAAGCGGCGGGCAACTGGTCATTAATCAACCAGGCCCTTGAGAACCCCCCGGCATCGACGGAACAGGTACTCCACCTAGAGAAGTATGCGGCGGGCGAGATGCCGATCAGCGTAGAGATGCCCGACCTTGATTGGGTTCTCGGCGACGAATGGGAGCACGTTCGGACGGGCGTGCTCGGCGAACTCTTCCTCATGGCCTGGCTGGAGACCGACTTCTCGCCACAGGCGGCGTTCATCGCCGCAGGCGGCTGGGGGGGAGACGCATACTCACTGTTCGAGAGCCCGGACGGCCAGGGCCTCCTCGTGCTCGCAACCGTCTGGGACTCCGAGCAAGACGCCGAAGAGTTCTTCGGTATTGTTCAGGAACATGCCGAGGCCCGGTCCGGCGTAGGCTGGGAGGACTTGTCGAGCGCGCCGGGGGCGGCTATCCTGTCTCTGCCCGACCGGACGGTCTATGCCGAGCGAAAAGGGGCGCGGATCCTGCAGATCTACGCACCCAACGCCGATCTCGTTGACACCCTGCGCCAAGCGGTTGCCGGGCCGCTTGAACTGGAATAATCGCCCGCATGAGGAACAACAACCGTCCTATATGGGGCTTTCCTCCAGAACTGCCGTATCTACTACTATTCAGGTAACTGTTCAGAGTTGATGAGAGACGAGCAGTTTGCGGGATTGTGAGAGGGGATTGAGACCTTTGGTCCTCCAGGTGCCAAAGAGGGACGCCAAGGCCATCTTGCTGGTGGTTCCCTGTTCGGATCGAGTTCCACCGCTGATCTTGCGGCTGATGACCAGATGCCTCAGACTCCGTTCGGCAGCGTTGTTCTCAGACGGCACGTCCGGGTGCGATACGAAGACGAACAGCTCTTTGATGAACCGTTCTATGCGTCGGCAGAGCTTTGCTTGAGGCGCCGTCTCGTCGTTTGAGAAGGGTCGGCACAGTGACAGTAGTTGACTCTCCAGCATCAACTGGTTGGGAGATACGAACCGTTGGTACCCGGACGCTGGTTGAACGCCTGCTTGAGCGTACGCTTTAGCCCTGTCATAGAGTTGGCGCACCGCCCCGGCCCACCGAACCAGACCCGTGTCCTCAGGGTACAACGCCTTGAGTTCATGGATGTCACGCAGCAGGTGTACCCAGCACCGCTGCTTGAGACCGGGATAATGGTTGTATGCGGCGTAGAAGTCGCTCACCAGCACTCCGTCGAACGACTCACCCAACACCTCATCGACCACCTTCTTGCCACGACCGCGACGCACGAAGTACCGCTCGGTGGGTGTGCTGAATGTCCACACATAGCCGTTGACTCCATCCTCTCGCCAGCCCGTCTCATCGGCGTGCACCACCGGGGAGCCGCGAATGCGTTCAAGCGTCTCGTCCACTGTCCGCTGTGCCTGTCGCGCCACACGGTGAATCGCATCAGCTATGGCGCCCACACTCAGCTTCAACTGATGCACCGTCCACAGGTAGCGCTGGATGCTCCGTATGGGCAGTCGCGCTTCCTCCCGAAGCGTCACGATCAGGCTCACCAGGTTGATTCCCAAGCGCTGACGCCCCACAGCCATCCCCTTCAACGAGTCCTGCGGCAGACGCCGCTTGCGGCATAACGCACACGTGCGGGCCACGAAGACCTGCTCGATCACTTCTGCCGGAGCCAACGGAATCTCGATGACCTCGCGTGTCCGATGCACCCATCCACCGGTCATACCCGTCCCGCACTCGGGGCACGAGTCGAGAGCGTGTACTACTTGCCGAGTGGGGTTCATCCGCCGCCGGGTGAATCCTTGAGTCCGCTTGTTGCGAGGCTCCGTCCTCTTCGGTCGAGGCCGCTTGGGAGCGGGCTTGTTGCCGGGCATGCCCCGAGGAGGGCCCCGCCTCTCCAGTTCCTCTATCCGTCGTCGCAACTCGGCGATGACCGTTTGCTGCTCAGCGATGACCGCCAGCAGGGTCTCACGGCTTGCACTATCCAGGTCAAGTTCAGTTCTCACCCCTCCCTTATGGCACAACCGCTCCACAACCCGCTAGGGGTTTTAAGTTCATCTCATCAACTCTGAACAGTTACCTATTCAGTTTGCTGGTTGTGTCGGGAGTCGCATTTCGGATATGGTACGAGACCGACCGCCGGACGAACGACGACGCTTGGGAAACTGTCGTTGAGATTATCACTGGCACAGGACAGGTTGGGTTAGCGGCGGCAACGTGCACAGCCGGTTTAGCGGCCATATCGGAGGTCATAATGATTCTTGCAGAGCGATACAAAGCTAGACGATATGCCGAGGGCCGCGCCGAGGGTCTCGCTGATGCGGTGGAAAGGGCAATTCGGCAGACGGTCAAGGAGATCGATGACGGAGTTGAGGTACGAATCGATACTTCCCAGTGGTTCTCCAGAGATACCATGAGAGTGGTTCTAACTAGGGGAGAGAGCAATACAGAGGCCTTCGAGGTAACGATGGAACAGGCTCTCTCTTCCAAGTTGCACCCTTTGCTAAAAGACCGAATCGCGTCTTTGGACTAATCATAAACGTGGAAACCAGCGTGACTCCTTCACGCCCAACACTGACCGACTACGTCGACTCCGCATGGGGCGACGACCCATCATACGAAGGCTTGTCCCAAGTAGTGGTGGCCATCGCCGAAGGCACGCGCCTCGTCCAACAAAAAGTCCAGGCTGCGTCGATTGCCGATGTGCTCGGAACGACGGGCGACGTCAACGTGCAGGGCGAGGTCGTCCAGATCCTGGATGAGCAGAGTTCGGACATCTTCGTCGACGTTCTCTCCCAGTCGGGGGCCGTCGCCGCGGTCGGGTCCGAGGAGATCGCGGAGGGCGTAATCGTCGGCCACGATGACTCGCAACGGTACGTCGTTCTCATGGACCCGCTCGACGGCTCATCCAACATCGACGTTGCCGTAAGCATCGGCTCGATATTCGGGATATGGAAGCGGGAGCCGGGCGAGGACGTGACTGCCGACTCGATGCTACGTCCGGGCAGCAAGCAGATTGCGGCCGTATACGCCGTGTACGGTTCGAGCACGGTATTCGTCGTCGCCACGACGGCGGGCGTGCAGGGCTTCACTCTGGACACGTCCAGCGGCTCATTCGAGCTTACTCACCCGGACATCAGCTTCCCTACGAAGTGCCAGTACTACAGCGTGCCGGACGGGTACTACAAGAACTGGGACGAGCCTACACGCGCCGCGGCGACGATGCTGCGGGACGGCTACTCGCTCAGGTACGTCGGCTCCCTCGTGGCCGACTTCCATCGCAATCTTCTCAAAGGCGGCATATTCTGGTACCCGGCGGACGACAAGTCGCCCAACGGCAAGCTCCGGCTGATGTACGAGGCCAACCCCCTCGGATTCGTCGCCGAGCAGGCGGGTGGCGCCGCGTCTTCGGGGCGCGAACGCATATTGGACATCCAACCGGAAGCTCTCCACCAGCGGGTGCCCCTGATGCTGGGCCCTGCCGACGTGGTGGAGAAGACCGTGTCGATTCTCAACTCGTGAGACCAGTGAGGAAGGAGCGGGCATGAACCTTCAAGACATGATCGACGTAGCGCAGGCCATCGTCGCGCCGGGCAAGGGCATCCTGGCGGCGGACGAGAGCGACGGCACCATCAAGCGGCGCTTCGACTCCATCGGCGTCGATTCGACGTTCGAGAACCGTCGTGACTACCGCGAGGGCCTGTTCCGCACGGCTGGCGCGGCGGAGTACATCAGCGGCGTCATCCTGTACGACGAGACCCTCCGCCAGGATGGCGCGGACGGCACTCCCCTCGTCGAGGTCCTGTCGAGCCAGGGCATCATCCCGGGGATCAAGGTGGACAAGAGCACCAAGCCGCTGGCGAGCGCTGACGGCGAGGTTATCACCGAGGGTCTCGACGGTCTGCGCGACCGGCTCGCCGAGTACGTCGATCTTGGCGCGAAGTTCACCAAGTGGCGCGCGGTCATCACCATTGGGAACGGCATTCCGACCCGGCACTGCATCGAGGCGAACGCCCAAGCCCTCGCCCGGTTCGCGACCCTGAGCCAAGAGGCTGGTCTGGTACCCATCGTCGAGCCCGAGGTCCTCATGGACGGCGATCACGACATCGACACCTGTTACGAGGTCACGACCGAGACGCTGCGCGAGGTGTATTACGAGCTCGGCACGCATCGAGTCGCGCTGGAGGGTACTCTGCTCAAGCCCAACATGGTCCTCTCCGGCAAGGACGCATCCAACCGCGCAAGCGCCGAACAGGTTGCGGAGATGACGGTGCAGTGCTTCCTGAACACCGTTCCCGCCGCCGTGCCGGGCGTCGTGTTCCTGTCGGGCGGACAGTCCGACGACGAAGCCACGGTCAACCTCGATGCCATCAACCGCTATGCGACGTCGCACGGAGCGCCGTGGGAGTTGAGCTTCTCCTATGGTCGCGGGCTACAGGCCGCTCCGCTCAAGGCATGGGGCGGCGTGGCCGCGAACATCCCGGCGGCGCAGGCGGCCTACTACCATCGCGCGAAGGTCACTTCCGCTGCTCGGCGCGGCGAGTACACCGCGGAGATGGAGGAGGCCGCGGACCCAAATGCCAGCGTCCTGGTAGTCGCTGCCAGATTCGCGTGGCCGGAGTACAAGCAGCTCAGCGCGTATGTACACCACCAATCAGTCCGGCCTACCGACTACATAGCGTTCTACAAGGACGGTGCAATCCAGCCGCTTGTTTCAAAGATCAAGTCGAGAACCAAGTCTCTCAACGCTGACCAGGGAAGCGATGCTAAAGAGTTACTGGGAAGGCTTGATAAGCGCCCTGAGGGCGTTCGCCCGGACGTGTGGTTCGAGAGGAGTACGGGAGACAGTATCATGTTCCTGAGCGGGCCCGATCACGGTGAGACGGTAAAGTTGCCGCAATCGATCATCAACGACAAGAAGAACAAAAACGGAGATCCGACACCGTTCACGTACGGAACGCCGCGATACGTGACGCTGGGATCCCTGTTAAATGCTCACAAAACCAGTGAACTGGAACTTTGCAAACCTGCTAAATAGTGTGAAGCGTTAGGCGGTTAGCTCCTACCTCCGACTGCCTCGCGCCCGCCTTTAATAAACTCCCGTAATGAACCGCATTCTCATAGCGACCCATAACGCGGGCAAGCTCAGGGAGTTCTCCTCGATGTTCGCGCGGACGCCGTTCGAGTTGGTGTCCCTGTCCGATGTCGGCGTCGACGTGGATGTCGAAGAGACGGGCCCCACCTACGCGGAGAACGCCACGCTCAAGGCCGTGGCCTATGCCCGTCTGAGCGGCCTCCCGACCCTCGCCGACGACTCCGGGCTGGAGGTCGACGGTCTCGACGGGGAGCCGGGTGTGCGCTCAGCCCGGTATGCCGGTGACGAAGCCACCGACGACGACCGCATTGCATTCCTGCTTCAAAAGCTGAACAATATACCCAGAGAGAAGTGGACGGGCCGCTTCCGGTGCGTCATCGCCCTGACCCGACCGGAGCGTCCGGTCGAGTTGTACGAGGGTCGATGCGAGGGCGTCATCACCGACAGGCCGAGAGGCACGTCGGGATTCGGCTACGATCCGCTCTTCTACATCCCGGAGATGGACAGGACGATGGCGGAACTGTCATTCGACGAGAAGAACCGCGTGAGCCACCGAGGACGCGCAAGCCAATCGGTGATCGCGGCCCTTCGCGGTCGAGACTGGCAAGTGTGAGGGGAGAGATACAGAGAGGGGGCGCGTGACCGTAAACGACACATACAACCGCCCATTGCGGGACGTCCGTGTCTCCGTGACGGACCGGTGCAACTTCCGCTGCCCCTACTGCATGCCGGCGGAGATATTCGGCGAGCGCTACCGGTTCCTGCCGCGCGAAGAGCTGCTGACGTTCGAGGAGATCGTGCGGCTCGTGGGCATCTTCGTTGACCTCGGCGCGGTGAAGGTCCGCCTGACGGGCGGAGAGCCGCTGGTGCGCAAGAACATCGAGTCCCTCGTCGAGCAGCTTGCCGGGGTGGACGGCATCGAAGACCTGACGATGACGACCAACGCCTACCTGCTCCCGTCGATGGCGCAGACGCTCAAGGACGCCGGGCTGCAGCGAGTGACCATCAGCCTCGACAGCCTCGACGACGAGGTGTTCCGCAAGATGAACGGTCGCAACTTCGGCGTGGACACGGTGCTCAAGGGCATCGAGGCGGCGGAGCGCGTCGGCCTGACGCCGATCAAGATCAACTCCGTCGTGCAGCGCGGCATGAACGACCACACCCTCGTCGACATGGCGCGCCACTTCAAGGAGCGGAGCCACATCCTCCGCTTCATCGAGTACATGGACGTCGGAACCCTCAACGGCTGGCGCATGGACGATGTGGTGTCGGCAGGACAAATCGTTTCTATGATCGACGCCGAGCTCCCCCTCGAACCGATAGAGGCGAACTACCACGGCGAGGTCGCGAGGCGCTACCGCTACAAGGACGGCACGGGCGAGATCGGCGTCATCGCGTCCGTGACCCAGCCCTTCTGCGGCGACTGCACACGACTGCGCCTCTCGCCGGAGGGCAGCATCGTCACCTGCCTCTTCGCCAACGTCGGCACCGACCTGCGAGGCCCCCTACGCGCCGGAGCGTCCGACGCCGACCTCGCGGAGATCATCACCCGCCGCTGGCGAGTCCGCGACGACCGCTACTCCGAAGAACGCGCCTCTATGACCGACGAACTCCGTACCCGCGAGAAGGTGGAGATGTACCACATCGGGGGGTAGAGGATTGTTATACCACCATAGGCCGGAATAAGATAATCGGGCTAAACAACTCTGTTGGGGTTGGACCATGACGCAGAGTGCCGACATCAAGCGCATTGTGTGCTTTGCTAACTCGCGTAAACTTAACGGTCGCTGTATCGCGGGCAAAGAAATTCTTGAGGACGGCCGTATCGGTAGATGGGTTCGACCCGTAAGTGTCAGAGAGGGCGAGGAAGTGTCGGATGGCGAACGCCGGTACGAGGACGGGAGCGACCCAAGTGTCCTCGATATTATTGACGTGCCTATTCTCAGTCCCAGGCCTAAGAATTACCAACAGGAAAACTGGTTACTTGACCGGAGCCGGCGCTGGACTAAGGTTAATCGTGTCGGCGGACGGGCCCTGCCGTCATTCACAGACGCGGACGAGACGTTATGGATTAACGGACATAGTAGCAATAGAGGATTGAACGATAGAATCCCATTCTCAGATACTAATCGTCTTAGTAATTCATTGCGTCTCATCAAGGTTAGTTCATTGCAAGTAAGCGTTTCAGAACCCTATAAAAGTACATCATCGAGTCCTGAGTTGCGCGGATACTTCCACTACAATAAAAGCGACTACTCACTTCGTATCACCGACCCTGAAGTCGAAAGCCATGTCAAGGACCTTGACTATGGCGAGTATTCAGTCGGTGAAAGGTTCCTTACCATCAGTCTCACTGAGCCGTTTGAAGAGTACTCATATAAACTTATCGCCGCCATTATCAAACCATGATGGAGCAATATTCATTGAACTCGACCGAGTATCCCGTGTTCACAATCGGACACTCCAACCACTCGCCGGAGACATTCTTGCAGTTGTTAGCAGAGCATGAGGTTGAGGAAGTGGTTGATGTACGATCGTCACCACATAGTCGCTATAGCCCTCAATACAACTACGATGTCCTGACCGAAATACTGGATCAAGCAGGAATTAGCTATGTGTTCTTGGGTGGAGAGCTCGGTGGCCGTCCAGTGGATCGCACGTGCTATGATGCCGAAGGGCGCGTTCTCTACGATCGCCTGGCCGACACGGATTTCTTCAATGACGGTATAGGTAGGCTAATTCGTGAAGCCGATGAGCGCCGCATGGCTCTGATGTGTACTGAGCATGAACCACTAGTTTGTCATCGCGCAGTGCTGATTGCAAAGGCGCTTGATGAGCGCGGTGTGGCTGTAAATCATATCCTTGCAGATGGTAGCCTTGAAAAGCACGCAATCACTATGGGTCGATTGTTGGATAGTTTCAATTTACCGCACAACGGCGACCTGTTCCGCTCACCGGATGAGGTACTCGCCGATGCAATAACCCGACAGGCGAAGAAAATAGCCTATGTAGGCAAAGCACAGCCTGTCTATAGAGAAGCTTGGGAGGACATGCATTGAGAGTTTATACTATCGGTTTTACAAAAAAATCTGCTTCAGACTTCTTTGAATTGCTGCAGGAGTCAGGTGCTAAACGGTTAGTGGATGTTCGGCTAAACAATGTCTCGCAGTTGGCTGGCTTTGCCAAAAGAGATGATCTTGAGTACTTCCTGCAAAAGCTCAGCCGCATAAAATACATTCACTTGCCGGAATTGGCCCCTACAAAGGAGATGCTGGACGCTTATCGGAATGATCATCGCGACTGGGGTATCTACGAGCGTGAGTTCATCGACCTTATGAACCAGCGTCGGATTGAGAAGATGGGTATAAAGAGGATAATTTCCAACAGTTGTCTGCTGTGCAGCGAGGACAAACCCGACAAGTGTCATCGCCGGCTGGTCGCAGAGTATCTAAACGGGTATTGGGGTGATGTTGAAATCGTACACTTAGGCTGAATCAACAAAACCTCTTTCGTACCCTTACTCACTTCGGCAGCCCGCACTCGTCATACAGCAAGTCGCCATGCTCCACCGCCGACGGTCCATCACGCAACATGCGAGCGGTACGTTCGCTGATGGCGCGTAACGCCTGTACACGCTCCTCTACGATGCGATCATGCCTCACTCGCTCCAAGCGCTCCTTGAGCGCGACCGTGATTGCCTCGGTCACCGTCTCACCGGTAAGGCTGGCCAACTCGTGGGCCAACTGGACGGTCTCTTCATTTTCAATCTTGAGACTCATCTGTCCGTCCTTCGGGTAAAACTGGAACGTTACACATCCACCATACGGCGTACTGGACGCCATGGGCAACGTCATCCGCGCAGTCTGCGGTATCATATTGGCTACAACCAACCCTCTCGTACGAAGGACCCCCACCCATGCCCAAGACCATCTACCTCGCCAACCCCTATGGCTTTTCAGCCCAACAGAAGGTGGAGTTGCTGCCGCCGCTGGTGTCTGCCCTGGAGGCGATTGGCCTGGAGGTGTGGGAGCCGTTCGAGCGGAACAACCAGGTGGACTTCGCCGAGGCGGGATGGGGGTATCGGATTGGACAGGCCGACTTCCGTGACGTGGCGGAGTCGGACGCCATCTTCGCCGTCGTCAACGGCGTTCCGCCCGACGAGGGCGTGATGGTGGAACTGGGCATGGCTATCGCCTTAGGCAAGCCGACGTTTCTGTTCCGCGACGACTTCCGCCGCGTCGTCGAGAGCGAGCAGTACCCCTTGAACCTGATGCTGTTCACCGGACTCCCCGAACACGGCTGGGAGGACTACTACTACACCTCGCTGGACGAGATACCCTCGCCGGAGAAGGCCCTCGCGCGGTGGGCGACGGGGCCGTAGTCCCTAAGGGCCAGCGAGAGGTACAAAGTGGACGCGAGACAAAGACCCTTACGCATACGCAGAATATCCCGTTTCTGAGAAAGGAATGTCCGAAAATGTCTGGAAATGTCAGGTTAAAACAGACCCCCCTGCCGGAACGCGGCTTCAAGTCCTGTGCGTCTGGCTACCGGTCAATCATTTGCTTACACCATCATCAAGACCGGCCGCCATGCGCTTCGTGACGTCTCATTCCGATGTCCATGACGAGGGCAACGTGAAAACGATGGCTGTGCAAGAGTCCTCTTTGGTGAGAAGATAGTAGAAGAGAGGCAGGTCAGCAGCGAATGACGACCGAAATCGGGACTCATCCGAAGGACGGGAAGCCGCTTCTGCTCGTTGAGACACAAGTCGAGTGGCGGGCATGGCTGGAGCGGAACTACGATGAGTCGTCCGGCGTGTGGCTGGTCTCTTGGAAGAAGGCGACGGGCAGGCCCTTTGTTCCCTGCTGAGCAGATCACGGACGCGGTGGATGAGGCGCTGTGCTTTGGCTGGGTGGACTCGAAGATCAACAAACTGGACGAAGAGCGCGCGATGAGGCTGTTTACGCCCCGGAACCCCAAGAGTCCATGGTCGCGGATCAACAAGGAGAAAGTCGCGCGGCTGCTTGAGCAAGGACGCATGGCGGCAGCCGGTATGAGGCTGGTGGAGGGGGCAAAGGCGGACGGTTCTTGGAATATCTACGATGAGATCGAGGATCTAGTCATCCCGCCCGATCTGACATCCGCGTTGGCGAAGAACGACGCGGCCGGGGGCTGTTTCGAGAACTTCCCCGACTCCGCGAAGAAGAACATTCTCTGGTGGATAAAGTCGGCGCGGAGGCCAGAGACCCGGGACGCGCGAATTGCCAAGACGGTAGCCCTGGCCGCCGAGAACCGTATGGCAAACCACCCCACGGGACGCGACAAAGGCCCCACACGGCGTCGGTCGTAGTATGGGGCTACAGAAGCGTCGTCTTGTCCACTAAGGTCTCCGCCTTCACCCGGTCGTCCGCCGATAGAGCTACTATCGTGTGGCCCGCCTTGCGCTCGACGATGTGCAGACTCTGGATGTTCACGCCCGCGTCCTTGAACCTCTCGGCCACCACAGCGAGCGCCCCGGGCTCGTCCCGCAGTCTGAAGACCAGCGAATCGTCGGAGAGCGTCTTGAAGCCGGCGTTCGTGAGAACTTGCAGCGCCTCGTCGTAGTTGTCGGTGGTCAGAGTGATGGCGCCCTTTTCTTCGAGCGCCTCGGCGCTGATGGTCTCGATGTTTATCCCCTCATCGGCCAGCGCCCGGGCGATGTCCGCGATGACTCCCACTTCATTCTTGGCCAAGACGATGATTCTGTTCATTCTGACATTCTCCGATCTCACTTCGGGTCCTTCAGACAGTCGTCCACCACCGCGTCTACGATCTCGCGCGTCACGTGCGGCATGGCTATCAGGTGCGCAATGTCCTCGTACGGAGCGAGCTGCCACTTGCGCACCACTCCCGCCGACGGCTTCGAAAACACCACCGTCACCGAGTTCTTGTTCCGCCACGCCGGAATGCCGCTGTCGTTGAAGCGGGCAACGGCGTACTGGGCCACCTCCATGCATCCGGCCACCGCCTCCCGGTAGCCGTCGAATCCGCGCTCGCGCAGAGCGTACCACATCATGAGCGGCGTAAGGGCATTTCGCGACCCCGTCAGCGTGGTATCCAGGACCCCGACGTACTCGATAGACCGCGCGATTCGCGCCACGTACTCGCGCTTGGTCAGAGCGACGCCGCAGGGTAGGGGAGACCCGATCATCTTGTGTCCGCTGACCGCCACGCTGTCGATACCCGCGTCGAATCCGTACGGCTGCGGATCGTCCACGAAGGGCAGGATCATGCCGCTCAGCGCTGCGTCGGCGTGAATGTATGAGTTCGCGACCGCCAGGTCATCCAGGATCTCGCGCACCTTGCGCACGTCGTCAATTGCCCCTTTCATGGTCGTTCCGATGTTCGCCATGAAGATTACCGGCACGTCGCGGTTGATTCGGATGGTCTCGTGCAGGTCGTCGTAGTCGATCTCGCCGTTCTCTTGGCTCTTTATCATGATGTTCCGCGCCTTCAGGACCCGCAGAATCTTCACGACGCTGTAGTGCGTGTCCTGCGAGAAGTACACCACGCCGTCCGGGAACATCTCGCGCCCCATGTACAGCCCGTACATGTTCCCCTCCGTCCCGCCCGACGTGACGTAACCCCACGCCTCGTCCCGGGGCAGGTGCATCACGTCGGCGAAGAAGCCGATCACCTCGCGCTCCATCTCGTGGGTATTGACCTGAAAGTTGCTGTCGTGGAAGGGGTCCCCGACGTTGTTGGCAGCATAGTCTAAGAACGGCAGCAGGGCGGAGTAGTCGAAGTCCTGATTGCAGGGATAGCCCACGAATCGAGAGCTTGACTCTTCGAAGTCGCGCAGCAGGGTGTCGAGACGCTCTTGGGTCCGGTTCTTCACCTAACCACCCTCCGGCCTATAGAGTCGAGCAAGCTCATGTGCGGCCTAGCGACTCCCCCACTTGCAAAAGACGGAAAGCGCCAAAATGTCAGGCAACGATCCGAAGTGTCCGTGAGACTCGGCTCAGTCCGAGAATAGCGCAAATACCGCCGGGGCTTCAACCTCCCCTTCAAGAACCGTCATCACTCTAACAGGTAGGCAGTCCGTATACCTCTGCGTCACTCGTCCTTCCGGTCTCGTCGTCGTCCAGCAGTCCGGCAGGCATACAGCCGGTGAAGTCGTTGCCGCCGATCCGCACCCGCTTAAGAGAGGGCAGATCTCCCAACTCTTCCGGTATCCGACCGCCGAGATTGTTGTCCTTGAGCCATAGGTCGGTCAGAGCGGTTAGATCGCCCAGTTCCTTCGGAATCTCCCCGCTCAACCGGTTATCATAGAGTCGCAGTTCTGTCAGGTTGGAGAGGCTGCCGAATCCGGCGGGTATGATGCCGTCGAGATTCCGTCCGTCAAGCAGCACTCTAGTCACCCGTCCATCCTGTACTTCTATACCGTTCCATTTTTCAATCGCGCGGCCTGCCCACCAGTTCAGCTTGGCGCTGCCCCTGAGCGCGGACTTTATTGACAACAGCGTCTCGCAGTCGGTGATCAGCCCAGCGCTGCCCGACGGGACCGCCCCGCCCGTGACGCAAACGGAATCATCCCTTCCGCCGACCGTTCCGTTGTCAGGCTGGGACGGCGTAGGCGTGGCAGTAGGCGTAGCGGTGGGTGTGGGTGTTGGAGTTGGCGTAGCGGTCGGAACCGGCGTGGGTGTCGCAGTGGGTTCCGGCGTCGGTGTTGGCGTGGGTGTTGGAGTTGGCGTAGCGGTTGGAACCGGCGTAGGAGTAGCCGTGGGTGTGGGCGAGGGCGTCGGCGTGGCGGTGGGAGTCGGACCCTCATCGCACGTGGGCAGATTGAAACTTGCGATGTCGCTATCGCTCACCTGCGCAAGGTTGTACGGAACGCACCCGCTGAAGCCATTGCCTGCAAGCCGCCATTTGGTCAGAGCGGTCAGGCTATTCAGCGACGCGGGTATCGTCCCCGTCAGGCTGTTGCCGCTCAGGTCGAGCGTACTCAGGGCCGTCAGGTTGCCGAGACCGACGGGGAGGACGCCGTCCAAGTTTCGGTTGGGGAGCGACAACTCAACCACCCGGCCGCCCTCTATCTTTATGCCGTTCCATTTTTCAATCGAACGGCCCGCCCACCAGTTCAGCTTTGCGCTGCCCCTGAGCGCGGACTTCATCCCCAGCAAGGTCTCGCAGTCGGCGATCAGCGCGGCGCTGCCCGACGGGACGGCCCCACCGGTGACGCAAACGGAATCATCCCCTCCCCCGGCCGTTCCGTTGTCAGGCTCGGACGGCGTCGGAGTTGGAGTTGGCGTAGCGGTCGGAACCGGCGTGGGCGTAGCGGTGGGCGAGGGCGTCGGTGTGGCGGAAACGCCCTCTCCGATATTCAGGGTTGCGGTGTGCGTCACCCCGGGATTCCCCTCCGTGTTATCGCGGACCCGGATGGTGAGTTCGAAAGTCCCGGTCTCCTGAGGTGTGCCGGATATGGTTCCTGTGAATGAGTCGAGAGACAGTCCGTCGGGCAGGGCGCCTGAGTCTATGGTCCAGTAGTAAGCCGGGATGCCTCCGACGACATTCATGGTATGGGTATAGGTTGCCCCAAGGCTCGCATCGGCCAGAGGCTCGTCCGGTATGGAAAGCTGTCTGAACGGCGATGTGTCCCGGAGGACGTACCCAATGGCCTCTGCGATTAGCAGATCCAGCTTCGTCACTATCCAACGGCCTTGTGGGATTCTCCCTCCATACTCGTTGCCGAATGCGCCTCGCCTGCTTACCGGGTCAATCGTCCCAGGCAAGTGTCCATAGCGGTCTATGACCGGATACGATCCACCATAGGTCCTCACGGAGGGAATGCGCAGTTCTCTGTCCTCGGAGGAGAACCAGGCAAAACCATAGATATCATCATTGAAAACCAGCATATGTCCCATTTCGTGCAGGGCAATCGAATACAGGTCGCTAGGTGGGGAGACTGGACTCTCGGCTTTCCACCACTCACTCTCTAGCGTCGATGCTAGCCATCCGCCCATATTCCAATTGCCCCTAGGATTGAAAACAAGGGTGCCAGAACGTCTCATGGGATACTCCGCCCCGCCAGCAGTCTGTCTGCGTCCACCCCACGACGGCCCGGCGGTCGCGGTAAGGTTGTCATGTGGCAAGCCGTACGTGTACATCAGATAGCCGGTATAGGCGAAATCGTTACTCACAATTCTGATTGTCCCTCCAGCCCCTGCGTCCCATATCGGTATCTTCTCATCTTCGGCCGGTACTTCGTCGATATCCATGTCTGCGATGAAGTAGGCCCAGTCATCCGCTACTTGCTGAACAGTCTCTCTCGCCGCCGGGTCATCAAACATCCCGGTTCCGTCATAGGAGAAATCCGCGATGATCTTGAACTCCAAAGGCCGATCCATATCCTGGTCTATCACGTGTACGTCTATCGTCTGGGAGCGGATCCTGTCGCTGCTGTCCCTGTATCGGATAGTGAGTGAATGCTTCTCGTCGAAGGTGTCCCGGTCTGGGAAGATGGAGATGAGGAACTCGCCGTCAGATGAGGAGTCTGCGAGTTCCAACACTTTGGTAATCCCGTTCGTCCCAATGGCACTGTCCCGATCGAAATACATCCGCGATTCGCCAGAGCTCAGGACCGCCCGAGTAGGAAATCTCGTCCCGGCGGGCATTTCGATGAAGTATCTCATCGCGGGATTGGCAATATGCCCTTCCCAGTCGACGAGGACTATCCCCGTCTCGTTCACCACTCTGCCGAACACGTCCCGAACAATCACTCCATCCCCGCCGGTCGTCGGAGCTGACGATTCGGACGGGCAGATTGATCCTTCCCAATCCCGTATGTCCAAAAGCCAGGCCTGAAAACTGTCGTCGGGAGGGACACAGAGTCCCGTATAGTGGAATCGCAGTCCTCGGAGCGTGGGAATTCTCATCAGATCCCCGGGGAGCGCTCCCTGTAGACCAACGTTGTTTTGAAGAGCCAACCAATCCAGGCGTGTCAGGTTGCCGAGTTCCGGTGGTATCTCCCCTGTCAATCGGTTGCCGGATAAGTATAAATATGTCAGGTTCGAGAGGTTTCCGAGTTCCGCCGGTATCGTCCCGGTCAACTCGTTGTACGGGAGGGACAGCACACGCAGATTGGTGAGGCGACCAAACCAGGAAGGTATCTCTCCACTCAGATCGTTATTCCAAGTGGACAGATATCTAAGATCGGTGAGGTTGGCGAGTTCCGACGGTATTTCACCACTCAAGCGGTTAGAGCCAATGTCCAAAGTTTGCAGGTTAGAGAGGCTGCCAAGCTCTGGCGGTATCTCTCCACGCAGGTCATTGTCACGCAACGTCAACTCCCTCAGGTTGACGAGGCTGCCGATTTCCGCCGGTATCTCTCCGCTCAATTCGTTTCGGGAGAGATCCAAGCTCCCGAGCATCGAGATGTCTCCTAGTTTCGGAGGTATCGTGCCGGTCAATCCTTTGTCCTGAAGATACAGTTTGTGGGCGCGCTTTGGAGTTCCAGATATGGTGACGCCATCCCACTGGGCGATGGGCGTATACCACGACCAGTTCAGCGGCGCGCTTCCCGCCAGGGTATCGCGCACGGCGAGCAGCGCTTCGCAGTCGGAGACCAGACCGGCGTTGGTCGCGTTGGATACGGCGCCCCCGGTGACGCAGTCGACGACCCCGCAAAACGGCAGACCAAGTTCGCCCAGGTCGCTCTCCCGCACACTTTGCAGTTCACCGGGGATGCACCCGGTCAACCGGTTGCCGGACAGGTACAGCAATTCCAAGTTGTCGAGCCTGCCCAACGACGCTGGTACCCGCCCGGTCATCCGGTTATCGGCAAGATCTAGGTGAGTGACGCGCCCGTTGTCGTCGGTGGTGACGCCGTGCCATTGGCCTAGAGGTTTGTCGCTCAGCCAGTTGGAACTGTTCGTCCAGTTCGGGCCGTCGGTCGCGTTGTAGAGAGCGACCAGCGCATTCCTCGCCTTCTCGTCGCAGAACGACAGTTCGATCGACAAGCGGGAGTTTGTATCAAGGTGTCGCATGGCGGATGGAACACATCCGGTGAATCGGTTGCCCCAGAGGCTGTATTCGACTAGACGTGATAGTCCGCCGAGTTCCGCCGGTATGGTACCGGTCAATTCGTTTTCAAGGAGCAACAGTTGCCGCAAGACCGATAGCCGGCCGAGTTCTGCCGGTATCGTTCCAGTCAACTGGTTGCCGCCGAGGTGCAGATATTCTACGTTTCTCAGATTGCCTAGTTCGGATGGGATTGTCCCGGTCAATTTGTTGCGGCCGAGGTTCAACGACTTCAAGCGCGCCAAGTTGCCAAGTTCCGCCGGTATCGCACCTGTTAGGCGATTGTGCCAGATGACCAGCCGCACCAAGTTCGAGAGGTCGCCAAGTTCTGCAGGCATCACACCGATTAATTGGTTGCCGCCGAGGTACAGTTCTCTCAGGTTCGAGAGGTTGCCAAGCTCCGCCGGTATAGCCCCACTCAATTGGTTGCGTCCGAAGTCCAAGAAATGCAGGTTGGCGAGGCTGCCTAGTTCGGGTGGTATAGAGCCGCTCAACTGGTTGTCCCGTAGGCGAAGTTCAACGACCCACCCATCGGCGTCGGTCATCACGCCGTACCACTCCCCGAGAGGTTTGTCGCTCAGCCAGTTGGAACTGTTCGTCCAGTTCGGGCCGTCGATCGCGTTGTAGAGGGCGACCAGCACGTCCCTCTCCGTTAGGCAGAACGGCAGACCGAGCTCACCGAAGTCATTATTCGGCACATCCCGCAGTACCGTCGGGACACACCCGGTCAACCAGTTGCCGGAGAGGGTCAGCGATTCCAGGGCGGACAGGTTGCCCAGTGCCGCTGGTATCTTCCCGGTCAACCGGTTATCGTCAAGATCTAAGTGAGTGACGCGCCCGCTGTCGTCGGTGGTGACGCCGTGCCATTGGCCTATGGCCTTGTCGCTCAGCCAGTTGGCGCTGTTCGTCCAGTTCCGGCCGTCGGTCGCGTTGTAGAGAGCGACCAGCGCGGCTCTGTCCGCTGTGCAGAACGGCAGACCGAAGTCACTATTGGGCAGGTACCGCAGTCCCACCGGGACGCACCCGGTCAACCGGTTGCCGCTGAGGTTCAGGCTTTCCAGGTTGGTCAGGTTGCCCAGTTCCGACGGTATCTGCCGGGTCAACTGGTTGTTGTTGAGGTACAGGGATCTTAGATTGGTCAGGCTGCCCAGTTCCGACGGTATCTTCCCGCTCAGTTGGTTGTAACCGAGTATTAGAATTCGCAAGTTGGAGAGATTGCCCAGTTCCGACGGTATCTCCCCTCTCGACTGGTTTCCCCAGAGCCATAACTCTTCCATGTTGGAGAGATTGCCCAACTCCGCCGGTATCTCTCCGCTCAACTGGTTTCCATCGAACGATAGAAGTTGCAGGTTGGAGAGATTGCCTAACTCCGCCGGCATCCCCCCGGTCAACCGGTTGTTGTTTAGCCGCAGTTCAACGACCCGGCCGCTCGAGTTCACGGTGACGCCGTGCCATTCGCCGATGGGACGGTCGCTCAGCCAGTTGGTGTTGTTCTTCCAGTTCGGGCCGTCGGTGGAATTGTAGAGAGCGATGAGCGCGGCGCGGTCGGAGGCGGGCCCGGGCGTCTGCGCGTTGGCGGTCTCCGCTTCTGCCATGACGACAAGCAACAGGAAGGCCACCACCAGAAGGGCAAAAGTTGGCAGGTAGGATCGTGAAAACAGCCCTTCCGGGGGTCTCATACGGTCCTTATCTCGCTTCGGATTAGACAAAACCTGTCCCCCTTATCTTACTACACACTCACCGCTCCCAGTCTCTACTTCGGCTTCAGGGTCAGCGTCTGTGCCGCCTGCGCTTGCGCTCTCTCGCGGTCAAGGGGGAGGTAGTGGTGGCGTCCGGCCAGCCATTCGGTGAGCTGGTCGCCGTAGTGGGGGCTGCCGGGGTGGCCCGACTGGCCGGTTGCGTCTACCGCCCACAGGCCGGGCGGGTCGTCGGCGAGGTCGGCGTTGTGCCGCCAGTTCGCGCCGATGGAGGCGAGGTAGTTCGGGTCGAAGCCGGTGTTGCTGACGGTGATGCCGTTGCCACCAACGGGCTGGCCGCCGCGTCTCAGGAGGTCGGAGAGGTCGCCGCGTTCCGAGAGCAGGTGGTTCAGCGTGATCTTGTGTATTCTGCCCCAGCGCCACTCCGCCATGTCGGGGCCGAGGCGCTCCGTCAAGGCGTCGAGCGCTCGAACCATGCAAGCGACTATCGCGTCCTCCCGTGAGGACGAGTGTAGGTAACCGTGCTTGTCGTCAGCGAGCAGGCGCACCGCGAAGCCCGATATGGCGCCCGCAACGAGTGGGACCTCATCGCCCGTGAAGCGCTCGGCAGCGACGGCTGTCGACCACTCCGCGAAGAAGAACTCGAAGATCGACGCGCCAACCTCGTCCACGTCCATTCTCCCGTTCCACGCGCTCAGAGACTCCGCCGCCTCAATCACCCTCGGGTCGGACGACCGCTTGAGCGTCTCGACCAGGGAAGGCAGGGCCTCGACGGCGCGCATCGAGAGGGTGTCGGTCTGCATTCGGGCGAAGTCCTCGCGGGAGAACTGCTCCTTCTCCTCCAGCATTTGGCGGATGCGGAGCGCGCGGTACCCGCTGCTCCACGTGCCGGAGAGGGGGTAGGGGTAGTCTTCCGGCGCGGTGCGGTTGTTGGCCGAGCGGGCGTACCCCTCGTGCGGATCGCTCACGGCGGGAAGCGCGTCGTAGGGGATGAAGCCCCGCCATTGGTGCGCGGGGTCCCAACCGGGGCGGCGCTCGCGGTTCCACTGCTCGCGGACGGGGATGCGCCCGACGGCCTGGTAGGCGATGTGACCCTCGACGTCCCCGAAGACGTAGCTCCACGTGGGCACGATCCAGTCGCGGAGGGCCTCTCTCGCCTCGTCGGAGTTCCTCGCGGCGGCCAGATCGAGCATACAAGTGATCTCATCGCCGAAACCGGTACCGAGCCATCGAGCCGAGACCTTGTCGGTCGTGCGCAGCGGCTCCGGGAGCAGCGCGTCGACGATGGGGCCGTTGTGCGTCCGCGTGACGGTGATCGCGCGGGTGCCCCCACCCTTTACGGCGATCTGGACGGTCTCCTGCTTGGCGGGATGCCACTCGTCGTCGAAACGGAAGTGTCCGGGCCGGTCGGGATGCTCCTGCTCCCGGTAGATGTCGCGCTGGGAGCAGATGTTGTTGGTGACGCCCCATGCGAGGGTCTCGTTCCTGCCGAAGACGATGCCGGGCACGCCGACGTATCCGGCTCCCGCGACGTTCATCTCCGGGCCGGAGAGGTGCACCTCGAACCAGCAGGAGACCGCGCCGAACGCGATGTGGGGATCGCTCGCGACCATCGGCGCGCCGCTCGTGGACTTTCGCCCGGAGACGACCCAGTTGTTGCTGCCGATCCCTTCGTCGGGGTCGCCAATGACCTCGCCGACGGGGACTTGGCCCGTTCGCGCCGGGGAGTACGAGCCGTGGGGGACGATGCTCTCGTCCTCTGCCTCGCCCGTGATGAAGTCGTCAAGCAGAGGTCCCTCGCCGAGCGCGCGCTTCGCCAGGTCGGGAATCGCTATGATGGGCAGGCGGCCCGTGAGGTACCAGCGGAACTCCTGCCAGATAGCAACGGAGTCCAGCGGCGTCCACTCGTGCGGCTCGTAGCCGAGCAGGTCGAACTCGATCGGCAGGTTACTCCGGCTCTCCTCCATGAATGAGTTGATGCCGTCGGTGTATGCCTGCAAGCGCCGCTTCGTCTTCTCGGGGAACCTTGCGAGATTCTCCTCGGCCGTGCAGGTGAGGCCGATGGTGTGGGACACGGTGTCGATCTCGATGCCGCTTGGCCCGATAACCTCGGACAGGCATCCGCGAGCCTTGCGCCGGTAGTAGTCGAGCTGCCAGAGGCGGTCTTGAGCCGTGGCGTACCCGTAGCCGAAGAACAGGTCGTCGTCGGTCTCGGCAAGGACGTGCGGGACTCCCCAATCGTCGCGTGCGATCTCGACCTTTCTCGAAAGGCCGGATGCGGTCCTGGCTCCCTCCATCGGAGGAACGCGCCGCGTGGTCTGGGCCGTCCACCATTGATCGAACTCGGCTCGTGTCAGGCCGGCATCGTCGCAGATTGCCTGTATGGAGTCTCCGGCCCCGAGTCGGAGCAGGATGTCTTTGTCCGTTTTGTTCATGGTCTTATGCCTTTCGTTTGATATTTCATTCCTGTGACAACTCGGCCAGGCGCTGCATCGGGGACTTGACCCTCGTGAGCAGCAGGATGGCCGTGACGAACAGCGCGGCAACGGCTATGAATGCAGGCCCGTAGCTGTCGAGGTAGTCGAACGACGCTCCGGCCATGAGCGGCCCGGCGACCATCGCGATCATGCCGACAAGTCCCGACAGCCCTGAGATGCTCCCGAAATACTTCAGCCCGAAGTTTTCTTGGAGAAGCAGCGTCATGAGGACGCCGTACGCTCCGAAGAAGAATCCAAAGATGGGCACGACGACCCACAGGTGGGCCCCGACCGGGTAGGCCACTATGACGGAGATAAGCGCCGTCTGGCCTCCGAGGCTGAGCATCATGGCTATGCGGGCGGTGAATCGCTCGGCGAGGTAGCCGAATATCCCCTTGCCGGCCATGCCGAACGCGGCCAGCAGCGACAGCAGCGTCACAACGGTCGCGTCGTCCGTCCCCTGGTCGAGCAGATGGGTGCTGATCTGTGGCAGCAGGGCACTGTAGGTGAAGGAACCCAGCGCGGTTGCCGCCGTCACGTAGTAGAAGGCGTCGGAGCGCAAGGCTTCCTTGACGGTGAGACCCGGAAGGCCGGAGACAGCGGGCGAAGAGTCGTCCTCCGGCGTGGCTGCGGCTCTGTCAGGAGTCCGCTCATGGACGAAGAGGGATGCCAAGAGCGCGATTGCGAAGGCCAGAAATCCCGTGACGACGAATGCCGAGCCCCAAGTGGCAACGGCCAAGACGTACCCGGTCAGGATAGGAACGGTCAGGCCGCCGAAGTTGTTCCCCATCATCGTGAAGCCCATGGCGCGGCCCTTCGACTTCGGGAACCACAGCCCGACGAGCCTGCCCGCCGGGAGCATGTTCATCCCGGAGAAGGCGAAGAACTGAAGGAAGCTCAGAGCGTAGAAGTGCCAAAGCTCCGTCATCATGGGTCGCAGCACCAAGCTCAAGCCGAATACGGCCAACGATCCCGCGAGAAGCGGCCTCGCACCGTAGTTGTCCATGAACCTTCCGAGCAGCGGCGCGGTCAGGCTGCCGATGGCCCAGAAGGACAGCGAACCTAGTATCTCGGTGCGACTCCACCCGAACGTCTCTTGCAGGGGCTTGACGTACAGCCCGAAGGCGTAGTTTGTCGCGCCGATGGTGAGGGCGGACGCAAGGAAGACGATCCCGACGATCAGGAGGCCGTCGTACTCCCTGCGGCGGGCGCGTAGCACCATGTCGGCAGCGCGATCCGAAAACATCCCGCCTATGGTACACCAGCAACGCATATGCGTCTTGGTAGATACCCGCACCGCACCGGAGTACGGGGTAGACTCTTCTCGGCTCCTGCGGCGATATGGTTTACGAAGTCTTCTCATAGGGCCTGTACGGTCCGTTCACCTTGACAATGTGATGCTGTGATGCGATGATGCTGATATGCGAACGACGGTAACTATTGACGACGATGTCTTGGCAGTCGCCCGGGCGCTGGCTGAGCGGAAGGGAAGCAGCCTCGGCAGCGCCCTATCGGAACTTGCGCGGCGCGGCTTTAGGACCGAGCTTCCCCACGACGACGCGGACGGGACGACCTTTCCGGCCTCAGTCGATGCAGGGCCCATCACCAGCGAGGACGTCTACCGGTCACTGGGCGACTGGCCATGATCGCGCTGTTGGATGTCAACGTCCTGATAGCTCTGGCATGGCCCAATCACGTGCACCATGCGGCGGCCAGAGCATGGTTTGAGGCGCGTCGGGAGGAAGGCTGGGCTACGTGCCCATTGACGGAGGCCGGATTCGTCCGCGTGTCCTGCAATCCGTCGGTCGTTCGACACACCGTCACGCCCCTCGAAGCCATCGCGGTCCTGCAGAGGCTGACGCGGTTGGGATCTCATACATTCTGGTCGCTGGACCAGTCCATTGTGCGCCTGCCCGAATCGATTGGCATACGTCTCCAGGGGTACCGTCAGGTTACGGACGCCGTGCTGCTGGCCGCCGCAATGCAGCGAAACGGACAACTGGCCACGCTTGACGGCGGCATGGAAAGGTTGGTCTCTGAGAACCAACGCTCCTCCTTGTGTGTCATTCCGGTGTGAGCAGGTTGAGGCACCCCGAACGATGAAGAGACGGGTGCCTTCTGGTAGAATAGCCGCGCCATTCGTTCCGTGAGGCCGTGTATATGTCCAGACCCCGCGCGTTCATCACCCGCGAAATCTTCCCCGATGCCCTGGAGATGATCCGCGCCGAGGTGGACGCCGAAGTGTGGCCGGACGAGCTTCCCCCTCCTCCCGACGTTCTTCTCGAAAAGTCGAGGGGCGTCCACGGTATCCTCTGTCTTCTTACCGACAAGATAGACGGCGATTTCATGGACGCCGTCGGGCCGCAGCTCAAGGTCATCAGCCAGCTGGCCGTGGGATTCGACAACATCTATATCCCCGACGCCACGCGACACGGCATTCCCGTCGGCAACACGCCGGAGGTGCTGACGCATACGACGGCAGACGCCGTATGGGCCTTGCTGCTCGCCGCGGCACGGCGCATCGGTGAGGGCGAACGGGCAGTGCGCGCGGGCAACTGGCGCACGTGGCACCCCCTGCACTACCTCGGCCAGGATGTTTACGGGGCGACGCTCGGCATAATCGGCATGGGACGCATCGGGTTCGAGGTCGCCAAACGCTCGATCGGCTTCAACATGAGGGTGCTGTACAGCGACATCGTCCGGCAGGAGGACTACGAGGCCCGGCTGCCAATGGAGTACGTCGATATCGACACGCTCCTATCTCAATCCGACTTCGTGTCGCTCAATACCGTTCTCAATGGGTCCACCTACCACCTGATCGACGCAGAGGCTCTGGCCAAGATGAAGCCGACCTCCGTGCTCGTCAACGCCTCACGCGGGCCGATAGTCGACCAGCAAGCCTTGCATGATGCGTTGAAGAACGGCGAGATTGCCGGGGCCGGATTGGACGTCACCGACCCGGAGCCGATAGCCGACGACGATCCGCTTCTCACCCTCGAAAACTGTCTCGTCGTCCCGCACATCGCCAGCGCCAGCGTTGCCACGAGGCGGGAGATGTCGCGCATCGCCTCCGTCAATCTGCTGAACGGCATCAGGGGTGAACGACTGATCACCTGCGTCAACCCGGAAGTCTATATCTGACCGATAATCCTTGCCTACTAGGAGCGACTCGCGAATGCAAGACTACGAACCACTCGACATATCCAAGTCGTGCAATTCCGGCCCCGAGATTCTCGGCAGCGGGGCCGGAGACGTGGAGACGGGCCTAAGGTCGTTCCGTGGCCTGCCCTTCATGATCGGCGGTCTGGCCGGTGGGATTGGAGGCAACTCGTTCATTGCGCCCTCGCCGAACGGGGGCAGTGTCTTCGTTCCGGTCGGCAAGGCGGCCAAGCGGGTGCTGTTCGCCAACGCTCTGCTGGAAACGAAGCTGGCGGAGGGCGGGCGGCTCGGCGAGCCGGTCGCGGAGTACGTGTTCTATCTGTCCAGCGGCAGGCAGGAGCGGGTGAATATCCGTGAGCGCTTCGAGATCGCGGCCAGTCCGTCCTTCCCTCCGGGAACGCCGGGCCCTCCGTATCGCGCCGTCACCGACGGCAAGGCGACCCTGATGCCCCGCTACGAGGGGGAGTTCGACGCGGCCGGAAAGCGCCAGACCGAGGCGACGCAGGCTACAGCCGAGCTTTGCTGGCTCTGGTCGTGGGAGAACCCTGAACCCGACTCGTCGATAGAGACCATCGAGATCGTCCCCGCCGGGATGCGGTTCTTCATAGCCGCGATCACCCTGGGGCACCTCGATGAGCACCCGTTCCCGCGAGAGGGACGCCGCCCGGCGAAGATCACCCTGCTCGATGAAGCCGACGCCGCCAAGCCCTTCGACATAGATGTCGAGGTCGACCGGGGGGACGCCACCTACGTCTTCCCCCTGCCCGCCGTGTCGTCCGACGAGTTTCTCGCGGCTCCGTATTCCTGGGGACAGGACGACAACGAATCGTGCAGCCCGTCCTACGTGGAGATATCGGCGACTCCGTCCGCGACCGTGACCGTGAAGCAGGGCGACGCCGATCTCGGCAAGGCTACTTGGGGCGATGTGGTCAACGACGGGGCCGTGGAGACCGAGAAGGTCAAGATCGAGCTTATCGACCCCGGCAAGAACTGGGTTCACGTCACGGTCGTCGATGACGAGACGGGGAGTCCCGTACCATGCCGCGTCCACTTCCGCTCCCCCGACGGCGTGCCGTACCAGCCTCACGGACATCACAATCAAGTCAACTCAAACCTGGGAACGTGGCACAACGACGTTGGAGGCGATCTGCGACTCGGACAGACGGCGTTTGCTTACATCGACGGAACGTGCCAGGGGTGGCTGCCGCGCGGAGAGGTCGTCGTAGACGTGTCGCGCGGGTTCGAGTACGAGCCGCTGCGGACGAAGGTCTCCATCGAGCCCGGACAGCGCGAGTTGGAGCTTCGCCTCAAGCGATGGACGAACATGAACGCCCAGGGATGGTACAGCGGCGACTCGCACGTCCACTTTTTGTCTCCGACGGGGGCGCACCTGGAGGCGCAGGGCGAGGACCTCGACGTGGTAAACCTCCTGCAGTCGCAGTGGGGCAGCCTCTTCACGAACACGGAGGACTTCACCGGGTCAGCCAGCGTCTCCGAGCGCGGGGACAGCATCGTCTACGTGGGCCAGGAGAACCGGCAGCACTTCATGGGACACATGATCCTCTGGGGCCTCAAGAGGCCGATCATGCCGTGGTGCTCCGACGGGCTTAGTGAGGCCGAGATCGGCGGCAGCATGGAGACGACTCTGAGCTACTGGGCGGACGAGGCCCACGCGCAGGGTGGATTCGTCGTCAACCCACACTTCCCGAATCCGAACGGGGAGCCCGCGGCACTCGTCGCGACGGGACGCTTGGACGGCGTCGAGATGATCCGTCAGACCGAGTTCAACCACATTGAGTACTATCGCTACCTGAACGGCGGGTACCGGCTCCCCCTCGTGGGCGGCACGGACAAGATGTCCAGCGACGTGCCGGTGGGCCTGTACCGCACCTACGCCAAGCTCCCCGACGACGAGGAGTTCGGCTACAACTCATGGTGCAAGAGCGTCGCCAGCGGGAGGACGTTCCTCAGCGGCGGGCCAATCATTCACTTTTCCGTTGACGGCAAGGCCATCGGCGACACGGTCGCGATCTCAGGACCGGGCACGGTCGAGGTCGAGGCGTGGGCGGAGAGCATCTTCCCCATCAACGTCCTGCAGATCGTCCGGGACGGCAAGGTCGTCGCGCAGGCCGAGTCCACAGGCGGCACGCGGCGGCTCGCACTCCGGGAGAAGATCACCGTAGACAAGCACACGTGGCTGGCCGCGAGATGCGGAGGCCCCGAGTACATGGGCAGCTTCTACCACATAGACGCCATGGCGCGCGGCATGTTCGCCCACACGTCGCCGATCTACGTGGCCGTCGGGGGAGACTGGTGGATGTTCAGCGAGGAGACGGCCCGGTACATGCTGACGCTCATCGAGGGCAGCATCTCGTACATCCGGGAAACGTCGGCCCAGCACACGCACGGCGGCGTCACCCACCACCATGGCCAGGATGACCACATCGCCTACCTCGAAGCGCCCTTCCACGAGGCCCACGCGGCGGTGCACGAACGGGCGGAGCGGCTGGGGGTTAAGCTCTGAAGGACGGTGTCGGTTTTAGAGAGCGCTAGCTTAATTGCGCTTGGTGCGGCGCGGATGCGATCACCTTGGCGTTTGCGTGATGAGCCGACGTAGAGATATACTGCGACTCACAGAAACTGTGAGACTGTGAACATGAAGAATATCACCGTATCCGTCGATGAGGAGACGCATCGGTCCGCCCGCATCAGGGCGGCTGAGTTGGGCACGTCGGTATCAGCGCTGGTGCGCAATTACCTCAGAACCTTGTCAAGGGACAGCCTCGGTGGGGCATCGACGCCCCTGTCCGGCGCAGGGATGACGGGCGCGCTTCGGCGCACTGAGTTGGACGACGTGGTTGCGGATTTCGAGGCGCGGGGCGTGGGCCTAGACATGAATAATAACCTGACCCGCGACGAGTTGTACCGCGAAGCGATGAACGGCCCTAATGCGGTTCGTTGACACCAACGTGCTGCTCTACGCGGTCAGTCTCTCGCCGGACGACACAGGTAAACGTCGTCGCGCCATCGAGCTGTTGAGAAGGCGTGACTTGGCGGTCTCTGTGCAAGTATTGCAAGAGTTCTACTACCAGGCGACGCGTCCAACTCGCCCGGAGCGCCTGACACCTGATGATGCCCTGGCCTTCCTCGGAACGCTCATGAGGTTTCCGATCCAAGAAGTTACCTTGGACGTGTTCCGCACCGGCGTGGCAATCGGCCAACGCTTCGGGTTGTCGTACTGGGATGGAGCGATACTGGCCGCCGCTCGTGCCCTCGGCTGCGATGCCGTGTACTCGGAAGACATGAGTTCCCAGCAGGACTACGACGGTCTTCGGGTGATTAACCCCTTCGCCGACGGGTAACCGTTCAGGGTTGGTGAGAGGAATGCCCTACGCCGGTGGATTCCCGCCTTCGCGGGAATGACGGTGGGTGTGCGGATGGCCTCATGGAGTCTGAACAGTTACGAGTGGTGCTTCCTCCGACTTGGCAGTAAAGGCGAACTGCGGGGTAATCGTGTACCATGCGGCACTATCCTGACTCCCATCACGGAGGCCTCTTGAAACCATGGACTATGAACCCATCGACATATCTGCTTGGTGCGGCGTGGGCGTGGAGTTGCTGCCGGGCGAAGACCCGATGCTGGGCGAGCAGGCCATGCGCGGTCTCCCGTTCACCGTCGGCGCGCCGGGAGGCGAACCTGACGGGAATTGCTACATCTCGCTGGGGGAGGGTGATGCGCCGGTAACGGTGCCGGTCGGCAAGGAGGCCCACAGCGTCGTCTTCGCGCACCGGCAGATGGAGACGGAGCAGGACTCTAACGGCCCCGTCGGGGTACACGTCGCGGACTATGTCATCCGGTTCGAGGACTCCGAGACCGTCACGGTGCCGATACGCGAGCGGTACGAGATCAGCGTCGTGGGCGACCGGCAGGGGGTATCCCGTTTCGGGGTTGGATTCCCCTATCTGGCCGTGACCGACCAGGAAGACACACTGATGCCCCACTACGAGGGCCGCTTCGACCTGAGCGGAAGACGCCAAACGGAGTCGGTCCAGGCCCAGCCCGCATGGTACTGGCTGTTCACGTGGCGCAATGAGACTCCCGACCGGGTGATAGAGTCCATTGAGTTTGTGCCGCAAGGTCCGCGGTTCATTGTTGCGGGCGTCACGCTCGGGCACGTTGATGAACATCCCTTCTCCCGCGACGCTCGCCGCCCCGTGCGCGTCACGCTCAAGGACTCCCATAGAGCCGAAAAGCCGTTTGATCTCGATGTCACCATCGACCGCGGTGAGCGCACCTACGTCCACCCGCTCCCGGAGCAGTCGTCCGACGAGTTTCTGTCCGACCCTCAGAAGGGATTCGGGGAGGCGCAGAACCCGAAATCCAGCCCGGCATACGTCGAGCTGTCCGGCGTTCCATCCGCGACGGTTGAGGTGTCTCAGGGCGGCGAGAAGATAGACAGCGTGAAGTGGGGAGAGGTCGAGAACGACGGCTCGGTTGATACCGACAAGGTTCGCATCGAGCTTATCGAGCCGGGCAAGAATTGGGTGCGCGTCAGCGTCGTTGACGACGAGACCGGGCAGCCCGTTCCCTGCCGCGTTCACTTCAGGTCGCCCGACGGCGTGCCGTACCAGCCGCACGGCCACCACAACCAGGTCAACTCGAACCTCGACACGTGGCACATCGACGTTGGCGGCGATCTGCGTCTCGGCCAGATCAGCTACGCCTACATCGACGGCACAGCCCAGGGCTGGCTTCCAAGAGGCGAGGTGATCGTGGACGTTGCGCGCGGCTACGAGTATGATCCGCTCCGAGCCAGGATCGACATCGCCCCCGGCCAGCGCGACCTCGAACTCCGCCTCAAGCGCTGGATCAACATGAACGATCGCGGCTGGTACTCCGGCGACTCGCACGTGCACTTCCTCTCGACGCAGGGCAGCCACTTCGAATCGCAGGCCGAGGACCTAAACGTCGTCAACCTCCTGCAGTCGCAGTGGGGCAGCCTCTTCACGAACGTGGAGGATTTCACCGGCGAGCCGAGCGTCACGCGCCAGGGGAACAACATCGTCTACACCTCGCAGGAGAATCGGCAGCACTTCATGGGTCACATGATCCTGTGGGGCCTCAAGCAGCCGGTGATGCCGTTCTGCTCCGACGGCCCGTCGGAGGCAGAGATCGGCGGCCCCATGGAGACGACTCTGAGCCACTGGGCCGACGAGGCCCACGCCCAGGGCGGATACGTCATCAACCCGCACTTCCCCCACCCCAACGGCGAGCCTTCCGCGCTCATAGCGACCGGGCGCCTCGACGCCGTCGAGATGATCTTGCAGCACGAGTTCTGGCACAGGGAGTGGTACCGCTACCTCAACTGCGGCTACCGTCTCCCACTCGTCGGGGGCACGGACAAGATGTCGAGCGACGTCCCCGTCGGGATGTACCGCACCTACGTCAGGATCCCCGACGACGAGGAGTTCACTTACCAAAGCTGGTGCCGGAACGTGGCGAAGGGCAGGACGATCCTCAGCGGCGGCCCGATCATCCACCTCACCGTCGACGGGCACGAGGTCGGAGACACGGTAGAGCTTTCCGGCCCCGGTACCGTCGAGGTATCGGCGTGGGCGGAGAGCGTCGTGCCGATGTCCCGTTTGGAGATCGTCCAGGAAGGACGAGTGGTCGCGTCCACCGAGTCCGACACGCCGACACGCAAACTCAGCATCCATGAGAAGATTAAGATCGACGGCAACTCGTGGGTGGCTGCGCGCGCGGGCGGGCCGGGCTACTACGGCGGGTACAATTACTACGACCTGTGGGAGCGGGGCATATTCTCACATACCTCGCCGGTGTACATCGCCGTCGGAGGGGCATGGAGCATGTTCGACAAGCCGACGGCCAAGTACATGCTGACGCTTATCGACGGCGCTCTCACCTACATTGACAACAGCTCTCGGCAGCACTCGCACGGGCACGTCACGCACCATCACGGCGAGGACGACCACGTCGGCTACCTCAAGCGCCCGTTCATCGAGGCCCGCGAAGCCGTGCGCCGCCGACTGCACGACCACGGCTAAGTTCGCTGATTCTGTGTGGGCGTTGGTTCAACTGACGTTCTGCCGCCTGTAGTTGTGCGACACTCGCGCGCATACTATTATGAAGTGGTGAAAACCGCGTACCTGCGCGACTCTGCGAGCGATTGGCGCTTGCGGAGACCAGGCGATCACGATAGGGAGGCAGCCTTGTTGAAGGATCGGGCATTTGTACACATAGTCATATTCCTGGCCGCCGCATTGATGGCAAGCGCGTTGGCCTGCTCGTCCGAATCGGAGCCGGAAGAGGAGGAACCTACACCTACACCCCTTCCCGCTCTGACCGGCAGCGACCTGATGCAGCTTACCGATGACACGAAGCAGGCGACGAGTTCCCAAGACTCAACCGCCTCTCGGAAAGGCAGCTTGGTCATCGGCAATCTCGTCGATACGTCCGGTCCTCATGCGAAATTCGGCGAATCGTACAGCAGGGCCGCTGAGCTGGCCGCGCGGCACATTGCTGAAGCGGGGGGCACTCCCGTCACCATCTTGCACCGCGACACCGGGTCCGATACCGCAAAGGGTATAGCAGCGGTCCGCGAGCTTATCGAGACGGAAAACGTAGCGGCCATCGTCGGCGCGCGCTCCGGCGACGTAACCATCGCCGTTGCCGAGTCGGTGACCGTTTCGGAGGAAACCCTGCTGATTTCCCCGTCCACTACTTCGACGGCCCTCACCGGGTTGGAGGACAAGGACTTCGTCTTCCGCACCGTTGTTTCCAACACGGGACAGGGAACCGTTCTTGCGACGGTAGCCATAGGTGAGGACCATGAGACGGCGGGGGTCCTGCACGTCAACGACGCATACGGACAGGGCCTCGCGGACCAGTTCACGGAGGTATTCGAAATACTGGGCGGGAAAGTCACAGGAAGGGCGGGCCACGATGAAGGCCAAGAGTCATACGGCGCCGAGTTGAGGCAGGCCATCGCCGAAGACCCCGACGTGTTCGTCGCTATCAGCTACCCCGAGCAGGCTCAAGTGTACCTCAGTGAATTGGTCCAAGCAGGATATACGGGTAAGATCCTGCTCACCGACGCCGCAAAGTCCTCCGAACTGGTCGAGGCGGTCGGGGGAGACGCCCTTGAAGGAACGCTCGGTACCAACTTCGGTTCCCGGGAGAATAGGTCGCTGAAGGCGTTCAATACAGCCTACTGGGAGACATTTTACGAAGTGCCCGCGGCTCCCTTCCTGGCCCAGACCTACGACGCCGTCGTTCTGATTGCCCTTGCCGCCGCGAAAGCCGGCACCATCGACGACTCCAAGGCAATCCGCAATGCCCTGCGGGAGGTGGCCACGGGGCCCGGCACGGAAGTCACCGGAGAACCCGAGGGCATCAAGGAGGCCCTGAAGCTCATATCCGATGGAAAGGACATCGACTACGAAGGCGTGACCGGCTCCATGGAGTTCAATGAGAACGGCGACGTGAACGGCACGATAGAGATTTGGAAGATCGAGGGCGGCGCAATTGTTTCGACCGGGCGCTTCGAGTTTCCCTACGTGCCCGCCAAGTCTAAGGGCGGAGGCGCGATCGCCTGGTAGGCAGTGGCGGTGTGTTTATGTGCTAGCTCGTGCGGAGTGTGTCTTCAGCCCTCTGCCCGCGCCCTGATGCAGTCGAAGAACTGGCTGACCAGCGACTTTGAGGCGCTGCCCATGAGCCGCTGTCCGACGCGGGCGATGATCCCGGTCACGCGCGCGTCCCCCACGAGGCTGACCTCACTGCCCTGCTCCGTTTCGTGCAGGGTCATCGTGCCCCTACCCGTGATCGTAGTGCCTGAACCCTTGCCCTCCACCAGCATCGTGTAGGTCTCCGGTTCCACCTTGTCGATAACCGCGACCGTTGCCCGGTAGGTGCCCGATACCGCGCCGACTCCCACCTTCAGGGATACGGCGTACCGGTCTTCCGAGGTAGGACGAAACTCCTGGCAACCCGGTATGCACGATGCCAGCACGTCGGGATCGAGCAGCGTATCCCACAGCTTCTTACGGCTGGTGTTGAACGAGTATCTTCCTTCGATCTTCATCCTGAATGGGTCCCTCTCTACCGGAGTCCCACTAATCTATCACGTCTTGCGTCCCTTTGGAGACCTCCGCGCAATCATCGTTCCCACAGACGGCCTGCCCAATGCAACGACAGCAATTGCCCCTTTCCGAAATACGCAATCCTTCCAATGTTCCATGACACTATGCACACGCCTTCTTCACGTGCTCTACTCCCCCCGATGTTGATTCCCCTATGTAATATGTAATGCGGTTGACCTCCCCTATCGCGCGGTGGTAGCATTGCTCCAACGGTGGACGACGAAGGGGACAGACGCAAGACCATAGCCGCGAAGCGCGCCCGGCGCAATACTTTGATTGCGCGTCGGGCGTTTGTCGTTTCTTAGGACGATGTCAACCAAGGCCGCAGTCATTCTCGCCGCCGGCAAGGGCGTCCGCATGAGGTCCTCACTCTCCAAGGTCCTTCACAAGATCTGCGGGAAGGAACTGATGCGGCACATCGTGGACGCCGCGACGGCGGCCGGGTATGACCGAGTGGTTGTCATCGTCTCCCCCGCAAACCATGACCCCGTACGCGACCTTCTTGGCGACGCCGTCGAGTATGCCGTTCAGTCCGAAATGCTGGGTACGGGCCACGCGGTATTGCAGGCCAAGGACCTCCTCGCAGACGTCGAGACGGTGGCCGTGTTGAACGGCGACGTCCCCCTCATTCGACCGGAGACGCTCCGCAGCTTATTCCAGCGTCACGATTCGCAGGACGCCCGCGCAACGCTTCTGACGGCCCACTGCGACATACCCGGTCTTGCGAGAGTCGTTCGCGATTCGGACGGCGCGATCACCGAAATCGTCGAGGAGAGGGACGCGGACGAGCGTACGAAGGCAATCGGCGAGGTCAACGTCGGTTCCTACTGCTTCAAAGGGCCGTGGCTTTGGGACGCGCTGGAGAAGGTTGAGCCGGCGGACGGAGGCGAATACTATCTCCCGGCGGTAGTCGCCATGGCCGTGCAGCAGGGAAGCCCTCCAGAGCCCGTCGAGGTCTCCGACCCAACCGAGGCCATCGGCATTAACGACCGGGTCCAGCTCTCCGAGGCCGAGACCATCCTTCGCAATAGAATTCGGTTGCACTGGATGAAAGGCGGCGTGACCATACCCGACCCCTCGTCGGTCTACATCGACGCCGACGTAACGCTCGGACAGGACACGACCGTCCTGCCGAACACCCACATAGCGGGCGCGTCGAACGTCGGCGAACGGTGTGTGATCGGCCCGAACACCATCATCGACAACGCCCGAATCGGGAGCGAGTGCCGCGTCCAATCGTCCGTCGTGGAGGGATCCGAGCTTGAGGCCCGTGTGAGCGTCGGGCCGTTCGCCCACGTACGGCCGGGCTCCCACATAGCCGAGGGAGTCGTGCTCGGCAACTTCGCCGAGGTGAACCGAAGCAGGGTCGGGCGGAACTCGAAAGCGGCCCACTTCAGCTACCTCGGTGACGCTCAGGTGGGTGAAGACGTTAACATCGGAGCGGGAACCGTGACAGTCAACTACGATGGTGAGAGCAAGCTGCCGACCCGCATCGGAGACCGTGCCTTCATCGGATGCGATACCATGTTAGTAGCCCCCGTGGAGATCGGGCCGGGAGCTCAGACAGGCGCCGGAGCCGTCGTGACCAAGGACGTGCCGCCGGATGAGTTGGCCGTCGGCGTACCTGCCAGAGTGAAACCGAAGAACAAACGCAAGAGCGACGGAGGAGGAGACTCTTCATAGGGCGAGGAGTCGAAAGTCTTGGACCCTGACAGTAGCAGCTTAATACCGCTCGTCTTCGTGGTGATCTCCCTGGCCGCCTACGCTCTCGCGGTGCGCGCCGAGTTCGGCCTTGCGGAGGCGGAGCGGATCGAACGACTCCAGCAGGCCGTCGCCCCTCGCTCGCCTCGCTCACCGATGCTCCGGATGCTCGACCGCCTTCCTATGGAGGCTGCGCTCGTTCTGTCCGTCATCAAGTACGTCGCCGTATCCGCCGCTCTCGTATCGAGCGCGTCCTTCGCCGTCCTCTTCTGGGACGGGAACTGGTACGCGGTCACGATTGCGGCCCTCGCAGGCCTTGCGCTCGTTGGTATTTTGAACTTGGCCCTGAGCCGCATGGGCGCAGACACTAACGGCAACGGAGGGACGGGAGCGGCTTCGCAAGCGGACGCGCTGGCCTCCGACCTCAACTTGACGGTCGACAACGAGGGCGAGCCTCTCGAAGATTTCGAGGTGCGGATGATCCGCGGCGTCGTTGAGTTGGACACCACCATCGCCCGCGAGATCATGGTGCCGCGCGTCGACGTACAGGCTGTCGAGATAGGCACGCCGATTTCAGATGTCGTTGACCGCATGATCGAGTCCGGGCACAGCCGTCTGCCGGTCTACCGCGAAAGTCTCGACAATATCGAAGGGCTGGTGTACGCAAGAGACCTCCTCAAGATTCTCAATGACCCGTCGGATGACTCCACCACGCTCACGAAGTCGATGCTGCGGGAACCTCTCTTCATCCCGGAGACGAAGACCCTTGAAGAGCTGCTTACCGAGTTCCAGCAGACGCGAGTCCACATCGCGATCGTCATCGACGAGTACGGCGGGGCCGAGGGGATCGTCACCATCGAGGACCTGCTGGAGGAGATCGTTGGGGAGATCCAGGACGAGTTCGACTACGGCGAGCCGGAGATCGAGAAGGTCGCGGACAACGAGTACATCATGGATGCCCGCGCGAGCCTGGACGACCTTCGCGACCGCCTCGACGTGGTGGTGGAGGCCGACGGCTTCGATACCGTTGGCGGCCTCGTCTACCAGAGGCTCGGCAAGATACCCACCATCGGCGAGAAGGTGACCCACGACGGCCTGACCATCGAGGTCGTCTCAACCGTCGGACGCCGCCTCAAGATGCTGAAGGTCACGGCGGAGACCGACATCAGCAAGGCGGCGGAGTGACAGTAGCGTTACTCCATTCTCGCTACACCGCAACTCCCACCGATTCGCCCGCCTCGACGATCGACTGCCACACCTTATCGGGAACAGGAATCCCTTCCACTGAGCGCACCGCCTGTGCCCGCGCTTCGGGATCGCCGGGGGCCATGACCTCCTTGAAGCCCGGCGCAGGCGGTATGTTCCTCGTCTCCCGGACAATCTCGTCGGCGCGCCGCCTGAACTCGGCGTCCGGGCGGAAGACGTCGGCGCGGATGGCGATGATGGTCACACCCTGCCGAATCATCGCGGGCGTGCCCATGCCTTCGTTCTCCACCGCGTCCGAGCCGACGAGCACCTGCCCGAGGAACTCCACGGCCATCATCAGCGCGAATCCCTTGTGTCCGCCGAACGGGAGAAGGTAACCGCCTTCCTGTACGGCGGTGGGGTTCGTCGTCGGATAGCCGTCCCTGTCGATCACGGTGCCCGGCGGCAGCTCCTCGTTCCGCATCTTGTAGAGGTTCATCTTGGAGTTTGCCATCGCCGTCGTGGCGTAGTCGAAGACCATTCCCGGCTCTTCCCCGCCGGGGAAGCCCATCGCTATCGGGTTGGAACTCAGCTGCCCTTTCCTGCCGCCATACGGGGCCGCCACCTTGCTGCCCAGAAGCGAGTATCCCGCGCCACAGACGATGGAGACCACACCCTCGTCTGCCGCCATCTCCGCGTACTCGCCGAGCCGCCCGACGTGCTCCGAGCGGATCATCGCGACGACGGCAACGTCGTTCTCCTTCGCCTTCCGTACGGCCACGTCGGTGGCGAACTTCGCCGCGACGTGACCGAACGTGCGGTTGCCGTCCACCAGCGCCGTGTTCGCCGTCTCGCGCACGATCCGGGGGCTGGCCGTGGCGTCGAGCTTGCCGTCCTGCACGGCCTTGACGTAGCCCGCGAGGTGGAACACGCCGTGCGTGTCCACGCCCCGCAGGTTGGACTTCACCAGCGCGTCGGCCATTCTCGTGGCGTTCTCCGCGCTCGCCCCCGCCGCATCGAGGATTCGCCTGACCACATCATGAAGATCGCGTTCGGATACCTTTGGCATATCAACCTCCCGGTTGTGAATTCCCGCCCCATGTCGTCATTCTCACGTAGAGTCTGCCCGTACTGCGATACGGGGGAGAGATTTGCATAACTTACCGGACGGGGCGGCATTGTGGAAGCGATTCACGCTAGATAAGCCCGGAATGACGGCGTGGGAACGTGGGGGATCGACGGGCATAGGTTGGATACGGTTAGCTTGGCGTCTTGGCGTTTGGTGAATTTTCTGCAGCTACTGGGGTATAATGCCATAATCTTCTACGATAGGTCACCGAATGACTACTGCTACGGAGCCGTCTCAGGATAATCAAGACCGACATGGGGTCTTGAAATCGTCCGTTGACAGCCTGTCGATCGCGATAAACAAGGGAATGGAGGAACAGGTAGCGCCCTTCGGTCTAGCCCTAGTGGAGTTCTTGCTCCTGAAATTCTGCACGACAAGACACGAATGCACCGCCACGGAGCTGGCGGAAGTGCTGCCGGTGGATGCCTCTCGCATAAGTCGCTTGGTGAACAATATGGTTGAGATGGGCCTGCTACGCAGGCGGCGCCTGCGCTCGGACCGGCGCGTGGTGATGCTGTCGCTGACCGATAGGGGGAGGGCGCTAGTCCAGCAGGTATTGGAGCGCGAGGAGATATTCAACGCCCAGCTCACGGAAGGGGTCAGTGAGAAAGAGATAGACGCCTTCGTAGCTATCGCCCAAAAGGCATTGGGCAACTGCAGGACCATGCTACAGAGCCAGGATGCGTAGGCGCGCATGAACATTCCCGCCTAGGTGTGGCGAGGCGCAGTTCGGCCGGTGGGAGTTACGGCTTATGGGCTATAGCCTCGCCGAACGCTAGCGCGCAGATGGCGCCGGGATGGACTCTCCACTTCTCGTAGGCGTCGGAAATGTCTTTTATCAACTGTTCGCTCGTCGCGCCGTATTTGATAGCCGCGTCCGTGATTTCGGGCGCCAAGAACCAGTTTTGGGCGACCCCGTAGATGAATTCGGCGTCTTCGGGGCCGGTGTAGATATCGAAAGAAGCGCTCGCCCAGATGGCCGTAAACCCCGCCTCGAGGAAAAAGGTCTTCAGGTCCTTGCCCATCTGTGGATGGGCGTCGTCGGCGGCGAGAAGGTCCTCGAACATGTCCCACGACTTTCGCAGAACGCCGAAATCGGGATGAGAGAAGGAGGACGCGCAGATCATTTCACGGGACGCGATGATGCCGCCGGGCTTCAGTACGCGCTTCACCTCCGCCAACACCGCTTGAGTGTCCGGGATGTGCATGAGGACATTGTGGCAGTGGGCGACGTCGAAGAAGCCGTCTTCAAAGGGGAGGTCGATCGCGTCGCCGACTTGGAAGGTGGCGTTTTCGTGTCCACCCTCCTTGGCGAAGTAGTTCGCCAATTCGACTTGAGACTCCTCCATGTCGACGCCGTGCAATTCCCCATCGGGTTCTACCGCCTTGGCGAGGCCGACGGATATGGTGCCCGGCCCGCTGCCGAAGTCGAGAACGCGAAGACCCGGCTTGAGGTAGGGAAGCAGGTACGCGGCGTGAGTCTCCGCGCTGTATCGTCTGAAAGACGCAAGTATCTCCTCGCTGAAACCCATCGTATAGTCGGGCGTTCCCGATGTCTCATCCTGCATCGTTCGCTCCGTTTCTCAACCATTGGAGTAAGCGACTATTGTAGCTACTGTCTCATCCGTAGTCAACGCGATGCTGGCTCAGAAAAAGCGTAAGACCACTCGTTTCGCTCCCGGTTAGCGTATGGCGTAGGCGGGAATCCAGATCGGGTACCGCAGGTCGTTTCTCAAAGGGAATAGACCCCGCTTTCGCCGGAATGAGGCAGAATTAAGGACACCACCTACAAAAACAGCGGCGCGAAGACCAGAGCGACTATCGACATCAGCTTGATGAGAATATTGAGCGCAGGGCCGGACGTGTCCTTAAACGGGTCGCCGACGGTGTCGCCGACGACGACGGCCTCGTGCTGTTTGGTGCCTTTGCCGCCGTGTGCGCCCGCCTCGACGTACTTCTTGGCGTTGTCCCACGCGCCGCCCGCGTTCGCCATCATGATGGCCAGCAGGAAGCCGGTGGCAATCGCGCCGATCAGGAGCCCGCCGAGCGCCTCCGCGCCAAGTATGGCACCGACGGCGACGGGGGCGATGATGGCGATCAGCCCGGGCAGGACCATCTCGCGCATAGCGCCTCGCGTACTGATGTCGACTGCCCTTGCGTAGTCGGCCTCAGCCTCGCCCTCCATCAGCCCAGCGATCTCTCGGAACTGCCTGCGAACCTCCTGCACCATCGCGCCCGCGGCCCGTCCCACCGCCTGCATGGTGAGCGCGGCGAAGAGGAAAGGCATAAGGCTACCAAGCAGGACGCCCATGAGGACCTTCACGTCGGTGAGGTTGAACACGCTCACGTCCGTGACTTCCGAGTAGGCTGCCATGAGGGCGAGAGCGGTAAGCACCGCCGACCCTATGGCGAAGCCCTTGCCGGTGGCCGCCGTCGTGTTGCCGAGCGAGTCCAGCGCGTCCGTCCGCTCCCGGACTTCAGGGTCGAGTCCCGCCTGCTCGGCGATTCCGCCCGCGTTGTCGGCCACGGGACCGTAGGCGTCGGTTGCGAGCGTGATTCCGAGAGTGGAGAGCATCCCAACCGCTGCCAGCGCGACGCCGTAGGTGCCCGCGAGGTCGTTGGTCAGCCACATGGCGATGACCACGACGATGCCCGGCACGAGCGTGCTCAGCATCCCCAGTCCGAGTCCGCCGATGATGACCGTCGCCGGGCCGGTCTCCGACTGCGCGGCCAAGTCCTTCGTGAACCGGTACTCGTAGGAGGTGGCGACCTCCGAAGCCGTCCCGATGACCTGTCCGGCGACAAGGCCGATGAGTATCACCCAGAACAGCTGGAACGGAAGGTCAAGCAGGGGAATAAGTATCCCGGCCGCGATGAGCACCAGCACGCCGGAGGAGAATATGCCCGTGCGGAGCGCCCATAGGAGGCGGCCCATGTGAGCGCCCTCAGGGGCCCGTACGAGGAACGTTCCGAGGATTGACGCGATGATGCCCACGGCGGCGATGAGGATTGGGAGCATGAACAGCTCGTGGTCGAAGTTCTTTGCCGTGTCGGCCAGATCCGTGCCGTTCAAGTTAATCAGGCCCTTGTCTGCGAGCAGCGCGCCGCCCGTTGCCGCCAGCGCGAGGGTCGCGATGATCGAGCCGACGTACGACTCGAACAGGTCCGCCCCCATGCCCGCGACGTCGCCCACGTTGTCGCCCACGTTGTCGGCGATGGTCGCGGGATTGCGCGGGTCGTCCTCGGGAATGCCCGCCTCGACTTTGCCTACGAGGTCGGCTCCAACGTCGGCCGCCTTGGTGTAGATGCCGCCGCCCACCCTGGCGAACAGCGCTATCGACGACGCGCCCATGCCGAACCCGGCGACGATTTGGATGTCCTTGAATATCCAGTACAGGATGGCGACGCCGAGCAGTCCGATGCCGACGACGGTCAGCCCCATGACCGCGCCGCTGTTGAAGGCCAGGCGAAGGGCGGGATTGAGTCCCGTCTGCGCCTTGACCGTCGTGCGCGTGTTGGCGCGCACCGCTATGCTCATGCCGATGTACCCGGCGAGCGCCGAGCCGACGGCCCCGATCAGGTAGGCGATGGCGGTCGACGGGACGCCGTCCGAGCTTTCACCGACCTTGCCCAGAATGTCGTAGTCGATGAACAGGGCAAGAATCACGACGACCACGATGACGAATACGGCGAGGACGCCGTACTCGCGCTTCAGAAAGGCTGCCGCGCCCTGCCTGATCGCGTTGCCGATGAACCGCACCCGCTCGTTGCCCTCGTCCTGCCGCAGGATGCTTGCGGTCAGGTACACGGCGAACAGCAGCCCGATGACCGCCGCGCCGATTGCGAAGAAGATGATTTCCTGCATCTTGTCCCCCATGAAAAAGCCTCCCCTGCGACGGGAAGACTTCGTGTGCTTTGCCTACGTGTGGAAGCGGGCTAAAAGTACCATAGGCGTGAACGGCGTTCAAGGTTACCCTGCCTGCTCCGTGAGTTCTCAACTAGCTTCTAGTCGAAGCGGTCTCGCGCCTCGGCGAGGCGTTCTTCGAGCCGGCGCTGGCGGAGGGCGACCGTGAGGTCGCCGCGGGTGCGTTCGAGGATGCCGCGCACCATGTCGGTGCTCCGGCGAAGGCCCCGTGTCACCGCGTCGGGGTAGTCCATCGTGACGAGAACGGTGTATATCTCGTCCATGACGTCGAGAAGCTCCTCACAGCGCGAGAAGTCGTCCGTGCGGAGGGCGTCGAGAATGAAGCGCCGCAGCTCGCCGACGGTATCTGCGAGGCCCCCAAGGTACGGCGCGGCCCCGATGCCAAGCTCGTCCGCGGTGGGCATGGGGCGGCACTCGATCAGAGCGAGCGTGACGGCGGCCTCCGTGTACTCCTTCAGGGCGTCCTCTATGTATCCGCCGTAGTACACGCGGGGCTGCCGATCGCGGAGCACGATGGCCTCGTCCGCGAGGGCTGTCACGTCGTCGAGGAGCTTTCGGGCCTGATCGTACTCGCCGCGATGAGTGGCACGGATCGAGTTGGCCGAGTTGCGGACGATCTCCCGCGAGAGGCGGAGTCCCTGCTCGCGGTCGGCGTGGGTGGTCGAGAACTCCTGCGACGCGGAGTCTGCGATTGCGTGTAGCTCGTTCTTTCGGTCGGGTGTCGTGCTCAGGGTCAACTCCTTGCGCTTTCAATCGCGTCGACCAGCCGTCGCGCGGCGGCTTCCGGATCGTCTGCCATTGTAACCGCACTGATGACGGCCACGCAGTCGGCTCCCGCCTCTATGACGCCCGCGACGTTGTCCTCGTTGATACCCCCGATGGCGACGAGCGGCAAATCCGTGAGATCGCGAGCACGCCTGATGCCTTCGAGGCCGATTGCCTGACGTGCCCCCTTTCCAACGGTGGTGGTCGGGTATGTCGCGCCCACCGCGACGTAGTCTACTCCCATCGACACCGACTCCACGACCTCCGCCTCCGAGTTGTTCGAGCGGCCAATCAGCTTGCCCGGCGCGAGAATGCGTCTTGCAACGTCCACGGGAAGGTCCGACTGCCCGAGGTGAACGCCGTCGGCGTCACAAGCGAATCCAAGCGCGATATCGTCGTTCACGAAGAACAGCGCGCCGTGGTCGCGGCACAACTCTCGGAGCCTCACAGCGATTGGCAACACGTCCCCTGGGTCTCCGGTCTTGTCGCGGAGTTGGAGGACACACGCGCTGCCCCGCAGCGCCGCCTCAGCGACTTCCACGACGGGACGTCCCCGCGTAGCGTCCGGCCCCACGATGACGTAGAGGCCGTCGATTTGGGGTGGGGTATCGGCTTCGTCCAAACCTCTCACATCCTGTCTGCCAGTCGTTGCCGATATCCGAGTAAGTCCTCGTCGGTTACGGCCTCCGGCGGTACGAGTTGATAGTGCTTCTCCGATGCTACTCTGATGTCGTCGGCTTGTTGCTCGAATTCGAAGAGGGCGATCACGTCGTCCTTCATGAATTGCGCTCCAACAGGCCGACAGATGAGCGACGATAACTTTTCTGCACACACGGCGATATCTTGTTCGATCTGAACGCGGCTAAGCTTGTCGCTGCCTCCCTTAGCCTGAACGGGTACTACATAGTGGGAGCCGCTTTTGTTTACGCCGACGTATACTTCATCCGTCTCTACTTGGCCCATGCCGGCAACGGTTGTCCGCAAGTGATTCTGCAGCGAATAGCAGGCGATGCCCAAGAACACGTCAATCAAACGGTTGTAGCGAACACGCGCTAGGAGGGCCTGCTCGTCGCTAAAGGCGTACTTTGAGATTATTCCCGGAGTCGCGTCGGGTATCTTTGTGATCGCGAGATTGGGGTTGGGCGCAAGTGGGATATCCGTAACTAAGACGAAACGGTACTTGCCTCGCCCAGCGGGCCTTATGATCCACGTCTCGCCTTCAGGAGCCACCCCAAGTATGCTGGCCGGAAGTTCAGTTCTGTATCGAAAGCTGTAAATGAGGTCGCCAAGGTTCTTGGGCAGTTCGATATCCAAATCTGCTGCGAAGGCAGCAATATCGTCCCGTTCAAAGGGCACGTCACGTTGTCCATGCGTATACTTCGCGTGGAAGATGGCCTCTATGATTGCCGAATAGCGGTTCGAGGGCGGAATAATACGCTCCTTACTTCTCTCGGTCACCTTGCCATGCCAACAAAACGACCTCTTCCCGAAGCTGTTCCCCCGTGACGGTTGACAGCCTCGTGCGAAACAGGTCGATACCGATGACGCGGTAGCCGAGCGACTCGGCAAGGTCGGCAAGGATTTGCCCCGTGCGAATCATTACTCTCAGGTACGAGGCTTGATCGCCAACAACGTAAGCGAGCTTTGCTCCGGGGCGAAGAACGGGCCTCAAAGAGGCCAGATGTCTTACCATTCCGCCGAAGTAAAGCTGTGTGACGCGGGGGTACAGGCGCTCGAACCCCGACGTCTTGCCCAACTCGATCCGCCGTCGCTCAATGGCATCGGCGATTTCCATTATCGCCGGATGTTGGGCGACCTCCTTGTGGTCCGTGTCGGACTTGTATACGCCCCTGGTGTTGGACCGGATCAGGTCCTGCTTCAGTGACCGCAGTTCGCGTCTGTCTCGTATCAGGCCGAGGATGACCGATTCCAAGCGCGTCGTGCGCGTGTAGTCCTTCTCGTTCGGGTACGGCGGGGACGTTATCACCGCGTCGATTGAGTTGGGACTCAGCGCTCGGTCTGTCTCTCGAGAGTCCGCCTTGTGAACCTGTGCAGGCGCCTTGGCCCGTTCTTTCATAAAGCCGATGTCGTGAACCATCTCGCGCATACAGTCGAGCCATGCCTCTACCACCGGGGCATCGTCTTTAATTCGTCCCAACCCAACCTCGGGGCCGAACTTCAAATTGCCGATTCGGTGGGTAAGCGCCTTTGCGAGCGCGAGTCGTCCGTATCGCCGTATCTGCGGTTCGCCATGACGGTCGATCTCGTCCAAGAGGACAAGCGTCTTGTGCAGAGGTATCGGACTAATGGAATCCTTGAGCAAGAGCTTCGACTGCTCTAGGCCAAGCTGCCGCATCTGGGCTTGCGCGTTCCCATTCGTGGCGAGCAGAGGAAGACCGGTCCACTCGTTGCTTCCGTCACGATCGAGTACCTCTTGTGTCGATACCGCGACCTCTTCCGTATATTCCAAGAGCGCGGAGGCGTTGACCGACCAATCGACCTTCACGGAGCTTGCGAAGTGGGCCATCGGGTTCGATTCGATACCCACGCTGGCAATGCCGAGCTTCTTGCACTCCACCAACGTTGTACCCGTTCCACAGAAGGGATCGAGCACCGTGTCGGAGGGGCCGACACCAAGCCGTTCAAGATAGTCTCGTACCAAGTGCGGCGGAAACGAGAGGACGAACCGGTACCAGTTATGAACGGCACGATCTTCCGAAAGCAGTTTGTTCCGCTTGCTAGGGACACTACTAACGTCTTGGAGAGTTTCTATCGTCATCACTCAATCATCGCCGCGTAGAAGGTGTTTTGCATAGGCACCCGCCTGATGTCGGAGTAGTCGATGTAGGTGCCCACCTCGCGGCCCCCGCCGGTCACGGGGGTAGGGCGGCGCAGGACGAACTCGGCCACGTCGTCGGTGTTGTAGCAGACGTACGCGAACTGGAGCTTCCGAATCTCCGACTGCTCGTCGCTCTGGAAATCGGGGTAGATGAGCGGACCGGTGTCGACCTGCATCCTGTCGCGTTCGATCTGGACGTTCATCGTCTTGACCGGGTACTCGACGGTGGCGCGCGTCTTGCGGTCGTCGCTCCAGACCTCCGTGCGGGCTATGATCGGCAGGTAGTCCTGCGTGGCCTCCACGACCTGCCGGTGGTTGTCCAGCTTTTCGACCTTCGGGTAGTGCCGGACGACGGTCTTGAGCTCCCTGAACCTGCCCTCGATCGGTTGGGCTACGCGCCAGTCTCCGCCGAACTCGTTGACGTCGCCCGCCCTGATGTGTCCCGCCATCCACTCGGTCGGAGAGTAGATTCCGGCGAACTCGTAGTTGGGCTCCTGCCAGAGCACGTCCGAGCGATACATCCACTCCGTCCGGCACGGCGAGAGCATGTTGTACTCGCGCACCTCTCCCGAATCGTCGGTGATCCAGCACCGCGAGTCGAGGAGGATGCGCACGGTGTTCGGCCACGGCATGTGGCCCGGCACGCGGGTGTCGTCCTTGACGACGTTGCCCGTCCAGGTGACGTACGAGTTCCCGTAGTCGGTAATCTTCATGTGGTCGTACCTCTGGGTTTGATTTCGATGTTAGTACGGCAGGCCGAGCGCGGTTGTGAGGAACTCCATGTACGGCGACGCCTGGCGGCACACGTCGGCGAAGTCGTCGAGGAACCCCGGCGAGACCGCGTCACCCTCGTCAAACTCTACCGACGCGATATGGTCCTTACGCTTGAGGTCTTCAATATATTCGTGCTCAGGGTCAAAACCCTTGGGCGGGCGTTTGAGCGACTCGCCGCCGATGAAGAATTCGCTCAGGAAATTGGGGGCCTTCGCGGCGCGCTCCCACTTGCCGGGGCTCGATGCGATGGTGTTCCGTATCTTGGCGAGCGACGACGAGTCGGGGTGCCAGATGCCGACGCCCGCGAAGACCTCGCCGGGGGCCAGATGCAGGTAGAATCCGGGCGCGTGGGCCGACTTTCCGGCCTCGTGGCGGAAGTGCGCCGCCGCCTGCGTCTTGTAGGGACTCTTGTCCTTCGAGAACCGCACGTCCCGGTAGATGCGAAACATGGAGCCGCCGTTGGCCCGCGCGTCCGCGACGAAGCGCGTGCTGACGGAGTGCAGGCTCGGCTCGAAGTCCTGGACGAACCGCAGGATCGGCTCCTTGACGTGCCGGTCGTATCGGCCCTTGTTGGCTTGGAACCACTCACGGTTGTTGTTCGTCCGCAGTTCGAGCAGAAACTGAAAGAGTTCGGGGGTGAAGTGCGCCTGTGTCAATGCTTGCCTCAATGTCCACGAGATGGTGTGACGTAGTTCTATCAGGTTGGGCAGTGCGCTTCAACGTGCGGGGGATTCGCCGCAGAGGGCGCAGAGGGGGTTGGGGGATTCCCGCCTTCGTGGGAATGGCGGTGTGGCGGGGGCGGCTGGGATGACGTTGTGGTAAGATTGCGGGGAGCAAGGAGGATCCGATGACCACGGAAGCCGCCACTACCGCCATCGTCTATCCCGAAACGGACGGTATGCCATTGCCTGACGGAGAGTATCAAGCGCCGCTTTATATCAGAACGGTCGGAACGCTGAGGACTCACTTCAAGGATGTTCCGGGCGCGCACGTGAACGGGAACACGTTCATCTACTACGTCGAGGGCGATCCTAGCCGCTCCGTGTCCCCGGACTGCTACGGGGTCTTCGGCCTGTCCGAGGCGGCCCAGGAGTCGCTATCGCTGGAGGGCAACAACACCTATCTGCTGTGGGAGGTCGGCAAGCCGCCGGACTTCGTCTTGGAGATAGCCTCATCCAGCACAGGACGCGTGGATACCGGCAGGAAGCGCGATTTGTACGCGGAGCTTGGGGTGATCGAGTATTGGCGCTACGACGGGACGGGGGGCGACTTCTACGGCGAGGCGCTGGTGGGCGAGCGGCTGGTAGACGGGAAGTACGCGCAGCTCGAGTTGAGGTATGAGGAAAACGGTTCGGTATGGTCTCACAGCGAAGTCTTGAACTTGGACTTGTGGTGGGTGGAAGGTGAGTTGCGGTTTTGCGATCCCGTGGGGGAGCGATGGCTGCTGAGCCACGAGGAAGAGAAGGCGCGGGCGGATTCCGCGGAGGAGCGCGCGGCGCGGCTGGAAGCCGAACTGCGACGGTTGCGGGGGGAGTAGAAAGCGAGCGCGATTCACCGCGCACACACTCTTTGCAGAAATCGACGGGGGACAGGGCATTCATGCTACTAACCGAGACGCGGGCGGCTGAGCAGCTTCGAGAGGAGGGGTACACCGTCCTTCGGGGCGTGCTCGACATGGAGCAGGACATTGAGCCGCTCATCGAGGAGTACGGCGTGGTGCTCGACGGCCTGATCGAGAGTCTGTACGCCGAGGGCAAGCTGCGGCACAAGTACCCTGCGGGGAACACGCTCGACCGGCTGTCGGCCTTCGTGGCCGACACGGGCGACGAGTTCTTCGACCACCTGAGCATCTACGTCTCCCACTCCTATGATTCTGCCGACCGCCCCATGTACCTGCACCCGCAGATGTTCAACCTGCTGCGAAGTCCGCGTCTGCTGGACGCCATCGAGCAGTTCATCGGGGATGAGATCGCAGTCAGCCCCCTGCACATCACGCGCATCAAGCCGCCGGAGCATTCCCTGTCCGAGGCCGTGCAGAACTCGCCGAACGGCATGATCTCGAAGACCCTGTGGCACCAGGACCTCTGGGCGTTCCAGACGGAGGCGGACGAGACGGATGCGCTCACGGTGTGGGTGCCGATGGTGCCCGTCGACGAGGAGAACGGCTGTCTGCTGGTCGTCCCCGGCAGTCACAGGTCGGGCGAGCTTTCCGTCCACTGCAAGCCGACTGAGCTAAAGCCGCACTTCAAGGGCATTCCCGACGAGGTCATCCCGGAGGAGCGGGTGACCCTGCCCGCAGACCCCGGCGACCTCGTGATACTTAACAAGCTGACGCAGCACAGCTCCCTCGTGAACGTGAGCGACCGCCTCCGGTGGAGCTACGACCTCCGCTACCAGCCCATCGGACAGCCCGTCGGGCAGGGCGGCCGTCCCGCGTGGGTCGTGCGCAGTCGCATGCACCCCGAGCGCGAGATGACCGAGTTCAAGGACTGGCGCGACATGTGGCGCGACATCATGGCCCGCGAGACCAGTCAAGGCGGCATCGAGGACCACACGCGGTATTCGCTGACCAGTCCGCTCTGCTTCTAGGGTACCGTACCGCAGTTTCCTTGCGACATTCGAGAGGACTCTACGCTCTCGACACGCCGAGCCGGCAGGCGTTTATCTGACCACTATCCCTTCGTGTCGCGTTCATCCTTGCCGGAGCCAAGCTCAGGACGCGCGTTCCCTTCCGGGAGTATTAGCATGACGCCTCCCACCACGATGCTGCCGGCAATAGCGACAAAGGCCAACTCTCCCACTACACCGGCTATCGGAATCGACAAAGCGAGGCAGACCGCTGTGTAGCCGATGACGACCTTGATACGCCCATTGGACGGGCTGGCAAAGCGCGGCCGTGTGGGGAGGCCTCGGAGTTCTTCGCTCACCCTTGCCTCCACGCGGGCGTCGATCGTGTCTTGGACACGGGACAGGAACGACTCGATAACCTCGTCCTCGTGGTCGATGCCCAGTTCCTGCCGGGCCTTTACGGCCACTCTTAGCTCTTCTTCGACATCGACTGAAGTGTCTTGCTGTGCCATGTGAGTTTTTTGTCCTCGGTCTTCGGGATGCAATTCCTCGTCTTGTAATCACGATAGCATAAAAGCAAATTCCTTGCCCAGTGTCAATGATGTGGAAGGGGACGGCCAGGAGGGGTCCGTGCTATGGGTGGTAGGGACTGGACTCTAGCTGATGCACTACCAGCTAGAGTCTTAATGCCGGGCTTCCTCCAACGTGACATCGTCGACAATGGACTCTATGCGCATGTCGGGCACCGTTAGCACGACATACGATGGCAGTCCCAACCGGCGCCAGAAATCCATCATCTGAACACCGGCCACGCTTGCCACGTAAAGCGTTATGACCGTCCCGTGAGTCACCACTACACTGTCCGTCTGTCCTGCGTCGATAACCTTTTCGATAGCGGCGGCAAACCTATTGCTGGCCTGAACTGCCATCTCCGTTCCCAGCACAAGCCGATCGGGACAACGGAAGGACCGCTCGACTGCTTCCTCGAATTCCTCCTTTGACGACAGGAAGGGGACGTTATCCCTGTGGTGCTCCTCCAACCCGTCTACAACCTCGAACGGGATTCCATGTTCCCCGGCGACTGTCTCTGCGGTTTCGACTGCTTTTGGCTCCTTGCTGGAATAAATCACGGCAGGGCAGAACTCCCTTAGCCTAGACGCCAGCGACACGGAGCGGCGACGACCAATCTCGCCCAGTTTCCAAGCGGATGCGGGCTTGTCGGGTTCTATCTCGGGCATCGAATGTTTCACGAGCACGAGTCTACGCATGGGATTCTCTCGTTAGGCCATATTGGGCGACGGGTGTCCCCAAGTGATGTTAGTTACCATTTCCAAGCTGAGTCTATGTTTGCGTACGTAGGGAGAGACGAGATCCCTGACAGCAGCATCGAACTCTTCGGCCGACTTCTGACCCATGCGCTGCCTTGAGAACCCGGTACGGGCGTGAAGCAGGTCAACATACTGGTCGAACCTCATTTGGTGCTCCTTAGGTGTCGTCCGTCTTCTACCCACAACCGAAAAGAGATTTCGATGCTCAAGCTGGTCAACTACATTGAAGGATCCACGGTCTTTGCTGGTCGAATACATCCGCAGAATCGCCCTGAGATCATCAACCCAGGGCGCATCAATCTCGTGCCCGCCAACGACTGCCAGATGTCCACGGTTGGATAAAGCCCCAGCCATCCGAGGCAGTACCTCATACCAGTCCATCCAATGCAGACTCGCCCCCGCTACGATGAGGCTGTATTCGGTGTCGTATGCGAAGTCTTCCGCGCTCTCGCAGACCCACCTGATGTTCGGTCGATCGCCTCCTTCACGGATACGACCGATTTCGATCATGGCCGCCGATTGATCTACAGCGTCGACGTGATCCACAAGAGGCGCCAGTGGCCTAGCCAATTCTCCTGTGCCACAGCCAATATCCAGCACAATTCGTGGTTCGTCCTGTATCAGGCTATCTAGCACCTCAAAGACTTCGGCGGAGTACGGTGGATAGTTGACGTATGCGTCGGCTACGCTCTTGTCCTTGAACTGGTCGGCGTATTCTGGCCCGAGGTGCTTGGGTTTTGGGATGGTCACGGGGTGTGCATTCCTTACTCAGAATCCGGGGGCTTACGAAGAGGCCTCACAATTCAATTGTCTACGAATCCACGCGGCCGTGACCAATGCGACCTCCGCTAGCGCGTCCTCCCTCGCGCGGCCGGACTCGACTGGGAGATCGTAGAAATGGTCAGCGCCCTCTACTACATGCAGGCTTGCGCGGTCCCCCAATCCGTCGAGTACACGTTGGAGTTCGGCAAGGTCGGCGTACTCTTCATCGCGGCCACCTTGCACGAACAGCATGGGAACGGATACGAGACAGAGATGACTGACTGTGTCATCGAGCAGGTTCCGCCAGCGCGTCGGGAAGACGTACAACACGACGCCCCTGACTTCAGGGCAGTTCTCTCGGGTCACGGCAAGCGACACGACCTGACTGCTCATCGAACGTCCCCCAAGAAATAACGGAAGATCGAGCGTCAGCGACTTCGCAACTTTCTTCGCGGAGTTTGTCGTGGCGAGGAGAACGTCGAGCGGATCGATCATACTAGGGGAGTAGGTGGTCATGTCCTCGCTGTACGGATAGTTGTATCGGAAGGTCGCGACCCGCTGACGTGCGAGGGCTTCACACAGTTGAACCATGAGCGGTCTGTGTACCGGGGTCACGGAGCCGTGGCCCAATACCATCAGCGCGATGGCGTCGTCTGGCTTCACCAGTATAGTGGTGACTTCCGGGCCGTCGGGAGCCGCAAGCATTTTGCTCTCTGTGACCTTAATGTCCATCGCAGGTGTCTCATTTCAGGGGTGGGCCGAGTAACAGACTGTCCAAAAAATGATAGCAAGAACAAGAAAGACCGGACACGAATTTACAGCTTAGTCGTACTGGCAACACATCGAAGAAACGAAGAGGGTCATGTATTGCGCTCTATTCCTCCGTCCACTTGTACGCACGCCAAGGCGAGCGGTTCTGCTATTATCAATGCGTCAATCCCACCGGTTGGTTGAACACCCTATCAGTCGGAAGCGAATGAGCACATCAAAAACGGAGCAGTCCTATGCCGAGCATCGAAATCCTGGACACCGGAAGAATCGACGAGCGGGAGTCGGCGTTCCCGCAGGCGGTGCAGCTTCCGGACGGCGATATTCTGTGCTCCTTCAACGTGGGAGGTGGGGCGCATGTGACGGGAGGCACCGACTGGGCGCGCTCGACTGACGGTGGCAGGACGTGGAACGTCGAGGGCACGATTCTCCCGAGGGTGGGCAACGCGACCAACGCGCTGAAGCTGAGCATCTCGGCGGACGGGGAGACAGTATATGCCTACGGCTCGCGGAGCTACCGCGAGGAGGGCGCCAGGTTCGGCGAGGGCCGCAACGAGCCGATTTTCTGCACATCAACGGACGGCGGGCGCACGTGGTCCGAGCCTACGGTCGTTCCGATGATGGGCTTCTCCCCGCTGGAGATTTCGCACGGAGCGCTGGCCCTGCGGTCCGGGCGGCTGCTCGTGCCGGGGGCTACGCTTGAGTCGCAGGACACGCTCGGCAGGCTGGTGATCGCGGCGATATCGGACGACGGGGGGCAGACGTGGCCGCGTCATGCTACGGTCTTCGAAGACCCGGACGGCGTCCACGGCTACTTCGAGCAGAAGCTGGCGGAGGTCGAGCCGGGCCTGCTGATCGCCACGTGCTGGACGATAGTCATGGACGGCGTCACGGACATCGACGACCACTTCACGATCTCCCGTGACGACGGCCTGACGTGGAGCAGGCCGAAGCCGACGGGAATCATGGGGCAGACCATGACGCCGATCCCTCTGGGTGGCGACCGGCTCATGGCGCTCTACAACCGTCGATACGGACAGCAGGGCGTGGTGATGAACCTCGTCACGTTCACCGACGACGCCTGGACGATCCATTACGAAGGGATCATGTACGACCCGAACACGACAGCAGAGCGTCCGACGGACATCGATTCGGGCGTGGAGACCTTCTCCGGCTTCCAATTCGGCTTCCCGACTGCCATCAGGTTGCAGGACGGCACGTACCTGGCGACGCACTGGTCGCAAGAGGGCGGGAAATTCGGCATCAGGTGGACGCTGCTGCGGGTGGACTGGTAGCCTCACGTTCCCCGAAATCCAATCTCCCGCGTGCTGCGTAGTACATAGTAGAGCCAAGTAGCTTCCTATTCTTCTTTCGCGGCGTGGATCTTGGGAGGGACTCGCTATGACGACGACCACGTATGGACTGGATGTTTATCGGCGGGAGTTGCTGAAGGGGAGCACCGAAACGCTTATCCTGTCGCTTCTGGCGGAACAAGAGATGTACGGCTACCAACTCGCGAAGGAGATGGAGCGGCGGAGCGGAGGCTACTTCCACCTGAAAGAGGGGACGTTGTACCCGGCCCTGCACAGGCTGGAGCGCGACGGCCTCATCGAGGGGCACTGGGAGCTGTCCGAAACGGGCCAGAGTCGCCGGTACTACCACGTCAGCGCCCAAGGCATGGACCGTCTCGACGCCATGCTGGCCGAATGGGACACGTTCTCGGACGCAGTGAACCGGATCGCCCGCCCGATCAGCGTCCCTGCGTATGTGGCTTGAGGCGGCCGCGACCTTCTTTCACGTTCCCCAGCCTCGCCCCGCAGCGTCCCTTTCGTAGTCTAAGACTCGCCGTGATATGATGCGCCGATACCGACCGTTGAGAAAGGTGTCGGCGCACCGTGCAGGGGAACAAGCGGGTATCCATCGTCACCGACAGCGCGGCTTCTCTTCCCGCGCAATTGGAGGACGAGTCCAACGAGTATCTTCACGTCATTCCCCACCAGATGGTCATCAACGGCGCCACGTACCGGGAAGGCGTCGATCTTTCGCCTGAGGAGTTCTACGAGACGCTGCGAAGGCTGAAACGGCCTCCAACCACGTCGGGGCCTTCGCCGGAACAGTTCGTTAAGGTGTTCGAGGCGGCATCGAAGGTGAGCGACAGTGTGGTCTGCCTCGTCCTCTCATCGAAGTTCAGCATGACGTACCATTCGGCGGTTCTCGGCGCCGGCGAGGCATCGGAGAGGCTTCCGGGAACGCAGATCGAGGTGGTCGACACGGAGAGCGCCACCGGCTCCGGCCTCATGGTCATCGAGGCGCTCCGGCTTTCGGAAGAGGGGCGCACGGCGGATGAGATTGTGCGACGGACGAAAGAACTCGTGCCGCGGGTGAAGGTTATCGCAACGCTCGATACGCTGTACTACCTGCTGAAGGGCGGGCGAGTGCCCGTCCTCGCCCATCTGGGGACTTCCCTCTTGCAAGTCAAGCCGATCTTCGAGATGTATCGCGGTGAGGTGAGGACGGTAGCCAAAGTGCGTACCGCGAAGCGGGCGAAGGGGAAGCTGGTCGATCTGCTCCAAGAGGACGTGGGCGAGGGCAGAATTCACGCGGCCGTGCTACAGGGCAATGCCCCGGACGAGGCGCGGGAGCTGGAAGAGCGCATAGCCTCGGAGTTCAACTGCGCCGAACTCTACGTCGGGACGTTTTCCCCCGTGATAGGCGCGCACACCGGGCCGGGACTGCTCGGCGTGTCCTACTGGTCGGAGAGCCAGGCGGTTTGACCGAGAACGTCATCATGCAGTTGACCGACGCGGTCACCACGAGGCGGTGCGTGCTTCGGATCGATCCGTCCGACCTGGACCTGACGCTCGAACGGCTGCTCGACAAGTATCTCAAGCATCCTCAGTTGGATACGCTGCGTGAAGAACGGCGCATCACCGGGGACTCGGAAGAGATCCTCACGGGGATCCAAGACCTGGTCTACATATCATCGGACTCCGGGAGGCTGACCGGCATGTTCGGGGGGGTCGAGTTCCTGCAAGACGGGAGATTCTTGGACGCCCCGGACACGCCTCGGGCCGAGCCTGTGACCATTGGTGAGAAGGATGCCCTCGTCTTGGACCTACAGATCGACCGCACCGGCGTGGGATACGACCGCAACTGGGCTGGGTTCCACCGTCGTCGATGGGACAGGCACTCGGATGTGTTCGCCGACTTCGTGGCAGAGAACGTCGAGATGCGATTTGGGGCGGAACGGGCGAAACGGATTGGCGACCTGGAAACGACAGACGACAAGGCTGACTTCGTCCACGCGCTCGCCTTTCGCATCTGGGAAGCCGACTTTGAGAACTACTCGCGCTTCAGCGGACGCAAGCTGGTCTTCAAGTCGGGCGATGAGACGGCGCTGAACATCATTGGCGGGTGCGGCGGGATATGCTCGGAGAAGGTGCAGGCCCTGAAGTTCCTCACCGACCATTACGGCCTGGAGTCCGAGTACGTTCTCTCCGGCCCTGCCACTCCCGACCCCGTGCCCGAAGACCGTCTGCGTCAGTTGCTGGACACGCTCGATTTTCGCTTCTCCAAGCGGTTCATGCGCTACTGGCAGCACCTCGCTGTGCTGTACAGGTTTGACGGCGTGGAGCTGCTCGTCGACGCGACCAACGGGAACGTTCCGTTTCTCTTCGTCTCCGGCGCGGATGCGGATGCGATCTTGGGGTACGAGGATAAGCGACCCGTCCGCGTCCGCATGGCCGTGAAGGAAGAGGACTTCTACTATCATCGCGTCTCGCAGGACATCGTGGAGGACATGCTCTTCGCGATGGAGGGGTGGATTCCCTACGTCGATCTCGTGCAAGTCTTCGAGAACGAGCTTGGCCTGTGCATCACGAAAGACTATTTGGTCGCGCCGGTCGTCTTTAGAACCGAGAGAGCTTTCGATACAATGAGGCGCGAGTATCTTCGCGTATGCGAGGAGGCGGGGCTCGACTGCGAGGTCTCCGACGAGTGGGGCTTCACGGGCCCCGTCGGCGAGGCGTTTGCGATGGAGGAGCCGGGGAAGGTCGAATATATTATGGAATCGTACGACCACCTGCTCGACAGGTACGATGAGGCCCACGGCCCGGGGCATGAGGCGGGCTTAGCGGTCATACGCTTGGCGTCATAGGTCATGTTCTATTCACTGAATCGACTTATTCGCAAGATGAGACGACGCCGCGAGCTTGGCGCGCTCTTCCTGTTGTTCGCGCTCGCGATAAGCATCGTCGGCAACACGCTGAACTTCTACTTCTTCGAGCGGGTTATCGACAATCCGCCCGGAATCTGGGACAGCCTCTGGTACAGCGTGATATCCATCACCACCATCGGGTACGGCGACTTTTCCTCCACAACCGTTGGCGCGCGAATTGGAACGACGGTCTTCATCGTCGTCATAGGATTGGCTGCGTTCACCACGTCCGTGGGGCTGCTGGTGGACTGGATCGTGGAACTCCGAGACAGAGAGAGGTCAGGTATGGGCAAATCGGACGCGCGAGACCACTTGATTATCGTGAACTTCCCCGGCGAGTCGCGGGTCCGGCAGGTCATCAGCGAGTTCCTGACGGACGCCCATCACCAGGACCGGGATATCGTGATCGTGGCCGACGGGATGGATCATCTCCCCTTCGTTATGGCTAACGTCTCATACGTACGCGGCTCGCCCTTGGAGGAGGAGACGTTCCGAAGGGCGGGAATCGAGAGGGCAGAGCAGGCCATCATCCTCAGCACCGGCTACGACGACCCGCGCTCCGACAGCTTCGTCGCGTCGGTGGCCTTCGTGGTCGAGAACTTGAACCCGGACATCAACATCGTCGCCGAGTGCCTCGACTCGAAACACGCTGCCCTGTTCAGCAAGTCCGAGCAGGTCTCCCTCGTGTACGCGCTCAGCCTGGTGACGAACCTGCTGGTCCAGGAGGCCCAGGATCCAGGCGTGAGCCTCGTTACCCAAGCGATCACGAGCAATGAGGTTGATGGCACCCTTGCCACGACGAAGGCCGAGGGCGATATCGGCCCCAACGGCTCCTACGACTACATCGCCACCAAGCTGCTGGAACATGGGATAAACCTTGTCGGCGTCGTTCGTGACGACTCGGTGATATTGAGATTGCACAATGAAGTCTGCACCCGGGGTGACATCCTCGTATACATCGACACCAGCCGCTGGACGTGGGAACAGTTCCGGGAGATGCTGGCGTGACCATTGCCACGGCTCGCGACGTTCGAGTGCATGACGGAGCGAGCGAGTCGGTCCGCCGGGCATACGAGTTGTTCGTGGAGACCATCGGCCCGGACGGCGTAGAAGACCTCGACTCGTTTCGCCTCACCGTCTCGCCGTTCTCCAGCCCCGCGTTCGTACCGAAGCTCGTGGAGGCATATGAGGGCGAGCGACTCGTGGGTGCGATGCTTGGCGGGTACCTCCGCGGAGTGAACGGCGGCATGATCCTCTATGCCGGAGTTAGAGAGGCGTACCGAGGACAGGGGCTGTACACGGAAATGCGGAGCGCCTTGCTGTCGGAGATTGCGGCGGAGTCGCCGACGGGTTTGGGGTTCGTGCTGAGCGAAGTCGAGAACGGCTCCTGGCTGCACCGGAAGTACCTCCACGAGTGGGGGGCGTTCGTCGCGCCGCTGTCCTACGTTCAACCGGCCGTTCAGGGGCTGTCGAGACGAAAGCTGGATCTCATGGTCGTGCCTCAGACGGCGGACAAGGCGGAGATCATCCAGTCCTTGCCTACCATCGTTCGCGAGGTGTTCACGGGCGTCTATCGCATCTCGGAGCCCGAAGACGACCCGGAGTTTCGTCACGTCATCGACTCAATCGGCAAGATTTGATCTCCGAGGAGACGCCTGCCGTGTCCGACGCTCCCGATATCAACGTTTCTCTCGACGACCGACCTCGGGGTCTCCGCACGAGGATGAGTGTACTCCGTCGAACCGGTGGCCCGGCGTCGGCGTTCGTGTCGTCCGTGCGAGGATTCGACCTGACCGACGCATCGGACGCGGAGCTTCGCGAGCGCGCCGACGACCTGAGACATAGCGTTCTTGGCGAGGACGCGCTGATTGAGTGTTTCGCCGTCATCGATGAGACGATAAGGCGGCGAATCGGCGCTTGGCAGGTCTTTGATCCCCATTTCGACCACGCGGACATAGGCAGGTATCGAGACCCGGCACATGACCTCGTCGCAACGGACGCGATCATCGCGGAGACGCTGGGTATGGTGGCCGAAGAGAGCGCATCGCGGTACTTCGCTGACATAGACCTCCCGGCGGAGTTCTACGATGCGATTAGAAAATCATCCCTCGCCGACGCCCTGCGCTTCGAGCCGACGGACGAGCAGATAGCGGCGGGCCGGCTGATGCTTGACAGCAAGGTTGTCGAGATGGACGCGGGAGAGGGTAAGACCGTCGCAGCGGCCTTCCCGGCCATCACGCAGGCGTTGGCCGGGCGCAGGGTACACGTCATTACCGCGAACGACTACCTCGCCCTGCGGGATGCCGAGCTTCTGGCCCCGGCCTACGAGTTCCTGGGTCTGACGGTGGGAACGGTGCAGAGCCACATGAGCGACGCCGAACGCCGGACAGCCTACCGGCACGACATCGTGTACGGAACGCTGAGAGAGATCGGGTTCGACTACCTGCGCGACAACCTGCGCCACTCGCGGGCGGACATGGTGCAAGATGACCTTGAGGTCGCCATCGTGGACGAGGCCGACCATGCGCTTGTCGACGACGGTCGCACGCCGCTCATCATATCCGGGAAGCCGGGAGGAAGCGTCCGCTCGGTCTTCCGGGTGAAGCAGGTGGTCGCAGAGCTGATTGATGAGCAGAAACGGGTCGTCGCGTCGCTCGTAGACGGCCTCTCAGGTGAGGGCGCAACGCCGCGTGTCGAACGGTACGCCAAGGCGCTGCTGGCCGACCCACGAAACGAGGTCATTGTCACCGCCGCCGCTCGCGACTCAAGACTTCTCAGCAGGGCGCGAGCGGTCATCGACACGTACTCCGAGGACGGTATCGAAAACAAGCTCACCGAGGGGCTGTTCTATACGACCGATCTGCGTCGCGGTCTCGTCGCGCTTACTTCGAGTGGCAGCGACTACGTAGAGGGCCGCCTTGGTCCGGTCTTCGATGCAGCCGACCTCCACGCCGAGCTTGCCGCGATCGAGTCCGACCGTTCCCTGCCGCCGGCGGAACGGCGACGACGGCAAGATGTCGTGTCCAAGCGAATTTCCCGGCAGTACGGCCTTGCGAACCAGGTACACCAGATGCTCAGGGCGTACCTGCTGCTTGTGCGTGACGAGGATTACATCGTCGCCGATGGCCGGGTCGTGCTGGTCGACGATCTCACGGGACGGCGCAAGACGGACAGCAAGTACCAATATGGCCTTCAGGCCGCGCTTGAAGCCAAGGAGGGCGTGCGGGTGCGTCCCGATCCTCAAACGCTCTCCTACCTGACGGTCGAGGGACTCGTCCGGCAGTACGACCACGTGTCGGGAATGACGGGTACGGCGCTGGAAGCCCGGGACACCTTCCGCAGGTCGTACGGTCTTGACGTGGCGCGTGTTGAGCCTGCCAACCCATCGCGCCGGGTCGACCGCCCGCCGCGCGTCCATGCCACGCGAGCTGAGAAGCTCGACGACGTCGTGGAGGAGGTGACGTACTGGCGCCGCATGGGCCGTCCAGTGCTGGTCGGCACGCGAACGGTCGAACAGTCCGACGAGATCAGCCGACTGCTCGACGAGGGGCAGGTTGTCCACAACAGGCTTGACGCCGTGCGGAACGACGACGAGGCGCGAATCGTCCGCGAGGCCGGTTCGTTCGGCGCGGTGACCGTATCGACCAACATGGCCGGTCGCGGCACCGATATCCTGCTGGACGACGATCTTGACGAACGAGTGACCGACCGGTTCATCAGAATGCTTAAAGAGCGCCATTCGGCGGAAGAACACTCCGTTCGAGTGGATTGCGGTCACCCGGATGCCGTTGGCGCGCTTGCCGCGCGAATCGCCGATCTGGGACTTCCCTTTCACGTCACGGACACCGCCCTCTTCATCGTAGGAACGGCAAAAGAAATCTCGATGGAGTTCGGGCTTGGACTCCACGTGATCGGAACGGAGATGAACGAGGCCGCCCGCGTCGACCGTCAGCTGCGGGGTCGGAGCGGAAGGCAGGGTCAGCACGGCTCATCGCGGTTCGTCCTGTCGCTGGAAGACCGTTCCTTCGCAACGTCGAGCCGCAGTCTGGCGCGACCGGACACCGAGGACGCGGGGAGACTGGTCGAGCAGGTGCAGTCGTCCATCGAGCGGGACGCAGAGGCGCTTCGCATCGTCTCGTACGACCTCGCCCGGATCATCGAGCGGCAGACCCTGAACTACTACAGGGCGCGCAACGCCGTTCTTGACGACGAGTCGTTTGATGAGACGTGCCGCGATATGGCGAAGGAAGTCATAGACCGACTTGTCGAACGCCTGCTTCCGGCCACCGCAATGGGAGACTACTCGACGCGGTTCGACGACCTCGCGGAGTCCGTTCGGCTGGACTTCGGCATAGAAATCGGGGACCTGCACGGTCTGGGGGCCGAGCCGGTGTGCGAAGAGATATCCGAGACCGTAATCACACGATTCAGTGATGTGGAAGCGGTCTTGGGCGCGAGAAAATACAGCCGCTTGGCCAAGACGATGGCCCTGCAGGCGAGCGACGGGCTTTGGACGCAGCACCTAGACCTCGTGCAGGACTTGATCGTGAACGCTCAGCTCTCAATGACGGGACATAACAGCGTCGTGGCCGAGCTTGTCTTTCGGGCGGAAGATGCGTACCGTACATTTATGGAGCAGGCATCCGATAGATTCATCTCCCGGTTGACGACTTTCGACATCGACGAGGCGACGGATGACGACGATTCGATCGTGCTTGCCGATGACGTAGAGGCTATACTGATATAGCATCAGGGGTGAGCGAGCGCAGGAGGTATCTACATGACCACGCGATGGCGCAAGCTGGGAATCCGAGCGACGGCGGGACTGGCGGTCGCGGCGGCGCCGGTTGCGGCGGCGTGCAGTTCCGGGCCGTCCTACGAGGATTGGGCCGCCACGGACGGCGCCGCGGGACGTATCAACCTCGATGACGTGCAGACCGCCTTCAAAGAGTCCGAGAGCGTCACCGACTTCGAGAAGCGCGTCAACGAGATCTTCGAGGGAGACGGCATCGTCCTCATCAAGGCGGAGCAGACCGACACGGCGTTCGTCCTCGAAGGGTGGGAGAACCTCGACGGCAACGTGAGGATAGACGAGGGCACGGACGAGAAGCTCTTCACCATCACGCAGAAGGAAGACGAGAGCCACGAAATGCGTGGCCACTACGCGAACTCGTACTACCACTCGACGTGGGGAGCCGGCAACTTCCTCTTCACCTATATGCTTCTGTCCTCCTTCGCCGGCCCGCGATATGTGTATGTCACCCCCGCGTCTCGCGTATCACCAATACGCACAGAGCGAAGCGTCTACAGAAATTCTTCCGCGTATAAGAGTCAGGTGTCGAGGAATGGCTCGTACTTCAACAGGCAGAAGAGCTTCGCCGGTTCCAGCTACGACTCCGCCAACCGGAACCGCAGCACCGCCCGGCAGTCCTACCAGTCTCGCGCACGCTCGACTGGGGCCTTCAGGAGCAGCGGGACGGGAGTGCGCAGCAGCTGGGGAACGTCTGGACGGTCGGGCTTTTCGAGTGGACGCAGTGGCGGTTTCTTCGGTGGTGGCGGCGGACAGAACATCTTCAGCGCCGCCCGGCCGAGCGGTTGAGGGCACTTGCCTGACGACGCGCCGAAGTACGCAAAACCGCTCGACGCGCATCGCGTTCCGTGGCGCTCTTCATCCTCATCGGTCGGCGACTCGGAGTTTGTCCTACGGATCACGTTAGGCGAGATGCCCATCGAGGATGGATTCTGGATAGCCCTGCCGGACGACCTCTCGCCTCTGTCGCTTCGAGAACTGTTCAACCACGTGTTCCCGTCCGATCCCTCGCTTCAACAACCTCTCCTTCACCGGCTCGACATGAACGGGAATCCCGACCTTCCCGATATGTACGACGACCTGGTCGAAATCTTCGCCCGTGAAGAGTTGGGTCTGTGTACCGTGGACACGTACATGAACCATGGGCCGAAGCTCGACGACTCGGCAACCATCGGTCAACAACTCACGACGAATGACACCCCGCAGGTGCTCGACCTCGTACTGGAGCAGCGATTCTCGGCCATCGACTACGCCGTCAGTCGCGGGGACTTCGCCGACCAGGAGCAAGCGTTGGAGTGGATGCGTTCGCGAGTGCTCCTGTACTTCATCGGAGCGCTCGACTACGTTCTGCCGACCGAGCCGGTCGATGAGGCGGACACCGCCCTAGTGCCCATCGCGCAGTCACTTGTCGAAAACGGCGTGATCAAGCGCCCCGCCGATTCCGGGCCGTTCGAGGTCACCAAACTGGGCATGGAAGCGATTCACGAGATGACGGCTGAGGCCGAAAACGTAATCGAACGCTACGAGGTGTTCGGGGACGTTCTCTACGACCCGGAGACGGGCGAGTGCGACTTCGATACGGGCGTGGGCATTGACCTTCGTATACCCGTATACGAGGCGGAGGCCCTCAGCGCGGCGCGCGCCGTCCTGTACGTCGAGCTGTGCGACGGCGAGCTCGCCCGAATGGACGATGACTGGCGGATGGCGATACACGACCGGGAGTTCTTCGAGGCGCTGCTCCTGCCGGTGGTCGAGCGCCCGCTTGTCGACGCGGAGGACCTCGACGCCATCATCGACGCCGGGTTCGCGTTCATGGAGAATCAGGCCAGCGAAGCGTCAGTCGTGAACGAGGACGCGCGGCTAAGGCGTTCGATAGACCCCTGCTAGATCGCGAAGAAGAGCACCAGCGACGCGCCTATGACTATGGAGCCCACGACAAACGCCACGCTGAGGTTTCGCGCCTCCGACAATTCTTCGGCGACTTTCACCCTGGGGAAGATTGCCTTGTCGATGATCCACCGGACGACTAGTAGTAGGATAAACCCTATCACCGCGAACGTGGCGAACGAGATGAGACTCTCTCCCCACCCGACGAACTCACCTGTCACCGCCTTGAAGACCACTATTGCGATGGCTATCAGATTGGCTGCCATGGCAACGCCTACGGCGACGTTGTCCTTCTCAATCTCGTCGTGAATGTCGTAGGCGGTTACGACCTGGTAATAGAGCGCGTATAGGACGAGCACGACCACGCCCAACAGGAAGAAGGCGACCGAGCGAATGATCTCGTCGAGTATGCTTGGCGCCACGGCACCAAGCGGGGTGACTTCATAACCCGCCAGCGCTGAAGCGATGATGAGGGCCACGGCTATGTAGACCGCCATCTCAACCGCGCCGCTTCCCGCGTTCTGGTCCTCGATGACCTCCTTCTCGACGTTGAATTTGAACAGCACGAGTCGGTCCACCAGGAACCGCGTCAGGTTCAGCACCGCTATGGCGCCGAGCGAGTAGAGGAAGACCTCCAGGACGTCGTACCCGAAGTCGGCGTCGAACTGCCACTGGTATTCCTCCCCCGCGCCGAACGGCGTGTACAGCACCGCGACGAAGACGATGATGACGCCGAGGAAGTAACCAGTGATGCTCAGGCCCAGAGCCGTATTGCCCTTCTCGCCAAGCTGGTCGCCGACGTGGTACGGAGTCACGAGGTCGAGAATCCACTTGGCGATGTACAGGACGACTATCCCCAGCGCAACGTACACCAGCCCGCGCGGGAAGTATTCGAGCGTCTCAATGAACGTGTCAACCATGTTCCCTCTCCCTCAAAACGTATTTGACGAGGCTCCGTCGGCCAATATACTCCGTTCGCCCTGAGCTTGTCGAAGGGCGGTTCACGGTTCGACAGGCTCACCGCGAACGGTTTTCCTAGAGTTTCCCTCAGAACGGCCTGCGTTGCCGGTTACTGCTTGTACACGGTAATGCTGTCCGGTGATACCACGCTGCTGAAGTAGCACTCGTACGGTCGGTCGCTGAATTTGTCGATGGACAGGATCGTGCGCTCGTCCGAGCTCATCAGGTCCCACGTATAATACCCGATCCCGTCACCCTGGCCACCATCGAAGAAGAATGCCTCTCCGCTGTTCAGATAGTAGAAATCACCCCCCTCGTACGTGAAGTAGTTGCTCAGGGAGTGCTCCTCGTCGACCTGGGCAAGGTCTTCGCGCGTGAGATTGAGCGCTTCGAGCGGAACCGGCTCGTTGTCGTTGGTGACCGAGGTGAAGAGCTGACCGCCATCGTTCGACCAGTAGACCCACAGCTTGCGGTCTCCGTCGCCGGCAACCAACTCGTACCACGTGCTGTAGCTGGTCGTGTAGCGATGCTTGGCCTCGATGAGGTAGTAGCCGTCGTCGTACTCCACGTCGAAGCCCATGATCGTGAACACGTCGCCGACGACCGCGTCCTTGACGCCCTCGGCAAGAGAGGTAGCGCCGGTCGGTTTCTTCTTCTTGCGTCCGAACAGGGACTTGATCACGCGTACTCCTTCCCGACACGTGCCATTGTAGATTCGGGCAAAACGCAGGTCAACCGAGCAAATGTTGACGCTACTCCCGTTCCCTGCTACCTTCGCGCAATGGTGGAAGCAGCCATACAAGAACAGATAGCGACCAACGTAGCGCTTGCCACGCCGCAGACGCCGTCTTTGGTCTGTCGCGTCGACGAGCTCCGACGCACCGCGACACGCATACGAGCAATCTCACGCGAGGCGGGCTGCACCCTCCTCTACTCGGTCAAGGCGAACGCCCTGCCGGGCGTGCTGACCGCTCTAGCGCCCTTCGTCGATGGGTTCGGCGTCAGCTCGCTGAGCGAGGCGCGAGCCGCCCGAACTGCACTCGGAGACGAGGGAAGGCTTCACCTCTGCGCGGTGGTCGTGTCTCCAAGTGACGCCGATGAGCTGGCGGACATTTGCGATTACGTGACCTTCAACTCATTCTCCCAGTTGGAGCAATGGGCCCCCGTGTTCGCGGGACGAGCATCGATCGGTCTGCGAGTCAATCCGGGGCGGTCGTTCGTCGAAGACCGCCGATACGACCCGTGCAGGAGGCACTCTAAACTGGGCGTCTCGCCGGACGACCTCGCGGCTGCGGGCGACCGGATTACGCCAATGATCGACGGGCTGCACGTTCACTCCAACTGCGACTCGACCGACCTCAGCGAGCTGCTGGAAACGGTTCGCGTCCTCGACTCGCGGATCGGGTCGGTTCTCTCACGAGTCGAATGGGTCAACTTGGGAGGCGGCTACCTGTTCGACGAAAGAGTGAATGTCGGCCCGCTAGCGGAAGCAGCAAGCCTCATTCGAGACCGGCACGGCGCGGAGGTCGTCATAGAGCCGGGCGCGGCCTTCGTCCGCGACAGCGGCTACGTGGTGGCGTCGGTGCTCGACCTGTTCGCCAGCGACGGCAAGGAGGTCGCAGTCTTGGACACGACGGTGAACCACATGCCGGAGGTGTTCGAGTACCAGTTCCGTCCCGACGTTCTCGGCCATACCGACGGGGGAGCGCACGAGTACGTGCTCGCGGGCATGTCTTGCTTGGCGGGCGACGTGTTCGGCGAGTACCGCTTCGACGAGCCGCTGCGTATTGGATCACGAGTCGTATTCACCGATGCCGGGGCGTACACCATCGTGAAGGCCAACACCTTCAACGGCATTCCGCTACCCACCGTCTACGAGTTGCGAGACGATGGCACGTTCGTCGAAATGGCGGTGACGTCGTGAGGCTCTTCGAGCGTGAGCATACGCAGACCGCGACGGACGGGCGCATAGGCTCGCTCAATGACATCCGGCGCATGATAGATGGGCAGCTCCATGACAGCCAGATCCCGATACGGTTCGCCGTCACCGAGTCGTCGCGGCGCTCATTCCGCCACGAGATAGGCATTCTCGAAGGCACAAGGCCGTTCGGCCCTTCCATCTTCGACATCCACCCTCGTCAAGACGAGGACGCGCGCGCGTTCAATGCCGTACTTGTCGTGCCAACGGGCATCGGCGCGGAGATAGGCGGACACGCCGGGGACGCGACGCCGGTCGCGCGGCTGCTCGCCTCCGTGTGCGACACGCTCATCACGCACCCGAACGTCGTCAACGCCTCCGACCTGAACGAGATGCCCGCCAACGGCCTCTACGTCGAGGGCAGTCTCTTGAGCCGCTTCCTTACGGGCGCTATCGGCTTGAGGCCCGTCAGATCGAACCGTGTGCTGGTCATCATCGACGCGCACCCGAACGAGCGGTTCGCGCGGGCTACGGTCAACGCCGTCAACGCCGCGCGGGCAACCTACGGTCTCAGATGCCCGCGTGTAATCGTCCTTGACCCTCCCCTGCCGGTGCGTGGAGAGTACACACAATCCGGGCGCGCGGCGGGGACCGTCGAGGAGTTGGAGCGGGTCTTCGAGGTTCTCGACACCCATAGCGACGAGTACGACGCCGTCGCCGTGTCGACCCTCGTGGACGTCGACGTGCCGCACGAGAGCTACTTCTCCTCGAGGGGCGAGATCGTCAACCCTTGGGGCGGTGTCGAGGCGATGCTGACTCACGCGATATCCACCGTGTACAACGTGCCGTCCGCCCACGCGCCGATGATGGAGTCGCCGGAGGTCGCCAACATCGACCCCGGCGTTGTCGACCCACGCATGGCGGCGGAGGTCGTGTCGCTGACGTTCCTCCAGTCGGTGCTGAAGGGCCTGCATTCCGCGCCGCGCATCGCAGCAAGCCCTGCTGATATGTCTCAGTCCGACACCCTCACGGCGAGAGACGTGTCCTGCCTCATCATCCCCGACGGGTGCATCGGGTTGCCGACCCTGGCCGCTCTCGAACAGGGCATACCGGTCATAGCAGTCCGCGAGAACCGGAGCCTGATGAGGAACGATCTTACTCGGCTACCGTGGGCGGCAGACCAGCTACACGTCGTCGAGAACTACTGGGAGGCCGCCGGCGTGATGACCGCGCTGAAGGAGGGCATGTCGCCGGGGTCTGTGCGACGACCGCTCGGAGACGTGCGCATCGAACGGTCGCCCGTCAGCGAGCGGTCTCGAGTTGGGCTTCCGACACCGCACCGTGGCGGCACTGAGCGATGATCACCAGCCTTCATGACACCCGGCTTCTCGCGCGGCCCGATCCGGCCACAAGTCAGAAGCTGGGAGCCGCGCTCCGATACGCCTACACGACCTTTCCGACCTACCGTGACACATTCGAGCGGGCTGGAGCCGGGTATGACGATCTCTCACAGGACGATCCCCTGGCCGTCCTCGAACGGTTGCCGGTCATATCCGCCGACACGCTTGCAAGGGTGAGCGAGGAGAGCCTCTCGGTCATCGACGGGATTGTCGACATGGAGACCTCGTCGGGCACGACGGGCGTCCGAAAGAAGCGGTTCATCTCCCACGAGGACGACCGGAACGACCACGACTTCATGGCCGAGCTGTTCCGGGTGGCGGGCATCACCGCGCAGGACAGAGTGGCCTGTCTCGACACCGACCCGGTGTACCTGATGGTGTCGTTCGCGCGCGCCCTCGATCTCCTCGGAGTGGACGAGGCCTACGTCTATTCCGTCGGGCGCGATCAGGGGCAGACGCTCGACGCGCTGGCGCGACTCGACCCGACAGCGATCTTCGCCGTGCCGTCGATGTTCGAGCGGTGCTGGCCGCCGCTCCGACGCCTCTACGACGAAGCAGGACGTGGCAGCCTCAGCAAGGTCGTCTTCCTGGGAGAGCGAGTACCTCACCAGTTGAGGGCGGGATTGGAGTCCAAGCGAGACATCGAGGTCTTCAGCTACTACGGGGCGGCGGAGACCTCGTCGCTCGGCATCGAATGCACCACCCATGCCGGCATCCACCTGTACGTCGATAGGAACCTTTTTGAGCTTACGCCTCCTGAGCGTGAGGGATCGGACGGCCAGCTTATGGTCACCAGTCTCGCGCAGAAGACTGTCCCGCTCGTGCGGTACGCGCTCGGAGATGAGATCGTTCTGCTGCCCGGTGAATGCCCGTGTGGGTTGTCGCACCCGCGAGTCGACGTGCTCGGTCGAGCGGGAGACAGCTTCTCGGTCCTCGGCTCCAAGTTCCACTACGATTCGTTCCTCCGGTCGGTCTACAGGAAGCTCGACGAGGTCGGATACATGCAGGTCGTCCTCACGACCGAGACGCAAGACATCGTCACGGTCCTCCTCCCCGGCGAAATGCGCCCCCACGAAAAGCGCATGAAGGACTCCCTCCTGTCCGACCAGCTCGAATTGGAATTCCTCGTCACGAGCAAGCTCACGTCCCTGCGATTCGACTACGTGGACGAGTCGTACTTCACGGGCTCGCGCAAGATGAAGCTGGTGGACGACCGGAGAGAAAAGGCGGAGCAGTGATACAGGTCTTCTACATCGCACTCGCTATTCTGAGCGGTGCGGGAATCGCCATGCAGGCGTCGATGCTCGGCGCGATTGGCACGGCGCGCACTCCGGCGGCGGCAGTGTGGATATCGCTGCTCGCCACGGTGGTCGGCCTCACCTCATTCGTAATCTACCGTTCCGCCACCTCGTCCATCGGACTGCCGCCGCCGTTCGACCGACCGTACATCATGATCGCCTTCGCTATCGCTGCCACCGTAGCGCTGGCGTTCTCGGCAAGGGACATCAAGTGGTACTACGTCCTCACCGGCCTGATGCCGATACCGTTCCTCGTCGGCGCGGGCTTCCTCGCTCCGCGACTCGGCGTCGGACTCTACATCTCCGCCGCCATCGCCGGCCAGCTAACGGCAGCCGTCCTGCTCGACCACATCGGCGCGTTCGGAGGCAACCTCATCCGCGCCGACTATGTTCGTATAGCGGGCATCGCGGCTCTGATGACCGGGGTCGTCCTCATACGTGGCTTCCGCTAGCGGATGCGCGCGTTCACCCGGCCCCGTACCTCACCACCAGTTCCACGTCCGTCAGCGTCATGTCCGGGATGATGTGCGGGTTTCGATGCCGCAGGACGATCTTGACCGTGTGGCACCCCTTTGAGACTTGTTCCGGTTCGAGCGTGTAGGACTGCCACACAATGCCCGATACCCTATCACCCGTGTATGACCTCACGTCCGTGTACTCGATATTCGGATCGGGCAGCGTGTCGCCGTCCCAACTCACCTCAACCTCGTCCCCAACGACCCATTCCTCCATGCGAACACGAAGGGAAATGCTCTCGGGCGGGTCGGACGAGAAATCGTCGGCGACCGTCAGGGAGACCGTCGGGCCGTCCCCGCTCATCGTCTCGACCAGCGGCGTCGGCACTTCGGCGTAGATGCGGTCGTTCAGTTCAGCGCCTCGCCATTCACCTGTCACGCGCGGTGTCTTGTGCGTCGCGGCGTATATCTTGCTCGTGCCCCGGAGCGTGTCGACAGAACCCATCGTCGTCAGGAGCCTCCGCTGGTGCTCGCGGTCGGAGTGGAAGTTGAAGACGTAGATGCCATCCGCGCCGTGAGCGTAGTGGCGGCTCGCGATGCCGCCGAGCACCATGTCGCGCTTGCAGTCCTCGTCCTCCGGCCCGACGTGCGGCCCGTCCGTGGAGCCGTAGATGCACCCGTACACGTCGACGTCGGCGCCCTCCGTCAGCCGCTTGAACCCCTCGACGTCCAAGAGCGGGTCGGTGCCGGAGCTTGCGGCAGGGATGAGAATGTCAACCAAGCCCTCATCGACCCACGTCTCGATGTCGTACCCGATGCGCTTGCACATTTCGAGCGTACCCGACACCCTCGCCGCGACGTAGAACGGCCTGCCCCGCTCCTCCGCGATCCTGTCCGTAGCCTGACGGATCGACCGCTGCAGATCGGTCAGCGCGTAACGGAGCTTGTAGCCATAGTCCTTGTGCAGGTGGTACCCGTGACGCTGCCAGTCGAGCTCGACGCCATCCCAGTCCCAGCGCTCGCAGAGCTCCTTGACGTGCTCGAACCTGTGCCTCCGAACCTCCGGGACGGCCATGTTCCACGACAGCGCGAACCAGTCCGACTGCGCGCTGTCGCCCAGCACCCACTCGGGGTGGTCGCGCCGCATCTGCGTTATCGAGCCGTGCCTCGACGTCGCCAGGTCCTCGACCTGTAGCCCGGCGAAGTGGTTGTCGTTCATTCGCACCGAGGCGTACACGTGCATCCCAAGCTCATGGCCCCGCTCGATGGCGGCGGCCTGCGGGTCCTCCCCCCGCTCCATCATGGCAAGAACGTTCTCACTGAACGTGTACGCATGGACGCTGTGATACTCCCTGCCCACGTGCTCCCCCATGGTCTCCTGCACGTCGCTCCGGTAGCGCGCCACGTGCTCTCCTATGCACCAGAAGTGCGCCCCCACCTGCGTGTCCTCCAGAGGCGCGTACATCGAGCCGAGGAACTGCTCCATCGTCTGCGGGACCTCGTGGTGACCGTGCGGCGCGCCGTCCCAGTTGTAGATGATTCCGTAGCCAGGCGGTCGGGACATCTCAGTCTCCTCGCGAATCGAGATTGTGACCGTCCCATTCTACGTGACGGGACGAGGACGCGCCCGCTGACAGGCTCACCCTTCGACAGGCTCAGGGCGAACGGGGCGTAAGGCGGATAGTCTTCACAGCCCCAACTCCGCCGCAAACTCCTCGAAGTCGCGGCCCTCGCCGCCATCACAGCGCCTCCATCAGACCGCAGCCGATTCCGGCTCCAGCGCCGGCTCGACATACCGACACACGGGACGCTCCCACGCCGGCAGAAGCGGACGGGGCAGAGGTTCAGGAACAGGGTCATCATAGTATGGCTTGGCGTCGCTGCCAATACGCTGCAAGCCTATGCGCTCCACGCCTGGTTTGCGAAAGGTGTGGTGGCCGCCGCGTATGTGTTCGTCGTCTCCTTCTCATGCGTCGCCGAAAGGCGGCAAGGAGCACGATCATGCGTCTCTTGGAACTCGCTACGCCTTCGCCTGTATGAGAACTCGCCCGCCCTCCTCGACGTCGATGTCCAGGTTGTGTTTGTGCAACAAAGACATCCCAATGAGGGGTGTCGTATCTGAGACATAGGCAACGACCTCTCTTGGCTGGCCGTCCCACAGCACCGTTACGCCGTAGACCTCAAGTGTCGTTTCGCTGCCGTCTGCCAGGATCACCCGGTTGACGCCTCTGAAGCCCAATCCCAACTCCACGACCATCGCCGACGGCAAGGTGAGGAAGCGGGTGAAACCCGTGTCCACAACGGCGTCCACGTCCCGGGCTTGTCCTGCCGGACCTCGTAATGGAAGGGACACAACCGCCTCATACGCTGCGTTCACAGTCCCCTGTATCACTCGGCCCTCCGCAGAGCCCCGCCCCCGATGCTGGCTACCGCCCTGTACCCCACGCGAAGCAGCCAGACGTCGATGGCCTCCGGGCACTTCGCGCGCAGACTGTCCGATGCGGCAAGCTCGCTTTCGGCGATGGCCCAGTGCCCGCTGTCCACGTCGATGGCAACGTACTCTCCGTCGTGTCCGACCTCCACTCGCGCCCTGATGTCCCGCCGGTAGATCTCATCGCCGAGCCGGGCCGTCTCTTCCTTGGGTCTGCGCTGGCGGGTTGGGGTCTTTGCGTGCGTCATTGGCACTCCTCTCCGAGGGCGTTCGGCTATGCCCTATTCTATCCCGCCGGGGCAGGGGCCGACAACAAGAAAGGTTCGGGCTGACAGGGGGGAGGTGGTTCTGCGGAATTTGTGACGTCCTGTGACATTTTGTTGCATTTTTGCTTGTTATTGTCAAGTTTGGGGGTGGGGTATTCACCCTCTACCCTTCGACAGGCTCAGGGCGAACGGGGCGTAAGGCGGATAGTCTTCACAGCCCCAACTCGGCGGCAAACTCCTCAAAGTCCCGGCTCTCGCCTGCCTCGAACTGCTTCACGGCGCGGCGGAACGACTCCATAGCCTCGGTGTCCTTGACGATCTCCAGCGTCTCCATGAGGCCCTCATATTTTTCGGAGAGGTCTTTTTCGGAATTTGTTGCATGGTGTTGCATTTTTGCTTGTTATTGTAAAGTTTGGGAGAGAGGGTAGTTCGGATTGCCGTATGTGGGTATGATAGGACTTATGTTCTGTGTTGTCAAGTCGGCACCAGCGAACAGCCCGACGACATGGCCTGCCCCATCACCCGTCATTCCAATCGTAACGCAGCCCCCACCCCCTGTCATTCCGAACGCAGCGAAGCGAAGTGAGGAATCTAAAATCTCCGTTATCGACCACATGCCACATAGTTGAAACGGCCCTATGACCCAACGGCATGGCATCTTAGATTCCTCCCTACGGTCGGAATGACAGGTCTCAGGCAAGTTATGCAAAGGTCTCCCTTCGCGGGAATGACGGTGTCTTGCCTGTCTCACGGACTCTGAACAGTTACACGCGACGTAAAGTCGTTTACATGCGTTTAATTTCCGTGCTACGATTAATGCCAGTGCCGGGGCGAATGAGGGGTATGCGTTGCTGCAAGATACGGCTTATGTCATTGGGATCATCCGTGACGTTCTCCTCATCTTCGTCTTGGCGTTCGTCGGCGTCGCGCTCTACGTGACCTACAGAAAGCTGTCGAGCGTGCTCGATTCGGTGGACGGCACGCTCAAGAGCACAAAGGAAGTGGCAGACGCGATATCGGAGCGGTTCTCGGAGTCAACGTCCTCGGGCGGAAGTATGGCATCAGGAATCGGAAAGGCCGTCGCCTTTCTCCTGCGACGATCTCGCGCGGATTCATGAGTTCAGTCCAATATAAGGAGGATACATATCATGGCTGACAACGATAGTGGAATGGCATTTGTTTCAGGGTTCCTGCTGGGCGGACTGGTCGGCGCGGCCATCGGCCTGCTGCTGGCCCCCAAGTCCGGCGCGGAGACGCGGGCGGGCATAGCGGAGCACAGCGACGAGTGGAGGCATCGGGCCGAAGACATCGCCGGTCAGATCTCCAGCAACATCACTCCCGCCATCGACAACCTGCGTCACCAGGTGGCACCGGCGGTCGACGCCGTCCGCGAGCGGATGGGTATGGAGGCTCCGGCGCCCCCGGTCGAACCGGAGACGGCGAGCGCCGCGCCCGCGAGCGAACCGGACACGGCAAGCACCGACACCGAAGAGGAAGCGGCCGAAGCGGCTCCCGCCGCCAAGGCGTCCTAGCTTCAAGTAAAAATAGCCCGAGGATACGAACGGGTGGCTCCTAGGGGGCCACCCGTTTTGCTTAATCGAGGAGACGGGTCATGCGCGGTCAAACTCGCCCTTAGCTATGCCCAACTCACGCACAATCCCTCGAACAGTGCCAGCCCGCAGGTCCCGACCCCTCCAGTTGGGGATCGTGGTCCTCATACGGGTACGAGGATTGATCCACACTTCATGGCTGCCGCTTCCTTGTCTATCGAATGCACAGCCTAGATTCTTCAGCTTGCGGGTGAGTTCTCTGTAGGTCAAACCGAGATCAACAATGCATCCTTGGCAGCGGCCGGTTCGACCGCTCCCGCCAATACGGCGGCAGGAAGTTCATCACCGTGTTCGTGGTATGAATCGATAAACGCGGCGGCCACGCTCTGAATATGGTCGAGAGCTTCGGCAGGACTGTCACCCCATGCTCTGCAGCCGGGCAAAGCGGGTACTTCGACGAGGTACTTGTCCTCGGTATCTTCTGACGGCTCACGCATAACGTAATGCAATTTGTAACGCTTCATGCCGTAAAGTTCCTTCACTCGGTTGGGGAGGACAATTCAAGGCTATCAACAGACCGGCTGACAGTCAAATGCGCGTCATCTTCTCCGTAGTCCCACGACCAGGCCGCCGATCCCTAGCACCACTCCTGATAAGCCAAGCGCCAGCGCCACGATGGGCAGCACGCCCGGCCCCTCTTCCGCGGCGGTACGCGCCTCCTCAGCCGTGCTGATTGCGCCGCGCACCGCGCTTTCCATCTCGCGGGCGGACGGGAGCTCCTCGGGGAACTGGAGCGACGCGGGCGACTGGATGTCGTCGAAGTCGCCGCCCCCGCCGTGTGAGGCGAAGGTCTCGTCTACCAACATGCCCTTGATTGCCCCGAATACGCGGAGCTCGTACACGCCAGGGGCGGACGGTATGAGGTCTGCGGTGTAGCGACCGGGCTCGTCCGGGTCCGCGCTCAGGGTGACTACCCTCGAAGCGCCGGTGGAAACGTATACGATTTCCACTTGGAGGGTGTTCTGCAAGCCCTCTACCGCCCCCGAGTCGCCGTGATGGTCATCGGCTGCCGCCGTGGACTCGCCGTGGTGATCGTCACCACCACTCTCCGCCACCTTGATCACACGGACCTCCACGCCGTTTGGGAATCCTTCGTAGGCGGGCTCTACAATCCAGCCGACGTTGATGTTGTAATCGCCCACCTCTCGGCCATCGTGGGCAAGCGCCGTGCCGACCGTCAGGCTGAACACGGCGGCGGTCGCAGCCGTCGTGAACAACGCGCTCAGCAGCGCGCGAAGCGCATGTCCTACAGTGAGCCGTTCTTCCATGTCTCCATTGTCCCACACGCAGGTAGGGAGCCGCTACACGTCCACGGTCGTCAAGAACCTTCATCCACCGGCACGGGCGTCTGGCCGATGGCGTCGAGGCGGCGCTTGGCCTCGGCGTACACGTCCTCCGACAGCGGACCGCGCATGACGGCCTCGACGTTCTCTCGAAGGTGCTCAAGGCGGGTCGTTCCGACGATGATGGTGTGGGCATGCGGGTGCGTGAGGGTGAAGCGAAGCACGAACGCCGAGCGGCTCTCGCCGGGTTCGCAGAGCTCGTCAAGCCCGGCGCGCTCGAACTGCGCCCACGTGCCCGCGCGGTCGCCCGACGACGTCTCGCCCTGCGCCACGCCGCCACGGATGATGATGCCCATGCCCGCCTCTGCCGCCTTCGTGATCCAGTCCTCGTGCTCGCGTTCCAGCGCGGAGTAGGGGATCTGCATCGTGTCGAACACGTCCCAGTCGAGGAAGGTCGGCAGGTACGGCAGCGTCGTCGAGATGCCGAGATGCCGCACCTTGCCGGAGTCCCGCATCTCCCTCATGGCGTCGACCAGCCCGCCGTCCTCGACCTCGGCAACGGTCGGGTTGTGCGGCTGGATGATGTCCACGCTGTCGCGCCCCAGCCGTTCGAGGCTCCCGTCGATGTTGCGCAGGAAGTTCGAGCGCGTCCAGGCGTGGCTGGAGCTGTTCCGGTCGAACTGCGAGTCGGTGCACCCGCACTTCGTCGCCAGGCGGAACTCGTCGTAGCGGTCGCTGAGGCTCCTTCCGATCCAGTCCTCCGCGTACATGTAGTCATAGGCGGTGTCGATGAAGTTGATGCCATGATCGAGCGCCTCGTTGTAGACCGCCGACGCGGCCTCCTCCGTCCAGTGGCTCCGGTCCGGTCGCCACAGGGCCGTCCCGAACCCCAGCCGCGTGACCTCGATACCCGTCCGACCAAGTATCGCTGTGGGCAGTCCTTCGCTCATAGTCCGCTCCTCCTCCACTGTCTCGGTGTGCCGTCCCTCAACTGCCCGTATCCTACCATGCGGAGAGACACCGTATCTCGGAAGACGCAACACACCGTCATTCCCACACCCCCACACCGTCATACCCGCGAAAGCGGGTATCCACAAGGCGCTGGGTACTCCCCCCACCAGCTCTGAACGGTTACGCCCCGGTGACTTTCAGTTTGACACGGGAGCGAATAAATCGTAACATCTCGGTCGTACGCTATTGGGATTCCCGCTTGACGGCCTTCGCAGCGAGTCCCAGGACGAACAAAAAAGACGCAAAGCCATGAACAAGCTACGAATTCAGCCGCCTGACCTCTTTACCCCCCCCCCCCCCCCGTTCGATCCTATGTTCGTATAATTCTCCCGTAGCCGCAGCCGGACTCCGACTCCTTCCCACCCGTAACCCTCTAGCTAACCCTTCGCAGTCCCCGTCTCTCGGGGACGACTCCTCTCCTCGCCGTCTTCCAAGGTACTCATTTCCGTTCGCCCTGAGCTTGTCGAAGGGTGAAGGGGGTTCATGGTTCGACAAACTCACCACGAACGGTTTCCGACGACTTATTGGACACCCTCTAATGGTCATGTCCAACCCGACGTACGAAATGATTAGGAAGAACCTGCAAGAGAAAGGACACAATGGAGTTCACAAGCGTGTTTAGCCGTTCAGTTCGTTGGAGTGCCCGTTCCCTGGCGGCGCTTGCTTTGCCAGCCCTTGCGCTGGTGATTGCGGCCTGCGGAGGCGCGTCGGAGCCTGAGACGGTCGAGGTGGTAGTGGAAAAAGAGGTCATCAAGGAAGTGCCTGTAGAAAAGGTAATCACTAAAGAGGTGCCCGTAGAGGTCGTGGTCGAGAAGGAGATCATCAAAGAGGTACCCGTAGATGTGGTCAGGGAGGTCATCAAAGAGGTACCCGTCGAGGTCGTGAAGGAAGTCGTCATAGAGGTGCCTGTGCCAGTGGAAGTGCCCGTAGAGGTCGTGGTTGAGAAGGAGGTCATCAAAGAGGTGCCCGTCGAGGTGGTCAAGGAAGTCATTAAAGAGGTCCCCGTTGAGGTGGTAAAGGAGGTCATCAAAGAAGTGCCGGTGGAGGTGGTGGTAGAGAAGGAGGTCGTCAAGGAGGTGTCCGTGGTGATCGAGGGGGAAAAGACCTACGCCGTGGTCGACGCAGTCAAGAGCATAAGCGCAGGCGGGTTCCACACATGCGCGCTGCGGGAGGGCGACGAGGCCGTGTGCTGGGGAAATAACGAAGACGGACAGTCAACCGTTCCGGACGGTCGCTTCGCCGCGATAAGCGCGGGCGGATGGCATACGTGTGCCCTGCGACTGAGCGGCGAGGCCATGTGCTGGGGAAGGAACAGGTTCGGCGAGTCGGACGCTCCAGAAGGAACCTTCAGGGCGATAAGCGCGGGGGATAATTTCACGTGCGCTTTGCGAGATAACAACGCGCCTTTGTGCTGGGGAGGATCCTCTGATAAGGCCGAGTGAAAGCGAAGCCTCGGTAAGGTTCAGGGACATCAGTTCAGGTGGTAGTCATGCTTGTGGTTTGACTCTGAATAGCGGAATCTCGAACTGTTGGGGCAATAATGAAGATGGCCAGCGCCTCTATTCTCCCGCCCGAATTACGGAGTTTCAGATTGGGCTTACTGGCGTGAGCACGGGCGGGAGTCATACCTACATCCTTAAAGGGGGTAGATTTCTTAGTTCGGGACGCAACGAGGAGGGTCAACGATCCACAGGGGGCGTTATCCTCGAGGATGAGAGGGTCGACAAAATAAGGCTGGGTACAGGCATACTTGCGCTGTAATAGTAGAGAGCCTCAGGGTCGCGTGCTGGGGACAGAATAACAGGGGTCAGGCATCGCCGCCGGTCGGTCGCTTCATTGAGGTGAGCGCCGGAAGGTTTCACAGTTGCGGGGTGCTTGAACCGGCATAGGCCGTGTGCTGGGGATACGATGAGTCAGGCGCGACACCGCGGTTCCCATAGCCCGAGCACGTAGCCTTCCAAGGCGAACCCTACGGCGGCTCGTTAGCGTGCCATTCCGAAGGACACTCTGTCATTCCGACCGGAGGGAGGAATCTAGGGTGTTGTGCCTGCGCGATAGGGTCTGTCCAACTAGAGACAATTGTTGGAGGACGAGGATTTTGGATTCCTCCCTCAGCTGCGCTGCGATCGGAATGACGGGGTATGGGGCTGCGTTACGATTGGAATGACGGGTGATGGGGCAGGCCATGTCGCCGGGCTGTTCGCTGGTAACTGTTCAGAGTTGATGAGAGACGAGCAGTTTGCGGGATTGTGAGAGGGGATTGAGACCTTTGGTCCTCCAGGTGCCAAAGAGGGACGCCAAGGCCATCTTGCTGGTGGTTCCCTGTTCGGATCGAGTTCCACCGCTGATCTTGCGGCTGATGACCAGATGCCTCAGACTCCGTTCGGCAGCGTTGTTCTCAGACGGCACGTCCGGGTGCGATACGAAGACGAACAGCTCTTTGATGAACCGTTCTATGCGTCGGCAGAGCTTTGCTTGAGGCGCCGTCTCGTCGTTTGAGAAGGGTCGGCACAGTGACAGTAGTTGACTCTCCAGCATCAACTGGTTGGGAGATACGAACCGTTGGTACCCGGACGCTGGTTGAACGCCTGCTTGAGCGTACGCTTTAGCCCTGTCATAGAGTTGGCGCACCGCCCCGGCCCACCGAACCAGACCCGTGTCCTCAGGGTACAACGCCTTGAGTTCATGGATGTCACGCAGCAGGTGTACCCAGCACCGCTGCTTGAGACCGGGATAATGGTTGTATGCGGCGTAGAAGTCGCTCACCAGCACTCCGTCGAACGACTCACCCAACACCTCATCGACCACCTTCTTGCCACGACCGCGACGCACGAAGTACCGCTCGGTGGGTGTGCTGAATGTCCAGACATAGCCGTTGACTCCATCCTCTCGCCAGCCCGTCTCATCGGCGTGCACCACCGGGGAGCCGCGAATGCGTTCAAGTGTCTCGTCCACTGTCCGCCGTGCCTGTCGCGCCACACGGTGAATCGCATCAGCTATGGCCCCCACACTCAGCTTCAACTGATGCACCGTCCACAGGTAGCGCTGGATGCTCCGTATCGGCAGTCGCGCTTCCTCCCGAAGCGTCACGATCAGGCTCACCAAGTTGATTCCCAAGCGCTGACGCCCCACAGCCATCCCCTTCAACGAGTCCTGCGGCAGACGCCGCTTGCGGCATAACGCACACATGCGGGCCACGAAGACCTGCTCGATCACTTCTGCCGGAGCCAACGGAATCTCGATGACCTCTCGTGTCCGATGCACCCATCCACCGGTCATACCCGTCCCGCACTCGGGGCACGAGTCGAGAGCGTGTACTACTTGCCGAGTGGGGTTCATCCGCCGCCGGGTGAATCCTTGAGTCCGCTTGTTGCGAGGCTCCGTCCTCTTCGGTCGAGGCCGCTTGGGAGCGGGCTTGTTGCCGGGCATGCCCCGAGGAGGGCCCCGCCTCTCCAGTTCCTCTATCCGTCGTCGCAACTCGGCGATGACCGTTTGCTGCTCAGCGATGACCGCCAGCAGGGTCTCACGGCTTGCACTATCCAGGTCAAGTTCAGTTCTCACCCCTCCCTTATGGCACAACCGCTCCACAACCCGCTAGGGGTTTTAAGTTCATCTCATCAACTCTGAACAGTTACGTTCGCTGGCGCCGACTTGACAACACAGAACATAAGTCCTATCATGCCCACATACGGCAATCCGAACTACCCCCACCACCAAACTTGACAACAACAAGCAAAAATGTCCCAAAATGTCACAGGACGTCACAAATTCCGCAGAACCACCTCCCCCTGTCAGCCCGAACCTTTCTTGTTGTCCGCCCCTGCCCCGGCGCGGTAGAATGGGGCATAGCCGAACGCCCCCGGAAAGGACCGCCAATGACGTACGCAAAGACCCCGGTCTCCACGGCCCGCCCAGCCCGTCCCCGAAAAGAGACGCGCCGCCTCGGTGAGGCGATCTACGAGCGAGACATCCGTGCCGAGGTGGAAGCCGACCACCGGGGAGAGATAGTCGCCATCGACGTGGACAGCGGAAGTTGGGCCATTGCCGAAAACGCCCGCGTCGCGGGCCAACGGCTACGGGCGAAACGCCCGGACGCTAATGATGTTTGGCTGGTGCGAATCGGGTACAGGGCGCTGCGCAGCTTCGGGGCCGGTTCCCTGCGGAGGACGGAGTGATCGAAGGTGTCGTGAACGCCGGACGTGAAGCCGTCGTGACCCTTCCCCTCCAGGGACCGGAGGGTCAGGCCAGAGAGGTCGAAGCCGTCATAGACACGGGGTACAGTGGGTTCCTGACCCTGCCGCCCGCACTGGCAACGGAGCTGGGGCTCTCCTACGTGGGCAATGGTCACGCATACCTGGCCAACGATGCCGAGGTGGAATTCGACGTATACGACGTCACCGTGCTGTGGGACGGCCAACCGAGAGACATCGAGGCCGACATGACGGGGAGCACCCCTCTCGTGGGTATGCTGCTGCTGGACAAGCACAACTTGAACATCGACGTCGAGAGCGGCGGGCGAGTTCTCATACAGGCGCTCGCAATCCCCCATCTCCTCTCCGCCAAATAGGCCGGCGAGACCGCCCCGTACTCCGATACGGGGGTGAGGGCGACAACCCCCGTTCACCCTGAGCTTGTCGAAGGGTGAGCCTGTCGAAGAGCGCTTCATGGTTCGACAAGCTCACCACGAACGGAAGATACCCTACCCCCGGCCAACCTCCCGTAGGGGCGATTCATGAATCGCCCCTACACCGACATCCACACCCGTCATTCCCGCGCACGCGGGAATCCATCCCCCCTCCGCGTTCTCCGTGCCCTCTGCGGTGAATCCCCCGTGCACGTCCGCCCGAATTTAGGATACCCTTTGAGGTCGAGACTGTAGCGGCCAGAGGAGTGTGGCGATGTCCGATGCCGGTGAGTTCGATCTTGAGAGCCTGTTTGCGTCCCGCGTGCCGGAGCCGGCGGAGGCGCGTGTCATCAACCGCGCGAAGTACGACTTCGCTATTGCCTATCCCGACCCGGAGACGGTGCCGACGGAGGCGCTTGCGGAGTGCGTTCGGGAGGCCGTCGCGGAGGAGGGTCGCGAACTCGCCATCTACCCGCACGACCAGGGGTACCCGCCCCTGCGAGAGTACGTCGCCGGCAAGCTCGCTCGCGACCGGGGCATCGAGACGGAACCGGACAACATCCTTCTCGCCGACGGCTCCAGCCAGCCGAACCACATTCTGATAGAGGCCCTGATCGACCCGGGCGACGTGGTGTTCACCGAGCGCTACGTGTACAGCGGGACCCTGCGACAGCTCCAGCGCTTCCGCGCGGACGTTCGCGGCATCGAATGCGACGACGACGGGATGCTGCCCGACGCGCTCGAAGCGGCCATCGTCCGGGCGAAGAACGAGGGCAGCCGTCCCAAGCTGATATACACCATCCCGACGTTCCAGAACCCGCAGGGGTGGACGATGACGCTGGAGCGACGGCAGGCCATGCTCGACGTGGCCCGGAGGCAGGGCGTCGCCATCATCGAGGACGACTGCTACGTCGACCTGCGCATCGAGGGCGAAAACGTGCCGTCCATCGCGTCGCTCGACGGGGACGGCGTCGTGAGCTACGTCGGCTCGTTCTCGAAGATCACCGGGCCGGGTATGAGACTCGGCTACGTGGCCGCCTCGGAGGAGATGCTGCTGCGTCTCAGGCCGATCAAGAGCGGAGGGGGCGTCAACCAGTTCGCCTCGTGGGCCATCCACCGCTTCGCCGAGCGGCACCTCGACGACCACATCCAGAAGATCAACGGCGTCCAGCGTGTGAAGCGAGACGCCATGCTCTCCACCCTCGGCGAGAACTTCGGCTCCGAGGCCACGTGGAGCAGGCCGGACGGCGGCCTCTACGTCTGGCTGGAGCTTCCCGAAGGGGGCGATTTCGTCGACGCTCAGGATGCCGCGTGGGAGGCGGAAGTCGGCTATCAGCCCGGCCCGATCTTCTCGCCCGACGGCGTATCGGCGAGGAACTACGCCCGCCTGTGCTACGGGTACAACACGCCGGACGAGATCCGGGAGGGCATCACGCGACTGGCCGACGTTCTGACACGGGAAGGGCAGCTTTCCACGTAGCTAGCATGAAGATCCTCGGCATCGAGACATCCTGCGACGAAACGGCCGCCGCCGTCATCGAGGACGGGCGGACCATCCACTCGAACGTCGTCGCGACGCAGATCGACATGCACGCCCAGTACGGCGGCATCGTGCCGGAACTTGCCTCGCGCCAGCACATGCTCACGTTCAACGCCGTCATCAGGGAGGCCCTGGAGCAGGCTTCGATGGAGCTACGCGACCTCGACGGGATCGCCGTCACCTACGGCCCGGGCCTCGCCGGCGCGCTCCTCGTCGGCGTGAACGCGGCAAAGGGCCTCGCCCTCGCCGAGGAGACGCCGCTGGTGGGCATCAACCACCTCGAAGGGCATATCTACGCGGCGTGGCTGGAGGACATCCCCGACCCTGCCACCGATCCCGGGTTCCCGCTGCTCTGCCTCATCGCGTCGGGCGGACACACCGACCTCGTGCTCATGCGCGACCACGGGCGATACGAGCTCGTGGGGCAGACGCGCGACGACGCGGCGGGGGAGGCGTTCGACAAGGCCGCGCGCGTGCTGGGACTCGGATTCCCCGGCGGCCCCGAAATCCAGAAGATGTCCGAGCGTCCGCACGGGCCTGAGAAGCGGTTCCCGCGTCCCAACGTCAAAAACTCCCTCGACTTCAGCTTCAGTGGACTCAAGACTGCCATGCTCCACCGCGCGCAGGAAAAGGGATGGTACCCGCCCGGCGAAGACGAAATCGACGAATCAGAGTTGGCCGGAGTCGCGGCGGCGTTTCAGGAGGCCGTCGTGGACAGCATCGTCACCCGCTGCGTGGCCGCCGCGAAGGAGTACCGGGTAGCCGGTATCGTGCTCGGAGGGGGTGTCGCCGCCAACAGCCTCCTCCGCAAGGAGGCCATCGCCCGCTCACCCGTGCCCGTCATCGTCCCTCGACCCGGCCTCTGCACCGACAACGGCGCAATGATCGGCGCGGCGGCCTGGCATCATCTGCGCGACGCTCCGCAGTTCGGCTGGGACCTCGACGTGGTTCCGACGCTGCGGCTGGGGTAGGCGGCTAAGCGGACAAGTCCCGCCTCACCACCCGTCATTCCCACGAAAGTGGGAATCCAAATTCGCGGCAAAGGTCTCCAGAGCGGGAACTTGTACTGACCTTGCCCTGAAGCGGTGACTCTATCCCGGCGCGAAGTAGGTCGCGCGGGACGACGGGTCGTCGTCATCGTCGTCCGAGCGGGCGGTCCGTGCCTTCGTCTCGAAGAGGCGGTTGGTGAACGCGTAGACAAGCTCGGTAGGCACCGAGCGGTGGACGTTCATCGTCATCTGCGAGCCCCCGGCGCTGACGGCAATCTGGAATATGGGGGGAGTGTTGATGCGGTCCCAGACGAGGTACGCGCCCATAAGGAGCAGTACGCCCGCCGCGACGGCGTCCAGCACCGGTTGGTCCCAGACGCTCCATACAAGGATCGCCGCGATGCCCGACAGGACGCCCCAAACGTAGCCGCCAACCCCGCCGGTCCGCTCCGTTCCCACCCGCACGGCGATGATGTCCGCGAGCCACACGAACACCGCCTGCCGCGCGCGTCCGTCATCCGCGAGGTGAATGAGACGGCGGTCGGTCAGCACGAGCACGTCGGTGGCTGCCCTGCGCCTGCCCTTTGGATCGTCGGAAAGGCTCAACGTCGTCTCGGTTCGCTCACCTTCAAGCAGCCCCACGTCCGTAAACGATGTCTGCCCCAAGTCGATCTGTTCGCTGAGAACGGCCATGCCTCTCCCGAATTTTTCGTATAGTTCGCCACTCGATGGTACCATGCGCCCGCTCGATGTCCAAGCTGTACGGGGTACTGGTATCATGCGCTCCATGGCGCGCAAGAAGATCGCCGCGATCGTCACCACGTTCTTCGACGGCTCCCACGCCGACCTGTTGGTATCGCGGTTCGTGACGGGGTTTCCCACGCCTTCGGGCGTCGTCGAGTCGAAGGTGGATGTCGTCTCGATGTACATGGAACAGATCCACCCCCAGGACATCGGGGTCGAGTTCGTTCGCGAGCACGGTATTGAGTTGTTCCCCAGCATCCGGTCGGCGCTGACACTGCGGCAGCCGATGCGCGGGCCCTGGCCGACCGCGCCGGGATGGGAGATCGGCGAGATTGCGGTTGACGGCGTTCTCATCATCGCCGAGCACGGGGACTACTCCCCCAACGAGCGGTCAAGGCAGATGTACCCGCGCCGGCACTTCTTCGAGCAGGTCTGCGGGATGATCGGCCTGTCGGGTCGTGCCATACCCGTGTTCAGCGACAAGCACCTCGCCTACTCGTGGGACGACGCGCGCTGGATGTACGACCGCGCCGTCGAGCTTGGGATTCCCTTCATGGCGGGATCGTCACTGCCGGTGACGGGGCGGACGCCGTGGTTGGAGCACGAGATCGGCGCGGAGATTGACGAGGCGCTGGTGCTGGGCCACTTCAACCCCTATCCGAACGGCCTCGACTCGTACGGCTTCCATGGATTGGAGGCCCTCCAGTGCATGGTCGAGCGGCGGCGCGGCGGGGAGACGGGAATCGCGGCGGTCCGGTGCATCGAAGGAAACGCGGTCTGGGAGGCCGCGGAGCGGGGCCTGTGGCCGAGAGACCTCGCCGCCGAGGCGGAGTCACGTATCACGGAAGTCGAGGCAGGCCGGATGGAGGACAACTGCGTTCGTCCTGCCCTGTTCCAGCTGGAGTACGTAGACGGCTTTCGCGCCACGACCCTCATGCTCGACCGGCATGTCCGGGGCTTCGCCTACGCCGCCCACGTGAACGGCCAGACCGTCAGCACGGGGTTCCACACGGGCGACACGACCATCCGGGAGTCGTTCGGCGCGCAGGGGCTGGCCATTCACGAAATGTTCCTGACGGGGCAGCCGCAGTACCCCGTCGAGCGCAGCCTCCTGACGACGGGGGCGCACGCGGCTCTCATGGACTCGCGCTATCTCGGCGGAGTGCGGATCGAGACGCCTTGGCTGAATTTTTCGTATAGGCCGCCTGCTGCGTAGGTGGAGTCGGACAGGCCAACACCCCGTTCATGGTGAGCCCTTCGACAGGCTCAGGGCGAACGGAGTCTGGTGCTGGCCCTTATTCTTCCTCGCGGCGCATCTCGCCGGTCGTGATCTCGAATGGCAGGTTCCTGTCCTCGTAGCGGGCGAGGATGAACAGCAGGTCGGAGAGCCGGTTGACGTAGCGCAGGACGTTGTCGTTCCGGGGCGGCTCCAAGTCCGCGAGGGCGACGATCCGGCGCTCGGCGTCCCGCGTGAGCGTCCGGGCAAGGTCGATGGCCCCCGACGCCGCGGACGCTCCCGGAACGATGAATTTCGGCGGCAGGTCGAGGGCATCGTTGAGCGCGTCGATCCAACGCTCCAACCGCTCGACCATGCCCCCGGTGACCGGAGAGAATTTCTCAATCAGCAGGTCGTAGCGTGCGGGATCGACTGCGACCTCGGTGGCGGCGGTGAACATATCGTGCTGGCACCGCAGGAGGATGTCCTTCACCCGTTCGTCGGACGACAGCGCCCGCGCCATCCCCATGGCGGATATGGCCGTGTCGATCGAGCCGTAGGCATCCGTCCTCGGCCCAGCCTTCGACGCCCGCCCTCCGAACAGCAGGCCCGTCGTTCCGTCGTCGCCGCTCTTGGTGTATATCTTCATGCGCGCCCGTCCTGATGTGGTAGACGGTAGTGTACACGGGATTGCCATTCCTTGACGTAAGGGCAGTGCTCATCTAGTGTTATGGACACGTCGCCCCGTAGCGGAGGCATATTATGGCGCTGACAAGAGTGCGGCTCGAACGCTTTACCGCGTTCTCGCACCTCGATCTCAAACTTTCTCGCGGTATCAACGTTTTCATTGGCGCGAACGGTACCGGCAAGACTCATTTGATGAAGGCCTGCTACGTCGCGTGCGAGGCATCCAAACCCGAAGTCAACTTCATGGACAAACTGGTTCGAGTATTTATGCCCTCGGGCCGGAGGCCCGGCCGCTTGGTCAAGCGGCAGGTTGGCAGGGCCATGGGAACGGTAGAGGTGCATCGCGGGGATCGCAAGCTGAGAGCGTCGTTTTCCACCCTCGTCAAGACTGCCGCTTCCGACAAGGTGAGAGTGACCGGCCTCCCGGACTGGAGGCGCGCACCCGTCAAGAGCGTCTACGTCCCCGTGAAGGAAATCCTTGCGAACGCGCCGGGGTTCCTGTCGCTCAATGCAGAACGGGAAACCCACTTCGAGGAGACATACGCGGACATCCTCACCCGCGCCTACCTTCCTATATTGCGCGGTCCCATGGATGAACAGCGTAGGCGTTTGATGAACCGCCTTCAAATGGAAATTGAAGGCAGGGTGATTGTCCGGAATGAAGAGTTCTTCCTCTACAACAAGCAGGGCAATCTCGAGTTCGCCCTGCTCGCCGAGGGGATACGGAAGCTCGCGTTGCTCTGGCTTCTCATACAAAACGGCGTTCTGCAAGGTGGGTCGGTGCTGTTCTGGGATGAACCCGAAACGAACCTGAACCCGAAACTGTTCGGAGTAGTGATGGATATCCTGCTCGAACTTCAGCGCGCCGGAATGCAGGTGTTTCTAGCGACACACGACTATGTTGTCCTCAAGGAGCTTGACCTGCGTAAGACAAACGCGGACGACGTAACGTTCCATTCGCTATACCGAGATGAGGCCGGTGGCGATATAGCATGGAAGACTACAAGCAACTACCTCGAAATCCATCCGAACGCCATCACGGAGGCCTTCGACGATCTTTATGATAGGGACATTGAGCGCAGTCTGGCAGGAGTCGCTCAATGACGGTTTTCACCGAGGGCAAGTTGCAACTCACCGTCAACGACGCTGTCAACGCACGAAAGTTCGACGACCACAGACACGGCATGAGTCACTGTATGAAAGCAGTAGACTTTGTCATTGAACATAATGACCATTACGTGTTCATTGAGTTCAAGGACCCTCAGAATCCTGGGGACGAAGAGAGTGAAGCAGACAATTTCATCGAACAATTCAAATCAGGGAAGATTGACGAGGAATTCAAGTACAAGTATCGGGATTCGTTCCTTTATGAGTGGATGTCAGGAAGGGCCGAAAAGCCAATCGACTATTTCGTCTTGTTTGCCTTGGACAGCTTAGAAACGGCGCTGTTGAGTCGCAGAACTGACGATTTGAACCGCAAGTTGCCTTTGCCGGGACCGGGAGGCCAGGTATGGCGTCGTCCATTCGTCAGAAGCTGCGCCGTGTTCAATATGGCTTCGTGGAACAGGAATTTACCCCAGTATCCGGTCGTTCGCATATCTCAATGAAGCGGCCAGGGCAATGCACAACCCGCCGCGGGAGGCCGTTCCAAGCACCATGATATACGACGGGCACGCGTACATATTTCCCGACATGAAGGGCGACGGCGGGTTCGAGGACCGGGATGAGTTCCGGCGGCATCTGCAGCTTGCCATTGCGACGCACTTCATGCCGACGTGGCGGACGCGCGACCGGGCCGAGGCGGACAACAGCGGCCTGCTGGACGGCTCCATGCCGCGTGGATTCGGCGCGCTGAGGGACGCGAACTTCCGGGCAACGCAGTTCGGGCGCTTCGAGTGGACGGTCGACGGCGAGGACTACTTCAAGCAGTACATGCCGCCCTCGGTGGTGGACATGGAGTTCACCGCCGACGATCTGATCGCCGAGATGGACTACGCCGAGGTCGATTGGGCACTCCTGCACCGCACGCCGTACCTGGGCATCGGCAACGATCTCGTCGCCGGCGCCGCGCGGGCGTACCCCGACCGGATACAGGCGCTCGCCCACGTGCCGGAGTGGAAGATCGCGCCCGACCCCGACTGGGCCATTGCCGAGCTTGACCACGCCATCAACGATCTCGGGCTGCACGGCCTTCAAATGCTGCCCGACCACATGGCCCTCTACGGCCAGTCTACCGCGTGGGACGCCGATGCGCTCACGCCGTTTTGGGACCACTTCGCCACGCTGGGCGCGCCCCTCTTCGTGACGCCGGGCTACACGTCGCTGGCGCGTACCGGAAGCGGCGGGGGCATGGACCTGAGCGAGTTCGAGACCGTCAGCCGGTTCATGGAGCGGTACCCCGACGTTCAACTGGTGTTGACGCACGGCCTGAGCTGGCGCTCGTTCGCCGACGAGAACGGCATCGACGTGCCTGACGCCGTCTACGACGCATTGCCCATCGACAACCCGAACTTCCACGTCCAGCTCCTGTTCGCCATCTTCTTCGGCGGGATGTACGACTACCCCATGCCGCAGATCAGGCCCGCGCTGGAGAAGGTCGTCGAGCGGCTGGGGGCAGACCGGCTCATGTGGGGGACGGACATCCCGATGGTGATGCGCTTCCAGACCTACCGCCAGAGCCTCGACTCGCTCCGCCTCAACCTTGATTTCCTCGACCAAGCGGACATCGATCTGATCTGTGGAGGGAACATTGCGCGGCTGATGGGCGTCTAATAGTAGAGAGGATCACAGGAGGATCACCGACATGAAGAACGATCAACCGCATGTTTCTCCCCTCATGACGCTTGGGCTTGCCGTCCTGTTCGTCTGCCTTGTAGCGGTGACGGTAACTTCGCTGGGATGCGGCGATGACTCAAGCTCCGCGTCCGACTCCGACGTGGTAGACGATCTGGACGATGCGGACGGCGGGCAAAGCTCGGCATCCTCTTCGGACGACGCGGACGACGACCAGGTCGTGAGCCGTGAGAACCCCGGCCTCACGGGGACGAGCTTCGACGATCAGCGAAGCCCCGCCTTGATCGACGCCACGCCGCTCGACGCCGTGCGATGGACGGTGGCGCCCGCCATCTCCGACGGCGCGCTCGTGGCGGAGGGCGTCCTCCAAGGTGACGCGACGCTCTTCACGCCCATGCTCGGCGAGGGGTCCGCTTTCTCCGTCTACTACAAGGGTTCCAGGGAGCCGCTCGTCGAACTGCTCCCGGATCTGGGACACGCTCCATACCGTCGCCCCAACGGAGTTCGGGCTTGAAGGGACATCGTTCAGGATAAGAGCATACTCACCCCTCTTCATGGACGTGGGCAGCCCCTCCCAACTGGAACTCCGCGTCTTCGGCTTCGATAAATCGGGCGCGGACTCCCTCCTCTCCATTCAGGACATCAACGCGAAGTAGCCGGGGGCTTCACCGCAGAGGGCGCGGAGGGCGCGTGATACAATACCCCCACCACGCGCGGGGAATGTAACCATGATGAGGCGCGCCCACATACGACTGGACGAGGCGACGTACGCCCTAGCGAGGCAGAGAGCCTCCGCCGAAGGCATTTCGTTCGCGGCTTTCGTTCGCCGGGCGGTTGAGCAACAACTCGCGCCTGAAGGCAGGGACGCAACAGGTCAATCCGCTCGACCCGACAATTCAAAGCTCGCACCAATAGAGAAATTCAGCTTCATCGGAATAGGCCGTTCGGATCAGGGAGATTTGAGTCCAGTATCGGAGCGGCATGACGAAGCGCTTGAAGAGGCGTTTAGTCATCAGTGATCTTCCTTGATACTTCGGCAGCGTATGCCGCGATCGACGCAGCAGACCCTAACCATAGAGAAGCTGCCGAACGTCTCCAGGCCGCGCTTCAACAGCGGATCCCCGTCCTAACCCACAACTATGTCGTGCTCGAAAGTACGGCTCTCATTCAGCGGAGGCTAGGACTTCACGCTGCGCTGTCCTTTCTGAAGGACACTAGAATCTTGAAGATTCACTGGGTAACACAGAACGAACACAACGAAGCCGTCCAACTCTTGGAACGGCGTGGTAAGCGAAACCTCAGTCTCGTCGACTGCATGAGCTTCGTCGTCATGAAGCAATACGGCATCACGACGGCGCTCGTGTACGACTCCGACTTTCAGGCCGAGGGCTTCAACACCTGGCGGTGACCGCGGCTGCTACCCCTCCGCGATAGTCACCCCCGCCATGTCCTCGATGAAGTTGGCGATGGCGGCGTGGTCGTGGTCGCCCTTGCCCTGGTTCATCAGGGAGCCGAGCATCTGCTGGACGAGGGCCGTCACTGGCAGGGGCACGCCGAGCTCTTTGCCCGTGATGAGCGCGTTGTTGAGGTCCTTCTGGTGGAGCTTGACGCGGAAACCGGGGTTGAAGTCCCCGGCGATCATCATCGTGCCCTTGGCGTCGAGCACGGTGCTGCCCGCGAGACCGCCCTTGATGGCCTCGTAGACGACGTTCGGGTCGAGCCCGGCCTTCCGCGCCAGGACGAGCGCCTCGCTGACGGCCTCGACATTGATGGCGACGATGATCTGGTTCGCCAGCTTGGTCGTGTTGCCCGCGCCGTAGCCTCCGCAGAGGACAATGCTGCCGCCCAGCACGTCCAGCAGGCCCGTGTATCTGTCGAAGACCTCCTGGCTGCCGCCGACCATGATGGCGAGGGTGCCGTCGATGGCCTTCGGCTCGCCGCCGCTCACGGGCGCGTCGAGGAAGCCGACTCCCGCCGCGTCGCAGGCCGCGCCGATCTTCTGTGACGTGCCCGGCGCGATGGAACTCATGTCGATGATGCCGTTGCCCTTTGGCGTCCCTTCGAGGACGCCGTCCGGCCCGAGTATGGCCGCCTCCGACTGCGGAGAGTCCGGCACCATCGTGATCGTGACCGCTGAGGCCTCCGCGGCCTCACGCGCGGACGACGCGCCCGCTGCTCCCTCGGTCACCAGCTCCTCCATGGCGCTCCCCACCACGTCGTAGACGGTCAGCGAGTACCCCGCGGCCATGAGGTTCCTTGCCATCGGCTTGCCCATGATCCCCAAGCCGACGAATCCTACGCTCTTGTCACCCATTGCTGAAAGCTCCTTTCGATGTCGCGTACGTTGCGCGAGGCAGCGCGGGTGTGAAAGACTGAACGTAACCCGTGAGCCGCTTCGCAGACTATGTTGCATTATAGAGAACCGAGCAAGAGCGTCAAGCGCATGATCGCAACAATGGCGCTTGCCGTCGCGTCCCTGCTTGCTCTAGCGGCCTGCTCATCCGACGACGGAGATGAGGTCGACCGGCGGCTGGCCGAGAGCTTTCTGCGCAACAGCCCGACCTTCCGGTTCGACGGGCTTCCCGAGAGCGTGGAACTGCGAGACCGCACGAGCGGGGACTGTGAGACGTGCGCCGTGTACACGTTCGGCTTTCAAAGCTCGCATCCCGGCTACGGCGACAGGACCGACCTTCCTCTCGCCGCCGCCGTCACACCGCACGAGGCGGTTATATCCATAGAGGACGGCCTCGTCATCGGCGCGCGAATCGACGGCCTTTGGGACGCGATTACGCAAAGCACAATCGTCCGCGCCGTTTCCACCGAAGACGGGACGAGCGCTCCCGTCAGCGCACTCCTCGACTCCCCGTTCGAGTTGCACATCGGCCAGGAGGCCGTATTCGGCGACGAGGGCCTCACGATCACATTCATCGACGTATCCGAGGACTCTCGCTGCCCGGCAGCCACCAACTGCGTCGTCTCGGGACTCGCGAAGGTCCGCGTCGACGTGGTCGCAGGGGAACGACCCCTCGGTATGCACGAGTTCGTCCTCGATCACCTCACGGTCGGAGGCGCGGCACAGGGCATCGGCCAGTACGTGTTCTCCATGCGCGAGCTGAACCCCTACCCCGGCACCGACGACGCCCCCTACGCGGCCATCTTCGTGGTCAGCAAAGTCGTCGCGGCGTAGGGACGTCTTGCCTAGGAAGTGACCCGTAGCCTGCGCGTCCAATAGCGCAACGACTGCAAGCGCCCAATGCCCTCCTTCTATAGCGAATATGAATGGCGCGGAGAACGTCTGTCACTGCGCCCCGCCAGCTTGGACGACGTTCCGGAGATCGTCGCGTTTCACCGCGAACGGTCCGAAGGGGGACCGCCGAGCGACGACTCGCGCACTGCCTGGTTTAGCATAGGCGGCCCATGGATGCATGAGTATTACTGCTCACGTCACATCCAAGCCTACATCGCCCTGGACTGGGACTGCTGGGTGGTGGAGCGCAGCGGAGGCAAGATCGCAGGCAGCGTTGAGGTTTGCTATGCGACTGAACCTGAACCGTTTGGGCGATACGCACATCTCGAAATCCTCGAACTGAGTGACGCTCTCTGGGATAACGAGATCGAGGAGTGGATTTTGGAACAATGTGAGACCCGCGCCCGTTGCCGTGGCTTCGACAGGTTCTGGTGCCGGCCGGTCGGCTCAGGCGGGAGCTGGGAAATCCTCGCCCGGCGCGGATACGTTGAGCGGTGGAGGAACGCTTGGTTCACGATCCAAGAGTTGGACTGCATCCATGCGCCGGAATTTGAGGAACGCCAACTCAGCGGGGACTACGACAGGGAGGCGGCGCACTTGCTGGCCCTCAACCACCGCGAGTCGGCCTCGTACCGGTGGAGATACCTCTGGCGCCCCGTGCAAACACCCGAAGCGTCGGACTTCCCCACAAATGTCTCATTCTCAGGTCGGAGAATCGCCCTGTCCAGCAAACCTCCCGCCAACGTCCTGCTGACTGTCAGGACTTGGCGAAACCCCCGGTCGGCATGGGCCGATATCTGGGTTGATCCCGACTTGGCATTCGACATCGAGTATGTCTCAGACCTATTCTCCGTGGCCGGACGCCAGGCGTCGTCGATGGGAGCAAGCACCATGGAGGTTGTCGTCCCCGAGGCGTTAAGCGAGGGGATTGGAGAGCGGTTCGAGGCCCTAGCCGTTCCCCTCGAAAAAGGTGATCCATGGTTGATGAAGGGGCTGGGCGGCTAGGCCGGGCCATTAAGACCCGCCTGTACTCCCCTCTTGCTTAGCAAACGCGACACAGGAATAGTCACTGGCCGACGCCTGATGGCATAGGGGAGCAGACACTACGAGGGCGACCATGGACTCACAACAAATACCTATTGACGACCTCCGTTCCGCGCTTAGCGCTCACCTCACTGCGCAGTCAAGCCGCTATGGCCTGTATACAAATACATTCCAACTGGAACCCTTCTCCCACAGCGCGGTCGAGGCGACTCGCTCGTTCACGGCTCGAGACCGCAACCGCGCTGTTCACATAAAGCTCTGGCATACCAAGCAACAGGCCGTCAGAGACCGCTGGCTTGCCGTTCACGACATACTTGAGTCACGGCACTATGCACCGCGCGTATTGGACAACGTTGATCTGCCGGAGGTCTACGCGACAGGCCTCATATTCGAGCACATTGCTGGGCTACATCCGATCGGCCAAGCCGCTACGGATCGGCTGCTGCGCTCCGCCCGTCGACTCCACGGAGATGAAGAACTTGCCGCACAGCTCGGTAGCTCAACGGAACCGACTACGGTCGGTCAGTACTTTGAGGAGCTGCACATTCGGAGGTTGGCAACAGATATCAACATAATTCGGGCTTCAGCGCCGACTGCGTTTGTGGACGAACCACTCATAGCATGGATGGAGCGCGAGACACAGGAACTAAAGCAAGCGGTGAGAAGCTCCCATGCGTTTGGGGTGCAGGCCCGATGGCCGACACACGGCGACCTGTACGAGGGCAACACGCTACTAATGGATGACGGCGGCTGGTACGTTTTCGACTGGGACGACCTCGCGCTGGGCGACCCAGTCGCGGACTACATCATCATCCTTCGAAACTCTGTCCGACGTCACATGAAGATCAACTGGCACAGATTCGGAGTTGAAGCCACCGACGAGGGATTCGGCGAGCGTATGCGCTTCTACGCCCGCGCGTCCCTGCTCTACGTAGTGGTCGACGGGCTGGCCGAGCACCTGGGCCTCGACGCCTCGAATCCGCTGCTGTCCGCCACTAGCCGGGAAAAGCGGGAGGCGTTCGAGAGCGGCCTAGCACTCTACCGTGAACTCTACGGGTAGCCGTTCCCAATCTACGGCTTCAGGCGGTACGCCTCCGGGGGAGTTGCCGAGGGGATGTCGCGGGCGGTGCCGCGGGCCCTGTGGAGGACGGTGGGCCGATGCTTCTTGCCCACGACTCTGGGGGGCATGGGCAGGCTGTCGTAGGTGATCGCCGCCGGTCTGAGGAAAGGCTCCGCGTAGGCGCAGCCGGCAATCATTCCCCAGCGTCCGTCGCGCGCCTCGACTATCCAACGGGCCGTCTCCCCTTGGTAGCCCTGGCTGACCAGCTGGTCGATGGCCGCGAGCTTCTTGTGTATCACCGGCGTCGTGTCGACCCACACGTCGGGAACCAGCCCTTGCGCCAACTGGTCGTTCGAGTTGAGTTCCTTGCCCGCCGAGACCGAAAAGAAGACCTGCTTGACGCCGTGATAGGCGTCCACCCCGTCGAACTCCATCACCCGGTTGGACACCACCTCCAGGACCTTCATCACGATGCGGCCGGTCATGGGATGGTCGTTGAAAGTCGCCCCTTCATCCTTCGGATACCGGGTTATGATGATGTCCGGCTCGACCCGCCGGATAATGTCCGCCAGCTCGTGTACCTTGTCGAGGTCGAAGTAGATCTCGTGGTCGGTCCAGCCAAGCTGGATCAGTTCGTCCACGCCGACCGCCTCCGCGATCCGCTCCGTTTCTCGCGCCTTGAACTTCCTGTAGTCATCGAGGGTCATCGTGGCCAGGTCGGGGTCGCGCTCGCTTTCGGGCTTCGCTCTCTCGTCAGCCAGCCACTGCATGTGGTGCCGCTCCCCGTAGGTGACGACCACGCTGGTGACCTTGTCCCCACGCTCCGCGTGCAACGCCAGGGTGCCCGATCCGTCCGTCGCGCTGTCGGCGGGATGGGCGTAGAAGGCGAGAATCTTGAACTTGTCCATTGGCGGCCTCCCGTCTGAAGGTGGCCCAATTCTACAGGGCCTGCCCCGTACCCGATACGGGGGTGAACGGAGTCTTTTTGGACACCCTCTAACCGATAAGCCGGTCGGAGGCGGCGAAGTAGAAGTCGATGAGCTCCGTACCGGCGAGGAGGGCAACGATTCCCCCCGCGGACAGGAAGGGGCCGAAGGGCATGGCGTCCTTGCGGCTGCGCCCTCCCAGCGCGAGGAGGCCAACCGCCGCCACTCCGCCAACAACGACGGCCATCCACAGTGCCACGACGATGCCGGGGTAGCCCACGAGCAGGCCCATCATACCGGCCAACTTCACGTCGCCAGCGCCCATGCCCAACGGGTAGACCGCCTTCACCAGCAGAAACACTAGGAACGCGCCCGCACCTGCGGCCAACGAGTTAGTGAGCGAAGCAAGGTGGACTTGATCAAAGACGAGCGCGCGTTCAATTCCCAGCTCCAGCCAAAACGGGGCGAGTACCGCCAAGACGAGCACGGCGGGGACGACGATGCGGTTCGGGACGAGCCTGTGTTCGAGATCGATGACCGCAATGGTCACCAGCAGCGCGACTCCGGCGCACACCATGACGAACGGCGCTCCCCAGCCGAATTTCAGGTAGGACGCCGCGAAGAGGGATCCAACTACGACCTCGACCGCGATAACCCTCGAAGGAATCCTCTCACGGCAGTGGCGGCACCTGCCTCGCAGCCACAGGTAGCTCAGAACGGGCAGCAAGTCGCGGACGGGGATGGGACGACCGCATCCTTGGCAGTGAGATCGAGGCGTGACGACCGATTTTCCTGCCGGAAGCCGGTCGGCCACCACGTTCAGGAAGCTGCCGACGGAGGCCCCAAACCCGAAGGCGAGAAGGCCGAAGATGGTCTCATTCAAGGGAGTATACCGCGCGCTTTGTGGGGAATGCGTCGAAATTTAGCGTCCGGTGCGCGCCCTGCCTCATCCCCTCATTTCATGTCTCCCCGTAGGGCACATGCATGCATACCTTCATGGTCCAGTCATCGGAGAGTTCGTCCTCCCGGACGATCTCCAGGGCCTCGATGCGGGTCGTGAGCGTGTCGCCGACCAGACCGATAAGCCCGATCTGGCCGTCCTTGCCGCCCCGCGTCTTAAATACGTAGGTGACCGCCGGAAGTTGCTGCTTGCCCGTAGGCTGCCCGGTCTCTATTCTCTGGCAGGCTTCGGAGATCCGCCGGATATTGGGCGCGCCTTCGTCAATGAAGGTGAGCGTCTCCTCTCCCGTGATGACCGTCACGGTATCTGCCGTCTGGAAGTACATGATCTCCATCCCGCGCTCCACGGCGTGCCTGTTGATTCGCTGGCTAAGGCTCTCGGCGTCCTGGGACGTGGTAAGGCCGGCCATCGCCGCCTGACGGTCCGCCTCGAGTTGCGCGGTTCTCCGGTCCAACTCCTGTCTCCTCTCGGTTAAATCGCGCTTGGCGGCGGCGGCCAGAGACTCCTGCGTCTCCAGTTCTGCCACAGCCGCAAAGCGTTGCGTGTCAAGCTCGGCGGTCTCGTCTTGCGCGCCGGACGCGGAGACGTAGAGGTACGCCACGCACGCCAGCCCGGCCAAGACGAGGGCCATGAACAAGGCACCGCGGTGCAGATATGGCCTGATTCGGTAGAGCATTTCGTGGAGTGCGCCTCACAAAGCGCGAACTGGCCCCGATTTCTTTGATTTCACCGACTTCACTTGAGATCCACAACGGCCTCGAACAAAGTCTTCTCTGTCGAGGTCAGCGTCGTATTCCAACTGGCAAGGTCAAGAAAGTCGCTCATGCCTGCCATGTAGTCCAGAAAACCGCCGACGGTGTCCGCGCCAGTGGCAGTCGCGGACAAGGTGATCCGAGCCACCGAATCGGCCTTGGCGGGAGGGTTCGCCGCTAGACTGTATATCCGAAAATCGGTACTGCTTGCCTGAAGCAGCGCTTGGAGAGCGGCCGCCCACTCTGGACGTCTCTGGGTGAGCCGGTTGTAGATCTCGAAGGCGCCGGCGCTCTGCTGCTCGACCCGATCGATCTCTTCGCTGATGTCCGCGATCTTGTCCGTTACGTCATCCGTCGCGGCCTGTTCCTGCCTCAGCGCCCGCTGCACGGACTCAAGCGTGTCGTTCGCTGCCAGCGCATCAGCCCGCGCCTCCTGAAGGCGACCAAAGAAGGTCAGGGCGACCAAAGCCTCAATGATCAGGACCGCCACGAGAATCGCGATTACGGGAGAGAAGGGGAATAGACGTCGCTCCGGGGCGAAGTTGATCCTGGGCGTGTTCCGCCAGCCCAGTTCCTGCGGGACGGCGTCGTCGGAGGTTCGCATATTCGCCTGCGAGTCGTCTTTCATCGGACGGCCCCCAGTGCCGAGTAGATGCCGGAGATGATGGCAACCGCCACGAAGCCTACCATTCCGGCCACGAACAGAATGATCGCCGGCTGGATCAACTCGGTTATTCCCCCGGCGGCGCGCTTGGTCACGTCCTCATAGTACTCCGAGAGCCCGGACATAGTGTCGTCCAGGCTTCCACGTGTCTCTCCCGTAACGATGGCCTGCGAGACGATGGGCGGAAACCCGCCCTCTTCTTCGAAGGCCTCGCCGAGCTTGGTCCCTTCCGTTGCGCGGTCGATGACTCTGCCCAGCCGCCTGCGGTAGTACGCGTTCGCCATTCCCCGCTGCGTCAGCCTGAGCGCCTCGACCGGGGACATGCCCGACTTGAGCAGCGTTGAGAGTATCGAGGTGAGCGAGAACATGTTGTTGGCTACGATCACCCTGCCGATGACCGGAACACGAAGCAGCACGGTATCGGTCGCCGCCCGGCCAATTTCCGTCCGCAATGCCACAAATATCAGCACAGCGAGGACGGCCAAGCCTATCAGGATCGGGGCACCGTATTCGCCAAAGAAGTCCGACACGCCGATGAGTACTCGTGTGGAGGTCGGCTGGTCGCTGCCCACTTCGGACAGGAGACCGGAAAGCGAGGGAAGGGAGTACGTCACGAGCACTATCGCGGCCACGACCGCCACGAGCAGGGTGAAGGCGGGGTACACGGCTGCGTCGCGAACGCGGTCGGTAACGACCTTTCGGCGTTGGAGAGTCTCTGCCACCTGGTTGAGTACGTAGGGAAGCCCGCCGGTAGCCTCGCCCACCCTGAGCATTCGCACGTAGAAGTCCGGGAATATGTGCGACTGCTCCCCCAGGGCGTCCGACAGCTTATTGCCTGCCTCGACGGAGGCGATGATCTCTCCCAGGGCGTACTTGAGCCCCTTGTTGGCGACTTGGCCTCGCTGTGCCGTGAGGCAGCGCACCAGGGGGATTCCGGAACTCAGAAGCGCCGCGAGCTGCCGGGTGAAGTCGATGATGTCCTGCGCCGACGGGTTGAACACCGTCGGGAACATGCGCGCCAGGCTGAAACCGCTCTGCGCGGGACGGATGCGGTACGGGATGAGGTCTTCCTGGTCGAGAATGTCGTAGACGGCTTCCTCGTCGTCGGTGTGGAGGACGCCGACGACCTTCTCGCCCAGTCTGGTATATGCCTCATACTTGATCGCCATGTGGATTGCGTTAGATAATTCGGATTGAGTGCTTGAAGCGCCGCGAAGGGTGCCTACTCAAAGAAGAACACCCGGCTGAGCACCTCGTTGACGGTTGTGACCCCCGCCTTGACCTTTGTCATACCTGTGCGGCGGAGTGGCGAGATTCCTTCGGACATCGCCCGCTGGCGAATCTCGTGCCCGCTGGCCCCGGAAGCGACGAGCTTTCTCGTGGCCTCGCTTACCGGCAGGATCTCGAAGACCCCGGTCCTTCCGAGGAACCCGGTGAACCCGCAGAAGTTGCACCCCTTCCCGCTGACGAAGGTCGTCAGGTCCTCACCCGTCTCGCTCAGGTACGCCTGCCGCTCGGTGGGATCGATCTCCTTGTCGAACTTGCAATGTGTACACACCTTCCGCACGAGGCGCTGCGCGGCGACCCCCACGACGGCGGTCGCCGCCAGGTATGGCTCGATGCCGATGTCGATCAGGCGAACGAATGCCGAAGCCGCGTCGTTGCTGTGGATCGACGCCAGCACCAACTGGCCGGTAAGGGCGGCGTCGACGGCCGTCTTGGCCGTCTCAACGTCCCGTATCTCTCCGACGAGGATGACGTCGGGGTCGAGCCGCATGATCGCCTTGAGCCCCGTCGGGAAGTCGATTCCGGCCTGCCGGTTGACCTCGATCTGGTGCAGGTCTTCGACTCGGTATTCGATGGGGTCTTCGATGGTGAGGATATTCCCCCGGTTGGGGATCAGTTCGGTGACGGAGGAGTACAGAGTCGTCGTCTTGCCGGAGCCGGTCGGCCCGGAAACCAAGAGCATCCCGAATGGGAGGCCGAGGAGCTGCCTCCACGTAGCCATCGTATCGGGCTCGAGGCCCAACTGCTCCATCTTGAGAATGCCCTCGGAGCGGTCGAGGATGCGGACGACCATCATCTCGCCCCACGTGATGCCGATGGAAGAGACCCGGAAGTCGACCGTCTTCTCGTTGAACCGGAGATTGAAGCTGCCGTCCTGGGGGCGGCGAGTCTCGGTGATGTCCATGTCGGCCAGTACCTTGATCCGCGCCAGCATCGAGTCGTGCAGGCCTATGGGAATCTCGGCCACTTCTTGGAGAACGCCGTCGAGCCGAAACAGTATCCTGCTTGAGTCGGACGTCGCGACGAAGTGAACGTCCGAGGCCCCCCGCTTGATGGCCTGCAGCGTGACCATCTCGACGGCCTGAATGGCGGGAAGCTGGGAGACGTCCTGTCCGAGGATCCCTCTCGCGTCGGGACGCATAGAGATGGCCCCGTCGCCGTCTTCGTCTTCCAAGTCCAGCGCTGCCGTTGCGTCCCCCCTTATCGCGGGGAGGGAGGCGTATGTCCGCGCTATGAGCTCGTCGAGTCCTCCGCCCAGCGCGAGGACGAACTTGGCCTGCCTGCCCGTAAGCGTGGCGATCTGCGACGCAAGCTGAAAATCGTTCGGCGTGGTCGTGGCGGTGCGGAGGGAGCCATCCGGCTCGAAGCCGATGGAAAGGACGCTCTGGGAACGCGCGAACTCCTCGGGAACCACTGCCACCGCGTCCGGGTCGACGTGAACCGTCTTGAGGTCGACGACGGGAATCTTGAGCTGGAAGCTCAGCATCGTGACGAGCGTGTCCCGCGAGACGAGGCCGTCCAGCACGAGCGTCTCGATCAGGCCGACACCGGTCTGCTCCCCGGATTCCCTGGCCGACTCTAGCTGATCGGGAGTGATGAATCCCGCTTCGACAAGATTCCGGCCTATGCGGTCGTCGAACGATGACGTGGCCTTCGAAGTCATGAGCTCCCCGGCGCGGCCCTGCGGTTGACGGTATTTCACCGCGCGCGCCATCATCTAATGTAGCACAGCAAGCCTGCCTTATGAAACGAGACAAATGCCGTCTGCGCGGGGCGCGCCTCCGTCCTCTAGTCCCGCGCGACCCGTATCCGCCCGTCGTCGTCGACCTCGAAGAGAGAGACGAAATCGTAGCCCCGCTCGCGGATGGCCCGGCTCCCTCCCTCGTTCCGGTCGAGGATGCACATGACCTTGACCACCCGGCATCCCGTCTCTTCAACGGCGTCGACCGCGTGCAGCAGGCTGCCTCCCTGGTTACACGTGTCGTCGACCACGGCGACCGCCATCCCCTCACGCACCGACCCCTCGATCAGCTTGCCCGTGCCGTACGCCTTCCGTTCGCTGCGGACGATGAGACCCGGGATCGGAGACCCTTCGAGGTAGCTCGCCACCGATATGGCCGCGAGCATCGGCACCGCCGCGACCGCCGGTCCGGCAATCGCCTCCGCGCCGCACGCTCGGACAATCGGCTCGAATGCGCGGCCTACGAGGTACGCTCCCTCCGCGTCCAGGGTTACCAGCCGCCCATCGAAGTAGTAGTGGCTGACGGCCCCGGACGACAGCGTGAACTCCCCGTACTGCAACGCCCCCAGTCGCTCCGAAAGCTCCAACAGCCGTTGTGCATCAGACTTGCTCATGTCCTTCCCTTCACCGCGTACAGGCTATGTCGTTCAGTGTATTCCTCTACTGCCCTCGGAAGCATGCCCTCGACGGACAGCCCGTTCGCCATGCGGCGACGAACGTCCGCGGCGCTGATGTCGATGAGCGGCCCGTCCACGATCACCACCTCGTCGGACGTGCCCTCCCGAATCGAGTCCAGCGCCGCCCGGTCGACCCTCTCGGCTCCCGGCCTCGTTACGCCCACTAGAGTAGTCAAGTCGAGCACGCCGCAAGGCTTGCGCCAGCGATGCAGCTCGTTCAGTGCGTCGATGCCCAGAATGACGTAGAACTCGACCCCGTCGCCCATCTCTCCGCGCAGCTCCGCCAGCGTGTCAAAGGTGTACGTCGGGCCATCGCGGCGAACTTCCATGTCGGATACCGTAAAGCGTGGATTGTCCGCGACTGCCAGCCGCGTCATTTCGAGCCGGTGCTTGGCGTCCGTCACGGTTTGGCCTTCCTTGAACCACGGTTGCCCCGCCGGGATGAAGATCACTTGGTCAAGGCGCATCTCCGTACGAACCCGCTCGGCCACGATCAGGTGTCCGTTGTGGATAGGATCGAAGGTGCCCCCGAAGATGCCGAGCCTCACCTATTCCCACTCCAACTCGTGCTTGCCGACGACGTAGGTATCCCCGGGCCGGATCCCGACCCGTTCGAGCGCCGCGATCACTCCCTGCCGTTGCAACTGGTCGTAGAACTGGACTCGCGCGCCCCAGTTGTTCAGATCGACCATTCCCGCGAACCGCGTGGCGGATCGGTGTATCACCTCATACCTATCCGGTGCCGTCTGGCGTATCTTGGGGCGGCGGTCGGCCGGAGCAGGTCGGAGAACCGGCACATCGCCCGCGCCTACCTCCTGCGTCACCGCGCCGTTCCCGGCATCCTTTTCCCCGGCTCGTGCTTCCTCACGCGCAACACTGAGAGCCTCAGCGACATCGTAGAGTAACTCGGTAAGTCCAATTCTCCCCACGGCGGAGATACCTCGCACGGTCACGGCAGTTCCGACCAACTCCTCTTTGCACAGTTCGTACGCGTCGTCCACACCGGGGATGTCGAGCTTGTTGAACGCGACGATCTCCGGTTTCGCCGCAAGACCCTCGTCGAACAGGCGCAGCTCATCGCGGATGCGAGTGTAGTCCTCGACAGGGTCGGGACCGTTGCCGTCGATGACGTGGACCAAGATGCGGGTACGCTCGATATGCCGCAGAAACTCATCCCCCAGTCCCGCTCCAGCGTGAGCGCCCTCAATCAGCCCGGGGATATCCACCATCACGAAACCATCATTCCCGTGCTCCACGACCCCCAGCACGGGTTCAAGCGTGGTAAACGGGTAATCTGCTATCTTCGGTCTCGCCGCGCTCACGGCCGTCAGCAGGCTCGATTTGCCCGCGTTCGGAACGCCAATTATCCCGACGTCGGCCAGAAGTTTGAGTTCCAGTCGCAGATGGATCTCCTGGCCCCGGTCACCCTCTTCGGCCAGCAAGGGAAACTGGTTCGTCGAAGACGTGAACCGCGAGTTTCCTCTCCCGCCTCGTCCCCCTTGAGCAACCAGAACACGCTCGCCGTGAGTCGTCAGGTCTACGATCTGACCACCCATCCTGTTATCCCAGACTTCTGTCCCGGGAGGAACGACGAACTCCGCATCCGTGCCTCTCCTACCGTGCTTCTTCCTGCCAGAACCGCTACCACCGTTGCCTGCCCTGTAGGTACGATTGTATCGGAAACTCAGGAGAGTGCTAACATTCCGGTCGCACCGGGCATAGACATCGCCACCATCACCACCGTCGCCACCATCAGGCCCGCCATGAGGCACGAACTTCTCCCGGCGACCGCTGACGACCCCATTTCCCCCATGTCCACTGATTACTCTTATTTGAGCTTGATCAATCATAAGTACTTAATAGAGTATAGCAATAGTAATCAGTAACCCTGTTGATATTCTGGATTCATAGGTGAGAGCGGCGTAGACTCGGTGTCGGTAATCTGCTCCTCCTTGTTGAACCCCTGTTGATCACATCGGAATTCCCTGTGGGACGACTGTGCGGTATCTTATTGATCGACAGCCGTCCCCATTCAACTGCTATACTTTCCACACGTCTTCAATGAAAAACTCACAGTGAATCGGCAGCTAATCCACTGTAACCCGGAGAGAACATTGGCCTTCGACAACAGTGCCGTCTTCCCGATGACGGCGAGCGTAAACGACCAAGCACATCTTACTCTTGGCAATCTCGACGTACATGATCTCCTGACAGAGTACGGCTCACCCCTCTACGTGTTCGACGAGGTAACGTTGCGAACGATGTGCCGCCAGTTCGTCGGCGAGTTCGCGGGGCTGTACCCCAAGAGCAAGGTGCTGTATGCCTCAAAGGCCTTCGTGAACTCCGCGATAGTGCAACTGGTGACCGAGGAAGGCTTGGGGATGGACGTGGTGTCCGCAGGCGAGGTCGCGATAGCCAGGGCCGGGGGGGCCGACCCCGCCAACCTCTACTTCCACGGCAACAACAAGACGCCGGAAGAGCTTGACTACGCCTTGGATGAGGGTGTCGGAAGGTTTGTTATCGACAGCTTCCACGAGCTCGACCTTCTGAACGAGAGGGCCCGTGACCGCGGGGTGAATAAGGACGTGCTCCTCCGCCTCTCACCGAGCGTCGACCCGCACACGCACGTCATGACCACGACCGGCATCCTCGACAGTAAGTTCGGCTTCTCCATCGAGACCGGGGACGCGGCAACGGCGATCCGGCAGGCCCTCGCGGCGTCCAACCTCAACTTGATCGGCATCCACTTCCACCTAGGATCCCCGATCTTCGAGCTGGAGCCGTACTCCATCGCGGTAGACGCGATCCTCACCTACCTCGCGCCGTTCAAGGACGAGGGGTTGGTCCTCGAGGAGTTCAGTCCCGGCGGCGGCTTTGCCATCGGCTATCTCCGGGACAGACTCCCTCCGTCGGTCGGTGCGTACGCTGAGGCCATAACGACCGCCATGAAGGCTCGTTGCGCCGACCTGGGGTTCGGCGAGCCGACGCTGGTCATCGAGCCCGGCCGCTCCATCGTCGGGCGCGCCGGCGTTGCGCTCTACACCGTCGGAGCCATCAAGGACATCCCCACCGTGCGGAAGTATGTGTCCCTCGACGGGGGGATGGGAGACAACATCCGCCCCGCTCTCTACGACGCGGCCTACGAGGCCGTCGTGGCAAACCGGATGGACGAGGCCCCCGTCGAGGTCGTCACCCTTGCGGGCAAGTACTGCGAGTCGGGCGACGTGCTGGTGAAGGATGTCAAGCTCCCTCACGTCGAGTCGGGCGACATCATCGCCATTCCGGCGTCCGGTGCCTACGCGCCATCGATGGCAAGCGTCTACAACCTGAACCCCCGCCCGGCCATGGTCATGGTCAACGACGGCGAGGCCAGGCTCATCCGCCGCCGCGAGACCTTCGCCGACATGATGCTCCAAGACGTCGTGTAGCGCCTACTGCCCGTCCTTCGTAGCGACTGCAATCATCCGTGGCGTGTCGATGGCATAAGGCGCGCCGTCGTAGTCCCCGTATGTGGCATACAGCCGAAGCCCAGCGATGTCGAGCAGCCGCGCCAGCTCGGTTAAGGCATACAGCCGAACGTCGTGCCCCGGCGACTCGCGACGGCTCCCATCCGCGGAGACGATGCTGAACGTGACGCGGTTCCGGCCCGTCATCAGGTCGAACTCCCGGTGCTCCAGATAGGTGTTGCCGTCGTCGTCCGTACGCCAGTCGTTCTGGACGTAGTTGGACAGCACCCACTCGCGGTTGATCGTGTCGAGGAGGAGCTTCCCGCCCGTCTTGAGGGCCTTTGCAACGGCTTGGAGCACCCTTAAGTCCTCGTCCTCCGAATCGAAGTAGCCGAACGCCGTGAACATGTTGATAACCGAGTCGAACTCGTCGGCGAACGGAATATCGCGCATGTCGCCATGGACGGTCTTGATCTCGACACCCGCTCGCGCCGCGCCATCACGCGCCATCTGCAGGTAGTCCTCGTTCAGGTCCTGCCCCGTGACGACCATCCCGCGCCTTGCCAGCGCGATGGCGTGACGCCCGTGCCCGCATGCCAGATCGAGCACGCGGTCGCCCTCCCGCAGTCCCAGCGCCCGTACGGCGAACTCCGTTTCCCGCTCCGTCGCGTCCTGTGATAGGCGTTCGCTGTAGATCCGCGGGTAGTCCTCGTTGAAGAACTCCGTATACCAGTTGTCCATGCCCCGAAATTGTAGCAGACCGACCCTCCCCGCAAGATGGTGTATCATTCCACGACGGGTCGATCAGTCGGAGGATACCGTTATGACGTTAGCGATACTCTGGGTACAGCTTGGCGTTGCGGCGGCCGTGATACTCGGCGCGTCCCTGTTCCTTGCCAAGTCCGCCGACGTTATCGCCATCAAGACGGGGCTTGGCCGTTCGTTCGTCGGCGTGGTGCTCCTCGCGACCGCAACGTCTCTGCCGGAGTTGGGTACCGGGATCAGCGCCGTGGCCGTCGTCGGTGAACCCGACCTTGCCGTCGGCGGGGCCTTCGGCAGCAACCTGTTCAACCTCCTCATAATCGGCCTGATGGACATCTTCTGGTGGAGACGCTTCCTCCTCAACCACGTCGGCATGTCGTCGGTCGTGATCGGGACGCTCGGCATCATCGTCATCTCGCTGGGCGGCGGCGCCGTGCTCCTGCACGACATGTCGTCAACGTTCGGAGGGTGGCCCGTCAGCCCGCTTTCGATCGTGCTCGTCGTCGGATTCGCCGTAGCGATGTACTTCATCTACCTCTTCGAGCAGAGCGATGACGCAAGCGACAAAAAGACCGAGACCGACGAATCCAAGCAATACGCATCCGAGCGGCTCCCCCGTCACCTCGTGATCTACGTGGTTTCCGCGCTGATCGTCGTCGGTTCCGCCGTCTGGCTTTCCTTCGTGAGCGACGATCTCGCAGTCGAGATGGGCTGGGACGCCAGCTTCATGGGCACGCAGTTCCTAGCCGCCGCGACGTCCCTGCCGGAGCTTGCCACCTCCTTCGCGGCCCTTCGCATCGGCGCGCCGGAGCTTGCCATCACCAACCTGCTCGGCAGCAACCTCTTCAACATGGGCTTCGTCCTCTTCCTCGACGACGTTGCCCACACCGGAGGCCCGATCTGGACCGCCGTCTCGCCTGTGCACGCCCTCACCGGTGCCATCGCCGTCGTGATGACCGCGGTCATCGTTCTCGCCGTCGTCACCAGGCCGCGAAAGGACCGCCCCGGCGTCGTCACCATCGAGGCGGGGGTGCTGATCGCCGTGTACGCCATCGCGAGCTTCCTCGTCTTCACGCTTGGATGACCAGATGGGCCGCTTGGACAAGATAGCCGTCCTAACCAGTGGCGGACTCGACAGCTGCATCCTCCTTGCCGACCTTGCGCGTGAAGCCGAGGTCTGGCCCGTCTATGTGCGGGCGGGCTTGGCATGGGAGGACGAGGAGCGCCGCGCCATCGACCGGTTCATCGCCGCCCTCGACAGCCCGAACGTGCGGCCCCTCGTCGAGCTTTCCGCCCCCATGCGCCCAATCTACGGCGACCACTGGTCGATGACCGGCGTCGACGTCCCCAAGCCCGGCGACGCGGAAGACGCCGTGTTCATGCCGGGACGCAACATAGTCCTGATCGGCCTTGCCGCCGTATGGTGCAGCACGCAAGGCGTTCACAAGATCGCCATCGGCTCCCTCGGCGGCAATCCCTTCCCCGACGCGACGCCGGAGTTCTTCGATGCCTTCGCCGCCGCCCTCAGTCGCGGCCTCGCCCACGAGATCACCGTCCTCGCCCCCTATCGTGGCCGCACAAAGATCGACCTCATCCGCCGGAACAACCACCTCCCCCTCGAACTCTCCCTCACGTGCATGACCCCCGTTGACGGCCTCCACTGCGGCCTCTGCCAGAAGTGCGAGGAACGCATGGACGCCTTCACCGCCTCCGGCGTGGAGGATCGGACGGAGTACGCGGCGCGCCTCACGTAGCCCGACGCAACGCCCCCTCACCCGTCTGATACAATCCCCTCACTTCCTATTTTCTTCCCGGAGCCCCCCATGAAAGTCACCAAAATCACCTCAATCCCCCTCAACACTGGCCCCTTCGGCGGGTTCTTCGTCCGAGTCGACACCGACGCGGGCATCTACGGTCTGGGCGAGTCTGGCATGACGCGAACGGGACAGGCCGTTGGCAAGGCCGTCGAGCACCTGGCCGATCTTGTCGTCGGCGAGGACCCGCTCAGCACCGAGCGGCTGTGGCAGCACATGTTCCGCCGCAACTTCTTCCCCGCGCAGGGCGTCTACTCCTGCGCCATCAGCGCCATCGACATCGCATTGTGGGACATCAAGGGCAAGGCGCTCGGCGTTCCCGTCTACAAGCTGCTCGGCGGCCCGGTGCGAGACAAGGTCGTCTGCTATCCCCACTGCCAGGGCAACTCGACCGACAAGTTGATCGAGAACTGCGTCGAGCACGCCGAGCGGGGCTGGAAGTTCGTCCGCTGGGGACAGCCGGAGACGGGCGGAACGCTGGAGGTGCGGGAGACCGGCATCCTCGACCCCATGAAGTCGATCGAGGTGGGCGAGGAGCAGATGGCGAGGGTGCGCGAGGCCGTCGGCCCCGATATTCAGATCGCCTTCGACGTGCATACGCGCCTCGACACCCACCACGTGGTGAATTTCTGCCGCCGCGTCGAGAAATACAACCCCTTCTTCATCGAGGATCCCCTCCGCGCCGAGAACCCCGGCAGCTACCGCACCCTTGCCCGGCACGTGAGCGTGCCCATAGCCGCGGGCGAGCAGTGGTCGAACAAGTGGCAGTTCCGCGAGGTCATCGAAGAGGAGCTCATCAGCTACGCCCGCATCGACCTCTGCAACGTCGGTGGACTAACGGAGGCGCTCAAGATCACCCACTGGGCGGAGACGCACTACATCGACATCGCCCCGCACAATCCCCTCGGCCCTGTGAGCGCCGCGGCGTGCGTCGCCCTCTGCATGGCCTCCTCGAACGTCGGCGTTCAGGAGATGCCCAAGGCCCCCGGCACCTACGAGGCCGACCTCTTCCCCGTCCAAATCGGATTCGAGGACGGCTACGCGTTCTCCACCGACCGCCCCGGTCTCGGCGTCGATATCGACATGGACGTCGCCGAGGCGAAGGCGTGGAATCCGGGCGGCTTCGTCCCCTATCTCACCCGCAGCGACGGCGGCATCACCAACTGGTAGCTGCCCGACCCTCGTCCCCTCCGTCTTGCGCGCAATGGTAGAATACCTTCCATGGACTTCGACAGCTACGATCTCGACCCGGCCATCTACGACGAGATGTTCCTGCAGGACGGAACTCCTCGTGAGCATTGCCGTCAGCTCTATGACACCCTGACGGAGTTCTCCGCCGAGGAGCTTGCCAGCATCCAGGAACGCGTCGCCCGCTCCTTCTCCAATGAGGGCATCACCTTCACGGTCTACGGCGACGATGAGGCCGACGAGCGGATCATCCCCGTCGACAGCATTCCCCGGCTGATGTCCGCGCCCGACTGGCGTGAGATCGAAGTCGGACTCACCCAGCGCCTCAAGGCCCTCAACCTCTTCCTTGAGGATGTCTATGGCCCGTCCCGCAGCAAGGACCTCCACGGGGTGCCCGCCATCGTCCACGACGGCGCGGTTCCCGTCGACGTGGTGCGTGGCTGTCCGCAGTACCGCATAGAGATGCGCGGCTTCTCCGCTCCCTACGGCACGTGGGTCGCCATCTGCGGCACCGACCTCGTCCGCACGAACGACGGCTTCAAGGTGCTCGAAGACAACCTCCGTGTCCCCTCGGGCGTGTCCTACATGCTCGCCAACCGGAAGACCGCCAAGGCAAGCCTCCGCCGCCTCTATCGGGCCGTCCGCGTCCAGGAGATCGAGCACTACGGGCAGGTGCTCCTCCAGACCCTCCGTGAGCTCGCTCCGGAGGGACGCGCCGACCCAACGATCGTGCTCCTCACTCCGGGGGTGTACAACTCAGCCTTCTACGAGCACGTCTTCCTGGCCCAGCAGATCGGAGCCGAGCTCGTCGAGGGCCGCGACCTGCTGGTCAACGACGGCTACGTCTACATGCGCACCACGAAGGGCCTGCGCCGTGTTGACGTGATCTACCGCCGCGTCGACGACGACTTCGTCGATCCGCTCGTCTTCCGTCCCGACTCCCTGCTCGGCGTGCCGGGCCTCATACACGCCTACAAGCTCGGAAACGTGTCCCTCGTGAACGCCCCCGGAACCGGCGTCGCGGACGACAAGAGCGTCTACGCCTACGTCCCGGACATGATCCGCTACTACCTGGCCGAGGAGCCGATTCTCGCCAACGTCGATACCCGCCTCTGCCGCAGGCCGGAAGATCTCGAATACACCCTCGACAACCTGCAGGACCTCGTGGTCAAGCGCGTCGGCGAGTCCGGCGGGTACGGGATGCTCATCGGCCCCCACTCGACGCCCGAAGAGCGCAAGGAGTACGCCGAGCAGGTCCGCGCAAACCCGCCCGACTTCATATCCCAGCCCGTCCTCGACCTCTCCCGCGCCCCCTGCATGATCGATGGCCAGTTCGAGCCTCGACACGTCGATCTTCGACCATTCGTCCTTCACGGACGTGAGACTCGCATCGTCCCCGGCGCATTCTGTCGCGTCGCCCTGCGTCGGGGAAGCCTCGTCGTGAACTCCAGCCAAGGCGGCGGCGGCAAGGATTTTTGGGTACTGGAGGAGTGACCGCAATGCTCTCTCGCAGCGCGCAAGGACTCTACTGGATGGGCCGCTATCTGGAGCGGGCCGAGCACCTGTGCCGCCTTCTGCGGTTGCAGACCGAGGCCCTCGTCGACCGCCCCGTCCGGGAGATCTACTTCGGCTGGAAGCGCATCTACGGGAGCATGTACCGGCAGCCGCCCTTGGGCGAGATCGAGCTCGACAGCGACGACTATACCCTCGCCGACTCCTATACCCTCGCCGACGACCTCACCTTCGAGAGCGCGAACCCCGATTCCGTGTGGAGTTGCTTCGCGCTGGGACGTGAGAACGCGCGGCAGATGCGAAACTGCATCAGCGCCGAGATGTGGACTCGACTGAACCTGGCGTACCTGCGGATTCAGCAGTTGGACATCCAGGAGATCTGGAGAGTCTCCCCCGAGACGTTCTACGCGGAGACCGCGGCGGAGATCGAGACATTCGCCGGCGTGGCCGAGGCCACCATGTACCGTGACGAGGGCTGGGAGTTCATGCAGCTTGGTCGCGTCTTGGAGCGGTCCCAAGTGCTGGTCGCGCTCCTGCTCTTTCAGATCGACGCCGGGAAGGAAGTAGAGGAAGAGTCCGACGCCGATTGGACGACGCTGCTGCGAGCCTACAGCGCCTTCGAAGCGTACAACCGGAAGTACAGCGTCGAGGTCCGGGCTGAGCAGGTGCTTGATCTGCTCGTCACCGATCCTCTCATTCCAGCGTCGCTCTCCCGATCGCTCGACATGATGGCGGCGAACCTTGCCTCTCTCGGCCCCGGTTCGGACGAGCGCTCAAGCGGCGAGGCGCGCCGGCTGGCCGGACGGCTCGGAGCCCTCGTTCACTACGATTGGCCGGACACCGAGGACCACCGGCAGTTGCTGAAGCGCGTCCGCGAGCACGGTCGCGAGCTGCACGGTCTCGTTAGCTCGGCCTATTTCGAATATTCCGTTGAAGACTTCCCCGTGCGTTGATACGATGCCCGGCGCGACTCGCTACGACATCGAACACGTCTCCCGCTATCTCTACTCTTCACCCGTCCGTCACAGCGTCATGTCGCTCTGCATGAGACCGCGCGACGACTCCAACCAGCGGCTGCTGCAATTCGATATCGCCACAAGCCCCAAGGCTTCCCTGAACGCCGAGATCGACGGCTTCGGGAACACCAAGCACGTCCTCAACATCCACCGGGAACACGCGAACTTGGAAATTATCGCCCGCGCCTCGGTCGAGACCGTCCCCGCCGATCCCCTGCCCGGGACCCTCGGCCCCGGCGCGTGGGATGCCGTCCGCTCATCGACCGGAACATTCACCCAATGGGAATTCACCCGTCCCAGCGAGTTCGCCCGGCCTACACCCGCGCTGGCCGCCTTCGTAGACCGGCATGGCGTCGCCCCGACCGACGACCCGCTCGACTCGTTGCTGCGCCTTCGCGACTCGATCCATAGCAGCTTCGACTACGTGCCGGGCAGCACCACCGCCGTCTCCCCCATAGACCACATCCTTGAGACCGGCCAGGGCGTCTGCCAGGACTACGCCCACGTCATGATCGCCGTCGCCCGCTCTTGGGGCATCCCGACCCGGTACGTCTCAGGCTACGTCTCCGTCCGAAAGGCCGGCATGAGCGCGTCTCAGTCGGCCACTCACGCCTGGGCGGAGTGCTTCCTCCCCGATCTGGGCTGGACGGAGTTCGACCCCACCAACCCCGACCTCTCGAACGAGCACCTAGTGCGCGTAGCCGTCGGCCGCGACTACCACGACGTCGCCCCCACGCGCGGCGTCTTCGTGGGCACTACCGACAGCCTGCTTGAGGTCAGCGTCAGGATGCGGCCGCTTACCCCTCAGTCGTCTTCCACGCGGGCGTGATCGCCTCCGCGATCCGCTCCTTGTAGTCCTCGCGCGGCGGCGAGAAGATGTCGAGCACGAGGCCCTTGTCCGGCCCACCGTGCAGGGCGTGCGGCACCCCGCCGGGAATGATGTACGACATCCCGCGCTTCATCGTCTGGCGCTCGCCCCCGATGGTCATGTCGAACTCGCCTTCAAGCACCATCCCCGCCTGCTCGTGCGGGTGGGTGTGTTCCGGCACGTCCGTGTGCGGATCGGTCTCAATCAGGCTCATCATTACCTTGTCGCCCCACAGCGTGCGAATCCGCACGCCAGGCACGATCTCGACCGGGTTGACCTCAAGAATATCGGTAAAGTAGGGCATGGGGTCTCCTCTTGTGTTGTGAGTATCTTATGCTGGCTCCGACCTGCTACGAGCCGGTCGATCCCGTTCGGCGCGCCTCGTAGTCGGTGCCGGCCTTCTTGAGAGCATTGGTACGCAGATCCTTCAGGTGATCGCGCTTCTCGATCGACCACTTCTCCGACGCCGTCAGGTTATGCAGGGAGTTCTGGAACTGCGGGGTGACGTAGCGGGCGATGAGCTCGTAGCTCCTCATCACCTGCTCGCGGTTGCCCCACTCGGTCGCAACGAACAGTATTCCGCCGAACCCGCCGCTTTCCTCGTCCAGCCGGTGAATTGCCGCAATCAGGTCGTCCGGGGTGCCGACGACCCATCGCCCCGACTCGGTCGCAGCGTCTATGGTCTCCTCACCCGGCCCGTCGTGGAGGGGTTCGTGCCCCATCACCGTCTCGAAGTAGTGCCGCTGGAACTTGGTTGACCCGGCGCGCGCTATCTCCACCGCCTCCTTCTTCGAGTCGGCAAGAAATGCGTGAATCACGAGTCTCCACTCGCTGCGGTCCATCTGCTTGCCGTGACGTTCCGCCGTCTCCTCGGCGATGGCCCAGAAGTCGTTGAGGCTCCGCGCGTCGTGCCGCTTCATCACCGTCGGATCGGCAATCGAGAGCACCCACGCTCCGTGCCGTCCGGCTAGCTCCATTCCCGACGGCGACATGGCCGCGGCGACCGCCACCGGGAAGTGCGGCTTCGTGTACGGCTGGAGGTGCAGACGCGCCTCGTTGAGCGTGAACCAGTCCGACTCGTACGTGATCGGCTCCGTCTCCGTCAGCAGCCGCATGATGATGTCGAACGACTCGCCCATGCGGTTGCGCTGCGTGAGCGGGTCGATGCCGAGCATGTAGGCGTCGGTCGTCAGCGCGCCGGGCCCCACGCCGAGCATCACGCGCCCCCTCGTCAGGTGGTCGAGCAGGACCATCCGGTTCGCCACCATCAGCGGATGGTGGTACGGCAGGCTGATGACCCCGGTGCCAAGCTTGATGTGCTTCGTCCGCTCCGCCGCCACGCCCATGAACACCTCCGGCGAGGCGATGGTCTCCCATCCCGCCGTGTGGTGCTCTCCGATCCACGCCTCGTCGAAATCAAGATAATCTAGCCACTGGAGCAGCTCAAGATCCCGCTCCAGCCCCAGCGTGGGGTTTTCCCCCAGCACGTGGAACGGCGCCAGGAAGATACCGAACTTCATACGGTCGGGCAGAGTCATATCGTCTCCTGTCTGAGCATTTCCCCTATCCTACCACTCGCTTGGCCTCGACCCAAAGGGCTTCTTTTTCGTCGAACGACAGGTCGGACACCGATAGGCCGCGTTCGCGGGCGAGGCTCTCCATGTGCCCGAAGCGGGCGCGAAACTTGTGCCCCGTCATGCGAAGCGATTCCTCGGCGTCCACCTTCAGCCAGCGGGCCACGTTGACCAGCGTGAAGAGCACGTCGCCATACTCGGCCTCACGCTCTTGGGGAGTCTCCGCGCGCTGTAGCTCGTCGAGCTCCTCGCGGACCTTGTCCAGCACCCCGTCGAAGTCGTCCCACTCAAACCCCACCTTGGACGCGCGATTGCCGAGCGCCTGCGCGTACGCCAGGGACGGCATCGCGCGAGGTATCCCGTCGAGCGTACCCTTGCCCCTGTTGGACGGTTCGGCGCGCTTGATGTCGTCCCAGCGCGCAGCCACCTCTCCCGAGTCCGAGACCGTCGCGTCGCCAAAAACGTGCGGATGCCGCCGCATCAGCTTGTCCCGCACCCCTCCCGCCACGTCCTCCGCGTCGAACTCGCCCGCCTCGTCAGCTATGCGTATCTGGTAGGCGAGGTGGTACAGGACGTCGCCCAGCTCCTCCGCGATCTCCTCGCTCTTCCCCCCGTCGATGGCGTCGAGTAGCTCGTAGACCTCCTCCAACAGCATCGGCTTGAGCGACTCGTGGGTCTGCTCCCCGTCCCACGGACACCCGCCCGGCCCCCGCAGATGGGCGCACAATGCCAGTAAGCCATCGAACGTGGGAGAGAATTCCTGCGGCATGGAGGTAGGGTACCATCCACCAGAGGGGCTGTATACGCCCGATGGACGCACCGTTAGCAGCCGGCGTTTGACGCTCTCCTAGCCCGTTGGTACACTCGCTCGGACTTCACACACACTTGGCGGAGGATGCCATGACCCAGGTCTCGGAGCGGGCGCTGCGGCTGTACCACGAAGCCGTAGTAATCGACGGGCTGAACGTGAGCAACTGGGACAGCGACGAGGTATACGTCAGTCTCAATGACGGAGGCGTGTCGGCGATAAACGCGACGATCGCCACGTGGGAGAACTACCGTGAGACCCTCGACCACATTTCGAGATGGCTGGCCCGCTTCCGCGAGCGATCCATGCGCATCCTGCAGGTGGAGACCGTTGAGGACATCCACCGCGCCAAGCGCGAGGGCAAGACCGGCGTCATCCTCGGCTGGCAGAATACGTCGCCCATCGAGAACCGCCTCGACCGGCTGGAACTGTTCCATCGTCTCGGCGTGCGCATCGCCCAGGTCACGTACCACGAGCGCAACCTGCTCGGAGACGGCTGCATGGAGCGGCAGGACGGCGGCCTCACGAACTTCGGCATCGACGCGGTCAAGGAGATGAACCGCGTCGGAATCCTCGTCGATCTCTCGCACGTCGGCGTCGCCACCACGATGGACTCGATTGAGGTTTCCGACAAGCCCGTCGCCATCACTCACGCCAACGCCAAGTCGTACTACGAGCACCGACGCAACAAGACCGATGAGGCCATCAAGCTCATGGCCGAGAAGGGCGGCGTCATCGGCGCGACGTGCATCCGAACGTTCCTGAAGCACTCCTTCGATTCAAACCTGGCCGACTACTTGGACGCAATCGACCACCTCGTCGACATGGTGGGCATCGACCACGTTGCTATAGGGACCGATCATACCCAGGACCAGCCGGAGGAGTTCTGGCGCTACATCGGCTCGCAGCAGGGCACGAAGTTCCCCTCCACGTTCACCCAGGTGGACGAAAAGCCCAAGCCGTGGCGGGACCTCTACCCCGACGAGCTGGAGACCCCCGATCACCTTCCCTTCATGTCAGAGGCTCTCATCATCCGCGGCTACTCCGACGATGACATCCGCAAGATCCTCGGCGGCAACTGGCTCCGCCTCTTCGAAGAGGTCTGGGTGGAGGAATGACTTTTCTGCACTTGGGGGCGTTGTACGCGGTAGTCATTATTCTAGTGTCCTGTGGAGACCCTACGCCGAGCCCTGAAGTCGTCGCGACAAAGGAGGTAACAGCGGACTCGCCGACTGCTATCGCAGAAGAGACTCAGACCGCTCCTACTATCACACCTACGCCAACCGTTGTCGCCGGGGCAGTTGTACCGGTGGTGGTCACGCCCACGGCTACACCAACCGCTACTCCGACGTTGGCGCCGACCAATACGCCGACACAGGTGCCCACAGCTACACCGACGGCTGCTCCGACGCTGGTACCGACCAATACGCCGACACAGGTGCCCACAGCTACACCGACGCCCCCATCCCCTCTCCGCGACTTCACGAACGGTCGCTGGCTGGAACAACAGGATCCTCAACTGGCCTCGGCGATCAAGGACTTGGGTTGGGTGCGAGATGGCATCGACAATAGGGAGTCCGAGGTGATTCAGGACCTGCTCTACATCGCGGTGACAAGCCGCTCTGTCGCTGCCTCCATCGTGTCACTGATTTGGGTACAGGACGGCATTCATGACGTAGAGGTCGGAGCGTTCCGCTGGCTGAACAATATAGGGAGCGTGGAGGTCGCATCCTCGGTCGTCTCCCTAGGTTGGATAGAGGATGGTATCGAGGAGGTCGAGGTCAAAGCAATTGAGGAGATTTCCTACATCGCGAATGAAGATAGCGAAGTTGGTTTGTCCATTGTCTCTCTGGGCTGGGTACAGGACGGCATTGAGGAGTTGGAGGTCGAGACCATAGAAGAACTGTCTTACTTAGCGAATGAGGACACGGAAGTCGGGTTATCCGTCATTGCATTCGACTGGGTACGGGACGGGATTGACGACGTAGAAGCCGGGGCGATTGATTGGATGAGCAATTTCAGTGATGCGGAGGTGGCAACCTCGGTCGTCTCCCTAGGCTGGATGCAGGACGGCATTGAAGGGTTGGAGGTCAAGACGATAGAAGAACTGTCCTACATAGCGAATAAGGACACGGGAGTTGGGTTATCCGTAGTCGCATTGGACTGGGTACAGGACGGCATTGAAGAGATAGAGGCCGGGGCGATTGACTGGATGAACAATTTCAGTGATGCAGAGGTGGCATCCTCGGTCGTCTCCCTAGGCTGGATGCAGGACGGCATTGAAGGGTTGGAGGTCAAGACGATAGAAGAACTGTCCTACATAGCGAATAAGGACACGGGAGTCGGGTTATCCGTCGTTGCACTGGACTGGGTACAGGACGGCATTGAAGAGATAGAAGCTAGGGCGATTGATTGGATGAACAACATCGGTGATGCGGACGTGGCGTCGTCCGTCGTCTCCCTGGGCTGGATGAAGGATGGGATTGACGAGTTAGAGGTCAAGACGATAGAAGAACTGTCCTACATAGCGAATAAGGACACAGGGGTCGGTTTATCCGTCGTTGCACTGGACTGGGTACAGGACGGTATTGACGATGTAGAGGTCGAGGCGATTGATTGGATGAGCAATTTCGGTGATGCCGAGGTGGCGGCGTCCGTCATCTCCCTGGGGTGGATGCGGGATGGTATTCAAGAGTTGGAGGTCGAGACAATTGAAGAACTGTCCTACATAGCGAATGAGGACACGGGAGTCGCATTGGCTGTCGTCTCGTTGAGTTGGGTACAGGATAGCGTCAATGATGCCGAAGCTACCCTGATCGAGGGTGTTGATTCGATAGCGCGCAATAGCCCAGAGGCGGCATTGCAGATTGTGGGCATGCCGTTCATCGAGACGATCGAGCCGCCAGACATATCGGCCATGGCGTCACTGCGGCAACTCGCGGCCTTCAAACCGGAGGCGTTCGCCGGAGTGATGTCCCACGCGGCGGTGCTGGATGGCATATCGAACGAGACAGCGCCGATTGTTGCCACGCTGAATGGCGTCGCAGGAACGAACCCCGGACTCATTGACGTCCTACTAGACTCCTCCAAAGTTATTCTGGAACGGCGCACGATCACGTTGCCGTTGACTGGTGACGTTATCCTCTTCATCATTCGCACGAGTCCGGGTACGGAGCGCTCGATGGACCTGCTGGAACACTCGGTGCGCGGCGCTGAACAGTACATGGGCGCGCCGCTTCCGACCAACTACGTTGGCGTGCTCTATGAAAACGCTGTTCCTGGATCCTTCGCGGGTGCAAATTTTGGTACACACATTGCCATCCTTCCCAATTTCGATATCGACGACGGGTCTGCTGAAGCGGAATTCGCCGGCTCAAATATTGCTCACGAGGTAGCGCATTACTACTGGAGCGGTAACGCAGACTGGGTCGACGAGGGCGCGGCCGAATTCATGGCTGCCATTAGCGAACTCAATAGAACCGGACGGCTTCTCGGCGCTACCAATTCCCCTTGCGCGCATGCTCGCAACATCGCAGAGTTGGAGCGCCTGGATATAACCCGGGATGATATCGAATTCGGTTGCAACTATTCGCTGGGCGAGCGGCTGTTCCTCGACCTCAACCGGACGCTGGGCGATGCTCAGTTTCAAGAGGGATTCAGGGAACTCTACCTTGCATCGGCGACGCGCGACGACTATGAGAGCGCTTCGATAGGGATTGGGCATGTTAGAGAAGCTTTCGGTGTAGGAGAAGTCCCGAACACCGTCATCGCCCGTTGGTACGATGGGACTGAACCCTACGACTCTTCAAGCATTGACACTGCCCCGGTCGATCCAGGTCTGCCCAGCATCAAAGGGCGTATCGACGAGGCTTACATCACAACTGTCGCGAAAGGACCGGCAGTGTCTGAGTTTTCCGCTCAAGACGTTACCGGCCGGGTGTATCTGACCCTTAAGTATTCCTACAGTGTGTCGGGAGGTCCTCGCGAAGTAGCCCTGGAGATTGTGGAGTACTACGAAGACGGTTTCGTATTTGACCGCAGGAGATCGAAGCTGACTGCGGAAGACCAATACATCGGCGGCACGAGCTGGTTTTCAGTTGGATCGTCTCCGGGTGAGTGGGCGACAGGGCGCTATGTCGTGCAAGTGTACGCGGGGGAACGCAAGCTAGCTGAGGTGGAGTACGAGGTTACGCCCTGACCCGGTCGCAGGGCAATTCTCCGCCCTCGTCAATAGTTTTTAGAGTATCCGAAGCGCCCTACGACCGGATCTTCCGAAACGAGTTCTTGACCCTGATCTTGTTGCCCACGAAGTGGAACAGATCGCAGCCGTTGACCTCCACCTGAGCGCCGTCGGCCCCGGTCGCGCGGAACGTCCATTGCGTCACGCCCCGGTCGCCGGCGATGAAGTGACTCGGCTCGGCCCACTGCCCGTCGGGGAACATGTCCAACACGCGCTTATAGCCCTCGCGAACGTTGTCATACCCCTCGAATCGCGCGCCCCATGCCTCCGGCCCGGCGGAGAGCTCGAACACGCAGTCCTGCGTCATGTGAGACATCAGCTTGTCGAGGTCATGCTCGTTCCACCCGTTCGCGAAATCGTCCAGTATCTCAATCGTCATCTCTCCGGCCATCGTCGCCCCTCCGGTATGCTAGTCAGAATGTGCTTGGGAGATTCTACCATAGGGCGCGAAATACGGAGCATCGAAGCGCCGATACGCCGAACAACGGTTCCGTATCCCCGCCGCAGGTGCTAGAATTGACTCTCGCCAAGTGCAACACTTCAATCTCTATTCCTCCATCAGTCCTAGGGGTGTGTGAGGAGAATAATGGCATCGGAAGCGCTAGTCTCAACCATGGTAGACCGCATCGTTGGTCGCTTTCGACCTTTGCGCGTAGTCCTTTTCGGTTCTCAGGCGCGGGGAACTGCCACCGAGTGGAGCGACGTTGACCTGCTTGTCGTGTTGCCGGAGGTATCCGACAAACGGCGAGCCGCTATTGAAATCAGGCGCTCGCTGGGAGACCTTCCTGCGAGTAAGGACATCGTAGTATCCACACCCGAAGAAATCGAACAACGGGGACAAGTCGTTGGAAGCGTGCTTCATGCCGCGCTCCGTGAGGGAAGGGTGGTCTATGAACTGCCCTGACTTTTCATAACAGATGACAGAGAGGCATCCTGATGTCCACCACCAACCAAGAGCGAGTAGGCAGAGCCATAGACCTGCTAAAGGCTGGCCTATCGCCCTATGCCTCACGAGAGTTCATCAATCACCACAGAGGCCAGTCCGTTCAGGTGTTGGAACAGATACTGAGAAAGCCCATTCGAGACAGGAAGAGTCCTTTTCAAGAGTTGGACACGGCTGCGCTGCTCAAGGTTATATGGGAGTCGTGGAACGAAGTCTACCGCAGCACTCTTGGGCGTACTGAGCGGACCCTAGTGAGCGAATTGCGAGATGTCCGCAACCGCTGGGCACACCAGGAACCGTTTTCCGGTGATGACGCATACCGCGCACTAGACTCAACTCACCGACTCCTTGAGGCGGTGTCGTCGGCTGAGGCTGAGGAAATCGGGAAGATGAAAAAAGAATTGTTGCAAGAACTCGCGGACGGCCCTGAACCACAGCGGCGTCAGAAGCCCAAGCCTGTAGAAATTCCTCTGGACGACAGCGATCTGGTGGTTGTAGTCCCAGCTCGCCAAGAACCGTTCAACTATCTCTTCCTCGGGCAAGGTGGAGAACACTGTTGGCACGAAATTCGCATTTCTTTCGAGAAGCTCGCAAAGATCAGGTACATTGCTGCGTACCAGACTGCTCCGGTTTCTGCGATAACACACTGTGCTCCGGTAGAGCAGATAGTCCCATATGTTGGACGGAGTGCAGATGGGACAGGGCAAATGGTCAACGGCGAAAAGTACAAGCTGGTCTTTTCCGAACCGGCCCGAGAAATCGGCCCCATTCCCAAAGAGAGGGCGGCAGCCCCGCAAGGGCCGTTCTACACAACCATGCAGAAGCTCAAGAGTACAATGACTCTTGAAGACCTGCGTTCACGGTGAAGCAGACATGCCCCTAGAAAACATAGTCGTTCGCGGCGCTCGCGAGCACAACCTCAAGGACATTGACGTCACCATCCCGCGCGACAAGCTCGTGGTGATCACGGGCGTGTCCGGATCCGGCAAGAGTTCGCTCGCCTTCGACACGATCTATGCCGAGGGCCAGCGCCGCTACGTCGAGTCCCTGTCAGCCTACGCGCGGCAGTTCCTGGGGCGCATGGACAAGCCGGAGGTGGACTACATCGAGGGCCTCTCGCCCGCCATCTCCATCGACCAGAAGGGCGTCTCGCGCAACCCGCGCTCCACCGTCGGCACCGTGACGGAGGTCTACGACTACCTGCGCCTCTTGTTCGCCCGCGTCGGGCATCCCCACTGCTACTCCTGCGGCCGTCCCGTCGAGAGCCAGACCGTCCAGCAGATGGTCGACGCTATCATCGACCTGCCCGACCGCACCCGCATCCAGATTCTCGCCCCGATGGTGCGTCGCCGCAAGGGCGAGCACAAGGAGGTCTTCGAGGACGCCCGGCGAGCGGGATTCGTCCGCGTGCGCGTCAACGGCGAGACCCGCGACCTGTCCGAAGACATCGCGCTCCAGAAGACCAAGTGGCACGACATCGAGGTCATCGTCGACCGTCTGGTCATAGGTGGTGACCTCGAACAGAGCCGCGTTGCCGACTCGGTGGAGTCCGCGCTCAAGCTCACGGGCGGGACGGTGCTCGTGAACGTCGTCGATGGCGACGACCTGCTCTTCTCCGAGGAGTTCGCGTGCGTTCACTGCAACATCAGCCTCGGCGAGATGGAGCCGCGCACCTTCAGCTTCAACAACCCGCACGGCGCCTGCCAGCGATGCTCCGGGTTGGGCTACAAGCTGGAGGTCGACCCCGATCTCGTCATACCGAACAAAGACCTGAGTCTCGTCGAAGGCGCCATCCAGCCGTGGATGCGTTCGGGCACCGCCGACACGTGGATGATGAGCCTCCTGACCGCCGTCGCGGACGAGTACGACTTCTCGACGCGGGAGCCGCTCAAGCGGTTCACGCAGGAGCAGCTCGATATCCTCCTGCACGGAACCGGCAAGAGTCGAGTCCGTGTCCAGCACAGGACCAAGCGTGGACGAATGCACCGGTGGGACACGGCGTTCGAGGGCGTCGTCAACAACCTCGAACGCCGCTATCGCCAGACCGAGTCCGACATGATCCGCGCAGAGATCGAGCGGTACATGTCCCAGCGCGAATGCCAAAACTGCCAGGGACAGCGACTCAAGCCCGAGGCGCGCGCCGTCACCATCGGCGGTTGCAACATCATCGACGTTACGAGCAGGTCCATCGAGCACGCCCTCGACTGGATCAGCGCCATAAGGGGCGAAGGCGACTGGCGGTCGAACGGCGGCACGCCCATCACCGTAGCTCGGCGGGACAACGGATCAGGCCCCAACGGCGCGCCGGAGGCTCCCGCCGACATCGTCACCATGTCCGTGCGGTACCGGAACAACCACGTACCGCCTAAGAGCTACGACGGCAAGCCCATCGGAAGCGGAGACCCGCGCACTCTGTCCGAGCGTGAGATGACCATCGCCTCTCAGGCCCTCAAGGAGATCGAGGCCCGCCTCCGCTTCCTCTACGACATCGGCCTCGATTACCTCACCCTTGAGCGCACCGCCTCAACCCTCAGCGGAGGAGAGGCCCAGCGCATCCGGCTCGCCACCCAAATAGGATCGGGCCTCATCGGCGTTCTCTACGTCTGCGACGAACCCTCCATCGGCCTCCACCCAGCCGACGACTACCGCCTCATCCAGACCCTGCTCCGACTCCGCGACCTCGGCAACACCGTCCTCATCGTCGAGCACGATGAGGCGATCATGCGCGCGGCAGACCACATCATCGACATGGGCCCCGGCGCGGGAGAGCACGGAGGCCATGTCGTTGCCACTGGGCCGATCCGCAAGATCATCGAGACCCCTGAGTCCCTCACCGGCCAGTACCTCGGCTATCGCAAGAGCATCCCCCTGCCGGACACCATAAGGGACGGCAACGGCAAGTCCCTGGTGGTACGTGCCGCGCGGGAAAACAACCTCAAGGGCGTCGACGTGGAGATACCGCTCGGCAAGCTCGTGTGCATAACCGGCGTGTCCGGCTCCGGCAAGAGCACGCTCGTCAACGAAATTCTCTACAAGAAGCTGGCCCAGGAGTTCTACAAGTCCCGCGAACGCCCCGGTCTCTTCGACTCCATAGAGGGCATCACCAACATCGACAAGGTCGTCAACATCGACCAGTCCCCCATCGGACGGACGCCCCGCAGCAACCCCGCCACCTACACCGGCACCTTCACTCCCATGCGTGAGTTGTTCGCGACGGCCCCGGAGGCCCGTATACGCGGCTACAAGCCGGGCCGCTTCTCCTTCAACGTCAAGGGCGGACGGTGCGAAGCGTGCAGCGGCGACGGCTACAACCAGATCGAGATGCAGTTCCTGCCCGACGTGACCGTCCCATGCGAGGTGTGCAACGGCGCCCGCTACAACCGCGAGGCCCTCGAAATCAGGTGGAAGGGCAAGAACATCGCCGAGGTGCTCAGCATGACCGTCACCGAGGCGCTTGAGCACTTCTCCAACATCCCGCGCATCCGCAACAAGCTCCAGACCATGTACGACGTGGGACTCGGCTACATCAGGCTCGGACAGCCTGCCACGACCCTCAGCGGCGGCGAGGCCCAGCGCGTCAAGCTCGCCACCGAACTCTCCAAGCGCGCGACGGGCCAGACCCTCTACATCCTCGACGAGCCGACCACCGGCCTGTCCTTCGAGGACTGCGCCTACCTCCTGCGCGTCCTCCACCGCCTCGTCGACGCCGGCAACACCGTCGTCCTCATCGAGCACCACCTCGACCTCATCAAGAGCGCCGACTGGCTCATCGACCTCGGCCCCGGCGCCGGCGACCGAGGCGGCGAGGTCGTTGCCGTCGGCGCCCCACGCGACCTCGCCGATATGGACCACTCCGAAACAGGCCGCTACCTCAAGCGGATCTTTGCTGACGCGACGCAGCCCCAGCAGGCCGAAGCGGTGGGGTAACGTCGTGCTATCATGTGGGTCAAGAATGGTGGTATGCTTGTTCGGTAAAGTGCGGGGAGTTTCATAATGTACTGGGAAGAAGACCGGTAGGTCGCTGAGATGACGCCTGAACTTATCGCAATCCTCGGTGTTGGAGTCGCCCTGGCCGCGTTCGGCGTGACCGGACTTCAACTGCTGTTCAAGCAGTTCGAGCGCCTTGATGCTCGAATTGATCGTGTCGATGCTCGCCTTGACCGGCTCGAAGGCCGTGTTGCAGCTTTAGAACAGGGCCAAGCGCGGCTGGAAGGACTGCTTGACGGCCTCCGCGAGGCCATATTCGAACGAGCGACGCGCTAGAGTCTCGCTCCACGACTTCCGTTGGGCGGAAGAGGTGATTCGACCCATGCAGGAACTCAAAGGAGCACTGTCTGCGCTCCGGGAAAAAATATCCCAGATCATGGTGCGTCTTTGACCTTGCCGACAAGGAAAAGCGCATCGACGCCCTGGAGCGCGAGTCGGTAGTCGAGTCGTTCTGGCAGGACTCCCAGCGGGCGCAGGACAAGATGAAAGAGCTTGCCGCCCTCAAGAGCGAAGTCGACCAGTGGCGCACGCTCGAAGGCAGGGCTGAGGCCGCCGAAGACCTCGCGGCGCTGGCAATCGAAGAGAGCGACGACTCGGTCCTCGACACCCTGAGCGATGAGCTTGCCGAGCTAACCCGGAGCGTGGCCGATCTGGAGTTCACGCTCGCCCTCTCCGGCCCGCACGACCGCCGAAGCGCGATCCTTGCCATCCACGCGGGCGCGGGCGGCGTCGACTCCCAGGACTGGGCGCAGATGCTCATGCGCATGTACCTCCGCTGGTCGGAAACGCAAGGCTACCGCGCCGACGTCGTCGAACTGTCCCCCGGCGACACTGCCGGAATCAAGAGCGCGGTTATTCAGATGGAGGGCGACTACGCATACGGCTACCTCAAGGCCGAGAAGGGAGTCCACCGCCTCGTGCGGCTTTCTCCCTACGACGCCGATCACGCCCGTCACACCTCGTTCGCCCTAGCGGAAGTGCTGCCACAGGTCGAGGAGGGCGTCGACATCGAGATCGACCCCGCCGACCTGAAGATCGAGGTCTTCAAGGCCGGAGGCGCGGGCGGCCAGAGCGTGCAGAAGAACTCCACCGCCGTGAGAATCACCCACGTCCCGACCGGCATCAAGGCGAGCTGCCAGAACGAGCGCTCCCTCTATCAGAACCGCACCATCGCCATGGGCATACTCGCGGCGCGACTCATGGAGCGCGAGATGGAGGAGCGCGCCAGGGAGATGGCAAAGATCAGGGGCGAACACGTATCCGCTGAGTGGGGCAACCAGATCAGGAGCTACGTGCTTCACCCGTATAAAATGGTCAAGGACCACCGGACGAGCTACGAGACGTCCGACACCGACGGAGTCCTCGACGGCGATCTCGGAGGATTCATAGACGCCTACTTGGCGACGACCCTCGGAGGAAAGTAGAAAGCATTGCGTACTTTGAAGCCGGCTCCGAGTCACTCCGGGCACGTCCTACTCAACACTCCTCACGCGATACGAAATGCTCTCTGCGAAAATGAATTCCCAACCGTTTTCGCCGCCATTGCGTTATAAAGTTTGTCCCAACACAAAAACACCAACAACGAGGTGCGTTCGATGAAGAAGCTACTTCCCCTTCTCTTCCTCCTGATTGCGGCCATTGCATTGGTCGCCTGCGGGGGCGGTTCCGACGACGAACCGGAGACGACGGATCAGGCTCCCTCCACGACCGAGAGCGAGGCTGCCCCCGAAACAACCGCCAAGACGACGGAAGCCGAAGCCTCCACCGAGAGCCCCGGAGACGACGACTCGGCCAAGGTCGTAATCGAGACGGAGGAGCGGGCGCCTCCCGGAGGCGGGGTGTTCCGCAGGCTCTGGGCCGATCCGCCCACCCTCGATCCGCATCTGACGGGTGACACCACCTCCGCCGGCATCGTGGTCGAGGTATTCAGCGGTCTCGTGACCATCAATACCGACCTTGAGCTCGTGCCCGACATTGCGCAGGAGTGGCAGGTTGACGATACCGGCACCATCTACACCTTCACGCTCCGCGACAACGCGACCTTCCACAACGGCGAGAAAGTGACCGCACACGACTTCAAGTGGTCTATCGAGCGGGCGGCCTCGCCGGAACTCGCCTCGCACCTGGCCGACACGTATCTCAACGACATCATCGGCGCCGAGGACTATATCGAGGGCAACGCCGAATCGATCGAGGGTGTGCAGGTCATCGACGAGCGGACGCTCCAGATCACCATCGACGCGCCCAAGGCATACTTCCTCGCCAAGCTCAGCTACCCGACCGCGTTCGTCCTGCACCGGGAGACCGTCGAGAGCGGCGGCCGCAACTGGTGGGTCGACAACGCCGTTGGCACCGGGCCGTTCATGCTCGATGAGTACAGGATCGGCGAGCGGATCGTCCTGAAGCGGTTCGACGACTACTATCGCGAGCCGCGCCCCGACGTGGACGCCATCAACATGAATCTCGCCGGCGGACAGGCCATGGCCATGTACGAGAACGACGAGATCGACGTTACCGGCGTCGGCCTCTTCGACCTCGAGCGCGTCCTCAATCCCGAGGAGCCGCTGAACAAGGAGCTCGTCGTGGCCCCGCCGGGCTTCTCGGTCTCCTACATCGGCATGAATGCCTCGCAGCCGCCCTTCGACGATTCGAACTTCCGCAAGGCGCTCAACCACGCCATCGACAAGGAGCTGATCGCCGACGAGGTGCTGGCCGAGCTGGTCAAGCCCGCGTACTCCATCCTGCCTCCCGGATTCCCCGGCTACACGACCGACATCAAGGGTCTGCATTTCGACCCCGACCTCGCCCGCGAGTACCTTGCGATGTCCAAGTACCCCGACCCCGACACGCGCCCCCGCATCGTCGTCACCGTGCCCGGCACGGGCGGCACCATCGGCCTCGACCTGGAGGTCATCATCGAGATGTGGAAGCAGGAGCTTGGCGTGGAGGTCGAGATCCAGCAGGTTGAGTGGGCGACCTACCTCGAAGACCTCGATGACAGGAAGTTCCAAGCCTACGCCGGACTCGGCTGGTCCGCCGACTATCCTGACCCGCAGGACTTCCTCGACATCCTGTTCCACACCGAGAGCGGCATGAACCACGGCAGCTACTCCAACCCGGAGGTCGACAAGATACTCGAAAAGGCCCGCACCATCCAGGACGTCGGCGAGAGGGTCGCCCTCTACAACCGCGCCGAGCAGATGATCGTCGACGACGCGGCATGGGTGCCCACGTGGTTCACCGGCGAGCAGTACGCCCTCGTCAAGCCGTACCTGAAAGGCTACCGCCTGACCCCCATGGTCGTCCCGAAGCTCCAGGAAATCCGAATCGAGTGACCGACGCCATAAGCTCCCCCAAGGAGCGCGACTGACAACCAAGGTGCGATGGTCCCCCGACCATCGCACCTTTCAATTTCCCGCGCCCCTCTCATCTACTTCCGCACACACAGTTCATCTGCGTCCTCGGTCTCCCATTGTCCCAGCGACCAGAACCCAGTCTCTCCGCAATACTTTTTCTTTCTCCTCGCCCACAAGCTCGTTGACACCCCCTGCCCCCTGTGCTACATTCGCCCCGATACAACCTCACTCAGGAGGCGTCGAATGGTCATGGAAGGCAAGATAGCGATAGACATCACCTACTGCGTGCCCTGAGGCTACCACAACGAAGCTGCCTGGATGGTCAGCGAATTCTTTGCGGCAGGCGGAGCGGACACGGCGATCAGCATGATCCCCGGAGACGCCGGAGTCCTCACGGTAACCGTGGACGGTGAGACCATATTCGACAAGAGCGCAGAGGGCGGACACCCCGACCTCGACCGCGTCAAGGAGATGAAGGCCGTCATCTCCCAAAAGGTCGCGGCGCTCGGATAACCTCCGAACCCGATTACACGTACGTAAGCGTCCCCGAGCTCGCGAGGCCCAGACTGCCCGCGAGCTCCAGCAGGACGCCGTCCTTCAGTCCCACCCTGGGAATGGCGAGGTTGCTCGCCCAAACGGTGTTCATCAGCGCCTGCACGACGATGACCGCGGGATAGATCACGTCCGCGCGGTCGGGCCGAAGTCGCAGCTCACGTTGACGCGCCGTGAAGCTCAGTGATTCCAGCTGCGTTTGGATGCGCTGCAGGTCGCCCGACGATGCGTAGGAGGTCGCCTTCCTGCCCGCGCGCTTGCCCGTCAGATCGGCGATGCTCTCCACGTTCCCGCCCGTACCCACGAGCCGCCCGACGAGGTGATGCCCGAGCACGGCGGTCGTCCAGTCCCGCGTCTCGCTCTTGATCTCCTCGATCTGCGCCATGAAGTCCGAGAAGCCGCGCTCCGGGTCACTCAGCACCTGGAGCATTCGCACCGTCCCCACCTTCAGCGTGCGGCTCTCGATCAGCACCCCGTTCGAGGTCAGCGTCACCTCGACGCTGCCGCCACCGACGTCGATCAGGACGGCCTCTCCCTCGGAGATGTCGATCTTCCGCGAGACCGCGAGGTGCACCAGCCGGGCCTCCTCCAGCCCGCCGATCACGTTCACCTCGATGCCGGTCTTGCTGTGAATGCGGTCGAGCAACTCGTCACGGTTCTCGGCTTCGCGAAGCGCGCTCGTGCCGACTGCGACCGTATGCTCCACACCCCACTCGTCGATGGTGTCATGGAATCGCATGAACGCCGCCGTAGCGGCCTTCATGATCTTGTGGGACATGCGACCGTCGGCGAATACGTCCTTGCCGAGACGCACGGCCTCGCGGCTGTTCTTCACCACCTCGACCCCGCCGTTCCTGCCGGCCCTCCCGATAACAAGACGCATGGCGTTGGAACCGGCGTCGATGGCGGCTAACGTCGTCATGGAGCTCCCAGGCGCAGAGGCGTCGGGGGCATTGTACACCGTTCGCGCCGGCTCTCAACTACCAGTTCGTCAGCGAGCCGTCCTTTCGTCGCAGGTGAGGCGCCTCCCAGAAGCGGAACTCGTAGTCCTTCAGCACATCCTCATTCACCTCGACGCCGAGGCCGGGAGAGGTCGGCACGGGGTACCGCCCATGCTCCGTGTGCGGCCTGAGGGGGAACATCTCGTCCTCGAACAGGTCCGCGCCATCCGCGGTCACCCGCGACTCCAGCCACGAGAAGTTGGGCACCGCCGTGCCGAGGTGGACGGACGCCGCAGTGCACACGGGCCCGAGGGGGTTGTGCGGCATCAGGTCGATGTAGTGCGCCTCGCACCAGCCTGCGACCTTCATCGCCTCGGTGAACCCGCCGATGTTGCAGATGTCGATCCGCGCGTACTGCGTCAGCCCCTCCTCGACGTACGGCAGGAACTGCCATTTCGACGACATCTCCTCCCCGATGGCGAACGGTACGTCGGTCATCGTCCGGAGCGCGCGGTAGGCGGCGGGGGTCTCGTCGCGAATGGGTTCCTCCAGAAAGTCCAGCGTGCCGGACGGCATCTTCTGGCAGAACGAGGCCGCCTCCGCCACGCTGAGGCGGTGGTGGTAGTCGATTCCGAGGACGATGCGATCGTCAATAGCCTCGCGCGCCTCGATCAGCCACTCCGCGGTCTCGGCGATAGACTCGCGCGGCTCGAAGACGGGCTCGTCGCTGTTCGTCAGCCACTCCCAGTTCAGCCGGATGCACTGCCAGCCGTCATCGATGAAGGCCCTCGCCTCGGCAAGGGACGCGTCCTTGTCCCCCTGGCTCGTCGTCGCGAAGCCGGGCACGAAATCGCGGTGCTTTCCACCGAGAAGCTGGTAGACCGGCACGCCCAGAGCCTTGCCCTTGATGTCGTGGAGGGCTATGTCGATGGCGGAGATCGCGCCTGTCAGGATGCGGCCTCCCTCGAAGTACTGGCTCCGGTACATCAGCTGCCACAGCGCCCCGGCGTTCATCGGGTCCATGCCGATGAGGAACTCGCGGTAGTGCCGCATCGCCCCATGTACGGCAAGCTCGCGGCTCGAAACGCCGGACTCGCCCCAGCCGTGGATGCCCTCGTCCGTCTCGACCTTGACCAGCATGACGTTCCTGCCGCCGGCCCAGATCGGGTAGGGCTTGATGTCAGTGATCTTCATGTCGTCCTCCTGCTTGCTGGATGGGGAGCGCCTACTTGGGCTGTTCTCCGATCACCTCTTCGACGAACTCCCGCAGCGCATCGAAGTAGGGAGGGCCACCGACATGGTACGTGTCGTTGTGTCCCGCGCCCTCGATCGTGTAGAAGCGCTTCGGCCCCTTCGCTGCATCGAACAACTCCCCGCTCATAGAAAACGGCACGATCTCGTCACGGTCGCCGTGCAGGACCATCACCGGGGCGTCCACTTGGGCGATCTTGGAGAGGGTATCGTACTTGGTGGTCACGAGGAGTTGAAGGCCGGGCAGGAACGGGTACACGCTCTTCGTCATCGCCTTGACGGACGTGAAGCCCGACTCGCAGATGAGAGCACGCGGAGGGTATTTGATCGCCATCTCCGCCGCGACGGCGCAGCCGAGCGAGCGTCCGAAGTACACGAGCTTGTCCTGGTTCACGTCGTCGCGAGAGCGGACGTGCTCGATGGCTCCCTCAGCGTCGAGATAGGTACCCTCCTCGTAGGGCGACCCCTCACTCCGTCCGTAGCCCCGGTAGTCGAAGATAAAGATGTTGACCCCAAGCCGCGCGACCAGTTCCCGGATGTTGCCGACGCGGTGGCCGATGTTGCCCCCGTTGCCGTGGAACCAGACCAACGTCGCATCGCCTCGGCCCGGGACGAACCATCCGTGCAGGACGACTCCGTCCGACGCCTTGAAACGCACATCCTCGAACTCGAGGCCGACATCGCCGAGCGTCACCTCGATGTCCCTGCTGGGGAAGTAGATGAATGAGCGGTCGACCACGTGCGTACACCTCAACAGCGCTCCCACGATGACGACGGCCGTCAGGACGATGGCAACGCGTCGTAACAACAAGGCAGCGTATTGCCGGTACCGGAGCGTCATTGCGGCCAATGCTAGCAGAGTGCTAGCATACACGTACAGCACGGACGGAGTTGATCTCATGGCAACGCTCACTATTAGAAACGTTCCCGACGAAGTGGTCGCTCGCCTGAAGAAGGTCGCCGCAAACAAGGGTCATTCCATGGAGCAGGAGCTGCGAGAGCTCCTGAAGACTCGGTATCCATCCAAGGAGGCTGCGATTGCGAGTATGCGGGAGAGTTGGAAGACTATGCTGCCTACTCCGCGGGAACAGGCCGACAAGTGGTTGGAAGAGACTAGGAACCGACCGATCTGATGGTCGTCGACACCAACGTGTTCGTCTATGCATTGCTTCGCGTAGAAGGTCTACATCAAGAGGCTGGCGACACCATCGAGGCAGCCGACAGAATCATCGTTCCCGAATCCATATGGGCTGAGATGGTGAGTTCTGTATGGCAGTGGGTTCGCGCAGGACATCACAGCCTCGCCGAAGGTGTGGATGCTTTGGAGCGCGGGGCAGCCTTCGTTACGGATGAGGTCGAAACAAAGGCGCTCTGGGAGCGTGCCCTTCAGCTAGCCGTCAGCGCCGATCATCCGCCTTATGACGCTATCTTCGCGGCGCTGGCGGAGCGGGAGGGTACGCGCGTCGTCACGTATGACAGACGCTTCCGCGAGGCCTTCCCCGATCTGACCGTCTCTCCCGCGGAGTTCCTGGCGAGGTGAACGTGCCAGCCGCGTTGGTTATTCCATTCCCCAGACGATACAATGCTCGTTGACTCTCTCTGGAGGAACTGCCGTGAAGCAGCAACTGTTCCCCGCGATCATAATAATAACCTTGCTGTCTTTAGTGCTCGTCAACTGCCAGAACCGGACGAGCGCCCCGTCGGACATCGGCGCTGTCGCTACCGCAAAGATGTCCGGAACGGATGGCGCCCCGATGGGATCGGTAACGCTCACTCAAGGGCCAAACGGTCTCCTGGTCTCAGTCAATATGACCGGACTGCCCCCAGGGTGGCACGGCTTTCACCTCCACGAGACGGGCAGCTGTTCACCGGATTTCGCCGCGGCAGGCGGCCACTATAGCCCCGGCGGCCACGGCCACGGCTTCATGCACTCCTCCCCACATCACCCCGGCGACATGCCCAACATCTACGCCGGTCCCGATGGCACGGCCATCGCCGATATCTTCAACACCAAGGCGGCTATAGGCGAGGACGCAGACGCGACCATTTTCGATTCAGACGGATCCGCGATCATCGTTCACGCCGAGCCGGACAGCTATGGCGAAAGCCCCGGCGCGGGCGACCGCATAGCCTGCGGCGTGATTACCCGTAACTAGCTCGGTTATTCCCAACTTTTCCGGGAATCGCCGACTCTCACCGGGCCAATTCCTCTTACATCATCCCCTTGTAGACGGCCTGGCCCTGCTTGAAGAGGTCTACGACTTCTTTGCGCTGGCTGTCGGTGTAGAACTTGCCCTTCTTGGTGACCCATTCGAGCGACTTTTCGATGTGGTCGTCGAACCAGCGGGCGGCCTCGGCCCGTTCGGGCGCGGCGGTTCCGGTCTTGACGTATACGGGGCTTGTGTGTGCCCAGATGGGCTGGGCGAAGCTGTCGCGGGCGTCGCTGTACAGCCGCGCGGCTATCCAGCCGTCGTTGGGAACGGAGAGGTCTGCGGTCAGGGTTCCGCTCGTGGAGCCGGAGGGGTAGGACTCTGCCGCGACGACACTGCCGTTGAAGATGATCTCGGCGCGGTGTATGGGGTAGTGCGACTGCCATGTGGCGGTCGCAGGGAGCGCACTCCCGGCGGCGGTGTACACCTCGGCGCCGGGCTCCTGATCGGTCACGGTGAGGCGGAGGGCAGGCCCGTTGGTGATGAACGTCTTGCCCTGCTTGAGGGCGGCGAGCCAGTCGGCGTACTCGAAGGCGCCGCCCGTGTCGGCGTAGACCCTGTTCGCGGAACTGACGAACCAATCGGAGCCGGTCGAGGCGGGCAGCTTGATGCCGACGTTGAGCATCCGGTAGTAGATGTCGTACTCGGGGTCCATCCACTGGGGGTCGAAGAGGTTGAAGGCGTCGATCTTGCCGAGGGCGGCGGCGACGGGCGCCTCCATGCCCTGTCCGTTGTGGCACCAGATGACGATGCCGCCCTGCCGGTGAGTGTCGTCGCAGGCGTAGGATAGAGGCGGATAGTCGGGGTCGAAGGCGTCGACGAGGAGGCCGCGGCTGACGGGATGCACGACGTTGCGGATGTTTAGGAGCATGATGTGGCCGTAGCCGATGCTGTGGGACGCGAGCGAGTTGTGGCGGTTTTCCTCGCCGCACTGGACGTAGTAGTGGGTTGAAGAGAACTCGTTCAGGAAGCCGGGCGCGTACTTGTTCGAGGCGTACTCAAGCTCCCATCGCTTCAGGATGCTGATGGCCGTCATCCGCAGGTCCTCGACGCGAGGATCGAGGGAGAGGCGGTCGTCGGGGCGCTGCTCCTTCTCGTCGTAGTGGATGTGGGTGTTGCCGGGGTGCCAGCCCTGCTCTCCGAGGGCATTCCAGCGTTCCAACTCCAACTCGACGGCGATGGCGCCCTGGAGCGGGGAATCCACGATAAGCTCGGCGGGGACGTACTCGGTGCCGCGCTCGGCGACGATCTTCACCTTGCCGCGACCGACATCGAGGTTGAACGCGCCGTCGGAGTAGAAGAAGGGCGCGCCCGTGCCGACCTTGAGCAGGGCGTCGCTCGGATGCGAGAAATTCCCGTTGGGGCCGATGACCTGTACCCGCGCCTCAACCGGCTCGCCGGTCGCCTTGTCGATAATCCGTCCCGTCAGCCTTCCCATTGAGCGCTCCTGTTGTGCATGGTCTGAGGAATCCGCGAGGCGGACTCGTTGGAGGCACTATGGTACAGGAAGGGCGGGACAAGCGGGGCGTCAGGGAACTCTTATGAGTGGGAGGGTGTGAACTTTACGATAACGCCGAGAAAGTCTAGGAATTTGTTGCATGGTGTTGCATTCTGTTGCATTTTTCTTGTTATTGTAAAGTTCCGCGCGGGCCTTATGGGATGGGTGGCAGAGGAACCGTTAGTGAGAAATTCCGATCCGGTGGGACATTCCGGGACATTTTGTGACATTTCCTTAGTTGGAACGGGAGACTCGCTCTCCAGAGGTTTTTGTATAGGCGCTATGTCGTATGTGGACAGTGTAGTACGGGTGTTCGTCTTCGTCAAATTCGCGGCGCAGACTCAGGGTGAGAGACAAGAGATTCACCGCAGAGATCGCAGAGGACGCAGAGAGAAGGGGGATGGATTCCCGCCTGCGCGGGAATGACGGACGGGGTGGAGGAAGTGCCCTTCGACGGGCTCAGGGTGAACGGAGTGGTGGTAGAGGAAGCGCCCTTCGATAGGCTCAGGGTGAACGGGGTGGTCTACCAGTTGTGGGTGGCTTTGGCGCCGTGGACGGGGCGGTGGAGGACGGGGTGGAGGGGTGTTTGGCCCATGAGGTAGCGGTCGATGCATGCTGCGGCGTCGCGGCCTTCGGCGATGGCCCAGACGACGAGGGACTGTCCGCGTGCCATGTCGCCGGCGGAGAAGACCGAAGGTACGCTGGTGCGCATTTCGTCGTCGACGAGGACGTTGCCGCGAGGGTCGTAGGCCACGCCCAGCTGGTCGAGCATCCCGTCGTGCTCGGGGTGGACGAAGCCCATGGCGAGAAGGACGAGGTCGGCCTCAATCTCGAAGTCGGTGTCGGGGATGGACTTGGGAGGCCACGCGCCGGGCTCGACGCGGACGCCGTGCAGCCGCTCGACCACTCCGTTGGAGCCGGTGAAGCTCGACGTTGAGATGTTGTAGTCGCGGACGCCGCCCTCCTCGTGGGCGGATGACGTCCTGAGAATGAGGGGCCACTCGGGCCAGGGGTTGTTGTTGGCGCGGTCCTTGGGCGGCTCGGGCATGATCTCGAACTGGTAGACGACCTCCGCGCCCTGTCTGTGGGCTGTGCCGAGGCAGTCGGCGCCGGTGTCGCCGCCGCCGAGGATGACGACGCGCTTGCCCTCGGCCTCGATGCGGCGGGACGGATCGACGGTCTGGCCGGAGTTGAGGCGGTTCTGCTGGGTGAGGTACTCCATGGCGAAGTGGACGCCGGATAGTTCCCTGCCGGGCACGGGGAGGTCGCGGGCCTGGGTGGAGCCGCCGGTGAGGCAAACGGCGTCGTACTCGTCGAGGAGGTCGCGAGCGTCGAAGTCCTTGCCGACCCACGTGCTCGTCTTGAAGGTGACACCCTCTGCCGCCATCTGGTCGACGCGGCGCTCCACGACGTGCTTTTCGAGCTTGAAGTCGGGGATGCCGAGTCGGAGCAGTCCGCCGACGTACTCGTCGCGCTCGTAGACGGTGACGCGGTGGCCCCGTCGGTTGAGCTGCTGCGCGGCGGCGAGTCCCGCGGGGCCGGACCCGATGATGGCGACGGTCTTGCCGGTGCGGAACGAAGGCGGCTCAGGGGTGATCCAGCCGTTCTCCCAGCCGTGGTCGGCGATGGACTTTTCTATGTACTCGATGGTGACGGGGTCGTCGGCTTCGGCGTGGCCGTTGTCTAAGTGGCGTGGGCGACCGACGATGCATGCAGACTCGCAGGGGGCGGGACAAATGCGCCCGGTGAACTCCGGGAAGTTGTTGGTCGAGTGGAGGGAGACGATGGCCTTGTCCCACTGATCGCGGTAGACGAAGTCATTCCAATCGGGGATGAGGTTTCCGAGGGGGCATCCTGTGAAGGAGTGGCACATGGGGACGGCGCAGTTCATGCACCTGCCGGCCTGCTCGCGCGCCTGGGTGTTGTCCCAGTCGAGGAGGAACTCCTGCCAGTCCTGGACGCGCTCGGATATGGGCCGCTTGGGAAGCGGCACCCGCGCATAGTCTATGAATCCTGTGGGCTTTCCCATGATGGGTGCTAGGTTCTGGGTGCTGGTGCCGGTACCCTCACCCCCGTATCGAGTACGGGGCAGGGGATGGATCGGCTTTTGCGGCGCGCTCCATGAGGACTCGCTTGTAGTCGTGCGGCATGATTTTGATGAATTTCGGCAGGATGTCGTCCCAGTTCGCGAGCACGCGCTCGGCGGGGGCGCTTCCAGTATACCGCAAGTGGTTGGCGAGTAGGCGGCGGAGGGTGGCAATGTCGTCGGGGGACTCGACGGGTTCGAGGGCTACCATCTCGGCGTTGCAAAGGGAGGGGAAGACTCCGTGTTCGTCGAGGACGTATGCCTCGCCGCCGCTCATGCCTGCGGCGAAGTTGCGTCCAGTGGGGCCGAGCACGACGACGCGGCCACCGGTCATGTACTCGCAGCCGTGGTCGCCTACGCCCTCGACAACGGCCTCGACGCCGCTGTTCCGGACGCAGAAGCGCTCGCCCGCGATGCCGCGGATGTAGGCCTGGCCGCCGGTCGCGCCGTAGAGGGCGACGTTGCCGACGATGGTGTTTTCCTCGGGGGTGAAGGTGGCGCGTTCGGGCGGGACGATGACGACCTTGCCGCCGGAGAGGCCCTTGCAGAAGTAGTCGTTGGCGTCGCCTTCGAGGCGCATGGTGATGCCGGGCGAGAGGAAGGCGGCGAAGCTCTGTCCGCCGGAGCCGGTGAGGTCCATTTGGATGGTGTCTTCGGGCAGGCCGTCCTCGCCGTAGCGCAAGGCGATCTTGTTGCTGAGCATGGTTCCGAGCGTGCGGTTTCGATTGCGGATGTCGAGGGAGAACCGGACGGGCTTGCCGTCCTCGATGGCGGGCCTGCACCGCTCGATGAGCTCGTGGTCAAGGGCGGCTTCGATGCCGTGGTCCTGGGTCTGCTCGGGCACGAAGTGGGTGGCTATGCCGTCGGGGACTTCGGGTCTGTGGAGCAGGGTTGAGAAGTCGAGGCCGCGCGCCTTCCAGTGGTCAATGGCGGCGGAGGCGTCGAGGCGGTCTACGCGGCCAACCATCTCGTCGATGGTGCGGAAGCCCATGTCGGCCATGATCTCGCGGAGTTGCTCGGCTACGAAGAAGAAGTAGTTGATGACGTGTTCGGGCTGTCCGGCGAACTTTTCGCGGAGGACAGGATCCTGGGTCGCGATGCCGACCGAACAGGTGTTGAGATGGCACTTGCGGAGCATGATGCAGCCCATGACGATGAGCGGGGCGGTCGCGAAGCCGAACTCCTCTGCGCCGAGGAGGCAGGCGATGGCGACGTCGCGGCCGGTCTTTAGCTGGCCGTCGGTCTGGACGACGATGCGGCCGCGGAGGTCGTTCATCACGAGGACCTGCTGGGTCTCGGCCACGCCAAGCTCCCAGGGGAGTCCGGCGTACTTGATGGAGGACTCGGGGGACGCGCCGGTGCCGCCGGAGTCGCCGCTGATGAGGACGACGTCGCCGTGCCCCTTTGACACGCCAGCGGCGATGGTTCCGACCCCTGCTTCGGCCACGAGCTTGACGTGGACACGAGCCTCGGGGTTGGAGTTCTTGAGGTCGTGGATAAGCTGGGCGAGATCCTCGATGGAGTAGATGTCGTGGTGAGGGGGCGGCGAGATAAGCTCGACGCCGGGCGTGGAGTGACGCACCCAGCCGATGTAGTCGTCGACCTTGTGGCCCGGAAGTTGGCCGCCCTCGCCGGGCTTGGAGCCCTGGGCCATCTTGATCTGGAGGTCGGTTGCGTTGGCAAGATAGGTGGATGTTACGCCGAAGCGGCCGGATGCGACCTGCTTCATGGCGCTGTTGCGGGAGTCGCCGTTGTCGTCGGGAGTGTAGCGATGGTAGTCCTCGCCGCCCTCTCCTGTGTTGCTGCGCGCGTCGATGCGGTTCATGGCGATGGCCATGGTCTCGTGGGCCTCGCGGCTGATGGAGCCGAGCGAAGCGGCGCCGGTTGCGAAGCGCTTTACGATCTCGCTTGCGGACTCAACCTCGTCGAGGGGGACGGGGTCGTCGGAACTCTTGAGATCGAGGAGGCCGCGTATGGTGCAGAGTCGTCTGCTGTAGTCGTCGGCGGCGTGGGTGAACTGCTCGAACGAGTCATAGTCGTTCACGCGGGCCGCGTACTGGAGGGTGGCGATGGTGTCGGGGTTCCACATGTGGTACTCGCCGTCGCGACGCCAGTAGTACATGCCGCCGGCGTCGAGGTCGTGAGCGCCGTTGCCGTTGCGGACGGCGTAGGCGGCGGCGTGTCTGCGGACGGCCTCGCGCTCGATCGCTTCGATGCCGATGCCGCCGACGCGGGAGGGAGTCCACGTGAAGTAGCGGTCGACGAACTCCTGATGAAGGCCGACTGCCTCAAATATCTGTGCGCCGCGGTAGCTCTGGAGGGTCGAGATGCCCATCTTGGACATGACCTTCACGACGCCCTTGAGGACGGCCTTGACGTAGTTCTTCTCGGCGGTCTTGTAGTCGGTACCGTTGGAGTAGGAACGCTCGCGGGCCATCTGGGCTAGCGTCTCGAAAGCGACGTAGGGGTTGACGGCTGCCGCTCCGTAGCCGAAGAGGAGGGATATCTGGCCTACGTCCCTCGGCTCGCCGGACTCGACGACGATCCCGACCTTGGTGCGAAGGCCCTCGCGTATGAGGTGGTGATGCAGACCCGATGTTGCAAGGAGGCTGGGTATGGGGGCGTACTCGGCGTCCATGTCGCGGTCGGAGAGGATGATGATGGTACATCCGTCGGCGACGGCGGCTGACGCGGCCTCGCAGAGGGTGTCCATGGCGCGTTCGAGGGCACCGGGGCCGTCACCAGGCCGGAAGACGGACGACAGAGTGATCGACTTGGCGTAGCCGTCCTCTATGGCGCGTATCTTGGCAAGCTCGGCGTTGGTGAGTACGGGACGGTGGAGCTTTAGCTGGCGGCACTGCTCGGGGGTCTCGTCGAACAGGTTGCCCTCGGAGCCGATGAACGACTCGACTGAGGTGACAAGCTCTTCGCGGATGGCGTCGAGCGGGGGATTGCTGACCTGGGCAAATAGTTGCTTGAAGTACCAGAAGAGGAGCGGGGCCTCGTCGGAGAGGACGGCGAGCGGGGTGTCGTTGCCCATCGAGCCGACGGCCTCGGCTCCGGTCTCGGCCATGGGGGCCAGAATCATGCTCGTGTCTTCGAGGGTGTATCCGAAGGCGGCCTGGCGCTGCTTGAGGGTGTGGAAGTCGTGGCCGGGTACGTCGTCCGGGTCCGGGAGGTCGTCGAGGGCGCGGGCGTTGTCCGTGAGCCATGTCCCGTATGGGCGTTGGGCGCTTAGCTGCGCCTTGATCTCCTCGTCGGGGATCAGCCTGCCGCGCTCGGTGTCGAGCATGAACATGCGGCCCGGCTGGATGCGCGACTTGTAGACGATCTCCTCGTCGGGGATGTCGAGCACGCCGGTTTCGGACGCCATGACGAGCAGGTCGTCGCGGGTCACGAGGAAGCGGCAGGGTCGCAGGCCGTTGCGGTCGAGGATGGCGCACACGCGGGTACCGTCGGTGCCGATCATGAGGGCGGGGCCGTCCCACGGCTCCATGAGGGTGGAGTGGTACTCGTAGAAGGCCTTCTTCTCCTCGCTCATGGGGATGTGGTCCGCCCACGCCTCGGGGACCATCATCATCATGGAGTGGGGCAGCGACCGACCGGTCGCCAGAAGCAGTTCGAGGACGTTGTCGAAGGTCGCGGTGTCGCTCTGGTCGGGCGTGGCGACGATGGGGAGCAGCTTGCGGACGTCGTCGCCGAGGGCATCGGATGCCAGCATGGCGTGACGGGCGGTCATCCAGTTGATGTTGCCGCGCAGGGTGTTGATCTCGCCGTTGTGGATGACGTGACGGTAGGGATGCGCGAGCCGCCACGTGCCGAGCGTGTTCGTGCTGAAGCGCGAATGCACCATCGCGAAGCAGGAAGCTATGTCCGTGTCGGCGAGGTCGAGGTAGAAGCGCTCAAGCTGGCGGGCGAGGATGAGGCCCTTGTAGATGACTTTGTTCGAGGAGAGGCAGGGGATGTAGAGGTCGAGGCCCTCGTCCTTCGCGTGGTTCTCGATCCGGCGTCTGAGGACGTAGAGGCGGAGCTCGAAGGGGGTGGATTCCCGCTTTCGCGGGAATGACGGTGGTGGAGAATGGAATGACGGAGGTGGGGGATTTTCGTCCGAGGGACGGTCGACGAAGAACTGCCGGATGACCGGCATGACGCCGCGTGAGAGGACGCCGATGGCGTCGGGGTTGGTGGGAACGTCGCGCCATCCGAGAAGCCGGCAGCCCTCGTCTTGCACGGTGCGCTCGACGATGCGGATGCACCGTGCGCGGGCATCTGGCTCCTGCGGCAGGAAGATTGTGCCCACGCCGTAGCCGCCAACGTCCGGGAGGTCGAATCCGAGCGACGAGGCCTGCTTGGTGAAGAACTCGTGGGGCATCTGCATGAGGATGCCCGCGCCGTCGCCGGTCTCGGGGTCGGCGCCGGCGGCGCCACGGTGTCCAAGGTTGATGAGGGCCTCAAGGCCCTTGGTGATGATGTCGTGGGACCTTCCTGCCCTTGATGTCGGCGACGAGGCCGACACCGCAGGCGTCGTGCTCGAAGCGCGGGTCGTAGAGGCCCTGCTTTGCGGGGGGTGGGAGGTTGGGGTATGGATAAGGAGTGTTCATGTTGGGGATTAGAGGTCGGCTAGGTGTCGGTCGATTTCGTAGTCGGTTACCTGCATGGAGTAGCGGTCCCACTCGACTTTCTTGTTGTGTATGAAGCTCTCGAAGACGTGGTCGCCGAGGGCGTTGCGGACGAGGTCGCTCCGCTCGGTGGCGGCAACGGCCTCTTCGAGGGAGCGCGGGAGCGTGGCTATGCCTGCTTCGCGGCGCTGTTCGTCGGTCATGTCGAAGACATTGGTCTCCGCTGCGGGAGGGAGTTCGTACTGCTTCTCGATACCCTCCAGACCGGCGGCGAGCATGACGCTGAATGCAAGATAGGGGTTGCAGGCGGGGTCGGGGGCGCGGTACTCGATGCGCCGGGACTCCTCGCGGCCCTCCTTGAAGGTGGGCACGCGGACGAGGTCGGAGCGGTTCACATTCGCCCACGAGACGTAGACGGGGGCTTCGTAGCCGAGAGGCGCGGCGTCGGGACTGCGGACGAGCCGCTTGTAGGAGTTGACCCACTGGTTGGTCACGGAGGTTATTTCGGGAGCGTGCCGGAGCAACCCGGCTATGAACCACCTGGCGACCTGCGAGAGCCGTTCGGGGTCGTCGGGGTCGTGGAAGACGTTGCCGTTGCCGTTGGAGAGGGACTGGTGGGTGTGCATTCCGCTGCCGTTGATGCCGTAGACGGGCTTCGGCATGAAGGTGGCGTAGCACCCCTGGCTGACGGCGACCTCCTTGATGACGACGCGGCAGGTCATGACGGTGTCGGCCATGGTGAGCGCGTCGGTGTGGCGGAGGTCAATTTCATGCTGGCTGGGGGCGACCTCGTGGTGGCTGAAGACGACGGGGATTTCGAGGTCCTCCAAGGTCAGAACGGTCTCGCGTCGGAGGTTCGTCGCGAGGTCCTGGGGGTTCTGGTCGAAGTAGCCCGCCTCATCGAGGAACTCGACGCCGTCTGAGTCCTTGAAGTAGAAGTACTCCAGCTCCGGCGCGACGTAGTAGGTGTAGCCGAGCCTGGCGGCGCGTTCAAGGTTGCGGCGCAGGACGGCGCGGGAGTCGCCCTCAAAAGGCTCCCCGGTGGGGGTGACGAGATCGCAGAACATCCTGGCGACGGCGTTGGTCTTTGGCCGCCACGGCAGGAGGCTGAACGTGGTCGGGTCCGGGAGGGCGTACATGTCGGTCTCGCGGTAGCGAGCGAAGCCCTCGATGGAGGAGCCGTCGAAGTTCATGCCCCGCGTGAGGGCAATCTCCAGCTCCTCGACGGTCACGGCCAAGCCCTTGAGGCTTCCGAGGATGTCGGTGAACCACAGGCGAATGAACTTGACGTCGTTCTCCCGCGCCTTGCGGAGGACGTACTCGATCTCCTGTGGGTCTCGTTCTAGGGTAGCTGGCATGGATGGGCCTACGGGGAACGTCCAGTATAGCTATTCGTGAATTTTTGTGTCAATCTGCGTTGCGGCGTCGGTTGTCGGAATGGCAGGGTGGGAGTTGTGCAAGAACGCCGCCGGCACCATTTGGGACCGACGGCGTTTTGTTTCGGGCGATTGATCCGCCCCGAGGGGACGGGATTCTAGGAGGCCGCTCCGCACACCGTGTTGAGTATGAGTCGGGTGACCCTGTAGGGGTCGCAGTTGGCGTTTGGCCGCCTGTCCTCGATGTAGCCCTTGCCGTCCTGCTCCACTTGCCAGGGGATGCGGACGGACGCGCCCCTGTCGGACACGCCGTACCTGAACTCCTTGTAGGAGCAGGTCTCGTGGTGTCCTGTCAGGCGCTCTTCGATGCGGTCGCCGTACTCGGCGATGTGGGCCTCGTGGTTGCCCTTGAGGGCCTCGGCGGCGGCGATGCAGGCGTCGTAGTTCTCGCGCATCTGCACGGTCGAGAAGTTGCAGTGAGCGCCCGCGCCGTTCCAGTCGCCCTGCATCGGCTTGGGATCAAGCCTTGCGGAGACGCCCGTGTTCTCCTTGTCGGAGATGTGGACATCCTCACCGATGCGGTAGAGGAGCCAGCGGGCGACCCAGAGCTCGTCGCCGACGGCGGGAGCGCCGACGGGTCCAATCTGGAACTCCCACTGTGCGGGCATGACCTCGGCGTTGATGCCGGAGATGCCGAGTCCGGCGCGGAGGCAGGCGTCCATGTGCTCTTCGACGATGGGGCGTCCGAAGACCTCGTCAGAGCCTACGCCGCAGTAGTAGCCGCCCTGCGGTGCGGGGAAGCCGTTGTCAGGCCATCCGAGAGGCTTGATGCCGTCGAAGAAGGTGTATTCCTGCTCGATGCCGAACCACATGTCGAAGTCGGCGTACTTCTCGGCTGCCTCGGCACAGGCTGCCCTCGTGTTGGACGGGTGAGGCGACAGGTCGGTCAAGAGGACCTCGCACATGGCGAGGATGTCGTCACCGCCGCGAATCGGGTCGGGACAGGTGTAGACGGGCCTCAGCACGCAGTCCGAGTTCTCGCCGGGGGCCTGGTTGGTGCTTGATCCGTCGAAGCCCCAAATGGGAGGCTCCTCGCCCTTGGGGACGATCTTGGTCTTGGAGCGGAGCTTCGCAGTGGGCTCCGAACCGTCTATCCAGATGTATTCCGCCTTGTAGTAGTCCATAACACTCCCTCTGGTGATTAATCCTTGAGATTTTCCGTGAATTGGCGGCGATTCGTCAAGTATATGTCGATTGTCACAGACCCTCTCATAAAGAATGAACGACCCGCCGGCCGGCCGTTCACTAGATTAGAATCAGTATGGAAGGACGGTGTTTCCAGTCTATTGCACAGATGTTACAAATATGTCACACGGGGCAGGCTCTCTCCCGCGAACGGGAGAGGGGGTAACACAAAGGTTTTCGAAGAAGGAGTTTGAATGGCACGTGAGGGGGAGTTGGAGAAGGCGCTGGGCGCTCGATTTCAGGACGCGGGGCTGCTTCGGCTTGCGCTGGCGCACAGCTCGTATCTTAATGAGAATCCGGGTGAGTACCCGGAGTCGAATGAGCGGTTGGAGTTCTTGGGGGACGCCGTGCTCGGTATGGTCGTGGCGGAGGAGCTGTACGGGGTAAACCCCGGCTGGTCGGAGGGGCGGCTGACGCAGGCGCGCGCGGCGCTGGTGCAGGAGGCGACGCTTGCTGAGGCGGCGCGGGACATCGGGCTGGGCGAGATGCTGCACATGGGGAGGGGAGAGGAGGCCGGAGGAGGGCGTGAGCGGGCATCGAACCTGTCGGCGGGGCTGGAGGCGGTTATCGGGGCGGTGTTCTTGGACCAGGGGTATGAGGTGACGCGAGCGGTGGTGTTAAGGGTTCTTGGCGAGCGGCTGTCGTCGCTGGGTGAGCCGGAGATGTCGGCGAATCCGAAATCGGCGCTCCAAGAGGCGGTGCAGGCGGCGGGGCTGCCGTCGCCGACGTACCGGATCGTGCACGAGGAGGGGGCGGACCATGACCGGCTGTTCGTTGCGGAGGTGACGGTCGGGGGTGAGGTGGTCGGCAGGGGTGAGGGGAAGCGGAAGTCGCTGGCGGAGCAGGCGGCGGCGGTGGAGGCGCTGAGGGGGCGGGGTTCTGGGTGCTAGGTTCTAGGTGCTGGATTCCGGCCTACGTGGGAATGACGGTGTGGCATGATGTCTCTCCCTTAGAGAATGTCCTCGTCGTCGAGCCAACCGTGCTTTTGAGCCAACCGAACCCAAAGCAGGTGAATCTTCTTCGAGTCCTCGCGCTGCTCGGTTAGACTGGCCTCAAAGTGTTCGCGCTGCTCGGCTAGACTGGCCTCAAAGTGTTCGCGCTGCTCGGCTAGACTGACCTCAAAGTGTTCGCGCTGCTCGGCTAGTTGCGCCTGCTGTTTCGCCAGCGATCGTCTGGTGTCGGCGTGAATCTCCATCGACCGTTCCGCTAGTCGTTGGAGATTGGCGAGTTGCTCCTTACTCTCGGCATGTAGCTCCATCGACCGTTCCTCTTGTCGTTGGAGATTGGCGAGTTGCTCCTTGCTCTCAGCGTGGAATTGCAACGAGCGTTCTTCGAGAGCCATGAGCCGGTCCATCATATTCTCTATGTGCCCTACCCTATCTTCGAGGTGCTCTATCCGTTCGGTTGTTGTCATAATATCTCCCTTATGGCGTTGGAGTCGGCGTCGGAACGACTACCATGTCGAACGACGTGCAGGCCGCTATCACCGCTTCGAGCGCGTCCGCCTCGGCCTGATTCACGGTAAGGCCGTACTTGACACGCACCTTGACAATTCTGTCGGCGAACCAGCACTTGTTGAGCGTCGGAAGCCACCCGGCGGCGTCCTTGCTGCTTTTCTGATAGCGGTTGACGCCGGGACTTGCAAGCGTGAGATTCAGCAAGTCGGAAGCGAACGCCCTCTTCATCGCGTCATCGCCGTCACACAGCCCGCTATCGTGGGCCTCGGATCGCGCTACCATGTGCTCGATGTCCGTCTCGCGCGTGCTGGCAAAGTGGGTTCCGGTGTAGGGACCGTAGATGATGCCTCCCATCTCGGTCACGATCTTGGCCTCTATCGACGATGAGTAGCGGTAGTCACTCGCCCGGTATGTCGAGCACCTGTTTTCGGCGGCGACAGCCAGTCCGCGCCACATGACGGGCGTCGGAGTCGGGGTCGGCAGGTTTTCGAGACCGTTGAACTCCATGGAACTCATGGGGGCCTTCACCTTCTGTCCGTCAGCCGCCTCAACCTCGATGTCATCCTCGGTGATGTTGACGTCGACGGGCTGATCGCAAGCTATGAATGTTATGGCGGTGAGCGATACGATTACGACAAGTGCAGTCCATCCTTCTCGTCCTGACGCTCGTCTCCGGGTGCTTAACCGCTCCCATTCCATTCTGACGCCCTCCCCGCGGTGAAGGATTAGGTATTACCACGTACCCGTATCCAAAGGCGTGAGCCTGCAAGGAGGGCCAGAAAGGCCCAATCCTTCAATCAAAGCTCGCGCCTTGTGGCACGGATACGTGGTAGTCGAAATACTAGCAATACCAGCGTCAAGAACGCAAGAGACTGTCAAGTGTTGTGTTGCGGCTCAAGTACGCCGCTACCGGATCGGCGTACTTGAGCCGCTTGCCCCTGGGTATACTCCTCGACACTGTGTCTGTACCTGCTATGTAGTAAGCTATACTCAGGTGCGACGATCCGTTCAAGTAGGAGCAATGAGGTGGGGACATTCAGCGTGGAAATCGCTATTGGCGACGTGGGCGGGGAGAATTATGAAAAGATGGATGCACTGGTAGATACCGGCGCAACCACGACCGTTGTTCCCGGCTCCACTCTCAGGCGGCTCGGAATCGCTCCCACCAAGCGCGAGACCTTCGAGTATGCCGGAGGCCAGCGGGTGGAACTGGATATGGCCGAGGCGAGGGCGAGAGTCGCCGATCGGGAGACCACTACCTGGGTGATCTTCGGCGAGGATGATACGGCCCTGCTCGGCGCATACACCTTGGAAGGCACATTTCTGGCCGTTGACCCATACGGTCAGAGGTTTGTCCCCGTTAACGGGCTGCTGAAGTAATCTGCACCGAGGGGATTTTTCACGGGCCGATTTATCCGGTGAATCAAGGCTTGGCGCTAGGTGAACGACTTCTTGAGGTAGTCGAGGTCGAGGTCGGGGTAGAGGGGGAAGGCTGAGAGGAGGTCGTGGACGCGGACGCGGGCGGTCTCGACGGTTTCGGCGTCGGTGGTTGCGCGAGCTTTGCTGAGTTGTCCGGCGAGTCTGCCCTTGGTGATGGGACGTGGTTCGGTTGCGGAGAGGACGGAGGCCATGATGGAGGCGATTTCGGTCATCTCGCTCGCGCCCATGCCTCGACTGGTGAGGGCGGGCGTTCCGAAGCGGAGGCCGGACGTGTACCACGCGCCGTTGGGGTCGAAGGGGATGCTGTTGCGGTTGAGGGTGACGTTGGCCTCGCGGACGGCGGACTCGGCCTGGCGACCGGTGAGGCCGTAGGGGGCGATGTTTGCGAGCATGAGGTGGTTGTCGGTGCCGCCGGTGAGGATGTCCATGCCCTCGTCGATGCAGGCGGACGCGAGAGCGGAGGCGTTGTCGACGATGGCGCGGGCGTAGGTCTTGAACTCCGGGGTGGCGGCCTCGGTGAAGGCGACGGCCTTGGCGGCCATGACGTGGGGCATGGGGCCTCCGAGCACCATCGGGCAGCCCTTGTCGACGTACTCGCCGAACTCGTCTGTGGAGAGCACCATGCCGCCGCGCGGTCCGCGGAGGGTCTTGTGGGTGGTGGTGGTGACGACGTGGGCGTGGGCGACGGGATCGTAGGGGCCGGTGAAGCCGTCGACCTTGCCGGCGACGAGTCCGGCGAAGTGGGCCATGTCGACCATGAGGACGGCTCCGACCTCGTCGGCTATCTTGCGGAAGACGCTGAAGTCGATCCTGCGGGAGTAGGCGCTGTATCCGGCCAGGAGGATAAGGGGACGGAAGGCCCTGGCGTGGTCGCGAATGGCGTCGTAGTCGAGCAGGTTCGTCTCGCGGTCGACGTCGTAGGACCGGACGTCGAACATGGTGGCGGAGGCGTTGAGGCGGTAGCCGTGCGAGAGGTGTCCGCCGGAGTAGTAGTTCATGCCGAGAAGTCGCTGGTTGCCGAGTGCATGGCGAAGCTCCGCCCACTCGGCGTCTGAGAGCTTGGAGGGGTCGGTCTGTCCGACGTTTTCCATGAAAGGGGACTGCACCCTCGCGGTGAGGATGGCCCAGTAGGCGACGAGGTTGGCGTCCGCGCCGGAGTGGGGCTGGACGTAGGCGTGCTCGGCGCCGAAGAGGTCTTTGGCAAGCTCGACGGCTCGTCCCTCGACGGCGTCGACGTTGTCGCATCCGGCGTAGAAGCGGTGGTAGGGGTAGCCCTCGGCGTACTTGTCGGTAAAGAGGTTGCCCATGGCGAGCTGGACGGCGAGGGAGGAGTAGTTCTCCGAGGCGATCATCTTGAGGCTGTTGGACTGGTCGTCGAGCTCGGCGACGACGGCGGCGGCGACCTCGGGGGAGACGGAGCGGATGTGTTCGAGCGATGCGAGGAAGGCGACGAACCCGGTGTTCAGGTCGCTGCCGGAGGCGGTCGCTTGTGCGACGTAGTCGGCGAGGGGTGAGGCGGTGGGGGGCATCGACTTGTACAGGTAGTCTAGCGGCGGGCTTGATGCGGTGTCAACGGAGTGGGTGATTTGTATGCTAATCACGCCTTGTTACAGGCGGTAGTCCCGAAACTCTTCTGAGAGTTTGTTGTTTGCAAAGAGGAAGCGGGCGAATGGCCGATCGGTGGTCTCCCATAGCATTTCCAGATCCGGCCACTTTTGCAATAGTCGTAAGAGAACTTTACGTGGCTGTTCTTCACCGCTTGTCAGGAAGACGATCCCGACACGTTCACGGATTATTGTGTCCCTCTCTGCTGCCACCTTCAGCATTCGTTTGTTGCAACTAAGTACAAGCCACCCTTGTTGACCGGCTTTCTCCAGCCAGAACTCATCGGGGAGTCCTCCCCATGACATACTTACCAGTGATCGGGCATCGTATCCAACTGCGGTGAGGGCGGTCGGCACTCCGGTTCCCACGTCCTCGTCGCAGAGCAGGATCAAGCAGCGACCCTCTCCGAGTACTGCAAGGCCGTCTCGACAAGGTGGGGGTCCATCTCAAAGTCTTTTGCAATGAAATCAATTCGCAGGCCAGCTTGGAATCGCTTTCGGATTGCCTGTACTGTTACTCCGCGACCCTGAATTACCGGCAGGCCAGTGCTTAGCCGAGGGTCAACGACAATGGGCACATTCTTGCCAATTGGGAACCACCGAGCGGCTAGTTCGCGGTCGTACTCAATTTGGTCAATCGTTTCACGCAGTAGCCCCGGCAGAGTCCATTGTTCCGGGGCATCTAATGCTTGGAAACTGTCCGGCGAACCACCTTCTCTCAGTACATGAACAATGTGACCGCCGAGCGCTTCCAGTTTCATGTGAGCAAACGGGTACTCAATGCCCGATGACTCTCGTGCGTTCAAGTATGCGTCTCGTACCGCTCTGAAGTGCACATTCTTTCCCGATGCGCTCTTGCGAAACCGTCCGGCGACCATAATCTCTATCATCTGAAGAAAGGAAACCATGGCGCCACTGCCAGATGGGAACAGGGGAGGAACTTCCCGGCCTCTAACCGTGTACCCGAATAGCCAGTTTTTAACCGTGGTAGCAGAGACGTTTGCGAGGTGCGCGGCCTCTCCAAAGGTGTACATTGACTCGGTTCGCCAGCCGTCGAGAGCCTGATGACCGTTGGTTACTTGGGACATGGGAACTAACCTCCATCTTCCTAGAAACCAATAGAGTGTCCGAGCCTAGCGGTCAATGAGTGCCCCCTAAGCACTCACGCTTTGGATAGGGCCATATGTCCATAGGGTACTATGATACTAGCACATCACCCCACCCTACGTCACTTTCACTGCGTCTCAGAAGCCTTTGCCGGAGTGTGTGAAAATGCCCACGCACGTACTTGGGCTCATAGGCCATAGCCTTGTGTGGCATCACCTTGTCTATGTTGCGGTGTCAACGGCGCGCCGCTTGCCGAACGGGGGGTTGGACGGTAGGGTATACGGCGGATATGAACGATAACGGTCGCATATATACAGCGCTGTTGGCGGCAACCTTGGTGGTCGCGGCGCTTGGTGTGGGGTGTTCGGGCGGGGCGGATGGTGATCGGGAGGAGTTGCTGGTGTTTGCGGCGACGAGCCTGACGGACGCATTCGACGAGGCGGTAGCGCTGTACGAGCGGGAGAACAACGTGGACGTACAGACCAGCTATGCGGCATCGCAGGCGCTGGCGCAGCAGATAGCCAGCGGCGCTCCGGCGAGCGTGTTCGTTTCGGCGGGCGCGCCCCCGGTCGCGTTCCTGCGGGAGCGCGGGCTGGTTGCGGAAGAGGCCGAGTTGCTGACGAACAAGCTGGTCGTGGTCACGAACCGGTCGCTGGAAGAGCGCTCGCCAGCCGCGCTCACGTCGTCGAACGTCGAGCGGGTCGCGATTGCCGCACCGGACATCGCGCCCGCCGGGGCGTATGGTAGGGAAGCGCTGAAGTCGGCGGGGCTGTGGGAGTCGCTCCAAGAGAAGATGGTGACGGCACCGGACGTGCGGGCGGCGATGGCCTTCGTGGAGGCGGGCAACGCGAGCGTCGGCATCGTGTACGCGACGGACGCCGTGATAGCCAAGGGGCTGGAGACGGTGGACATCTTTCCGCACGACTCGTACGGGCCGATCGTGTATCCGGTCGTCACGGTGGCATCGGACGAGCGGAACGAGGCGGCGGACGATTTTGTAAAGTTCCTCACCGGTGCGGCGGCGGGCGAGATATTCCGCGCTCACGGCTTTGAGCCGATTAGGTAGGTCGTGTTGAGCTGGTCACTGCTCGAGCTGACGTTCCGTGTGGCTGTGGTCGCCACCGTGGTCAACATTCCCCTTGCGTTGGCGGTTAGCTGGCTGCTGGTGAAGACGCGCGCGCCGGGACGCTTGCTGGTCGACGTGCTGGTGTCGCTTCCGCTTGCGGTGCCGCCGATTGCCATCGGGTTCTTCCTGCTGCTCCTGCTGGGGCGCGAGGGACCGGTCGGCGGCCTGACGCACGCGCTCCTGGGTGCGGACATCGTGTTCACGTGGTATGCGGCGGTCGCTGCGTCGGCGGTGGTGTCGTTTCCTCTCATGGCACGGGCGACGATGGTGGCTATGGCGGGAGTGGACGAGCGGCTGGAAATGTCGGCGCGGAGCCTCGGCGCAGGCCCGTGGAGGGTGTTCTTCACGATAACCGTGCCGTTGGCAATGAAGGGCATCCTCGCGGGCGTGCTGCTGGGATTCGTGCGGGCGATCAGCGAGTTCGGGGCAACGATCACTGTGGCGGGGAACATCGCGGGCAAGACGCAGACGCTTCCGCTGGCGCTCTACTCCGCCGTGATCCTGCGGGACGACTCGGCGGCCCTGCTGCTGACGGCCATTGCCATCGCCATCGCGGTGGCGACGCTGGTGGTACACAACTGGCTGCTGGCGAAGACCCCTCGACCGGAGGCAGCATGACAGCGCCGGTAGCACATGTCGCCATGACCAAACGATTTCCCCAGTTCACTCTGGACTGCGACGTGACGTTCGCGGCGGGCGCGACCTCGGTGTTCGGGCCGTCGGGGAGCGGCAAGACGACGCTGTTGAACTGCATCGCGGGCCTCACACGGCCGGACAGCGGGCAGATCACTGTCATGGGGACGACGCTGTTCTCGGCATCCGAGCGGAAGGTCGTGCCTCCCGAAAAGCGGCGGTTCGGGTACGTGTTCCAGTCTTCGGCGCTGTTTCCGAATATGAACGTGCGGAAGAACATCCTGTACGGCTATCACCTGACGCCTGAGGGGCAGCGCACGACGGATCCGGAGCAGCTGTTCGAGTTGTTCGACCTGACGCGGCTGCTGGAACGGAGCGTCGACACGTTGTCGGGAGGAGAGCGCCAGCGAGTGGCCCTTGCGCGGGCGCTGGCGACCTCGCCGCGGCTGCTGTTGCTGGACGAGCCGCTGGCGTCTCTGGACGTTTCGTTCAAGGGGGCGATCATCCGGTACCTGAAGCGCGTGCGGCAGGAACTTGAGACGCCGATGATCTATGTTTCGCACTCGGTGTCGGAGGTCGTGGCGCTCGCGGAGGAGATGCTGGTGCTGTCGGAGGGCAGGCCGGTCGCGCAGGGGCCGCCGTCCGAGGTGCTGGTGCGGCCTGACGTGGGGACGATGGCGGACTACGGGGCGCTGGAGAACCTCTTGGACGCGACGGTCGTGGAGCGGCGGTCGGAGCAGGGGCTTTCGGTGATCGACGTTGGGGGTGTGGAGCTCGCCGCGCCGGAGATCGAGGGGGGATCCGGAGACCTGCTGACGGTGTCGATCCGCGCGGGTGATATTATTCTCACGCTGGACGTGCCGACGAGGATCAGCGCGCAGAATATCTTGCCGGGGAAGATCGAGGCGATTCACGCGCAGGGGCCGCGGGTCATCGCGCACGTGGACGTAGGGGTTGTTCTGGTGGTGGAGCTCACGCCACGCGCCGTTTCCGACCTTGCGCTGAGGGAGGGAACGCAGGTATACCTGATCGTTAAGAGCAACAGCGTGCTGGCGCTGGACGCGCTCGACGGAGGGGGCGGTTAGGTATGAAGGGCCATGATTCACCGCAGAGGGCGCGGAGAGCGCAGAGGGAGGGAGAAGGTCAGATGGAATCGAGCCGGTCGTCAATGTCGATGAGGCAAAGACTCCAAAGGGTCCTGGAGCGGTCGGACGGTGGAATCAGCGGATTCGACGTGTTCATCATCGCGCTTATCTGCCTGAACGTCGTCGTCTTGATCGTGGAGACCGTCGAGGAGATTCATCAGGTCTCGCCACTGGCTTTCCGGACCTTCGAGACCGTATCCGTCGCCATCTTTACGGTCGAGTACGTCCTGCGGCTCTGGGCATGCACGACAGAGGAGAAGTACGGGCATCCGGTATGGGGGAGGCTGCGTTTTGCCGTGACCCCCGTCCTCTTCATCGACTTGCTGGCGATCCTGCCGTTCTACGTGGCGCTGTTGGCCCCCGTGGGCCTGCTCGACCTGCGGGTCTTGCGGTTCCTGCGGGCAGTGCGCCTGTTGGCCCGGATCGCGCGACTGAGCCGCTACTCGTCCGGTCTGAGGACGTCGGCCGGGGTGATACACGCCAAGCGCGCGGAACTGATCACGGTGATCGTGTTCCTGTCGATACTGCTGCTGATGGCGTCCTCGCTGATGTACTATGCGGAAAGCGAGGCCCAGCCGGACAAGTTCGCCAACATTCCCCAGGCGATGTGGTGGAGCATCATCACCCTGACGACGGTGGGGTACGGCGACGCGGTTCCGGTCACTGCGTCGGGGCGGTTTCTCGCGGGGGTGATAGCGATACTGGGGATAGGGCTGTTCGCGCTCCCGGCGGGCATCTTGGGGTCGGGGTTCATGGACGAGATGAACAAGAGGAGGCAGGGGCCGAGGCTGTGTCCTCACTGCCAGAAGGAGATCCACGAGTAGGGAGCGGCGTCATGTGCGCGATGAAGAGGGTGCATCATGTCGTGAGGCGTCCGGGGAATAGGCTGGGCGATCCCGACATCGAGATACCGGTTGCGGAGGACCTGGTGACGGAGCCGGGCGCGCCGGTGCGGGAGGGCGACGTGTCGTTCTACAGTCGCGAGTACCCGCTGGAGGCGCACTTCGTGGAGAATTCCGCCGACCGGGAGTGGCTGTGGTCGCAGTACACGGAGTCGTTCGCGCAGTGGCGCGTCGAGCATGAGAAGGTGGACACGCCGCTCGTGGAGGCGGCCGCGGCGTCGGGGGACATTCCGCCGCACGTCGAGCCGAACCCCGACCTTGACCCGACGGAGCCGATCCGGCGGAGGGCGCGGGAGCTTGGGTTCAGCGAGGTCGGCTTCACGAGGTATGACCGGCGGTACACCTACGCCAGCAAGAAGAAGTGGGTGAAGTTCCGGCACGCGATCTGCCTGGCCTATGAGCAGGAGTATCACGGTACACAAAAAATTCCGAGCGAGGAGGCGGAGCACAAGCACTTCGGGACGTACACGACGGAAGGGGCCGTGTCGCTGGAGCTGGCCGACTACATCCGGTCGCTGGGGTACCACGCGCAGGTGCACAGTCACAGCGACTCCAGCGCGCCGTACATCCCGATGTTCATCAACGCGGGGCTTGGTCAGCTTGGGGCGAACGGACAACTCCTGATGCCGCATTTCGGATCGCGGGGACGGCTGATGATGATTACGACGGACGCGCCCGTCCGGTACGACGCCGCGATCGACTACGGGATCAACCGTTTCTGCGACAAGTGCCAGGTGTGCGTGGCGCGGTGTCCCAGCAACGCGCTGTCACGCGACAAGCTGTGGTGGCGCGGGGCGCTCAAGAACAAGGTGAGCTACGCGCGGTGCCGTCCAGTCATGGGCCGGTACGACGGGTGCTCGATCTGCATGAAGGTGTGCCCTGTGCAGAAGTACGGCATGAAGCCGGTGATGGAGCACTACGTCGAGACGGGCGAGGTGCTCGGCAAGGGCACGGACGAACTTGAGGGGTACACGCTCAAGGACAAGGGACATTTCGGGCCGGGCGAGAAGCCGCACTTCACACCTGAGTTCTTTCAGATACCGCGCGGACGGTACGAGAACTGGGTCTACGAGGACTTCAAGAAGCGCCTGGCGGCAGGTGAGGAGTTGACGAAGGAAGAGCTGGCAGAGTTCGGCGACGAAGTGCGCGAGGCGGTGCAGACGAAGCGGGAGACGACGGGGTAGGGATTCGGAGGGATGTCCAAAAGGCCAGCCGAGACCGTTCGTGGTGAGCCCTTCGACAGGCTCAGGACAGGCTTGTCGAACCATGAACGGCGCTTGCCACTACTCCGGCGTAGGGAGAGATTCAGCACCGACATTGCTAGCGGGGCGCAGGGACTAAAGGACTGCAACTTAACAGAAGGGTGGCATGTCGGGAAAGCGGAGATCGCTGTTCGGCACGTCGCGCAGTTTCGCCGGGATGCACCCACTCAGTTGGTTTCGCACAAAGCGCTATGGCTGTATCCGTAATTGACCGTGGCACTGAAACAGCCTATGATGCAGCGAGGGTCAGTATACGGTTTCTCCCTTGAGGATCGGGACTCCCTATATTGGAGACTACCAAATCACGTAGTCGGGCCGAAACGCCGATAGAGTAGAGAGGAGTCGAACCGATGAACCGAGCGGTCCCGCAGGCCAATTCCACCGGCACGGGCCGCAGGATCGCTAGTCGGCGAAACAACGGCAAAGGACGAAAGATCGCCTTTGGGTGGTACGGCGGCAAGTTCAGCCATCTCGATTTCATATTGCCGAACATCCCGTTGGACGCGCAGCACTTCTGCGACGTGTTCGGGGGTTCGGCAGCGGTTCTCATTAATCGCCAACCCGCTCCCGTCGAGACGTACAACGACATAGACTCGGAGCTGGTCAACTTCTTCAGGACGCTAAGAGACGACTCGACCGAACTACTGCGCGCAATCAGCCTTACTCCATTTTCGAGGGAGGAGCTCGCTCGCGCATGTGAGTACGAACCCGGTCTCTCCGAGCTAGAGCGTGCCAGGCGATTCTTCGTACGGGCGCGCCAGACGCGGACGGGTCTCGCGCAGCGGAGCAGCGAGGGGCGTTGGGCCCACTGCGTCCTTACTTCCAGGGCCGGCATGGCTGGGGCGGTATCCAGATGGCTGGGTTCCGTAGACGGGCTCGCCGAGATTACCCTGCGGCTCCAACGGGTCCAAATAGAGAATGCCCCCGCCCTCGATGTAATCCAGCGTTACGATACCGCCGACACGGTCTTCTACCTGGATCCTCCCTACGTTCACTCCGCGAGAGGAGACACCGCAGCATATGAGAATGAGATGAGCGATGATGAACACGTCGAGCTCGCCGACGTGCTGTCGTCCATTCGCGGTCGGGCTGTCCTGTCCGGCTATAGAACCCCGCTGTACGACCGCCTCTTTGAGGGTTGGAGGCGCATAGACGCGCCCGTGAAGACCGCCAACTCCGTCCGACAACCGCGACGTGAGTCTCTATGGGTCAATTTCGAGCCATGAATGAGGAGGAATTGAGCAATTGGCTGGACACCGAATGGGAGGAGGTCCTAGCCGACTATGAAAGCGAGCCGGACGAGGAAATCGACCGCTTCATAGATTCATCCGTTGTTAGTATCCGGTATGCGTTCCTGACTCAATTGCTAGGCAAATATGCTGACCCGACTCGTGATTTGCTTTGCCTTCAAAGGGGGAGGCAGGATCCAGGCGCAGGATTGGCCGGGCGCTGGGATCCGAGGGGCTTCTGTACCCGAGTCGTGGTGCCCTGGGTCCAGAGGCATCATAGCGTGCTTGGTACCAGTATGGATCCGTATGTAAGCAAGCCGCTCCGTCGCCCACGGCTGGACCAGGGTACGGACTCCTTGAAGAACCGCCAAGAGTGGGATGCGCTCGTGAGTTTTTTGACCGCATTGCAGGGTGCGTATGATCCGACAATGGTTAAAGATGCGGTACATCGATGCCTTAAGAGCCTTGCACGCCGACTCAGGGATCAGCAGGTAGATTATCCAGTTCCCATGCGCATCGGGTTGGATCATCTTTGTGACATACTAGACCGCTACTTGGAAGTTGCCAATGGCGGGCTGCGGCCGTTGGTAGTGACAACGGCACTGATGCGGACCATAGGAGAGGCATACTCTCTCTTCTCTAGAGTCGAAAGCCAGGGTGTCAACGAAGCAGATGCAGCGAGTGGCGTGCCTGGAGACATAATGTGCTATGGAGAGGATGACGCGCTAGCTCTGGCAGTGGAAGTGAAGGGACATGACCTCACTCTCATTGAGCTAGAGGCCACGATAGCAAAGGCACGCTCCAGCCACGTTACAAACATCCTCTTTACAACTCCTGGCCTTGCCTCCGTAGACAGGGAATCTATCGAGGCCAAGATTACGGAGGAATTTGCACAGGGAAGCAACATCTATCAAACCTCAATCGGTTCTCTTGCACGCAGTTCTTTCATGCTGCTCAAGGAAGACTGGCGTGTGACGTTTCTTCACGCGGTATGTTCGGAGTTGGACGCCCGCAGCACTCAACCGTCCGACCGCCTTGCGTTCGCCGCCTTACTAACCTCATAGCGTGATCTCTTCTCCCCACCCGACCAGCGCGCGAAGGAGCAGCCGATGACCGAGTCGACCGACCTGCTGAATATCCGTCCGTTGCGGCGGCTGCTCGCTGAACTTGACAATAACGCTGGAAATGCCACGGATTAGGGGTTGGCGGCTGGGTTACTCGACGTACCACTCTTCGTTGCCTACTCGCTCGTAGGTCTTGGCCCACTGTTCGGAGCCGTCGTCGAACCAGCGGTCGTAGGTGTAGTTGCGGACGGTGCCCTCCTCCTGGCCCATGATCTTGGGCAGGTGGGGCTGGCCGAGGGAGTAGATGGCACCACCGCCGCCGAACCGGACGACGCCGACGTAGGGAGCGATCTCGTTGGGCACGTTGTCGCGGTATTTGTAGAGCAGGCTTTCGTCGACGTCGAAGCCGAGGCCGGGTTCCTCGGAGACGCGCGAGAAGCCCTCGTGGACGGGGAACCGCTTGCGGGTGATGTCGTCCTCGGCGTCGAGCTGGTCGTCGAGGTGTATGGAGTGGCCGGTTGCCGTCGGCATGGTGCAGGCGACGTGCATGGCCATGGACTTGGCGAGAGTCCCGCCGCACATCTGGAAGATGGTCTGGAGGTTGAGCTTGCCGTATGTGGTGGCAGTAGCGATCAGGGTACCGATGGGCGGGTACATCATGTAGGCGTCGGCCATGCCAAGCTGGGCCTCGTGGCCTCCGCCGAGCTTCCATGAGCCACCATGCACGACGGTCAGCTGCGTTCGCCGCCGTAACTCACGCCAGCTCTCGACGTCGGCGGTGTCGAAGGGATCCTCGATCCACTGGACGATGGGGTGATCGCGCTCCAGGCGTGCGACGATGGGCAGGACTCCGCCCAGGGTCCGCCCGCGCCGTCCGGTGAAGTCGTAGTGCACCCTGAATCCGGGCGGGGCGACCTCCTCGATGATCTTGGTCCATCGAATGACGTCCGCGAGCGGGCTGGTGTGTATCTTGAAGATGGTGTAGCCGTCATTGGCGGCGCGGACGATGTCGTTGGCGAGCTCCTGGTCGGTGGGGCCGCCCCAGCACCACGCCGCGGACGAGATGCCGTCGCGCACCTTCTGGCCGATGAGCTTGTACGCGGGCACCTCGAGGTACTTGCCCATGATGTCGTACATCGCCATCACGACGGAGGGATACAGGTCGGAGCCAATGTAGTCGAACGGGTCGGTGTCGATGAGCGGCTCGAACGTCTCTATGGGCGGGGGAGCCTCGCCGTCGAAGTCGCCGTACCCGACGATGCCGGCATCGGTGGTCACCTTGGCGGCAACGCGGCGCTCGTGTCCGTTTCTGGCGGGGTTGTCTCGATACCGCTTGGCCAGCGGTGGGAGGATGGTGAAGACCTCAATGTCGGTGATTTTCATTGGGGGCGCTCCTAGTAGTTGGTGGCGCGGTTGATTTGCTCGGCGTATTTCTCTTCTCCGAAGAGTCCTTTTTTGTTCACCCATCGCCATATCTGGGGTTTGAGGGTGAGGCTTCGGTCTTCCAGGGGGAGCTTGACGGGCGCGTGGCCCTGACGGGCGGACTCTCTCATGGCGACGGTGGCCTCGAAGGACTTGTGGTGGACGTGTCCCGGCGCCTTCGGCTCGATGCCGAGGGTGATGGCGTCGACGATGGACTGCATGGCGTTCATGAGCCGGTCGCCGGGGTAGAGCCAGCCGTCCTCGTCGTACCCGCCTTCGGCATGAGGGCGAAACGGCTTGAAGGTCTTGGAGTCGTCGTACCGGAGGTTGGAGAGGAGGTCTGCGTCGGAGGCGTCGACCTTGCGGTAGAAGCGGTGGTGTCGCTTGTCGGTCACGTAGACGCCCTCGGTGCCGGTGACGACCAGTCCCCGCATGGCGGAGGTCCTGGACTGTATGAAGCACTCGATGCCGTTGATGTAGCGGACGTAGCCGCCGATGCCGAGATACTCGTCGTCGCTCTCACCGAAGGGGTCGCCATTGGTCCAGCCCGTGACCCAGTCGATGTCGGCGTCTTGGGCAAACATGTGCGCGACGCTGAGGCCCTGGCACCCGCCCTGCATGATCGACTCGTAGAGGTCGATGGTCAGGACCTCGCCGATCTCGCCCGCATCAATCATGGCGCGGGCCTCCCAAAGCTGCGATATGCTGCGGTCGACGTTGCCGCCCTGCCACGGGATGCCTTTCGCCTCACATGCGGCAACCATGCGGTCGGCGTCGGCTAGGCTTGCTGCGATGGGCTTCTCGGAGACGATGCCCTTTGCGCCTGAGCGTTCCGCCGCGAGGACGACCATGTCGGGGTTGTACTGGACGGGCAGAACGCAGTCGACGATGTCAAGTTGCTCGTTGGCGTACATCTCCTCGGCGGTGCTGTAGCCGCGGGCGGAGAAGCGACGCATGGCGAGTTCGAGGTTGTCGGGGTCGGGGTCGGCGATGGCCACGACCTGCGTGTCAGGGAGCAGGTTGAAGCCGCGACCGTGCTGTGTGCCCTGGCGTCCGCATCCGACGATCCCGACGTTGTATTTGGCGGTCATTGGGTGGGCCTCCTTAGGCTAAAACGTCACAGAAGTTCTATATAAAGCTCATTCGCGCCGTAGTCAACGACAAGACGGTTTCCGTTGAGAAAATCTCTGCCAAGAAGCGATGGAACGTTCGAGCGCAGGGCTTGTTGAAACGGTTCATCGCCGCATGGGCCGATCTGAATGAAGGATTCCCATGCGTATTCTTTCTCCCCGGCCGCAAATAGAATGGTTGCGCGGCGGGGGCTATATTGGGCATTGCCGCCGATACCCGTTGATTCTTGGTTCTTTGGATCGTCAAGAGGCAATGCGCGGACACCCAATTTCTGGGCATCCCTCGGGTGCAGGGTGGTTCGGAATGCTCCGGTATCAACTAAGAAGTTTACGGGGGCGAAGACGCCTGAGGAGAGTACAACCAACGCCTTGATATACGGAGACGGGGTGAAATTGCCGCCACCTTGGAAGTGCCCCTCTATTCTCACAGGATCAAACTTATCGGCTCTCGGGTTATGCGCTCTATCACCATGTTGCTGCCTCGCAGACCCTGAGCGCGCGCTTTGGATAGCGCCTCGTCGAAGGTGTCGGCGTGGCTAATGAGTCTCTCGCCGTACACCACTACCCAGCAGTCGGAATACTCATCCAGCCACTTTTGCCGATTGCGTTCTACATGCAGCGTATCCTTGCCGAACTGATCGAGTATCTCTATGGCGGCTATGTCCGTAGCCATGTCGGTTCTCCTTTCTTCATGGTAATGTGGCCGGTGCCCGTCGGACGTTATGGATTGATGTTATGAGATCGGGGCGGCATTCGCAATAAGCCAAGTGGTATTGGTCAGAGAATCCCTACGTCCGCGCTTTGCCCGTCGGACAGAGCGGCAGAAGGCAGCACTCGCCGCACGCCGGTTCTTTCTTGCAGACGTTGGCGGCGTGGGTGACTATGAGGGCGTGGTACTCGTTGAAGAGAGGGACGTCGGCTGGGAGGTGGTCGGTGAAGAGGCGTTGGTAGAGCGAATACGGGCCTTTTTCGGGCGCGAGGCCGAGGCGATGGAGCAGGCGTCTGGTGTAGTGGTCGATGACGAAGACGGGTATGTCGAGGGCGTAGAGGAGGATGTCGTCAGCGGTCTCCTCGCCGATGCCGTGGATGGCGAGCAGCTCATTGCGGAGGGTGACGGGGTCGGCGGCCATGAGGGATTCGATGTCGTCGTCGCGCTTGCCGAGCCACTCGACGAGGGCCTTGAGCTTGCGGGCCTTCATGTTGTAGTAGCCGGACGAGTATATGAGTTGCGCTATGTCGGTCTCGTCTGCGTCTCTTAGGCCCTGAGGTGAGAGCAGTCCGGCGTCGGAGAGGGCGTGGATCGCCTTCGCGGCGTTGCTCCACGCGGTGTTCTGGACGAGGACGGCGCCGACCATGACCTCGAAGCGGGAGTCGGCGGGCCACCAGTCGCGCGGGCCGTAGCGCTCCAGCAGGCGGTTGTAGATGTCGGTTAGGCGGTCGCGCATGCGTGGTAGTGTTTGGCTTTACCTTTCATGCCATACGTTTTACGCTGTTAGCGCTCGACCTTCAAGCGTGCGAGGTGTGCGTGGCAACCTTTGTTGAACGGCTGCTGAACGCCTGCGAGACGAACCGGAGCCTGCTCTGCGTCGGACTCGATCCCGACCCGGCCAGAATGCCGGTCGAGGATGTTGTGGCTTTCAACTCGGCCATCGTGGACGCGACGCGTGACCTCGTGTGCGCCTACAAGCCTAACGTCGGGTTCTATGAATCGAGGGGCAGCGAGGGCATTGGGGAGCTTGAGCGGACGATAGCGCACATCAGGGACGTTGCGCCGTCGGTCGTTGTACTGATCGACGGCAAGCGCGGGGATATCGGCTCGACAAACACGGCGTACGCCAGGGCGCTCTTCGAGACGTGGGGCGCGGACGCGGCGACCGTCAACGGCTACGCGGGTGGTGAGGACATTGGACCGTTCCTAGCTTACGAGGGCAAGGCCGTGTTCGTGTGGTGCCGGTCGTCGAACGAGGGTGCAGCCGAGTTGCAGGACCTACCGGTGCAATCGGACGGCATGACAGCGCCGTTCTACCAAGCGCTGGCTCGCAGGGCGGTCAAGTGGGGACCTCCGGGCAGCGTCGGTCTCGTCGTCGGCGCGACGTACCCGAAGGAGCTTGCAGAGGTGCGCTCCATCGCGCCAGACGCGCCGATTCTGCTCCCCGGCGTAGGGGCGCAGGAGGGTTCGTTGCGGGCCTCGGTCGAGGCGGGCATCGACCGTGCGGGGCGGAATTTGCTCGTCAGCAGCTCCAGGGGTGTGCTGTACGCCTCTTCCGACCCTGCCGGCTACGCGGATGCGGCAAGAAACGCTGCGGAGAGGCTGCGGGAGGACATCAACTCCGTGCTCGAAGACAGGGGCCATCCATGGTCGTAGACTTCCACATGGGAGAGCGGCTGGCCCTCAGGAAGAAGCACCCATGCGGCGGGTTCGAGTGGGAGGTCACGCGGCTGGGCGCGGACATCGGGATCCGGTGCGTGACGTGCTCGCGGCACGTGATGATGGCGCGAGCCACGCTGGAGAAGCGCATGAAGGCCCGGCTGTCGGGTGAAAGGGCGACGTAGGAGACCGCTATGCGACTCGAAGGCAAGACTGCGCTCATTGCGGGCGGGGCTTCGGGCGTCGAAGGACGGCTGATGGGCATCGGGGGAGCGGCGGTGCGACGATTTGCGCGTGAGGGCGCGCAGGTCGTGATCGCGGACATCAAGGACGAAGTCGGCGAGCAGACGGCGGCGGAGATCAGGGCCGAGGGTGGTGAGGCGCTCTACGTCCACCTCGACGTGACGGACGAGGACGATTGGATAGCGGGGGTAGCGGCAACGGTTGACCGGTTCGGCAAACTTGACGTGCTGGTGGAGGCGGCGGGGACGTCCATACGCTACAAGGTGGAGGAAACACCGGTCGAGGCCTTCGACCTGGAGATGGCGGTACACGCGAGGGGAGCGTTTCTCGGAGCGAAGCACGCGATACCGCGTATGCGCGAGGCAGGAGGCGGGTCGATAGTCATCGTGTCGTCGATATACGGCATCGTCGGATCAGCGTCGTCCTCGTACCCGACGGCGAAGGGGGCGAAGCGCAACTTCACGAAGGCGGCCGCAATCCAGTACGCGGCGGAGGGGATCCGGGTGAATTCGGTGCATCCGGGCTTCGTGATGACGCCGCTCACCGAGGACATATTCAACGTGCCGGAGATCATCAATCCGCGCCTGGCAATGGTGCCCATGCGCCGGCTCGGCACCGTGGACGAGATCGCCAACGGCATCCTGTTCCTGGCGTCCGACGAGTCGTCGTTTATCACAGGGGCGGAGCTGGTGATCGACGGGGGGTATCTGGCGGAGTAGCGGGACTGGTCACAGGTAATCCTGCTCTGGTTCCTTGGAGCCGTATGATAGAATCGAGCCCGCCCCGGTAGCTCAGTTGGACAGAGCGCATCCATCACGCAGATGAGGTCGCGGGTTCGAATCCCGTCCGGGGTTCTACGAGTGTTGACAATATGCTCATTTTTGGGTATGGTGAAGTTGCGTGATGGATGCGATAGTCTACTAGCTAGACCAGCATCGCTGAAGGGCCGTCCGGGCAGGGTCTATCAGAACCCAAAGGACGGCCTTTCTTGTTGTCAGGGAATATCATCGGGTAGTATGCCTTTGGCCCGTTCCCCCGTCGGTAAGCAATCCGAATCTAAACATTGTTGCCAACCCGCCAGAGGCCGTAGCCGTAGACTCGTAGGTCTGAGAGTGTTGCGACGTGTCGGCAGCGAATCAGACATGCTTGATAACGAGAAGATGACCGGATACGTCCAGACGGTGCTGGGGCCGGTGGCTCCGGATGCGCTCGGGGTGACGCATACGCACGAGCACATTCTGTCCGACCTGTCGAAGATCGCCGTCGAGCCGGACGACCCGTTCGAGCGCGAGATGTTTCACGCGCCGATGCGGATGGACATTCTCGGATACCTGAGCTACTACTTTGCCGCCAATCTCGACAACCTGCGGCTGGACGATATCGACACGGCCATCGCGGAGATCGGCCTGTACAGGCGTCACGGGGGCGGGGCGATAGTGGAGGCGTCGAGCATTGGGCTGAGCCGGAACCCGGAGGGGCTTGCGCGGGTTTCCAGCGCGACGGGCGTGCACATCATCATGGGGTCGTCGTACTACGTGAAGGAGGCGCACCCGCCCGATATGGACGACATCTCGGAGGACGCCATCTTCGAGGAGATCGTCCGCGACGTGACCGTTGGCGTCGGCGAGACTGGCATCAGGGCGGGGATCATCGGGGAGGTCGGGGGCTCGTACCCGCTGTCGGACAATGAACGCAAGGTGCTCCGGGCGTCGGCGCGGGCGCAGCGGGTGACGGGAGCGGCGATACTGATCCATCCCGGACGGGACGAGCCTTCACCGGAGGAGATCATAGGGGTCATCGCAGACGCGGGAGGCGATCCGGGGCGCACCATCATCGGTCATCTCGATAGGACGGTGATGGACCGAAATGTGCTCCTCCGCATCGCCGAGGCAGGGTGCTACCTCGAATGGGACCACTTCAGTTCCGGTCTTCCGTTCTATCCGCCTAATCCCAAGATCACGATGCTCAATGACGCGGATCGCGCGGAAGTGATCGCGTTCATGATCGAGCGGGGCTACGGCGACAAGATCCTCACGGGACACGACGTGGCGTCGAAGCGCAGGCTGACTGCGTATGGCGGGCCGGGTTATTTCTATATAGTCAGGCGGGTGGTTCCGTGGTTGAAGACGCGGGGATTTTCGGACGAGGACATCGACCGTCTGCTGATTCACAACCCGGCGAGAGTGTTGACGATGGCGGAGCCGGGTGGGTAGGACGCGCTATCCCTTGGCGAAGAGTTCGTATGCGCGCGCCTCATCGGGCGTCTGATATCTGCCGGAGTGATCCCCTCCGAGCCAGCGGTAGGGACGCGGGTAGAGGGTTAGCGAGCGGTCCTCCAGCGGCAGCGAGAGGGGAACCGAGCCCCACAGGGCGGAGTGCTTGGCGGCGACCGCGGCCTCGAGCGACTTCAGCAGGTCGTAGCCGGATATCGCCATCTCGGCGCCGTTCTCGACGGCGGAGATGAAGGACAGGATCGAGCTCGCCAGGTAGCCGTATTTCGGCCAGGCGAACTCTGTGAACTCGCGGTCGGACTTGACGCGCGCGCCGTTGTCGTCGAACCCCTGGTAGATGTCCATGACGTCGCCCCAGTCCCAGCGCAGGAGGGAGTCCTCCGTCCAGACGTCGACGCCACGATGGGGAGTCGGCTCGCCGTAGACGGTCGTCTCGATTCCGGTGCTCATCTTGAACCGTCCGTTGATGATAAGCCCGCTGTCCTCATTCGCCTCCAGGGACTCCTGCGGCTTGCCCCAGGCGATGACCTCGGTAATCTCGGCGTTCGTGAGGAGCCGGAGGACGGCGATGTGCTGGCATCCGCCGCCGGATATCTCTCCCCCCCACCCGTGTACGGTCGCGCCCAGCACCTCGCCGTAGTCGCCGTTGCGGAGCCAGCTCGCGGCCTCCTGAACGTCGGCGCGGGCGCGCTGGAGGTTGCCGCCGTGGAAGACGGCCCCCTGCTCCTCACAGGTGGTGATCATCTCGTCCACGTCGGAGAGCTTCGCGCCGATGGGCTTGTCGGTGGAGACGCCGCGCACGCCCGCCTGGGCCGAGGCGATGACCGCGTCCTTGATGAACTTGCCGGGGAGGACGACGACCGCGAGATCGGGGACCTCGTCCATCTGCTGATACATTTCCTCCGCGTCCTTGAAGAGCGCGGTGACGCCGAATCGCTCGCCGACGACGTTCCGCCTGTCGTCGTTGTACTCGGCGATGGCGACGACCTCGGTGTTCTCGAAGGTGTTGTAGACCTCGGTGTAGTGCTGGCCCATACGACCGCAGCCAATGATCGCCACTCTCAACTTTTCGTCGGCCATGTTTTCCTCCGCCCCGCTCAGGCTCAGGGGGCTGTGTGAATGGTTCGCAAGATTGTAGTCGGACGGGGCGGTTAATTCAATGGGGACGCGCGGGCGCGGGGAATCAGCGATCAAGGAAAGTGACCAGCCGTTCAGTGACGGTGGTCAAGTCTCGCAGTTGACATTCCCACACGGCCATCACTCCCCAGCCGGATTTTTCTAGCAAGGCAACGTTACGCTCGTCTGTCGCTCTGTTCCGGTCAAGCTTGGATACCCAGTAGTCGCGATTTGCGGCCGGGATGCGGACGGCACCTAGTGAGTCCAGATGACGTTATTCGATGACGGGACTCTATCTCTTCGTGTATCGCTTGGACTCACAATCTTGTACAACTTCGCCTTTGGCAAGCAGACCGCCGAGCACAGAGTGAGTCAAATAGTTCCTTTGACCACCCCGGAATTCTGACTGGAGGTTTAGCATCTCGGCAATCTCTGAGTTTCGCAGTCCTTGAGGATTATTCGACAGCAATCGAATGATTGCGTCTTCAATCTGATGTAGACCTTCTGACGCAACTTGCTGAATTGTTGTCATATTACTCATTGTACTTCGTGCTTTGTATACCTATGGAGTGTCTAAGAAGCGGTTGCACGTTCTAATAGCTTCAACACCAGTCTGGCCATGGCACTGTAGATCCTCGCCTCGGTGGATTCGGTAGGGACCTTTCAATAGCTCCGGGAACAGAGACTATGCAACATAGTAACTGGAAGACCCATCCTCTGGACAGCATCAGCGACTCCGATGAGTTCCGGTGTTGTGGTCATGGTCGTGTATTCACTATCAGGTTTCCGTCCTGCGCTAGCACGCTCGCGTGCCACATCGCGTTACTGTCGAGCCAATCGTATGACTCGCCGTTCCGTTTGAAGTCGTCCAGATTCTCGTCCTCGACTTCGAAGATGTCGATGCCCTGATGGTCGTGAAAGATCGTCAGTTCGTTCTTATCGCCAATTACTATGAATGCCATATGCTCCTCCTTTAGACAGAATCGTTATTCAGTATCATTTACAACGCAACAGACCCTCGGAGGAAAAGACTCCCACCAGCTTTTGATCACTTCGGTAAAGACGGATTCCTCAACCACGGCTGCGCTCCGAGCATGACGACAACTGGCGGACAATCTTCAGTATGCTTGGCCTAGGGCCAGATTGCAAACCCGCGACAGCCGATCTGGGGCCGTTCAAATCTTCGCGCCGTAGAAGCGGGCGATCTCGATGAAGTCGGCTTCGGTGTCGGACCAGTCGTAGAGGGCGGCGTCGACGACCCGGTGGGCGTCGATGCCGATTACGAGCTGCTGGACGGGGTAGGCAGGGCCGTCTCCCCAGGGGCTGATAGCGACGCCGCGGTCTATCTCGGAGAGGTATGCCATTCCGTTCGGGTGGGAGTGGTAGATGATGCGGGCGGGGGTGTCGGAGTCGAGGCTGTGGTTCAGGTCTATGAGGTCCTGCGCGCCGAAGACGTAGGCGGTCTCTGCCGTGCGGCCGGGGGCGGAAGGATGGTTTCCCTGCGCCTGCACATTGACGCAGGCCCTCACGGTGGTCACGGCATCGCCGTCCTTGTCGCCCGCAAGCCAGCCGCAGCACTCGTTGGGGTACTCACGGCGGGCATGGCGGTAGATCTCTTCGAGGATGTGGCGGGGCACTTCCAGCGGTGTGGGCATTTGAGGGGTATGGCCTCGGCGAGATGATCGGGAGCGCGGGTGTCAGTCTTCGCGCGGGCCGAAGCCCTCTTCTCCGGCAGGGCGTTCGGGCGCGGTCGGGTCGCCGCTGGCGGGGCTGCCGAAGTGCTGGGGTCGCCAGTACCAGATATGGCCGTGGTCGGCTCCGGCGATCAGGCCGAGATTGCCGTCGTCCTGCCAGTCGACGGGGGCCATGTGGACGCCGTGCCGCCAGAACTCCAGGGGATTGCCGTCCGCGTCGAACACGAGGACGACCGGCTTCTTGAAGACCGGCTGTGTCTTCGTGCCGACGTTCTTGGCGAAGAGGATGTAGCTGCCCCGGTAAGGGCTTCCGTGCTGGGGGCCGACGCCGATGAGCAGGTCGAGGAGGCCGTCGCCGTCCCAGTCGATGACGTTGAACTTCGTCCTGCCTCGCCCGTCTCCGCCCGCAGGGGTGTAGATGCCGTGCGTCTTGATGGTTGAGCCGTCCTCGTAGCGGAGTTTTTCCCCTGGAAGCAGGGCAGAGAGGTCGTCGCGGCCCGCTCGCCTGTAGAGGGCGACGTCGAGGTCGAGGTCCTGGGTGACGATGTCGGGCAGGTCGCCGTCGGTGAGGCGGCCGATGCCTGGCTGCTGCCTCCAGGGGCCGATGAGCGGCGAGCCGTCGGTGATGTGCAGTCGCTGGGGCGGGCCGAGCTCGGGCGTGGACTTGGTGCCCCAGTTCGGGTACCACTCGTAGAGGCTTACCATGTCGCAGACGACGAGATCGAGGAGACCGTTGCCGTTCCAGTCGGCCAGGACGGGGTTGCTGTAGCCGCCGGTGTCCCCATCGTACGGGCTTTGGGATCCGCCCCAATACTGTCCGCTAGGGGGGTATGGCGTTGCGAGTCGGCGGATCTCGGTTGTGCCGTAGCGGACGCGCTCGGGCGGGGCGAATCGCAGGGGGTTGGTCGAGAGGGTCTTGTACCAGAAGATGTATCCCTCGATGCTGCCGACGAGGATGTCCTGCATACCCGTGTCGCGCCAGTCGCCGACTGTGGGAACGGAGAAGAAGCCGCCGTTGACGTGGGGGTTGTGCTGCTTGAGCTTGCGGGGCGTGTCGTAGACGGGCCTTCCGGCTGCGTCTTGGCCGCGGTAGCGTGCCCACTCGATGTTTCCGGCGTTGTCCGTAGCGAATATGTCGTATCGTCCGGCCTCGAGGGCGTCGGAGACGCTGATGCTCGACTGGAATGTGACGATGCGGCTGAAGGGCTCACCGTGCAGGGTGAATATCTCGGCGGGCTCGCCCCATTCAGGGTTGTTGCCGGTCGTGAGGATGGGCACGTGGTTGATGTGGCCGTAGTAGTTGAGCAGGAGGAGGCCCGCGGTGGGGTCGTCGGGGTTGACCTCGCCGATGTGGAAGGTGTGGCGGGGGATTTCGACGTCGACTTTGCCCGCGTAGGTGAACTCGATATTGCCGCCGCCGCTCGTGTTGCGGTAGAGGTGCAGGGAAGCCGTGCCGAACTTCGAGTACCACTTGCCGTCTTTGTCGTAGCGGTCGCGCTGGTCTTCGGGGACGATGCCTTCCGGGCTTTTGGCCCACATAACGCCATCCTCGGTCTCGAGCACGACGAGGTCTACGACGCCGTCACCGTTCCAGTCGAGGGCGACCGTCGCTCCCCTGCCGAAACCGGCGTCCCCGTCCCGGCCCTTGAGGGTTACGGGCCGTCCCTCGTCGCGGGTCGCGGGAGGGCCGTTTTCCACCGATATGGCCGTGACGGATTTCTGCGAGTATCCCCGAGGGGCAAGGATGACCTCGGTCTGTCCGTCGCCGTCGAAGTCGGCGGCCGCGACGACGGTACCGACGAGGCCCTTGTCCCTTTCGTTCCGGTGGAGGGCGCGGGACACCTCGCCCCACTGGACGCCACGGTCGACGATGGGGGTCCCGTCGGCGATCTCGCCGATGAACTTGTAGCTGTAGATATCGCCGTTGCCGCCGGTGACAACGACCTCGGGCTCGCCGTCGGCGTCCCAGTCGAGGACTTTGATGGCAGAGCATCCCGCGAACAGGTCACCGATGACGCTCTCATCGCCGAGTACGAGGGGGGAACCGTCTCCGGTGTTGCCAGCGGGTATGGGGTGTGGGTAGGTTGTCATGGCGCGCTCCTATCGCAATGTCGTGGACGGGTCGTCTTTGTGGAAAGGTCGATAAGGAACAGGGTTAGTTCGTCCTGTTGGGGGAGTCGTCTCGGAATTCCGCGAACTCGTGGACCTTCTTTGCGCCGAAGGCCGGGAGTTCGCCGACCATCGACTGGATTCTGGCATCGTCGCTGGTGAGCCAGCCGGGGTCGGGGTCGAATATGTTGCCGGCATAGTACCGGAGGGACGCCAGATGGTTGTCGGTCTGCGGACGGGCGGCGAATTTCAGGGCGATGTAGCGTCTGCCGGCCCAGCCGTTGAAGATGGCGTGCCAGATGCTCTGGTTGAAGAAGATGGCGTCGCCGGGGTTGGATTCGAGGGAGACGCTCGGCATGTTGGGGCCGGGCACGTCGAAGGGGCGAACGGGGAGTCCCCGGCGCTGGTGCATGGAGTCGGGCTCGATCTCCTGGTGGAGGGGCATCCGATGTGAGCCGGGAATGACGCGGAGGCAACCGTTTTCCTCGGTGATCGGATCTAGGTAGAGGTTGACCTTGAGGCGGGTGTAGGAGACCTCGTCGTGATCGCCGGGGCGGTCGGGGTGCCAGGGGTGCTCGGAGTTGACGGTGACGTTACCCTCCGATCCTGCCCAGATGAAGCCGGGGCCGAGAATGCTCTCGGCGGCCTCGAAGATGCGGTCGCCGGTGACGATCTTCGTGAGGGCGGCGTCCTGCTCCACGAACCTGCCTTCGGCCTGGCCTTGTTCGGGGTCGAGAGGCTTGCCGTCGCGGAGCTTGAGCCAGAGGTTATCCGCGGAGGACGTTATGTCCGCCACTTCATCGGCGGAGAATAGCTGGGGGATGAACAGGAATCCGAAGGTTTTGAAGTGTGCGACCTGGCCGGGTGAAAGCAAGTGGCGTACCTCCGACGGGAGTCTGGATTAGCGCCGCCTATGGTACGTCGGTCGGTCGGACATAGCAATAGCGGGGGAATGCAGGAAGTATCGCGTTATCGGTACACGTCGCTGCGGTGACCGACGGCGTACACTTGCACAGTCTTGTCGGCTTCGTTCACGGTATACAGTATTCTGTAGTCGCCGACCCGGAGCCGGAAGGCTTTGCCGGAACCCGTCAGCCGTGCCGACGCGGTTGGGTGCGGGTCGTAAGCAAGCGCAACCATCGCAGACATGACCCTTCGTCCAGCCTGAGGGCCTAACCGCCTGATCTCACGAGAGGCAGACCTGGTTACCTCTATGCCGTATTTGTCCACAGACTGTCGAGTTCGGCCTTGAGGTCTTCAAGAGAGACGGTCTCGTCGTCCCTGCGTTCGGCGATAAGGGCCAGATCTCGGAGGTCCTCCATGAGACGATCGTATTCGGCCATAGACAATATTACCGCCTCGCGCTCTCCGGCTTGGTCGATTACGTACCGGCGCTGCTCTAACACTTCTCTAGGTCTCCGTGCCTAATGTCTTCTTGATGATCATAGCAGAATCTTCAACGCTCATTCATCTCATCCCGTTTTGCATTATAGAACACAAGAAAACAGGCCCGCCGGGAGTCCGACGGGCCTGCTTTCTTAGGCTATGTGCCTAGCGTTGTCCGCTCATCTTCTACCACAGGGTCTTCGTGCACTTGTCGTACGGGCTGCCACCCTGGATGAAGGCCCAGCTACCGCAGTACTTCGAACGATTGCCAGGATTATGGAAGTTGTCCAGGCCGTCCTCGAAGAAGCGCGCCCAGGCGGTGAAGCCGTTGTGGTCGCGCTCGTGGGTGATCGGCTTGTTGCGGAAGTTGTTCCTCGTGATGAGAACGCCACGGAACACGCCGGAGTAGGCGCAGCAGTTCAGGCCCCAAAGCTGGTCGGCGTTGGTCGCGAACATCTCCTTGCCCATCTCAACTCTTTTCGGGTCAAGGTTGCTCACACCGAGACCGGCAACCCAGAGTTCAGACTGGCGCATCAGCTTGCCGCCGGCGTCCGCCGGGAATTCGCTTGGGCCCGCCAGCGGGAGCCAGTCGGGATCGCCCCCGGTGGGGGCCATACCCTCTTCACCGCGTGAGGCGTACCACTTGCCGATCTCGCCGGCGAGGTCACCGCGCGTGAGGGGAGCGAGGCTCGTCCACTGGACCATCCACGGGTTGTACTGGTAGGCCGAGTAGTCGCGGGAGATGCCCGTCGTCTGGAGGCTGTCACGCGTCGTCTGTCGAACGGCGCCGATGTTGGTCTTGATGCCGACGCTCTCCCAAGCGGCCTTGAGAATCTCGGCTGCCTGCGAGACGGCGGGGTTCGGGCTCGGGCCAACCGTGATCTGCATCTCGATGGTGCCCGAACCGTCCTTGTGGACGCGGAAGCCGTCCTCGTCTCGATGGTGCAGGTTCAGGGCATCGAGCATCTGGTTGGCCTTGTTGGTGTTTTTCTCCATGTGGAGCATGCGGTACTCGTCGCCCGGGTAGTACGGGTTGTTCGGTCGCGGGACGCGATTCTGAACCACACCTACGTTTGAAAGGACGAGGTCGTTCAGCACCTCCTTATCTACCGTGTGCGAGAGGGCGATGCGGAAGTTCTGCGTCCTGATAAGTTCGCCGATGCGCGGGTCCTCGTTGTAGGTCTGCTGCATCGTCGTCGTCAGGTCGGCTCCGCCGCTGCTCGGCCAGTGGTAGATCGAGTAGTCGCCCCGCTCCATGTTTGAAATGTACAGCGGAAGCTCGCCGGGGATGAACGAAGACGTTCGTCCGTCTTCCTCACCGGCCATTGCGCGGAACTTGATGACGTCCTGGCTCTCCTGCTTGGTCATCACAGCGCCGTCGGTATAGGGGATCTGGTTGCCCTCGGGGTCGACGAACCAGTGGTACTGGTTCTTCATGAACATGCCCTGAGAGTCGGTCTCCTCTACGTTGCAGTACGGAGCGGCGCAGGGGTTGCTGTCGATGTTCTGCCAGAAAGCCAGCTCGCCCTTGAGCATGTCCTGAAGGTCGGTGTAGTTGCCATCCGAGATGATCTTGTCGACGGCAGCCTGTCCCGCGTACTGCGGGTAGAGGTACTTCATCCTCGGATGCCAGACCATGCATACTCGGCCGGGCGAGCACAGCGTGCTCGGCGTCGAGCGGGACTCCATGATCGTAAAGATCGGAGTTTCGTACTGCAGGGTCCATGTCAGGTCGTCGACTTTCGAGAACTTCGGCGGGTTGCCCGTTACCGGGTCACTGGCCCACAACGGTAGCGGGCCGCCAAAGAGGGCGGGGTTGAGGTTGACTTCCCAACCGAACTCGACAGATTCCATGTCGAGCGGGTAGCCGTCGCTCCACTTGAGGCCCTCGCGCATCGTGAACGTCCAGAGCGTTCCGTCATCGCTGACTTCCCAGCCCTTGCCGATCCACGGGAACCAAATCAGGCCGCCGAGAGAGTCGCGGCGGTTCCAGCTAGCGAGGATCCACTCACCGATGTAGGAGTGAGGCTGCGTCTGCTGGTAGAATCCGCCGTACTCGCCGATGCCGTCCGGCCCAGCGATGACTTCCACGTCCTCAGGAATGGGCAGTCGCTCCATCAGCGGGGGAATCTCACCCGCCTTCACGAGCTGTGCCGAGTGCGGGGACTCGAAGAACTGTGTCGGACGCGGGCCGTCATAGGCCTGGAACACCCAGACCTCGCCCGGTACCTGCTGCTTGGCGGGCTTCCAAGCATGGGGGCTCCGGAGCGGGCAGTCGGTGACGATGTCGCCCAGGATCACGCACGTTGCCGGTACCATAGCCGTTGGCCCTGTTTCAACAGGGGTCGTCCGAGCAGGAGCCGGAGCAGGCGCGGCAGCCTGTGCGGGAGCAGGAGCCTGGGTCACCTGAGCGGCAGCCGGTGCCGGAGCAGGCGCCGGAGCAGGCGCGGGTCCTGCTGCGGGCGCCGGTCCTGCAGGCGCGGCTGCGGGTGCCGGAGCAGTGGTGGTCGTTCCACCGTCATCGTCGTCGCTGCTACACGCGACGAGGGCCAACGCCAGTACGAGACCGGCGACTAATGAGAATATAAACCTACGGTTTGGCATTCGATTACCTCCTCTTCAGTAAAGCCAAATGTTCTCGAACCAATCTTTTCAGGCCGATTCCGAGCGACTCTAGCATAGTGTTTGAGCGGCTGTCAATGCGTAGCAACGCTAAATTGAGCATATATCACATGCCAGCCAGCGGGCACACCATGAGGGCCGCTCTCTCGACATCCGCACTCCAGTTCCTGTCCGACCGATGGTACCGAGGGGTCTTTCCGTCAACCCCGTCGGTAAATACTACGAGCGCGGTGAGCGGACGGTTTTTGACGCGCTCGGGCAAGTGCAGGCCTGTCAGGTACTTCCGAAGGTAGGGTGGGCGGGGCCTTTTGAAGTGGTATCATACGCTTTCATCGTTGGTACCGATACAGGACTTGAGAGAGTTACTTGGGGGAGGCAGCCATGCTGCGAGGCGCGCTCTATTCCAGCGATGGGCGAGACTTGAAGATCTCCGTGGAGAGAGACGAGGTCTTGCTCAAGTCGGACGAGATACTGAACTTCCCGCGCATCATCGAGCTCGAAGGAGACCGCCTGGTACTCGCCTATGGCAAGGGGAGACACAACGGTGTCGAGACGCGGCCGGTGGCGGTCTCCGAAGATTTTGGCCGGACATGGACGGATTCCCCTCCCGGCTTCCCAATGGCCGATAACGTTCAGACGTCGGGGATCTTGGGTTATATGAGGGACGACACGATAGCGTACATCGACGTGTTTCCCGTGAACGCGGGTTGGTCGCAGGCCAAAGGCCCGTACCACCAGGTAGCGAAAGTAGAGGATCCCCTCTTCAGACTCCGCCGGTTTTCCGGGAAGGGCGAGTTGTTGGCCGACGATACCTTCAAGGTTCATGGCATTCCCTGGAGGCTGGCTTCCTACGAACTGTACGGGACTCTGCTGACATTGGAGAACGGCGATCTGCTAACCGCGTTCGGGGGTCAGGTAGGCGCACACTCCGGAACGCACAAGAGCTTCATCGTGCGGTCCAAAGACGGTGGAGAGAGCTTCGAATTCGTAACGGCTTTCGGCTACGAGGCGGAAGACGGAGACGGTGGCGATCAGGTGTTCGCCGAGGCGGACCTGGAGGTCCTGGCCAATGGCGATATCCTCTGCATGATGAGAACGGGCTCCGGTACTCCTATGCATCAGTCCAGATCGACGGACGGGGGCCTGACGTGGAGCGAGCCCGTGTCGGTCGGGTGGCCGGGGGTAAAACCGCATCTTCGGCTCCTGAGCAACGGCGTCCTAGCGTGCAGCTCGGGACGGGGCGTGTATGGACACCCCCAGGTCACGTACGTCATGTTCAGCGTCGATGGGACGGGAGAGAAGTGGGAGTACCCCTTTTCCTTCCATACGGGGCCGGGCTGCTCCTACACGTCGAATATGGAGCGACATGGCAAGCTCTACGTCGCCTACTCTCACTCGTCCTTCACGAGGCCGTCGGGCGCCTACGGACTCCCCTACCACTCCATCAAGTGGGTTGTAATCGACGCCGCATTATCCGCTTCCGCATAGGCGAGGAGGTTAACATGAGAAGACGACGCACGATGTATCTCGATGACGCCCGTCACTACTACCTGTACGTCTTCGAGCCGCCGATGACGATGGAAGAGGCCTGGACTCCGATCGACCAGGTCTCAGGCACGGGCGTTGACACGTTCGTCTACGGCGTGGCCTGCGGGGGACTGTTCTATCCGACCAAGGTCGGCAATCAGTTCGGCGCGGTGGAAGGCACGGCAAGCGGGCCGTATTCAAACGCGATGTTCAGGAGTCCCTTCGACGGAGCGTCTACCTGGAGGGCGTGGGAGAACATGAAGGGCCTGATGCAGCGGGGACTGGACCCGTTGAAGGTACTGGTTGACCGGGCGCACGAGAAGAACATGGAGTTCATCGCCAGCCTGCGAATTGGCGCGCTCGACACGTCCGACCCCGCCCACATGGGGACGCAAGGTGGAGGGATGCTCGCGCACCCTGAAGTTAGAGACCTCAATTTTTCGATTACCGAGGAACTGGTCACCGAGTACGGCATCGACGGAATCGAGCTGGACTTCTCCTCACCTCCGGCCTCTTGGGACGTCTTTCGTCGTGAGGAGGCGCGGGAAAACATCCCCCTGCTGACCGAGCTTGTCGACAAGACCTCCTCTATGGTGCGCAGCAAGCGGAACAGGCGTCTTGCAGTGGGCGCAAAGGTCTTTCCGACAGAGGAGATGAACCTTGATCGTGGAATCGACGTTCGGTCATGGCTCAACCAAGGGCTGCTCGATTACGTGACTCCGGCAGTGTTCTACTATCCCCTGGATCTCGACCCCGACCTGCCATTGGACTGGGTCGTGGAGGCCGCGCACGCCAACGACGTGTCGGTATACCCACCGCTGGCCCCCTACACCAACACCTGGACCGGGTCTCGCACAAAAGAGTTCGCGACGGCGAGCATGATCCGCGCCGCGGCGGCCAACTACCTCGACCGTGGGGCCGATGGTCTCCTTACCTGCTTTCTCCCCTGGCCGCTGGGCCACGAGCAGCGCGCTATTCTTACGGAGCTTGGCGATCACGAATCGCTTGGGAGAGGGGACAAGCACTACACCCTGCGCAGACGAGACGCAAGCGCGGACGAGGTTGGCTGCGAGCACGCGGCGCTTCCGCTTGAGATCCCTCTTGGCCGTCCGGGAGAACTGTACGAGATCCCGTTCCACATCTCCGACGATATCGAACGAGATGCTCGGCGGATTCGCCGCATCACTCTCAAGCTCCTCGTCGGGGAACTGGTGACCGCAGACCGGGTGACTATCCTGCTCAACGAAGAGTCGCTCGAAGGCGAAAGGTGTCTCAGGTCTCCCAGGCCGGGCGTGAGTCCCTACAGCGCGCAACTGCTGGAGTTCGACCTCGCTGGGGTGCGTCCGCGCAAAGGGCACAACGTCCTGGCAGTCTCACTGGATGAGAGGCCCCCGGGGCTGAATGCAGGCATCACTGTCGAGAGCGTCGAGGTCATCATCGAGTATGGCAGGTATCCGTCCGCACTGAGTCCGCCACGCAAGGAATAGGCGACTCACGGCGGTATTGGCAGGACGAATTGAAGCGGCAGGCGTGTGTCGATACCGTTCTTGTGCGTCCCCTCTCGCGATAGTAATCGTCAGAGAAGTCAAAACGTTGTCTTGAAGAACTACGGTTATCCACAATCTCAGATTGACATCCGCCGAAAAGACCACTAGCATGTCGGCCACACGTGGAATAGGCCCGGAAGTCCGATGGGATCCTAATGGGGGGTCCCACTTTATAAGTAAGGAGATTGGCCACAGCATCGTTCGCAGCCCAATGTAGTCGAAGTTAATTGATCGTCGGCAGCCGCAGAGTTAGCTCCACTGAGGAGTCTGAGGAGGAGGACAGACGATGAAAGTGATTTCGAAGGCTAGGTACCCGTTAGTACTGGCAATTGGAGTGCTACTCGCATTTATTTTGGTATCGTGCGGCGCTGACGATGAGGACGAGCCTGCGGCAGCGCCCGCCGCGGCTCCCGCGCCGGCTCCCGCACCAGCAGCAGCACCGGCAGCAGCACCGGCGCCTGCACCTGCTCCGGCCCCCGCACCTGCGGCAGCGCCCGCCCAGGCTCCCTCGATGATTAAGCCCGCGCCGGCTCCACCGCCTCCGCCGCCCCCTGCGGCCCGGCCGATCATCCCGGCTACCTGTTACATCAAGGGGCAGCAGGTGTCCTCGTGTCCGGAGGCCAGCCCTCACACCTGGATCGCTCCGACTATACCGCCGGGAGACTTCGCGGTCTGGCAATACGAAGGAGTTCGTCCCACCAAGTTCTACGAGTCGCCTATGTCGGCCCAACTCGTAAAGGACGGAAAGCTTCCCCCGCTGGAGGAGCGCGTGCCCATTCCTGAGGACCGCATGTACTCGGCTCCCCACGATGAGATTGGCGTCTACGGCGGTGTCGGGCGGCAGACGATGCACTTCGTCTTCATGGGCGAGTTGGCTCTGTCCAACTTCGGCGAGCGCGAAGCGGACGGCTTCATTTGGCACCCCTTCGTTGGCAAGAGCTGGCAATTCGAAGATGACGGGCGCCTTCTTGTCTTCACGATGCGTGACGGCCTGAAGTGGTCCGATGGCGAGGACTTCGATATGGAGGACGTGGAGTTCGCCTGGACGGACCTCAAGCAGCCGCCGTACATGGGGACTTTCCCGGTCAGGTACCGGGACCCGGTTACCGGAAACGACGTGAAGTGGAGCAAGATCGACGATCTCAACTTCGCGCTGAGGTTCGACTCCCCCGTATACAACATCATGGAGTCCCGGATGAACAGGGGACCCGACTGCTGGATCAACCAAATGTGCTGGTACTCTCCGAAGCACTTCTTGACCCAGTTCATGCCGGAGTACGCGGGACAAGCGAAGATCGACCAGATGATGAAGGAGCAGGATTTCGCGGAGTTCAACGATTTCTGGAATCAGAACACGTACTCCTACTTTAATGCGGACTCTCCCTGCGCCCGCGCGTGGTGCCTCGAGCTGTACGACTCCAGTTCCACAGGCATCATAACCCGCAACCACTACTTCTGGGGCTTCGACCCCGAGGGGAACCAGCTACCGTACCTCGACGGCGTCCAGCAGTTCCGAATGGAGAGCCGGCCGGTGGCCGTCTTCCGCTGGTTTGCGGGCGAGCACGACATTCCTGCTACCGCCGCCGCCGTTCTCTCCGAGGTGCCTTCCTATATCCAGAACATGGAGAGCGGCGACTACAGCGTGTACCGCTGGCCCGCCATGGCAGGCAACGACTCGGCCCTGAGCCTGGCTGCCACGTGGAACGAGGACCCGTTCATAGGCCAGTTGATGCGTACAAAGGACTTCCGGATCGCGTTGGCCTTGGCCTTCGATCGTGACGAGATAAACGAAGTCGCCTTCTTAGGGTTTGGTGTTCCTCAGATGTGGGCTCCCCGGCCCGACAATCCGTTCTACCCGGGTGACGAATACAGGGACCGCCACGTCCAGCGAGACCTCGCCAGGGCCAACCAGATGCTGGACGCGCTCGGGCTCGATAAGAGGGACGACGAAGGGTTCAGGCTCAGGCCCGACGGCAAGCGGTTCACGATGGTCATAAACTTCAACTGGTCTCTGTTGCTCAAACAGATGGAATTGTGGGTCACACAGCTCAGGGACGTCGGCATCGAGTTGAAGTGGAATAACGTGCCGAACCGCGTTCGCCAGGGCGAGCACTACATGACCGTAGCGGGAGCGGGCTACGAGTATAATCCGTGGATACTCGACAACACGCAAATCGCGCCACTCGGCAACAACTTCGTACAGGCGCCGATGATTGGCATCTGGTACCAGTCGAAGGGTGTCGAGGGCATGGCCCCCGGTCCGGACCCGTCGTTCCTGCCCTTGGCGCCTGCGGAGAACTTCCCAGCCGACCCGTCGGGCAAATTGAAGCGGCTTACCGATATTTGGCTCGAAGGCCGGCAGACCCCGCAGTTCTCGCCCGAACGAGCCGAGTACGGCAAGGAGATCTATCGCATCCACACGGATGAAATGATCACCAACGGCATGGTGGCGTATAGCGGATTCTTCAGGGGAGTTGCCGTAAAGCGCAACAACATGCGGAACGTCCCCAAGACCCACGTCCTCGACCACTTCGGCTACATGTCCTGGAACTACTACTTCGAGGACGGCAAGGACAACCTGAACAACCCCGGCAACAAGTCCAAGAAGTACAGGAGCGTGAGCTTCACCGACCCCAACTACTTCGACACCCAGTAGTCGGTTCTTGCTGCTAAGGCAGGCAAAGACCCCGCTCGATCGAGCGGGGTCTTTTTTCGTACGTGTCAGGCACTGAACTCAACTTTCCAGAATCGCGGGCCGTTCACGTTAAGCGGGATGGGGACACTTTCTGTCATGTCAGAAGGTCACGATGCTATTGCCGTTGCGCTCAATCCATGACCCTTGTGAATTCCCGCGTAACTATATATAGTGCGCGTTATCGTTCGCGTCGCGCGTAGTAGAGTGCGGTATCGGATTGCAGTTCGGCTAGTCGGTTCGGATTGAGTGTCAAGAAAGGATAGATACCCATGCGAAAACGTAACACGATCGGAATTATTGCAGTTCTCCTGATACTGTCCTTCGGGCTGTTCGCGTGCGGAGCGGATGACGCTGACGACACGGATACGGCGGCACCTGCCCCTGCTCCTGCGCAAGCACCCGCCCCCGCTCCCGCGGCGGCCCCCGCGCCGGCTCCCGCGCCGGCCCCGGCCCCTGCGCCGGCCCAAGCTCCCTCGATTATCCAGCAGGCGCCGGCCGCGCCGGCTCCGCCTCCACCACCGGCCCCGGCCCCGGCGGCAAGGCCGAATATTCCGGCGACCTGCTACATCGAGGGGCGGCAGGTAAGCTCGTGCCCCGAGGCGAGCCCTCACAAGTGGGAGCCCCCGGCGGTTGCTCCGGGTGAATTCCCCGTCTGGCACTACACGGGCCCTATGCCCACGAAGTTCTTCGAGTCTCCGATGTCGGCTGAACTGGTCAAGCAGGGTGTTTTAGAACCGCTTGAAGACCGGGTACCCGTGCCGGAAGACCGGATGTATTCCCAGCCGCCGGACCAGATCGGCGTGTACGGCGGCGTGAGCCGTCTCAGCACTACGTTCACCTTCCTGTCTGAGCAGGCGCTGTCCAACTTCGGCGAACGCGAGGCGGACGGCTTTACGTGGCGTCCATTCGTCGGCAAGGACTGGGGATGGAGCGACGACGGCAGGACCCTTACGTTCCAGTTGCGGGAGGGCCTCCGATGGTCGGACGGCGTTCCGTTTACGATGGACGACGTGGAGTGGGCATGGACCGCGCTCAAAGAGCCGCGATACCAGACCAGTGTCCCCGTCCGATGGCGGGACCCCGTCACCAACAACCCCGTCCGCTGGGACAAGGTGGACGACCTCAACTTCACCCTGACGTTCGACTCGCCGGTGTACAACATCATGGAGTCGCGGCTGAACAGGGGTTCAATCTGCACGGTGAACGGATTCTGCTGGTTCACCCCGAAGCACCACGTATCGCAGTTCATGCCGGAGATCGTGGGACAGGCCAAGGTCGACCAGATGATGGCTGCGGACGGGCATGAGACCTTTGGCGGCTGGTGGACGTACCGCACATACGACATGTCTCGCGCGGACACGCCGTGCGCGAGAATCATGTGCGTAGGCGGAGTCGGCGATGAGAACGCCCAGGGCAAGGAGATCGGCAAGCTGACTCGCAACCACTACTCGTGGGCCTTTGATCCAGAGGGCAACCAGCTTCCCTATCTCGACGGCGTGTGGATGTATCAGAACGAGAGCAACGCGGTCGCGACCTTCCGTAAGATGTCGGGCGAGAACGACCAGCCGATCACGTACAACAACAACCTGGGCGACGTGCCGCTCTACATCAACAGCATGGAGAGGGGCGATTACAGCGTCTACCGGTGGCCGTCGTTCGGCGGCAACGACCGCGGTCTCGGCATCCAGCAGACATGGAACGAAGACCCCTACCTCGGCCAGCTGAACCGCACCCACGAGTTCCGACAGGCCATATCGTACGCGTTTGACCGCGCCGCCATCAACGACACGGTGTTCCTCGGCCTCGGCGCCATACAGAACTTCGTGCCGCGTCCCGACAACCCGTGGTACCCGGGCGAAGAGGTCCGCGACCTCTACACGCGACGAAGCACGGCTCAGGCGAATAGCTTGCTGGACGGTCTGGGACTGTCGGCGAGGGACGAGGAGGGTTTCAGGCTGAGGCCGGACGGTGACCGGCTCACGCTCCTGTTCACAGGCAATACCAGTAATTCGTCCTACATCCAGACTCTGGAGCTGATGAAACAACAATTAGAAGAGGTCGGGATCGAATTGGGCATCAGAAGCGGGCGAAACACCGCCCGGGCGGGCGAGCAGTACCTCTCGTTCACGGCCTCGTCCTACAACTATAACCCGTGGATGCTCGAGGGGGGCGAACTCTCGCCGTTGATGCGTTCCCACTCGGTTGGACAACTGATTGGGGCGTGGTACGAAACGTCCGGCAGCGAGGGCATGGCGCCCGGTCCCGACCCCAGCTACCTTCCGCTGGCTCCTCCCGGGAATTTCGCGGCGGACCCGTCCGGGAAGCTTCAGGAGAACGCCCAGCTTTGGCTCGATGGGCGACAGCACCCACAGTTCTCTCCCGGGCGAGCCGAGGCCGGCAAAATGATCTACCGGAACGTGGCCGAGCAGATATGGAACGTCCCAACCGTGGCTTTTACGGGCGTGGCGCGTGGCATCGTGTTCAAGCGGAACAACATGCGAAACGTTCCCAAGACGCACATCCGCGACATCTTCGGATTCGCGGGCTGGAACTACTCGTTCGAGGACGGTGAGGACAACCTCAACCATCCGGGCAACCGCTCGAACCTGTATCGCAGCGTGAGCTTCCTCGACCCCGATTTCTTCTTCGACGACAGGAAGTAGTCGGATTGAAGGGATAGGCTAGGCAAAGGGAAGGCCCCGCCCAGTGCGAGCGGGGCCTTTTTCTCATCCGGTCTCCCCCCTGCTGAACGGGCTGACAAGGGCAGGCATTCACCCTCACCCCAGCCCTCTCCCACGACGGGAGAGGGGGTATGAAAGCCCCCTACTCCGACGTTATCTCGTGGGGGCCGAGCTCGTCGTCGACGAGGCGGCGGTGGTAGTTCTTTCCCATCAGGTAGCGGATGTCGAGCTCGACGTCTCTGACGAGGGTCTGTTCGAGCGGGCCCTTGTCGACCACGTCGTGGGTGATTTCGAGGGTGTTGTCGCCGCGGACGGGCCAGTATTCCCTGTCGAGGTCGTAGATGAACCAGTAGCCAGAGCCGACGCGGTACCTCGGCGCGCTCATGCGGTAGAGGGCGTTGATCTTGCGGAGGGAGCTGTCCGGCAGGGTCTTGCCGTTCAGCTTGAAGCTGATCTCGTCGAGCTCGGTCATGCCCATGATGCGGACACGGAGGAGCACCTTGTGGATGCGTCCCACGTCGTCCCACTTCGGCAGGTCGTCGGAGACGATAACGGTGAACTGCTCGGTCTGGCCCTCGTGGAGGTCGCGAGTGAGCTGCATCGACAGTCCCGGCTCGGTGACAGGGTCCTGGTAGCGCTGGGAGATGGTCGGCAGCGAGTAGATCTTGTCCTTGGTCTCCATGACCTCCGGGTAGGGAATCTCGCGGAGCTTCTCGTAGAAGTCGGCCTTGTAGGGCCAGTTGCCGAACCAGTGGGCGAGGTAGAGGCCGTCGACGCCCTGCATCCAGTAGTTGGTGGCGGCGGCGCGGATCATCTCGATGGTGCCCTGCCCGACGCGGTCGGTGTCGGCGTTGCTCTGTATGGCGGCGAGGACTCGCGTGTCCTTCCCCTCGGTGGCCTCGACCAACTCACGGAAGTTGGACATGCCCGACAGGAGCTCCGGGCCGGAGAAGTCCTGTGCGATTATCGCGTCGACGAGGCCCTGCTCGATCCAGTCGATCACGTCCATGCCGACGGAGAGACAGCCCTTGACGCTGGCAGGTATGCGCACGATGAGCTCCCTGTCGGAGCCGCTCGCCTTGACGGCCTCGGAGACCCGGCGAATCCAGTCGGTCATTATGGGGACACCGGCCTCCACCTCGTTCGGATGGAAGTAGTAGGGCTGGTAGTTCATCTGCAACTCAAAGCCGTCGCAGTCGTAGTTCTGGAGGGTCTCCTCGACGAGGTTGAAGCGCTCGTCCCGAATCTCGTCGTGCTTGAAGTCGGCGCACTGGTAGCCCTTGAAGCTCTCCGGCACGTCTCCGGCAGCGCCGATGTCGAGGTGCTTGTGGGTGAAACGGAAGGTGGAGCCGCGTGTGTCGGTTTCGGGGTCGCCGCTGCCCTGCTGCACCAGGAGCACGGGATTGAACGCGAAGCCCTTCTCGTGGGCGCGGTCCGCCACTATCTTCAGGGGGTCGTTGCCCGTTTCGATGAGGTGTTTGGCGTTCTGGTGCGCGCGGCGGAAGATGATGTGCGCCCAGCGGTCCTGGTTGTCTCCCCAGAGCTCGCCGACCTTCGTGTCGTGGAGGACGGTGCGCCCGTCGCCCATGCAGAAGTTGATGGCCTGGATGGGAGTACCGATCAGCTCGTCGACGGCTTGCTGGTACTCCGCCACCTGCATCGGGGGCTCGTACATGTATATGAGCGGATGCCGCCCGTCGTGGTAGAACATCATGGTTGGCTTGGAAGTCATGGAGTCCCTCCTAGGAGTGGTGGATGGCCGCTTATTCTACACAGGTTGACGGTGCGAGTCATCGGAGAACCGTACCCGAATGAGGCGCGGACTGGTATTATATTTGGGCGAAGATGAAAATTACCCTTGAACGCACGGCGTGGATTCTGGCGGTCGCGGGAGCGGCCCTCTTCATCGTTGGCGGCGTGCTGTCCGGCGACACGCTCAGTCGCATCGGGCTGATCGCGGCGCTGACAGGGGTGGCCTGGGCAATCGGCCTGAGGGCGCGGGGGCGATCCTAAACATAAGGAAGGAAAGGGAGGAACGGATGGGATACGCAGAGACGGACTCGGTGGAAGCAGGGATCAAGTTCACGTCGCCGAGCGGCATGGCGGTTGAGACGACGGGCACGACCGTTCTCGTAGATAGCCACGACATGTACGTCCACGAGGTCGAGATCCTCGAGGGCGTGGGCGTGGGCAACCGGTTCCTGCTGAATCTGGACGTCGCGGAGGAGCAGTAGCCGCGAGGCTACCCTGATCCCTCGTTCCCTTATGGGAGACTTCTCATAGCTTCGCCGACGAAGCGGAGCACCCCTTCGCGCATGAGGCCGTAGTTGTAGAATAGTGCGCCCGCCGCGCCGGCATCAGCTGCGGCTCTCGTTCGCTCCACGAGTGGCGCGGCCTCGGTGATGTTGCCGGGGCCTACGGGCACGAATACCTCACCGCCCGGAGCGATCATATCCAAATACGCTTGCATCTGCGCTTTTGCGTCGGCATCGGACACGGGGAGGCCGGCCGTAAGGCGGTCGATGTGCTTGTTGATGCGCGGCTCCAGGCCGTTGGTGTCGGTCCTGATGCCCTGGGCAAGGTAGTCGGACTGCACCTTGCCTCCGCCCGCTTTGATGATCGTGGCGACGCGCAGCCAAAGATCGGTGGTGTGCGAGTTCAGCACGTCGAGGTATTCTCGTAAGCGACCGTCGAAGGCATTGGCCAGCCACTCCGCGTCGGCGGGCTGACTTAGGTCGTCTTCGGTCGGTATCTTGGCGAGTTCGGCGCGCAGCCAAGAGTCCACCTCTTGACGGAAGCTCGCGGCGTCCATGCCCGCCTCCTCGGCGTTACGCATAGAGGCCGGATTGAAGCAGACGCCGAGAAGGAACTGGCACCGCTCCGTGATGTCTCCCTGGAACTTGTTCTTTAGCATCCCGTGTCGCCACATCTGCCTCTGGAGGGCCTCGACGCGGACGGCGTGGGGTTTGAAGCGGTCCATGATCTCCTGCGTGAAGGCGACGGCATACTCCTGCGCGTCATGCGACGACGGGCTGAGTTGACCGACATACGGCGTACCGAACACGTCGTGCTTGGCGAACTGCGGGTGTTTTTCGGAGAGATGGTGGTTGAAGAAGTAGACGTTCCAAGCGGAAAAGACGAGGCCCTTGCGGTCGATGGCCTCCACGAGGCGCTCGAAGTAGTTAGGCGCGGTCACGCTCGGGCTGACGTAGGGCTTGAGCTCGGTGGCCTCGTAGCGCGAAGGCTCCGGGCGGTAGAAGATCGCGCCGTTCTCGCCGAAGCGTATGGGGGACCTGGGGTTGTGCGGGAGGAAGTAGTTGGAGACGTGGTATCCGGGCGTCAGTTGGATCTCCGTGCAGCCCGTGAGGTCGATGATGCGGTCGAGGGCCCGGTCGACGCCCTCATCGGATAGGTCCCAGGGGTAGGTATAGAGTGCGCCTGTGAGGCGGTTGTTAGGTAGTGTTGTCATTCTCAAACTTTCTCTCTAATCCCGGCTCAAGTCGTCATTCCGAGCGAAGCGAGGAATCTAAAGTCCCTGTCCTCCAAGCAGCGTCGCGTAGTTGGAACGGCCTCGATGACGACGGCGAAACATCCTAGATTCCTCGCTATGCTCGGAATGACAGGTTATCGTGCCAGTTACGCAAAGGTCTCCCTTCGCGGGAATGACGGATGGAGACGGGGAATGACCATGGCCTTGTTCAAGGCCACCTTAGTAGGGGCGATTCGCGAATCGCCCCTACTAAAGAATGGCGGGTATTGAGCGCTCTCACGTACCTCGCCCCCCTACGGCGTGAGGGCCATGGCGGAGAGGAGCTTGGTGGTGGAGACGATGTGCTTGTTGAGGCGCATGGCTTGGGGGTCGATGCCCATGGCGAGGCCGAGCATCTGGGGGAAGTGGATGATCGGCAGGTCGATGGGCTGGCTGCGGATCTTGGAGGCCTGGGGCTGGTAGCCGTCGAGGTTGAGGTGGCACAGGGGGCACGGTGTGACCATGGCCATCGCGCCCTTGTGCTTCGCCTCGCCGGTGTGGTTGGCGACCATCGTGAGCGAGGCCGTCTGGTTGATGGTGAGGATCGGGAAGCCGCAGCAGGCGGTCTTGCCGTCGAAGTCGACGACCTCCGCGCCGACGGCCTCGATGACGCGCTCAAGCGAGTCCTTGCGCTCCGGGTTGTCGTCGAAGTCGAGGGCGGACGAGGGCCTGACGATGTAGCAGCCGTAGAACGGCGCGACCCTGAAGCCCGTCAGCGGCCTCGTGACGGCGGCCTTGAGCGTGTCGATGCCGATGTCCTCGATGATCGCCCACATGAGGTGCTTCGGCTCGATAGTGCCCTGGTATTCGAGGCCCTCTTCGGCAAGGTCCTCGTTGACGGAGGCGAGGTAGTCGGCGTCGGACGTGAGGCGCTTGTTGGCCTGTGACATCACTCCCTGGCAGGTGCTGCATATGACCAGCAGGGGCAGTCCGCTCTGTTCGGCGAGGGCGAACGTCCGGGCGTTCAGGGTATCGCCGAGGCGCTGGTTCTTCTCCTGGAGGACGCCGGAGCCGGTACACGACGCGGTCTTCATCGGCTCGTAGTCCAATTCGAGGCCCAGCCGCCCGGCGACCTCCATCGTGGAGGCGTACAGTTCGGGGGCCGCGCCGCGCGACACGCACCCCGGATAGAAGGCGTATTTCATTGATCGTTCTCGACTTTTCGGAATATGCGGCGCACGTTCTCGACGCCGGGGGTCTTCTTGTGGATGATGGGCGGACGCTTGCCCGCAAGCTGCGCCTTGATGCCGACCGGGGCCAGCTTGATCATCTCCTTGATGTTGAACATACCGAAGGTCTTGATGGGGAGGCGGAGCTCGTCGAGTGTGCCGCTGTGCTCGATGGAGTCGGCGAAGGCCTTGGCGTGCCTCGCGCCGTAGGTGTTGGTGTAGCCCGCCTCCATGGCCTGATCGCGCATGGCCATGATGCGGTCCATCGGCGCGACGCCCTTGGGGCAGACCTCCACGCACTGCATACACCGGGTGCAGTCCCAGACGCCGCCGTACTCGTTCAGCTCGCCCAGACGCTCGTTGTCGGCGTCGTCTCGCGGGTCGGCCACGAACCGGTATGCCTTGGCGAGAGCCGCGGGGCCGAGGAAGTTGTCGTCGACCTCCAGCACGGTGCAGTCGGAGACGCAGGCGCCGCACATGATGCAGGACATGACGCCCGCGAGGTGGAGCATGTCCTCGTTCGGCGCGAGGTACTCGGCCTCAGGCTCCGGGCCTTCCGGCTTGAGCCACGGATCGACGGCGCGCACCTTGTCCCAGAACAGGTCGAAGTCCACGACGAGGTCCTTCACGAGGCCCATGTTGCCCGCAGGCTCGACGACGACGGGGCCGCCGTTCGAGGGCTGCACGTCGGCGATCTTGGTGTTGCAGGCGAGCATGGCCTGGCCGTTCACGCGCATGGCGCATGAGCCGCATATCGCGCTCCGGCAGGAGCACCTCAGGGCCAGTGAGCCGTCGATCTCCTCGCGCACCTTGATGAGACCGTCCAGCACGGTGGCATTGTCGTCGATATCGAAGCCGTATTCTTGGTAGTACGCCTCGGGTCGTTCCGAGTCGGGGTCGTATCGTTTGACGCTCAGCGTCGCTTCCATGAGTAACCTATACACCTTCCTTGTGACGTTTGAAGAAAGCTGACCAGTCCTTCGCAGGAATTCCTTTGACGACTATACCTCTGGTCTCTTCCATATATTCGTCCATTATCCCGTAGCGTGCGATGCGTCCGAAGTTGCTACCGCTGTCGCTTGCCGCCTTATCGGAAATCCTATCGCTCTTCACGGGATAGGGTCCGATATCTTCAGCAAGAATGACGGATCGATCATTCTTCGCGTCCCGAACATGCTCCCAATAGTAGTTGCGATATTCGGCCGCATATCGTGCCAGCTCAATAAATGGTCGATACGCGACAGGTGTTCCGGACAGCACATTCGAAAGCACCCATGGAACGACAACTAGCAAGTCTGCCTGCGTACAAGCACCCGGGCTAACCGTGAATCTGTAGCTCGGCATCCCCTCCTTTGCGAGAAGATACCACCCTTTTAGTTCAATCCCCATTATTACTTCTTGACCATCAGTCTGCTTGCGCAACAGTACGTCAGGAAACGTCTGGGTCTGCCGGACGAACGAATAGGTCTGGTACTCTCTCGTGGGGTCCCAGACGGGCCTCATGAGATTGAGCGTGGCTACCACTTGCTCTTCGATTGTGGTTCCGAGGGGCGCGTTGAGCGAGAATATATCGGTCGCAAGCATTCCCTCGATGTTGGTCTCGGACGTAAAGTAGTCCGGCAACGCTCTGAGGGCATCCCTGACGCGAATCCACAACTCGTGATGTTCCCACGAGGTCTGGGGTTCGGTTCGCTGAGGCGGAATCGGTCTCATAGGAGTTTGGGTAATGATCCGGCAGCAAGTTCTTGGAGGAGACGTCTGCGCGCCGCCGCATAGAAAGACTCATTCATCTCCGCGCTGTACCAGCGTCGCCCTAAGCGGTGAGCGGCTACCGCGACCGAGCAAAGGCCGCCGAAGGGTTCCCATACCACGTCGCCTTCGTCCGAGGAGGCGCGTATGGATATCTCCAAGAGGCGGAGGGGCTTTTGGTTGATGTGGACGACGCGGCCCCCCGCCTTGAGGCGTTCGTCACCGTTGACGGGCGGTTCACGCCATACGTTGGTGACTCCATACTCGCAGTGAAATTTCGCCCGCATTCCGTCCCACTCTTCGCGAGTGATCGGCCTCTTTCCGTCGGCACTGAAGTAAGGGACACCGCGCGAGTCGCCATATCGGTTTGCGTACTCCGCGAGCCCCTCGAAGGCATCGGCCGGGGGATAGTACCAGAGGTGGTCGGCGGTCAGGTACTTGCGGGTAGCGGCGTTCTTCACTCCGCAAGCCTCGTTCGCCAGTCGAAAGGGAAGTCCGGTACGTGTCCATTCACTCCGCAGCCATTCTTTGACAGTCTGCCGCCGGCCTGCGGAGACGAATTCCGGTTCCCGCACGTACTGGACGCACACTTCCGTTACGACAGGGAACATTCGCAGCGTCTTGGTATTGGCGTTCCCCGCCACGTGAGCTTTGCCCTTGTCCCAGACATGACATGCGCGATACTTCCATCCATGGGCAGCGAGAATCGGATGTACCGTGGCCCACCCTATCTCGCTGTTCCAAAACCAAAGCGTCGTTTGCGGCGTGGCCTTTCGCGACCACTGTTCGACGTGAGGCGCGTACCACTCCGCCAGCGCATCGGGTGTCGGGGGGTCGCCGGGGTAACTCCCAAGTCCGTACGGGCCGTCGGAAACAATCACGACCGGAGAAGGCCAAGCATGATACCAATTCATCACGTCGCCTTGGTAAAGGCCTGGGCCGGGTCCCGCCTGAATAGTTGGCGTCAGTGGTGAGAAGTGCGCCTCCTGTATTGCGAGTTCTCCCATCAATAGCTCCGTACCTGCGGCTCCCACTGGGTGATCTTGACGGGGAGGTAGTCGACGGCGGTCTCGCCGTCCTCGGTGCGGGAGATCAGGATGTGCTTGAGCCAGTTGTCGTCGTCGCGGTCGGGCATGTCGGTGCGGGTGTGCGCTCCCCGGCTCTCCTTGCGTTCGAGCGCGCCGAGGATGACGGCCTCCGCGCAGTCGAGCATGAAGCCAAGCTCCAGGGTGAAGATCAGGTTTGTATTGAAAACCTTGCCCTTATCGTGGACGACTACCTTGTCATAGCGGGCGCGCAGCTCGCCGAGCTTCTCGAAGGCGGAGCGCATCCCGTCTTCGTCGCGGAATACGGCGAGGTGGGTGTTCATCGTCTCGCCAAGCTCGCGACGGACCGCGCCGAAGAGTTCGCCGCCTCCGTCGCGGGCGAGCATCGCTCGTATCTGCGCTATGTCCGTGTCCGCCGCGCCGTCGTCGATGTTGGCGTGCTTCTTGGACTTTACGTAGTCGGTGGCGTGCTCACCGGAGCGCCGGCCGAAGACGAGGGTGTCCAATAGCGAGTTCGCGCCGAGGCGATTGCCGCCGTGAACGCTGACGCATGCCGTCTCGCCTGCGGCGTAGAGGCCGGGCACGTTGGTGAGTCCGTCGACGTCGGTCTTGATGCCGCCCATCTGGTAGTGCATCCCCGGACGTATCGGAACCGGCTCGTGCGCCATGTCGGCGTTGGCGAAGTCGATGCCAAGCTGCCGGATCTGGCTGAGCTTCTCGTCGATGAGGGCTTCGCCGAGATGACGAACGTCGAGGAGGACGCAGCCGTCAACGCCACGCCCCTCGTTGATCTCGGTCTGTTCGGCCCGCGACACGACGTCGCGCGACGCGAGCTCCATCATGTTGGGGGCGTATCGCTCCATGAAACGTCGGCCCTCGGAGTTCAGCAGGTAAGCGCCCTCGCCTCTCGCGGCCTCCGACAGGAGCGCGCCGTTCGACTTGAGGGTGGTAGGGTGGTACTGCACCATCTCCATGTCCATGAGCGGCGCTCCGACCTGGTAGGCCAGGGCCATGCCGTCGCCGGTGCAGATTAGGGCGTTGGTGCTCGGCTCGAATACGCGACCGAGTCCTCCCGCCGCGATGATGACCGCCTTGGCGCGGATGACGTGGATGTCTCCCGTCTTCATCTCCATGACGACCGCGCCGGCGCACGCGCCCTCTTCCATGATGAGGGAGAGGACGAACCACTCCTCGTACACGCGGACGCCGAGGCGCAGAATCTGCTCGTGGAGAACGTGGAGCAGCGCCTGCCCGGTGAAGTCGGCCACGAAGAACGTCCTGGCCTGTCGCTGGCCGCCGAACGAGCGGACGCCCAGCCTGCCCTCGTCGTCGCGGTTGAAGATCACTCCCATGTTCTCCATGGAGATGACCTCGTCGCCCGCCTCGCGGCACATCACCTCGATGGCGTCCTGGTCGCCGAGGTAGTCGCTGCCCTTGACGGTGTCGTAGGCGTGGTCCTCCCAGTCGTCGCCGCGGTCACCCAGGGCGGCGTTGATGCCCCCCTGTGCGGCGTTGGAGTGGCTCCGCACGGGGTACACCTTCGTCACGACCGCCACGTCCACGCCGTTCTGGCTGGCCGTGTACGCGGCCCGCATCCCCGCAAGGCCCGCCCCGATCACCAGCACGTCATGTTCATACATCCGCGACTGCCTCGTTTCCTCGAAAATCTGTAGAACAATATATCACGGCGGTGTGAGGCTGTGCGAAATGCGCAGCGTCCAAGATGTTTGACTACTGAAGGGACTACTCCCCTAACACAATCAGGTTCAGGTTGTGCGTACATCCATCAGGACCGCAAGAGGCGGTCACCGCAACCGGTACAGTAGCCTGCGTCGGGTCGGTTCCCTGTACCGCAGTTGCCGCAAAAGAGCTTCCCTTGCCGGGATACAACGGGAGCGCCGCAGAATCGACAAAATCGGCTCATGGCGCGGATGCGCCGACCACATGAAGGACATGCAGTTTCGGGATAGTTCCGACGGTATCTGAAGGGCGATATTCGCTGTCCCCACTCGAAACGGCGGAATACCCATACTGCGCCGCCGACGGTCAAAGCAATCGCCATTGGAATCATCAAAGGGGCCGTCATGGGAATCGTCAAAGGGGCTATCAACAGTATGTTGAAGATGGCATGGGTACAGGCACCCAGAGCTAAGCAGCCTGCCACGAGCAAAGGTCTCCGGCGGCCCGAAGCATGATGGACGCCGAGGGCATATCCCCAGATGCCGCCGAACACCAAGTGCGCCACCGTCGAGAGCGGGGCTCTTACAAGCATAACCTCAGGCCCGAACTCGAATACGTACAACAGGTTCTCCAGCGAGGCGAAGCCGAGGCTTGCGGCAACAGCATACACGAGGCCGTCCATCGGTTCGTCGAAGTACGGCGAGCGGTAAGCCTTGAAACGAACGGCGGCGAACTTGCACAACTCTTCCACCGGGCCTACGACGAACAGCATTCCGGCGGCCAAGCCCTCGAAACCTGCGCCCTCTGCTAAGAATGAGTCACCGAGGGCTATCCTCCCGACTACGCCCGCGGGGATGGTAGCAAGGCAGCCCAGCCCAAACGTAATGGCTATGAGCCTGCGTGGGGCAGGCCGATAGGAGTCCTTCCGCAGGTAAAACCAGAGCCAGAAGAGGCCCGGCGTGAATGAGATGAGGATAATCCCAACAAACGTCACTTGGTCAGCCGGCTGCCACTCTGATGTGCTTCTCCTCTTGGCGGCGCGTTATCCGCCGAACGACAATAATGGCGAGAACGCCGCCGGCGATCGTAATGGCATCTCCTAGGAGGTACCATGATAAGGTGGCGCTGGAAGGTGTGACATCCGGGTAAAAGCCTTCCTCAAAACCGTAGACGAGAAGAACAATAGCAATAACCCATGAGGCGATCCATAACCCCCACCACCATGCCATCAACGCCGAAACTGCCCCGCGCTTCCAATCAACGCCAGGAAGCGCGTCGGGACAGCTGGCTCTCCATATCTCTGCCATCACTTGGTACGGGCGAAAGAACCACATAATGGGGCCGAACCACCAGCCAACCGCCCAACCGGGTGAAAAGCGCTGACCATGTGAACCGAGCGACTGCAGGTTCCGGGACGCGCGGTGTATCCACATCAGGAATCCAACAGCGGTTGCGATAAACACGAAGAAAAGCACCAATGACATACCTTCCCGGATCAACAGGGCCTCATCTAACTCAGTGCGTGAAACAAGCTGACCGGCCTCCTGCTGCGAAATCAGCCCACTGACGCCCAGCGTCACGAGCATGTTCAATCCGGAGACGACGCACACTGCAATCAGCAGCACTACGGTCCAGTTTGCACGGGTTCGTGGTGACTGATAGGGGAAAACGTCTGAGGTCGGTTGACCCACGGGGCCATATTCGGATCGCTGCTCCTCTTCCAGTGGTAGGCCGCATTGGTAGCAATACACCGATCCCGGTTCGTTGGCGGTGCCACACCTAGGACAATGCAACCTTCCCAACCTCGGTGACCCGGGCGCACTGGGAGCAGGCTCAGGAGGCTCCGTTTTGCTTGAGGTCAAGCTCCCGCCACAGTCGTGGCAGAACAGCCCGTCGGGTGGATTCAGGGCCTTGCACGACGGACACTCGAACGCTATTTGCTCGCCACAATAGCTGCAGAACTTGGCATGCTCGACGACCTCTCGGTCGCACTTCAAGCAGTTCACCTATCGGGTCTCCCGCCAACTTTGGGGATTCTCTCGTGTAGACGATGCTATCACACAACTACAAAGCAAAAGGAAGTGCTAATCCTTGTATCAGTGAGGCTGCTTTCGGTTATCGGAACCGCCGCCTACTGTATCGGCAGCGGCGGCTGCAACCACTTCGGGCGGGCATCCACCTCGATGGCCGTCACCCACTTGACCCACTCGAAGCCGCGCTTTCCGTGAGCAACGAGCCGGACGGGATACCCGTGTCCGCGCGACAAGAGTCTGTCGCCGACGTGCGTGGCGAGAAGGTACTCGCGGGCCTCGTCGATGGTGAAGCGGCGATAGTAGCCGGTGGCGGAGGTGACTTTTACGCTGCGGGCCCCCGGGAGGAGTTCCGCTTCGTCCAGCAGGCGGGCAAGCGGCACTCCCCGCCACACCTGCTCGGAGTACCAGCCGCCGGTGCAGTCGATGGTCGCCGTCATCTCGTCGTTCGCGGTCAAGTCGGAGTAGCCGAGCGTCAGGTCGCGTTTGACCAGCCCGTGAACGGAGAGTCTCCACGAGTCGATGTCAGTCCTCGGCGGCACGTCGTTGAGCCACGAGACGACGGGGAACTCGCCATTGATGCGTGTGCCCTCATACGACCCGGTGAAGCGACGGTCCTTGCCGCTCAGACCCGCCGCGCGCACGACTTGTTCCCCCGCCTGCCAGAAGAGCAGCCCGGCTAGGGCAACGCCCGCGAACCGCAGGAACGACCGGCGCTCGACCCAGAACTTCAACGGCAGAGAGAACGACCTGATGTACGTGATGGCGTGCATCACGACGAAGGGAATCAACAGGACGCTGATGTAGATGTGCCAGCTCACCCCACTCCACGTGATGCCGGAGGGCGGGCGGAAGTAGTACGGCCCGGCGGCAGACCATGCGAATCCGAGGACGAGGGTCACGACCAGTAGTCCGAACAGCACGAGCGATCCGGTGCGCTCCATCCTGCCTCGCTTCCGGTTTCGGAGGGCGAACAGGATGACGGCGACCTTCCACACCAGGAGGACGACCAGCCCGTACCCCGCGATGCGGTGGATGATGATGAACACCGCCTCGTCACGCATGCCGGACACGAGTCCAAGGAACCCGCTGACGAACTCGACGGTCACGAAGACCAGAATCAGTATGTTGACCCAGGGGTGCTTCACGTTCTTGCCACTATGTTGGGTTCTTGGTGCTAGGTGCTGGGTTCTGGATTCCCGCCTATACGGGAATGACGGATAGGAGTGATGACTATGCTAATTGCGGCGCTGTCAAAGCGAATTGGAACGGCATTCGATTCACCTTCGGAGCAATAGGCCGGGCTGGCACGTGCGGCAGTAGCTGGTGATGCGCTGGTTGGCGGTTAGCTGGCTGATTGTCGTGCCGCAGCGGGGACACGGCTCACCTCCCCTGTTGTGTACCTTCAGGAAGTCGCGTCGCTTGCGGTGGATGTCTCCGCCCATGGCCTCCCGCACCTGATCGACCGCCTCCGACATCACCCGCGCCGAAGCGTCGAGAATTCGTTGGAGGTCGTCGTCGCTCAGGTCTCGCTTCTTGCGGAACGGGTATATCTCGGCCTCCCAGAGGATCTCGTCGACGTACGCATTGCCTATGCCCGCTATCACCCTTCCCCGCGTGATGATGCCCTTGATCTCCCCGCGAAACGGCCGGAGCCGCTCCTTGAACTCGCTGAGTGAGAGCGGCTCGTCGAGCGCGTCCGGCCCCATGTCGGCGTACTGAGGGATTTCCTCCATCCGGTCGGGCGAGACGTAGTAGACGCGTCCCATCTGCCTCTCATCGATATAACGCAGTTCGCTTCCGTTGGACAGCGTGAGGGTGAAGCACGTCCGCTTGAAGACCCTGTCCGACGGTTCCGACCACTGGAACCCTCCCGTCAGCATGGGGTTGACGACCAGCAGGCGGTCTCCGCTCAACGCCAGGGTTAGGAACTTGCCCACACGTCGAACGTCTTCGATGGCACGCCCTACGACGTCGCTATCGAAGTCGCCCGCCATTGAGCGGAGGACGCTCGGCCTCAGCACCCGCGCCGACTCGACGCTCGCGCCAACCGCGCGCTCAGCGAGAAAGCCCTTGACGACCTCCAGTTCTGGGGCCTCCGGCATGGGAGCATACTCCTTGCGCCAGTCCGTTTCAGTGTCGTGCGACCGCGACCGGCGCGTCTGCCGTCTCCGCGACCGCTAGGGTGAACCGGAACGTCGAACCCTCCCGCTCACCACAGTCTACACGTCACAAGTCTATAATAGCGTTGCAGGGGTTCCCAACCGTTTGCCGAATACGACTGCCGGGCATGAGTCCATAGTAGCAGTTGACAAGTATTCATAGTGGTCGGTACACTGCGGACATTACAACCCATCGGGAAGCCGCCCGGCAGACGGGAAGAACGGCGGCCCGATAAGTATTCTCAACGGGGATGCCTTCGCGCATCCCCGTGTCATTTCCCAAGGGAACTGGAATGAGCGCCACTTCCGACAATCCCGGCAATCGAGTGCAGATTTTCGTCGATTTCTGGAACTTTGAGCTTTCAATAAAGGACACCCTTGGGACGGACTTCCGCATTGACTGGTTCGGGCTTGGCCGCCACTTGACGGAGCAGACTGCCAGCGTCGTTGATCCTGCAACGCCTCTGGAATATCAGGGAATGAGGGTATACGGCTCTTATGACCCGAACAACCCAAATGAGGAGAACCTGCGGAGGTGGGCGCTGAACGTTCTTCCGAGAGGTCCCGGTGTGACAGTAAGAATGTACGAAAGGCGACGGAAGGCCACAGGCCCAAAGTGCCCGTCCTGTCACAGGGTGGTCTCGCAATGCACATACTGTGGCGGCACCATGCGGGGCACCGAAGAAAAGGGTGTGGATACGGCAATCTCAACAGACATGATGAGCTTGGCTTGGGACAACAACTACGATGTGGCCGTTCTCGTCTCCTCCGACCGCGATTTCATCCCCGTCGTGCAGTCCCTGGCTGCGAAAGGCATCAAGGTGATTCATGGCGCGTTTCCTCCACAGGGTTCCGAGCTCACAAAGGCCTGCTGGGGCAACATAGACATTCCTAAGTTAAGCGGGAAGTTTCGGCGGACTTGACGGCATGTTCTCTTGCTATACTTAAGCTTGAGATCATTCATGGCGCACTTGACGCGATATGCTATCGGCAACGCCCTCGTCTTCCGTGCCTTAGGTGAATGTTCCCGATACTTGCTCCTCTGCATCGGCATCATCATCCTCACAGCCTGCGGAGGCGCTTCCGGACAGGGAACGGAGGAAATCCGCATCGTCGGCAAGCGTGTTGACGTGAACATGGAAGACCCCGGCAAGAGCGGAGAATACGTCTACGACCCCGCCGAGCTCACCTTCGAGCGAGGTGAGCAGGTGACGTTCGTCATGACCTCCGAAGGAGAGTTCCACACGTTCACCGTCGCGGAGCTTGAAATCGACGTCCACGTCGACGCGTGGAAGTCGAAGGCCCTGACCTACACGTTCGACAAACCGGGCACGTATGAATTGGTGTGTACACCGCACGAGACGCTCGGCATGATAGGGGTCATAACCGTGCGGTAGAGAGGGGTTCGCCGGGTGCCATGAGGCAAAAGCTCAAGACCGCGCTCGCGCTCGTCGGCCTCAGCGTCGTCGTGATCGTCGCCGTGGACGCGCTCGGTCGCGTCGCCTCGGCCGTCGACGACCGCTACTTTGGGCCTCCCGCCGACCACCTCCTCGCCGACGATGATCTCCGGGCAGGTCTCCCCGCCTACGACGGCGTGGACTACGACCCCCCCGCGCTGCTCGAAGAGGTCCGCAAGAGTGACCGCACGGTATACGAGCCGTACACCATCTGGAAGCGCCGCCCGTACCGTGGGACGTATACGACCATCGACATAGCCGGGGCGCGCCGCACGGTCGGCAACTCGTCGAGCGACGACGTCTTGGACATCTGGATGTTCGGCGGCTCCGCAGTCTGGGGTGTCGGCGCGCCCGACCACGAGACCATCCCCAGCCACTTGGCTTCATTGCTCAACGGTACGCTCGGCATCGACGCGAACGTCAGGAACCTCGGAAGACGCGGCTACGTCTCCACACAGGAGGTCGTCTATCTCATGCGGGAGCTTCAGGCCGGGCGCAGACCAGACATCGTCGTCTTCTACAACGGCGTGAACGACGCAGCGGCGGTCTCCCTCTGGCCGGAGTTCCCCGGCGCGCACGTGTCGTTCGACACCGTCCGCGATAGGTTTGAGTCGGACGACCAGGACGGCGATATCGGCTGGTTCGCGCGCTCCACCGGACTCTACAAGGCATCGCGCGTCGTCCTCGACCGCGTTGAAGGCGACCCCTTCGAGCGAGACGGCATCATCGTCTACGCCGACCATGACACCGGCTCGACCCCCAACTACCGATGGCTCGCCGAGCGCGGACTCGACCTCTGGCTGTTCAATGCCCGCGTCATCGACGGCCTGGCGCGGGAATACGGCTTCGTACCCCTCATGGCGTTCCAACCCGGACTGTGGTCGACCGGAAAGCCGCTCGACCCGTCCGAGGAGTCCCTGATCGCCTCCGAGATGGAGTACGCCGGCCTCAAAACCATCATGACCGTCCGCGCCGAAATGGCCTCGATCCTTGATGAGAGGCTGTCCGACTCTCAAGCCCCCGGTTGGGTCGTGAATCTGAACGACCTCTTCGCCGAAACACCCGCTCCGCTCTATATCGACTACGTGCACGTCACCGGGCGCGGCAACGAGATCGCCGTGAGGCGGATCATCTCGGAACTGCTTGAGAGGCTTTGCGACCGAGCGGGCGGGCATCTGCCCGAAAGTGGTACGCTTCGGCAAATCAGCGCGGGGTGCAAACGATGGTTGGAGTGGGCGGCCTAGGGTCAGCGAACTGGATATTGGTACGCTATGATACTACCGTGAGGGCGTAGAGCTAGTCGACTTGCTGATTCTAGGGCGCGACGATGTCGATTACTTACCAAGAAACGACTGATGGAATTCGTCCTAACGATCTTCAGGGCTTCTTTGTCGGGTGGCCCAATCGGCCTTCTCCTGAGGGGCATTTGAAGATCCTCCAGGGGAGTGACCTCATCGTTCTGGCACTCTCCAAGAATTGTAGAGTGGTTGGCTTCATCACGGCCATCACTGACGGCGTTTCCTGTGCCTACATCCCGTATATCGAGGTGTTACCTGAATGGCAGCAGAAGGGCATCGGCACTGAACTGGTGGCACGTATGATGGAGAAGCTGAAGACGCTCTACGCAATCGACTTGATCTGCGACGAAGACGTTCAGGGATTCTATGAGAAGCTTGGTTTCACGGAGCGGCGTGGCATGGCAATCAGGAATCATAAGAGTCAACCGATTTGACTTGGACCGAGACCACCAGAGTCCGGCGCCCTGTGATGAACATTGAAATCGCTTCTCATCACGTGAGTAAACGACCCAAAACCGCCTGAGGCCTCTCGCCTGTTGGATTAGACGAGAGCACAATCAAGTGGTAGTATTCGCCTAACACCGACGTTGGCAGACTAAGAATACTGGATGAAATGACCTCGGGGGATGGAACGTAACTCGCCTGGAGACCCTGTCTGAGGGGACATGAGGAGGGAGGACCCATGAAGGCGCACAACATCGTCAACCGCAGGAACCTGTCAATACTCGTAGGAGCGATCGTGCTCGCCCTGTTCGCGACGGCGTGTCCCGCCCAGGACAGCCCGATCCCCGTCGGAGAGCGGGCAACGCCCACCCAAGCGCCGGCCGCCGCCGCATCGACATCGAGCGGCGGGCAGTCCGGCGGTGGGCAGTCAAGTCAGGCGGCCCCTGCTGCCACTTTCACCCCGCTCCCCACACTGGCGCCCCAGGAGGCCGTGGCCACCGTGGAGGCGCGGGAGGAAGTGCACCTCGCATCGCTGTTCGAGCCGTCCGTGGGAGCCGTCAAGTTCGCCGAGTGGGACGACAAGCCTCTCCAGTTCTCGAACGCTCTGCTCGGGTATATCCTCGTATACGCCTACGACTTCCAGGTCGAGCTGGTCCAGCTTGAGGGTGAGACGTACCAAGATGCCTTTCAGAATGGCGAGCTGGACGTTCTTCTCATGCTGGACAAGGACGCGGCGGGAGGCTGGTATACCACCCACATCGACGGCAAGGCGATCACGGACTTGGGCTCCGTGCGCGACGGCGACGGAAACAGCCGCATCGTCGTGCACTCCGGCCTCAGCGAGCGAGCGCCGGAAGTGACCGACTTCCTCATGAAGGCCAGGCCGACCGATGAACTTATCGACGAGCTCTCGGCGGTGATCCGCGGAGGTCGCATCGGGATCAAGCCGACCGTTCAGGCCATCAAGTTCCTCAAGAACCACGAGAACATCTGGGGCGCTTGGGTTTCCGCGGAGGGTGCCGATAAGGTCAAGGCCGCCATCGAGTCGGGCAAGACGAGCCTCGTCAACCGCAAGTGCATCCCCGACGGCGGCTCGGGAGGCGGCAGCCCCAACTGCGGCACCTAGTGCGTCGCCCTCGCCTCGGCCTGGTTCTTCAACTCGCTGAAAACGGAGGCGAGCATGGCGACTCGCGTACTTGAATTGATCGAAGACAGGCTGGACGCGGGAGAGAGCGTTTCCCTCCCCGTGACCAACCGGATCCTCTACGTCGTCGAGGGCGAGGCCGAGGCGCAGTCCGGCGGTACGACCGAGCGCATCACCCCGAACGAGGCCCGCCACTACTCCGGCAGCGTCAGCCTGCAGGCCGGCGAAGGCGGCGCGAGGCTGTGGCGATGGGAGCTGACGCCATCGGGCCAGCAGGGTCGGAGCGCGTCCCGGACCAAGCTCCGCGCGGCCATCCCCATCGACAACGACGGCGAGTACCTCATGCGATGCGACCGCGTCGACTTCCCGCTCGGCGGAATCGCCTACACCCACACCCACCAGGGGCCGGGAATCCGCTGCCTCTACATGGGCGAGTTCGACGTAACCGTGGACGGCAAGACCAGGCACCTGCTCCCCGGTGAGGCCTGGTTCGAGGCCGGCCCCGACCCCGTCTACGCCGAGGCCTCCAAGACCGAGCTTACCGCCTTCATCCGGGTCATGGTCCTACCCCGCCGGCTCCTGGGCCAAAGCTCGATCCGCTACGTCAAGAGTGAGGACGCCGACAAACCCAAGACCCAAACCTACACCGTATTCGTCGACCAAGCGATTGAGGTTTGAGCAACGAACCGATTAGCGAGGACATCCCCGTCATTCCCGCCTACGGAGAGCCTTGCATAACTAAGGGAACAGTCCTTGGAGTGGCCTTGGCACGAAAATAAGGCTCGCGGTGCCGCATCCAAAGCCTTTCAGATCTGGTTTTCTACCCTCTGGTGCGGCGACTTACCCCCGGATCAGACTTCCATTGCGGCTCATGCTGGACAACTGGCCCAATTAGTCGACTTCCTCATGTTGTATGCCATCAACTTGAACCACATCTCCACGCCGTTCCGTCCCAGACCGCGATAGCGAACACGACTGTACCCGTAGCTGCGTTTCAGCGTACCAAACACCTTCTCCACCGTTGTCCGACGACGCGCTATCAGTTTGTTCCGACGCTTTTGCCAATGCGGTAACTCCTGTTGATGCTTGTGAGATCGATGCATGATCCGGTCCTTTATACCCAAACACTTCAGCCACTCACGCCTCTGTTTGGACTCATACGCTCGGTCACCGTACACCGCCCGCTCATCTCTGCTTACCAACTCATCCGCCACCTCGCTCTCATACACCTTTGCGGCGGTAAACACCGCCTTGCGCACCAAGTCCGTACCGGCATCCACTCCCAAATGCACCTTGTAACCGAAGTGTGACCGTCTCCCGTACCGGGTATATGTCCAGTCTGCATCGGGGTCTACAGAACTCTTCGCCCCTCGGCCTGCCGAGGCCGGCGGACGACGCACCTGAGCATCTACCAGCGTGGCGTCCATCAACATCCCTTCCTTCAAGAACAGTCCTCGCCTATCCAGTTGGGACTCCAACTCCTTGAACAGTTCCTCGCTCAATCCTCGTTTGTCCAACTCCGTCCGAAAGCGGCTGAGGGTCGAATGGTCTGGTGTATCGTCCTCAATCCCCAGCCCCACGAAGCGGCGGAAGGATATTCGGTCGCAGGGCGCCTCCTCCATCTGGAGATCGGACAGGTTGTACCACTGCTCCAAGAGCAATTCTCCGCCGGGGGAGAGACACAGAGAGGGGGTTTTCCTACCCGGCGAACGACGACATTCGCACTCTCACAGCAAGTTCAGCTGGTCGAGCGGCCAGAACCTCACCCACGCCTGCCCGATGAGGTGGTCCGCCGGAATGGGGCCCCACGAGCGAGAGTCGTTGCTCGAACCCCGGTTGTCGCCGAGGACGAAGAAGGTGCCCGGTTCGACCTCGACCGGGGGCATGTTGGTGGTGTCCTCCCGGGCGAGGTACGGTTCGACGAGTCGCAGCCCGTTCACGTAGACCGTGCCACTCACGATCTCCACCGTGTCGCCCGGCAAGCCGATGACCCGCTTGACGAAGTCGCGCTCAGGGTCTCGCGGCGAGCGAAAGACCACTACCTCTCCCAGCTTGGGCTGCTGGAAGACGTACCGCTCGCCTGCTTCCAAGGCTCCCTCGTAGAACGGGAGCGCGTCCAGGACCTCCGGCGGGTCGAAGCGAAGGTAGACGAGCTTGTTCACGATCAGGTACTCGTTCTGGTTCAGCGTCGGCTCCATGCTCGGCCCCTCGACCTTGTAGTTCTGGATGCTGACGTGCAGCACCATGAAGACGAGCAGCGCGAGGATGATCGTCTCGAACGACTCTCGAACGAGCACGCGAAGGGATGAGGCGAACCGTGGGCGGATTGACATAGATGAAGAACGTCCTGCGCCTATTGTACCAGACAACCCCACTACCCCTCTGTCATTCCGAGCGTAGCGAGGAATCTAAAATCCTCGTCCCGCCGAACTCGCCCAATACGCAATACTTTAACTTTCTTCCTCCGCGCCCTCTGCGCCCTCTGTGGTGAACCCTCTGCACTCGTGACGGACACTGGGATATGATGAATACAGCAAACCAACATGGAGGAGGAAATCGAAATGAACGTCTTGAAGAGCATAGTCGTGACAATCGGGATATTGGGCATCGTGACCTTCGCGGTCGCGTGCGGTGGCGACGATGAGGGTTACACGACCCTGCCCGTCTCCAACGTTGCCGTGTCCACGCTTCCAGGACCCGCGGGAACGGGTGCCGCGTCCGCGCCCCAGTACGCGGCCGGAGTGACCGAGGCCGGCATCTGGGTTACCGGAACGGGGGAGATCAGCCTGCCGCCGGACATCGCGCTCCTACGCCTCGGCGTGGAGACCACCGCGCCCTCGGTGACAGAGGCGCGCGGAGACGCGGCGACGGCCATGGACGCCGTCATCGCCGCCGTCAAGGACAACGGCCTCGCCGACGAGGACATCCAGACGACGTCCTTCAACATCTGGCCGCAGTACGAGTACCAAGAGGTCAGTAGCGGCGGCGTCTTCTCGAACAAGCGCGTCCTCACCGGCTACCAGGTCAGCAACACCGCCATCGTCAAGATCCGCGACCTCGACGCGGTCGGAAAGATCATCGACGACGTGGCGACCGCCGGCGGCGACGCGACGAGGATCAACGGCATCGACTTCTCCATCGAGGATCCGAGCGCCTACACGGCGGAGCTTCGTGAAGACGCCGTGGAGGTCGCCATGGAGAACGCGCAGCACTTCGCGGCCCTCACCGGCGTCACGCTCGGCAAGGTCGTCTACATCACGGAAGTTGGTGGCGACGTGCCGTTCGTGGAGGACTTCCTCGCCGAGACCAGGGCCTTCGCCATGGCCTCCGCGCCACTGACTCCCATCAGCGGCGGATCGCTCGACATCACCCTGACCGTCCAGGCAGGCTTCGCCATCTGGTAGCAGTCCCCGGCAGGGACGGGTTTCAAACCCGTCCCTGCCTTCTACCGTCCCTGAGCCACTCCGACGCCCTCCTCAGCCCACCGAAGCGGAGGCGGAACAACCCCATCATGTCGTCATACGCCGTCTTGACGATCTTTACCCGCGTGTCGGGGTCGTCCGTCCACTTGACCGGCAGCTCGCAGATCCGGTAGCCGTTCTTCTCGGCTAGGATCAGCAGTTCCGTATCGAAGAACCACCCGTTGTCCAGCACGAGGGGCGCAAGCTCTCTCGCAGCCTTTCGACCGATAGCCTTGAAGCCGCACTGCGCGTCGCGGAACCTCACGAAAAACATCGACCGTATGATCAGGTTGTAGCACCGCGAGACGACCTCGCGCTTGGGCGACCTGCCAATGACCGTCGCTCCCTTCTTGAGCCGCGAGCCGACGGCGAGATCGTATCCCTCATTTGCGAGCGAGTCGATCAGGGGCGGTATCGCCTCGAGCTCCGTCGAGAGGTCGACGTCCATGTAGCACAAGTAGTCGGCATCGCTGGCGAGCCACGCCGTGCGGAGCGCTCTCCCTCGTCCGCGCTCTTCCAGCCGCAGGTACCCGACTTCCTCATACTTGCGGGAAAGCTCCTCGCACACGGCCGGAGTACGGTCGGTCGAGCCGTTGTCCGCAACGACGATGCGCCAGTCGTAGGCCCGCATGGCATCGCTGAGGAACCCGTGAAGTCGCTCGACGCACACGGGCAGCGCCCGCTCTTCGTTCAGCACGGGAATGACAAACTCGACGGACGGGGAGGGAGGCATGGTGACGGTAGGCATTATACCAACTCCCTCTCTGCGGTCTCCGCGCCCTCTGCGGTGAATCCCTCTCACTCGCACCTAGCGGCTATCGCGTCCGCGACCCTCGCCGTGACGTTCGGCGGCCTAACACCGCACAAATGGCCCCTCAACCTCTCGAACAGCGCGTCCGCGACGATGCGATAGCCCCGCCCCGCCGTGTGAACGTAGTCGATGTAGATTGGCTCCTCCACGGTCGAGAACACGTCGGCAAGGTCGTGGACGTTGGATGGCAGCGTGCCGTCTTCCCGGCGCTCACCGAGGATGGCCGACATCTCGGCGCGGGTCGCCATGATGTGCGTCATGGCGCGCCTTTCGAGGTGCTCGGCGAGGATGCGCTTCTCCGAGACGTGCAGTGGCTTGCCATCCGTCCACAAGCCGGGCTGAAGCGCAAACAGCGCCGTGAACCCGAACTCCTCCCCAAGCGCCGTGACGAGTTCGCGGTTTGCCAGCCAGACATCGACCGCCTGCCCGCCGAGGAAGCGGAAGTTGGCGTCGAGGAACCTCGGCGTAATGTCTATGTCGTCATCGTCCCGCTGGGCGCGAATCGTCCTCTCTCTCGCCTCCAACCTGTCGAGCACAATGCGCGACGCCTTGTAGATGCCGAGCGACCGCACGAGCTCGCGCCGGCGCTCGGAGGGCACCTCGCCGAACCGGAAGCGATCGCGGATGCGGTGAAGGCTCACGTGCGAGCCGGGCACCTCCGGCCAGTTGGACGCCGCGGCAGCGTCGTTGATGCCGTCGTAGAAGACCACCACGTCGGGACGCCCGCCCGCCTGAAGCTCGCGGTAGAGCAGGACGACCTCTTGGGTCGAGACGTACCCGCGCTCGCCGAGGTTCTTGACCGTCGTGTCGACGCCCCAAGCGTTCATCAGCCCCGCGAGATGGCTGGGGATCGTCTCGTCGTCCGGCGCGCCCTCTCCCCACGCCGTCGATCCGCCGAAGACCCACACACTCAGCGCGTCCTCGGCGTCGGAGTTGTTCGTCGTGCGCCGGAACCCTCCGAAGTCGATGCTGATGAGGTCGCCGGGGTAGTACCGCCTGTCCCATATCGTGTACGGCTCGTAGACGATGCGCTCCGTCGCGTGGAACTCGCGGAACAGCGTAGCGACGTCGTAGCCGGCCCCGTCGTATGCCGCCGCGAACTGTCGCTCATCGAGGGCGCCGGACACGCTGTCAAGAACGGGCGGGCTGAAGAACCGCTGGTCGATAGCCCACGCGGCGCGACCCAGCAGATCGACGGCCACCACCGCCAGGACAGTCAGTCCCAGGATGGCGAACGCGGTCTTCAGTCGTTCCGTCTTCACGGTTCCGTGTGGGTTGAGCCAAATTGATCGACGGTTAGTGGCTCTCTACGACAAAATGAGGCGGCCACCGTATTTATAACACGGTGGCCGCCTCGTACGTCTACTGGCTGGCTTTCTTGAGTGCACCCTTAAAGGGTGTCTAAAAACGCTTCCGCTCACCCCCGTATCAAGTACGGGGCAGGCTCTGAGCTTGTCGAAGGGCGCTTCATGGTTCGACAAGCTCACCACGAACGGTTTTTGCAGACTTTGCAAACACTCTTCCTACTGACCTGGCGTCTGCCGCGCGAACTCGACCGCCTCGCGGAGCTCTTCGTCGCTGCTGGCCATCTTCCCGGCCTCCAGCGCCTCCTTCGTGAGCGTGGTCACCTTGGCGATGTCGCACTGGCCGGGGCCGGAGTTCGCCGTTCTGAAGTCCTGCCCGACGATATGACTCATCAGCGCGCCGCACAGCGTGAACTCCACGTGATTGATGTATCCCTGCTTCGGGGTCATGCGACTGAGCGCCTCTTTCTCCGCTGCCCGGACGCGCATGAGTTCGATGTAAGCGGCGATCTCCTCCTCGTCCCAGCCGCGCGACCGCATGTCGTACTCCGCGCGTATCTCCTCAACTCCCTGCCCCTTCCCGTCCACTTCCACCAGCTTGCGGAAGATGTCGAGGCGTTCCGTCAGGTCCTTCGTGGCCTCGTACTCCCTCGCCGCGTCCGCGTCAAGGGACCGGAGCCTTTTGACGAGCCACTCGGCGTCCCAGGCGTTCGTCAGCATCCCGCTCAACTCGAACTCGTCTCCGGCATTCAGCTTCGGGGCCTGCGCGGGGTATGGCTCGTCCGGCTGCGCCTTGATCGACTCCCATGCCCTCTCCGAGAACTGTCCGAGCCGTATGTCCAGATACTCTCGCATCAGCGATCCTTCGGGTATGAGCTCGTACGCCTCGGTGTATTCAGGTGAGAGGATGCTCAGCGCGAAGGGAGTCGTCCCGTCCGGGGAAGCGCCCTTGCCCGGATCGACGAGGTCCTGCGCCCCTGCGACGGGAACACCGCGCAAGCCGCCCTGAATCTTCGCCTGCGTGTACATTTGAGAGATGATATCCCCGAAGGAATCTTTCCAATCTTCAGGCGCATCCGGCGCGAACTTCGTCGTGATATTGACCCATCCGTCCCGCGCCATCTCCTGCCACTCGTCATTCATCTGCTCGAACTGCTTCGCCGTCGCCTCGTCCATGTAGTCGGCGAGGTCCGGCGCGTCTGCCTGCGTCTCTGCCTCGTCGACCGGATCGACCGACGCTTGCGCGGCGGAGGCTTCCACTCCCTTGCTCGGCTCCGTTGCCTGGTCCGCGTTCTGCCCGCAGGCCATAGCGACCGTGAGCACGACAGCTATGAAGATAAACCGTATGTCCTTTATCCGTTTCATGTCATTGCCTCCTTGCTCTGTCACTACCGTCGCCCGTTTTCCTGATAATCCCAGCTTACGCGGCCCTCCCAGCGCTTGTAATCACACGATCCTGTGATTTTTCCGGCCTTTCGGGTGTCTCTGTGGTCTCTTGATAGCTCGATCTTCGAGGCATTCACCTGTCTGTCCTGACGTTCACTATTTGCCCGGTATGCCTGTCAATAACGCCCCGGTCTCCCAGAGGCTTTCCGAGTTGGACCTCAATACCATCTAGGCAGTCCATGCCACCATGGAAGGGAGTAGAAAAAGCAACCACCTTGACATGCACGGCATCGTCGGTCTCCTCGAACAGCGCCACTCTTGGGCACTCGTTGCAGGAGTTGACAGTGAGTCCGAGCTTGTCTGGAGAACGGAACGTCGCTTCGTACACACTCACTTCGCTGTACCAAGCGCCCCCTCCGAGGTTCACCCAAACCCAGAAGCAGGCCACGAAAACCACCAACCCGGTCACCACCACAGCGACAATTATGGGTCCCACACGGCCGGATAGGAATCCTCTTGAGCCGGAACTGTTCGTCATAAGGCGTCTCCTTTGATTCGCCGAACTTTGCTGTGGAGTTCAACTGCAACGGGCTAAGTCCGCCGCAAGTCAGATGCATCCTGATTGCCTCAGAGTGCTCGCTATCTCAGGCGACAGCCCCTCGGCCGCTTGTGTCAGTCCCTCTTGCAATGGGTCGAGGGTTGCGGCTTCCTTCCGAATCTCGATTCTGTCTACGTATTGAGCGTGTTGCTTCGTCCGCGCGAGGTCGTGCATTCCCTTCAGGCTTGCCAGCTTCGCCTCGTGGAACTCTTCCAGCCCGGGCGGCGCCGGGTCGATGGCCTCAGCCTCTCGTATCGGAGCAACGAGGACCTCTGCGATATTACCCCAACCCGATATCCCCCTGCCCCAGTCCAATTCCTTAGCGACGGGGTCGCCCATTCTGCCACACCACCGCGCATACTCATCTACGGTCTCGACCGAAAAATCCAGATCAGAGTTGAAGCCGACGACCCGAATCATGGTGAGTGCGCCAAGGACCAACACTGCCACGATTATAGCCGTTACGCCATAAGCAACCACATTTGGCCTTCTCATCGTCTACCTCCTTATGACGCTTGTACCGTCGTCCGTTTTCCTGTAATCCCAGCTTATGCGGCGGTCCCGGTGCCTGTAATCACACGATCCTGTGATTATTCCGGCCTTCTGGACCACGGTTTGGCGTGACGCAGCCCAGCCTGTTCCCCTCCCACGCCGCCTAACCCTTCCCCGCCGTTTCTCGTTTACTGTATATGAATAATGGGCCTGCGCGCCGTGCGCCGCCCACAACTTGTCACAGGAGCCTCTCAGCAGCCATGATGGACCTTGCGGGCGTTCGCCAGATAAACGAGATGGTGGAGAAGGAGGCGCCGTTCGTCCACGATCTCGTAACCGAGATTCGGAAGACGATCATCGGCCAGGACCGGCTCGTCGAACGGGCCTTGGTCGGACTGCTGGCCGACGGGCACATCCTGCTGGAGGGCGTGCCCGGTCTCGCCAAGACGCTCCTGGTCAAGACCATCGGCCAGGCGATCCACGCGGGGTTCTCGCGCATCCAGTTCACGCCCGACCTCCTGCCGGGAGACCTGATCGGGACGCAGATATACAACCCCCGCACCAGCGAGTTCAGCGTCCGAAAGGGGCCGATCTTCGCGAACCTGATCCTCGCCGACGAGGTGAACCGCGCGCCCGCCAAGGTGCAGAGCGCCCTGCTGGAGGCGATGCAGGAGAACCAGGTCACCATAGGCGACCAAACGTACCCCATCGAGGCGCCGTTCCTCGTCCTCGCGACGCAGAACCCCATCGAGCAGGAGGGCACGTACCCCCTGCCGGAGGCGCAGGTCGACCGCTTCATGCTGAAGGTCGTCGTCGAGTACCCGGAGCGCTCCGAGGAGCGTGAGATCATCGAGCGGATCACTGCTGGGCCGCTGCCGGAGGTGAAACCCGTCATCGACCCGCAGTACATCATGAACGCGCGGGAGATCGTCCGCCAGGTCTACGTTGACGAGAAGGTCAAGGACTACGTGCTCGACCTCGTGATCGCAACGCGAGACCCGGGCGTGGCCGGACTCGACGAGTTGAGGAACATGATCTCCTACGGCGCTTCGCCTCGCGCGGGCATCTTCCTGATCTCGGCGGCGAGGGCGCACGCCTTCCTCAAGGGTCGCGGCTACGTCACGCCCGACGACGTCAAGCAGCTTGCGCCGGACATCCTCAGGCACCGCGTCATCACGACCTTCGAGGCCGAGGCCCAGGAGGTCACGTCCGCCGAGATCGTCCAGCGCATCCTCGACAACCTCGAAGTCCCGTAAGACCGTGAAAACCGTTCATGGTGAGCCTGTCGAACCATGAACCGTCCTTCGACAAGCTCAGGACGAACGGACGGTGTTGCCGGATAGTAGCCTATACAAAACATGCTAACAACTGAGTTGATCGCCAAGATCCGGCGAATCGAGATCACGACTCGGAAGCTCGTCAACGACAGTTTCGCGGGCGAGTACCACTCCGTGTTCAAGGGCCGGGGCATGGAGTTCGTCGAGGTGCGCCAGTACCACCCCGGCGACGACGTGCGGACCATCGACTGGAACGTGACGGCCCGCACGGGAGAGCCTCACGTCAAGAGCTATGCCGAGGAGCGGGAGCTTACGGTCATGCTGGTCGTCGACGCGAGCCGCTCCGGTGACTTCGGCACGAGGAACCGCTTCAAGCGGGAGCTTGCCGCCGAGCTCGCCGCGGTCATGTCCTTCGCGGCCACGACGAACAACGATAAGGTCGGCCTGCTGGTCTTCACCGACAGGGTGGAGCTCCTCATCCCGCCGCGCAAGGGACGGAGCCACGTCCTTCGCATGGTGCGCGATCTGCTGGTGTTCGAGCCGGAAGGGACGGGCACCGACATTCGACTCGCCCTCGACACGATCAACGTGCTCCTCAAGCGGCGGAGCATCGTGTTCGTCATCTCCGACTTCCTCGCGGAGCCGGAGTCGTACCGCCGGGCCCTCTTCGCCACGAGCCGCCGCCACGACGTCGTGGCATTCGACCTCGACGACCCGCTGGAGCGAGAGATAGCCGACGTGGGCATCATCGCGCTGGAGGACGCCGAGACCGGGCAGCTCCGCTGGGTCGATACGAGCAGCTCGGCGTGGAGAAGGACGTTCTCCGAGAAGGTGGCCCGCTTCGTCGAGGAGAAACGCGAGGTCTTCTCCTCTGCTGCGGTCGACCGTGTGAACGTCACGACGGATAGGGACTATGTCGCCGAGGTTGCCGCGTTCTTCAAGAACCGGCTCCGAAGGCTGGCGCGGGGAGTGTAGGCGTGTCGCTTATGGCCCATTCCGTAGTGCGTACGAGGTATCGTGTCTGGCTTGCGGCGCTGGCCGCGTCGCTGCTGGTCGCGGGAACGTTCGGGACGGCTTTCGCGCAGGAAGACCCCTTGTCCAAGGTTCGTATTTCCCTGAATGTGGATCCTCCCAACCTAAGTTTCGCGGACGAGGTCACTCTGACGCTGGACGTGACGTATCCGGATGACCACAACGTCGTGGTGCACAAGCTGCCTCGTGACTGGGGGCAATTCGAGGTCAAGGAACAGTCGCAAGCGCAGACCGTTTTCAATGACGACGGAACGAAGACGACGAGCCAGACGATCACGGCGGTGGTGTTTGGCAGGGGCACGATACGGACCCCCGAACTGCCCATATCCGTTCGTGGCCCCGACGGAGCAGTCGAGCAGGCTTTCCCCTTGCCAGTGGAATTGAACGTTGGGTCGGTTCTGCCCGGCCCGGACGCCGAGCCGAAGGACATTCGACAGCAGGCCAATATCTCCACACCATTCTGGGATGACCCCGTTGCCCAAACTTCGGGCGGCCTCATCCTGCTGGCCGGACTGTTGGCGGGCGCCGTGCTTGCGGCTTACTTGATTCGTAGGCGGCTGCAAGGACCGCCGTTGCCGGTTCTTGACACCCGGACTCCATGGGAGATCGCCATCGAGGAGCTTGACCGCATCGAGCGGCTCGATCTGCCGGAGGACGGGCCGTTCAAGGAGCACTACACGCTCGTCGCAGACGCCATGCGGGTCTACGTCCAGGCGATGTACTTGAGGGACGTAAGCCCGGTCGACGCCATCGACATGACGACGGACGAGATATGGGCGGCGCTCAGGCGGTCGTCGTTGAATTACGATGACACCAAGCTCGTCCTCGACCTGCTGCGTGAGGCCGACCTCGTGAAGTTCGCCAAGTACACGCCCGCGCTGTCCCAGGCCTACGAGGCATCCGGCCAGGCGCGGTACATCGTGGAAGTCACCCGGCCCGCCCTCCGGCCGGAGGAGCCGTCTCAGAACGGCACGTATGCTCAGCAGGAGGCGCCGGCGTGAACGATCTGAGCTTCGGGTCCCCGTGGCTTCTCCTCCTCTTGCCGGGAGTCGCCCTTCTGGCCGCCCTTCCGTACCTGTGGAAGCGCGGGATGTCCCCCGTCGGCATGAGGTACGCGGACACCGGTCTCGTGTCGGGAATCGGAAGCTCCCTGCGACTCCGCGTGATGCCCTTCGTCTCCGGGCTGCGCTTTATCGCGCTCGCCCTCGTGATTATCGCCGTAGCCAGGCCGCAGTCCGCGGACGCGCGGGAGGTCATTCGGGGCGAGGGCGTGGACATCGCCATCGCGCTCGACATCTCGGGCAGCATGGGCCAGCAGGACTTCGACCCGCACAGGCTGGATGCCGCCAAGGAGATCATCGCCGACTTCATCGAGGAGCGGCAGTACGACCGCATCGGTCTCGTCGTCTTCTCGCGGGACGCATTCGTGCAGAGTCCGCCCACCCTCGACCACGACGTCCTCCTTCGGCTGCTGGACGAAGTCGATCTCGCCGACAGGCTGCGAATCCAGGACGGGACGGCCATCGGCAGCGGCATGGCGACCGCCGCCAACATGCTCAAGGACTCGACCGTTGAGAACAAGCTGGTAACCCTGCTCACGGACGGCGTCAACAACGCGGGCGACCTCGACCCCGTGACGGTCGCCACCGCCGCGGAGGCCCTCGACATCAAGGTGTACACCATCGGAGTGGGCAGGCCGAGCCGTTCCGGCTCCGACCCTCGGCTGGGCCCCTTCGGTGGCGGCGTCGTGATGCAGCAAAGCTCGCTCGATGAAGAGACGCTCCAACAGATCGCGGAGATCACGAACGCCAAGTACTACCGCGCGACGGACACCGATGCGCTGCGGGGCATCTACGAGGAGATCAACGCCCTGGAGAAGTCGGAGATCGAGGTCCTCCACTTCACCACCTATCGCGAGCTTGCCGTGTGGTTCCTCGTCCCGGCCCTTCTGCTCTTCCTGCTGGAACTCGTCCTTTCGCAGACCGTATTCAGAAAGATACCGTGAGATGTCATTCGGCGCGCCACAATATCTGTATGCCCTGATAGCGCTTCCCGCGCTGATGGTCTTCTTACGCTGGGCGTTCATGCGCCGTGACGCCTCCGTCCGGCGCATCGGCGACCCGGCCCTCATCGAGCGGCTCAGCATGTCCGTCAACCGGGGGATGCGCCGTCGCAGGCTCATCCTGTGGTTCGTGGGCATAACCCTCATAATCGTCGCGCTCGCCCGTCCGCAGTGGGGCAGCGACGTACAGATCGTCGAGCATCGCGGCGTGCAGGTCATGGTCGCCCTCGACATATCGCGCAGTATGCTGGCCCAGGACCTCAAGCCCACGCGCCTCGAACGCGCCAAGCTGGAGATATCGGACATGATGTCGCGGCTCACCGGCGACGAGGTCGGCATCGTCCTCTTCTCCGGGGCGAGCTTCATCCAGTTCCCGCTGACGTTCGACTACGCCACGGCGCGGACCTACCTCCGCAACGCGAACCCCGACGTGATCACGCGGCAGGGCACCGTGATAGCGAAGGCGATCGAGACGGCGATGACCGGATTCAACGAAGAGCGGGTGAGCCAGAAGATCATCGTCATCATGACGGACGGCGAGAACCACGAGGGCGATCCCATCGCGGCCGCTCGACAGGCGGCGGATGAAGGCGCCGTCATCTACACCGTAGGCTTCGGGTCGCCGGAGGGCGAGCCTATCCCCGAATACGACGCGCGGGGCAACGTCACCGGCTACCGCGAAGACGACCAGGGCCGCGTCGTCATCTCCAGCCTGGACGAGGCCACGCTACAAGAGGTCGCGCGTGCGGGCGGGGGCAGGTATTTCCGCGCGGCTGAGCGTGGCGCAATCGCCGGCCTCGTCGACGAGATTCAGTCGTTCCAGGACGAGAGCCTTGAGAGCGAGTTCAACCGCAAGAGGATCGAGCGATTCCAGATCTTCCTGCTCGCGGGCATTCTCTCGCTCGTGCTCGCCGAGGTGATGACCGACAGGTTCTCCTTCTCCCTCTGGAGACGGCGAACGACCGCCGTCGAGGAGGCGGGCCGTGCTTAATCACCGTCATTCCCGCGAAGGAACGTCACCCCGTACCCCGATACGGGGCGGGAATCCACAGAATCCCGCCTCTAAAACCATGGTTGCATCTCTCACCCTCGGCATTGCCCTCCTCCTAGCCGCCTGCGCACCTACTCCCGCGCAGGTGAACAACTCAGGACACGAACCGTTCGCAAATCAAGACTACGGGGCCGCCCTCGACGCCTATGAAGACGCGCAGGAACGCGCCCCCGAAAAGGGTGAGCCATACTACAACGCCGCGAACGCACAGTACCGCATGGAGAGCTACGACGAGGCGTTGCTCGACTACGACGAGGCGCTCAAGTACGCTGACGGTGACCTGCGGGCGCAGGGGTTCTTCAACAAGGGTAACGTATACTTTACTGCTGAGCAGTACCCCGAAGCCATTGAGGCATACAAAGAGGTGCTGCGTATCCAGCCCGACAACGAGGACGCCAAGCACAACCTGGAGCTGGCTATGTCGATGCTCCCGCAGGAGGACCAGCAGCAACAGGGCGAGGAGCCGGACGAAAATCAGGAGCCTGGCCCTCAGGAGCAAGAGCAGGAACAGCAACAGGACCAACAACAGGATCAGCAGGACGAGCAGAACGAACAAGACCAGCAAGAGCAGGAGAACGAGGAGCAGCAGGACGAACAGCAAGACCAGCAGCAGAACAACGAGCAGGATGACCAGCAACAGGAGCAAGAGCAGCAACAACCGCAGCCCACTCAGACCGAGCCGATAACCGAGGAGCAGGCCCGACAACTACTGGAAAGCGTGAGCGAGGACGCGGAGACCCTTCAGGAGCGCCTCCAGCAGGTCCTCGTCCCTTCTGGTCCTCCACCAACGAACCCTTGGTAAACACCGAATTGCGACATTCCCCATACATACGACGCGCCATAACCGGCATCGCCCTTGCCGTGACACTCATGGCCGCGGCGATACCGGCCGTCCACGCGCAGCAGCGGGACATCGACGTTACTGCGGAAGTCAATAAGAACGAGCTGGCCGTCGGCGAGGATCTCACCCTCCGGGTGAGGATAGACGGGTCACTCAACCCCCAGCAGCCGACGATCCCCGAATTCGATGGCCTTCGCCAAATGGGACCACCCTCGATTCAGAGGCAGACGTGGATTCGCCAAGGGACGAGCGGTTCCACGTTCTCATATCTCTACCGGTTCGTGGCCACAAAGGTCGGCACGGTAACGATCGACCCGATCTCGGTTTCCATAAGCGGTCAGACGTACCAGACCGAACCCATCAAGGTTGAGGTATTCCAGGGACTGGGTGTCTCAACCCCCGTTCCCGGCCAGGGCCAGTCTCCGGGGCAGAGCGTACCACCCTCCGCGGGCGGCTCGATGTTCGTCACCGCGTCCGTCGATGATGACACACCCTATCTCGGCCAGCAGATCACCTACACCTTCAAGTTCTACCGTCGCTCGGCGCTCTTCCCCTCGTTCGGCAGGTTCGGCCAGCCTCGCTTCGCCCCGCCCGGCTTTTCCGGTTTCTGGAAAATCCAGGAGCCGGATCAGGACGAGTACACCGAGACGATTGGCTCCAACCGCTACCAGGTCGTCGAGCTCACGACGGTGCTGTTCCCGACGGTCGTCGGAACGCTTGTGATCGAGCCGGCCGGCCTGACGGTGCCCGTCGACTTCTTCGAAGCGCCCAACTACCTGGAGGCGGAATCGATAGTCGTAGAGGTGCTGCCCCTGCCCCCCGACGCGCCAGCGGGGTTCACCGGCGCGGTCGGCAAGTTCAGCGTCTCCGCCGACGTTGACGGCACGGACGGGAAGGTCAACGAACCCGTCCAGCTTACCGTGAGGGTCGTGGGCGAGGGCAATATCGACTCGCTGCCCGATCCGACGTGGCCCGACTTCGACGACTGGCGCGTCTTCGAATCGCCCTCCGATTCCTCCAGCAGACTGATCGACGGGCGGCTCGTGGGAACTCGCACCTACCAGAGCGTCCTGGTGCCTCAGAAGGCGGGCGTCCTCACCGTCCCGGAGATAGGCTACACCTACTACGATCCGAGCATCAAAGAGTACGTTGAGGCCGCGTCGCAGCCGATCATCATGTCGATAGCCGAAGGGGACGGCATGTCACCGCTTCCGCCGCTGCCGGGTGGTGGAACCGCCGTGGAGCGCGCGGGTTCGGACGTGCGGCACATCAAGCCCGCACCGGCGTCACTCCAAAAGTCCGGTGGCGGCCTCATCGGCAGCGCCGTGTACTGGGCCCTCTGGGGCGTCCCCCTGCTCGCGATTGCGGGCGCTGTGGCGTGGAGGCGCAGGCAATCCGCCTCCGAAAGCGGTATCGCCGCGGCGCGCAGGCGCAACGCCCTGCCCGCCGCGCGGAGCGCCCTGGCGGCAGCGGGAGAGTCCGGCGCCGACCCGAGAGTGGCCGTCGCCGACATCCTGTTGGAGTATCTCGCCGCCCGGCTCGACGTGTCCGTGACCGGGCTGACGCACGAGGCGCTCGACAAGTGGCTGCAGGGCCTCGGCGTCCCGCTCGATCTCGCCCTGCAGGTGGAGGGCGTCCTGGGCGCCGCCGAGATGGCGAAGTACGCGCCGGAGATCGGCGACTCCCTCGCAGCGGCGGAGCACTTCGAACGCGCCTCCAAGCTGCTCAACGACCTCGACGAGGCCATAGTCGCATGAGCCGGTTCCGACGGCACATAATCGCGTTTGCAGCCGGATTCTGCGGGTTTGCCGCTGTCGCGGGAGTCGCGCTCGCACAATCGCCATCCCCCGCCGATCTCATGGCCGAGGCCAACGCCCAGTACGAGCGCGGAGAGTACGCCGACGCCGCCCAGCAGTACGAGGCCCTCATCGACAGCGGATACGAGGACGCCGCACTCTACTACAACCTCGGCAACGCCTACTTCAAGAACGGCGACCTCGGACGCGCAGTCCTCAACTACCTCCGCGCCGAGGAGCTTTCCCCGCGCGACGCCGACATCCGGGCTAATCTCGAATTCGCCCGCGCTAGAACGGTCGACAGGGTAGAGTCGGGAGGCGAGTCCCTCTTCGGGAGCGTGTCCAACGTCGCGCGTCGATGGGTCACCGTCGGGGAGATGGGCATCATATCGCTGCTACTGTGGATCGTGAGCGCCATCACCATAGGCGCGCTGGTCGTTTGGCGCGCGGTGCCGCGAAGGACTGCCGTGCGGAACGGCGCGGTCGTCGCCTCCGTCGCCACGCTCCTGTCGCTCCTGCTTCTGCTGAGTATGCTCTACGCCAACCCGAACGACGACAGCGGTGTCGTGGTCGCGTCGCAGATCGATGTCGTAAGCGGCCCGGGCGAGCAGTACGAGACGGAGTTCACCCTTCACAGCGGCGCGCAGGTGCGCCTCGTCGACTCACGCCAGGGGTGGGTCCGCATCGCCCTTCCCGGCGACGACCTCCAGGGCTGGGCGCGGTCCAACGCCGTCGAGGCCCTCAGGCGCGGGGGCTAGCCGGCTCTCTCGCTCCCCGTTGCGTTGCATGAGCACCGTGTGTCACCCTTGGGGCACAGAAGGGGTGTCCAATGCGTGAGGGCGAGTACAAGAACGGCAAGAAGCACGGCCCCTGGAAGCTGTACTACCCCAGCGGCCAACTCAAGAGCGATGCGACGTTCCACGAGGGCCTGTACACCGGCTACTACTGCTCCTACCACGACAACGGCGAGAAGAAGTTCGAGGGCCGGTACGCTCCGATCCGGGGCAACTCCCGCGACGGACGCAAGGAGGGCGAGTGGCTCATCCACAACCGCGACGGCGTCCCCGAAGAGCGAATAGTGTACGACCGGGGGCGCATCGTCGAGCGCGTCGCGCTGTTCGACAGCTAGAAACTAGCCTTCTCCGCGCATCCCCGGTGGCCCCCCACCGGGACGCCGACCACCTCGACCCGGGCCTCCGCCGCCCATGCGCCTTCTTCTCGCCCACTCTTCGGGGCGTCCCGGCCCGCCGAGCATACTGGGACCGCTTGACCGTCGAGGCCGCTGCCCTTCGGGGCCGTCAAGCGACTGGAGCCGGGCGTAGAGACCCTTTTGGGCCATGAGCTCGTCGTGAGTGCCGCGCTCAGCGATTTGCCCTTCGCTCAGGACGACTATCATGTCGGCGTTCCTGATCGTGGAGAGGCGGTGCGCGATGACGACGGCGGTCCGGTCACGCAGCATGTCCGCCAGGGCGCGCTGGATCTGCATCTCCGAGTTCGTGTCCACGTTCGCCGTGGCCTCGTCCAGAATCAGGACGTGCGGATCTCCGACGATGGCGCGCGCGAAGCTGATGAGCTGGCGCTGGCCGATGCTGAGGTTCCCTCCACGCTCCTGTAGGGGCGTGTCATAGCCCTGTTCGAGTTCGGTGATGAAGTCGTGAGCTCCTACGGCCTTCGCGGCATTCACGATCTGTTCGTCCGTGACGCCGTCGCGGTTGTAGCGGATGTTCTCCGCCACCGTCGAGCCGGAGAACAGGTACGGCTCCTGGGGCACCACGCTCACCTGCCGGTAGAGCGATTCGAGGGCGATATCGCGAATGTCCACGCCGTCGATGGTGATCCGGCCCTCCTTCACGTCGTAGAGCCGCAGGAGCAGCGAGACCATGGTCGTCTTTCCGGCCCCGGTCGGGCCGACGAAGGCAATCGTCTGTCCCGCCGCGATGCTGAGGTTGACGTCCCGGAGGACGGGTTCATCCTCGTGATAGTGGAAGCCAACTCCCTTGTAGCTGATCTCCCCTTTCACCGGCGGCAGATCGACCGCGTCGGCCTTCTCCTCCACGTCCGGATTCATGTCCAGTATCTCGAAGATGCGCTCACCGGATACCATCGCTCGTTGGAGCGAGCCGTACTCCTGCGTCAGGGTGCGGACGGGTTCGAAGAACCGCTGGATGAACAGAGCGAAGGCCACGAGGACTCCGGGTTGGATGGTCTCCTGGAATACCATGTAGCCGCCGAAGAAGACGACCAGCGCGAGTCCCAGAGACGTGAGAATCTCAACCGTGGGGAGCAGCGCGGCGGACAGACGGCTCGCCTGGAGGTTCGCCTCGAGGTTTTGGACGTTCGACCGTTGGAACCGGCGGATGTTCGTCTCCTCGCGGTTGAGGCTCTGGACGACGCGCACCCCGGAGATGTTTTCCTGCAGGCCGGAGTTGACCTCCGCAATGGCCGTGCGGACGCGCATGAACGACTTCCGGGCGAACCGCTGCCAGATGTTCAGCGCAATGAAGAGGATGGGGATGACCGAGAGGGTGATGAGCGCGAGGAGCGCATTCATCCACACCATCGCCCCGATTATCCCGATCAGGCTGAGGACCTGACCGAGGCTGTTGACGAAGATCGATATCACCTCTTGAAGCTGGCGCACGTCGTTCTGTACGCGCGACATGATCCGGCCCGTCTCGTTCTTGTCGAAGAACGACATCGAGAGCCGCTGGATGTGGTTGAAGAGCTCCACCCGCAGCGTGCGAAGGACGTCCTGTCCCGCCAGGGCCATAAGGCGCATGTTGAGATAGCTCGACAGGAACTGCACGGCGGCCACGGCGATGAAGAGTCCGACCGCCAAGTTCAGCCCCGACAGGTCGCCCGCGCGGATGAAGTCGTCGATGACCCATGCGACGATGAGCGGGAGTCCCACGACGGTCACGGTGTAGACCATCGTGGCGATGAAGGCGATGGTGACGATGGTCTTGTACGGTCGGAAATACCCAAGCAGGCGCATGACGACCCGGTGGTCGTACAGCTTGCCTTCCTCGTCCTGATCGAGGCCCATTTCTCCCATGCGGCGAATTGCGCCCGGGCCCATGCCGCCGGAATAGCCCCGACCAAAGCTGCCACCACCGCCCATGCCGCCTGACATCATGGCTGTTGCCTCCAGTCTCCGTTCACTAAGCGCATCCTTTGTCCCTCCCGCCGTCCTTGCCGCAGTCGTCGGACTCCGACGGGGCCTGCCTCGCCATGGCATCGACGAGAATCTCCAATGCCGGCGCTATCTTGTCCAACTCATCGTCCGTCAGCGACTCCGATATCGCCTCGAATCCCACGGCTCCCATGCGAGAAAAGCGGTCGAGCATCTCCCGGCCGGGTTCGGTTATTTGGCAGAGCACCACACGCCGGTCGGCCGGATCGGGAACACGCTCGACGTAGCCCTTCCTGACGAGCCGGTCGATCATGCTGGTCGCCGAGGGCATACCTCGCATCAGGTGATCGGAGATGTCCTTCATGCGCTGGGGACCGCGGCTGAGGAAGTACAGCGTGCGGACCTGCGGCATCGTCATGTCGAACCCGGCCAGATCGTCCCGCATGCGCGCCCGCCCGAGCCTCCTCACGCGGTCCATGCTCGCGGCGATGCGGTCGATCAGCTCTTTTCTGTCGGAATCCATCGGCGCCCTTTTAGTTTCACTTACTCGAAGTATCTTATCATGTCGAATAATTCACGTCAACACCCGCGCCCTCATTCCCGCGCGATTCACCGCAGAGGGGAGGAAGGATGGATTCCCGCCTACGCGGGAATGACGGTGTGGGTCGGGGCAGATTAGACGCGCTTGCCCTTCCTCCGGTCGTTTTGGGGCTTGACAACTCTTGAATGATGTAAGAACATACGTACTTACTAAAACGCACGTTCTTATGGCGCAAGTGTTCAAGGAGGCCGTCGTGCTGATACAGAGCGACCCGGATAGATACCAGAAGCTGGAGAAGCTGGCGGGAATGGCGACGGACGACGTTCTCTCACGTCCGGGAAAGGGGAATGACTACGCCGCCGTGCGCGCGCCCTACTCGCGGGCCGAGAGGAACCCCGCGCCGGGGGTGTACAAGGCGTCGATGCCGAACGGCAAGACGATCAACCTGTTCCGCGTGATGTTCACCGACTTCTGCAAGATGGACTGCCACTTCTGCCCGAACAGCCACTGGGTGCCCCGCAAGCGGTTCTCGTTCAAGGTGGATGAGCTTGCGCGCACCTTCCACGAGATGGAGCGCAGGCATACCGTCGCGGGACTGTTCCTCAGCTCCGGCGTGGCGGGTTCCGGCTCGAAGACGACGGAGAAGCTCATCAAGGTCGTCGATCTCATCCGCAACAAGTACGACTTCAAGGGGTACATCCACCTGAAGGTCATGCCGGGCACGGAGTACGAGTACGTCGAGCAGGCCTACCGTCTGGGGACCCGCCTGTCCGTCAACCTCGAAACGCCGACGGTCGAGGGCATGAGGCGGCTCAGCAAGATGAAGGACCTCGAGCGCGACATGCTCTCGCAGATGCACTGGATGGACGGCCTCCTGCGACAGCGGAACCCCGGAGGGGCGGTTGGGCAGGTGACGCAGCTTGTCGTCGGCGCGGCGGACGAGTCCGACTGGGACGTCTACCAGAGGATGGCGCAGCTCTACGGGCAGTGGAACTTCAAGCGGGTCTACTACAACCCGTTCCTGCCGATCCGCTACACGCCGCTGGAGGACCACGAGCCGACTCCGATCTGGCGGACGAACCGCCTCTACCAGATCGACTGGCTCAAGCGCATCTACCGGTACGAAGACGACGAGATACGCCACGCCTACGACCCGGCGGGATTCCTCTCGCTGGAGGACGACCCGAAGACCGTCATTGCCCTGTCGAACGTCGACAGGTTTCCGCTCGATCTCAACGAGGCCGGCAAGGCCGACCTCCTGCGGGTGCCGGGCATCGGGCCGACCTCGGCGGAGCGGATCGTTCAGCAGCGCGATCGCCACAAGATCGACACGTGGCGCGACCTACAGGCCATGGGCGTCGTGCGCAGGCGCGCATCGCCGTTCGTGTCGTTCCCCGGAAGCGCCGCGGCTCCGGCCCGGCAGCTCAAGCTCGAACTGTTCAAGGAGCGACCGAGTCAGCCGGCCCCCGCTAAGGTCTCCACGCCGCGCCCGGAGCCTGCGACCGCCGCCGCCCCATGCGGACAGGTGCGCTCGTGCAGCGGCTGCGCCCTGTACGGTGCGCCCGGCCACCCCGGATACCGAGGACTGATGGCGGCGTAATCAAGCGTCGTTGGGGCCATGAGTGCTACACTGGAAATATCTTTCCGTTCCCCTGATGGACTCACGTGACAAGCGCCGCCGACACATCGACAGTCGCAACATCGAACCCGCAAGAGAACACGCGGCCCCGGTGGCGTTTCGCGGCGAGCCTCGGACTGTACGGCGCCGCTCTCGGGGCGGCCATCGTTATTTCGAACTTGGTGGGGATGACCTCGAAGTTCGCCGTGGATGCCGACGCCCTTCCGCCTTCCGACATCGTCTATTTCATACTGGTCGGCGGCCTAACGGGGTTTGCGGTCGCCGGGCTCGCGGGATACCTGATCAACAGGTCAACCCGCGCATTCGCGTCCTCGACGCCGCGACACGCCCTGGGCATTCTGCCGTGGGCCGCGATCGGCGGGGCCTACTGGGTCGCCTTTTCGCTGCTTGTTGGAGGAATCACACTGCCGCAGGCGAACGTAGTCCTGGCCTATGTCGACGGGGCGATACCGTTCGTCGACTTCGTGGGATTCACGCTCGACACGATTTTCGGCGTTCCGTTCCGCATGGTGTCGGAGGGCGGTCGCTTCATGTACACGGCGGTTCCCGCCGGGTTGCTGTTCGCGCTGGGCGGATGGGTCATCGACCGTCTCGCCGTCTCCGCCAACGAGCCGGCCGCCCGGTACGGCTCACCCCTCGCCGCGGCGCTCCTCTCGGCCATCGTAATCGCCGCCATTCTCCTGCTGCCGCCGCCGGTGCTCTGGCACGTCGGCAACGTCACGACAGCGACGCAGCTGTACAGGTAGGGTGGACGTTTTCGCTTGACTTGCGTGAACACCAGTTCTACCATGTGGCCTGATATTATGGAGCGTGTTGTCGGCGATGACGCACTCGCCGCCGCGCCTTGATCGGAGCGACTAGAGAGCCTATTTCATGCCCAACGTCTGCAACGTACCGTCCCGCACGATCTTCACGGGCGACAATCTCGACATCCTGCGCGGGATAAATTCCGAGTGCGTGGATCTCATATACCTCGATCCGCCCTTCAAGTCGGACAAGACCTACGCCGCGCCGTTGGACAGCGAGGCGCGGGGAGCGGAGTTCGACGACGTCTGGACGCTGGACGACATGAAGCAGGAGTGGATCGACGAGATCGAGTACCGTCGCCCGGCCCTGTTCCACCTCATCAACGGGGCGAAGCTGGCAAACGGCGAGAGCATGGCCGGCTACCTTACGTTCATGAGCGTGCGGTTGCTGGAACTGCACCGTGTGCTGAAATCGACGGGCAGCATCTATCTGCACTGCGACCCTACGGCGTCCCACTACCTAAAGGGGATTATGGATGCGCTGTTCGGAGATCAGAGCTACAGGGCTGAAATCAGTTGGCAACGGACTTCCGCTCATAATGATTCAAGGACGTTCGGGAACGTACGCGACATCATCCTGTTCTATAGCAGGCAGAGCGGAATAAACGCAGATGACATACGAGTGCCGCTCGACCCCGATTATATAGAACGGTTCTACCGCCACGAGGATGAGCGCGGGAGATATCAGCTTGGAGACCTGACGGCAGCAGAAGTAAGATATGGTGAGACTGGTCAGCCTTGGCGTGGGTATAACCCAAACAAGACTAGCAGACACTGGGCAGTTCCAATGACCGGAAAGTATGCGGCATGGATCGAGAGTGCGGTTATCACTGGGTACAGAAGCATTTCCAGCCCACTGGCTCGACTGGATGAATTGGATAAGGCGGGCCTGATTGTTCATCCAACCGACGGCAGTATGCCTCGCCTCAAGCGTTACCTGGAAAGCAATCCCGGGCAGACGCCGTCTAACCAGTGGATGGATATCCGACCGATATCGCCCCGGGGAAGGGAGCGTACCGGTTGGCGAACCCAAAAGCCCGTCGCGCTCTTGGAGCGCATTATCAGCGCGTCGTCTAATCCGGGTGACATAGTGCTCGACCCGTTTTGCGGCTGCGCCACCGCCTGTATCGCCGCCGAGAAACTTGGCCGCGAGTGGATTGGAATCGACATTGTTCCCCAGGCCGCCCAAGTGCTGGCCGACAGGGCGAGACGCGAGTTGCAAATTCCCCTGAATGACGATGATGGCAACGGCTGGGAGGACTGGACTCCACGCATTCTCAAAAAATCGCCCCGTCGCACCGACGATCCGGCGCTTCACGGCACTGTGGATCCGCAGTCGGACAAGGAGTTGCTGTACGCCTGCCAGGAGCGCAAGTGCGCCGGATGCGAGTACGAGTTGCCGCTCCACATATTGACCATAGACCACATAACGCCGCGCTCGAAAGGCGGCCTTGATGCCATCGGCAACCTTCAGCTGCTGTGCCACGCCTGCAACGCGATCAAAGGGAACCGCGACATGGGGTACCTGAAGACGCAGCTTCAGGCGCGCGGGATACTGAGACGCTGATTGGACGGGGGACGCTGTCCCTCACTCCACCATTGCCGTCCGCAGCCGCTCAAGCTCTTCCTCGGTGACGCCCGCGCCGATGAGGTAGGGGCGGACGCCGCCGTACTCGCGCTGGAGGTGCTCGATGCTGGCCCACATGGCTTTCGGCGGGGCGATGTTCCGCTCGGTCTCGAAGGCCTGCCGGTACTCATCGGAGGCGTCGAGGTCTGTGGGGTCGAGGCGTAAGCGCCTGCCGGCCTCGCGGTCGGGGATGCGCCGCCACAGGTACGTCGCGGATGAGCTGTAGTCTGAGACGATGGTCTCCGGCGGCACATTGGCTATGCTCAGCAGCAGCATCGTCACGAGGCCCGCGCGATCGCGCCCGGAGTTGCAGTGGTAGAGAGCGGGGAGCGTGCCGGGGGTCGCAAGGCGCTTGACGACCTTGCCCATCCACTCCCGCCGCACGTCGAGGATGGCTGCGTAGATGTCGGGCGGCCTGTCGGGGCCGAGCGACGATACGTTGATGTCCGAGACCTCCACCAGTGGCTCGTCCCCCATGACGTTTACCCAATGGTAGTCCACCTCCGACGATGCGGCGAAGACGTTCGGGTGCTCCGTGACGGCTTGGGTCACCCGTAGGTCGACCACCGTGCGCAGCCCCTCCGACACCAATGCGCGTTGGGAGTCCGGCGTGAGGTTGTGGAGACTGTCGGATCGGAACAGCGTTCGGGGACGGGTCACTCGCCCGTCGAGGGTCTCATAGCCGCCGATGTCTCTGGTGTTGTACGCGCCGTCGAGGTCGAGGTGGCGCGATGCGCGATAGTACTCGGTCATGGTGTGATCCTTTGAACGGAGAGCGTACCCTACGCGACGCCGATCTCTTCGAGGACGGCGTAGTTCATGTGGTACAGGTGCGAGTAGAGGCCGTCGCGGTCGAGGAGCTCGTCGTGGGTGCCCTCTTCCACCAACTCGCCGCCACTGAGAACGACGATCTTGTCGGCCCCGCGAATCGTCGAGAGGCGGTGCGCGATGACGATGGCCGTCCGGCCCTTGAGGAGGCTTCGCAGGGCAAGCTGTATCTGCGCCTCGGTGTGGCTGTCGATGTTGGCCGTCGCCTCGTCGAGGATGAGTATCTTGGGATCGGCCACGATGGCGCGGGCGAAGCTGATGAGCTGGCGCTGGCCGACGCTCAGGTTCTCGCCGCGCTCCTCGAGGTAGGTGTCGTACCCGTCTTCGAGCTTGGTGATGAAGCTGTGCGCTCCCACCGCCTTCGCCGCCTCCATCATCTTCTCGTCGGAAACATCGACGTGGTTGTACTTGATGTTCTCCCGCACGGTGCCGGAGAAGAGGAACGGCTCCTGGAGCACCATGCTCATCTGGCTCGCCAGGGACGCGCGCACCACGTCGCGCACGTCGTAGCCATCCACCAGGACCTCGCCGCGTCCGCGCTCCACGTCGTAGAACCGCGCGATGAGGGAGACGAGCGTCGTCTTCCCCGCGCCGGTCGGGCCGACGATTGCGGCGGTCTGCCCCGGCTCGATGCGCAGGCTGAGGTCCTTGATCACGTCCTCGCCCTGCTTGTAGGCGAAGCTCACGTTTCGAAGCTCGACCTCCCCGCGAATGGGCGGCAGAACGGCGGCGTCCGGGGCGTCGACCATGTCGGGCTCGACGTCCAGCGTCTCGAAGATGCGCGTGCCGGAGGCCATGGCTCGCTGGAGCAGCGTGTACTGAATGGTGAGGTTGCGGATCGGGTCGAAGAAGCGCTGGATGTACATGATGAACGCTATCAGCAGGCCGATCTCGATGGCGCCGCCCGTGACCATGCTCGACCCGAAGTAGAGGACGAGGCCTATCGCCGCTGCCGGCAGGAAGTCGACCACCGGCAGGACGCCCGCCGAGAGCCGTCCGGCGCCGAGGAAGGCGTGGAGGTTGCTCCGGTTCTTCACGTCGAACTGGCGCAGGTTCTCGTCCTGGCGGTTCATCGCCTGGACGACGCGCACGCCGGTAATGTTCTCGTTCAACGAGGCGTTGACGATAGAGATCGTCGCCCGCGCCTTGATGAACGTCCTCCTGGCGAACGGCTGCCACAATGCCATTGCTATGACGAGCAGCGGCAGGACGGCCAGCGCGAGCAGGCCCAGTTGCAGGTCGAGCAGCAGCATCACGACGATGATCCCGCCGAGGCTGAGGAAGTCGCCGACGGTCATCACGATGGTGCCGAGGAACTCCTGGAGCTGGTACACGTCGCCCTGTACGCGCGACATGATGCGCCCGACCTCGGTCTTGTCGAAGAAGCGCATCGACTGCTTCTGCATGTGCGAGAACATGTCGCGCCGCAGAGCGAGCAGAACGCCCTGTCCGGCCTTCGTGATGGTGATGTCCTGCACGTAGAGGGAGACCCAGTTGATGACCGCGCTCCCGAAGAACAGCGCGGCTACCAGGAGTAGGCCGCCTCGGTCGTCGTTGGCGATGTAGCGGTCGATGCCGAGCTTGATGAGCCACGGCACCGAGACCTGCGTCGCCGCGAAGAGCAGCATGGCGATGACGGCGACGGTTACCAGTCGCGTCTGTGGAAGGATGTACGGGAGCATCCGTCGCAAGACCTTGGGGTCTACGGCGTTTCCGAAGACCTCTTCGTCCAGTCCGTCCTTGCTCGTGGAGGACGGCCTCCCGCCGAAGGCCTGCATCATGACGACGCGCTCCCGGCGGCGACCTTCGCCGGCACGTCGAACTCCATCATCACCTCTTCCTGTGGGCGAAGCTGGAGGTCATAGATCTCGCGGTACAGGCCGCCATGCTTGACGAGCTCGGCGTGGTTGCCCCGCTCGGCTACCTTTCCGTCCTGGAGGACGATGATCATGTCGGCGGAATGCACCGTGCTAAGCCGGTGCGCGATGATGAAGGTCGTCCGTCCTTCCATCACCGAGGCCATTGCCTTGCGTATCTCGTTTTCCGTGCGCGCGTCGACGCTCGAAGTCGAGTCGTCGAGCACCAGTATCGGCGGGTCGAGGAGGACGGCGCGCGCTATCGACAGGCGCTGCCTCTGGCCGCCGGAGAGGGACACTCCGCGTTCGCCGAGGACCGTCTCGTACCCCTCGGGCAGGTTTTCGACGTGCTCGTGAAGCTGCGCGATCTTCGCCGCCTGGACAATTTCATCCATGCTCGCGTCGGGGCGTCCGTACGCGATGTTGGCGGCTATCGTGTCGGTGAACAGGAACACGTCCTGCTGCACCACGCCGATGTTCCGGCGGAGCGACTCCAGCGTCACGTCCCGGACATCAGTGCCGTCGATGGTAACGGAGCCCTTCGTCACGTCGTAGAAGCGCGGAATCAGGCTGGCGAGGGTGCTCTTGCCGCTGCCCGGCGCTCCGAGGAGGGCAACGACGCGCCCGGCGGGAACATCGAGATTGAAGCCGCTCAGCACGGGGGTGTCCCTGCGGTACCCGAAGCTGACCTTCTCGAAGCGAACGTGCCCGGCGGCGCGTTCCATCTCGACGGCATTGGGACGGTCTTGCACTGGTGACTTGGCGTCGAGCACCTCGAAGATGCGCGTCGCGGCGGACATTGCCCGCGCGAGGTTGTTGACGATCATGCCCGCCATGCGGAACGGCTGGGCGAGGATCTGCAGATAGAGGACGAACTTGGTGAACTCGCCGAGCGTCATGCGCCCGTCGATCACGCCGAGCCCGCCGAACAGCAGCACGATGCCGAGCGTCAGCAGGAAGATGAAGAGCACGAACGAGCCGTTGAAGGCGTGGAGCTTCATCGCCTTGTACATGTCGTCGGCGACGGCCTGGTTGTGGACGCGGAACTTCTCCTCCTCGTAGTCGGAGGACGCGAACGCCTTGACCACCCTCGCGCCAGTGAGGTTCTCCTGCAACGTTGTGTTCAGGATCGCGAACTTCTCTTGCGCTTCGAGCCAGGCGTTGCGCATCCGCATCCGTATCATGCTGGCCACGATCATGGCCACGGGCAGCAGTGCGAGGCTGAGCAGTGTAAGCTGCCAGTCGATCCGCATCATCAGGATGACGACCACGACGAACAGCACCATGAAGTAAGGCGTGCGTACGACGACGAGGTTGACGAACATCCTGATCGCCTCCACGTCGGTGATCGCCTTGGACATCAGGTTGCCGGTGTGCTGGCTGTCGTGGAAGCCGAAGCCGAGGCGCTGGACGTGGTCGTAGAACCGGTTTCGCAGGTCGTAGACGACATGCTGCCCCAGCGACTCGCCCATGTACATCTGTCCGAACGAGAAGATGCCGCGCACTATGCCGAGCGCGAGGACCAGCAGGCAGATGCCGAGAATCGTGGAGTCGGCCGTGCCGCCCGCCTCGAACGTCTCCTTGACGCGATCGACCGTGTTGCCGAAGAGCTCGGGGAGGTACACGTATGCGGCGGTGGCGCCTGCTGTGAAGACGTAAGCGGCGAAGAGGCGCCGCTTGTGGTTCCAGGGGAACCGGAGGATTCGTACGAGTAGTCTCATCAGGCCGGGCTTATGCCCCCGGCAGGACCCTTCATCAAGCTGGGTGGGGAGACAAACAAAAGGCGGGCAAGGAGCCCGCTTACTCGCTCGGAATCAACACCCTCACAATCCAGTATACGCCCATTCGCATGGCGTTCAAGGTTTTCTGAGACCTATTTTTCGGGAAATTCTTTTCAGTATTCGGGGGGCGTCTCTCAGGCGCAACGTGCGAGATGAGACCTAAACCAACGTAGGTCGTTTGGAGCCGACGGCCGCCTCGTTCCCTACTTCGATAAGCCGTCGACTACTTGGGCGAACGGCAGCCGTTCGAGCGCTTCGGGCGACACCAGAATCTTCGACGAACGGCTGCCGGAGCCGACGATCACTCTTTCCAACTCCATCACTCTCCGGTCCACGTAGACCGGCAGATCTTCCGGCAGCGCGAATGGCGTTACTCCCCCGATCATCATCCCGGTCAACTCGACAACCTCCTCCGCCGATGCGAAGGAGGCGCGCGGCACGCCCATCAGCTTGCGGACCACCCTGTTCACGTCAAGCCGGTCGGATCCCCGGACGACGCAGGCGCAATACTTTTTCGCACCCCGTTTCGAAGCGACGACGATAGTATTCCCTGAGTCCTCCAGCCGGTACCCATACCTCTCGCAGAAGACGGCCGTGTCCGCGAACTCCGGATCGCAGGCGATTACGTCGTATGGGACACCAACCGCTTTGAGGGCGGTCGCTACACGCGCCTCAATTTCGTTTGTCTCGATCAACTCCAGGGAAGTACGCTCCACGGAATCGGTCTGGTCGTGGCGTCAACAGCGGAATGTCGCCCAGATCCAGAGGTCCTGCTAGGCTCGCGGCGGGGGCTCGGTGAATTCACGTCCGAGGCGCTCGGCTTCCAACCGGCGCTCGTTCCACGCTTCGATTCTGGCGGCCATCTCGGCCTTGCCTTTCTCAGCCCCTTCTTGGCGCAGCGCTTCCTTCTTCGCTTCCACTCGCAAACGCAACGATTCTGACAGTACCACGAGATAGCTCACTCCTTCCGTAATGATGAGGTTTACAGCCGCAAGGGTAATGACCATCGGGGCCATGTTCCGTCCGACTGCCATGACGGATTCCAACAGACCGTCCGTTGTTCGGCCGACCGTCTCGTGCCATACGACCAAGCCGAGCACGATAGCGACCTGTAGGCCGAACAGGACGGAGTAGATTAACCTCCACCTGGACGGAACGCTCCATATCGACTCCCACCCCTGTTTGCCGCTTTCCACCGCTTCATTATAGCGCACGCGGTCAAATGATGGGGGCCGTTGCGCACACGTGGCGGCTTTCCGCCGGTCCTACTGTGCGGGGGCGCCTCTTGGGTCGATGCCGACGGTCCAGCCCGGCGGGCCTTCGTAGAGCAGGGCCTGCAGGAACATGCGGTGCCTCAGCTCCCACTGCTGCATCATCAGGTAGGCTTCCCACTGCCGGTGCGGCGGCAGGCGGCGCATCCGCCACTCGAAGCGGTTTCGCACTTGCTGCGCTTTGGCCTCATAGTACGCGACGAGCTCGGCTATCCGTTGCTCTCGGTCCACCGGCGTCGTATCGGCGGGCATTTCGAGAGGGTTCGCGTGGGCCGTGATCGTGACGCCGACGAGCTGCGCCGACGAGTTCAGGTGATAGGTCACCCGCACAACCAGCTTGTTTGCCTGTTCCAGTCTGCCGCGGTCGATGAGGGCACCGATCTCCTCGGTGCGGACGTTTGCCAGGCGCGCGTGCTCCTTCGCCCGCGCCAGGTCGGACTTCGGCATCCGCAGGGAGATGTCCTCCTTGAGGGTCTTCACCGCGTAGAGCGGGTCTCCCGGAACGCTGTCCTCCGAGGCCACTGTCGCGCCGTATGCGGTGCCGGTCCCCAGCACGACGATGCCGAGGGCAACTATGGCTGTCCTAGCGAGCTTGGCGGGCCAGCCCGAGGGTCCGACGATGCGGCCCAGCCATCCTTGGTTCGCCGCTTTTTGCCTGTCGGCCACCGCCGCCATAAACTGGTAGCGGCTTCGCTGCTTGGCCTCCTCGCGATGCGTGATCGTCGCCGCGGCGTTCATCGTCGAGGCCGAGGTGCGCAGCAGCGGCTCCAGGTCGACCGCGTGGTCGGGGTAGCTCGCGAGGCACTGCTCGACCGTCTCGCCGGCGGCGAGGCGCTCAATGCATTCGTTCAGTACGTCGTCAACGGTTGTGCTCATCCTATGCACCGCCTTGGCTTATCAGGCCCTGTTCCATCGCCGGGCCGAGGAGCGTCCTGAGCTTCTTGATCGCCGCGTGCTGGAGCGCCTTGACTGCGTTTTCCTTCTTGCCCATCGTCTCGGCCGTCTCGGCGACCGACAGCCCGCCCGCGAACCGCAACGAGAGGACCTCCTGCTGCAACTGCGTCAGACCGCCCATCGCTTCTTTGACTTCCTTAATCGACAGCTCGATGTCGAGTTTCCTGTCCACGTCCACGCCGTCCGAACCCACCACCCGCATCGCGTCGTCGAGCGAGGTCTTCTTCTGCCTTCCCGCCTTTCTGTAGTAGTCGATAACCAGGTTGTGCGCGATCCGGAACAGCCACGACGTGAAGGGGTAGCCCTGCCACTTGAAGGAGCCGATCGACTCCAACATCCTCAGGAACACTTCTTCGGTCAGGTCCTCCGCCTCGAGGGTGTCACCGGTCTTGAACATCACGTAGCGATAGATTTTGTCGTAGTAGGCCTCATACAGGCCCGCAAACGCCTCACTATGTCCCTGCTGCGCTCGTCGTACCAGGTCCTCTACTTCTTCCTTTGACGGAGCATCGTTGCGGTCGGGCATGGTCGGCTTCCCATGTCAGGAGCTGCCAAAGGGCACGTCGATTAGCCTCGGCGCGCCGATGCTACACTATATAACGCATCGTCTGCCATTAGGATAGCGACGGGGCGGGCGGATTTTTCGCGGGGATGGCACCGGGGGAGAGGAGGGATGGGCGGGTAAAACAGTCTTGCGCTTGTCCGGCGCGGGGGTTGCAGGTAGGGCAGGGGTTTAGTCGGCTTTCATGCGAGATGCGGCCGGAACGTTAGGACATCCATACCTCTAGCTTCTCAGTCTCCTGCGCGAAGACCATGAGGGCTGTGTCCTCATGCCAATTGCTATGCCCTTCTCCATCTAGCGTAAGGATTGTGCCTCCCATCTCTCGTGCCACTTCAACCAAGTCATGCATGTCCCGGCCGACTACATCGTCATGCTTCCCATGTACCAGGTGTATGCCACCCTCAAACGTCTGCAGGGAACCGGTAACGTCTGCCTCTTTCGCCTCCTGCCAGAAGCGTCCACGGTACTTTCGCCCTCTCTCCTCGTAGACGGTGGCCGGATCACCATTAAAGCTCCTGACCGGGTCAGGGGACCGGAGTAGTAAGGCAGACACTCTTCCGTGAATACGATCTTTACTGGTGGCGACTATCGCGGCGGAAGCCCCCATGCTCTCTCCCAGAAGGGAAATCCTATATCCCGCCTCCGTGTACTTGTCCACTAACGCAACGATGGTGTCCACCCACTCGTTGAACGAAACGTCCAGAAACGGCCCGTCTGAGTTGCCGCAATTGGGCTGATCGAACCTTAGCACCGAATAGCCGTGCTGGGCCAACAGCCTGGAGAAGCTGACGAAGCCTCGGGCGGGACCGGTCGAATCGCCCTTGAATCCGTGACACATGATGACGAGCTTCTCGGTCGACTCCAGAGGCTCGGAGAGGTGGCAGAATATCCTCTTATTCCGGATATTCTGAAAGAAGACATGATCTTCTTGTTTGGCGAAGACTTCTTGATGTGTCAACTTGATGCCCGATAACTCTGGGCCGGACCGACCTGTCCACGTAATCGCACATCCATTGTACCAACATCCCCCCTCACTCCCGACGCGCGAGCGCCCCGGCGCGGGCCAGCGTGTCGGTGATCTCGTCGAGCTTGCCGTCCAGCTTTTGGAGGGTCTCGCGTATCTGCGCGACCTGTGTCTCGATGCGCACCAGAGATTCGGTCGTGGCGCGGATGTCCCCTTCGTTGCGCGCGACGCTTGCCTCCAGCTTGTCGAGCTGGTCCTCGATCTTCGGCTTGTCGCTCACGTACGGCGACCCGTTCCGCACGAGGTCCTCGATCTGCGAGCGCACGAGGTAGTCCCTGTCTCGACACAATAATGGAGAGTCATGCAGAGCTATAGCGGCTGACTACAGCATCAACAGAAGTGCTGTTCACAAGATCATACGAGGTATCACGTGGTCGATCAGGGATACCCGAAGAAGTCTTCCGCCTGCCGCTCGATGCGCGCCACCGCGGCGTTGTCCGCCTTGCCGTCCAGCACCGCGACCGACCACCCCATCAGGCCAAGGTTGACCGTGATGAGGATGCCTATGGCCCAGTAGAGAACGCCCCTGTCCGCTTTTTCGGTTGAAGTCATGTCATGCCACCATCAGCGTCCACGTAACCGTCTGCTTGCCGGTCGATACGTTCACGTACAGCGTGGAGGCGTCGACGCTGCCCCTCCCCGCCGCCGTGAAGTCGAACTCCGCGAGTCCTGCGCCGATCTCGACGCCGGACTCGCTCGCTGCCTTGCCCGAGAGCCGGGCGACTCCGGTTGCCCCGTTCGCGTACTTTATCCACAGCTTCACCGCCCTCAGCGGCTCACTCGTGAGCTGTGTGGGCGTTCCCGCCGTCACCGATTCCTGTCCGTGTATCAGTCTCATCGCTATATCTCCTCCACCGTCACCCTGCTCGTGCCCCGCTCGTCGAGGCCGGTCTCCCCGTTCGCGTACTTTATCCACAGCTTCACCGCCCTCAGCGGCTCCTCGCCGCCGGACACGCTGACCACGTCCACGTAGTGCGTCCGCGTCGTGCCCGCGCCGTCCCGAAACGTGAACTCGACGAGGTTCGTGCTCTCGATGGCCGTGGCGAGGTCGGAGCGCATGTCCTTCGGGGTGCGTCCGCCGTGCTCCTGGTTCAGCGCCACGTCGAAGGTGAACCCGTACTTCGTCGGTATCTTCTTGCGGTATTCCAGCGCCATCGAGACGAGGACGGGCGTCTTCGTCGCGTCCGTCCCTCTCTTCAGCCTGCACGTGATCTGGAAGGCCTTGAAGTCCATCCCGTTCGGTGTCGTCTCGTTCGGCAGGTTGAAGGTGGTCGTGCCGTCGGTCGTAATCCGCCCGATCAGTGTCGAAGCCGACGCGTTGTAGTCGACTGCGGCGTACACCTCGATCAACTCGGTGGCCGTGCAGTCCTGCGTCTCGACGCGGAGGCGCAGCGCCGTCTTGGTGACCTCCGGCTGGCCCGCGTCGAACCACGGGTAGGTGTGCGAAGCTCGGAGCAGACCGTTCGAGTCCGGGTATCCGGTGGCGTAGGAGGCCGCGGGCCCGAATCGCGAGTTGGTCAGCGTTTCGCGAAGCTCCGTGTAGCCGACGTTCGGCAAATTCCCGAACAGCCCGTCGTCGGTCGCCCACCACAGGCGGTACTTCCCGTAGGCGTTGGAGACGAGCGACGCCGTTATCGACGTCCACGCCTGGGTCGTATGCGCGTGAGATACGCCGACGCCGTCCCAGAGGAAGATGTCCGCCGGCGTGAAGAGCGCGCCTGCGCCGTCCATCACCACCGCGAGGTCGAGATGGGTCGACAGGAGCTTGGTGATGCCGCCCCTGGTGCCGGCAGTGGTGAACAGGCCGTCCTCGCCTCGCCGTGGGAACGCGAAGTCGAAAGACCGGCGCCCCGGCGAGTAGGCGTACACGTGCCGGCCGACCGGCGCGTAGATGACGCCCCTCCAGGCCGTCGCGCCCGATCCGCCTATGTCGTGCTTCGGCCACCTCGCGGGCGTCTCGACGAAACGGTTGTTCGCGTCGTCGTGGGCGAAGAGCCCGACCTTCGTTCCCGCGTAGAGGACCGGCCTGCCCGAACGGTCCGGCCCCACGAACAGGGACGTGACGTACCCCGACGGCAGGGGCAGAACGGCATCGTCGACGCAGGCGGACCTGCTCGTCCTGAGCGCACCCGCCGGTCCCTGCCACAGCCTCCCGTTGTCGTCTATCCCCCACAGACGGTCGCTCCAGTACGCCAGGAACTTGGCGGGCTTGACGTTCTTGTTGAACGTCGTCCCGTTCGACGTGTACGTGAACCCACCGCTCCCGTGCGCGAAGACGAGGTACTGCGCATGGCCGCCGGCGCCGGGGTGCGAGATGGTGATCGCGTCCGTCGCCGCCCCCGGCAGCGTGTGCAGCGAGTCGCCCCACGAGTCGGTCCTGCCGTTGTACTTGCGGATATCCGTCCCTCCGCCGCAAGCCGCGTAGATCTCGCCGTCGCCGTACGTGTCGTTCAACTCTCCGATTACCGTGATGTCTCCCGACAACTGTGGCCCCGTGGTGTAGCGCGAGAGAGGAGGCAGGGTGATGCCCCCTTTGTACCGCACGTCGCACGACGTGTAGGTGCACCGGTCGAGCTCCGGGTCGCGCGCGTCGAGCTTGTACACTCCCAGCCCGCCGCGCTGGTCGGTCCACTTGACGACGCTGCGCCTCGGATCGGAGTCCGACCCGACGTCGCCCAGCACCAGCTTGCCGGGATACCGCGACGCGATGAACGACCGCACGCTGGCCCCGCGTCTCGGCGCGATCCGGTACCGCTTGCCGTCCAGGGATATCTCTTGCTGGTTTACTACGTTCTCCGCCATTCTCAATTCTCCCGTTCGCGACCCCGGTGTCCGCTGCGTGGACGTGGGCGCTATTCGTATCTATCCGACTCGTCGCACGTTCGTGAGCAGGGGAAACGCCGCGCGGGCTTCTCGCGTCCGGGCGTCCCACCTCTCGCACGCCTCCCTGCCGGATTCCGACAGGTCCGGTGATGCGAGCAGCGCCAGCGCCGTCGCCCGCGCGATGATGAACTCGTCCGGCACGACGGTCGTCGCCGCGTCGGTCGACAGCGGAGCCGGCTCTTTGCCCCCGATGAGCTTGAGGGGAGCATCCCCCGCCATCCGCCTGCCCGCGTCCATGAGCGTCAGGACGCGCTTCCCTTTGTCGATGCCCCACAGGTGCGCAGGCAGCGTCCGCCACACGGCGGTGTCCGCGTCGACAGGGGACGGCGACGAAGTCGATACCCTGACCTGCACCTTCGAGATCGCGTCGACGTTCGCCGGTATCGCAAAGCGCGCGCGCCCGCCGCCCGCTTGTAGCGATACGTCCTCGACCGCCTCGTAGACGTGGCCTGCCGCCTCGCCGACGGCCTGGTTGATGTAGTCGTGGATGACCTCCGGCGGGTACTCGGAGGGCCAAAGCTCGTAGGTGTCATCGAGGGCCGTCGCCTGCTGTAGAGCTTGCGCCCAGCTCAGGCGGGCCGTGGCCGAGTCGTAGTCGGAGACGCGACGTACCGCGCCCGCGTTCGCCGTCGGCGAGGTCGCCACGAACCACCAGCCGTTGTAGTTGTCGTCCCCGCCGAGCAGCGTGTCGTCGATCAGCCCCGTCGTCTCCCCCGCAGCCGTAGCCGCCGAGACGATCAGCCGGTGCCCGATCAGGTTCCGCCCAATGCTCCTTCGTAGCTCTTCACGTGTCCGTCCTTGCGTGCCTAGCATGTTCAAAGTCGTACCTCTCTCCACTCTGCGCTCTCTGTGTCCTCTGCGGTGAATCTCCTCTGTCTTGAGCGTTACCTGAAAGGCTAGAAATAGATCCTGTTCGTCGCGCTTTGGCGGCGCTTGGCCGCGTACTCCCGGAACTCCCGGATAGCAGCGCCGATCTCTTTGCGCTGCTCCGGCGTATGACGGTGCAGCGGTCCTAACCTGCGAGCGTTGGACAAAAAACTCTCGAACGCCTCCGCCGCCATGTCCTCGATCTCCGCCTGAGCGGCGTAGGGATGGGCAGGAACGTGGCAGACCTGGCTCCGCCCCGTGCGAGGATCGTGAAACCGGAACCGGTGCACGACCACGCTCCTGCCCGAGTCCGCGTCCGGCCCCGCCACGTACGGCATCTCCACCGCCGACCCCTCCGGCACCCATAGCCCCGACGCCGTCTCGATACCCGCCGACAGCTCCCGTGTCGCCGGCACGACCGCGGAACCGTTCGTCATCGTCCCTTCGTTAAACATCAAAGCGCGCCCCAACTCTTTCTCAAACTGGGACGCGCTCCGGCATCTCTGGTGTATTCGGTTATGCTCCCGACCCGCTCGGCACGGGTCAGGACTGGTTATGTATCAAGAATAGGACGTGCGTTCTGTCGTGTCAAATCTGAAAAAGCAGGGAACTTCGACCAATTCCGCGCCTCGCTGTATGAGCGGGAATTCCGTTCACACCCGCTGCGAGCCTTCGGCCTCGTCAGGTCGCCAAGTCACTCATCAATGACGAGGAATTGCCCCATCATGCCCAGGTCCTCGTGATCAAGAATGTGGCAGTGGAACATGTACGGGACGTCTTCAGCGGCATAGCTATCAAATCGGGCGGCGATTACAACCTCGCGGCCTGGGTCTATGAATATGGAGTCTTCCCAGCCTGCTTCCTCCGGCTGTGGGGGATCCCCGTTGATTGACAGCACCTGGAACTGTGTCTGGTGGACGTGAAACACGTGCTTGCCCTCTCCGGCGGTGAGAGTCCAGCGCTCCGTATCTCCGAGTTTCACCCTTGCATCGATCCTATTCATGTCCATCTGGACCCCATTGATTGCCCACGTTGGGTCGAACTCCCAGAAGTCGCGTACATCGTCCATGTGGAAACTCCGGTCCACCGTGATCTCCGCCCCTGATATTCGCTCAATCGTCGCTAGCCTGTCTGGAAGCGGTCCCGAGTTCGAGACTATCCCGTTCGGCCGGAGATCGAGTACGCGGCCGAACGTGTCGTCTACCACAGCAACGGGAGCCTCGCCGATATCTACTATGATCTCGGCCCTGTCGCCGGGAGCAAGCAGGATCTTGTCGAGCACAACAGGACCAGCCAGATAGCCGCCGTCGGAGGCGATCTTGGTCATGTCGGCCCCATCGACGCTGAGGTTGTAAATCCGGGCTTGGCTGCCATTCAGTAGCCGGAGCCGGACCAGCCCCCTGGGCACTATGATAAACGGGTTGATCGTGCCGTTTACCATCAGCGTGGCATCCAGGTTTCCCCTTCCGCCTGCCTCAATGGCAAAGTCCAGTTGGCTGTTCTCTGTGAAGTCCCTGTCCTGGATGATGACCGGAATGTCGTCAACGCCGTAGGTTGCCGGTAGCGCTGCGGCAGCAGGGTTGTCGTCTTCGATGACTATCAGACCTGCGGCACCGCGGTAGACATGCTCGGCTGTGGACCCATGGGCATGTGGGTGATACCAGAGGGTGGCTGCCGGCTGGATCACGTCGAAGTCAGCCACCCAGGTTTCCCCGGGTTCGATGAGACTGTGGGGTCCCCCGTCGTCCTCGGCCGAGACGTCGGCGCCATGCCAGTGCGTCGTTGTGGTCTCGTCCAACTCATTAGTGACGCTGATGACCACCGAGTCTCCGGTTCTGAGACGAAGTGTGGGGCCGAGCACAGACAGGCCGTTGTAGGAATAGGTGTCCGTCAGAGCCGTCTGCCGGTAGTCGTGGCGTGATTTTCCGACTTTGAGGTCATAATACGCAACACCCTCTTCGTCAAACGTCGGCTCGAGCAACTCCGGGATCGAAAGCGGCGCAACCGCTGGTGTATCCAACGCCACTTGGTTAACTGTGCCACAGGCTGCCAAGGAGGCGACCGCTGAGACAACCCAGAAAAAGACGCCTACTCTTACCAGGACACTATGACTCGTATCAGCCTCGCGCCACCGATCTACCATCACCACCCAGAGCTTGAATTGTCGTTTCAACGGACTGTCCAGTCCAAATATTGCCATGTTGTCCCGACTCTCTTCCCTGGATTCTGCCGAAGCTCGGAGTTATGAATGGAGCCGTCCTACTACTTGGTGGCTTCAAGCATTCCTCTCACGAGTACCTGAATACTTCGTGCCCTTTCAAGAACAGGACGTGTGTTCTTTGGATGTCAAATCGGGGAAACCGGACTACAGCAACCCTTTCTTGCGAAGAATCTCCAGGTAGTCCTCTTTCGTTAGGGTGCAGCCGACGGCACTCTGGAACTCTCGCTCGTTCATCTTGAGTTGCTGCCGAATGCTGTGCTGCATCGGCAGGTCGCTTGAGGAACCGCGGGAGCGCTTGGTTCTGGTGACGATCTTCCCTTCGTGCTCAAACCAAGCGAGAAGATGGTCGCTGCTTCGAGTCTTGAGGCCCAGCTTCTGGACTAGGCGATCAAATTGCCGTGCCTTAATCGTCATGGGTAAGGTCGAGCTTAGATTCAAGCACGCGGAACACACGCTTGAGATCCGGCCCGAGACGATGCACCTCTCCCTTGAGCGTGAAGTAGAGTTCGACAATCGTCAACTGGAGGTCTCGGACCGCCGCGGAAGGGTTCTTGCCAAAGCCAAACTCGTCGATCTCCACCGCCTCAGCAATGAATTCGTCGTTCTCGGTGGCCATAGTCACGCGGAACGGCTCCCGAACCCGCAACCGCGCGTCGTTCAATGTTGCCAACAAAGTGCTCTCCCTAAAGGTCTGGTTCAGGTCGGCTATGCCGTCATTCTCAACAGCAGTCCCATCCACCAGCGTGACGTCATCGAGGTAGACCGGCTCCTCAATTGTTGGACGAGTACCCGCCTCAAGCTCGGTAGCCTGGGAAGCCAGCTTCTTTATCTCAGAGGGGGTTGCCATAGTTCAGTCTCCTACCTCGACGGTTGCGCGACCGCGTCAATAGTCGTGGAACCGAGGAACGCCGAATTCGCCCACACTTGAAATTCATATCGACCCGGCTCGCTGAACTCAAGAGGTGGGAAAGTGATAAGCAATTCGGCGGACGCCAACCGGTCGGACTGTTCGAGTTTGCCTTCCGCTTTGGCCGCCACGTTGCCGGTGTTCAGGTGAACGAACCGCACCTCCATCTCGTACCGCCCCTCGGCATCGGCGATCTTCAGGTAGAGGGAGACCGCCCTCTTCGTCGGGAATGAGGACGCCGAAAGCCGATCGAAGATGCCGATGAGACTCTTCTTCTTAGAGTGCGGCTCGGTAACGGCCACGTCGCACACCAACGCTGCGACTAGGACCGGCACAACTTGGCTCAACGACTCAGCCAATCGTGGATGCTTCCTTCCTTGTCCTTCCACACCTATGATAACCAAATCCACCGTGAGGCTACCACGATTCCACCCTAGCTCGCCGCGCTCGACCTACTCGCCCCCATCCCCAAACAGCCTCCCGCTCGCCAGTTCACGCTCCACCTCGCCGGGTGCCATGAACTTGCGGCCCGTGCGCTCGGTGCCGTACCGCTCGCGGCAGCCCTTGCACTCGCAGTCCTCCCCCGGCGGCCAGGGCAGCAGACCCCGCCGCGCGTACCTCGCCTGATGGTCCGGGTGGCCGGGCAGGTTGGGCAGCATCGCGCCCGCCCTCCCGACCACCTCGCCCGCGACGTTCACCTGGTCGACGTGCCAGTACATGTCGACCTTCGGCTGCCACTTGTCGAGGTACTCCCAAGCGTATCCGAGCTTTGCCAGCTCCTCCGACAGCTTCGCGGGCGTCTTCCGGTCCATGTGTCTCCCCCTATCCGTCCGGCTACGCCGACGTCGACGGCGCGGTCGCGTCGTATTTGAGCGGCGCGCCGCGAGAGTCGTCGAGCTCGAAGACCCCGTAGTCCGCCGTCACGACGACCTCCGTTCCCCGCAGCGAGGCGTCGCGCTGCCGCTCCGTCCGCATCGTCACCGACTCCAGCACGACGAGAGCGCCCTCGTCGGCGATCACGCCCACCGCGTCGCCTTCGTTGTCCACCGTGATGTTCCCGTCGTGGAACATCGGCACCCCGCCCACCGGCGCGAGTCCCGTGAAGAACCGCTGGAGCAGGTCGCGCGACCATCCCGCGTCCACCGGGCCGCTGGCCGCCGGGGTGATCGCTCCGGAGTTGATGATGCTGTACAGCGCGTTCGGATGGTGAACGATCGAGAGCTTCGTCCCGAACTTGTTGGCCACCGCGTGCGTGTACGCCGCCGCCGCGTGGGCCACCGTGAACTTCGCCCCGGCCGCGCCAAGCGCCGTCCCGCCGTACAGCGAGCCGTACAGCGCGATCACGTCCTCGTCCTTCTTGCGAGCCATCCCGTCACCCATCTGCCGCCCGATCACCTTGAACACATCCGGCTGCATCTGCCGTACCAGCTTGTCCGTCACCACCACCTTCGCGCCCACTTCGGACGTCGTCAGCGTCGTGAACGACATGCCGAGGCTCTGCTCGTCCGTGAGGTCCTGTCCCTCGACCAGGTCGGACACCGTCACCTGCCCCGCCTTAGGCACGTCCACGCTCGAAGCCCCGCGCCGCAGCCTCATGCGCGTCACCAGCGCCATCGCGGGCGCGTTGTGCTCCGTCGTGTACAGCATCTGCCCGATCATCGTCCTCTGGGCCTTCGCCAGGTTTCCTGTGCTCGTTGTTTGTGGCATTTCTTCTTCTCCTTTCTGCCTATGTGTGTTGTTCCGCTAATCGAATGCCCGTCGCGCCGCGGCCACCGCCCGCGCGCTCCGGTCTCCCGCCATGTACCGGTCGATCCAGGCCTCGTCGGAGCCGGACGACGGGGCGTTCGGACGGTTGCTGTCGAACTGCTGCACGGGAGCGAACTGCCGTTCCAGCGCCTCCACCCTCCGGTGCAGCGTCCGCCTCTCCGCCATGCCCCGCGCCCGCCGCTCGACCTCCTCACGGCTCTCCGCACGTTCCAGCTCCTCGAGGTCGTCGATTCCCAGCCCGTGCTCCCGCGCCGCGCGCACCACCGCCTGGTACCGCTCCCCGTCCGAGCCGAACGGCTCGCTCTCCGACGCAGGACTCTCCGACTCTTCCTCAGTCCCCTCGGAACTCCCCTCATCGCCGTCGGAGTCGCTCTCCCGCCTTTCTTCACCTGCCTCGGTTTGTTCCGCAAACTCCCTTCGGAGCTCGGCCAGATCGAACTCGTCGACCGCGCCCTCCGACTCGTCCCCGCCTTCGAACGACCCGTCGCCTGCCTCCGTAGACAGGTCTTCCTCCATATCCGTTCCCATTACCATCTCGTCTCTCCTTTCACTGAATCTCCGCCACGCCTCTCCGTCCTTGATGCCGGAAAAACAAACAGAGCGCCCCGGAACAATCTCCGGGACGCTCTGCTCGGCGTCTCTTGAGAAAAATCTTCGGCCCTCGTCCCCCCGGAACGACGACCCTTCACAAACCGAGTCTACCCCACGTCTGGACATGTGTCAAACATACGTTCTTGCCCCGGCTCACTCCACTCCCAAGTGATATACTCGCCCCGTGTTCGTTCACGACGCCATATACTTCTCCGACGTGGGCAACAGCCGCATCCGCAGGGTCGACCCCACCACCGGCGTCATCACCACCGTCGCTGGCGGAGGAGCGGGTGATCTCGGCGACGGCGGCCCGGCGACCGACGCGACGTTCTCCTCGCACCCCATGCGAGTCACCGGCGACCACGCCGGCAGCCTCTTCGTCGCCGACGCCCATCACGCCCGCATCCGCAGGATAAACACCGCAACCGGCACCATCGACACCGTAGCCGGTTGCGGCGTCGAGGGGTACTCCGGCGACGGTGGCCTAGCCGTCCACGCCCAGATCGCTTCGCCCCACGGAACCGCGCTCGACCGAGAAGGGAACGTCTACATCGCCGACCTGAAGAACGACCGCATCCGCAAGGTCGACGCGTCCACCGGAATCATCACCACTGTCGCAGGCAGCGGCGAACACGGCAACTCCGGTGACGGCGGTCCCGCCACCGAGGCCATGCTGGCCTCACCCATCGCCGTAACCGTCGGCGCCAAAGGAGACCTCTACATAGCCGACCACCGCAACTCCCGCATCCGCAGGGTCGACGCCGCGACGGGTGTCATCACCACCGTCGCCGGTACAGGAGAGCAGGGCTTCGGTGGCGACGGCGGCCCGGCCACCCATGCCGCGATATCCCTCCCCCGCGACGTCGCGCTGGACGCCGAAGGCAGCCTCTACATTGCCGACGGCGCGAACAACCGCATCCGCAAAGTCTCCCCCGACGGCACGATCACGACCGTGGCGGGCACAGGCAGCACGGAGTTCTCCGGCGACGGCGGCCCTGCCCATTTGGCGAACCTCTCCATGCCCTACAGCATCGCCCTCGACCGCGAGGAAAACCTGTACATCGTCGATACCGGCAACCGCCGCGTCCGTAGAATCGACGCCTCGACCGGCATCATCACCACCATCGCCGGAAACGGATCATACGGCTTCTCCGGCGACGGCGGCCCCGCCATCGACGCCCCTCTCGCCGTCGGCAGGAGGCCGTCGTAGGGGCGATTCGCGAATCGCCCCTGCCCCCGAGCGTATCGTCTATAATACGCCCAGCCATGCCAAACGCCCTCTACTACGGTGACAATCTCCCGGTACTGCGGGACTATCTTGCCGACGAGTCGGTGGACCTCATCTACCTCGACCCGCCGTTCAACTCGAACGCCTCGTACAACGTCCTGTTCAAAGAGCAGTCGGGTGAGCGATCAGCGGCTCAGATAACCGCCTTCGAAGACACTTGGCACTGGGGTTGGGAGTCCGAGACCGCCTTCCGGGAAGTCGTCCAATCCGGGCCGGAAAAACTCAGCCGCCTGCTTCAAGCCATGCGGGAATTCTTAGGCCGAAACGACATGATGGCCTATCTCGTGATGATGGCGCAGAGGATGATCGAGCTCCACCGCGTTCTCAAGCCGACGGGCAGTATCTACCTGCACTGCGACCCGACGGCAAGCCATTACCTCAAGCTGCTGATGGACGCCAGCTTCGGCAAGGAGAATTTCCGACGAGAAATCATCTGGCAGCGCTCACGATCGCACGGCGGAACGAGCGGCTATAACTCGGTTCACGACACGATATTCTACTATTCAAGGACAGGCAAGGTGGTTTGGAATCCACAGCACCAGCCCCACGACTCCGCGTATATCGAAAGTCACTACCGGCTTATTGATGAAGATGGACGGCGCTACCAACTGGTATCCGCCCATGGATCGGGACAGGGGCCGGCCAGAAGGTTTGGCGACAGAGTGCTTGAGCCTCCGTCGGGGCGTCATTGGGCATGGGATCAGGACGGGATCGACCGGCTCATGGCTGAAGGGCGAATCGTTTTCACCAGTACCGATATGCCCAGGTACAAGCGTTACCTTGACGACTCACCCGGAACTCCTCTAACGGATACTTGGATCGACATCTCCCCCGTCAATTCTCAAGCTAAAGAGCGCATCGGCTACCCCACTCAAAAGCCCGAGGCTCTCTTGGAGCGCATCATCCGCGCTTCCTCGAACGAGGGCGACGTAATTCTCGACCCGTTCTGTGGTTGTGGCACCGCGATAGCGGCTGCCGAACGCCTCAACCGCCGATGGATCGGCATAGACGTCACCCACCTCGCCGTGGCGCTGATACGCCACCGCCTGCGCGACACGTTCGGCGAAGACTTGGGGCCATACGACGTGATAGGCGAACCGCAAGACGTCGCAAGCGCCGAGTCCCTGGCGTTGGACAACCGCTATCAGTTCGAATGGTGGGCGTTGGGCCTCGTAGACGCGAGGCCGGCGCAGGACAAGCGCAAGGGCGCTGACTCGGGCATAGACGGTTATATCTATTTCTTCGACGACGATAACGGCAAGGCGAAACGAGTCATCGTGCAGGTCAAGAGCGGTAACGTCGGCGTATCCCAAATCAGGGACTTGAAGGGGGTCTTGGAGCGTGAGAACGCCCAAATCGGCCTATTCATTACCCTCAAGCCCCCAACCGGACCTATGCTCACTGAGGCGACCTCGGCAGGAGTCTATGTGCCGGATCTCTACCCCAACCACGAATTCCCGCGTCTGCAAATTCTCACCATCGAAGAGTTGCTGGCGGGACGGGAGGCGCTGTATCCCCGTTTCGCGCCACAGGCCACGTTCCGCCGAGCGCCGCGCCGCCGCGCCAGCGAGGGTCGGCAGGCAAGCCTCGACGACTCCGCGAACGGGTAAACCGGCTCACCCACCCGGCCCCACCAGCCCCAACGCCTCCAAGCGCTCCCCTTCCGTCAACTCCGACAAGACCGGCGTCGATCGTCCCGGCGCTCCGCTCCCCTCACCCGCAGCCTCCTCACGCAGCGCCTGAAGCTCCAACAGCTTCCGCATCCGTGCCAGCCGCAGCTCGCTCTCGTACAGCCGCGCGTAGTCGTCGTCCCCCTGGTCGGCGGACGCGATCATCGAGCTGAGCATCAGCGACTCCGGCGTGCCCCGACGCGCCACTTGTGCCGACACCGCCTGCTCGATGTTGTCCGCGTCACGGATCTTCAGGATGTTGTCGTATATCCACCGGTCTGGCAGCAGCGGCACCTCGCCCTCGCGCGCCATCCTTGCCTGCGCGTACTTGGCCGTGTCGTCCTCCGGCAGCTTGCCTTCCAGCCTGATCTCCGGCGTTCCGCCCCGCGAAATGGCGTCGGGAGTCATCGCCGCGTCGAAGGACGCGCCCGCCGATCCCGATAGCACTGAGAACCGCCCCGATGCGTACTGCTCCGTCAGCAGCTCCAACCCCTGCGAGTAGAACGACGCCTCCGCGATCAGGCGTGGCCGCAGCACCGAGTCGAGGCCCGAACGCAGTGTGTTGATCGCGAAGCCCGATAGCTGGAACTGCAACTCCCCGTAGACCGAGTGCGGGATCGACCCGCGCTGCACCTCGCCCGATATCCGCCCCGTCAGATCGGCCGCGTCCTGCGTCGTCTTCAGCAGCGGGAACGCCTGCACCTCGTCGCCCTCTCTCATGGCGATCGTCGTCCCCTCAAGGTACGGGTCTTCGTCCAGCGTCTTTCGCCCGTCGCGAGACTTCACCCCCAGCGGAGGCCTCCTCGCCCGCGCCGCCAGTTCCAGGAAGATCGACATCATCAGGTTGTGCTTGTCGTAGATGTCGCGGTTCGACTTGAACACGCTCTCGCCGTAGTCCGACACCGAGTCCGTTGCCGCGTCCGTCTGCACCAGCGGCACCGGCCCGACCGGAACGATCACCACCGGCGTCCGCCCGGCCCCGTGCGGCGTCGGCCGCTTCAGCACGACCCCGTTGCCCGCCACCACGGTGTTGTACGTGCGGTCGTAGAAGTCGTACACCTCAAGTTCCGCCTCGTCGCCGTCCTGCGCTCCCACCCTGAGCGTGTCAATATCCTCCCCGACCTCCACGCCGTACTCCGACCGGATCTCCCCGCGCGTCTTGCGGATCTTGTAGCAAGCCCATTCCAGACCCTCGGCCCCGACCGACCAGTACGTGTGCATGGGGTCCCACGGCGTCATGTCCACCACCGTCTCGCCCGACGCCGTGTTCATCATCAGCCACCGCCCGGCCACCATCCCGCGCACGACGTTGTGGAACGCCGTCAGATCCCGCATCGGCGGCTCCATCCGCTGCCGGATGCGACGGTCGACCGCTCGCATCAGCCCCCACGTCCACTTCTCCTTCAGCGCGTCCACCGCCCGCTGCGCCCGCGTCCTGCCCGCCTGCGGGATGCGGATGCCGAACTCCGCCCGCGCGATCCACTGGATCACCTTGTCCGCGTACACCTGCGGCGCGTTCGACGTGTAGCTCCGAAACCCCTCCACCGGATGCCCGTACCCGTCCACCTCCTGGAACGGCTCCAACCGGTACAGCCGGAAGTCCCCCTCCATCCGGTCACGCAGCGATCGAGTCTGCTCCCCCTGCCGCTCCACCGCGCGAATGATCTCGTCCGGGTCGTTGACGTTCGTTGGCATGTGTCCTCTCCCAGGTTCCCATATTCGGCCCGCGACACCCAAGCGCCGCCCGCCCACAACCCAAGAATAGAACTCCCGTTCCCACCCGTCAAATCCACGAGTCCACCACCCCCGCCATTCCCGCACCCCCACACCGTCATTCTCGCGAAGCGGGAATCCATGTACCCCAACACGCACGAGGCCTTCGTATAACCCCCTCTCCCGCGAACGGGAGAGGGCTGGGGTGAGGATAAAAGGCCGGGCCGGCAAGCTTTCTCGCTCTAACCCGTCGGGGTCATACCGATATGATGCTCAGGCCTTGCAGCCGCTTGAAATGTCGGCGGTTGTTGCTCAGCAGGGTGAGACCGTGCCGCAACGCGGTGCAGCCGATTAGCAGGTCAAGATCACTGACGGGAGTCCCCGCCGCTTTCAGCCTGCCTCTCTCGCGGGCGAATAAACGGCAAATTTCGTCATCTACCGGAATGACATCGTATCCACTAATGAACTCTAGCAAGAGCGCTTCGTTGGCGCGCGGCTCAAGAGAGTAAAACGCGCCTTGATAGAGTTCGACTGTCGAAATGATGCTTATGCCGATGCCGTCGTCGGTCAATTCTTCAAGGCGCTGAACCACGGCGGGGCTGCCGTGAAGAGCGTGAATCACCCAGTCGGTATCTACGAGATAGCGCATTCGGGCCTAGCGCTCTTGCTCCCGCTTTGTGCCGGACAGCCGGGCCTTGGTAGATATCCCGTATGAGTTCATCGGGATCATGTGCGCCCTGCCAGCGGCCCGCGGTCGTCACTCAACGCTTTGAGGCCGTGCTTGGCACGCGCTGTCCTCGACTCGACCTCGACACTTATGGACAGGTCCGCGCCTTCCTCGATGTCCAGCGGCTTCAAGGGCACGATAGCGCCGTTGGTGTACGTCGCTTTAACGTCGCTGATCATGGGGTCGCCTCCGGGCTCTGTCAAGGCTAATCGCTGCCGCCGCTCCATTATCGCACACTTGGCGCGAAGCGACCCACCGCAGAGGACGACGGGATCGCGGTGTGAATTCTCACCGTCCCCCACATTTGACAAACACGAACATATAATCTATCATGCCCTTACGTCACCCGATCCAGCAATGTCGCAGACGTACGAAATGTCAGAATCAAGATACACAAACCCCTTGCCGCACATGAACAAATGTCCTTTATCGTAGTTGGTGACATACTGAGCGAATGAATTATCAGAACGCCAACCGAAGGTGAGACCATGGCCGGACTCTCCAAAATCGAATGGACGGAAACTACCTGGAACCCCGTTACGGGCTGCACCAAGATCACGCGGGGATGCGACAACTGTTACGCCGAGCGCTTTGCTGAGCGCTTTCGCGGGACGCCCGGTCATCCGTATGAGCCGGGCTTCGACCTTACCCTTCGTCCTGAGCGGCTGTCCCAGCCTCTCTCGTGGAAACGACCTCGAATGATATTCGTGAACTCCATGAGCGACCTCTTCCACAAGGATGTCCCAACGGAGTTCATCGACAAGGTATTCGATACCATGGAGGCAGCAGACTGGCACGTATTCCAGATACTCACGAAGCGCAGTCCCATCATGAGAGACTACTTGCGCCGCCGATACGGATCGCGCCTTGCACCACGGCATATCTGGTGCGGCGTGTCCGTCGAGGACGACAAAGCCGCCGCGAGAATCCGGCATCTTCAGGACGCGCCGATAACGACCCGTTTCCTCTCCATAGAACCACTCCTCGGCCCTGTCGGAGATATTGACATCGAGGGGGTATCCTGGGTCATCGTCGGCGGCGAGTCCGGGCCGGGCGCAAGACCGATGGACGCCGACTGGGTGAGGGAAATCCGAGACAACTGCCTCAGCAGTGAAGTACCCTTCTTCTTCAAGCAGTGGGGAGGCGTCTTCAAGAAGCGTACCGGCCGAATCCTCGACGGCCGGACGTGGGACCAGATGCCCCAGCCCGTGAGCGCATAACCAACCCACCATGCCTAACACCCTCTACTACGGCGACAACCTCGACATCCTCCGACAGCACGTCCCCGACGAGTCGGTCGACCTCGTGCCCGCCTAGTTGCAACCGCGCCGCGATGATGTACAACCCCACCATGACATATCACGAGTGAATGAAAATGCTTCCTACTAGTCAAGTATCCTTCTCCGTCGGGCAGTCATGCCATCCTCTGCTCAAGTGGCCTGGCGGCAAGCGCTCCGAGTTGCCATGGATCAGACCTCTGATACCACCCCACCGCCGCTATTTTGAGCCATTCTTTGGCGGAGGGTCGGTGTTCTTCGATGCTATCACTGTTCCGTCCTATGCCAACGACCTGCACCCCGACCTCATGTTGTTCTACGCTAGTGTGCAGGAACAGAATTCAGAGTTCTTCGAGCTGCTTTTCGATTATGTAGACGAATGGGAGTGGGGAACGTTAGATCACCGTGAGGCAATGTACTACCGGGCGCGAGAGCACTACAACGCCTCACACGCTTCAACCTCATATCGTGCGGCGTACTTTTTTCTCATCCGTCAATTCGCCTATGGCGGTATGTTCCGAGTCAACTCCGGCGGGGATTTCAATGTTCCGTTCGGTAGGGCATACGGTTACAGCAATGACTTGCTCCGCAATAAGGTTGAATATCTGCAGTCGCCAACTGTCAGGGAGAAAATGCGGCTACTTAGTCTATCGACACTGGACTTTGAGGACTTCCTAGAAGGGTTCGAACTCGATGGGGATGACTTCGTATTCCTTGACCCGCCGTACGACTCATCGTTCTCGAAGTATCATGGTGATTTCAACGAACTAGACCAAAGGCGCTTGGCCCAGTGTTTAGAGAGGTTAGCAGGTAAATTCATGCTGGTGATAAAACTGACACCCCTAATCGAGAATTTGTACATGGCCAATGGCTACTCGGTTCGGGAATACGACTTTGACTACAGATTCAATATCAAGGGTCGCTTCTCGCGGGCATCGAAGCACGTTCTTATCACGAACTATGACACCGATCTCTGAAAATGAACTCGTCCTTCCAACTTTGATGCTACTGGCAAGGTCGCCAGAAGGGTTAGACACGAGCCAGCTGATCAAAGAACTGAGAGAGTTGCTCCACCCCACAGGCGACGATTTGTTGCCCCTCAAAGGCCGTGGAGACGACAGGTTTTCTCAGAAGGTCAGAAACCTCAAGTCGCACGACACACTCACGGGTCCCGGGCTGGCAGAGCGTGAGGAGGGAGTTAACACGTCCTACACTATCACAGACAAGGGTATGGAGTTCTATGAGCGTCACAAGGACTCGTTGGACGCTCTAACCAGCTTCCCACTTGATGATGCAGAGGACGATTTGAGAAATATCGCATCTGATAAGCCTGTCGTCGTCCTTGATGACACGGTCGTCAGAGAGGGGCAACTTAAAACAAGAACATCAGAATACAGGACTCGATCTCAGCAATTGAGAAGCAGGGCTATAGAATTCTATTCGCGGTGCGGCAAGTTATCGTGCTTGGCTTGTGATTTTGAGTTCCGTAGAGCTTACAGGGCGATCGGAAAGGGATACATCCAAATTCACCACCTCAAGCCAGTGTCGTTCATGCAAGGGGAACCGTTGAATATGAACGTCGCGTTGTCGAATGTTCGTCCATTGTGCGCAAACTGTCATCAAATGGTGCATACTCAGACTCCACCGTTGTCAATTGACGAACTCAAGTCAAAGGTTAGGGTTTCGTACACGTATTTCTGAAGGAGACGGCATTTGTCACCCCGTAACGAGAAACGTGGTCGCCCAAATGCAGTGATGTATCTGCCGCGCGTAGGCGCGGGGCCGACAGGGACATCGACGGCGTGGTCTACTTCCTCGACGGCCCCCGTGGCTCCCCGCGCAAGGCCGTCGTGCAGGTCAAGAGCGGCAAGGTCTCGTCCCCCCTCATCCGCGACCTGAAGGGCACCGTCGAGCGCGAGAAGGCCGCGCTCGGACTCTTCATCACGCTTGAGGAGTCCACCCGCGAAATGCGCACGGAGGCCGTCAGCGCGGGCTTCTACCGCTCCGAGACATGGCAGCGCGACTACCCCAAGATACAGATACGCACCATCGCCGACCTCCTCAACGGCGCCAACTTCGACATCCCCCCGCACCCGTCCATGTACCAGCCCGCCCAACGAGTCCGCCGCTCCGAAGGCAAACAGTCCACCCTAGACCAAGCGGGGTAGGGGCCCCCTCTGTGTCCTCTGCGCTCTCTGTTCGGTGAGTCCGGTGCCCATAGCGGAAATGCAACAAAATGCAACGCTATGCAACAAAATTAGGACTTTCACCTAACCCCCCTCTGCGCCCTCCGTGCCCTCTGTGGTGAGTCGGCCCCCTACCCCCAGAACCCAGCACCTAGCACCCAGAACCTCGCCCCCGCCCCATGCTACAATACTCCCCAGGCGAGTCCGTTTCCCCCGGACTCGCCCTATTCTGCGTTTGAGGCCACACAAAAGAATGTCCCTGAGCGTCCTGAGCGACGTGCTGGAGAGCGCGCCGCAGTTCGAGCGGCTCCGTGCCTCGATGGGCCAAACGAAGGCCCACGTCCGCCTGCAGGTGCTGCCCAACGGCGTGCCGATGACACTCGCCTCCCTCGCGCGAAACGTCGATGTCCCCGTCCTCCTCGTCGTGCCGAGACCCGACGAGGCGCGGCGACTCTACGAGCAGGTCTCCCTCTGGAGCGCCGACGAACGCTCCGTCCTCCACTTCCCCGAGAGCGAGACCCTCCCCTTCGAGCGCCTCGTGACCGACGCCGACACCGAGCAGCAGCGCATCGGCGTGCTCGCCCGGCTCCTCGACCACGACGCCGACACTCGCCCCGCCTCGAACATCATAATCGCCTCTGCATCGGCCATCTCACAAAAAACTATCTCCCGCGAGAGTTTCGAGAAGAGCCTGCACCGGCTCGTCCCCGGCCAGACCCTCGACCTGCGAGAGCTGCTCGACCGGTGGCGGCGCATGGGATACGCCTTCGAGCCGACCGTCGACCTGCCGGGCACGGCGGGACGGCGCGGCGGCATCCTCGACGTCTTCCCCGTCGGCGCGGAGTTCCCCGCCCGCATCGACCTCTGGGGCGACGAGATCGACTCCATCCGCCTCTTCGATCCCGCCACCCAGCGATCCACCGAGCTCGTCGAGTCCATCGACATCCTGCCCGCCCAGGAGACCCTGCCCGGCCTCACGCATCCCGATCACGTGGACTACCTCATGCGCTCCATCGACGTGCGCAACTGCGACGCCGAGACCCGCGAGCGCATCGGCGAGGAGATTCACCGCCTCCTCGACGGCGACGAGGTCGAGGACGCCAACTTCTACGCCGGGTTCTTCAACCACGGTGGGCTGCTCGACTACCTGCCGGGCGACGCCATCATCGTCCGCTATCGACCGCCCGACATCGTGGAGGCGGCATGGGAGACCGAGGAACGCGCGCACGAGCTGCGCGAGGCCAAGCAGTCGCGCGGCGAGCTTCCGCACAACTTCCCATCCTCCCACGCCCCCTGGCGCGAGACCGAGCCTGCCCTCGAAGAATTCTCCCGCCGCATCGACGTCACGCCCTGGGGCGCGGAGGACCTCGTCCACCGCGACACCATCGTCCTCCCCTTCGCCTCCGGCCCCGAGTACGGCGGAGACGTTGAGCACTTCGTCATCGAGTCCGAGTCCGCCGCCGAGGAGGGCGACCGCCTCGTCGCGGTAAGCTCCGTCCCCAAGCGGCTCGGCGAGTTCTTCGACCGCAGCGGCGTGGAGGCCGCTCCTCGATGCCCTTGAGGAGACGCCCCGTCCCGGAACGATAACCGTCATCCAGAACCCCGGCTCCGGCCTCAGCGAGGGTCTCGCCCTCCGCGTGAACGGTCGCAGCCTCCTCGTCCTCAGCGACGCCGAGATATTCGGCACCGCCAAGCGTCGCACCGTCTCCCGCCGCCGCGCCCGCCGGCGAGACTCGCTCCTGTCCGAGCTAAACCCCGGCGACTACGTGGTACACGTCGAGCACGGCGTGGGCAGGTTCGCCGGCACGGGCCGCACCCCCCGCGAGGAGGACGACCGCGAGTACCTCATCATCAACTACGCCGAGGGCGACGAGCTCTACGTCCCCATGGAGCACCTCGACCGCGTGACCCCCTACGTCGCGCCGCTCGACCGTCCTCCCTCGCTCTCCCGGCTCGGCACGCAGGAGTGGAAGCGCACCAAGGCCCGCGTCGAGCGCTCCACCCGCGAGATGGCCGCCGAGCTGCTCTCCCTCTACGCCTCCCGCGAGCTGTCGGAAGGCCACGCCTTCGCCCTCGACACGCCCTGGCAGGTGCAGCTGGAAGACGCCTTCCCCTACGAGGAGACCCCCGACCAGGCCGAGGCCATCCTCGACATGAAGCGCGACATGGAGAGCGGCAAGCCCATGGACCGCCTCATCTGCGGCGACGTCGGCTACGGCAAGACGGAAGTCGCCCTCCGCGCCGCCTTCAAGGCCGTCACCGACGGATATCCAGGTCGCCATCCTCGTGCCCACCACCGTCCTCGCCCAGCAGCACTTCACCACCTTCTCCGAGCGCCTCAAGCCCTATCCCGTCCGCGTCGAGGTCCTCAGCAGGTTCCGCACCGACCGCGAGCAGCGCGACATCGTCAACGGTCTCGCCGAGGGCAAGGTCGATATCGTCATCGGGACTCACCGTCTCGTTCAGAAAGACGTTTCGTTCAAGAATCTCGGACTCATCGTCGTGGACGAGGAGCAGCGCTTCGGCGTCGCCCACAAGGAGCGCCTCAAGCAGATGCGCGCCGAGGTCGATGTCCTCACCATGACCGCGACGCCCATCCCGCGCACGCTCCACCTCTCCCTCTCCGGCATCCGCGACATGAGCGCCATCCAGACCGCCCCCGAAGAGCGCCTGCCAATAAAGACCTACGTCTCCGAGTTCAGCGACGAGCTTATCCGTGAGGCCATCCGCCGCGAGATCGACCGGCGCGGCCAGGTCTACTTCCTCCACAACCGCGTCTACAACATCGACTACATCGCCGGGTACATCCGCCGGCTCGTACCCGAAGCCAAGGTCGGCGTCGCGCACGGCCAGATGGGCGAGAACCGCCTCGAACAGGCCATGGTCGACTTCGCGGAGGGCGGCGTGGACGTGCTCGTGTGCACCACCATCATCGAGTCCGGCCTCGACATCCCGAACGTCAACACCCTCATCGTCAACCGCGCCGACACCTTCGGACTCGCCCAGCTCTACCAGCTTCGAGGCCGCGTCGGACGCAGCGCCCGGCGCGCCTACGCCTACCTGCTCATACCCCAGCACCGCAGCCTCACCGAGACGGCGGAGAAGCGCCTCAAGACCATGCTCGCCGCGACGGAGCTTGGCGCGGGCTTCCAGATCGCCATGAAGGACCTCGAAATCCGCGGCGCGGGCAACATCCTCGGCGCGAACCAGAGCGGCCACATCTACGCCGTCGGCTTCGACCTCTACACCCGCCTCCTCTCCGACGCCGTAGAGTCCCTCCGCGCCCAACGCGCCGCCGGTACCCAGCACCCGGAACCTAACACCGAGCACCTTTCCTCCAGCACCCAGAACCCAACACCCAGCACCCAGGTCGATGTCGGCATCCCCGCCAACATCCCCACCGACTACGTCTCCGACCTGCCCACGCGCCTCGACGTCTACCGCCGCCTCGTGAGCTCCGCCACTCCCGCTGACGTCGACGCAATGGGCGACGAGCTTGTAGACCGCTTCGGCACCCTCCCCTGGCAGGTGCAAAACCTCCTCTACGTCACCAAGCTCAAGCTCGCCGCCGCCCACGCCAACATCCTCTCCGTCAACAGGGACAACGGCACCGTCGTCCTCCGCCTCCGCGACAGCGTCGGCGGCGCGAGACAGGCCCTCCGCCGCCACCTCGGCGACCACGTCGACATCGGCAACACCCAGGTCCGCGTCGACATCTCCCAAGCCTCCAACGGCTGGGAACGCTCCCTCCTCGAAACCGTCCAACAAATCGGCCAATTCACCGAGCAAATATCCGCCCAACTCGCCGCCGTTCCGTAGTAACCCCCTCTCCCGTTCGCGGGAGAGAGCTGGGGTGAGGGTGCCCCCTCATAGATCCTCCGCGTCCGGACTGCGCAGCCACTCCACGTCCCCCAGCGTCAATCCCGCCCGGTTGACTATGACCTCCAGCCGTTCCCGCGCTTCAATACGGGTCATCGCCGACCTCGCCAGTCCCTCGCTCACCCCGATGTTCGGAAGCATTCCCGTCCTGATGCCTCCCACGACGGATATCCCTGCAACGTGCAGTGGTTCGAGCGCTTTGACCAGCCGCTCGAACGTCTCGACGCCCTCCTCCGCCGAGTCCACGTAGAGACCAAGCACCTCCTCCGCGTCTACGATGTCCGGCGGACTGATTTGACGGTACTCGACCAGCAACTTGCGCTGGCGCTCCAGCAGGTCCTCCGCGCCCGCGACCGATTCCCCGATCCACCGTGTCAGCAAATCAATATTGTAGTAACGATAGTCCCTGATGATAAGTCGCTGCCGCCTCTCGATGAACATGATGCTGTTCGCAAAGTAGATGATGCTCGCGATCTCTGCGGTAGTCATCGACGGGTCGGCGGTGGGAATGGGTCTCGGAGTAGCCGTCACCGCAGGGGTAGGGTGGGGTGTCGGCGTCGGCACGACGATCGGCGTGGGCGCAAAGTCGCGAGGCCGGGCGGCGTCCATGGCAGACCCGCTTACCTCTTGAGGCTCCGAAGCGGGCCTGAAGATCGGTACCAGCACGAATACGAGCGTGACCACGACGACCGCCAACCCACCGCCGACTCCCGCGATCGCGTACCTCGACCGCCGGCTGCGCTTCGCCTCCACCGGTCGAGGCCGCGCGCTCACGCGATACCTCGGCCCTCGCGGATATGCTCGCGGATTCATCCCTGCCTCCGCTCACTCGGTTCCCACTCGCACCTCTTCCAGCGTCATTCCCACCCTGCCCAAAAGCTCTTGCAACTCCTCGTATGCCCGCTCACGTGACCGGTTCGCCGCTCGAATCTTGGCAGTCGCGTTCCCGTAACCGTCAAGGCGTCGAAGACGTCGCGCCGTGCTGTCGGGGAATATCGCTTGAGCCTGCCCTGCCGCTTCGTTCAGCAACTCATACCCTTCGAGTTCCCGCTCGTAGGAGTCTATGAACAGGGTATGGGCCAATGCCGTTACATTGCTCGGAGAGTCGATCGAACGCATCTCCCCTGCAAGCTGTTCCTGCTTTGCTATAACGCTCTCAAGCGTGCGAAATACGACGGAGAAGTCCGTCGTCCTAATGTCGATTCCTACCTGCCCGAACTCAACCAGCACGCCCTCTCGCATTCCCTCGATGTCCAGTACGTCCTCAGTGAACGACACCACCGCCGCCCGCTCGGCAGGGTCTATCGGCGGAGAGCTTTCTCGAAGCATAAGGAAAGCGCTAGCCGCGACGACGATGACGAGCGCCGCCACGCCCGCGCCTACGATAATCCATCGGCGGCGATTCCCGGTTGCTCCGGAATCAGCCCTGCGCGGGTAGCGATACCTCGCCGGAACGGGGTTACGTCTGGGGTCTCTCAAGGAATCCCCTCACTACGGCGTAATGAACGCCCTCGTGATCGCCGTGCCCTCTTCCTTGCCCAGCCACTCGCACTGCTCGAACGCCTTCCCGATATCCTCCAGCGGGAAGCTGTGCGACATCACGTTCGTCAGCGGGAACCGGTCCTTTGTCCGCGCGAGGAAGTCCAGCGCCACAGGCAGCGTCGACGGGTGGTAGTGCGTCACGGGAATGATCCTGACCTGCCCCCACAGCACCTTCGCCATGTCCAGCGTCACCATGCTGTTGGGCCAGATGTTGCCGATCTCGACGTATGCCCCGCCTCGACGCACCATGTCGATGCCCTCGTTGATCACCTGCGGGTAGCCGACGACCTCCATCACGATGTCCGCGCCCCGTCCTTCGGTGAGGTCCTTCACGCGCTCGATCCGCGCCTCCGCCGTGTCGTACTCGTTCAGGTCGATGGTCTCGTCCGCGCCGCTCTGACGCGCAAGCTCCAGACGCCCCGCCTGCCCGTCGATGACGATGACCTGCGAAGCCCCGCGGTCCTTTGCCGATGCCGCCGCGCTGATGCCGAGGCCGCCGGCGCCCTGAACGACGACGCTGTCGCCCATCTGCAGGTTGGCGAGCCTCCACCCCTCGATCACTTGCGAGACGGCGCAGTTCACCCCCGCGACCGCCTCGTCCGACAGATCGTCCGGCACCTTGAACACGTAGTGCCCCGGAAAGAGATAGTAGTAGTCCGAGAACCCCCCGTTGCAGTAAGGGTACTCCTCCACCGACGCGCGGAACCGGAAACGGTCAGGACAGTGGTTCAGCTCCCCCCGCAGACAGTTGTAGCAACGATGACAGGGGAAGAAGTAGCAGAAGACGACCCGGTCTCCCTCCTTCAGGGGTCGCCCCATCGAGTCGGTCGAGATGTCCGACGCCATCGCATCGACCACGCCCGCCATCTCGTGCCCCAGAATCACCGGCCCCGGCGCGCCCGCCACGATCGGCTTGATCTCGCCGCGCCAGAAGTGCAGGTCGGAGCCACAGATGCCCCCCGACCGAATCTTCACCCGAATGCCCCCCGCCTCGACAGGCACCGCCGGCAGTTCCGTTATCTCGAAGTGGTACGGCTCGACAAACAACGCCGCCTTCCCCATGACCATGGTAGGACCTCCCCTCAACGGTTCATTTCGGATGCCCCATTATCCACAAAATCAACCCCGATTGCGACATTGGCCGGGAGAAAACCACGTTCGCCCTGAGCATGTCGAAGGGCGATTTCCCACACGCAATGTGCCCCTGAAAGATAATGAGACAGAACCTATCCGTCATTCCCACGAAAGCGGGAATCCAAAACCCCACTCTGTGTCCTCTGCGGTGAATCCCCATAACCTCACCCTGCTATACTGTACCCCCGACTCCCATACCCCCTTACAGGAGCACAATCCATGGATCTTGGCATCGCGGGCAGGACCGCACTCGTCACAGGCGGAAGTAGAGGACTCGGCAAGCACTGCGCGCTGTCACTGGCGCGCGAAGGCGTGAACGTCGCCATCTGCGGGCGCTCGCGCGACACCCTCGACGCCACCGCTGACGAGCTCCGGGCACTCGGAGTCGAGGCCGTCGGCATCGTCGCCGACGTATCCGACACCAAGCAGGCTGATCCCCTGCACAGTGAGGTCGTCGACCGGTTGGGCCCCATCGACATCCTCGTCAACAACGTTGGCGGCAGCCACGTCCGCACCGACGCCCCCGAACTCACCGTGGACGATCTGAGAGGCGTCCTCGACCTCAACGTCTTCGGCGGCTACGCCCTCATGCGGCTCGTCATTCCCCACATGCGCGAGCAGAAGTGGGGCCGCATCATCAACATCGCGTCCATCTACGGCAGGGAGTTCGGCGGAAACTTGGGCTACATGACCGCCAAGGCCGCCCTCATCGCCGCCACCAAGCACGCCGCCCGCACCCTCGTCACCGACGGCGTCCTCGTCAACAGCATCGCTCCCGGCTCCATCCTCCACGAGGGCGGCTCTTGGGAGAAATTCCAGAACGACAACCCTCCCGACGTGGTGGGCGACTTCATCGACCGCAACCTGCCCCTCGGCAAGTTCGGCTGGCCCGAACCCGTCGGCGACCTCACCGCCTTCCTCGCCTCCGAACGCGCCGACCTCATCACCGGCGCCTGCATCGTCGTCGACGGCGCCCAAAGCAAATACGTGTAATTCGCCCGTCCGTCAGATGTGCCTCCACGAAGTAGTAGAGTGGTTACTTGACTCGGAGTGTGGACATGTTGACAATACTTAATGTGTGTCGCGCGTAAATCTGAGAGAGGCTGATGGGTCGCTACGGTCGACTGACGAAGATACTGCGAAGATTCCACGTCAGGAAGAAATCAGAGCGACCAAACGCTACCGAAAAAAGAATATGCTGAACTCGTTTCAGTAGGCCTTGAACCTTAACTAGAACGGAGGATTTGTGTCGGGTAGACTTGCGGACTTCCTCGATAGCCAGATCAGGTTCCTTCCACTTGAGGACCTCGATATATCAGAGCTCAATGTCCGGCGGAGAGAGATCACTGCCGATTTGGACGAACTGGCTAATAGTATGGATCAATTCGGGCTCCAGCAACCCGTTGTTGTCTCACCGAAGGGGGAGCGCTTCTCCATCTTAGTTGGCCAGAGGCGCTATCTAGCCGCCAAACAGCTCGGATGGGATCAGATGCCGGCCCTAGTGTTGTCCCAACCACTGGAACGGGTTCAGGCGACTCTCTTCTCTTTTAGCGAGAACATCCAGCGCCGGGACTTGTCGGCCCAAGACAAGGCCGAGGCGTGTTTGTACTTGCGTGGGGAACTCGGATCTGTCAGCGCGGTCGCCCAAGCGCTTGGGGTTACTCCCCAAACTGTTCGAAAGTGGTTGGGGTACGCAGCGGTTCCCGATGCCGTTAAAGATTTCGTTCAGCCGAGGGGTCTTACGGTACAACAAGCCATCCGCATCGCCCAGCACGTAGACGACGAAAAAACTGCAGTTGATATCGCCCGCCGTATAGCAGACAAACCTGTGAAGGAGGAGCGAGATCGCGTGCTCGAGTCAGTTGCGGAGCTTCCTGGACGCTCGGCCGAGACTATTCTTCGACGTGCAGAAGAAAAGAAGCAACGAAAGGAAATTCACTTTATCCTCACAGAGTCCTCCGCTCGTGCGATTGATGAGGCCGCCAAAGATCAGTCCACTGAAGCAAACGAGATTGCAATGACTGCCACGATCCAGTGGCTTCAAGACAATAGGTATCTGCGGTGAAGCTATCTTTAGATGAGACTGAGGCGTTAGCAATTTGCTTTCGAAATCTGAAGGGCGCGAAGACTAAGGACCTCATGTTGACTGCGCGCGCGCTCAAGTACCTGAGAGAACTTCCTGACTATCGATCGAATAAGCGCTTGGGCAAGAAGGTAGGAGTTAGCGGTGAGATAGTGAGACAGTTCATCTCGTTGCTCGATCTGCCCTCCTCCGTGCAGCCGTACCTCGAACAGGGGAAACTCGGACTGGAGCAGGGCAGACGTCTTTGGCAACTCAATCGGACACGACCGTCGGTAGTTGAGGAAGCGGCGCTAGAGATGAATTCTCTGACGGCCATGGAATCACGGGATCTCGTCGAATATCTTGTGCGTGCTCCGACATCTTCAGTTCAAGAGGCGTTACGAGCGTTGGCGGCGGCTAAGCCGGATGTATCACATGAGTATCATATTGACGCAATTCTTGACGAGGCGTCATATCGGTCGCTGGAAACTCGTGCACGGAAGCAAAAGGTTCGTGTGAACGACTTGGTGTCCATGATTGTCAAAAGCTGGCTGGCAGAAAATCATAATGTCCGACTTCTTTGATAAGGCGGCAGAGCGTGATGATGCTTTGGTTAAGGGTTTGTCTCAGGCGGCCCGAACAACGCGCATGGAACTGCGTGAATGGGTTGAGATGGAACTAAAGGCTGTTCTCGTTGAAGCGGAGCTTCAGGAAGGGCTGCTGGATGGTGAGATCGGCCATCGCGTCCACGCCACCATAGAACGATTACGCGTAATCAACCACAGGGACCTTCCAGAGGCCATTACCAATTATGACGACGCTATGACAGATGTCTTGCAAGGTGGATTCGCAGATGTCCATGATGCCTATGATCTGTTGCAGAAGGAGTGCCCAGTACTCGTGCGTATTGTGAGAGAACTTCTAGATATACGTAATTTTATCGGAGAATTAGGAGGAACATAAGCACAGCAGACTAGGTCATGCACTCTCCACCGCAAGCCATCCCTTCTGGAATCTGTTCTCTGTCCGTCCCATGTACTAAGCGGCTACGATATTCCCGCAAGGTCACGCGGTCCCGCTCACGAAATACCTGATCCGTGAGTCGTTGGTGTGGGAAATGCTTGGAGTTCTCTTCCAACATGATTGCCTTAGTGAAGAGTTTAGGGTGATTTTCAAGTATCCAGCGCCAGCGTTCTGTTGAGTTGAACGGACAGAAGTAGCATCCGCTCTTTTCGGGCACAGGCAATCCGGCCTCGGAGATCAGATCAATACAGTCTTGCCGAGTAAGGCGGTTGTCTATTAGGGGATACAGATTCGTGATGAATTGTTCTCGGCTGTCCCGCATCCGGTGAACTTCATCGAATGCGATGCCGATATACTGGTTCACATGGCCACCAAGTTCTCTGTAGTATCGGTGGATCGGATTCACCTTGAAGTCTCTTGTGCACCATCGCCATTGCACTGATGGAATCACTCGCCGGCGTAGTGCTGTCCCATAAAGGTCGGCCTTGCTGCGACGAGCTTGCACTACGGTAAATGGTATATGGTGCTCATCAAGGTATGTCCGTGCAACTTCAACGGATTCGTAGGTGTCGGGAGTCTCACCTCCGGTATCGGCAAAGACCACGCCATCCAACGGTGCTCTGTCGCGGATCAGCATCACCATCAGTGCAACCGTGTTGACCCCCGCTCCGAAACTTAGGATATGAGTGGGTTCGGTACTCTGATTGACCATTTACTCGTCCTTTCAGTAAATGGCAGGAGTGTAACTCTCCTGCTAGAAGTAGTCAACCCCTTTCCTATCTATGTCGTCCCCCTTGTGTACCGTTGGATAGACCGTCCTTCTATCCGGTCGTCTAATGCTTTAGGTTTCTGGATGTCAACGAAGCAATATAACTTGATCTGACCCTCACACTCTATGTGTGAAACGCAAAATACTGCCTCGTAGTCATACCACCCAAAACGAATACAGGCTCGCGTCCTTGAGGTAGAACCTGATTAGTGGGAAGCCTCAACGCTCAGTTCCCATAGATTTGCAGTTCCGTGTGGCGGGCAAGCACATTGAAGTCGGAGTCGCTGTGAAGGACGGGCACCCCGGCGCGTATGGCGGTGGAGGCGATGAGGCAGTCGATGATCTTACGCACGGTTGGAGCGCATAGCGTCGAGGTCGCCCTCCCATCCGATACCTCGAAGGGAGCGGGCTTCATCGACTGAGGCGGTCTCGGCAGCCAGCATCCGCAGGGCGAGGTTGATCGCCTCGCGCTTGGTGGCGAGCCGGTAACGCCGCATGACCTCGGCGCACGCCTGATCGTCGATGTCTACGTTGATGCGTGTCATGCACCTATCATGCACCTTCATCGTGTTGACCGGCAAGCCCACGCCGGAGGCGTTCCGGGTGTGATTCGGTTCACCGCAGAGAACGCGGAGGGCGCAGAGCCGAAGGGAGAAAGCATTTCTCAGAGGGTGTTTGCAAAGTCTGCGTAAACCGTTCGTGGTGAGCCCTTCGACAGGCTCAGGACAGGCTTGTCGATCCATGAACGACCCTTCGACAGGCTCAGAGCCTGCCCCGTACCCGATACGGGGGTGAGCGGAGTCTTTTAGGACACCTCGATCATCCTTCGGGTTGCAGCTCCTTCAAGACCCGCTCCAGACGCGGGTCGAAGGCTTCCTTGAGCTTGGGAAGGAGATCAAGCATCCATGCCCTGATCTCCTCCAGCTTCTCGGGAGGATCGTCTATCGACCCATCTCTCCAGACACTTATGGAAGAGAAGGTGAGCGTGTCGTGCCTGTCCCAGTGCCAGTCCGAGTCAGCGCCGACATCGATGCTCGATTCGACATCTTCCCGTTCGGCCGCCAACTTGTCGAATATCCGATTGTTAAGCTCAACGCTGTCCCACGTTCGAACATGGAGAGATACCCATGCGTAATTCCCCCAGAAGCTGACCGCGTAGCCTGTCTCTTCGTCGAACCGAGAGGGAAAGAGTCGACCGGTGTGGCCAAAGTACTGGATCGCCTTATCGGCAAAGCCCTCTCCAAGCAGCTTCGTAACCAGTGGTTGGAAGAACTCGTAGTACTGCCGCTTGGTCGCGGGCATCTCTCCTGACTGGAGCGTCGCATCCTTGTCCCAGCCGCCGGGATAGACCACCTTACGGAATCTTGCTTCGAGGTGTTCACCACCGGCCTTCTCAAAGACCTCAACCTTGACCCCGAAGAACCTGATGTTCTCCTTCGTCCACTCGTTGAGCCGGTGTAGGGCCTGCGCATGTTCGTAGCCGAACTCCGGCGCCACCCAAATTGCGACCTGCGCGTCGCATCCCGTCGCGTAGATGAGCAGTTGGCCGAGATGGTGGAGATCGGTCTCTTCCAACTGGTTCTCAATGGCTGCTAATACGTCCTTGTCGGCCTCTCTCGCCAGAATATCCAGAGAGAACGGGCCCACCGGAACTTCCGTCCGGTCCAGTTCCAGCTTCATTTCCAGCGCATCTCCCAGCAGGTGGAGGTTGTTGGCGAGCCAGGGGGTGAAATTGTGCGCCTCGTGCTCCCACTTGGTGCGTACGTCCACTTGCTCGATCTCGTCTTCGGGCGTGGTCATGGCGATTTTCTCCTCACTTCCCGGTGTCCCCGGGTTGAATTACGAAGTCGCGGCGGTCTCGGTACAACAGGGCTCGGTTTAGCACGTCGTCCTCTACCTCCAAATTCATATCGGAACACTCAGTCATGATCCAGTACTTGTGCTGGCCCAAAAAGAGATAGTTCCGTCTCTGGCCGAAAAACTCACACTCCACGCCCTCTCCTCGCGCGATTCGCTCACAGAACGCGGCCAACAATTCCTCCTGGCCGTCCTTCTTGATTACGACGTACTCGTGTGGCCACGTATCCCTGTACGTGACCGCTTCGCGCCAAGGGGCGCGGCCTATCAGCGCCATGATGTCATCAGCAATTGTCTCCAATGTCAGACCTCCTTGTCATTCCCGCGAACGCGGGAATCCAAAACTCCCTCAGCGCCCTCTGCGGTGAATCTTCTCATTGTCGTTTATCCGACCCTGACCGTCACCACCCTGTCCAACCCCGCGTGGTCCTTGATAACCGCAACCTGCCCGCCCGCATAAGTCCTCCGCACGAGTCTCTCCACCGCCTCAAGTCGCCGCGGATCGATCTCCAACGCCAGCAGACCTCCGGGCTTCACATACTCACGCGCTCCCACGATCAGCCTGCTTAGCACGTCCATCCCGTCAGTTCCCGCGACGAGTGCAACACTCGGCTCCCGCTGAACGTCCGGCGGAAGATAGTCCGCCTCGTCGTCGCTCAGATACGGCGGATTGGACGCCACCACATCAACCGGGCCGTCAAGCGCCTCGAACAGGTCGCCGTGCCGCAGGTGGATCCGCCCGTCCAGTCCGTGCCTCCGAACGTTCTCACCCGCGACACGCAACGCCCCTCGGCTCACGTCCGTAGCGTACACCGTCGCGTTTGGCAGGTGAGCGGCCAGCACGACCGCTATACACCCGCTTCCGGCGCCGATGTCCGCTATCGTCAGGGCGCTTTCACTCCCTCCACGACTCCGCGCGTACCCCAACGCCGCCTCGACGAGCAACTCCGTCTCGTGACGCGGCACCAGCACGTCCGGCGTCACGACGAAATCGAGGCCGTAGAACTCACGATGCCCCGTGATATAAGAGAGCGGCTCTCCCTCGATTCGCCGCGCAACCGTGCGGTCGAACGCTTGCGCGTCCTTTTCGCTCAGTTCTCGGTCAGGGGAGGCATGAAACGTCGCCCGGTCGATCCCCAGCGCGTTGCGGAGAAGCACCTGCGCTTCGATGCCCGCGTCGGGGATGGCGGCGCGTTCCAGTCGCCTGCGGGAGCGCGCCCACGCCTCCCGCAGCCTCATGCGCCGAAACCCTCCAGGTTCCGTGCCTGCTCGGCCTCGACCAGGCGGTGGAGAATGTCGTCGATCTCCCCGTCCAGCACCGCTTCGAGGTTGTGCCGCGTGTACCCGACGCGGTGGTCGGTGACGCGGTCCTGCGGGAAATTGTACGTCCGCACGCGGCCCGAACGGTCGCCCGTGCCGACCTGCGACCGCCGGTCCTGCGAGATCTCCGCCTGCTGCCGCTCGACCTCCTGCGCCAGCAGCCGCGAGCGGAGCACGGACAGCGCCTTCTCCTTGTTCTTAAGCTGCGAACGCTCGTCCTGGCATTGCACTACCATGCCCGAGGGCTTGTGGGTGATGCGGATCGCCGTCGCATTCTTCTGCACGCTCTGCCCGCCGTGCCCACCGGCCAGGAAGACATCGATCTCCAGGTCGTCCGGGTCGATTTGGACATCGATCTCTTCCGCCTCCGGCAGCACCGCGACCGTCGCCGCCGACGTATGGATGCGTCCGCTCGACTCCGTCACCGGCACGCGCTGCACGCGGTGAGTGCCGCTCTCGTGCTTGAGTTGACTGTACGCGCCGTCGCCGTCGATCTGGAAGACGATCTCCCGGATGCTCCCCAGCCCCGTCTCCGTGCTGCTGATGACCTCCACGCCCCAGCTATGGCGCTGCGCGTACCGCGTGTACATCCTGTACATCTCCGCCGCGAAGAGGCCCGCCTCCTCGCCGCCCGTGCCCGCGCGCACCTCCACGATAACGCCCTTCTCGTCATTCGGGTCCTTCGGGATCAGCGCCACGCGAAGATCGTGCTCGATCTCGCCCTGCCTGCCTTCGAGTTGCTCGATCTCTTCGCGCGCCAGAGCGGCAATCTGCCGGTCGCTCTCCTCCCGAATCAGGGTATGGGCATCCTCAAGTTCGTCGAGCGTCCCCCTGTACTCCCGGAACAGCGCCACGATGTGCCTCAGCGAGCTGTGCTCCCTGATGACCTCCTGGAGCCGCGAGTACTCCCCCGCGATCTCCGGATCCGCCATCTGCCGCTCCAACTCCTCGGAGCGCCGCTCCACCGAAGCCAGCTTGTCCAGTACAACCTTGTCCAACATAGGAAATCAGATCCTCACTGCCCAATACTCGATGCCACAAACACCACCCATACAGCATAGCAAAACCCCAACCCCCGTAGCTCCCTCTATGTACTACTCCCCACTTTCTACTTTCTTCCCCACCCTATATCATACCCACACCCCACCAGGAGGCCCTCCCCATGACCCTGACCACTGCCCGCATCCCGAAGGCCACCGCAGCCGATGTTGAGTTGGACGACTGGACTCTCCCCGACGATGCAATCGTCGACGGCAACCCCGTCGCCAAAGGCAAACTTCTCTGGCAGTCCGACGACAAGCGACTCGCCAACGGCGTGTGGTCGTGCGAGCCCGGCTCCTTCAACTGGGAGTACACGTGGGACGAGACGATCTACTTCATCGAGGGCGAGGCAGTCATTACCGACCAGGACGGCAACAGCGCAACCTACCGCGCCGGAGACCTCTTTTTCGTCCCCATCGGCACGATGACCCACTGGAAAGTCGTCGCCCCCGTCCTCAAGGTCTTCCACTTCCGCTCCGACGACCCGGTAGTTATCTAGGCGGGGAGCGTCGGCCGCCTTGCGTTGAATGGGAACCACCCTATGTAGCCTAACTGTGCCGCAAGGCTGTCTGGAATGGGCGACAACCCCGTGTGCTCACGGGCATAGACGGCGCGACTGCGTAAGATAGAGTTATGAACGGAAATGTGTAAAGTAATTATCTCGTTGCTCTTGGCTTCTTCAGTTTTCGCCTGTACAGGAGAGTCAGTGTCTAAGGCTACACCGACGCTGGCTACACCGACGCCGAGAGTACCGGGGAAGGTAGTAACAGCTTATCAATACGGGATGAATTGGCCGTTCATCTATCCTGAGGGCATACTCCGGTGTGAGGATAAAGCAGTGACATTAGAACTTCTAATTGTTGTTCGCGAAACTTACACCCTCAGCCAAACTTACACCCTCAATGGAACAGCCAAAAGGCGTTACCCTCATCTTCCAGGTATTAATGCGGTCAAAAGGCCAGACCCAAGTCCTTACAGACAGGGATTAATGATGTCACATCTAGATTTCACACTTGATGGTTTAGATATGTGTGCGGAGGCAGAGCATACAAGCAACCAATACTAACTCGTTCCGACTACGCCCTAAACAGCATGACATTGTCCCTACACAATGTCGTTCCGGCGAAGGTCGAAATCCAGAACACTCGGTCAGCGGGGATGCGATGGTACTGCCCGAAGTGGTATAATTCCCAACGTAGCAGACACGACAATGAGTCTGTAGTACCAACTGCATGACTGAAGGGCAAAGAGACGTCTCATGACACTCGCACGTACAGTTCTGGACATTCTCGACGCGAATATTCAGCCCGGGTCGCGTTTGGCGCAGGCTGACTACGCTGATCGCCCAAGGATGGCAGTCGACAATGCTACTCCCGAATCACTCCGCGGTTTCATAGAGATATATGAAGCCTTGAGTGGGCTAATTCATCCAGACAACGTGAAAACGCGAAATGTAGAGCAGACTTGGCGAGAATCTTACGGGGTGCATTACTTCACGAGACCTATACCAGATTTCGGAAGGGCCCGAGGGAATCAGATTCAAGCTAACCTTCTGCCAACACGTCCAGAGCTAAGCGGATATCTGGTTGTGTATTTCGTCGGTCACATGACTCTCCCAGTCGAAGCTGAAGATTCCGGTCAGACTGGCGAAACTAAGGCAGAGTGTCCGGTATTCTGGGCCGTGAATCGACCCACAGCTACATTTGTTTCAGGCGTTATTGACGCATTCAGTCGTAGCGTGCTCTTTGATAATATCGAGTAGCCCCAACAGACCTCGAACATCACTCAGTTCTCAGGCCCGACGGGGCTCTGGCCAAGAGCATCTGATGGAGCGGAACGCAGCAGACGACGGGCACGTGATCAGCCGCCGAGGACGGCCTTGCGAAGTGTGTTGTTGAGTCTCGTCTGCCAACCCTTGCCGCCCTCGCGGAAGTGGGCCACTATGTCCGCGTCGAGCCGCACCGTAACCTTCTCCTTCGTCGGCGCCTTCTGCTTGCCGCGTGTGCGGTGATATCGCTCCACGATGTGCGGTACTACCTCGGCAGCGGGGCGTGCGCGGGCCCAGTCCTCGGCCGCCCATTCCGAGGCGTCCTGGTCCCTGGCGATGCCGGCGTTGATGGCCGTTTCCTCACCGTACAGCGCCTCTATCTGGGCAAAGGTAAGATCACTGGCCGCGAGCTCATCAAAGGTCAGCGTCCCCCCATGCTCTTTGGCTCCCCTCTCTGCCACTATCCTCGCGTACTCGGTAAACGGTAGCCGATCAAGATCTGTCTCGGTGTGACTGCTCATATCGCCTCCTGTCCCTTGGGTTGGCCTTGTACAGGCTGATGATGCGTCGCCCGCTACCTCGGTCGGTATAGACGACATGGTGAAGGCGGTTGCCGATATATCCGATGGCGGCCCATCGAGCCTCACCTTGCCGATCGCTTGGCTTGATTGCCGCCGTGTCCCATTGGAAGTCCACCATCGCCTCAAAGCTGACCCCATGCTTTGCAATATTGGCCTCGTTCTTCGCCCCGTCCCATTCATACTCCATCGGTATATTGTACCGACGATGTATGAATGCCTGTCAAGGAACTCTGATGCCTATGAGGATGTACAAACTCCGTCGGCCTCGCGCGACGCCCGTTGTCCTGGAGGAGAGACCGCTGTGAGTGTCAAGGAACTCATCGACTGGGCCTTCATTGGGGTAATGGTGGCCTCGGTCGCCGCTGATTCACGTGAGGCCAAGAAAATGACCGTGTGACGCCGGCCCCTTGACCTCTCCTTAACAGTGTGTATAGTATACATATGAATAGCAGGACGTTGTACTGCGGAGGCTGCGTCGGAGTGGTTGGACACGCCGGAACGTCACTGGGAGCCATCACCACTTCATACACCCTGAAAGACCCGGAGTGGTTACTGTGCAGCATCCACGGAAGAGACATACCGGCAGGCACGCTTCGGAGCATCTTCCGGCAAGCCGGCTGGGATTGGAGGTCACGCTGATGAGATTTCCCGCAGTAGTTCATAAAGATGAGGGAAGCAGCTACGGAGTAACCATACCCGACCTCCCCGGTTGCTTCTCAGGTGGTGACACGCTGGACGAGGCGCTGACCAACGCGCAGGAAGCCATTACCGGCCATATTGAGACCCTGTTCATGGCCGGCGAGCTCCTGCCCAAGACGAGACTCCTCCAAGAGCACCATGCCAACGAGGACTACCGGGACGCCCTCTGTTGGGGCTTCGTGGACGTCGACCTCTCCACCATCGAGAACAAAGCCGTCCGCCTCAACATCACCCTTCCTGCCCGCGTGGTGGCCCTCGTCGACGAGGCCGCGGCGAGGTCCAGCGAATCGCGTTCGGGATTCCTAGCGCGCGCCGCTCTGGAGCACATAGCAGCGGAACGCGGCTAAGGACGGCAGGCGTTCATGCAGTGCGACGAGGCGGCGTGGTGAGAGTGATCAGCGGATGGAAAACCCGTTGACGCCCAAGATTTTTTGACGCGCGTGTACGCTGTAGCGTACAATACCCGTATCATCAAGGTACTTAAAAGCGCGACGTTTGAGCGGTGGGTGCGTGGTCTGCGAGACCGCCAAGCCATTGCCCGGATCAATATCCGTCTTGAGATGGTTTCGCTGGGTCACGTCGGCGATGCCAGGTCTGTGGGCGGTGGCGTGTCGGAGTTGCGCATTCACTACGGGCCGGGGTATCGGGTTTACTTCGCGCGTGACGGGGCAGAGGTTATCATGCTGCTGTGCGGTGGAGACAAGGATAGCCAGCGACGCGACATTGAGCGGGCGAAGAAGATAGCGGCAGGCTGGAGGAGAAAGCATGGCTGAGACCTTTACGCGCTGGGATGCGGCGGACTACATCGAAACCTCGGAGGATGTTAGGCTGTATCTGGAAGCGGCGATAGACGAGGATCCGGGCGACGGCAGCCTGATTCGCGCCGCCCTCGGTAGCATCGCCCGCTCCCGAAATATAAGCGCCTTGGCTCAAGATGCCGGCCTGAACCGGGGGAACCTCTACAAGGCTCTATCGGACGAAGGCAACCCGTCTTTCGCTACGGTGCTCAAGGTCACCAGGGTTCTGGGGCTGAAGCTTCGGGTCGAGCTCGCGTCCTGACCGAAACGGGTGAAGCAGTACCTGCCCACGAAAGAGACCAACATGTCCCAACAACAATCCCCCAACCAAGGCTTCCTCGACACCTGCATCGGCGTGATCGTCGATCCGGTCTCCACCATGCGGAGCGTCACCCGCCGCCGTCCCATCGGCTGGGCGTTCCTCATCATCATCGTGATATCCCTCGCGCAGGGCCTTGTTCAGGCGGCGGCTCTCGCCTCCGCCGACTTCGGCGACCCCGAGTGGGTGCAAGGAACCGTTGAGGCGGTCCCCATCGTCGCCGGCCCCGCCTTCGCTATCGTGACGCTCGCCTTCTTTGCCGGAATCTACTGGATCATGAGCCGGATGCTCGGCGGGCAGGGCTCGTACGCAAGCCTCTTTTCCGGCCTTGCCTTCGCCTACCTGCCCTCCGTGTTCACCATTCCCTTCACCTTCCTGGCCATTCAGTTCGAGACGCTCGGCCAGGGCCTCTCCGGGATAATCGGGCTCGCTGTGGCCATCTGGGTCATCGTCCTCTCGGTGTTCGCCGTTCAGGAAAGCAACGGCTTCTCCACCGGACGGGCTGCCGCCGCCGTGCTCATCCCGCTCGCGATCATGGCCGCTATGGCCCTAATGCTGATGGTGCTCTTCGTTGTGATCGTAATCGCGGCTTTGGAGGGCTGGTCGTAGCCATGCCCCCCATGCTGAAGTTCCTCCGCCGTCGCGATACCGACGCCGAGTACACCAGGCGCGCCACCGAGAAGACCCGCCGCGGCCTGCTCGGTCGCGTCGCATCCATCTTCCGCGACTCCGACCTCGACGAGGAACTCTGGGAGGAACTGGAGGAAATCCTCATCTCCGCCGACGTGGGCGTCGAGTCCACCATGGAGCTCGTCGACCGCCTCCGCGAGGAGCGCCCCTCCACCCCCGACGAGGCCCTCGACATCCTCAAGCGCGAGATGGTCGCCATGCTCAGCGTCGACGGCGCCGACCACCCTCTCGACGTGGACGCGCGACCCCTCGTCCTCCTCGTCGTCGGCGTCAACGGCGTCGGCAAGACGACCGGCATAGCCAAGCTGACGAACCTCTACCTCCAGGACGGCCGGCAGGTCCTCATCGGCGCCGCCGACACCTTCCGCGCAGGGGCGGCAGAGCAGCTCCGCACGTGGGGACGACGGCTCGACGTCGACGTGATCTCACACCGGGAGGGAGCCGACCCCGGCGCCGTCGCCTTCGACACCGTCTCCGCCGCCCTGAGCCGCGAAGCCGACGTCGTCATCGTCGATACCGCCGGACGCCTCCACACCAAGACCAACCTCATGGAGGAGCTCAAGAAGATCAGGCGCGTGGTCGCCCGCCACGTCCCCGAATCGAGCATCCGTGTCCTCCTCGCCCTCGACGCCGTCACCGGCCAGAACGGACTCCATCAGGCCCGCGCCTTCACCCAGGCCCTCGAATGCCACGGCGTCATCCTCTCCAAGCTCGACGGCACCGCCAAGGGCGGCATCGTCCTCGCCATCACCAGGGAACTCGGCGTCCCCGTCCTCTACGTCGGCGCCGGCGAGCAGCCCGACGACATCGCCGCCTTCGACCCCCAGGGTTTCGTCGACGCCCTCTTCGAGACCGACCTATCCCCTCACCCTTGAACGTGCGCGACGCTATCTCATCCGCGCTGTTGCAGTTGGCCTTGGAGTAGGCCTTGTAGATGTATGACGCGCTCGCCGTGAGGCTGCTGAGGTTGTGTGTCGTGACAGTGAGACCGCCGCGCCGGGAGACACCTAGATTGGTACCTAAATCGCTTGACACATATTGATTACATAGGTACGGAGTGCTATTCTAAACATCCAAGCCCCCGCAGGAGTTAGGTTTCAGAAGAGAAACGCAATATCGGCTTGCGACGACTCAGAGAGTCGTCCTATAGTGGTTTCCTCATCAAAACCCCACATCACACCACACAATTCAAAACGGAGGAGAACCAATGCCAGAAACAGCCACTAACCAGTTGGACAGGAACCAGGAAGCCTATGAGGCCATACGCCAGGACATGGAGGACAAGCACCATGGCCGTGTAGTGTTGATGCACGATGGAAAGCTCATCGAGATATACAACGACCGGGGCGATGCTTACAAGATCGGATGCGAAAAGTATGGATTGGGCAACTTCTCTCTGGTGAATGTCGGGGAGAGGCCGATCAACCTCGGCTTCTTCACAATGTTCGTACCAAGAGAGGGGGCGTAAGGGGTGCCCACATTTCAGGACCAGATAAAAGATGGACAGATTCTGCTACTAGCTGCAATAGGGGACGAACAGGTACCAAACACATATCCAGCCCTGCTGGATACTGGTGCTCAGCGTACAATGATTTCTCCGAGAGTGGTGGACAGCACTGACCTAAAGGCCATTGGCTACGCTCCTATCGTTGGAGTGGACGGTAAACCCTTTCAAGCAGAGACGTATCGGACAACTATCAGCATCCCTATCGGCCGCGGAAACGTCATAGTTTCATCGGGTGGGGAGTTGGATGTTGTTCAATTGCCGTTCCAGCCTGAGAACTTCGACATCCTGCTTGGAATGGACTTCTTGACGTTGCTCCATTTCACGATGTACGGCGGTTCGTTCATTCTGAGCAACTAATCTCGTTTCCTTACGCCACCAGTTCCCTGTAAGTGACGTGGCTCCGCTTCCAGCAGGCGGAGCCACGCGTCTCGGAATAGGTACGGGTTGTCCCTACCGCTGTACCGCCACTCCAACTCGTCCAGATAGGCGTCAAGGTGCTTCATCGACACCTTGTGGTAGGCCCCAATGATGGACCGCTTAAGCAACGACCACACGTTCTTGACCGTGTTCGTGTGGACTTCGCCGCGTACCCACTTCTCAGATGAGTGATTGGCACCCCCACCCCCTCACCCTAGCCCTCTCCCACGACGGGAGAGGGGATAGTTCGGATTGCCGTATGTGGGTATAATAGGACTTATGTTCTGCGTTGTCAAGTCGGGGCCGGATAGGAGGGAAGATGGATTCCCGCGTTCGCGGGAATGACGGGGGTGCGGACGCTGAACTTGACGGTCAGCGTATTGGCGAAGACGTGGGTCACGGTGCTATTGCTGGTGGCCGAAATGGCCGTGACGCCCCTGTAGAGGTCGTTGCCCGATACTGACCGAGAAGCCTATAATGTCAACCAGTAAATGAACGCCACTGAAGGGTATGCGCCAGGAGGTTGTCATGACCATGATCACCAACGTAAAGGCCACATACGCCGATGGCGCGCTCGTGCCCGTGCAGCCGCTCGACCTGGAAGAGGGCGCGGAAGTGACTGTGTCCGTGGAGGATGGCGCGCCGGCAAAGGATCCGCCCCCGGCAAAGCGGGGGTTGGCAGCAATCGTCGAGAGGGTGAAGGAAGCTCAGAAGTCCATGCCCCCGGACTTCTGGGATGGCTTTCCCACCGACTTTTCCAAGAACAAGAAACACTACCTCTACGGCCATCCTAAAGAGGAGGACTGATGGGAGTCGTCTTCGCGGATACCCTGGAAAGATATATCGCTCGCCCCGACCGGCGGTGGAGCCTTACCGACTGCGCCAGCTTCCTCGTCATGGAAGAACGCGGCATGACCGATGCCCTTGCCCACGACCGCGACTTCAAGCAGGCCGGCTTCACGCCCCTGCTCAGGGCCAACCCTCCGCGATAGCTCACCCCCGTATCAAGTACGGGGCAGGCTGTCGAAGGGGTGAGGGTGACAACTCCCCCCGTTCACCCTGAGCAGCGTTATGCCTCGCACGCGCGGCCGGGCCGGGGTGTCAGTAACTGCCGCCAAAATGGAGCAAATTTGAGCAGTTACTTGAAAGCCTGTCGAAGGGCCGAAGCGCGATTCCCGCACCCCCACACCAACCGCTCTTACCAGAGCGCGGGCTTTCTGAAATCGCCCCTGCTGTCGGACATATCGGCGGGGAATTGTGAGTTGGCGAGCGCACTCCTGTTGATTCGGCGGTAGAACCAAGAGGCGACTTCGGACAATTCGCGACTGACGCGGCTTCGATGATGCGGGTTGATGACGCCCACGCGCTTGCCGAACTTGTCAATCACATACTCGATGGGAAGCGTCAAGTCGGAGTCGTTGGAGATGACAACCGCCTCGTCGAACTCATCATCGAAGCAGTCTATCAGCAGCATCGTGGCGAGGTTCACATCGGAACGCTTCTCTTCGGTCTTGAGTATCCGCACCCTCTCCGGCGGCTCCGAAGGGTCCGCGTATGTGAGCGGATATATCGGAGCGGTTGCGGGATAGTATGAGAAGCGCCCGTAGTGGATGGTTAGATTTGGAATGGTATCCAACGCCCTGAGGTAATTGTCTTGTCTATCCGGAGCACGTAGGTCGTGGGGATAGGATGCGACGCGCGCAGTGAAGTACCTGATTCGGTTAATTTCTCTGTCAGGCAAGAGGCGACGACACATCGCCGCTAGGTTCAGCCACTTGTACGGAGTGCCTCGCAGCGCGCCATAGTAGAGATTGAAGCCGTCGATATAGACATTTACGCTCAAAGGGAAAGTCCCACAAATGCAATGACCACCCCGAAAGGTGGTCTTGCTACCCTGCCACCGGAAGCGACAGGGGCGATGAACATGTACACCCTACATGGCTATGGGCCGGATGTCAATTGGGATTTGGGCGATTGCAAAAGTCCCACAAATGCAATGGCCACCCCGAAAGGTGACCTTGCTACCCTGACCGCACGTAGTGTCAGGGGCGATGAACACGTAACATCCTACACGGCTATGGGCCGGATGTCAACTGAGATACGGGCGCTCCTCCGGGTCGGGCTAGGTGAACGGGCGTTGTTGAAATACGTTCATGGTGAACTTGGCTCACCCTTCAACACACCCCCTCTCCCGCGAACGGGAGAGGGTTGGGGTACCGGCACGCCCCGAACCCGCCGGCGTTCCAAACGGTCGGCGTGGCGTCGTGGCGGTGGCGCTCGTCGCGCTGAGCGCCTAGTTCGCCGTCGCCGTCACCTTGAACATGAAGACCTCATCTTGGGAACTCTGGTAGGTCCATGGAACGGTGTTTGTTTTTCTATACACCCTGTCCGCGATTGACCATCCGGCGTCAGACGGAGTGTTAGTCTGGTCCTCGGAATTCGTACCTGTGACATAGTAGAAGTGGTACCCCGAGGAAGGGCCGGTCGTGGACACAACTAGGTAGTAGGTCTTGTTCGCGTCCAGGCTGCAAGTGCCAGAGCAGGTGTAGGTGTAGTCACCCCCGCCGGTGGGAGCGTTTCCCGTCAGGGTGTAGGTCGCCGACGCTGCCGGGCCACTGGAATCGGCATGGATTGCCACCGAGTAACCTTCGGGAGATTGAACTATACTCTCTATGCGGAGAGTAACATCGCGAAGATTATAGCCGCCGCTGTTGGCTCCCGTCGTGAAGCCGGTGGCGACCGCTACACGAAAACTCCCGTTCTGACCAACGATAAGTGACGGTGTATCCTCCGGGTGATCCAGGTTGCTGACCGAGACAAGATTAGGATCGGACAGCGGGGCGATGGGCGCGGAGTTGCGCCATTGGCCGTAGCCGCTTTCGTTGTGGCCGCGCACGGCGACGACGTAGGTCGCGGTGTCGGTGACGCCGGTGATGGTGATGCCGCTTGCGGTGTGGTTGAGCGCGGCGAGCGTCCAGCTGATGCCGCCGTCCGCGGTGTAGGTGACGTGGTAGCTGGTGGCGCGCTCGACGTCGGGCCAGTCCGCCGTGAGCGTTCCGGCGGCGCGGGTGAGCGTCACGGACTCGGGGGTTCCGGGCGGCTGTGGGCCCGGCACAGGCTTGGGTATGGAGACGCCGTCTTCGGGCGTTGCCGAGACGCTGGAGGTGGGGGCGCTGGGGCCGCCGGAGTTGACGGCGCGGAGCCTGAAGTGGTACTTCGTGCCGTTGGTCAGGTCGGTGACGGTGTACGAGGTGATGAAGCCCCTGCCCTTGGGCGTGGCCGTCCACGAGCCAAAGGCGGCGTCGCTGTCCGCCCTGTACTGGTATTCGTACTGGTAGATGCTGTAGTCTCCGGGGTCGTCCCAGGCGAGGGTGACGCGCTGGACGCCTCCGTAGGCCTTGAGATTGGACGGCACGGCGGGCGGCGGCGTGGGCGGGTAATAGGGGCTGGAGGGCGCGGAGTTGCGCCATCCGCTCCAGCCGTGCTGGTTGCCCGCGCGCACTCCGACGACGTAGGTCCAGCCGTTCTCCACGCCGACGGTGATGCTGCTCGATGCGTGGTTGAATGCGGCGAGGCTCCAGCTCTTGCCTTTGTTGGAGCTGTAGGTGACGTGGTACTTGGTCGCCCCGCTAACGGCGGGCCAGGAGGCTGTGAGGGTCCCGTCGCCGCGGGTAATGGACACCGATGACGGTGTGCCGGGCGGCGGATTGGTCGGAGGGGGAGGAGTGTACGGCCCGGAGGACGATGAGTTGCGCCATCCGCCCCAGCCGTAGTCGTTGCCCGCGCGCACTCCGACGATGTAGGTCGCGCTGTTCGTCGCGCCGATGGCGATGCTGGTTCCCCCGTGGCGCAGCGCGGCGAGGCTCCAACTCTTGCCGTTGTTGGAACTGTAGGTGACGTGATAGAAGGTCGCGTTACTGACGGAAGACCAGGATGCCGTGAGGGAGCCGTCGCTCCTGCTCACGGAGACCGAGGACGGCGTGCCGGGCGGCGACTGCGCCAGCGCGGGCGACGAGGACAGGGTCAGCGCGGCCAGCAACAGCGCCATGAGCGCGACAAGTCGCAGGGCCGGGCGGGATTGCGAGAGAGTCCGTCGTATGTTCATGACGTTGCCTCCATAAAGGCGTTCTCGGCAGGCGCACGGTGGATGCCCACGCCGGGCCTTGAGGATCCTGCCGTAACGATAGTATACATCACATTCCGGTGACTATACATGCCTATTCGATGACTTTGCATGACTTTTCGGCGGCTATTGTATCGGGGGCACCCTCTCACCCTCACTCTAGCCCTCTCCCCTCCGAGCCCTACTGTGCTCTCTGCGGTGAATCCTCTTACCCCCGATTTGCACACCCGCTCTCCCCGTGTTACCTTATGAATACGAACGCACGTTCTGTTATGAATGGAAACAAGCCGCTTCACATAGTCTCGTCCATGGCCCTGCGCGGATGCCGGCGATGCGACGGGCCTCTCAACCTCTACGACCGGTTTCCCCGCTGCGTCAATTGCGGTTGGGAGGACTACCGCGACCCCGACGACCTCAGGAAGGGGAAGCCCCTTGTTGCCTCACGCAGCGTCGACCCCTTCCCCGACAGAGTGGCCTATCGCGGCGACAACCGGCGCTTCACGTTCTCCCACCGCATCGAGGCCCGGATCGCCGCCACCTGGCGCGACACCGCCCTCCTGTGCCCCTACGACGGCGCCCTCATGCGTCACACGGGCCCGGCCGGAACGAATACACCCACCGTCCAAGCCTACACCTGCCGGGGCAGGAAACACCGCGTCCGCCTATGGCGCCAGTCCGACGGGGAATTCGCCTGGCGGTGACCCAAACTTTGGACGCAATGTCGTCGTTTGCCACCCATTCCTCGAACGCTCTACAATAGCGGCCCAACGAACCTGTCCTGAGAAGGCCATACCATGAAGCTCGACGAATCGCAGATCGAAGAGTTCGACAGCCGCGGATATCTGTTCTTCCCCAACCTCCTCGACGCGGACGAGGTCGCCGTCCTCCAACGGACGGTGCCGGAGATCCTGAGTCGCGAGGGCCCCGAAGTCGTCCGCGAACGTGAGGACGCCTCGACGGCCCGTCTCGCCTTCGGCGCTCACGTATACTCCGAACCGTTCAAGCGTCTCCTGACCCTCCCACGCCTGCTGGGACCCGTCCGGCAACTGCTCCGCGACGACGTCTACCTGCACCAGAGCAGGCTCAACCCGAAGCCCGGCTTCGGCAAGGGCGGCGGATGGGACTGGCACCAGGACTACCCGCCCTGGCGCCTGATCGACGGAATGCCCGAACCGGACTGCATCATGGCCTCCGTCTACATCGACGACTGCACCGCCGTCACCTCGCCGCTCCTGGTGGTGCCCGGATCGCAGCGTCACGGACTTCTCGACTCCAAGCTCCACGAGGACGCCAAGGGCAGGGGATACGCCCTCCACCATATCGACAACGAAGCCCTTGAGCGCCTCGCCGGCGAGAGCGGGATCGAGCCTCTCATCGGAACGGCGGGGTCCGTGGCCTTCGTACACTGCAACGTCGTCCATGGCTCGGCAAACAACGTCTCGCCGTGGCGGCGCGCCATCATGTACCTGAACTACAACGCCGTCGGAAACGCCTGCACCGGCACGGAGCGTCCTTGGTACCAGAACAACCGCGACTTCACCCCGCTCCGGCCCTCCGACGACGGCAGCCTGAGGGCACTGGCATAAGAGGGGCGATTCGCGAATTGCCCCTTGACATGCAACCTTGTGGTTGCGTATTGTATGCGCGCATGCACAAAGACATGGTCTTCAAGGCACTCGCGGACCCAACACGGAGGTTGATACTGGACGAGCTCTCTGAGCGCAAAGAGCAGACGCTTTACGAGCTCACGGCGCGCTTGATCATGCGGCATGAAGTCGCCATCTCCCGGCAGGCCCTGGCCAAGCACATTGATCTCCTGGAACAAGCGGGGCTCGTAAGATCTGAGAAGCGTGGCAAGTATCGGATGCTTGTCTTCAACGATGAACCCCTCAGGGCTGTCATGGATCGATGGCTCAAGTGACACTATGAAAAGAAAAGGAGGCCTGATATGCGCATTACACTCACCGGCGTTTTCGTAAGTGACCAGGACGAAGCTCTGAGGTTCTACACGGAGACCCTCGGCTTTGTGAAGAAGCATGACATCCCTGTGGGGGAATTCAAGTGGCTTACCGTCGTCTCGCCCGATGACCCGGATGGGACCGAGCTTCTGCTTGAACCAAATGAAAACCCGGTAGCACAAGAATATCAGAAAGGGATATTTGACCAAGGCATCCCAGCGGCGTCCTTTAGCGTTACGGACATCCGTGCAGAGTATGAGAAACTGAAGTCACTGGGCGTAGCCTTTACGATGGAGCCAACGGAATTGCCCAACGTCACTATTGCGGTCTTTGACGACACCTGCGGCAACCTGATCCAGATAATGCAGACGTAACTACGATCGACCAGACTATCCCGCTTGGGACGCGGACGCAGCCTAGCCCGTCCAAGCACTTGGTGGGGAAGGAGGGACTCGAACCCTCACGCCTTGCGGCACATGATCCTAAATCATGCTCGTCTGCCAGTTCCGACACTTCCCCACGCGCGATGACGGGGTATGTCGATTATAGCCTCTCGGCCGAGTGGTGCATAGAAAGTCGATTCACCGAAGACCGGCAGTTTGAGCGTTAGAGCAGGCCTTCAGCGCGGAGGCCGCCTTTTTCTCGCAGGTGGGCGGCGACGGCATCGTTCCCCTTGTCGATGGCTATGTCGAGGGCTGTCTGGCCATCGTCGGACAGCGCGTTGATATTGGCACCATTGGACAGGAGGAATTCCATGCCGATGAGAGGGTCGCCGTAGCGTTCTTCCCAGGACGGGGGATAGATCAACGCTTGGAGCGGGGTCTGCCCGCGCCGGTTCTTGCGATTTACGTCCGCTCCATGCCGAATGAGCAGACCGGCGACTTCGAGGTTTCCCTTGGTGGTGAATTCAGTAAGGTGTGTCCGTCCCGTCTGCCGTCGCGTGACTTCGACGTCCGCCCCGGCATCGATGAGCATCTTGGCTGCCTCCAGCGAGGTCTCGACGGGCAGATCGACTGTGAGCGGCAAGGCCATCTGGTCCCATGATCCCCGTCCGTTCGGGTCCGCGCCCACCGAGAGCAGGTACTTCAGCACCTCGATCTGGCCGGAGCGGACGGCCCAGAGCACCGGGGGATCGGACCATTCTGCTCCGATCCGGCGGTTGACGAACTCCGGATCATCCTCGACGCATTTCTTGATCTCATCCAGCATACCCAGGCAGATGAGTGTCTGCGGCGTCACCTCCGCGCCCTTCTCGATGAGGTACTCGCCGACCTCCTCCTGCCTACGGAAGGCGGCCCATTCGAGGGCGGTGCGGTTCCGGTAGATATCTCGCCGGTTGATGAGATACTCCCCGTCGTTCATCTGACGCTTGACCTCTTCGAGGTCGCCGACGACGGCAGCGGAGAAGATGTCGTGCCTCGCGCCATAGCGCAGGAGAATGTCGATCTTCCACGGATCCCAGTGGTTGATGGCGGAGTGCAAGGGCGAACCGCCGTGGATGGCGGGAAGGTTGGGATTGGCCCCCGCTTCAAGCAGGATCTGAACGGTTTCTCTCGACCCCTCCCAGCAGGCGAGGACGAGCGGGGGCGACCACTGATGATTGCCCTCGCAGCCGTAGGCGTCGACGTCCGCGCCGTACCCGATCAGCAGGCGTAGGAGGTCGGCGTGTCCGTAGGCCGCAAAGTGTACGGCACGGACGGTTTCGCCCTCGGACGGGTCTCCCCAGGGCGAACCCCATCCCCAGTTGCCCCGGATGGAGGCAGTGCCCCGCACGTCCGCGTTCGCGAGGGACGGGTCCTGATCGAGGAGCTCGCGGACCCGGTCGAGGTCGCGCGCGCCGACGGCCTTGAAGAACTCATGGTCAGGCGAGAACGCGGCCTCGTAGGCTCCACTGCGTGCCGTGTGGGTGGAGGCCGGTTCGATTGCGGTGCGAAGCGCGTCCCAGTCGTCGAAGCCGTGCTCGCGGGCGACAAGATTTCGAGCGTCTGCTACGGAGAGGGGAGCGTCGTCCTTCGACGCATGGGCATTGACGAGGGCTTGGACTTGGTTCCTGAACATCCTCAGGTCGGGGTTGGGTGGAAACGGCTTGTGCGAGCTCATCGGGACTCCTTACTGTTATGTGATGGATTGATTTCCTTCACCGTAGATGACGCGGGTCTAGGCGTTTTGATGCAGTTCTTCAGCGCTGAGGCCACCGCGTTCCCGCAGGAGGGCTGCGATGGCATCGTTCTCTTTCTCAATCGCGATGTCGAGGGCGGTCTTGCCGTCGTCGGAGAGTGTGTTGATGTCGGCGCCATGGGACAAGAGGAACTCGATGCCGGAGATAGGGTCTCCGTAGCGCTCCTCCCAGGACGGCGGGTATATCATCGCCTGAAGGGTAGTCTGCCCACGCTCGGTCTTCCGGTTGACGTCCGCGCCGTGCCGGATCAGTAGACTCGCGCCTTCCAGCTTTCCCATGGTGACAAACTCTCCGAGGTGCGTTCGCCATAGCCATCCGGCGTTGACATCGGCCCCGCCATCGATGAGCGCCTTGGCTGCCTCAAGAGATATCTCGTCTGGGAGGTCTGCCGCGAGCGTAAGGGGCATCTGCCCCCACCCGCCCTTGCAGTCTGGGTCGGCACCGACGGAGAGCAGGTACTTTAGAACCTCGACCTGACCTGACTGGACGGCCCAGAGCAGTGGAGGGTCTGACAGAGTTCGGCGGTTAGGGAACTCCGGATCGTCCTCGACGCATTTCTTGATCTCGTCGAGCATACCGAGGCAGATGAGCGCCATTGGAGTCACCTCCGCGCCCCGCTCGATGAGATACTCGCCGACCTCCTCCTGGCGGCGGAATGCAGCCCATTCGAGAGGTGTGCGGTCCCGGCCTATGTCGCGACGGTTGATCAGGTACTCCCCGTCGTTCATCTGTCGCTTGACCTCATCAAGGTCGCCCACGATCGCCGCGGAGAAGATGTCGTGCCTTGCGCCGTAACGGAGAAGAATCTCGATCTTCCACGGGTCCCAGTGGTTGATGGCGGAGTGGAGGGGCGAACGGCCGTGGGCGCCCGGCAGGTTGGGATTGGCACCCGCCTCGAGAAGGATCTGAACGGTCTCCCTCGACCCTTCCCAACACGCGAGCACGAGAGCTGTCCCATTGCAGCCGTTCGCGTCGACATCCGCGCCATATTCGATCAGCAGTCGGAGCAGGTCGCCATGCGTGTAGGCCGCAAAGTGTACGGCACGGACAGTTTCCCACTCTGCCGGGTCTCCCCAGGATGCGCCCCATCCCCAGTGGCCCTGGATGGCGGCATTGCCTCGCACTTCCGCGTTCGCGAGGGACGGGTCCTGATCGAGGAGCTCGCGGACTCTGTCGAGGTCGCGCGCGCCGACGGCCTTGAAGAACTCGTGGTCGGGCGGGAGCGCGGCCTCATGCGCCTCCTCCCGGGCAGTGTAGGTGGAGGCCGGTTCGATCTCCGTGCGGAGGGCGTCCCAGTCGTCGAACCCGTACTCATGGGCGACGGCGTCGCGGGCGTCCGCTACGGACATGGGAGTCGCGTCGTCCTGCGACGCTTGTTTGTTCACGAGGGACTGGACCTGGTTTCTGAATACTCTGAGGTCGGGGTTGGAGGGAAGCGGTTTGGGAGGGGTCATGGTGATTCCTTTCTGTCAGGCGATGTGAGAGTAACCAGGAGATTTACCGCAGAGGGCGCTGAGAGCGCAGAGGCAGAGCGGATTATGCCCTAGTCTTGAAGTATTTCGCGTTCTTTCTGGCGATCTGGAAGGCGGTCTTGCCGGATTTGTTGAGGACCATGGGGTTGGCTCCCACTTCGAGTAGGGCTTCGGCGGCATCCACGCAGCCCTCGTAGGTGGCGCGATGGAGGGGAGTTCGTCCCTTCTTGTCCTGAGTGTTGAGGTCGGCACCGTGCCTAGCAAGCAGGCGTATCATGTCCGCCCGGTCGGACTCGGCGGCAAGTTGGAGGGGAGCGCGGCGGGCCTTGTTGAGGGGATTGACGAGGGATCCGCGTTCCAGGAGCATCTGGGCGCACTGCATGGAGCCTGCGCGCGCGGCCCAGTGGAGCGGGGTCATACCGTAGTCGTCGGTGGCGTCTACGATCACCGCGTCTTGGTCGATAAGCTCCCGCAGGCGGGTGGTGTCGTTCAGGGCACAGGCGGAGTAAACGTCGTAGTAGGCCCCGTCTTCGATGAGAACGCGGGCGACCTCGTGTTTTTGGGGTTGGTGCTCCTCCCTCCAGGCAGGCGCGGCGGCCACCTGAAGGGAAGTGGCGCCCTTTTCGCCCCAGCCCTTGATGGGGAGCTCGTGGTGGATACCCGCACCGTACTTCAGGAGCAGCTTTACCATGTCGACGTGGCCGCTCGTGGCGGCCCAGAAGAGCATCGACGTGTTATCGGGCCAGCCGACGTGAGGTTTCAGGACGGATATGCCCGTGGCGTCGACCGCGCCCGATTCGAAGACCGTTTGGGCCACGTCCGTCGCGCCCATGTACACGGCGTCGAAGAAGTTGTTGTACTCAGTGGGGTCCAGATCGAGGGCTATGCCGTGGTCCATCATGAACTTGATGGCAGGCCCGCAGCCTCTCCTGTTCAGCAAGAGCCGGTGGAGCAAAACGCTCCCGATGCGGTCGAGCACCTGCGGTTCATCGGCCAGAATCGCTTCCATTCGTCCGATGTCGGGCGTGCCCACCCAATTCCTGCGCTCGGTGCCAATGGAGGCCGCGATAAACTGCTCCTCAGCTGCGGTTAGCTCGAAACTCTCACGGTCTTTCGGGTACCAGTTATTCCAATGTCTGACTGCGTTGGTCGTGTCCACGGTGATTCCTTTGAACTCCCTTCCTGTCTTGCCGCCATGCTCGCGGAGCAGGTCGGCGGCGACATGGTTCTCTCGGCTGATTGCGGCGTCCAGCGGAGTGTTGCCGTTATCGTCGACGAGGTTCACGTCCGAGCCTGCATCGAGCAGCGCGACGATAGTCTCGGTCACTCTTTCTGCCGGAGCCCTGCTGCCCGCGAAGGCGGCGAAGTGGAGCGGCCCGCCGACCGCCCAAGCGGATGCGCGGTGGTTCGGGTCGGCCCCGCGATCCAAGAGGGCCTTTACCGCCTCGGTCTGTGCCTCCCATGCCGCCCAGTTTATCGCGCCGAATCCGTCGCCGCCGGGGTTGGGACTTCCTCCATAGGCCAGGAGCACCTTCACGCACTCCGGATCTCTGTTTCGCCACGCGGCTGCATTCACGGCTGCGTCGGATGGAACGGCGCCATGTTCCAGCAGCAGGCGACAGCTCTCCGTATCGTCGTAGAAGGCAGCTCTTCTCAGGGGTGACATCGAGTTTCCGTATGAAACATTCGGGTCGGCCCCGGCCTTCAAGAGCATCTCCAGCGCCTCGTGACTCCGGCTCCAAGCTGCGAAACAGACCGGACTGGTCCCGTTAGTCAGCCGAGAGTCGGCCGCGCCGGGATCGCTATCGAGTATCCGTGACAGACTTTCAGCGTCGTTCATCGCGGCGGCGGTGAATGCGTCCATCTCCGCGCCGCGCCGCACCAGAGCCCGGACGATTTCCCGTCCCGATTCCATGAGTGCGGGGTTAGAGTCACCACGAGCGGCGGCGGTCTGGAGCAGCGAGTACCCGTCGTCGCGGCGCTGCGTCAAAACACCGGGATCACGTTCGACAAGATCGATGATCCGGTCGGTGAGTCCCATCTCGACGAGACTCCACGCGGTTACTGGCGCTCCGTACTCTTCCAGCAGGTTGTAGCGGTCGACGCTGTCATGGTGGGCCGCGGTTTCGAGCGCGGCGACTCCGTGCTCTCCGCTCACGTCGGCGCCCGCATCCAGTAGCAGGCGCATCATGTCGAGTCCGCCCTCCCAGCTTGCGAGGGTGATCGGCACGCAGAGGTTGTTGTTTCCGTCCCAGCCCACGTTGTTGACGTCGGCACCGCGCTCCACGAGCACGCGGGCCACATCCAGCACCTCCGGCGCGGCTTTGCGGAAGAATCCCGTGGACACCAGGTGCAGAGCCGTCCGCGTCTTGGTCGATACAGGGTGCGGGTTATTCCGTATCGCCTCTCGGAAGGCGTCGCCCTCCAGCATGTAATTGTCGTCCAGAAAGCGCGCGTCGATGAGCGCGGGGTGTGCGTCCAGCGCACGCCTGACAGCGTCGGCGTCCTGGTCCTTGACCGCTTCAAAGAAGGCGATCAGATCGTCGACGGAGTACGGGGGATCGAAAACGCGCCGCACGTGGGCAACGAGCTCCTGCCAGTTTTGGCAGCCGTGCTCTATGGCGATGACGCGCTGGGCGTCGTGAAGGGCGAGTTTCGCGGAAAAGACCTGGTCGTCGGAGTACACGCCTAGCTGGGGAACTGCGGTCCGAAAACGCCGGGCGGCAGCGGGGTCGCGGGACTTTAGGGCCTTGAGGAGGTCCTTGGCCTGTTTGCGCGCCTGCTCGATGTTGAGGCGCACGGGGGTATTGGATTGCATGACACACTCCTTCCTCGATTTGCCCGGTGTTCGCGTGACTCAGGCGAAGAAAAGAGTGTCGTTCGTACTAAGACCGACAACCTCGGGGTGGGCCCTGCCCTTCTCGCGAACTTGGCAGCTCCCCCGTGAGCGTGGTGAAACGATAACGTGTGGGGAATGCGGGTGTCAAGTTGCTGTTTTCGTTCCCCTCACCGGTCAGCCGGACTCAACTGTCGATCCGGGCCCCGTAGTCGATGAGCATGCGAATGACGGTCTCGGAACGTTTGGCGTGGCCGGGGTTCAACGCCCGGTGAAGAGGCGTGCGTCCGCGATTGTCAAGGGCTTGTACGTCCGCGCCACGATTGAGAAGCAAGCCCACCATCTCCTCCAGCCCCTCCTCAACGGCAACGTGGATGAGTGTGCCGTTCTCACCGTCGAAGTGGCCCAAGTCGATGAGTTCTTCCAACCGCCCGGGTTCGCGGTCCAAAATCTCGACGAGTTGGTCGACCATGCCGCATTGAAGCAGGTGTCGGGGCTCGTACCGCGCTCCCGCGTCGACCATTACCTTGAAGATGTCGGTCCTCTTGTGGTCGGCAATCGTGCCGAGAGCGTCGAACCCCCAGTCACTGACGTGATTGGGGTCCGCGCCGCGATCCAAGAGCAGTTGGCACATGCGCAGGTTGCCGGCCCAGCCGGCCGCGCCGATTGGCGTCTCGCCGGCCGTATTGCCGGAACCTCCGGTCGCGTTTACGTCCGCCCCGAAGTCCATAAGGATGCCGGCAACCTCAAGATGAGCATCGGTAGTCCCGTCATCGAGCGACCAGCCTTGGTCGGTCTTCGGGAGCCTGAGTCCCGGGTCGGCCCGGTGCAAGAGAGTGTCGCCGGTGTCGTGCTCGGAGTAGAACCGGGCGTGCACCAGGTGAGGGTACTCGGACAGTATCGATAGGACGGTTGAGAGATCAGGCTCCTCCACCGCCTCGACCAGTGCGGCAAGAGTGCCCTCCGACGGGAGCTTCTTGCCCTCTCCGACGTGGCGTGCGAGGGCGAACCACTCTGTAAAGCCATGCTCCCTGGCGACGACGCGCTGGGCGTCGTGCAGGGCGAGCTTCGCGGAGAAGACTTGGTCATCCGAGTACACGCCCAATTGAGGGATTGCGGTACAGAAGCGCCGGGCGGCTGCGCGGTCGTGGGACTGTAGGGCCTTGAGGAGGTCCTTGGCCTGTTTGCGCGCCTGCTCGATATTGGGGCGCGCGGGGGTATTGGATTGCATGACACACTCCTTCCTCGATTTGCCCGGTGTTCGCGTGACTCAGGCGAAGAAAAGAGTGTCGTTCGTACTAAGACCGACAACTTCGGGGTGGGCCCTGCCCTTCTCACGAACTTGGCAGCTCCCCCGCGAGCGTGGGCAAACGATAACGTGTGGGGGATGTGGGTGTCAAGGTGGGGTTAGCAGGGCCAGAACCGGTGCGGAGTTATCAGGGATCAGCCAGTCTCCACCCGATTCATGCGGGCGTCTCGACGAGAGGTTTGATGGAGTCGGTGTCGAATGATGCCCGGGCCACGTCAAGATCGTACATCCGCTGGAGGTTCAGCCAAAACTCGGGGGTCATGCCGAGGGCCTGTCCGATTCTCAAGGCGGTGTCGGCGGTAATCGACCTGCGGCAGCGAACGATGTCGTTGATGCGGATCGGGGGTACCCCGATGGCCTTCGCCAGCCGATACTGGCTGATATCGAATTCTTCCAGTATCTCCGCAAGATGCTCTCCGGGGTGAATCGGTGAGTTGATAGCCATAGCGGTTCTCCTCAGTGATAGTCGGTGATTTCGATTTCCATCGCTCCGTCGGTTGTCCAGAGGAAGCAAACGCGCCACTGATCGTTGACGCGGATGCTGAACTGCCCCTTTCGATCTCCACGCAGAGCTTCGAGTCGATGGGAGGGCGGCACTAGAAGGTCGGTTAGGGCCGTCGCCGCAACTACTCTTTGGAGCCGCATCCGTGCCCGTCGCAGGATGTCAGGCGGGAGTCGTACAGGCTGTCCGTTGAAGAGCCGCTCAGTGTCCCTGTCTCTGAATCGATGCACCGCTTACATGATAACGAGTGACGTTAATATAATCAATCCCACATTGACTGGTATACACGCTCGACGTTCATTTGCTATTATCCGCGCAACCTAGCAGGGGAGCAGGCCGAACATGATACTCGAAAGCCTGTTGGAACTCGTAGAGACGCTCAAGGCGCGTATTGACGAGCACGGCGACCAACTTCGGCAGAGTGAGTGGCTTACCCGCTACGCCTTGATTGACCCGCTGCTAAGAGAACTGGGGTGGGACACCGAGGCCCCGGGCTTGGTGGTGCCTGAATATAAATCCGGTAGCGGATCGGCCGATTATGCCTTACTTGCCGATGGCGAGCCCGTGATGATGGTGGAGGCCAAGAAGCTGGGAACTCAGTTGCGGGACTCGGTTCTGAGTCAGGGTATTAACTACTGCCTGATGGAAGGAACCAACTACTTCTCAGTGACCGACGGGCAGCGTTGGGAAGTATATGAGACCCATAAGCCTGTTCCGATCGACGAGAAGCGTATCGTGGGATTCGACTTGAAGAACCATGAGGCGGCAGAGGTTTGCCTGAAGGCACTTGCGCTATGGAGGCAGTCCGTTAAACCCGATCTTGTCGCCGCTGCACAGCAGTCAGTCGTCACTTCACTTAATGAAAATCCTCCCTTGCCGCAGCAGGCCTCGGCCATGGATAGTTCACGCACTCCTCTGGCAATGAACAATGAGCACGAATGGCAGTCGTTGGCGCATATCCCCAGGAGCCCAGGGGTGAAACCTGCTGAGGTGATGTTCCCTGATGGTAGCCGGACTCAGATGAGGAATTGGATTGACCTGCTAACAGAAACGGTCAGTTGGTTGATGGTCAACAAGATGCTGGATGCAAGCCATTGTCCGATCATGAGTAGAATGCCTTACGCTACCAATCATATAGTTCACACCCAGCCCGTCCATAGCGATGGGACTCCGTTCGTTATCTATGGAGAAATAAAGGGCCTCTATATTGAAAGAAAAAGTGTTAACGCCGTTTCCGCTACTAGGACCGTTGTAAAACACGTCGGCCAAGACCCCGCACAGTTCAGCGTTCGGTTCTCCTGAAACCATAAACCACGCTTAACTGGACTCCCCCCTCACGACACCGCCGGCCTGTGATGTATCCACGGACGCGCCTGCTCGAATGCCGCCGACGCTGCGAGGACGGTCTCCTCGTCGTACTTGCGGCCGATGATCTGGAGGCCGATGGGCAGGCCGTCCGGTGAGAAGCCGGCGGGGACGGACGCGGCAGGATGGCCGATGGCGTTGCCGTGCATGGTGAACGCCCCGTTCCAGTACTGGACGGGGTAGGACGAGTCCCCGGTGATGCTGCCGGGGAAGGTCTCGTTGGGGAAGGCGGGGAAGGACGTCACGGGTGACATGATGAGGTCGTAGGTCTCGAAGGCGTCGTCGAAGGTGGTTTTGAGCTCTGCCATGCGACCCTCGGCGCGCATGTAGTCGTCGGTTGTGACGCGCGATCCCATCTCGATGAAGAAGCGGGCGAACTCGGTCATCTGGTCGCCGTACTCGTCGAGGTGCTGCGCCAGGCCGTTGTACGCGCTGGCCGACTGGATCGGCCCGAACGAGTCGTACGGCTCAGGGAGTACCATGTTCACCTCCTCGACCGAGCAGCCAAGCTCCTCGAAGACCATGGCGGCCTTGTAGGTGACGCCAACCACCTCCGGGAAGACGGGCGCGAAGCCGAAGTCGGCGCTCCATCCGATGCGAAGGCCGTCGATGCCCCGCTCGGTCGCGGCCATGAAGTCGGGCGGGGTCTGCCGGATGGAGGCCTGGTCGCGGCGGTCGAATCCCGCCAGGACCTGAAGGAGCATGGCGGCGTCGCGCACCGAACGCGCCAAGGGGCCGGACTGGGAGAAGATGTTCGGCATCGGAGGCCCTCCCAGCCCCGTGTAGCCCGATACGCGGCCCTGCGTCGGCTTGATGGTGTAGATGCCGCAGAAGTTGGCGGGTATGCGGAGCGATCCTCCCCCGTCGCTCCCCGTTGCCACGGGGCACAGATATGCCGCCACGGCGGCAGCGGCACCACCACTCGACCCTCCGGGCGTGCGGTCGGTGTTCCACGGGTTGAGTCCGAGCACTCCGAGCGAGTTTTCGCAGCAGCCGACCATGCCGAACTCCGGCACGTTCGTCTTGCCGAGCATGACGGCCCCCGCGTTCAGTACCCGCTCGGCAACGGCGGAGTTCCGCTCCGGCACGCGATTCTCGTACACGACCGATCCCATGGTCGTGCGGACTCCTGCCGTCATCTGGGTGTCCTTGATGGGCACGGGCAGGCCGTGCAGTGGGCCGAGCTTGTCGCCTCGCATGACGGCGTCCTCGGCGGCGCGGGCCTGCTCCATCGCGAGGTCGCGCGTCACGAGGAGGAAGGCGTTGATCTGCGGATCGAGGCGGTCGATGCGCTCGAAGAACATCTCCGCCAGCTCCACGGGCGAGACCTGCTTCGCGGCGATCAGCTCCAGCAGGTCGATGGCGGGTGCGTATGCGAGTCGCTCGTCTACCATGAGTGTGCCTCCATCGGCGTCAGATGCAGGGGAGTTCTTGCCGTAGGGCCGCAATTGTAGAGCAATTGGCCGCCTTGTGCGCCGCATAGGCCGATAGTACACTGTGACGATGTTGCGAGCACGCGCCGAGGCGCCTCCATGCCGCTGAGAGACAGTCCTTCCACCGAGGAACTGCAATGTGCCGCCAACCGTCACGTCTGGCCGGACGATCACGATTGGAGCCGGGCGGAGGCGAACGGCGGGCCCATGATCGCCGTCGAGGGGGACGGCGTGAGGGTGACGGACTCCGAGGGCCGCTCGTGGATCGACGCGAGCGGCGGACGGGGGGCCGTCAACATCGGGTACGGGCGGACCGAGATGGGGAACATCGTCTACGAACAGGCTGCTGCCCTCAACTACATGCCGCAGCGGTCTGCCATTCCCTCCACCATCGACCTCGTTCGCAAGCTGGCGGAGATCACGCCGGGCACACTGAGCCGCACGTTCCCCGTCAGCAGCGGCGCGGAGGCCAACGAGACTGCCATCAAGGTCGCCAGGGCGTACCACAAGCGCAACGGAGAACCCGCTCGCTACAAGATCATCAGCAGGTTCGGGTCGTATCACGGCGACCTGGGACTCGTGCAGTGGCTCGGCTCTTCCCCCGACCACCGCAATGCGGACTACGAGCCGGCCTATCCGGGCTTGGTGCATGCCCCTCAGCCGAACGTGTACCGCTACGGTACAGGCGACATCACGCCGTCGGAGTGCGCGGTGCGCAGCGCGAAAGCCGTTGAGGAGCTCATCAAGTTCCACCAGCCGAGCACGGTCGCGGCGGTGATAGCCGAGCCGGTGACGAACGACGGCGTGGTTCCCGGCCCCGAGTACTGGCCGATGCTCCGCGAGATATGCAACGAGTACGGCGTCGTGCTCATCGCCGACGAGGTGACGACAGGGCTCGGCAGGACGGGCAAGATGTTCGGCGTCGACCATTGGGGAGTAGAACCCGACATCATGACGATGGCGGGCGGACTGAGCGGCGGATACATGCCGATCGGCGCGACCACTGCAACGACTGCGATCGCAGACCGCTTTGCGACGACGGACTCGTTATTCAGACACGTCTTCACGTTCGCGGGGCACCCCGTCGCGGCCGCCGTCGCGCTCAAGAGCATCGAGATCGTCGAGTCGGAGAATTTGGTCGAAAACGCCGCGGAGACGGGCGAGTACCTCATGGAGTCGCTCACGTCCCTCACGGGCGATCACCCCCTCGTCGGCGACGTCCGGGGGCTGGGACTGCTCTGCGCCATTGAACTGGTGAGCGACCGCGTCACGAAGGCCGGTTTCGATCCCAAATTGCGGATGTCCGACCGTCTGGCGGCCAAGTTCGGCGAACGCGGGCTTATTCTTCCGGTACGAGGCAACGTCATACCCATCACACCGCCGCTTACGGTTACACGGGCCGAAATCGACGAGATCATGCACGGGATCGACCTTGCTCTCTGGGAGATCGAGGGCGAGTTGGGCATAGCGTCGATGGCCTGAAGAGGGAATAGGAGCGCAACCATACAATGAACGTTCTCTCGAAGACCGAAGAGCTCCGACGGGCCGCGCTCGACCACCTGTGGATGCACAACAGCGGGTGGATCGAAATGGCCGAGCTGGGCCAGCCGGTCATCATGGTCGAGGGCGACGGCATCCGCGTGAAGGACTCGGAGGGCCGCGCGTGGATCGACCCGAACGGCGGGTACGTCTCGGTGAACGTCGGATACGGCAGGACGGAGATAGCGGAGGCCGCCCGCGAGCAGATGCGGAAGCTCTCGTTCCAGCCGCCCGGCGCGGCGACCGAGCCGCTCATCCGCGTCTCGGAGAAGATAGCGGAGATAGCGCCGGGGTCGATGGAGCGCGTCTACCCGGTCAACGGCGGCTCGGAGTCTACGGAGACGGCTATCAAGATCGCGCGGGCCTACCACAGGCGCAACGGGGAGCCGGGCAGGTACAAGGTCATCAGCCGTCGCAACTCGTACCACGGCGCGACGGGCGGCGTCCTCTCGACGGCGGGGAGCGCATCAGCCGACCGCTCGGACTACGAGCCGTTCTACCCCGGCATGATCTACGCGCCTCAGCCAAGCCCCTACCGGTGCGAGTCGGGAGCGACCAATGCGTCCGACTGCGCGGTGTACTGCGCCCAGCAGGTCGAGGAGCTCATCATCGCGCACAACCCCGCCACGATCGCGGCGTTCATCGGCGAGCCTATCGCCAGCAACGCGGGCAACGCCGTTCCCGGTGACGAGTACTGGCCGATGATCCGCGACATCTGCGACCGCTACGGCGTCCTGCTGGTGTCGGACGAGGTGATATGCGGGTACGGTCGCTCGGGCGAGTGGTTCGGGATACAGAACTGGCCCATCGTCCCGGACGTGATGGGGTCGGCCAAGGGCATCGTGAGCAGCTACATGCCGTTCGCCGCCGCGGTCGCCAAGAAGGAGATCGCGGACGCATTCGAGGGCGAGAACAACGAGTTCCGCATGGCCAACAGCTTCGGAGGCCACCCTGTAGCCGCCGCCGCCGCGCTCAAGAACCTCGAAATCATCGAGGAGGAGGGTCTCGTCGAGAACTCCAAGCGCACGGGCGAGTACTTCCGGTCGCAGCTCAGGGAGCTACAGGAGGACTACTCGTTCATCGGCGACGTGCGCGGCATCGGACTCATGAATACCGTCGAGATGGTCTCCGACCACGACACGAAGGCCGACTTCGACCCGGCGCTCCGCGTGCAGGACCGCCTCGGCGACAAGTTCCACGATCGCGGCATGATCCTGAGACCGGTCGGCCAGTTCTTGAACATCTCCCCGCCGCTGTGCGTCACGAGCGAGGACATCGACGAGATCGTCAACATCCTGGACGATTCATTCCGGGAGCTGACCGAGGAGGTGCCGCAGCTAAAGGGGTAACGGCGTATCGATACATCTATGAGCCATACGAATACATGGGAGGAATTATGACGAATCGTCGCAACAATCGGGGCGGTGGACGTGGGGAACGGGTAGCCATCTTCATCGACGGAAGCAATCTGTATCACAGCCTCCAGGAGAACTGCGGGCGTTTCGACGTCGACTTCGCCGCGCTCGGACAGCGGCTGGCCGACGGCCGGGATATGCTCCGCATCTACTACTACAACGTGCTCCGCGATGCCGAACGTGACCCGCAGGCGTACCAGGACCAGCAGAAGTTTCTGACCGCCCTCCACAACACGCCGTACATCGAAACGCGGCTCGGCACCTCGAAGATGCGGGGACAAATCGCCGTGGAGAAGGGCGTCGACATCATGGTCGCGACCGACCTGCTCAAGTTCGCGTGGGACGACCTGTACGACGTTGCCATCCTCGTCAGCGGGGACGGCGATTTCGCGTATGCCGTGGAGACGGTGAAGAACATGGGCAAGCACGTCGAGGTCGCCGCGTTCACGCCGAACCTGTCGCAGGAGCTTGTCGCCGCTGCGGACGACCGCCACTTCTTCACGCCGGACTACTTCTCGGACATCTGGAGCCGGGGCCGCAGAGGCCCCCGTTCCTCGCAAGGCTACCGGGGGCCGCGAGATCAGCAGGGCGAGCAGATGCAGGATGCGCAGCAGCGCTCCCCCGGGCCTCGCCGCTGGATCGACCGGTTCCGCGGCGGCAGGGGCGATTCCTAGAGGGCGTAGATCGAGCCGACCCTTATACCAAGTCTCCGCGATCCACCCTAACGCCGTCTTTGAAGACGTCGACCACGTCGGAGAGGGCGGTGATGTCGTGGGAGGGGTCGCCGTTGACGATGAGCAGATCCGCCCGCTTGCCCGCCTCCAACACGCCGATCTCGTCATCCACCCAGCACGACTTCGCCGCGTCCCCCGTCGCCGAGACAATGGCCTCCAGCGCCGACAGCCCCGCCTCCGTGTGCGCCTGTATCTCGTGCTGGAACAGGCCCATCGGCAGATACGACCACGCCGAGTCCGAACCCGCCGTCAGCCGCACCCCCGCGTCCACCATCCGCGCCACCTGATCGAACCGTATCTCCTGCACGCGCATCCCCTCATCGAGGTCGGCCCGCTCCTGCGGCGTCAGGCCGTCCGCCTCCGCCTTGCGTTCGAGTCGCCAGAGGCGGTTGCGGCCCTGGTGCATGGTGGGGTTGACGAAGACGCCGCGCTCGGCGATGCGGTCGGTTATTTCGGGGCGGTAGAGGAACGTGCCGTCGGGTTCCTTGAAGTAGGCGTGGATGATGGTGTCGATGCCGGCGTCGAGGGCGTTGACCATGCCCTGCGATGAGGCGCAGTGTGCGGCGGTGTGCTTGCCGAACTTGTGGGCCTCCTCGATGATGGCCGTGAGCTCGTCCGTATTAAAGGAAGGGTGGAATGGGTGCGACGTTGCCGTGCTGCCCCCCGTCGCGGTGATCTTGATGAAGTCGGCCCCTTCCTTAATAAGCTGCCTGACGGCGGCGCGGCACTCGTCCACGCCGGTCGCCTCGATGCCGAAGTAGCTCAGGTGTCCGCCGACGATGGCCATCGGCCTGCCGGAGAGGAGCAGTCGCGGGCCGGTGGCGATGCCCATGTCCATGGCCTGTCGCAGGTGGAAGGTGGTGCGGTTCTTCGCGCCGCAGTCGCGGACGGTGGTGACGCCGGAGTGCAGATGCCTGCGCGCGTTCTCCGCCGCCTGGACGGTGAGTATCTCGTCGGGGAGGGTGACGAGCTCGTCGCCCGTCCGCCCGTCGCCGACGCCGATGAGGTGGACGTGGGAGTCGATGAGTCCGGGCAGGACGGTCGCATGGGGGTAGTCGAGGACATCGACCGACGCTCCCTCGGGGGGAACAACGGCGTCTCGCGGCCCTGCGGCGACGATGGCGTTGCCCTGTATGAGGACGGCCCCGCGCTCGACGGGTGGAGCGCCCGCGCCGTCGATGAGGCGGTCCGCCGTGACGAGGGTGTATCGGTCGCCGGGGTCGTTGGTCATTGGGGCCTCTCTAGGTGTTGCCGGAGGTCTTGGTGGGGTCGTCCTTGCAGTAGCGGGAGCCTTCGTTGCCCATGCGGTCGGGCGCGTAGTTGATGAACTGTCGGCAGTGACCGATCTTGCCGTCCTCGATGGCCTGATTCACCAGCGCCGCGACATCCGCGCCAACCCAGTTCATCCACACGGCGTGCTCGCGCTTGAGGAAGGTCAGCCCGACGACATTTTCCTTTAACCCGACCCTCCCACCCCGGATCATGGCCGCCTGCTTGGCGAGAAGCTCCGCGTCGATGGAGAGGGTTTCGAGGAGACGGACCACGTCCGGCGCGCGCCGCTCCATGCTCGGATGCAGGACGACGGCGAGCGTGGCGTCCACGGGGGATGCGTTGCCGAGGCGGATAACCTTCCCCGCGCCGGCTTGCTCATCGGCCCACGCGCCGTCCGCCGCGATCACGATGTCGACGTCGTTCGCCAGCAGGGGGTCCTGGTACGCGCCGTCCTCCACGTCGATGACGCGGATCGGCCGGTCCAGCCCGTGCGCGATGATGTAGGCCGCGATCCAGTTCAGCAGCTTGACGGGGTTATCGTCCCAGTTGGCGAACTTGATGAGCTCGTCCTTGGGCGGAGGCTGCGGCCCCTGGTTCTCCTCCTCGGCGGGAGCCGTGGTGGCGACTGCCACCTGGGAGGACTGCCCCACCTGCGCCGTGGGCTGTGCGACGGCGGGCGTGGGCTGCTCGGTGGCGGCGGGCGTCTCCTCCGCGCCTCCGCAGGCGAGGGTCAGGCCCGTTATCAGAATAATGGCGGCTGCGACGTTGGGAAGCGACATCTCTCTCACCTCGCTTTCACGTCCGGTCGGTCGATATGTGTCCGCGCTGCGCTATGTCCAACTTGTAGGCCGGTACTGGAGGGCCTCGGCCAGGTGCGCAATGTCGATTTCGTCGGAGCCGCTCAGATCGGCAATCGTGCGGGCGAGCTTCTGGACGCGGTGGAAGCCCCGCGCCGACAGGTGCATGTGCTTCATCGCAGACCGCATCAGCGACTGCGCCGCCTCGTCGAGCTGGCAGTACTCCCACACCTCGACCGGCCCCATCTCCGCGTTGGTGATCAGGCTCGTCCCCTCGAATCGCCGGCGCTGGGCGTCACGGGACTTCTTGATGCGCTCGCTCACCTGCTGCGACGTCTCCGTGTTCGGCGGCGCGACGAGCTTGTCGTACTCGATGCGCGGCACCTCCGCGAACACGTCGATGCGGTCGAGCAGCGGCCCGCTGATCCGGCCCTTGTAGCGGCTGACCTGCGACGGGCTGCACACGCAGTCCTTCGTCGGATCGGCGTAGTACCCGCACGGACACGGGTTCATCGCCCCGACGAGGATGAAGTTCGCCGGGTACGTGATGCTCCCCTTCGCCCGGCTGATGGTCACGATCTTGTCCTCGATGGGCTGGCGCAGCACTTCGAGCACCGTGTGCCCGAACTCCGGGAGTTCGTCGAGGAACAGCACTCCCCGGTGGCTGAGGGTGATCTCGCCCGGCTTCGGGATCGAGCCTCCGCCCACGAGTCCCGCGTTCGAGATCGTGTAGTGCGGCGACCGGAACGGCCGGTGGCTGATAAGGGGGGAAGACGAGGGCAACAGTCCCGATACGCTGTATATCTTCGTCACTTCGAGGGCTTCGTTGTTGGTCAGCGCCGGCATGATGGACGGCATCGACCGGGCAAGGAGCGTCTTGCCGCTTCCGGGAGGCCCGCTCATGAGCAGGTTGTGTCCACCCGCAGCCGCGACCTCCAGGGCGCGCTTGGCGTGTTCCTGTCCACGTATGTCCGCGAGATCGGCCCCTCCCACAGGCCCGACGCCGTTGTCGGAAGGGACTTTTTCGGAGACGGCCTCGAAGGCGTGACCGTCCACCGGGTCCACGCGGCGCGACCACGGCAGTATCTGCTCTTCCCCGCGCAGGTGGGCCACCGCCTGCGCCAGAGTGCGGACTGGAATGACCTCCATGTCCTCCACCAGCGCGGCCTCGGGCGCGTTCGCCTCCGGGACGAAGACCCGCTGGAACCCTTCCTCTTTCGCGACGGCGGTCATCGACAGGATGCCGTTGGTGTGTCGCAGTTGACCGTCCAGGGCCAGCTCGCCGAGGAACATCGTCAGCGGAGGCGTGTGGGAGAGTTGTCCCGAACTTATCAGGACGGCCAGGGCTATGGGAAGATCGTAAGACGGCCCCGCTTTTCGCAGGTCGGCGGGCGCCAGACTGGCCGCGATGCGTCGAATCGGGAACTCGCACCCGGAGTTCCGAATAGCCGCCCTGACTCGCTCACGGGCCTCCTGCACCGCCGCGTCCGGAAGTCCCACGACGTGAAACGCCGGCAGTCCCGGCGAGATGTCCACCTCGACCTCGACGACGTACCCGTCGAGCCCGACAACGGCGCAGGTCAGTGTCTTCGCGAGCATGTGAGTTTACCGTGAAGAAACGGTTTAGGATTGGGCGCCATTGTACAGGACTGTTCACCACAGTGCTCAATATAGATTCCAGATTGATACACCACGAAGAATTTTGGACGGGACAGTATGACTTCGAATTAGGTAGGTCTAATGATTTCTGAAAACGGGTGGGGACAACATGGCCAAAGTCTCACTGTTATGCCTATCTGTTACCCACTATCATTGGATTAGGTTCTTATTAGGCTGGTCGGCATTTCTGGCAGTGAGTCAAAGGAGATTCTTACAATGAACAACAGTCCTCATGACGAGTGGAGGCAGGATGTTCGTGATGGTGACTATCCTCCTGGCATACACGGTCATTACGATTTGAAAGACCACTCCGTTGCATGGTTCAGGAAGGACTCTCGAAATCGTGTCCGACGCGTGGAAGGTGACACCCACGAGCTAGACCTCACACCGTTTCCATCCCCTCCCGGCATGAGTCCTCGGTTCCCCCACCCCGATTATGTCTATGGCTACGAGCGTGCCGTTGCCTACGAGTATGAGCTGATCACCTTGGAATTGTTCATGCGCCAACGTTCTTGGCGGCCAGAGGTAGATACCCAAGCAGACGGCCTGTGTATATGGGAAAATTTGCACGGCACCTATCGGCCTTGGGTGGAGCACTACAAAGATATAGCGAGAATTGCTAAAAGGGAACGTCCAACCCTACTGAAACTACTTATGCCTATCGCTCAGCGGCATGGTCTGGATGTCGTGCCGTGGGGTATGGGTTGGATGGTGGAGCAAGTCGCGAGTGAGCACATTGAGCCTATCTCGTGCTGTCATAACCCAGAGTACCGGTCAGATACAGAGTTTCCCACGGGCCCACCAAATCCCATGCGCACCCCCGAGAAAGATGCGCTCCTGCTCTATGTGTATTTGACGGGTCACCTCACGGGTCATCCCAGGGATCGAAAGGCTTGGGAAATCGTGTTGCCAGTCATTAACTTATTCTCTGATGAAGATGATGGTGCCCTGAAGGACCCCAAACGAAAGGTTCAAGAGATCAAACGTGCATTGGGGGCAACTCGTAAGCCAGGGCGTCCAGCGGGACGGCCGCGTTCTGATACTTCAGCCTCAAAGGAGGTATACGAACTCCTCGAGCGTCAAGTGGAGTATCTGCTACCCCGTGAAGTGTAGGTTGTTTCAGACATGGTGAACGCAGGGCATAAAGTTTATGGGCCGAAGTTTAAGATAGCTAGGGCGGCGGCTCTGGAGCGCAGTCGGAATATTTGTCAGTTTTGCGGCTGCCATGAAGCTGTCGAGGGTCATCACTGGGCAGGCACGGTCATAGCTGGGCCGTATCCTAGCGATGGGGAGATTACGGAGCATGACCTCACTGGCCTTTGTCGACCATGCCACAAGATAGCCACGACGCTTCGTCGGTTCCACAAACGTGGCGGCGACATGTGGCAATTTCTTTCTGCACTCGAAAGGAGTATTGAAGAATGCGATACAGAGTCACTATCAAGGGTGAATCTGGCCTCATCCAGCGTAACGGAGCGGCCGGACTGGACACGAGGTCCCCTGCCAACCTTGAAAAGGATGAGATCACGAGTAAAACAGGGTCTAACCGAACCGCAAGCGATGACGCCCGACTCCGAGAGCTTGAATGCCAAACCAGTCTTTGGCTCAGCGATGAAGGAGCGCCAACCATCCCACATGCAGCAATCCGCGCAATGATTGAGACTGGTGCGCGCAAACTCAAACAGGGGCCGCAAGTTCGTGAAGGGTTGATCGTCGAGAGCATAGAGTCGTTTGATTACGACCGCGAGACTCTCGGCACAACTGTCGACGAGCTTGGGAAGAATGCCCAGTTTACGACAGCCGTCGTCGTCAATCGAAACCGAGTTCTTCGTACACGAGCCTTGTTTCCTGCGTGGAACTGTACATTTGTACTGTACACCGACCCTGAATTAGTTGACAGGGATCAGCTTGAAAGATGGCTCGACATTGGCGGACGGCGCATTGGGCTTGGTGATTGGCGCCCTGAGAAGTCTGGGTTGTATGGGAGGTTTTCAGTAGCTTCAATCAGTCAATTTGAATAGTAGAAGTTATGTGAAAACTAGGTCAGATCAAGGTATGGCATGGCAACGCAGGGTACGGCAGGGCACGGCATGGCAGGGCATGGCACGGCATGGATACTCCAACTGTACCCTTTTAGATGACCCGACTGATGATCTAAAACGGCTCTGGCGCCGCGCTCCTCCAGCGGTCGACGGCGGCCTGGCCCCTGGGACTGATGGCGCGCTGCACCTCGACGTTGACGAGCGATGGGCGGCCGCAGTTCAGGGCGCGATCGAGGGCCTCGGGGAGGTCGGCGGGTTGACGCACGTGCAGCCCCTCGCCGCCGAGGGACTCGACCAGCCGGTCGTAGCGGACGGGCAGGAGGTCGGTGGCCACGGGCTTGCCGTAGACCTGAAGCTGTATCTGTCTGTCGATGCCCCACGAGGCGTCGTTGCCGAGCACGGTCGTGATGGCGATGCCGTGCCGGACGGCGGTGTCGTACTCCAGCGCGTTGAAGCCGAACGCTCCGTCGCCGGAGATCACGATGGCCCGCCGCTCCGGGTGGGCGAGCTTCGCCGCCATCGCGGTCGATATGGCCGTCCCCAACATTCCGAGGCCGGAGAAGTACGACCACGTTCGCGGCGTCCTCGCGGGGAGGTAGGCCCGCCCCCAGTGGCAGAAGTCGCCCCCGTCGAATACCAGGAAATCATCCTCATCTATTAAGGAAAGGAGCGTCTTGTGGACGTGGAGGGCGTGTATCGGCACGGACGGTTCGGCCAGCGCCTCCATCTCGGCGACCTGCTCAGCCCGCGCCCCACGGATGTCGTCGAGCCAGGGGAGGTCGCGCCATGAATGTTTCGCGGCCTCTACCGCCATCCGGGCTGCCACGTCCTCGACATCCCCGACGATCCCGACGGCAACCTCGCGGTTGCGCCCTATCTCCCCCGGCGAGGGGTCGACCTGGACGATCTTGGCGTCGGGCGAGACGGTCGGAGGACGAGTGTAGCCGATGATGATGTCCTGCTTCATGCCGAGCAGGAGAATGACGTCGGCCTCGCGCAGCTTGCGGGCCGCGCGATTGAGTCCGTTGTCGTAGAACCCCGCGCTGTACGGGTGCTCGTCCGAGACAAGACCACGCGCCGAAGACTCGGTCATGAGCGGAATACGGGTCGTCTCGATGAGCCTTTGGAGGGTATCGCCGCTCCCGGAATACGACGCCGCGCTCCCCGCGATGATGAGCGGTCGTTCCGCCGACTTCAGAAGCGCGACGGCCTGTTGGACCTGCTCGTCTAGATCACCGTTCGCGGTATCCGCCGGGGTATCGGGCCTGTACTCATTGGACTGAGGAAAGACCACCTCATCCCGCGAGACTTCCTGCTCCTGTATGTCGATGGGGACCGTCAGGTGCACCGGCCCTCTCCGACCAGAATAGGCGAGGCGCAGGGCATCGGCGATCATGCAGGGAATGCGCCGTCCGTCCGTGACCATAGTAGCGCTCTTGGTGACGGGCTTTGCCATGCCGATCTGGTCGATCTCCTGCATTGCGCCCTGTCCGAGCTCGCCGAGCGGGGCCGACCCGGAGATCGAGAGAAGCGGGGCCTCCGAGTACATGGCGCTGCTCAGGCCGGGTATGCCGTTGGCGAACCCCGGCGTCGTATAGGTGACGACGCCCGGCTCGCCCGTCACTCTCGCCCATCCGTCGGCCATGTGGACGGCTGCCGCCTCGTGGCGCGTGTCGATGATGCGGAAGTCCATGTCCGCCAGTGCATCCAGAAGGGGCAGATTGTGGTCGCCCGCCAGGGTAAACACGGTCGAGACCCCCGCCGCTTTGAGGGCCTCACCGATCAGATGACTGCCGGTCACGGTATCGGCTGACGGCATGAACTGCTCCGTTAATGGAAGTTGGGCGGATGTTAGGCCGCGATCAGGCGAAGGCGTCCGCGAACGGCTCAAGCTGATCGGGACGCTTGCAGCCGACGATGACGCTCGTCACGCCGGGGCGGTCGAGGAGCCACTTGACGGCGTACTGCGTCGGCGTGAGTGACGCCCCCGCCGCCTCGCGCTCGAACTGCTCGATCCGGTCCCAAAGCTCGTCGTCCGGGTCGTCCAGCCACGACGACTCGTCGCCGCGACTCCCGGCCGGCGCTTCTTGGCCGCGCTTGTACTTGCCCGTCAGCAGACCGGCCTGCAGGGTGCGGTAGGGCGTGACCGCAATGTCGTACCGGATGCACGCGGGGATGTACGCCTCCTCGGAGTCGCGTACCAGCCAGCTCAGCTGAGGCTGCGCGATAATCGGACGCGGCCAGCCGTTCTCGTCGCAAAGGACGACCATCCGATGAATGTCGTCCGACTCGAAGTTGGAGAATCCCCAGTGACGGACCTTGCCCGCTTCTATCAGTTCAGCCATCACCGCAATCGACTCTTCGAGCGGCGTGTCGGGGTCGTCGCGGTGCATCTCGTAGATGTCCACGTAGTCGGTGCGCAGCCGTCCGAGGCTGGCGTCGATCTGGTGGAGGATGTGATCGCGTCCGAGACCCGTCCCGCTGTAGGTGTCGTCGCCCACGGGATTGCCGACCTTGGTGGTGATGATAGCCTGGTCTCTGCGACCCTTGAGCGCGTTTCCGATGTACGCCTCCGACTTACCGCCCGGCGATCCGAGAAACCGCGTGTACCCCTCGTACATGTCCGCCGTGTCGATGAAGTTCAGGCCGTTGTCGAGGCACCAGTCGATGATGCCGTTGACGCCCTGCTGATCGACCGGCGTGCCGAAGGTCATCGTACCGAGGCAGACGACCGATACGTCGAGGTCGGTATTGGATATCCTGCGCTGCTGCATGGCTCACTCACCCGAAGGGGTTTCGAAGATTGGGACGCCCCGCCCATCGTCCGGGACGAGAGCATCGGCAAGCTATCAAAGCGCCTTTGGGCTGTCAAGCGAGTCGGGGGCTTGCGGGAAGCCCCTCTCGAAAGGGACTAAAGCCCCATCAGCTTGTCCAAGCCGATAGTGAGGCCGGGACGGTTCCTGATCTCGCGGATGGCCAGCATGACGCCGGGCATGAAACTCTCGCGGTTGATCGAGTCGTGCTTGATGGAGAGCGTCTGGCCGACGTGGCCGAAGACCATCTCGTGGTGGGCGACCTTTCCCGGCATTCGCGCCGAGTGGATGACCACGCCCTCGTGGTCGCCGCCGCGCGTACCGGTTATAAGCTCCTTTTCCGCCGCGGGAGCGTTGAATGAGCCGCCCTTCGCCTCTGCGGCAGCGGCAGCGATGGCCAGAGCGGTACCGGACGGCGCGTCGATCTTCGCCTCGTGATGGGTCTCCAAAAGGTCGGCGTAGTCGAAGAAGCGCGCGGCCTCCCTGACGAGGTGCATCATCACCGCCACGCCGATGGTGAAGTTCGGCGCGATGAAGATGCCGACGTTGTGCTCGGCGGCGAGTTTTTCTGCCCGCTCGATGGCGTCCTCCGGGATGCCCGTCGAGCCGATAACGAGGTGCTTGCCGTTCGCCGGCGCCGTGTCGATTGCGTCGGCGGCGCCTTCTCCGTTGGTGAAGTCGACCACAACGTCCGCTTCCCCGACAACGTCGGTGAGAGAAGTCGAGAGAGGGATCGTGCCTGAGCCTCCGGGCAGGACGAGCGAGTCTTGCGTGGCGAATTTGTCCGCGCCGCCCACCGGCAGCATGTCGGGCTCCTTGGCGAGCGTGGCGATGATCTCCTGGCCCATGCGCCCCAACGCGCCCTGTACCACAACTCGTATCTGCTCAGTCATCGCAAGCCTCCCATTAGAGCGATGCGACCTTCGTAAGACCACTCGTCATTCCCGCGAAAGCGGGAATCCATATTCTAGCGCCCGGAAGCCGACATATATGACGGCATTTGGGAGTCTGGGCAGTTCCTTAGCTTAACTGCCCTAGACTGGCGCACCTATCGGCGGTCTCGCCCGCCGCCTCGTCGCTCGGGACGGCCTTCACGGCGTGGCGGCCTGCCTCCGCCGTACTCGCGCTCACGTCGCGGGCCATCCCGGCGCGGGGGCCTTCCCCGTCGCGGCCGCGATCGCGAGGGCCTCCGCGTCCTGCCCCACCGGACCTGCCGTTGCCTCCCGCCCCCTGTCGCCTCGCGGCTACCGTCTCCATGTCCTCATCCAAGAGGAGCGAACGGCGGGACAGCGATATCTTCCCCTGCGGGTCGACATCGATCACCTGTACCGTAAGCTCTTGCCCCATCTCGATCTCGTCCTCGACCGACTCGACGCGGTGGTCGGACAACTCGCTGATGTGGACCATCCCATCCTGGCCGGGGAGAATCTCGACGAATGCCCCGAATCCGAGGATGCGGACGACCTTGCCGGTGTAGATGTCGCCGATCTTGGCCTCTTTGGTCAGGTTCTCGATCATCTCGACCGCCCGCTTGGAGGCGTCGCCTTCCACGGACGAGACGAATACCGTGCCGTCGTCCTGAACGTCAACCTGCGCTCCCGTCTCCTCGATGATGCCGCGAATGGTCTTGCCGCCGGGGCCGATGACCGCGCCGATCTTGGAGACCGGTATGTTGATGGAGGTCATTCGCGGGGCGTACTGGCTCACCTCGGCGCGCGGCGCGTCTATGGCCTCGGCCATCTTCGCGAGGACCTCAAACCGGGCTTCCTTCGCCTGGGCGAGGGTCTGCTCGATGACCTCGTAGCCGATGTTCTGCACCTTGATGTCGAGCTGGATCGCCGTGATGCCGTCGGCAGTGCCAGCGACCTTGAAGTCCATGTCGCCGAAGTGGTCCTCCATGCCCTGGATGTCGGTGAGGGTCACGAAGCGGCCCTCGTCGTCGGTGACGAGTCCGATGGAGATTCCGGCAACGGGCTTCTTGATGGGCACTCCCGCGTCCATCAGCGCGAGCGTGCCCGCGCAGGTGCTCGCCATGGAGGTGCTGCCGTTGGAGCTAAGGCACTCCGCGACGACGCGGATCGCGTAGGGGAACTCTTCCTCGGAGGGAAGCATCGAGGCGATTGCTCGTTCCGCCAGGGCACCGTGCCCGATCTCGCGCCTGCCGGTGAACATCCTGCCGGTCTCGCCCGTGCTGAACGGCGGGAAGTTGTAGTGCAGCATGAACCGCTTCAAATCGACCGGCGTGAGGTTGTCGATCTTCTGCTTGTCTCCCACCGGCCCCAGCGTGGTGAAGGCCAGCACCTGGGTCTCCCCACGCTGGAAGAGTCCTGTCCCGTGCGCGCGGGGGGAAATCCCCGTCTCAGAGAGCAGTGGGCGGATCTCCTTGACGCCCCGTCCGTCGGGACGCTCGCCAAGCACGATGATTCGCCGCCGGAACTCCTTCTCCACAAAGGTCTCGAAGGCCTCGGATACGTCCTTGCCGTCGTATTCTTCACCGATCTCGGCAACGACGCTGTCCTTCAGCGCGCCGAGCCGAGCGCTCATATCGGCCTTGCCGCCCTCGGGCGACATCGCATCGGCCAGCTTGCCCTCGACCGCGCCGTTCACCAGTGAATCGAGCTCTTTCGGATAGCCGAACGACGTGTACTCGGACTTCGGCTTCGCCACGGCCTCGATGATCTCGTCCTGGAGCTCGATGAGTTGAAGGTTCGTATCCTGGGCGAGCTTGATGGCATCGAGAACCATCTCGTCGGATACCTCGCTGGCCCCCGCCTCCATCATCAGCACGCCGTCCCGCGATCCCGCGACGACGAGGTCGAGGGTGCTTTCGTCGGACTGCTGGTACGTCGGATTGATGACGAACTCGCCGTCCACGCAGCCGATGCGCGTCACGCCGATCGGGCCGTTGAACGGGATGTCCGAGATCGACAGCGCCGTGGAAGCCCCGACGATGGACATGATGTCGAGGGGGGTCTCAAGGTCCGCCGACAACGGAGTCGTGATGATCTGCACTTCGTTGCGGAAGTCTTTCGGGAACAGCGGCCTCAGCGGACGGTCCGTGAGGCGCATGGTGAGGACGGTGTCCGTCGTGGGTCGTCCCTCCCGCCGGGGGAAGCCTCCGGGGATGCGGCCGCGCGCGTACAGGCGCTCCTCGAAGTCGATGGTCAGCGGGAAGAAGTCGATTCCTTCCCTCGGCTTCGCCATCGTGGCCGTGACCAGCACCATCGAATCGCCCTGCCGGACGACGACCGCGCCGTTCGCCTGCTGGGCGAGCTTCCCGGTCTCTATGGTGAATAATTGGTCTCCTATCTGCTTTTCAAACGTGTTGGACATGACGTGTTCTCTCCTCCTGAGTTACAAGGGGCAAACAAAGAAAAAGCACCCGGTGTGCGGGTGCTTGCAGGGAAACTATCCCCTGAGACCTAGCCTAGCGACTATAGAACGGTAACGTCCCACGTCCTCTTTGTTGAGGTACTTGAGTAGTCGCCGCCTTCTTCCAACGAGCTTCATCAGACCGCGTCGGGTCGACTCGTCGTGGATGTGTTCGCGCAGGTGGCTGGTAAGGTTGACGATGCGAGTGGTAAGGAGTGCGATCTGTACTTCCGCCGATCCCGTGTCCCCGTCCTTCGTCCGATACTCTTTGACGACCGCTTCCTTAACGCTAGTGTCCAGTCCCATTCCTAATTTGCGATCCTATTTCTTTCTCTAAGTCTTTTCGTAGAGCAGTGTATCACACGTACACCCGCCCGTACAGCATTTACCGGACATCGACGGCGTGAGCCCGTTCGTGGTGAGCCTGTTTCCCGCTCGTGGCGCGCACGTTTTCCGTTCGTGGTGAGCCTGTCGAACCATGAACGGACTGGGCAATGACGAACGGGTAATTGAGGGCTGAGACTCGTTTTGCAACTCACCCCAGTGAGTCGGCCCCATCCGTCAGCCACTCGATGTTGAACTGCGCGAACCGGATGCTCTCGGAAAGGCGTTCGGACCCCCGCTCGTAGAGGCACCCCACCGTCATGTCAGACAACACCGCCAGATCGGAATAGGCGGACGGACCGACATAGAGGGTCTTCGACACCTCCCACGTCCTGCACTCGTCGTAGCTCATCCGCACCGTCATGCGCTCGCGCTTGTCGCTTGCGGGGTTGGAGAATACGATGCGGTCTCGTCCGTTCCCTCCGCCGGTCAGACGAACGATGCTCGCCTCGCAGATCGGGTCGATCAATTCCGGTACCGGCTCGGGCTCCGACCACGACTCACCTCCGTCCTCACTGAAGGAAGCCAGCCGCGTCGAAAGCGAGCGGTCGGCCGACCGGACGGTCATGTACAGCCGTCCGTCCGTAAGCTCGACGACCTCGCACTCATCGGTGGAACCGGACGTGCTGCCGCCCACTTGCCACGTCTCGCCGTGGTCGTCGCTGTGAATCGTGTGGGAGAAGTAGAACGGCGAGTGATGCCTTGTCCCTTCACTGTGGTCGCACGGGATGACGAGCCGTCCGCTCGATAGCTGGATGCCGTGTCCGGGGCCTGTGGCGTACCACGTCCAGTTGTCCGGCTTCACGTCCGTGGTGATGTCACGCGGCTCCGACCACGTAGCCCCGTCGTCATCGGAGGACATTGCGAAAACGCCGTCGTTGTCCTTGCAAAACAGCAGCCAGATCTTCTCCGTCACACGGTCCTGGACGATGCAGGCGTTCCCGATGGTGTGCTCACCGTCGGAGTGGACGACCTGCGTATCGCCCCACGTCGTTCCGCCGTCGTGACTCCGTCTCACGACGATGTCGATCTTCCCGTGGTCGGACTGGTCGTACAACCGCCCTTCGCAGAGGGCAAGTATCGTCCCACGCACGCTCACGATCAACGCCGGAATGCGATACGTGTGATACCCGCCCGCTCCCGCAGTGAAAAGCTCGGTCTCACGAAACCATGGTTGCTGCATTGGGGCCTCCTCATTCTTCCGGGCGTTACATTTGTAGATCAGTCGAGAGTCGCTTCGGGATGGTGTCGAGTAACATCATTCCGTTCGCCCTGAGCCTGTCGAAGGGCAGTTCATGGTTCGACAAGCCTGTCCTGAGCCTGTCGAAGGGCTCACCACGAACGGACTTAAAGTTCTTCGTGTTCACGCACTCACCCGCGCCCGCGCCGGCTCTCGTAACGATACAACGCCACCAGCGACTTCGCGTCCCTAATCTCCCCTCGCTCCATCATCCGACGCACCTCGTCCCAGTCCAACTCGTGTACGTTGATTCTCTCGGTGTCCTCGTGATTCGTCCCCACGTACCGCGACAAACGCGCGACGAACAGGTGCATTCGCTGGCTGCTGAACCCGGGACTGGTGAAGATGCTGCCAAGCGATTCGAGGCTCTCGGCCTCCCAGCCGATTTCCTCGACTACCTCACGGGCCATGCACTCCTCAGGCGACTCATCAGGCTCCAGCGTACCTGCGGGTACTTCCCAAATCCACTCTCCGACGGCGACCCGAAACTGGCGGATGAGGACGATCTTGCCCTCGGGGGTAACGGGAACCGCGCAGCTTGCGCCGGGATGCTCGACGACCCTGTAGGCCCTGCCTTCGACCTCACGCTCGACGAGGGTTATGACGGGGCCCCGGAAAAGCTCCGTTCGCCGCCCTAGACGTATCGGCTCTTCCGCTTCAGATGCCATTGATCGCGTAGTCGAAGATTTCATAGCTGTTGATGGTGGCTCCATTGGCACGCCGCGCGTAGTCGTCTGTTAGAGGTTCCGAGAGGATGATCGGCACGTACCGCTCGGCCAGACCGCCGTGCGAGCGGAGCCGGTAGCCCTGTAGCTCCGAGAGGTCGTGCTCTGCCTCCGATCTGCCGATGGCCGTGTTGGCGTCGGAGACCACGACGACATCGCCCTCACGGTCGGGCGGCAGGTCGAACTCCAGGCACGCGGACTCCCGGTCGTAGACGGCCTCGATGCCGTCCAGTCCTCCGACGAACTCCAATGCCTCATCCGCCGCCGTCCCGTCCGTGCAGTACACCCGCGCGAATCCACCCAGCGCGCCGTGATGCCTGACGTACGGGTCCGTTATCGGCAGGACGACGTGAGTTGTATTATCGCCGAACCGAGCGTCCAACTCATCCTTCAGGTAGACCACGTTCGGCGATCCGTCGGGCAGGGACTTGTCGCTCATGCCGTGATCCGCCGTGACCGCAACGACCGCCCCGGCGTCGGCAAGCCGACCGAAAGCGTTGTCGAGCCGCATGTAGAAGTCATTGATCTCAGGCGTTCCCGGCTCGTACTTGTGCTGGATGTAGTCCGTCAGCGACAGGTACATGAGGTCGACGCCGCCACGTTCGAGTATCCTGATACCCGCTTCAAGCACGAAGACCGAGAGATCGGCCGAATACACGTCCGGCAGCGGAAGGCCGACCATATCCAGCACGTTCTCAATGCCGTTTTCCCGCATGGTGCAGGTGTCCGATTTCTCGGAAGAGAAGTTGATGCAGCCGTTCTCGAAGTCGAGCCCCCGTCCCAGGAGACGGCGCAGCTTGTCCTTCGCCGTGATGGCGACGACCCTCGCCCCAGCCCCGGAGAATTTTTCCAAGAGCGTCTCCGACCGGAGGAACGCGGGATCGTTCATCATGTGTTCCTCACCCGTCTCGGGATCGAGAAAATAGTTTCCCGATATGCCGTGCACCGACTGCGGGCTGCCGGTCACAATCGACATGTTGTTCGGGTTGGTGTAGCTCGGCATGACGCCGTGCGCGACCGCGCTGAAACCATGCTCCTGGAACCTGTGGATGTTGGGAAGGATGCCGTCCCTCAGTCCCCGCTCGAAGTACGCCGGATCGCCTCCGTCGATGCACACCACCACGACGGGCCTTTTCGGCCACCGATATACCACACCGTTTAGCTCGATTGCTTGTCCCATTTCCACTCCTGAACGCCGATCCGAATCGGCGAGGGAAGTATATCAGCAACCCTGCCCTCCTGACCCTGTGCTACAATGCCCGTCGCTTCGAGAATTGGAGGGTTCCCGCCGTGAAGATAACCAAGATGTGGACGGAAATATATCGCTGGAAGCGCAACAAGCCGATTCGGAACGGCATGTACACCTACTCCGACGCCGGCTTGAACGTCGTGAAGATCGAAACCGACGAGGGCATCACCGGCATCGGACTCGGCGGCGGCATGACGGACGACGGCAAGGTCTTCCAGGCCATCGGCGCGCAGTTCGAGCAGGTGGTCGTGGGACAGGACCCGCTCAACAACGAGAAGATATGGGACGATCTCTGGCAGCCCAAGCTGATCGGCAGGCGCGGACTCACCACGAGGGTCATCTCCGCCATCGACAACGCCCTGTGGGACGTCAAGGGCAAGGCGGCCAACATGCCCGTCTACAAGTTGCTCGGCGGGTACTCCGACTCCGTTCCGGTGTACATCGCCGGAGGCTACTACGAGGAGGGCAAGGGTCTCGAAGATCTCGCGCAGGAGATGGAGGAGAGCGTCTCCATGGGCGCGAAGGCCGTCAAGATGAAGATCGGTGGTGCGCCGATCAACGAGGACGTGGAGCGCGTCCGCGTCGTGCGTGAGGCCATCGGCCCCGATATCGACCTGATGGTGGACGCCAACGCCGCCTACCGCTACTACGACGCCATTAAGATCGCCAAGAAGATGGAGCCGTACGACGTCTTCTGGTTCGAGGAGCCGGTGAACCCCGACGACTATCAGGGGCACAAGCTGGTCTCCCAGGCGACCTCCATCCCCATATCGACCGGCGAGAACGAGTACACCCGCTATGGCTTCCGCGACCTCATCGAGACGCGGTCGGTCGCCATCCTCCAGCCCGACCCGCTCATCATGGGCGGCATCACCGAGATCAAGAAGGTGGCCGCCCTGGCCGAAGCACACGACCTGCCCATCTCGCCGCACGGCAACCAGGATATCGGCGTACACGTCGTCGCGGGCGTCTCGAACGGCCTGACCGTGGAGTACTACCGCGCGTCAACCGATCCCATGTACGACAAATGGTGCATGGAGCCTCTGCAAGTCGACGGCGGAGTCGTCCATCCGCCCGACAGACCGGGCTTGGGCATCGAACTGAACGACGAGGTCCTCAGCGACCTGCGCGTAGGATAAGTGCCAATAGAATGAGAATCCCGTTCGCCCTGAGCTTGTCGAAGGGTCGAACGCCGTTCATGGTTCGACAAGCCTGTCCTGAGCCTGTCGAAGGGCTCACCACGAACGGTTTAGGGCTGACTACTGGTCGCCCTTACGCCCGGCTATCGCGGGATCTTCTCAACAATGTCGCCCGTACGTATCTTCCCCGACTGCACGACACGGGTGTTGACCCCTCTGAGGCGCATCTGCATCGCCAGCGGCGTGCTGACGAACCGGAGCGCGTCCTTGCCGAACCGGTCGGCGAACTTCACACAGCCGGTGTGGGGCTTCTCGGAGATCTCGATAACCGCCGACCCGATGGACAGCCGCGTTCCGGGCGGGAGATTCTCCTTGCTCATGTCGATGTCGATGACGAGCTGATCGCCCGAAAGCTGCCATCGGTCTTCGGACTGCGCCATGAGATCGAGCGCGCGGGAGTTGATGATCGTCACCTGCGCCTCAGGGTTGGGGCTGCCGTCCGGGGTGCTCGCGCTTCCGCGGACGTGCCACGTGTCGCCAGCGAGACCGTCCTCAACGTCGAGTATGCCCTCCGCCACGATCTCGCGCTTGTCCACGTCGGGCCGCCGCACGATCATCAGAAGCGTGCCGCTGTCGGCCGGGGAACGGCGAATGTGGTCGAGTCCGGCGTCCAACTGTTCGATGGTCAGGTGGGAAGCTACATACGTGGTTTGAACCATATTAGCCCTCGTCCGACTCCTGTGCCGCCGCAGCCTCGCCCTCGGCAGCCTCCTCGCCCTCAGCGAGCTCTTCACCCTCAAGCTCTTCCTCTTCGTCGACGAGTTCTTCCTCGACTCTCGGCTCCTGCACGGTCACGAGAAGGTCGTCGTCGTCACGCAAAATGGTGAAAGCCTCTTCGACCTCGATGTCGCCTACCCGTATGGCGTCCCCAAACATTAGCAGAGGGGTGATGTCTACCGTGACGGCCTTCGGCATGTCGAGCGGCAGGGCCTCCACCGGCAACGTCTGAAACGGCTGGATAATGACTCCGCCCAACTCGCGGACGGCCTCGGACTGCCCGGTAAGAACAACCGGCACCTCCGCGGTCACTCGCTCGGTTACGTCGACGTGCATGAAGTCGACGTGAAGCAGCGAGCCATTGACCGGGTGCCACTGCACCTCGCGGACGAAGCAGATGTCGCTTTCCGAGCTCCCTTCCACAACCACCTCAACCGGAATGTTGGCGCCGGCCTCGGTGACGACCTTCCGCAGTGTGGCCCCTGATGCCTGAAGCGAAAGCGATTCGATGCCGCTCCCGTAGTAGTGGACAGGCACGAACCCTTCCCGGCGTAGGACCTTGACCTTCTTGCCGACAACCTGCCTATCCGAAAGCGTTATGCTTGGTCGCTCGTTCGTTACCATCGTTAGTACCGTCCCATCTGTCTATCACAAGTTGACCCCGAAACGTTCGGGGCCGCGAGAAATAATTGTAGCACATCGAGGGGAGAGAAATACTTTCTACTTTCCCCCTACGTGTCCGCGCCCGACAGTTCCCGCGCGGCCTTCTTTCTCCCGCGCCCGCCCAGCTTCGCAAGCCAGATGCCAAGCTCGTACATCACGATGATCGGCACGGAAACGATCGTCTGGTTGATAGGGTCGAAGGTCGGCGTAATGATCGCGCCCAGAATGAACGCCACGATAACCGCGTACTTTCTCTGCTTCGCCAGCCAGGCGCCGGTAACCACCCCAATCCTCGAAAGGAAGAACGCCACTATGGGTGTCTGGAATACTAATCCCATCCAGAGAAGTAACGTCAGCATGAGGTTCGTGTAAGCGCCGATGTTCGGGAGCGGAGTGGCGATGCCCTCGCCGAAACTCAGGAGAAACCTCACGGCCGGGGGGAACAATACTTGATGGCCGAAGACCGCTCCGGCGGCAAAGGCAATGAGCGACGCGGGTATCAGCGCATACAAATAACGCCGCTCTTTGGGATTCAGGCCCGGCGCGACGAACATAACGATCTGATAGAGCACGTATGGCAGGGCCAGAATGAACCCCGCCAGCAGCGAGACCTTGAACGCGATGCCGATGAATTCCGTCAGTTGGGTGTAGATCGGCCCATCGAAGGGAGTTTGGTCGAACCCCTTCGCCGGCTCCATGAGTACCAGCAGGATCTGACGGTGAAACACGAACGCAATAGCCGTGGTTACCACAACGGCCAGCACCGACTTGGTGACGCGACTCCGCAGCTCGTCGAGGTGCGAGCCTACGGTGAGTCTCTTGCCGTCTCGTTCGTCCTTCACTGGTCTTTGCCCCGCGTGTGGTTGGTCTCATTGGTGTCGGAGCGACTGCTAGAGGACCGGAAAGCCACGGGACCATCGGCGGCCACTTCCGCTTCATCCGTCTGCCCGGCCTCTTCGCGCGTCTCTTCACCGTTCCGAGACGAAGACGCCCTCCTTGTCTGGTCCTGCTCCTCGTCGAGCACGATCTTCGGCAGCTCGTCCGTCATCCGGCGGACCTCTTTCGTGGCCTTGCCCATCAGCCGGGCGGCGTCGACCATCCTCTGCGGCCCCAGCAGGATGAAGGCTATCAAGGCGATCACCAGGATTTCGAGCGGACCCATTCCCAGGATGTTCACGTGACCGCCACCTCGCTGACGACACGTACCGGACAGTCGCTCGGACAACGCTCCGGCGCCCGCCAACCCTGCTTCAGCTTCACGTCCACGCCGACCTCCGACATCAGACGCATCACCTCGCACAGGGGGAATCCCACCACATTAAGGTAGCACCCGCTCAGCGCCGACACGGGCGCGAATACTCTGTCCTGTATCGCATACCCGCCCGCCTTGTCGAACGGCTCGCCCGACTCGATGTACGCCTCCATCTCCGCGTCCGCGTAGCCCCGCATCGCAACGTCGCTACTCGTGACCGACGAGGCCGTGATGCCATCGAGCGCCACCGTTACGCCGGTAACGACGCGGTGCGAACGCCCTCGCAGCGCCGTCAGCATCTCTCGGGCCTCGGCGGGGTCTATCGGCTTACCGAGGATTCTGTCGTCCAAGACAACCGAGGTATCAGCCCCAATCACGAGTGCCTCCGAATGCCCGTTGGACGACACGACACGGGCCTTGTCCGCCGCTATGCTCCCCACGTAATCCTCGGCCCGCTCGCCAGGGATTGCGGAGCGCTCGTCGACGCCCGACGGGACAATCTCGACCGCCGAGTCGAGCGCCCCGATAATCTCTCGCCTGCGCTGCGATTCCGACGCGAGCACAATGTTCGGTTCCGAAACCATGCGCCTATTGTAGCGTGTCACGCGCCCTGCCGTATGTTGACGCACGCGCAGACCCCGACTACACTCGGAAACACTCACCGGACTAATTGCGACATGAACTCGAACACCATCGGAAGCATCGGCGTCATCGGCGCGGGCCTCATGGGCCACAGCATCGCCATGAACTTCGCCGTGGGCGGCCACGAGGTCGTCCTCACCGACACGACCGACGAAAACCTCCAAAGGGCCATGGAGAACGTCTCCGCGACCCTGGGAGTGCTCCAGGAGCAAGGACTGGTGGACGAGACGACCGCGCAGGCCGTGCCCGGCCGCATACGCACGAGCACGTCGATCAAGGGCGCGATGGACGACGTGGGATTCGTCGTTGAGGCGGTGTTCGAGGACCTCGACCTCAAGCGGCGCGTCTTCGCCGGTCTCGACCGGCACTGCCCGCCCCACACCGTTCTGACGAGCAACACGTCGTCCTACATGACCAGCCAGCTTGCGCCGTCCACCAACCGCCCCGACAAGGTCGTCGTCGCCAACTGGTGGAATCCCGCGCACCTGCTGCCCCTCGTCGAGGTCGTGCGCGGCCCCGAAACCACCGACGAGACCATCGAAATCACCAAGAGCGTCCTCGAAGGGATCGGCAAGCGGCCCGTCGTTCTGCAAAAGGAGTCGCTCGGCTTCATCGGCAACCGGATGCAGTTCGCGCTCCTCCGTGAGGCCCTCTCCGTCGTGGACAAGGGCATCGCTTCGGCGGAGGACGTCGACACGGTCGTCAAGACCGGTTTCGGCAGGCGGCTTGCGGTGGCCGGGCCATTGGAGGTGTTCGACATCGCCGGTTGGGACACCATCTCGCACATCATCGACGAGCTCTACCCCGATCTCGACACGAGTGCCGAGAACTCCCCCACGATAACCGCGATGCTCGAACGCGGCGATCTCGGCGTCAAGTCGGGACGCGGGTTCTACGAATGGAACGACGAGGCGGTAGCGGCCCTGCGACAGCGGATCACCCATGCTCTGGCCGCTATCGACCGTTTTGACTGATGGGAGGCAACCTATGATCAAGCAGCTGCACCACACGGGGTTCGTCGTCACCGACCGCGACAAGTCCGTCGCCTTCTACCGCGACGTCGTCGGCCTGAAGCTCATCGCAGAGTACGAGCGCACCGGCCCCGGCATCGACGCCGTCATCGGCTACGAGAACACCCACCTGATAATTGCGAACCTCGACCTCGGCGGCGGCCACATCCTGGAGCTCATCCAGTACCTGAACCCGCCTCCGTCCGAGCGCCCCACCACGGAGCGCAACGTCATCGGCGCTCCCCACGTCGCGATCCTCGTCGACGACATCGAGGCCGTCCAGCGGAGACTCATCGACGGCGGCGCAAGGACCATGAACCCGCCCGCCGAGCTTGCCCCCGGCCGCGTCGCCTGCTACATCCAAGACCCCGACGGCAACTGGCTGGAACTGCTGCAGTTGGGGTAGTAGTCTTTCGACCACCCGAAGGCACCGCATCGTCGATTTGATTATCGGATACGCTATCCATGACGCCGCCGAGCAAGCTGACGAGTTTGGAGCCACACCCGACATGGTCGACCCGATGCCTGACGGCTTCTCCATTATCTGGGGGCTGGCGTGGCGGGCCCGAGCCGCAACTTGGGTGTACCGCAATCGTGAAACGCTGGAGAGGGCAATCATGTAGCCGAGACTGGGGAGATGGCGAGCTAGGTGTATCAACTTCCGTTCCTTTTGGCGCATCGATTGGCGTGCTTGCAAAGATCGGTGTATACGGAGAGTCCCGAGGTATCGCGATGACGGTAAGTAGGGGAAAAGCCTCAGGAGAGAACAGGCCTAGTTGGAGTGTGCTTCTGCTAGGAGGGTTGCCAACGTGGGCAAGACCACAACTGCAACGGACTTAGCAGTGTGTTGTGGCGCTTCCGTCTTGCCGGTCGATGCGATCTGGTACGCTCTGAAGGCTACTACCGACCCTGAATCATGGGCATGGGAATAACGGTCGAGTACATTAGAAACGCTGGCTACTCCTTAGAGGCGGCTCCTGTTAATGATTGGCGCGTCTACGACGAGCGCGATCCTGTGCCGGGATACTTCGATTTTGACTGGCTTAGCGCATACCATCCCGACCTTTACCATATCTTTTCTCTGACCACTGAAGGTCTGATGGATGAACTCGAAGAACTGGTTGATCTCTCCGATCTGGTAATCGCCGATATCGGCGCGGGTACCGGGCGGGCTACCTTGCGAGTATCAGAGAAGGCAAAGCACGTTTACGCTATCGACGTTTATCACTCAGTTGTCAAATTTGGGCGAGCTCTGGTACAGGAATTAGATTTGCGAAACGTGGACTATGTTCAAGGTGACGGTGCCAACACTCCCTTACCAGATAACTCCGTCGATGCCTCGATACATTCCTGGGCAATTCTGGATCACGAAGAAGCATATCGGATCCTCAAGCCCGGAGGCTTGTTGGTTTCTCTCGGGCCTGCCCCTGGGTCATTGTGTGGTGAATTGACAGCAACGCTTGCTTGCGAATACCCGGATTTGATCAAGAGTGTAGCGTCATTCGAGTCTTATGCCCCACACTGTCCCCCGGTCGAAAGCGAGATGGGTTCTTGGGGTGATATACCTCTCATCGCATCCGCGAATATTCACGACTTTACGTACGTGGCCGACTTCGGAGATTCGACGGAGGCCGCGGCGATCCTCGGACGTCTCTACGGACCAAGGGCGAAGAGCTACATTCTGGATCGAGCCCAGTCAACCCTTGCATGGCGGTTGCGTATCACCGTTGCCCGTGTAGAGAAATGAACTGTTTGTCACTTCTGTCTGGATTGCCTCCTTTTGGAAAACACGACTTTAGCATCGTCCTAGTCCAGACTGACGTTGGAAGGATACGAGTCCGCTTTCCTGCAATCGAACCTTGGGTAGAAGGGAACACAAAACCTCTTCCCCGTGTCAGGTAGATCATAGACAGAAATGGGCTCAAGTAACCGTCGCTTTCGGAGTGACGAGCCCCACCCCCCTAATTCGGCTGTAGCGACGGCGCCTTAAGCGGCGGAGCGAGCTGGTGCGGTTCGAGGTGGAAGGCCTCTTTGCGGTAGACTTGCAGGCGGTACGACTCGAAGTCGGGCACCCACATGAGGCCGTTTTCGTCCACGCGAACGGAGCGCGGGCCGCGAAACATCTTCTCCGTCTCCAGATCGGCCATGGTGCGGAGGCGGACGGTGCGGAGGCGCGTCCGCATGGCGGCGATGGCGGGTTCGGAGAGCGTCGCGTCGCCCGTGAACTGCTGCACGTACCGGCCCTCCGGCGTGAATAGCTGGATGCGGTTGTTGCCCCAGTCGCAGACGTAGATGTCGAAGTCGTGGTCGACGGCGATACCGGCCGGGCGCACGAACTCTCCCCTGCCGGTTCCGGTCCTGCCGAACTCGAAGATGAACTCGCCGTCGGACGTGAACTTCTGCACCCTGTCGTTGCGCCAGTCGGACACGTACACGTCGCCATCATCGTCGACGGCCACGCCCCACGGCATGTTGAACTCACCCTGACCCGTGCCGAAGCTGCCCCAGCCCTTCAGGAATCGCCCGTCCTTCGTGAACTGCTGCACGCGATGGTTCATCGTATCCACGACGTACAGGTTCTCATCGGCGTCGAACCCCAAGCCGGAAGGACGGTTCAACTGTCCCTCCGTCGTGCCGTATTCGCCCCAGCGACCGAGGAAATCACCGCCCTTCGAGAAGATCGAGACCGTGTGACACGCCTCGTCCGACACGTAGAGATTCTCCTCGCTGTCGAGGACGACCTGCACCGGCATGAACAGCTCCCCATCGTCTACGGAGACAACATCCCCGTTGCTGCCGTAATCGGCGCCGCTCACGCGCTGGCCGATCGTGCCGAGGTCCTCATGGTCGATGTTCGTGATGCGAATCGGCGCGGTGCCGAGCACGTAGACACGACCGTCCCCTCCGAACGCCACATCAAGGGGATCGTCGATCACGTTCTTGACCCCAACCGTCTTCAAATACGGGAATCCGGCTCTGAGTAATGCGTATGGTTGTGGCATTTTTCTTCCCTTCCTTTCAAGCGTCTCTATGGATGCGGTTGATCAATCCACCATGCGGGCGTCGGCAACGTACAGGCGTCTCGCGGAACCCTCACACGTCATCAGGCGGCCCTCGAACTCGATCTCCTCACCGATGCGCCCACCGATAGCGGCGGCGGCCTCCACCGGCAACTGCACGAACGCCTTGACCGTGCGGCTCCCATACTGTTGCTTCACCTCGTACACGTCCAACTCGGCCTTCGTTCCGCCTCCGTCCCCGAAGTTGAAGTCGTAGGAGTACGAGCTTGCCCGTCGCGCCGTGCCCTTCCAGCGGACCGTCGCGTCCTTGTACCTGTCGTCGAACAGCCGGTTGGCCTCGTAGCTCATCATCTTGGGATCGAACAGTTCCTCGCATACCGACGCCACGTCGAGCAGCAGGTCGTCCGGCGGACTGGTCGGCGTTGCGGTCGGCTCCGGTTCGCTGGGAACGGGTGTGGCCACAACGGGTTCAGTCGGCTTGACCGGTTCCGCCGGTTCGGATACTGGTGCTGTGGAAGAAGTGGCAGGGGAACGGGCCGGAGACGCACTCGGCGCGGTGGGCGGTTCCGGCTCAAGACGAGGTGGCGAAACAACGGCCGGCGGCGAAGGCATGGGCGTGTACGTAACTCTCGGCGGCGGTTCCGGCTCACGAGGAGCGGTCGGCTCCGGCGGCTCCGGCGTATCCGTGATCCTCAACGGCGTAGGCGCAGGACGGGACGGTGGGCGAGGCGCGCTCGGCTTCGCGGGTGTCTCGACGGCGCTGCTCATGGTTGCCAGCGCGGGACGGGACGGCGACGGTCGAGCGCTGATGGTGCGTGTCGGAGCCACCGTCTGCTCATGGGCGGTTCCGCGCACAGGGGTCGGCTGTCGCGTCGCCGTCCTTCGTCCGGTCGCGGCGGGCCGTGGCCGCTGGGCCGAAGGTCTGGGTCGCACGGCGTTGGCTCTTCTGACCGCCTCCTCGGAGCCAGGTATGAGGTTGATGACTTTCCTGGCCTCTTCAAGCAGCTCCCGGCTTATGAGCAGGAGGTCCTGCTGCCCGATTTCCTGCCGTTGTCGACTCTCTTCCGTTGTGGAGACGCTCGCGACCAGGGCCGCAACTTCCGCCCTCTCGTTGACGTACCGCTCCATTCCCTGATGGAACGTGGCCGGCGTCTCTTGCTTGTAGAGGTTCGGCACACCCGACCACACCGATGACGCCGCCGTCACACTCCCTCCCATTCTCACCACTTCGGACAGCTCGTCTCGTACGGGGATCCACATCCTGCCCAGCACGTCGGAGTGCCGGTCCTTCTTGATCCGCACCTCGGACCTGCCGATTGCCCGTATGGCCACGTATCCGGCCCCAAAGACGATAATTGTCAAAACGACCGCCAGCCCAGGGGAAATCACAAAGGCCGGCACGAACAAGACAATGCCCGCGACAATGGCGATATTCCTGAGCGTGGTGTTGCTCATGCGTCCGGTCCCTTAGCTAAACACCGGAAGCTGCTCGAACGTCCCGCCCACGATGGGTTTCGAGTCCAGGCTGAGGTACTGCTCCAGGATGGTCGAGTACAGGCCGCGGAAGTCGTAGGTGTGCGCCAGGTCTTCACCGTTGGCGAGCTTGGGCTGCTCCAGCGACGGGTACTCGGCGTACAGCCCGCCCGACACCATGTTGCCGATGAGGAACGCTCCCCCGCCGGAGCCGTGATCGGTACCCGACCCGTTGTCTGCCAGCCGTCGCCCGAACTCCGTCCAGACGAGCATGAGCACGTTGTCCGCCGCGTCGTGTTCTTCGAGGTCCTGGAAGAAGTCGACGATGGCGCGGGAAAGCTCGACCATGTCCTGCTCGTGCGTCATCTCCTGCCGCGAGTGCGTATCGTAGTCGCCGTGGCTCGTGTGGAACACTCTCGTGCCGAGGTCGGCCAGATGCACGCGCGCGATGTCCCTCAGGCTCTTGGCCAGCGGATTGGAGGCGTACTCCACGTCCGACTTGTACATCGCCGGGGCCTTCTTGAGGTCGTCCGCCCCGCTGAGAACCCCCTGGCCCGTCTCCGCAAGGTAGTCCATGACCGGCCCCGTGCCCGCAACCGGCGCGTACATCTTCTTGAAACGCTCCAGCGACGTGCTCCGACGGTCGGGATCGGGTATGCTCGTCATCAGGCCGTAGTTGTCGAGATCGGCGACCGACGTTACCGGAACGCCCTTGGACACGAAGGACTGAGGCAGTCCGCGCCCGAAATTCACCCCGGTCAGGGAGTTCTCCTTCTCGGGGTCCATCTCGCCGATGGCCTGTCCGAGCCATCCCTCAGTGGCGATGGTCTCCGGCTCGCACGTGTGCCAGATGTACGTGCTGCGGAAGTGCGAGCGGCTGGAGTCCGGGTATCCCACGCCCTGCACGACCGCCATCTTGCCCGCGTCGTACATCTCCTTGAGCGGAGCGGCGTGCGGATTGAACGCCAGCGTGTCGTCAATGGGGAGCACCTCCTCCTGGGAGAAGGCGAGGCCGGGTCGCGCGTCGTGATAGAGCGGGTTCGTGTAGGGAATGACCGTGTTCATAAAGTCGTTCCCGCCGACCAACTGCACGATTACCAATACGGGATCTCGCTCTGCGGTTGTCATTACGGTTCTCCTTTCGCAAGAACGCTTACGATGCTAGACTGCGCCTGGCTCTCTACCCGAACTGGAACTCCCGCGTCGATACGATCAGTTGAAGCATGTTGACGATCCGCTCGTCGGTCGCCTCCCTGTTGCCGTTGAAGACCACGCTGCCGTGAGCCGCCGCCTCGGCGATGAGCTCCTCTCGCGTATCGTCCTCCACCTCTATCGGCCCGAGAAGATCGAGACACCCGTCCACAAGCTCTTCCGGCGTCAGCGCGCTGCCGTTCCGACCGCGCAGGCGCTCGATGATGTCCCGGATGCCCGGCTTGTCGGGATCGGACACCTCCTCGACGGCGAAGTTCACGCGCTCGTTCAGCGTCCCGCCGTTGATCCAGCCCGACCCGGTCTGCCAGCCTTCGACCGTCAGGGGCGACATCAGCATCTGTCCCATGAGTGCGGTCGCCTGGGCGTACCGGTCCATGCCCGGGTTCGGCTCGCGGTACGTCCCGACGAGCTTCAGGACATTGCCCACGAGCTCGGTCGGACTCTTGACTTTGGCGAACCGCGCGTTCTTGAAGAAGTCGGAGTTGAACAGCGCCTCCAGCATGTGGGCGATGCTTCCGCCCGACTCGTAATACGCCGCCATGAGCGTGTCGATCGCTTCGGGGTCCTGCGGAGGTATCTCGTTCCACGCGGCCACGGGCGGCTCGTCGGCGACGAAGAAGTTGTACAGGTGACGGGAAATGAACCGCGCCGTCGCGGGCTGATCGATCACCGTGTCGATAACGTCCGTGCCGTCCAGCGGGCCGGTGATCCCCAAGAACGTCTTGTCGCCGTAATCATGATCGGCCTCGCGGAACTCGAACCGCGTCGCCCACTTGCCATACGGCACCGCGCCGTGCGCGGGCTGGACGAAGCTCCACCCCGTGAAGGCGTACGCCGAGCTCTTGACGTCCTCCTCCGTGTAGTTGCCGACGCCCATCGAGAACAGTTCGAGCAGCTCCCGCCCGTAGTTCTCGTTCGGCTCGTCCTTGTGGTTCTCGTTGTTGTCGAGCCAGAACAGCATGGACGGGTCCATGGACAGTTCCAGCAGGATCGTGCGGAAGTCGGCCATGCCCACGCGCCGGAACATCTCCAGCTGGCGGCGGTTCGTCCTCGGGTGGGCCGACTTCGACGGCGCGCAGGCGAAGACCTGGTGCCAGAAGAGGCCCATCTTCTCCTTCAGGGGCCGCTTCGAGTTGACCATGTGGAAGATCCACTTCCCTGGCGACGATGCCCCCGGCGCTCCGATGCCGCGATAGTAGCGCAGCAGGATGTCCTCGTTGTCGTCGGTTGAAGGCTCCTCCGGCAGCGGCCCGTGCAGATACGGGTGGATGATGTCCGGATCGCCCCGCGAAAACCGCTCGGGGTGTACCAGATCGTCGACGACGGCCTCGTAGCCCTGGGCCACCAGCGCTTCCAGCTCATCCCGCGTCGCGCCCATCCCGGCCCGCCGCATCAAGTGTGCCATCAGGGAGATTTCGGTGGTCGACATGCTCTCCTCCTACAATCTCATCGCAAATCGTCACACTACGCCGCCGCTACGGGGGATTGTGGCACATGTTCAATACAAGGTCAATTCGCGCCGTGTGGTACTATGGTTCCCTGATTCGAAGACCCATCAGCCGGAGGAGAACGTGTCCGAAACGAGCGAGCGAGTTACATACGCGAACGTCGAAGGGGCCGATGAGGTATTCACGGCGGAGTTCCTAGAATACTTCGTCGCCGCGCACGACAAATTCGTGGGGCGAGTCCACGACCTGCGGACCGCGCGCGCCGAGGTGCTCCGTCGCGCCCTCGAAGACGGCGTCATGCCCGCGCACCCGCCCGTCTCGGACATCAACACCGCCGGCTGGAGCGTTCCCCCCGTGCCGGAGGACCTCCGACGTCCCGGCATCGAGATCACCGGGCCCGCGTCGGTCACCAACATGTTCATCAACGCGCTGAACCCCGGCCCGGAGGGTGAGCGCGCCGTCGGCGACCTCGACGACGACGAAGACGCCGCCGGCCACCGGCTGGTCGACACCGTGACGGCGGCACGCAACCGGCTCGGCGCGGTCGAGCGGACATTGGAATACCGCGACGAGGCAAGAGGCCGCCACTACACCATCCAGGACGGCGAGTTGCCGTTCTTCATGCACCGCGAGCGAGGACTGCACCTCGACGAGCCCGAGATGACCATCGACGGCGCGCCCGTGTCCGCCGCGATACTCGGCACCGCTCTGACGGTGTTCCACTGCGGCAGGGCGCAGATGGCCCGCGGACAGGGCCTCTACTTCTACCTACCCAAGATGGAGTCCGCCGAGGAGGCGGGCTTCTGGCGCGACTTCTTCGACTTCAGCAAGGAGCGTCTCGGAATCGGCGATGATGGCGTGATCCGCGCGATTCCGCTCGTCGAGTCGCTGCCCGCCGCGTACCAGATGGAGGAGATGCTCCACGCGCTCGGCCCCTACGCCGCCGGGCTGAACGCCGCCCGCTGGGACTTCAAGGCCAGCATCTTCGAGTACATCATGGCTGATCCGACGCAGGTCTGGCCCGACCGCTTCGGCGTGGACATCAAGACGACACCCTTCCTCTCGACCATCTTCCGGCGGCTCGTCGCCATCTGCCTGAAGCACGGTGCCGTCCCCATCGGCGGAATGGCAACCGCCCTACCCTCACGCGATGACGAGGTCAACGCCGCCGCCGCACTCTCCATCACCGCCGACAAGGAGTGGGAGGCCAACCAAGGCTTCCTGCGCGGATGGGTCGCGCACATCTTCCACATGAAGACTGCCGCAGACCCCTTCAAGAAACTCCGCGCCACCGGATGGGAGCCGCCCGCCGAGGCATACGACCCCGACAACTACCCCATCCGCATCGACGTCCCCGACGGCCCGATCACCGTCGAGGGTACCCGTCGCAACGTTCGCATGGTCATAGAGTACATCGAGGGCTGGCTCAACGGACGCGGCGCAAAGGGCATCGACAGCCTCGCCGGCAAGCCGGGCGTTCACGGCCCCCTCATGGAAGACCTCGCGACCGGACGCATGTCCGCCGCCCAGATCGCCCAGCGCATCATCCACGCCGCCCCCGACACCGACACCGGCGCCGTCCACGACTTCGCGCTCGTCAAGCGGCTCTTCCTCGACGAGACCGACGACATCCTCCGCCTCCTGAAACAAGAGGTCGAGGAGGGCAACGAGGCACACCAACGCCTCTACGACGCCGCTGAGATCCGCTACCGCAACGCCGCCAAAATCGGCATGCGCTGGGTGAAGAACTACACCGAGTTCGACTTCCGCAGCCTCGGCTCATACAGCCGCGCCGACCTCGAAACCATCGCCGCCGCCGAGGACGCGTTCTAATCCTCTTATCCCCTCTCCCGTTCGCGGGAGAGGGCTAGGGTGAGGGTGTTGGAACTACGTCTAGGCGTCTTCGTCTTGGTCGCTTGGCGTGAAGGACTGTTCGCTGAGGTAGTCGGCCTTCCCCCTTCGCCAAAAGCGTACTTGCATCGATATCCAGACCCAGGCGCGCCTCACGTACCTCAGCTTCTCAAGTTGGAACAGCAGGATCAACGCTACCATCCATAAGGGCGCGTCCCCTGCAAGAGCGTCCAAGACCACCTGATACTGCACCGGCTAGAGCTTGCCTACCGCGTCTTGAAGCATGTCGGCCATTGATCTCGCCAGCTTGCCGTCAATCTCAAAGTGCCGGATGTCTTTGTTCTTGGAAGTGAGGATGAGCACCACGCGCCCCTTCTTTCCGTTGACTGCGGTTCCGATAGCGTCTACGGGGAAGGGATCTCTCCGGTCAACATGCTTGTAGACCCAGTCGGGCCACACGCTTCTATTGTCGGGGCCGCCAACCTCTGTCGGTCGCTCCAGCGTTTTCTCACTGCTCAAAGGTCTACCTCCTCCCAATGCCTTATACCTACGAGTATACCTTATGTCCATGCAGCGGCCCTCAAGCTATCACGTCATAACCGCGTTGACAACCGAGATCTCACCACAGAGGGCACAGAGGGGAATGACGGTCCTTCCTCTTAATTAAGGTAATCAAGAGCCATTCGCGAATCGCCCCTACACACCACCGTCATTCCCGCGAAGGCGGGAATCCATCCTCTTAATCTCTGCGCCCCCCGCGCCCTCTGCGGTGAATCCCCGCCCCCAACCGTGTTGACACGCTCTCCACAACTTCGGTAAAGTCTTCCATCATACGATTGAACGCCTAGGCGGAAGGACGGCGGTGACATGATGAGGCCCGGAGACAACGAGTGCATCGAAGAGGCGTTTCGCATCGCCAAGCTCCATGCCGAGGGCAAGGGCGACGGATGGGTGCCCGTAGAATTCTCTGATGACGGAGGCGTGCGCCTTGGAGAACCGACTGGAAATCTCGCGCAGCAGCCCGGCGGCGTCATACATTCCGAAAGAGGGACTTCCGAAGTCTCATCCTCTGTCGCAGTCCCTTAACCGCTTGCGCGACAACCCGCACCCCCGCGACAACGAACTTGTCGTCGAACGTCACATGCCGCCCATAACCCTCTACGTCTTCAACGATGGCAACTACTCCATAGCCTACAGCCTCAGCTACATCCCCGACAAAGGCATCGACCTCATATCCATCTACTCCATTCGACCCGTCACGTGAGTCTTCACCCTCACCCTAGCCCTCTCCCACGACGGGAGAGGGGACTTACACCCTCCCCCTCCTAATCCATACTCCCCCTTCTTTACCTCTGCGCCCTCTGTGATCTCTGTGGTGAATCTCCGCGCCCCCTGCGGTGAATCCCCAAACGCGATACAATTATCCTTGACGTAATGCGTACCCCCGTGCACAATCTGCCATGATCATCGGGTACCGCGACAAGCGGACGAGGGACTTCGCCGCCGGGAGACGGGTCACCGCATTCTTCGGCATCGAGCGCGCCGCGCGGCTCAAGCTCGACCGTCTTGAAGCGGCATCCTCGATCAGGGACCTTGCGGCCCTGCCCGGCAACCGCTTCGAGGCCTTGAAGGGAGACAGAAGGGGCCAGTACAGCATCCGCGTCAACGACCGCTGGAGAATCTGCTTCGAGTGGCCCAGGGGCTACCCCGGCCCGACAAACGTCGAAATCACCGACTACCATTAATAAGGAGAACCCCCATGCCCCTTCCCCCCATACACCCCGGCGAGCACCTCGCGCTCGAACTCGACGAGCTCCGCATGTCCGCGACCGAGCTTGCGCGTCACCTCGGCGTGCCACCCAACCGCGTCACCCAAATCCTCAACCGACGCCGCGCCGTCACCGCCGACACCGCGCTCCGCCTCGCCCACTTCTTCGACATGACCCCCCAATTCTGGCTCAACCTCCAAAACCTCTACGAACTCCGCCTCGCCGAACAGTCCCAAGGCGAACGCATCCGCGCCCTCCCCACCCTCAAGAACCGCCAGCCAGCGTGAACCCTCTTATCCCCTCTCCCGTCGTGGGAGAGGGCTAGGGTGAGGGCAATCCTCCCCCAAAATCCCCCACAAACCCCTTACACATCACCCCCCGCTCTGTGCTATACTCCCCTGTGGCAATCGCCATTCGGGATATGGGGAACGGCAAACATGGGCTTTCAGCCCCTTGACACTCGTTTCTCCCCAGTGGTATTGTTCTGGCATCCATGTTTAGGCAAAGTTCCAGTCTAAAGAGAGGGCACGCATGAAGAATACATCAGCCTACGCAGTTTTGACCCGCTTTGGCATCATCGCCGCCGTCCTGGCGACGTTGGTGTTCATTGCGCCGGCGGCCTTTGCCGCCACGAAGTACTCCGTCCCGGAGAATACCTCCGACCCCGTCGCGCGATTCAGCGCCTCCGACGAGGACGGTGACGACATCAAGTGGGGCTTGAGTGGAGACGACGCGGGAGACTTTGAGATCTCCGACGACGGCGTGCTCACGTTCGCGAAGAGTCCCAACTTCGAGGGCCCTGCGGACGCGAACGTCGACAACGTGTACAAGGTGAACGTGACGGCGAACAGCGGAAGCATCGCCATCGAGGTTACCGTGACGGACGTTGACGAGGCCGGCAAGGTGAGCTTCGGCGGCCTTGGCGAGCGACAGCCGCAGGTTGGGAGAGACCTTACGGCCAGCGGCCCCGCCGACCCTGACGCGCCTGTTGACGAGGTGAAGTGGCAGTGGTCGCGCGGTTCGAGCGTGGACGGTCCCTTCACGGACATAACAGGCGCAACGTCTGAGAGCCGCGCGCCTGTGGGGGCGGACGAGGGCATGTACCTGCGCGCCACCGCCACCTACAACGACAAGCACGGCGACGGCAAGACGGTTTCGGGTGTGACGCCCAACGTCGTGGAAGCGAGGACGAGGGCTAACGCCGCTCCCGCGTTCACTGACGAGACTGGCCCTAGTGTGGACGACGACCCCGACACAGGCGGTAACCAGAACACGACTGTTCTGTTGCGGGCTGTTGACGAGGGGAAGAAGGGTGCGAACGTCGGCAAGCCGATAGCGGCCAAGGATGGCGACGGCGACGTTCTGCGCTACACGATTAATCCTGCCAACGCCAATTACGCGGTTGATCCGTGGACTGGTCAGGTGACGACGAAGACGAAGCGGAACTCGGATGATGACGGCCTTACGGGTACTGCTGACTCCGATGGAGAAACCATAGAGGAATTCACGGTGAGGGCAACCGACCCCTCCGGCGCTTTCGGCGAGGCAAAGGTGAAGGTCACGATCAATGACGTGAACGATGCGCCGGCAATTGGTTCCGCTTCCGGTGCCGCCAACCAGAAGACGATAACGGTTGTTGAGGGCACCATTGTGATGGATGCGGATTCTGGCACGAACGACAATCAGCCGCCGACCTATTCGGCGACGGACGCAGACGCCGGTGACGGCCCCACCGCTGACACCACTGCCACCCCTCCCGTTGTCGCCTTCAAGTGGGCAGTGGAGGGCGCGGACAAGGGTTCGTTCAGCATTAGTGCTACCGGCGCGCTGGCTTTCAAGGACCACACGCCGAACTACGAGAAGCAGAAGTCGTACTCGATAACCATCGCGGTCAGGGACAACGAGACTCCCGTCGCGGGCGTTGGCACGTTGGCGGTGACGGTGAACGTGACGAACGCTGAGGACGACGGTAAAGCGGATCTCTCTGCGCGTGAGCCTCAGGTTGGCAAGCAGATTGTGGCCAGTTTCAGCGACGAAGACGGGAAGGTTCGCAGCGCGAAGTGGCAGTGGTACAGGAACGCGGTGAGCGGTACGAATGATGATACGGATGATGCCGACCTCGCCGCTCTCGTTGCCACTACTGTAGGTCATCGATGTACAGATGACCGTACCACCCTCTGCCTCATACACGGCGCTACGTCTCCCGCCTACACGCCGAAGAAGGCTGACGAGGGCACTGGTAAGGGTCTGTTGGCGGCGAGGGTCGTCTACACAGACGCCTGTGTCAGGGGCGCCGATGAAACCCCACGCGTCTGTGACGGGCTTGGGGACAATGAGACTGACCGAGTTAACAGTGCCTTTAAGGTGACGGAGCGTGACGTTCAGCTTGAGGATGCTGGGAACACGGCTCCGAAGTTCGCTGACGATCAGGACCTCAACACTGCCGGGAACCAGGCGGCGGCGGAGCGGTCGGTGGCAGAGAACGCGGATGGTGCGGACGTTGGAGAGCCGGTGAATGCTACCGACAGTGACTTGGTGAAGTTCTCGCTTGGCGGTGCTGATGCGGCGTCGTTCAAGCTGGGTGATCCGCCTGCTGGTTCAAACAGCGTCCAGATCAAGACGGCGAAGAAGCTGGACTACGAGACGAAGAGTAGCTACAGCATCGTGGTCACGGCTACGGACCCGTCGGGGGCGACCGATGACCTGACGGTGAACATCACGGTCGAAGACGTGGACGACAGCGCAGTGATAACCGGAGTCAAGACGTACGACTACGCTGAGAACGGCAAGGACTCGGTTGCGACGTTCACCGCGACGGATCCGGACGGTGACGACATCAAGTGGGGCAAGAGCGGAGACGACGAGGGAGACTTCAAGATCTCCGACGACGGCGTGCTCACGTTCGCGAAGAGTCCCAGCTTCGAGAGTCCTGCGGACGCGAACGTCGACAACGTGTACAAGGTGAACGTGACGGCGAACAGCGGAAGCATCGCCGTCGAGGTTACCGTGACGGACGTTGACGAGGCCGGCAAGGTGACCTTCGGCGGTCTTGGCGAGCGCCAGCCGCAGGTTGGGAGAGATCTTACGGCCAGCGGCCCCGCCGACCCTGACGCGCCTGTTGACGAGGTGAAGTGGCAGTGGTCGCGCGGTTCGAGCGTGGACGGTCCGTGGACGGACATAACAGGCGCAACGTCTGAGAGCCGCGCGCCTGTGGGGGCGGACGAGGGCATGTACCTGCGCGCCACCGCCACCTACAACGACAAGCACGGCGACGGCAAGACGGTTTCGGGTGTGACGCCCAACGTCGTGGAAGCGAGGACGAGGGCCAACGCCGCTCCTGCGTTCCCTGACGAGGACACCGCAACTACGGGAGTACAGGTGACGCGGGCTGTTGACGAGGGGAAGAAGGGTGCGAACGTCGGCAAGCCGATAACGGCCAAGGATGGCGACGGCGACGTTCTGCGCTACACGATTAATCCTGCCAGCGACGATTACGCGGTTGATCCGTGGACTGGTCAGGTGACGACGAAGACGAAGCGGAACTCGGATGATTCCGGCACTACGTCTACTACGACTCCTGCTGACGCCGATGGTGAGACTGAGGAGACCTTCACGGTGAGGGCAACCGACCCGTCGGGCGCTTTCGGCGAGGCAACGGTGACGGTCACGATCAATGACGTGAACGATGCGCCCACCTTCACTGCCGGGGGTAATATCGTGAAGACGTTGTGGGTTACGGAGGGCGTTAAAGGGGATGATCTCCGTACTGCGAAAGCGGAGGATGGCACTGCATTGCCCGATAATGCCTACGTGGCGTCGGACGCCGATGCCGGCGACGCCCACAACCAGAACATCACCGGCACCAACGACGTTCTTGCCGTTGTCGCCCTCAAGTACACTGTGGAGGGCGCGGACAAGGGTTCGTTCACGATTAATGCTAGTACCGGTGTGCTGGACCTGAAATCTGACCACACGCCGAACTACGAGGGAAAGAGTTCGTACTCGATAACCATCGCGGTCAGGGACAACGAGACGCCCGTCGCCGGCGAAGCCACGGTGTCGGTGAAAGTGAACGTAGTGAACGCTGAGGACGACGGTAAAGCGGATCTCTCTGCGCGTGAGCCTCAGGTTGGCAAGCAGATTGTGGCCAGTTTCAGCGACGACGACGGGAAGACTCGCAGCGCGAAGTGGCAGTGGTACTTGAATGCGTCGAACACTACGACTGATGCCCAACTTAATGACGCGACGACTCTGTGTGCTGACGACACCACCGATCTCTGCAAGATAGACGGCGCTACGTCTCCCGCCTACACGCCGAAGAAGGCTGACTCGGACACGATTGGTTCGGACGGCGCGGTTACTGTGGACAAGGGTCTGTTGGCGGCGAGGGTCGTCTACACGGACGCTTGTGTCGGGGCCGTTACTGATCCCCCGCGCAGGTGTGACCCGCTTACCACCGGTCAGACTGACCGAACTGACAGCGCCTTTAAGGTGACGGAGCGTGACGTTCAGCTTGAGAATCCTGGGAACACGGCTCCGAAGTTCGCTGACGATCAGGACCCCAACACTACCGGGAACCAGGCGGCAGCAGAGCGGTCGGTGGCAGAGAACGCGGATGGTGCGGACGTTGGAGAGCCGGTGAATGCTACCGACAGTGACTTGGTGAAGTTCTCGCTTGGCGGTGCTGATGCGGCGTCGTTCGAGTTGGGTGATCCGCCTACTGGTTCAAACAGCGTCCAGATCAAGACGGCGAAGAAGCTGGACTACGAGACGAAGAGCAGCTACAGCATCGTGGTCACGGCTACGGACCCGTCGGGGGCGACCGATGACCTGACGGTGAACATCACGGTCGAAGACGTGGACGACAAGGCGACGATCACGGCGCTGCCCGCCGTGAACAACGCCCCGGCGTTCGACGCGGACACGGCCAGCAGAAGCGTGGACGAGAACCAGGCCGCCGGCACGAACGTCGGCGACCCGGTGACGGCCACGGACGACGAAGGCGAGACCGTGAGCTACTCGATCGGCGAGTCCATGTACTTCGCCATCGACTCGGCCAGCGGCCAGATCACGACGACGGCGATGCTCGACTACGAGATGATGGCGAGCCACACGCTCACCGTCACCGCCACCGACGAGGAAGACGCGACGGACACCATCGACGTGACCATCACCGTCACGGACGCGCAGCCCGGCTGCACGGTCGAGGGCAACAACGGCCTGACCAACGACTGTGAGGCGCTGCTCGACTCGAAGAGCGCCCTCGAAGGCGGCGGAGCGTCGCTGAACTGGAGCGAAGACACGTGGGCCAACACGTGGGACACGAGCAAGTGGGGCGAGGACGTGGAACGGTGGGACGGCTTCCAGAGCCACGCGCTCTACCCGTCGATCTCCGGCGACCCCGCGCGGGTAACGGCCCTCCACCTCCAGCGCGGAGGCATCCTGGACGGCATGATCCCCGACTCCCTGGCCCGCGTGAGCGAGCTCAAGGCCCTGTGGATCTGGGGCAACAACCTGCACGGCGACCTCTCGGCCGTCGGCGGAATGAAGAACCTCGAGCGGCTCTACGTGAACAACAACGAGTTGAGCGGAATCGGCGACATATCCGGCGCGACCAGCCTGGAGATCCTCTGGGCGCACCGCAACGACACGACGATGACCGGCCCGCTCGTAGCCGAGCACCTGCCGAGCAGCCTCACCTGGCTGTCGCTCTACGGCAACTCCGGCCTGGGCGGTGAGATACCCGACCTGAGCGGCCTGACGAACCTTGAGCGGCTGTACCTCGACCGCGCGGGCCTGACCGGCGCGATACCGGCCTCGCTCGGCAGCGTCACCAGCCTCACGCACCTGCGGCTCAAGTACAACAGCCTCAGCGGTGACATCCCGGCCGAGCTGGGCAACCTGTCCAACCTCGTCTGGCTGCGCATAGGCAACAGCGGCGCCTACACCGGCTGCCTGCCCGCCGCCCTGCTGGCCGTCGCCAGCACCGACGCCGCCGGCCTCGGCCTCGACACCTGCCCCGCAGACGACGGCTCATAGACCCAACAACCCCCGTAGGGGCGGCCCCCACACCGCCCCTACCCAAGCAAACCCAAGTAGGGGCGGTTCACACGAACCGCCCTTACCGCTTTAATCCCCTCTCCGTCGCCCACCCTCTGTCATTCCGAACGCAGTCAACCACTCTGTCATTTCTCCCGTCGCCCACCCTCTGTCATTCCGAACGCCTACTCTCTGTCATTCCGAACGCAGTGAGGAATCTAAAATCCTCATCCTCCAACAATCCCCAATTTCTTATCTCTGCGCTCTCTGTGCCCTCTGCGGTGAAATCCCCCGGTGAAATGTAGTATCATCGTCGCGGAAACGCTTAGAGAATGTTAATCCCGTTCATGGTGAGCCTGTCGAACCATGAAGCGCCCTTCGACAAGCTCAGGGCGAACGGGAATTGTTAGATAAAAGGAGGCCCACCCTTGACCACCCTCACCCAACTCCTATCCAACCGCCGGCCCGCCGCCATCATCGCCGCGACGGGGCTGGCGACGCTCGTCCTGTTCCTCGTCCGCCCGTCCGTCGCGTACGCCGCCGGCGTCGAGGAGGAGACGGCGTTCGTGTTCAACACGTTCTCGTTCCTCATCTGGGGCGCGCTCGTGATGTGGATGTGCGCGGGGTTCACGATGCTCGAATCCGGCTCCGTCCGCACGAAGAACGCCGCGATGATCTGCCTCAAGAACATCGGCCTCTACTCGATAGCGGGTCTCGCCTACTTCTTCATCGGCTACAACCTCATGTACGGCGACATCATCGGCGGCATCATCGGCACGCCGGGCTTCATGTACCTGCCGTCCTCCGCCGAAGTCGCCCTCCTCGACGCGGGTGACGCCGAGGCCGCCGCCGCGACCGCCAAGGTCCTCGAAGAGGGCAGCTACTCCGTCATGTCGGACTGGTTCTTCCAGATGGTCTTCGTCGCCACCGCCGCGTCCATCGTCTCCGGTGCCCTCGCCGAGCGCGTGAAGATGTGGTCGTTCTTCGTGTTCACGCTCATCCTGACGGGCGTCATCTACCCCGTCGTCGGCGCGTGGACGTGGGGCGGCGGCTGGCTCGCCGAAATGGGCTTCGTGGACTTCGCAGGCTCGACGATAGTCCACAGCACCGGAGGCTGGGCGGCGTTGGCGGGAATGATCGTAGTGGGACCGCGACTCGGCAAGTTCCGCAAGGACGGCTCCGTCCGCGCGACGCCGCCGTCGAACATCCTCGTCGTCACGCTCGGCGTCTTCATCTTGTGGTTCGGATGGTTCGGCTTCAACGGCGGGTCGCAGCTTGCGCTCGGCAGCGCCGCCGACGCCGTCTCCATGAGCGTCGTATTGGTGAACACCAACCTAGCGGCCGCCGCGGGCGTCATAACCGCGCTGGCCGTCTCACGCCCCCTGCTCGGTCGCACGGACCTGTTCGCGGGCCTCAACGGCGCGATAGCGGGCCTGGTGTCCATCACCGCCGCGCCCGACTTCACCGACCACTACTGGGCCGTCATCATCGGCGCGATCGGAGCGGTGGTATGCACGGCGGGCCTCAAGCTGCTCGAAAAAATCAAGCTCGACGACGTGGTCGGAGCCGTCCCCGCGCACCTCTTCGCGGGAATCTGGGGCACGCTGGCGGCGTCCATCGGCGTCGCCGGCGGCGCGCAGTTCCACGTCCAGCTGATAGGCATCCTCGCGATAGGCGTGTTCGTCTTCGCCGTCTCATTCGCCCTCTGGAAGCTCATCGACATCGTCCTCAGCGCCCGCGTCACCCACCAGGTCGAGCGCCTCGGCCAGGACGCCGGCGAACTCGGCATGGAATCCTACCCCGAATTCGTCCTCATGCCCGACCTCGACGAGGAGGAGGACGAATAGCCGCCAACAACAACGTAGGGGCGATTCATGAATCGCCCCTACACCCCCTACACCTTCACCAGCTTCTGAAGACTCCGCACCCCATCCCGAATCTCGCCGAGGTTCTTCAGATTCGTCCACGACACCTCGCCGACGTACAGGCTGCCCCGCGAGTCCATCGAGATGTCGTGCGGCGCGATGAACTGCCCCGGCTCCTCGCCGAACCCGTCCCCGAACCGCGCCAGCCGCTCGCCGCTCCGGTTGTAGACGCTGATCCACGGCCCGATGTTGGGCATGTTGCGGTTCACGTTCATCCCCGCGCCGAGATCACCCACGAACACATGCTGGTCGTCCGAAATGTAGATCGCGCACGGCCGGTGCATGTTCCTCCACTGCGTCTCGAAATTGCCGTCCGAGTCGAATATCTGCACGCGGTGGTTCTCCCGGTCCGCGACGTAGACGTACCCGTCGGCGTCGGTGGCGATGTTGTGCGTGATGTTGAACTGCCCGGGGTCGACGCCCGGCTCGCCCCACGAAAACAGCAGCTTGCCGTCCGGCGAATACTTGTGCACCCGCGAGTTCCCGTACCCGTCCGCTACGTAAAAATCCCCCGACTTGGGGTCGATGGCAACGTCGGTCGGACGATGGAACGGCTCGCCGCTCATGTACCCGGTCGGCGCTCCCGGCGTTCCCAGCGTGAAGATCACCTTGCCGTCCGGCGTACACTTCCGCACCGTGTGATCGTCGTCGTCGACGAGGAACAGCGTCCCGTCCGGCGCGAACGTGATCCCGTGCGATCGCGGATACATGGCGGGGTCGCCCCAGTCCCTCAGATACCTGCCGTTCGTGTCGAACACGATGACCGGGTGATCGCCCCGGTTGAAGACGTAGACCTCATCCTTCGGGCTGACGGCGACGGCCGCCGCCTCCTGCCACGCATAGCCGGGCGGGAGCGTTCCCCAGTCCGCCGCGACCTCATAGGTAAACTCGCCCGTGCCGATCTTCGTCGCGGTCGTCATCTGCGCCTCCTCGCCGTGGGTCGTGACATTTAGGCCCTTGTGTGGCACTATCTTACCACTTGCCGTCCGATACGGGGGAACCGCCATGCTGCTGGAAAATAAGGTTGCGCTCATCACGGGAGCGGCGTCCGGAATCGGCCGCGCGTCGGCCCAACTCTTCGCCCGCGAGGGTGCCTCCGTCATCGTCTCGGACAAGAACGTCGAGGGCGGCAAAGAGACGGTCGAGGGCATCGTGTCCGAGGGCCTCGATGCCGTGTTCGTCGAGACCGACGTCGGGTGCATGGCCGACGTGGAGGGACTGGTGCAGGCGTGCATCGACCGGTACGGCAGGATCGACGTCGTATTCAGCAACGCCTGCCACTACCCGATGGGCACGGCGACTGAACTGACCGAGGCGGACTGGGACATCACCATGAACGTGTGCCTCAAGGCGACGTGGATGCTCGCCAAGCACGCGCTCCCGATCATGGTCGAGCAGGGCGGCGGAGTGTTCGTGATAACGGGGTCGGTACACTCGCTCAGGGGCTTCTCCAACTACGCTTCTTACGACCCCGCCAAGGCGGGGCTGCTCGGTCTCACACGCAATCTCGCCCTGGACTACGCCCCACACGTTCGAGTGAATGCCCTTTTGCCCGGCCCAATCGTCACGGGCCTCTGGAAGGACATGACCCCCGAGGAAATCCAGCAGAGCGCCGACAGCGTCCCCCTGAAGCGCAACGGCACCCCTGAGGACGTTGCGAAGGTGGCCCTGTTCCTCGCGTCCGACCTGTCGTCGTACGTGACCGGGACCGAGGTCGTGGTGGACGGCGGCATGATATCGGGCATCAAGTTCCCGTAGCACATCATTCAAGACACGGAGGAAGAGATGAAGCCGGAACTCATCGTCGACAACATGGATGACACGGGCGAGGGGCCTTTGTGGCACCCCATCGAGAAGAAGCTGTACTGGGGAGACATAACGGAAGGGGAGCTGTACCGCTACGACCCGGCCACGGGCGAGCACGAGCTTGTCTTCGAGGCGGGGCAGATGTTCGGCGGCTACACGTTCCAAGCCGACGGCTCGATACTCATGTTCCTCGAAGAGGGCAGGGTAGGCGTCCTCCGAGACGGCAGCCTCGACATCGTGATCGACGGCCTCCCCGGCGAGGAGGAGAACCGTTTCAACGATGTCATCGCCGACCCCGAGGGGCGCGTCTACTGCGGGACGATGTGCAAGGACTCGGCGAAGGCAATGGCGGAAGAGGCCTTCGGCAGCCTGTACCGGCTCGATACCGACGGCACGATCGCGAAGGTTCTCGATGACATCGCCATCTCCAACGGACTCGGATTCACGCCCGACCTTTCCGGCATGTACTACACCGACAGTCCCACGGGCGCTATCTGGCTGTTCGACTACGACCGCGCCACCGGCGCCATCAGCAACCGGCGTGACTTCGTTGCAAGCGACGACGTCGATAAGGACGGCCTGCCGGACGGCATGACCGTCGACGCCGACGGGTACGTGTGGTCCGCCCGCGTTCTGACGGGCGAGATGCACCGGTACTCGCCGAGCGGCGAGCTGGTGGAGTCCATCGACTTCCCCTGCGACATGGTCTCCAGCGCCGTATTCGGCGGGGAAGACCTTGACGAGCTGTACGTCACTACCATCAGTTCAAATGACCGCGAGACACACGGACCGGGGGCGGGCGCGCTCTTCCGCTTGCGCCCCGGCGTCAATGGCGTGCCGGAGTTCTTCTCCAACGTGAGTTTCTAGCCAAGAGATTCACCACAGAGGACGCAGAGATCACAGAGTGAGGAATGAAGAAGTCTTTGAGGACAAGGAGTGCGTAATGCTAACGGATGACCAGGTGAGGCAGTTCGACCTCTTCGGGTTCGTCGTTCTCAGGGGCATGTTCACGGAGCGAGAGGTAGCGACGCTCCAAGCGGAGTTCGAATACGGCGCCCAGCGGACCCAGCAGTCCGAGGGCGAGTTCGACGGTACGGAGACCCACACGTTCAGCATGTTGGGCGAGGACACGCCGTTCTACTCGTCGCTGCTGGAGGACCCGCGCTTCTACGGCCCGGCGTCGCAGCTGTTCGGCGACGACGTGTTTGGGTTGGAGATCAACTCGTATCGCTACGTCACCAACACCCCGTGGCACTTCAACGACGGGTCGCCCAATATCCACGGCTACGGGCCGAAGTACCAGTTCCCCGTCTTCGAACCGACTCGCGCCGACACGGGAGCGCTCCGGTTCGTTCCCGGTTCGCACAAAGACCCCTGGCAGTCGCAGTTGACGAGCTGGTGGCCCCTGGCGCGAGATTCCGCCCGGAGCGCGGAGGGCATGGAGTACCTCGATAAGATCCCGTGCTTCGTGGCGGAGGCCGACCCCGGCGACGCCGTTCTCTTCGACATGCGGCTCGTCCACTCCACGTGGGGAGGCAGCAGCGACCGGCGCATGAGCTGCGTGACCTATTACCACTACCCGGAGACGCCGCAGGAGTTGGAGGTCATGCGCAACACGGCGCAGGGCTTCTATCGCTCGACCACGCGCTGGAACCAGGCCCAGTGGGACGAGTGGTTCTCCAACCCCCACGACAGCCCTCTCCGCCGGCGCTGGATCGACTCGTGGGAGCGTCTCGCCAAGACGCCACAGGCGGAAACCGGCCTCCAATTGGTCTACGACGATGCAGGGGCCGCAACGTTCGCTCAGGCGGCTGTGTAGGGCCGCTACGCCCTACGACGGGGCAATACCTTCCGTAGATAATACCAATTCGGTGTGATGGGGCCATATATACTGGGTTCTGGATTCCCGCTTTCGCGGGAATGACGGATTGGGGCTGTAGTCAAAACGAATTAGTATAAGGAGAACTATCGACGTGCTCTCACGTTTTCGCCGGCCACAGGCCGATCTCAGTATTCACGTTGACACAACCTCGCTTCTACCAGGTGAGGAGTTGGAAGCTCGCGTAGCGCTTCTGCCAGAGAGCGACTTTCACGTTCGCCAAGGAACGGTCGCGCTTGTCTGCACGGAGAACTATGTACAGAGGACGAGCAATCAGTATGGTACCTACGACAGCAGAAAGACGGTGATTCACTACAGCGCAGGGGAGACGTTCCTCAGTGACGCAACCGTTCGGAACGGGTTGCCCCATTCGACCGACGTGAGGCTGGCAGTGCCGGCGGACGCGATGCCTACGATGAGCGGCATAAAGGTAAGCAATGTTCAGCCCGGCATCACGTGGGAGGTTGCGGCCTTCCTCGACGTGGCGAGGGCGAGGGACATACGATTCAGTCAGCCGGTCACCGTTCTGAGTCCACCCCCGTCCGATGACGCTAGCTCCCGACCGGTCGTCGCGCAGACCAAACATGAGCAGTGCGCCCTTACCCTCACGGTGTCCTCGGGGGATGCCCGTTCGGGAGACACTCTGGACGGCGACCTGCGCGCCGAAATACTGCAAGACGTGACGGCGGAAGAGGTCAGGGTGGAGTTGGTCAGGTCCGAAAAATTCGGCAACGTGCAGAAGAACCAGACCGTTGACCAGGTGACGTTCGAGCGCGATGTTTCGCTTCGCCCAGGCCATACGCGAGAGTGGCGGTTCAAGCTGGATGTCGGTCAGGTCGGAGTGCCGAGTCTGAAGACCGAAAAATCGTCCGTCCAATGGCTGGTGAAGGCATGGCTCACAAGAAACATGCGGCGCGACCTGCGGATAGAGCAGGAAGTCGAGGTCGAGATGTGAACCTTCCGCGCGCTCCCCCGTTCGGGCTGGCAGGGGTAGATTCCCGCCTGCGCGAAAAGCTAGCTCGTCCGCGCTGTTGCAGCCGTTGTGCTGGATGCTATGCTATTGGCAGCGCCGAGGTGAGGCCAAATCGAGTAGCGACGCTCTCAGGAGAAGATACGGTTGAGTCATCTGACCAGGAGGGGAGCAATGCCGGACAACGGGAATCTCTTAGAACGCATCACAGCCCGTCCTGACGTATTTGGCGGGAAACCAATAGTCCGTGATATGCGGATTTCGGTGGAGCTCATTCTGAGCCTCCTGAGCCAGGGGGCCACACAAGAGGAGATCTTGGATGATTACCCCGGGCTGGAACCGGACGACATCCGCGCCTGCATCGCCTATGCCCACACCGTAATAGCCGGTGACACCTTGGCTCCCGTCTCAGTGACAGCGCCGTGAGATTCCTGGTAGACCGGTGCGCCGGACGACAGTTGGCGGAGTGGCTAGGCAACAAAGGACATGATGTCGTTGAGGCACGAACCCTCGGCCCGGACCCAGGCGATAGGGCCTTGCTGGAACGAGCGGGAGCGGATGACCGGGTTCTCGTCACGGTGGACAAGGACTTTGGAGAGTTGATCTACCTGCGACGAGTTCCACACGCGGGACTGATACTTCTGCCCGACGTTCGAGTGCCCCAGCGAATCGAAGCGGTTAGAGCGGTAATCGAGGATCACCATCAGGCACTTGAAGGTCGCGCTGTCGTAACCGTTCGCGGTGGACGGATCCGCATATCGCAACCGCCCACATCCTGAGAATCAAATGAGCTGCGCGGTGGGTATTCACCCTCACCCCAGCCCTCTCCCATCAAGGGAGAGGGAGTATGTTGAAGGGACGCTTGTGAAATTCCCTCCCCCATTTTGGGGGAGGGCTAGGGTGGGGGCGACAGTCGTTGAACAACTAGGAATATCGCTTCTCGCACCGCGTCCGTCTCCTGTAGTACCTGGTTGTTCCAGAACCTGATCACTTTGAAGCCTTCGCTCTCCAGCCAGGCAGTGCGCGCGGCGTCGTAGCTCGCCGACTCCATGTGCTGCCCGCCGTCCACCTCTATGACCAGTCTGATCTCGAAGCATACGAAGTCAACGATGTAATTACCTATCGGCGCTTGGCGGCGGAATTTGCAGCCGGACACTTGGCGGCGACGTAACACGTTCCACATCGTACGCTCAGCGTCCGTGGGGTTTCCTCTAAGTTGGCGGGCTTTGGCTGTATTGAGCATCGTACGCGGTCGTCACCCCCATCCTAGCCTTCCCCCATCAAGGGGGAAGGAACAGAGCATCCCTATCCCCGTATCGAGTACGGGGCAGGCCCTCTCCCACGACGGGAGAGGGGGTAGTTCGGATTGCCGCACGTAGGTATGGTAGGACTTATGTTCTGTGTTGTCAAGTCGGGGCCGGATAGGGCTGACGGGGGTAGGTTTTCACCCTCACCCCTTCGGCAAGCTCAGGGCAGGCTCTAGCCCCCGTACTGCGATGCGAGGCGGGAATCCACAGGAGGGCGGGGCGGCGTCCCCGTCTTCACTCGGCGAGAATGATTAGCGCGCGCCACCCGGCGGCGTGGCCTGGCCATGCTTATCATAGCCCCAGCATTGGACGGAGCCGTCCGGCTTCACTCCGCACGTATGCCCTGCCCCGGCGCTGACCGAGGCGAACTTCCCGTCCGGCGGCGTGGACTGACCAACAGTATCATCACCCCAGCATTGGACGGAGCCGTCCGGCTTCACACCGCACGTGTGCGCTCCCCCGGCGCTGACGGAGACGAACTCCCCGCCCGGCGGCGTGGACTGACCACTATCATCGCCCCAGCATTGGACGGAGCCGTCCGGCTTCACACCGCACGTGTTCCAATACCCGGCGCTAACGGAGACGAACTCCCCGCCCGGCGGCGTGGACTGAACATACTCATCGTAGCCCCAGCATTGGACGGAGCCGTCCGGCTTCACTCCGCACGTATGCCCTGCCCCGGCGCTGACCGAGGCGAACTCCCCGCCCGGCGGCGTGGACTGACCAGCATCATCATTGCCCCAGCATTGGACGGAGCCGTCCGTCTTCACTCCGCACGTGTGGTTCCCCCCGGCGCTGACGGAGGCGAACTCCCCGGCCGGCGGCGTGGACTGGCCATCCTCATCCCAGCCCCAGCATTGGACGGAACCGTCCGTCTTCACACCGCACGTGTGTTGATCTCCAGCGCTGACGGAGGCGAACTCCCCGGCCGGCGGCGTGGTCCGGCCATCTTCATCCCAGCCCCAGCATTGGACGGAGCCGTCCGTCTTCACTCCACACGTGTGCGGTCCCCCGGCGCTGACGGAGGCGAACTCACCATCCATCTTGGCCGCGGGCGCAACGGGCAACAAGGACCGGATGGCTGGCGTGGCCGTCGGCCTCGGCCCGGATGGCAAAGCGGCACTCCCGCCCACCAGTGACCACGCAGGATTACCGGCATTCTCCATCTGGTCCGTGAGCCGGGTGACGCCCGATCCATCCACATTCATCACGTATATTTCCCAGTTCCCGTCTCGATATGATTCGAACGCGACGCGCCGGCCGTCAGGCGACCAGGCAGGATACGTGTCATCATCCGGGTCGTCCGTGAGCCGGGTGACCCCCGAACCGTCCGCGTTCATTACATATATCTCTTCGTTTCCGTCTCGATATGATTCGAATGCGATGCGCCGGCCGTCAGGCGACCAAGCAGGATGCGTGTCCTGCCCTGGGCTGTTCGTGAGCCTAGTGACGCCTGAACCGTCCACGTTCATCACGTAGATCTCCCCGTCTCTGTCGCGCCATGACATGAACGCGATGCGTCGGCCATCAGGCGACCAGGTAGGATACGTGCCATGCGGGTCGTCCGTGAGCCGGGTGACTCCCGAACCGTCCGCGTTCATCACGTAGATATCAAAGTTCCCGTCCCGGTCCGACGTGAACGCGATGCGCCGGCCGTCAGGCGACCAGGAAGGATACGTGTCATCATGCGGGTCATCCGTGAGTCTGGTGACCCCCGAACCGTCCGCGTTCATCACGTAGATATCAAAGTTCCCATCCCGGTCCGACGTGAACGCGATGCGCCGGCCGTCAGGCGACCAGGCAGGATGAAAGTCCATCTCTGGGTGATCCGTGAGTCTGGTGACCCCCGAACCGTCCGCGTTCATCACGTAGATATCAAAGTTCCCGTCCCGGTCAGAACCGAACGCGATGCGCCCGGGCGCAGACGGCGGCGTTACAGCAGGCGCGGGCGCAACGGTGGGAGTCGACGTTGGCGCTGGCGTGGGCGCAGCCGTCCTTGCCGCAGGAGCGGGCTCCGGCTGTGAGCTCGACGCGGGTGTGGACGCAGGCGGAGGGTCGTCTCCACAGGTGGACGCCAAGAGGACTGCAAGAAGTACCAGGATGACTGCGAGCAGGCCCGCGATGACTATTCCCGTCGTTCGATTCATTAACCTATGCCTCTCTTTGCTTACGGCAGTTCACGCGCGGATCGCTAAGGTGGATTCCCGCCCCGTATCGTGGTACGGGGCAGGCTCTACGCGGGAAGGTACACTACCACAGGAACGGCGGAAAGTCTGTGCATGGCCTGCACAACTCGCCTTGCCATTGTGCCAAAGGCTTGCCAATTTGTTGGAAATTCGGGCAGATGGCGTGACGAGCTGCTTGGGCGACCACCCTCACCCTAGCCCTCTCCCGCTAACGGGAGAGGGGATTTTCGCGGGCTGATTTATTCAGTGAATCTCTGAGACAGGACACTAGACACTTAAATCCCCCACCTCCGTCATTCCCGCGAACGCGGGAATCCATCCTTCCCCCTCTGCGCCCTCCGCGCCCTCTGCGGTGAATCCTCTTATCCCCTCTCCCCGATGTCGGTATCATGGATGCCGCAGCCATGCGTATGCGCGGTACCATATCGACGAGGGCCTTCATCAACCTCCTGCTGGCGCTCATCGGGGTGGGAGTTGCGCTGCTCGCCTTGGAACTGGGCCTCCGCCTCACGTGGGACTCGCCTGAGGGAAAAATCCCCCTGCATGTGACCTGCGGCGACTGCCCGTACCTGTATGAGCTCAATCCCGATCACCCGGACGTCCGGGAACGGGAACGGCTTGGAGATACCTCGTCGGAGCGGCTCCGGTCGACGTTCAACGTCATGGTGCTGGGCGACTCGGTGGCATACGGTGTGGGCGTGCCGTTCGAGGATGCATTCCCGCAGCGGCTCGAAGACCTGCTTGCAATGCAATACGACGACGTTGCGGTGCTCAACTCCGCCGTGAGCGGGTACACGCCGTACAACCAGCTTCAGCAGTACGTGAGCCGCGACCGCGACATTCCGGTGGATCTCGTGATTGTGGCATTCGCCATGAACGACATCGTCGACCCCGAACTGCACTGGAACTACACCGAGGACGCCATCGAGAACATTCCTATAGAGGCGTACCCCAACCTCCGGTACCACGAGGAGCACGTCGTACCCGTCCTCGAAGCCCGTCGCAGGGATAGGGAACAGGGGAGTACCGAGCTTGGCAGGCTCGTCCGTTCGGCCATCAACGTAAAGAACATCACCGACCAGGAAGCCAGCTACACCGTCGTCGACGGCCGCCGCTGGCCGACTTATGTCACCGGAGAGGACACCATCAGCATCGAGGCGCTGACCGACTACGACTCGCCCGAATGGGTGTGGCTCCGCGGCATGTACGACCGGCTTGCGGACGAGGTGGCGTCGGACGGCGCGCGGCTGGTCGTCGCGGTCCTGCCGCTGGCATATCAGATGGATGCGGGGTATCCTTTCCTTCCGCAGAGGTTGTTCGCCCGGTACTGCGAAGAGCGCTCGCTGACGTGCCTCGATCTGCTGCCCGCCTTTCGAGAGCGCGGCGGCGAGGCCCTGTTCCTAGGCGAGCGGCACGGCTATGTCGACATCTGGCACCTGTCGGAAAGAGGACACGATGTCGCAGCCGCCGAGCTCCACGCATTTCTCGAACGACATGACCTGATGGAACGCCGATAAGTCCATGCTCGACTACTACCGCCTATCCGACCAATTCACCGACGAGGAACGGCAGACGCAAGCCGCCGTGCGCGAGTTCCTGGAAGCCGAGGCACTTCCGCATATTTCGGGATGGTGGGAGCGGGCGGAGTTTCCCCGCCAACTGGTACCTCGTCTTGCCGAGCTCGGTCTGATTGGCGCCAATATGCCCGTTGAGTACGGCGCTTCGGGCGTCGGCAGTCTGGCTTACGGGCTGGTGATGTACGAATTGGAGCGGATCGACTCCGGCCTGCGAAGCTTCGCCAGCGTTCAGGGCGCTCTCTGCATGTACCCGATCTTGCGATACGGCTCCGATGAGCAGCGGCGGGCGTACCTTCCCAAGATAGCGAGCGGCGAGATGATCGGCTGCTTCGGGCTGACCGAGCACTCCGGGGGCTCCGATCCCGGCGCGATGGAGACCCGCGCGCGGCGCGACGGGGAATCGTACGTCCTGAACGGCGTCAAGGTGTGGATCAGCTACGGCTCGATCGCGGACATCGCCATCGTCTGGGCCAAAGAGGACGAGGGCGGCACGATTCGTGGATTCATCGTTCCGACCGAAACGCTCGGATTCTCGGCCAAGAAGATCGAGAGGCAGATGAGTCTCCGCACATCCGGCGCGAGCGAACTGGTGCTCGAAGACGTTCAAGTGCCCGCCTCCGCGATGCTCCCGGAGGCCGCCGGACTGTCCGCTCCGCTGTCATGCCTCACCCAGGCGCGTTACGGCATCTCTTGGGGGGCTCTGGGCGCTCTGGAGTACGTTTACGAAGAGGCCCTGGCCTTCTCAATGGCACGAAAGACCTTCGGCAGGCCCATTGGTGGGCGGCAACTCGTGCAGGACAAGCTCGCCGACATGCTCGCCGACCACACGAGCGGGCTCCTTCGGGCGTGTCAGCTGGCGCGCCTCAAGGACGAGGGCAAGCTGAAGTACACGCACGTCTCGCTCGCCAAGCGGGAAAACACGCGGGCAGCCCTCAGGGGTGCGCGTCGAGCGCGCGAGATCCTGGGAGCTAGCGGCATCACGCTCGACTACCACACCATCCGCCACATGCTCAATCTGGAGACGGTGGACACCTACGAGGGGACGCGGGACATCCACAGCATGGTGTTGGGCCGCGACGTCACGGGGCTGGACGCCTTTTCGTAGTGGGTGTAACGACTTCCGGTCACCCTGAGCCTGTCGAAGGGTCGCAGGGCATTTCATGGTTCGACAAGCTCACCACGAACGGTTTTGGTCGAACCATTCGGGCGTAGCTAGAATATCTCGGCGACGGGGCACGAGAAGCCGGGGAGCACGGGGTCGCCCGTGAGTTCGTCGCCTTCGTGGAGGACGTGGACTTCGTTCAGCGAGCGGTACACTGTGATCGAGCGCCGTTCCGGGTGCACCAGCCACACCAGCTTCACGCCGTGCTCAATCCACTGCTCAATCTTCGCCTGCACCTGTCCCGCCCTGTCGTTGGGGGAAACGACCTCGACCACGAGGTCGGGAATCGTGTCTGAGAAGCCATCAGGAGCACCTTGTGGGGAGAGGCGATTTTTAGCAATAAAGGCCACGTCCGGCGCTCTGACCGTGTCGGGATCGCGCTGCAAGAAGAACCCTGGGTCAGCTACAAAGACACTTCCAAGGTCGTTCCGTCGAACGTGGTTGCCTATCAAAAGAGCAATCGTAGCGGCGATTTCTCCGTGCCTCAATCCTGCGGGAGCCATTTCGATCAGTTCCCCCTCGATCAGCTCGTAGCGCTTGCCGTCGTCGGGCATCTGGAGCAGTTCGTCCGCGGTTACCAGCGTTTGAGTGGTCATGTTGCCCTCCCTCGTCGGCGAGGATGTGCCGTTCAGTATACTCTATCGAGCAGCTTCGTCGTTGCGCTGCCTACGCCACCACACCGGGCGCGCCGATGTCGAGCAGCATCTGCCGGGCCTTGTCGCGGTAAGCCTCGCGCACGTCGCGGGTCGGGGGACGACACCGGCTGGACGGCAGGCCGACCAGCTCCATGAGTAGCTTGTCGGCATAGCCGTCGCCGCTCGTGTACTGCATCATGTCGACCCAGAGATCGTAGAAGGGGAGGAGCACACGAATGACCTCGTTCTGCGCCTCGACGTATCGGCGCTCCTCCAGCAGGCGCAGGAATCCTACCGCCCACTGCGGCCAGTAGTTGGCGGGATGGATCTCGATGCTCCGCGCTCCGAGGATGTGGCTCATGACGAACGACCCGTTGTTGTCGACGACGCTGACCTTGTCGGCGAACATGCTGACGATGCGGTCCATCCCGAAGGGAACGCCGCCCGGCACGGCCCACTTAAGGCCGGCGACGTTGGGGAGATCGACGAGCTTCTCCACCATGCCGATGGACACGCTGGGTGAAGTCCAGAACGTGTTGTAGACGATCAGCCCCACGTCTGCCGCCTCCGAAGCGGCGAGGATGTACTCGTAGAAGTCGCCCTCGGTGTGCGCGAAGTAGAACGGCGGTGAGACCTGGATATACTCGCACCCGACGTCTTCGGCCGCTCGCGCCAGGGCGATAAGCTCCCTCGTACTTGTCGTCTGCGCTCCGAGGATGACTGGCACGCGCCCTGCCGCCTGGTCGACGACCGCTCCGGCGACCGCCACACGCTCATCGAAGGACATGGACGAGAAGTCGCCCGCCGCGCCGCACGCGAGAAGGACACCAGTGCCGGTCTGAATCCCGCCGTCGATGAGGAACTCCACGTGCTGCCGTATTCCGTCGATGTTCAACGATAGCTCATCGTCATCGTTGAACATCGTCGGAATCGTCACGTAGCAGCCGTACAGCCGCTCGCGCAGTGTCTGTTGGTCGTCCATGCTTCCTCTACTCCTTGGTCGTCTCGTTGGAGCGCCATTATGCCGCATCGCGTGAGGTGGAACAAGCGGGAAGGGGTTGGGTGAATTCGGGATTATGGGCCTATGCTGGGAGGGAGATCTTCTTATGGCCTAGGAAATTATCATTAATGTACATATAAGTAAGACACTTCAGGTACCGTCATTAAAGGCTACATACTGTTCAATAGTCTATTCTTTTGCTCCTTAAACTCTTCATCTGTAAGGATTCCACTCTTATGAAGGTCTGCGAACTTAGCGAGCTCATCTGCGACCGAAACACTAGACTGCACACTAGGCGTTACCATGTCGGGCTCCATGAGATTCTTCTTTGTAGCTAATTTATTGCGTATCCAGTCAGCAAGTGACCGTACTAGATCTTTTCTAATATCTTCAATAATCTCCTTATTGCCTCTCGCAAAAATGCGTATGTGACCTGTGAGCCATCCTTCGTGGGTCTCAACTGATGAGATATCTTCAAAATAAAAGTCTTCTATCGTGAGGCCTACCAAGCCCTTATCGATAAAGATGAGCCGTCTGTCGGTAGCCACGAGTACACCATGACCATTGTGGTATCTGCCAGATACCATTGCCGAGGGCAACTCGTCTTCCCACAAGATGGCTGGTAACTCTTTGATTTCACCCTTAGAAAGACATCTGGTATCCAGAATTGACAGCTTCTGAATTGACTTTTCGATTGCAAATTCTTTCTCTGACTTGCCATTCACCGTATCTGTTGCTGGAGCTTTAGGCTTATCGACTCCAGTATCCGACACGACGACCTCTTCTGACTCGTCGCCCTCCTCTTGCACTGATCCTTGTTTTTCTAGTATGGGGGCAAATTCGCGTATGATGCCAAGCAATCGTTGAATATGATCTTCAGACCTTACCGTAAAGTACTGCTTCTTAACGAATCCCCTCATCTTGTTGATGGTCAGTTTTCCGTCGGAATGCTCAACGGACTCGACTTCGTCCCACGAAGACTTCCATGACTCACGCGCGGACTTGGACATCCATGGCACGTTGATGAACACCATTCGCCTGGAAGTAACGACCAGTAGCCCCTTGACCGAACCGCCCATCTTACAAACGGAAATGGCAAGAAAGCGATCTTCGGCAATAGCCTCCGGGAGGCCAGCCAGAGCTCTTTCACTTTCGTTGACTTCCTGATCCGAAAGCCACTCATATACTAAGTTCATTGCCTCTTCAATAGAGTCTACCAATGCGGTTCTCCTATGGAGTTTGGTGGTTGGGAACCCCTTTACGGCTTGTGTGGTAGGTAATTGGAGTAAGCAACCAGTCGTGGGTGACAAGAAGTGTAGTACATTTACCCCCGAGACGGTTCCGCCATCTCCTCGCGGGCCTTTCGCGACAGCTCTGCCAGGTGGCCGTCGTTGGCGAGGCGCTGTTCGAGATGCGCCATACGTCCGGGGCCTGCCGTCTCGATCATGGTCGGGCCGTACGCCCGCTCCATCCACCATCGTGAGAGCGTCCCGATCTTGCGGCGCAACTCCGGCAGGTCTTCGTCGCGGTAGCGCTGTTCGAGCACCATCGTGAACATGCGCCTTCGATTTCCCCCGCCGAAGGAGGCGTGCTTGATGCGCCGGTCGAAGACCACGAGGTCGCCCGGCACGGTTTCGAGGGCGGCGGCGGGGATGTCCTTGCCAGCCACGCCCAGCGACTCCTCGGTCGTAAACTCCCTCATGCTCGGCATCATGTCGTTGAGCGTGCCGGCGAAAGAATCGCCGCTCGTGTGACTGCCGGGAATAACCCTGAGGCATCCGGAGTCTCTCGTCACCTCGTCGAGGTAGAAGGCAATCTTTATCGTGAGGTATGGGGAGTCGTGGCGGAGATCGGAGTGCCATCCGGTGTCGCCCACGTAGAAGTTCCCGTCGCTGTTGCTGTAGTTGAAGTCGTACCCCAGGATGTCGCCCGCCAACCCCTCGATTCGCGGATCGTCGAGGAGGGCGCAGAAGTACGGGTGCTGGTCGATGAACGGGACGATGGACGAACGCTGCTTGTAGTCGTGCGCCTGTCCGTGGTGCCCTCCGCCCCGTTCCTCGAATATCGACTCGAAGGTGTCCGTTATCCGCCCGACGTCGTCGGCGAACAGCCCCGGAAAATGGAGGTACCCGAAGGTCTTGAAGAACGCTATCTGCTGTTCGGTCAGTTTCAATTGTAGGTTCCTCCCGGCGGCACTTCCATTAAGCGAACGGACGCCTACCCCCTGCTCGGCTCGGCCATCTCGGCGCGGGCCTTGTGGGCGAGCTCGGCCATGTGGCCGTCGTTCGCCATGCGCTGTTCGAGATGCACCATGCGTTCCTCGTCCGCCGTTTCGACCATCACGTCGCCGTAGTTGCGCTCGATCCAGAACCTCGTCTCGCTGGCCATGCGCTCCTTGAGAGTATCGATGTCCCCCTCGGCATATCGTTCCTCGAAATTGAGAGTGAACATGCGCCGTCGGTCGTCTCCGCCCCATGAGCTGTGCTTGATCTGGTGATTGAACATCACGAGGTCTCCCGGCGTCACCTCCAGCGGCACGGCGGGGACCTCATCGCCGTTTACGCCCCACAGGTAGTCGCTGGGGTTGTCGGACTTGTCGCGCACCTCGCCAACCGCCTGGAGGCTGTTGCCGAACACGTCGCCGTACTTGTGGCTGCCCGGAATGACTCGCAGGCATCCCGTGCTCGCCGTGACGGGGTCGAGGTAGAAGGCCATCTTGAATGAGAGGTACTTCGTCTCGCGGTAGCCGTCCGAGTGCCAGAGGGTGTCGCCTACATAAAAATTCCCGTCGCTGCCGGCGTAGTTGAAGTCGTCGCCGAGGACTGAAGCGCATACGTCGTGGATGCGCGGGTCGTCGATCAGCGCGCTGAGGTACTCGTCCTGGTCGATGAACTGGATGAGCGCGGAGCGTTGCTTGCCGTCGTGCTCCTGTCCGAAGTGCCCTCCGCCGTGATCGGCCCACACCTTCTCGAAGGCGCCGGTGATCTTGTCGATGTCGTCCGCGAACAGCCCCGGAAAGGCGAGGAATCCAAACGTGTCGAAGAACGCGAGTTGGTGATCGGTGAGTCTCATTACTGCTCCTTTTCGTACTGTTCCTGGGGTTTCGACCCCGGAGTCCGCTCGAAGCGGTAGGCGTACCGGTTGTTTGGCGCTTCGAGGATGGTGCGCTGCCGTTCGTTCAGGCCGGGGTAGTCGTCGGCATTGTAGTAGCGGGCGTACCAGGAGGACGCGTGCGGGCTGAACTTGAAGAAGAGCGTCCGCCGCTCGTGGTCGCCCGTCCACGGGAGCGTCCCGTGCGCCAGCGCCTCGGTGAAGATTATCGCCGTGCCCGCCGGCCCCGTCACGCGCCGGACGATGGGGTGAAGCTCATCCATCTCCTTCCACTCGTCCGGCAAGGGGTAGTTGCTCTTGTGGGAGCCGGGCACCGCGCCGAATCCGCCGTCCATCGGCCCCACGTCGTGCAGGTTGTACGCGACGACCGACAGCCCGTTCCACATCCGTCCCTCCTCGAACCGGTAGTACTGCAAAGAACGGGTAGGTACCCCGCCCCCGTGCAGCTTCGTCCCGATGGGGCCTTTCCCCGAACGGATCACGTCGAGGTACACGTGGTCGAGCCGGTACGCGTCCTGACCGATGGTCGCGTCGAGGTACGGCCTCACGCGCGGGTTGTCGATGAGCTCCAGCAGCGGCCCGCCCCAGTCTATGGTGTCGAAGAACCGGTGCGTCGTCATGTCCGGCGGACACTCCGCGTCGATGTGCCTATCGACCTCCTCGTTCAGCCGCCGAAGCTGGTCCGCGTCGAGGGCGTCCGGCACCGTGACGTAGCCCTGCAGGTCGTAGAGGTATTTTTCGTGTTGGTTCATTGGAACTCGTCTACGCGAAGGTGTGGCTAGTCTATGAATCGCCGAACGCAGTGTCAACACGTCTTTTCCATTGGAACATCGTGCCTCATTCCCCTATGCTATGAACGTTTCACTCCCAGCGGAGGCAAGTCATGGTCGAAGAGGTAATTCGTGCGAAACGGTTTGAGGTAGTTGATGGCGCCGGACGGCCCAGGGTAATCATCGGGACGCAGGAAGAGGCGTCCGGGCTGATGCTGCTGGATCCCAACGGGCAGAACGTCGCAGAGCTTGCCGTCAGCGACGAGCTTGGATCGACGACGCTGTCGCTGTATGACCTGCGCGGCTCTCTGCGCGCGTCGTTGGACTTGGACCAGGAGGGCTTTCCGACGCTTGGACTCTACGATCTGGCGGGGGAACCGCGAGTCTCAATAGGGGTTGCGGAAGGGAATACCCCCGTGCTCGACTTCACCGGCCCCTACGGGGAGGCGCGGATGTCCGTCGACGTCGACGAGGAGGGCCTGCCGAGCATCGTCCTCATGGACGGTGACGGGAACGACCGCGTCTCGATCCGCATCGACAGGCGTGGGACGCCGCACCTGGAATTCTTCGACGCCGACGGCAGGCCGGTTCCACAGGACAAGTGAGGCGGACGTTTTAGGGGTGGGATGTGCAACCCGGCGCCGGCGAATCAGAATCCGTTGAAGAGGGCGGGCGATTCTCATTACAATGTTCGTGGCGGACTAACGAGTGTGAGCGCCATGAAGATACTTGTCGTCAACGGCCCGAATCTGAATAGGCTCGGTATGCGCGATCCCTCCCAGTACGGGAGCGACACGCTTGCCGACATCGAATCGCGCCTCCGCGAGCGCGCGGAATCGCTCGGCGTGGAGTTGGACTTCTTCCAGTCGAACCACGAAGGCGCTATCGTGGACTACCTGCAGGAAGCCTCGCCGGACGCCTCGGGCATCGTCGTGAACGCGGGGGCCTTGACTCACTACGGTATCTCGTTGCGTGACGCGATTGTGGATACGGGACTGCCGTTCGTCGAGGTGCACCTGTCCAACATCCACGCGAGAGAGGAGTTCCGGCATCACTCGGTCATCGCGTCCTTGGCGAAAGGCCAGATAGCAGGACTCGGATGGCGCGGGTACCTCTATGCGCTGGACTACCTGGTCGAGACCATTGAGCGGACGTAGGAGAACGGAATGACGCTGAGCTACGGCGAGTTGAAGAAGGGAATGCCGATTGCGCTGGACGGCGAGCCATACGCCGTCGTGGACTACGAGCGGACGAAGATGCAGAAACGCGCGCCGGTCATGCGCATCAGGTTCCGGTCGCTCCGCACGGGCCGAGTCGTCGACCGCACCTTCAACGGGTTCGACGTGAAGTTCACCATCGCGGACGTGGAGCGCCGGAAGGCGGAGTACATCTACCAGGACGGCGACCTTTACTACTTCATGGACAACGAGACTTTCGAGCAGTTCCCCCTGATAGGCGACCGGATCTCGGACTCGCTCCCGTACCTGATCGAGCAGACGACCGTCGACCTCGTCCTGTACCAGGACGAGCCGATCAGCATCGAGATACCCCTCAACGTCGATCTCAAGATCACCGACACGGATCCCGGCTTCAAGGGCGATACGGCCACGGGCGGCAGCAAACCCGCCACGGTCGAGACGGGCCTCGTCGTGCAGGTCCCGCTCTTCATCGACGTCGGAGAGACGATCAGGGTGGACACCCGCACGGGCGAATACGCCGGGCGTGTTTAGCCTGGTCGAAAAGCATGGCCGTCTACTCGGTTTCAGAGGTGTCGCGGTATCTCACGGAGATTCTCCGTGAGGACCCGGTCTTGCAGAACGTCTGGGTGCGTGGCGAGGTCGGGGATCTCACCCGCTCGGCGGCGGGACACTCGTACTTCAGTCTGCGCGACGCCGACGCGACGCTCCGATGCGTGATGTTCCGTGGCGGAGGCGTCGGAGCTGATCTCATAGAGGAAGGCAGCGCCGTCATCGCCCACGGTCGTATCGCGCTCTACGAGACGCGCGGCGATCTTCAGCTTATTGCCGACGTGGTCCAGCCGGAGGGAGTCGGCGAGCTGCAACTAAAGCTCGAAGAGCTCAGGATGCGGCTCGAAAAGGAGGGACTGTTCGAGGAGTCCCGCAAGCGGTCTCTTCCGAGGTTTCCCGTGCGAGTGGGAGTCGTCACCTCGCCGACGGGATCGGTCTGGCACGACATCCAGAACGTGACGACGCGCCGCTACCCGGCCGTGGAGCTTGCGCTCGCGCCGGCACTGGTGCAGGGCAACGAGGCGGCGCCAACCATCGTTGCGGCTTTCGATGCGCTGGAACGTCTCGATGACATCGACGTGATCATCGTGGCGCGTGGGGGTGGTTCCCTCGAAGACCTGTGGCCCTTCAACGAGGAGGACGTGGCGCGCGCGATCTTCAAGAGCGGCGTGCCGGTCGTCAGCGCCATCGGCCATGAGACCGACTACACCATCGCCGACCTCGTGGCCGACGTTCGCGCGCCGACCCCGTCCGCCGCCGCGGAGCTTGTCATGCCGGATCAGGCGGAACTGTTCGCCGACATCGGAGCGCTCCGCAGGTCCTTGAACTCCGTAATCACGGGACGACTCGAAACGGCCCAATGGGAGGTGGAGGCGCTCCTTCCCCGCCTCCAGCGCGGGCTGCCCGACTTCGATACGCTCAGGCTGCGCATCGACGACATGATGCGGACGACGGCAGGACACCTGCGAGGGACGATGCAGGTCTCGAACGAGCGCATCAACGGTTTGCGGGGCAAACTGGAATCTCTCAGCCCGCGGGATACCCTGCTGCGAGGGTATGCAATCGTCCACAGGGAAAGCGCCGTGGTGACCTCGCCGTCGCAGGTCGCGGACGGCGACCTTATCGGCGTGACGGTTGCCGAGGGCGGCTTCAAGGCCCGAGTGGCCGGAGACGGAGCGCGACCTGTGTCCAGACGACGGAAGAGATCGAGGAAGTCAACGCCGAGCGGACAGGCGAGTATGGACCTGTTCGAAGGCTGATAGGATAGGCTGTCGAGGGATATGCAAGAAGAACCGAAGGCCGACGACGAATTCAAGGACCTCACGTTCGAGCAGGCGCTGGAGCAGCTCGAAGAGACGGTCCGCGCCATGGAGGCGGGAGAGTTCTCCCTGCAGGAGACGACCGCGCTCTTCGAGCGGGGTATGCGGCTCGCCAACTACTGCGGCGACGTGCTCTCGAAGGCTGAGTTGAAGATCACCCAGATACAGACTGCCTACGGAGATTCTCCCGGTCCCGCCGAGTCCGAACTGTAGCGGTAGGGTCTCCCGCGTCACATGCGATACGCCCGCCAGAGCAGCCGCTCGTAGGAGCGCGCCATGGCGACGAACCACGGGTCGGTCTCCGGTGCGAGTGGCTGTACCAGTATCGAGTGCCAGCCCGCGCGGTTCGCCCCAACGATGTCGGTGAGGACGCGGTCGCCCACGAAGGCCCACTGCTCCGGGGGCACGTCGAAGTGGCGCTCCGCCTCGCGGTACGGCTCCGGGGACGGCTTCCTCTTGCTGGCGGGCACGACATACAGCGGAAAGTGCTCGATCAGTTCCTCCCTCCGCCTGTCGGTGCAGTTGGAAATGATGCACAGACGGTCATCGAACAGTCCGCGCATGACCTCAATGTTCATCAGCAGCTGATCATTGATGCCCATCCCGTGGAACCGGCACAGCGTCTGGTCGGCGTCGAAGGCGATGGCGCGGATGCCGCGGTCGTGGAGCGCACGCGCGTCGATGTTGGCGATGCTGTCGACCTGCTGATCGGGGCGAAGATCGCGCTTACTGGGAAAAGCTTCGCTGAGTGGCAACAGCCCCCTCCGAGTGTTCCTTGAGCGTGGATTTGGCCCTAGTGTATCGTAGAGCTACGGGGCGTCGCATCGAGGCGGGATGACCCGATGGGCAGCCCCGTCGTTAAAGGACTGGGGACGCTTTCCCCACCGGACGGCACGTGTACGAGACCGACGAATACGATCAAGAGCCGGACTACGTTCCGATGCCTGAGGTGACGCGCAGGCCGTACCTCACCTATGCTCTGCTCGCCATCAACGTCGTCATGTTCGGTCTCGCGCATCTCGCAGGCGGGACGGAAGACCCCGACGTGCTCCTCGACTTCGGCGCCATGTTCGGCCCCCTCATCTCGCAGGGAGAATACTGGCGACTGCTCACGGCGATGTTCCTCCATTCCGGCTTCATGCACCTTGGGTTCAACGTCTTCGCGCTCTTCATCTTCGGACAGTCCGTGGAGCGTTCGTACGGACATGCGCCGTTCTTCCTCATATATTTCCTTGCCGGGCTGGCCGGGAGCGTCACGAGCTACCTGTTCAACTCCATCGCCATCGCGGCGGGCGCGAGCGGCGCGATCTTCGGTGTCGTCGGAGCACTGGGGGCCTTCCTGCTCCTCCAGCGCAGGACGTTCGGCAAGCACGCGCAGAACAGCCTGATCGGGCTTGCAATCATTATCGGAATAAACATCATCATCGGCCTGTCGACGCCGGGCATCGACAACTGGGCGCACGGCGGCGGACTGGTCGCAGGGTTCATTCTCGGCCTTGCGCTCTCGCCGCAGTACCGGCAGGCCGGAACGATGTTCGGCTACCGGATCTTCGTCAACACGTCGGGGTCGCTCATCCTCAAGTGGTGGGTCGTGCCGGCCACCCTGCTCATTCTGGCCCTCGGCGTGGTCATAGCCGACCGCAGGCTGCCGGAGAACTCATACACGCACTACTTCCGAGCCGAACGCTACTATTCGCAAGGCGATTATGGACGGGCACTCGACTCGCTGGCCCTCGCGGTAGAGTCCGGCCCCATTGGTGTCGCGCAGGCCCATTTGCTGCGCGGCAAGATCTATGTCGAGGCGGGCAACTATCAACTGGCGCGAGAGGAGCTAGGGATGGCACTGAGATTGGGAAATCGGAGTGTCCAGATAGAGGCTCTGGAGGCCCTTCGCACGATTCCCAATAGGTGATCGGGCGTGTGACGTAGCGCCTACCCCGGAGCTACGCCGACTTCTGCTCCCACAACGGGAGGGGTATGATCTCGCCGTCCTCTCGGACGAGATGGACGCCGTTCGTCTTGCGGATGGACTCATCGTCGACGACGCAGCGCGAAACGTCGGATAGCGTGGGAAGCTCGTACATCACGTCGAGCAGCGTCTCTTCGAGGATGGCGCGCAATCCGCGCGCGCCGGTGCCCCGCTCGATGGCCAGATCGGCGGCGGCCTCGAGGGCTTCCTGCGTGAACTCGAGCTCGACGCCGTCCATCTTGAAGAGGCTCTGGTACTGTCTGACGAAGGCGTTCTTCGGTTCGGTCAGGACACGGACGAGCGCCTCCTTGTCGAGGCTGATTAGGCCGACCGAAATCGGCAGACGTCCCACGAGCTCCGGGATGAAGCCGTACTCCAGCAGGTCGTCGCCTATAGTGTGGTCGAGCAGGTTCACCCCGTCTTCGGAGAGGCCGTCCGAGGGCTTGCCCGTGGCGTTGAAGCCCAGGGTGACCCGGCCCTTTGAGAGGCGTTCGTCGACGATGTCGTTCAGCCCCTCGAACGCGCCCCCGCACAGGAAGAGGATGTCGTCCGTCTTTATCTGCATGAAGTCCTGGTGAGGGTGCTTGCGTCCGCCCTGCGGCGGAACGTTGGCGACGCACCCCTCGATGATCTTCAAGAGCGCCTGCTGGACGCCTTCCCCCGAAACGTCCCGCGTGATCGAGGGGTTCGGACTCTTCCGGGCGATCTTGTCGAACTCGTCGATGTAGATGATGCCCTGCTGGGCCTTCTCGATGTCGAACTCCGCCGTCTGAATGAGTCTCAGGAGGATGTTCTCCACGTCCTCCCCGACGTAGCCCGCCTCTGTCAGCGAGGTCGCGTCCGCGATGGCGAAGGGAACGTCGAGGACCTTGGCGAGGGTCTGGGCGAGAAGGGTCTTGCCGGAGCCCGCCGGCCCCATCATGAGAATGTTGGCCTTCTGAAGCTCCACGTCGGGCGACGGCATGAGGTTTGACGTGATGCGCTTGTAGTGGTTGTACACCGCAACGCTGAGAACCTTCTTCGACCGTTCCTGCCCTACCACGTACTCGTCGAGCTTCCGGTATATCCAGCGCGGCGTGACGCTCTTGGAGAGGATTTCCTTGGATGCCGGCTGACGGACGGGGGCCTGGCCCTCCTCGTTCATGATCTGCCCGCACAGGCCGATGCACTCGTCGCAGATGAATACCCTGTCGGGCCCGGCGAATATCCTCTTTACCTGCTGCTGCGACTTGCCGCAAAACGAGCATTTGTAGCTGCTCGCGTCACCTGTCCGCGATGTCGTCATATCCCCCTCAACGATGCTTCCCTTCGATAAAACTCGGTCGGAACGAAACCGCCCCCCGGTTTCTCACGGGGGGCGGTTGTTTTCTATCGGTCTGTTAGGAGTCCTCGCCCATCTTCTCCATTTCTTCGTTCGTTACCACTTCATCGACGATGCCGTAGTCCTTGGCCTCCTCGGCGTTCATGAAGAAGTCGCGGTCGGAGTCCTTTGCGACCCGGTCGTACGGCTGCCCCGTCGTTTCCGCGATGATGCTTCGCACCCGGTCTTCGAGTCGAAGGGTCTCTCTCGCCCATATCTCGATGTCGGACGCCTGGCCCTGGGTTCCGCCCATGGCCTGGTGCATGTGCACGGTGGAGTTCGGGAGCGCAAAACGCTTGCCCTTTGCGCCCGCGGTCAGGAGCACCGTCGCCATGCTCATGGCCGACCCGACGCAGTAGGTCTGCACGTCGGGCTTTACGAGCTGCATGGTGTCGTAGATGGCGAGGCCGTCGTAGATGTAGCCGCCGGGAGAGTTGATGTACATGAGAATGTCGCGGTCGGGGTCCTCGCTGTCGAGGTACAGAAGCTGTGCAACGATGGCGTTGGCGACCTGATCGTTGATGGGAGTTCCCAGGAAGATGATGCGCTTGCGCAGCAGAAGTGAGTAGATGTCGTATGCGCGCTCGCCTCTGGCGCTGGTCTCCACCACCATCGGCAGAACGTTTTCGAAGTTCGGTGTTCGCACGTGTGTCTCCTTGATTCCCGGCTCGTTGTCCCGGCTCAGTCCTATACCCCGGGCATGGTCGAAACGATTTCGTCGACGAGTCCGTACTCCCTGGCCTCTTCGGCGTTCAAGTAGAAGTCGCGGTCGGAGTCGCGGGTGACGCGGTCGTAGGGCTGTCCCGTCGTGTCGGCGATGATCTCGCGCAACCGGTCCTTGAGTCGGAGTATCTCGCGGGCATGGATCTCGACGTCCGTCGCCTGGCCCTGGGCCCCGCCAAGTGGCTGGTGCATGTGAATCGTGGAGCTGGGCAGGGCGTAGCGCTTGCCCTTGGCGCCGGCGGTCAGCAGCACGGTGCCCATGCTTCTGGCGGCTCCGACGCAGTAGGTACGAACGTCCGCGTTGATAAGCTGCATCGCGTCATAGATCGCAAGACCGGCGTAGATGATGCCGCCGGGAGAGTTGATGTACATGAGGATGTCGGACTCGGGATCCTCGCTGTCGAGATAGAGAAGCTGCGCAACGACGGAGTTCGCCACCTGATCGTCGATAGCGGTGCCCAAGAAGATGATCCGCTTGCGGAGCAGGAGAGAGTAGATGTTGTACTCTTCCTTCCTCCCCTTGGCGTTCGTCTCGACGACCGTTGGAACGGCGTTTTGAAAGCTCGATGTCAGCACGTACGTCTCCTCATTCCTTTAGGTAGCCGAGATAGCCGATTCAAATACTTGCCATCCGTCTGTGCCATGTTCCTCACCGTCGTCTACATCATCGTCCTCTCCACAGGTCTCGCAGGAGTAAAAGCAACCCCGCTCATCAAGTGGGACTGCACCGCAGTCATCACACTCTGTGAAATAAATGGATGCTTTGACCTTATGGGATTCGCCATCCACCTCAACGGGGTAACGAATCGTCACGCCGTGGTCAATTCCCCCAAATGCTTCGCAACTCTCGAGTTCCTCCTTTGGTCTATTTAGAAACTCTTTTAGCTCTGATGCCTGATAGTCTGCATCCACAAACTCGACGTTGCTAACTACGAAGGATGCTTTCTTAGTTTCCCTGCCGCGGGCTAAACCTGCGGACATGCTATATCGCCCGAAATTAGTATGAACAGTATCAGGCGAAGTAGGTGTTAGCGTCCGTCCTCGTTTGCGTTCTGCTTTCTCGTGTCGCGCGCGTTCAGGGCGGTCTTCCTCGGGGGACGAGTCCTCCCCGGACTCTTCATCCGCCTGTCCCTTGGCGATCAGCACGAGCCGGTCGAGCGCCTTTTCGATGAGAAGCGACTCCCTGACCGACGACTTCACGCGCTCGGAGCGAAGCTCCTTGTTGGTGAGCTTTCGCCCGGTCGACTCGTCCCCTTCTCTCGCAAGCTGCTTGAGGCGGTCGTTGAGCTCGTCGTCGGAGATTTCGAGGGCCTCTTGCTCAACGAACGCGCTGATGGCGTGGGAGCGGTTGAGCTTCTCGACGGCCTCCTCGCGCATCTCGTCGCGGATCTGATCCGCAGTCTTGCCGGTGAAGCGGTTGTAGTCCTCCTCGCTGATGCCCAGGCGCTTCATCATCTCTTCGCGCCGCTCCTCCATGTGGTCGATCTCGTGCTGGACGAGGAGGGGGGCTATCTCCACGTCGGCGTTCACGACCAGCTCTTCGATGGCAAGCTCGCGGTACTCATGCTCGTTCTGCCGTAAGGTCGCGTCTTGAATGTTTTCTCGAATCTGCTCTCTGAGATCGTCAAGGGTCTCGCACTCGTCCCTGACGCTCTGGGCGAATTCGTCGTCCAGCTCGGGAAGGAGGCGCTGCTTGACGTCCGATATGGTGACCGAGAACTCGACCTGCTTGCCGGCAATCTCGTTGTCGGGGTAGTCATCGGGCACGTCGAGGGTGAATTCAGCAGGGTTGTCGACCTCCAAGCCTTCTAGCTCGGCCGCGAAGCCGGAAAAGGGCAGGGTGGAGGACGGGTCTACGAGGTATTGGGAGTCGGTCTCGTCGATGATCTCCACCCCATTGAGCCTTCCGGTGACATCCATGGTGACCAGATCATCGAGGGCGACGGCGCGGTCGACCGGCTCCCAGGATGACTGCTGCTTACGGAGGGCTTCCAACTCATCTTCGATATCCTCGTCGCTCACCTCTACGGGGTCTTCTTCGACGCGGATGCTCTTATAATCGCCGAGGTCGAGAATGGGGTTGAGGGCCACGGCGGCCTCCACGACCACCGGGTCGAACTCTACGTTTTCGATCTGCGGGAAGCCGACGCTCTCGATCCCCTGCTCCTCGACGGCCTTTGAGATGGTGTCGGCGACCATGAATTCGAGCGACTCGGAGATGAGGCTTTCCCGGCCCATCATGCCCTCGACGATCCGGCGCGGGGCCTTGCCGGGGCGGAATCCGGGTATGCGCATCTTCCCTACGACCTGCCGGTAGCCACGCTCTACGTACGGCTCAAGGTCATCGTCGTCCAACTCGATGCGGAGCGTGACTTGGCGCTCCTCGACTTCACCTTGAGTTACTTTCACACGTGGGCTCCCTGTGCATGTTCCTACCGGCCTACAAGTCGATTATATCAGACGGAAATTTCGGGTGTGAACGTTTTTGGGGTTGTGCGCCCTTTAGACATCACTGTCCGTCTCTGTTGGCCTAGAGTTCTTCGTCAGGCGGAGCGTCTCTATCTTGAGGTTGTCCATCTCTATGATTTCAACGGCAAGGCCGTCAGCCTCGAACGTCTCTCCCGCCGCCGGGATGTGTCCCAGCCGTTCGAGGGCCCAGCCGGCGACCGTCTCGAAATCGCCCTCCTCGATGTCGAGTTCGAGACGGTCGCGCGCCTCGTCGATGCTCATGCCGCCGTCGACCTCGTAGGTGTCCTGGGCGACCAGGGTCATCTCTTCCTCGGCGCCGACGCCCTCTTCCCCGACGCGGCCCATCACGTCCTCGATGAGCTGCTTCAGCGTGACGAGTCCCGCCACCCCGCCGAACTCATCGACCGCGATGGCCATCTGGTTTCCCGACCTGCGAAGCTCGTCGAACAGCTCGGCGATGCGCTTGGTCTCCGGGACGAAGTGCACGTCGCGGATCACGTCGGTCACCGAGTCCTCGTCCGAGAGGTCGTTGACGGCGAGCGACCGCATGATGTCCTTCAGGGACAGCACCCCGACCACGTTGTCCGTCGTGTCCCAGTAGACGGGGAACCGGGTATGCGAGTGCTCGGCGTAGGTCGTTAGGAACTCCTTGACGGTGGAGCCGCGTTGGACGAAGACGATCTCCGTGCGCGGGGTCATCACGTCGCGCACCTGCCGGTCTCCGAACCGGAAGACGCCCTTGAGCCGCTCGGCCTCCTCCTGCTCGAACTCTCCCTCGCCCACGCCGATGTCGATGAGAGTGCTCAACTCTCCCTCAGTGATAGAAGGCTGATCATCCTGCGCCCCACCGACCCGGCGGCTGAACATCTTCGTGATCCACTGGAGAACCAGAACGAACGGGAGCAGCAGATACTCTCCCCACTTGAGCGGATAGGAGTACAGGAAGGCGATTCTCTCCGAGTTTCGGACGGCTATGGTCTTTGGAATTACCTCCCCTAGCACGAGCAGAGTAATCGTGCCGAGCACGGTCGCTATCACAACTCCGATGCCTTCATTTTCCTGCCCCGCGATGATCTCCACGCGATTGACGACGACGACCGTGATGACGGCGCTGAAGGCGACGTTGACGAGGTTGTTGCCGAGCAGGATGGTCGAAAGGAGACGCTCGGGCTCATTGAGCATGTTCGCCACCCGGCGCGCGCCGGGCACACCTTCGCTGAGGAGGTGGGCGATCCTCGTCCTCTGAAGGGAGAGAAAGGCCGCCTCCGAGCTCGAAAAGAAGGCGGACAGCACCAGGAAGCCCAATAACAGAGCAAGGCTAGCAGCATCTGCGCCTGACATAGTGGCAATTCCTCACATTAAATCGTTCATCGAGGACTGTGAACGGGCAGCCAAGAACGCGAAGTCGCGTTCCGGACCGGACGGCGGTTGTGGGAGTCAACGGGGGGGAGCCGAAGCGCGCCGGCGTGGGCCGGGCCTCCGGCTGGGTAGACGGCGGTCTGTCTGGATCGGAGTCCATACGTTCCACTTTACATCAGAACGGCGAACGAGGTAAAGCGGGAACGGGACACAAAGTCGCTGCCTTACGGGCCAAGGCGTTTTTGAGAGCCGTTTGCGACAAACGTATGCGCTCGTGTACATTTCCGTTCAACATCAACCAATGAGGACGGTTCGCCATGAAACTCTATCTCATCGTTGCATCCCTTTTCGCTCTTGTCGCCATATCATGCTCTCAAGGTGGCGATGACGAATCCAAGTCGCGTCTGCAGACCGTGCAGGACAGGGGCAAACTCGTCTGCGCGACGCTCGACGACACGCCGGGCTTCGGGTTCCTGGACGAGGGAGGCAACCACGTGGGCTTCGACATCGACCTGTGTCGCGCCGTCGCCGCCGCGACGCTCGGCGACGCCAACGCCGTCGAGCTCCGCACGATAGACGCGGCAGAGCGTGGGCCCGTCATGCAGGCGGGCGAGGTGGACCTCCTCGTGTGGGTGACGACGTGGACGAGCTCGCGTGACGCCGCGTGGGGCGACTTCGTGCCCACGATGTTCTACGACGGCCAGGGGTTCATGGTGCCCGAACGGCTGGGGGTATCGAGCGGGTACGAGTTGGGGGGAGCATCGGTATGCACCGTGGCCGGCACGACCAGCGAACTGAACATGGAGGATTTCTTCCGCCAAAACCGACTGGAGTACGACCCGACGATCTTCGAGAGCAGCGACCTGGCGCTCGACGCCTACACGGAGGGCGCGTGCGACGTGTTCACGACCGACCGCTCCGCTCTCGCGGCGCTGAGGACCAGCCTCCCCAATCCCGACCAGCACGTGATTCTCCCAGAGGTCATATCGGAAGAGCCGCTCACCCCTCTGGTGCCGCACGGCGATCCGCAATGGTTCGACATCGTCAAGACGGTGATGAGCATCCTCATCCACGCCGAGGCCCTGGGCGTGAATTCGGGCAACGTCGCACAGATGACGACGGGCGACAACGTGAAGGTGAAACGCCTGTTGGGAGCCGAAGGGTCGTGGGGACAGGCCGACCTGGGACTCGACACGACCGTGGGCCAGACGGTCATAACCCAGGTGGGCAACTACGGTGAGATATACGACCGCCACCTGGGGCCGGGGGGAATCGGACTGCCGAGAGAGGGCGGGAGGAATGCGCTGTGGGCGGACGCTCCGTGCGCCGACTGTCCGAAGGGCGGGCAGATATACGCCGCTCCGTTGCGGTAGGTGAGAGGGAACGCCTCCGTCGTTCGAGTGGCGGGATCAGCCGATCTCCCTGTCGCGGAGAGTGCGTTCCTCGTGAAGCAGCACTGCGGCCGCTACTGCAAGGTCGGTCTTGGGGTGTTGAGCCAGACGCGCCTGCCACTCCTGCATTTCCAACGTGCGCGTATCGCAAGGGAGCTTCTCGTGAAGCTCATCCGACGTGCTATTGTCTTCTTCATAAGTCATATAATCATATTAGCACGATTTCGGCACGTGATTAAGATTTCGGCCCCCCCATGAACCTGTATCAGTTTAGTAGGTGAGAGGATCACCCTCACCCCAACCCTCTCCCGCGAACGGGAGAGGGGAAAGGCGGGTCTCCGGTTGCCGCGTTTGCGGTCGGCGACCGCGCTGGATATGATACCTGCCCATCGGAGGTATTCGGCGCTATGAAGATACTGATTATGGGATCGGGGGCCGTGGGCGGCTACTTCGGCGGGGTGCTGAGCCGCGCCGGGCATGAGGTGGCGTTCATCGCGCGTGGGAGTCACCTGGAGGCTATCAACCGCAGCGGGCTGCGCGTGGAGAGCGACGCGGCGGGGACGTTCGAGGTGCAGGCGTCGGCGATGGAGCGCCCGGACGGCTCGTGGAAGGCCGACCTGATTCTCTATTGCGTCAAGGGCTACGACAACCACACGGGAGTACCGACGATAGGCCCGGCCGTTGGGGACGGCACGGTGGTGCTGACGCTTCAAAACGGCATGGGCAGCGTTGACGCGCTGACGGCGGCCTACGGTCGGGACGCGGTGCTGCCCGGCCTGACCTATATCGACGCGACCCGGACGGGACCGGGCGCGGTCAGCGAGTTCGGCCTGAAGGCCCCGGACATCGTGTTCGGCGAGGAGGACGGGAGCGAGTCGGACCGGGTGACGCGCGTGAGGGATGCGCTGGACGTCAAGGGCATCGACGTGAAGGTGGCAGACGACATAACCAAGGAGCTTTGGAGCAAGTTCATCTACATCTGCGGTCTCAGCGGCTCGACCTGCATCACCCGCTCGACCTTCGACCAGGTCGTCATGACGCCGGAGACGCTGGAGTTCGTTCGGAGCATCATGCGGGAGGCGTACGGGGTATCCCAGGCGAAGGGGGTGAACATCGCCGCCGACTACGTCGACACCACCGTCGACTACTTCGTGAGCATCAAGGGCGAGAACACCTCGTCGATGTACACCGACCTGATGCGGGGGAGTCCGATCGAGGTCGAGGTGCTGAACGGGGCCGTCGCCAGGATGGGGGCCGAGGTGTCGGTTCCGACGCCGGTGAATTCGTTCATCGCTACGTGTTTGTCGCTGTATCATGCCAGGGCGATGGCGGAGCGGGGCGGCTAGGCGGGGCGATTCGTGAATCGCCCCTACATCCTCGATTCCCTTCCGGCGCGGTCTTGGTCGGTCAGGTGGGGCTCGATTTGGCGGATGAAGTCCTGCATCGTCTCGTCGACGGTGGCGTCGGACGTGTCTAGCTCAATCTTGTGCATGAAGCGTGAGTGCTCGAACTCCTCACGGAAGCGTTGGAGGACGAGTTCCACGTCCTCGTTTTTGAGGATGCCGTTCGGATGCGGGTTTTCGGCCATGCGTTTGCGGATGACCTCCGGGCGCGCGGTCACATGGCAGAGCACGGCGTCCGTGCCGCCGCTCAGTATCTTGTCCTCCATGTTGCTCATGAAGTCGCGCCGGCCCTCGAAGCCCAGGTACAGTTCGCCGTAGATTCCCTCCTCGATGTGGAGGCCGATCATCACCGAGTCACGCATCCCCGTCATCGTCGACAGCCCCGACACGTGGTAGACGACGTTGTGGCGCATGATGGTCTCTTTGGTGCGCGTGCTGAGCGCCCAGAGCTGCTCCTGCTCCTCGACGGTGAAGTCGCTGGGGACGGGGGTGTACTCCTGCTCGTGCGTGACGGTGTACGGGAACTTGCCGTGGTCGTGCACGTTCTTGACCCACCCGCCGAGCTCGTCGTGTATCCAGTCGCGGATTCGGAATCCCAGGGTCGTGGTACCCGTATACTCACAGCCTATGATTACGAGCCTCATGTGACGGCCTCCTCTTTTCGTATCAAGTCTCGGATATACGCGCGGATTTCGTCCGATAGGTCGTCGCGGTGGAGGGCCTCCCGGAGGGATGCCTTCAGCATCCCGGCGGGGACGCCGGTGTCGAACAGCTCGCCGGGGAAGCGGTAGGCCGTTCCCCGGTGGGTCTTGAGCAGGGCGGCGATGCCGTCGGCCAGCCATATCTCGCCGCCGGCGCCGGGACTCGTGCGCTCCAGCGCGGAGAAGGTCTCCGGCGGAAGCACGTAGCGTCCGACGACGGCGAGGTTGGACGGGGCGTCCTCGACGGTGGGTTTCTCGACGAGGCCGGATATTTCGTATACGCGACCGTCCTGGCTCGTGGGGGCGACGACCCCCTTTTGGGGTATCGTCTCCTCAGGGGTCTCGGCGACGCCGATGACCGGGCCGCGCGTCTCACGGTAGATGTCGATCATCCGACCGATGGTCGATTCGCTGCCCCGGATGACGTCGTCGGGCAGGAGCACGGCGAACGGCTCGTCGCCGACCTCTTGCTTGGCGACGAGCACGGCGTGACCATTGCCGAGCGGCTCGACCTGTGTGACGTAGGTGATGTTCAGCGCATCCGAGAAGTCGGGCATACGCTCGAGGAGCGCGGTTCTGCCCTGGCGCTCCAGCATCCGCTCCAATGCGCCCGGTTCCTCGAAGTACGTGCCGATAGCCTCTTGGTCCGGCGAGACGACCATGACCACGCGCTCGATGCCGGCGGCGGCGGCCTCCTGGACGGCGAGATGGATGACGGGGGTGTCGAGGACGGGGAGGAGGGCCTTGGGGACGGCTTTCGTGACGGGGAGGAAGCGGGTACCGAACCCGGCTACGGGAATGACGGCAGTGAGCACGTTCATGGCCGACTATGCGCCTCCCGTTTGCGGTTGCGGGGGATTATAGCATTAGGTGCTGGGTGCTGGGTTCCCGCTTTCGTGGGAATGACGGAGGGAGGTGGGGTTTACGTGGTAGTATGGAGTCCGATCGGGGGATTCACCGCAGAGGGCGCGGAGAGCGCAGAGTATAGGAAAAGAGAAGATGTTTTTAGGGAGGATGCCATGACACTTGCTAGGGAGAAATGTGTTGCTTGCCGGCGGGACTCGCCGAGGGTGACGCCGGAGGAGATCGCGGAGCTTCATCCGGTCGTGCCGGACTGGGAGCTGACGGAGGTGGACGAGATCAAGCGGCTGGACCGGACGTTCAAGTTTTCGGACTTCGCGGGGGCGTTGGAGTTTTCGCAGAGGGTCGGCGAGATCGCCGAGGACGAGGGGCACCACCCGCGCATCGTCACGGAGTGGGGGCGGGTGAACGTCGCGTGGTGGACGCACAAGATACGGGGGTTGCACCGCAATGATTTCATCATGGCGGCGAAGACGGATGGGTTGTATGGGTAGGGGGATTCACCGCAGAGGGCGCGGAGAGCGCAGAGTTAGGATGTGGGGTTTTGGGCGGGGGTGGAGGTCGGGCCAGGCGGGGGTGGGTGGTTCGAGGAAGGACAGCCATTGGGCGGCGTCGGTGAGGAGCAGGTCGGTTCTCAGGTGCATCCACTCCGGCTGGAATAGTTCGAGAAGCTCGATGCCGTCCCGGAGCTTGGTCCGCCCACCGTTGCGGTTGTGGGCCGAGAGGTGGTGGAAGCCGACTGCGGTCTTGATTATGGCGTGGTAGAACAGGCGGAACGGGTAGGGGGTCTCGCGCCAAACGTCTTCCAGGGTCTCGTGGCACTCCCAGAACTCGCCGTGGTTGAACTGCTCGACGGCGCGGCGGAGTTCAGGCGGTGGGTCCGGCGGTTGGGGGCCGACGAACTTTTGGATTCCGTGCAGGCGGAGGGCGTCGGCCCACTGCGCGTCGAGCGCGCGCCGATTGCGGAACGGCAGGGTCGGGAGGCCGGTCAGGGGATCGGTTGTGATGGAGGGGGCCTTCGCCATTGAGCGCCCTCTAGCTCATCGTTCGCTTGTAGTGTCCGGGTGTCATGAACTCGACGAGGCCGATAGCCTTCAGCATTTGGAGTTGCTGTCGCAGTTTGTCGGGCACATGGCGATTTCTAGGATACCGTCTTGCGGCTACGGGTTCGCACACCTCAACCAAGTCGTTGAGGCGGAATTCGTCCTCCGGCATGGCGAGCACGCCTTCCAAGGTGAGTCTCTGCCAGCCTTTGAAGCCCTCCAACAGCCGTTCTCTATCGGGTATGGAGAATGTCGCTCCCGTGGCAGGCTCGTCAGGTTTCTTTGCTGCCGTGGGGACAACAGGTTTAGGCAGAGATGCCTTGATAGCCTCAAGGGGAGCGTAGAGCGCTTCAAGCTCTTCGCGCTTCATTCTTTGGGGCGGCACGTCGGCGCCGAGTCCACGCATGAGGGACCTGGCGAGTTGTTTTACAACGCGCTTGTCCTCCGTGCCCAAGCCGCATTCGAGGTTGCGCTTCATTCCGGAAAAGGTAGCGTTCGCCGAGGTCACCAGCGCGGAAGATTCGTCGAAGACGTATATCTTGGCATGAAGGCCGCTCAAACTGCGGACAGTCACGCCGTCTCTTGCGAGAGCGCAAAGCGTGTCCAAGCTGGAAGACCCGAGCGCAAAGTCCCGCAGGTCGGTTCGCGTGACCAGCGTTCGGGACACATCCTCGGACACCATGTCCGTCAACTTGATGATGGCGTCGTTGACGTACGGACTCCCGACAAGCATCCGCTTGGCGCAAGTCCGGGCGCGTTCTGCCAGCCAGTCGCGGGTCGGCGTCGTGACGATTTGCAGGTCGGCCATGCTATTCCGGTTCTTCCGACACCTTCTCAATCTCGAAAACGTGGTGTTCAACCACGTCCCAGTCGAGTTCGGCAGGGTTCAAGTAAAGGGCTTCGTTGCGAGCCTCGATTTCGGTATCCGCCTCGATGATGACCGGGCATGAGACCGATTGCTCAAGCCATACCATGTACATCGGCATTCTAGCCCCCTTTAGTGTCCAGGCTCAAGTCTGGCGGTATGATGCCGTAGATCATTTGAGCTTGTCAACACGTGCTATTTGGGGAGGGGTTAGAGAGCTAGTCGGGGGCGGTTAGCTTGGTGGGGGGAGGATGCCCCAGCTTGTCAGGCGTCCTTCCTGCTTAGCTTTTTCCTGGAAGAAATCTTCCGCAATTGCGACGACCGACTCGACCAATTCGCAACTGTCGAACTCGTCTTGCTTGAACGGCCAGTTATCGAACATGTCCAAAACATCGCCCGGAGTTGACCGGGGCCCTTCAGTATATTCCCGCTTCGACCACACCTTGGTTATCTTCGTTGCCCTGTAGTTTATGCTGATGGTCGTCAACTCGACGAGAGGTGCAACCCCTGTGTTCAGGACGAGAATCAGGTCGATTTCCGACAACTTTGAGCGAAGGGCAAAGTGTAGGGGTTCATCGGGTTCTCCGAGGAAGTCCTCCCCCAACATGGCAAGGGCGTAACCGTAGTCACGAAGCCGAGAGACGATTTGTTTCCGCTTGTTCAGGTCGCGCGGTTGGGCTTGGCCCGGTCCCAGGATGACGACACGCAGTCTTTCGCGCCACAATTGCCTAACGTAGCGGTCAGCTTGCAACTTCGGGGAGCGACTCGCTCGCTTGGGCGGACTCCTCCGCAAGCAGCTTGTCCCCGTGCTCGCTGAGTCTGATGCGGGTAGGACTAACTTCGCACAAGTTCGCTCTGGCCAAGAGTGCCGCGGCTCTGGATGCCGCGCTCCAGTCGCAATCGGCCTTCTCCGGAAGGTCGCCCCACTTAAACGAGGTCTCTCGGTCTAGGGCGTTCAGCAACTTTTTGGCAGTAGGGTCCAGCGAGACAGCCGCCACACGCTCCCGGTGCTGTCGCTCCAGCTTTAGGAGATTCGCGATTCTGCTAGCTAGAGGCCAAGCGTCCGCCTGTCCAAAGGCAAGGGGTATGGAATTCGTACCTAGGTGCATGTTCCATGTTGGTGACGAAGGTGTACCAAGTAGGGCCTTCTTGTGCCGATAGCTGTAGCGGACAGACGACCTCGTCCTACGTTTCGTCTTCGGCTGCTTGGTGTTGTGAACCAAGTCTGTCGTCATGGGGATTGTCCCTCTCTATGATGTGAGAACCTTAGCCAATACTCTCTTGAAATCATCGTACTCCTCATGCAAGGCTCGTAAAAGCCATTTCGCCGGAGGTACTGTTTCCAACTCAATGTGGACGCCCAAGCCAGCGTAGTAGTAAAGGCTATCATATTGGGTTTCTCCAGGCTCGATACGGAGTTCATGCACTCTATCACGCGCGGCGTACCATAATCTGGCGGAGGCACCGATTGCATCGTATCCTATTTCATTGAGCGCGTCTTCTTTCACGAGTCGGTTCAATATGATCTGACTTAGCGGCGACTCTTTCTCCTCCTCGTTCGATTCGATTTCAAAATCGAAGCTAACAGTACTGTACGTCTGGCCGCTCCGGCTCCCAATATATTCGGCAACTTCTGCCACGCGGCTCGGGAAGTCTTCCCGTACAGGCTCCTCATCGCTGCCATCCACAAACGCCAAACTGCTTGGACTGACGATGACGGTGAGTTGGTTGCGCATACTCGACAGGACGAGACCTTCAGTGGACTGCCGTACCTCTGGTGCATCGATGAACTGGCTCAGACCCAGTAGGTCGGCCCCTAACAGGAGTCCTGGTCCCACCAGTTCCTCTTCCACATCGCCCGTCGAGTAGACGACCGTGGTGCTTATCTTCGTTATTGAATCTGCCGCGATCATGGCGCGTTTGGATAGACCTAGAATGCTCGACCAACCTTATCACAGTCTGGAAATCGAGTATATCAGAGCGCGCCAAAGCGGGCTAATCCGCCATGAGGTCTCCATATTGTCACTTTACGAATCGTTGAATCAGTGGGACGGTTGTACTATAATTCTTCAAAGGGACGGAGCGCTCCGTCCCTTTTGCGCGTCGTTCGGGAAGTGGTCTCGGATGGTGCCTTGAGTTTAGTAAACTCGCAATGCTCGCCTAGCGAGGGTGTTGGCCCTCGAACGGCGAGGAGGAGGCTGGGATGACGGTAACGGCAGTGCTTGGCGCCCAGTGGGGCGATGAGGGCAAGGGCAAGCTCGTCGACGTACTTGCTCGCGACGGCGACATTGTCGCGCGATTTTCCGGCGGGAACAACGCCGGGCATACCGTTATCACCGAGCAGGGTGAGTTCAAGTTCCACCTGCTGCCGTCGGGCGTAGTCTGGCCGCATACGCTGAACGTCATCGGCAACGGGGTCGTCGTGGACCCCGACGTGCTGCTGGACGAGATTACGGGCCTCGAAGCGCGGGGCATCAGCATCGAGGGGCGGCTCATCGTCAGCGAGCGGTCGCATCTCGTGATGCCGTATCACGTCGTTCTCGACCAGATCTCCGAGCAGGCGAAGGGGCGGAACGCCATCGGGACGACGGGTCGTGGCATCGGCCCGGCCTACGCCGACAAGGCGTCCCGCATCGGCATCCGGGCGACGGAACTGCGCGACATCGAAGCGCTCCTGCCGAGGCTGGAGGAAGTGCTCAGCCATCACAACGCGATCCTGACAAAGGTCTACGGTGTCGAGCCGCTCTCTTTGGAGGAGGTGTTCGACAAGTGCAAGCTGTGGTCGGAGCACCTGTCGGAGTACATCGGGCCGGTGGAGCACATCGTGTTCGACTCGGTGAATTCGGGCAAGCAGCTCATCATCGAGGGGGCGCAGGGCGCTCTGCTCGACCTTGATCACGGGACGTACCCGTTCGTCACGTCCTCGCACCCGACCATCGGCGGGGCGATGACGGGGCTGGGGCTGCTGCCGGGACACATCGACAACATACTCGGCGTCTTCAAGGCGTACAGCACCCGCGTGGGAAGCGGCCCGTTCGTCACGGAGCTTCTCGATTCAACGGGCGAGGCGATTCGCCAGCGCGCCAAGGAGTTCGGCACGACGACGGGCAGGCCGAGGCGAGTCGGCTGGTTCGACTCGGTGGCGGCGCGGTACAGCGCTCGCATCAACGGGTACACGGCCGGAATTCTCACGCGCCTCGACGTGCTGGACATCTTCGACTCGATCATGGTATGCCGCGCCTACGAGCTCGATGGCGAGATCGTATGGGACTTCCCCGGCAACGCCTCGACGCTGGAGCGGTGCGTGCCGATATACGAGGAGCTGTCCGGTTGGGACATGCCGACGGCGGGGATGAACGCCTACGAGGACCTTCCGGCAAACGCGAAGGCATACGTTGACCGCATCCAGGAGCTTATCGGCGTCGGTTTCGACATCATCTCGACCGGTCCGCACCGCGACGAGACGATACACGTCCGGCCGATGGTCGCTTTGTAGCGGGCATGACTCTCACCGACCGGGTCCGTGACCTTTTGACCGACGCGCTGCGGGCGGCGCAGGCGGACGGACGGCTGCCGGACGTTGCGGTGGACGAGGTGACGGTCGAGCGTCCGCAGAACCCGGAGCACGGGGATTTCGCCACGTCCACGCCGATGAAGCTGGCCCGCGTGATGCGGCGGAATCCGTTCGACATCGCAGAGGCCATCGCGTCCTCGACGGAGACGGGCGGGATACTGGCAAGCGTGGAGGCGGCGCGCCCGGGGTTCGTGAACCTCCGGCTCAACCCCGCGTGGCTTGCGGAGCAGGTAGACGCGATCCGTGAGGCAGGAGACGGCTTCGGGAGCGTCGAGGACGGAAAGGGGACGCGAGTCCAGGTGGAGTTCGTGAGCGTCAATCCGACAGGGCCGATTCACGTCGGGCACGGCCGGGGCGCGGTGTTCGGAAGCTCGCTCGCCAGCGTGCTCGAAGCGGCGGGCTACGACGTACAGCGCGAATACTACATCAACGACGCCGGCAACCAGATGGACAAGTTCAACCGGAGCGTCTACGCCCGGTACGTGCAGGCGTCCGGCGGAGAGGCCGAGGTACCCGAGGACGGGTATGCCGGTGACTACCTCGTCGATCTCGCGGGTGAATTGAAGGAAGAGTTTGGGGACAAGTTCATCGGCATGGACGAGAGCCGCGCGGTGTCCGAGATTGGCGAGATCGGCATGAACCGCATGATCGACGCCATCCGCGAAGACATGGAGGGGCTCGAAGTCCGGTACGACGAGTGGTTCAGCGAGCGGAGCCTGTACGACAGCGGCCAGTTCAAGACCGCGATGGCCATGCTTGAAACTCAGGACTTGATCGTCGAGCGCGAGGGAGCGACGTGGTTCGCCACGACCAAGCTCGGCGACGAAAGGGACAAGGTGCTCATTCGCGGCACGGGCGCTCCGACGTATTTCGCCTCCGACGTGGCGTACCACTACAACAAGTTCCTCGTGCGCGGCTTCAACCGGGTCATCAACATCTGGGGGGCCGACCACCAGGGGCAGGTCCCGTTCATGCAGCAGCTTGCCGACGTGCTCGGCGTGAGCCGGGAGTCGCTCGTGCTGCTCATCTACCAGCTCGTCACGCTCAAACAGGCGGGCGAGGCGGTGCGGTTCTCCAAGCGGGCCGGCCAGATCGTGACGCTCCGCGAGCTTGTGGAGGAGGTCGGCGCGGACGCCTGCCGGTTCTTCTTCCTCCAGCGCGCGCCGGAGAGCCAGATGGAGTTCGACATCGAGCTTGCGAAGGAGCAGTCGGAGAAGAACCCGGTCTACTACATCCAGTACGCCCACGCGCGGATCGCCAGCATCCTGCGCCTCGCGGATGAGCGGGGCATCGACTTCGCGGACGGGGACACGTCGCTCCTGACGCACGAGGCGGAGCTATCGCTCGTCCGCACGATGCTGCGGCTGCCGGAGCTTGTCTCCATGATGGCGCGGAACCTCGAACCGCATCACCTGACGTACTACTCGATGGACCTCGCGACCGAGTTCCACAACTTCTACCAGCAGTGTCGCGTCGTATCGTCCGATCCGGCGGATGTCGAGATCACGAAGGCGCGTCTGAAGCTGGTCGAGGCGACGAAGGGCGTACTCGCCCGGTGCCTGACGCTGATGGGGATGACCGCGCCGGAAGTAATGTAGCGGGTCGGTGCGGGAATGACGGTGGGGGATTTGGGAAGCCGCTCCCGTTTGACACCCCGCATCCCATCTGAGAGCATACCGCAAGCATACGGGAGGCCCATAACTGCCATGCCCAAGCCGATCAGCCACGTTGTACGACGTCCGGGGCCGCGACCGGGAGACCCCGATGTCGAGATTCCCGTCGCTGAGGACCTCGTGACCGTGCCCGGCCATCCGGTGCGCGAGGCCGATATTTCCTTCTACTCCCGCGAGGAGCCGCTGGAGCAGTGGCACATGGAGAAGGGAGCAGACCGCGACTGGGCGTGGACGGTCTACTCCGAGGAATTCTTCGACTTCCGCAAGGCACACGAGAACACGGTCAAGCCGCTCGTTGCGGAATCGAGGGTGACGGCAGACATCGAGCCGACGGGCGAGCCGGATGCCGCCGTCGACGTGACCGAGACGATTCGCGCCAAGGGGAAAGAGCTCGGATTCGGCGAGGTGGGGTTCACGCGGTACGATAGGCGCTACACGTACAAGAGCAAGAAGGGCTGGGTGAAGTTCAACAACGCGATCTGCCTCGCGTGGGAGCAGGACTACGACGCGACGCAGTCGACGATCAGCATGGCGGCGGAGCACGCGCACTACGGCGCGTACGAGGTCATGGGAGAGGCGGGCCTGCGGCTGGGAGACTTCATCCGCGCGCTCGGCTACCGCGCGCAGGTGCACAACCCCAACGACGCGAGCGCGCCGACGATACCGTACTTCGTCAACGCGGGACTCGGACAGCTTGGGGCGAACGGGCAGCTGCTCATGCCGCACTTCGGGTCGCGGGCGCGGCTGATGATGATCACCACCGACGCTCCCGTGCGCCACGACGAGCCGGTCGACTACGGCATCAACAAGTTCTGCGACAAGTGCCAGGTGTGCGTACAGCGGTGCCCGGCGCGGGCGCTCGTGCGCGAAAAGGTCTGGTGGCGCGGCGCGCTCAAGAACAAGGTCATCTACGACCGCTGCCGCCCCCTGATGGTCAAGCTGGACGGATGCGGCGTCTGCATGAAGGTATGCCCCGTGCAGAAGTTCGGGATGAAGCCCGTCATGGAGCACTACGTCCAGACCGGCGAAGTGCTCGGCAAGGGGACGGACGACCTCGAGGGGTTCCCGGTTCCTGACGGCCGGTACTTCGGCTCCGGGGAGCTTCCGCACTTCGACCGTGAGTTCTTCGACTTCCCGCACGGCACGCGGGAGGAGTGGCTCTTCGAGCAGCTCAAGCAGCGAATGGACGCCGGCGAAGAGGTGACGGACGAGGAGCTGGCGGAGTTCGCCGAGCAGGTCAGGGAAGCCGTGGGCCAGACCAAGAAGGGCTGGGGCAGCACGACGGACGACTAGGGCGGGGGGATTCACCGCAGAGGGCGCGGAGAGGGGGGAGGATGGATTCCCGCGTACGCGGGAATGACGGGGGTGAGGGCTTTGGGGGTATACGGTAGTATACGTCGCCCTTGTATTCTCAGAATTCTGGGGTATCCTAGGATTAAGCGGTTCGGGTTTCCCCCAGACCACATCACCTGCGAAGCCCCCGTGGCTTCGCAGTTTTGTTTTTCCACAGAGAGACCTATGAAGTGGCTACCATCATCGTAAAATCGATCTCGGGGATAGCCCTTTCGAGGGTATTGCGGATCCAATCGAAACATTTGATTAAGGAGAAAAACATTGGAGCGAGTGAAAAATATGACCCACTTGCGTCGTCTCATGCGAGGGAGAGATGTTTGGATACAGGTAGACGTCCCCGGTGGCACTTATGATGTGCCGGTTCCGAAATCGACTGCTGAATATCTATGGGGAATTACTGAATGGGAAGATTTCCATTTAGAGTACGAGAAACCAACACCCGGTGATCTTGACCTGTTTTGCCAACCAGGCGAACTAGATGAATCTTCCAGCTAGTCGATATGGGAGTATATGACTGCGTAACCCCTCCAACGTAGTTGATACTCCACACACGTCAAAATAAAAAAGCGAATTATGAATGCGAAGAAAAGGAGAAGAAAATGGATAATTCAGTGCCGGAAGCGTTCATCTTCACAAAAGTAGGCACCTATGAAGGTGAGTGCCTTAACTGCATTCTGGAACGAAAGAGGCGTGGACTGAAGGAGGCGAGGCTGAAGGAGGCGAGGCGGATCTACTGGGGCTATGGAGGCATCGGCCGGGGTCCTCTCCACCCCACGAATCAGGTTCAGCCCTTTGTAGAGGAGTGGTCGGACTCTATTGAAGTGCTGATGGGGCCAATCGAAGCCAACACAAACATCCATCCGGCCGGCGAATGCCCCGTCCCAAACACCCCTCTAGCTAGCGAATTCTCCGTAGATGAGGAAAATTGGGAGTCGCTCCCGTCAGGAGTTTTTGTCTCAGGTTCAAGATGGGCCCTAGTGCTTGACGAGATAAGGCCATGTGATCTGGAGCTTGACCTACGAGATTACGTGGTTGGCATCGGGGACAAGAAAGGAACTCCCGCAACCGAGTATCTGAAGGGGCAGACGAGCAAGGGAGCGCTGGTGAAGGCGAATTCAATGAATCCTGGCCGCGCTGTGCAGGCGCTCGTCGCATACCGCGCCCGTTTGATCTGTCCGTACGCGGTCTTCCTAGAGTAGACCCCGGCAAACCTACAGCGGCGGCTCCTGGTACTCCCGGTCTTTCCGGTACACCACGAGCCTGCTATAGGCGTCGGTGACGAAGATGCGGTCGTGGTCGTCGATGTCGATGCCGACGGGCCTGGCGAACCTGTTGAGGTAGCCTGTCGGCGCGTCGTTGTGATTGAGGCGCTTGATGCTCTCGGGGTCACGGTCGAGGGCGTACTGGCCGGCCTTGGAGAGGTCGCGCATGTCGCCGTACAGGGCGGTGAGAACCTCGCCGTCCGGTTCGTAGATCTGGACGCGGCGGTTTCCCCAGTCGGTGACGTAGACGTCGCCGTCTTTGTCCACGGCCACGCCGGCCGGGTGACTCAGCGACGACGGTGACCCGTTCTGCGAGCCGAAGGTCGTGAGGTACTCGCCGTCGGGGGTGAACTTCTGGACGCGGTGGTTGCCCCAGTCGGCGACGTAGACGGCCCCCTCGCGGTCGATGGTGATGCCCCAGGGACGGTTGAACTCCCCCTCGGAGCTGCCGGGTGAACCCCACGCTCTGAGGAAGTCGCCTGTCCTCGTGAACGCTTGGACGCGGCTGTTCATGCTGTCGACCACGTAGAGGTCGTCGTTGGCAGTCGAACGCGATCCCCGTGGGGCCGTTCAGCATTCCCGGTTCCGATCCCTTCGCGCCCCAGCGGTCGAGGTACTCGCCCTTTGGGTCATGCGTAGGGAAAGGCATGAGTCCGTCGGGATCGAATGCCGATATGGTGCATTCGTACTCGTCGGAGGCGAAGACGCTGCCGTCGGTCTTCGAGACGGCGATCCCGACGGGCCAGGTGAATCCGCCGCGAGCGAAGTCTCCTATGTGGTCCTCGTCGATCGTCGTCTTGCTGATGCGTAGGTAGGCGTCGTAATCACGTATCGCGAACTTCGGATTGCCCCAGCCCCGGCTGATGACGAAGAGAATGTCGTTGCCCGCATACGCGACATCCATGGGGTAGCAGTAGCCGCCCGTCCTGCCGAACTTGCTCTGGTTGTGCTCGGCGGTCTGGCGTCCGAGGTTGTGGCTGTAGTGCCACGTTCGGCCTGCCGCCGTTGTGGTGATCATCGCGTCCTCCTCCGGCCGGAGACCTAGAGCGGCGGCTCCTGGTAGTCGCGGTCCTTCCGATACACTACAATCCTGCTCAACGCGTCGGTAATGAAGATGCGGTCGTGCTCGTCGATATCGATGCCGACGGGCCTGGAAAACTTGCTGAGATACTTGAAGGGGCGCATCGTCCCGGTTCATCCGCTTCACGGTCTCGGGGTCGCGGGCCACGACATACTGGGCCGCCTTGGAGAGGTCGCCCATATCTCCGTACAGGGGAGCGAGCACCTCGCCGTCCGGCTCATAGATCTGTACTCGCCGGTTTCCCCAGTCGGTGACGTAGACGTCGCCGTCGCTGTCCACTGCCACCCCGGCCGGGTGACTCAGCGACGATGACGACCCGTTCCGGAGCCGAACGTCATCAGGTGCTCGCCGTCGGGGGTGAACTTCTGGACGCGGTGGTTGCCCCAGTCGGCGACGTATACGGCCCCTTCCCGGTCGATGGTGATGCCCCAGGGCCGGTGGAACTCGCCCTCGGAAGCGCCGCCGGAACCCCACGTCCTGAGGAAGTCGCCGCTCTTGGTGAACACCTGCAAGCGGTTGTTCAGGCTGTCGACGACGTAGAGGTTGTCGTTGTCGTCGAACGCGATCCCCGTGGGGCCGTTCAGCATACCCGGCTCGGAGCCCTTCGTGCCCCACCGGGCTACTTCCTCACCGTCGGGGTCACGGTCGGGAAACACGATGACACCGTCCGGATCGAAGCTCGATATCGTGGACTCGTACTCGTCCGAGACGAACACGCTTCCGTCAGTCTCTGAGACGGCGATGCCCGCAGGCCACGTGAACGCGCCGCGGGCGAAGTCTCCTATATGGTCCTCGTCGATCGTCGTCTTGCTGACACGAAGATAAATGTCGTAGCCGAAATTAACGACCACCTGATGGCCCCAGCCTCGACTGATGACGAAGAGAATGTCGTTGCCGGCCGCAGCGACATCCACCGGGAAGCTGTACCCGCCCGTCCTGCCGAACCTGCTCTGGTTGTGCTCGGCTGTGTGCCGACCCAGGGTATGGCTGTAGTGCCACGTCCTGCCCGCCGCCGTTGTGGTGATCATCTCGGCTTACTCCGAGTAAGTGTCAAACCTACCTGCTCGAACGGAACACCCCCTCTCCCGTTCTGGGAGAGGGCTGGGGTGAGGGTAATCGGTAGCCGCATGTCCATCTACTCCATGCAAAGGACTTTAGAGACAGGAAACCGGGAACTCATTGAGCATAGACTATCGACCACCTACAGCGGCGGCTCCTGGTAGTCACTGTCCTTCCTATACACCACCACCCTCCCCATGGCGTCCGTCACGATGATGCGGTCCTGGTCGTCGACGTCGATGCCGACGGGCCTGGAGAACTTGTTGAGGTACTCTGTCGGCGCGTCGTACTGGTTGAGCCGCTTGATGCTCTCCGGGTCGCGCGCCAGGGCGTACTGGCCGGCCTTGGAAAGCTCGCGCATGTCTCCGTACAGCCCCGAGAGCATCTCGCCGCTCGGCTCGAATATCTGCACCCGACGGTTCCCCCAGTCGGTGACGTAGACGTCGCCATCGCTGTCCACTGCCACCCCGGCAGGGTGACTCAGCGACGATGACGACCCGTTCCGGGAGCCGAACGTCATGAGGTACTCGCCGTCGGGGGTGAACTTCTGCACGCGGTGGTTGCCCCAGTCGGCGACGTATACGGCCCCGTCGCGGTCGATGGTGATGCCCCAGGGCCGGTTGAACTCCCCTTCGGAGCCTCCGCCGGAACCCCATGTCTTGAGGAAGTCGCCGCTCTTGGTGAACACCTGGACGCGGTTGTTCAGGCTGTCGACGACGTGGAGATTGTCGTTTGCGTCGAACGCTATCCCCGCCGGGCCGTTCAGCATACCCGGCTCGGAGCCCTTCATACCCCACCTATCGAAGTACTCCCCATCCGGGTCGCGTTCGCAGAACGTCTGGATCGCGTCCGGGTCGAAGACCGATATGTTGCACTCGTACTCGTCGGAGGCGAAGACGCTCCCGTCGGTCTTCGAGATGGCGATTCCCACCGGCCACGTGAAGCCGCCGCGCGCGAAGTCGCCGATGTGGTCCTCTTCAATCGTCGTCTTGCCGATCCGGGTGAACACGTCGAAGTCGTACGAGACGTTTGGAAACCCGTAGCCGCGACTGATGACGAAGAGGATGTCGTTCCCAGCCGCCGCGACGTCCACCGGGAAGCCGTAGCCGCCCGTCCTGCCGAACTTGCTCTGGTTGTGCTCGGCCGTCTGACGTCCAAGATTATGGCTGTAGTGCCACGTCCTGCCCGCCGCCGTAGTCGTGATCATCGCGCTAGTTCTTGAAGATCGGCGGGCGCTCGAACTCGCCGCCCACGATCTCGCGTTCGTCGATGCCCATCCAGTCGTCGAGGATGGCGGCGTACGGGCCTCGGAAGTCCATCCCCGGCGCGAGGTCGCCCTCGACCAGCTTGTCGGCCTCGATGCTCGGATACTCGCCGTACTGGCCGCCGTTGACGTTCGGGCCGATGACGAAGGCGACGCCTCCCGCCCCGTGGTCGGTGCCGCCGCCGTTCTCGCGCACGCGACGCCCGAACTCGGAGAAGACGAGCATCGTCACGTTGTCCGCCGCGTCGTGGGCCTTCAGGTCGTCCCAGAAGTCGGCGACGGCGCCCGATACCTCATCCCACAGGCGCGGGTGATTGATGGCCTGCGCGGCGTGCGTGTCGAACCCGCCGAACTCGGTGTACAGGATTCGCGTCCCGATGTCCGCCGTGTGGATCATCGCCACGTCCTTCAATCTCTGCCCAACGGGATTGGAGGCGTACTCGACCTCGGAAGCGTACTTCTTCGGAGCCACGGCGATCATGTCCGCGCCGTTGAGCGCGTCCGTGCCGGTCTTGGCGATGTACTCGGCGACCGGGCCTCGACCTATGGCCGGCGCGTACATCTTGGCGAAGCGGTCGAGCATCTGCGCGCGCTGCTCCGCCCTCTCGACCGAGGTGAGCATCCCGTACGTGTCGATGTTCGCCACCGATGCGGCGGACACGCCGTCCGCCACCAGCGCTCTCGGCAGTCCCTGCCCGACGTTGACGGTGGTGACGGGGTTCTCGCCGTTCGGGTCGATCTGGCGCGTGGCCTTGCCCAGCCAGCCCTGGCTCGCGAATTCGTCAGGCTCCGCCGTGTGCCAGATGTCCATGCACCGGAAGTGCGACCGGTTGGAGCCGGCCCATCCCACGCCGTGCAGTACTGCCACCTCGCCTTTCGTGTACATCTCGTGCAGCGGCCCCATGGAGGGGTTGAAGGCGACCTCGTCATCGAGCCTCAGCAGGTCGTCTTCGGCCAGCTGGAGGAGTGGACGGTTGTCGTAGTAGTGGGGGTCGGCGAAGGGCACGATGGTGTTCATGTAGTCGTTCCCGCCGCTGAGCTGCAATACCACCAGTACCGGGTCTTTACTCGTCGCTGTCATCGCTCACCTGTCCTTTCGTTCGGCCTCAGCCGACAACTCTCTTACGGAAGACCGCTAACCGAACTGGTACTCCTTGGTGCCCGCAATGAGAGCGAGCATGTCCGCCACTCTCTCCGAGAATCCTTCGAATTCGCCGTTTTCGCCATAGACTATCGGGCCGCCCAACTCAGCCTGCGTGACCAGTTGACCGTACGTCTCCTCGTCGACCGAGTCGAGTCCCATTTCAAAGAGACAACGGTCGATGAACGCATCGGTTGTCATGGTGCCGCCGTTGTCGCCGATGCGCCTCGCCATCGCCTGGACGCCGGGCGAGGACGTGTCGCCAAGCCGGTCGGCCACGAAGTTGACGCGATTGATGAGCGCCCCGCTGTTGATCCACTCGCCCCCCGTGTGCCAGCCCTCGACGGTCGGCGGGTTCAACAGGTCCTGGCCCATCGTGCCCGGTTCGAGCGACAGCAGTCCCCATGCGGGATTGGGCCCGTCGAACGCCCCGGTCATCTTGAGCGTTGAGGCCACAATCTCAGCGGGGTTCTTCACCTTCTTGTACGTGGCATCCTTGAAGAAGTCGGAGTTGAACAGCGCCCGCAGCACGGGCTTCATCTCCAGGTCCGACTTGATGAAGACCTCGCAGAGCATGTCGATTGCCTCCGGGTTCTTGGGCCGCTCGTTCGGCCACTTGGGAACCTCCGGCTCGTCCTCCACGAAGAAGCTGTACATATGGCGCATGATGAACCGCGCGCAGGCGGGCTGGCGGACGACGATGTCGATGATGTCCTCGCCGTCGAAGTTGCCGTTGAACCCCATGAACGTCTTTTCGTTCTCATCGTGGTCCTCGGCGCGGTAGTCGAACCGCCACGACTGCGGCGGATAGGCGAGGCCCCGCGACTTGCCCGTGAACGTCCAGCCCGTGAAGGCCCGGGCGCACTCGTAGACGTCCTTCTCGGTGTAGTACCCCACGCCGAGCGAGAACAGCTCCAGAAGCTCGCGTCCCCAGTTCTCGTTCGGCGCGCGCTTGTGGTTGTCCTGGTTGTCCAGCCAGTAGATCATGCCCGGATCGCGGGCTAGATGAACGAGCAGGTCGCGGAAATTGCCGAGACCGTACCTGCGAAACATCACGATCTGGTCGTGCATCGTGTTCGCCGTCTCGACCTTGTCCAGCCCGGTGGCGAACACGTGGTGCCAGAAGAGCGCGACCTTCTCCTGGAGCGCGCGCGGCGAGTTGACCATCCGGTACAGCCAGTTCATCTGCGCGTGCTCGGCGGCGGTGATGTACTCGGCCATCGGAAGGTAGCGGAAGAGCAGGGCCTCGTCGATGTCAGGCTGCGACTCCGGGGCCAGCAGCTTCTCGACGGTTGCCTCATAGCCCTCGGCTGCGAGGTGCTCCAGCTCATCGTGAGTGGCCCCGAAGCCCGCCCGCCGCATCAGGTGCGCCATCAAAGCGACTTCTTGACGATCAGCCATCGTATGCGCCTCCTTAGTATTCGTCCCACTTTCCACGCGAACCGCACATACGCCGACGAATTTGGACAAAGATTGTACCAACGTTAGTCAAGCTACTCAATACGCTGGGCGTGGTGTTTCACCGCGTAGGGGCGATTCATGAATCGCCCCTACGGGTTGGGAGGCCGGGGGATCTTCCGTTCACCCTGAGCCTGTCCATTACCCCGTTCGCTCTGAGCTTGTCGAAGGGTGAGCCTTGTCGAAAGCCCGAAGCGCCATTCCCGCTTTCTCCCGTCATTCCCGCGCACGCGGGAATCCATCCCCCTCTCCCGTTCGCGGGAGAGGGCTGGGGTGAGGGTGCATGAACGAGTACATTCATCTAAGCGTCATCGCAATACTATATACAAGTGTCATTGAACTGTGATATATACTACCGTTACGGCAGGGGCCTCGACGCCCGGCGTGGGCGTCCGTCGGAACGCCTGCCGGGAATGCCTTATGGAGGCAGCGCCATGAACATACGACAGACTCTCTCGCAATCTCGGTTGGCCTGGCGGCTCGGCGCGCTCATGGCGCTTCTGCTGGTCGCGCTGACTTTTACCCCCCCCCGCAATAGCCCAGTCGCCGCCCGCCGCTCCAACCGGCCTCTCCGCCTCCGGCGGAGTCCACAGCGTCACCCTCTCCTGGAGCGACCCGTCGGACTCGTCCATCACCCGCTACGAGTACAACCTCAACCATAACGACACCTCCACCGGAAACCTCTCCGGCTGGGGGCCCTGGACGTCCATCTCCGGCAGCGGCGCGTCCACCACCTCCCACACCTTCACCGGACTCACCCCCGGGCGCGAGTACCGCTACCACCTGCGCGCCGTCAACTCCGGCGGCCCCAGTGTCGGCGCGCCCGCCTCCGGCCCGCCCTGGTTCGTCTCCGCCAGCCCGTCGGCTCCCGCGCCGAAACCGAAACCGCCCGCCGCGCCAACCGGCCTCTCCGCCTCCGCCGGAGTCCGCAGCGTCACCCTCTCATGGAACAACCCGTCGGACTCGTCCATCACCCGCTATGAGTACAACGTCAACCACAACGACACCTCCACCGGAAACCTCTCCGGCTGGAGCCGCTGGACGTCCATCCCCGGCAGCGGCGCCTCCACGACGTCCCACACCTTCACCGGACTCACCCCCGGGCGCGAGTACCGCTACCACGTGCGCGCCGTCAACGGCGACGGCCCCAGCGTCGGCGCGCCCAACGCCGCGCCCTGGTTCGTTTCCGCCAGCCCGTCGGCTCCCGCGCCGAAGCCCACGCCCACACCCGAGCCCAAGCCCAACCCGCCCGCCGCTCCAACCGGCCTCACCGCGACCGCGGGCAATGGCAGCGTGACCCTCTCGTGGAACGACCCGTCGGACTCGTCCATCAAAGGCTATGAGTACAACCTCAACCACAACGACACCTCCACCGGAAACCTCTCCGGCTGGGGGCCGTGGACGGTCATCCCCGGCGCCGGCGCCTCCACAACGTCCCACACCTTCACCGGCCTCACCAACGGCAGGGAGTACCGCTACCACCTGCGCGCGGTGAACGGCGGCGGCCCCAGCGTCGGCGCGCCCGCCTCCGGCCCGCCCTGGTTCGTCTCCGCCACCCCGTCGGCGTACGACCCCAACCTGACCGTAAGCAACCTGAGCGTCACGCCGGGCGACGGCTACCTCGACATCTCCTGGGACGCCGCCCAGGGCGCGACCGGCTACGACATCCGCGCCAAGGAGGCCGGCGCCTCCGACTGGCACAGCGTGGCCAACAAGATCACCGCCACCGCCTACCGCTACACCACCGGCAAGACCATCGACTACGTCGCCGTCCGCGCTCGCAACGCCGACACCACCGGCCCCTGGACCGAACTCTCGCGGATGCCGCCGAACGACTGGCTGAACACCGTCCAGTCGTCGGGCGCATCTATCGCGTCCGCGCAGTCCCAAAGCCAACTCACCGCGCCCGCGTCGATCACGGTGACGCGCGATAACGGGAATAATGCGAGAAGTATTGGGAGCGAGGAACTCACCGTCACCTGGGCGGCGGTGACTGGCGCGGATGGCTACAACCTCACCTGCTCCAGCAGGAGTGGTTGGAGATGGTGGCAATGCGGCTCAACGGACTCCGGCTCCACTACAACCTTGAAGGTGACCAAGGGCGAGCACGGCAAGATGAGCTGGTTGATCTCCTACATGGTCGCCGTGCGCGCGGTGACCAACAATCCCGCTCAGGCCAGCGACTGGACGAGGTCGGTGGACGCGCATCCGGCCCATGAGCCGGTGAAAGAGCAACCCGGACAGAATCCCATCTCGGTCTCACGCGCCGCCGGCTCGCTCACCCTCTCTTGGATTCAGCCCAAGTACTCCCCGGGCTACGAAATCGAGTGCGCCACGCACGAAAACGGCGTCACGGGCACGTACCGACCCTGCGCCGATGTCGAGACTGCGACCCTGGGCAGCGACCGCCGGGTTACTGTCACACTCACCTCCTGGACGGTTGGCGGCACCACCTACACCGTCGACGACAGCAAGACCTACGATCTGATCGTCAGAACCACGAACGCCTGGGGGAAGTCTCCCTTCCATTACGCGCCGCTGATTTACCCGAACCTCACGCTGACCGCGTCCAATGTCGGGCTGACTACGGCCACGCTGACCATCGCCCACCACACGGGCAACTGGTACTACCGGCACACGGGCGCGGGCGCCACCTGCGATGGGCCGGTCAGCGGGACGAGCAAGGACCTCACCGGCCTCACGGCGAACACGTCCTACACCTACTCGGCCTACAGCGACGGCGAGTGCTCGACGCTGCTGGCCGCGGCGACGCCGTTCACCACCGGTTCATCCATCTCCAACCTGGCTAACGGCAAGGGGGGCGGTAACTCGTTAATCGGACGCCAAACCGAGCGGGCATTCGCCTTCCGCACTGGCCCGAACTCAAGCGGTTACATCCTCAAGACTGTCACTCTGGCTGTGCGGAGGTACGACACCGGATCAGGGGGCATCACGGTCACGCTCCATCAGATGGAAGGAACCGGCAACTACGGAGCGAATAGCGAACCGGCCAATACGGTTCTCGCGACCCTTTCCGGGACCTCTCCGACCAGCACCACCTGGACCGACACTACCTGGACCTGCTCCGGCAGCGGCTGCAACCTCTCATCCAACGCCGTCTACTTCGTGAAGACGGTCGCCCAGAACACCGTCAGATACGACTGGGCCTGGACGGCCGACAGCGGCGAGACCAAAGAACCGAGCAACAATGGTTGGGATATTTTGTTTGGTCACTACAACGACACGGGAGCAAGGTGGCAGAGCTACAGCGACTGGCACCTGGCCGAGACCGTCTTTGCGACCAACCCCTCCCTCACCACCTCCAACGTCGCCGCGACGACGGCGACGCTGACCATCGCCCGCCACGCCGATGCGTGGTACTACAAAGCAACCAGCGGCCCGCACACGAGTTGCCAGGGCCCGGTGGCCGCCGGCACGTCCAGCGCGAGTCTGACCGGCCTCACGTCGGGCACGTCGTACACCTACTCGGCCTACAGCGACAGTACGTGCTCCACGCTGCTGGCGACGGCGCCGCAGTTCACCACCCTTGCCATCGTCTCGGTGAGCACCCTGGGTGGGGCTGATAACGGTCCTGTGGATGTGGGCAACAGCGGCAGCCCAACACAACGGGTGGCACAGGCGTTCACGACGGGCAGCAACACGGGCGGCTACACGCTGTCCAGCATCGCCATTGCCTTCCGTGCGACCGTCGGGAGCCCGGCCGACCTCGAGGTGACGCTGCACGCGGCATCCGGGTCGAACCCCAACACGGGCACGACGCTGGCCACCCTGAGCGGCAGCAGTCCCTCGACGGCGGGCTCCTACACCTACACCTGCTCCAGCGGCTGCGACTTGTCGGCGAGCACGACCTACTTCGTTTACATCAAGGCCCCAAACTCGGCCAGCGGCTCCTACTACCAACCAACCTTCACGAGCTCGTCCGAAACACTGACGCCGTCAGGCAACGGTTGGTCGATAGCAGATAGAGGCCGGTTGCAATACGTCGGAGTAGGCTGGTTCGACTCTGGATCACACTACCGGATCGCGGTGACGGCGACGACCAAGTAGCCGCCGCCCACCCGTCGCTTGAATCATCCTCTTATCCCCTCTCCCGTCGTGGGAGAGGGCTAGAGCCTGCCCTGAGCCTGTCGAAGGGGTGAGGGCGTTAGCGCGCTACTCATGAGAAGTCTAAGCTGAATCTGCGTTCCTTGCCTTCATAGTGAAGGGAACCACTCGCAAGGACGTCCCTGCCGATTATGGCAATTATCCTTTGTGGCGCCTGAAGATTGAGACCAACCATCTTGATCAGCTTGGAAAATCTCGGGTAGCGCGTAATTCTGAGCACTGCGTCGTAGACCGGTTTCGTCTCGGTTACGCCATTGGCTACCGTAACACGTGTTTCGCCGATTTTTCGGAATCCATATTGGTCAGCTACCAACTCGTCAATAGCCGATATGCCCGCCCCCGTATCGACAAGCGCAGGGCCCTGTGCCGGTGACATGGGGCCCTGCGCTGCTGGTGGGTTCCGTACGGGTGTTAGAGTTACCTTGACAATTGGCCGATAGACAATGCTCCCATCCCGGAGCCTTTGCGGTTCAAACCTCCAGACCGTCTTAGCCATCAATTCCTGTCACTTGAAATGTTGGCACGCTGTGCTCCGGTTCCTCCGTGGATGCGAAGATCATCAAGGGAGCATCGATCTTCGCGTCCGCATCCGAGGCCTCTCGATGTGTGAGGAAATGACCGACTACCTGATCGCCGTCAATCAAGAGCCACTGGTTTGGATACGCAGCTACGAGCGACTCCCTATTGTCAATCCAAAAGCTGTATTCCGTGTCCAACAGAACGGTTTCATCATGGTCGACCTGCTGCTGTGCCATGCGCTCCTCCTCTCCTGACAGACCGGCGGCCTGTCGCTCTCTCCCTCCTTGTTGACATAATGCTGCATTTCCATGTTACCACCGGCCGATTTGCCAGCCCCAACATTGAGTTGGCACTGTATCCAAGCAAAATGCTGCTGTCAATGCCGTTGGGGAGGGCCGGGGCGTTTTGCTTTTGGGGTTTGCTGGACTACAATATGGGTGCAGGTTCACTTTGGTCTGGGCACGGGGCTTATCGGCAACGCATGGACTACGAAGTCGTCATCGGTCTGGAGGTTCACAGTCAGCTGCTGACGCGGAGCAAGATGTTCTGCGGCTGCGCGGCGTCGTACCAGGACGCGGCCCCCAACACGATGGTGTGCGAGGTGTGCATGGGGATGCCGGGCGTCCTGCCGACGATCAACCGCCGGGCGGTGGAGATCGTCATAGCGACGGGGCTGGCCCTCGACTGCACGGTGTCCGAGTTCACGAAGTTCGACCGCAAGAACTACCCCTATCCCGACCTGATGAAGGGGTACCAGATTTCGCAGTTCGACCAACCGATCGCCAAGGACGGCGGGCTGACCGTCGACGTGAACGGCACGGAGCGCACGATTCGGATCAATCGCGTCCACCTGGAAGAGGACGTGGCGAAGCTGTCGCACCACACCGGGTACGGGGGGGAGCGCTACAGCCTGCTCGACATCAACCGCGCGGGCGTTCCGCTGATGGAGACGGTGAGCGAACCGGACATGCGCTCGCCGGAGGAGGCGCGGGCGTACCTGCTGTCCCTCCACTCGATCCTCCGCTACACCGGCGCGAGCACGGCCAACATGGAGGAGGGCAGCTTCCGCTGCGACGCGAACATCAGCGTCCGTCCCAGCGGCGCGACCGAGCTTGGCCCAAAGGTCGAGGTCAAGAACATGAACAGCTTCCGCTCGGTGTTCGGCGCGCTCACGTACGAGGCCGACCGCCAGACTCGACTCGCCCGCCGGGGCGAACGGATCGTGCAGGAGACGCGGGGCTGGGTCGAGGAGAAGGGCGTGACGGTCTCCCAGCGCGTCAAGGAGGGATCGTCCGACTACCGCTACTTCCCCGAGCCCGACCTGCCGCCGTTCGCGATCGAGCGGGAGTGGGTCGACCGCGTGCGGAGCGACCTGCCGGAGCTTCCACGCGCTCGGAAGGCGCGGCTGATGGAGCAGTACGGCCTCTCCGCCTACGACGCCGGGCTCCTCACGGCGGAGAAGGCGACGGCTGACTACTTCGACTCCGTGATCGCCGTTCGTCCCGCCGGGGGCGATGCGCTGGCAAAGCTGGCGAAATCGACGAGCAACTGGATGCTCGGCGAGCTTACGAGGCTGATGAAGGAGACCGACACGAGGATAGGCGACATGCGAGTACGCCCGGCCCAGTTGGTCGAGCTGATCGACATGGTCGACGAGGGGAAGCTCAGCTCCAATCTGGCGAAGGACGTCTTCGCGCAGATGTACGAGACGGGTCGCGGCCCCGCCGAGATCGCGGAAGAATCGGGCCTCGTGCAGGTGAGCGACGTCGACCAGGTGGCCTCCGCAGTCCAAGCCGCAATTGACGGAAACCCCCAGGCGGTCGCCGACTACATGGACGGCAAGAACAAGGCAATCGGCTTCCTCGTCGGGCAGGTGATGAAGGAGACTCGCGGGAAGGCCAATCCGCGCATGGCGTCATCGCTCGTCAAGGAAAAGCTCGACGAGATGAGGCAGGGGGCGCCGAGTTGAGCGCGCGCGACGGGTCAGGCCGCGCGAGCGGTTGGGAGACCTTCATCAAGTTCGCCTACGCCGGCCTCGGGGTCAAGCGATGGATTCTGCTGTGGTCCGCCGGCATAGGCATCATCGCCATCGGCCTGGCGTTCGTATCCAAGAACGTCTTCGACATCTACCTGCCCAACTTCCTGCCCTGGTACCTTGAGGGCGTCCTGCTCGGCGGCGTGGGCGTTGCGGCGGTGGTCGTGTCCGTCTACGGCCTGTATCGCTCCGTCGGACACCTGGTCCTGGCAACGTCGGGCATCGACTCGCTTGCCGACACGCTGTATACCCGTCGCTACCGCTCGCGCGGCCCGCGCATCGTCACAATCGGGGGAGGCACCGGCATGTCGGTGCTGCTTCGCGGGCTGAAGGAGCACACCGACAACATCAGCGCCATCGTCACGGTCGGCGACGACGGCGGAAGCTCCGGGCGGCTCCGCGAGAACTTCGGTGTGCTCCCTCCCGGCGATTTCAGGAACTGCCTCATTGCGCTCTCCGACGACGAGACGCTCGTGCGCGACCTCTTCCAGTACCGGTTCGACCGGGGCGAGGGCCTGGAGGGCCACAGCTTCGGCAACCTCTTCATCGCCGCCATGACCGACATCACCGGCAACTTTGAGGCCGCGCTGGAGGAGTTCAGCCGCGTCCTCGCCGTTCATGGCAGGGTCATCCCCGCGACGAACGAGAGCCTCCACCTCTCGGCCAAGCTCTTCGACGGCACGGTGGTCGACGGTGAATCGAACATCGGGACCAACGGAGGCGTAATCCAGGAGATGATGATACGCCCGCACGATGCCGCCGCCGTCCCCGCGGCCATCGAAGCGGTCCTCGACGCGGAAATGATCGTGCTCGGCCCCGGCAGTCTGTACACCAGCATTCTGCCGAACCTGCTCGTCAAGGGGATCGCGGAAGCCGTCCTGAACGCCGAGGCGCAGAAGCTCTACGTCTGCAACGTCGCAACCGAACACGGAGAAACAATCGGCTACACCGTCGCCGACCACGTGGCGGCGCTTCAGAAGCATACCGGCCGCAAGATTGCGGATTTGGTGGTCGCCAACAGCGGCATAGTCGAATTAGGCCCGCCGTTCAAGGGGCGACTCGTGCAGCACAACGGGCAGGGCCTCGACCACGCCGCGTTGGTGATCGCAGACCTTATCGACCCGGATTTTCCCGTACGACACGACGCAGGTAAACTGGCAGACTGTATCATGGACGTGTATCATAAGTAGGTTCCCGAAGCTGGAGCAAAGATCCGCGCAAGCGCGTAGCGCAGATTCTCCAAGTAACGCCGCGCGGATGACTCGACGGGGTAGAGGTACCGATGGACTTTGAGATGGCAATGAGTTTCATTCAGATCGCGATCAGCATCGTGCTGGTCACGGTCATTCTCGTGCAGGTGCGGGGACAGGGCGTGGGCCTATTCGGCGGCGGAGAAAGCTCCTTCCGCACCCGGCGAGGCATCGAACGAACGCTGTTCCAGTTCACCATCGTCCTCGTAGTCATCTTCATCGTGACCTCCATCATCAGGGCCCGCATCTTCTAGCACCTCCCCCTCGCCGTGTCCAACAGGGTACTAACCTTCACGACGGACTTCGGCTCCTCCGACTCCTACGTCGCCGCCATGAAGGGCGTCGCGCTGGGAATCGCCCCTGACCTGACCTTGGTTGACGTAACCCACGAAGTGCCTCGCCACGACATCCGACACGGCGCTTTCATTCTTGGAGGCATGTACCGCTACTTCCCCGCCGAGACGGTCCACGTCGCCGTCGTAGACCCCGGAGTCGGAACGAGCAGAAAGGCCGTCGCGCTCGTGACACCGGCCGGGGTGTTCTGCACGCCGGACAACGGGTTGCTCTCCTATGTTCTCAACGACCATCAGTCGGCGTCCCAAGTCCGCTTAGCGTCAACGGAGTTCGGCACGCCGGTCACGATTCCCGTGCCGGAGGGCTGCGAGGCGTACGAAATCTCGAACCCCGCGTACATGCTCGATCCGGTGAGCGACACCTTTCACGGCAGGGACATCTTCACGCCTGCGGCAGCTCATCTCGCGTTAGGCTTGGAGCCGGAACGGTTGGGGGAGCCGCTGCGTGAGCTAACGATGCTCAACCTCTTTAGCCTTGAGAGACGTGATGACGCGGTGGTCGGAAGGGTCGTCCACGTCGACCGCTTCGGCAACATCGTCACCAACATCCCGGCCGACCGACTCCCACAGGGCGATGTAGTCGTGGAAGTGGCAAACACGAAGATTCGCGGGCTGAGCGCGACCTTCGCAGACGCCGACGGTCTGCTCGTGCTCGTCGGGAGTCATGGATACCTGGAGATTGCGGAGAACCTCGGGAGCGCGGCGGACTCGCTGGACGCGGGGGTCGGGGACACGGTCGTGGCGCGTACCGGTTGAGCGGGCGGGGATTCACCGCAGAGGGGAATCCAAGTTTTGTGGGGTGACCACGGGCGGATGCTCCTAACCGACGTAGGCGTTCCCGAACCGTTCGGAGTGGGCGACTTCCGACAGGTCCTTCCGTCGGCGACGGATGCCCTTGACGTGGTCGTGCCGGTACCCGAACGGCATGATCGTTATCAGCTCGACGTGGTCGGGCATTCCGATGATGTCCTTCGCGGCCCGGTTCTGGTCGGGTTCATGGAACGCCACGAAGCACGTCCCCATGCCCTCCGACCATGCCAGCACCTCCATCTGCTGGAGCGCGCGTCCGCTGTCGAGATCGGGCCTGTCGGCCGTCCGCTTGTCCATGCCGATTGCGATGGCCATCGGCGCGTCTGCGAGGAACGGGCCGTAGGTCGTGATGCCTCCGATCTTCCGCAGTGTCTCCCGGTCCCGGATCACGATGAAGTGCCACGGCTGCCGGTTGCGTGAGCTTGGCGACCACAGCCCGACCTGCAGCAGCTTGGTGACGATCTCGTCCGGCACCGGATCGGGCTTGAACTGCCGCACCGTCAACCGTGTCCTGAGTGCGTCCCAGACTTCCATATTCGCCTCCCATGGAGTGTTTGTGTAGCGGGGTGCCGGGAGGCTACGCTTCCCGCGCCGCAGCGCCGTCTGGCGTCACGGAGACGGAGAACGCGCCGTCGGCCACCGTAGCGAACTCGGCGACGCGGCCCGCGTCCTTCACGTCCAGCAGCGATCGCTCAAGAATGGCTATGCGTTCCGCGGTGTCGCGTACGACGACTTTGCCGACGGGAGCGCCCAGGGAGAGGTTGGAGTCGCTCTTGAAGCGGCGGATCTCTCCGAGCACCTCGCTGGCGACCTCGTAGACCGCCTCTTCGGCGATGTCCCCGGCCTTTGCGCGGATGGCGTCGGCGCTGGGCCAAGCGGCGCGGTGGACGCTGCCGTCCTTCCACCAGGACCAGATCTCCTCGGTGACGAAGGGGACGTGGGGCGCGAAGAGCTTGAGGAGGGTTTCGATGGCCAGGCACAGCGCCGCCCGCCCGGAGTCGCGCGCGGAGTCGCCGCGACTGCCGTAGGTGCGGCCCTTCACGAGCTCGATGTAGTTGTCGGTGAAGAACCAGAAGAAGGCCTCCGTGATTTCCAGCGCCCGGGCATAGTCGAACCTGTCGAATGACTCGGTCACGTCGTCCACCAGTTCGGCGAGCCGCGCCAGCATGGCGGCGTCGAGCGGCTCGGTGATCTTGGCGTCCTCGCTCGCGCCCTCGGCGTTCGACAGGGCGAACTTGCTCGCGTTCAGGAGCTTGATGGCAAGCCTGCGTCCGACCTTCATCTGGTTCTCGTCGAAGGCGGTGTCGCGTCCCAGCCGTCCGCTGCACGCCCAGTAGCGCACGGCGTCGGCGCCGTACCGCTCGATCAGGTGCATCGGCGTGACCACGTTGCCCTTCGACTTCGACATCTTCTTGCGGTCGGGGTCGAGCACCCAGCCGGAGATCGCCGCGTTCTTCCAAGGCAGGCTGTCGTGTTGCAGGTGCGCGCGCACGACCGTGTAGAACAGCCACGTGCGGATGATCTCATGCGCCTGGGGCCGCAGGTCCATCGGGAACACCTGCGGCATGAAGTCGTCCTTCTCTCCGAAACGTCCGACCACCTGGGGCGAGAGCGACGACGTTCCCCACGTGTCCATCACGTCGGGGTCTCCCGTGAAACCTCCGGGCCTGTCGCGCTGCTCTGCGGCGTATCCGTCCGGCACGTCCGGTACGGGTCGATGGGCAGCTGATCTTCCGTGGGGACGATGGGGTTGTCGTAGTCTATCGAGCCGTCGGCCTTCACCGGGTACCACAGCGGGATCGGCACGCCGAAGAACCGCTGTCGACTGAGCAGCCAGTCGGAGTTCAGGCCGTTCACCCAATTCTCGTACCGGACGCGCATCGTGCTCGGGTGCCACTCCAGTTCACGACCTCGCTCCAAGAGCTGCTCTCGCAGGTCCATGTCGAGGCCGCCATTCTTCAGGTACCACTGCCTGCTGGTGACGATCTCCAACGGGCGGTCGCCCTTCTCGTAGAAGCGGACGGCGTGAGTGATCGGCTTCGGCTCGGCGTGAAGCTCGCCGGTCTCCTCGAGGAGCTCGGCCATTCGCCTCTTGGCCTGATACACCCGAAGGCCCGCCAACTCGTCGTAGTGTTTCTGGGCCTGTGCCGGGTCGCATGACTCCCATCCCTCCGTGCCCCACTCCACAGGCGCAAACCGTCCGTCACGGTTCACGATGCTCCGGGTTGCAAGCTGCATCTCCCTCCACCAGACCACGTCCGCCGTATCGCCGAAGGTACAGACCATGGCCGCGCCGGAACCCTTTTCGGGGTCCGCCGCCTCGTGCGCCACGACGGGCACCTCCACCCCGAACAGGGGAGTGGTCAGGCTCTTGCCAAAGAACTCCTGATATCGTTCGTCGTCCGGGTGCGCGACCACCGCGACACAGGCCGGGAGCAGTTCAGGCCGCGTCGTCTCGATCGGGACGACGCCTCCCTCGTGGCGGAAGTGGAGTCTGTGGTAGGCCGCGTCCTCGTCGCGGTCCTCGATTTCGGCCTGAGCCACGGCGGTTTGGAACGTCCAGTCCCACAGGGTGGGGGCCTCTCGCTGGTAGGCCTCGCCGCGAGCGAGATTGTTGAGGAAGAACCGCTGGGAGATCCTCTGCACCGTCTCGTCGATGGTCGCGTAGGTGAGCGACCAGTCGACGGACAGGCCCAAGTTGCGCCAGAGGTCCTCGAACGCCTTCTCGTCCTCCTGCGTGAGGCGATGGCACAGTTCGATGAAGTTCCCGCGCGATATGGCGATGGCCGACTTGGGCGGCTTGGCGGGCGGCTCGAAGCCGGGGTCGTACGGGGTTGTCGGATCACAGCGCACGCCGTAGTAGTTCTGCACCCTGCGCTCGGTCGGCAGGCCGTTGTCGTCCCACCCCATCGGGTAGAAGACCTCCCTGCCCCGCATCCGCTGGTACCGCGCAATCGTGTCGGTGTGCGTGTATGAGAATACGTGCCCCACGTGCAGCGAACCGCTCACCGTCGGCGGCGGCGTGTCGATGCTGAAAATCTCGTCTCTGCTCTTCGAGCTATCGAAGTCGTATACGCCGGAGCCGTCCCACTCCGCCAGCCACTTCGACTCGATGCCGTTCAGCGACGGCTTCTTCGGTATGTTGAACGCCATGAGAATCCACCCCAAATAGGAGCGTTCGCTCCCTTCGTCGCTTGCAGGTAACTGTACCATCGAATCGGTGACTATCCAACCATAACGGGTGTTGGGCAACCGTTCGGAGTTGATGAGAGGAATTGTGAACGGGGTCGGGTGCTGGGAATGACAGTGTGGGGCACTACATATTGTGGAGGGGGTATAGCCAAGCCTTACACTTTGGGGTACGATAGCGTCCGACCATTCTGCGGAGGACTCCCAGAGGTGGGCTATCAGCACACGTTCAAGCTCGAACCCGACGTAGGGAATCGCGCCGTCGATGCCCTGCGCGAGTTCGGCGACTGGGCGCGCGGGACTTTCGTCGACGACATTTCCAGTGCGTCCGGCGCCGATATGCCCTTCACAGACGAGCCGGACGACAAACTCGACCTGGACTCGCTCCGCGACGAGTTGCTGGACGAATACCCGAACGGCTACGACTGGACCGGCATCTCGAATGCCATGCTCATCCACAGCCCCAACCAGGTCATCTACGTCTCCATCGACAACCCCAACCACACCAAGCTCGCCCGCGACATCCTGCCGAGGGAGGCTTGGCCGTCGTACGTTAACGGTTTCCCCAAACTCGCCGGCGACGCTTTTCAAATACCAATGGATCTCGGAGTCTTAGATTCCCCCCGGCACGTTGCTCCCGTGCTGTGGTGGGAAGACATTTCCTGGCCGCAGTTCGTGGGCCCGGAGGCCATGTCCGCCCTCTTCAAGATCATGGATAGCTGGGACGCGCTTCAAGTCTGGGCCAGCATCGCGGAGGCCGAGTACCGCGCCCGCAGGACGTTCGACGCGCGTGTCGGCGACTGGTCGGACCGCGTCCTGCAAGGGGCGGACGCTCCCGCCAACGGGGGAGAGTCAGGGAGCTAGTCCCGCGCTCCTCGTCCCAGCCGTTCGTCTTCGGCCTCCAGCCAGTCGTAGTACGGACGCGGCATCGGTTCAGGATCGCCCAGCCCGTTTTCCCTGCGCCAACGGAGGAGGGGATGATCGCGCTCGGCCTGTGGGAGTTCGACCGGTCGTCCGTACGCCGCAGACTCGAAGACGCCCATGATGATCTCCAGCACGTGCGTCGCCCCTACGCCGCTCGACTCGTGCTCGCGTCCCTCGTCGAGAGCGGCTACGAACTCTTCCACGAACCAGTAGTCGTCCAATGCCGCCTTGACGTTAGGACCGTAGCTCTCCGGCGTCTCGGCCTCAAGCTGCTGCCACGCGTTGCGCTCTCCGTCCGGCAGCGAATGGGCATCCTCCAACAGCCACGCGCCCCGTGTAGTGTTGAAGATCACTCGACCCTCCGTGCCGAGAATTTCCAGCACGTGGCCTCTCTTATCTACGACCGGCATCCGCTGAAACAGGATGTTTGCCGTGAGGCCGCCGTCGAACTCCAGGTGAGCGCTGATCGCCTCGCCGGCAATCGTCCCCATCCCGCTGGGAGACGGCACCACGTCCTCGGGGCCGATGGGACGCCCGTCCGTCCTCGCCGTCGCATATACCCGCCGGCAGTGGCCGGTCAGCTTCATCATAGAGTTCAGCGAGTGTGTCGCGATGTTCATCATCCCGTACCCGCCGTAATACCCCTTTCCGCTGGCGTTCAGGTGCCGCAACTTGCCGATGCGCCCGTCCGCTACGGTTCGATGCACCGCGCGCATCATCCCGCCCGTACGCGACTGATGATGCACCGCCACTCGAACGCCCTTCTCTGAGGCCTTCGCCAGCACTTCGTCCGCCTGGTGCAGTTCGACGCAGATCGGCTTCTCGACCTCGACGTGCACTCCGTGCTCCAGCACCCGCATCGAAAGGGGATAGTGAAACTCCGTGCCCGTCGGTATCGCGACGATGTCCGGCTTCGTCTCCACGATCATCGCGTCGAGGTCGTCGTACCTTGCCGCGACGCCCAACTCGTCACCGAGGGTATCCACAAGCTCTTGGACGAGGTCGCACAGGCCGACCACCTCCGTTCGCGGGTGGGCGTGATAGGCCCGCGCCGCCGCCGTCCCTCTACCCCTGCAGCCGAGAATCGCCACCCTGTACGTCTTCATCGCTCAAGCCCCCTTCGGAGTTTCCGCCGATTATACGCGAATGGCGCGCGGGGCATCCCGCCGAGGCGACACCCTGTCATCACCCGGTGACGCGGGGTGATCGCCCCCGCCCATTGCCGAGTAACGTGCCTGATAACGACACTCTAACGTGTTATGATTAGGCACGCAGTGGAGACGCGGACACATCGGATTCGTCAAAGGTTGGAGCGAGACGGTTGGTATTTACGCCGCCACGGATCCGGCCACGACATCTTCGCGCACCCGCATATCCCAGGTATTATCACGCTGCCGCGACACCGAGCAGTTAAGCCTGGAGTGGCGCGTTCCATCGCCAAGAAAGCAGGTTGGGAGGTGGAAAGATGAGATATCCGGCGCTTATCGAAAGCGGGGGCGGGGATTACGGCGTCGTATTCCCCGATCTCCCTGGCATCGTGGCAATGGGGAATACCTTGGATGAGGCTATTCGCAACGCGGAAGAAGCCCTCCAAGACTATGCCGTTGAGGCATCGAGGGATGGTTTGTCACTCACACCTCCCAGCACGCTGGAAGACGTGGAGATCCCGCCCGGCTGCGCTTTGACCTCCATTCTCCTAGTCCGCACCTCGCCCAATCGTCGGGGCGTCCGCCTCAATCTAACACTGGACGCTGAAGTAGCCGACGTCATTACATCTGAGGCCCGGCGTCGCGGCATTACGCGCAAGAGCTATCTGGAGTGGATTGTGCGCCGCACAGCCCAGATGGGCGGGTGAAGGGCAATGCTCGTGCAGTAAGGAACCGCCGGGTTTGGTATCATCACGCAACACGTTGCCGAAGGAGTTCCCATGCCATCCGTCCGAGACCCCATCCGTCCGCCTTCGCTCACGCCCGCCGAGGCCCGCGAGCTTCATTACGAGGCACTCGTCATCGACGCGCAGCAGCCCCCCGCCACGTCGGGCTTTCTCTTCAACGACAACATGCGGGCCGCCCTCGCCGAGATGCACGAGCGGGGCGTTGACCGTGGAATAGCCGGCAACCGCCTGGCTCGCATGGCCGCCCGCGAGGTGCAGACCAACCCCGAGGCCGTCAAGGACTATGTCGGCCTGTGGAAGACGTCCGGCGTGACGATAGGGGCGGGCACCTACATCGCGGGGAACCGCATCGAGGTCGCATTCGAGGCGGCCGTCAAACGCATCGCCGAGGCGCGCTCGATGATCGACGTGCTCGGCGGAGAGGTCGCCCTCATCCTGACGGCAGACGACATCGACCGGGTCTACCGCGAGGGCAAGCACGGAGTCATCATCGACTTCCAGGACACCATCCCGTTCGGCACCGACATTGACCGAATCGACCTCTTCTACAACCTCGGACTGCGGCAGGTCCAGCTCACCTACAACCTTCGCAACCTCGTGGGGGACGGCTGCACGGAGCACAACGCCAGCGGCATCACCTACTTCGGACGCACCGTCGTCGAGCGCCTCAACGAACTGAACATGATCGTCGACGTGAGCCATTGCAGCGAGGCCGTCGGGTGGGACGCCATCGAGCTGTCCACCGCGCCCGTGATCGTCAGCCACTCCAACGCGAAGGCCGTCACCTACCACGACCGCGCCAAGAGCGACGAGCTTGCCAAGGCCATCGCCGACCAGGAAGGCTTCTTCGGCGTCACCATCGTTCCGGGCTTCGTGCAGGACGAGTCGACCGCGGCGACGCTGGACCACTTCGTCGACCACGTGGTCCACCTCGTCAACGTCATGGGCCTCGACCACGTCGGCATCGGCAACGACAAGTGCGGACCGGGCGGCCAGACCGGGTCCCTCGTCGAATACCCCGACGACATGCCCGACCTTCCGCACGGAGCGTTCGACTGGAGCGGCTTCCGCCGAGAGCACCGCGTCCACGACGAGTACTACAACGTCGATTACCAGACCTTCGCCGACTGGCCGCTGCTCACGATGGCGCTCGCCCGACGCGGCTTCAACGAGGAGGAGCTACGGAAGCTCCTCGGCTTGAATTACCTGCGGGTGTTCCGGCAGATCGTGGGATGAATGGAAGACGCAGGGTAAATCGTCCCCGGTTCAGTCCGCACCGGCCGTAACCGGTTCGCGTTCTCCCAATCGGTTTTCGAGTGCGACGATCCGCGTCCGATGCTCCTCGACGGACTCGTTCAGCGCGTCGAGCGCGGCCCTAGAGGTGGAGGCTTCGACAAGCAGCTTGACAAGGTGAGAATTCAGGCTGACTCCTTCTCTGGCGGCGTCCCGCGAGAGGCGGTAGTGAACCGATTTGGGCAGTCGGAGCAGAACGCGCCCACTAAACCCTCTCGCGTCGGTGGGCTCGGGCACGTCGTAACCGTTTGCCAGGTGATCCTCGATCCAAAGCCTCTTAGCCTCGTTCAAGTTTTCAATGGCCTCTTCGGGAGTGTCGCCGTGGGAAACGCAGCCGGGAAGTTCAATGATCTCGGCGGCCCAGTAACCCCCGTCATCCGATTCATGCGCCAACTCCATGGGGTAGTCCAGTCCCAGATAGTATTCCAAAGACTTACTAGACACTACCTCCCCCTTTCAGCGAACGACACGTAGTCGCGTCTCATCTCAACAACACTGTTTCTTCGATCTTCTGTATGGCGGTACGCACGTATACCGGACGCACTTCGTCACTTTCCACGACAGTGAGCTTTATAGGAGACCCCGGATACCCAAAGACGCGATGGCTTCCCCTCGACCTCGACAAAACGAAGGGGAATTATATACCAAAGTAACCAATTGGCCGCGTTATTCCCCTGCCTTCGACTCTCGCATAAACCGCCAGTCGCCCCGCTTTTTCGGCGGCGTGTTGAGGATAATCCGAGCGACGTTTTCAGGCGTATCGTCTATCGGTTCAGGCATGGTCAACTTGACCGGGCGGCCTCTCGGCTTCTTACGGCGTGGCATAGTGTCCCCCTCAGAGAATGTCCTCATCGTCAATCCAACCGTGCTTTTGAGCCAAACGAACCCAAAGCCGGTGAATCTTCTTCGAGTCCTCGCGCTGCTCGGCTAGACTGGCCTCAAAGTATTCGCGCTGCTCGGCTAGTTGCGTTCTGGTGTCGGCATGAATCTCCATAGAGCGTTCCTCAAGCGCGAGTAGCCGGTTGAGCATCTGTTCCTGGTCCTTCAGGTCTCTACGGTCATTCCCCACCATCTCCAGTAGTCGCTCTTCTAGGGCCAGAACGCGGTTCATCATGTCTTCGAGGTGCTCCACCCGTTCGGTTATCGTCATAATGTCCCCCTATGGCGTTGGAGTCGGCGTCGGAACGACTACCATGTCGAACGACGTGCAGGCCGCTATCACCGTTTCGAGCGCGTCCGCCTCGGCCTGATTCACGGTGAGGCCGTACTTCACCCGGACCTTCACCACCCTATCGGCGAACCAGCACTTGTTGAGTGTCGGAAGCCACTCGGCGGCGTCCTTGCTGCTTTTCTGATGGCGGTTGACGCCGGGACTTGCAAGTGTGAGATTCAGCAAGTCGGAGGCGAACGCCCTCTTTGTTGCATCATCGGTGCCACACAGCCCGCTATCGTGAGCCTCGGCGCGCGCTACCATGTGCTCGATGTCCGTCTCGCGCGTGCTGGCGAAGTGAGTTCCGGTGTAGGGACCGTAGATGATGCCACCCATCTCCTTCACGATCTTGGCCTCCAGCGTCGACGAATAGCGGTAGTCGCTCGTCCGGTATGTCGAGCACCTGTTTTCGGCAACGACCGCCAGTCCGCGCCACATGATGGGCGTCGGAGTTGGAGTCGGCAGGTTTTCGAGGCCGTTGAACTTCATGGAACTCATCGGGGCTTTCACCTTCTGTCCGTCGGCCGCCTCAACTTCGATGTCATCCTCGGTGATGTTGATGTCGACGGGCTGAGCGCAAGCTATGAATGTTATGGCGGTGAACAGTGCGATTATGATTAGTCGTGAGGTGGTTGTCGTCATTCTTCCACCTCCCATGCCAATTCACACGGTTTGTCCTCTGCCATCTGCTCTGGCGATACATAGGATATCCAACGATTGTCCTTCCAAAGGAAGACCGGGGTTTCGTCATCGGTGTCCTCGTCAAATACATCTAGCTCCAATCCGTCCTTTGAGAATCGAATATCGGCAAAGCCCTTATCTCCTTCCACCCTCACATTATCGACCGTTGCGGTTGCCCCTTCGGGCATACCGCCGAACGACATAGCAAAGAGCATCATGGCCGCGAAATCCGAGCCGGAGCACTTCGCTTTGAATTCGTCGGGGTACAGGGCATGTACTGTCAGCCACTCACCTTTGACCCATGCTTGAGCGGCTGTCTCTGCGTTCTGCTTGAGTAACTCCTCCTTATCAGGCTTCACTTCTTGTGCGACTGTCTCATCTTGTGTTGCTGATGATGCAGCCCGCGTGCCCTTCGGATCCTCTCCGCCACACGCTATCGCCGTCACAATAATTGCCAGAGCTACCAGCCTTACGACCGATGCCATTAGGTGCCTCCTTGCAACAGGTTAGGACTCTCTGCAAGGGACGCCCGTGTACAGGCCGCAAGGAGGCACGGAGCCTAACCTTTCGACCTGTACAAATCACGGAGCCCTTGCAGAGGCACAAGTATGATATCTAGAACGCAGGGAAACGGCAAGCGACAACAAGGGTCTAACGCCGCCGTCGAATTTGACGACGCTAAGCCTGATTGCTAGACTCAATCCGACTTAAATACAGAGGCGGCCCATGCAAGGCCGCCGACTGCGGTGCTCTGTGGAGCGGGAAAGTGAAGTTTCCCCACTCTACAACACCTCAGTTCGGTGTGTCAAGCGTGAGGTCGTCTTCTAATCTACAGATTGGAGGCGGTCATGTTCGACGACTATACCAACGATCAGTTTGTCCCCGTAGACCCGCAGGAATTCCTCGCATTTGTTGAAGGCCTGGAAAAGGTGCGGTGTCAGACCGTCAGCAAGCAGACCAGACCCATGTTCTCCTTATGGTTGCAGTCGCTGAATCCTTTGCCGCCGCTGAGCATGAAGACGTTGGTACGCTTCCTCCGGAGTGGTTTCTCCGTCGAATGCGTACATGGCTAGAATTCGCGCTACAGTCCCTAGACTTGATCGTAGAGAAGGATGAAGTCTGGACAGAACTTCAGCTTCTGAGTCAGTCAACGGCAATGTGGAAGGATCATTTCGCTTCTCGGTCATCAGACTAACCTCCTATGCTGCTATCAAGTCGGTGTATCGGAGTCGCTTGGCGTTCATTCCTTGAACGATGCGTCCCATTTGGTCTTCGGTGTCTCTCGGTCGGTCGTTGTGCCTGCCCGCGAACTCGTTGACGTAGCGGTGAAGGTGCTCAACGCTCATGTGGTGGTAGGTTCCGACGTAACCGCGCTTGAGCATTGCCCAGAACGACTCAACGCCGTTGGTGTGCGCCTGCCCATGGACGTACTCTTTGACCGAGTGCTTGACCGTCTCATGGTTCGGAAGGTCACTGTAGCCGGGGTGTTCGTCGGTGTAGACCTTCGCTCCGTCCTCGATACCGTCCTCTACGAACCCATGGAGCGTTGCCTTGTCAGTATGCTCTACGGGAGTCGCTGACACCTGCCCGGTGTTGCGGTCCTTCATGCCGACTACGGGAGTCTTGCCGACTGGCCCACGCCCGGCGTGTTGCTTCTTGGACTCATGCTTGTTGTGTTCCTTGCCGCCGATATAGGTCTCGTCCACCTCAACGGGGCCGCTGAACGGCGCTTGATGGTCGTTGTAGGTCTCTCGGATACGATGCGCCATGAACCATGCGGTTTTCTGCGTCACCTTGATGTCTCGGTGCAGCTTCATCGACGAGGTTCCCTTGATACCCGTCGTCACGATGTAGACCGCGAACGCCCACTTGCGGTATCCGATTTTTGAACTGTGCATCAGGGAGTTCGTCTTGACGCTGAAGAACTTGCGGCAATCGCGGCAACGGAACGGCATTGTCGGGTGACTGTCCAGTCGGGATACTGCGACGCTCCCACAGTGAGCGCAAGCTATACCGTTCGGCCAACGCTGTTCAATGAACCACTGTTCGGCAGTCGCATCGTCGGGGAACATATCGTTCAAGTCTATGAGTGATATACCCTTGCGGTAAGCCTTGCCCGGTCCGTGTGCCATGTCGATAACCCCTTTACTTTATGGAACAATAGTAACCGAAACAGGCGAATTTGTCAAGGGATTTCAGGCGGCAATTGGTTACTTTGGTATATAATTCCCAAACGAAACCGTAACTCTCCAATAGGCTGCGCAGTTCCCGATATGAGACGTTCCGTTGACTGTTCTTGAGCCTTGCAAGGAGCTTAGTGTTTGGCACCCAGAACCTACGATTTCATTAATGTTCTGCTTGAAATGATATCATATGCGATAGCATCCGTAAACCGCCACTAAATCGGGTTGAAGAGATAGGACGTTGACCGTCCACCCCTCCGGTGATAGTGTGCAAGCATGGACGCAGAGGTAACGACAGCCACTGGCCAGGAGCCGAGCGCGGAGTTCCTCACGGGCGTGCCAGAGCAGATCAGGGACTACCTGGTGGGGAGGCAGCAGTGGGGTTGGACGCCGCGGTTTCGGTCGCTGGGGGAGGGACGGGAGTAGACACCGTGAGCAATGGTCGTTCGTTGACCGATTTGATTAGGAGAACAAATATATGAGCGCCGATCCACAGTTGTTCAGAATCAATCCCGATAACCACGAGTCAGAGGCCATAACCGAGGTCGACTTCGCCCAATTGGGATTTCAGGAACGGCGGGACATCCAAGAGTGGGTAGCCGCCAACCCCGGCATCTTGGGTGAGGACTTGCTGATAATTGGCAAGGAGTTCAGCGGCTTCGACAGGACGAATGAGAGACTGGATCTTCTAGCGGTGGACGCGGACGGACGGCTCGTAGTCATCGAATTGAAGCGCGACGACACCGGCGCGGACGCTCATTGGCAGGCCATCAAGTACGCAAGTTATTTGCACCGGGTCGACACGGACAGGATTATAGAGATGCTTGCCGGCTATGCAGAGATCTCCAAGACGGACGCCGCGAACAAGTTGCTCCAACACCTTAACGCCGACGACCTCATTGCCCTCAACAAAGACCAGCGCATCATTCTTGCCAGCCACAGGTTCGCGCCGGAAGTGACCTCGGCCGCCCTCTGGCTAAACGAGAAGGCACCGGGTGACAACCTGATTACGTGTATTCAGTTGACGCCGTACCGAGACACGGAGACTGGTTCGCTGTACGTACAGGCAAATACGATTATTCCTGTCCCAGGCGTGGAAGCCTACATGATCGGGGTCGGCGACTCCTCGGACGGCGGCAGCCGTGTCGTACAGGGATCGAGCTCATTGGCCGAGACCTTTGCCAGGAATAGAAATGATGAAGTTACTCGATTTCTCAGCGGAGTAGCCGATCGAGTCATCAGCGGTCTGCCGAATAACATCAAACCGGACAAGAGGAGTCGGTGGGCCGGAGGGAACCCATTCTGGCGCTACTATCACCTCTGGTACTCGCGACCACCATGGAGTAATTGGGGCACTTCGTTCAGGATTGATCTATGGCGGGGAAACGAAACGGATCCATGGATCTCGTCTTCGGTGTCCTTCAGAAACAGTCCTGAGGGTCTTCGAGAACGCATGTCAAATATCAGTCTTCATGACGAACAGAATGTTGAAGAGGACGGCATTGTAGTGCCAACGGGAACTGTCTTACTGCAAGATGACTCCCCTGACGAGTTAGCGTCCATCCTCAGGCACTTCATCGAGGAAATTACGCCCGTAGTCGATGAATTTGAAAACGAGCGCAACGAAGAAGACGCCTAATCATTCAAAGGTTTCCGATGCCGACGTTTCGGCTGACACGCTCGGCTGAACGGAACCAGGCACGCATTTCGGTCACGGAGTAGCTACTTGCTTCCGCTCAGCGGCTTGGGGTCGACTTCGACTTGCGGGACCTGTTCGTGCTCGAACTGTTGGGCGGTTTCGCTCTTGCAAAGGCCCCGCCCTCCGGTCTTGGCGGACTCTCTTTGGGAGCCGTCCCCTTTTATGACTAACCTTCTACCGTTCGACGACATTGCTGCCTCCCATCCAAATTCACGTGTCCGCCATGTCATAGACGCTGCTGGCCTCCCAACCTTCAGGGTGTTGGGACATTGGATTGTGGAAGTAAGTGTAGATCATAACAGACTCGCACCACTGCGGCAGTATGAATTCAAAGGTCTCCGGATGCGATTCGCCGGGTTCCACGATTAGCTCACCTTCACGGAACTCACGCTCGACCCTTTCAAGGGTCGGCCACTGAATGTACGGATTATCTTCATTTTCGAACACTTGGGTACGCAGAGATTCCACCTCTTCATTCAGTCCGCCATCCCCATGTCCCGACTACCCCTCCGCCTGCGTCAGAGCGTACCCACGTGACTCCGTCACCGAGCGCGTCTGGTCTGCCAGCCCTTCGAACCGGTCGGCGATGCGGAACCAGTCGCCGAGGGAGTTGGGAGCGTCCTCGACGGCGTCGGCTATGACGGGTCCGAGGGAGCCGCCGAACTTGAACCCGTGACCGCTTCCGCCTGTGGCTACGATGACACGCTCCGCGCCGGGGGCATGGTCGATGATGAAGTGGTCGTCGGGCGTGGCGCAGTAGAGGCAGGCGCGAACGTCGGCTACTCGGCCTCGTCCGATGTCGGGAATGCGCCACCGCAGGTATTGCATGGCCTCGTCTCGGAACTCCTGCGATCCCGCGCGGTCGATGTCGGGGTCGACGATCTCGCCGATCCCCTCGATGGCCACCTTGACGTACCCCTCGCGGAGCAGGGGGAAGCCGTACCATCCGTTCACGTCGGGATCGTCCGACCACACGGGGAATCGCCCGTGGGAGAAGTCCTCAGGGTTGTCGACCTCAATCATGATCATCTCGCGGAGGGTGACGAGGAGATGCCTTCCGACCTCCGGCACGAGGCGCCCGCTCCACACGCCGCCCGCGACGACGACGCGGTCGAACTCGGACGTGCCGGCGCCCTCCACGTGAACGATGGCGGCGTTCGTCGATTCGTCGATGGCCGTTACGGGCGATTTCTCGCGCACGACCACGCCGTCCTCACGCGCGATGCCGGCCATCATCGCCACGGCGCGCTCGCTCTCGATGTATCCCGCCCAATCGTCGAGTACGCACACCTCGTCGTCGTCGATCACGAACTGCGGGAAGCGCTCGCGGCCCTCTTTGGCCGTCATGATCGTCAGGTCCGACCCCCGGCTCTGGAGGTAGCGCCAGTTCTCGTACATGACGTTGCCCGGCTCGAAGCCGCGCATGATCTTCATCCCGCCCGTCCGGTGGTACAGGGACTCTCCCGTACGGCGCTCCCACGCCCTCCACTGCACGGCCGCCCGTTCAACGAGCTCCACGTAAGGCCCGCCGTCTCCGTACCACGTCCGCCGGATGCCCTTCGCCACGTCGGTTGAGGTCGCATTCTCGTAGGGCACTTTTCCTAGATCGAAGACGGTCACGCCGTGTCCACGCTCGCGCAGCTCGATCGCCGCCGCCAGTCCGAACACCCCTCCGCCGATGATTCCAACGTTCATAACCGCTCACCTGTGCACACGATGATGTGGCAGGGAGTGTACACCACCAGAAGGGGGATAGCCGAAGTCAGCGTCATGTGACCTATATGCGTGTTCGCCGATGCCCGGTTCAGCCACGCCGCGCGACGGTGATGATCTCGGGACTCATATCCGTCAGTGGCCGCCTGTCCCAGTCCCCGAACTGTTCCTCGATTATCAGCCCCGCACCCGACAGGAACACGGAGAGCGAGTCCGCATCTAGGAACCTCAAAGTGCTTCGGCTGACCATAGGGCGGTCCCAGCTGGGACTGGTATAGGTAACGGTGAACGAAACGACATTCCCGGCAACGGGTGTCTCCACTTGGTGTGCCATTCGCACCACGCTGCCGCCGTGCGCAATCTCCACCGCATTGTCCGGAGTCCACGCCTCCCAACCGCGAGCCGATGGATTGCGGGTCTCAAACACAAAGCGGCCGTCCTCGGTGAGAGCGGACCGTATGGCAGACAGCGACGCATGCAGTTGATCGTCTTCCACGAATACCTGGAAGGCATGACCGGTCATGACGACGAGGTCGAATTCGCTGTGCCAGTCAACTGAAGCGAGGTCACCGTGGACCCACTCTATATCCCGTCGCGTCCGTGCCTGCTCCAGCATCGCCTCGGCGGGATCGAGACCGCACAGCCGACCAGTGTGACCGGCACTCCGCGCCGTTCGCAACAGCTCACCCGTCCCGCAGCCGACATCGAGCACACTCTCCGCCGACATCACCAGTGGAAGGTAGAAGTCAAAGTCCTCCCTGCCCGCACAGAACGCATCATATAGCTCGGTCAGCCTAGGTTCGGAAAACAGGTAATCGACCACTAGGTGAGTCCTCAAGGCGCGTCTTGGAGAGCGAGGATTTTAGATTCCTCAGCGGACGTACCTCTCGACGAATCCCTGCGGAAAGCCTGCCACCTTGTCGAGGACGTATTCCGGGGCGACTTCGCCGCGCTGGTTGGGCGGGTAGGCGGCCTCGAACATGTAGTAGCCCTGGTAGTCGATGTCCTTGAAGGCGTCGAAGACGCCCGCCCACGCGATGTCCCCGTCCAGCGGGGAGAAGTGGTCGCGGTCTACCCAGTCGTGCAGGTGAAGGTGGAACAGCCGGTGACCGCACTGCGCCATCGTCTCGCGGGCGCGCTCGGCCTTGATGAAGGGGTTTATCTCGTCGTCGTCCCGCGTGTGTCCGATATCCACAACCATCCCGAACCGGTCGGAGCCGACCTTGTCGACGAAGGCGGTGTAGTCGGCGAGGTCCTGCCCGTTCTCGATGGTCAGCTTGATCGACGTGCCGTCGAGCTGATCGAGCATCTCGTGGATGGTCTTCTCGGACGGGTCTTCGGGGCGGAAGTGGCACACCATGACGCCCGCTCCGAGCTCTTCGGAGTTCTTCGCCGCCGCCACGCCCTGCTCGACGGCTTTCTTGCGATTTTCCTCGTCGTCCGAGTTGAACAGGTAGCCGGGGCAGTGTGTCGAGACGATGGATACCCCGGCGCTCTCGCACTCGGCCCGCAGCCACGACGTGTATTTCGAGTCGGCGACGTCGAGGTGGCCGGGGTTGCCGAGGCCGCACACCTCGATGTGGCGTATGCCCCGCTCGGCGATCATGGCGATGTCCTTCGACTGCAGCAGGCGGTCACGCTCGAACACGATGGTTGATGTGCCCAGCCGCTCCGTGATCTCGTCCGATGTCCAGCCGTATGCGGACATGCCGTTGGTGTCAGTCATTGGAGGTCTCCTCGGATGCGGATTCGGCGGGGGATGCCGGGTGCCGGATGGTACGGTACTCCGACGCCTTGAACGTGTCAACACGAAACCAAGGCGGAGACGTTCGCTTGCCGCAGCGGTTAATGTCTCAGGAATTAACCTAGCCGGCGTCCTCGACGATCTCAAAAGACGTGGTGATCGTCGCAGTCCCCTTCAGCGTCGCGCCGACGGAGCAATACTTGCCCTCTGAAAGCTCAATCGCCCGGTGGACGGCCTTCGAGTCTACGCCCCGGCCTCTGACGGTATAGTGGAGGTTGAACGCCGTCCACTCCTTGGGCCACTCTTCCTCCTGCGTGCCGGTCACCCGTATTCCCACGCCGGTGATGTTCTGCCGCTTCTTCTTCAGGATGCTGACGACGTCGACTCCGGTACATGCGCCGAGCGCGGACATCATCAGGTGCGTCGGCTTGAAGCCGTCGAAGTCGTCGCCGTCCTGCATAGGCGCGTCGACGGTGACCGTGTGGCCGTAGGCGTCCGACGCGGTGAACTTCCAGTTTTCTTGCCAGGTCAGGTTGACTGATGCTTGGTTGGGCATGGGTTCTCCTTGATATACCGATTCTCTGTGATGCCGCCGCATTCTCACTGACCAGTCCGATGGATTCCCGCCTACGCGGCAATGACTGGGGTATTGCGGGGTCACGCGAGTGGGCCGGAGGCGAGCAGGTCGCGCAGTTCGTCCTCTCCCTGCGCGGTGGTGACGGCTATGATTTCGTCGCCCGCTCTCAGCTTGAAGTCCCCGCTGGGTAGCCTGGGAACGCCTTCGCGCGTGACTACGAGAGACGGAAGCGTGCCGTCGGGGAAGGGAAACGCGTCGAGCCGCAGACCCTCCGAGCCGTATGCGGCGGGAACGTGAATGGACACCAGCGACCGCTCCGTCCCGTCGGCCGGGAGCGGCTTCAGGTGTGTGATGCCGTGGGAAGTGAACCCCTCCTGTATCTGATTCAGGATGAGGTCGGGAACGTCCACCACGACGTCGACGCCCAGAACATTGAACAGGTCCACGTGGTCCGAGCGGTTGACGACGGAGATGGTCGTCGGCACTCCGAAGCGATGTTTGGCCGTCTGGCACGTGACGAGGTTCGCGCCATCGTCTTCGTCGGTCGCGATGAGCATCTCCGCGCGATTCGCGCCCGCCTGTGCGAGAATTGAACGGTCAACCGAGCTTCCGAGCACCGAGACACTCCCAAACGCCTGGTCCACGGCGATACATCGTGTCCGGCTGGAGTCGATAATGGCGATTTCATGACCGCCCGCCACAAGCCATCGAGCTACGGCTTGCCCCAGTCTGTCCGCTCCGACTACTATCACGTGCATCCGCTCAGTCCCTCGTCAAGCAGTTGCCGTTTGAACGGCGACCTCCACCAGCAGCGAAGTCGCCCCGATGGTGATCAGGCCCAGTTCTTCATACATGCTTTGCAGGTCTGGATCGTCCACGCGGCAGACGACGACGTCCACGTTGAATTCATGCTTTGCGACCTGTGCCGACAGGATGTTGTCGCTGTCGTTCCTCATGGCAGACATGAACACGTCCACCTCTTGAATACCCGCCCTCGCCAGATCGTCGTGCGAAGTCCCGTCCCCAACTACGGGGATGATGCGCTGCTCCTCGACGGCCCCAGTGGGCAGACGGTCGAACGCGTCGGGCGTCCTGTCCAGTACGTGAACCGTGTTGCCCTGGTCGACGAGCGTCTTTGCGACCGCCGCTCCGAGCTCGCCTGATCCCACGATCAAGATGTGCTTCGGCCCAAGTATCGGCCTGTCGGTCAGTACCATGTTCGGTTTCGCTCAGACTCGAACGGTTTGGCGCGTCCAGTCGTGATTCGTTTCTTCCGGTATCTCATCCCGCCACAGAATGACTCGACAGGGCGAGTGTTCGAGCACATACGGCACGGTGTCTCCCAGCACGAATCTGCCGTACCTGGTCTTGTACGGCATTCCGATAACCACCGCGTCCACTTCCCTCTCCGCCGCTTCGTGGACGATAGCGTGTCCGGCCAAGCGCGCCTGAAGCAGTTCCGAGCGGACCTCGCACTTGAACGGCTTTGCGGTCCGTTCCATCCTGTCCAGCAAGTCATCGCCGCGGGTCGTATGAAAGGGCAGCTCCGAGTCGACGGGCAGGCTGCGCTCCACTTCGATGACGTGGACGATGTAGAGGCTGCCGCGCTGAGGTTCCGTCAGCCGGGCAGCGTATCGAACGGCATCCTCGTCAGCCGAGTTGCCGGAAACGGCGACCAGCACGGACTTGATCGCAATGCCGTCCGGCTTTTTCAGTCTTAGCAAAGGACAACTCGGGCCCGATCATTCGTGATGGGGCAGTTCTCTAGGATTGCCCGTTCGACCCCGCATTGGGCAGGCGATCGAGCAGTTCGTCGCGGCCGGCCAGAATCAGCACGTCTCCCGTCCGAAGGCGGTCGTTGGTGTCGGGATTGAGCGTGACATCCCTCCCACGCTTGATCGCCACAACGGCCAGACCGTACTTGTCCCTCGGCCCCGAAAGATCGACCTCGTCGATGGTCTTATCGACATATTCCTCGGGCACCCGGATGCGGCTGAACCCGAAGTTCGGGGCCAGTTCGAGATACTCCTGCACGTTGGGGTTGAACATATTGTGCGCCAGCCGGTTGCCCATCTCCGACTCGGCGTGGATCACCTTGTCGGCCCCGATACGCTCCAGCGTGTTGCCGTGCAGGTCGTCGTGTGCGCGGGCAATCACGTACGGCACTCCCATGTTCTTGAGGTTGACCGTCGTGAGGACGCTGGCGACGATGTCGGAACCGATCGCAACCACGCCGACCTCGTAATCCGGCACTCCAAGCTCCCGCATGACGTTCTCGTTGGCCGCGTTGCCGGTCACGGGGAATGTCACGTGCCCCATCATGCCCTGTACCCGCTCCTCGTTCACGTCCATCGCGAGAACGTCATGGCCGAGGTTGTAGAGGGAGTTGGCAACGCTCGATCCGAACCTGCCCAGACCGATGACGACGACTTGTTGTTTCATAGTTCTCGTGGCCCTCGGTAGAGTCCGGCTTCTTGGTCGAACTTCCAGAGGAACAAGACTGCCGGCTTGAATGAATTATAACGGATTGGGCGCGATTGCAACTATCTCGTCACTTCGCCCTTTGAACGGACTCAGGGCTATCCGATGGTTACACGCTCGGTCGCGTAGGTATATCTCCTTCGGCTCATACTGCCGATCATGAACACCGCAAGCGAAAGTGGGACTACCCGCCCGGCGAACATGACCATCGTCATGACCAGTTTGCCGCCGCCCGACAGCTCGCCGGACATTCCGGCGCTCAGCCCCGCGGTGCTGAACGCCGAGACCGTCTCGAACATCACGTCGATGAATTCCAGCCCCTGCCCGCGTTCCACGATGGTCAGCAGCAGCACCGCCAGCACGGCTACGCCGACCAACAATATGCACAACGTCATCGCGTGTTTGACTTGAATAAACGAAATTTCCCGTTGGAATGCCGATGCGCCCCTCCTCCCGATTGCCGCCGTGACTATGGCCACGATCAACACCGTCAGCGTGTTGACCTTGATTCCCCCGGCAGCCGACGCCGAAGCGCCACCAACGAGCATGAGCCCCATCATCATCAGGCCGGTGTGCTCCTCGACTTCGGCGTAATTGATCGTGGTGAGCCCCGACGTTCGACCCGCGATGCCCTCGAACGCGGACACGGCCACCTTGTCACCCAGTCTCAGGTCTCCGATAGTGGCCGGGTTCTCGAATTCCAGGGAAAACATCGCAACGGTACTGAGCAGGGCCATAAGGCCGGTCATACTCAGAACGATCTTCGCATTGAGCGAGAGGGTAGTCCATCGCCTCTTCCGCCCGATGTCCAATATGACGATAGCGCCCACCGCGCCCAGCACGACCAATGCGCCGGAAGCTGCCAACGCGGTCCAGTCCGTCGGAAGCGCTCCGCCGCCTTCCGCGCCGTGAAGGCCGACGAATCCGGCGTTGTTGAACGCGAGGACCGTCATCGTCAACGCCTTCCGGATCGCGTCCGGCACCGGCTCGATGAGAGAGAACCTCACGAGAAGCACGAGGAACCCGGCGAACTGTATTCCCACAATAACGAGCGCGATGCGGACTCCGAGCCGCCTTCCGCTGCCGAGATACGGCGTGTCGCCCGTATCCTCCTCCAGGAGCGATGATATTCTCCGTCCCGCGTGTACGAGGAGCAGACTCGCGAGCACCATGAACCCCAGTCCACCGATGAACGTCAGAATGAGGAGCGTGATCTGCCCCGGCATCGCCCAGAAAGTGGACACGTCCTGGGTCGTCAGCCCCGTGGTGGTCGTGGCCGAGCCGGCCGCGAACAGCGCGTCCAAGACCGGAGTGAAGCCACCCCCCTGATGGCTGAAGGGCATAAGAAGCGCGAGCCAGCCGATCAGCGTCAGCAGCAGGAATGTGATGACCGGAACCAGGGGCCGCGGGATCGTCCCCAACTCGCTGCGGCGAGGATTGAAGGCCCTCGCCAGCGCAACGAACCTCGACACCCGCCGTGGTTGGACAGTTTCTTCAATCGTCGTCCATGAACTGCTCAGTGGAGTCCCCCGTTCATCGGTCGAGGCCACGTACTCGCAGCGATTCTAGGAATTTCCTCGCAATCGTGTCAAATGAACGCTTCATCGTCTACAATCATGCACCGAATCCCTAGAAGAGTGAGAAGATACCGAGTCTCATGGCGAGCAAGTTGAGCAGCCGGTTGTCAGTGCGCTTCCTTCTACTGGAAGGACGGCTGATCGATAGAAAGTTCCGGCGACACTGGAAGAACTACCTCTTCCAGTGTGCGCTGTCCACACTGGCCCTGCTCCTGATTCTCTTGGTCGTCGACGTGGTGCTCCGGGCGGCGATCGTCGTCGCCATTGCATCCAGCGCCTTCATCGTATTCGTACGGCCCCACAGCGAGGCATCGCATCCTCAGCGGGTTGTGGGAGGACACGTCGTCGCGGTAATTGTCGGAGCGGCCTTTTCCGCTCTGTATCTCATACCGGGATTCGGCGAGTTTGCCGAAGGATCACCCTTCGCCCGCGATTTCATGGCCGTGCTGGCGGTCGGCCTCAGCACCTTGATCATGGTCTTGACGAATACCGAGCACGCTCCCGCCGCCGGGACCGCCCTCGGCCTCGTCGTCCACGGATGGGAACCTTCCGCAGCCTTGTTCGTACTGATTGGAGCGGTCATACTTGCCGTCACGCATTCCCTCTTGCGCCCCCGACTGACCAATCTGTTCTAGCCCTTCGACACCGGAACAGGACAAAATATCCCCGTGGATGCCGAGATTCAAGATCTCATTCGCCGGATCCATGCGAGCCCCGCGCAGGCGGTGGTCGTGGTGACGGGTGGCGGCGCACAGTCGATCAGCCGCCTGCTGACGGTTCCCGGCGCTTCACGGACGGTATCTGGAGAGTGCTGGTTCCCTATTCCGAACGAGCGCTCACGGACTTCCTCGGTGAACGGCCTCACCAGGTCGTATCGGTAGAGACTGCCGAGGCGATGTCGCGGCAGGCACACCGCCGCGCCGTCGAACTGGCGGAAGCGGACGTTCCTCTCGTCGGCATCGGATGCACCGCCGCAATCGCGACCGACCGACCGAAACGCGGCCCCCATCGAGTCCATGTCGCTCGATGCACCGCGGACAGCGTGATTACCTACAGCCTTGAGTTCACGAAGGGTCTGCGCGACAGAGAGGGTGAGGATACCCTAGCCGGCCTCCTGGTCGTTCGCGCGCTTGCGGAAGCCGCCGGCATCGCGCCAAACCTTGCAATACCCTTAGCTCATGACGAGCGCATCGCCGTCGGCGGATCCGGCGACCCCATCGACCTCCTCGTCGCGGGCGCGCTCGACACCGTCCTTGTCCGCGCGGATGGTACAATCACTCCCAACGGAGGGCGCAACGGCGCGCTGCTGTCCGGCTCGTTCGACCCCCTGCACGTCGGCCACCGGGAGCTGGCGTCCGTCGCGTCGGAGACTCTTTCGATGCCCGTCACGTTGGAGATGTCAATCGCAAACGTCGACAAGCCGCCACTGAGCGCCCTCGTCATACGCGAGAGGCTTGAGCAGTTCGCGGGAATATACGACGTTGTCCTTACCAAGGCCCCCACGTTCGCGGAGAAAGCGCGAGGTGTTGCCGGGGTCATGCTTCATCATCGGCTACGATACTATGAAGAGGCTCATCGACCCGGCGTATTACGGAGACGACCCACAGAGGATGAAGGAGGCTTTGTCGTCAATCGCCCAATCGAGAGGCCGGTTCCTCGTCGCCGGACGTCTGGACAACGGGATATTCCGCACGCTCGCCGACGCGCCGGCGCCCGACGAGTTCCGTGACATGTTCGAGTCGATACCCGAGCACCGTTTCCGGCGAGACATTTCCTCGACCCACCTGCGAACGAGCTGAACAAGACCATGCCGTTTAGCGACCTCCGAGAATTCATCGGCTTCCTTGAAGACAAGGGCGACCTCCGTCGCATCACGGAGCCCGTCAGCCGCGACCTGGAGATCACCGAGATCACCGACCGCACCATCAAGTCGGGCGGCCCCGCGCTGCTCTTCGAGAATGTCGAGAGCTACGAGATGCCCCTGGCGATCAACCTCTACGGCACCGATCGGCGAATGGCCTGGGCGCTGGGCGTGGACGACGTGGACGAGATCACACAGCGCGTCAGAAATCTGCTCGGCATGATCCAGGGGCCGCCGGAGGGCATCGTTCCGAAGCTCAAAGCCCTCGGCGACCTCGCGGGCGTCGCCCGCTCCCGGCCCAAGATCGTCAAGAACGCCCCGTGCCAGGAGGTCGTCATAACCGGCGACGACGTTGACCTCAACGCATTCCCCATTCTCAAGTGCTGGCCGCTCGACGCCGGACGTTTCATCACCCTCCCACTCGTCATCAGCCGCGACCCCACGACCGGGAACCGGAACGTCGGCACCTACCGGATGCAGGTATACGACCAACGCACCACGGGGATGCACTGGCAGAGCCACAAGGTGGGCGCTCGCCACGCCCGCGAGGGCGTCGCGCAGAACGCCGAGCGCCTCGACGTTGCCGTCGCCCTCGGCGGAGATCCGGTGTCGATATGGTCCGGCTCGATGCCACTGCCGCCCGACATCGACGAGTTCGTAGCCGCGGGCTTCATCAGGGGAAAGCCCGTCGACTTGGTGAAGTGCAAGACGAACGACCTCGAGGTTCCTGCCCAGGCCGAGATCGTTCTCGAAGGGTACGTCGTTCCGGGCGAGTTCCGGTCGGAAGGCCCGTTCGGCGACCACACCGGCTACTACTCGCTCGAAGACGACTACTCCGTGTTCCACGTCGAGGCGATCACTCACCGAAAAGACCCCATCTATCCGACCACCATGGTGGGAAGACCGCCCACCGAGGACTACTTCATGGGCAAGGCCAGCGAGCGCATCATGCTCCCGGCCCTGCAGCTCACCCTGCCGGAGGTCGTCGACTACAACATGCCGGCAGAGGGCATCTTCACCAACTACGTCCTCGTCTCGATGAAGAAGGAGTACCCCGGTCACGCCCGCAAGGTGATGTACGCCCTGTGGGGCATCGGACAGATGATGCTCGTCAAGGCCATCGTCGTGTTCGATGAGCACGTCAACGTGCACGACCTGTCGGAGGTCGCCTGGCGCATTGGGGCGAACGTCGACCCGCGACGCGACATCCTCTTCGTGGAAGGCCCGGTCGACGACCTCGACCACGCCTCCTCCGCGCCGCGCTACGGGAGCAAGGTCGGCATCGACGCAACGGCCAAAGGGCCGATGGAAGGCTTGAGCCGCGAATGGCCTCCCGAGATCGTCATGAGCGAGGAAATCAAGCGGCTGGTGGACGAGAAGTGGCCGAAGCTCGGGATATAGCCGCGTCCGACCGGCTCCTCAGGCGCATCCCGCGATTCCTGGACGCCGTGAGGTTTCAGGAGAGCATCTTCGCGCTCCCGTTCGCCTACTCCGGGATGGTCCTTGCCGCGGACGGCTGGCCGACTTTGGAAAAATTCCTCTGGATCACCGTGGCCATGGTGAGCGCCCGGACGCTCGGAATGTCCGCCAACCGCATCATCGACCGTTCCATCGACGCTCAGAACCCCCGCACCGCCATGCGCCACCTTCCTGCCGGACTGCTTCGCCTGTCCGACATGGTTGCCCTGTCATTCATCGCCGGAGTGGTCTTCTTCATCGCGGCTGCGCTCCTCAATCCACTCGCGTTGACCCTCGCCCCAATCGCCGCGGCCTATCTCATCTTCTACCCCTACACCAAGCGGTTCACGTGGGCGGCCAGCTTCTTCCTCGGCTGGGCGCTGGCAATCGCCCCCTCCGCCGCATGGATCGGCGTTCAAGGATCACTCGACTGGGCGCCCGTCGTTCTCTCCACGTCCGTCGCCCTCTGGGCCGCCGGATTCGACATCCTCTATCACGCGCAGGACAGGCAATTCTACGCCGACCACCGCCTCCACTCCGTATCGCAGCGTTTCGGCATCACTGCGTCCTTTCGCATAGCCCAAACCCTCGACGTGCTCGCCGTCTGCTGCCTGCTGGCAGTCGGCGTCATGCTCGATCTCTCCGTCGCCTACTACGTCGGCTGCGTCGTTGCCGCCGGTGTGATCGCCTACAAGTACCGCATGGTCTCCCCGGACGACCTTTCCCGCATGGGAGTCGCCTTCATGCGGACCAACGCCTTCGTCTCCCTCAGCGTGTTTGCGGGAACGCTTATTGACGTTCTCGTCCTCTGACTCACGCGACCGGACGGGCAGGGGAGCGCGCCGGCGATTCCCATCGTGATACCCTGAAACGTACATGGACTCACCCGAAGCAAAGCATCCGGTCGTCGTGGGTATCTCCGGCGCAAGCGGCGCGGTACTCGCGCGCGCTACCATCGACCGTCTCCTGTCGGACGAACGACCCGTCATCGCCACGGCCACCGCCGCCGCGCGCATGGTCTGGCGGCAGGAATCCGACGAGTCGTTCGGCGAGGCCCTCGAACGCTGGGCCGACTGGGACGCCTTCACCTACTGCCCCGTCGGCGACCTTACCGCGCCAATCGCCAGCGGCACCTTCCCCACGGCCGGCATGGTCGTCACACCGTGCAGCATGGCAACCGTCGCGGCCATATCGGGCGGATTCGCCGACAATCTCCTTCGTCGCGCCGCCGACGTCACCCTGAAGGAAAAGCGTCCCCTCGTCATAGTCCCCCGAGAGACGCCCTTGACCGATACCCACCTGGAAAACATGGCGAGCTTGGCGAGACGAGGCGTCGTCGTTCTCCCTCCGCACCCGCCGTTCTATTTGGGCAACGGCTCGATCCAACACACCGTGGACTTCGTAGTCGAGAGAACGATGGTCGCGCTCGGACTGACCGACCGGATGCCGGAGGGGATGACCTACGGCGAGCCCGAACGCTACGCTTGAATCTCCGCCTCCGACGCCCTACAATCCCACGCACCTAAATCCCCACGCAGCGAGACCCGCAGATGATCCCATGCCACGAAGCCGTGCAATTCCTCAGCGAGACGCGCGGAGACGCGATCGTCGTCAACACCATGACCCCCAGCCGCTACTGGAAGGACATCACAAACAACCCGGACTACGACCTCCCCATCGCGGGCGGAATGGGGAAGGCATCGTCGATGGCGCTCGGCCTCGCGCTGTCCCGGCCCGACAAGAAGATATGGTGCATGGACGGCGACGGCAGCCTGCTCATGAACCTTGGCACGCTCGTGACCATCGCGGGACAGGCCCCGGCCAACCTCGTCCACTTCGTCTTCGACGACGAGGCGTACCAGACGACGGGCGGACAGCCTGTACCGGGCGCGGGGATTTACGACTTCAAGACCATCGCGAAGGGAGCGGGATACCCCCGCGCCTATACGTTCGACGACCTCGAGCACTTCAAGACCGACCTCCCCGCCGTCCTCCAAGACGACGGCCCCGTCATGGTCGTCCTCAAGATCGACTATCCCGACGGCGGCCCCCCGTTCTCCATGGCCAACACCAAGGCCGCCGTGGCGCGACTCCGCACTGCCCTGGCGCAAGACGGCTAGCGACCGCAGCTTCACATGAGCTGTATTTAAGCGTATGCCGAAGCTGTCGGTGTGTAGGGTTGACAATCGAACCTAAAGGTTCGATACTAAGTCCATGAATGGGCGAGAGTTCATTAGGCGTGTAAGGCGGTACGCTAGGAATACCGGGCAATCCTTCACTATCGACTCTCGTCGAGGCAGGGGAAGCCAAGATCGTCTATCTCGGCAACCGAAGAACCGTCGTGAAGCGGAGATCGGCCCCGGCCTGCTGGCATCCATGCTCAAGGACCTTGAGATCGACAGGAGGGACTTTTAGGCCATGAGGTATATCTATCCGTGCGTTCTGCACGCGGAAGAGGGAGGAGGATACTGGGTGTCCTTTCCCGACGTCAAAGGCGCAAACACCGGCGGTTCCACCCGTGAAGAGGCCCTTGAAATGGCCGACGACGCCCTCGTCGCGGCCTTAGGGAGCATACTATTATCTTGGAGAGGACATCCCGTTGCCGAGTCCCGTCGGCGAAGGACAGGAGCCCGTCCCGCTCCAGCCCATCGCGGCCGCGAAGGTGGCCCTCAACGTCGCAATGCGCGACCAGGGCGTGACGAAGGTAGCGCTGGCCGAGCGGCTGGGCGTCAGCGAGGCCGCCGTACGGAAGCTCTGCAATCCCGACCATCGCTCCCACATCAGCACCGTCGAAAGGGCACTCCATGCGGTCGGTCGTGGGCTGATAATCGAGGATGCGCCCTGGCCTCCGCCGCCTTCCATCATGACATCAGCGGCTCAAGACAGCGAACGCGCCGCATAGCGCCTGTTCAATCCTGAAGCCTGGAAGAAGATGCCGGTTCCATCCCTGAACCTTCGATTTTGACCTTAGGGAACATTCGCGCCATAGTAGAAACGGAACATTGCCCAAGATTCTCAACAGCCCCGCGTGACACATTGAAATCGGGAAAAAGCAAAAGGACTCAGAAGGCGTCTAAATGCCTCTCACATTCTCAAACCGTCTCACGTTTTTCGGCGCGCCCCCGTTCTCAAACCCTCTCACATTCTCAAACCGTCTCACGTTTTTTTCGGCGCGCCCCCTGTTCTCAAACCCTCTCACATTCTCAAACCGTCTCACGATTTCGGAGCGCCCCCGTTCCCAAAACCGTCTCACATTCTCAAACCGTCTCACGATTTCGGAGCGCCCCCGTTCTCAAACCCTCTCACATTCTCAAACCGTCTCATGCCCGCTGCGCGCCTCTTATTCGCCCTTCGACGCGACCACGAGCCCGAACGCAGTATAATCTTCTGAGGGCATTTCCCCGAAAGGACATCGCAACGGACATGAACTGGCGCGAGCTGCAGAACAAGAACATCACCCTGATCGGAGGGGCCGTGTCGGGCGGACTCGATAGCTGCACCTCTACCCACTGGCTCACGAGCAAGGGGTTCGACGTGACCGGCGGGTACGGTCGATCTCGGCCAGCCTGACGAGGAGAACATCGGCGCGATTGCCGACCGGATGCGAGGCTGCGGCGCCGTCGACGCCTTCATCGTCCCCGCTCACGAGGCCCTGGCCGATGCCGGCCTGAAGGTGCTGCAGGCGCAGGCCCGCTACGAGGGCGGATACTGGAACACCACGGGCATCGCCCGGCCCGTCACGGTTGGCGCGCTTCTCAACGAGTTCGAGACGAGGGACATCCCCGTCCTCTTCCACGGTGCCACGGGACGCGGCAACGATCAGGTGCGTTTCCAGATCGCCACCAACATGCTCCGGCCCGATATGGACGTCTACGCCCCCTGGCGCGACCCCGAATTCGTCGCCGAGTTCCCCGGTCGCCAGCAGATGCTCGACTACTGCGAAAAGCACGACCTGCCGATCAAGCCCGCGGCGGAGTCCCGCTACTCCACCGACGCGAACTTCCTCGGCCTGACGCACGAGGCCGGAGACCTTGAGGACGTGACGGTCTCGCCCTTCTTCGTCGAACCGGGCATGGGCGTATGGGCGTGGGACGCGCCCGACGCTCCGCAATCGGTAACCGTCCGCTGGGAGGAAGGCGAGCCGAAGTCAATCGACGGCGAGACGGGCAGCGTGACCGAGCTGTTCGAGACGGCGAACGCCGTCGCGGGCGCGCACGGCGTCGGAATCGGCCTCCACACCGTGGAGAACCGCTTCGTCGGCATCAAGTCGCGCGGCATCTACGAGGCCCCCGGCATGGAGCTGCTCGGCCAGACCTACGACCTGCTGCTCCAGTTCGTCCTCGACCGCCGCGCTCGCCAACTCTTCGACCATCTGTCGGCCTTCATAGCCAACCAGATATATCAAGGCTACTGGCTCGATCTTGGGACGTCCGCCGCGCTCGCGGCGTTGGAGCCGATCAACCGGCTCGTCACGGGCACGGTCACCGTCCGCCTATACAAGGGGAACCTCTCCTTCGAGACCGCCGAGGACACGCCGGAGGCCATGCCGCACTCCCTCTACACCGACGACTCCTCCATGGAGGCGCTCGGCTCCTACGACCACGCCGACGCCGAAGGCTTCCTCAAGGTCCTCGAAGTATCCGCCCGGAACGTGGGCAATCGGCAGTACCCGCGCTTGGGGAGGTAACACTAAACACGCTGCTGTTCGGCTAGCAACGAAAAAGCCCCTCGACCGGCTGGCAACGGCACGAGGGGCTACGCTAGAGGAAGATGTCCTGAGGATTGAGGGCCTTTCGGGTTTCCTCAGATTCCCGTCCGGCCGCTAGTTGCCTCCTCCCTGGCCTCCGCCGCCACCGCCGCGACCTCCAATTCGACCGCCGCCGCCGAGACCGGGGATGTCTTCCAGTCCCTCCGGCGTGACGACGACCGTCCGGGCTTCTATCGTCCCCTCGTCGTTCGCCGGGCCGGCTACTCTTACCTGCATTCCGGCTTCGAGGTCGGCTAAGGCCCCCTCGTTGGTCTGGATGATGACGGTCTCTTCGTTCATGGCAATGGGCAGCGGACCTTGCTGAGTCTCGAGCGTGAAGCTGCTGTCGGCTATGCTCTCGATGGCGCCGAACAGCGGGCGGGCCCCGCCCCCACCCTGACCGGCTTGCCCTCCGCCAAATCCACCTTGTGCGGCCTGACCAGCCTGGCCTCCACCACCGCCGAATCCGCCTCGACCACGTCCGAGTCCGCCCTGTCCCTCAGGGATGAGGGTTATCACTCGTGCAAGGGTACTGCCATCGACGCGCTCGCTGACGACCATGGCCTGCGCGCCTTCGGTCAGCGCCGCCGGTTCGAGGATCGACGTGATTCTGATAATGGTGTCTTCCCCCACGCTGGCCGTAATCGGAGTGAGTTCAGTTGCGACCGTGATGGTGTTCCCGCTGATGCCTTCAATGGAGCCGATCGCCTGGGTTCCACCTCCACCGCCGAATCCGCCTGGGCCGCCCTGTCCGCCGCCGAACTGCGCGCGGAGCCTCTGGATAGCCTCTTGCCGCTCTTCCGCGCTCAATTCGCCGCTCTGAAGTCGCTGGCGAAGTTGCTGCAACTCTTCCTGGCTCATCGGCTCGACTTCGGCGGACTCGCCTTCATCTTCGCTCGGGTCCGTCTGCGTTTGGACGGCCGCGGCGGCGACGGCTTGGGGCGGTTCGGGCTGAGGCGCGGCCTGGGAGCGAGTGGGCGTTGGGAAATCGGACAGGTCCGCGACCTGCGCGGCAGCGGCGGCCCCGGTCCCACCTCCGCCTCCCTCGTCCGCCGATCCGCACGCTACGGCGAGGGCGAGAACGAGTGCTCCTACAATCAATATCGACGCTCTATTCATGTCGGTCTCTCTTTCTGTAGTAGTGTCCTGTCCTATTCGTACCTCAGCGCGTCTATCGGGTGGAGTCTCGACGCGCGGACGGCGGGATAGATGCCGAAGAACAGGCCGATGCCCGCCGACACGATCAGGGCGAGCGCGGCAAACTCGTTGCTAAAGCTGGTGTTGAAGGTCTGTGTGCCGAGGGTGCGCCCGTCGACGGCGTTGGTCATCCAGTACCCGAAGGCCGCTCCGAGGAGGCCGCCGCCGATGCTCAGGGCGGTTGCCTCGGCCACGAACTGGAAGAGAATGTCGCGCCGCTTCGCGCCCATGGCTTTGCGGATGCCGATCTCGCGCGTCCGTTCGGTCACCGACACCAGCATGATGTTCATGATCCCAATGCCGCCGACCAATAGCGATATACCCGCGATGATGCCCAGGAACACGACCAAGGTGTTCGTCGTCTCCTCCAGTGTTTCGATGGTGCTCTGCTGGCTGATGACGGTGAAATCGTCCTCCTCGGTGATGCGGTGGCGCAGGCGGAGCACGCCGCTCGTCTCCTCAATGCTTCGATCTATGTCCTCCAGGTCCCTGACCTGGACGTTGATGAGGTTTACCGCAACGTCGCCGGTCAAGGTGCGCTCACCGCTCAGCCGGTAGTAGGCCGTGGTGATGGGTATCAGGACCTGGGTGTCGAAGGTGCCGAACCCGCCGCCGCCTTGGCTCTCCAGCAGGCCGATCACCCGGTACCGCCGCGCGTTCACGCGGACATACTCGCCCACGGGATCGCGGTTCTGGAATAGCTGCTCGGCCACGTTGGAGCCGAGCACGATGACCTCGTCCCGGTTGTCGACGTGCTGGGACTTGATGAACATTCCGCTCGCGAGATCGAGGTTCCGGGCCGTCAGGTATACGGGAGTTACGCCGACCACCTGCGCGTTGGTGTTCTCGCGACCCGCAACGAGGGTTGCGAAGGTGCGAATCTCCGGGGCGGAGGCGAGCACCGTCGGGGCGTACACGGGGTCGACGAGCGCGTCGGCGTCGCCGAGCGTGAGCTGTCCGTCCCCCTCGGGCTGAACGAACAGGAGGTTCGTCCCCAGCCCCTGGATGATCCCGGTGATCTGCTCGGTCGTGCCACGACCGATGGACATCAGCGTAATGACCGCCGTCACGCCGATCACGATGCCAAGCAGCGCAAGTCCGGCGCGGAGCTTGTTGGCGCCGAGGGAGGATATTGCCGTTTTGATGGTCTGAAGTAGTGACATGATTGATATTGTGTCGTGAGTAGAATGTAGGTGCAGGCTCGCGATCTAGGTGAGTCCGGGTTCGGGCACGAGGACGGGTTCCTGGCGGGTGTCTTCGAGTATCTTACCGTCGAGCATGGTCACCACTCTGGCAGCGTGGGCGGCGATGTCGTGTTCGTGCGTGACGATGACGACGGTGATGCCCGACTGCCGGTTCAACTCCTGGATGATCCACATGATCTCGCTACTCGAAGTGGTGTCGAGATTCCCCGTCGGCTCGTCGGCCAGGAGGATCGCAGGGTCCTTGACCAGCGCCCTGGCGATGCCGACGCGCTGCTGCTGACCCCCGGACAGTTCGACCGGTTTGTGATGCACTCTATCCGCCAGACCGACCTTGGCGAGAGCATCGAGCGAACGCTCCCTGCGTGTTCGTCCGTTGCCGTAGAGCAGCGGCAGTTCGACGTTCGTCAGGGCCGAGAGCCTCGGCAGGAGATTATAGGTCTGGAAGACGAAGCCGACCTTACGGTTCCGGATCCCGGCCAGACGGTCGTCGCTGAGCTTGCCCACGTCCTCGCCGTCGAGGATGTACTTGCCGGAGGTGGGCACGTCGAGGCAGCCGATGATGTTCATCATGGTCGACTTGCCGGAGCCGGACGGCCCCATGATGGCGGTCAACTCGCCCCGCCGGATGGTCAGGCTGACGCCGGCGAGGGCGTTCACCTCGATCTCCCCCATTTGGTAGACCTTGGTGACGTTCTCCAATTCGATTACGTTGTCGTGGTTTTCAGTCATGGACCTGTGCTGTGTTCAAATTAGTGGTTCAGAGGCAAGGAACTGCCGGATGTTAGCGACCGCCTCCACCGCCCGGCGCACCGCCGCCGCCTCCACCGGGACCGCGACGACCAAAGCCTCCGACCGCGCGGAATGTCGCGCTGATCCCGCCGAACCCGGCCGTGCTGCTGCCGACGACCTCCATACTGATCGTCTCGCCCTCATTGAGGCCGTCCTCCACCACGATCCAGAAGTCATCGCTGATGCCGAGCGTGACCTCTCGCTCGATGATGTCGTTGCCGCTCACGACCCTGACCGTCGGGGCTTGCACCGAACCGTAGAGGGCCTGGAGCGGAATGAGGACGGAGTCGGTCTGCTCGCGGATGATAACCTGCGCCGTTGCGCTCAGACCCTCTGGCAGCTGACCGCTCTCGGAAGAGTCCACGCGAATCGTCACGGGGTAGGTCACGATCCCCTGCTGCGAGGTGCCGGTATTGGCGATTGAGGAGACAGTACCGGGCAGCATCTGATTGCCGAGGGCCTCCAGGCTCACGAAGGCCTGAGACCCGACCTGGAGGAACAGGACGTCGATCTCGTCGACCGAGCCGCTCACCTCGACGATGGATGGGTCGGCGATCTCGATTGCCTGCGTGTTGGCGTTGACCTGCCGTCCCGCCTCGATGTCGACGGCGACGACGATGCCGTCGAACGGGGCGCGCAGCGTGGCGCGTTCAAGGTCCTCGATGGCCGTGTCGAGCGTGGCCCGCGCCGCGATCACATCGGCCTGCCGGAGATCGATCTCCAGCCGGTCGACGGAGTTGTACTCAATCAAGGTCGCCTCGGCATCGGCGAGCGACTCGACCGCCACACTGACGGCGGTCTGCTTGACCTGCACGTCGATGGGATCGGGGTCCTCCAGGAGGAGGGCGAGCGCCTCTTCGGCGTCAGCGAGCTTGGCCTGGGCCAGCTCGATCTCGCGGTCTGCGAGCTCGACGTCGAGCTCTGTGGCCTGCGTCAGTTCGGCCAATGAGGCCTCGGCGTCGAGCAGATCGGCCTCGGCGGTCTCGATGGCGCGGTTCTTGGATTCGAGCAGCAATTCGTCCGGCTCGCCTGTCAGCGAGGCCAGCGCTTCTATACTGTCCGCCAGCTTGATCTCAGCAGTGGCTACGTCCTGGCGCCTGGCCTCAATATCCAGCGGGTCGGGCGCGGCGGTGAGTTCGGCCAGATCTTCCCTCAGCGATTCCAGGGTGGCCTCGGCGAGTCCCAGGGCCTCAACCTTGCTCTTGATCTCCGACTCGGTCGACTGGGACTCGGCTACCTCCGTGAGATAGTCGTCGAGGGCTTCCCGTCGCTGCGCGACCGTGTCTTCCGCCTTGGAGACGGCGACCTCGGCCTCTCGTATCTTTTCGGCCTCATCGGCCTGGAGGGTTTCGAGGTTCGCTGTCAGTTCCTGTACGACGCTATAGGCGTCCTCGAACTCGTCGAGGAGACACGCTCGGTGTCTGCCCGCCTCGAGGTTCCCGCAGTCCACGAGGACCTCGCCGGGGTAGAGGACTGCCCAAGAATAGACAACCACTTCGTTCCACGCAGTCGCGGGGTCGTCTCTGAGGATGCCTTGCTCGAACTCAGACTGCATCCTCTCGATATGGGGACCTTTAAAAATGGTGGTCAGGTCCGAGCCGTGAGCGGCGAATACTTCTTCCTGGGGCCGGTCGACCGGCGAAGCAACGTTCATGCCCAACCACTTCTCGAAGAGGGCGCCGTAGTCGCCCTGTGCAGTATCGAGATCGTCCATAGCCGCCTGAATGTTTTCTTCGGCGTTGCGCTCGGTCGTCTGCAGCTTGAACTGGGCGGTGAGAAGGCTGTCCTGAGCCGAGTCGATGTTGGCCTGATAATCGGCGATATCTTCGGCGGTGGCAGGGGTGGTCGCGTCATCCACCGCTTCCTGCGCCCTTTCGAGATCGAGCTGCGCATCGGCGACGGCAGCCTGGGCTTTGGCCAAATCAACGGCCGTCACGCTCGTGAGCGCGTCCAGCGCCTCCGTGGCGGCTTCGAGGTCGACACGGGCTTTCGTTACCGCGGCGTTCGCCGACTCGATGTCACTATCGGTGGGGTTGAGGAGCGCGTCAAGCGCGTCCTGGGAATCCTGAAGCGAGACGCGCGCGGCGGTGACTTTCGACTGGGCCTTCACGACCTCCTGGAACGTCGGCGTGACCAGCGTGACCTTGTTCTCCTCGGTGGCCTCCAACGAGTCCTGGGCCTTCAGGATGTCGATGCGCGCCTGCGCCAGGAGATCGGCTGAGACGACGCCAAGCTCGCTCAGGGAATCCTCCGCCTTTTGCAGGTCGAGACGGGCGTTCGCCACGTCGGACTCGGCCTTGGCGATCTGGGCCGCAGTATAGGGATTCCGCGCCTCTTCAAGGGCGTCCTCGGCGTTGCGCACGTTGATCCGAGCCTGGGCGATGGCCTTCTCAAGATTCGCCACGGTCTCGGCGTCCAGCACCGATAGCGCGTCGCCGGCCGATACCCTATCGCCCTCCGAGACGGTTACTTCCGAAACGAAACCCTGCTGTCCGAAGGTGATGGTCTCGCGTGTGGTGTACGTCAGGGTTCCGGTCACGCTCACGTCGTTGACGAGGTCGCCGCGTGTCACGGGGACCAACTGGGTCTGCGCCGCATCTTCCTCTGCGCTCGAATCGCTCCATGTGGTGAAGGCGTAGTATCCGCCCGCGACCACCGCGACCACGATGACCACGACGGCCCACAGCTTCCACGACTTTAGACGTTCCACGATGTTGCTGAGTACGCTCATGCCTGTTCCTCTGTTTGTTCCCGTTTGACGGTTTGTGTGTTTCGGATGGGTTGTTGAGAGAAAATAGAAGGGGCCTAGTCCTGCTGAATGAACTCGATCCAGTTGCCCTCGGGATCCTGCATGTAGCAGGCCCATCTGCCGGGGCCGATATTCGCCGGCGGGTTCATCTCGATTGCTCCGTTGGCCACCACTCGCTCAAAGGCGGACTGGATGTCGTCGACGATGAACGCAACGTGGCTTCCGCCGATGATCGCCCGCTCCTCCGACGCTCGCTCTTCTGCCGTGGGACGAACGTACTCGATCAGTTCAAGGAAGTGCTCCTCCCCTTCGGCGGCCATCTTGGCGATCCTCAGGTGGGCGTTTTCATATCCGACCACCTGGGAGATGGGCGCTCCGGTGCGTTCGAGCAGGTCCAGCACTCTCAAACCGACAATCTCCTCGTAGAACCTGACGGCTGCCTCGAAGTCTCGTACGACGAAACCCGCGTGGTTTATGCCTCTAATCACGATAACGCGCTCCGTTTCAAAAAGTTAGCTCAAATCGAACTGTTTGTGTAAACCGATTATAACGTGTGTATCGAAGTACGTCTAATGTCGTGACGCTTGTTCCTGGTCCGTTGGGACGGTGAACCGGAAGGTCGTGCCGCCGCTCGGACTGCTCTTCGCCTCGATTGTGCCGCCGTGGGCCTCAACGAGGTTTTTCGCGATTGCCAGTCCCAGACCGGCGCCGCCGGTCGTGCGAGCGCGCGAAGGGTCGGCGCGACGGAACCTGTCGAACACCGTCTCGATCACGTCGTCGGGGATGCCCTCTCCGGTATCCTCTACGGCGACGAATACCTCGTCCTTCGTGAGCATCCCGGCCCTGACGGTTACCTCGCCGCCGTGCGGAGTGTGCCGTACGGCGTTCTCAAGCAGGTTGTCGACGACTTGGAGAATGCGGGCCGTGTCCATCCGGACGGATGGGACGTCTTCGTCTATTTCGACGGTCAGCCGTATCTCCTTGGAATGGGCCTTCGCCATGAAGCCCCTGACGGACCTGTTGAGCACGTCGCCGACAGCGGCCTTCTCGAAGTTGAGGCGCAGCGCGCCGGCGTCCAGCAGTGACAGGAGTTTCACGTCCTCGACGAGATGGTTGAGCTGCAACACCTGCTGGTGGACGCTTTCCAGGGTCTCGTCGCTCGGACTGATGACACCGTCCTTCATCGCCTCGACGTAGCCCTGGATATTCGAGAGCGGCGTCCTTAGCTCGTGGGCGACGTCGGCCATGAGGTTCAGGCGCTGCCGCTCCGCGCGCTGGATGTCGTCGGCCATGGAGTTGAACGTCTCTCCGAGCTCACCGATTTCGTGGGGCCCGATCTTCGGCACCCGGTGGGAGTACCGCCCTCCTCCGAAGGTCCTCGCGGCTCCGCGGAGCACCCCGATAGATAAGAGCGCACGGCGAGAGAGCACGGAAACGAGCGCGATACCCACAATGCCCGCCGCGATGCCGGTCCACAGCAGCGAGGCGTCGAGGGTCGCGAGCAGCCGCGACATCGGAGGCTCGGGCACATCCCCGGGGAAGTCCGCCGGTCCCATGGCAATTGAGGCGACATCCTTGTTGTCACGGTCCTGCACCTTGTAGACGTGCCTGGGGAACCTCCGTGCGTCGCCGGCCTTCCTGCGGGCGTCCGGTCCTTGCGGCGGATTCTGAAGTTTGTCGAAGGGAGGCGCCGTCCGCTGCCGGGCGGGGGACTCGGGGACGATCTTCTTGCCGCTCACGAGAGCGATTGGATTGCCTTCGGCGTCCGTCACCTCAATGTTCCAGTTGTAGAGCCATTTCGCCTGTTCGAGGGCCGGCCCGATGCCGGACAGGTCTTCGTTGTTCTCATAGTATTGATTTACGACCCACTGGATGCGCTCCGCCCTCGCGCGCTCGACCTCTTGTTGGAAACGCTCGATCTCCCGCTCGGCGGCGTAGTGGACGTACAGACTCACGCCGAGAAGGGATACGACCAGGACGAGGGTGAACCCCACGATCAGGCGGAAGTGAAGACTGGTCAGCCAACCCCTAAACTTTTGCATCGCCAAACCTGTATCCGACCTCGTAGACGGTGTGTACATAACGCGGCTCGCCTCCCGCTTCGAGCTTGCGTCTCAGGTGGGAGACGTGGGCATCGACCGTTCGGTCGAAGCCGTCGAAGTCGTAGCCGAAGGCTCTGTCGATGATCTGATCGCGGGTAAATGTTCTGCCTGGGTCGCTCGCGAACATCACGAGAAGCCGGAACTCCGTGGGCGTGAGAGAAAGGTCCCTGTCGCCTATGGAAGCCGTACGCTGGTCCTGGTCGACGGTGACGTCGCGGTACCGGACAACGGCCCTCTGCGCCTCGCCGTCCTGGCGCGCGACACGCCTCAGGACGGCTCTCACACGCGCGCACAGTTCCCTCGGGCTGTATGGCTTGGTGATGTAGTCGTCGGCGCCCAGATCGAGGCCGGCAAGCCGGTCTTCCTCGCTGTAACGGGCGGTCAGCATGACGATGGGAACGTCCGACTCCTCGCGGAGGACCCGGCAGACCTCCTCGCCGTTGAGCTTTGGGAGCATGAGGTCGAGGACGAGGAGATCGGGGTCGTTCTCGCGCGCGAGACGGAGGCCCTCCAGGCCGTCGTTGGCAACCAGCACATTATGGCCGTCGTGGGCCAGATACGTGCGGGCTATCTCGACGACACCGGGATCGTCTTCGACCAGCAAGACCGTCGTTCCCAAACCTCTGTCCTCCTATGGATTCAAATACTGGAAACGTGGAGGCCGCGAGGGAGTTTGTACCCGCCTGCCGCCTCCACTTTCCGTCAAAGGGTGTCGGAAGGGAGGTGCGTTGGCCCGTCAGACACCCACTCGGTAAGTCCGCACTTCGCTAATGTTATCCCGATGAAGCTTCGACGGCGGGAGCGGCATTCGTGCTCTTGTCGCCCTTGTACATGTGCCAGCCACCTCCCGATCTGCCGTGGAAACCGCCTCTGCCGCGGAACTTTCCGTGTCCGAAGGACCTGCCGTGCCCGAACTTTCCGCGACCGCCGAAGCCGGGCCAGACGCCGTCGGGCCTCTCGTCGTACCACTCGGTGAGCGAGTCGGCCTCGTCTTGCGTCATCTTTCCGGCCTCTACCGCCTTGTCAACCATGGCCTTGAAGCTCTCGTCCATCCGCTCCACCTGAGCATCGAAACGTTCTAGGTGCGCGTCGGCCTGCTCCTGCGTTATCTTCCCGGCCTCGACCGCCTCGTCGAGCTTGGCTTCAAGCTGCTCGCGCGCGTTGGGGTTGTAGCCGAAACGGAGCCATCCCCCGACGCCTTCCGGTCGGTCGTCCAGCCAGGCGCTGTAAGCGTCGGCCTCTTCCTGCGTGATCTTTTCCGCCTCGACCGCCTTGTCGAGTAGCGCATCGGTGCGCTCTTCCTGCATTTCCGTTCTGGCCTGTTTCATGGCGTCTTCGACGGTATCGCTGTCGAGGCCGAGTATCTCGGCCACCCGTTCCGCGAAGCTCTTCTTCTCTCCGTCCTCATCGGCACTTTGCGCCAGCACGGTGCCGCCCGCTACGCCCAGAACCACCAACATGGCGGCTGCCAGGCCAACTGCAAATTTCTTCATACCCTTACCTCCGGTAGATGTATTCATCTCACCTCTGCGTGACTCCACTATACCGCCCATGTTTGAAGACATTATGAAGGTCTTTACGAACCCTGGAATCGGCATCGGAGATCGCGGAGGCGGAGTACGCCATTCGGCCTCTCCCTCGGTAAGGGAGAGGCCGAATGCACCCTTTATTCACTTGGAAACGCTGAGCGAGCCGGAAAGTTCCTACATGTAGTTCAGCGTCGGGACGCGGAAGGGTGGCGTCATGCCGGTCTCGTCCATCACGTAGGCTTCCTTCTTGTAGATCTGGATGCGGTAGTGCTCGTAGTCGGGCACGTACATGTGGCCGTGCTCGTCGACGCGGACGGAGCGGGGACGCGCGAAGTATTTCTCCGGCTCGTAGGCTGCCGTCTCGCGCATCCGGCGGAGCTTGGCGGTGCGCGTGAGCATCCTCTCCAAGTTGGCCCTCGACATGGTGGCGTCGCCGACGAACTTCTGAACGAAATGGCCGTCCGCCGCGAATAGCTGGACGCGGTTGTTGCCCCAGTCGCACACGTAGATGTCCCCGTGCATATCGACGTCGACACCGGCCGGGCGGTACAGCTGGCCGTCCTCGTGGCCGGACGTGCCGATCACGCGGATGAATTCCCCGTCCGCCGTGAACTGCTGGATCCGGTCGTTGCGCCAGTCGGCGACGTAGATCGAACCCTCGCCGTCGATGGTGATGCCCCATGGCGCGTTGAACTGTCCGGGGCCGTCCCCGAACTCGCCGAACTGGGAGATGTATCGTCCGTCCTTCGTGTATCTCTGAACGCGGTGGTTCATGGAGTCGACGACGTACAAGAGGTCCTCGTTGTCGATGGCCAGCCCCGAAGGCCGGTCGAACTGGCCCTCGCCGCTGCCTTGCTCGCCCCACTTGCCGAGGTACTCGCCGTCGGTGGTGAAGCCCGATATGCGGTGGCATGCGCTGTCGGAGACGTAGAGTTCCCGCTGCTCGACGTCCAGCCGGATCGCCATCGGCCACATGAAGCAGGCGTCGGCGATACTCTCCTCGTAGGACTTCCAGCCGAAGCTGCCGAGGTTGTCGTCCTCGATGTTCGTCACGAGGATGGGGCCCGACTTGCCCTTCGTGTACATGCTGCCCTTGCCGATGACGTACAGCCGGCCGTCGCGGGCGGGTGCAACGTCGGTGGGGAAGTGCATCCGCATGAACTCGCCGATCGTCTTGAGGTAGGGGAATCCGGCTCGCAGAAGTCCGTATGGTCGCATGTGCGTCCTCCCTTTAATCTCTCCCCGTTCAGACGGGGGCTTCGGTTTTGGCCGATGGTTCTCTGTCACACATCCCCGGCCGGATGCTTTAGTCCGATTGGTCGTTTACAGCCGCGCTTGAGCCTCGGATGAACACGGTCACTATGGCCACCAAATGAATTCCCGCCAATCCAACTCCGGCCCAGTCGTGGCCCGTACTTATGAGATAAATGCTGCCGCCAATTCCGAGAACCGCAACGAAGAACGCGGCGAACAATCCAAGGTAGCTTCTTCGAGAATCTCCGGTTATCGAAATCTTTTCGCTTTGTATCCGATGCTCCACTTGCATTTCGTGTGCGGTGAGTATTCTATCTGCCGAACCAGGAAGTATAGCCTCATACTCTCGGAGGGCGGCGGGCGGCGGGAGCGGACCACTCCAAGTGGACGCGGAGATCGCCGAAGTCGGACTGCTATCTTCAGTCCGTTGCGGGACGATCGGTTCGTTCGCCACCGGGTTCCTCCAGCCCGTCGAGCACCGCTACGCCGGTTTCTCTTTCAAAGTCGATCATGACTTTGCGCAGGTCGTCCCCTATCGTCATCCAGTCCCCATGAATGGCGGCGGCGCTCGCATCGGGCGATGAATCGGAGCAGCGACGCACGGGCATGGTCCCGAAGAGATCGAACGCTCTTGCCATCCCCTCGAGGAAGGAAGGTCTTATCTGATAGAGGATATCACTGCGCGTTCTGGTGCCGTTCGCGAGCATTTACTCCCTCCTTAGTTCGTGCCGCCAATCCCCTTGCTCACATTGTACCGCAATTTCGCGTCACCTTTGACAGCCCTTCTCCCGAGAGAGGGATGAAGGAGCGGGGAAATATCCCGCTGGGCTAATTCAACTGGTACTCTCGCGTCGCAACAATCAGTTGGAGCATTCTCAGAACGCGGAACTCGTTGATCTCGCTCTTCGATTCGTCACCCAGGTCGAGGTCCTGGCCCTGCTCGGCGTAGTTCAGGAGTCCGAGGATGCTCTCCTTGCTGAGGGGAGCGGGTCGGACCATCTGAACGCACTCGCCGACGAACTCGGCGGGCGACAACGGGTGACCGATCTCCTTCAGCCGGTCGATGATGAACCGGATGCCGGGCTTGTCGGAGTCGTTCATCTCGTCGACGGCGAAGTTGACCCGCTCGTTCAGGGTTCCGCCGTCGATCCAGCCCGCGCCGAAGGGCCAGCCTTCGACGGTAAGGGGGTTCATCAGCGACTGTCCCATCGAACCGGAGGCGCCCGTTACGCGGGACATGCCGATCTCAATCCCCTGGTACTCGCCCGTGAGCTTGACGACGGCGGTGACGAGCTCCGTCGGCGTCTTCACGCGCAGGTAGCGCGCCTCTTTGAAGAAGTCCGAGTTGAACAGTGCCCGGAGCATGGTGCGGATATCGCCATCCGAACTCAGGTACGCCTCCATGAGGATGTTGATGGCCTCGGGGTCCTTCGGCGGGATTTCGTTCCAGCCTGAGACGGGCGGCTCGTCGGCAACGAAGTAGTTGTACATGTGCCTAGCAATGAACCGCGCGGCTGGCCGGCTGCTTGACGATGATGTCGACGATGTCGTAGCCGTCCCAGTCTCCCGTCTCGCCCAGGAATTCCTTGTCGGAGTGGTCGTGCTCCTCTTCCACGTAGACGAACCTGGAGTGGTAGCCGCCGTACTTGCTGCCCGCCCCCGGTATGGGGGTATCGAGCGTCCAGCCGGTGAATGCGTAGGCGGCGGCCTTCACGTCCTCCTCGGTGTAGTTGCCGACTCCCATGGAGAAGAGTTCGAGCAGCTCGCGCCCGTAGTTCTCGTTCGGCTCCTCCTTGAGGTTCTCGTTGTTGTCGAGCCAGAAGATCATGGCCGGGTCTTTCGAGAGCTCGACGAGGAGCGTGCGCACGTCGGTCATCCCCAGTTGCCGGAACATGTTGATCTGCGCCTGCGCCGAGGGGTTGTGGGCGGACTTGGACTGGCCCGTCGCGAAGATGTGGTGCCAGAAGAGGGTCATCTTCTCTTCCAGCTGGCGGCGCGAGTTGAACATTCGCGACCACCAGATGGGGCCGTACCCGGCGTTGCCGGTGCTGTAGAAGCGCTCGATCAGGTCGATCTCCACGTCGGGGAACCGTTCGGGGTGAAGCAGGTCCTCCACGACGTCCTCGTAGGGACGAGACGCGAGCACTTCCAGTTCGTCGAGTCGCGCGCCGAAGCCGGCGCGGCGCATCAGGTGGGCGTACAGGTCGAGGTCGGCGGTCGCGGTTGCCATGACGGTTCCCTCCTGCGAGACATTCGCGTCGTTCTTGTATTTTAGCAGTCTGCGCGCATTGTACAAGTGAGACTGACTGGTTCAGAACTGCTTTAGGCCGTAGCGTTCATTGTGAATCTGCTTCAAGTATCGATTTCTTTGGATTGTCCGGGTATATCGGATACAGCGAGTCCAACGATCGCGCTCCCCGCAGCACGTCGAAGAAGAGGCGTCGGTATGAAGGTGAGCAATGCTCCAAGGACTCAATAATCTTGTAAATGAACTTGTTGGCTGCAGCCTGGCCCCCTTCGTAGGGTAGACTTTGTGTTCCTTCTGTCTGCCCCAATAGTCTAGCGTCTTGAATACTCGGATGGTCCGCGTCGATGGCAAATGCTAACGGCCTGTAAGTGGGCCGGGTATCACAAAGTCCAATGAGGTCTTCCGGTCCATTTACTTTGCATTCCACGATCTCGATTGCGTGTGCCTCATACGCCTTATGCTGCTCTTTGGATGGCGAACTCGTGACGTGCACTTCAATGACACGGATCGGGTCGTCAGCCTCATTGAAGAGCGCGATGTCGGGTACATGCCGCAGAATAGGTGCCTTAACACTGGGGATACTTACGCGCCACACGCCTTCCAGCACATCGTCGGACAGTTCTCCCTCAGGTTCGCAACGCACTTGCACCGGGGTTCGTTGACGTAACCCTGTCATCAACTCACCGTAGATAAGCGCCACTGCTCGCTCGTGCAAACGACTGATGGGATTGCTTTGTGTTCCTACGTTCTCTTGCCAATAACCGTTGCTGTCCATTCCCATCGAATACCTCTCAAATTCTCTGACCAACTATAAGGGTACGATACCACACTAATACGTCGCCCTGCCGCTGGTGCCGAAGCGCCATCCGCGCTGTCCGCCGAAGTTCCGGTCGTCGCGGAGGTTCTTACCAATGTCCCCTCGCTCAGTGGGCACTCACCTCACCAGCTGTGAACGGCTACTCATAGATTCGCATACTTGACGCTTAGCTCCTACGACACTTATCATCCCGCACACTCTCCATAGGTGACTTGTGGAAGAGCGACCAAGACCATCGCCACGAGGAGGCACCTGATGGACAATGAGGATGATCTGCAAGTCCAAGAGGTCGAGTTGGTAGGTATTGACTTGCCTATGGGCGACCTCTTCGACCTGTTCTTCAAGGGATGGCTCGCCTTCATTCTTGCGATGTTAGCTGTTGGGCTGGTGTTGGCTATACCCACTCTGCTTATAGTGCTAGTCATGGCAGTAGTGGCATGAAATGGGACACACCATGAGGGTTGAAGCGGAGCGGACCCATTGAGCCGATACTCTGCCGTCCACCCACCTCGACACCTAAGCCCTGCGGCGATGGGTGATATAATGGACACAAGAAGGCATCCTATGCCAGAGTAAGGGAGAGAAGCGAGGGCGGCCGAAGCCCCGCCCCTGACTCTCAAGGACATTGGGTATGACCTACAAGGTACGTGACGCGATCCGCCTTGTTCAACAGGACGGTTGGCGTCACAAGCGTACAAGAGGGAGTCATCGACAATACAAACATCCGATCAAGCCTGGTACAGTCACAATTGCGGGTAAGCCAAGCCAAGATCTGCCAATGTGGCTGTGGCAACGCATCATGAGCCAAGCGGGGTTGACTTTTTAAGGGGTAAGCATGGAATACACTGTGCTAATTGGGAGAAGCGAGAACGGGTACGCAGCTTGCGTGGAAGGCCTACAGGGCGTGTGTATGGCCGCCGCGGAGACACGAGAAGAGACAGAGACTCTGATACGCGAGGCGGTGGAGCTTCACCTTCAAGAGGCGCGCTCCGACGCAATGCGCAATAAGCACACCGCCATGTACTTGGAGGCTCCGGAAGCCATGCCAACTCTGCGGTTCGTCGATGTGGATGCGCCAAAACCGCTGACCGCTTGACGGGGGGTTACGATGTAACCCCCCTCTATTTCTACAGTCCCGATGGCCGATCCGTAGCCGGCCCGGAGTGTCCGAAGCGGTATCCTCGCTGGTTGCCGAAGGACCGGTTGGGCGTGGGATGCGTCGAGCCCGGGTTCGGATCCGGCGTTCCAACCAACTTCCCGCCGTCCACCCACTCCATGTCGCCGCCGTACATGTTTTCGATGAGCAGGTCGGTCAATCGTGCCTTGACGTTGGCGTGTTCGGGATCGCCGGAGAGGTCGTGCGTCTCGCGGGGGTCGTCGAGCAGGTCGAACAGCTGCGTCACGTTGCCCTCGGGGTAGTAGATCAGCTTGTACCGGGTGTCGCGTACCATGCGCGTGGGACGGTCTTCCTCTCCGTGCCCGCCAAAGATGTATTCCCGCCTCTCGTCGCCCACGAGTGACAGGCCCTCCACGGTGTCGGGTATGGGCACGTCGCAGATGTCGGCCAGCGTCGGGAACACGTCGGCCTGGACGGCTAGGCGGTCGTCGTGGATGTTTCGGCCGAGGTCGTCCCTGTCCGCGGGCGGCATGAGGACCATCGGAATCTTGGCGGAGTTTTCGTACATCACGCTCTTGGCGAACAGTCCATGATTGCCGAGCATGTCGCCGTGGTCCGACGTGAAGGCGATGACGGTGTTGTTCAGCAGGTTCTCCTCGCGGAGCAGGCCGATGACGAGCCTGATCTGGTGGTCGATGTGTGTGGCCTGCGCGTAGAAGCCCTGCCGGGCCAGTTTGAGGGCGTCTGGCGAGTAGGTGTCGCGTCCGACGGGCCGCGCTCGCAGCGCGTAGGGCCAGCCGGACGGGTCCTCCGACCAGTCGCCGAAGAACGGCTCGTCGATTTCGACGTCGCGGTACATGTCCATATAGGCCGGAAGCGGCGCGAGAGGAGGATGCGGTGGACTGAACGACATGTACCAGAATCCGGGCTTCCTCGGGTCTCGCCGCGCGATGAACTTGGACATCTCGCGGACCGTCCAGTTCGTCTGGTGGAGATGCTCCGGCAGATGCCAGGGACTCACCATGTAGTCGTTGTTCGACGCGCCGTGCCCGTACTCCTGTCCGGCGTAGCCCTCGTCCTGGAGGAAAAGCTCGTAGTCGTCCTTCGTCATGCCGAACTGGTGCCGTCCCTCTTCGAGGAGGAGCACGTCGTCGAAGCCGATACGGTCGCGCTGGGGGTAGACGTGGAGCTTGCCGACGCCGTAGGCCTGGTAGCCGTTGTCCCGGAACGTCTGCGCCATGGTGGGGAGATCGGGCATGGGGAGCGTCTCGTTGAAGACGCGATCTCCATGTGTCCGGGCGTGGGCGCCGGTCATAAGCTCACGGCGGGCTGGTATGCACGTGGGAGTGGGGGCGTAGGCGTTCGTGTAGGCTATGCCGTTCCCGATGATGTTATCGAGCGTCGGCGTGAGGATCGTGGGATGTCCGAGCGCCCCAATGAGGTCTCCGAACCAGTGGTCGGCGCATATCAGCAGGACATTGGGACGGGTCACGTCGGCATCCTCACGGCGGAGTCACGAGTCCGATTGTGCTTCCGGGGTGTCGGCTTCCTCAACGGCCTCTTCGAGAGGCACGGTTGGCGGGTTGTCGCTCCACACGTTGTAGAAGTACTTGAATACCTCTCGCGCAACGCTCGCTACCGGAACGGCGGCCACCACCCCGATGACCCCGAAGGTCTCGCTGGCAACGATCAAAAGCCCCATGATTACGACGGGGTGCATGTGGACGGCATTGCCCTGGATGCGGGGGACGAGCAGCGAGTTTTCGAGGAGTTGAGAGGCGAGGTAGAGCGCCAAGACCCACACGATCTTCTGCGGGTCGGTGGCGAGAGTGACGACGATGCCCGGCACCGCGCCGATAATTGGGCCTACGACGGGGATCGCCTCCGTGATTCCGGCTACCAGCCCCAGAAGGACGGCGAAGTCGATGTCAAGGAGCAAGAGTCCGACGAAGACGATCACGCCCACGAACAGCATCAAGAGCAGCTGAGCGCGGATGTACGCTCCCAGCGACTCGTTCACGATGCGGACGACTTCTCCGGCGTGTACCCTAGCGTTCTTCGGGAAGACGCTTAGCGACGAGGCCACGAGCCGTTCGCCGTCTTTTAGCAGGTAGAAGAGCAGCACGGGGACTATGGCAAGGCCGATGATGAAGCTGAAGGTGTTGGCGACCGTCTGCAGCGTCTTCGTGAGGGCCGTCTGGGCGACGGAGAGAAGCGTGTCTCCGAGGCCGGCCAGGATCTCTTCGGCCTTGTCCCGCACGTCCTGGGGAATGTCATCGGCGAATCTCTCGACCAGCTCTTCAACGGCCGCCCTTGCCTCGGTGTAGATCGTGGGAAGATCCTCGATCAAGGAAGTAGACTGTCGAACTACCGGTGGGATGGTGACGGCGAGAAGGCCGATGAGAATGGCCAGGGCGATGATGTAGATCACGGAGATGGCGGCGACTCTCGCCACGTCCGGGTGCCTGTTTCGCCACGGCATAAGCCGCTCCAAGCCTTTGACGGCCGGGAACAGGACATATGCGAAGACGCCGCCGATGATGAAGGGGAACAGGGCGCCGCGCGCGACGTACAAGAGCAGGAAGACGAAGACTATGCTCGCGACGACGAGAACCATCCGCTTGCGATGGTTCGGCGAAAGCTCCATGAAGCTCCGCCACGGAGCGAATCCTTGACTCATCGTCCTGCCTCCGATCTACGGCGCGGTGCGGCAACTATACCACAGACGGCGTACTTTAGAGGGTGTCTAAAAACCCTTCCGTTCACCCTGAGCCTGTCGAAGGGTCGAAGGCTGCCGCCTTCCGGCTTGGTCTACGTCGATGCCAACGTGCTCGTCTATAGCGTCGAGCGCATCGAGCCGTAGGCGGACATTACCGACGGCAGCAACCCGGCGATTCGCGAATCACCCCTACATCGTTGTTCACGGTCACGTCCGCGTGTATAATTGTGGCGCGATAGGTGGCGCGCAGCAGAGAGGCGCAGCAAGCATGACCATCACGGCGGATCAGGCGGATCAGGCCAAACACATCATCCTCGAAACTTTGGACATACATCACCAAGGACGCTTACCCTACCGGGATGTTTGGACCAAAGCCACCGAGGACTTTGATGGCGTCGCTTTCGTCGACGTCTGGATAATTTACGACGGCATGCCCGACAGCTTGGACATCGGCATGCTCAACTCCTACGGCAGCTTCCTTTACCGCACCCTGCTCGACGCCGGCATTCGCGCCCTCCCGTCGATTTCCTATATTCCACAGAGCGATGTCGATGAGATGGGTAAGGCCTGGCTCATGGCTGGGTGAATGATGGATTGGACGGAACTCATCAGGGCAAGCCGTCTTCTCGCGGGCGGACAGCCCTCCCAAGAGGCGTTGCGACGCGCCGTCAGCACCGCCTACTACGCGATGTTCCACGCGCTGACAACCAGCAACGCCGACCTTATCGTGGGCGGTAGGACACCGGATAACGAATCCGATTGGGTTGCGACCTACCGGGCGCTTCAGCACTACCGCGCCGAGAACCCGCTCCACGGCTGGCCCCATCTATTCAGTCCGCAGGTGCAGAATTTCGCCATCGTGATCGGTATTATCAAGAAGGCGCGCGAAAACGCCGACTACAACCCCGTCATGAACTTTGCCCAGAACCAGGTCATTATCTGGATCGACAGCGCTGAACAGGCCATCATCGACTTCAACGCCGCAACCCCACAGGAACGCGCCATGGTGGCAATCGCAACCCTCGCCGGCCAACGTTGAACAAACCTACCGGGTGATTCGCGAATCGCCCCTACCAATCCGGGACGAACCCGGATGTGTCCCGCGAATCTGCTATCCTGTGGGGCGCTATGCAGAGCCACGACCGACCGGCGCCGCCCGACTACGGCATCATGTTCAATCATGACGGCACGTTTCACGGCAAGTCCGAGTATCCCCAGCGGATCGACCACCTGCTGGACAAGATATACGGCCCGTTGCAGGGTACGCAGGTCGGCGCGCTTATGTGGTGCGTCGGCGCGGAGCAGGCCAGGTGGCCGTCCGATAACCTGGAGTCGATCTTCGATCCGCGAGACCGGCCGTACGGCTCCGTCAAGGAGTTCCGCAGGGCGGAGAGCGTGCGCGCGATGTTCGAGCGCGGCGAAGACCTGTACGGAGACATCGTGCGGCGCGGACACGATCTGGGGATGGACGTGTACGTCGCCATTCGCATGAACGACAACCACTTCTGGTCGGACTCCGCCCGAAAGGCGTTCCCGCTCGCGCCGGAGGAGATGGCGAAGACCGTTCGACCGGAGCTTACGCAGTTCCGCAAGGACCATCCTGAGTGGGTGCTCGGCATCGGCAACGCGCCGCGATGGGCGGCAACGTCGTGGAACATGGCGATTCCCGAGGTGCGGGAGTACGCGCTGCTCCGCATCCGTGAGGCGTGCATGCTGGCCGACTGGGACGGCGTGGAGATCGACTGGCAGCGCCACGCCTTCCACCTTCCGGGACAGGACGCCTACCGTCTGCGGTATGCGCTGACCGACCTCCAGCGCGCCATCCGCCGGCTCGCGGACGACATCGCGCGTGAGCGGGGCCGCCCCTTCTACATCCTCACGCGGGTCGGCGCGTCCGAGGAGACCAACCGGCGCATCGGGTACGACGCCGGGACGTGGATCGACGAGGGACTGACCGACATCCTGGCGACGAACTCGAACTCCGGCAACGATCCCGGCGTGGAGGTGGAGCGATACGTCGAGATGATGGAGGGTACGAATATCAAACTCTACCCCGGATTCGACAGCCACGGCGAGTTCGGACGAAACCATCTTGTCGAGCAGTCCCGATGGCGCGAGGCATGGGTGCGGGGTCTGGCGAAGTCCTACTACGACCGCGGAGCGTCCGGCGTCCACGTGTTCAACTGGCACAACTACGCGGCGGCGTTGAACGGCCTGCTGACCACCATCGGCTCGCCCGACACGCTCACGGGCGTCGATACGATCTACACGCCGGTCAAGAGACACATCCGCGACCGATCGGAGATACGGTACGGGGCCGAGCGTGACGACCGCCTGCTTGGGGAGGTTCCCGTTCCTCTGTACCGTACCCTGACGGGAGACGGCCCGACCTTCCACGTCCGCGTCCACGACGACGTTTCCGAGGACACGGGCATCGAGCTTCAGATCAATCTCGACCACTACTCGCCAAACGACAACGTGTCGGTCACACTCGACGGCGAGCTTCTCGGCGAGCCGGCTCTGCACCGGACAAGCGGAGAGGGCCACCTCTCAGAGGACGCCTGGCTGGTCTGGAAGCTCGATCCCGTGCAGGTCGGGCGAGGCGTCCACGAAGTGCGGATCGTGCTCGACCACCAAGACCCTCGCATCGGTGTTCCCCTAGTAGTCGAGAACGTCGAACTGCACATCACACACGCCACGAAAGGAAGTGAGTTCTGATGAGTCCAGCCTCCGAAAACGCCACAAATCGTCCGGCAGCCCCGGCCTATCGCATCATCTACAACTGGGATGGCGCGCCGCACTTCTACTCCGAGTATCCCCAGACGATGGAGCAGTTCTTGGAGAAGGTGTACGCCCCGCTCGCGGACACGCAGGTGGACGCCCTCTTCTGGTGCATGGGCACGCACGAGGCGACGTGGCTCTCGGAGAACATCCCCGTGGTCGGCGATACCGTGGACAGGGTGTACGGCACCGTTCGCTCGATGCGCGATACCGAGAACCTCCGGGCCATGCTGGAACGCGGCGAAGACCCCTACGCCGCGATGGTCGACCGGGGACGCGAGCACGGCATCGACGTGTGGAACTCGATTCGGATGAACGACAACCACTTCTGGGACATCGACAGCCTGGAGGCGATGCAGACTGCCAACTCCCAGGGCCTGACCGATATGCGCCGACATCACCCCGAATGGTGCCTCGGAGACGACGCGCCGAACTGGTGTACGACCTCGTGGAACATGGCGATCCCGGAAGTCAGGGAGCACAAGCTCGACCTGATCGAGCAATCCTGCCGCCTGGCGGACTGGGACGGCGTCGAGCTCGACTGGCAGCGCCATGCCTTCCACCTGCCGGGCAAGCACGAGTACCGACTGCGCTACGCCCTGACCGATCTGCAGCGGGCGATTCGCCGGATGACCGACACCCTCGCCGAGGAGCGCGGGAGGCCGTTCCCTGTGGCCGTGAGGGTCGGCGCTACGTTGGAGGCGTGCAGGAACATAGGCTACGACGTCGAGGCGTGGGTGAAGGAAGGGCTGTGCGACATCATCATCGGCGGCGGCAACTCCGGCACCGATCCGTGCTTCGAAACGGAGGAGTTCCTCAAGCTCGTCGAGGGCACGAACATCCTGGTGTACCCGGGGTACGACTTCGACAGCAGGCAGGCGGCAGACCGTCTCATTCCCCACTCGGAGTGGCGCAATTGGTGGTTCGCCGCGATGTCACAGGGCCATTTCGCGCGCGGAGCGCACGGAATGTACGCCTTCAACTGGCACGCGAACGCCACCACCCGCCGCGAGACGCTCACGTCAATCGGCTCGCCCGAGACGCTGCGACGAAAGAACAAGGCCTACACTGCTATCCAGAGGAGCATCGCCAACAACCCGCTCCGCGAGGACGCTGAGCGTGACGATAGGCTCTACGGCGAGGTGCCCGTGACCCTCTACCGCACGCTGACGCACGACGGGCCGACCGTGCACGTTCCCGTCTATGACGATGCCGGGGCAGAGGGTGGGTCGGTCCAGCTACTGATCGAGCTGGAGCACTTCTCGCCGACCGGGGACGAGGTGGAGGTCACATTGGACGGAACGGTCTTGGGAGCGCCGTCCGTCCGAAACGTCAACGCCGAGGACCCGAACGTTCCGGAGTCGGTACACGAGAACAGCTGGCTCGTGTGGGACCTCAGCCCTGCTCAGTGCGGAATGGGGCCGCATGAAGTCAAGATCGTTCTGATAAGGCGCGACCCGCGCATCGGGGTTCCCATCGTCGTCAACAACGTCGAATTCTGGGTGACGTACGAGTAGGCGGACTTTAGTACAGCGCGTTGGCGAAGGGGTTGCGGTAGGCCCTGGTCGTCTCGTGGTCCTGGCCGAGGAGATTGAAGACGGCAATGACGGCCTTTCGCGCCCCATCGTCGTCGTAGTACCGGTTGCGGCGGATTATGTCGATGAACCCATCTAACGCCGCCTCGTTCTTGCCCTCCCTGAGCAGGCGTACGGCTTCGAGGTAATCGGCCTTGACCGGCGCATCGTCGAGGACGTCCGGCGTCTCCACGTGACGGAAGATGCGCGAGAGGGCCTTAATCGCGTCGGCGGCCTGGAAGTAATCCGATCCGAGCGGGATGCGGTCAGCCGTTTCAGCCGCCTTGACGGGGTCGGAGTACAGTTCCACGCGCGCCATGAGGACGATGCCTTGCTGGTCGCCGGGGTCGTTTTCCAAGACCTCCGAGAGGAGATAGTGCGCCTCGCCCAAGTTCCTTTCGGCCACCAGCGCCTCGGCCCGCTTGAGTTGTTCGCGGAACTTGCTCGGCAGCGCCTTCCTGAGCCAGTCCACGATCACCTGCTCCGGCAGCGCTCCGACGAACTCTTCCTTCACTTCGCCGTCCACGAAGAGCTTGACGGCCGGTATGCTCGTGATCCGGTACTGGCGGGCGATGGCGGGATGCCTCTCGGTGTCAAGCTTGCGAAGCTCCCAGTCGTCGCCGTTCTGATCGGCCAGGCGCTCCAACACGGGGCCGATGACCCGGCACGGCCCGCACCACGCCGCCCAGAAGTCCACCAGCACCGGCACCTCGCGGCTCCGCGCGATCACGTCCACGTCAAAGTTGTCGGTATCGAATCGTGACATCTAAACGTAACTCCGCGCTCTCTGCGGTGAATCCCCGGGCCTCAATCCCCGAACTTGAACAGCGGCAAAACCTCATTGACTATCTTGTCCTGCGTCTCCTTGTCTATCCCGAAGCTCGCCCCCGCCCCCGACGACTGCGCGAAATTGAAAAGGTCCACGCCGTCCTTAAGGCTTATCTGCACCTGGCCTGTCTGGCCATACTGATTCACCTGCTGCACGGTTATTTTGCTCTGACTCAGCCAGTATTCCAAAAGCTCCTTTGCGCCTATGCCCTCAACCTGAACGGTGGTCGTATTGCCATCGTCATCAACCGTGGAAACGCTTATCTTGCCGTCACTGATCGTGATGCTCCCGCCGTCACTGCCCGCTAACACAGCCTCAACCTTAGAAACACTTTCACTGTAATCCAAAGACTTATCAGCATAATGGAGTAAACGTGTTTCAGTAAGTTCGTCTAAACCTAGCATTCTTGCATTACGGCGTTGAGTCTGGAACAGTTTGTAAGTCGCATTACTAATAGGAACAAGAGGAACTTCAAGACCCTTGCCATTGAAATAAGCATTTTTCTGTTCAGAAGTTATAACTCCTTCTTTCCTTAAATACTCTAAATAAAAAGCCTTGTTATTAAAAACATTCACAGCACCTCTGAACTTTCCGAAGGGATAGTTAGCATAAAAAGATACAGTTCCCATATCGCCATCTTCAGCGCCTTGATGAAGAAGAACATAGTAATCACTAGCGTCAGGAGTGGGCGTGGCAGCAGGCGTGGGAATCGCCGTAGGACGAGGGGCAACGGTCGGGACCGGCTCTGGCGTGCTTGTGGGAAGGGGAGCAGGCGTATTTGTAGGAACAGCAGTTGGCGCGGGCTGCGGAGCGGCAGGCGCCGGGCCGGTTTGAGTGTTAGGGCTTTCGTCGACGGCCTTGGCGACGGAGGCGGGTTCGGGGCTGGAATCGGCTTGGTTGAGGACGGTGAAGACGGCTACGGCGCTGGCGGCTATGGCAACCCCGACGGCAAGCACGGCGACTTTGGTCGAGCGGGGCGAGTCCTCGATCTTCTTGATAACGTCCGATAGGGCCACTTCTTAAGAGCCTCCCTCAGTCAAACGGCGTGAGGCAAATCCGGGCCAGAGACTATGAGAACGTCGCCTCCTTGTCAACTCTCACACCTCCATCCCCACTTGACTCAACCGAACATTCGTGCCACAATGAATACATACGACCTGAATGCACCGCACTCAATTGAGTGCGAATGTTGAAATGTCCGACATTGTCCGAAGGGGCAACTTGACAATAACGAGCAGAAATGCAACAAAATGCAACACCATGCAACATTTTTTGAATACTTCCCGCCCTCTGCGGTGAATCCCCGTTGCTTGAAAGCACGTTCGCCCTGAGCCTGTCGAAGGGTCGAAGAATCGTCCCACGAGCCTAACCCTCTCCCTACGGCTCTATCCCCTCTCCCGTTCTGGGAGAGGGCTAGGGTGAGGGTGACTTCCTCGGCGTCCGAATAACCACAAACACAAGCGCTGCGCTCAGGTAGACGCCGATCAGCGGGATGAGCGCCCAGTAGTATCCGTCGGTCACGTCGCGAATCCTTCCGACGATGACCGGGGTCGCCATCGAACCGAGGCTCACGCAGAACGTTATCAGGCCGCGCAGCGTCGCGTATGCGCTGCGCCCGAAGAAGTCGCCGATCATCGCCCACGTGAGGCCGGCCGCTCCGTCCGTGATCGAGAACATCAGCGCGAAGATGATGACGACCCAGATCTTGCCGGGGGCCATCAGGAAGAACAGCGCTCCCGCCGCGCCGACGATCATCCCGAACACGACGAGCAGGCGCTTGGGCAGCTTGTCTCCGAGCCAGCCCATGAAGAGTCTCGTGCCGACTGCGGAGAACGAAATCACGGCGATGGCGATGCCGCCCATGGCCTCGTCCAGCCCCTTCCACACGAGCATGGGAACGACGTGGACGAGGATGCCCGCCTGGGCAGATATCCTGAGCGTGATTCCGATGGCGAGCAGCCAGTACGACACCGTTCGCGTCCCCTGCCGGAACGTGAAGTCCCTATACGAGAGGGTGTCGGTCGAACGCCCAATTCGCCGGGGCGGCGGCTCTCCGTCGGGGTGCTGGCCGACGTCCTCCGGCTTGTTGCGGATGAAGAGCGAGAGGGGTACGCCCACGAGCAGGATCATCAGACCCGACAGGGTCACGGCCCAGCGCCAGCCCCACTCCAGCACGACGGCGGCCACGATGGGGGTCATCACCCCTCCGCCCAGCGCGATTCCCACGGAGATGATGCCGAAGGCCAACCCCCGCCTTCGCACGAACCACGCGTTGACGATGGCCCCGGCGGAGTTGTGGAATCCGGCGTTGATGCCCAGCGCGATCACGCCCACGTAGATCAGGACGAAGCTCAGCAGGTCGCTGGCCAGCGGGAGGAGCAGGAAGCCGATGCCGGCGAGAGTCGCCCCGATCAGGGTCATAACCCTCGGGCCGTACTTGTCGATGAGATAGCCCGCTATGGGCGCCTGCACTCCGCCTTCAAGGGTGGCGAAGCCGAAGATGAGCGAGGTGGTGGTGTAGCTGAGGCCGAGGTCGCGGGCGAGAGGAAGGAAGTAGACGGAGAAGCCCCGCCCATACAGCCCGGCGGCCAGGAAATTCATGGTGGCGGCAATGGCCGCGTAACGCCACCCGTGAAACACACCGCCATCGCTCGAAGGGGGGCGGCGCAGCAGCGGGTTCAGCATACGGGTGCGATTATAGCCGATTTTGAGGGGCTATTGCGTCGTACGTAACGCTTCTACCGGCCGAAAGACAGCACCCATACGGAGGCCGCGCCCGCGTGCCGCAATTGCGCCGCACACTCGGCGACCGTGGCGCCCGTCGTGACAACGTCGTCGACCAGCAGCACGCGCTTGCCCGCCACGTCCTCGACGCACTCGAACGCCCCGACGACGTTTCGCCGTCTCTCCTCCGGCGTTGCCATGGAGACCTGCGGCGGGGTGTTGCGGATACGCGCCAGGACTCCGTCTGCCATAGGTATGCCGGTGGACTTCGAGATGCCGTGGGCGAGTAGCTCCGACTGGTTGTAGCCTCGTTCCCGCTCCCGGCTGGGGTGCAGGGGAACGGGCGCGATCACGTCGGCGGTGATCGAGCTATCCATGAGGTGCGCCGACATAAGCTCGGCGAGCCGGGGCGCTGAGGCGCGCACGTTCCGGTACTTGAGCGCGTACACCAGCTCCTGCACGACACCCGTCCACCGGTACGGCGCCGTGATACCATTGAAGGGCTGATTCGCAGTCTTGCACCACGCGCAGAGACGCGAGCGGCTCGGCGTGGAGCACAGCCGGCAGAGCGGCGGCTCAAGCCGGGGAATCGCGGCCTCGCACTCGTCGCAGAGATACCCTCCCTCCCGTCCACATCCCGCACAGGTGCGAGGGAAGATCAGGTCGAGCAACGGCCCAGCAGCGCGCGTCAGCAATTGCATGGTTCGGGATTGTACCTTATACCAATGGGAGAGACGGGAAGAACGACCGTGAAGAAGCTTGGACTCATCGTGAACCCCATAGCCGGTCTCGGCGGAGCGGTCGGGCTGAAGGGCACGGACGGAGCCTCCACTTACCGGAAGGCGTTGGAGATGGGGGCCGTTCCCCGCGCAGCGCCGAGAGCGGTCGAGGCCCTGCGAGAGCTTGGCCGTCTGGATGGTCTTGAAGTGCTCACGTATCCTGGGATGATGGGCGAGGAAGAGGCGCGTCAGGCTGGGCTGTTTCCTGGGGTCGTTGGATCGGTCAATGCCGGGGACACCTCATCCGAAGATACACGACGCGCTGCACAGGAGATGGCGGAGCGCGAGGTAGACCTGATTCTCTTCGCGGGCGGGGACGGCACGGCGCGCGATCTGTGCGGCGCGGTGGGGGACGGTGTCATGGCGCTGGGCATTCCCGCGGGGGTGAAGATGTACTCCGGCGTGTACGCGACGACGCCCCTCGCGGCGGGACGCGCGGCGGCGCAATTTCTGGCGGGCGAGGCACCTCACACGAGGCTGGCAGAGGTCATGGACATCGACGAGGAGGCATTCCGACAGGGCGATGTCCAAGCGCGACTGTACGGGTACCTGCGCGTCCCGGACGACACGTCGCACGTGCAGGTCACGAAGTCGCCGAGCCACGCCGACGAGGGAGAGGATATTTTTTCCCTTGCCGGGGAGGTCGTTGACTCCATGCAGGGAAACACCCTCTACATCCTCGGGCCCGGCACCACGACGAAAGGCATCGCGGATGTTCTGGGTATATCGAAGACTCTGCTTGGCGTGGACGTGGTTTTGGACGGGAAGATCGTCGCGTCCGATGTGACAGAAGGACAGTTACTAAAGCTGTTGGACGGCGGTCGTCCTGCCAAGATCGTCGTGACGGCGATAGGTGGGCAAGGGCACATCTTCGGACGTGGGAACCAACAGATCGGGGCCGATGTCATCCGGCGGGTGGGCAAGGACAACATCATCGTCGTGGCGACTCGCCGCAAGCTCAGCTCGCTGGGTCGAAGGCCGCTCATGGCCGACACGGGCAGCCGGGAGATCGACCGCGAACTCAGCGGCTATATCATGGTCACGACCGGGCGCGCGGAATCGGCGATGGTCAGGGTCTCCGACTGACGGGGCCGGCGAACAGGCTCTCCGGGAGGATGCTCCGCGTCTCGATGGCGTGCCTGAACTCGGGCAGCCCTTCCGTGGTCACCACGCCGAGCGCGGTGAAGTACCTGCTCTCGCCGCTTGCGCCGCTCTTGTTGCCTCCGCTGTGGGGCCTGAGCCAGTCGGGATCGATAATCTGCTCACCCTTCCACAGCCCGCGCGTGGCGTTGAGGTGTCCGAACCGCGCCATGTCCGAGGCGCTCCACACAACCCAGCCGGGCCCGCTCCGCACGACGTTGCCCGCGATCTCATAGGGCGGGTCAAGGTAGGTGTAGGAGTCGGGGATCGTGGGGTAGAAGTATTTTTGGCCCTTGACCCAGCCTCCGGCGAACCAGTCCCAACGTTCCGCCTCGATGCCGATGCGGTCGAAGAGACGCTCCTGTATCACGTCCTTGATGTCGCGACCCCAGACGTGGGTCAGCGCCTGCCCCAGTCGCCAGAACCCCGCGCTGCTGTACAGCCCCTTCGTACCGGGCTCGGCGTGCGAGTAGCAGTCGTAGTAGGGATCACCCGTCCAGTTGGCCCATTCGGCCACTCCGGGAACGGCGTCGCGCTCCTCAAGTCCTGTGCGCTTTTCCGCCCAGCGGTTCCCGATCTCCATGGGAAAACCGCCCCAGTGGAGACTCTCCGTCCGCTTGCCGACGAGATGCCGCCACGTAAGCGTCTTGTGATGCCCCTCGGTCAGATACTTGTGAGGGTGTGAGAGTTCGCCCTGTCCCGTCCAGTATTTGTTGATCGGCTCGTCGGGGTCGATGATGCCGTCCATCACGGCGAATCCTAGCACCGCCCACGTCAGGGCCTTACCGACCGACGCCGTGTGGTGAGCGTAGTGTCTGTCTCCCCACAAATGGACGAGGTATCCCCCGCGCGTAAGGACCGCCCCGTACTTTTCGCCGGAGTGGTCCTCCCCGCCGAAGCTCGCTCCTCTCACGTCGAGTCCTGCCACCCACTGCGCGAACCCGTCGGGGTCGAGACCCGCTTCCTCCGGGGTGATCTGTTGCCAGTCGTCATCGGGATAAGTTACCCAGCCGGGCACGGTGATGGTCACTGTCCTCTCCTTGCTGCACAGTAGCCGTAAGAGTAGGGGAATCCGTGCCCTACGCACAAGCGCCTTTCGAGAAATGTCTACCCGGTTTGACAGGCATTCCGTAGCTACCTAGACTACCCGCAAGTTCGCTGGACGGGGGTTTCCGATGAAGTCGTTTCCCGCCGAAGAGATGGACGCCGTCGCAAGACCCTTTCCGGGGCGCATCGGCGTGTGCATCAAGGACCTCAACACGGGCTTGCGGTACGAGTACAACGCCGACGAGCCGCTGCCGACCGCGTCGGTCGTCAAGGTGTCGATCATGATCGAGCTGTTCCGGCAGGCGCACGCGGGCGAGATCTCGCTCGACGACCGGTACCGGATGCGCAAGGACATCTCCAGTCACGGCACGGGGACGTTGAGCATCATGCGCGACTACCCGGAACTGACCCTGCGCGACTACTGTCGTCTGATGATGGGGGTGAGCGACAACATGGCCACGGACATGATCGTTCATCTGGTGACGCCGGAGTCGATCAACGCGACGCTGGACGGGATGGGGTATCACAATACCCGCGCGAACATGCCTCTCGGCGTGTGGCACTATCTGATGAAGGGGGTTGTCGAAAGGCCGTCGCGGGAGCTTGACGCCGCCATTCGCTCCGGCGAGCTTAACGACGGCCCCGGCGACAAGGACCTTCCGTTCGCCAGCGATCTGCGGAACAACGTCGCTTCGGCCAACGACCTCGTGGACATCATGGAGAAGATATACGCGGGCGAGATGATTAGCGCGGACGCCTCGGCGCAGATGGTCGAGATGATGAAGGTTGTTAAGGGTGACAACCGTATTCGCCAGTACCTGAAGCCGGAGATCGAGACGGCGCGAAAGACGGGCGGAAGCGGCCGCATAAAGGCCGACACGGGCATCGTCTATCTTCCCACGGGCCCCATGTTCGTTGCGGGCCTCTCCACTTCCGACAGGGCTGAGGACCAGGTCAAGGGGATGGAGGCCGTTGGGCTGATTACCCGCATGGCGTACGCGACGGTCTCCCCGGAGAGTGTGTTGGAGGTGGGATAAGGGGGCGATCTTGGCAACATGGTAAACTGAACAGCATCCTTGAAGAGGCTGACGATAAGGAAGGTTATTCATGATCGAAAGGCGCTTCAAAGACCTTTGGGAGCAATTACAGGGTAAGAAACTGCATTTGCCTCACTTCTTGACAGAAGTCCGCCTCAAAGGGATTCGCGGTATTGATGACCTCAGAGTAGTCTTTGACTATCCGGTGAGCGTCATAGCCGGTGGCAACGCCAGTGGCAAGTCAACGGTGCTATTCGCCGCGGCTTGCGCCTACAGAGTGCCCGGAGCTGGAGCTAAAGATTACGTTCCATCTACGCTCTTCCCCGATTATCGCCCAAAGGTGGGGGGGTGGGAAGACGGGAAGCCTGAAGTGGTGATTGACTTCGATTACTCGACGCCGGATGGCAGGCTTCCCATGCGGTTGCGACGCGCTAAGGGCTGGAATCGCAGCTTCCGTGGCCGTAAGGGAGCCAGCCAACCGGAACGGCAACTATACCTTCGGACCTTAAGTAATCTCAGCAATCCGTCCGAGGTGCGGGGTGTTCTGAGCATGTCGCGGTTGAGTTCCGCGCCCGAAGAAACACGCTTGACCGCATCGCAGCTCGAGTTTGCTCAGCAGATGCTGCCCTTCAGGTATTCTGAGGTCTTGAAGCTGTCGAGCGGTAGCAAGAATCTGCTCTTCGCGGCTCAGGAAAGTGGAGCTGCATACTCTGAACTGCACATGGCTGCGGGTGAACGGGCTATCCTCAGGCTGTCGCAAGAGATCGCCCAGCTCGAGGGCGCTTTGGTTCTGATTGACGAAGTGGAAGCAGGACTGCACCCCTGGGTACAACAGCTACTGATGCTACAGTTACAGCAGCTTGCCCTGCGCAACGATCTTCAGGTCATCGTGACCTCCCACAGCCCTGTAGTTCTTGACTCCGTACCCCTAAACGGTCGTATTTTTCTTGACCGAGACGACAGTGGGAGGGTTATCGTGCGCCCTCCTTATCGGGACATAGTTCAAGACGCGCTCTATGGGCGCTCCAACGATGCGCTTAACCTTCTCTGTGAAGACTCCTCCGCCGAAGGCATCCTCAACGGTGCCTTTGATGTCTTATTGCCTCAGCAGGAATTTAGGAGGGAATCGGTTCGCATCGGACGCGACACAGGCGCCAATGAATTTCCCACGCACGCAACGACCTTCAGGAAATTTGGCCAGATTCAGAACTTCGTATTCGTTCTCGATGGCGACAAGCGCGGCGAGGATATAGAGCAGAAGATACAGAAGCAGGCCAAGAGCGAGGTTCCAGTAGTTTTCCTACCTGGAGCCGCCGCACCTGAAGTCTGGGTGTGGAAGGTGTTGCAAGAGGACTCGGGAGAGGCGGCAAGAGAATTGGGTATCAGTCGAGGCGATCTTTCTCAGCGAGTGAATCAGTTTAACGCCGTATATGACTCGGCTTCAGACTCGCCTTCGCAGATCGCCAAGACCAAACTCCGAGGTCTGGCGGAATCTCTGGATAGGGAACCCCCGGACGTCTGCCGAGTTGTTGCTCGGCTGGAAGCTAACCGCAAGGAGAGCGATATTCAGCCTTTGTTTGAGAGGTTAAAGGACGCCTTGCTGGAATGGCGAGGAGAGTAGGGACAGAGTCAATACGCAATACCCTATACTTTTTATGCAGGGAGGCCCCACTACGGTGGACAAGATCGTCGTCTTCAGCGGCAGCGCGCATCGTGATCTGGCCGAGAGCGTATGCTCATACTTGGGCGTGCCGCTTAGTCCAACGACGATCAATCGGTTCAGCAACGGGTGTCTCCAGATCCAACTCAACGAGAACTGCCGCAAGCGGGACGTATTCATCGTTCAGCCTCTCGTCCCGCCGGTGCACGACCACCTCATGGAGCTTCTCCAGATGCTGGACGCGGCCCGGGGCGCATCGGCCTCCAGGGTCACCGCTGTCGTTCCCTATTTCGGGTATGCGCGTTCGGACCAGAAGGACGCGCCGAGAATCTCGATAGGGGGTCGGCTCGTAGCCGATCTGCTCGTTACGGCGGGCGCAGACCGCGTGCTCACGATGACGCTCCACGCGCCTCAGGTACACGGGTTCTTCAGCGTACCGGTCGACCACCTGAACGCGCTCGACATCCTGGCGGGCCACTTCCGGAAGCGTGATCTGTCCAACACTGTTGTGGTCTCTCCCGACTTCGGCAGGGCGAAGGACGCCGCCTACTTCGGACGGCTCCTCGGCGTGCCTGTCGCGGCGGGCAACAAGCAGCGCATCAGCGATACCGAGGTCATCATCGACACGATAGTCGGGGACGTCGACGGCAAGGATACGATCATCCTCGACGATGAGATCGCGACGGGCGGGAGCATCATCACGCTTCTGGACAGACTGAGCGAGCGGAAAGTGGAGCGGAAGTCCGTCGTCTGTACGCACGGCCTGTTTACCGGTGCGGCCCCTGAGCGGTTCCGAGCGCGACCCGACGTGATCGAGTTCGTTACGACCGATACTGTCTCGTCCTACCGGGACAGTAACATTCCCAACCTGAGCGTCCTGTCCGTGGCCCCGTTGCTCGGCGAAGCCATGCGCCGGATCCATGGAGGCGAGTCGGTGAGCAGCCTCTTCGCCGGACCCGACTGGGCGGCGGAGGCGCGGCAGGTGCGAGTGTGACCGGTGTCTCCTGCGGCTAGCTTCCCGGCTCTAACTCCGGTTCGAAGAGGGTCGGGCGGCCGAAGGAGTGCGGGGCTGAGGGTCGGCTGAAGAGCAGCTTTTGGCGTTCGGTCAGCTTGACGGTCGTTGGGGGCACGGCCTGGTGCCATGAGTAGGCCTGGTGCGACGGTCCCATGCTGAAGAAGAGGGTGCGTCGCTGGTGACTGCCGCGCCACGGGGCGGTTCCGTGCAGGAGCGCCTCGGTGAAGATGGAGACGGAACCGGCCTTCACTTCGGGCACGTCGATGCCGTAGCCCTCCGTGGCCTCCTTGATCTCTTCGGGTACTTGGAAGTTGGACTTGTGGCTGCCGGGCAAGGCCATGAAGCCTCCCAATTCGCCGCCTGAGTCGGTGAGATTCCATGCCATGTTGGTCAGCCCGCTGCGTATGTTGCCGTCTCGCACGTAGTAGTAGTCGGTCTGAACGAATGGCACGACGCCGCCGTGCATGTGGAGCGCCTTCGCTCCGGCATTGGCCCACGCGCCCCAGAAGTGGTCGATGCGGAACCCGTCTCCCATAATCATTCTCAGCACGGGCATGACCTTTGGATGGTCGAGCACCTTCGTGAAGGCCTGGCCCCATTCCAGGAATCCCGCTCCCTCCTCGCCCGCGCCGCCTCCGGGCAGCGTGCCGGAAACTTCCTCCATGGAGGTGTGACCGCTCTCGTCGATGAGGCGGTTCAGCTCGGCCACCTCGTCGGCGGTCAGCACGTCCTCGATGACGAGGTATCCGTGCAGGTCGAACAAATACTTTTGTATATCGGGGCTGGTCACTGCGGTCTCTCCTGCGAGTCGGTGGTGTGAGTGGGCACCGGATAGAATACTCCCGCACAGGTGACACCTCAATAGGAAGGCGTCCGTGAAGTCGTCTTAATCCATTAGGAGACTGCAACCACACATTTCCCTACCCTTACCGCTTTGTGATATTGTCACGGTGTGAACCTTGCAAGTGTTGAGATTTCAAAGAAAGGAAGTAAGGAGAGTATGCGTAATCCACAGCCGAGTGAACGACATCCCCGAGTATTTGGCGCACTCGCTCTGATTTTTCTACTCTTCCTCACAGCCTGTAGCACCGGCAGCGATTCGTCGTCCGTCTCGCCCACAAGAGAACCGGCGACGCCCACAGCGGAAGCCTCTACCCGCGCCATGTCAGCGCCGGCGACCTCCACACCGATCCCGACCGAGACCGCGCCGACGGGTTCACCTGACCCTGAGCGAACGGCGCTGACGGCCCTCTACGAGGCCACGGGCGGGGCGGACTGGAAGATAGACGACGGTTGGCTTGGCGACGGCGCTCTTGACAAATGGCTACGTGTGACCACAGACGAGGACGGCAGGGTTACGGATCTGGACCTTGGTTCCAACCAGTTGAACGGGGAGATACCGGCGGAACTGGGCAACCTCTCTCGCTTGGAACTGCTGTACATCAGTGACAACGACTTGACCGGAGCGCTTCCGCAAAGTCTAACGGGAATATCAGGGCTGGAGTCCTTCCACTTCCACAATAACCCGGGTCTGTGCGCCCCAATAGACGAGACTTTCCAAGCATGGTTGCGCGGCATTGCCGAAGTACGCGGCAGCAGCTGCGCACCGCAGGACTCGTTGGAGGACCGGGAGGCGCTGGTGGAGCTATACGACGCCCTGGACGGGGAGAACTGGACGAACAACACCAACTGGCTGACCGAACGGCCAATCAGGGAGTGGTATGGAGTGACAAATGATGTGAGCGGACGGGTCACAAGACTTTTACTCGATTCGAACGGATTGGCCGGGGAGTTACCAAAGGGACTCGGGAGCCTCTCCAACCTGAAAAGGCTGGAACTCGGCAACAACCAGCTAACAGGGGAGATACCCAGGGAGCTAGGCAACCTCTCCGACCTGGAGACTCTTCAACTCGGTAACAGTCCACCTATTGGGGGGTTAAGTGGAGGGATACCAAAGGAGCTGGGCAACCTCTCGAAGTTGGAGGTTCTAAACCTCAGGTTCAACCAGTTGACTGGGGAGATACCGGCAGAGTTGGGCAACCTCACCAACTTGGAGATTTTGGCTCTTATGGCCAACCGGTTGACTGGAGAGATACCGACGGAGTTGGGCAGTCTCTCCAACCTAAGAACGCTGGAACTTAACTACAACCAGTTGAGCGGGGAGATACCGACGGAGTTGGGCAACCTCTCCAACCTGAATACTCTGATGCTATCCGGTGCTAACCAGTGGAGTGGGTGCATCCCTAAGAAGCTGAGCGACGTGCGGAAAAGCGATTTCCACTTTCCCGACATGCCCCCCTTCTGTTGATCGGCGCGGGAGGGAAAAGAGCCCTGGAGTCCTATCTCGCTTCTTGATCTTGCCTTGACCGATGGATATGGTTTCTTCATGGTCGTCTTCCGAACCATAGTGCTTGTCCTCGCCGTCCTTCAGGTGCTGCTTACCGCATTCACGGGCATGGTGGGAGCCTTCGCCGACGGTGGGGACTTGTGGTCGCGGCTGCTGTTGATCGTGGTGCATCCGCTCTGCGCCGTGTCATTGCTGGTGCTTGCGGTCCTGCCGAGGCCTTCTCCTGCCCTCGCGTACGCGGTTGCGGCTCTGCTCACGGGGAGCATCGTCGCCGACCTAGCGGTCGCGCTGCTGATCGCCGCCGACGCGGTGAAGGGAGACTGGTGGCTGCCGTTGACGTTCTCGGTGATTCCGGCAGTCGGCCTTGCCTACGCGCTGACCATCGGCCGGCACGGGCGGAATTCCCCAAGCCGAACGGGGGCGTAGGGTGAGCACACCGCAAAGGGTCGGGATACCGTCATTAATGCGGTGTGTGATTGTTGACACCGGTACCCCGTATAGATATAATACCGCTTTGCGTGCGCCCACGTATGGGGTTAGCGCGTGTCGAAAAACGGCCCGTAGAACTTCGGAATCCTAGTTAGGACGTAACATGCCGACAACGAACCAACTTGTTCGGAAGGGGAGAAAGTCGAAGCGGGGCAAGGATAAGGCTCCCGCGCTCGGCTATTCCTTTAACTCGCTCAAGAACCGGGGCACCCGCGGCTCCGGCTCACCCCAGAAACGGGGCGTATGCGTTCAGGTGCGAACCCAGACGCCCAGAAAGCCGAACTCGGCCCTCCGCAAGGTCGCGAGGGTGCGGCTCACCAATGGGATGGAGGTAACCGCCTACATCCCCGGCGAGGGCCATAACCTCCAGGAGCACTCACTCGTACTGATTCGCGGCGGCAGGGTACGAGACCTCCCCGGAGTACGCTACCAGGTCATTCGCGGGGCGTTGGACGCGGCGGGGGTCGAGGACCGCAGGCGAGGCCGGAGCAAGTACGGAAGCAAGCGCAACAGCTAGAACGTTTAAAGTAACCTCGGAGTCGGAAGACACGGGGTTGCTTTTTGTTTTGGAAGGAATGAAATGGCACGACGGAGACGAGCGGAAAGGCGTCGGGTGCTCCCCGATCCGAAGTACCGGAGCGTGGAGTTGGCCCGGTTCATCAACAAGGTCATGCTCGGCGGAAAGAAGACCGTCGCACAGCGGGTGGTATACGACGCGCTGGACATAGCCGAGCGCCAGGGAAACAGGCCCGGCATCGACATCTTCCGCCAAGCCCTCGTGAATACGACACCCGCGCTCGAGGTCCGCTCACGCAGGGTCGGCGGCGCGACCTACCAGGTCCCAAGAGACGTTCGTCCCGAGCGTCGCGAGGCTCTCAGCATGCGCTGGATAGTTCAGACGGCCCGTGGCCGGAGCGGTCGGCCCATGTCGGAAAAACTGGCGACCGAGCTGCTCGAAGCCTCACGAGGCCAGGGCGACTCCGTCAGAAGGAAGGAAGAACAGCATCGAATGGCCGAAGCGAACCGCGCTTTCGCGCACTATCGCTGGTAGGCTGCCGAGGTTCGACCTTCGGGATACACATCATGGCTACCGCAACAATGACAAGAAACCGCCTGGACATGATCCGTAATATCGGATTCATCGCCCATATCGACGCCGGGAAGACTACGGTCACCGAGCGGGTGCTCTACTTTGCCGGTCGCATCTACAAGATCGGCGGAGTGGATGAAGGCACCACGTCGATGGACTGGATGGCCCAGGAACGCGAGCGGGGCATTACGATCACGTCCGCGGCCACCACGTGCGAGTGGAAGGACCACTCGATCAACATCATCGACACGCCTGGACACGTGGACTTCACGGCGGAGGTCGAGCGCAGCCTGCGCATTCTCGATGGTGGCGTGGTGATCTTCGACGCCGTGGCGGGAGTTCAGCCACAGTCCGAGACGGTATGGCGACAGGCCGACAAGTACCACGTTCCTCGCATATGCTTCATCAACAAGATGGACAGGGTCGGCGCGGACTTCCAGCGCACCATCGACTCCATCACGCAGCGGCTCCAGGGCAATCCGGTAGCCATTCAGCTTCCGATCGGCGCGGAGCAGGACTTCGAGGGCATCATCGACCTGATCGAGGAGAGGGCGTACTTCTACCACACCGAAGGGCCCGAACCGCCCATAGAAGGCCCCATCCCGGCGGACATGCTCGACACCGTCCGGGACTACCGTGAGCGACTGATTGAGAAGGTCGCCGATACGGACGATGAGATACTCATAAAGTACCTCGAAGGTGAGGAGATCACCGTCGAGGACATCAGGACGGCGCTGCGCCACGCGACCGTGACCAACGCCATCATGCCGGTCTTGTGTGGCAGCGCGCTCCGTCATCGGGGCGTCCATCCGTTGCTCGACGCGATCGTGGACTATCTCCCGTCGCCGGTGGATGTACCCCCGGCGACCGGCAGCCGCTACGATAACGGCGAAGAGGTGACCCGACACCCCGGTGAAGGCGACCCCTTCGCCGCTTTGGTTTTCAAGGTGGTCGCCGACCCCTTTATCGGCCGGCTTGTCTACTTCCGCGTCTACTCCGGTAACGCGGAGTCGGGCTCCGGGGTGTTCAACTCAAGAACGGGACGCCACGAGCGCGTGGGCCGTCTCGTCATGATGCACGCCGACCGCAGAGAGGAAGTGTCCGAGGTCTACTCCGGTCAGATCGCCGCAGCCGTTGGCCTGAAGAACGCCACCACCGGCGATACGATCAGCGACGGGGACTCGCCCGTCGTTCTCGAAACGATAACGTTCCCCGATCCGGTCATGTCCATCGCCGTCGAGCCGAAGACGAGGGCCGACCAGGACAAGCTCGGCGACGCGCTGAACAAGCTCGCCGGGGAAGACCCGACGCTGAAGGTCTCCTACAACGACGAGTTGGGGCAGACCATCATGTCCGGCATGGGAGAGCTTCACCTTGAGATCATCGTCGACCGGATTCGGCGGGAGTATAAGGTGGAGGGCAACATCGGCAAGCCGCGCGTTGCCTACCGCGAGACGATAAACAGGCCCGCGAAGGCCGAGGGCCGCCTCGTCCGCCAGACGGGTGGACACGGTCAGTTCGCCCACGTCGTCCTGGAGATCGAGCCGCTTGAACGAGGCGCGGGATTCGTGTTCGAGGACAACGTGCGGGGCGGCGCAGTGCCGCGCGAGTTCATCCCCGCCGTCTCCAAGGGAATTCAGGACGCCCTCGGTGCAGGCCCGCTATCGGGTTTCCCGGTCGTCGATCTCAAGGCGACGCTTGTCGACGGCACGGCTCATGAGGTCGACTCGTCTGAGATTGCCTTCCGCGTGGCCGGTTCGATGGGCGCGAAGGCCGCCATTTCGAAGGCCAAGCCGATACTCCTCGAACCAGTGATGACCCTTGAGGTCGTTACGCCGGGCGAGTTCCTTGGGGACATACTCGCCGACCTCGGTCGTCGCAGGGCGGACATCAAGGGCATTGAGGGACAGGGCGACATCCAGGTGGTGAAGGCCAACGTTCCGCTCGGCGAGATGTTCGGTTACGCCAACACGATGCGCTCGCTGACGCAGGGCCGAGCCGCCCATTCAATGGAATTCGGCAACTACCAGCAAGCACCCGAAGGAGTGGATACGCAATAGGCAGACCTGCGCCAAAGCGCGGGCCGAATCTTAGGTGAAAAATGACGACAGGGACGAGCCAGAAGATTAGAATCATACTCAGGGCGTTCGATCATCGAATTCTCGATCAGTCGGCCACGCACATCGTGGAGGCCGCAGAGCGCACGGGCGCGCTGGTCGCGGGTCCCGTCCCGCTGCCGACCAGCATCAAGCGCTTCTGCGTGATCCGGTCGCCCCACGTGTTCAAGAACTCGCGGGAGCATTTTGAAATCCGCACGCACAACAGGCTGATCGACATCTTGGAGCCTACGTCTAAGACCGTCGACTCGCTCACGCGGCTGAACGTTCCTGCCGGTGTGGACATATCGATCAAGGTGTAGAGAGAAAGCGCAACGCATCCTCCTAGATGTTGGAGCGCGATAAACGACGAGAAACATGAGCATTCAAGCGCTGCTAGGAAAGAAGATCGGAACGACGCAAGTGTTCAAAGAGGACACCGGCGAGGCCGTTTGCGTTACCGCAATCGAGACCGGCCCTTGCACCGTGACACAGATCAAGTCGACGGACACGGACGGCTACGAGGCGGTGCAGATCGGCTTCGAGGAGGTCAATCGGCGCAACAAGCCCGAAAAAGGGACACCTCGACAAGTCCGGCGGCAAGCTGTTCCGTCATCTGCGGGAGGTCGGCGCTGCCGACCTTAGCGCCCTGGAAGTCGGTCAGCAGTTCGATGCGGGGCTGTTCGAAGAGGGCGAGTCGATAAACGTCACCGGCGTCACGAAGGGCCGGGGATTTGCCGGCGTGGTCAAGCGACACGGTTTCAAGGGCGGCCCGAAGACACACGGGCAGTCCGACCGGCATCGCGCCCCCGGATCTATCGGCGCAGGGACCACGCCCGGGAAGGTGCTGAAGGGCCAGCGCATGGCCGGACGCATGGGCGGGGACACGGTAACGACGAAGAACCTTGAGGTGATGAAGTCCGATCCCGACAGCCGTCTCGTGCTCGTGAAAGGCTCCGTCCCCGGGGCAAGAAATACCCTGCTGGTCCTCACCAAGCGGGGCTAAACAGAGAATAACCGTGAATATCGAAGTCAAAAACATAAAGGGCGAGTCGGTCGAAGAGATCGAGATTCAGGACGACGTTTTCGGCGTGCCGATGAACTCGGCGCTCGTGCACCAGGTCGTCGTCGGGCAGCTTGCGAACGCCCGACAGGGTACCGCCAAGGCCAAGACGCGGAGCGAAGTCTCCGGCGGCGGCAGGAAGCCGCGTCCCCAGAAGCACACGGGATCGTCTCGTCAGGGCTCGATCCGTTCTCCCCTCTGGAAGGGTGGAGGCGTGACTTTCGGGCCCGCGCCGCGGAGCTACCGCCAGCGTACGCCCAAGAAGATGCGTCGCGCGGCCATCCGCATGACACTCTCGGACAAGGCGCGCGGGGGAAATCTCATCATTTTGCAAGACCTCGCTTTCGACAGCCCGAAGACGAAGGACTTCGTGGCGATGATGCAGGCGCTCGGCCTTGAGCGGTCCGTTCTTCTCGTCGGGGATGGGGCCGACCACGCCGCGCTCCGTGCGGGGCGCAACGTGCAGGGCGTGGACATGCTTCCGGCGGACCTGCTGAACGCCGTAGACGTGTTGAACCACCGGACGCTCATCATGACACTGGAGGCCGTTCGGAAGGCCGAGGCCCTCTGGGGCGCGGCGGTCGTCGATGAGGTCGAGGCGGAAGCGGCCTAATCTGGGAACTCTATCATGCACCCGTTTCAAATACTGAGAAGACCGGTAATTACCGAGAAGAGCACCCTGCTCAGCGAGCAGGGACGATACGTTTTCGAGGTGGCGAAGAGCGCTACCAAGCACGATATCAAGAGGGCCGTCGAGGAGGCCTTCGAGGTGACGGTCGTTCGCGTCCACACGATGTCCGTCAGGGGAAAGCGCAAGCGGTTCGGGCCGAGGATCACGACCTTGAGGTCGTGGAAGAAGGCCATTGTGACGCTCGCGCCGGGCGACTCAATCACGCTGTTCGAGGGAGTATAGATGCCGCTCCGTAAGCTGAATCCGACCAGTCCCGGCCAGCGGGGAACGATTCTTCAGACGTCAGACGACGTTACGAGCACTCGTCCGAAGAAGTCACTCCTCAAGCCGATGAAGAAGAGGGCGGGACGAAACAACAAGGGCCGCATCACCGTTCGCCACCGGGGCGGCGGTCACAAGCGGCGCCTGCGCGTCATCGACTTCAAGCGCAACAAGCCGAACGTTCCCGGAGAGGTGATGACGATCGAGTACGACCCGAACCGGTCGTCACGGATTGCCCTCATCAAGTACGCCGACGGCGACTGGCGCTACATCATCGCGCCGGTCGGCCTGAAGGTGGGAGATACGGTCGTGTCCGGGGAGCGCGCGGAGATTCGACCGGGCAACGCTCTTCCGCTGCGGTCGATCCCAAACGGCACGCTCGTCCATAACGTCGAGTTGAAGGTCGGCCGGGGCGCGCAAATCGTGCGCAGCGCCGGGGCATCCGCTCAGGTCATGGCTAAAGAGGGCACATACGCGCTCCTGAAGCTTCCGTCCGGTGAGATGCGACAGGTGTTGAGCGAGTGCATGGCGACCGTCGGGCAGGTCGGACTCGTGGATCACAAGAACGTCAAGCTCGGCAAGGCAGGGCGAAGCAGGCACCGGGGACGACGCCCGCAGGTGCGCGGTGTCGTGATGTCGCCCGCTGACCATCCGCACGGCGGCGGCGAGGGCCGTTCGCCCATCGGTATGCCTTCGCCAAAGACCCCGTGGGGCAAGCCTGCGCTTGGCTACCGCACGCGGCGAAACAAGTCCTCCAGCAAGTTTATCGCGAAGAGAAGATACGAGAAGTAATACGTTCCGGGCCGTGAGCGCCCGGTCGGAGTAAGGTTATGTCGAGGTCGACGAAAAAGGGACCGTACGTCCACCCCAAGCTGGCGAGGAAGGTCGAGGCAGCCCGGCGCAGCAACAGCAAGGTGCCCATCCGAACGTGGTCGCGGGCATCCACGATCATGCCGGACATGCTCGGCCTGACGATCGCCGTCCACGACGGGCGTCGACACATCCCCGTATTCGTGACGGAAAACATGGTCGGTCATAAGCTCGGCGAGTTCGCCCCAACGAGGACGTTCCGGGGCCATAGCTCATCGAAATCGGAACGAACGACAACCGTGAGGTAAGTACCGTGGCCGCAAGCGCTACGACGACAAACACCGGTTACTCGGTCAAAAAGGTCAAGCGAATCCTGGACCTCGTGCGAGGCCGCACGGTCGAAGACGCGCTTAATATTCTCGATTTCACGCAGTCGCCGATAGCCGCCCAGGTGGCAAAGGCGGTCAGGTCGGCATCGGCCAATGCCGAGAACGATTCGACCAGCGGCGATCCGTCGAACATGCGCATCGTCGAGACGTACGCGAACATGGCCCCCAAGCTCCTTCGGTTCAGGGCAAGGGCGCGGGGACGAGGGACGAGGATCATTCGGAGAAACAGCCACATAACGGTGGTCATAGACGAGGAGGAAGACTTCTAGCGTGGGAAATAAGACACACCCCATAGGGTTCCGCCTCGGAATCGTTAAAGATTGGCAAACGAGATGGTTTGCCGCCAAGCAGAAGGACTACCGCGCCCTCGTCAAGGAAGACATTGGCATTCGCAATGTCGTGATGGAGGGCAACGAGGACGCCGGTATTTCCCGTGTCGAGATCGAGCGCGGCACGAACGAGCTCGTCGTTACGGCTCACACCGCGCGTCCCGGCATTGTGATCGGGCGCGGCGGCGCCAAGGTAGACGAGATGCGCAAGCAGCTTGAGCAACTGACGAATGGCCGGGTCCGCCTGAACGTGCAGGAGATCCGGCAGCCTGAGCTCGACGCCTTTCTGGTGGCGCGGAATATCGCTGATCAATTGGAGCGACGCATCGCCTTCCGTCGGGCCATACGCCAAGCCATGAACAGAACGGTGCAGGCGGGAGCGCAGGGAATCAAGGTAATCGCCTCCGGACGGCTCGCTGGCGCGGACATCGCCCGCGCGGAGAAGGCTATGGAAGGGCGAGTGCCCCTCCATACGCTGAGGGCCGACATCGACTTCGACATCGCCGAGGCCGCGACCGACTTTGGCCGCATCGGCGTCAAGGTCTGGATCTTCAAGGGAGAGATTCTCCCGAAGCCGAAAGAGCAGACGATCGACATCGAAGAAATGTCACCGATTCAGGTAACCGTTCGGGCCGACCAGGAACTCCGTCCTGAGTCTGAATCGCCGGCTCCGGCCGAGACTGAGATTACAGAGGCTGTGACTACAGAGGAAGCGACCGATGCTCCAACCCAAGAGAGTTAAGTATCGAAATAAACAGCGCGGTCGGATGAACGGCATTTCCGTTCAGGGAAGCCGCCTGAACTTCGGCGACGTGGGGCTGAAGGCGACAGAACCGGCCTGGGTGACCTCACGCCAGATCGAGGCCGCGCGTCGTGTGCTCACCCGGTATACCCGGCGTGGGGGCAAGCTGTGGATCCGCATCTTCCCGGACAAGTCGGTTACGGCGCGAGCCGCCGAGACCCGCATGGGGAGCGGCAAGGGCGCCGTCGACCACTGGGTCGCCGTCGTCAAGCCGGGGCGGATGATCTTCGAGTTGGCCGGAGTGCCGGAAGCGGAAGCGAAGGTGGCCATGAAGCTGGCCTCGGCCAAGCTGCCGATGGGCACGCGAGTGGTTGCCGCAAGCGAGATCGGCCAGTAGGCGACCTCGCGAATTAGAGTAAACGGATAAAGGGAATATCATGGCGGAAATGGACGATCTGAGAGGCCTCAACGACGCGGACCTGGCCGAGGAATTGGACAACTCCCAACGGGCGTTGATGAATCTTCGGTTTCGTTCGGCGACGATGCAGCTTTCCGACGCCCATGCGATTCGCAAGGCGCGCAGACGCATCGCGCGCATCTACACGATTATGAGGGAAAGGGAACTGGCTCTGGCCACGCAATGAGCTACGAACGACGCAAAGTAAGGGTCGGCAGGGTCGTCGGCGACAAGATGGACAAGACGTGCATCGTCGAGGTGGAGTGGCGCAGCTTCCACCGGCGATATAAGAAGTCCATCCGCCGCCGGTCGCGCTTCAAGGCCCACGATGAGAACAACACAGCGCAGCTCGGCGATACGGTAACGATCGTCGAAAGCCGTCCAATGTCCAAAACCAAGCGCTGGCGACTGGTCAATGTCGTCGAGCGTCAGGAGATCGCCGAACTCCCGCCGCTGGATATCGCCCCGGCCGATGAGGTCGAGACTGCCATGACGGAGCAGGTCGTCGAAGAGGCCGTCTCGCAGGAAGAGGAGGCTCCGGTTCAGGCGGAGGCTGTGGACGAGACCCAGGACGAACCCGAACCCGAAGTGACCGACGAATCCGACGATGCGGAGGTCGATGAAAGCGACGACGAGATCGCGGATTCCAAAGTGGTAGAAGACACCGCGACTGAGAGCGCCGATGACGAGGAAGCTCCGGCTGATGAGGCGTCCGATCCTGAAGACGAGATAGAAGAGACGTCGGAAAGTGCCGACGAAGAGGACACTCCCGACGCCGTTGAAGAGTCCGAGGCTGAGGACGTGGTTGAAGAAACGCCTGAGAGTTCGGACGATGAGGAACATCCGGTCGATGAATCGCCCGAGCCGGAGGATGAACCCGGAGCCACGGCAGAGAGCGTGGACGAAGATGAGACTTCCCCCGATGAGTCGTCCGAACCTGAGGACGAACCGGAAGCCGCGGTAGAGAGCGTGGACGAAGAGGACGCTCCTGCCCAAGAGGAGGAAGAACCCGAGGAAGCGCCAACAGAAATGCCGGAGAGCGCTGACGATGGTGAAGCCCCTGCCTCAGAGGGTGATACTGCGGACGAGAAGGCTGACGAGGAGAAGCCGCGACAATGATTCAGATATATTCCAGGGTCAAGGTCGCGGACAACTCTGGCGCGAAGACCATTAGCTGCATCGGGGTGCCGGGCGGCAGCGGACGCAAGTACGCAGGCCTGGGTGACGTTATCGTCGCATCCGTCAAGGAGGCCGCTCCCGCATCGCCCGTCAGAGAGGGCGAGGTCGTGCGCGCGGTCATCGTGAGACTCGCCAAGCCGACCCGGCGTCCGGACGGCTCGCACATCCGGTTCGACGAGAACGCCGCGGTAATCATCGGCGAGAACCAGATGCCGCGCGGAACGCGCATCTTCGGCCCCGTGGCCCGCGAGCTTCGGGAGCAGAACTTCATGCGAATCGTATCCCTTGCCCCGGAGGTGCTCTAACATGAAGCTACGTGTTGACGATATGGTCCTGATTACCCGGGGGAGAGACCGAGGAAAGACGGGCCAAGTACAGCGAGTATTTGCAAAGCAGAACAAGGTGCTCGTTGAAGGGATAAACGTCGTTCAGCGACACACGAAAGCAACGGGCAACATCCGGCAGGCCGGAATCGTTCAGAAGGAATTACCCGTCCCGATCGCCAATGTGCGCCTCATCTGTCCGCACACAAATAAGCCCACTAGAGTCGGGTACACCAAGCTGGCGGACGGCGCCAAGGCGCGAGTCTCCAAAGTGTCCAAGGAAGTAATCGAGTGACTACGAAGAAGAGCGGTTCCCAAGGCAGGGGCGGATCGGGCCGCGGAAGGCAGCGCTCCAAGAAGACGGAACAGGGCCCCGAGCCGGCAGGTCCGGTTGGGCCTCCACGGCTTCTTGTTACGTTCCGTGACGAGATCGCGCCGCAGCTGTTCAAGGAGTTCGAGTACACGAGCCCGATGCAGGTGCCGCGACTCGAAAAGATCGTCGTGAACATCGGCATCGGCGCGGAAGCCATAGCCAATCGCAACGCCATCGAAGCCGCGACGCGCGATCTGGTCGCCATCACCGGCCAGCAGCCGGTTACGACGCTGGCCCGCAAGTCGATTGCGGGATTCAAGATCCGCGAAGGGATGCCGATGGGGCTGAAAGCCACCCTCCGCGGTCGGCGGATGTACGAGTTCTTTGACCGGTTCGTAAGCTCTTCGCTGCCGCGCATTCGCGACTTCCGCGGGCTTTCGCGGAACGCCTTCGACGGACGCGGCAACTACGCGGTCGGCATCAGGGAGCAGGTGATCTTCCCCGAGATCGACTACAACTCCATCGACCGTCTGCGCGGACTTCAGGTGGTCATCACCACGACGGCGGTCTCCGACCGCGAGGGGTTCCGGCTGCTGGAGCTGTTGGGTATGCCCTTCGCGCGTAGCGAGTCGGATTCGCTGGTCGCCTAGGATAAAGGGGAGCAGGGAGAGAAGGAATGTCGGTCACCGATCCCATAGCAGATATGCTGACTCGAATCCGCAACGGCATCATGGTGCGTCATGATTCGGTGTCCATACCGCTGTCGAACATGAAGCGGAGCATAGCCCAGATTCTCAAGGACGAGGGCTTCATCGAGGACTTCGAGGTGAACTCCGGCGTCTCCACGCAGGGCGAGATCAAGGTGTATCTGCACTATCGCCACAAGGACGAGCCGGCCATCTCAGGCCTGAAGCGCGTAAGCCGCCCCGGCCTTCGGGTCTACGTACAGAAGGGCGAGATTCCTCGCTACTACGGAGGGCTGGGAGTGTCAATCCTATCGACCTCGAGGGGCGTGATGACGGGCAAGCGCGCATGGCGCGAAGGCGTCGGCGGCGAGCTATTGTGCTACGTCTGGTAGCGAGAGACCGGGGTTGACAGGGAGCAATCGAGCAATGTCGAGAATAGGAAAACAGCCCGTCCCAGTGCCGTCGGGCGTCAACGTCGCCGTCGACGGGCGGACGGTCACGATCAAGGGGCCTAAGGGCGCCCTCACCGATACGTTCCACGCCGACATGGCGATCAGGGCCGACAACGGTACCATCACTGTCGAGCGTCCCTCCGACGCCGGGGAACACAAGGCTCTGCACGGCCTCACGCGAAACCTTATCGCGAATATGGTCACGGGTGTCACCGAGGGATACGCCCGGTCGCTGGAACTGGTCGGCGTGGGATACCGCGTTCAGCAGAGCGGCAAGGGTATCAAGCTCAGCGTCATGCTCAGCCACGAGGTCGACTACCAGCCGCAGGACGGCATCACCATCGCCGTCGAGGGCAACAATCTGATTCACATTACCGGCATCAGTAAGCAGGCGGTCGGCCAAACCGCTGCCGAGATCAGGAAGGTCCGTCCCCCCAGCGTATATACGGGGAAGGGCATTCGCTATAGGGGCGAGCAAGTCCGCCTGAAGCCGGGCAAGAGCGCCAGGAGGGTTGAGTAGGGACATGGGACGCACGACTGCATACTCGCGTCGAATTGCGCGTCACTCTCGCGTTCGCCAAAACCTGAGCGGGACGGCGGCGCGGCCCCGTCTGGCGGTCTTCCGCAGCTTGAACCACATCTACGCACAGGTCATCGACGACGTGGCAGGGGTGACCCTGGCCGCCGCCGGAAGCACGGAGTCCGACGTTCGCTCGCAGGCCAACGGCAAACGCAAGGCCGACGTATCGGCATTGGTCGGCACGCTCGTTGCGCAGCGCGCGGCTGAGAAGGGTGTCGGGTCCGTCGTCTTCGACCGGGGCGGCTACAAGTATCACGGACGGGTAAAGGCGCTGGCTGAGGCCGCGCGCAAGGGAGGTCTTTCTTTCTAGCATGGTCAGCAGGGGCCGACGTTCAGACAGATTTGAAGAAGAAGACTCGGACGGCATTCAGAGCCGTACGGTCAATATATCCCGCGTCTCCAAGACGGTCAAAGGCGGACGCAACCTGAGCTTCAGCGCCATGGTCGTCGTTGGAGACGGCAACGGCAGTGTCGGCATCGGGCAAGGCAAGGCCAGCGCGGTGCCGGACGCCATCCGAAAGGGTGAGACGAGGGCGCGGAGCAATATGGTGCAGGTGCCTCTCAGCGGCAGCACCATCCCGCACGACATCATCTCACGCTACGGCGCGTCCGAGGTCATGATGCGACCCGCGAGGCCCGGCACGGGCGTCATCGCGGGCGGGGCCGTTCGCGCCGTCGTCGAGCTTGCAGGCGTGAAGGACATCGTTACCAAGGCCCGACGGAGCACCAACCCGATCAACACCGTCAAGGCGGCCTTTCAAGGGCTTCAGATGCTCAAGGAACCGAAGGCCGAGATGGAGAAGCGCCAACAGCTGATTGAAGCACCTCCGCAGCCGCGGAGACGTGACCGGCAGCGGCGCCGCCCGCCCCGGCTCGAACCTCGACCCAGACCCCCGGAAGGAGAGAGGCAGTAGCGTAATATTCACTACACAGTACTTTCTACGTAGAACTTACCATGTCAAAAGTAGCAATAACCTGGAAGAAGAGCGACATCGGCTATCCGAAGGACCAGCGCCGCACCATTGAGGCGTTAGGGTTGCGTAAGCTCCATCGGACCGTCGAGCACGAGGACACGCCTGCCATTCGCGGCATGATCTTTAAAGTGCGCCATCTGGTCGAAGTAGAGGAAATCGCCTAGCGAGCATAACTCGCTACTTACTATGGAATTCAGCACCATGCAGCAACACGAGCTACGCCCGCCGAAGGGCGCAAAGAAGGACCGAAGGCGCAAGGGCCGTGGAGACGGCAGCGGCCGGGGCACGTACTCCGGACGCGGCATCAAGGGACAAAACTCCCGCAGCGGCGGGGGCGTTCGTCCCGGCTTCGAGGGAGGCCAGCAGCGTCTCATCAAGGGAATGCCGATGCTCCGCGGATTCACCAACATATTCCGCACGGAGTACAGCGTCGTCAACGTCGATACACTCGCAGGACTTGCCGGAGACGACGAGATCACGCCGGAGAGTCTCCTAGAGGCAGGCGTCGTCAAGAATCTGAAGAAACCGATTAAAGTGCTCGGCGACGGCGAGATAACCGTCTCGGTACAGGTTGCCGCCCACCGATTTTCTCGCTCGGCTAGGGAGAAGATCGAGGCGGCGGGCGGAAGCATTCGGGAGGTAGCGTAGCAGTGCGCCAGTCCCAGGCGGGTAGGGCGACCCAAGACGTAGGCCAGCCACAGCTGATCCAGGCCATGGTCGAGGCCATGCGTATCCCGGATCTTCGGGCGAAGATCCTGTTTACCCTGGCAATGCTGGTCGTGTTCCGGTTCGTGGCCCATGTCCCGATTCCGGGCGTCGATGTGCAGGCTCTTTCCCAGGCGTTCGCGCAAAACGCCCTGTTGCCGTTCCTCGATCTCTTTAGTGGGGGCGCGCTATCCAACTTGAGCATCGCGGCGCTCGGCGTCTATCCCTACATCACCTCCTCAATCGTGATGCAGATTCTCACGCCTGTCATCCCGCAGCTCAAGGCTCTCTCCCAAGAAGGCGAGTTCGGACGGCAGCGAATCAACCAGTACACCCACTACATGGCCGTCCCGATCGCGCTCTTCCAGGGATTCGGTCAGTTGAGCCTTCTTCAGCAGTCCAACGTGCTCCCCGGAGTCAGTCTGGGGCTGAACATCACGACCCTTACGATGATCGCGTCCATGGTCGCGGGCACCATGTTCCTGGTGTGGCTCGGCGAACTGATTACCGAGAAGGGAATCGGCAATGGCGTGTCGCTGATAATCTTCGGCGGCATCGTTGCCGGGTTCCCTCAGATGATCGGCCAGGGATTCCTTGAGAGCGACGAAGGCGCCGGTCTTCTCATGCTGGTAATTCTCGGCTTTGCCACGATCTACACGATCGTGCTGTTCAACGAGGCCCAGCGACGGATTCCCGTGCAGTATGGCCGGAGCGTCTTCCGCGGCGGCCGGATGCAGAGGCAGAGCGGCTCGACCTTCCTGCCCCTCCGCGTCAACTCGGCGGGCATGATTCCGCTCATCTTCTCCTTCTCGATTATCATCCTCCCCGTCACCGTGGCGAGCTACTTCCGTGACCCCTTGAGCGACAGTATCATCGTCCGGGGCATTCAGTCCTTCGCAGACGCGATGGACCCGACCCGCTTCCCGTACTGGATCGCGGTGTTCTTCCTTACGCTCGGATTCACGTTCTTCTATACCCTCGTCATTTTCCAGCAGCAGAACCTGGCCGAGAACTTGCAGAAGAACGGCGGGTTCATCCCCGGTATCAGGCCAGGACAGCCCACCCAGGAATACCTCAACCGCGTGATCATTCGAATTACGTGGGGTGGCGCCCTCTTCCTGGCAACCGTCGCGGTGCTTCCGTTCGTATTTCAGATAATCACCGATGTCCGCGCCCTCACCCTGAGCAGCACGAGCCTGCTCATTATGGTCGGCGTGGCCCTCGATACCATGCGCCAGCTCGAAGCCCAGCTTCTCATGCGCAACTACGAAGGATTCTTGAGATAGGGAGGAGAGACGGACGACGTACTGCGGAGGGGGGAGGCGCTCGGAGGATCGACCGGCCCGGTACGCGCGACGTTTGATAGCTGGACCGTGAAAGTCGTACTGCTGGGGCCGCCCGGAGCCGGAAAGGGAACGCAGGCGGCGCGGATCGCCGAATACCTGAATGTCCCGTCGGTGGCATCCGGAGACCTGTTCCGAGACCACCAGAAGCGTGACACGGAGTTGGGACGGCTCGCGCGCTCGTACATGCAGCGAGGCGTCTTGGTCCCCGACGAGGTGACCATCAGCATGGTCACGGAGTGGATCGAGACCGAGGCCGGAGACGGTGGATTCCTGCTCGACGGGTTCCCCCGGACGCTCGGCCAGGCCGAGGCCCTCGACGGAGCGCTCTCGAACGCGGATGGCCTCGACCGTGTCTTGTACATCCGCGTAGCGAATGACGAGCTCGTACGCAGGCTCACCGGAAGGCTCGTCTGTCGCGAATGCGGAGTAACCTTTCACAGGGTCTCGAATCCGCCCCCGGTGGACGGCGCGTGTGGAGATTGCGACGGAGGAGAACTGTATGAAAGGGAGGACGACCGGCCGGAGGCGGTGGGCAAGCGCCTGGAAGTGTATTTCTCGGAGACTGCTCCGCTGATCGACTACTACCGGGAGGCGGGCATCTTGCAAGAGGTGGATGGTGAGCAGTCCATAGATGATGTCGGTCAGGAGTTAGTCGAAAAATTAGGTGACACATCGTAGGTTCGGGTCCTTCCGGAGGTGGTCCGAATCCCCTGTGCTATCATAGTTAGGTTGTTGGATTCGCGAATCAGATAGAGGAGTAATCATCAAACAGACGGCGACAGTGGGAATGTCGAGAGCGAACGGCATCACGATCAAGTCCACGCGAGAGTTGGACTACATGCGTGAGGCCGGTCGCGTCGCATCTCTAACGAAGGCGGTCCTGAAGGACGCGATCCGGCCGGGAGTCACGTCCCGGGAGTTGGACGCCATCGCCGAGCGGGAGATCCGCTCGCTTGGGGCCGTCCCGTCGTTCAAGGGACTGTACGGCTTTCCCGCCACGATCTGCACTTCGTTCAACGAAGAGATCGTTCATGGCATACCGTCAAGACGGAGGTTGGAAGAAGGGGACATTATAAGTATAGACCTCGGAGCCATCGTCGGCGGGTTCCACAGCGACACGGCGTTCACGGTGGGTGTGGGCCGAATAGACGAGGACTCGCAACGGCTGATCTACGCTACTGAGGAGTCGCTCCGCCTGGCGGTGGAGCAGACGAGAGCCGGACATCGAGTCGGCGATATCGGTGCCGCCGTGCAGACGTATGCCGAGGGTCTCGGCTACGGCGTCGTTCGACAGTACGTAGGTCACGGCATCGGACGTTCGCTGCACGAAGACCCAAGCGTGCCGAACTACGGTACGCCCGGTCGTGGCGCGCAGCTCCGTGTCGGTATGACGATCGCCATCGAGCCGATGCTCAACTTAGGTACGTGGGATACGAGAGTCTTGGACGACGGATGGACCGTGGTGACCGCCGATGGCAGTCGCTCGGCCCATTTCGAGGACACCGTGGCGGTAACGGAGAACGGACCCGAGGTCCTGACAGCATAGAGGGGACATGCCGAAGAAAAATCAGAGTGGAGGGAAGAAGGAGGCGATAGCGGTCGAAGGCCGCGTCACCGAGTCGCTGCGCAACGCCACGTTTCGCGTTGAGCTTGCGAATGGGCACGAGGTGATGGCCTATCTGTCCGGCAAGATCAAGATGAACTACATCCGCGTCCTGCCGGGTGACCGCGTGCTGGTGGAACTCTCGCCCTACGACTTGGGGAGGGGACGGATCACCTACCGCTTCGCCAATTGAACCCCATACGGCGTCACAAGCTGCATCAGGTGCGGCAGCGCCCGTCTCTTGGAGGACAGGGCGTCTGGGCGTCGTGACGCGCGGACAGGAAAGATAATTATGAAAGTATCCACGTCGGTCAAGAAAAGGTGCGCCAACTGTCGGGTCATCCGACGGCGCGGAAGAGTGATGATCATCTGCAGCAACCTGCGCCACAAGCAGCGGCAGGGCTAGGAGACGAATATGGCGATCGTATCCGGAGTGAACATTCCCGACAACAAGCGCGTCGAGATATCCCTCACGCGCATCTACGGCATCGGACGATGGCAGGCGAAGGACGTCGCGACCAAGGCCGGCGTCGAGGGCAATCCCCGGGTCTCCGACCTGACCGAGGCCGAGCTTACACGCATACGCGAGATCGTCGACCGCGAAAAGCTGGTCGAGGGTGATCTTCGACGAGAGGTCACCAGCAACATACGCCGTCTCATTGACATCGGCACGTATCGGGGCAGCCGCCACCGGCGGGGGCTTCCCGTTCGCGGCCAGCGCACCCACACGAACGCGCGCTCCAAGCGTGGACGCCGGGTGCCCGTAGCCGGCAAACGACAGATCGGCAAGAAGTAATCACACACCGACGATTCAACGATTCGAGAGGAGAACCATGCCGAGAGCGCCGAGAACACGAAGAAGGGAACGCAAGTCCGTCCCGGTGGGCCGGGCCTTCGTCCAGTCGACCTATAACAACACCATTATTACGCTCACAGATCCTCAGGGCAACGTGATCGCTTGGAGCAGCGCCGGGTCGCTGGGGATGTTCCGCGGCTCCCGCAAGTCCACGGCATTCGCCGCCCAGCGGGCCGGAGAGGACGTCGCCCGCAAGGGCATGGAGCACGGAATCCGGCAGGTCGAGGCCTTCATTCGAGGCCCCGGCGCCGGACGTGAGGCCGCCGTAAGGGCGCTGACCGCCGCCGGCATCCTCGTCACGAGCATTCGAGACGTTACGCCCATCCCTCACAACGGATGCAGGCCCCGCAAGCGCAGGCGCGTATAGAGACGGCCTGGAACCACCGCCCACACGATTACCGATACGCAAGGAGAAACGGACAGACACACATGGCACGAAACACCGAAGCCGTATGCCGCCAGTGCCGACGCATTGGTGAAAAGCTCTTCCTCAAGGGCGACCGCTGCTACTCCCCCAAGTGCGGAGTCGAGCGACGCCGTCGCCCGCCCGGAGACCAGGGCACACGCCGCCCCCGGCGTCCCACCGACTGGGCGCTCCAACTGCGTGAAAAGCAGAAGGCGCGATTCACCTACGGCGTCTTGGAGCGACAGTTCAAGAAGTACTTTGCCGATGCCCGCGAGAGCCAGGGCGTAACGGGCGACGTGCTCCTCCAGCTACTCGAACGACGGCTCGACAACGTCGTCTATCGCCTGTCGTTCGTCGACTCGCGACCACAGGCCCGACAGATCGTCAACCACGGGCATTTCAACGTAAACGGACGGAAGGTCAGCATCCCGTCATTCCGGGTTCGACCCGGCGACGTCATAACGTGGCGCAGGGTTACCGACGACACCACGCCCGGATTCGTCGAGGCCCTCACGGACGGCATCCCGAAACGGCCGGTCCCGAGCTGGCTCAAGCTCGAACCCGGCGCGCTTACGGGCGAGGTCCTTTCCCTGCCCGAGCCGTCGGAGATCGACACCGGCATAGACGTAAGGCTCATCGTGGAGTTCTATTCCAGGTAGTCCGACTCAGGACGCCTGCCGGACCGAGACTGAACGCTCGGTGACGAACGAGAGGAGTAGCTGCGACATATGATAGATTTCCACACCTTCGCCGCCCCGGAGGCGATGATTGAGGAGCCGGAGCCGGAACCCGTTCCGCGGATCACGATCGATACCGAGGATGATCGGTACGGCAAGTTTGTCATCGAACCGCTGCCGCAAGGCTACGGCATGACGCTCGGCAACCCGCTTCGACGTGTCCTTTACGGCTCGCTGAAGGGAGCCGCCGTAACGTCGGTCAAGATCGAAGGAGTCCTCCACGAGTACGCGACGATAGACCACGTCAAGGAGCAGGTATCGGACATCCTTCTGAACATCAAGGGCGTCCGCCTGCGCTCCCAGGTCGACCGACCGGGCAAGCTTCGCCTCGAAGTCGCCGGACAGGGTGAAGTCTCCGCGGGTGACATCATGGCATCCTCCGACTTCGAGGTCGTTAACCCTGAGTGGCACATTGCTACTCTCGACTCCGACGAGGCGCGACTCTCGATCGAGTTGAACGTGGAGCGGGGCATCGGATACGCCGAGGCCTCCGAGGGCGACGGGGTGCCAATAGGCGTCCTGCCGGTCGACGCCATATTCACCCCAGTTCGGAAGGTGAACTACAGCATCGAAGACACCCGCGTCGGACAGCGCACCAACCTCGAACGCCTCATCATCGAGATTTGGACGGACGGCTCCATCTCGCCACTGGAAGCTCTCCGCGATGCGGGGAACGTGCTGGTCGAGAAGTTCTTCCTGTTCGCCAACGCGCAGAAGGGCGCCGCCGACGGCCAGCTGACTACGCCGGTCGTGCTCACGCTCACACCCGAGCAGTACAACACCCCCGTGGAGAAGCTCGAACTCTCCTCGCGGACGCTCAACTGCCTCAAGCGGGCGAGCATCGACAAGGTTGGACAGGTCCTTGAGATGAGCAAGTCGGAACTGTTGGAGATTAGAAACTTCGGCGAGAAGTCGCTGAGCGAACTCTACGAGCGGCTGCGCACCTTCGACCTCCTGCCCCCGGAGCTGGACCCCGACATCCAGGAGGCGCAGGAACAGGAAGAGGCGCCGGAGGCCGAGGAGTCGGAGACCGCCGACACGGAAAGCTAGGGAGAAACGACCGTGAGACACAAAGTTGCAGGACGCAAGCTCGGTCGCGGCACGGCACACCGCATGTTGATGCTGCGGGGCCTCGTTACCGATCTGCTGCGTCACGAGTCCATACAGACGACCGAGCCGAAGGCCAAGGAGGCCAAACGCCTCGCCGAGAAAGTCATCACGCGCGCCAAGAAGGGCACGCTCCACCAGAGGCGACTGGCGGCCTCGTTCCTCACCGACGAAAAGGTCGTCGCCAAGCTCTTCGACGAGATCGGGCCCCGGTTCGACGAACGCCCCGGCGGCTACACGCGCATCATCAAGATGGGCCCCCGCAAGGGAGACGCATCTCCGATGGCGCGCCTCGAACTGGTGGAGTAGGGTAGGGTAAAGCTTACGTGGCGCGTAGGCAGTACTTTGAGGTACGCACTCATCGTCGAGTATGACGGGACGCGGTACAGCGGGTTCCAATATCAGAAAAACGCGAGAACGGTACAGGAGGAAATCGAAACAGCTATACATCGCTTCACCGGCGAGACCGTCCGAATCAAGGCTGCCGGACGCACCGATGCGGGCGTCCACGCTACGGGACAGGTAGTCACCTTCGATTCGGAAGCCGGCCACCCGACCGAAGTCGTCGTCCGAGCGCTCAACAGTCACCTGCCGGACGACATTGCGGTGAAGGATGCCCGTCGAGTCGCCGACACGTTCGACCCACGACGGTGCGCCACCGCAAGGACGTACGTCTACACCATCGACTGCGGCGCGACGCGGTCGCCGAACCGCAGACGGACGACCTTCTATCTGGGGCGGGCGCTCGACGTTAGGCGGATGATCGAGGTGGCCGCAGCGCTCAAAGGGGTGCATGATTTCGCCCGCTTCTCGGGACCCCTCGAACGGCCCGACGCAAGCACCATCCGCGAAATTCTCGCCATCGACATAAGGGAGGACGAAGAGACCGTCCGAATCGAGGTGACCGGAAACGCCTTCCTCCCGCATCAAGTGCGGAGAATGGCTGGAGCTCTGGTGGACGTAGGACTGGGGAAGCTGACAATTGAGGACGTACAGGGGCTCTTGATCGGGCCCGTCCCCGGAGTCGTAGCACGTGCGCTGTCTCCTCAAGGGCTGTGTCTCGTTAGCGTCCAATACGAAAATTCTGGTAAGCTATCTGAAGGAAAATAACAATGGCAACGGCAACCAATCCAAATGCAACGCCCGAGTGGCACGTCGTCGATGCCGAGGGCAAGACCCTCGGTCGCGTCAGTTCGGAAATATCCACCTTGCTGATGGGCAAGCACAAGCCGACATACGTGCCGTACCTCCACAGCGGCGACTTTGTGGTCGTCGTGAACGCGGAGAAGGTTGCGGTCACGGGCAGGAAGCTCGAACAGAAGATGTACTACCGCTACAGTGGCTACCACGGCGGCCTCAGGGAGCAGAACCTTGGTGCGCTCTTGGAAAAGAAGCCGGGAGACGCCATCACCCATGCCGTCAAGGGGATGCTTCCCAAGAGCAGGCTCGGCAAGCAGATGATCCGCCGCCTCAAGGTATACGCCGGCCCGGCTCACCCCCATCAAGCACAGATCAACGCCAGAAAGGAGACCCCCCTTCCTTGATCCTTCCCCCGGTGGGGGCGGGTATTCACCCCAACCCTCTCCCTGAGGGAGAGGGGGCCAGCAGCCCGCCGGGGAAGAGACTCACAGAGAGAGGGGGCCAGGAGGACAACACAGGTGGTAACGCAGCAGTATTACTATGGGACGGGGCGTCGAAAGAGCTCCGTCGCGCGCGTTCGGCTCTACGTCGAGCGCGGCCCCATCGTCGTCAACGGCAAGCCCATGGAAGAGACGTATGCGTGGAAGTCGTGGCAGGACATAATCAACTCGCCGCTTGAAGCTACGGATACTTTGGGCCAGGTGCGAGTCGTAGCAAAGGTGTCCGGTGGCGGGGTCGTCAGCCAGTCCGGCGCTCTCAAGCACGGCATCTCCCGTGCTCTGCTGGAGATGGACCCGTCCCTCCGCCCGACCCTCAAGCGAGGCGGCTTTCTGACCCGCGACGCCCGCGAGAAGGAACGCAAGAAGTACGGCCTCCAGCGCGCCCGCAAGAAAGAACAGTTCTCCAAGCGGTAACCCTCAAGCCCGCCTGAGTCGCGGCGGTACTCAAGAATTCAAAGAGGCCCGGGGCATTGCCCCGGGCCTCTGGCTTTTCAGCTTTGTCCATCTGTTCACCCTTCGACAGGTTCAGGGCGAACGGATAGACAGTATTGTTGGTCTACTGCGACCAGTACTCGGGGTCGAGGAAGTGGACGCTCTTGTACTTCTGCGATCTGTTGCCGGGGTTGTTGATGTTGTCGATACCGTCCTCGAAGTAGTACGCCCCGAGGATGCCCTTCGCTTCGAGGGCGACGTGGTTCTTCGGAACGTTGCGCAGGTTGTTGCGCTTCATCGTCATGCCTCGGACGATGCCCATGAAAGCGAGGTAGCCGATGTTGTACTTCTCCTCGGCGCTGATCCGCCAGAACTCCTTGCCCATCTCGACACGCTCAGGATGAAGCACCGGCCCTGTCTGGATGCCCGTCCGCCAGATATCCTGCATCTCCATGATGTTGCCGGTGATATCCGCAGGGTAGTTACCCGCCGGTGCTATGTTGCCGTACGCGTCCTGGTACATGGTGTCGCCGCCCGTCGGGGCCATTCCGCTCTCGCCGAACGAGGCCCAGTAGTTGCCCATCGCAGCCCCAAGCGGGCTTCCGCCCGTGCCTGCGAAGGCGCGGGTCCACTGCACCGTCCACTGGTTCATGGAGTAGAGCGAGATGTGGTGCTCGAACGGGAGCTCGGGGTCTTCCCTGCGAACTCCACCGGAGCCGCCCTCGTCAATCGTCACCTTGATCCCAAGGTTGCCCCAATGGTTCTGAAGGACATTGATGTGAGGGTAGTAGGTGGAGCTGGCTATATAGTGTAGCGACAGTGGCCCGCTGCCGTCCTTGCGGTCGAGGTAACCGTCACCGTTCGCGTCCGAATAACCCAGGTTTGCCAAGATCGCCTTCGCGCCCTCCAGGTCGAAACCGGCGTCGAGGTCCGCGTACTCCTTGCCTGGGTAGTACGGAGTGATTGGGTGAGGTATCCACTGCTGCGGCACACCGATACCGCTTGCCACGACCTGATTCATCTCGTTCCTGTCCGTGGCAATCGAGAGCGCCTTTCGGAAGTCCTTCGTGCGAAGAAGCTGTCCCATCTCGGGGTCTTGCACGAATTCATTCTGGACTGCCGTCGCCGAGTCGTTGCCCGCCGGCGACCGGAAGATGTAGACGCTGTAGTCACCCTTCTCCATGTTCGCCATGTACAGCGGCAGCTCACTGAGTATCATCGAACCGCCGTAGTAGTCGTTCTCGCCATTCATGGCGCGGAACACTGAGGCGGTGCGGTCCTCAGTGAGGATGAGGATCTGCTCGTCGATGTACGGAAGCTGGTTGCCTTCGGGGTCGACGCCGATGAAGTAGTGGTTTCGCACCGCGGCGCGTCCGCCATCACAGCATCGCGTCTGGATAAGCTCCGACATTGCTGGCGTGTAGATGTCGCCCTTGTAGATGAAGTCCGGGTCGAACTCAGTCGGTATCGGGCCCGTCTGGCGCCAATCGTTTCCGGGGCCTGAGCGGATATTGTCTATCCTGTTCTGAAGGCCTCGGATGTTGTCCTGCTCATACTGCGCCATCAAGGCATCAATTTCGTCGGGGTTGTACTTGATGTGGTATCGCTTGTAGATGTGGGAAGGCGCATAGTAGCAGCGCGGGCATCCCCGTGTCTTGGACGATCCCCACATATGCCGGGAGCTTGCGAGGTCGAAGTACGGGTCGTCGAATTCAATCGTCCACGTCACGTCGTCGACCACGGCGAACCTCGCCTGGTTTCCGGTAATCTGGGACTTCAGTTCGACCGGAAAACTCGTATTAAGCTCAGAGTTGTACATCAGGTCTTCCATAGCGAACCTGACGTCCTCCATCGTCATTGGGTATCCATCCGACCAACGCGCTCCACGGCGGTTGGTGAAGGTGTACTTCCGGCCGTCCTCGCTCACTTCCCAGCCCTTGATGATTCGAGGCTCACTCGTGCCGATCGGGTCGCCGTTGACGAGGCTGGTGACCGCCAGGTGGTCGAGTGTCTTGATGTGGTGCGTGGTGATCCGCATGTTCCCGCCGTAGACGCCGATTTCGTCATACGGGGCGATGACCCAGATGTCCTCGTGCACCGGCAGGCGCTCTTCCAGCGGGAGGATGTCCCCCGACCTGGCTAACGCCGCCGACTGTGGAGACTCGTTGAACTTGGTCGGTATCGGGCCGTCCCACTGATGGGAGGGATAAGCGCCCGGTTCGAGCTTCGGGGCCTCGTATTTGAAGTCCGCCATGGCCGCGGTCGGGTCCTCGCCTTCACGCGCGGCGGCCGTACCTGTAGAGCCTGCTACGCCCGCTCCTACGGCGGCGGCCGGCTGGGCCGCTGCCCTGGCCGGAGCCGCGGCCGCGGGCTGCTGCTGGGCTTGCGGCGCAGGCAATTCCACTGCCGGCGCCTCAGCGGGGGCCGCAGCCGGGGCGGCCGGTGCTGCCTGCATCGCCGGTAGGGGTTGCTCAGGCTCTTCCGACGATTCGCAGGCAAGGGCCGCGACCGTGCTGACGACCAACACGAGAGCGGCCAATCCTCTCATCTTCCAAAGCATTCGTCGCATGAGAATTCTCCTCTTCAAAAGGTGATCAAAATATCGCACTCCGAAGCCTATCCGAACTGTCTGCCCTCACTTGTAGCATTTATAGGAAGATAAGTCAATCAGTGGTTGTATAAGGAGCGGGCCGCATCGTCATTCTTTCGCCAGTGGAGCCTCCTCGCTCCCGCACCTTGCAATGCCCGCGACGCTCGTGGACAATTGCCCCCGAAGACGGCCACCCGAAATCAGCGAGGAACAGCCATGCTGCCCATCAAGTCCGGAATCTTCATCATGCCATTCCACGACCCCGCCAAGCCTCTGGCGCAGTGCTACGACGAGGACATGGAGTTGGCCATCCGCGCCGACGAGCTGGGGTTCGACGAGTTCTGGATCGGCGAGCACCACACGATGGCGTACGAGAACATCACCATGCCGGAGCTGTTCATCTCGGCCGCCATGCCGCAGACGAAGACCATGCACATGGGCCCCGCTCCCGTATGCCTCCAGCAGCACCATCCGCTCCACGTCGCAAGCAGGCTGGCAATGCTCGACCACCTGTGCAAAGGCCGCCTCGACCTCTGCTTCGGACCGGGCAGCGTGTCCACCGACCTGGAAATCCTCGGCATCGAGCCGAAGGACTCCGCGAAGATGGTCGCAGAGTCTGTTGACATGATCCTGAAGCTCTGGTCGTCGGACGGCCCCATCGACCTGCAAGGGGACTACTGGAACATCAGGATGCGGGAGAACATCGACCTCGAAGTCGGTCTCGGCATCGTCCACAAGCCCTATCAGCAGCCACACCCGCCGATCTCCATGCCGATCACGTCCATGAACTCCGGTACCGCCAGGGCCGCAGGCCAGCGAGGATTCCAGCCCTTCGCCCACAGCCTTATCACCACAAACGTCGTCGCCAACATCTGGGAGACCTACCAGACGGCCTCGTACGAAGCGGGGCGTATGCCCGACCGCTCCGACTTCAAGATCGCCCGCGCCGTATTCCTCGCCGACTCGACCGCCGAGGCCCAGAGCATCGCGCGGACCAACTCCCTCGCCGCGGGCTTCAACTACATCGGCGACCTGCTCGACCGCGGCGGAGCCGGGCGTGGAATGATGAAGGGCGACCAAGCCATGTCCGACGCCGACTGCGATCTCGATTACTGGATGAGCGAGCAGATCATCGCCGGTGACGTGGACTACGCTCTCGACAGGCTCCTCGCCATGGTCGAGGAAACGGGAGAGTTCGGCACCCTCGTCACCATGGCCTACGACTGGGACGACAAGGACCGCTGGGTACACAGCCTGGAGCTATTCGCCAACGAGCTCATGCCCGCGCTCAACAAGGCGGTGGGCGCTGTCCCGGTGTGACCATTTCATAGTCTCGCCCCCGTTCGTGCTGAGCTTGTCGAATCATGAACGCACAGTAATCACTGTCATACGAAAACCCATGCGCCTCATTCTGATAGGCTGCGAGTACACCGGCAAGTCGACGCTCGCGGGCAACATATCTCGCTGGATGATCGAGAAGATGGGGGTGCCCCTCGTCAGGTGGCACGACCACTTCGTCGTTCCTCGCCTTGACGGTCATACCATCATCCGCGCGGAGGGCTCGGACGCTGCCATCGGCAAGACCGAAGACGATCTGAACACCGAAGAGGACGAAGAGCAGATCATGTCCCTGCGCCCGAACGTATTGGAGCAGCTTCAAAGACATAACGTCTGGCGGCACCTGCACCCCGGCCTGCTCAGTGCCGACGACGTTCTGTTCATCAACTTCTACTACGCCGAAGCGGTATATGCTCCGCTCTATTTCGGATACGGTGAGCCCGGATCATTCGCCGACCGCTCCGAGAGGGCGCGCGAGTGGGACCGAGAGCTCCTGCCCTACGCGCCGGACATGGTGCTGGTGCACGTGACCGCCGACCCCGCCACCGTCGCCAAGCGCATGGCCAAGCTCCCACGGGTTCGCGGCATCCTCAAAGAGCACGACATCCCATTCGTCCTCGACCGCTTCCAGGAGGAATACGATGCCAGCCTCATCGAGCGAAAGTTCACGCTCGACACTTCAAACATGACCCCTCAACAAACGCTTGCACAGTTCGTCGAGCGCATTCGCCCGCACCTGAGCGAAGTCGACCGTCAATGGATTCGCTGAGGCCGGTTGCTGTCCGACGTTAGGTCCCCAATGCCCGACGCACTATTGCCTTTTCATCCTCGACCGACTTGACGTGCCCGTCCAGCCGGGCGTCCAGCAGCTTCGCAAGCAGCACCCCGACCTCGGGCCCCTCCCTCACGCCCAGCGCCATAAGGTCGTCCCCGTTGAGCAGCGGACGCACGTGCCGCAGTTCGTCGAGGTATAGACGGAGCCAGCTTGCCACCATCGCGTCGTTTGTCGCCATCGCGCACGACTCGACGGCGTTGGGATGAAGGCCGTGCAGTAGTTGGTACACGCGACTCCTTGTCACCTTCTCATCACTGAGTTCCGGCAGCCGCGTGCGTACGGTCGCCACATCTCGTACAAGCCGCGCCCAGTCGGCATGTAGATTGAGCCGCTCGATGACCGACTCCACGTCGCAGTCCGCGACCGACTGCACCATCGACCCCAAAATCAGGTCAGCCCTCCGTGCGTCGTCCTGCTCGGTCTGAATCGTCTGAAGGGTTTTCGACTCTGCCCGCAGTCCCGGGTGAATGGCCGCTAGGACTCCCAGCCTGCCCGCCGTTTCTATCATGTCAACGGCGCACTGTTCCCGAAAGATGCGCTCGATCTCGTGCCGCACGCGGTCGGGACTAATGGTGCTCAGATATGACAGACCGCGCTCCAGCAGCGTTTCCGTGCGTGGTTCCAACCGAAAGTCGAGACGACACGAGTAGCGGACGGCACGGAGAATTCGGGTAGCGTCGTCTTCGAAGCTCCTTCTATGGAGGACGCGGATTAGCCCGCGCTCCAGGTCGGCCGCGCCTCCATGTGGGTCGAGCAGGTCTCCCCACGAGTCCTCGCCAAGCGAAATCGCCATCGCGTTGATGGAGAAGTCCCGTCGCGATAGGTCGTCTTCGACCGTACCCGGAAACACTTTCGGGAGCGCGCCGGGATGCGCATAGGTTTCCCGACGGGCCGTCGAAAGGTCCACTTCGACGCCTCGAACGGTCAGTGACCACGTTCCGAATGCCGAGGCCTTGCGGACTTTAGCTTCGCCACTTCCGCGAATCCTCTCGATGAGCCGTTCGGGATTGTCTGACGCCATAACGTCGACGTCGGTGAGAGGAGCGTCCGCGAGAACATCCCTGACCGATCCTCCGACAAGGTACAGGTCGATACCGAGTTCGGTGGCGAACCCGGAAAGCTCCCTGAGAACGGCAAATCGAATGCCGCTAAGGTGCCGTTCGAGTCTAACCGAGGCGTTCATGGAGCAGGCGAAAGCTGCGGAGGGAACGACTGCGGCGCTAGGATCCGCCGTGAACGACCTGCAGGATCTCTTCCGCGTGTCCCTCCGGGTCGACCTCGTGCCAAGCCTTCATGATCGTGCCTTCCTCGTCGATAAGGAAGGTCTTGCGAATGATGCCCACCATGCGTTGGCCGCGGAACTCTTTCTCGCCCCACACGCCGTAAGAGTCGATGCACGTGCGGTCAACGTCGGCCAACAGGGGGAAATTCAGGTGGAACTTGTCGATGAACTGCTGGTGCGAGTCCAAGTCGTCGGCGCTGACTCCGAGCACGACGAGGTTCTCGGTGTCCAGGTCGTCCTTGCTGTCGCGGAAGCCGCAGGCCTCCTTGGTGCAGCCCGGAGTGTCGTCTTTCGGATAGAAATACAGCACTACCTTCTTTCCCCGCAGCGCGTCCAGCGAGACGGTTCCGCCACTGGACGAGGGAAGAGAAAAGGAAGGGGCCTTGTCGCCGGATTCAAGTCGTATGCTCATGGATCAAGTCTCCCGTGTTTAGAATGTGTGGGGAATGTCTCAATTCGTCTCGACCCGTCCCCAGGTCGGGTCATTGTGAGTCATCGATCTCCTCCGAGGGCGCAACCAGTGTCGCGCTTGTCGGGTAGAGGTCCCACTGCCACTCGACGCCCTCGTTCTTGGGTGTCCTGAACATGGTCTTTTTCTGAAGCAGCTCGGTCACGTACTCGAGGAGGTCTTCGGCGCAGACGGCGCAGTAGCCGTATTTATCGATCAGGCGCTTGACGATCGAGATGCGCCGCTGCGACCACTCGGCGCGTTGACGGGCGAATCGTGGTCTGGTGAGGGCTCGTTGTAGTTCGCGGGTCGATGGGAAGAGGCGGGACTCGATTGCGGCCTTGAGCCTCGGTTCGGTGGCGTAGTCGAATCTTCGCTCGCGGTCTCTGAACAGGGATGCGAGATGGTCGATCTCCTCACGGAACGCCTTCTTGTCCCTTTCCCGGATGTTGATTGCACGCTCGATTTCCTGCATGTCGCGTTCGTCGAAATCGTCGTCGTGGGAGCAGTAGGCCCGGACGTTCTTCAAGTAGCCGGTTAACAGTATCCCCGCCGTGTCGTCGAATGAGTCCGGGTGTGCTCGCTGCACTTCCTTGACGGCGAGCTCGTTGTACTCGGTCAAGGCCATGCTTACGAGGCTGATCGGGTCGGACTTGCCTCGATCGAGGCTGACGTTCTCGCTCAAGCCCTCCCAGAGGCTGTTGAGCACCGCCAGGGGCGTAACGCACCTTACGTCGGGCATGTGGGTCACGCTTGCGATCCGGTTCATCACGTATCGAGGGGATATCCCGCTCATCCCCTCGTCCGCGTGATGCCGTTTCATCTCGATCACGTCCTGGCGCGTGTACGCCCCGACCATTCGCTGATCGTAGAGACGCATCTTGTCCAGCAGCGTCATGCCCTGGCGGACTGGCTGGTCGAGCCGGGAGAGGACCGCAAACGTGCTGGCGACTTGCAGCGAGAGAGGCGCAATGCAGATGCCCACCTCCTCACCCATCATGTTGACCTTGTCGTATATCTTCACTTCCTCGCTGACGCGCAAATTGTACGGCACCTGAATGGCGATGATGCGGTCCTTGAGCGCCTCGGAGTGCTCGTCCTCGCAAAACGTATTGAAGTCACCCTCGTTGGAGTGGCCTATGATGACCTCTTCGGCGTAGATGGAGCCGAACTTCTCCATCTTTATGACATGTTCTTGCGCCAGTCCCAGCAGCGTCGTGAGTAGGTGCTTGTCCGCCTTGAATATCTCCACCATCTCGATCATGCCCCGGTTCGCCACGTTGAACTCGCCGTCCATGCGGAACGCTTGCCCGGCCACCTCGGTGCGGTCTCCGTCAAGGCGGTCGGTGTCGATGCTCCCGACGAGGAGGGAGGAGTCGGCGTTCGGGTTCGTTGCCACGTAGTACCCGATCCCCACCGCCTCGTGCTCGGAAAACACGACCCGTTCCACCGGCACGTCGGCGATGTTCCCGTTGTATTTGGTTTTCAACAGATAGCGATTCCGGGGATTCAGTTCTCCCTCGATCTCGATGCCGTACTGCTCCTTCAAAACGGGCCGCAGCGAGTGCGGAATCAGGTGAAGAGGCTCCTCCTGCATCGGACATCCGGCAATAGCGTAAACCGCTCCCTCATCGGTGCGAGTGTAGTCCTCCAACGCCTTCTTGATGAGGGCCACGATGGTCGACTTGCCGCTCGCCGGGGGGCCGAGGAGCAGGAGAATGCGCTTCCTCGTCTCCGTGCCCTTTGCCGCCGCCTCGAAGTAATCGACAATCTGCTTGAGCACGTCGTCGAGCCCGAAGATGTCCTTTTCGAAGAGCCGGTAGATCGGCTCCCCCGTAGGTAGGGTATCCACCTTTTGCGCGAGGATGGCGTCGCGGACGCGAGCGTGGGCGAGCTTCACGACGGAAGGGTTCTCCACGACCATGGCAAGGTAGTCGGCGAAGGCGCCCTGCCAGTCGTAGAGAGCCGCCTCCCGCTCGCTCGCGGCTAGAATTTCCTCGATCGACATGATGTTGTCGGACATAGCGATCATACCCTTGGGACGGTCTCCAAGGGCTCCCCCGTCTCAGATGCTCACTCCGCGCCCGGCTGTTCTAGGCGATCGCGCGAACCACGACGGCCAGACCAATAACCCCGACGGTTCCCCCGCAGAGCAGCAGGGTCCATCCCGCGACGGCCCGCATCACGTTAAACGTGAACCCCAGGGCAAAGAACACTATCACGGAAATGATCGACAAAAGCAGCGTGGCTGCGGAGAGGCCGAGCCAGATGTTCTCCCCGTACCGAGGCTCCAAGACTCCCGCGTAGTAGAGGAAGACGACGACGGTCACGACTGCTGCGACCAAGCTGAAGAAGCCGACCGCGCGCTCCTCGAAGTCCCAGAGCGCTTGCGCGGCCACCCCTATGCAGTACAGCCCCCATACGGCGATTAGAGTCTTCGTAGCTGTGATCTCGGCCATGTGGTTCGCCGCTGAAATGGTCTTGTCACCCGAGCCGGTCAGCAGCATCGGGTCGAGCACGATGACCGCCGCGAGCGACAGCACTCCAAGCCCGCCAACGAATATCCCTACGGTCCTGCCGTCCGAGTACAGCCCCATGATGTGCCACGACTGAGAAAACAGTGCCGCGCCAATCAGAATCAGAAATACAGCTTCCATTTCTCTGTGCCTCCCGGTAGGTTTTTTGTGTCCCCGCGCGATACTATCTCACAGCCTCAAACTATGTGTCCAGTAGTCCCGTTGTAGCGCCGATCCTTCGCGTTTGTGGATCGAGTCTCACACCTTGCATCCCCTATCACTTCATCTGTCAAAGTTCGGCATCACTGCGTCTTCGGACACCGCCTGCAGGATCGCCTCGGTCTCCAAGGCAATGCGGTCATAGTCGAATTGCTCTGCCAAGTTGCGGCAGTTGCTGCCCATCTGGCTCAGCTTCTCCCTGTCGGTGTCCAGTTCGACGAGGACCTCGGCCAGTTCTTTCGAGTCTCTTGGACGGAACGTTCGCCCCGCCTTTCCCGCTTCGACCAGTCTTGCGCCCTCGCATCCCGCACTAATGACCACGGGAACGCCGGACGCCAATGTTTCGTAGACCTTCGAGGGCATCGTGCAGGGAAACTCCGCCGCAAGCGGGACGAGGGCGGCTTCGCACGAGGCAAGCAGCGACGGCATCCGGTCTTGATCCACGAAATCAATGAAACGCAGATTTTCGAGACCTTTTCGCTCCGCCAGCTCGATCAGCGACTCCCTACACGGGCCATCGCCGACCAGGACGAACTTGATTGTCGGTCGATCCCGCAACCTCTCCGCAGCCTCCACAACGACCTCTAAACCCTGGAACAGTCCGTGCAGTCCGAAGTAGCCGACCAGAAAGTCCGTTTGCCCTACGCCAAGCGACTCGCGGGCTTCTTGACTCCTGTGTGACGGATCAAACATATTTAGGTCCGCGCCATTGCTGATAACCGCTGTACGAACTTCGGGGAATCTCCGGCTGATTCGTTTCCTAGCCGCTTCCGTGGTTACCGTCACAACGTCCGCTCTCCGGTATCCAAGACTCTCCAGTCGTTCCAGCGCCCACAGCGACACCCTGCCTATGTGATAGCCCAGTTGCGTCGCCATCTCCGGCCAGATATCGGAGACGTTCATAACCGTTCTCGCTCTCGTAATCCGGCCTATCGCCAACCCGGTGGGCACGAGCGGAAGCGGTGGCGTATCGAAGAGGACGATGTCCTGTCGTCCGAGCCCCCATATCCCCAGAAGGAGACTCGACAGGGTGAACGAAGCATAGCTTACGAGTCGAAATAGGGAATTCGACGACTTTGACGGGAAGATCCACGTCCGAATTACCCGAACTCCGTCGACTTCTTCCTCCATCCTTGCCTTGCCACGGTACCCGTTGAATATCCTCCCCGTTGGGTAGTTGGGCATGGCCGTGATCACGGTGACGCTGTGGCCGCGTTCGGCCAGCTTCGAGGTCATCTTATGCAGACGGGCCGCCGTCGCTCCGACCTCAGGCGGAAAGTTCTGCGTGAGTACGACAATTCTCATAAGGCCGGTAATCCACAACTTCTGCCCGTGTATGGAAAGGGCGATGGTTCGGTACGCCTAACGTGTTCTCAGTGGTTGTGCCCCGTGCGCTTCCACATCCCGCGCGAGTCCACGATCGATTTAGACGTGAGTAACTCCGGACTGATCTCTGCGAACACGCTGTGATCGGTGAGCAGCGCGACAACATCCGCAGCCGCTAGCCCGTCGTCCAAGTCGACTAGCTCCGTAGCCGGGTTGTTCGCAATCTCGGCGGGCAGTTCGGAAACGAACGGCTCGACTACCAGAATCCGCCCATTCATGCGTTTCTGCAAATGTTTGACCACCTCAATTGCGGGGCTTTCGCGTAAGTCTGCCGCGTCTGCCTTGTAGGCCAGTCCTAAACAAACGACGATAGGCTCGGTCAGACCTTCGCACTCGGCGATCACTCTGTCGGCAATCACCTTCGGCATCCCGTCGTTGACCAGTCGCGCGGCCTGAATCAATGGGGTCAAATGGGGTGCGGCGTCGGCGATGAACCAGGGATCGACGGGAATGCAGTGGCCCCCTACTCCGGGACCGGGATTGAGAATCTCCACCCTGGGATGCCGGTTCGCGAGTGCTATCAACTCCCACGGATCGATGTCGAGTGTCCTACAAACCAACGACATCTCGTTCGCGAACGCAACGTTGACGTCCCGGAAGGCGTTCTCGGCGAGCTTCGCCAACTCTGCAGTGTGCGCGTTCGTGACGTGGCAGTGCCCTTCGACGAAAACTTCGTACAGCCGTTTCGCCGCCTCCGCGCAGGCCGGAGTGACGCCTCCGATTATGCGGTCGTTTGCGCCAAGCTCATCCAGCGCGTTTCCCGGCAGAATGCGTTCGGCGCAATACGCCACGCGGACGTCACTCGCCTCGCCCGACGTGTGCGGGAATGTCAGGTCCGGGCGCAGCGATTGCAGCCACTCGCACACACTTTCGGTCGTTCCGACGGGACACGTCGACTCCACAACCACCAGGGTTCCCTTCTGCAGCACAGGAGCCAGGTTATCAATGGCCGACCGCACGTAACTCAGGTCCGGGCTGCGATCCGGGCGGATGGGAGTCGGCACCGCGATGATATAAGCATCGGCCGGCGCAGGCTCGCCCTGGACCGTTAGGGTCCCGGCTGAAACGGCATCCGCGACGAGAGAATTCAGCCCTGGCTCATCGAACGGCGATCTACGCGAATTGACCGTGTCGACAAGGGCCGGGTCAATATCAACGCCGATCACCTCCACGCCTCGACTCGCCAAGACCGCCGCGGTCGGCAGTCCGACGTAACCAAGACCTATCACGCAGACCCGTCCTATGCCGTCACGCACCGATCAGATCCTTGAGAATGCGCTGGCTTGCCCGCCCGTCTCCGTATGGATGATGTATCCGCGCCATGGCTGCGTACGCCTCCGGGTTATCCAATAGACGTGCGGTTTCCGTTGTGATGCGATCTCGGTCCGTCCCGACCAGCTTGACCGTACCTGCCGCCACGGCCTCGGGTCGCTCTGTTGTGTCGCGCATTACGAGTACCGGCTTCCCCAACGATGGGGCCTCCTCCTGGATTCCTCCCGAGTCGGTCAAGATCAGATACGCCTCGTTCATCAGATGCACGAATGCCAAATAGTCTAGCGGTTCAATCAAGTGAACGTTGGGAAGGTCCGCCAGATGGTGAAATACCGGTTCACGGACTCTGGGATTCAGATGCACCGGATAAACGATTTCCGCGTCGTCACGCCTGCTGATCTGAGCTATGGCCCTGCAGATCGCTTCGAACCCGGCGCCGAAGCTCTCCCTCCGGTGTCCCGTGACGAGAATGAGTTTTTTCCCCGTCTTTCGTATCGGTAGCCTTGCGCCTGCTTTGCTGAGCAGTTCAGGGTCGGTGTTCAGCCTGTCGACCACGTGCAGGAGCGCGTCGATCACCGTGTTGCCCGTCACGACGATGCCTGTATCGGGGAGACCCTCATCCAGCAGTCGCCTGCGCGCAGTATCGGTGGGGGCGTAGTGCCGGTCGCTGAGCGCGTCCGCGAGTCTGCGGTTCATCTCCTCGGGCCAGGGCGCCGACATGTCCCCGGTGCGCAGCCCCGCCTCAACGTGGCCTACGGGAATCCGGGCGTAGAATGCCGCCAGCGCCGTAGCTAGCACCGTAGTCGTATCGCCCTGCACCAGCACGCGGTCGGGCTTCGCCTCCGCCAATACCTCACGCATTCCGCTCAGTACCGCGCCCGTGACGTCGGTAAGGTCTTGCCCCGGAGTCATCACATCGAGATCGTAGTCCGGCGTGAGCTCGAACAGCCTCAGCACGGAGTCCAGCATCTCCCGATGCTGCGCTGTAACGCACAGCTCGTGTTCCACTCCGTCGGGTGCCGCAAGGGTACGCGCCACCATGGCCATCTTCACGGCCTCAGGGCGGGTCCCGACGACGGACAGGATGCGCATTTCAGACATGCTCCGTGACAATCATTGCTCGAACGTAATGTACCATGAGCTTTCGACAAGGTCTGCCGGGCAGGTCGCCACCACGACGGTCGCGGAGGTCAACTCCAAGTACCCGACCGACACCCATCCTTGATACGGATCCGTCTCACCCCGTACGGCGGATATCTCACACCCCTCGCCGCTGAATTCCCCGCGTACCGTCAGATCGTCGGCCTTCACCACAAATCCCGTATCACTGATTTCCGGAACCAGGTCGGGCGCCAGGTGAAGATTTGACTGCCACCGGAGTTCGGTCAGGTTGTCCATTCGGTCCTCTATTCGGAGTAAGGCCCCAGGAAGGTATGACAGGGTGCGTTCGTGGATGAAGAGGCCCGGACGGTCTACAACACCCCTGATGGTGAACCGCCCTTGTGCTACAACTATAGGCTCAAGATGCGAGTCCGCCGGGTCTATAACGTACGGATCGGTGCGCCTTCCTACGAGACTGAGAACGTTATGCGCCCGCGCACTCAGGACGTAGCTGCGCGCGTCGTCATAATTGTAACCATACCTTCCGCTGTCGACGAAAATGTCCTTGCCGCCTTCTATGAGAACAAAGCCGAGGTCATCGGCGTGCTTGTGGCCCGTTGGGGCCGTCGTCCCGCTGACGAACATCATGCCGGACTCGCTCTCTTCAACCTCCGGGAGCGAACGGATAATTGCATACCCCGATTTCGTGAAGTCTCGCACTGCCCAGCAGCCTCCGCCGTCGGGCAGACACGTAGGCTCGACCGGTCCGGTCAGTTGAGGACCGTCGCCGTGACTGTCTCCCACACGGACCCAGCGACCGTCGGGATAGGTTAGCCATGGTGCTATCGCATCCGCGCGCTCGAGGATTCTCCGTATTTCGGGGTCCTGAAATCTCTTCAAAGCGCCAAGCTCGTGAATTTGAAGAGGGACCCAGCCATGGTAAGTAGGCGAATTCTCAACATGAATGTCCTCCTCGGTGAACCAGCTTTTCACCAGTTTGACAAATTCCTCTCTCGCATAGGTGCGGGATCCTTGGCACGCATGTCTCCAACCGACAACCGAACACAGCGCGTCAAGCCCGACCAACTGAAAAAGGCCGTGATTGTTTGGAGTGAGGAACTCAGGATCCATAAGTTTCTGAACGTGCAGGTCTGCTAGGTCCATCAGCCGGACGAGATCGCTGTCGCTTACTTCGATCTCGTTGGACAGGATGAAGCTGAGAAGAAATGCCAACCGGGATGCACGCACTCCCGTGGAGTGGTCGTACCATTGGAGGGCGCTCGTCTTGCCCTCTTCAACGTGAAACCGGTACCAGTCCAGGGCGATTTCGATAGGAGCTTCCAGGTGAGCCGCGGAGCCGTCCTCCTCATACTCGTGCATCCAATAGTCCATGTTGCTCCACGAATGGAGTCGGTGCTGCCAGTTAATGTCCTGAAAAGGATCGGCAGACCAATCTATGGGGAGAGAGGAGTCCCATGCGGGGGAGACCGTGCGGGGCCTGAAAGTCCAAGGTGACATGGGCTTTCGGCCCACGTAAAGCTCAGTCACTTTAGGCGTGCTTCCCGGTTGGATTTGCCAACTCGAGGGTGGCCAGAGAGAGTCCTGCGGAGGCGCACTCGGCGTCTCAGTTGTCGGGATCGATGTCGAAATTGAAGAGTCCGCTTGACGGGTCTCCACGCTTTGCCTAGGCACAGGTTCCTGAGTGGGCGCGGTTCCCGCATTTTCCCAAACCAGAGTTAGACAAACCAGCGTTACAAGAACGAGCGCGGCAATGAGACCCGTCTTCATATCATGACGCGCCCGAGGTCGAGACCGGGTGTCTTAGCCCTGCACCGCTTGAAAAATTCCGCGTTGGGAGTCGGATCGGCATGATCTGATAGTCGTTCTGTCCGCACCCGAATGAAATTGAACCGGTCAGCCGCATAGATTCGGCATCCGGCCTGTGCCGCGGCGTGGAGGAAGTTCGTGTCCTCCCTCAACGAAATGGAGTCGAATGGGAACTTTCGAGCAACGTCAGCGCGAATGAACAGCGTGCCTCCCGTTACGAAATGAGTGAACGTGTGCTCTCGCGCCACTTCTGCAAGGGCCGTAGTATCGGAATCTTCAAAATACATGAAGAACGACCCTTTCCCGACAACCTCCGCATCCGAGAATGATGCCGCAAGAACGCTGTCCGACAGATAACGTTCTCCGTAATAGTCGTCGTCGTCCATCTTGGCCACGTAGTCGCCCGACGATGCTGAGATTCCCCGGTTCAGACAGTCCCCCAGGGTCGTGCCTCCGTCTACGTAGAGGGCCTGCACGTTGGGAATGCCTTCGGCCTTTTTCCTAATTGCGTCCAGATCGAACTCCGCATTGTTCAGGATCAGAATCAGCTCCTTCCGTGGATAGACCTGCTTTGAGAAATTCTCAAGGCACCGGGACACATTCTCGGGACGCATGGTGGGCATCAAGACGCTTACCGACGGCTGCTCGGGGACGAGCGACTCCAAGCCGACCCGGCGGAAGACCTCGCCCATCCGGTGGCGATAGGTATGGTTTTCATGCACGAACCGGTACGCTAGATGCCCCTCTCGGGCGCGCGCCTCGTCGTCTCCCATGAGTTCCAGCAGGTGGCCTATCGTGTCCTCCCTGCTCCGCGAGACCCTGACGTGTTCGCCCAGCATATCGCTCATGCCGGCGGAGTCTGAGGAGATCACGGGCGTCCCACACGCCAAACTCTCGAACACTCGCCGCGAAAACATCGTCGGAGAATCGCTTACGGTGTTCACGTTGAGCATGACGTCATAGCAGCGGTAGGCCGTCAGCATCTCTTGGTAGGTGAGAGTCCCCTTGATCGCCTCCCTGTACCGGTCAGGGAAACGGTAGCTCGGCCCCAGGTCACGCCGCGTCAGGTTGCGGTCGAAGATGTGCAGTCCGAGCGGCAGGGCGGGATCGAGCAGATTTTGAAGCGACTCGGCCCGTTCGGGGTACCGATTTTGGACCCAACTTCCGGCAAAGCACACGGGATAGTTTGGCCAGCCTTCTTCCTGGGATGGATTGTGAAGTCGCGGTTGTGCAGCAAATGGCAGGACGTATATCCGATCGTGCCCCAACGCCTCTCGGTATGTCGGAATACAGTCCGCGTCCGAAGTGAATATGTAGTCGAACTCCCTGGCCGCGCCGATGAAGTCGTCGAAGTGCGGAGGGTCTTCTTTGTTCCAGAAAACCGTCGGTATCCCCTGAGACTTGCAGTATTGCACCAGTTCTCGCAAAGGGTTGTCTTCGAGGTTCTCGCAGCGGACGATCTTGTGCCGCCAGTCTCTGTTATTGCCGCTAAAGGCGGACTCGACAAACAGGAATGCCGGCCGGGTTCCGTCTATCTGATCGCGCCAGTTTTCGCGTGACAGGAGAAGAAGGTTTGCCTCATATCGAAGGGAGTGTTCGGTGAACGTGTCGAGAATGGCTGCCACGGGCGGGCCGTTGGATTTCGCCTCCGCGATGGGCATAGGCGGATAGCTGAGAAACTCTGAAACGTCGAGATTCAGGCTCTTGGGAATATACTTATATCGTTCGTCCGGGCTCTCAGGCGTGTAGATTTCCGCCGACCGTTTTGATGCTGACCCATAGAGGCGTAGCAGCTGAATTGGCAGCTTCCAAAGCGTGTGCGGCTGGCTCGCGGCACGCACTAGCGCTGAGCCGGCAAGAAACGAGGTGCTCAAGTATGCCGCCTGAAGGCGATGGCGCAGCACACGCACTTCTCCCGTTCTCGCATCCAGGTTTCTCTTGAACCGGGCGAGCGCCATCTTGTCGAACCTAACTTGCTGTTTCAGGTCTCGGATGATCTTCCGGTCTGAGTTCACCCTGTCTTTGAGACGGTCCCTTTGTCCTTCGAGCACGTCGATACGGCTCCCTCGCACCTCAAGCAACTCATAGAGCTTCGTCTGAGAGGCGACGAGTGCGGTCTCCGTTATCGACAAGGCCGAGTTGGAGTTGAGACGTTGCCATGAGTCCTCACGATCCCCCGATAATCTGCCCACGAAACGTATGTACCCGTCCTCCACGCTCAGGTGTTCCAAGCTCAACCTTGGCTTTAGCAAGTCAATCAGGTTCGTTAGGCAAAAGGTCTGATGGTGGTCCTCATGGGGAAGGAGCCCGAATGGGGTCGTGATGACAACTTGGCCTGCGGCTTCGAGATACTCCAAGCTCCGATCCAGCAGTGGGGCGGGATCGTCGAAATGTTCGATGATTTCTCCCAGGACCACGGTGTCGAAGAGACCGGTCACCGGCCGATCATGAATGAAGTCTCCATGAATCAATCTCGTGTGCGCTTGAACCTCATCCGGTTCCTTAGATAGCAGTTCGCGGGCGAACTTGAGAGCGTCGGCGTTTACCTCTACCCCGGTAACGTCGAGACCCCTGCGCGCGAGCAGGACTTCCAAAATCCCCTCGCTGCACCCCACATCCAAAACATTCGGCCCTTGCGCCTGCTCAGCCATCCAGTCTATCCGGCGTCGGAGGACGTCCCCCGTGGGACCCCAGTCCACCATGCCGAGATACACCTGAGCGACTATATCCCTCACGTGTGGGCGCTCCGTTGTATTGTGCTTATCGGTGTCCAGCATGTCTCTTCGACCGCACTGCGGTTCATGGATCTGAACAGATCGGTAGGCCGAGTCGTTCAAGGTCACTGTCCGCGACATTTGCCAGTCCCACCGGCACGCACCCGACGAATCTGTTGCCCGCGAGACGCAGACGCCGCAGGCTCGTGCCCAATTCGCCCAACTCAGGCGGTATCTCCCCGCTAAGCCGGTTGCTGTGCAGGTTCAACTGACTAAGGTCGGTCAGTCGAGCTAGTTCGGTTGGTATCTCTCCGCTTAGCCGGTTGTTCGATAGCCACAGGCTGTGCAGGCTGGCGAGGTTACCTAGTTCGCCCGGTATTTCTCCACTCAGTCGGTTGTCATGAATATGTAGCGCTTCCAGATTCGAAAGCTGTTCCAATGCCGTAGGGATAATGCCATCCAACCTATTGTTGTGAAGGTTCAAGTCCTTCAATCTGGAGAGGTTTCCCAACTCAGACGGGATAGCGCCGCTTAGCTCGTTGTTGTGCAGATGCAGCACCTCCAGATTGGACAGTTGCCCAAGCTCCGACGGGATAGTTCCCTTCAGCCTGTTGCCGTGGAGGTCAAGTCTAGTAAGCCTTGAAAGTTGGCCCAACTCCGGCGGGATCGTCCCACTCAGCTCACTTTCTCGAAGAATCAGCCGGGTCACTCGCCCCGGTTTCCCACTCAGCGTGACTCCATCCCAGTTACCTAGAGGGACTTCCATCGACCAATTCAGGCTGGGGTCCCCGGTCAGACTTTCCTGGCACGCTAGTAGAACCTCGGAATCTGAAATCATTCCCTCATTTGGACCGGCGATTTCCTCAGCGTACTTCCGCAGCACTTCGTCTACGCCACCGGCGGCCCTCACCTCTCCACGGTCGAGCCAAATGGCTTCGGTGCAAAACTCGCGAATAATCTCGGGCGACTGCGAAACGACAACCAAGGTGTTCGCTGAGGTCATCATCCGGTTGAGGCGGTCCTTTGCCTTGAGACGAAAGCTCTTGTCGCTGACCCCGATGACCTCGTCAACCAGCAGAATGTCGGGATTGATGCACGTCGCGATGGACAGCACCAGCCTCGTACGCATCCCGGACGAGTATGTTCGGATCGGCATGTAGATGTAGTCGCCAAGCTCCGTGAACTCGACAATCTCCGGTATCCGCCTGTTGATCTCCTTTCGAGTCAGTCCCAACAGGATACCTGTCAGAACGATGTTCTCGAGGCCGGTAGCGTCCGGGCGGACACCAAGAAGCTCGGGGAACAGGGTCGAAACTCTTCCGTATGTTTCCGCGAGCCCTTGTGTTGGGAAATATATCCCCGCAATCACCCTCAAAAGCGTGCTCTTGCCGGCCCCATTTGGTCCGATCACGCCTACTCTCTGTCCTCTGGAAATGCTGATGTTTACGCCATCCAGGATCGTCACGGTAGCCGCAGACCCACGTCCATAGGTGAGTCGTCCACCGATCTCGGTAGAGACAGTGTTTGCGCCGTCCGCTTCTTGATCGGCCCCGTGAGGGAGACGGCGCTTAGTCGGAATCTTCAGCGTAACGTCCCGCAATTTGATAGCGATGTCGTTATTCATGTATCAGAGCCAAAGCGTGAGTGATCGACGCAGTCGATTGTACAGGACGCACAAGATGCTGATCCCAACCACGTTGATGAGCAGAACGACCGCCCATGAGGTCAGCGAGGCGGACTCTCCGATCAGCGGCGCGCGCACGATCTCCAGAAAGTGAGTGAAGGGATTGTAGTTCGCGAGATATGCGCGATCGTTCAGACCGTCCGCGTACCAGAACACCGGCGTTGCGAAGAACAAGAACCTCATGCTCGCCCGGAGTAGGTGTGTGAAGTCTCGGAATCTGGCGCCGATGAATCCCAACAGAGGCACCGCCCACAGGGTAGTTAGCAGCAAAACCGCAAACCCAGGAACGGCTAGAAGCATCATCGGCTTCGCCGGAGTGCGCGTGAGCATCATCACCGCAATGAACACGAGCGAGTGGATGGAGAACTTCACCAAGTGCTCGATCACATTCCGCAGCACGTAGGTGAAGAGTGGGTTGTTGACGGATACGATCTGTCGTGAGTTCACCACGAAGACGTTCGCGCCCGTCGTAAGCGTGCTCGACATGTATTGCCAGAGCACCACTCCCGACGCCATGTAAACGAGATAGTCGCCCTGGTCATGTCCGAGCAGGCGCCCGAAGAGGAGCCCAAGCCCCGCCACCCACACCGCAACGATTATGATCTCCCAAAGAGGCCCAATGAACGCCCTGCGGTATTGCAGCTCGAAGTCGTACCACCCCAGGGTGATCCAAAGGGGTGTCCGCAAGAATGATTGGACGATGTCGTCCACGCCGGAGAGAAACCCGGCGTCCGATGACCTGACTGTCACGTGAGAGTTTCGCAACTATCGATACCGGGGGTTATACAGATCAGTAAACGTCCAGGGTGAATCCTGCGCCCTGGGGCGTCTGCTTGAAATCGAACACCGACCGTTCGAGGTTCTCGGCCAAGCCCGGGTCAACGGCCAGAACCACCGTACCCTCGTGCTCGAAAAAGACCTCGCCGCCCTTTTCTACATCTATGACCACTCCGAAGTCTCCCGGCCCCGTCCACTCCGGCTTAACCGCCAGCTTCAAGTACCGTCCCTCAGGCAGGGCCCTCAACTGCAAAATCGTCTTAAGCTCGTCCTTTGCCGCGTCGGTAACTTGGAGCATGGAGGGCTTGTCCTATCCCGCAAGTTCGTCGCGCACGATCTTCGTGCCCGCAACCATGGCGTCCAGCTTGAGCCGGGTTATCCACCGGGGCAGTTGGAAGAACCCGCAGTCGGGATTCACCACCAACTGCTCAGCAGGGCCATACCGCATGGCGAGCCGGATGCGCTCGGCCACGTCCTCCGGACTTTCGACGTAGAACGACTTCACGTCGATCACCCCGATGCCCAGCTTCTTGTCACCCACCCAGTCCTTCCAGTGCTCGATCTCGCTCATCTCGCGGTTCGCGTACTCAAGCACCAGTTCGTCGTAACGGCACTCCTGCACCTTCGGGAACATCCACGCAAACGACCGCTTCCCGCGCGGCCTGCTGGTGAGGTTCCCAAAGCAGACGTGCAGTGCGAGCCTGGCGTTTACCCCCTCCACAGCCGCGTTGTACAGGTCTACCCAGTCGTTGAGTTGGCCTGGAATAACCGCGAAGGAGGGCTCGTCGAGCTGGATGTAGTCGACCCCCTCCGCCACCAGCGCCTTGAGCTCCCTGTTGATCGCCTCCGCGAAGTCCCAGGACATCTCCACCCGGTCCTTGTACGCATCGCCCGGCCGAATATGAATCGTCAGGGTCAACGGGCCGGGACAGGTGACCTTGATCGGCTTGGTCGTGTTGGCCCTCGCGTACCTGTACTCGTCCACAATGCCGAGACCGTCCGGCACGCCGAGCTTCTCCACGGCCTTGTAGCGTGGCGGTGAGTCATAGCCGTACAGCCCCACCTTCCGAAGCTCCGGCTCCTGCTCGATTCCCTGAATTCGCTTGTAGAAGCTCTGCACGAAGTACCAGCGCCTCATCTCCCCGTCGGAGATGATGTCGACGCCCGCCTTCTCCTGGTCGAGCATCGCCATATTCACGGCGTCGTCGTACAGCTCCCGCTCGTCGGTTATGCCGTATCCGCCCTTCTCGATCTCGTCCAGGGCTGTCCACATCCAGCCCGGATAGGCATGACTCCCGATGACGGTAGTAGGCAAGAGGCTTGGGATGGACGCGGTCATTTCATGCTCCATTGAATCGAAAAGTAGGTCTCAAGTATATGGGCAATGGCGTTCGGAATCCAGAACTAGGTAGGCGCTCAGGCCGACGGTGGCCTCCGTCAAATCTACACCATCTGCCGTGTCGCCGCCTTCAGACGCTGTTCCAACACCCGTATCCTTCCTCGCAGCTCGTCCTTTTCCTCCTCTGCCTGCTCAAGCCGATCGAGGAGCTTGATAACCACCTCGACCCCCGCAAGGTTCACGCCGAGATCGTTGATGAGCCCACGGATCCGCTGGACGCGCTCGACCTCGCGGCGCGAGTACATCCGCTGGTTGCCCAATGTGCGACGCGGCTGAACGAGGCCGATACGCTCATAGTATCTCAGTGTCTGCGTTTGGACCCCGACGATGCGAGCCGCTACGCTGATCACGAAGCACGGCTCGTCGTATCCGACCATATCCTGCATGGTCATCACTTACCCCTTTCCGGTGCGGAGCGCCCGCAATTGCTCAAACACCTTGCGCGCCTCTTCTCCTATAGGCTCCGGCATGACGGGACGCACTACCACGAAAAGGTCTCCCTTCTTGTCCGGCGATCCCAGTTTCGGCATTCCTTTGCCCTTTAGCCTGATCCTCTGGCCGTTCCGGCTGCCTGCGGGTATCTTCAGTTGCCCTTTGCCGTTTATCGTGGCGATCTCCACCTCCGCGCCCAGCGCGGCGTCGTCGAGCGGCACCGGCGCGTCCACGTACAGATCGTTCCCCAGTCGCTGAAAATAGGGATGTGACTCCACTATCATCTTCAGCCTGAGGTCCTGGTTGGCGGACGGCCTCACCTTCACGACCGAGCCGGTGTCCACGCCCGGCGGGATATCGACCTCGATCCGTCGCTCTCGTCCTCCCTGCGTGATCGTTACCGTGCGCTTCGAACCCAGGTACGCCTCTTCCAGAGTCACCTCTATGTCAAGCTCTAAGCGCTGCGGACGCGACGTCGCCTCGTTCCGTCGACGCTGGTTCCTCCGAAACAGGTCTTCGAACCCGGCGAACGGGTCGGCGTCGAAGTCGTCATCGCTGCTCCACGTGTACGTTCTGCCGGCTCCCTGACTTCCGTGGCGTGACTCGAACTCCTCTGCGCGCTTCCAGTCGTCCCCGTACCGGTCGTACTTCTTGCGGCTCTCGGCATCCGAGAGGACCTCGTTCGCCTCATTGATCTCCTTGAACTTGGCCTCGGCCCCCTTGTCATCCGGGTTCAAGTCAGGATGATACTTGCGCGCGAGCCGCCGGAACGCTTGGCGGATGTCCTTTTCCGTGGCGCTCTTGTCTACGCCCAGAACGTCGTAGTAGCTCTTCGTCTTCCGAGTGGTCATTTCCCTTGAATCCCCAGGGACATACTACTCGTTTCTCACCAATCCTGTCACAGCGATGCTATCACATTTGTAGGTGTTGCCCAACTGTACATATAGTGAATACTATAACTCTATTGACATTAGAGAGTTATTATGGTTATACTTCATTATGAAGTGATTCGACACTAATCGCTACGAATCACCAACCCACAAGAGAGGTGTCAGCAATGGTACTACAGAGATTGGATCCGGTGGCGGAGCTTCGTCGGATGGACAACGTGATGAACAGGTTTTGGGGGAGCTATCCCGGCTTGGGTAGTCCTGCCAGGCCGCATGGCTGGGCCGTCCCGCTCGATGTTCGGCAGGAGGGTGACAGCATCACTATCGATGCCTCCGTGCCCGGCGTCGACCCTGAGCAGATCAGCGCCACCGTCGAGGACGGCGTCCTGACCATTAAGGGACAGGCTGCCGCGGAGACTGAGAAGAAGGACGAGCACTACTTCCTGCGCGAGCGGAGGGCCGGCGCCTTCCACCGCTCCGTCCGCCTACCGGACACGGTCGACACCGAACGCGCCGAGTCGACCTATGAGAACGGGGTGCTCAGCATCACGTTCCCCAAGCAGGAGTCCAAGAAGGCCAAGAGCCTTCCCATCAACGTGAAGAGCTAACCTCCTCCCCGCCCCGGACTTGCGAAGCCTCTCGCGAGTCCGGGGCAACTCATTCCCGCGCATTGTCCCAAAATTGGGACGGTGATATTCTAGGGCCTCAAGTCTTCTGCGATCACCGACGAGGCTGTTTTGCATCTCGCCATCGACGGCTACGGGGCCGACCCCGCCAAACTCAGCGACGAAGCCCTCGTCTTCAATTTTCTCGATGAGTACCCCGACGTGATCGGCATGACCAAGGTCGTCGTCCCACAGGTCTACTCCTACACTGGCAAAGTCCCCGACGACTGGGGAGTCTCCGGCTTCGTCATCATCGCCGAGAGCCACATCAGCGTCCACACCTTCCCCGACAAGGGCTACCTCAACATCGACATTTTCTCCTGCAACGACTTCGATGTGTCCGCCTCGCTCGAAGACGTGAAATCCACGTTCGGTGTGACGGGTGAAATCAAGACTTGGACGATGGACCGTTCCTTCGACCACGCGACGCCACGAGAGGCCTATGCGGGTATGGTCCGGGAGCGGGTCTTCCTCACCACGGCCCGCGGCAGCGGCGATGCGTAGCTCCGACTGGCCTGAGGATGTCCCCCGCACATGGGAGACGTTTCTCGATACCCCTGCATCCCGCACTCTCGAAGACTCCAGCGTCGTCGTCGTCCCCGTCCCGTACGATAGCACCACGACGTTCAAGTCAGGTGCGCGTCATGGCCCACGCGCCGCGATAACCGCCTCCAAACAGCTTGAAGAGTGGGACATCGAGCTTCAACGAGATGTCTCCACCGTCGGCATCTACACCACGCAGGAAATCGAGCCGCACACCGGAGGCCCGGAGGCCATGATCGAGCGCGTCCGCCGTGTCGCCGCCCATTTCATCGCGCAGGACAAGCTGGTTGCCCTCCTCGGCGGCGAGCACACCATAACCGTTGGCGGTGTAACGGCCGCGCTTGAAAAGCATCCCGACCTGACCGTTCTCTACCTCGACGCCCACGCCGACCTCCGCGACGAATACATGGGGAACCAATGGAGTCACGCCTGCGTCGCCCGGCGACTGCATGAACGCGCGCCCGTCGTGCAGGTCGGCGTTCGCAGCATGAGCGAGGACGAAGCGCGGTTCATTAGCGACAATGTCTTGCCCGTCTTCACGTGGCCCCCGCCAGGCGACATAGAACGCCTCGCCGCCAACGTGATCGAGCGTCTCGGCCCGAAGGTATACGTCAGCGTCGACCTCGACGTACTCGATCCCTCGATCATGTCCGCCGTCGGCACCCCCGAGCCTGGCGGCATGACGTGGTCCGATGCCACTAAGCTGCTCCAACTTGTCTCGGAGAGCAGGCGGATCGTCGGCTTCGACGTGGTTGAGCTAAGCCCGAACGAAGGCCCGGAGGCTTGTGCCTTCACCGCCGCCAAGCTTCTCTACAAGCTCATTGGCTACGCCACGTCCCACGACCTTTAGGTCGAGGGAACAGAGCCTGCTCCAAACGCACGTCTAGCGCGGTCGAAAAACTGTTGACCCCCTTCGCGTAGTTGACTACAATACCTATAGGGCTAGTTGGGCGCTAGCCCTTTTTGTTGAGTCAATCAGCCGGGCCCCAGTGGCGCAATCGGCAGCGCAGCCGATTTGTAATCGGCAGGTTGGAGGGTTCGAGTCCCCCCTGGGGCTTTTCCCTAACCGAACCGGGACGACGCTTCGCCCAAGCGCTTCTTGGATTGGAAATGTCGCTGTGCTAAACTTATCGGTTGTCGGCTACGTGCAGGGATGGGAGAGTGGTTAAATCCACCAGACTGTAAATCTGGCGCCCTAAGGGCTACGTAGGTTCGAATCCTACTCCCTGCACCAGACCGTTCTGAGAGGAAGGTGCGTGCCCTCATAGCTCAGGAGGCAGAGCGCGTTCTTGGTAAGAACGAGGTCAGCAGTTCGAGTCTGCTTGAGGGCTCCATAAATCAAATACGGACACAATAACGGCAAAGAGAACTAGAAGAGGAGAGAACGGAGATGGCAAAGGAGCGATTCGTACGAGACAAGCCGCATTTGAACGTAGGGACTATCGGTCACGTCGACCACGGCAAGACTACGCTGACCGCGGCTATCACAAAGACCCTGGCAAACACCGGGCTTGCCGACTTCCGGGAGTTCGACAGCATCGACAACGCCCCGGAGGAGAAGGAGCGCGGCGTGACCATCGCGATCACGCACGTCGAGTATGCGACGGAATCGCGTCACTACGCTCACGTCGACTGCCCCGGACACGCCGACTACATCAAGAACATGATCACCGGCGCGGCCCAGATGGACGGCGCGATCCTCGTGGTCAGCGCCCCCGACGGCCCCATGCCGCAGACGCGCGAGCACATCCTGCTTGCCCGCCAAGTCGAGGTTCCCGCCATCGTAGTCGCCCTGAACAAGGTCGACATGCTGGACGACGAAGAGCTCCTCGAACTCGTCGAGTTGGAGATGCGCGAGCTTCTGACCGAGTACGGCTTCCCCGGCGACGACGTGCCGATTGTACGGGTCAGCGCCCTCAACGCACTCGAAGCCGACGACACGTCGCGGGACTCCGAGTGGGGCAACGGCGTCTGGGAGCTCATGGACGCGGTGGATAGCTACATCCCCGTTCCCGACCGACCCAGGGACCAGCCCTTCCTGATGCCCGTCGAGGATGTGTTCAGCATCAAGGGTCGAGGCACCGTGGTCACCGGTCGCGTCGAGCAGGGCGTCATCAAGGTCGGCGATACGGTCGATGTCGTGGGAATCAAGGAAACGAGCCAGACCGTCGTCACCGGAGTTGAGATGTTCCACAAGATGCTCGACGAGGCTGAGCCGGGCGACGCCGTCGGTCTCCTCCTGCGTGGTGTCGACCGAGACGAGGTCGAGCGTGGCCAGGTCCTGGCCGCTCCCGGCAGCGTCACGCCGCATACCGACGCCAGCGCCCAGGTCTACGTCCTCACCAAGGAAGAGGGCGGCCGGCACACCCCGTTCTTCAGCGGGTACAAGCCGCAGTTCTACATCCGCACGACCGACGTGACGGGTGAGATCAAGCTGCCCGACGGCGTGGAAATGGTCATGCCGGGCGACAACATCGAGATGGACATCAAGCTCACCACCCCGGTGGCCATGACCGACCAGCTCCGATTCGCCGTCCGTGAGGGTGGCCGCACCGTCGGCTCCGGCGTGTTCACGGCAATCACCGACTAATAGCAGAACGCAATTACCGCGAAGGGACGCTACGAAGGCGTCCCTTCGTTCCGTCCCAACGAGGAAACCATGCCCCGCAGAGGAGATGTCCGAATCCTGATAAACTTGGGCTGCACCGAGTGTCGGGAGCGGACATACCATTCGAGCAAGAACCGGCGCAACGACCCGGACCGGCTGGAACTCAAGAAGTTCTGTCCGCGTTGCCGCACCCATACCCTCCACCGCGAAGTGAGGTAACCGATGGTTCGCGATCCCCTAACCGGAGCACGGCCAGGTGCCGGACAACCCCGGCGAGGATTCAGCCTGCGCTTCATCTCCGAAGCTTATCGCGAGTTGCAGCGCGTCACCTGGCCGACCCGCGAAGAGACGATGCGGCTGACGCTCATGGTCATCGCGGTCGCGGCCGCCATCGGCGCGTTCCTCTTCGTCGTTGATATGGTCTTCACCAGGCTAATGGACGTGATCCTAGGGGTGAACACATGACCACCGAACAGGCCGAACGGCGCTGGTACATCGTCCACACCTATTCTGGGCAGGAGGAGCGCGTTCAGAAGAACCTCAACCTGCGGATCGAGTCGATGGACGTTGGGGACAAGATCTTCCAGGTGGTCGTTCCCACGGAAGATGAGATCGAGATCAAGGAAGGCAAGCGGACCTCGGTCTCGCGCCGCGTATTCCCCGGCTACATCCTCATCGAGATGGAGATGGACGACCAGAGTTGGTTCGTCGTCCGGAACACCCCCGGCGTAACGGGCTTCGTCTCCGCCGAGGACGAGCGCGAGCAGCGCCAGAAGCCCGTCCCATTGGAGCAGAGCGAGGTCGACGCCATCCTGAACCACATGAAGTCCGCCGAGCCGCGTGTGCGCGTGGGCTTCGAGAAGGGCCAGATGGTCCGCATCGTCGACGGCCCGTTCATGGACTTCATGGGCTCCGTCGACGAGGTCTACGCCGAGCGTTCCAAGCTCAAGGTCCTCGTCTCGTTCTTCGGACGAGAGACACCCGTTGAACTGGACTTCCTCCAGGTCGAAAAGGGCTAGAGCGTACCCCGGACTTGGTCCGAAGTTGAAAGCAAAAATCCCCTCTCCCTTCAAGGGAGAGGGCTAGGGTGAGGGCAAAATCCTCACCGTCAAATCTAGGAGAGCGAGTTGGCTAAGAAGGTCAGGGCAGTCATCAAGCTGCAAATCGAGGGTGGCAAGGCGACCCCTGCGCCCGCCCGTCGGTCCGGCGCTGGGTCAGCACGGCCTCAACATCATGGCGTTCGTCAAAGAGTACAACGCCCGCACCGCCCAGCAGATGGGCAGCATCGTGCCGGTCGAGTTGACGGTCTTCGAAGACCGGTCGTTCTCGTTCATCCTGAAGTCTCCGCCTGCCGCGTCGCTGCTGCTTCAGGCCGCCAGGCTTGAGAAGGGGAGCGGGAATCCCCTAGCCGAAAAGGTCGGGACGGTTACCGCCGATCAGGTGCGGGAGATCGCCCAGACCAAGATGCAGGACCTCAACGCCGCGGACATCGAGGGCGCCATGCGAATCATCGAGGGCACCGCCCGCAGCATCGGCATTCAGGTACAGCGCTAGACGCGACGCTCCATTTGTCGCACGAAGGGTAAAAGAACGTGACAACAGCAACAAAGCGATACACGACCGCCAAGGAACTCATCGAACCCGGCCGGCACTATTCGCCTGCCGAAGCCGTGGAACTGGTCAAGAAGACCGCCACGGCCAAGTTCGATGAGACCATTGAGCTTCACATTCGCACCGGGGCCGACCCCCGCCACGCAGACCAGATCGTCCGCGGGGTGACCGTGCTTCCCCACGGTGTCGGCAAGCCTCTGCGCGTGACAGTATTCACCGACGGCGAGGCCGTCTCCGTCGCAGAGCAGGCAGGCGCGGACTTCGTCGGCAACGACGACCTCATCCAGCGCGTCGAGGGCGGCTGGGTCGACTTCGACGTTGCCATCGCCACCCCTGACATGATGGGCAAGATTGGACGGCTCGGACGGTATCTCGGACGGCGCGGCCTCATGCCGAACCCTAGAACGGGTACTGTCGTCCAGGCCGACGACCTCCCGCGTGTCATCGAAGAGTCCAAGAAGGGTCGCGTCGAGTACCGCCTCGACCGCACCGGGCTCATGCACCTCGCCATCGGCAAGGCCAGCTTCGAAGAGCAACAGATCTTGGACAACCTGCTGACGATGATCGACAACGTCGTCCGCGCGCGCCCAAGCGGCGTCAAGGGCCAGTTCATCATCGCCGCCTACCTCACGAGCACCATGGGGCCGAGCATATCCCTGGACGTTGCGGACCTGACGACGACAACCGTACAATAGAATACGCTGCGCCGTAGACAGCGGGTTCCGCCAGAGGGCGGAGTAAACTCGAAGAGGCCCGCCGAGGTTATAGGTGAATGGACCCGATGCCGCGAGAAAGTGGCAGGGTTCCGCGCTTGTTGCCCCGAGGTCTGCGGCTCGGGGATTTTTTGTGTAAACGCATCCCCGCTGCCGGCCCGAACAGAATGGAAGGTGAATCAAAGTGCCGACACCTGAGAAGGAAGAGCAAGTACGTCAGATCAAGGAGTTGATCGAGACGTCCACCGTCGCCATCGCGACGAACAACAACGGCCTGTCGGTCGCCGACATGACCGAGCTCCGTCGCGTCCTGCGCGAAAATGGCGTACGCTTGCGCGTCGTCAAGAACACCCTCGCGCACATCGCCGCCGACGAGGCGGGAGCGCCCGCCGTCAAGGACATCGTCGCCGGCCCGACCGGCATAGCCTTCGGCTTCGACGACCCCGCCGTCGCCGCTAAGACCCTCACCGAGCACCTAGCGTCCTCCAGGATCCCCATGACCATCATCGGGGGCTATCTGAGTGGAAGGTCGCTGACCCCCGAGCAAGTCGACAGCCTCGCCAAGCTCCCGTCCAAGGAGGTCCTCGTCGGGCAGGTGCTCGGCCAGCTTCAGGCCCCCATCGCCGGCCTCGTGGGTACCCTGCAGGCCCCCATGCGAAACCTGGCCTACGTCCTCAGCGCTCCTCAGGTCGGCCTCGTTACGGCCCTCAAGGCCATCGCCGACCAAAAGGAAGGCGAATAGCGCTCTAACGATCGGCAAACCGTAACTAACCCAAGCAAACAAAAAGGAGAGAACCCATGACAACGAAAGAAGAGGTACTGGAAGCAATCAAGGGAATGTCGGTGCTTGAGCTGGCCGAACTGGTCAAGGAGCTTGAGGACACGTTCGGCGTGAGCGCCGCGGCCCCCATGGCCGTCGCCGCCATGCCGGCCGCCGCCGACGGTGGAAACGGCGCCGCCCCGGCCGCCGAGGAAGAGGAGAAGACGGAGTTTACCGTCGTCCTCAAGGACTTCGGCGCCAAGAAGATCAACGTCATCAAGGCCGTCCGGCAGGTGACCTCCCTCGGCCTCAAGGAGGCCAAGGAAGTGGTAGAGGGCGCTCCCTCCAACATCAAGGAGGGCGTCAGCAAGGAAGAGGCCGATGAGGCCAAGGCCGCCCTCGAAGAGGCCGGTGCCACCGTCGATATCACCTAGCCCTCGCTCAGCGACTCATCGGGCCTGAAACACTTGGTTCGGCCTGCCTAACTCAACAGGCCGAACCAAAGTTCCCGTTGTATTGACGCCGGGATCCGCGCCCCAACTCGTCATTCCCGCGAAAGCGGGAATCCACAAGTACCCTGCGTTCCCTGCGGTTAGTCTTCAGCCCTCACTCCGCCGCTCAGCCTTGAGCTTCTCGAACATCGCGGCATTGTAGTACGTCGTCGGACGCACGTTGTCCCGCAGCACCATCTCGCGGATGACGCCTTCCAGATAGTCGTGCTCCTCCACCCAGTCGATGACCTGTTCGGCCCACTGGCTCGGTACGCACACCACCCCGTCGTCGTTCCCCACGATCAGGTCGCCGGGGCGCACCGCGATCCCGCCGCACTGGATAACCACGTTCTCCTCGTACGAGAACATGAACGGCGCCTTGCCCGCCGCCACCGTCCCGCCGGCGGCGAATATCTTGAAGCCGAGCTTTCTTACGCCCACCAGATCGCGTATCGCCCCGTCCGTGACGATGCCCTCCGCGCCGCTCATCTTGAGCTGGAGCAGCTTCATCTCCCCGCCGCTCGACGAGTACCGAGAACCTGCCACGTCGCACACCAGAGCGTCTCCCGGCCCGCACCGCGCCATGGCCCTCGCCTCCGGCGCGTCCTCTCCCGCCGGGGTCTCATCGAAGATATCGGGACGTGGAGGAATGAACCGCAGCGTACGCGCCCTCGCGGCGAGCGTCTCGCCCGGCGTCTGCGAGCTCACTCCCTGCATGAACGACTGATGATAGCCGTGCAACTCGTCAAGCGCGCTCCACACCGTCGGCACGCTCGCTCGCCGATACCGCTCCAACAAGCCATCCGGCAAATCACTCCCCACTACTCAGCCTCCCTACTCCAACACCTCGGTCGTACAGTGCGCCGTCTGTAGCGAGATATGCGAAAAGTTCTCACCGTGGTTCGCTCCGTGACGGTGCACCTCACCCGCCGGGATCAGCGCCGTGTCTCCCGTGGTGATCGCGATTTCCTCGTCGCGCGTGCCGACGAACCCCTTGCCGTTCGTCGCGTACAGCACCTGGTCGCACGAGTGAGTATGGAACTTCGTTCGCGCTCCTCCCCGAAAGTTCACGACGTTGAACCGGTAGCTCTCCGAGTCGTCGCCGTCAATCAGCGGATTCATCACCACCTGCCCGCCCTCGAAGATGTCACGGTGTGAGTTGTCCACCTCGTCCCTGTCAACCGCCTTTATGACCTTCATCGCTGCCTACAGCCCTCCTTTGCAGTGCTTTCTCCAATTGCCGGCCCGTAGTATACCCTCAATACCCGGCAGTTTTGTCCACTAATCCAAGCAGCGCTCGCCCTGACTCGAACCGTCGCAGGTTCTCGAAGAACAGGCCCACGCACAGGTCCTCCTGCTCCGACGACGTTCCCCTGCACGTCGAAACCACCACGTTGTCGCGCTTCCAGAAGTCCGATCCTTCCCGCGGCATTCCCAGAGAATCCCCGGCCGGCTGGAAGCAGACCCCGCCCAGTTGCCCCGACTCCAGCGCTCTCTCCAACGCGCCATAGTCATACAGCGAAGTACGCCCGGAGCAGTCCAATATGAATGCGCCCCGCTTCATCCTTGCGAGCAGGCCCTCCGATACGATGCCCACTGTCTCCGCCGTGTCGGGCACCGCAACGGCAACGAAGTCCGACTCCGCCACCATATCGACCGCCTCGTCCGTGCCATACATCCGGTCCACTCCTTCGGGAGCCTCTCTCGAACGGCGCGATGTCCCCAACACTCGCATCCCCATGGCCTTCGCCCTCGGAGCCAACGCCTGCCCGATCCCGCCCATGCCAAGCACGCCCAGAGTCTTGCCCTGGAGATCGACCGGCCTCAGTGAGACCTCTTGCGAGGGACTCCGCTGCGTCAGTTTGGGAGTGCCCACCGTCACGTGGTTGCGCCGCGAGAACATCAGCATCGCCCCAAGCGCGAACTCCGCTCCCGGAATGGAGAACGTGGGCTTGCCACAGGTGAAAGGGATGTCGCTCACCACCATCTCAGGGAACAGGTAATCCTTAACGCCCCCGCCGATCGCGTGTATCCAGCGCAGCTTAGTCGCCGTGGTGAGTATGTCCGCGTCCCATGCCCCGACAAACGCCACGTCGGCGTCCGCCAGCCCCGACACGATCTCGTCCTTGTCGTCGCTGAAGAGGAATTCGAGGCGCTCGTAGCCCTCACGCCTACTTCGCTCCAGTATCCGGTCCCGGTGACCGCTCCACGTCACGACGACCTTGCCGATAGAGTCGGTCATTGCTGAACATCCCCGCCGAATCTTGCGGCCAGTTCCTCTATAGCCTCGTGTACGAAGTTCCCCAAGCCTAGACCCGGTCCCTCCGGCAGTTCGAGATAGCCGTCCCTCACCACCATCGGGGTCTCGATGACCTTCTCGTGCATCGCCTCGACCAGGCCCTCTCGCCCGGAACCTCGCTCTACCCCTGGGGCCGGGTACTCGATCATCGGGCAGTTCGTCAGGGTGCATAGCACTTGCAGGTGCGCCGAGACCAGGAATGCCGACCACGGCCCGTGTGGAATGCACAGGATGCCCGTCTCTTCGGCCCGTTCCGCGACGCGAGCGAACTGAGTCAGCCCCATCTGCTGCGCGTCCGGCTGCACGATGTCGAGCGCGCGCCGCTCGATGAACCCCTGAAAGTCGCGCACCGTCGTGAGACTCTCCCCCGTAGCTATCCGTATTGGCGAATGCTCCGTCAGCGTCGCGTACCCGTCGATGTCGTAGGGATGCAACGCCTCCTCGAGGAAGTAGATGTCGTACTCCGCCAGCCTCTCCGCCACCTGTATCGCTTCTTTCACCGTCCACAGGCCGTCCAGATAAAATGGGGACCCGAAGTCGAGCATCAGCTTCATTTCGGGCCCCACGGCGTCCCTGACGGCCTCGATATCGTCGTAGTCGCTCTCGCTGAAGTAGTTGCCCCACCCGAACTTCATGGCCTTGAAGCCATGCGCCTTGTTCTCCAGCGCCTCCTCGACGAGAACCTCGGTGGACTTGTGCCGCCACTCTCCCGTACGCTCCATGTGACCCCTGTCGAAGGCCGTCCCGCTCGCGTACACCATGATCCTGTCCCGCACGGCCCCGCCGCGCAGCTTGTAGATCGGCAGTCCCGCCGCCTTGCCCGCGATGTCCCACAGCGCCATGTCGATAGCGCCCATCGCGTTGACCTCCACGCCCCCCTCGCCTGTACGACCGCGCTTGCCGCTGGCGAACATACGCCGCCAAGCCATGTTCGTATTCGTGGGATCGGTGCCGATCAGCAGGCTTCGGAGTCCTTCGACATCGTCCTCGATGAGCGCGGAGATGACGGCAACGGAAGCGGAGGTCGAGCCGACGCCCGTGATGCCCTCGTCCGTCCGGACTTCGACCAGCACAGGCCCGCCGCTCCGGAGACCCTTCGAGACGACCCTCACGTCCGTGATCCTCATGACGGCCGCCTCCCCGGTCGTTGCGGTGCGGGCCAGCCTACCAGCCGCCTATTCGGGCTGTCAATTCCGTCGACGTGTGAGGCCCATTGACCTTCGTCCGTGTCCTCTGATAGGCTGACCGTGCCATACAGAACCGAGGGTGAGTCATCCCCTCGCCATAGACCACGTGAATGTGGGCTGGAGTCCTTCCACGCCCCCGCGTGGTCTGTGGTACCCAGTTTCGGCTGTGTATCTGTTCTGTATGGCAACGGACATTTCAGCCACAAGGGGGCATCTTATGGGCCACGTCTTCTTCCCGTTCGCCATTTGTATTGCTAACTCTTGCCGCGTGCGGCGATCCCACCAACCAGCCGCCACCGGCCAAGAATGGATCCGGGATGAAATGGCTGCCATGGGCGCTGGTGGACTCATAGCGTTCATGTCGTATCAGGACGATCGCCGAAGAGCACAGCCTGTCCTCACCCAGCCGCCGGAAGGTGTAGCAGTCTGGCCGAGAACCCCGCGCAAGACAAATATCACAGCTGCTCGATAGATTCCAGGTAGAAAAGACACATTCCGACACCAAGATACGGAGGGAAACCAATGCGATTCGAGAACATGCTCTCACCGATCCTCATCCAGATAGTGTACTGGGCGGTCAACATAGGAGTTGCATTACTCGCTTTTCGGCTGTGGGATGTAAATCCCCTATTGGCGTTCGCGGTTCTCGTACTCGGGTTCATTGTCGTCCGCATCATAGCCGAGGGATTCATGCTGGCGTTCAGAATCAGCCAGACCATAGCCGATATAAGAGACACAGTAATCCGCGCTTTCATCCCTAAAGTCGGCGGTAGTTTCAACGATTTCCTCACGTTTCGCCACATGATCACTCCGACGCTCATCGTAGTGGTGTTTTGGATACTTACTGTGTTGGCCATCCTTGGTTACGTAGCCGGGGTGATAATACTCCTAAGTAACATGGATAACATACCTGACGGGGGCGCAAGTTGGGTGCTTGCGATAGTCTTGGGCGGGGCCATAGTCTTGATAATTGGAATTCTATTTATTCGAGTTATTGCTGAGTTTTTCTCTTTAGCATTCGGAATCAACGAGAACCTAACCGACATTAGGAATTCAAACCGTGAAGCGGATACTGCTTCCGTCTCCACTGGCGATACGAAAATGGAATTGAATGATTTTCTGACGTTTCGCCGCATGATCTTGCCTATTGGTATACAGGTGTGGTATTGGTTAGGCACAGTCGCTGTTGTTCTTCTTGCCCTTAGCCTCTTGCAGAGCTTAGGGGGTGCGATGGGGATCTTGTTGGGGGTTCCGATTCTTGCACTCGGACTCCTGCTCGTCCGGATATTCTCAGAAATTAGCATAGTGCCATTCAGGATTAACGAGACGTTAACCGATATTCGGAAACTCATTGTAGGACAAGAAGGTACGGCCACATTCAACAATAAACTGTCTATTGAAGACTTCCTGACATTTCGTCGCATGGTCGGACCTATCATCGTACAGGCATTGTATTGGACATTCACGGCTTTGGTTGTGGTGAGATTCTTTATCGATATCTTTGCCTCTGACCACCAGGTTCTATCTTATTTCCCAATTATATTTGATCTCCTATCTATTGATTTATATTTTCTGCCTGAGCCCATGGCTGCGATAGTGAATCTCGTGTATGGGCTTCTAGTAACCCGGATATATGCCGAGCAGTTCCTGTTGGTATTCAGGATCAACGGGACCCTGACCGACATCAGGACCGCAACGACGCAGCAGACGGGCGCTACTGAACACTCATCCAATGGTGATGCGATTGGCGACTTCCTGACGTTCCGCCGCATGGTCACGCCGGTTTTCATACAAGTGTTTTATTGGTTGCTCACGGCGGGGATTGTTGTCATTCTAGCCTGGTGGGCTCAGAGTTCCGGATTCTTTGAGGATGGCCCTGTACGGATTCTCACAGTCGGCATTCTTCTCGCAATCGGCCTTCTTGCTGTCCGGATTTTTGCTGAGCTAAACCTGTTGGTGTTCAGAATCAACGAGACCCTGACCGACATCAGAGGTGCCCCCATGTCGATGACAGGCGCCATGCCACAGGCGGGTGCAACAAGAACCGAATCGACTCCGCAGCCGGACACTGCAAGCGCCGAAACGCCGATGAACACCTGCCCGCACTGTGAGAGGTCCGTTCGGCCTGGTGCGCAAAGATGCGGTTACTGTTTTAAGAGCTTAGATAACGCGCCATAGCCCGGCACTACCAGTGCTCAAACGCGGATGAAGATGAAGACCTGCCCATACTGCGCCGAGTTCATTCCGTATGAGGAGACCAGATGCCGTTACTGCGACTCGGAAGTCCCGAATGAGTCCGAGTCGCCGGGGCAGTGAACGCCCTCGCCGACAATGGGATGTACGACCAGTGGCCGCCACACTGGTCGCCGCGCTAGGGCAGGGATTCAGCGTTCTTACCTCAATCCTCTCGCTCCGCCTCGAACCGCTTTACGTCTGCCCCCCAGTCGGGTATAACTCTCGCGTACTTTTGCAGTCGCAGCGGAGAGGCATGAATGAAGGCAGCGCATCTGGTCGGCCCAAAGCACTTCGAAATCGTCGACGCCGAGGTTCCTCAAGTGAGGGACGGCAACTGCCTTGTCAATCTGGAACGCTGGTCGATCTGCGGCAGCGACATGCGCTACGAGTACGGTACCGTCTTCCCCGAAGAGCACTACCCCGTCGAGGTCGGCACGCCGTGCCACGAGCTGGCGGGAACCATCGTCGAGAGCCGCTCGGACGAGTGGCGTGAGGGCCAGCGCGTCATCATCATCCCCAGCACCCACCAGGGCCTCGTCGAGTACTACGAATCGCTCCCCGACCGCATCATCGCACTGCCGGACGACGGCGATATTGGTGAGTGGATTATGTGCCAGCCGTCCGGCACCGTCCTCTTCGCGCTCCAGCAGGTGGGAACCCTTCTCGGGCGCACCGTCCTGGTGATAGGGCAGGGCGCCATCGGCCTCTCCTTCACCGCCATGGCCGCCAGGGCAGGCGCGCGCCGGGTCATTGCCGCCGACCTCTTCGACTATCGCCTCGAATACTCCACGAGGTTCGGAGCGACACACACGATCAATCCCTCCAAAGAGCTGCTCGACGAGGCGGTTGAGGAGATCACCGGCGGCGAGCTTGCCGACGTCACCGTCGAGGCCGCCGGATACACGGACACCTTCGCGGCCGCCTGCCGCCTCGTGAAGCGCGGCGGCTCCATCATCATGTTCGGCGGACACCAGAACACCGGAGACCCCAATCCGACCCTTCCAATCGAGGCCCGCGACCTGCTCTACCGCAACGTCACGCTCATATCCTCCGCGTCGTCCGCGAGCGGCAGCGTCACCAAGCATATCGAGACGATGGTCGGCCTGCGCCAGCGCGGATGGTGGGACCCCGCCGAAATGATCACCCATCGCCTCCCGTTCGACGAGGTCAACAAGGCCTACGACATGTACCAGAATCGCTCCGACGAGATCGTCAAGGTCGTCATGAGCATGGAACCATAAGAACCAACTCCCTATCCTTCCCCCGCCGGGGGAAGGACCGAGGAAGGGGGATTACGGAGGCAAGCGTGAACCTCATCAAACTCTTCGACGATATGCAGCCCGGCGAAATGACCACCATCGCCGGAGTGGGAGTCCGCGAAGGCATCCCCGCAAACGAGGCCGACGCCGGGTGGCCCATGGGCATCCTGCGCTGGAACAAGACCGGCGAGCTCCTCATCAACGACTACCACATGCACGTCGTCTGGCGCATCGACCATGATGGCATCCTCCACCGCTTCGCCGGAACGGGCGTCCCCGGCTACTCCGGCGACGGCGGCCCCGCCATCGACGCGGAGTTCTACTCGCCGCACGACATTGCCCAGGACGTGCACGGCAACATCGTCATCAACGACATCCAGAACTTCGTCTACCGCCGCATCGACGCCGAGACCGGAATCGTCGAGACCGTCGTCGGATCGGGCAAGGTGGGACGCGGCGGTCACGGCGGCCCCGCAACCGAGGCCGAGATGGACACCCACTGCGGCGTCGCCGTGGCTGAGAACGGCGACATCTACGTCTCCAGCGAGTGGACGAACAACATCAGCCGCGTGGACGCTGAGACAGGCATCATCGAGCTCTTCGCCGGACACGAGGCCCGGCATCACCCGTCCGAGGTGGGAGACAGCAGGCCATACTATGGGCCGGGTCTCAGTCTCGGCGGGTACAGCGGCGACGGCGGCCCGAAGGAGGCCGCGGGCTTCTACCATCCCGAGCACCTCGCGTTCGGCCCAACTGGCGACCTCTACGTCTGCGACAACTCCAACGACCGCGTGCGCAAGATCGACATGAAGACCGGCATCGTGACGACCGTGCTCGGCAATGGCCAGCGCGCCTCGAACGGCGACGGCGGCCCCGCAACCGAGGCGTCCACACTCATGCCCGACGCTATCTGCGTCGACGTTCACGGCAACCTCTACGTCGGCGAGAAGTACGGCTTCCGCGTCCGCCGCGTGGACGCCGAGACCGGCATCGTCACCACCATCGCGGGCACCGGTGTTCCCGGCATGGGTGAGGAGGGCGTCAAGGCCACCGAGACCGAGGTCAACTCCGTCGAGGTCGGAATCTGGGCTGACGCCGACGGAACGGTATTCTACTCCGACTGCGGCGGACGCACGCGGCGCATCGACGGCGAGACCGGCATCGTCACAACCGTCCTCGGAGGCACGACGAACCACGACGGAGAGGTTGCCACGAATGGCTTCCTCGGAGGTCCCGACGGTATGTGCGTAGGCCCGGACGGGCAGATCTACGTCGCGGACATCTGGAGCCAGCGGATACGCGCCATCGACCCGTCGACGGTCGTCATCCGCACCGTTGCAGGGAACGGAGCGCGCGCCTACGGCGGTGACGGCGGCCCCGCGACCGACGCCTATCTCGGCAACCCGAACGACGTTTCGGTCGACGCCGAGGGCACGCTCGTCATCGCGGACACGCGGCACGGCCACGTTCGCCGCGTCGACGCCGACGGTGTCATCCACAACGTCGCGGGCGCGGCCTTCCAGTGGGACAAGGGCGACGGCGGCCCTGCCCTCAACGCTAACCTCGTCCACGTCTCCTCAGTCGCCCACGACACCGACGGCAACATCTACGTCGGCGACGCCGGGGTAGGGCGCATTCGCAAGATCGACGCTCAGACGGGCATCATCGACACCGTCGTCGGAACCGGCCTTCCCGGCAATTCGGGTGACGGCGGCCCCGCGACGGAGGCGCAGGTCAGCGGCGTCTCCTCCATCACGTTCGACGCGGCGGGGAATATGTACTTCGCCGACCATAACTTCCACGTCATCCGCCGGGTCGACACGGACGGCGTCATCAACACGATTGTCGGCTCCGGTGAACAGGGCTTCTCGCCCGACGGCACACCGGCCGCCGATGCCGTGCTCGACACTCCCCACGGCGTCGCGGTCGCCTCCGACGGGACGGTCTACTTCACCGACTCCGACAACCACCTCGTCCGCCGAATAGCACGAGACGGAACCATCGAAACCGTCGCCGGCTCTGACGGCCCCTACGCGGAAGCTGGACTCAACACCCCCTACGGCCTCACCTTCTACGGCGAGGACATCCTCCTCATCTCCGAGCAGTTCGGCCACCGCATCCGCGCGCTGAAGATAACCTAACCCCGTTCATGCTGAGCCTGTCGAAGCATGAGCCTGCCAAATGAAACTACGCTCCCTCCGCAGGCTGTATCGCTACGCGTCCGCCATCATTTACTTCCACTCACCGGACCGCCATTAGGGGTCTTCTTGCCCGACCGGTACGCGTACTAAAGCGCCAGAGCGGCGGTGTAGACCTGTTGCATCCGTAGAAGCTCTTCGTCGGTGAAGCACTCCCACATCTTGATCCCATTGTCCCCTATCTCTACCAGGTCCTCGACGCTCGTCGACGAAGGATCGAACGATGCTGGGTTGACCAGCGCTATGTAACGCGGGTGCTCGCCGGCGAACTCGGTGATGCAGGCTCGGCTATTGTCGCTCAGCCCCCCGGTCTGGGATCCGATGACCGACACGAAGATGGGCACGTAGCTTTCTTCGGAAATGCAAGCAGTCACGGAGTCCGATATTCCAAAGCCCTCGGTTGCCGTGGATCCCAATAGCTTGGCGTAATCTTCGTCCGTCAGCGCCTTCTGGATGCAGGCGGCCTCGGACTCCGGAATTATGCCAATAATGTCCGTCGTCGCCGATGTATTGACGTTCAGAGCGGCTTGTATGCGGGCCAGGTACCCCACCTTCTCCACCGGGGTCATGCAGTTGTAGAACTCTAGGGCATACGGCCGCGTTGCCGAAGTTTCGTGAATTTGGCCCGGTGGCGTCATCCCGAGGCCCGTCAGGACCGCGAGCGGACTTTCTCTACCGACCCTGATCATGCACGCGCGGGTGTCGGAGGTCCATCCGGCCTGCAAGTCGAGGAAGGCGATTCCGAAGACCACAAGGTTTTCGGGTTTGGCACACTGGAATATCGGCAATACAAGGTTCTCGCCGCTGGCCGTCAGAATCGACAGAATCGGCTCGTTGGACATTTTCTCGTAGGCAGCCTCCCCGATGGCCGTGCGAAGGCAGGAGGTCTCGGCTTCGGAGAAGAGCGCCAGCACGTCCCTCCCTGTCGTCGTTGGGGTGAGCCTCAGCTCCTCGAGAGCCGGGGTGGCGGTGGGCGGAAGGGGCGTTGGTGTTGGCGTTGCCGTAGGTTCAGGCGTTGGTGTTGGGTCGGACCCACAGGCGGCGGATAACAGGACCAGCAAGGTTGTCAGCATAGCCACCCAAAGCCACTGTCTCCTCAGCATCGACACAACCATTGTTTTCGCCTCCATACCCTTTGGCTATTCTTTACTTGCGTTAGCCTATCTAGGTCTCCATCTCGTACAGGGCACTATTCTACGGGTGACATTCTACTACAAACGGCGTTTCGAGACAAAAACGGCGTTTCGAGACAACGAAAAAAGGCCCGCGAGAGGTATGTCGCCATGCGGCGCAGGCAGAGGGCGTGAGAGCCCGCGCTGACACATGACGGTTGCCCACAGGGGCGCTCAATCACTACGCTCGAAACATGGCAATCTCCGAACGACAGTTGCTCCACGCCCTCAGCCGGACGCCCTCTCCGTCCGCGCGGCCCGAAGCCACCCCGCAAACGCCCACCCCTCCTAGAGTCACCCACAATCTCGCCCCCACCGGGGGAGAGATACGGAGAGGGGGCGTCTCTCATAGCGAAATGTCCCAAAATGTCCCAGAATGTCACAAAATCGCGACTCCCACCTATCCCCCCTCTGTGCTCTCTGTGGCGAGTCCTCTTATCCCCTCTCCCGTCGTGGGAGAGGGCTAGGGTGAGGGTGATGCCCCGCCGGGGGAGAGACAGAGAGGCGACGCACCGCCCATAGCGGAAATGCAACAATATGCAACGCTATGCAACAAAATTACGACTTCCACCTAATCCCCTCCGCGCCCTCTGCGGTGAATCCCCCCGCTTTCTCCCCCACGTGTATCGCAACCGTCCCAAGCGCCAACCGCCGGTAATGCACGTTCACTAGGCCCGCCCCGCGCATCAGTTCGGCCAACTCGTCGGCGCTCAGAAATCCCTGCACCGACTCCGGGAGATAGGTGTACGCCTCATGGTCGCCCGCGAAGAGCGCGCCCATCCAGGGCGTGACGCGACGGAAGTACAGTGGGAACAGCTTGCCGATGGGGTTCAGCCCGTCTTGGCGCACGATCTCCAGGATGACCACGCGGCCTCCCGGCCTCACGACCCGCCGCATCTCCCGCAGCGCCAGGGGAACGTCTATGAAGTTGCGGACGCCGAACCCGACCGTCGCGCAGATGAATGTATCGTCGGGAAACGGTAGCGCGTGAGCGTCCCCGGCCACGAACTCGATGCGGTCGCCAAGCCCCCGGTCTCGGGCCTTCTCGATAGCCAGCGGGAGCATCGCGCGGGTGAAGTCGAGCCCCACGACGCCGGTGACCTGAGGATGCCCCAGCAGATCGAACGTGAAGTCCCCGGTGCCCGTGGCAACGTCGAGCGCCGGGCCGGTCATCTCGCCGACGGCCATGCCTGCGGCCCGTCGTCGCCATGCGTAGTGCCTGCCGCCCGACATGATGGTGTTGAGACGGTCGTAGCGACGCGATATCCGGGCGAACATCTCGCCGACGTATCGCGCCCGCTCCCTGCCTTTCAGGTGCGCCAGGGCGTCCGCCTTTCCTCTGTCCGGTGACCCCGCCGGAGGTCGCGCATCGCTCTCGGCAGCTCCGGCAGCAGGTCGCCTGCCAGCATCCCGGCCTCGCCAAGATCAACGCTGACTCGTTCTCCAGCCAGACCGTGCAGGTACACCCCCAGCGCCGCGGCGTCCTCCGGCACAACTCCCTGCGCCAGCAGTCCCGCGATGGTCCCCGCGAGCACGTCGCCCGTACCCGCCGTCGCCATGGCAGGGTTGGCGAACGGACTGAGCCTCGAACTCCCATCCGGGTACGCCACGACCGTGAACGCCCCCTTGAGCACGACGATCTTTCGCCACTTCACGGCAGACTCGACCGCGATCTCCACGCGGCGCCCTTGGATGTCCTTCGTCGACCGGCCCGTCAGCCGCGCCATCTCGCCCGGATGCGGCGTGAGTATGGCCTTTTGCGGAAAGTCGTTCCACCACGACTCGGACGAGGAGGCCAGTATATTAAGCCCATCGGCGTCCACGACGACGGGAGGATGCTGGCCGCCCTCGAATAGCAGCTTTGCTGCCATCTCGCGGGTGGAGTCGGCCTGTCCGATGCCGGGGCCGATGAGCAGCGCTTGGTACCCGCCCACCGCCTCCGCGATGAGTCCCGCCGCGTCCGCGCTTGGTACGCCCGGCGACTCTTCCGGCAGGGGCAGGTACGTTGGCTCGACGGCCTTCGCGGCAACGGCCATTTGCAGACTTTGAGGAACTGCCAGCGTGACCAGCCCCGCGCCGACACGTCCCGCCGCCGTCGCCGCGAGATACGGCGCGCCGACGTAGTGACTCGACCCCCCCACGATCAGCGCCTTTCCGAACGTGCCCTTGTGACCTGACATCGGTCGGACGGGTAGGGCGCTTCTCGCCCAGTCGTTCGTCATCAGATCGAACGCAATATCTCTATCCAGACCGTTGGGAACCCCTATGTCGAGGATCTCCACCGCGCCCGCGTACTCCGCTCCCGGAAACCGGTACAGTCCGGCCTTCGGGTTGCCCAGCGTCAGCGTCTCATCGCAAGGAACGGTCTTCGGATCGACATTCCCCGTGTCGGCGTCGAGGCCCGTCGGCACGTCGAGGGCCATCAGACGCGGCGCTTCGTTCCCCGCCCGGGCCTCGCGGAGCAAGTCCAATGCCTCAGCCGTCGTCCCCGTGATGGGCCGTGATCGCCCGGTTCCCAGTATCGCGTCGAGAACGATCTGCGCGAGTTGCAGCGATTCCCTAAGCTGTGCAGGGCCGTCATCGTCGTCGAGCCGGATGATCGTCACGCGCTTGCCGCGCAGGAAATCGACCTTCCCTTGGTGCGCTGGGTTGTCCCGGCACAGGCAGACAGTGACGCGAGCGCCCCATGCGTCGAGGTGCCGCGCCGCCACAAGCCCGTCACCCCCGTTGTTGCCCGGCCCGACGAGCACGACGACCGTCATCCCGACGAGGTTCCGCACACTGGCGCGAATGTAGTCGGCTACCGCTAGGCCCGCGTTCTCCATCAGCGCGTCCCTGGAGACGCCGCCCGCCTCGGCGCGGTCCTCGATCTCGCGCATCTGCTGGGCCGTTACGATCTTCACGGGAGTCTAGTCGAGCAGGTGCGGCTTCTGAGCGTGTAGCGCCCCAGCCGGCGGATACGCCGTCGTCATCTCCACGATCTCGTAGCTGCCCACGACCATGTCGGCCACGGCTTCCCGCCACTTGAGGTAGTGCGGCATCGTGCGATGCGTCTCTCTGGCCGCGTCGTCCTCATAGATCTCGTACAGGTAGGCCATGTTGGGGTCTTCCCTGTCACGCAGCACGTCGAACCTAAAGCAGCCGGGCTCGTCGCCGACGGAACCCCGTGCGTCACCCAGGCTGGCCTCGACGAACTCCTCCATCATTCCCGGCTTGACCTTTATCGTCACAAAGATGGCAATCATACTCGCTCCTCACACGTCGTTAGGTAGTGTTGGCATTCCCGTCATTCCCGCGAAGGGGAATCCATCCCCCTTGCGGCAAAATGTACCAGACACCGCCCGCCGCCGCTACCGCGCCCTTTGACCATCCGGCGGGCAACCATTACTCTATACCCAAGACTCGCGGGGGAGGACACACATGGTAAAGGCAGCCGTACTCTATGAGACGAAGACGCCTCTCCGGATCAAGGAGCTCCGGCAGGACCCGCCGAAGCTGGGCGAGGTGCGCGTGCAGATGGGCGCGTCCGGCCTCTGCCTGAGCGACCACCACCTGATGCAGGGGACCTCGAGGATCGATCTTCCCGCCGTGCTGGGGCACGAGGGAGCGGGCACGGTCGTGGAGGTCGGCGACGGCGTGACGCGAGTCAAGCCCGGCGACCGCTGCATCATATCGTTCGTTTCGCCCTGCGGGATGTGTAGCAACTGCTCGACCGGGTTCCCGAACGTGTGCGAGACCAATCTCGCGCTCGGCCCCCGGCAGTACGACGGCACCGCCCGCCTCCACGACAACGGGGACGACGTCTACCAGCTCGGCAAGGTTGGCGTATTCTCGGAGACGATCATCTGCCCCCAGCAGGCCTGCCAGCCGATCCCCGACGAGGTCCCCATCGAGGTCGCGGCGCTCATCGGCTGCTCGGTGACCACCGGCGTCGGCGGCGTCATGAACAACCCCAACGCCAAGATCGGCATGAGCGTCGCCGTATTCGGCTGCGGAGGAGTGGGCCTCAACGTGATCCAGGGCGCGAAGCTCATGAACGCCAGCAGGATCATCGCCGTGGACGTCCTCGACCACAAGCTGGAGTTCACGTACAGGTTCGGCGCGACCGACACGATCAATAGCCGCGAGGTGGACGACGTCGCCGAGACGATTAAGGAGATGACCGGCGGCGGGGTCGACATGGCCTTCGACAGTATCGGCAAGGCCGAGGTCATCTCGTCGGCCTTCAAGAGCGTTAGGACAACCGGCACTGCCGTCCTCATCGGACTCGGCGCCCTCGGCGAGGACGCTCCCATCGACATGTCGGACATGGTGCGCGGACAGAAGACCGTCATGGGAAGCTACTACGGCTCCACCAGCCCTCACGAGTCGTTCCGCAAGATCGTCGACGCCTACCTGAAAGGCACGCTCGACGTCGACAGCCTCATTACGCGGAGCTACTCCCTCGACCAGATAAACCAGGGCTTCCACGACCTCATCAGCGGCGGCGAGGGACGCGGCATCATCAAGTTCCCGTCGTAGAGTCCAGTCCCCTAGCAGACAAGGTACAATCCCGCGCAACTGACGAGGTCGGGTGACGATATGAAACATCCATCAATCAGAGAGCAAGTGGAACGGTGCATCGAGGAGTTCCGCAACGGCAACTTAACGGAAGACGACCTGCGGGGCCTCCTCGACTCGATTAACCGGCACGGGAAGCGACGGCAGGACCTGCTGTACCTGCAAACGCGCTCGACGTCCATCGACTATCCCGTGCTGGGCATGAGAATCCTGGAGAACGGCGTCCTCTCAGACGGTCCGCGCGACCCGGACGAGTGGCCGTACAAGACCGTGTTGGAGGCCGTCAACGACGGATGGCGCATCATCAAGTTCCCGGAGATGGCGCTGCTGCTGGACGAGTCTCGCTCCTACGGCCTCGCCTGCGAATTCATCCTCGAACGGATCAGGGAGGTCTAACCCCATGTCACGCATCTACGACTGCCCCCCAAGCCTCGACGAGTTCGGCGTCATCGACTTCTGCAAGAACGGCTATATGCTGTTCCCCGGCGTCGTCCCGGAGGAGATCAACGAGAGGACGATCGAGTTCATCGAGACGAACCCCGGCCCCGTCGACTACGAGCCGAGCCACATACTCAATGAGGACTGGTTCGTCGAGAACGTCATCTGCCAGCCGGATGCGGCGGGCGCCGTTCGGTGCCTGCTGGGACGCGACTTCGGCCTGCCGATCCTCATGAGCAGCCACCGCGTCGAGTGTCCGCAGCCCGCGCAGGAGTGGCACCGAGACGGCGGCTCCAAGTGGGGGCCGCAGGTGAATTACCTCCAGGTCTTCTACTACCCTCAGGACACCCCGGCGGACATGGGCCCGACGGAGCTGCTGCCCGGCTCGCACCACCTGTTCTCCCTCTCCACCCTGATGGGACACTACGGCAGCATCGCGGGAGCCAAGTACGCCGAGTGCCCGGCGGGTTCCATCGTCATCACGGCGTACAACATCTGGCACCGTCGCGGGAAGTCGACCGGCAGCGGCGTCAGGCACAACCTCAAGTACAACTACTGGCGCACGACGCCGCCCGGCCCGACGTGGAAGCACAACCCCGACTTCGACATCACGGACTTCGACTGGCGAATTACCGAGGCCCCGTCGTTCCGCCAGCAGTTCCGCGACTCCTTCGACGCGGCGGAGATGTTCCTCTGGCTCAGCGGCCGCCACGACAAGTTCAAGGTCATGGGCGGCCAGGGCTGGCCCATGCCCGGCAACCGCCTCGAACGCCAGTACGGGATTCCGGAGGGGATTGAGTAGGGGCGGCGGTGGTTCTGGGGGCTAGGTTCTAGGTGCTGGGGGTGTAGGGATGCTGTATCAGGCGATTCGGCGAGGATCTAAGCTATACCGCTGTGACGAAAAGCTCAGTAGAAGCAATGATCGCTATCTTGCTCTTTTGAGCAACTTTGAGGACAGGTGGACTAAACCGTGTGCTCTCGCCGAATGCCATGTTGAGAAGGTCAGAAATTTCGTCAATGTCACATGGCGGGCACGGATGCAAGCGAGTAACCAGCAAATTCTATGCGCTCTCCAAGAGGTTTTGCCACGTTTGAATAAGCTGCAAGGCAAGACCATACTTGATGTGTGTTTGGACGAGAAACTAGACGATGAACGTATTGGTGATCTCATCGGTTGCTGCTTCGACAAGTTGGCGAAGTGCGGCCCTCGCAGAACCGAGGAAGAGTCTGCTCGCAATCAAGCCACGGCGGCTTCCAAGATACTCCACATTATCAATCCCGGGCTTTTTCTCATGTGGGACGGAGCTATCATCCGTGGGTATGGCGGACATGTTGAGCGGTTATTGTATGCTGACTTCCTGCGAAGAATGCAGATGCTTGCCAAGTGTGCGATAAAGCAAGTGAAGGAGAATGAGTCGCATCACTCTGATGAGACCGCGATCGCGTCATTGACTGGTTGCAAGCATACTCTCGCCAAGACACTGGACGAGTACAACTATATGAAGTACACGAGAAACTGCGACGCCGTCTGGAAGGCGGAGTACGAGTCGTGCAACTCACCTTAGGACAACTTCTCAGCATCAGCACGACGCTGACTAACATGCCTGGGACTTGCCGCCGTGCTGGTCGCATGCGGCGAGGATCCGACGCCGACGCCCGCGCCTGTTACGCCGATACCCGCAACGGCGACTCCTGAGCCGGTTTCTCAACCGTCGCGAGACTTGCCCACTACCCTCAGAGAGTACATGCGCTTGGCCGAGCTGAACCCCGCCGGTCGCGAGTCGATGATCGAAGAGGCCATTGAGACTTTGAGCGAGGACATCATAAGAGACTCCACGAGCGTCGACGCCTACGTGAAGCGAGGGGTCGCATACACGGCCATGTACTACTATAGCGGGCCGGACAGGGGCGAAGGCTTAATTGAACAGGCTATGGCGGACTTCACCGAGGCTATCGACCTTGATCCAACTAACCCGAGCGCTTACATAGGCCGAGGACAGGCATACAATTCTTGGGGGCAAAGAGACAGGGCCGTCCCGGAATTCGAAACGGCAGTCAAGCATCTCACCAATTCGATCGCTCGCGATTCTCAAGACGTCGATGCATTCATACAGCGGGCATATGCATTTAGCGGCTTAGGTGAAGTCGACAAGCGCCTTCAGGATCTGAACTCAGCGATTGATCTTGACCCCAACAATCCTCGAACTCTCATCAGTCGCTCGGACGCGCACTCCCGGATGCGCGAGATAGACGCTGCGATTCGGGACTTGGACACGGCGTTACGACTGGATCCGAACTCGGTTGGTGCGTACAACATTCGAGGGACCATTTACAAGAATGCAGATGAGTACGACAAGGCGCTAGAGGACTTTGACACGGCAATCCGTCTCAATCCCAACTATCGTTGGGCATACGGAAATCGTGGTTCTGTCTACCTTCTGATGGGCGATTACGCCAAAGCGATTGAAGACTACAGTAGGGCCATCTCAATTCGTCCATACCCTGCTGCGTATGCCGGCAGGGGGCGAGTCTACCTGTCCCTACGTGAATATGACAATGCGATTCGAGACTATACTGCCGCAATTGACCAATTGTCTGACTACCCCCAATTATACGTTGAACGAGGGAACGCCTACCGCATGAAGGGCGAATATGACAGGGCGAGTGAAGACTACGATACCGCCATCAGCCTCCAACAGCCTCGATGATGAGAACTCCTATCCATACTCCGCCAGGGGATGGGCTTACGTATCGCTCGGCGAAGCGTCGAAGGCGCGGACGACGACTAAGGCGACTCATCATGCTTGCTCTCCGAATGCGAGTTACCCTGCCTTGTTTAGCGCTTGTCACCTTGCTGGTCTCATGCGGCGACGCCCCGACGCCTACGCCCCAACCTGCTACGCCCACATCCGTGCCTGTCACGCCGACGCCCGCTGCCGCAACGGCGACTCCCGAGCCTGCTTCCCAGTCGTGGCAAGCATTCCCCTCAACCATAGACGGTTACACGCGCCTGGTGGAGCAGGACCCCGCCGGTCTCGAGTCGATGATCGATGAGAACATTGCGACCTTGAACGAGGTTATCGAGAAGGACGCCTCCGCCTCCGACGCCTACGTGAAGCGCGGAGCCGCTCGCGTGATCCTGTATGCGTACACAAGCGCGTTGCGGACTGATGCGGAAAGCCTGCTGGAACAGGCGGTTGAAGACTTCACAACGGCCATCGACCTCGATCAGTCGAACGCGAGCGCATACATAGGTCGAGGAGAGGCATACGACCAATGGAAGCGAATGGACGAGGCTTTCCGCGACTACGAGGCGGCGATCGAGCACCTCGACGAATCACTGAGTCGAGATCCCCAAAGCGTGGATGCTCTTGCCAACCGGGCGTACGCCTATAGCGGCATGGATGAGTACGACGAGGTCCTTCGGGACCTGGATGCCGCGATTGAACTTGACCCCGGCGATCCCTGGACGCTCATCAGTCGCTCGCTGGCACACTCGTGGAAGGGTGAGATAGACGCCGCCATTCGGGACCTGGACACGGTGATACGCCTCGACCCTGACTCAGCTACCGCCTACAACGCTCGAGGGTCGCATTACATGGAGATGGGAGGGTTCACAAGGGCGCTACAGGACTTTGACAAGGTGATAGACCTCAATCCCAACTTCCGATGGGCGTACGGCAATCGAGGGAATGTCCACCATGTATTGGGCGACTATGACAGCGCAATTCAAGACTATGGTAGAGCAATCGAAATTCGCCCATACAGCGTCGCCTATAGGAATCGCGGGAATGCCCACCACAGCAAGGGAGAGTATGACAAAGCGATTCAAGACTACAGTTTCGCAATCGACCGGTTCCCCGGTCACCCTCAAACGTACGTTGAACGAGGGGATGCCTACTTTATGAAGGACGAATACGACAGGGCGATTGAAGATTACGATGCCGCCATCGGCCTCGACGAGAACAATGCTTATTCGTACTACAGCCGGGGTTGGGCCCATTTGTCGCAAGGAAATATGTCGAAGGCGCGGGCGGACTTTGACAAGGCGCTTGAGCTTGGGCACGACAGCGACGACATCGTTGACGCGCTTGCTGCTCTCAAGAGCCTGGAAGAGAATGGATGACGGATACCGCATAAGGAGGCAAACTATGCTCGCTCCGCAGAGCGTCTGCGCTAATTCGGTCGGGTGGCTTCGAGCGGCGCTGTCTTGTCTGGCGCTTGCCGCGGTGCTCGCCGCGTGTGGCGACGACACAACACCGGTGCCCACTACTACTTTCCTTATGTCGCAAGCAACACCCTCAAGCTTTGAAGACTACAGGCTGCTGGCCGAGGATGACCCTGCCGCCCGCGAGTCAGTCTTCGAAAAGGCCGTTGCCGCGTGGAGCGAGGAAATCGACAAAGACCCTGCCAACGTCGACGCCTATGTAAATCGTGGAGCGGCCTACACAGCCTCCTACGTATATAGCGGTATTAGGGAAGACAGGGACGTGAGCAAATTCGAACTGGCGATTGAAGACTTGAATAGGGCTATCGATCTCGGTCCAAAGAACGTGGAGGCCTATATTGGTCGTGGCAAGGCTTACGAACTTCGGGAAGAGCGTGAGAAGGCCAACGAGGACTACCAAGTGGCGCTGGAACTCCTGAACGAAGCTATCAGTCTGGATTCCAACGACGTTGAGGCCTACATTCGTCGAGCGAATGTCCATAGATTCACCCGTGACCAAGCTAAAGCGATTCAGGACCTCAATGAGGCTATCAGGCTCGACCCGGTCAACACTCTCGCCTACTACACTCGAGGTGCCGCTTACTCGGAAATGGGCGACGACGAAAAGGCGATCGAGGATTTTGGCATGGTCATTCTTCTCGATCCAAACTTCGCTCAAGCTTACAATGTACGAGGGATCATGTACGGTCGCGCGGGGGCACATGAAAAGGCACTTGAAGACTTCAACGAGGCGATCAGCCTGAATCCGAACCTCCGTTGGGCATATGGCAATCGAGGAAATGTCTACGTGGGGATGGGTGAGTACGACAAGGCTATTCAAGACTATGACAAAGCCATCGAAATCCGTACCTACCCCGCTGCATACTACAGCAGAGGTCAGGTCTACTTTCTCAAGGGCGAGTATGACAGAGCGATCCAGGACTATAGCGCCGCTATCGATCGCAATCCTAATCACGCTCAAACTTACGTTGACCGAGGGTACGTCTACTACTTGAGGGGTGAATACGGCAGGGCGCTTGAAGATTACGATACCGCCATCGGTCTCGATGAGAATGTTCCCTATTCGTACTACTACCGGGGATGGGCTTACCTATCACTTGGCGACGCGCCAAAGGCAAGGGCCGATCTCAATAAGGCGCTTGAGCTTGGGCACGACAAGGACGAAGTCGAGGCCGCGCTCAAGAAGCTGGACGGCAATCCTTGACGGATGCTCTTGGGGTTTCCAACCCCGTGCTTCCCATGTAAAGTTCGGCGTAACATCCTCGCGGAGGAGTAACAATGGCACTTCGTAACGAGTTCCGTTTACAAAAATTCACGCGGCGGGAGTTCCGGCACGCGCGCGAGGCGGGGAAGTTCGACGTTGCCGTCGTGGCGACGGGGAGCATCGAGCAGCATCTCGAACACCTCGCCTTCGAGCAGGACATCGCGAGCAGCACCCGCATCGCCGAGATGGCGGCAGAGCGGCTCTACCCACAAGTCGTCCTAGCCGTGCCGATCAACGTGGGCATAGCCGAGCACCACATGCACTCCGTCGGCACCCTGACGGTAAAGCCGAGCACGTGGCTCGCCGTTGTCTTCGACACCGTGGAGACGCTTGTGCGACACGGCATCCGCAAGGTGCTCATCCTGAACGGGCACGGGGGCAACCGCCGCCCCATCTACGGAATCATGAGCCAGTGGCAGATGTACTTCGACCGTGAGCACGGCGACGTCGACCTGCGTTTCCACAACTACTGGGACGTGCTGACCCACGAGATCGTCAACTCCATCCAGTCGAATCCCGGCTTCCCAAGCCACGCCCGCGAGTTCGAGACGTCCATGGCCATGCACCTCTTCCCCGAGAACGTGCGCGTCGAAGACATCCCCCACTCCGAGGACGAAGGCGCATCCTCCGCCACCGCCGACAAGGGGCGGCAGCTCACCGAGAAGACGGTCGAGGGAGTCGTCGAGCTCCTCGAAGGCATGATCGCGGGTGATACTGACGCCAGTCCCACTCCCAGCCTCAACATACCGAAGCGGTAGGTGAGTGGGGTTCCGTGTCCAACCAGCCCGTAATCGCCATTACCGCCGGCTCCGACGACGCTGGCCGGCTCTACTCTGATCTCATCAGCCGTTGTGGGGGCGTTCCGCTCCTCATCACGCCCGACTCGATTGAACGGCACGACCAGCTTGGGATCGTAGGGGGGCTTCTCTTGGGGAACGCGCCCGCCGATTTTGACAACGGGGCGTCTCTGGTCCTCAGCGACACGATGACCCGCCTCCTGCCCACCATACTCGACTTCGATCTGCCCGTCGTCGCCGTCGGAGACGGGATGCACTCGCTCAACATGGCCATGGGAGGCGGAAGGCCTGTGCCAGTATCGGGGCATGAGGGGAACGAGGACGTATCAGCTCGCCATCACATCTATATTGCGCCCGGAAGTAAGCTGGCGTCCATCGTCGGCGCGGGGGGCTTCGTGCGGGTGAACAGTCTGCACCGTATGGGTATGCGGGATGCCCAGCGGTCCCCCGAGCTCATGACCGCCGCGTACGCGGTCGAGGACGGCGTCATCGAGGCGGTCGAAAGCCCCGATTACTCGCTGGTCATCGGCGTCCAGTTCCGACCCGACCGTCCCCGCGAGGTCCCGCCCAACTTCGACAACCTCTTCCACCTGCTGGTCGAGCGCGCGGGGCGATAGACGGTGGTACAATTGGCACATGGTAGCAGTTCGAGAAAATTACAGATTCACGGTCGAAGAGTATTACCGCATGGGTGAGATAGGTATCTTCCCGCCCGACGCCCGCGTGGAACTGGTCGATGGGTTGGTACGGCGGATGCCACCTATTCATCCACCTCATGCGAGCATCGTAGATCGGCTTAACTCGGCCCTAGGACGACTGCCTGCCGGTTCTGCAATCGTTCGAGTGCAGAACCCCATCCGACTGGACGACTTCAACGAACCCCAGCCCGACGTAATGGTTCTGCGGTTCCGAGACGACTACTACGGCAGCCATCACCCCACGCCCACCGACGTGGTGCTGGCAATCGAGGTGGCGGACACGTCGTTGCGTTATGACCGCAACGAGAAGATGCCGCGATACGGGATGGCCGGCATTCCTGAAGCGTGGCTGGTGGACGTCCAAGCCGGGACGATCAAGGTCTTCACGGAGCCTCAGGCCGATGGATACGGTCGAGAGCGAGTCGTGGCTCGTGGACAGGAGATCGTGTCCTTGGCCGTGGAAGGGCTGCGCTTGCAGGTCGACGAGGCTCTCGGATAACTCACCGCTCACCTTTCTGCCCCCTTATAGCCCCTCTATCGGTCCTGCAAACTCGCGCCGTTGCGTGTAGGATGGTGACGCCATATGAGCGGAGGGCGTCCAATGACTGACGACACTTGGAACATCGTAGTAACCACCCCGGACACGGTCGTACGCGACTACCCAAACATCCTCCAGCAGATGGCCAACTTGGAGTACTCGGCCGTGGTCATTCGAGGGTTCTATCAGCTTGATCACTGCGCCGAGATCGTTCGCCGCATCGAGGCCGACACGACCGGACTGGTCGACGTGAAGGAGTACTCCACAACCGACGGCGCCAAGCTGGAGCTACGCTACATCGGGCCGGGTCTGGGACGGTACGTCAACGACAGGGAAGGGTTCTTCCGCGAATCGCGACTCTCCGACGAGAAGTTCGAGCGTCTGTACGACGGGCTGCCCGACGCAAGGATCATGGTGCGGGAGATGATCGGAAGACTCCTGCCCGATCGGGAGGTTATCGTCCCAGAGGAGGACGGGGAGCGGTACTCCGACGCCGTGATACGCATCGCAGTCGAGGGGGACTCTGCCGCCCTGCACCGCGACAGCGCCATGGAGTACTTCAAGGGGTGGATGGTCTCGGAGTTCCCCACACAGTTCTCGGCGCTCGTTTGCCTTCAGATGGCGGAGTCAGGTGGGGAGCTACACGTGTTCAAACGTCGCTGGACGCCGGATGACGACGCTCGAAAGGTCGACGGAGCGACTGGCTACCCGCCCTCCCTGGTCGAGGGCTCGCCGCTCTCCACCGTCGTCCCTCAGGATGGTGACCTCTACATCTTCCACCCGGAGATCTTCCACGACATCGCCCCGATGTTCGGCCCCCGCAACCGCATCACGCAGGGCATCTTCTTTGCGATGTCCGATACGGACAAGCGCGTGGTCACCTGGGGATGAAGGTCCCATCGCTGCGCAGGGAACGACTTCCAGGGCTGAGACGGGTGGTTACCGTTAGAGGAGGCCGTTTTTATGAGGTGGGACCTGCTAATCCGGCACGGCACGGTGGTTGATCCGAGCCAGGGTCTTCACGGCATTGCCGACGTGGCGATCTCCAGCGATAAGATATCCGCGGTGGGCGTGGGACTGAACGAGGCGAACGCCGACAAGGCGATCGACGCCTCGGGCAAGTACGTGACGGCGGGATTCATCGACCTGCACACCCACAATTTCGTGTCCAACCCCAAGCTGCCGAGCCTTGACGTCGACACGACGAGTCTCGCCAACGGATGCACTACCGTCCTCGACGCAGGGACGGCTACGCCGAGTGAGTTCCCCCACTACTGGGAGACGGACATAGCCGAGGCCAAGACGCGGATATACGCGCTGATCCGGATGCCCATGCCCTACGGCCCCGACCCCGCGACGGTGGAAGAGGCGGCATCCGTCATCAAGCAGTACGACGACGTGCTCATCGGCATGAAGTACCACCACTCGCAGCACTACGTCACGCTGCCACTGGCCCGCGAGGCGGCGGACTTTGCGGGTGGCATCCTGATGGCCGAGGCCTACGGAGCGCCCATCCCGCAACTGCTCGACTACATGAACCCCGGCGACATCGTAACTCATACCTTCCACGCGCCCTTTCGGTACCCGCTGTGGGACCATCGGGGGGAGGTATGGCCCGCAGTGTGGGACGCCGTCGAGCGAGGCGTCTATCTCGACATCGGACACGGCGCGCGCGGGTTCGCGTTCCGCACGATGGAGTACGCCCTCGAAAAGGGCCTCAAGCCCAGCACGATCAGCACCGACGTGCACAGGATGAACGTGGACGGCCCGACGTACGACATGCCGACGACGATGTCGAAGATGCTGGCGCTCGGCCTTTCGCTCGACGAGGTGATCGAGATGTCCACGACCGTTCCGGCGAAGGCCCTTCGCAAAGAGGGTACCATCGGCACGCTCAAGCCGGGCGCGAGGGCCGACGTAACGATCAGCGAGCTTGCCGAAGGCCGGTTCGAGTACCTTGACGTGCTGCACGAGAAGCACGTCGGAACTCAGCGCATCCTGCCCAAAACGGTCATCTACGGCGGCGTAATCTACGACGGCCCGCGCTATGAGCCCGGAGAGATGACCCACGCGACCGACGCTCCGCCCGGCTTTATCGAGGGTACGTAGGGGAGGGCGTATTTCCGTCCCAAGCGGTCGGGAAATGCCAACACAACCTCGGCCTTAAACGTAGACAGGCCCACCGGATATCGGTGGGCCTGTCGCCTTAGCTACCTATCCTAATCCGATTGAAACTACCAAGAGTTCTTCGTGCACCTGTCGTACGGACTGCCGCCCTGGATGAATGCCCAGCTCGCGCAGTACTTGGACCGGTTGCCCGGATTGTGGTAGTTGTCGATCCCATCCTCGAAGAAGCGCGCCCAAGCGCTGAAGCCGTTGTGGTCGCGCTCGTGGGTGATCGGCTTGTTGCGGAAGTTGTTCCTGCTGATGTAAATACCTCGGAACACGCCCGAGTATGCACAGCAGTTCAGCGCCCAAAGCTGGTCGGCGTTGGTCGCGAACATCTCCTTGCCTGCCTCAACCCTCTTCGGGTCCAAGTTGTTGTAACCGAGTCCGTCAACCCAAAGTTGGGACTGGCGCATCAGCTTGCCGCCGGCGTCAGCCGGGAACTCGTTCGCGCCCGCCAGCGGGAGCCAGTTGGGATCGCCGCCGGTGGGGGCCATGCCCTCTTGACCCTTGCTGGCATACCACTTGCCGATCTCGCCGGCGAGGTCACCGCGGGTCAGGGGAGCAAGGCTCGTCCACTGGACCATCCACGGGTTGTACTGGTAGGCCGAGTAGTCGCGGGCGATGCCGCTCGTCTGGAGGCTGTCACGCGTCGTCTGCCGAACGGCTCCGAGGATGGTCTTGATACCAGCGCTCTCCCAAGCAGCTTTCAGAATCTCGGCTGCCTGCGAAACGGCGGGGTTCGGGTTCGTGCCGATCGTGATCTGCATCTCGATCGTGCCCGATCCGTCCTTGTGCATACGGAAGCCGTCAGCGTCCCGCTGCGTCAGGCCGATGGCGTCAAGCATCTGGTTGGCCTTGCCGAGGTCCTGCCGCATGTGAAGCATCCGGTACTCGTCGCCCGGGTAGTACGGGTTGTTCGGTCGCGGCACGCGGTTCTGCACTACGCCGACGCCCGAGAGAACGAGGTCATTCAGCACTTCCTTATCAACCGTGTGGGACAGAGCGATGCGGAAGTCCTGTGTCCTGATGAGCTCGCCGATGCGCGGATCCTCGTTGTAGGTCTGCTGCATCGTCGTGCTCAGGTCCGCGCCGCCGCTGCTCGGCCAGTGGAAGATCGAGAAGTCACCCTTGACCATGTTTGAAACGTACAGCGGAAGCTCGCCCGGGATGAACGTGGAGGTTCGCCCGTCTTCCTCACCGGCCATCGCGCGGAAGATGATGACGTCGCGGTTCTCCAACTTCGGCATCACGGCGCCGTCCATGTAGGGGATCTGGTTCCCCTCAGGGTCGACGAACCAGTGATACTGGTTCTTCTCCCACTCGGTCAGCGCCTCGCTGTCGCTAAGCGCGCAGAACGGAGCGGCGCACGGGATCTCCGTGATGTTCGTGTAGACGTGCCAGCGGTCGTTCAGCAACGCTATCAGGTCGGCGTGACCCTCGTCCTTGATGAGCTTGTCGATGGCCGCCTGTCCCGCGTACTGTGGGTAGTACTTCTGCATCTTCGGGTGGCTGACGATGCACACGCGCCTCGGACCGCAGAGCGCGCTCGGCGTCGCGCGCGACTCCATGATCGTGAAGATCGGGTCGTCGTAGGTCAGCGTCCACGTTACGTCATCCACCACATTGAACTTCGGCGGATTCTGCGTGACGGGGGAGCTGGCCCACAGCGGGAACGTGGCGCCGAACAGCGCGGGAGTAAGGTTCAGTTCCCACGCGAACTCCACCGACTCCATGTCCAGCGGATGGCCGTCCGACCACTTCAGACCGCGACGGTTCGTGAACGTCCACACGCGGCCGTCTTCGCTGACTTCCCAGCCTTTGCCGACCCACGGGAACCACTTGAGGCCGCCGAGAGAGTCGCGGCGGTTCCAACTGGCCGTGATCCACTCACCGATGTAGTTGTGTGTCTGGATCTGGCGGTAGTAACCACCATATACGCCGATGCCGTCCGGCCCGGCGAGGACTTCTACGTCCTCAGGAACGGGCAGTCGCTCCATCAGCGGAGGAATCTTGCCCTCTTGGACCAGCTGATATGAGTACGGCGACTCGAAGAACTGGGTCGGCTTCGGGCCGTCGTAGTCCTGGAACACCCAGACCTCACCAGGCACCTGCTGCCTAGCGGGCTTCCACTGGTGCGGGCTGGTGGGAGGGCAGTCGGTAACCTCATAGCCCTTGTTCCTGCAAACCTCGGGCTGCACGATCGAGGCGTCCACAATCTGCTGCACGTCGGCGGCGGACAACTGGCCCCCGCGCAACTCCTCAGTCGCCATCGCTGCTTCTTCGATGGCCTTGTTCGTGGCCTCGAGCGATGCAGCAACGATCTCCTGCACCTGCGCTGCCGAAAGCTGATCCGCAGCCGCTTCCTGGATGGACTTGGCTACCAAGTCCTCGAGGTCGCCGCGCGTGACCGCTCCGGCTTGGGCCGCGCTCACCGCAGCCTGTACCATGCGGTTGATCTCCGCGGTGTCGATGCCCTCAGGGACGTTCGCCTTTACCGCGGATTCGATCAGTCCCTGGATCTGGCCAACGTCGATCTCAGGGGCCGGAAGCGCGCGGATCGACTGGTCGACGATTCGCTGCACGTCGGCGGCGGAGAGCTGCCCTGCCGAGGCCGCGTTTACGGCTGCCTCCACGTCCGCGCGCGTGACGCCCGCGGGCTGGTTGGCCAGCGCGTCCGATACAACCTTCTGGATGTCAGCGCTTGATGTCTGGCCCGCAGCGACGGCTTTCTCAACCATGGCCGCGATGTCCGCAACCGGGACGGGCGTCGGAGCTTCCTCCGCGTCGCCGCCACAGGCAAACGCAATTGCCAGTGCGATGCTCGACGCAAACAGCGCAAGCACCTTGAACTTCAAAATCCTACTTCGCATACAATTCCTCCTCTCAATATTTGCCTAACTTCCGTACCTAACCCTTGAATCGTCTTCTACTTCGAGGCGAATCTGAATCGGCAATGACACACATCACCGAGACCCACTTGCCCCGATTCAGACGAACGCAGAGAACTAAAACATATCCTCCCGTTCGATGTCAAGGGCTGTTAGAGACGACGACTCTCCATGTGGGTCAACCGGCGATTCGCAGAGAAAGAAAGTGGCCGATCGCACCGCGATCGGCCACTCGTTCAGTTCAAGGCTTCATCGCCTAGGGCTGAGTGCCCACTAGTCCCAGTATGCGGGATCGAGGAAGTTGACCGTACCGAACTTCTTCGACCTGTTGCCGGGGTTGTTGAGGTTGTCGATTCCGTCCTCGAAGTAGAACCACTCGACCGGGTGACCGCCGGCGGGCGACCAGTTCTTGGGCACGTTGCGCATGTTGTTGCGCTTGACCTTGAGCGCCCGGAACAGGCCGGCGTAGGCGACGCCGCCGATCTTGTACTTCTGCTCTGAGTTTATGCGGAAGAGCTCCTGCCCCGCCGCCACACGCGCCGGCGACAGCAAGGAGACCGTCCATCCCTCGGTGATCAGCTCCTGAAGCCTGAGCATGTGACCGCTGATGTCGGCGGGGTACGTGCCGTCGGGGGCCATGTTGCCGTACACGTCGGTGTACTTGGCATCGGGACCCGTCGGGGGCATTCCCTCTTCACCACGTGTGGCGTAGTACTGGCCGATGGCGGGACCCTGCGGGTCCTTGGTCGTCGGGGCCACGCGGTTCCATGCATTGGACCACGGGTTCGTTCCACCCTCGGTGGAGGAGAAGAACTCGAAGTACTCGGTCGGCGGGATGCTCGTGTTGCCGGCGCGCGAAGACTGATCGGCGATGCTCAGTTTGATCCCCAATGCCTTGAAGTCGCTCTGCAGCCACTCCACGAACGGGTAGTGCGAGCTCGACTGGAAGAACATGGACAGAGGTCCGGAGCCGTCCTTCCTGTCGAGGTAACCGTCGCCGTCAGCATCCGTGTAGCCCATCTTCGTCATGAGGGACTTGGCGCGGTTCAGATCGTAATCTGTGTCCAGGGTCCTCCAGTGCTCGCCCGGGAAGTACGGGGTCGAGGGGTGCGGCACCATGTTCTGAGGGGTGCCGAGGCCGGAGGCCAGAGACTGGTTCGCGCCGTTCCTGTCCCATGCCACGGAGAGGGCAATGCGGAAGTCACGGGTTCGGAGCAGCTGTCCGATCTCAGGGTCATCCACGTACTCCTGGTTGTTGATGTACGTAGAGTCTGCACCGTCAGGCGAGTCGTGCTTCAGCACACTGTAGTCGCCCTGAACGGAATTCTGAAGGTACAGAGGCATTTCCTTGGTTTCAAGGTCCCTGCGCAGCCAGTCGCTCTCACCGTTCATCGTGCGGAAGATGCCAACCTCTCGGCTTTCGGTCTGGATGCCCGTCCAACCGTCCATGTACGGAAGCTGGTTGCCCTCCGGGTCGATGGACGGGTGGTAGTGGTTGCGCACGAACTGGTTGCTCTCCGATCCCGCCTTCTGGCTGAAGGCCCAGTAGCCGCCGAAGATCGGGTTGTAGTGGTTATCGCCCCTGTAGATGTAGTTGATGTCGAACTCGGTCGGGATCGGCTCGGACGGAGGACCGTCGAACCCGCGAACGTTCCTGATGAACGAGAAGTTCTTCACCCAGTTGGGCTGGTTGTTCGCCTCGAGAATCGCCGGAATCTCCGCGTTGTTGAACTTGATGTGGTAGCGCTTCTGGATGTGAGACGGCGAGATGAAACACCTCGGGCATCCCTTGATACCGGAGAAGATGTTCATCGCCGTCGACTCCATGAAGCTGAAGTTCGGGTCGTCGAAGAAGACCTTGAAGGTCGAGTCGTCGATGAACTGCACCCTCATGTCGTTGCCGGTGATCGGAGACCTCAGCACGGCGGGAAGACCGGGCATCAGCTCCTTGTTGAGCATCAGGTCTTCAAGGGCGAACCGTATATCCTCCATCGTGTGCGGATGTCCGTCCGACCAGCGCGCGCCGTTACGCATCTTGAAGGTGAACTCGTCACCCGAGTCGTTCGACTCGAACACTCGGAACATGCTCGGAACGAGCAGGAGGCCGTCGGGGGACATCTCGAGGCCGTAGCCCATGCCCACGTCGGTCTGGGTGACAGGCCGGGACATGGTCGTCCTCATGATGCCACCGTATGTGCCGATCTCGTCGCCGGGCGGGAGGATGAAGACGTTCTCCCAATTCGGGAGGCGCTCATCAACCGGCAGAATCGTGCCTGCCGCCACGGCGGCTGCGGACATCGGCGATTCCTTGTACGGCACCTGCGGGAAGTTCTCGTTGGACGTGCCGGAGATGATGTGGAAGGGCCTGCCGAATGACCCGGCATTTATCTTCTCGGCCATATAGCCGGTTTCCTCTTCCACCATCATGGCTTCCTGAGCAGCCTTGGTCTCTTTGGCGAGATCGACCGCTTCCTGGGCCACCGTACCGGCATCCTTGGCCGCCATAGCAGCCTCTTCGATAGCCTGATTGGTGGCCTGGAGGGACGCCGAAACAATCGCCTGCACCTGCTCTGCGGAAAGCTGGTCCGCAGCCGCGTCCTGGATGGACTTGGTGACAAGCGCTTCGAGGTCGCCGCGAGTGACTGCGCCGGCCTGGGCGGCGCTAACCGCAGCCTGGACCATTCGATTGATCTCCCCGGTGTCGATGCCCTCAGGGACGTTCGCCTTTACCGCGGATTCGATCAGTCCCTGGATCTGGCCCACGTCGATCTCAGGCACCGGTTGATTCCTAATCGCCTGATCGACAATCCGTTGTACGTCGGCGGCTGAGAGACCGCCGGCCGTGGCGTTGGTGACAATGGCCTCGACATCCGCGCGAGTGAGGCCCTCCTGTCCGGCCAGCGCAGCCGCCACTGCCTTTTCGATGTCGCCTGATACGCTAGCGCCTTGCGCATTTACGGCGTCCTGAATTATCTTCGCCACGTCGGGCGTTGGGGCTACCGTAGTTTCCTCATCACTGCTGCCGCAGGCTATTGCAAGCGCCAGCACGAAAACGGACGCAAGCAACGCCATCAGCCCTAACCTTACTGATCTAGTACCCATTGTGAATCCTCCTCTCGGTTCAGCTAGAATTCTCATACCTATCTATTTTTCGTTCGAAAAATCGAACGGAACCGCACTCAAAGCCGTTAGAAACGCCTGAATTATCCTCCCCATCCAACGAGTCCCCCGAACTTAAGCATATCTTCCCGTTCGCTGTCAAGCGCGGTGAACGCAGTTAGCTACGAAACCATGGATGGCGGGTACAATGCGAAGGTTGCCTACCTCACTTGACCGCAACGACGCCCAGGTCGGCCTCCAGTCCGTTGATCCGGTGGGACTCGGCGTGGGCCTCCTCAGGGGGCGCGCTCCTGATGAGGTCGTCCGAGAGCGTCTCCTGGCGAATGTAGCCCCCGTGAACTGCTATTACGTCGTCGATAGCGGGGTCGCCGGTGTAGTAGGTCGTTATGCGATCCGCTATGTCGAAACCGGCGTCGCGCCGCATGTTCTGGACCTGATGAACGAGCTCCCGCGCGCGGCCCTCCAGTTCGAGCTCCGCCGTGATCTCCGTCGTGACGGCGGCGGAGTAGCCCTGCTCGGCGATGACCGAGTACCCCTCCTTGTCGGTGGCGCTGACGACGATCTCGTCAGGTTCCAGAGTGTAGTCGCCAAGAGTGACCTGTTGGTTTGCCGACACTTTACGAAATACCTCGGAAGGTTCCGCCTTCGAGATTGCCCCAGCGACCCGACCAACGTCTCGTTCGTACTTCGGCCCCAATAGCTGGAAGTTCGGCTTGATCTCCAGATTGGCGACAGTTGAGACATCGTCGAGTACGCTGATGTCCTTGGCGTTCAGCTCGTCCCGGACCTGCGGCGAGACCTGATCGAGGAGACCCCTCTCAGTGTCCGTCCGCAGCTTGAACGCTATGCTTGCCACCGGCTGGCGAACCTTTATGCCGGCCTTGCTGCGAGCCGCTCTCCCCAAGCTCGAAAGCCGCATTGCAAGGCGGGTGGCGTCGTCCAGCCGCGTGTCGATGAGTGACTCGTCGGCGACCGGCCAGTCCTCCAGATGGACGCTCTCACGTCCGCCGTTCCGGCCGATGTTCTGGTAGATCTCCTCCGTGACGAACGGCACGAACGGCGCCATGAGCTTGACGAGCGTCGTCAGGCACTCGTGGAGCGTCGCGAACGCGGCCACCTTGTCGATGTCGACTTCCGACTTCCAGAAACGTCGCCTGCTCCGCCGGACGTACCAGTTGGACAGCCGCTCGACGAACTCGTCCATCTCGCGCACCGCCGTCTGGGGATCGTACCTTTCCAGAGCAGCGGTCGCCGTCCTGATGAGCTCGTTCAACTCCGAGATGATCCACCGGTCGAGCTCGGGGCGCTCCGCCACGGGCGGCGCGGGCGTGTCGGGGGTGTAGCCGTCGATGTTGGCGTAGGTCGTGAAGAACGAGTAGACGTTCCACAGCGGGATGAGCATCCTCCGGCGCGTCTCGTCCGCCCGCCCGAACCCGAAGAGCAGATTGGACGCCGGGTTGGTGCCACTGTACATCCACCGCATGGCGTCGACGCCCATCTTGTCCGCGCCCTCCTCGAACTCGATGGCGTTGCCCTTGCTCTTGTGCATCTCCTCGCCCTTCTCGTCCATGAGGGTGGCGTAGGTGAAGTTGGCAAGGAACGGCTCGGTGTTCTCAAGGGCGGTGCTCATGGTCAGGAGCGAGTAGAACCAGTTGCGGAACTGCCCAGGGAAGCTCTCCGAGATGAGGTCGGCGGGGAACCACTTCCTCCAGTAGTCCTTGTCGTGTCGATAGCCAAGTGTGGAGAAGGTGACGATACCGGCGTCGAGCCAGGGATTGCCCACGTCCTTGATTCGCGAGACGGTCACCCCGCAATCCTCACAAGCTATCTTCACCTCGTCGATCCACGGGCGGTGCGGCGAGTGGCCCTCGAACCGCTCCCAGCCCTCGACGGCGCGCTCCTTCAACTCGACCTCGCTGCCGATGACCTCGAAGTCCCCGCAGTCCTCGCACTTATAGATCGGCAGGGCGAGGCCGTAGTAGCGCTTCTTGGATATCATCCAGTCGTCCATGTTCCGCAGCCAGTCGAGCTCGCGGCCCATCCCGAATTCGGGTATCCACGTGATCTTCTTGGTTACCTCGGCGATATCGTGCCGCAGTTCGTCCATCGAGATGAACCACTCGTCCACCAGCCGGAACACCAGCTCCGTGTCGCAGCGCCAGCAGACGGGGTATCGGTGAGTGATCTGATCGAGCCGGTAGAGCCTCCCCTTCTCGCGGAGACTGCGGTAGATCGGCTTGGCCACATCGAACACGCTCAGTCCGGTCAACTCGCCGAAGCCGTCTACGAACTGGCCGAACTCGTCCAGCGGCGCAATGGCGGGGAGGTCATGCTCCTTGCTGAGGGCGTAGTCCTCCTCTCCCGCTCCCGGCGCCGAGTGTACGAGGCCCGTGCCGTCGCTCTCGCTCACCTCGTCCCACAGGATCACTCGGTGCTCGACGCCGTCCTGGGCGGGAAGCTCGTCGAACGGCCCGTGATACCGGAGGCCTTCCAACTCCCTGCCCTTGAGTTCCTCGATGACCTCGTATTCGGCCTTCAGCACCTCCAGCCTGCTCTTGACCATGTAGAGCGTCTCGTCCTCGCCGTTCAGCCCCATGCCCTTTGCCCTGACCTTGACGTACGTCAGGTCGGGGTGAGCGGCCACGGCCACGTTCGAGGTGAGCGTCCACGGTGTCGTCGTCCAGATGAGGAGCGCCTCGCCTGGCCGGTCGATCAGCGGGAAGCGGACGTAGAGGCTCGGATGGGTGATGTCCTTGTACCCCTCCGTGACGATCTCGTGGTGAGAGATGCCGGTGCCGCATCGCGGACACCAGGGCATCACGTCGCGGCCTTCGTAGATGTATCCCTTCTCGTGGCAGACCTTGAGGAAGTGCCAGATGGTGTAGTTGTTCTCGTCCGACATCGTGTGGTACGAGTTGTCCCAGTCCATCCAGTAGCCCAACCGTATCGACTGCTGGGTCTGAACGTCCGCGAACCGTCGAACGCGCTCCTTGCACAGCTCGACGAACTTATCGACGCCGAACGCCTCGATGTCGGTCTTTGAGGTCATGCCGAGGTCTTTTTCGACGTTGACCTCGATCCACAGGCCCTGTCCGTCGAAGCCGTTCTGGTAGCGCTGCTCAAAGCCCTGCATGGTCTTGTAGCGCTGGAACAGGTCCTTATACGTGCGGCCCCAAGCGTGATGAACACCCATCGGGTTGTTTGCCGTAATCGGCCCGTCCACGAAGGAGAACCGCTTGTCGGAGCCGTCGTTGCGAATGAGGTACTTCTCGACGATGCCGCACTCGTCCCACCACGAGAGCAAGTCCTTCTCCATTTGGACGAAATCGACCTTCGACGGCACCGGCTTGAACACTTCAAGGTCCTCCTGGCATTTGTCGTTTCGCTACGCCAACGGGCACGTGCGACCCGTATGGCTATCCATTTTCGGTCGGAGTACGGGCGGAAATCTACCTTTACTGAGGCAATGATGCCCGCGTTGAACGCAAGTTAGCCCGTCAAACGGCGTTCTGCACGGCCCGAAGGTGAGCGGCGAAACCGCCCTCGGGCAACTGCACGTCGGCGGACGTGAGCATCCGGCCCCTTGCGACCGGCCGCACGACCCTCGCCCCGTGACAGAGACCGATGGGCGCCAGTCCCTCATCGTCGGCCTGCCCCGCCTCGACGATGGAGCCATGGACGGTGTAGCCACCCTCGCCGTCGAGGACTTCACCGGCGGCGAGGTCTTTCTTGGCCGTGGCGACTACCTCGCACACCCGCGTCTTTGGCGCTCCGGTGGCCTCTCCGTAGAGGACCGCCTTCGCTATCGAGACGGGGGTCTCCATGCCGATGAGATGGTAGGGCCGGTACATGACGGCGTAGCGGCCGGTCGGGTCCATCGCCATGCCGTAGTCCTTCATGCACTGGCGCAGATACTCGCTTCGGCTGGTGATGACGACGAAAACCCCCCAGCGTAAATGCCCCGGAATGTCGTTGCCCTCTCCGTCGAGGCAGCTGACGATCTCCACGACACCCTGCCGGTTGAGGATACCGCCGTCTTCGGCGGGAATCAGCAGGCGGGGAATGTCGTCCACACTCGCCGACGGGAAGTGCATCCCCGGCACGTCGGGCACAAGCCCGGTCATATTCGCCACGGCGCACATCTCGATGGAGGACTTCGTGGTGTCGAGGAAGGAGTTGTACATGCGCGGATTGAGGTTGCTGCGCTCGATCTGTTCAGGCGTCAGGCCGTATTCCAAGAGCGCCTCGTCGGGGGTGAGGTAGCGGAAGTCATCCAGGTGCTTGGTGCCCTTGCCCGCGGCAACCACGTCGAACCCCATGCTCACCGCCCAGTCAACCAACTCCTCGATGATGGCCGGCTGGTCACCGTAGGCCGCCGTATAGACGACTCCCGCCCGGTCGGCCAGTTCCTTGAGTATGGGGCCTACGAGCACGTCGGCCTCGACCGATACCATGACCACATGCTTGCCCGCCATGATGGCGTCGTAGGCGTGCTTGGCGGCAATGTCGGGGTTGCCCGTCGCCTCGACGACCACGTCCACTTCCGCTTGGATCGCGACGCTCGAATCGTCGGTCGCGACGCGACGACCCTTGTTCAAGGCGTCGTTAGCCTTGCCCAAGTCGTTCGTCCTGACCGGCCAGATGCGCGGCTTCCGCTCGCGGGAGATGGCGTCCGATGCGCGCCGGACATTGAGATCGCAGGCGATGGACGCCTCCATGCCGGGAGCGTTGGCAAGCTGCGAGATGACCATCGACCCGAATCGCCCGCACCCGATCACCGAAACGCGAACCGGCGTTCCCTCTTCCTCCAGGGCCATTAGTTGCTCTCGCATATTCTTGCGAACCTCCCTCAGGCGTGCCATTCCTGCCTACGCCACAACGTGGTATTTCAGCACGTTTCGAAGGTCTCCGCAAGCGTGCTTGAGGCGGGGAAGGCAGCGTTGGAGAAGCGCAATTGAGTATAATCTGAAGTGAGCCGAACGCATCAAGGATTACTCCACTCGGTCTTCAAGCTGTAAGTGCGGGAGGTGAGAAGTGAACTTCCCCGGTTTATCGTGGATTCGAAGGTTAAGGGATCGCTCAACCATGTCGGAAAGCAACGAAAGCATGACAAGCATGGCATGGCTGTCCCCGGACGGGGGCATCCCTATCCGGCAGGAAAAGCTCGCCCCCGACGGTCTGGAGTTTCTGGAGGACGTTTCGGAGGCTCGATGGGTGGAGGAAAGCCTGTCGGAATTCGGTAAGCTGCGTTCACTGTTGCCTGAAGGGTTCTCCGCGTACGCCCGTGTGTTTCACCCCGCTTACCTCGACAGGGACGAGGAACAGCCGGTTCGATGGTCAACAGTGGCGGAGTGGACAGGACGGGCCGTCCATCCCCTCATGCAGTTTGAACGTATTGCCAACCTGAGCGAGAGCCCTAACCACATGTACAAGGACCCGCCATGGGGGTCGGTTCCAGAGCATGGGTCCATACCGGAAAGAGAGTGTCGAACTCTAATTGACGTGCTCAGAGGCTTCACTACAACGCCCGACCAATGCTATTTCTGCCTTTGGGAAGGGTTTGGATACCTCGACAGGCGGCTTTACAAGGCCGGCTCCCGCGTGGAAGCTCCGGGACGAGGCTACCTGCTCTTTCGTGGGCCTCTTGACGGGGTCATGTCATTCCTAGTCAGAGAGTTCCCCTTTTGGGGTGACACGCCGAATATCTGGTGGTCGGCGGACAGGGCATGGTGCGTGGCGACGGATATCGACTTGTACGACACCTACGTCGGCGGAAGCGAGGAGTGCATCGAAGCGATCATGGACCACCCGAAGCTGGAGGCTCTGCCTGCCACTCTTGACGCTCGCATAGATATTGGCGCGGATATCATCAACGCTCCGAAACCGTAGAAGTAGCTTCTGCATTCGCAGTATCGCACTCTGGCGGCTTGGCCGAATTCACAAAGCTGGAATCGGTAGGGTATTGAAGGTATCATTTCGGTGTTGTGTCGGACGGGAGGAGCAATGGACGGCTGTCGAATCGCGGTGATCGGGGCGACTGGGGCGGTAGGCTCGGTCTTTCTCTCCATACTTGAAGAGCGGAGCTTTCCCGCGACGGAAGTGCGCCTGTGCGCGTCCGAGCGTTCGTGGGGAAAGAAGCTCACGGCGCTGGGGGAGGAGCGGACGGTCGAGGAGGCCACGCCGGAGCTTCTCGGCGACGTGGATATTGTGTTCGTGTGCGCGGGCAGCGGCATTAGCCGAGAGGTCGGCCCGCTCGCGGTGGAGAACGGCGCGGCGGTCGTGGACAAGAGTTCGGCGTTTCGGATGGACCCGAACGTTCCCCTCGTGATACCTGAGATTAACGGGGACGACCTGGAGACTCACAGCGGCATCGTGTCGGTGCCGAACTGCTCGACCGCGCCGCTTGCCATGACCCTGAAGCCTCTCATGGGGGTCAACTCCATCGAGCGGGTGGTCGTGAGCACATACCAGTCGGTATCGGGCACGGGCGCGGCCGCCGTCGAAGAGCTACGCGACCAGTCCGCCTCCGCCTTGGAGAACGGCCCGATCGAGTCGAAGGAATACCCTCACCGGATCGCGTTCAACGTGCTGCCACACGTGGAAACGTTCGAGGACAACGGGTACACGACGGAAGAGATGAAGATGGTCAACGAGACCCGCAAGATCCTGCACGAACCCGATCTCCGGATCTCGGCCACGTGCGTGCGGGTACCCGTGATGGTCGGCCACAGCGAGGCGGTGCATATCGACTTCGAGGAGCCGATAGGCCCCGGCGAGGTCCGGGAAGCGCTGTCGGACGTACCCGGCCTGAAGGTGGTGGACGACCCCGCCATGAACCGTTACCCTATGCCCGTCGACGCGGCGGGAGAGGACGACGTGTTCGTCGGCAGGATTCGGCAAGACGTGTCGAACCCTCGCGGCGTCGCCATGTGGCTCGTAACCGACAACCTACGGAAGGGCGCCGCCCTGAACGGAATCCAGATTGCGGAAGAAATGATGAGCCGGGGCCTGCTGAACACCCCGGCAAGGAGGGGCTAAGATGCCGGCAGAAATCGGACGACTGCTCACCGCCATGATTACGCCGATGACCGAGGACGGCGAGATCGCCTACGGCCAGGCACGAAAGCTGGCTCAGGGTCTCATCGCGTCGGGCAACGATGGGCTGGTTATCGGCGGCACGACTGGGGAATCCCCCTCGATGTCCGACGAAGAAAAGCTGCGCCTGTTCGCCGAGGTCAAGGAGGCCGTCGGCCCCGACGTAGCGATCATCGCCGGTACCACCGACAACCACCACCGCAAGTCGGTCGAGCTGACGCAGGAGGCCGAGAAGCTGGGCGTCGACGGGTTCCTGCTGACGGTGCCGGCGTACAACAAGCCCCAGCAGGAAGGCCTGTACCTGCACTTCAAGGCTATCGCAGAGGCCACCTCGCTGCCGTGCATGCTGTACAACGTCCCTTCGCGGACCTCGCTGAACATGGACGATTCCACGACGCTACGACTGGCGGAGATCGACAATATCGTCGGCGTCAAGGAGGCTTCAAGCGATCCGGTGCAGATCGCCAAGATCGTAGACGGCGCGCCGGACGGGTTCATGGTGTGGTCGGGCAACGACGACGAGACGTTCTCGGTCATGTGCGTGGGGGGGTACGGAATCGTCAGCGTGGCCGGGAACATCATGGGCGACCAGATCAAGACGATGATGGGACTGATCCTCGAAGGGGAGCTTGAAAGCGCCGCCAAGGAACACCTGCGAATGCTCCCGATCTTCAAGGCGCTCTTCTGGGTGACGAACCCGGTGCCGATCAAGTATGCCGTCAACCGCGCGGGCTTCGACGCGGGTCCGACCCGTTTACCCATGGCTCCACCGGACGAGGACTTCAAAGCCAAGTTCGACCCGGTTATGGACACGTACCGGGTCGATCTGCCGGTGGAGTAGCGCGGGAAGCCCGAAGGCTGGCGCAAGGGGCTGCACTGTGGGTTTGGCCCAACCGACTGCCCGAACCTACACCGTGAAGAGGGTGTACAATACACACAACGCTATCACCCTAGCAGATAGGCATCACTCCCATGACCCCACAGGAAAGAGATGAGATCATCAGGACTATTGTCAGGGACACTCTGGCGGAACGCTTCAGCACGGACGAGTTCGTTTTCGCTCCCATCGTGGTAGAGCCTGCCGTCGATGAATTCGGTGACGGAGACGGCAGCCCCTACCTTAGCATTCTGATTATCTTTGACGGAGACCAAAAGCGTCTCGATCCGGCGTGGACGGGCAGCCTGATCAGGCGTATACGCCCGAAGCTGATTGAGGCGGGCATAGAGGAGTTTCCCAGCCCAGGGTTTATTGGAAAGGCGGAGTGGCGGAGAGTTTACCCCAAGTGGCAGCGCCTCCATCCGGAGGTGACGGTTGAAGCCGTCTGATTTCATCGCCACGGCGAGGGATCTGGTTCAGGCTAACCCCCGAGGCCGCCCACGGGAAACCAATCTTCGCCGGGCCGTCAGCACAACGTACTACGCCTTGTTCCACAGTCTAGCAACCTGTTGCGCCGATATGCTTGTCGGCGGCTCCAGCGCCAACCGCAGTCAACCAGCGTGGCGGCAGGTTTACCGGGCGCTCCAGCATGGAACGGTAAGACAGCGCTGTGAGCGTCAGGGTATGATCGCAAAGTTCCCTGCAGAAATTCAGAATTTTGCGAACCTGTTCGTTCACATGCAGAAAAAACGGCATCGCGCCGATTACGATCCCGGCGGCATTTTCTTGAAGGATGTAGTGATTCAAGACATCGCGGAGGCAGAGTATTATATTGGCCGCTTCAACAAAGTTCCCATGAAGGACAGGCGCGCCTTCGCGGTCTATGTCTTGCTGAACATTAGGAACAACTAGCTGCCGCACCCCAAGAACTGGCATTTGACGGATGGTCACGATTTCACCCTGTTGAATGGGATGACGTACGTCCTGCGGGATACCTCGGTGAAGCCCACTTTGGCGGCGACTCTCAGCGATGCCAGGTTGTCCTCGCCGCAGCTCCAAACGGGGGTCAAGCCTCTCCCCTGAACAGCCGCGGCGACGATCGAGGCGGACGCGGTCGAGTACCCGCGATTGCGGTAGTCCTCATGGGTGAAGACTCCGATCTCGGCGTACCGTTCGGTGATCCCGTTCGTGTGGGCCACCGAAACGATCCGGTCGTCGACCACCGCTCCAGCGACAAACCCTTCACGGAGCACGATTTCGACATCGCCGCGCATTCCGGGCTTGAGGTCGTCGGGGACGCCGTCGAACAACGTGCGGTCGTCCACCGTAAGTAGGCGAACTTCCGGGCGGGAGTGCGTAACGGCGGGGCGCGTGAGTGTGTGGTAGACATCGCCATAGTAGGCGACCCTGCTGCCGGTTGAAGCGCGTATCAGCGCCCCAAGTTTGGGGGCGACGGACGGGGAGACGTCAACGATCCGCCAGTCTTTCAGAGGTTCGAGAATCGACCACAGCGCTTCGGGATCCTCGCCGAAGCCGTCGGGCTCACCGGGATTGTCGCGTGAAACGATGACGGCCCCCTTGAATTGAGGAAGTTCGCCCACGACGTATGCGGTGCACACGCCACGCATCAAGCGATGTACGGGAATCGCCGTCTCGGGCGAGTCTCCCAGCACGCGGGCGAGCGCAGGAAGTTCATCGGGAGAGAGTTGGACGGGCGGGACGCTCATGCGGCTCCCTACTCTACCTTCTCCAGCGGGGCGAAGCTCAGGAGGAGACGCTTGACGCCGTGGCCGTCCTTGAAGGCTACGGTAACCTCGGTGTCGCCGCGAGCGGCCTTCGCCTCCGTGACAATGCCCTCTCCGAAGGTCTTGTGGCGGACGCGGTCGCCGGTGTTGAGGGCAAGGCGGGCGCTCTTCGGCGGGGAGCCGGCGGCGCTGCGGCGGCGTCGGATGACGGGAGTATCGGGTTGCCGGACGACGCGCTCCGTGGGTCGGTCCACCTGCGTGGAGGGTTGTGCTTGTATCCTGCGTGACTGTTGGCCGGACAGGCTTCCCTGGCGGAGGTAGAGGTCGGGCTTGGCCAGCAGCTCTGGCGGGATGTCAGCGAGGAACCGGGAGGGCATGGAGGGCACGGAGCCGGTGCGACCACGGAAGCCTCGCCGGAAGGCGCGGACGAGATGGAGCTTCTCCTTGGCGCGGGTCACGCCGACGTAGCAGAGTCGGCGCTCCTCCTCGATCTCGGCGGGGTCGCCCGAGTCGATGGAGCGCATGTGGGGCATGACGCCCTCTTCCATGCCCACGATGAAGACGACGGGGAATTCGAGGCCCTTCGCCTGGTGGAGGGTTATGAGCGTTACGGCGTCGGGACTCTCGCCCACGTTGTCGGCGTCGCTAACGAGGCTGACCCGTTCGAGGAAGGCAGTAAGCGGGTTTTCCTCGCCGTAGTCTAGGAGGTCCTTCGCCACCGACTGGAGCTCGCGGATGTTTTCCAATCGCTCCTCGCCGCGCTCGGCATCGTTCTCGATATAGTCGCCGTACCCGGTGCGTTTCAGCACGGCGTCGATGAGCGCGGCAGGCTCGTACTCGGCACTCTTTTCGGTGAGGTCGTCGATCATGGCCTTGAAGTCCTGCAAGGCGTTGATCGATCTTGCGGGCAGGGGGGCGACGTAGTTACCCGGTCTCTTGAGCATTTCGGCGGTCTCGTCGATCGCCGCGTAGAGCGATGTTCCGTGATCCCACGCGAGGCGGTCGAGCTCGCTCATGGTACGTTGGCCGATGCCGCGTGTCGGCATGTTCACGATGCGCCTGAAGCTCACGTCGTCGTTGTGGTTGGCGATCAGGCGCAGGTAGGAGACGATGTCCTTTATCTCCTGGCGCTGGTAGAACTTGACGCTGCCGACGAGGTGGTAGGGCACATCGTACCGCATGCACATCTCTTCGAGCGCGCGGGACTGGGCGTTGACGCGGTACATGACGGCGATGTCGGACCACTTGTAGCGGTTGGGCACGAGGCTCTCGACCTCACTGACGACGAACTGCGCCTCGTCGTTCTCGTCGTAGCTCTCGTGGACGACGATGGGGACGCCCTTGCCCAACTTGGTAAAGAGGTTTTGCTCCAACCGCTGGCGGTTGGGAGCGATGACCTTCTGGGCGGCCTCGAGGATCGTCTCGGTGGAGCGGTAGTTCTCCTCAAGGGCGATGAGCTTGGCGTCGGCGAAGTCCTTCTTGAAGCTGAGGATGTTGCGGATGTCGGCGTTGCGCCACGAGTAGATCGACTGGTCGGGATCACCGACGACGCAGAGGTTGCGGTACTCGCCCGTTAGCTGCTTGGCGATCTCGTACTGGGCGACGTTGGTGTCCTGGAACTCGTCGACCATGACGTGGACGTACCTGTCGCGGTAGCTCTCGGCAACGTCGGAGTGCTGGCGCAGGAGCGTGTGCGTCTTCAGGATGAGGTCGTCGAAGTCGAGGGCGGAGGACTGCGCGAGGAGGTCCTCGTACCTTTCGTAGACGCGGTGGACGATCTCCTCGTAGTAGTCGGCCTTCTTGAGGCCGTATCCCTCCACGCCGAGGAGCTTGCTCTTCGCGCCGGAGATCGCGGAGAGGATGTTGCCGGGCGAGAACTGCTTGGTGTTGATGTTAAGCTCTTCCATCGCGCGCTTGACGAGCGACGTCTGGTCGGACTGGTCGTAGATGGTGTAGTCCTTGTCGAGGTCGAGGAGCTCGCCGTGGCGGCGAAGAACCCTGGCGCAGAAGGAATGGAAGGTGCTGATGGTGACTTGGTCTCCGCTTGTCCGCATGAGGGTCGCTGCGCGCTCCCGCATCTCGCGTGCGGCCTTGTTGGTGAAGGTGAGCGCGGCGATGCGGTAGGGCTGAACGCCGCACCTGTCGACGAGGTAGGCGATGCGGTGAGTGATGACGCGGGTCTTGCCACTGCCGGGGCCTGCGACGATGAGCACGGGGCCGCCGATGGTCTCGACGGCCTCGCGCTGCCTGGGGTTGAGGTCTGAGAGGATGTTGTCTGGCACGAGGGTTACGCCGAGAACCGGAGCTTCACACCGCACGCGGCGGTCACCTTCGCGAGGGTATCCAGTCGCGGATTTCGCTGGCCGGACAGCGCCCGAGAGAGGGCGACGCGATCCAGATTGGCCTGCCTCGCAATCGCGGATATGCCGCCTCGCGCCTTGACAATGTTACGAAGCGCCAGCATAAGCAGCCGGGGGTCATCACCCATTTCTTCCAGTGTCACGTTCAGGTATTCCGCAATCTCTTCCGGTGTCCTGATGTATTCGCTTGCATCATGTTCACGTATGGGCATCTCGCTTCTCCTCTCTGTACTCGCTCCACAGCGCCTGAGCTTGTTGGATGTCGCGTGCTTGACGGCTCTTTGTCCCGCCGGCCAATAAAATCACCAAGTCCTCACCGTCGCGGCCGTAGTACACGCGGTATCCAGGGCCAAAGTGTATCCGCAACTCCAACACGCCTCTGCCGACTCCCCTGTGGTCGCCGAAGTTTCCTAGTTCCAAGCGGTCGACACGGGATTGGAGCCGAACGCGGACATGAGGCGCTTGTGCTTGTAGCCACCTGCCGAAGTGGTCACGCCCGTCGCGCGCCACGTAGTGGACGACCCTTACCATAACCGCATTGTAGTCAACCGGCTACAGAATATCAAGCGAGTCTCCCTCACCCCAGCTCCCGTATCAGAGTACGGGGCAGGCTCTCTCCCGCGAACGGGAGAGGGGGTTACATAGGGTTCGCAACCGTTCGGGTGGTGTGTCGTTGTATTAGGCATGATGAAGCGGCAGCAGTCGGGCCGGTATGGGGCGCGTTTGGGTATGACGGTGAGAGCAACGTCGTATGGTCGGTTTGCGCTTGCGGCTATGGCGGCGGCGGTCGTATTTGCATTCGGACTGGGCGGAGTTGCGGTAGCGGACGCCGGCGGGGTGACGGTGCGCTCGTGGAGTCTGGCTAGCGAATTCCCGGAGGGGTTTCGCGTGCGCCTCACGGCTTCGAGCGACCAGGACATCGAGACGGTTGCGATCCGGGTTCGGATCGGGCGTCAGACGCGGACGGGGTACGACTACTTGGAGACGACGCGGCGGGGCGGTTCGCTGGAAGGCGAATTGCTCTGGCGGACGAATACGGCGGCATCGTACATCCCACCGGGGACGGTTATCACCTACAGCTTCGAGTTCGTGGACACGGACGGGCGGCGCTACGAAACGGAGAAGATGGAGTTCGTGTATCACGATCCGCGTTTCGTGTGGAAGGAGATATCGAGCGGGCCGATCACGGTGGCGTACCACGGGGGTTCGGAGCCGAGGGCGCGGGAGATCCTCGACACGATGTTGCTGACTCTGGACCGGATGGCCCCGCTGCTGGGGGCGGACCGTGAGGAGCCGATCCGCGTGACGGTCTATGACTCGTGGAATGAGATGCGGAGGGCGATACCGCCTTCGAGCGCGGTTTTCGACCGGCACCTTATAACGGAGGGACAGGCGTTCACGCAGGTGGGGACGCTGCTTGTGCTGGGGAGCCGCAGCGCGTCGGGGACGGCGTCGCACGAGATGACGCACATCATCGTGCACCGGGCGGGAGAGGGAGTTTCGCGGAAGGTGCCGTCGTGGCTGCACGAGGGGCTGGCCGAGTACGGGAACGTCGACCCCGGCCGGTCGTACGATAACGCGCTCCGCCGGGGGATACGGCAGGACCGGCTGCTGCCGATCACGCACATGGGCAGCCTTCCGGGTAAGGCCAACGATGTCCTGCTGTTCTACGGGCAGTCGAAGGAGTTGGTGCGGATGATGATCGAGGACTTCGGCACGGAGAAGATGCGCGAGTTCATGGCGCTGTACAAGGGCGGCGAGTCGATGGACGACGCGCTGACACAGGTATACGGCCTGGACAGGGTCGCGTTGGAGAACCGATGGCGGGCATCCGTGGGCGCGTCGCCGCTCAGCGCGGCATACTCGATTGACGAGCGTCCGACGCCCGTTCCGGCCCCCACCATTCTGCCCTATACGCTGAATCCGAACTCGGAGGGGCAGTACGTGGGTGACACACGCGCCATGCAGGCCGTTCCGCCGAGGACGGAGTCGAGGGCAACGACAGGCGAGCGGGTGTCGAGTACGCCGGTGCCGCTGGTCTACGAGGCGGCTTCATCAGGCACGGACACGGCGAGCGGCGAGGGTGTGCGCGATACTCCGGTGCCGTTGGTGTACGTCGTTCCGTCGTCGAGCGGGGACGAGCCGACATCGCAAGATGTGGAAGGGAACGGGTGCGGCGCGTCAGTCGGCGGGGCGTTCGATCTGACGGCGGGCGCGGCCCTCTTGGGACTTGTGGCATTGGGTGTTGGGACTCGCCGCAGAGGTCGCGGGGTTTTGTGGTAGCCTGATGCCGCCTGCGGCGCGAGTGTGGAGACGGAGGGAGCGCGTCTCGTCCGGCTCCCTCCACCTCACAGTTCCGTTATCCGGTCGGCTAGGCCCAATTGGGCCGAAGCTTAGTCGGAGGAAGCCTCCTCTGCGAGCTCGTTCCGTCCTCGGTACATGCCGTACCCGACGATGATAAAGCAAACTCCCCCAATGTAGAGGGCAAGGTTGTTTATCAGGAGCAGGGTCTCGAAGCCGAGGTCGGGAGCGCTCATTGCAAAGAGGAAGTTGACCAGCCCCAGGAGTCCGGCTGCCGCCATAACGTAGGCTGTGACTTTGTAGAGGTCCATTGAGGCGAACCGGTTGGCCAGCCCAAGGCCGACCGCGATGGAGGCCAGCGGATAGAGCGCCACAAATGCTATTGTGACTGCTGCCATGTCGGTGTGCACGGCGAGAGCCGCGGCCTGGAACTCCTCCGGTGACGGAGTCCCCTCGGTCAGTTCGCTGCGCTGCATGAGGTGGATTACGAAGTGCCGCATCCCCGTGGCGACGATGAGGATGCCCCATTCGATGATGGAGGCGACAATGCCGAATTGCAGGATTTTACCTGCCAAACCTCCTTGCCGGCTCGCCAGAGGGTAGAGAACCAGGAAGGCGAAGATCATCAGCGACAGCGAAATGAGCGAGACGAAATTCACCCAGTGAGCCAAGACCGGCGAATCGCCCAAGGCGTCCCGCGCGGCGGCGAAGTCGGTCTGGTCCACCGGGTATATGAGAGCGTACCCCGGCATGAATATCGGAGCCACGAACGCCAGAACCACGCCGGCTATCAATGCAAGACCCGCGTATTTGATTGCCATAAATGCCCCCTTTGGCCAAGTGTTTTGGCGCCGCCATCAGGAAACCCTGAGACGACGTGCCAACTTGCGTGTGGAAGCATAGCACCTAAGCGCTACATTAAACAAGTCCAAGACTTTGCATGAATCCGGTAGAACTTCCCAGGGTTTGTCAGGGATCGTCGAGCGCCGCCGTCAGGGCGATTTATTGACAGGTGGTGAGGGCTATTCTAGGATTTACTCTAGCAGTCGCCGTTGGCGGCTGCTAATCACGTTTGACGCAGTGCGTTGGGAGGAGATCGAGGATGTCAGAGATCACGTATGCGCCCCTGGGGAACCGGGTGGTCGTCAAGCCGTCGGAGGAGGCGGCAGAGATGAGCGCGGGCGGCATATTCATCCCGGATACGGCGAAGGAGAAGCCACAGGAGGGCGAGGTGATAGCGGTCGGACCGGGACGGCTGACGGACGCCGGTGAGCGGATACCCGTCGACCTGGCAGTCGGGGACACGGTGGTGTACCCGCAGTACGTCGGGACGGAGTTCAAGCAGGACGGCGAGGAGTATCTGATCATCGGTGAGGACGACATTCTGGTCGTCAAGTAGGCGGTTGAGCCGCATAGCCACAGAACCACACGGAGGACGGGACATTGCCAAAGCAAATGGAGCATAGCGACGACGCGCGGGCGGCGATCAAGCGTGGAATCGACCTGATGGCCGAGACGGTCGGGGTGACGCTTGGGCCACGAGGCAGAAACGTCGTCATCGACGACGACTTCGCGGGGCCGAAGGTATCGAGCGACGGGGTCACGATCGCCAAGGAGATCGTGCTCGAAGACCCGTATGAGAACATGGGCGCGCAGCTTCTGAAGGAGGCGGCGAGCAAGACGAATGACAACGCGGGCGACGGCACGACGACGGCGACGGTGCTTGCGCAGGCGATCATTCACGAGGGGTTCAGGAACATCGCGGCAGGCGCGAACCCGATGCTGTTGAAGAAGGGCATCGACCGGGGAGTCGGCGTGATGCGCGACTCGATCCGGGATATGTCGCAGCCCGTGTCGGGACGCGAGCAGATCGGCCAGGTGGCCGCGCTGGCGGCTCACGACGATGAGATGGGCGAGATCATCGCCGACGTGATCGAGAAGGTCGGCAAGGACGGCGTCATCACGGTCGAGGAGTCGAAGGGACTTGATTACGAGCAAGAGTACGTCGAGGGCATGGAGTTCGACAAGGGCTACATCTCGCCGTACTTCGCGACGAACCAGGAGCGAATGATCGCGGAGATCGAGAACCCGTTTATCCTGATCACCGACAAGAAAATCTCTGCCGTGTCCGAGCTTGTTCCGGCGCTGGAGAAGATCGTCCAGATCAGCAAGAACGTCGTCATCATCGCGGAGGATATCGAGGGCGAGGCGCTCGCCACGCTCGTGGTCAACAGGCTGCGAGGGGCGTTCACGGTGCTGGCCATCAAGGCTCCGGCATTCGGCGACCGGCGCACGGCGATGCTCGAAGACATGGCGATACTGACCGGGGCGACGGTCATCAGCGAGAACGTAGGCCGGAACCTCGACTCGATCACGATCGACGACCTGGGCCGGGCGCGCCGGGTGGTCTCGACCAAGGACGACACGACAATTGTTGACGGCGGCGGATCGCCGGATGCGGTCGCGGGCCGCATGAGCCAGCTCCGGTCGCAGATCGAGGACACGACGTCGGACTACGACCGGGAGAAGCTGGAGGAGCGGCTGGCTAAGCTGTCGGGCGGGGTCGCTATCCTCAAGGTCGGGGCGGCGACCGAGGTTGAGTTGAAGGAGAAGAAGCAGCGCATCGAGGACGCGCTTGGCGCGACGAGGGCGGCTGTGGAGGAAGGCATCGTGCCAGGAGGCGGCGTGACGCTCGTGCGGGCCGCTGAGGCGCTGGACTCGCTCGATCTGCCGACGACCGACGAGCAGACGGGGATACGCATCCTCAAGACGGCATTGCAGGCGCCTTTGAAGCTCATATCCGAGAACACCGGAGTGTCCGGCGAGGTCGTCCTCTGGGAGACGCTCCAGCACGAGGGTTCGTGGGGCTATAACGCGGAGACGGGCGAGTACGGCGATTTGCTGGAGCTCGGCATTGCCGACCCGGCGAAGGTGACTCGGTCGGCCGTGGAGAACGCGGCGAGCCTGGCGGCGATGGTGCTGACGACGGAGTCGCTGATAACGGACATCATCGAGAAGCCGAAGCCCGGCCAGCCTCCGATGCCGGACTATTACGACTAGGTTCCGGGGATTCACCGCAGAGGGCGCGGACCGGAGTAGGATTTTTCGATCCCTGCTCCCGGTTACGTTTGCGTACTTTGCTGGACGGTGTGAAGTTTAGGCTTGCCTGCAACACCGTCGAACTCGTACATCCACCCCTCTGGATACCGGCCTTCGCCGATATGACGGTAGTTCAATTGTCTCAAGCCTCTACGGAAGTACTGGCATAACCTAAAGGTGCATATAGCTATACGCTTGATGCACATAGCTATATGCTATACTAGCTTGCAGAGTCAGCGATGTACGAACTCAAAATGGGGCGGCATGCCATAGGCGTCCTGAGGAAGATGCCTCGTCCACATATGCGACGCATCCGGCGGGAACTAGACAAACTGGCTGAGAATCCCGAACGACGAGATATTGACATTGCGAAATTGAGAGGCCGACCCGGCTATCGCCTTCGTGTCGGCGACTTTCGCATCATATTTGAACGCGACAACGAAGCCCGGATTATTGATGTGCTCAGAATTGCCTCGCGCGGGCAGGTCTATCGACGATAGGAGGCGGTTATGCCCAAAACTCAGGTTATTTTCGATGATGTCGGACAGCCGGCATTCGCGGTAATCCCTTGGCCTGAGTATGAGCGGCTGGCAAACGCCGATGCCGACGAGTTGCTCAGTGACGAAGAACTGTATGACCTCGCCAAGAGCGAAGGGGGGGAGTCATTTCCCATCGAGGTGGTTGACCGGATCGTTGCCGGGGAAGGACCCATTAGCGTGTACCGCAGCTATCGAGGTATGAGTCAACAGGAACTCGCGTCCATTGCCGGGATCAACCCCGTATACCTCTCGCAGATAGAGACCGGGAAGCGTTCTGGATCGACGAAGACTCTGGCCGCTCTCGCCAAAGCGCTCGATGTGACTGTGGACGACCTTATTTGACTCGTATCCCCCGAGCGTTGGAGCGGGGGGAGCGCTAATGGATTCCCGCCCCGTCTTTTTGTGATGATTTGGGTGGGGCTTCACCTACGTTTCGGGCCTTGACGCGGCAAGGGGCGGCTGTTGCTATAATGCGCTCACCATCGAACTTGGCCGCGCTCCGTCGTCCGAATTGAGGGTTTGCATCGAACGTGTTCACGCACCTGCACACGCATACCGAATACAGCATGTTGGACGGCCTGAGCCGGATCGGATCGCTGGTTGACCGGTGCGTGGAGCTTGGGATGGACAGCCTGGCGATCACGGATCACGGCGGGCTGTACGGGGCGATCGACTTCTACCAGACCGCGACGGCGGCGGGCATCAAGCCGATCATCGGGTGCGAGCTATACGTGGCGCTGCAGAGCAGGTTCGACCGCACGCCGGACGACAAGGAGCGGTACCACCTGACCGCGTTGGCGAAGAACGAGGCGGGATACCGGAACCTCATCAAGCTCGTCACGAAGGCGAACCTTGAGGGGTACTACTACAAGCCCCGCGTCGACCGCGACATCCTGGAGCAGCACAGCGAGGGCCTCATCCTCCTGACGGGGTGTCCGAGCGGCGAGGTGCCCGGACTCGTCGCACAGGGGAGGATGGACGAAGCGAAGCGGACCATCGTGTGGTACAGGGAGCGCTTCCCCGACTACTACCTCGAGGTGATGGAGCACGACGGGGTGCCCGAACTGCCGGCGATCAACGCGGGGCTGTTGGACCTGCACCGCGAGACGGGTACGCCGCTGGTGGCCACGAACGACTCGCACTACACGATGCCGGGAGAGCACGATCTACACGAGATCCTCCTGTGCATCCAGACGAATACGAACATCGAAGACGAGCGTCGGATGCGCTTCGATGACACGACGTACTACCTGCGCAGTCCGCAGGAGATGGCGCAGTTGTTCGCCGACGCGCCGGACGCCGTGGCGAACACCCAGAAGATCGCGGACATGTGCGACCTGAAGATCGACTTCTCGCAGCTTCACCTGCCGCACTTCGAGATCGAGTCGGGGATGAATGCGGACGAGTACCTGCGGAAGATCTGCGAGGACAGCCTGCGCGAGAAGATTCCCGACGCGGGGGAGCGGGAATATCAGCGGCTGAACTATGAGCTTGACGTGATACGGCAGACGAAGTACGCGACGTACTTCCTCGTGGTCTGGGACATCGCGCAGTTCGTGAGGCGGAACAATATCGAGCTGGCGGTTCGCGGGAGCGCGGCGGCGAGTCTCGTGCTGTACCTCGTCGGGGTCACGGACGTGAACCCGCTGACGTATTCTCTGGTGTTCGAGCGGTTCCTGAACGTCGAGCGCAAGCAGATGCCGGACGTCGACATGGACTTCCAGGACGACCGGCGCGAGGAAGTGCTCCGATACGTGGTCGAGAAGTACGGGTCGGAGCACGTGGCGCAGATCATCACGTTCGGGACGATGGGGGCGAAGGCGTCGGTGCGGGACGTTGGCAGGGCGCTCAACATGCCGTACGTCGAGGTCGACAGGGTGGCGCGGCTGATCCCGAACCGGCTGAAGATCACGCTCAATGAGGCATTGGAGACGAGCGAAGAACTCAAGGAGATCTACGACGCCGACCCGTCGATAAAGGAACTGGTCGACAAGGCGCAGGGCCTTGAGGGTATCGTGCGGCATTCGAGCACGCACGCGGCGGGTGTGGTCATGTCGGGCGAGCGGCTGGACGAGATCGTCCCGATGCAGGCGTCTGGACGGGGCGGGGAGGACGACGGAAGCTCGCTTCCGACGACGCAGTACGCGATGGACCCGGTGGAAGAGCTTGGGCTGCTCAAGATCGACTTCCTAGGACTCATCAACCTCACGATACTCGCGAAGGCGCGCGACCTGATCCGGGAGACGCGGGGGGCAGACGTGGACCATCGCGCCCTCCCGTTGGACGACCTGAAGACGTACGATCTGCTGTCGCGCGGCGAGACCGGAGGCGTGTTCCAGCTTGAAAGCGCGGGGATGACGCGGTACATCAAGGAGCTTAAGCCGGCGAACTTTGGGGAGATCGCGTCGATGATCGCGCTGTACCGTCCGGGGCCGATGGATCACATCGGCTCGTACATCGACGCCAAGCACGGACGGGCGCCGGTGCAGTTCCTGCACGAGGACTTGCGGGAGATCCTGGAGGAGAGCTACGGCATCATCGTCTTCCAGGAGCAAGTCCTGCTGATAACGCAGAAGATCGCCGGGTACTCTCTCGGGGAGGCTGACAGCGTTCGGCGGGCGATGGGAAAGAAGATTCCGGCGGTGATGGCCCAGGAGCGGGAGAAGTTCATCGCCGGCGCCGTGGCGCAGGGGTATGAGCAGGAGTTGGCAGAACGCGTTTTCTCCCTCATCGAGCCTTTCGCCGGATACGCGTTCAACAAGGCGCACGCGGTCTGCTACGCGCTGATCTCGTACTGGACGGCGTATTTCAAGGCCAACTATCCGCCGGAGTACATGGCGTGTCTGCTGAACGCCTTTTCTGAGAACTTCGACAAGGTCGCGTCGATCATCAGCGAGTGCAAGCGGCTGAAGATTCCGGTGCTGCCGCCGGATATTCTGAGGAGCGGGCCGTACTATTCCATCGAGGTGGCTGAGGACGGGCAGTTCTCCGTTCGGGCCGGTCTGGCGTCCATCAAGAACGTGGGCACGGGGGCCATCGAGGAGTTCGTGGAGTCGAGAGCGTCGCTCGATGAGCCGGTGGAGAGCATCGAGCAGTTCTGCCGGGAGGTGGACGCAAGCGGCCTGAACAGGAAGAACCTCGAAAGCCTGATCAAGGCCGGGGCGTTCGACAGGTTCGGCGACCGTGGTGCGATCCTCGACTCGATAGACCGCATCCTGTCGGTGGCCGAGAGCGAGGCGCGGCTGAGGAGCTCCGACCAGACGTCGATGTTCGATATGTTCGGCGAGACGGTGCCGACGCCGCTGACGAGTATCGAGCTTCCGAACGTTGAGACGCCCACCACGGAGAAGAGCCAGTGGGAGGAAGAGCTGCTGGGGTTTGCCGTTTCCGGGAACGAAGAGTTCGACGCGATGGTGGCGGCGAACGATGGCAAGGCCATCATATCCGTGAGCGATGTCACGGCGGAGCTTGCGGGCCGCCGAGGGGTCGTCATAAACGGGCAGGTATCGTCGTCCGAGGAGCGGTTCACGAGGGCCGGGAAGCGATTCCTGATCGTCAAGGTCGCGCTGCTGGGCGGGAGCGCGGACGTGTTCGTGTGGGAGGACGTGCTGGCGGTGTCGGGGGCGCTTTGGGAGCCGGGCACACTGGTGACGCTGTCGGTGTCGGTTCGTGTCCGGGACGACGATAGAATCAGTCTTTCATGTCAGAGAGCGGAGGCGTACGTGCGACCGGACGAACAAGAACCTGAAGACGAAGAAGTGACGGCGACGGAGCCCATAGCCAAAGCTCCCACTCCCCCACCCGCTCCGGACCTGACGTCCCGGCCACCGTCTCCGAACGGCGGGGGAAGTGCGACACCGGTCGGCGCGGTACGCGAGGGGACGCCCGGTTATGACGCGCCCAAGACCGCGGCGACGAACGGCGCGGCGACGGAAAAGACCGTCCCGGCTGACCCGTCGGCTGGCAAGCGGCTCGTCATCCGTCTCCGAGAGGGAGACGACGTCGACAAGGACCGGGAGATCCTCGACGACATCAAGACGGCCCTCGTCGAGCATCAGGGCCAAGAGGACGTGACGCTGGAGATAGCGGTGGACGGCCGGCTGATTACGATGGACTGGCCGATGCTAAAGGTGACGATCAGCGACGACCTCCAGCGCGCCCTGAGGAACCACGTCGGCGAGTCTGGCGAGGTGAGCGTCCGAGAAAAGGTGGCGTCGGCTACCTAGCGGCCTGCGAACGGGCCTCCATGTCGAGGAGGCGCTTCTTGAGTTCGAGGCGCGTCCTGCCGCTCCCGTAGCCGCCGAGGGAACCGTCGCTCGCGATCACGCGGTGGCAGGGAATGAGGAAGGGGAGACGGTTTCTGGCCATGGCCTGTCCCGCGGCGCGCGGCGCGTTCGGGCGCCCGGCGGCGGATGCAAGCCAGCGGTAGGGCCTTGTCTCCCCGGAAGGAATCGTCCGGCAGGCCCGCCACGCGGCTCGTAGGAACGGCGAGGCGTCCTCCACGTCGATCGGCACGTCGCCGAAGTCCACGTCTTTACCCTCCAAGAACCGCTCGATCTTCCTGCGGAGTTCGACGAACATTTCCGGTGTGCGCTCGGCGTCGTCCACTGTCTCACCCAGCTTGTCTAGGCACGCCTCAATGGTCTGTTCCGGGAGGGTGGTTCGACGGATTCCGCGTTCTGAAGCGAGGACGCCGACCCAGCCGTGGGGAGTCTCGAAGATGTCGTAGGTCAACGCCGTCATACGCGGTAGCGCCCGACCGGGAGGATGCGCTTGAGGGTCCTCGACAAAAGGCCGCCGCGAATCTTCTTCCAGTGGTCGCGGAGGCTTGCGATATCGTCTTCGGACTCCTCTATGTGCGCGTAGCGTCCTATCGCGAAGGTCCAGGCGACGGCCTGCGCGCCGGAGGAGGCGGACGGAACAGCGTCGCCGATGGCGTAAGCGTACTCGATCGGCGTGTGGTAGGGCTGCCGGCGGACGCCGGCGAGCGTGCCGAGCCGGGCCATCTTGATGTAGTAACGCTCCGCCATGCCGGCCTTGGCGAGGCCGAGGTTCCAGATCAGCCAGACGAGCAGCCAGATAGATGCCAAGGCTATGAGGGCAATTCCGGCGGGGACGGCGAGAGCATTGGGCTGCCAACCGGCCTGGACGGCGCCGGGGCCGGAGGGCAGAGGCTCCAGCAAGTCGTCGCATCCGAGGGCTTCGGCCTCTTCGGGGTCGGCCTGTTCGAGCAGCTCACATTCTTCTTCAAGCGACATGGAACCTTGGTCCGTAATGCCGTCCAACAGATCGGCTAGGGGGTCTTCGGCGTTTTCCTCTTCCAAGTCAGTGACATCGACGGTGAGTTCCCCACGGTCAATGGGGTCCCAGGCCGTGGTGGGCTCGAAGTCGATCCAGCCGTGTCCAGGGAAGTACACCTGGGTCCACCCGTGGCTGTCCCTGTCACGGACGGCCCAGCGTCCGGTGATGTCGAGTTCGCCGGGGGCATAGCCCGCGGCCATTCTAGCGGGCACTCCGACGGCCCGAAGCATGACGGTCATGGAGGACCCGAAGTAGTCGCTGTACCCCGTCTTGGACTCGAATAGGAACCAGTCCACGCCGTCGGCGTTCGGGGGAGGCGAGTCAATGTCCTGCGAGTACTCGAACCCGCCCTCGTTTCGCAGGTAGTTTTGGACTGCCAGGGCCTTGTCGAGGGGCGTTTCAGCGCCTTCGGTTATGCGTTCCGCCAGATCGCGGACCCGGTCGGGCAGAGTATACGGCAGCTGGAGGTAGTGGTCGGTTATGAAGGTGGGGTACTCGTCATCGGCCTCCTGCAACTCGTTGTTCGAGGCCTGAGATACGAAGGAATAGAGGGTATAGGGCTCATCCTGCGGCAGCGTCTGCTTGAATTCCCAGTTGACCACCTCGGGTATCTCGGGGTCCTTCCGGCGGAGGGTCACGGCCTTCTGGTCGCGCCACTGGTCGGACTCGCTGCCCGGGATGACGTCGAGAACGATGAGATCGTCCGGCATGACTTCGGCTATGAGGGACTCGATGAACCGGTTCGGGGGAGGATTCAACAGATTGCGCAACTCGGCTGCGAGTTCCTGAATATCGGCCGGAAGCTCGGTGTCGAACGTCGAGTTCTTCAGGTCGATGTGGAAGACCCTCGGTTCGAGGGTTTCGACAACGGCGGCGTGACTGATCCAGTCGACGTTGCCGCCGACGAACAGTTCATCGCTTTCGAAGGTAAGCTGCACGCGCTGGAAGGCCAACTCGCGGTTATCGGACTCGTGGGGTGGCGGCGGCAAGCCCTCGGGGCCGACGTTGAACTTGATGGTCTTGCCGGCAATCCAGCCCTTGGAGGTGTAGTGGCTGTAGCTGCGTGACAGCCAATACGTCGGCGATTGGGAATTGGCGACCATCACCACGTCGCCGCCGAAGGAAATCTTGCCCATGAATGGCAGCGTGTTCCCAAAGAAGCGACCGTTTACGTCGTTCTTCGAGGTGATGCCGGAGAAGAGGCGGGCGAAGTCGTCCTCGAAGACGGTCAGCGGATCGCGGCCCCAGTTCCACAGGTCGATGGCGGCGCGCACGACGTAGACGCGAAGCGGAGCGCCGACGGCGGCAATGAGAATGATGGCGGTTATCGCCAAGATGATAGGAGCGCCGAGGATTCGATTGCGTATTTCCGTGATGGAGCCGATGTTCAGCTTGGACCACAAGGCCTCGCGCTGGACGACGCTGACGCGGGCCACGAGGAGCATGGCGATGAAGACGAAGATGAAGAAGCGCGAGTCGAACTGGTCGGGCAGGAAGCTCAGGGTCGTGAGAAGGGCGACCCCGCTCAGCATCAGGCCGATCCAGGGGTTCGTCCACTTGAACAGGAACCACGAGCTTATGTAGCCGAGCATCCATGCCAGAAGGAGGAGGTAGAGGGTGGACGGGAGGAGGTCGCGGCTGATGCCGCCCGTGACGGCGACGTCGTACCACTCGCGCACCCTGTCCCAGACGGTGAACATGCCGGTGAGGGCGATCTGGTCTTCGAGCAGGGTGGCGGTCTGATAGGTGGCGACGATGATCCCGATAAGCAGGCCCGCGACGTAGGGGATGGGCCAGATAAGCCCCCGCACCTTGGCCATGAACATGCCGACCAATGCGGCGATGAAGATGACGCCCATGAGTCCGGGTGTGGAGACGAAGTCGGCCTCTCGCACGACCCACGCGGAGATGCCGACGGCCAAGTACATCAGAAGGAAGGTGTCCCATCCCTCGCGGGGAGAGAACCTTCGCACCAGCTTGCCGAGCTGATCCAGCCAGTCGGGAGGACTGAGATCCACGTCGGTCGGCTGGGAGAGGGTTACCTTGGTGGTGGTCATACGCCTGCCAGGACCTGCCGGTCGGATTCGGCGGTGGGAGCGCCGTTCAAGCCGCCGCGAGTGGAGAGTTGCTCGACGATGCTGTCGCCCTGCCGGATGTAGAAGTGCGGGATGCCTCGCGTGAGCATCTCTTCCTGCGATTCCGCCACGTCGCCGATGCCCCCGAAGGACTCCAGGTCAAGCTGGATAACGGTGATGCGGACGCCGCGCCGCATGAGCTCGGTCAAGCCAATGACCCAGTCCGCGCGAGGCGAGGGAGTGATGACGATAAGCGTCGCGTTGTGTCCCCACAGAGGCTCGTAGTCGGCGAGGGCCTCGTTGAGAGGCGTGTCGCCCATGGCCTTGGCGAGGGCGAGGTACTGCATGATGCGGTCGGACTGTCCCAACCCCGTCTCGGCCGGGAGGAAGTACCTTTCGTCACCGAAGGCGACGAGTCCGACGGGAAGCTCGGCGCTAATGTGTCGCTTGACGAGGGAGGCGGCGATGGTCACGGCATACTCGTCGGTGCTCTCCTCCAGCTCCCCGGCCTGAACGGTGCGTTCGAGGTCGACGAGCACCCATATCTCGCTCGCGCGGCCGAGGTCGAACTCCTTGGACATGAGCTTGCCCATTCGGGCGGTGCTGTTCCAGTGGACGCGGCTGAGCGCGTCGCCGGGGGCGTAGTCCCGCACGGACGAGGCGTGGGGCGTCACGCTCTGGGAGCGCTGCCGGGTCGAAGAATCGCCGTGCAATTGCGCGGTGGGAACCTCGAATCCGGGGAGTTCGAGCACTCTCGGCAGGACGGTAATGTCGTCGCGTTCCCCGAACTCGCTGCTCTTGCTGAAGAGGTTGAACAGATCGCGGGCGACGACGCGGATAGGGCCGAGGTGGTACATGCCGCGCGTTCGGGTCCGGATGTGCATCGTCCACGAAGCATAGTCCATCGACCCAATGCTAACGCCGACGCCACCTTTGTGACCGGGGATGTCGGCCAGATCGGAGACCTCGATGGCGTACTTGGGCAAGGCGGCGTTGTTGTGCATGGTGACGGTCTCGAGGATCTCGTCACCGACGCGGGCGAGCCGGGGCCTGCCGGTCACCTCGACGCGGAGGGAGCGGTGCATGAGCTGGACCCAGACGTAGCTGATGATGAGGGTGACGATGAGGACGTAGGTGAGGCGATAGAAGAGGTCGAAGCCCGTTGCCATTCCCGTGAAGACCGCGATGACGAGCAGGATCGCGACAAGCAGGAACCTGATCGACGGTCGGACGGCGAGACTGGCCAGACGCTGCATCACCTCTTGAACCATCCTGCGGGCTGCGCGCCCGGAACGGGAACTTCCTCGACCAAGGCCGCCACGACGTCGGAACTCTGAACGCCCCTCATCCTGCCGGCGGGCGAGACGATGATGCGGTGACTGAGCATCGGCTCGGCCAACTCCTTCACGTCGTCCGGGAGGGCGAAGTCTCGTCCCCTGATGAGGGCGAGTGCCTGAGCGCCGCGGAAGAGGGCGAGAGACCCGCGCGGCGAGCTTCCAAGCGCGGCGTCGGGGTGGGTCCGCGACCGGTCGACGAGGGTGACGATGTACTCGCGGATGAGATCGTCCACGTAGACGCTCCTCACGCTCTGCTGAACGTCGAGGATCTGCTCGGCGGTGACGACCTCTTCGAGGCTGTCGATCGGGTGGGCCTGCTCCTGACTGCTTACGATCGCCAACTCCTGCTCGATGGAGGGGTAGCCGAGCCTGATGGTGGTCAGGAAACGGTCTAGCTGCGCTTCGGGGAGAGGGAACGTCCCCTCATACTCGATGGGGTTCTGGGTAGCCATCACGGTGAACGGCGCGGGAAGCGGATGCGTGGTTCCCTCGACGGTGACCTGCTGCTCGTCCATCGATTCGAGGAGGGCCGACTGCGTCTTGGGGGTCGCGCGGTTGATCTCGTCGGCCAGAACAAGCTGCGAAAGGATCGGGCCGGGCTTGAACTCGAAGGCGCCGGACTGCTGGTTGTATATGGACACGCCGGTAATGTCGCTTGGAAGGAGGTCGGGGGTGAACTGGATCCTGCGGAAGGCGCAGCCGGTGGAGCGCGCGAGGCTCCGCGCGAGCATGGTCTTGCCTACGCCCGGCACATCCTCGATAAGGGCATGACCCTGGCAGAGCAGGGTTACGACGGCCAACTCGACGGCGCTGTCCTTGCCAATGATAATCTTCTTGATGTTCTCGACGATGCTCTGCGCAACCTGGTGCGCCTGATCGGTGCTTTGCAATGGGGCCTCCTTACGACGATACGATACCCTCCGTGAATAGAGCTTCACGAAGTGAAGTGCCGATGAGTTGCCATTATAACGCCGATTACCTCGAATAGTTAGGCGTAGTCGAACGATACCACATAATGGGGAGCGGGGTGCTACAGACCCGCACTTTAGACAAATTTGCGATAGCCTGATACACTCGGCGGCGATCCAAGAGATTGACCGCACAGTATTCGTAGTCGAAGCGGGCAAAGGGGAGGTTACCATGAAAGCCGTCGTGTACCAGGGTCCGTTTAGCGTATCCGTAGAGGAAGTTCCCGATCCCGAGTTGCAGCACCCGAATGATGTAATCGTCAAGATTACCTCCAGCTGCATCTGCGGTTCCGACCTGCACATGTATGAGGGTCGAACCGCCGCCGAACCGGGCATCATCTTCGGCCATGAGAACATGGGTGTAATCGCTGAGGTCGGATCCGCCGTCAAGTCGCTGTCCGTAGGCGACAGGGTCGTCATGCCGTTCAACGTCGGCTGCGGCTTCTGTAAGAACTGCCAGCGGGCGTTTACGGGCTTCTGCGTCACGGTCAACCCCGGATTCGCCGGCGGCGCGTATGGATACGTGGCGATGGGGCCATGGCGCGGCGGTCAAGCCGAGTATCTCCAGGTGCCTCACGCGGACTTCAACTGTCTGCCTCTCCCGGCCGGGGATGAGTTCGAGTCGGATTTCGCTCTTCTGGCGGACATATTCCCGACGGGCTATCACGGCACTGAGCTTGCCGACGTGAGCCCCGGCGAGAGTGTAGCCGTGTGGGGCGCGGGCCCCGTCGGTCTGATGGCCACTTACAGCTGCATCATCAGGGGAGCGGCGGAGGTCTATTCCATCGATCACGTGCAGGAGCGCTTGGACAAGGCCAGCGAGATCGGCGCTACTCCCATCAACTTCGACGACGGCGATCCGGTGCAGCAGATCAGGGAAATGCGCGGGGGCGACGGCGTGGACAAGACGGTCGACGCCGTAGGCTATCAGGCCGCTGCTCAAGGGTCGTCCGCCGCCGGAGGCGAGCAGGACGAAATTCCCAACGTGGTCCTGAATGAGATGATCGACCTGATCAATCCCACGGGGATCATGGGCATCCCGGGGCTGTATGTGCCTTCGGACCCGGGCGGAGTGGACGAGGGCGCCAAGAGGGGAGCTCTGTCCATCAATTTCGGGAAGCTCTTCGAGAAGGGTCTGAAGTTGGGTACGGGTCAGTGCAACGTGAAGCAGTACAACGCCTACCTGCGCGACCTGATCATATCCGGTAAGGCCACTCCCAGCTTCGTGGTGTCCCACGAGGTGCCGCTGGACGACGCCGTCGACGCCTATGACAAGTTCGACAAGCGCATCGACGGGTACACCAAGGTCATCCTGAATCCATAATCGGAAAGCGCCGGTTCGTTCCCGGGCACTGCGTATCAAAGGGACGGGGGATGCGGATGGCGGCATGACGCTGACGCCATCCCCCGCGGTGCGCCTGATTTCTCAGATTGCGGCGTTCTGCATGCAAGTGTGGTAACGGCAGGCGCGCTTCAAGTTTTGGCATGCGCTAAGATAGCTGCCCTTGGAATCCAACTAAGGCAACGGCAAGTAGAGGAGGTTGTGTCATGCGGGTAGGAAGCGAAGAGCATTCATACAACTGGGTCGACAACTGGGCCAAGATTCCCGAGAGCGACAGTTCCCGCAAGGGATGGGCGCATCCAGGCATCGTGGTCACGGAGTCGGGAAACGTCGTAACGTGCCACCCCGGCGACCCGGAAGTGATGACCTTCGACGGAGACGGGAACTTTATTTCCTCGTGGCGCGGCGACTTTGCGGACGCGCATGGGATCACCCTCGTCAACGAAGGCGGGGTCGAGTACCTGTGGATTGCGGATAACGGCTCCAAGCGAAACCATGTTCACGGCTACGAATATCCTCCGGGCGCAGGCGATGCGTCAGGCCAGGTGTTCAAGACGACATTGGACGGCGAAGTAGTAATGAGGCTCGAGAAGCCTCCCCTTCCCGTCTACGAGAACACACGCTACTCGCCCACAACGGTCGCGGTAAACGAGGAGCGATTCGGCGGCAACGGCGACGTCTGGGTGGGCGATGGGTACGGAGGCAACTACGTACACAGGTTCACGAAGGACGGCGAGTATGTCAGCAGCATCAACGGCGAGGAAGGGGCTGGAGCGTACAACTGTCCACACGGCATCTTCATCGACCATCGCAAGTCCGAACCGGAGCTTTACGTGGCAGACCGGGCCAACGCCCGTGTTCAGGTCTACGACATGGAGGGCGGATTCAGGCGGTCCTTCGGCGACGATTTTCTGACCACGCCAAGCGGTTTCGCGACACATGGCGATCTGATGATAATCGCCGAGCTTCGCGCGCGCCTCGCGGTCACCGACATGAACGACGAACTGCTCACGTACATCGGCGACAACGAGCAGGTGTGCGACGTCGAGGGCTGGCCCAACAATGCGAATGAATCCGGGCAGATAGTACCCACCAGCCTCCTGGAGGCGGGCAAGTTCAACAGCCCTCACGGGTTGGCCGTCGACGCCAATGGCAACCTGTACGTGGCCGAATGGGTCATTGGTGGCAGGGTGACCAAGCTGAACAGAGCCTGATGACTCCTGGGCGACGGTCACCCAAGATTGTGCAAGACGTCCGTACCGTGTTGGAGCGGTCTCCCCTCCTCTATCGCGTCGCATTGGGCACTACGTAACGTCCCGAACCTTCGAATCAGGTCCATTTCGATTCGATAGCTCGACAGAGTAACGTGGTACCCACGTGACGGAGCCAACCAATGAACACGATGCACGATGCCAACCGGCGGTACTGGAATGAGGTCGCGGAGTGGTGGGAGAGGCTCGAAGAAGAAGGCGGCCTGTGGCGGCGCTGTCCTTCGGAGCCTGAGCTTGCCTTTGATGGTGGGACCCTAGAACTGGTCCGCGAGGTGGTAGGTACCGTATCAGGCAAAGACGTGTGCGTAGTTGGCAGTGGGGACAACCATGCCGCCTTCGCTTTTTCCGGGATGGGAGCGAATGTCACTTCGGTAGACGTATCCGAGCGAAGGCTAGCGGTGGCCTCGAAACGTGCGAGACATTTGGGCCTGCCGATCACGTTTGTGCATGCCGATGCAGCCGATCTGAGTCCTATCGAGAACGCTGAGTTCGACCTGGTCTTTTCCTCCAATGGGTTCTTCGTTTGGATATCAGACCTGCAGGCGGTCTTCAGTGAGATATATCGTATCCTGCGTCCGGGCGGACACTACGTTTTCTACGACATCCATCCGTTCCTACGTCCTTGGAAAGACCAGACCACGCCGATTGAGGTTGCGAAGCCGTATTGGCAAACGGGCCCCATGGAGGATGAAGAGGGGGGCGCCTTTGAGTTCCACTGGACGCTTGCGGACATCCTCAACCCCCTGGCGAGTTCGGGATTCATCCTGCGGCAAGCCTTGGAGGGTCCCGCCAAGGACTCAAGGTTCTGGCAGGACTATCAGTACTTACCCGGGACTGACGACAGCCTGCTAGACTGGAACGAGAATCCCCGGGCAGCGCTGCCGGTATGGCTTACGCTTGCCTTGCAGAGGCCATCGTAGTGTCGAGGGAATCTTGCGGTGGGCGATTGTGAGATTGAATGCGGGGTACGAACGTGGGCAATCAACAACCTAACTTGAAAGTAGTCCTCATCGGAGGGTCTTCCCATGCCGGGAAGTCGACATTGTCCGAGTCGTTGGCGGCTAAGTTGGGCTGGACATATCTCTCCACCGACAGACTTGCGGCTCACCCCGGACGGCCGTGGAGGCGGACACCGGGAGAAAAGGTTATGGACATCGTGGCGGAGCATTACCTCTGCCTATCGGTCGAAGATCTGATGGAAGACGTGCTCCGACACTACAGGGCCAATGTCTGGCCGAAGGTCAAGGCGATCGTCGCGTCGCGCTTGGACGATACCTCGGCGACCGGACTCGTCTTGGAAGGGTCGGCTCTTTGGCCCGAATTCGCGACAAGCCTAGACTTTGACAGGGTCGGCGCACTGTGGCTTACGGCCGCAGAGGAGACGTTTCGGCAGAGGATTTACACTAATAGCCGATATAGCACGAAGGCTCCCCGGGAACAGGAGATGATCGACAAGTTTCTTCAGCGCACCATCGCCTACAACGCGCGGATGGTCGAGACCGTGAACAGGCGTGGCTTCATTCTCGTGGATGTGCTGGACTCCGACGCGTCTGAGCTTGCCGAAAGGTGCCTGTTGGCACTCGGCGTTGATGATCGGTAGGGTTTCTCGTCTCTCGGAGGGCTCGGAAGGGAAACCAAGAGATGGAGTGTCTAAAGTGTGGTAGGACGGGACTAGTCGATCTTCGTTGGGTGATGAGTGATTTGTTGATGGGAGCAGACCCGACAGGCCGAAATGAACTCACGTCGCGACGTGAGATTGCCCTAGAGCATCACTCGTTGCCCAGACCGTTGCTTCTTGGATGACTTTTCCCAGAAGTCGAGACCTCTGGGATGTTTGGAAGCGAACAGCAGATAGAAAATGGTCAATCCGGTTGAATTCTTGATTGACATGGGGTCACCAAAATGAGTGTACCCGAGTTTGCTCCTAAGGCGATTTCGAAATGTATCAATCAACACAGTGGTAGGTGGGTTGGAGACGTTAGTTTGCGACTCAATGTAGCGAGTCCTCCAGGCTTTATCGCCGAGGAACGCATCGACCGCTGCAATCTGCTGATGCGCATTACGCTTGATAGCGCCCGTATGAAACGTCATTATCAGATCTGTAGCGGGCCGCTTTGCCAAATAGGTGAGGCTGTCAAAATTTAGTTCGTAATTCCATGGATCAATGAACGCGAGGGTGAGTGCACCACTGGGGATTCTACCCGCAATCTCTCCTGCCGCTTGATTGCAGTCAAGATTAAAGTATTCGATATTTGCCTGGGGGTGTAGCCGCCTTTGGCGAGCGGCAAGCGCGTTTGTGTAGTCAGAGTTAATGTCGTTGCAGTAAAGGTGCGTGAATGGGGTTTTGCAATTGAGGGCAATTAGAGGGGAACCCGCGAATTCCGTTCCCGAACCACGCTCCTTACACAGTCCTGGGCCAGCAAATAGATCCACGTACGCCCTTGTCGCCCAGAATTTCTTCATTCCACCATTGAATAAGGAGCTAAAGTAGCTGACAAAGTAAAGTTTGTCTTGACTCCACGATCCCTGTACCAAAACAGGCAGACCATCGCTTCCAAGCTCAGCTTCTTGGCCCGGCAACCGCAAACTCCTTTGCATTTGTTGTCTGGTTGGGCATCTCATCCCATCTACGTCCGTCGAGTTCACGACCTCCGGACTTGCTAGTTCGGCCACCCCACTGTTTGAAGAAGAAGGGTACGCTCTCCTTAACGCAGTCGTCTCTGATGCGTAAGGCCCACTCCTCCTTCATCGGTCTAGCCTTATGACCACTCTCACCACCTACGATTACCCATTGGAGAGTGGAGAGGTATGGAGTCAGGTCCACGGCCTTCAAGAGGGGCTCAACCGAGAGGAATCGTACTTTCGCAGGGATCTGCTGAAGTATAGGGATGCGCCTATCTGCCCAATACTGATTCTCGACTGAAGTTCCGGCCCAGACGTTTGCAGGCCAATTCGGCCGCTGTGTGTCCCACTGGACGAACTCAAGCATTCTATCGGGTCGCTTTGTCAGTACCTGATAGATGTGAGAGTTGTAAGTTTCCATCCTGCGGAACACTTCGCGAGCGTATTGAAAAGGGACATCTTCGTGGAAGAGATCACTCATACTGTTGACGAACACGCGGCGCGGTGTACGCCACTTGCCGGGGGCGTCCAATCTCTCAGGGTGAAGGCGTATGGTGGTCTGTCCAGGCAGGAACGGACCACCCCGTTTGAATCTTAATGTAATTGTCTCGGCGTAACAGTGGGCACAGCCAGGGCTGACCTTGGTACAACCTGTCACAGGATTCCACGTAGCATCCGTCCACTCTATGGCGCTCTTATCCGACAATCGCTTGCCTCTCAGTCCCTTAGAACCACGATTAGAACAAAATAGAACATGTAGGCACACCCAAAGTCAAGGCGCATTCAGGGCTTAGTTTGCCAAGTTCAGCGGCACAGCTCCGCGTTACAGTCTCAGACCAGACAACTACGTTGGGTTGGATGATCTTGTCCTGGTTGGTGAGCCTACGTATACTGGACTACGAAAGTTATGTCATGGTCGATTCTCAATACTCGGACACCGATAAACGCTTGCGGAACACCGACCGCATCGTCGTATTGGGGACGACGGGGGCGGGGAAAACGACGCTTGCGGAGGAGATTGCGCGGGTGTTGGGGGCGCCGCACTTTGAGTTGGACTATTACCGGTTTCGGCCGAACTGGGTCGAGACGCCGAATGACGAGTTCAGAGAGAGCGTGAAGGAGGCGCTGCGGGGCGAGAGGTGGGTGGCGGACGGCAACTACGGTCTCGCGCGGGATGTCATCTGGCCGAGGGCGACCCTGCTGGTGTGGCTGGACTACCCGATCTACGTGGTGATGTGGAGGCTGTTTTGGCGGACTATGAGTCGCGGGGTTCTTCGCAAGGAGCTATGGCACGGGAACAGGGAAAAGCTGTGGTGGCACTTCGTTAGGCACGATTCGCTGTTCCTGTGGGCGCTGAAGACTCATTGGCGGCGTCGGCGGCAGATTCCAGAGCAGTTGGCGCGGCCCGAGCATGGTCATTTGGAGTTGGTGCACCTACGGTCGCCGAGAGCGACGCGAGAGTGGTTGAGGGGACTGGCGGCGGGGTGATTTGGGGCGGAGTCGTCCCCCATGCATGATATGATAGGGACGCTGCCCAACACATGAACCTCGCACCCTCAGTTCAACCCATCAAAGGGGTCGTAGCTAGGTGTTCTAGCTGGACGCGCACAGACACGGGAAATTGCCAATACTCTAGACGCCGTGCTAAAGTCCGGTTATCTTGAAAGGAGAAGCACATGATGGTTGCTGCTGAAGAACTGCACCCACCTGAGGTTATCGACGAACTAAAGAAAAACCAGGAAGCCTATAACGATGCCAAGGAACAAATGGAAGCAGAGCATTGGGGCAGAACGGTCTTGCTCCATGATGGCACAGTAGTAGCCATCTACAACGACGAGGGAGACGCTTACGACATTGGATGTGAGAAGTTCGGTCTTGGGCGCTTCAGTCTCCACCGGGTCGGAGAACGCCCCATAGACCTTGGATTCCATGCCATATCTCTGAGGCCCAGAGATTAGACATGCCGTCGTTTGAGCAACCGGTTATCGACAACCAGATCATCGTTACTGTGACGCTGTCGCGTGGGCAAGGAGAACCGCGAGTTCCGTTTAGGGCGCTTATGGACACTGGCGCACAGGGAACAGCCATATCTCCAAAGGTTGTAAATGACCTGCGACTCACACCAACAGGGACAATAATGCTAACCGTAGCTTCGGGTCAGACGGTCAACTCCTTTCAGTATCGCGCTAGAGTAGACATTCCCATAGGTTACACCGAAGATCGCCCAAATCCACGGCCTCAGAACTTTTTCATGGGTAACCTGCTATCCGTTGCAGGACTTCCCTATCAGCCGGAGGGCTACGATGTGCTCTTGGGCATGGACATCATCGGCATATTCCATATAACCATCTATCGAGACAAGATCATCTTGAGCAACTAGACTTTTCCTCCACCCCAGAGCCTGTCGAAGAGTTGTTCATGGTTCGACAAGCTCACCACGAACGGTTTAGGCAGACTTTGCAAGCACCCTCTAAAGTATGAGGCTAATGGAGACGCTTGCGATTCCCAGAAACAGCAGGAAGCCGAACACGTCCGTGACAGTGGTAACGACCACTGCGGAGGCGACTGCCGGATCCAGTCCCACTTGCCGAAGGAACAACGGTACGGCCGCGCCGACGGAACCTGCGATGATCATGTTGCCGAACATCGCAACTCCAAGCACGAGTCCCAAGCCGAGGTTCTGTTTCCAGAGGATCGCGATGACCGCGACCAGGATTCCCAACCAGATGCCGTGAAGGATGCCCAAGACGGCCTCGCGGGCCAAGAGCCGCCGAGCGCCGACGCCGACGAGCTCGCCCAGAGCCATTGCGCGAACGATGAGCGTCAGGGTCTGTGTGCCTCCGATCCCTCCCTGCCCCGCGACGACGGGAAGGAATGCGGCGAGCACGACCACCTTTGCCAGAGTCGACTCGAAGAGTGCGACGGTGGCCGCGGCGAGAAACGTCGTGAACAGATTCACCGTAAGCCACGGAAGCCGCGACCGGACCGAGTTGGACAAAGGAGCGTCTACGGTTTCTCCGGCGACATTCGCCACCTGCTGCATCTGGCGCGTGTCCTGCTCGACGGTTGCGCCCAGCAGCGATTCCTCTAATATCACGCCTAGTATTTTGTTCCCGTCGACCACGGGCAGTTGGGTGAGGTTATAGTGGCGCTGAAGTCGAGCGCACTCTTCGGCGGGAGTGTCGATGGTCACCGTAGCTACGATGGGGGATGTTATGCTGCGAATCGGAGCGGCATTGTCTGCCAGCGCCAGATCGACCATATTGATTTGACCCACCAGTTCGTCTCCGTCTCCGACTACGAAGACGTGCGTGAGCTTATGTCCGATTTCGTCGAACGTCCTGAGACTATCTCGCGCGGATTCGGCTAGACCGTCTATCCGGGCGGTGGGAACTTGTTCGACCATGAGGGATCCCGCCGTGTCCGCCTCATAATCGAGAACCTCCGTCTCGTCCAGGGGCTGCTCCAGGGACTCGGCAACCTCGTGGGCGCGCCGAATGGGAAGACGCCGTAGCGTCGCGATTGCCTGATGCGGTCGCAACTGGCCGAGCACGAACGTGAGCATTTCGGAGCCCAGTCGAGTCCCGACTCGCGCCGCCTGGACGGGATTCATCTGTCGCAGCATCCATGCGACGGTATCCGGGGACATGACGAGGATCATGGCGTCCCGGCTCGCCCGGGGCAGTCCGGCTACGATGCTCCCCATGTCCGCAGGGTGCAGACGCCGAATCAGTTCCCATGCAGAACGTGCCTGTCCGGCATTGATGAGCTCCTGCACCCTAGCGGCGATTTCCTCCGCCTGGTCCAGCGAGATTGCAAGCGGCCTGCGAAGCTCGCCCGTACGGCCTTCAGGTTCATTCGAGAAGTCAGGTTCACGCATCACCGGTCTCTCCTCTTTACTGGTTCTCCGTTGTTGTCTCGTCCCAAGCTCGCAGAGGCAGTCGAACTCAAGTTACTGCTTGGGGGAATGCTTGGGCGTTCTCATTCGGGGACTCGGTTTGGCCTCTGACGTATCCGGCGCCCGCCGTCCTCTAGCCAACTGTGCGTTCGATGACGCGGTCAAACATCCGGTCGCTTACGAGTTTGCGCAGGAGGAGCACGGGCTTGGCGTACTGACCGGCGGAGTAGCGCGTCTTGGGGCGTTTGGCCCGTATCGCCTTGAGGACGGTGTCGGCGATGACCGACGGAGGCGATCCGCCCTCGTAGCTCTCCATCCCCGCCGTGAGCCTCTCGACGAAGCCGGCATAGGGAGAATTTGCCGAACGCTCCTTCAGGGGCCCGAACGCGACATCTCCGAACTCCGTGCGGATGAGTCCTGGCTCGACGATGATGACGTCGATGCCAAAGTTCTTGAGTTCGAACCTCAGACAGTCCGACCAGCCTTCGAGCGCGTGCTTCGAGGCGACGTACCAGGACCCCAGCGGGACGTATGCCTTCCCGACGATGGAGGAGACGTTCACGATCCTGCCCGCGCCCCGCTCTCGCATGTGGGGAAGGACGAGCTGGGTCAGCCGCGCCAGCCCGAACAGGTTGACCTCGAACTGGTACCGCGCGTCGTCGAGCGGTATGTCTTCCATCGGTCCGTACAGTCCGAAGCCGGCGTTGTTGACGAGGATGTCCACGCCCCCCTGTTCCTCATTGATGCGCTCCACGCCGGCAACGAGGTCTTCCTCATTGGTGACGTCCATCTCCAGTGCGACCGCCCCCAGGTCTTCGAGGTCTCGCATACTCTCGACGCGGCGCGCGGCGGCGTAGACGGTGTAACCCGCCTCCAACAGCGTCTTGGCGGTCGCCTTGCCTATGCCGGCCGATGCGCCGGTGACCAATGCGGTCTGGCGGTTCGAAGTGGTCATTCGGCAGTTTCTCCGGTATAGAAGGTCGTCGTGCGCGTGGCGGCCGCGTGCGACCATCAGGCGCCGTCGATATCCTCGATCCACCAGTGGCGCTCGTTGACCTTTAGGTTATCGGCCTCGTAGGCGATGCTGGACTGGATGAGGAGCCGGTTCGGCACCGACGGATCGTACTTGCCAATGACTTCATTGGCCGAGTATGCGTCGCCCCCACCCTCGCCGGGACCCCTGTGATGCAGAATCCTTCCTTCGTCCCAGTGAATCCCGTCGAGAGACGAGTAGAGAACCAGATGGCGTGGGTCGTGACTATGACTGCCGGAGCGTCCATGCAGGAAGTAGAGACTGCCGATCTTTCGCGAAAGCTGCGGATTGCGGATGGCTCGGGGGAAGTGGGCGGTCTTGACCTCGGACCAAGTATGGCCCTCGTCGGCGCTTGTGACGTAGGGGATGTTGTACTCGTCGATGTTTTCATCAGGGCGGTAGGGATAGGAGTAGACGATGATGTCGCCGCTGTCGAGTACGCCGCCGGTGACGTAGTAGTTTTGGATGTCGAAGGGCAGGACGCTGCGCCGCTCAAAGGACTCGCCGTTGTCGACGGAGGCATACATCGAGTAGGGGCCGTTGCAGTAGTTGGCCGGCCCACCCATGAAAGCGGCAAACACCTGGCCTTCGTGCGTGAAAACCGCGTCGAAGGTCAGCGATACGTCATCGACGGTCGCGGCGGGGTCGAGGGGGCGGGGCTCGCTCCACGTATGGCCGTGATCGCGGCTCAAGAGGCAGACCGGGGGCAGTTTCTTCACCCACAGGTCTCTTGCGAAACGACAAGCAAATGCAATAAGCGTGCCGTTTGGCGCGGTCGTCACCGCGAATACGATTGCGGAATAGAGATCGTCGCCTTCCCACGCGCGCTTCGAGTAGTCGAGCACGAACGGCTCGCTCCAGGTCCTGCCGCCGTCCGAGGACCTGCGATACTCGGACCAGCCCGCCACGCCGTGGCCACGGTGAATCTCACCCGATACGTTGCTGTAGAAGGAGACGATGTCTCCATTGGCGCACTCGGTCAGGCAGTTGCCCCCATGACCGGACCGACCATTCTTCTGGTGATCGACGTACAGGATTCCCTCATTGGGAATGTCCGAGGGAACTATCCTGAAACCGGTGGTCGAGTGTTCGCTTGAAGTTGTCATTTATGAGTCCGTTTTCAGAAGTGCGGGACGGATGGTTGTATTCCAGTAATCATCGTCACCCTTCCGCCTCAGTTCCTTCACCAGTTGTGCCGTCTCCACTCCTACATCCTCACTCAACTCAAAGGCGGTACGCTCACCGGCCAACTCGGCCACTGCCGCCCGCAGCTTCATCACGTACTCCACAACTTCATGCGCGGCTCGGTCCGACGCGGCGCGAACCTGCAGGGCCTCAAGCTTCTCAAGCCTGTCCAGACCCCTTTCGGCCTCTTCGAACCCGTCATCCAGTGCATTGGTCGTACTCATCTGGCATCCTCCACTGCCCACATCGGCTGAGTCGGCAGGCTGCGGGAAAATGTTTTCGTGATATAGGATACCACTACGAAAGTAATTAGGAATCGTCCGCGATGTTAGACTCTATAACACGAGCTCAACGAGGACACTGCTTCTGGTATGACAGCTGCCACCGACTGCGACACCAACATGATGGCATCCGCACAGGGACGGCAGATAGATGGGCGGTGCCGTTATTGACCCTCACCGAAGGCCCCGGTAAGATGCCATCGGTTAGCTAGAGCGTTGGGATTGCCCAAAGGGAATAACGGAGAATGCTGAGAAGATTCTTTAGCATCACCATCACCGCCACCATAGTTGCTGTGGTGGCTGGCGTTGGTTGGACCGCCTTCGGCGAAGTCAGTAAATCAGAGGCTGCGCACGCCGACGCAAGCTTCTCTATGGTAAATCATCAAACTGGACGGATGGGGCAGTCCCTTAACAGTGCTGGAACTTTCATTAGTGCGAATATCGGACAGATAACTGACCTAGCAGTTCTGCTTGATGAGTGGTCCCCCAAGTACCAAAAGGCCCAAACTGCGTACCGTAGATTTGACGCTGCAATCATCGTTGCCGAAAGCAGCGTAGAGGCTTATTTCGCTGCACAAAGGGCGTTGACCGAAGAATTTCACAGCGAGGAATTACGTGAACGAGCGCGGGCGGATGATGATGCTGAATTTGAGCAATATGAACAGTGGAGGGAGCGCGCTCGCGCCGTTCAAGAGGAAGCATTGGAGATTGTGCACCGCCTTAGCGACATGGATACTACCCTACGGAAGCTGGAACTGCGCTCAGTTTTTTCGTTCGATGCGGGTGGGTTCAGTGAGGTTCCCTCCGATATTCTTGCCCTGGAGGAGGAGTTGGCTCAATTTATGATCGCGTCTGACAATATCCGTGAGACCATAGCTTCACCGTTTGATATGAACAATTGAATCAGATGTCAATGCTATCTCAGAACTTACGTGAGTTTGCCACGTTCGCGATGCGTCTCATAGCTTTTTCAGCTACGTTAGCGATCATGGGAGCGTTTTTCTTGCCATGGACTCGGCTTGATGGAATGAGTCAAGCCAGCAGTGGCGCTGAATTAGTCGCACTGGTGGTGTCCCCGACTGTCAACTACCTTTTCGCGGTATCGACACTTCAAGCAGCAGTGCTTGTAGGATGTCCCGCTCTCTTGATTGTATCGGCTGCTATGGTCATGGGAAAGTACGCGCGACGCAAGACTGCTCCGTTCACCACATGTCTGGTCTTCGCATCGTCGATGTCAGTTATCTACGGTGCGCCGGACCTCACGGCAAACGGCGAGTCGGGAGCCTATGTTGGCCTTTCACTAATAGTGGTGTTGTCGGCCGTCTTGATAATCCATCAGGCTCTCATCAAGCTAAGGGAGAATCTGTACCATCGACGCAGACTCCCAACTGTGTACCAGGCTCTTTCTGTCCTAACCGGTAGCGGCTTCTACCGATGGAGTGAGGGGTAGACCACTACTGGCCTTACCCTAATCGCACGCCGAGAAATTCTGTGTGGCATAGATTGTCTCGCTGATATATCCATATTCCGGCGTTTCCTGTATGGCTATCCCGACGCCAATCCTGCGGGAATCCTTGTCAAGAATGTTCTTACGGTGACCTGAGCTACGCATCCATACTTGCACAAGTCCCCGAGCCGCTTCTTCGGCGTTGCTAGAGTAGTCAACAGGGCTGTAGGAACTACCTATACCCATCCACTGAGTGACCTTTGGATGTTCAGCGATATTCTCACTCAGTCCATAGGAGTATGAACCGTCCCCTCTATAGGCGCGGCAATTGTACCCAGCGGTCAATGCCCTGTCTGTAGGATCTTTACCCCTTATGTCATGACTCAAGAGGCCGAGCCTGGCCATGTTCTCGCTGTGCGACCGTGCTATGTCTGAAATGGCGGCGTCGTGACGAAACGGCTGTAGGCCAGCGCTGATTCTCTCCTCGTTGGTGAACTCGATCACCCACTTCTCAATCTCTCCTCGATTGAGGGGGCTTCCTCCTGCGTATTTCGGTGAGTTTGCTGCTTGTGATGCCTCCTGCGCGTCCGGGGTGGATCGGATTTCCTCGGATATTGCAGTGATCGCGTCGCTAGCCACGTCCTTTGAGAAGCTCGCCAACTTATCGTAGGCAGCTGATGCTGCCTTCCATGCGTTCACCGCTATGGGCATATCTTCGTGGTATGCCCACATCCACAATGGGCCTATGATCAGACACGCCATCACGAACAGCTTGAACCGACCGCCCCCACCTCCAGCGGAGGGTTGCCTATAGCCTGGTCTGGCTCTATGGCTGTACGGACTGCCTCTCGTTGCTTCTCTGCGACGCCGGGTTTCTTCTCGAAACCAATCGCGATCCTGAAGTCCCAAGCACCAGCCTCCAGTAGCAAATGAGTCTTAGGCCCACTAACTATAGCACTGCTCGGAACCTCAACGTGAAGATCCTCGATTTTATCAAGTCTGGTGGGTTAGCGTGTCCTGTACTGCGAACTTTTCGGCATGTGGTCTTGGAATGGTTGTATGTCCTTGCTGTGGCGGTGGTGAGGCTGCGCTCTGTTCCGTGCACCCTTCGAGAGTTCCTTATGTATACTTCGCAGCATGACTCTCTTCGAGAACAGCGCCAGGCGGCAACTCGACCGGCACGCGCCGTTGGCGGCCAGGATGCGACCCCGCACGTTCGATGACTTCGTCGGACAGAAGCACATCGTCGGTCCCGATACCGTCCTGCGACACAGCATCGAGTCCGACCGCATACCCTCCATGATCCTCTGGGGTCCGCCCGGCACGGGCAAGACGACTCTCGCCAGCCTGATCGCCAACGTCACCGAGAGCCACTTCAGCTCCGTGAGCGCCGTCGGATCGGGAGTGGCGGATCTTCGGGCCATCGTTCGGGAGGCCAAGGACAGGCTCGGCATGGAGCGACGGCGCACGATCCTGTTCATCGACGAGATACACCGCTTCAACAAGGCGCAACAGGACGTGATCCTACCGCACGTCGAGGACGGGACGGTCATCCTCATCGGCGCCACCACCGAGAACCCGTCGTTCGAGGTCAACTCTCCTCTCCTGTCCAGGTCTCGCGTGTTCGTGCTCAAGGCCCTGACCGCGGAGCAGATCGAGCAGATCATCTTTAAGGCGATCAGCGACGCCGAGACCGGGTTGGCGGAGCTTCGGCCCGAACTCGACGAGGACGCGATGGAGGCCCTCGTGCTCTTCTCCAACGGCGACGCGCGAATCGCCCTGAACACGCTGGAGCTTGCGGCGCAGTCCACACGGCCCGACGAGAACGGCATTCGCAAGGTCTCAGCCCGGACGGTTGAAGACGCCGCCCAGCGCCGGTCACAGGTCTACGACAAGTCCGGCGATCAGCACTACGACACCATATCCGCCTTCATCAAGTCGCTGCGGGGCTCCGACCCCGATGCCTCGCTCTACTATCTCGCCCGCATGATCGACGCGGGAGAGGACCCGCTGTTCATCGCGCGACGTCTCGTCATCCTCGCGGCTGAGGACGTGGGGATGGCCGACCCGCAGGCCCTGTCTGTCGCCGTTGCGGCCCAGCAGGCCGTCCACTTCATCGGGATGCCGGAGGGTCAGATACCCCTCGCGGAGGCAACCGTTTACCTGGCCACCGCGCCAAAGAGTAATGCCTCGTACATGGCCCTGAACCGCGCGCTACAGGACGTCGAAGCGTCACGAAACGACCCCGTCCCCCTCCATCTCCGCAACGCCGTCACTGGCCTGATGAGGGGTCTCGGCTATGGCGAGGGCTACAAGTACGCCCATGACTACGAGGGTAACTTCACGCCCGCGGAAAACCTCCCCGACAGCGTTCGCGGACACCGCTACTACCGCCCCGGCGACCAGGGCTACGAGATCGAGGTTCGCGAAAGACTGCGCAAGTGGTGGGGCCAGCGTTCTGATCAGGACGCTGAGAGTCCAAGCCGATCACCCGAGGAATAACCGAGCGTCCCAGCCAACTCCGTTCACCCTGAGCAACCTTACACCCCGTTCGGCCTGAGTCTGTCGAAGGCCGCGCGGCACAGTGCCGGGGAATCAGTAACTTGCCCTCAACCATCCACTTTCTATTCTTCTCTGTGTTTTCTGCGCCCTCTGCGGTGAATCTCCCGAGCAGCTACTCGAAAGCCTGTCGACGTCTCGAACTACCTCATCGCCTCCCGGACCGTCGTCTCGATCACGTTGAGAGCGTAATCGATGTCGTCCGACGACACGTCGTTGTGGGTCACGAGCCGCCAGAGGTTGTTGCCGCGGTCTCCGACCATGACTCCCCGCTCCGCCAGCTTCTCCGGGATGCCTGCCGGCAATTCGTCCGTCGTGGTCACGAAGACGAGGTTGGTGTGAACGTCTTCGGGGTCGATCTGGAAGCCGGGGATGCCTGCAAGGCCGCGCGCCAGCTTCTTCGCGTTGAAGTGGTCGTCGGCGAGTCGCTCGATCATCGACTCCAGCGCGACGATTCCCGGCGCGGCGACGATGCCCGCCTGCCGCATCGCGCCGCCGAGCACTTTGCGCACCTTGCGGGCCTTGTCGATGGTCTCGTGATCGCCAACCAGGAGCGACCCCGCCGGACAGCCCAGCCCCTTCGAAAGACAGAACGTCACCGTATCGGCGTCCTTGACGAGTTCCGCCGCCGGCGTTTCGAGCGCGACCGCCGCGTTGAAGAGCCGTGCGCCGTCGACGTGCAGGGGGATGTCGTGCGCATGAGCCACGTCGGCCACCGACGCGATCTCGTCCGGCGTCAGTGCTCGTCCGTTGCAGGCGTTGTGCGTGTTCTCCAGCGCGATGAGCCTCGTCGGTGAGTAGTGCTGGTCCGCCGGGTGAATGTTTGCCTCCACCTCGGCGGGGTCGAGCGTGCCGTCCGGTTGGTTCGGGATCGGGTTATAGGCCACACCGCCCAGCGCCGACGCCCCTCCCGCCTCCGCCCGGTAGATGTGCGACTTATCCCCGATGATGATGTCTTCGCCCCGCTGGCACAGCGCAAGGATGGGGACAAGATTCCCCATCGTCCCGCTGCTCAGCAGCAGCCCCGCCTCCTTGCCGAGCATGTCGGCAGCCAAGGTCTCCAGCCTGTTGACCGTGGGGTCCTCCCCCACCATGTCGTCGCCGTACTGGGAGGTCGCCATCGCCTCCCTCATTGCCGGTGTAGGCAGGGTCTTCGTATCGCTTCGCAGCTCGACTATTCGCATGGGCGGATTCCTTGTATGTTGTTCGATATGGTTGATGCGCGGAGAAGATTCTAGCCGAAGTTCGGTATTGAGTGAAAGGTTCCAACACCCAGTCAAGGTTGTGGTTTATCATTGAGGTGTGAAGCTGCCATGACTGCGGAATTGTCCCATAACGACGAGAAGCTCCCACCCATTCACCCGGGAGAAATCCTTAACGAAGAATTCCTCCTTCCGCTGAACATCACCCAATACCGGCTGGCGAAAGAGATCGGGGTGGACGCCCGCCGGATACACTCCATCGTTCGCGGCGAGCGGGCCATCACAGCCGAGACGGCCCTGCTGCTTTCGCGCTTCTTCGGCAACTCTGCCGAATTCTGGATGGGCCTACAAAGTCAATATGATTTAGAGCTCACACAGGACCGCCTCTCCCAAAGACTGAGCAGGGTACCAGTTCACTCCACCCGCTGACCTCGTGTTTCGCTGCGTCGCGCTTGTCAAACGTCATGGTGTCACCTACTATGGAACGTCGCGATGATGCGCTATTCGGCCATAGGTATCTATAGCACGGGGAAGATTCTCCTCGACGGCGTCATCGCTTCCCCCGGTGATGGCGGTGTACGAGTTCCGGCCGTCCTGATCTGCCATCCGCATCCCATGTTGGGCGGCGACATGAACAACCCTGTCGTGTCCGCCGTGGAGGTCGAGGCGAACGAGCGCGGCCTGGCTAGCCTCCGCTTCGATTTCCGGGGCGTCGCGCGGAGCGAGGGCGACTTCTCGAACGGCGAGCAGGAGTGGAACGACGTCAAGCACGCCCTGAACTTTCTCAAGGGGTTCCCCGGCATCGACGGTTCGAAGATCGGCATCGTCGGATACTCCTTCGGCGCGTCCGTCGTTCTCCGTGCCGTCTCGAAGCTGAAGCCCGTGAAGGCGTTCGCCCTCGTAGCACCCCCGCTTGGTTCCGTTGAAGCTTCGGGAGCTAAGAAAGACAAGCGAGCAAAGCTCTTCGTGGTTGGGCAGAACGACAACGTCGTGCCTTCGCTCCAACTGCAGCGACAACTGGACGACTTACGCGGCCCCGTGCAGTTCACCGAGATTCCCGAAGCGGACCATCGGCTGAACGGCCACGAGCAGACGGTCGCCAAGCGGGTCGTCGATTTTATGATGACCACCCTGCTGCCATGACTAAACACTTGGGGGCGACGACCCCCGACCATCAAATGGAGGAATGATGTCTCAGAACGGAAATTTCAGAGTCGAGCGAGACTCCATGGGCGAGTTCAAGGTGCCCGCGGACGCATACTACGGCGCGCAGACGATGCGGGCGGTGGAGAATTTCCCCATAAGCGATCTCCGCTTTCCACGTTCCTTCATCCAGGCCATCGGTCAGGTCAAGCTCGCGGCGGCCCAGGTCAACTCCGATCTCGGACTGCTCGACAAAAACCTTGCATACACCATCGGCGAGGCGGCAGCGGAGGTCGCAGACGGCAGGCACGACGATCAGTTCGTCGTCGATATCTTCCAGACCGGCTCCGGCACCTCGACGAACATGAACGCGAACGAGGTCATATCCAATCGCGCTATCGAGATGCTCGGCGGCGAGCGCGGCTCCCGAGACCCCGTCCACCCCAACGACCACGTGAACATCGGGCAGTCCTCGAACGACGTCATCCCCACTTCGATTCACGTCGCGGCATTGAGCGCGATTCACGACAGTCTCCTCCCGGCGATGGCGCACCTCGAATCGGCGCTGAAGGACAAGGCCGACGAGTTCATGCCGGTGGTCAAGACCGGGCGAACGCACCTTCAGGATGCGACGCCCGTCCGGCTGGGCCAGGAATTCGTCGGCTATGCGGGGCAGGTCGAGCGCGGCATCGAGCGGCTTCAGAGCGCCGTCACGCACCTTTCCGAACTCGCCATCGGCGGCACAGCGGTGGGCACGGGCGTCAACGTCCACCCCGAGTTCGCCGGAAGGGTATGCGATATACTCACCAAGCTCATCAGCGTCCCTGTCCGCGAGACGACCAACCACTTCCAGGCGCAAAGCTCCCTCGACGCCATCGTGGAGACCAGCGGTGCGCTCAAGACGATTGCCGTCAGCCTCATGAAGATCGCCAACGACGTGAGGTGGCTAGGGTCCGGGCCCCGCGCTGGAATCGGCGAGATCGACCTGCCCGCCGTCCAGCCCGGAAGCTCCATCATGCCCGGCAAGGTCAACCCCGTCATCCCGGAGTCGGTATGCCAGGTCGCCGCGCAGGTCATCGGCAACGATACGGCGATCATGGTCGCGGGGCAGTCAGGCAACTTTGAGATCAACGTCATGATGCCCGTCGCGGCGCACAACCTGTTGGAGTCCATAGAGCTTCTGGCGACCTCTTGCCGCAACTTCGCCGACCAGTGCATTTCCGGTCTGTCGGCAACGAGCAAGGGGCCGGGCATGGTGCAGAACGGCCTCGCCATCGTGACGACCTTGGTGCCACACATCGGCTATGACGCCTCGGCGGCCATCGCCAAGGAGGCGGGAGAGACCGGCGAGTCGATCAAGCAGGTTGCCCTCCGCCAGACCGACCTCTCATCCGAGGAGCTCGACGACATCCTAGACGCCGGGTCGATGACCGAGCCGGGCCTCGGAAACGGCGTGTCGCTGGGGTAGTGGGGTGGTCTGAACCGTTACATAGACCTCGATGGACATCAGCCGTCGCCCACAATCGTAGCGTCTAGACCGCGTCGCCCAAACGCCATACAATATGCCCCGCACACCACACGCATAGGGGTACGGCATCACATGGAACCAACGAATCCGAGCGCGCTCACGCTCAAGGAGCGAATTCACGCGGGCGAGCAACTGCTCGGCGTAAGCGTCCCGCCTACGACTTCGAAAGGGCGTCTTGAAGACATCATCGCTTCGGGGCCGTACGACTTCGTCAGCACGGACAGCCAGCACACCGCCTTCAATGAGGAGACCATCGTCGCGTTCTGCGAGATGGCCGCCGAAATCGGCATCCACGTTCAGTTCCGCATCAAGCACACTCGCCTCACCTACTTGATCGGCAACTACCTCGATCTCGGCCCCACCGGCGTCGAGGTGCCGCAGGTCGAGACGGAGGAGACGGTCGACGAGGCGGTCGGGAACTTCTATTACATACCCGACGGAGTACGCAGCTGGGGAGGCCGCACCCGCCTCGGCTTTGCAAAACGCGGCGGAGATCACGTGGCCTACCGCAAGTGGTGGAACTCCACCGGCGTTCTCTGGATTCAGATCGAGTCGCTGCACTCCGTCTCTAACGCCCACATCCTCGCCAAGCCCGGCGTCGACTGCCTCTCGTTCGGCCCGATGGACTTGACGCTGGACATCGAGATCCACCCGAATCACCCGTTCCGTTCCGTCGACGACTGCGTGAAGCACGTCCTCAAACAGCTCGAAGGCACGAGCACCAAGCTGGTCCACCGCAACAACACGCCCGACACCCGTCAGAAGTACATCGACATGGGCGTTCCCATCTTGCTTGAACTGGCCCGCTAGAAACAAATCAAAGAAGGAAGCGACACACCATGACACAACTCGGCAGCGGCGAATACACGTATGAGGTCTCCGGCGAGAATTGGGGCGAACTGCCCGACGGCTGGATCTATCAAGAGGCAACGGCAGTCGCCGTAGACGGCAGCGACAACGTCTACGTATTCAACCGGGGAGGGCACCCGGTCATCGTCTTCGACAGCGACGGAAAATTCCTAAGCTCTTGGGGCGAGGATATCTTCACGACGCCTCATGGGATCACAATAGGTCCCGACGACTCGGTGTACTGCGTTGACACGGGCGACAGCACAATAAGGAAACTCACGACCGATGGGAAGCTGATATTCACACTGGGAGACCCTGGCAATCCTGCGCCTCCCATGAGCGGCAAGCCGTTCAACCGGCCTACGCACGTGGGCGTCGACCCGCGCAACGGGATTCTCTACGTCGCCGACGGATACTCAAACGCGCATGTTCACACCTATGACCCCGACGGCAATTACCTCGGCACGTGGGGCGAGTCCGGCACCGACGTGGGACAGCTCAACATCGTGCATAACATAGACGTCGACAGCGATGGCTACGTCTACATCGGCGACCGCGAGAACCATCGCGTGCAGATATTCGATGAGAACGGCAACTACGAGACGCAGTGGGTGAACATGTCGCGGGCCGCCGCAGTGTACGTCGACAAGCGTGGGGACAGCGATGTCGTCTACGTTGGCGAATACTTCGCGGGAATCGCATCGAATGTGATAGGCACCGATCTCGGCCCTCGCGTGTCCATCTACCAGACCGACGGGACGCTCTTGGCGCGAGTCGGACGAGAGAGCTACGGCGACGAGCCGGGCAGGTTCTATTCCCCGCACGGCATCGCGGTAGACTCCAGGGGGGACATCTACGTTGCCGAGGTGTCATACAGCGACTACGGCAGTAAGATGGAGCCGCCGCGTGAGCTGCGGTCGATGCAGAAGCTGGTCAAGACCGGAGCTTGACTCGCCCGTCTCTTTGGCGAAAGCCGGACTACCCGCGCAATCATCGAAAATTAGCGTCAGCATGACTCCCTCGGGCGTCGTGAGGTAAAACGTGTCCCTGCCCGACGATAAGGAATTCTCTCTGTCCCGCCTCAGCTTCCGCCGCAAGGCGAATCAGGCGAACCTCCTCATGCTGCTGATTCTCCTGCTGGCAGTCGTCGTCTGCATCGCCGGCGTGTGTTCTTTTACCGGCGTTCAAGATGCGCTCCAAGAAGACTTGAACGAGCTTCGTCAGTCCGGGGACGCGGCCGGGGCATCCGATGTCGACGCGATGGCTGCGACTGAGGACGCGATTTCAACCGGACGCATCATGTTGCTCGCAATTGGCATTCTCAGTGTTCTCGTCGCGGTGCTGTCCATGCTTCGGTTGATAACCATCGGCTTGCGCTCCGTGGCCCTTGAAGTCTGGATACGCCGCATGGGTGCAGGTGACCTCGACTACAAGGTCGAGATGAAGGAGAAAGATGAGATCACCGAGTTGGCAATCGCACTCGAGGAATTGAGACAGCGTTCTAAGAAAGCCTTGCAATTGAACCTCGTTGAAAAGCTGTCGAAAGGACTTCAGGAGAAGAACGAAGAGTTGGAACGTGTCTTGGCAGAGCTTCGGGAGACACAGGATCAGGTCGTCATGCGCCAGAAGCTGGTTGAGCTAGGGGAGTTGACGGCCGGGATCGCTCACGAGATCAGAAATCCGCTGAACTTCGTAAGGAACTTTACCCAAGCGTCTGAGGAGTTGCTTGAGGAGCTCAGTGAGGAACTCAATGAGAGTGCCGATGACCTGGACGATGAGAAGAGGAAACTCATCGCCGAAATATCTCAGGACCTGACCGAGAATCTTGAGCGCATCCGCTCACACGGCGACCGCGCCAATCGAATTATTACCAATATGCTCATGATGGGACGAGGAGGCGGCGAAATGCAGGTGGTCAACCTTCCCACCTTGCTTGAAGAGAACGCGATGCTCGCCTACCAGAGCGTGCGCGCCGGCGACCTAAACTTTCAGCTTGACATAAGGACCGAGTTCGATTCGAACGTGGGCGACGTGTCACTCGTATCCGAGGATATGGGCCGCGTCGTCATCAACATGGTGACCAACGCTTGTTATGCCACCGCCGAGAAGCGTCGGTCTCTTGAGGGAGGTTCCCAGTCTTACGCGCCAACGATTTGGCTGGTGACTGAGCGCAGGGATGATGTGATTGAGATCCAAATAAGAGACAACGGGACCGGCATCCCTCCCGACGTGATGGAAAAGGTATTCAATCCCTCCCGACCAAGCCGACGGACAAGGGGACCGGACTTGGGTTGAGCCTTTCAAATGACATAGTTCGCCGGCACGGCGGCTCCATTGCGGTCTCCTCCGAACCGGGAGAATACACCGAGATGAAAATCTTACGAAAATAGACCGGTCAGGCAGCCAACGATTTGATGCCAGGATGGTGCGAGTCTTCACAGAGGCCCACTGAGCGCAGGGATGATGTGATTGAGATCCAAATAAGAGACAACGGGACCGGCATCCCTCCCGACGTGATGGAAAAGGTATTCAATCCCTTCTTCACGACCAAGCCGACGGACAAGGGGACCGGACTTGGGTTGAGCCTTTCAAATGACATAGTTCGCCGGCACGGCGGCTCCATTGCAAAGGTCTCCTCCGAACCGGGAGAATACACCGAGATGAAAATCTCGCTTCCGGCTTCTCACGCGGTGTCCTCATAGTCCCTGATATAACCCCGACCACTGTCATTCCGAACGCAGCAACCCCATCCACTGTCATTGCTACGAAAATAAGCCCCGGAGCGGCTTCGTAGACTAAAACGCAAATTTTCATTCCAGGTGGTGAGGGTGGCAACCCTCATGACATATTCCGAACGTAGCGAAGCGGAGTGAGGAATCTAAAATCCTTGCTCTCCAAGACGCGCCTTGTAGCCGAAACGGCCCCATGACGCGACGGCTACAGTTCATCCAAGCGGTAGTAGCTGTCCTTGTTGACACCCTCCGTGTCCCCTTCCGGGGACGTGCCAGCGAGAAGCTCGTCGATCCACGTCTTCAGCCTGTCGATGTCGATCTCGCCGACCCATCGCCGGGCCACTGTCCCCTCGCCGTCGACCACGAAAGTCACGGGGATGCCGACGACGCCATAGTCGATGGAGATGCGGCCACCCGTGTCGAGGCCGTTGGGGTAGGTGACTCCGAACTCATCGAGGAACCGCTTCGCAGGCTCAGACGTGTCTTGTATGTTCGCGCCGACGAAGAGGACTTCCTTGTCTCTATAGTCTCGCCACGCCGATTCAAGGTCGCGAGCCTCGGTCCGGCAGGGGGGGCACGTCGACGACCAGAAGTTGATGACCACGACTTTGCCGCGCTGTTCGGAGAGTATGACCTCACTGTCACCGAGCAGCTCCATGCGAAAGTCGGGGGCGGGTTGATCGACCCGGGTAATGCCGCTGAGTCCTGTGATGGAAGACCTGTTCGACAGACCCCACGCCAAGAGACCCACAAGTCCAAAGATGAACAGTATCCCTACGACGAGGATGCCGATACGCAGCGTGATGCTCAAGGTTAGCCTGAGCTAGGCTGGATGCGTTCCGCTTCCGGTATCTCGACAACGTCCACGAGCGCTGCTGTGACCAGAACCCGCTCCGAGTACTCGAACTGCGGCCAGCACGCCACGAGCGTAATGTCGTTCAAGCCCGAATCGGACACGGCGAACTCACTCGCGTGGACGACGTCCGTTCGGTAGACCTGGTATACGTACCTGTCGCTGCCCGCGTCCAATTGAATAGTGAACTGCTCCCCCCGCTTGAACCGCGCGGCCAGTTCGGGCAAACGGCGGAATATGTTGCCCTCGCCGCTAATCGGGCTTTCGAGGTGCCCGAAGTACCAGCCTTGTCCCGACGTTCCCGGCTTCGCAGTCGTAGGAATGTGTCCCACGACGTGCTTCGGAGTCTCCCACGCCCGGCTGTCATCCTCCTCGACGACTTCGAGCTCTTCGACGGAGGCTCTCAGACCGATGTCGGGTATTGTCATGCGCGTGGCGAACACGGGATCCGGGATTGTAGGAGTCGCGCGCGAGTAGTCGCCATCCTTCAAGATGGCAACCATTTGGCCACTTGTCTCCGGGTTCCTGTCTTGGTTCGGCAGAATCACGCTGGCCAGCCGGCTAGTGTTCTGAGACGGCTCGATGAGTTCAGCATCTGCTTGTACTTCCGGCTCTTCTTTAGGGACATATCCTGGGCGGAGGGCCTGCAGATATAGCAATTCCTCGATAGCCGTGCCGATCCGCCCGTCCTCGGGCACGGCGATCATACTTATCTGCTCCGCGCTGGGAGTCCAAGAAACGGATTTTGCCTCCGTGTAGGCCGTGACATCACGTGGCGCTTCTACGAGTGTTTGGATCGTTTCCGACCGTCCGGACGAAGTGAGTTTCTCTGTGTCGCCGACTGTAGTTTCGGGGTCTACCGTCTCCGTCCGGGTGGCTGCCTCGGATGCAATCGACGTTTCTTCGGGCACGCGATGCTCCGGGTTCGAGGCGACGGACGCCACTTCAATCGCGTGGGACTGTCCGACGCCAGGGCGGCTTGCGGTCGAAGACCTGTCGGTGAAGGCAGGTCGCGCCACTTCGTGCACGAGATCGCCGCGCCCCGTCTTTGCGAACTGGGCGTATGCGTAGTACCCGCCGGACGCCACCAGCAACAGCGCCCCGACGGCCAGCATCACCGCGCTGGCTACTCTGTATCTGCTAGCTCGCAACGCTGCACCTAATCTTCTCCGCGAGGTCTAGGGACAAGACGCCCCCAATACCGGTCACGGTTCGGAAGGGTTCTCCATACTGTATAGTATACACCCGATTATTCCTTGTCGCCCCGAAGGCTCGTTAGGCCCGTAAACTCCACGAAGGATTTTGCTCATGTCCGACCCCAAGCGCATCGTATTGAACGACGACGGATGGATAATGTCCCAGATCATGACTCCCGTGACGACGACCGTCCTCAAAGAGCGGATCGTCGATACGTACGCGGACTCCGGGCTCGATACGCTCTCCTGGTGCATCGGCGATACGGGCCGTCAGCGCTACGAGACACTAGACATTCTCGCGCAGCCGAATCATCTTCCACAAGGTCGCGAGAACGATCTGATGTCCCAAAACCTGCGGCGCCTCATCGACTCCGACGGCGGTCCCGTCACGATCTTCACGAAACTCTGCCACGACATAGGGATCAAGTTCCTCCCGTCCGTGAGGATGAATTCCCACTACGACCGCTCGGTTGCAGACGACGTCGGGAGCATCCGGCAAGACCACCCGGAGTACCTGATCGGTCGACCGGACGAGGAATTCATACCGAACACCACCGAGTGGGGCATCCGTACCGGCCTCGACTACGCCCGCCCCGAGGTGAGGTCGCACGTTGCCGCGCTGGTCATCGACCTGTTTGAGCGCTTTGATACCGACGGGGTTGAGCTCGACTTCATGCGACACCCAGCCTTCTTCCGCGTCGACGAGGCGTACGGCAGTCGACACCTGATAACCGACATGCTCCGCCGGATAAGGGCACGTATGGACGAGGTCGCTGCCTCCACGGGCCGCGATCTTGAAATCCTTGTCCGCGTGCCGCCGACCCTGGCTGACTCCTCGCGCATCGGCCTCGACGTGGAGACGTGGATACGGGAGGGTATCGTCGACACCGTCGCCGCGGGGGGTGGCTTCATTCCACTGCACGCGCCAATCGAGGAGTTCGTCGAGGCGGCGAAAGACACCGACTGCCAAATACTTGGGGCAATTGAGTCGCTGCGGCCGGCAACGGAGGAGGAGTCCGTCAACGCCATAGCCTCCCGCATCTACGAGGGTGGGGCGTCGGGTCTGTACCTGTTCAACTTCTGGCACAAGTCTGCCGGCTGGAAGCGCGGAGTGTTCAATGTCCTGACCGATCCCGACCAACTCTCACGCGCCACGAAACGCTACGAGATGGAGTACATGGAGCGGCTCACGCCAAACGATCTGCACTCATACGCCTTCCGGTACGCCGTCCCGGCGGTGCAGCTGCCGGTGGACTTGGGCTTCAACCTGACCGGGCGGGGGCCGGTGCTCTCGCTCACCATTGGCGACGACATCGAGCGGGCCGAGGCCGACGGAGAGATCGCGTGGTGCATGCTGGAGTTGGGTTTCAGCGACATCACCGCCGAGGACGAGATTGAGGTCTTGGTCAACGGCGTCCCGCTGCCGTCCGACAATGCCTCCCGGCGCTTCGGGACGTGGAGCCGACAGGAGTGGACGAAATTCCCGGAACGACTCGCCGAGGTGGACTATGAGGGCGGGGTCATCGAGTACGAGCTTGAAGGGACGCCGTTCAGGAAGGGCAAGAACGAGATCGAGGTCCGCACGATCATGCGGACGGTGATGAGGCCCACGAAACTCTCCCTGCGTCACGTGGAACTGCAGATAGAGTATGACGGTTAGCCGACCGTAACCATCCTACCGGTCTCCGACGACTCTATTGCTGCCTCGATAACGTCCAGCACGTGGACCATGGCCTCTATCGGCGCGAGGGCAGGTGCGCCCTCACGCGAAGCATGGAGGAACTGTCGGACGAACTCCTCGCCCGCGACTCCGCCGTAGGCCGGAGAGTCTGGGAGCGTGAAGCTGTAGTCGCGGACACCGCCCGACGCCCATCCGTCGGCGATGCTGTTCAGGCTGTAGCCGCCCCGTTCCGAGAGGGGTATGCGGACGTATCCCTCCGTGCCCCTCAGGGCCATGAATGCGTCGTACCTTGCCCCGGAGTACCCCGAGGCGCTCCCAACCAGGTGGTACCCCGCGTGGACCGTGCCGAGCGCGCCGCTCTTGAACTTGACCACGAGGCACGCCGTGTCTTCCACGTCGATGGGGAACGGGTTCTTCGTGTCCACCATCGCCGAAACCGATTCCACTTGATCGTTCAGTAAGTAGCACAGTGCGTCGATGTGGTGACACCCCAGCCATGACAGGATGCCGCTGCCCGCCTTCGACTTGTCGAACAGCCAGAAATTCGGGTCACGGTATCGCACCTGAGAGGTCACCTGCCGCGCCTCGACGGCCATGACCTCTCCCAGCGCCCCTCCGTTCACGGCCCGCTTCACGTCGAGGATGACGGGGTCGTTCCGAAACGTGAGCATTGTTCCCATCGTCAGGTTCTTGCTGCCCGCGGCATCGGCGATTCCCCGAAGCCGTTCCGCCGTAAGCGCTCCGGGCTTCTCGAACAGCGCGCCCTTGCCTGCATCGATAGCGGCGTCGAGCGACGACGGACACTCGTCATTCCGTACCGACACCAGAAGCGCGTCCACTTCCCGCTCCAACAATTCCTCCAATCGCTCCGTCTCCGACGCGATCTTCGAGGATGCCTGACGGATGGCGTCCCGGTCGCCGCCTCCCAAATGGCAGACGTGGACGGCTTCGACCTCGGGCAGAACCTCCAAGGTCCGCATGTGCATGAGCGAATGAGGATTTTCCGAAGTCACGAACCCAACCGAAAACCGATCCACGGGCGAAACCTCCTATCCTCCCAACGCCGTCCGCAGACCCTCTGCAACGATCTCTGGCTCTCCATCCGTGAGGTTGTGGGCGACGAGCACGATGCCATCGTCTCCGGATGCGTCGGCGCGGATGCGTGGAGTCATGCCGCCCAGGGCCTCTATTACCCCGGCTGCGTCCTTGCCGAGGGCCTTCGTGTCCAGCGTTACGTTCAAGGCTAGGGCCATGTAGTTGTCGGAGGCCGCAATCGACGTGGCTGCAACCGGATCGAGGTTCTTCACCGCGTCTTCAATGATTCCGAGCTTTCCGCCGGCGATAAGCAGGCGCTCCTCGTGGTCCATGGCGAACCACTCGCTCACGGCGGTAACCACGCCCACGATCTCCTGCCGGTCCATCTTCATCGCCCGTCCGAACGGCTTGCCCGGCGAGATGAAGCCATGCCCCACTGCCGCATCGACCAGGTCCTTCCGACCACACAGGAACCCTGTCGAGTGCGGCGCGCCCATGTACTTGCCGCCGAAGCAGGCAAGGTCGGCCTTCTGGGCGTTTTCGAGAAAGTAGTCGATCGGGTAGATCTGCGCCGCGCAGTCGGCCAGAATCGGCAGTTCGTGATCGTGGGCGAGCTTGGTCGCGTCGTCATAGCTGACGACCGAGTCCGTGTTATTCCTCGTCACAAGGTAGACGATGCCCGCCGTCGACGGCCCGATTGCGGCCTCCATCTCCTCGATGGTGCATCCGTTCTCGTCTCCGACCTTGACGAGCTTCCCGCCCGGCACGCTGTACGCCCGGTCATAGCCGTAGGACTGAGCTTCCTGGAAGACGAACTCGCTCTTCAGTCCGGTCGTGTCGGGGATTTGAGCCATCTTGTCGGGGTCGTTGCCGGTCATCAGGGCCGCAGTGCTGAGGACGAGCGCGGAGAAGCATCCTGAGGTAGGGTAGGCCGCCTCGACGTCGAGCGCCTCAGCGATCAGCTCGCCGGATTTCTCCAGCAGTTCCACCATCTCGACCCAGTACCCGTTGGCCTCGTCCATGGCTCGCTGAACCCCCGGGGACGGCGTGGAGCCACCCCAAATCGTCGTGTTGCCGCTTGCGTTGATGACCGGGCGCGCGCCCAGCCGCGTGTAGATGTCCGTCATGTCATGCCTTCCGAAGAGATTTCCCCGCACCGACCATACGGGTACCTGTCCGAACGCCCTACCTTACACCATTTCACTCCGACTCTGCCGCATACCATTCCCGTGTAGGCGGGAATCCAGCACCCAGCACCCTACCGTAGCGCAGCGCGCAGGCGTTCCGCAATGACCTCCGGCTGGCCTTCGTGAAGCGTGTGGAGGGCGATGCGTATTGAAGTGTCCTGGTGTCCGACGAGTATACTCGGTCTCCCGGAAGCCAGTTCGTCCGCGACCGCCTGTCCCGACACGGAAATCACGTCCGGGTCGAACTCGACGGTCAAGGCCGCGGACGCGTGACTCTCGAGGCGCTCGACATCCGTCGAGACTCCCGTAATGTCGTCAACGGCCCTTTGCATCACTTGCGCCATGGAGAGAAGACCGAGTATCCGGTCCTCGTGATCTATCGTCAGCCACTCTTCCAGTGCAACGACCATGCCGACGATCTCCTGGCGGTCGACCTTCATCGAGCGTCCAAAGGAACGAGGCCGGTCGCCCGACTGCGAGGCGACGAAGCCCTGCCGGGAAGCATCATGCACCAGATCTGCCCGCCCACAGAGGAACCCGGTCGAGCTTGGCGCTCCGAAGTACTTGCCGCCGAAGCACACGAGATCGGCCGCGCCCGATATCCAACGCATCCGGTCGATGGGGTACGCCTGGTAGGCGGCATCGACTATCACGGGGATGTTGTGTCTGCGTCCGATCTCCATAGCTCCGGGGATCGAGACGGTTGAAGGGTCTTCAGTTCCGCGCGTCTTGTCGACGTACCCGATACCGGCCGTATCCGGCGTTATGGCGTCCTCCATCTCCTCAGCAGTGCAACCCTCCTCGTCTCCGACCACAACGAGCGTGCCGCCGGGAACGACGTAGCACCGGTCGTAGAAGTACCGCTGCTTGCGCTGGAAGATGAACTCGTGCTTCATCCCCGTCGTGTCGGGTAGCCTGCCCAGGTCTTCCTTCTCCGGGCCCGCCATGACCCCTGCGGCTGCATGGAGAATGGCCGAGGCGCATCCCGACGTGATGAACGCCGCCTCCACGCCGAGCAGCTCCGCGACCCGCTCGCCCGTCCGGTCCATAAGCTCGGGCATGGAGCAGTAGTAGTAGTCGGCCTCGTCTATGGCCTGCTTGGCTTTAGCAGTCGGCGTCGAGCCACCCAGGAAGGTCTTGTTGCCGATGCCGTTGATCACGGGCGTGACGCCGAGCCGGCTGTAGATGTCGGTCATGTTTTCCCTCTCCGGGGACTCATTCGAAGGCCGACCCGTCCCAGTCGACCCACTCGCGGATTCCGCTCGCGTCGACCAGCCGTTGGTAAGCCTCGATATGGTCTTGCGAGTAGCCTACCTGGGCGGGGAAGTGAGGCCCCGTGTCGAGGCCAAGGACGCGGAGACGCAGCCGCGCGTCGGGGCCTTCACCCATCCCCGGCCCCGAAAGCTCACCAGGTCTGACGGCTTTTATCTGCGGGTCGATCTGCATGGCGAGCTCGATCCGGTCGAACTCGTCCCAACGTTGTTCCTGCACGAGCTGCCAACGATGCAGGGAGAGTCGCGGGGCAACGTTGACCATGAAGTCGGTAAACCCTCGCGCGCCCAGTTTGTAGCCGATGGACATCACGCTGCCGTTGCTGATGAAGCTTATCCGCTCCCCGAAAAGTCGGATCATGCTCATGTAGTGCTGGGCCGTCGGCGACGACCACTTGATGCCCGCAAAGTTCTCAATCTCCGCGAGGCGTTCGATCAGCGATTGCGAAAAACTGTACCCGGCCGGCATGGCCCATGGTGTGTTGTATGCCATGATGCCGATGTCCGCCCTCTCGCCGATGTAGTCGTAGTGAGCGAATATCTCGTCCTCGGTGGGCTGCAAGTAGCGAGGCGGCGCGCACTGGATGTAGTCCATCCCAAGCTCGGCGGCATACCGCGCCTTTCGCGCGGCCCTCCGTGCGCTCAACTCGAACACGCCGATTCCTGTCGGCGCTCTCCCGTCGACAGCCTCCACCAGCGTATTCGCCATCGCCTCCCATTCGTCATCGTCGAGGAAGTACCCCTCCCCCAGTCCGCCCGCGATGAAGATGATCGCGTTCCCCTCACCGATGCCCTGCTCGATCAGCCAGTTGACATGCGCCTTCGACCGGTCGAGTTGCAGGTTATGCTCGTCGTCATTGAACGTCGGCAGCGATACTGCTATGCCCGCCAGCTTTTCCCTTCGCGTCTCTCTATCCATTCAGTCCTTCCGTTCCTAAATATACCGATTCGCCTTACCTACTCCCAAAACAACACCACACGCCACCCCATCCCTCACTCCCGCGAAGGGAGACCTTGCACAACTTCCGTCATTCCCGCCCCCATCCGTCATTCCCGCGAAGGCGGGAATCCAGCACCCAGCACCTAGCCCCCAGCACCCTCCGGCGCGGTGCGCTTCCCCCCGTGTACGCTCGGCTCCGAGCACCACCCCAGCCTGAGCATGTCGAGCGGCTCCAATATGCTCGTCGGCAGGCCCAGCACGTCTATCAGAACACGGTAGTCCAACTCCTGGCGTGAGTTGTCGTGATACGCCTCGTTCGCAGGCAGGAATTGAACGTCTCGCATGTCCTCGAAGATCGCCTCGGCGGCCGCAAGCTGGGCCGGAGTGAGCTTCGTCACGTCGAGCGTCGGCATTGTGCGGATGACCGTTATCGGCATCCTGCCCCTGCCGGCCTGCTGCCGGCTGGAGTGCCACCAGTAGCAGAGCAGTCCCAAGGTCGTGTTGCCCCACAGCGTGTAGGCGATCTCATGTGCGCGGTCGGCGAACTTCACGTTCTTCCAGGCGGTACCGCCGATCGTCTGCGTCTCGGTGAACGCCACCCCCAGAGGCTGCGAGTTGAACCGGAAGTCGGCGTTATGGTGCGCGTGGCTCCGCGTGTTCCAAATCTCCCCGGAGCGTCTCTCTCTGCCCCGCTTCACTCTTCCCTCGCTGTCCGGTTCGACCACCATGCGCTTCTCACGCTCGGCATCATGGCTCCACAGCATCGGGTAAATAGGAGCGATCCTTGTTAGCTTGATGCGGTCGAAGGCCGTTTGGCTTCCACTGCCAACTATGTTGTTGTGGTTTATCCCAACTTGGCACACCTGTTGAAGAGTAGCCATCGGTATATGTAGCGTGTCCTGGTCTCGCATCTGTGGAAGCCAGACTCTCCCCTGCACAAGTTGATAGGCGGTTTGGACCGCGATGGAGTCCGCGATTCCAACGGCGGACCAGGGTGTATCTCCACGTAGAGGAGCATTAACTACTTCCCCTATCCGCTCCTCGCCGACGAAGAGGGAACTTCCACCGAACGGCCCGTCTTCCAGAGTTCTGAGAGGGGACTCGTGCAGAAGCGCGCTTATCGCCCGAGCGACTTCCGTAGCCTCCATTTCGTTGCGCGGTCGCCGTCGCAGGGATACGAACGTCCCCCTACCGGATGGAGCACTGGACGACTCACGACACACGATCAGGGCTTCCGCCATACCCGTATCGGCGGAGAAGGACTGATCGTCCTGATTTGACGTCGCGATGGTCAGGACGGTGACGTCGCGGTAGTTACGCGCTATCAGTTGCCGTACCTTCAGCCAACTCGAGCCCTGCAATGCGGTCATCGGAAGGACAAGCGCGATTGTTCCTGCGCTCTTGACCATGCGGTCGGCAACGGCAACGAACCAAGATGCCAGTCCCGCATAACCGTGAGCACAAGTGCCTTTGGCATACTCTCTCGCCAGGTTGAACATCTTCTCCTGAGTATCCCAATCCGTTTCGAGTCCATGAAACTGCTTTTTGTTGTAGCCTTCCGGGTTTCCGGGCGTATAGTCGGAACCTCCGCTCGTAAACGGCGGGTTCATAATCACCAGGTCCTGGCTCGCCGCAGGCATGTCCACACCAAGCTCGGAGTGCGCTTCTCCCGTGCCGGTGACGGCCGTCCCACTGTGTAAGGGGATGAGTGGCTTGACTTCGCCGTTGCCCGCGAGCAGGTCGAGCGAACCGAGCGATACCCCGCCCTGCTCGGTCTTGCCGTACTGCGCGACTATCGTCCGCGAGCCGTCGTATCCCTGCGTGGGATGGGTCGACGAGAGCATGGACGCCGTAAGATGTACGGCTGAGGGAAGCACGTCGCACGCGGTGAGGGAGTTTTCCATCATGTGCGCGTGGAGCGGCTCGGGGTCGCCGCCCGCGAGCCAGTGAAGCCGGTTCAAGCGCCGGTAGGCCGCGTGGATGAGCGTTCCCGTTCCGCAGGCGTAGTCGGCGATATGGAAGTCCTTGACCCGCTCAGGGTCCTGCCAGCGTCCGTCGTCGGGAATGGCCAGATGCGCCAGAAGCGTCGCCGACTCCGGCCTTGTGTAGAAGGTGGCGAGGAACTTGCGGTCGGCAATGAGCCTCTGGAACACCGTCCCCGCAAGGTCGTGGGACTGTGACACTCCCAGCGTGACGAGCTGGTCTGCCGTTTCTTTCATCACCCAGAGCGCTTTGGCCGCCAAGTCCGGCGGGTTGACACAGCGGAGCAGATCGCTTGCGATGTTGAAGATCGACCAGTAGTTGACTTTGAGAATCTTGCTCCACTCGTACAGCACGTGGGACCGAAGCAGGAGGCCGTCGTCGGTTATGTCGTCGATGCTCTTTACGCCATGCTGCCCTGCCATGTTCTGGTGGAAGACCAGCGCGTTGATGATTATCGTCGCGGCCATGCGCAGCGTCTGCACGCTGTAAGGCTGTTTCAGAAGTGCGGTTATGGCGGGTTGCGTGCTTTCCCTGAGCGTGGCGGCCTGCCGCAAAATGGCCGCCGCGTCATTGACGCCCACCTCGAGGGCTGCGACCGCTCTCTGGACGGCGTCCTCCGGCGTTGCGGCGTTCATCGCAAACGCCGCGAGGTCTCTGACGTTCCCCGATATGAACCCGGACTTGGGGAAGCGGCTCGCGTCCGCCGCGCTCGGCCCGAAGAACAAGGCGTACTCCAGCGCAATGCCTCTCGACAGCATGGCGTCTACGTCATCGGCCCCCACGCAATCGTGCAAATCGACCGGCGACCGTAAGGCTATGGCCGCTTCGACCCGTCCGGATCCGGACACGACGTCGGAGTCGAGTTGTTCGCCCAGCCGCAACAGGGCGTCCGCTTCGACGGTGGCGGCGGGGGCGTATTCGTTTTCGATCACGACCGGGTGCGCCCGATTCTGGACGATGAGGATGTCCGGCTGCCTTTGGCTGCCCACGAACGCGCCCTTGTTCTCGCCGAGCGCAGTCCAGCGGGGCGTCATGCGATCAAGCAGAGTGGCTATGCGTCCGTTGAGTTGAGGTTCAAGAATAGGCATGGGGAGCTTTGCTAATCGTTCCGGTGGTCACGCTGCATGATCACGGTTGATCGGTTACTGCCCACAAGATGCGTCCGGGGGATTTCGGAGTCCAGCACGTAGAGCGTCAAGACCAGTCGCGCTCCTCCGCCAGCATATCTCTGGGTTCCACCGAGAAGTCGTCGGATACCGTCCGAGGATCCTCAAAGAACTCCCGCCAACTCGACGCTCTTTTGGGGGACAGGATGACTCTATCGCCATCCTTTTCAATGTAGACCTCAGAACCCTCAAAACGGAATTCCTTGGGAATTCGGACCGCCTGACTTCGTCCGTTCATGAAGAGCTTGGCAATCTTTCGTGTCATCTGCTATTTCACCATCAGGTTTCTCAATGACATATACCGTAGCACAGAACTCCCTCACGATATCATCAAGTCCCCGCCGTTGATGTCCAGCGACGCCCCCGTGATGTACGCCGCCCGGTCCGACGCCAGAAACGCCACCAACTCTGCCACTTCCCACGGCTCAGAGATGCGGGAGATCGGGAAGCTCCGGAGGTAGGCATCCAGCCGCTCCGGGGTGACGTTCTCCTGCACCATCTCCGTGTTTACCAGGCCCGGGCAGACTGCGTTGACGGTGATGCCGAACGGGGCGAACTCCTTGGCCGCAGCGCGAGTGAGACCGAGAATGCCCGCCTTCGCAGCCGTGTAGTGCGGCCCGCCGAGCGTGCTGACCGCCTTGCCCGCCGTGGACGAGAAGTTGACGATCCGTCCCCAGCCCCCTTGCTTCATGTAGGGGAGCACGGCCCGGCTGAACAGATAAGTCCCCTTCATGTTGACGTCGATGACGAGGTCCCACTCGTCCTCCTCCATATCGGCGAGGGTGGTGGAAAACAGGATGCCCGCGTTGTTGACCAGGATGTCGATCGACCCGTACGTGTCCGCGGCGGTCGTCACCACCCTATCCACGTCCGCCTTGACCGTCACGTCGCCGGGCGCGGCCAGCGCCCCATCGCCGAGCGCTTCGGCGACCCTTGCGGCAGCGTCGGCGTTCTTGTCGTTGACGACGACCCGCGCCCCGGCTTCCACGAAATGCTGCGCCACCGCACGCCCCATGCCCTGTCCGCCTCCCGTCACAATGGCGACCTTGCCGGAGAATTCTTCGTTTACGCGCATCGTCCTTGACTCCATGACCTACTCTCCGTCTGATGTGACCCCGACGTTCTCTATGGAGCGACGCCGGTTTTCGAGTCGGAGCATATAAACGCACACCAACGGTGTCAACACAGGCTCTGCCGATGCCGACGAATCCTAGTCAACGCGCCGATCCTCTGCTACACTTCCACGCGCTCCCAATTCCATGTCGCTAGGGGGGAAGTGTGGCGCTCACTTCCGATGAAGTACGGCATATCGCCCTGCTCGCTCGTGTGGGCATGACCGACGATGAGATCGAGGTCATGCGGGAGCAGCTATCGGGAATTCTGGAGCATTTCCAGGTGCTTCAGCAGGTGGACACCGAGGGCGTGGAGCCGACCGCCCACTCGGTCGAGACTCACGCCGTTTTGCGCGATGATGAACCGCGGGACAGCGTCCCCATGGATGACGCGCTGGCAAACGCGCCGCACCGCGACGGCGACTTCGTTCGCGTCCGCGCGGTCCTCGATTAGTCCATGACTCGCGTCGACCTCAAAGGCTTGACGGCACGCGGCGCGCGTGGGCTGCTCGACGGCGGTGAAGTCTCGTCCGTCGAGTTGACTCAGGCATTCCTCAATCGCATCGACGAGATTGATCTGTCGGTCAAGTCCTTCGTCACCGTGACGCCGGAGCTTGCGCTGGAGCAGGCTCGCGCGGCCGACGAGCGAATCGCCTCGGGCAACGCATCTCCGCTCACGGGAATTCCCATGCAGCTCAAGGACAACATGGCCACCAGAGGGGTGGCTACGACGTGTTCTTCACGGATGCTGGAAGGCTTCATCCCGCCCTACGATGCAGCCGTTGCCACCAAGTTGTACGCGCACGATGCCGTTCTCGTGGGGAAGGGGAACCTCGACGAGTTTGCCATGGGGTCGTCGACCGAGAACTCCGCGTTCTTTCCGACACGGAACCCCTGGGACACGAACCGTGTGCCGGGCGGAAGCAGCGGGGGCCCGGCGGCGGCGGTCGCGGCGGGCCAGTGTGTGTATTCCCTCGGGTCCGATACGGGCGGGAGCATCCGGCAGCCCGCGGCGCTGTGCGGCGTAGTCGGTCTGAAGCCGACCTACGGCCTCGTGAGCAGATACGGTCTCGTGGCGTTTGCCAGTTCCCTTGACCAGATCGGCCCGATCACCAAGGACGTGTCCGACGCCGCGCTCGTCCTCAATGCCATCGCCGGGCACGACTCACGCGACTCGACGTCCATCGATCGAGACGCGCCCGACTACACGAAGGCCCTGACCGACGACGTCAAGGGACTCCGCGTCGGTGTGCCGAAGGAGTACTTCGTCGAGGGTATGGAGCCGGGCGTGGAAGATGCGATCCGGCGCGCCATCGATACGCTCGCCGACCTGGGCGCGGTCGTATCGGAGACGTCTCTACCCAGCACACCTTACGCGATGGCCGTCTACTATATCGTCGCCCCATCCGAGGCATCCGCGAACCTCGCGCGGTACGACGGCGTGAAGTACGGGTACTCGACCGACACCCCGGGCGGCATGTGGGACTCTCTCGAAGACACGCGACGCGAGGGGTTCGGCCCGGAGGTCAAGCGACGGATCATGATCGGGACCTACGCCCTCTCCGCCGGCTACTACGACGCCTGGTACAAGAAGGCGCTTCAAGTACGGACGCTCATTCGCCAAGAGTTCGCTCATGTCTTCCAAGAGTTCGACGTTATTGTTTCACCCACCTCCCCGTCGGTCGCCTTTCCGCTGGGCGATAAGACGGCCGACCCGTACCTGATGTACCTCAACGACGTGTTCACTCAGCCCGCGAACATCGCGGGCATTCCCGCAATCTCAGTCCCGGCGGGCATGAGCGACGGTCTCCCCGTCGGTCTCCAGTTCATGGCCTCTCACTTGCAGGAAGCGAAGCTCCTCCGCGCCGCACACGCCTACGAGCAGGCCACCCACTGGCACACGCTCCAGCCCGATCTCTGACCGACGTGCGTACTTCCGCCTCACACCGTCTTGTTTCCTACCAGCGCAACTCCCTGCATCCTGGCAAGTCTGCGGTCAAAGGTGTAAAGGGGCGTAGCTCCCACCCGTTCGGCCGCTGTAAGGATCATCAGGTCCGAAAACCCGACGCCTCCTTGCCGATACCGATGTGCGGCCGCAGCTACGTCATCAGAATTCTCGAAGACGAGGCTGTCCGAAGCCGTCAGGTCCATCAGTGCCTCCGCCACCCGGGCCCGCGCGAAGCCGTAGCTTCTCTCCAGCACCCAGGCAATCTCCATCACGACCTCCCGGCAAATGAAGCCCGGATCATCGGGAGTCAACGTATCCAGCAAGGCGCGCGCCGCCTCCGCCTGTGCGGCGTCGTCGCCGACGAGGTAGCGAACGACTACGTTCGTGTCGATCGAGATCATCCTCCGGTGGCTCCCTCTGCGATGGCGCGATCCATGTCTTCCAGGCTCACGACGGGGCCATCGTACCTCAAGCTACGGAACAGGCGGCTGGTAGACCGTACAGGCATTATCAACACTCCCTCGTCCACGATGACGTAGCGAACCTTATCCCCCGCCTTAACCGCCAGCGAATCCCTGACGGCCTTGGGCAGCGTAGTCTGGCCCTTGACGGTTATGCTGGACTCGAACATAGGAAGCTCTCCTTTACAATGCCGCGCCTCAACCCCTTACATTGTAGACGGAAGTAATGCCTGATGCAACAAGACAAGCCTTACAAGAGGAGCGCCTTGCTATGGCCTAGTGGCGCCCTTCAAATGACATTGCTGGGTGAGGCCCCCGTCGAATCGCGCTCCCGCCGATGGAGTGATTCCAGGACTCTGCCCCGCTTTGGTATATTGTGAACAAGAGAAATCCGGATGAGGCAATGTAACTAATTGTGGCAGATACGGAGGAGACACCGACGGACACTGGAGCGAATGCGGTCAAGCCCTACACCCGCGGACATCAGGTGGGCGGAGATTGAGTCGCTGTTGAACGCGCTGGGAGTCAATCTGGTTGAACGGGCAGGTTCCAGGATACAATTGGTTAAAGGTTCGGAGTCTATCGTGGTTCACAGACCGCACCCACGGCCCGCCGCGAGTCGCGATACCGTCCGCGACATCGTGAAGTTTATCGAGCGTACAGGAGAGGGTTGATGCTGGAATATAAGGGATACGTCGCCGAAGTGGTCTATGACGATGAGGCCGAGGTCCTGCACGCCAGAGTCATCAACAGCGGCCCATACCCAATAGCCAATGCCGAGGCGACCGACGTGGAGGGCATAAAGCGTGAGTTCCGCGTCTCGATAGATGTCTATCTGGACGGGTGCGCCGAGCTTGGAATCGCGCCGATCGCGCCGATAGCGGTTCCCGTTGCGTCCGGTTAGGGCGTCTGTCTTATACACAAGAAGGTCGGCAGTTCGAGTACTCCGTCGTGCGCGCCGTCTCACGCTCGTCCCCGTGAACTCCGGGCGCTGACCCCGGCACGGCGGCCGGAAGGCCGAAGGCGGGCATGAGCGGCGGTCTACCCGTCGGTCTCCAGTTCATGGCCTCTCACCTACAAGAAGAGAAGCTCCTTCGCGCCGCCCACGCCTACGAGCAGGCCACCCACTGGCACACGCTTCAGCCCGATCTCTAGACCCCCACTCCCCCATTCCCGAAGCCCGCCCCATCCGTCATTCCCGCGAACGCGGGAATCCATCCTCCCCCTCTGCGCTCTCTGCGCCCTCCGCGGTGAATCCCCCCGCTTTTGACACACACGTTCTTATCCCCTATCATCAACACCATGACATCACACAGAGACTACCGACTCGACCAACTCGACATATCCTCACAGGACGAGGCCGACGAACTCGAACGCGCGCTCAACATCCGCTTCGACCAATTCACCCACGTCGACCGCAAAGTCTGGGTCCAGCAGAACGCCTACCTCGATGCCTACGCCCGGACCGGCGCTGTCTCACACGCCGCAGACGCAGCGGACATCACCGTCCACACTGCCCAGGAGTGGGATCGCCTCGACATGCTCGGCTTCAGACGCAGACACGAGATCGCCGAACTCCGCTTCTCCGACGACCTCCAGGTCCTCGCCCTCGAACGCGTCCGAGAACCCGACGCCCCCGCTTCCCTCCTCATCGCACTCCTGCGCGCCCACCTGCCCGAAAAATACTCCTCCAACGGCCACGTCTGCGACAACCCCGACACCCCCGACCCCGAAGACACCCTCTTCCAATATCGCCAAAACGCCACGCAACAAAAGACCGCGGGCGGCCTGTCCCTCGAAGACATCGCCGCCGGCGTCTACCACCCACCCCTCAACTCATCGTCACACCCCAATCCTTCCGTTCGCCCTGAGCCTGTCGAAGGGCCGAAGCCCGACACCCAAAGCACCCACAACCGTCATTCCCGCGAACGCGGGAATCCACAATTCCCCTCTGCGGTGAATCCTCCCACGCCCGACGACGACTACTTCCCCCGACCCGACGACGACATCCAACCCGTCGACCCTGACGAAGTCGCCCGTTTCAATCCTTCCCCCTCTGCGCCCTCAGCGTCCTCTGCGGTGAGTCCCTCGCCGAACCCGCCAATCCGCCCCATAGCAACCCTCTTCCAAAAACGCAGACGCCCACAACACGACGACGACCCCAACACCTTCAAAACAAAACGCTTCCGCTAGCACCTAGCACCCAACACCCAGCACCCATGTCCCCAACTCTCAAAAACCTAGCCATCTCTTCCCCTCACGAGGCCGCCGAACTCGAACAAGACCTCGGCATCCGATTCGACGACTTCACGCCCGAAGACTCCGACACCTGGAATCGCCAGACCCTCTACCTCAATCAGTACGCCCGCACCCGCACCTTCACCCACGCCGCCCGCGCAGCAGGCGTCTCAATCCGCACCGCCCGGACATGGCAGACCGAAAACACCCTCGGCTTCAACCACCGCCTCGAAATAGCCGTCCTCGAATACACCGAAGAGATCGAGGTCCTCCTCATCGAGCGCGTCCGAAAGCCCGACGTCCCTCCATCACTCCTCTCCATGCTCCTACGCGCCCACCTGCCTGAAAAATACGGCCCCGCCCGCCGCGACGGCACCCCGCGAGACAACTATCATGACCGCGACGACGACCCTGACACACTCCAACACGACCAAGACTCCCTCGACGACATCCGCCGCGACATCCACGACCTCAAACAATTCGCCGGCCTCACCGAACCCGACCTAGCGCCCATAGGCGCAGATTCCAAACCTGCCCCCTCAGCGTCCCCCGCGACCTCTGCGGTGAATCCTTCCTCCCCCTCCGTTCGCCCTGAGCCTGTCGAAGGGCCGAACCCCGACTCCCAAACCACCCACCCCGTCATTCCCGCGCAAGCGGGAATCCACCCTTCCCCCTCTGTGTCCTCCGCGCCCTCTGCGGTGAATCCCCCCACCCTCAACCGTCGCCAACGCCGCCAACTCCAACGCAAACAACGAAAATCCCACCGCAAAGCCCGCGCCCCAAACTAACCCCTACCCATCCGTCATTCCCGCGAACGAACGTCACCCCGTGCCCCGACACGGGGCGGGAATCCCTACCAGCACCCAGCACCTAGCACCCAGAACCCGTCCTCCCCCCATCCGACCGAAAACCCCACCCCGGCCGGCCACCTCATCACGCCCACCCCCCACCGTCATTCCCGCGCAGGCGGGAATCCATCCCTCCCCCTCCGCGCCCTCTGTGGTGAATCCTCAGGGAGAAGCGATATTGACAACCCGTCCGTAGGTCTGTAACGTGCAGGCATAGAGTCCATTCGTCGTGAACCATACCCGCGTCGCACCGGACAAGGAGGCAGACATGGCAACGGACACCGCAGATCGAGGGCCCTACCACATCCTGCTTGTGGAAGATAATCCCGGTGACGTCGAACTCACCAAGGAGATCATTGAGGATTCGGAACACGATGCGAACGTAGTCGTCGTGGACGACGGAGAGCCGGCAATGCTGTACCTCCGCCAACAGGGTGAGTACGCCCGCGCCCCTCGTCCCGATCTCATCCTGCTCGATCTGAATCTCCCGATGAAGGACGGTCTGGAAGTCCTGAAGGAGATGGCGGCGGATGAGAGCCTCAGCACGATTCCCGTGATGATCCTTACGGGTACCGAGGCCGAGGAGAGTCTCCTCGAATCGTACAACATCCCTGTCAGTCGCTTCAGCAGGAAGCCCATCGAGCTGAGCCGGTTCAACGACGTGGTCGGCTGGCTCGACAATCCTGCCGCTCAACGGCCGATCGTCGCGCCCCCGCCGCCTCCACCGGCCCCCGAACCCAAGAAGAAATGGTGGTGGCCGTTCTAAAGACGCGCCACTAACGAGTCGGAGCCAGCGGAGAGGGTACTGTGGTCGTGGACGGCGATATGAGCCGCGAGCAGCTTGTTGCCGAAGTGGACGACCTGCGTCGTCGTCTCTCGGAGTCACAAGTAGGGCCGGAGGTAAGAGGTAGGGCCGGAGAAGCTCCGGAAGCGCCATCCTTCGCCTACCACAATCCGTCGCCGGTCGTGCGTTTCGACGCCAACGGCACCGTCCTCACCATCAATCCGGCGGCCGTAGAGTTGATCGGTCCCGAGGCGATGGAGGGATCGTCTCTCGCCGGTCTCCTGCCTTCGATGACGAGCATAAATCTCAGCCAGACGATTGCTACCGACTCCCATATCGATTTTGAGACCGAGATCGGGGACCGGTGGTTCCACTTCGTCGTCGTCGGGATAAGCGAGTATGGAGTAGGGCACCTGTACGGCTACGACATTACGGTGAGGCACCGCGCGCAAAGCGCGCTGCGGGGCAGCGTCGCGGAGCAGCGCCGGAGAACGCGAGCACAGGAGACCCTCTCCAACATCGCCCGGATCATCGGCTCCTCACTGGCTATTGAAGAGGTATACGAGCGATTTGCCCGCGAAGTCGCCCAGCTCATACCGTTCGACCGGATCGTCATCAATCTCACGGCCGAACGGCCCGGGTACATGGTTGACACGTACCAGTCGAGCGCCGTCGAGGTGCCCGACCGAGCGCCCGACCAGTCGTACTCGGTCGAGGGCACTCTTTCGCAAGCGGTCATCGACTCCCAGCGGTGCATCGTCTTCCAGCCCGCAAGCGAGGCGGAGGCGGCTGAGGGATATGACGGACTCGTCGGCGCTTACGGCATGGGGCTGCGTTCGTTCCTGTCGGCCCCGCTCCTGTATCGCGGCGAGCCTATAGGGTGTCTCAATCTTCACTCTCTAACGGCGTCCGCGTACTCCGAGCGGCACCGGCTGCTGGCGGAACGCATCGGCGTCTACATTGCGGGCGCCATCGCCAACGCCCAGCTTCACACCGAAGTCACGAGGCAGTCGGAGGAGCTGGCGCGCTCGAACCGGGAGTTGGAGCAGTTCGCCTACGTCGCGTCTCACGACCTCCAAGAGCCGCTCCGCATGGTCTCAAGCTACGTCGCCCTCTTGGGACGCCGGTACGGTGGGCAGCTCGACGACCGCGCCGACAAGTACATCCACTTCGCCGTGGACGGCGCCAATCGAATGCAGCGGTTGATACACGATCTTCTGGCCTATTCGAGGGTCGGCACCAGGGGCGCCGAGCTGGTCCCAACCGATACGATGCCCGTCCTTCAAGAGACCCTGTCCAACCTCGAAGTGGCCATCGGCGAGAGCAAGGCAAAGGTTGTATACGCCGATCTCCCATGGGTCATGGGAGACCCGTCACAGCTGCGGCAACTGTTCCAGAACATCATCGGCAACGCCCTGAAGTTCCGTTCCGATGCGCGCCCGCGAGTCGATGTTGACGCTAGGCGAGACGGTGACCGATGGACGTTTTCCATTCGGGACAACGGCGTGGGATTCGATCAAAGATATGCGGAGCGAATCTTCGGAGTCTTCAAGCGACTCCACAGAAACGCCGAAATCCCCGGCACGGGAATCGGCCTCGCCATCTGCCAGCGTATAATCGATAGGCACGAAGGCCGCATCTGGGCCGAGTCTGAGCTTGGGGAAGGATCATGCTTCTACTTCACCCTTCCCGCCGTTGCCGAACATGGAGAGTTATAAGCTATGACGACCACCGAGGTCGGACCCCCAATCGAAATCCTGATGGTCGAGGACAACCCCGGCGACGTTGAACTCGCCCGCGAGGCCCTTGCCGACGCCAGCGTGAGGAAGAACCTGACCGTTGCCGAAGACGGCGAGCAAGGGCTTTCGCTCCTCCGCCGGGAAGGATGCTACCGGCACGCCCAGCGACCCGACCTCATCCTGCTTGACCTCAACCTTCCGACCATCAATGGCCGCGAGGTCCTGGCGGAGATCAAGTCCGACCCCGAATTGCGACGAATTCCGGTCGTCATCCTGACGAGTTCCGAAGACGACAACGACGTAATCGAGACCTACAACCTCCACGCCAACGCCTACGTCGTCAAGCCCGTCGACCTCGATAAGTACATGCAGGTAATACAAGCCGTTGAGGGATTCTGGCTCGGCTTCGTCAAGCTGCCTTCGAGAGGTCGCCTTGGTGAGCTCGCATAGAGGATGTGTCGGGGAGCGGCATCCGCCCCGTGGAGTACGGTCTCCGGCTAAGCGAGCTTGAAGGAATAGAGATCGCAGTAGCGGCTGTAGAACCGCACCTTGATGCCGTTCGCCACGACGTTTGCGGGAAGCTCGTGTCTACCCTTCCAACTCACGACGTGAGCGGTCGAATCGCCCGTGAACGTGTCGCACGACGACCGCTCGTACCCCGGCACGATGTTGTCGTCGGCGTCGGTGAGCTCGAGGGCAAGGAACCCCTTGTCGTCGCACGCCGCATTCACGACGAGCATGGTTCCGGCGCCGATGACGGTATGAGTGCCCATAACGCCCTCACGGGCATCGGTGGTGAGGGATACGAAGCCTTCCGGTCGAAGCGTAGCCAAGCCCAGCCCGGTTTGCCCGCCGTTCCAGCCGGGGTGGGCCTCGGGCACATCGAGTCCTTCCGGCTCCCCGAACATCCACCAGTCGTGGTGCAAGTCCGATCCCGCGTAGTAGATGCGTATCTCGTCATCGAGGAAGATGGGCTGGCTGCACGTCTCGGCCATGAAGCGGTCCCACCCGTCCGTCGACGTTGCGATGAACGGAACGCCGCGATTCACGCGGTTCCAGCGGAAGCCGTCCCGCGAGTGCAGAAGGTGCAGGTCCACCGTGTTGTACGTGCGGTGGAAGATGGGCATGAGGCCGAGCCACAGGTCGCCGACCCGGAAGCGCACCAGTCCATAGAACTCGTCGTCGAGCACGTCGTCCGTGTCGTCCGGGACGAGCATTTCGCTGAGCACCGGCCAGTTGGTGATGTCGTAGCTCGTCGAAGAGAATACCCGCCTCTTCGCCATTCGCCACGGGTCGTGCGGGAAGTGGGCGGGCCCCCAGCCCGGAACACGGGCGTGCTTTGAGTTCATCGGCGGCTCCTGCATGGCCCTGGCGCGAGTGTCCAGATGATACATGCCCGTCTGCTCGTCCGCCGTAAGGATAATCACGTCTCCGAGCTGGCGATCGGACATCTGACCGATAGTGAAGGGCTTATCGTATCTCGTCCAACTCCGGCCGTCGGCGGAGAATGCGGCTGAAATCCGCGAGTCCTCCAGGCCCGTGAAGGCGTTCCAATAGATGGCTTTGTATCGCCGTGCATCGTCGTCTTCGAATGGGTCCTTGAGGATGGTGCAGGCATGTATCCGCCCGTCCTCCTTATTGCCGAAGCAGATGTTCGTCTTCCTTCCGTCAACCGTTCGGTAGTCGAGCTCGGGCTTCGTCCAGGTGATGCCGTCCTCGGACTCCGCATAGAGGAGACGGTTGTCAATCGTGGCGTCGTAGGAGGCGATGGCAGCGACCTCTTCCTCCTTGCGGCCCTCTCCCGACCGTTCGAGGCGCATGAACTCGTCATAGTCCCACCCCATGTCCTCGTACCAGAGCTTGTAGATGGACTCGCGCTCGTCCCAGTGGACGTTCCACGTGTTCGTGCGGAAGTAGCTCGTCACCTCCCACGGCTTGTCCGTCTTCACTATCGGGTTGTCCGGGTGCTTGACGGGCGTGTGCATCACTCGCGTGACGAAGTTCACGTACTCGATCACGTGGTTGTCCACGAGCAACTGGGGTGTTTGGCCTATGTAAATCGGTTTCGGAGTTGGCATGTTATACCTCGATGTCTTCGAGAACGCCAACGCGACCCTAGCCTTGGTCGATCACGTCCTGCGGGACTTCCGACCGGTCTTGCGGGCAGTAGCCGATCGCCTGTCTGCCGTGCTCAATGTCGTAGAGCGGCCAGTTGCTGTCGGACACGCCGAAGACGCGCTCGTGAGTGATGTCCTCGGCGGTGAGCGCCGCCTCGAAGACCCGGACGCAGTCGCCGTGGCTGAGCTGGTGAGGGTGGCCCGGTTCGTCCCGGTCTTTGTTGAAATTCCCGATGCGCACGGAAACGACCCCTATCCCGTGACGCGCGGAGAACATGTCGCCCATGGCCTCGCCAAAGACCTTGGTGATGGTGTAGTAGCTGTCCGGGCGGGTAGGGAGGTCGGCGGTACGAGTGATGCTGCGGGGGTAGTATGAGGAGGGATGCACACCTCCCCGGCTCGCGAACACCACACGCTTAACGCCATGCGCAAGCGCCGCCTCGAAGACGTGCCGCGTACCCACCATCGACTGGAACGCCTGCTCCCAGTCTCCCCCCACGTTGCTCAGGTGGATCGTCGCGTCCATTCCCTGAGAGGCGTGATTGACGGCGTCCCAGTCGGTTACGCTCGCCACCGTGTAGTCGTCAATCTGGGGTGTTGGCCGAATGTCCAACCCTCGAAACTCGTACCTGTCCTTCAAGTTTGTGATGAGGTGCTGGCCGATCTGTCCCGCCGAACCCGTTATCAGTACCCGCATATGCCTGTCTCCTTGCGGCTTTGCTAAGTGAGCACGTGGGAGTGTACGGTCGAGCAGGGGGCGTGTCAAACGCGATTGACGCTCACTCGACCTCGGTCATGCGGACGTTCATCCGCTTGGACGGAGAGTGTCCTGTGAAGGAATACTTCGCGGTGGTGACGTAGTCGCCCCGGTCAACCTCACCGGAGCCGTCAACGTCGAGGTGCACCTCGACGGCGTACTCTCCGAAGGGCCTCGGCTCCTGGTAGTTGATGGTGTACCGGAACCTTCCTGGGTCCGATGCTTCCGTAGAGAAACTGGGAATCGCTCGCTCGGTAATCCGACGTTTCCCCAAGTCGGGCCGGCTCAGGTCTTCGAGTCTGATGTAGAGAGTCTCGCCCGTTACCAGCTCCGTCGCTCCCACGAACTCGATGGTACCGCGAATTGTTGGGAGTGTAGGAGGTTCGGCGTTGATGGGTTCCAACTTTGGAGGGTTACCGGAGGTGAGTCGATACACGTCGTCGTTAACGTGGAGGTTCACCGTTACGTCCGGCTCGTCGAACGTGCCGATCGTGATTTCCCAATCGGCGGTGTCGATCACAGCGGCGCAGACAATGTCCGTGGATGCCGGAACGACGTTGTAGACCTCGACGTCGATGCTGTCCTCGTCGCGAAGTCGGCGAACCGCCTCATATCCATTGGGACGCGCGCAGGCGTTGGGCTGGAGCGAAGTAACCTTCAGTATGTACGTGTTCGGGTCGTCGGGAGCCGTGGTTAGCTCGAAATCGGTTATTGGGGCCTCCACGCGGACCAATGCCTCGGTATCTTCCGACTGCTCGATGACCACCGGCTCTAGGGTCACATTAATGGCGTTGAGCACACTGGAACCGACTGCCGTGGTCGCGGGATATTGGGCAGTCCATGCGAAGTCCCCGTCGGAGATGTCACCGGAGTTGTCGGCGTCGAGGTGGACACGGACCCTGTATGTGTCCTTGGGCTCCAGCTCCCGATGTTCGACCAGGTACCTGTAGGTCGGCAGGTCCGAGGGGTCGACGGTTACGTCGCCAATGACCTGTTCAACGAGAGTCTTGCCCGCGTCGTCTTGGATGCTGATGTCTTCCAGCCGCACGTAGATCGTCGCGCCGCTGATTCGAGTCTGAACGCTCTTGAAGGTGATTTCGCCCTCGATGAGCTTGTTGCCCCGTCTGCTCGGCTGGGGCTTCGGCGTTGCCGTCGGCTCGCTGTCTCCGCCGTCGCTTGCACATGCGATCGCCATGGGCGCGAACAGCGCGATCAGACCGACTATCAGCCACATCTTCATTTCAGTGTCCGTCCCCCTGTTCCTGATAACGCGCTCCGGCAGGACTCGTTATTTGTCCGTGATGGCCGGACTGAAAATGCCGGAGCATTCGCACCTATAAGAAACGTACCACCACCGGCCTTGCTTCGTCCAGATGCCGCACTATGTTGGCGCTCCTGATGCTACAATGGCGCTCACATACCGAACGACGGAGAGCACTATGTCGGACTTTACGGGCGTCTATCCGGCGATCATCACGCCGATGACTGCCGCCGGGGACCTGAACGAAGAGGCGTTTCGTGTTGTCTACGAGGGCAACGTCCGCGCCGGCGCACACGGGTTTTGGGTTGCCGGGGGCACAGGCGAGAGCGTCTACCTCACGGAAGCTGAGAACAACCGCATCGCTGAGATCGCCGCGGACCAGAACGGCGGTCGCGTCAAGAACATCATGCACGTCGGCGCGGCGACGACCGCGCAGGCGGCGCGTCAGGCCGAGCACGCCGCCAAGGCGGGGGTCGAGGCGATCTGCGCCGTTCCTCCATTCTTCTACGGTGTGGAAGACGACGCTATCGTAGAGTACTATCGCGTCGTAGGGGAGGCTGCCGGTCTGCCGCTGTTTGCCTACAATCTCCCGCACGCCACCGGGGTCGATATCGACCCCGACCTGATGGCGAAGATTCAGGACAAGGTTCCGCAGTTGAGGGGACTGAAGCACTCTTCAACGGAGTTCCACAACGTCGCCGCATATGTCGAGATGGGGCTCGACTGTTTCATCGGCAGTTCGCTGCTAATGGCTCCCGCCCTGGCTGTCGGAGCGGTCGGATGCATCGACGGCCCTCTGTGCATCGTGCCGGAGCTTTGGGTGGACATCTGGAACGCTCATCGCGCGGGGGACGGAGGGGCCGCGCTGACCGCTCAGAGGCGCGCCACCGAGTTCGTGACGCTTAGTCGCACCATTCCGTTTCCGGCCGGATTCAAGACCCTGTGCGAAGCTCGATTTGGAGTGGAGTGCGGTGACCCGCGGCCTCCCTTCCCGCCGGCTTCGGAAGAGCAGAAGGCCACTCTGGTGGCAACGGCGAAGGCTTCCGGCTGGCTTGATTCGTAGCCCCCAAGAGTTGCCATGAGCCTCGCGTTGGGACAGCGTCCTTCCTCATTGCCGTGGGCGTTGAGGGCGTTCGTTCTAGCGGTCTCGGTCGTATTCTGCATGGCGCCGAATACGAGTGGTGTAGGGGGACAAACGTCGGATGATCACGGAGACACAATTGCCACCGCGTCGGACCTGCCTTTCCGATCTTCGATAGAAGGACGTATCGACCCGGCCAACGACGAGGATGTGTTCAGGTTGGATCTGACGGAAGAGTCCGGGACCACCGACGTATGGATATACACAACTGGCGACCTCGATACCGTTGGGAGATTACTTGACGGCAACGGCAACTGGCTCGTGCGTAACGACGACAGCTTCATCATTGGCAGGTGGACCAACTTTCATCTCCGGGCGAGTCTCCCAAAGGGTCTCTATTACGTTGAAGTCTCCAGCTACAGAGGACAATTCACCGGGGATTACACTCTCTACACCGAGGCAGTAACCGATCCGGGCAGCACCATCGACACTGCAACGCGCCTGAGCCTGGATTCCCCTACACCCGGCACGATCGGCACGGCTGGCGACGCGGACTACTTCCGGCTTGAGTTCACCGAGCCCAAAGATTTGGTGATCTATGCCGCAAGTGTTGATTCCGTCCCGGTCGACGTAGTTGTGCTCGATTCCGCGAGCGCTGAGATCACCACTAATCTCTATCCCCATCCCGACCAAGTTTTTGGCTTACCTCGATATGGGTTCTTCCTTAGGGACGACTTTGGCCCCGGCGCCTTTTACGTCAAAATTCTCACTCAAACGGGCGTCGCCAGGCACCCGGCACCCTACACCATCCACGCATACGAGGATGTGAGGTACACCGACTTCATCGACGAGTGCGAAGCCAAAACAAGTCAGTTGAACGCCCCTCTCATCGACGACTCTCTGTACGCGTGCCAGTGGCACCTCGACAGTTCCAACGAGACGGATATCAACGTAGAGTCCGTCTGGGAGGAAGGCATCAAAGGGGAAGGCGTCAACGTCGCCGTGGTCGACGACGGAATGTACTACGCCCACGAGGACTTGAAGGACAACGTCGATGCGTCTCGAAATCACGACTATACCGGCAACAAGGATATATATACCCCTTTCGAGCACAACGGTACGCACGCGACCGGCCTCATCGCGGCACGTGACAACGACGTCGGGGTACGTGGCGTTGCCCCAAGGGCCACCGTCTACGGGTACAACTTCCTCGCTGACACTACGGACTTGAACGGAGTGGACGCCATGACCCGAAACCGGGATGTAACGGCGGTGTCCAACAACGGTTGGGGCCCTCGTGATGGGCCGTGGCTGGGCCGCGCCAACGCGTTCTGGGAATTGGCGATAGAGACCGGAATCACGGACGGCTACGGTGGCAAGGGGGTCTTCTATGTCTTTGCAGGTGGGAATGGTGGCGCGGGCCATCAGCTAAATCCCGATGGGACTCTCGCGGGGGGAAGTATTCTGAACGCCGCAGGACATGGAGACGATTCAAACCTTGACGAGTTTGCCAACTTCTACGGCGTGACCGCCGTATGCGCGGTGAATGACCACGACACGAGAAGCGCTTTCTCGGAGAAGGGCGCGAATCTGTGGGTGTGCGCTCCATCAAACGATCAATCGGGCATTCACCGCGGTATCCTCACAACCGAAAACTCCGACCGCTACTATGAGGACTTCGGTGGGACTTCCGCATCAACTCCCATAGTCACGGGCGTGGCCGCTCTGATACGAAGCGCAAACCCCGACCTGACGTGGCGGGACGTGAAGCTGATTCTCGCCGCCTCCGCCCGGAAGAACGACGTCCGAAATCCCGGTTGGCAAGACGGAGCGCGCAAGTACAGATCCTCCTCCCGCGAGGACCGCTATCACTTCAACCATGAGTACGGTTTCGGAGTCGTCGACGCGAAGGCGGCCGTTGATTTGGCCAGGGGATGGACAACGGTCCCGCCCTTGAAAAGTGCCAGCGCCTCATCCACGTCGGCCACTACGATTCCCGGGCCAAGTTCGGGCGGACTTGAGACGGTCATCACGGAACTTCCTCTCAGCACCGGAATCGGGTTCACCGAGTTCGTCGAAATCAAAGCGGACTTCTCGCACGCGTCGTTCAGGGATATGGAGATTGAACTGGAGACCCCTTCTGGGGCCATCTCCAAACTGGCCGTTCCCTTCAATACGCGCCATTACACCGAGGTAGTAAACGGTGTGGAGAAAACCTTCTACGTGGGCTTGGACGGTGAAATCCGCTTCGGATCGGCGAGACACTTGGGAGAGGACCCCAACGGCACGTGGAAGTTGCGGCTCACCGACCACTTCCCACACCAGGACGGGATGCTTCGGTCATGGTCACTGAAGGTCTATGGACATGAAAGCCCGCCCAGCGCTCTCACACTGAACTCGGTCACGCCCGACTTTGGAATCCTCACGGCAGCCTGGGCCGCTCCTGAAAGTATCGGAAGCTCGCCGGTCACTTCCTATGACATGCGGTACATTCAGACGGCTGCCGACGAAACGGTGGGCTCCAACTGGACCGTTGTGAAAGACGTGTGGGATGTAGAAACCGGGGGAAGCCTGGAGTACGTCATAACCTCGTTTGTCAGCGGCGTTCGGTACGACGTACAGATGCGTGCCGTCAATCGGGTAGGAGCCGGCCCCTGGTCAATCACTCTCAGCGGAACGCCGACACAGGAAACGTCCGGCGCATGTGGGATCGGGGGCGCGGTGGCCGATCCGGTCAACAACCGGAGACTGGTGTTCGACTGCAACGCACTCCTGGCGGCCCGGGACGCCCTCGCGGGGAGGGCGGCGTTGAACTGGTCGTCAAGTATTCCGATTGCAGACTGGCGGGGTGTCACAGTGGGTGGAACGCCGCGACGTGTCACGGGATTGAACCTGCCCACCGCGAAGTTAACGGGCACGCTGCCTGCCGAATTGAGTAGGCTCGACAGCCTGAAACGCTTGGTGCTTCGAAGGAATGAGTTGAGCGGCCCCATACCTGCTTGGCTGGGTGACCTAGCAAACTTGGAAGAACTATCGCTTTGGGGAAACCGGCTGTACGGTCCGTTACCGGCATCGCTGGGCAACCTCGTCAACCTGGAAGCGCTCTTGCTTTCGCGGAATCCGATTTCCGGGTCGATACCTGCCGAGTTGGGCAACCTCGCCGAACTGCGTGAACTGCGCCTCTTTGACAGCCAATTGACCGGACCGATACCGGATGAGTTGAGCGGGCTTGCTAAGCTGGAAGTGCTGCAACTGTCGAGGAACAGGTTGACCGGGACGTTGCCGAACTGGCTGGGCGATCTTGCCGGTCTGGAAGTGATTTCAATTTGGGACAACGAATTCACAGGCCCGATACCGCACGAGCTCGGCGCTCTCACCAACTTGGAACAGCTGCTGCTTGGAGAAAACGGATTGACCGGGTCGATACCCGAGTCATTGGGCGGCCTTGACAGGCTCAAGCGGCTATCTCTCCGGGAGAATCGGCTGGCGGGCTGCGTGCCGGGAGGATTGCGGGACGTTGAAAGCAATGACTTTGACGACCTCGGTTTGCCGTTCTGCGTTGTTCCCTTGGAAGGTCTGAGCACTCGATCGACGGAGCCGAGCGAATGTGTCACGAGTGGCGTGTTGGTCGACTCGACCAACACCGGGCTTATCTCCGACTGTGAGACGCTGCTCACGATCAGGGACACGTTGGCGGGGACCAGCTCGTTGAACTGGGCCCCTGATCTCCCCATCGCGGAGTGGGACGGCATTACTTTAGCCGGAACGCCGGCGCGTGTATGGGGGCTGTTCCTCCACCGTAACCGGCTGACAGGAGAGATACCCGCAGGGCTGGGCAAGCTCTCCAACTTGGAGTGGCTGTCACTCTATGGCAACTACTTGACCGGAGGCATACCGACCGAACTTGCCGATCTCTCGAACCTGAAACGGCTGTACCTCAATCACAATAGTTTGAGCGGTGAGATCCCATCGGAGTTGGGCAGGATGACCAGCCTTACTCACCTGCTCCTCCATCGCAACGGCTTGAGCGGCGGGATACCGGAGGGACTGGCCGGTATGACCAAACTGGCGTGGCTGTCCCTGTACGGCAACGAATTGACCGGAGGCATACCGAGGGAGTTGGGCGATCTTGACAACCTCAAGCGGCTGTATCTCCATGTAAATCAACTGGATGGCGAGATTCCGGGCGAGTTGGGCAAGCTAGCTGCCCTTAACCACCTCTGGCTCAACAAGAACAACCTGAGTGGTGATATCCCGGCAGAGCTCGGCGGACTCGACAACCTCGTGCGCTGGCGGCTAAGCGGCAACAGGTTGACGGGATGCGTACCGACGGGCCTGACGGCGGTGACGGACAATGACATGGCGGCTCTGGGGCTTGATGTTTGTCCCTAGGGAGTGTTGACATTTCCCGTCATTGCCGCGAAATCGCAGCCGTCTTTAGCGTAGAGTTAAGGTATCACTCTCAAGTACGGTTCCGTTAGCACGAATCATGCTCAGTCGCATTAGTCTGCTGGTTATGTGGGCGCTCATCGCCCTGTCTGTCCTGGCGTGTGGAGAGTCCGGTTCACCGACTCCCGCCGTTCCTGCGGGCGCTCCGATTCCTACGAAGCCGGCGGTTACCGCCTCGCCAACGATTGTCCCCTTTTCAGATTGGCAGGCGGAGCTACGGCCCCTTGAGCCGGATGCCGTCTGTGAGGTTCTGACGAGGAAGGATTTAGCGCCGTATGAGCCAATCTACGCATCTACTCAAAGGGCAGACGAATTCATCGAGAGTGGTTGGACGCATCGAGACAGGCCGACGTTTCGGCTGGAACCGCCGATTGACTGGGAACATCTCATCTCAGTTGATCGCTCGTGGAATTTCGCTCTCAACGAATGGCGTCCCGTGAATTCGGTTCTCGCAGCTCACACGCAATCTTCAGAACCCCGGTATCTTACCTTCAGTGTGGCGCTAGCCGACGATTGGATCGAAAAAAACCCATACTCGTCCTCTGAGATTAACTCAGGGGTGGAAGATTTTGGCTGGTACGACATGGCTGTTGGTCTGCGAGTGTATCGTATTGCTTACATGCTGGATGCAGCCTGTCGGGATTCGTCTATAACGCCAGCGCTGGTTCGCCAACTTTGGGGGTCATTACTCGACCACTTCGACTATCTGTCAAACGACGACAATATCGCCTTCGAGACCAACCACGGCTTGTATCAAGCCTCGGGTCAATTCGCAGCATCCACAAGGTTTGCCGGGTTCATGCCCATCGCACAGTTCCGACAGCAAGCGATGGGCCGTCTCGAATACTTTGTCGATCAACAGTTTAGTTCAGAGGACGTCCACCTCGAACACTCGCCTGACTATCACCGAAACGTCGTTAAGGTCGTCGCTGCAATTGCGCCGCTGGGACTGGCCAACGAATTTCCGTCACTAGCGGTACGCATAGAGGAGTCTGAGGACGTACTAGCCTGGATGATTCTTCCCAATAGGAGATTGGCTAATCTGGGCGATACCGACTACCGCGACCTTAGTAAGGGGACAATCAAGGATTCCCAGTCGCCGCTCCTTCGCTACGCCCTCTCCGGTGGACGCGAGGGGAGTGTAACTTCTCAGCGGATGGGGATATTCCCCGAGTCCGGGCTGGCCGTGCTCCGATCCGGGTGGCCGGATGCCACAGACTTCGATAAGGCCTCCTATTTGGCACAGCAGGCGGGGTTTCACTCACGCACCCACAAGCAGGCCGACGACCTTTCGTTCATCTGGTATGACCGCGGAACCGAGATTCTCATTGACGCGGGCCGCTACGGATACCTGGGGAGGACCGAGACCGGCTCGGATCTTTGGAACCAGGGATTCTGGTATTCGGACCCGAGGAGAATCTATGTCGAATCGACCCGGAGCCATAACACGGTCGAGATTGACGGGATGAGCTATGACCGCAGGCAGTCGCCTCCCTACGGTTCTGCAATCGAACGCTGGGGCGAAACTGCCGATGGTCTGATGTTCGTCGAGACGAAGGCGCCTCAGTTCGAGTCGATCAGCCATTCCCGGCTTTTGGTATTGAATCCGGGGAAGTGGCTCTTCGTCTACGACCGGCTTTGGGACGACGCTCAAGAAGACCACGACTATCGCCAGTGGTTTCACTTCGCGCCGGATCTCACCGTCGAACGCGGTGATGGAATGCTGCACGTTTCGGGTGAGTCGCTTGATACCGGCCTCACGGTTATCTCGTTGCTTCCCTCTGCGGAGCCGAGCGCTCCCGTCTTCGGACAGGAACATCCCGACTTGCTCGGCTGGTGGTCGGAGAAGGGCGGTGTGTTCGAACCGACGACCAGTGCGAATTTCAGTATCAACGGGGAGCGGTCAGCAGTATTCGCGACGCTATTCTCGTTTTCGGAAGGCGCAACTCCGGATCTAAACTATCAGGAGGTCGACGCTTCCGGTCGTAATGGCAAGTTCAGGTGGTCTGCGACAGGCCAACAACACATGCTCTCGTTCAAAAGGCCTGTCGAGGGGGACCTGTCAGTCGGATATAGTGTCGAGCCATCACCCTCACCCTAGCCCCCGTATCGAGTACGAGGCAGGCTCTCTCCCACGAACGGGAGAGGGGATTTTCACGAGCCGATTTATTCAGTGAATCTCTAAGACAGGACATTAGAGTCTAGCCGAGGGTCGGGTAGTGCAGTGGGAGTCCCGTTGCGCCTACGTCGTACTGGGTGATGTGCCATCTGCCGATGTTTGCGCCGAGAAGCATGTCCCGGTCTCGCCCGCAGAAGGCGATGTTGGTGGGAGCCGCGATTAGCGTACCCTCGAAGTCCTCGGCGAGGATGTCGATTTGGCCGTCGGGCATTCGACGGTAGATCACGTCGGGTCGGTACATCGACACGTAGAGGTTGCGGTCGGTGTCGAAGGCGACGCCGTCGGGGACGGTCTTCGGGAACTCGGCTACGGTCTCGTGCTGACCGGGGCTGCCGTCGGCCTCGATGGTTATCCGATCAACACGGGGCGGATTGACGCTCATGGCGACGTAGATTTCGTCCACGTCCGGGCCCATGCAGAGTCCATTGGGAAACTCCTTCGGACGCCTGTCCCATACCTCCGCCTCGCCTCCCGGTCGAATGCGGTAGATAATGCCGTTGTCTTCATGCCAGTCGCCCGAGTCGCACACGTACAGGTTGCCGTCGGCATCGAAAGCGGGGTAGTTCGGTACGCGGAACGGCTCGTCATCGGCGCCGGTCGAGTAGGTTGAGACCGCGCCGCCCTTCGTTATCTTCATGACAGCCTTGTTGCCGGCGTCGCAGGCGTAGATGTTGTGGTCCGCGTCGAGGGCCATGCCGAGCACAAAGCCGCCGGTGTCGGCGAACTGGACGACCTCCTGCCTTTCAACGTCGATCCTGTAGACCTGTCCGGCCTCGCCTCCCGCGTAGGCGTAGCCGTCAAGCCCCCAGGCTATGCCCTCCGGGTGGTCCAGTCCTTCCACAAAAACGGATACCTGCGTGTCGTTATTCAGAAGACTCATGGCTCCTCCGAGAGAAGTAAGGAATAGGTCCTGAACCGTTATGGACTGCGCTTGCGCTCCTGTTTATTCGCGCTCCAACATAAAGCCGTTGTTGAGGAATGCCCCGTCGATTGGGATGGCAGTTCCGCTGATGTGCGCCGATTTCTCGCTACAGAGGAAGATCACCAAGTCTGCCACTTCCTCGGGGTAGGCCTCTCTCCCGGCGGGCATCCTCTTCAGCCGCTGTGCCTGTAGGGTCGGCTCGCGCGTGTAGACCATCTCGGTCATGGGAGTGAGCACCATGCCGGGACAGACGGCGTTGACGTTGATGCCATACTCCGCCCACTCAAGGGATAGCACACCCGCGAGTCCGATCAGGCCCGCCTTGGCCGGAGTGTATGCTCCGCGCTCGGGCACCGGGGCCCTCGCGGCGACCGACGACATGAAGACTACGCGACCTCCCTCGCCCTGTTCCACCAGCCGTTTGCCGACCGCTTTGCTGAACAGGAACGCGCCGGTCAGGTGCGTATTGAGAGCCCTGCTCCAGTCCTCCGCGGACAGTTCCAGCACGGGCGCCCTGATGTTGTTTCCGGCGCAGTGGACGAGAAAGTCGACTCGCCCGAAGTGATCGACCGTTCGCCGCACCGCCGCTTCGACGGAGTCTTCGCAAGTGACCTCGACTTCGACGCCGATCGCGCTGCCGTCCCGGGAAGAGATGGCGTCGGCAGTATCGCCGGCCCTGGCTGCATCCACGTCGGCAACCGCCACGCCGACATCCGCATCGGCGAATGCACGGCTTACCGCGGATCCGATCCCGCCGGCGCCGCCGGTCACGATGGCCACCTTGCCCCGCATCTTCGCCCTCCTCGGTTGGCTGTGGCGCAATATATACCGTCCCGCGATAGCCGGTCAATCGCGCCCTATCGGAGTCGCTCGGTTATCGGTACAATTGGCCGGAAAAGCGAGCAATTGGAGGCGCCCATGGGCAGGCTTGACGGCAAGGTGGCTATCGTTACGGGAGGCGCTCAGGGTATCGGTGGGGCCACTGCGAGGCGGCTCGCCGAGGAGGGCGCAAAGGTACTCATTGCCGACATAGACGAGGGGATGGCCGAGAAGAACGCGGAGAGAATACGGGCGGCAGGCAACGAGTCGGACGCGGTCAGGGTGGACGTGAGCAAGCATTCCGACATCAGGATGATGGTCGAGCGGGCGGTGGAGAAGTGGGGGCGCTTGGACATCCTGTTCAGCAACGCCTTCGACGTGCTGACGGCGGGCAGCGGCGGCGCCGTGGAGGTGTCGGAGGAAGACTGGGATTCCCAGATGGCCGTGCTGCTCAAGGCCATCTTCCTCGCCGTAAAGTACGCCGTGCCGGAGATGAGGAAGGCCGGAGGCGGGAGCATAGTGAACACCTCGTCCGTCCACGGCATGTTCGGCGCTCCCGGTGTCTTGGTCTACGAGACGGCAAAGCACGCCGTGATTGGGGCAACCAGACAGATGGCAACGGAGTACGGCCCGGACGGAATTCGCGTCAACGCGGTGCTTCCCGGCCACATGCTCACCGAGCGCCTTCGGGAACACATGTGGAAGGACAACCCATCCGGCCTCGAGTTCTTCAAGAACCAGTATCCGCTCCGAGATGTGGGGCGCGCCGAGGACATCGCCAATGCCGTACTGTTCCTGTGCTCGGACGAGGCGTCGTTCATCACGGGCCATCCTCTGGTCGTGGACGGTGGTCATTCGATCCAGCTTCAAGAGAACTTCGGCGTCCGCCAAGCGCACTACCTGCGGGAGAACCCGGAAACTCAGCTGCCTTACTAGCGCTGACGAAGGCGACAACCCTCGTTCCGCAGCTTTGCGGGTCGTTGCACGCCCGAACGGCGCGAGAAGCGGATCTTGGTTGACTTACGGAAACTGGTGTGATAAACCCCTTGCACCTTCGACGTTCCTGAATCTTGAGAGTTTGGGTATAAGCCTAATTGAAATCCTGAACCAGTAAAAATGCCTTACGAATTTCGTAGATAAACTCCCCAAAGTGTTGCTGTTGTTATCACCTCTTTGGGAACCCGGTTTGAGCAACCATCGAAACCTCGATGAGGAACAAGACGGCATAGGCAGGTTCTTACATTTCACAACGGACGATTGAAGGCGATCCTCTCGAATCTCCAAACGAACAATCGGAGTGCTAAGCGAAATGCTTTATGAGGCCTTGAGAGGCTGAATCGTGAAGGAGGGAGAATTCATGAAGTACAGTCTGTTGAAGTTAGGTTCTATTGCGCTGATTGTCGCGGCGGCGGGGCTGATCATTTCGATCGCATGCGGCAGCAGCGAAGAAGCCGCGCCTACGCCGGACGTGGCGAAGATAATCCAGGACACCGTTAACGCCCAGGGGGCCAGTGCGGCCGGCGATATCCAGAAAGCCGTATCGGACGCCTTGTCCGCCCAGCCTGCGGGCATCACGAGGGCGGAAGTCGAGGCGGCGGTGAATGCGGCTTCGGCGGGCCAACTCTCTGCGTCAGACGTGCAGCGGATCGTCGACCAGGCGATTCGGGACATTCCGGCGCCGGAGCCCGCCCAGATCGATATGGCACAGATGCAGGCCCTTATACAGCAGTCCGTTGCCGCGTCGGTGCCCGAGGGGGTTAGCGGAGCCGAGATTAGTCGGATGGTGCAGGCGGCAGTTTCCGCTATGCAGGCTGGAGCGGTCACGCGGGGCGACCTGCAAGACCTCGTCGCCAAGTCCATCCAGGATGCGGCCGCGGACCAACTTACGGCGGCCCAGGTGCAGGCGATAGTCGACGCATCGCTACAGGCGACAGAAGCCGCAGTGGACGCGTCGCTGGCGCAGACCCAGAGCGCGGTCGAGGAAGCGGCAATGGCGGCCAAGGCGGCGCAAGAGGCCGCGGAGAAGGCCGCGGCTGAGGCGGCGATGGCGGTGCCTGAGCCGGTGCAGCCGTTCGGCAAGCCGCTCGGCGTCGGCGGGTACTTCGACTACCGATGGCCCGGCCCGAAGCCCACGACGTTCCAGGAGTCTCCGATGTCGGCGGAGCTTGTCAAGCAGGGCCTGCTGCCTCCATTGATGGAGCGTCTGCCGGTGCCCGAGGACGTGCACGTAGTCCCGCCGCCGAACGAGATCGGCACCTATGGAGGGACGTGGCGAGCAACGAGGCACAACCAGCGCTACCTGCAGCAGTACGCCAACGGACATCCGTTACAACTGAACGCGGACGGCGCAAGCTACGTCGAGCGCGTGGCAAAGGGAATGGATCATTCCGAGGATGGGAGAGTGTACACGTTCCACCTCCGACGGGGCGGCAAATGGTCGGGCGGCTCCGACCTCACCTCGGAGGACTTCCGCTTCACGTGGGAGGACATCAACTACTACAACAACGCTGCCTCCCAGGCGGCGGGACTATCCGGCAATGGTCTCGGTCCTGACATTCCCTACAGCCGTGCGCGAGACCCCGTTACCGGGGAGGGCGCGAAGTTCTCGGTGATCGACGATTACACGTTCAGCTTCACGTTCGATTCCCCGAACTACACGTTCTTCGCGGGAACGACGAGCGCGCGCGGTCCCGTGTCCTGCGGTTCGGGCTGGTGCTGGTACACCTCGGACGAGTACGCTAAGCAGTTCCATGAGAAGTACGCTGACTCTGCTGCCCTTGCGAAGATGGTAGCGGATGGCGAGTTCGAAGACTGGACGAAACTCTTCCAAAATAGGGTGTCCTGGACGAACTGCGGTGACAACTGCATTGAGAACGGCCAACCCTCCGCCGGCGCGTGGAAGATGGAATACTTCCTCAGTGACCAGTCGTCCATGGTACGCAACCACTTCTACTTCGGCGTCGATCCCGATGGAAACCAGCTTCCCTACGTGGACGGCATCATCAACTTCAAGATGGAGAGCGTGGACGTTGCAATCCTGCGCGCCATGCAGGGCGAATCCGACCTGGATGCCGACACCCTTTCCCGCCAGATGAGCGGAATCCCTCTGTTCATCACGAACATGGAGAGGGGGGACTACAGCATCTACCATTGGCCCGACCTTTCCGGTGGCGATCACTCGCTCTTCTTCAACCAGACCTGGAACGAAGACAAGGAACTCGGCAGGTGGCTTAGGACGCAAGACTTCCGGATTGCCCTGTCTCTGGCCATCGACCGCGATGCGATCAATGACATCGTCTTCTCGGGAGTGGGGTATGCCCAGAACTATGTCGTCCACGAGACCTCGCCCCACTACCCGGGCAAGCGCTTCGAGACGATAGACGCCATCCCGCAGGACATCACCAGGGCCAACCAGATCCTGGATGGGCTGGGACTCGTTGACACGGATGGTGACGGCTTCAGGAATAGGCTGGACGGCAGCGGAAACCTCGCCTTGTATACCGGCGTGCCCGGCCTTCGGGTGCCGGTAACTGAGCTGTTGGAGTCGGACTTCGCGAAGATCGGCATCAAACTCAACTGGAAGGAAGACGGTGGTCACTGGGGTCTCATCAGGCAGAACCAGCAGTACCTCGGGATCTCAAACGTCAACGGCAGTTCCAACCTATGGGCACGTGGCAATCCTGTCGCCCCCTATCGCTCCGGTGAGCCACAGGGGCCGTTGATCGGGCAGTACCTGACTAGCGGTGGCCAGGAAGGCATGGCCCCTACCGGGCCCGATCCGGACTGGTTGCCAACGGCGCCTGAAGGCACCTGGCCCGCGGATGCGACAGGTAACATCAAGTTCCTGCTCGATAGCTGGACGGAAGGAGCGCAGCTTTCCGACCTCGATCCTCGGAAGGTCGAGCTCGGGCAGGCGATGAGCAGGGTGGTCGCTCTTGAGAAGTACCAGCTTGGTACGATTGCCTTCACGGGCTTCAGCCGCGGTCTCATCGTCAAGCGGAACAACTTCAGAAACGTCCCCGAGAGGCAGATCAGGTACGAGCACGGCCTCTACAACATGGTCAACGCCTTCGAGGACGGCATGGACAACTACCATAACCCGGGCAACCGCTCGCGACGCTACACCAGCAAGGCGGTCTTTGCCTCCGGCGAGACCATCAGGCCGTAAGACAATATCGGCGTCCATAGTCCATCGCGGGGTCTCCGAGAGGAGGTTCCCGCGATGGCGTTTGTTTTGAGAGTCTTAGGGGACCATAGTAATGAGATACTTCACTGCTGAAGAAGCTCCGTATGTCATCCCTGAACGCTGGGAAGACGAGGCCACGAGACTACTGAAGGTAGGCTGGAAAGGCCGTCTCGTTGCGGGCCTGTCCCAGTCGGCATATCGTTCCTACGTCTTCCCGGTAGTCAGTCCCGCGGGCGTACAGGTCACCACGGAACGCTCCGCCAGTGATCACCCTTGGCACCAGTCGGTCACCGTCGGCACCGACCGCTTCTACACCTACCTGCAAAGCCCGGAAGGTCCGGTCGAGCAGTCACCCCTCAACATGTACTGGGACTGGCCGTTTCAGGGGCGCGACGCCGGTCGCATCATCAGCAGCGTCGTAGACGAGCGCACCGAGCGGGCGGAGGACCATCTGGAGATCACGCAGAGGCTCCAGTGGCAAGGCCCGGAGGAGTGGGGTGTAGGAGCCTATCGGCGTGTTCTCGCCGATGAGATACGCATCATCGACGTGCGTCCCGGCGACGTCGCAAACATCATCGACGTGCGGAGCCAAGTGCGTCCCACGGACTGGGACCTCCGCATAGGCCCGTGCCGACACGGGTATTTCACCATCCGGGTCGCAGACCACCTCCGCGTAGTCGACAGGAATGGGGACAAGGTTGGCGGGAAGCTCACCGCGTCGGGAGGCCGGGTGGGGGAAAAGGAAATTCGCTGGCAGCTTGCCGACTGGGTGGACTACTCAGGCAAGGACGAGCAGGGGCGGATGGCCGGTGTAGCCATGTTCCAATTCCCGTCGGTCGGAAACGTCCCCTGGTACCTCGTCGACTACGGGTCGGTACGAATCAATCCCCATCGCATGTCTCACCGATACATCAAGCGGGGCGAGATGCTCGACCTCGCGATTCGCGTCGTCGCCCATGACGGCGACGCCAAGGAGGCGGGAATCCAGGGCCTGTACGATTCCTTCGCCGCAGAATTCGGCGTCTCTTCGGGCTAGCCGGTTACTAGGTTCTCAATGCCCCGATTGGACTCAGAGCTCATCACTTCAGGACAAAATCGCCCTATACAAAAATATCGGGCCGGCGTCATCGGTCTCGGCTGGATGGGGATGCTCGCCGACATCGCCGTTGTCTACGAGCGGGGAACATACTCCGTCGACGACGTTGACCGTCCAACACCTGAACTTGACGTTCACCGCGAGTTTCACTATCACCAAAACGTCGGCGGGGCGAACATACCGCACACCTGGGCCGAGGTCTTCCATGACCGTCCCGACGTCGAACTCGTGGCCGGAGCCGAGCGCGACCCACAGCGACTCAACGCCTTTGGAGATCGGTACGATGTCGATACCCTCTACACCGACGCCTCGGAGATGCTGCGCAATGAGTCGCTCGACATCGTCGCCGTCGCCACCAACGTCAAGGGACGAGCCGATCTGACGTGTCTTGCCGTCGAGTGCGGCGCGAAGGCCATAGCTATCGAGAAGCCGGTCGCGCACACGCTCCGTGAGGTCGACCGCATGGTCATCGCCTGCGCCGCCGCTAGCGTGCCCCTCGTCGCAGGCGCGACACCTGCAAACCATCCCTCCTACGGGCGAGCGAAGGAACTTATCGGCAGCGGCGCAATCGGCGACGTTGTGTCCATCGAGGCAGAAGCTCCCGCGTCGCAGAAGCCGCACTGGATGTACTTTGTAGACGAAATGCCTCTGTGGGTCGTGGGCGTGGGTGACCGAGAGCGGCACGATAGCGGAAGCGACGAGTTTCTTGGTCAAGGGCTTGCTCAGACACGTGGCGAAGCCGTCGTGCATTTCAGAAAGGGCGCGGGCCTCGTTCGCGTGTCCGGCACGTCCGGCGAGATAGTGCTGGACAGCAATTCCGGCTCTCAGTGGAGACTGTGGCAGGACGTGGACACCGGGGCCGGTGCGCGGCGTGTGGAGATACCATGGCCTGCGCCCCAGTTCGAGGGGGGGTACAACGCGGTGTGCGGACTGGCCGACCTGATAGACTGTATGGAGGGCAGGCTTGACGAGCCCAAGAACTCTGGGCGACGCGCGGCAATCGCGCTCGAAGTTGAAATCGCCCTGAAGGTATCAGCGGCCAACGGTGGAACGCGGGTGGATTTGCCGCTTCAGGACAGGTCGCTCGGTCTGCGGTATGATTGGTTCCGATGATGAACCGGCATTACTGGCATTAAACAAACCGTAGCGGTATGATGATTCCGAACGCATCGGCTCAGGAAGCGCGAATACGTGAAGGCGACATTGACATCCGTTGCTCTGTTCTTGGCCGTTATGTGGGGCGTGAGCTTATTTAACATCCTGTTCGACTACCGGTTGAACGAGTTCGGCGTCGTTCCCCGCACCATCGACGGACTGATCGGCATTCCGCTGATGCCGTTTATCCATGCCAACTTCGATCATCTCCTCGTGAACACGCTGCCCGCAGCCTTTCTGGGCGGGCTGGTGGCGATTCATGGCGGGCGGAAATTCTTGGCGGCAACGGTGTTCATTACGTTGGTCGGAGGCACGGTGTTGTGGCTGGTTGGACGGGACGCAACGCACATTGGCGCCAGCGGCTTGATCTTCGGCTACTTCGGCTATCTCATCGCGATGGTCTGGTACACTCCCAACTTGGGTTCGGTGCTCATCGCCTTGCTGGTGGCCGTGACTTGCGGCGGGATCCTTTTGGGAGTGCTGCCGTTCACGCCCGGGGTCTCGTGGGAGGGACACCTCGCCGGACTGGTCACCGGCACCTTCGCCGCGCGAATGATGTGGAAGCAAGGCCGGGCGGAACAGCCTGCGAGGCCTGATTCGAGCGGTCCTTTGGCGCTGGCGCGGAGCGCGGCGACGGAGAATTAAGCTCATCACTTTCTCCTTCGACTCACGGAGGCTGAACAGGTGCGCTGCTCCGAATTTCGTTGACACTCAGATTTTCCCTATGTTAGAATCCAGTCGCCCGAAAGGGTACTGTTCTGAGGCTGTGCGATGCGGTTGGTTGCCCGGTTACTGGGTGTCGGCTGGTACGTCGCAATCTGCATCGTAGGCGGAGTGTGGGGTGGTGTCTGGCTGGACGACAAGCTGGGTGCCAGCCCGTTATTTTTGCTAATCGGCCTTGTGCTGGGAATAGCGATTGCAGGAGCGGGCATGTTTTGGATGCTCGCGCCGCTGTTCTCGGCAGACGGTGAGTAGACGGAGGAGATTGACGAGAGCGTGACCAGAGCGATTCTCCTAATCGTAGTTATTGCGCTCGTCATATCCATTGCCGGAGGCGCCGTCGGAAACGCATTCGGTCTCGGCTTCCTCGGCGCTCCCATGGCGCACATCCAGCTTCCCGCCGAGCCGGTCATCCCCAATCCCCTGGTGGAGACAGATACCGCCTTCATTCGGGACATTACCATAACGAACACAATGGTCGCCTCATGGGCGGCTATTATTTTGCTCGTCGTCGTTTCGATAATCGTATCGCGCAAGGTCTCGACCGTCCCCGGCAGGTTGCAGGGGATGATCGAGATGGTCTTCGAGTTCTTCCTTGGCATCGGCGAGAGCATCGCCGGAGAGCACGCCCGCCGGTTCTTCCCGCTGGTGATGACTATCTTCCTGTTCATCATCGTCAACAACTGGATTGGCATCCTGCCCGGTTTTGGCACGATCGGATGGGTCGAGTCTCCGAAGAAGGTGGTCCACCACGCAGAGGTGAAGGCCGAGAGGGCCGGAGAAAACGTAGACCGCGCCGACATCGAGGCCCACGTGGAGCTTCAGGTCTTCGAGGGTACGGGAGGGCTGGTAATGCTACCTCCCGGCTCGGTCGACAACCACATCTCGGCCGAGGAGTACAAGGACGACGAAGGGTTCGACAAGAAGAGCCAGACGCCCGGACTCCTGATTCCGTACCTCAGGAGCGCCAACACCGACATCAACACGCCGTTGGCCCTCGCTCTCATAGCGATGGTCGCGATCCACTGGTGGGGTCTGAGCACCCTGGGGATATTCGGACACATAGGCAAGTTCATCAACTTCAAACAGGGACCGATCATGCTGATCGTAGGTCTCCTGGAGATCATCGGCGAGCTCGCGCGGATCGTCAGTTTCACCTTCAGGCTGTTCGGCAACATCTTCGCGGGCGAGATGCTGCTCATCATCATGGCGTTCCTCCTGCCGGTGATCGGACTCATTCCGTTCCTCGGCCTGGAGCTTTTCGTGGGATTCATGCAGGCCATCGTTTTCTCGGTACTGACCCTCGTGTTCGCGTCGATGGCGGTCGTCGCGCATGACGGCGAGCACCACTAATACCAGGCAACCAACCGAAACAAGAACCTTGAGAAGGAGATCAGGATGATTGAAGGAGACATCAAGACCTTGGCGGCTGCGATAGCGATGGGAGTCGGAGCTATTGGGCCCGGACTGGGAATCGGAATGCTGGCCGGCAAGGCGATGGAGGCCCTCGGTCGGAATCCCGAGGCCGGGGACGGCATCCGCGCCAACATGATTCTCGCAATCGTGTTCGCGGAAGCGATCGCGATCTACGCGCTCGTCGTCGCGGCCCTGCTGATTTTCGTAGCGTAATCACGCCCACTAGGTGAACCGACGTTGAGGTCCGGCCTGAGAAGGGCCGGTAGCCTTCGCGTCAAGGAGAGAGCATGGAAGCCCTAGGATTACACCTGCCGCAGCTCATTGCGCAGATCGTTGGCTTTCTCGTCCTGCTGTTCCTACTCAGCAAGCTGCTCTACAAGCCGCTGCTCAAAGTCATAGACGAGCGCTCGGCCAAGATCAAAGAGAGCCTCGAAGCGGCTGAGAGCGCGAAAGAGCAGGCCGCCGCCAGCCAGGAGCAGATGCAGGAAGACATAAGGAAGGCGCGCGAGGAGGGCCAGCAGATGATCGCGCAGGCCCGCGACGTTGCCGCGCGGTTCCGCGACGAGGAGATGGCGAAGGCCAGGGACGAGATCGCCGCCGAACGCGCGAAGGCCGAGGCCGACATCCAGCGTGAACGTGACGCGGCCATCGAGGACCTGCGACGGGAGTTCGCCGGACTCGCCATCAGCGCCGCCGAACGCGTGGTGGAGCGTTCGCTCAGCGAGTCGGACCACCGCGACATCATCGACAGGGTGCTCGAAGAGAGCGGGACGATTGGAAAAGGGTAGACCTTATCCGCACTCCGCTTTAGGAGTGGCGGGGACGTTCTCCCCGAGAGCGTAACGAAGTAAACGAGAGACTATGCCACGATATCCGTCGGCAAGAAGGTACGCACAGGCCGTGTTCCAGATTGCTCTGGAGCACGACAGCCTCGACGTGTGGGTCGACGACCTGCAGACGCTGGCCGATCTCCTCGACGACAAAGAGGTTGCCGCGTTCTTGGACGCGCCACAGGTGCCGGAAGCCAGGAAGCTGGAGACCATTCAGCAGTTGCTCGGCGACTCGGTCGGCACGTTGCCGGCCAACCTGCTCCGCCTTCTCGCGACGAAAAACATGACGCTCTTGATCCCCGCCATCCTGGAGCAGTTCACCGCAACGGTCGACAGCCACCGGGGCATCGAGTGGGCCGACGTCACGACCGCCGTGCCGTTGGACGATGCTCAACAGAATGAAGTGTCCCGGCTCCTGACCGGCATTGTTGGGAGCGAGGTCAGCCTGCGCACCTATGTTGAGCCGGAGCTTATTGGTGGCATCGTCGCGCGACTGAACGACCGTGTCATCGACGGGAGCGTACGCAGCAAACTGAGGAATATGCACCGGCAGGTAGTGGAACAAATTTCGTAGAACGCAGCGCGTATTGCAGCGATTCGGCAATGCGCAATAGCCGGAGGGTTATATGGCAGTACGAGGACAGGACATAGCGTCCGTAATCAAGCGTCAGATCGAGGAGTTCGGCCAGGAACTCACCATGGTCGACGTTGGCACCGTCGTAGAGGTGGGAGACGGCATCGCCCGTGTCCACGGCCTCTCCGGTGTCGGAGCGAACGAGCTCCTTGAGTTCGAGGGCGGCGTCATCGGAATGGCGTTGAACCTTGAAGAGGACAGCGTGGGGTCGGTCATCATGGGCGATCCGCTCGCGGTCAAGGAGGGCAGCGAGGTGCGCGGCACCGGTCGCGTCGCCGAGGTGCCCGTGGGCGAAGCACTGCTCGGCCGCGTCGTTGACGGCATCGGCAGACCTATCGACGGCAAGGGGCCGATCCGCACGACCGAGACGAGGGCTGTCGAGTTCCTCGCCCCGGACGTGGCGTCCCGCGAGCCGGTGAACGTCCCCATGCAGACCGGCGTCAAGGCGATCGACGCCATGGTGCCGATCGGTCGCGGGCAACGCGAGCTCATCATCGGCGACCGCTCCACCGGCAAGACCGCAATCTGCACCGATACGATCATCAACCAGAAGGGCGGCGACCTGATCTGCATCTACGTCGCCATCGGCCAGAAGGTCGGCAAGGTCGCGCAGCTGCAGGCGATATTGGAGCAGCACGGCGCGATGGAGTACTCCATCATCGTGGCGGCCAACGCCTCCGATCCCGCGCCGCTCCAGTACCTCGCGCCGTACACCGGCTGTGCCATGGGCGAGTACTTCATGTACAAGGGGCAGGACGCCCTCATCATGTACGACGACCTGTCGAAGCATGCGTGGGCCTATCGCCAGATGTCCCTCTTGCTCAGGCGTCCTCCCGGACGCGAGGCCTACCCCGGCGACGTGTTCTTCCTGCACAGCAGGCTTCTGGAACGCGCCGCCCGCGTATCGCAAGACCTCGGCGGCGGTTCTCTTACGGCCCTGCCGATCATCGAGACGCTGGCGGGTGACGTGTCGGCATACGTTCCGACCAACGTCATCTCCATCACGGACGGTCAGATCTACCTGGAGCCGGAGCTCTTCGCGTCGGGCATCCGCCCCGCCGTAAACGCGGGCCTCTCGGTGTCCCGCGTCGGCGGAAGCGCGCAGACTAGAGGCATGAAGGGTGTGGCCGGCCGAATGCGCTTGGAGTTGGCGCAGTACCGAGAACTCGCCACCTTCGCGCAGTTCGGAACCTCCGACCTCGACGCTGCGACGAGGAGGCAGCTCGAACGAGGCCAGCGCGCCGTCGAGGTCCTCAAGCAGGACCAGAGCGTTCCGCTGCGAATGGAGCAGCAGGTCACCATCCTCTTCGCCCTCGTCAACGGTCACCTTGACGACGTGGAGATATCCAAGGTCATCGCATTCGAGGCTGCGTTCCACGATTTCATAACTTCGAACCACCCGGAGATTCTCGGTAGCATCGCAAGTGACAAGGACGTTTCGGACGAGACCGGCGAGTCGCTCAACAAGGCGATCCTGGAGTTCAAGGAGAGTGTGCCGTACTAGGCCGAAATGCAGCGGCAGAGCAGAGTTCTGGTAGTCGGAAGAAACACGGATGACATGGACACCGTGACCGCCACGCTTGAGGGCAGCGGCTACTCGGTGACGGGGACGCTGCACGACGACATAGCCGTCGACCTCGCCGCCTCGTCCGAGTTCGACGCCATTCTGATGGCGGACATGACGCAAAAGGAGCGGACCGAGTTGAGAGGCGAGGTCCTGAAGAAACAGCCGAAGATCAAAGTGGTGCAGGCCGAAGGCCCCGAGTCGGTGCTGACACTGCTTAAGCAGGCCCTGCGGTAGGGAACCAACTCATGTCAACTACAATCACAGTACACGGTGACCACGCGACCGACGTTGCGGAGTATCTCAACAGCAGTTTGGAGACAACCATCTTTGATAGACCGGAAGACTGCGACCCGCATACACTCAGCGCGCTGGAGAGCGTCATCATCACTCAGGTCGACCGTGCGGATCCCAATGATCCTGAAAACGCCGAAGTGATGCAGACCCTCATGCAGTTCAGCGACAGTTGCTTAGCTTGCGCCTACTATCATAAATTGCTTGGTTTCGTCTCACGCGTCGGTACTTCCGACTTGCAATATGCAGTAATCAGGCTGATTGAGTTGCACGACTTGGAATGCTGGGGAGCACCTGATGACGAAGACGACTAGATAACGGTGGAATCGGCCAGTGGCATAATTGTCCTGAAATCACCTCATCAATCTTCGTAACAGATACGGAAAGGAGGGTAGCGTTGGTACAGAAGAACACTTTTGAAGCTACAGAAGTCGTGCTTGGCAAGTTGTTCAACAACGACTATCTCTTCCGTATGCCGGTGTACCAGCGACCGTACTCATGGACACCTGAAGAGACTGAAGAGCTCCTAAACGACCTTCTAGGCGCGATGGATGAGGAGAATACCGTCGAGCCATACTTTCTCGGGAGTATTGTGCTGATTGCCCGTCCGGACTCGTCGGTACATGAAGTTATAGATGGTCAACAGCGACTGACGACGTTGACGATGCTGTTTTGCGCCCTGCGTGAGTTGACCGATGACGGCGATAAACGAACCAGCCTTGACCGCCGTGTTCGTGAGACTCGGGATGTGTTCGCTGGCGGCCGGGATCGATTCCGTCTGGAAATTAGAGAGCGAGATCAGGATTTCTTCCGCGACAATGTGCAGACGCCCGCGAAAATCTCGAATTTTATTGACAACGGCCCAGAGCATACATCTGATAGTCAGAAACTAATCTTTGATAACACCAATTTCCTGTACTCCGAACTATCGAAGTTAAGTCAGGATAGGCGCGACGCGCTGTCGCAATTCGTAATCGGTCAGTGCTATCTGGTAGTTGTCTCAGCATATGACCGCGATTCTGCTCACCGAATATTCTCAGTACTCAACGCCAGAGGTCGCGATCTAACCCCCACCGATATCCTGAAATCGGATGTGATTGGGGAAATACCCAGTAAAGTTGCGGATGAGTACAACAAGCGATGGGAAGACATTGAAGACGAGCTTGGGCGAGAAAAATTTAGAGAACTATTCGGTCACATCTTCGTGATCGAAACGGGGAACAGATTCCACCGGGAGTTGGCCAAAGCATTTAAGGAAAACGTCTTAGTCGAATATAGCGGCACTCAGTTTGTGGATGAAACTCTGGTTCGCTATGCTGAAGCGTTCCGGGTCGTTACCAACGCCACGTACGAGAGTGCTGAGCATCCCGAAGATGTCAACCGCATGCTTATCCACCTCAGGAGAATCGACAACGACGACTGGATTCCTGTTGCGATGGGGTTCTACGACAAGTACAAAGCCATCCCAACAACACTATTGGCACTATTAAAGGATCTAGATAGACTCGCTTATGCGATGTTCGTCACAGGAGTAAGGCGGGACCCGAGGATCGTGCGATACAGGCCGGTCATTGAGGCCACCAATCGTGATGAGCCTGCGCTTGATGAGGTATTTGAGCATCTCCAGCTTACTCCAGAAGAACAGCGCGGTGTTGTGTCGCTACTGAATGAACCGGTGTATCGACCTCGCCCCGCAGCCCGCTTCGCACGTCCGTTGCTCTTGAGACTCGACAGCGTGTTGGCAGATGCTAGTGTGAGCTACGACCATAAGATAATCACGGTCGAGCATGTTCTTCCGCAAACACCGGAACCCGGATCTGAGTGGGTCAAGAACTTCCCTGATGAAGATGAACGAGATGACTGGACACATCGCCTGGCAAACTTAGTTCTGCTGTCCCGTAGCAAGAATGCCAGTGCTCAGAACTACGATTTCGACCGAAAGAAGAAGGAGTACTTCCAAAAGGACGGCGTCGCCGGTTTTGCGCTGACTACTCAAGTCGTGAACGAGGAGTCGTGGACGCCAAGGGTCCTAAAACGTCGTCAGAAGATGCTGATTGAGGCACTCAAAACCGAGTGGCGTCTGGTGGTTTGAAATGGATACAGTGACGACAACGGACATCATCTTAAGGGAAGCGGCGACGCTGATTCGGCGTAGCGGCCTGTCACAGGGTGCGCGTGCGCGAACTGCTGATGACGTCGAAATCGGTGTGTACGTCAAGTCTCCTGCTAAGCGGCTTTGTCTCGAAGGTGCAGTGACGGTTGCTTACGAAAATGCAAGGACGAGCGGGCGTGTCGTGCTCGGCGATGGTCCGCATTGGCGATCGGCTGTTGAGGACGAACTCGATCGGCGGGGGTGGTCACGTGACATTGATGAGTTCAATGACACGCCAGGAAGGACGGCGGAAGATGTTGCGGAACTCCTTGAAACGGTGGCGAGGACAGTAGGGAATCATGCCTAGTGTAAGACAGCTTAGGCGGCGCATCCGAAGCGTCGAGAATACGGCGAAGATAACGAAGGCGATGTCGATGATCGCGGCCTCGAAGATGCGCCGCGCCCAGGAGATGGCCCTTCAGAGCAGGCCGTACGCCGAGGACATGCGCAGCCTCCTAGCCGACCTTGCGGCCCAGCCCGCCCCAGACGACGAAGAGTACGTCCATCCCCTGCTCCGCCGCCGTGAGATCAAGAAGGCGGAGATCGTCGTCATAACGCCGGACCGCGGACTCACGGGCGGACTCCACAGCAGGATCAACCGCGTCGTAGGCGAGTTCATCTTGGAACGGCAGAAGGAAGGCGTTGAGACGAGCGTCGTCGCGGTGGGACGGAAGGGCCGCGACTTCCTCGTGAGGACGGGACAGGACGTTCGGGCAGTCTTCAGCGACTTGGGCGACCGGCCCGAGCTTGAAGACGTCCGCCCAATCGCCACCCTCGTGAACGACGACTACGGCGAAGAGCGCGTGGACGCCGTGTACTTGGCCTACGCCGACTTCGTGAGCACGGTCACGCAGAGGCCGGTCGTCCAGCCGCTGCTGCCCGTCGTTCCCGCCGAGCTAGAGTACAAGGACATGGTCGGCTACATCTACGAGCCCGACCCGCTCACCGTGATGGCCGCTCTGCTGCCGCGCTTCGTTGACATGCAGGTGTACCACGCGGTCTTGGAGAGCGTGGCGAGCGAGCAGTCGGCCAGAATGGTGGCGATGCGGAACGCGACCGACAACGCCAACGACATGGTTGCCGACCTCACGTTGGAAATGAACAAGGCCCGCCAGGAGTCGATCACGTCCGAGTTGCTGGACATCGTGGGCGGCGCGGCGGCCGTCGAAGCATAGAGAATAGAAAGCATTGCGTATCGCGTAGAGAGTGATACGCAGGAGGGTTTCATGGCGACAGGAACGGTTACGCAGGTGATCGGTACGGTGGTGGACGTTGAGTTTCCGCCGGAGGAGATGCCGGCGATCTACAACGCGCTGCACACGGACCTCAACGGCGAGCGCTTGGTGCTCGAGGTCGAGCAGCACGTCGGTAACAACTGGGTGCGCTGCCTGGCCCTTGGAGGCACGGACGGCCTCCAGCGAGGCACCGAGGCCGTCGATACCGGAGCGCCGGTGACGGTGCCCGTCGGCGAGCCCGCGCTCGGTCGCCTGTTCAACGCGCTCGGCGAGACCCTCGACAACCTGGAAGAGGTCGAGTCCGAGAATAACTGGCCGATCCACCGAAAGCCTCCCGCATTCGACGAGCAGGCCACGACGGTCGACGTGCTCGAAACGGGCATTAAAGTGTTCGATCTCATCTCTCCGTTCACCCGTGGCGGCAAGGTCGGGGCCTATGGCGGCGCCGGAGTGGGGAAGACCGTCATCATCCAGGAACTCATCCGCAACATCGGCGCGGAGCACCAGGGAGTCTCCGTATTCGCCGGAGTGGGCGAGCGCTCCCGCGAGGGGAACGACCTCTGGGGCGAGATGAAGGAGTCGGGAGTGCTCGGCAGCACGATGCTAGTATTCGGCCAGATGAATGAGCCGCCCGGCGTTCGCGCCCGCGTCGGCCTGACCGGGCTGACCATGGCGGAGTACTTCAAAGAGGAGCGCGGCCAGGACGTCCTGATCTTCATCGACAACATCTACCGCTACATCCTAGCGGGCATGGAGGTATCGGCCCTGCTCGGACGGATGCCGTCCGCCGTCGGATACCAGCCGACCCTCGGCACTGAGATGGGCGACCTCCAGGAGCGGATCACGTCGAGCGGCAGCGGCTCGATCACCTCCTTCCAGGCCATCTACGTTCCCGCAGACGACTACACCGACCCCGGCATCGTGACCACGTTCGGCCACCTCGACGCCGTGATCTCTCTCGACCGCGCGCTGTCCGAGCAGGCCCTCTACCCGGCGGTCGACCCGCTTTCCTCGAACTCGCGCATTCTCGAACCCGCGATCGTGGGTCAGGAACACTACGACGCCGCGCGCGGCGTGCAGCAGGTGCTCCAGCGCTACCGCGACCTCCAGGACATCATCGCCATTCTCGGCGTCGAGGAGCTCTCCGAGGAAGACCGGCAGGCCGTCACCCGCGCGCGCAAGATCCAGCGCTTCCTCACGCAGCCCTTCTTCGTGGCGGAGCAGTTCACCGGACAGGAGGGCCGCTACGTGCCCATACGCGAGACCGTGCGCGGCTTCACCGAGATTCTCGCTGGCCAGCACGACGATCTGCCGGAGCAGGCCTTCTACATGGTGGGCACCATCGACGAGGCCCGTGAGCAGGGCGAGCGGATGGCGGCCGAGGAGTAGCAAGGACAAAAGATGCCGCTGACACTCGAAATAGTAACCGCCGAACGGGTCGTCTACTCCGAAGAGGTAGACGTGCTCGTCGCCCCCGGATTGGTGGGAGAACTCGGCATCCTGCCGAGCCACGCGCCCTTGCTGACCATCATGCAGCCGGGCGAGATCCGCGTCGACAAGGGGGACGAGCAGACCTACATCGCCGTCAGCGGCGGATTCCTCGAGGTCATCGGCAACAAGGCGACCATCCTCGCCGACACGGCGGAGCGCGCCGAGGAGATCGACGAGGCCCGCGCCGAAGAGGCTGTCAAGCGCGCTGAGGAGCGAATCGAGTCAGCCACTTCCGCACTGGACTTGGAGCGGGCGCTCGCATCCGTGCGACGCTCACAGGCCCGCCTCAAGGTCGCGCGCCGCCGCACGCGCGCCCCGCGACCGGAGATGCCCACAGGGTAGGCATCCCTTCCGCTTAGGAACGATCTCGTGCGGGAGCTTCCTGATGTGGAAGCGCATTCCAGTGATTCAATCCTAATCCGCTGAGCCGCTTCGTATAGGCGCTCATCGTGTTTTGTAGCACCTGAATGCTGACGCTGGTGGACGCCCTAATCCTTGACTTATGGGCCATTCGATGCTACGATTCCCTAGCCCTTTCCGAGCCGTTTGAAACGACTTCAGACCCTTAGAAATGGGCATTCTCGATGATTGTTTTAGGCGGTGTGTCGGCATCCGAAGCGATTCCCGCGCCGCGTTGTGGAGGTTCCGGCGTCAATGGCCAAAGACTCCCCAGTGAAACTGAACAAGGGTTTCCGCGACGTATACTTCGACCGCACGACGACGAGCCTGATCGTCGGGAAACCCGGAAAGCTGCTCTACCGGGGCTACAACGTCGACGACCTGGCCGAACACTCCACCTTTGAAGAGACCAGCTATCTGCTCCTGTACGGGGCGTTGCCGACGTCCTCGCAACTCGACTGCTTTTCCTCGGATCTCAAAGCTTCCCGTGCCCTCCCGGAGGAAGTTCTTCAAGTCATTGAGTTGACCAAAGACGCCCACCCAATGGATGTTCTGCGGTCTGCCGTTTCCGTCATGGGGCTCTCCGACGAGGATGTGATGGACGTTACCCCGGAGGGTGCGTTGACCAAGGGAGTACGCATGACAGCCGCCCTCCCAACTATCGTCACTACCCACCACCGCCTTCGCAACGGCAGTGAACCGGTCGCCCCGAATAATGACCTTGATCACGCGGCCAACTTCCTCTACATGCTTAAGGGAGGGGCGCCCGATCCGCTGGATGCTCGTTTGATCGACAAGGACCTTGTCCTCCATGCGGAGCACGGAGCCAACGCTTCGACCTTCGCGGCAAGGGTGGCGGCATCTACGCGAGCCGATTTCTATGCCGCACTAACCGTTGCGATTGCGACGCTGAAGGGGCCGCTCCACGGGGGCGCTGCCGAAGGCGCGATGAGAATGGCGGAGGAGATCGGGAGCGTCGAAAACGCCGAGACGTATGTGAACGCCAAGATCGAAGCCCGTGAGCGAATCATGGGCTTCGGCCACGCCGTATACAAGGACGAAGACCCAAGGGCGAAGCATCTTCGCGCCGGAGCGAAGGAACTCGGCGAGCGGGAAGGACAGACCAAGTGGTACAGCATCATTGAGGCGGTCACTCAGACCAAGGCGATGCAGCGAAGAAAACGCGCAGGAGTGAATCCCAACGTCGACCTGTGGTCTGGAGCGGTCTATTCTCTGCTGGGAATCCCTGAGGACCTCTTTGTACCGTTGTTTGCGATCGGTCGGATGCCGGGATGGGCGGCTCATATCGTGGAACAATTGACCGTTAGAGATCTTCTCCGTCCACGGCTCCTGTACAGTGGGCCCGAAGACGTAGAGTACGTTCCTATTGAAGACCGCACGTAGGGACCTAGAGCGCACGGAGGGAGTGTGCACAGTGCCGGAGCAGGAACAAGCCGCAGCGGGTGACGATTGTTCGCATCGCTGGATGATTGAAAGTCCGAACGGCCCCACCAGCATGGGCACGTGCATGGACTGCGGCGCTGAGGGAGAGTTCAAGAATTCCGTACCGATTTCAGGCTGGGATCGGGACGGTTCCAGGGCGAAGAAGAACGCCGCCAAGAACGCAAGCGCGGCACGAGCGGGAACAGGAACAGCAAAGTCGGGTTAGGCCGCGACGCGATAGATGGCGAACCTTGGGACACCCAGCGAGGTGTCCCTTTTGGTTTGATGGAGACCCGTTGTCACATGAAGCGCACCCCTGAGGCCGAGATTCGCAGGCGCATCGAGTCGAACGGCCCCATCACGTTTGCCGAATTCATGGAGGTGGCGCTCTATCACCCCTATGGCGGTTACTACACCCGCGACCGGCAGGACCAGGCCCACAGAGACTACTACACCAGCCCTTCCGCCCACCCCGCCTTCAGCGCTCTCATCGCCGTCCACCTAGAGACCATGTGGAAGGCTCTGGACTGTCCTGACCCGTTCCACGTCGTTGAGATGGGTGCCGGCAGCGGTCTCATGGTCCGCGACATCACCGACTATGCGCGCCAACACCTGGCGGCTTTCGCTAGCGCGATGCGCTACTTCACGGTGGACAAGGCAAGCGACAATGCCCCCCGAGGAGTAGTCGGCTGCGTACTGTCCAACGAGCTCATCGACGCCTTCCCCGTACACCGCTTCGAGATCAAGGATGGAAATCTCGTCGAGTTCTTTGTCGACGTGGACGCCGACGGACGGCTTCACTCCGTTCCCGGCGAGCCGTCGACGCCGGCGCTTGCCCAGCGACTCGATAGGCTCGGCTTGGAGCTGCCTAATCGCACGCGAGGCGAGATCAACCTTCGAATCGGTGAGTGGGCAAGACGGGTGCCCGCGACCATCGAGAGGGGATTCGTCGTCACCATCGACTACGGGCACGAGTCGAAAGAACTGTACTCGCCCAAACGTTCACGTGGCACCCTTCAGACGTACTACAAGCATACGTCCGGCTCCAGCCCATATCAGTGGATCGGCCGCCAGGACATCACCGCGCACGTCGACTTCACGACCGTAATCGAAGAGGGCCGCCTCGCCGGGCTGAAGCCGCTCTGCCTGATGACGCAGGCGGAGTATCTCAGCCGGCTGGGACTGAAGGTGTGGGCCAACCGGCTGCGAGACCGGGATATGTCGCCACGTGAAGTTCGCGCCAATGCCATGGCGATGAGGGACCTGGTCGATCCTGATGGTCTTGGCGGGTTCAAGGTGCTCATCCAAGAGAAGGGCACCGGATTGGGTGATGCGGAAAGGCTGTTCCCGCCGCTTGATTATGTTAGGCGACTGCCGATGCCGCCGTTGCGGAGCGGTCATGTTCCCTTGTTCGAGGGTACGTATCCAACTCATGCGTGGGGGTTGGAAGCGGCGCCGAAGGACGAGTGAGCGCGAACGATTTCCCGGTGAGGTCTAGGACGAGGGAATTAATCGCACCGCCTGAATTCTTGGAGTGCCGTAACGTGCGGTGACGAAGGCAATGTGGCTGGCGTCGGGTGACCAGACTATTGGGCCGCGGTTTCCCTCTTGGTTTCTCGATTGGGCGTTTGTGATATTGGTCAAGTCTGCGCCCTCGAACCGCATCACATAGATGTCTCTTGCCGCGCCTCTTTGCGTGAAGGCGCTATATGGACGGGCTTCGAAGGCAATCCACGTGCCGTCCGGGGACCAGGAAGGGGAGGAGTCTCCCAAGCTGGTTGTCCGTGTCCAGTTATAAATGCCGTTCCCGTCCGGTTCCATAATGTAGATGTCAAAGTCGACGGGTGCGCTGGTAGGTATGACGGACTCTCGTCTTGCAGCTTCGCTAAGTGCCTGCCCGAATTCGGTCTTTGGGCGGTTGGACGAGAATGCGATATAGCGGCCATCCGGTGACCAGGCCGGAAAAACGTCGGCGTAGTCATTATCGGTAATCTTCGTGAGGCCGGAGCCGTCCGCATTTATCACATATATCTCGTGGTCTCCGTCGCCCCGCGACTGAAAAGCAATGCGCTGGCTGTCCGGTGACCATGTAGGATTTCCGTCAAAGAATAGGTTAAACGTAAGCCTCGTCTGGCCGGTGCCGTCGGCATTCATCACGTAGAGTTCCGGCCGTGGGGCCGCTGCCGGGAATTCCGGCACGTCGTCAAAGAACGGGACCGGCGTAGGTCCGAGTTGGGGAGGGCGTTCCGCCTCGCGGTTGGACGTGAAGGCGATCTTTGTGCCGTCCGGCGACCAGATGGGTCGAGAGTACAGTTGGGCGGGGTAAGTGGTCAGGCTTGAGAGGCCGGACCCGTCCGGCTTTACCCGGTGAATGTCGGTCTTCCCCTGCGTCCGGCTGAGAAAGGCGATCCACTCACCGTTGGGCGACCATGAGGGGTCCATGTCCATGGCTTCGCGGTTCGTGAGATTCACTCGCTCGGCGCCGTCGGCGTTCATCACGTAGATGTCCAAGTCGCCCGTTTCGTCCGAGGAGAAGGCTACCTTGGCACCGTCAGGCGACCACGTGGGCGCGCTGTCACCTAGTGCATCGGGGCCCATATATAGCCCAATTGTGCCTATGCCAAAGAATGCGGCTAATAGGAGAACCAGGAAGCCTATAACAACCCCCACGACTATCATTCCCCGGTCGCGACGGCTCTTTAGCTTTTGCGGCTTTTGCATGGCTTCCCCCTTACACCAAACGCGACCACGCTCCGGTCCCAAGCATACCACTAACGTAACGCGGCTGCATCACCGCCTTCCCCGAGTGCGCCGCCGCCCCACAATGGTGTCTACTACGTGGCTCCTGTACTCCGGCAATTGCCATTCAACCACGCTTCGCAATACGCTGTAGGTGAGATGCCGTCCTCTACCTCATACGACGCGGTTGTCATCGGAGCGGGACCGAACGGGCTGTCGGCGGCCATCGTACTGGCGCAAGCGGGCAAGTCCGTCCTCGTCGTCGAGGCGAAGGATAGCGTCGGCGGCGGTATGCGCTCCGCCGAGTTGACTCTGCCGGGCTTCGTACACGACGTTTGCTCGACCGCTTACCCCCTCGGCGCGGGCTCGCCGTTCTTCAACTCACTCCCGCTCGCCGAACACGGCCTCGAATGGGTCCATCCGACCGCTCCCGTGTCCCATCCCTTTGACGATGGAACGACCGCCGTGCTGCATCGCTCGGTAACGGAAACGGCCGATGGGCTGGATTCCGACGCTGAGCCGTACCGCAGGCTCATGGGGCCATTGGTTACGGGTTGGGATGGTACTGTCGAATACCTGCTGTCTCCATTTCGGGGAATACCCACACATCCCATTTCCATGGCGCGCTTTGGCCTTACCGGAATCCGGTCGGTCGAGTCGGTGGCGCAGGGCAGGTTTGAGGGCCAAAGGGCCCGCGCCCTGTTCGCGGGGATCGGCGCGCACTCAATGCTCCCACTTGATGGAGCCTCCACGGCCGCGATAGGGCTGGTGCTCAGCATGGCAGGACATGCCGCGGGCTGGCCGTTCGCTCGTGGCGGCGCGCAGTCGATTGCGCAAGCGCTGGCATCATACCTAGAGTCGATTGGAGGGGAGATCGTCACGAACCGGCGGATCGAGTCCCTCGATGAACTGCCCGACAGCAGGGCGATTCTCTGCGATATCTCTCCCGCTCAACTACTGGAGATCGCGGGTGATAGGCTGAGTGGTCGTTACCGTCGGCGTCTTGAGTCGTACCGGTATGGCGTCGGCGTCTACAAGGTCGACTTCGCGCTCGACGGGCCGATCCCCTGGAAGGACCCCATGACTGCGTGGGGTGGAACGGTTCACGTCGGGGGAACGCTCGCGGAGATCGCCGAGGCGGAGGCGGCAGTATGGGAGGGCAAAGTCCCCGAGAGGCCGTTCCTGCTCGTTGCTCAGCCCAGCCTTTTCGACGACTCTCGCGCGCCGGATGGGAGGCACACGGTATGGGCGTACACCCATGTCCCGCCCGGCTCGACGTTCGACGCGACCGACCGCATCGAGGCGCAGATCGAACGCTTTGCTCCGGGCTTCCGCGACCGGATACTGGCCAAGCACATCATGAATCCGGCGGCGTTGCAAGCCTACAATGCGAATTATGTCGGCGGCGACATCAACGGAGGCGTTCAGGACTTCCGGCAGACGTTTGCCCGCCCAATGCTTCGCCGGAACCCGTACTCCACGCCGGTCGAGGGCCTGTATATGTGCTCCGCTTCCACGCCGCCGGGCGGAGGCGTTCACGGCATGTGCGGATACCACGCGGCCCGGTCGGCACTGCGGGAGGTGTTTTGAGCGCTTATAACCGTCGGAACCGGAAAAGATGTGTGGGATACAATGTCCTCACCCAACCGTGCATCGAATGAAGGAGAATTCTCTCGTGGACTCGCGAATCCTCAAAAGGGTGATCGTCCGACTCGCCGTCGGAACACTTGCCGTCTTGGCTGTTGGGTGCGGTTCCCAGGAAACCGACGAATCGGCTCACGGTGACGGCCCTGCCGCTTCGCCCGCCGTACGGCCCGCGCCTTCGTCCGATGCCCAAGACACCCGCGATCCATCGGGAGACGACTACGACCTATCCTCCGTCACTTCGATAGTCGAGAACGGCAAGCGCTACGAAGTGAAGAAAGTCCTCTCCAAGGACGCCATACGGGCGATATTCGATCCAAACTTCTTCACGCCGGAAGAGGCAACTAATCAGTACCGGGATACGGACCTGGTCATCGGTGTCTCGATAGGCGACCAACACCGCGCATACAACGTGGCCTACCTGAGCGGCCATGAGATCGTCAACGACGTCGTGGGAGGCATGCCCATCGCGGTCACGTGGTGACCGCTCTGCTTTACGGCCATAGTCTATGGCCGAGAACTTGAAGAGCAGACGATAAACCTCGGCGTGTCGGGACGGCTGATAATGAACGCGCTCGTGATGTATGACAGGGAGACCGACTCGCTGTGGAGTCAGTTTCTCGGCAAGGCAATCGCCGGACCGTTCAAGGGCACGGAATTGGAGATCATTCCCTCTCAGCTCACCAACTACGGGAGTTGGGTCGAGGCTCACCCCGATACCAAGGTTCTCGACACTCACACCAGCTACCCGATTGACGACCACTACCTCACGTACTACCGCGAGCACAGGGCAGGCATTCTCGGCGAAGAGCATTCCGACGACCGCCTCCGACTGAAGGACATCGTCCTCGGCGTGACCGGCGAGCAAGGTCAGATTGCCTACGACTACCTCGATTTGCTCGAGGTCGAGGTCATCAACCACGAGTTCGAGGGCACGCCAATCGTCGCCGCGGCAGACCGAGAGGGTGGGGGAACGGCGATCTTCCGGCGCAAGGTGAACGGAAAGGTCTTGGAGTTCGAGTCGGTCGACCACACGACCATGACCGATACCGAGTCGAGTTCCATGTGGGACAAGGCGTCGGGACGGGCGGTCAGCGGCCCGATGAGCGGAACGCAACTCGAACCGTACCCTTACATCATTTCCTTCTGGTTCGCGTGGACGGACTTCCATCCGGAAACCGACCTGTACGAGCCTCCCCCGCCGGAGAGCTAGGCAGGAGCAGCTTGCGGCTGTGTGGCTTGGAGCAAGTCGGTTGCGGTTTCGTCTCCCGCTTCCGACTGTGACCGCACGTAGTCCCGCATGACGGGTGCCGCTCCAATGAGTCGCGCGTTCGCCAGCTGGATCCCGTCGTCGCCCATCCTGCCGAAGACCGATGCGATGGTCGTCGACTCGGCGTCGATGATCTGGCGGGGATTGAAGTCGTCGTACTTCCAGGGGCCGGAAATGGCGCTTTCTCCCTCCAACGACTCGACGATTTGCTGGGCATCTCCGTCCCCGCCTGACGCACGCTCGGCAACATAGCAGTACAGCGATGGCGTCGCAGCCATGAGCGCGGCGTTCTCGAACTGCTTTGCAAGCCCGACCTCACCACCGTAGACCATTGCCACCGTCTCGTCATCCGGCCCGATGATGCGGGTGGGATTGCCCTCGTTGTGCGTCCACGGTCCGGGCGTCGCCTGCTTCAAGCTCATCTCAGGGTCTCCTAGCCGTTAGAGTCGAAAGTTTCTCAATCGAGTATACCATTGCGACCGTTCATTGACTGCCCAAAAGTCCGATGCTACACTCGCCCGGCCATACCTCACCACCGAAAGGCCCCCATGTCAGACACCGATCTCGCCTACCTGCCCGCGACCGAAATCCGCTCGATGATCGCCGAGAAGAAGGTCTCGTCCGTCGAGATGACGAAGCTCTATCTCGACCGCATCGCCGCCCTCGACTCGCAGTTCAACTCCTACCTGACGGTCACCTCCGAACTCGCCTTGGAGATGGCCGAGGAGGCCGACCGGGCCGTAGCGCGAGGCGATGATCTCGGCCCGCTGCACGGTCTGCCGATTTCGATCAAGGATCTCGAAATGACGGAGGGCATCAGGACGACGAGCGGTTCGCTGATCTTCGCCGACCGTATCGCGGCATACGACTCGGTCGTCGTCGAGCGAGTCAAGAAGGCGGGCGCGGTGATTCTCGGCAAGACCAACACACCCGAGTACGGTCTCCTCGGCCACACGGAAAATCGTCTCGGAGACCACTGCCGCAACCCCTGGAACACCGAGCGGACGACCGGTGGTTCGAGCGGAGGCGCGGGCGCGTCGGTGGCAGCGGGCCTCTGCGCCCTGGCCACCGGAAGCGACGGCGGAGGGTCGATACGCATCCCCGCCGGATTCTGCGGCATCTACGGCATCAAGCCGACACAGGGCAGGATATCCTACTACCTCGGCCCGGGAGCCGACCCCGCCGCCAACCTGTTCAGCCAGCCCGGCCCCATGACGCGCACCGTCGCCGACTCGGCCCTGCTCCTCCAGGTCCTCGCGGGACGCGACCCGCGCGATCCCGGCGCCCTACGCGACGAGCCCGACGACTACGTTGCCGCCCTGTCTAGGGGCGTCGAGGGTATGCGGATCGGCTGGAGTGCCGACTTCGGGTTCGCCGCCGTTGAACCGGAGGTCCGAGACACAGCCGCCGAGGCTGCCAGGGCGTTCGAGGACCTGGGGGCCGTGGTCGAAGAGATCGATCTCGCGCTCGACACGCCCTTCGAGCACTTCTGGCCCCTGTTCACGGCGATCATGTACGCCCGCGTTGCCGGCGTCTTCGACGAAAATCGCGATAAGCTGTCGTGGTACGCGCTGGAGTCCCTCGAAACGGGCAAGAACATCTCCGGGGCGGAGTTCGTCAACTCGCTGGGACACGTCGACGTGCTCAAGTCGCAGTTCGCCGACGCATTCGACGAGTACGACCTCATTCTCACGCCGACCCTCGCGACGCCAGCGTTCCCCGTCGGGGGGCCTCCGGCCACGATCGACGGGCAAGACGTCCATTGGTTCTGGGGTTACACGCCCTACACCATGCCCATCAACATGATCGGCTCGACCGCCGCAAGCATCCCGTGCGGGTTCTCCTCCGACGGCCTTCCTATCGGCCTACACATCATCGGCGACCGGGGAGCCGAGGCGACGGTCTTCTCCGCCTCCGCCGCCTTCGAGGAGGCCCGCCCGTGGATCCATCATCGCCCGCCTGTGGGGTGACCACTTGGCATCTTCAACCATTGAGACAGCCCCTTGGTTGTCATGGGGTTGCGCAATTGCAGTGCCTTGAAGTACACTAGTCATCACGAATAGCATCAAATGATATATAATGTGATGCGTATCGCCGATTCTTTAAGGAGGATAGAGTGAGAACCACACTCAACATAGATGACCACCTGCTGAAAGAGGCAAGCCGTCTCACCGGGATCGAGGGAAGAACGGCCCTAGTTAAGGAAAGCCTGCGCGCCCTCATAGAACGCGAGAGCGCTCGTAGACTCGCGAGTCTCGGTGGGAGTGAGCCTCAGCTACGGTCCATACCGCGTAGAAGCACCGAGCAGGCATGATTCTTGTAGATACCTCAGTTTGGGTGGATCATCTGCGTGTCGAGGAGCCGCATCTGGTATCACTTCTCAATGAGAATCAGGTCTTGGGGCATCCCATGGTCATCGGTGAATTGGCCTGCGGCAACTTGCGCGATCGTGACGAGTTGCTGCAATTCCTCAAAGGGCTGCCACCTATACCTTCCGCAACCCATGACGAAGTGTTCTATCTCATAGAAAAGCGCCGCCTAATGGGCCGCGGCATTGGATTCATTGATGCCCATCTGCTGGCGGCAACTGCCCTTGCCGCTCCAGCCAAGCTCTGGACAAAAGACTTGCGACTCTTGAGGGTAGCAGTTAGCCTGCGCATCGCCTATGACATGTCGTACTTGCAATAGTGTGATGGTAGTAGTAAATCGTTAAGTGCGCATACCCTGACGGCCTGGAAATTGAAGTCCGTCACTCGTCGCGACTCAGCCACCTACTGTTCAGTCTGCTCTACTCGTCCCAGAATGGGTACCGGTTCCTTCCGGTAAGTCCGCCGTCTTTCCCCAGCCACCCTTCAGCACCGAGAGCGCGGCTCCCACGAACACCAGCCCGGACATCGTGAGATAGGCGGTCTTCATCCCCGACGTGAACGCTCCGAGCACCCCTTCGGCTCCCGACTCCGATACGGCGGCGAGGCTTGGCTCGAATCCTTGGGTGCCCATGACCGTGACGACAATCGTAGTCGCGACGGCGATGCCGGTGATGTTTGCCGTGTTCCGCACGAGGTTCAGGAATCCCGACATCACGCCGTACCTGCTCCGCTCGACGACGCTGAGAATCGAGCTGTTGTTGGGCGCGTTGAACGTGCCCGTCCCGATGCTCTGGGTCACGGTGCCGAGGATGATCAGCCAGACGGGTGATACCTCAGTCGCCCGCGAAAGGATGAAGAGGCCGGTCGCCGTAAAGAGCAGCCCGCCCACGTTGAACGGCGTCCAGCCGTAGCGGTCGGAGAGCCTGCCGCCCAGCGGCCCCATGATGATCATGGCGAACGCGGCAGGCACCAGGACCAGCCCAACCTTGCCCGGCGAGTAGCCGAGCACCGATTGAAGGTAGAAGGGCATCAGGAACCGCACCGATGAGATGCTCATGAACGAGATCACGCTCGCCACGACTCCAATAGTGAAGACGCGGTGCCGGAACAGCGTCACGTCAAGCATCGGGCTCCGGTTCCGCAGCTCCCAGTACGTGAAGAACCCGGCAAGCCCGACGACTACAATGAACCCCGCAACGATGGGCGGAGCGCGCCAACCCATCTCTGCGCCGTTGCTCATGGCAAGGAGGAACACGATCAGAACCGCCGTGGACGTGACGGCGCCGACGAGGTCGAAGCGGTCCCCGGAGAGCGCTCCGTCCGTCCTCCTCCGGTTCAGGACGACCATTGCCACGATGATGGCTATCACCGCGAGAGCTATGGTGAGCAGGAACACGCCGCGCCATCCGAAGGCTTCCACGACGAAGCCGCCAATGGCCGGGCCGCCGACCGCGCCGGTGCCGACCGCGCTTAGCTGAAGGCCGAGCGCCTTGCCGCGCTCGCTCTCGTCGAAGGCAGAGAGGAGAATCGCCGTTGCCGTCGCCTGCGTCATCGAAGCGCCGATCCCCATCAGCACACGCGACGCGATCAGCGCGACGACGTTGCCCGCGACGGCGCACAGCAGGGCGGAGACGAGGAAGATCGCGAACCCGACGATGTACAGCCGCTTGCGCCCCACTATGTCCGAGAGGCGTCCCATGGGCAGCAGCAGCGAGCTGATCGTCAGGGCATACGCGATCATCACCCACTGGACGGTCGGCAGGTCGGTGCCGAACTCGTTTGCTATACTCGGAAGCGCGACGGCTACGCTGCCATGGTCGGCCACGGACACGAAGATGCCCAGCCCAATGGCCGCGACTACCCACCACCGGTACCGCTGCGAGGTATGTATCCGTATATTCGGCCTCCTAGTCGGGCAGCGCCAAGAATACCATAGCGTCCTTCGGTTCGTTGTAATGTCTATGCCCCCGAAACAACCGGCGAGAATAGCCCCCGCTGTGTCCCTCTTGGTCGTCCATGCGGCCTGGCTATTCGTTGTGATCGCAACGGCGTGCGGCGACGATCCAATGCCCGCCGTGCCGTCTCCCACCGCCGCCGTCGTAGACGAATCTCCCACACCATCAATCACACCCGCTGCCCTCGAACGAACAAGGCCGTCGCCTACTGAAGTAGTGAGCGCAGGACCCGCAGTATCGGCCTCCACCGACGTTGTGACCGAGGACGACCTGCTCAACACCACCCATCCGCTTGAAGGGACTCTCGCCCCTGAATTGACGGGAATAAAGTCGTGGGTAAGCTCGGACCCCGTTACTCTCGCGTCACTGCAAGGGAAAATCATTCTCGTCGACTTCTGGACCTACTCGTGCATCAACTGCATTCGCACCCTGCCGTTCATCCTCGAATGGCAGGAGAAATACGAGCCGCTCGGTCTTCGCATCATCGGCGTGCATACCCCGGAGTTCGACTTCGAGAAGGACTCCGAGAACGTGAGAGCGGCCGTCGAGCGATTCGGCATCGACTATCCCGTGGCGCTGGACAATGACGCCGAGACGTGGGACGCATTCGGCGTCACCGCGTGGCCCGCGAAGTACCTTATTGACGCCGAGGGCGTCGTCCGTTACGCCGAGGTCGGGGAGGGTGGCTACGTCGCTATGGAGCAGACCATCCGCCACTGGCTCGGACAGGCGGGCGTCGACGTCTCCTCAGTTCCGTTCGAGCCGGAGGACTACCACCTCGACCCGGAGATCGACCGGGCGGGGCGCGTCGGAGACCGTGAGCTTGCGCGGACGCGGGAGATATACGCCGGGTACCGCTACAACCTGCCGTTCCATCGCTTCCCGCCGCCGAGGCCCTGGGTACTTTACGAGCAATACTACGAGAGCCTTGACACGGAAGTGTACTTCGAGGACGTCCCAGAGCGCGAGAACCAGCGCCTCTACATCCAGGGACTCTGGCACGTCGGCCCGGAGAGCCTGACCCATGCCCGCGCCACCGAGTCCTTCGAGGACTACCTCGCCATCAAATACAACGCCAAGACCGTCAACGCCGTCCTCGGACACGACGGCGGCGCACCGTATCAGGTGCGGATCACCCTCGACGGGATGCCCCTGTCCCTGGACGATGCCGACACCGACGTGCGGTTCGACGACACGGGAAACAGCTACCTACACGTCGACGAGTCCAGGATGTACCGCCTCATCAGGACGACCGAGTACGAGCAGCACGAGCTTCAACTCAGCTCAAACTCAGACCGATTCGAGCTGTTCACGTTCACGTTCGGGGCGTATGAGAACTTGGAGGATAACTGAGGGGTGGTGGTGCCGAAGGTGAGATTCGAACTCACACGGGACATAACTCCCAACGGTTTTTGAGACCGCCGCGTCTACCATTCCGCCACTTCGGCAGGCACTGACACGCCTCAATTATCCCAACGACACGCGCCCCGGTCAACGTTAGCCCGGTTTTCGAACGATGGGGAGTCTAGCTGCCGATGTCAGGTACTGACAAGCTTCGGCATATCTTTCGGGCTAGATGATTCGAGATTTCGTTATGTCGAGGAATGGTCTCTACCGCGCCGGTCGAAGGATTCCACCACAGGGAATGTGCTCGCCCTTCGCGCTTGAGATAACAGCCGTGGCGACGTAAGTGGCGTAGCAGGTCGCCGCGTTTCACGAGATTGTGATCGTCTCCCGCAACGCGTCCGACGGAACACCTCGCAATCCGTCCTCTCGACGGTCTTCGAGGATGAGAGCAATCGCCTCTCCCAAGCTGTGCATGGCTTCTTCCTTAGTCCGTCCCTGACCGTTCGCGCCGGGAATTTCAGGGCAATATGCTATGTACCAGCCGTCACCCTTCTCGATGATGGCAGTGAACTCATTTCGCATCTTCGGTTAACCCCCTCTGCTTGCCCTTCAGTCTACGCGGTTAGCGTCTCTCGCGCCACGTACGGAATGGTCTGCGGGCCTTCGGGGAGGACGCAGACGCGCGCGCCGTTTCCGCTTTGTCGCAGGGCCTCGGCCACCGTGTCCTCGATGCTGTCGATGGGCGTCAGGTGCGCCTCCCTGACCTGCTCCGGCGACAGGTATCCCGACTTCAGGAACACGCTCGCGCGCATCTGTATCTGCGCCTGGAGCTGCACCTGCCACTGGTCGTGGACGTTGTGGCCGTCCGCGAGGATCATGTCGAGGAGGTCTTCGGGTGAGTCGCGCATCGTGAGCAGCTTCTTGTACTGGCCGTGATCGGGGATTCCGTCGCTGCACTCCGCGGCGCAGACGATGGTTCCGCCTTGACTGACGATCTGGGCCGCCGCCGACATGCCTTTGACGGCCTGGTACAGGTTCTGGTCGAGGGGATACCCGCTGTTGGTCGTCACGACCACGTCGAACGGGCTGTCGACCTGCTGCATGGCTAAGCTCTTTGCAGAGCGGCACGCGGCCTCGTGGGCTTGGAAGAGGTCGCCCGCGTAGACGCTGGTGATCTTCCGGTTGCGGTTGATCGTCACGTCCACGCTGAAGTCCACGCCCGTCATCGCGGCAATGTCGCGCACATCGTCGTGGACGGGATTGCCTTGTGTGATACCCCACGTCGCCATCGGGTGCGCGATGCGTTCCGCGTTGTGGAGCTGCATGATGGTGTCGAAGCCCGCCAGACCCGGAGCGACCATCTTCGGCCCGCCGCTGAATCCGGCGAAGAAGTGCGGTTCGACGAAGCCCGTCGTGATCCGCACGTCCGCTTCTAGCCACGCCTTGTCCAGCCACACGGGAATGCCGCTCGCCGACTCGCCGACGTACTCCAGCGTCTCGGAGTCGAACGCGCTGTGGTTCACGACCCGGTAGCTCCGGGCAATATCGGTGCCGAGCATCTCGTCGAGCTCTTCCGGTGTGTTCGGGCGGTGCGTCCCCGTCGCGATCATGATGGTCACCTGGTCGCTCGGAACGTGGCCTAGCTCTCGAAGCAGTACGGGTAGCACGGTCCTCGACGGCATGGGCCGCGTCACGTCGCAGACGGAGATGGCGACCGACTGGCCGAGCTTGACCAGCCGCCGGAGAGTCGGCCCTCCGCCCAGGGGATTTCTGAGCGCGTTGCGGATCGCGCCCTCCTGGTCTGGCAGGCCGGGAACGTAGGTCGGCTCGATGACCGTTGTGAGGTCGTCGGGGAATTCGACCTCGAGGCCCGTGCGTCCGTAGGCGAGGTTGACCAGCATCGCTACGCCTTGAGAAGCTCTTGGCAGAACTCCACGCACTGGACGAGCTCGGAGATGACGACGTACTCGCGGAGCGTGTGCATGTTGTAGTCGGCCATGCCGCAGACGATGGCGGGGATGCCGTTCGCCCAGAAGACGTTGGCGTCGCTCCCGCCGCCCGAAAGCTGGAAGTCCGGCTCCAGGCCGATGGCGCGGAGGGCGGTCGTCACCCGCCGCGTCGTATCGTGCTCCTCCTTGATGCGGAACGTCTTGAACTTGGGGTAGATGTCGCTCTCGATGGAGGCTTCGGGGTACTCCGCGCTTACGTCAGTCAGCACGTTCTGTATTTCGAGCAGCAGGTTGTCGAGCGTCTCCATGTTCAGCGTGCGGAACTCGCCGGTGAGAGTCGCGCTCTCCGGCACGGTGTTGCGCGTCGAGCCGCCCTCGATGGTCCCGATGCTGAACGTGGTCTCCTCGTCGAGCCGCCCCTGTGGCAGCCGCGTGATGATCTCCGAGGCGACGCGGATGGCAGAGATGCCGTTCTCCGGCTCGATTCCCGCGTGAGCGGCCCGCCCCGTGATGGTGAAGTCGTAGGCGATATACGTCGGACTGGCCAGCGTGATGCGATTGACCGGCCCCTCGCGGTCGAACACGATCGACTCCCTCGACCGTACTTTGGAGAAATCAAGCTTGTGCGCGCCGATGAGGCCTGGCTCCTCCTCCCGTGTCAGGACGACCTCGACGGGAATGGACGCCGTCCCGTCCTCCCGCATCGAGGTGAGCGTTTCGAGAATGATCGCCAACCCCGCGTTGTCGTCGCCGCCGCCGATGGTGGTGCCATCCGAGGTGATGCGGTCGCCGTCCACGATGGGCTTGATCCCGTTGCCGGGGGACACCGTGTCGAGATGGCCCGACAGCATGAAGGGGCCGTCCCCCTCCTCGTGCGCGATGACGTTGCCGTAGTCGTCCGTCTCGACCTCGAAGCCGAGGGAGGTCAGACGGCGCGTCATCTCCTCCGCCTTTGCCGTCTCATTGCCGGACTCACTGTCGATCTGCACGAGGTCGCAGTACGTCTTCACCAGGCGGTCTCGGTCGATCATTTCTTCCCCCTTCACGGCGCGAACTCACTCTCACCACAGTATAGCAAGACGGGGAGAAGACTCGCCCCTCTATCGCAGCTCGATATGCTCGGTGCCGGGTGGAACGGGCAGGGTGTCTTCATGCGTGGGCCTCACCGTCGCGCCCCACTCCTTGATGATGTCCATCTCGCGGAGCATTGCCGTGCTCTGCTCGTACACCTCGTCGGGGTCCCAGCCGTCCAGCAGACGGGCCATCAGTCGCTCCCGCACGTCGGCGTACGCCGGATCGGACCCCAGGTCGCGGAGTTCTCCGGGGTCGTCGTCGAGGTTGTACAGCGCCGGCGCGTCGTGTCCGCGATAGTAGTACAGCTTCCATGGCCCCTGGCGCACCATCCGCGAGGGCGGGTCGGTTCCGAAACCGGGCACGCCCGTCATTCCGTGCAGCTCGCTGAACGTCTCATTGGTTCGAGTCTGGTCGGTCCGGCCCTGCAACTCCGTCCACAGCGAACGGCCCGCGATTCCGGGCAACTCGCCCGCTCCGGCTGCTTCCGTGAATGTCGGCGCGAGGTCGAACGTGTTGCAGATGACCGGATTCCTCGATCCGCCGGGAACGACGCCCGGCAGTCGCGCGATCAGGGGTACCCCGACCGACTCCTCGTAGTAGCTGCTCTTCCACCACATCCCGTGTTCGCCCGCAGCCTCGCCATGATCGGTCGTGTACACCACGAGGGTGTCCTCCGCGAGCCCCGTATCGTCGAGCACGTCCAAAATCTTGCCGACCGATGCGTCGAATAGCTCACACATGCCGTAGTACGCCGCACGCGCCACCCGTATCTGGCGCTCGGTGAGCGGCTCGTCGATGTGCCGGAGCTTCTTCATGTCCTTGACGGCCTGCGGCTGCGCTTCGAGTTCCTCCTCCGTCGGCATAGGAACCTCGACCTTGTCGAAGTAGTAGTCGAACAGCTCCTCCGGGGCGAAGAAGGGACAGTGCGGCATCATGAACCCCGCGACGGCGGCAAAGGGACGGTCTCGACCTACGGCCTTCTCATCGAGGTACTCGACGAGCGCGTCGGTCACCATGTCATCGAAGGCGTTGTAGCTCGTGAGTCCCACGCCCGCCATCTCGACGCTCACGCGGTGCTGCGAGGTCGTGTCATGAGGAATGGCCTGAAATATCGGCTCGCCCTGCATGGGAGCGCCGGGGTGAACGGCCATGTACTCGCCAAGGGGACGCTTCTCGAATCCGTGTCGCTGGTCGGGCCCGACGAAGTGCATCCGGCCGATGAGGGCCGTCTCATATCCCGCGACCCCGAGCGCGTGCGCCCACGTGGGAATGCCGGAGTGAAGCACGTTCTGGTTCGTCCACACCCTGTTGCCCGTCGGCGTTCGCCCCGTCATGAACGACATCCGGCTCGGAACACACACCGGCGACGGGCAATAGGCGTTCTCGAACAGCATCCCTTCCGACGCCAGCCGGTCGAGATTCGGCGTCCGCACCAGCGAGTCACCGTAGCAGCCAAGCTGCCGCTTGCTGTGCTGGTCGGACATCAGGACGAGGATGTTGGGATGTTCAGCCCCCGCGCGTTCACTCATATCCGTGGACTCTGACCTTCGCCGCCGGACTATTCAGGCAAGATCGTCTTGGATCGCACCGTCTGCGCCGCCAGCCTGTCAGGGTCGGGCTGCGGCAGGCCGTCGGTGAACGGCTTGAACGTCAGGCGCTCGGTGAGCTCCATCGGCGGCCCCGACAGGTCTTCGGTGTAGAACCGCGATGAAGGGAACAGGTCGCCCGGATAGGTGAAGTTCGGCAACGTCGCCACCTCCACGCACAGCGCTCCGCCGAGCGCGCTTTCCAGCATTCCGCCGATCCAAACGGGCACCCCTGCATCCCGGCACAGGTCATGGACGGCGAGAGCGTTGCTGAGTCCCCCGATCCGTCCCGGCTTGATGTTGATGTACTGCGCCGCGCCGACCTGGACGGCCTGCTCGGCCGCCTTGACGCTCACGATGGTCTCGTCGAGGCAGACAGGCGTTTGGATCTGCTTGGCAAGCTCCGCGTGGTCGAGCACGTCCGCGTAGTGTAGCGGCTGCTCGATGAATGCGAGCCCCATGTCGTCGATGGCCTTGAAGAACGGTAGGTCGTCCAGCGTGTAGCCGGAGTTGCAGTCGATGTGGAAGGTGGTATGCGGAAACGTGGACGTGACCGCCTTGAGCATGTCGAGGTCCCAGCCGGGGGCGGTCTTGAGCTTGATGCGCGGGAATCCCGTGTCGACCGCCTTCTGGATGTTGCCCAGGAGCATGTCTATCGAGTCCTGAATGCCGAAGTCCGCGCCCGCCGCAACCTCCCGCGTCTCCCCGCCGAGCAGCCGATGTACCGGAGTTCCCGTGGTGGCGCTCTCCAGCGTCCACCAGAGTATCTCGACCGCAGCCTTGGCGAACGAGTTTCCCTTGAACACCGCCAGCCGGTCGTTCAGGTCTTGTGCGGTCTCGTACTCCCGTCCGACGACGAACGGCCCAAACACCTCCGTGACGTGATAGAACACCGACCCGGCGCTCTCCGGCAGGTACGTCGGCGCGAAGAACGGCGTCGACTCCGACCATGCCGTGTGTTCGCCGCTCTGGGCCTTCACGAGAACGCTGTGGATGTCGTAGTCCTCCCCGTAAGCCGTCCGCCACGGGTAGATGAGCGGCATCTCCACGTAGTACACGTCGAGTCGGTCGATCTTCATGGTGTGTCTTCTCCTTCGGCTTCAGGCCGCGAGAAGTATACCCTAATAGTATAAGCACCAACGTAAAATCCTCTGGCCTGGACGGTGACGTACCTCGTCGCGGTCGAGGGCGCAGTCCACTTCACCATAATAGGGGTGTCTTCCGACTCGACGTAGATCTCTGCGGACTCGGAGCGAATTACCGTTGTCCCGTTCGATTCCCATAGGATGACCATGGCTTCCACAAGTATCTCGTCCACTGGTGCCGGGCCAACCTCTATCGTGTACTCATAGCCCTCCCTTGCTAGGAATGAGTAGCCGTCGGCCTCGGAAGCATCGGAAATCGTGCCGAGACTCGGTGTTGTTTCTCCCACGATCACCCGGCTGATGGAACTCACTTGAGATACCGAGGTGACTGGTGTTGGCTCAGGGAATGCGTATGGGAATGCGTATATGGTAAACAGGACGACGATTCCTCCTACGACGGATGCCCCTGTTGCGGCGATGACAATCTCCCCAGGCCCTGTGGCGGCGGACCGCACAGGCGGCGCATTGGCCCGCTCCCAATAGCTGTTCAGATTTGCCTGTCCCCACAGAACTATGCCTGTTGCGACATAGGGGATGGTAAGTAATAGCAAAAAGGGGGCTAAAATCAGTCCTCCGATAAAGTAAACGATCGCCACGATGCCGAATTCGACGATGATGACGAAGGCTAGTAAACCCAAGCTAATGCTACTTGATGTCCATTTCCGCTTCTGTATCGTTTTGATAGTGTGGAAGTGCTGAAAGAGCACGATGACGTTGTAGATCGGCACGAATTGACTGAATGCGTGACATCCGGGATAGAACCTCTTCTCTGGTAATTCCGTCGTCAACTGCTTCCAAGAAACGTACATCCAGTATGGGAAGTAAAGACCGGAACTCACAAGCGTCAGAATGCTGACTCGCCAAAGAGAGTAGAGTCGCCGCTGCTCGGTCGGCGCCGCCCCGCCGGCTACACGTGCTCCGCACTTGGAGCAGTAAGCGCTCTGTAAAGGCAACTCAGCGTTGCAGGCTTCGCAGTACATCTCTCCACTCTTGTCTCGGTCGCGGAGCACCCATGAGGCTCATCGCGAGGCAATTATACCCGCACCCGCTAGGGGCCGCTCCATTCCCGCGCCTTGGGTAGTGGCCCTTCGAAGACATTCGCAAAATCCTCCCGCACGGCGATGAACTCGTGCGCCAGCACTTCGATGCCTTGCAGCGTCTCGCTTGTCTGTATCTTGCCTGTCTGACGGTACACGACCACGTACCCGTTGTGCGTCACGATGTCCTCGATGGTCAGCTCCGGCAGGTCGAGCTCGAAGATGACGTGGGGACGCTGGACGCCGCACCGTCTTTCGATGTCGTCCGCGAAGGCCAGGTATCTCGGCAGCACTCGGAGAAGCCCCGTGCTGTCGCGCTCGACGTCGGCGGTAATCTCGCAGTCGGTGAAGTGCGACGTCGTGACGCCACGCCGGTCGATGAACTCAATGTCCCCATAGTGCGGGCCGAGCGCGTGATAGGGAACGAACCCGGCCTGCCCGCTCATGACGGTCAGCTTGCCGTCCACCTCCGGCTGAAGTCGCTCGATAACCGAGCCAAGCTCCTCTACCACCGGCATGTCTCGTAGATGCGTCCGGTTGGGCCGCGCGAACCACGAGTACCGCTCAATGGGCAGGTCGGTCTGCTCTACTCGCGACACGTCCCATATCGGCGTGCTGACGGAACCGAACTTGGCGAACCACACTGACCCCACGACGTGGAACGCGATGATGCCGCCGATTGCGTACACTTGCAGGTCACGCAGCTTGATATGTGGGATGATGACCACCGCAAGCACCGCCAGCGCCGGAATCACTGGCACGATGAAGCGCGACCCCTCCATCCAGTCGCCGCCGACAAGGAAGATGAAGGCGATGTACGCCACCGCGTAGAGGGTCAATATCAGTCCGCCGATGAACTCCGGCTCGTCCCGCACGAACCTGCGCGCAAAGTAGACCGCCCCCGCGATGGAGAAGAAAGGCAGCAGCGACAGGGGAGGGGGCAAGAGTGCGGAGAGGAGGTACTCGGTGCCGTCGCCGAGGGAGGAGAGCAGTGCATCGCCCCCCAGCTTTGCCGCGACCGGCTGGGGCAGCCAGTCACCGAAGTAGAGGGCCTTGAACGCGACGATAGCGGCCATCAGCACTGCCGCGGCGAGCGCGGCCCACATGACCTTGCGAATCGTCAGGGCGTAGTCCTCCAGTCGCTCGTCCGCCACCGTGATGCCGCGCAGTCGAAGCAGCACGAACATTGCGAGGAGCACCGAAGCAATCACGAAGATTGACTCCGGCCTCGCGAGGAGGAACGCGCCCATGGCAACCCACACCATGGCCGGAGGTTTCCCAGACCCCGGTCGTTCGAGGTAGCGCGTGAGATGGTACACAAGCGCGGTCGCGGCCAAGGCCGTCATCGTGCCTTCGAGGCCTCCCGTCGTCCAATACACGAACGGCGCCGCCGTCGCGACGATCATCGCCGCGCCCATGGCGTACCATCGCCCCACGTACAGCCGCGCGAACTCGTAGGCGTAGATGACCGTTACGACCCCGAAGACAACCGACATTGGCGGACCAATCGCCGGAACGGGTAGCCTCGTCACGAATGACAGCACGCCCAGCACCAGCACGTGGAGCAAGCTCGTCGACTGCTCGATGTGCGCGCCGTTGATGTTGGCGATCTCGCCGAACTCTCTCAGCGTGTGCGCCGCCCAGTAGGTGATATACGCGTCGTCCCGCCCTGCCGACGGAAACAGCGATACGGAGAGGCCAATCAGCCCGGCTACTGGTAGCAGAACAGGCCAAGGCGAGGCTAGGTATCTTCGGATGGTGTCGGTCAACGGTGATGCCGTTTTCAGTAGTGTTCGGAATCATCTTATGGCGTGGCGGAGATTGGAACAAGCAGTTGGAATTGTCTTTATCCCAGCATAAACGTTACAATGATGCCAAGTGGATCAGCATTCGCGATCGGCGCTTGGGGCCAGGCTGTAGAGTCGGCCCCATTTGCTTTAAGGTACCAATATGAATCTGCTAGAAGCTCCCATCCTTGGTCGCTCCACAACTCCAAATACCTTGACCCCCACCGCGGAGCGCCTATATACTGCGATTAAGCGAATACACACAGGCAGCGAACAGGAGTAGTAGGTCTCCGGCGACGCTCAGAGAACCGGGTTAGGTGAGAGCCGGCGCGCACGCAGAGACCGAATGGACCTGGGAGCCTCCATCCGAACCCCCTCAGTAACGGGGAAGTAGGCGTGGACGGAGAGGGCAACCGTTACCAGTGCCCGGGGCATCATGGCTCTACTCTGAGCCAGCGTGTCTGACAGAGGTCTTCCGGCCCGTAGGCCGGGTGACGAAGCAGGGTGGCACCACGGATTTCGACCCGTCCCTCCATTGGGATGGGTCTTTTTGTTTATTGGGCAGACTGAAGATCGGGAGGAATTAGCCGATGGGACGCATTGGCGCATCGTTGTGGTGACGGAGGAAACACTCCGTTCGCCCTGAGCTTGTCGAAGGGCGCTCATGGTTCGACAGGCTCACCACGAGCGGTCTACGCGGACCTTTTGGTACGCGGCCAAAACGCATCACAACGAAAGGACATTCCGAATACCATGCAAACCGAAACGCTCACCGTCGAAGACACAAGCGCGGAGACGCGGAAGCGGCGCGTCCTGAGCGGCATACAGCCCTCGGGCGACCTGCACCTCGGCAACTACCTCGGCGCGATCAAGCGGTGGGTCGAGCGGCAGTACGAGAAGGAGAACTACTTCTGCATCGTCGACCTGCACGCCATCACGCTACCGCATGATCCGGACGCGCTGAGGCATCGCACGAGGGCGGTGGCTGCCCTGTACATCGCGTCCGGGCTCGACCCCGACCACTGTCCCATCTTCATCCAGAGTCACGTGACCGCTCACGCCGAGGCGTGCTGGCTGGCTGGCTGCGTTACGCCGCTCGGCTGGCTCGAACGCATGACACAGTACAAGGACAAGGCAGGACGCTCAGACAGCAGCGAGCGCATCTCGACGGGTCTGCTCGCGTACCCTGTTCTGATGGCCTGCGACATCCTCCTGTACAGCGCCGACGAGGTGCCGGTAGGGGAGGACCAGAAGCAGCACGTCGAGCTCTCCCGCGACATAGCGCAGCGCTTCAATCACCTGTTCGGCGAGACCTTCGTCCTGCCTGAGCCGATGATCCCCGAGATCGGCGCTCGCGTGATGGGGTTCGACGACCCCACGCGAAAGATGTCCAAGAGCTACGAGCACATCCGCGGCCACCTCGTGAAGATGGTCGACGAGCCGAAGGAGATCGAGCGGACGATCAAGCGCGCCGTGACCGATTCGGGGAACGAGATCGTCTTCTCGGAAGACCCTGCCAAGGCCGGGGTGAACAACCTGCTGGGCATCTACCAGGTCATCACCGGCAAGCCGCCGGCGCAGGTGGAGGCCGACTTCGCGAGCGCGAGGGGCTACGGCGACCTGAAGAGCGCCGTGGCCGAGGCGGTCATCGAGGAGCTTCGACCGATCCGCGAGCGGTACAATGAGATCATGGACGACGTATCGGAGCTAGACCGCATCCTCGCGGACGGCGCCGGTCGCGCCGGAGCGGTGGCGAACGCCAAGCTTCGTGAAATGAAGGAGCGCATGGGCTTCGTCCTGCCGGGAGGTGGGTCATGAGCGGCCCATACTACCCGAGCCTCGAAGAGCTCGAAAGCCTCGTCGATCAGGGCAACATGGTGCCCGTCTACCGCGAGGTCAGCGCCGACCTGGAGACCCCCGTGTCCGCCTACATCAAGGTTGCCCGTCCGCCGTACTCGTTCCTCCTCGAAAGCGTGGAGGGCGGTGAGCACATCGCCCGCTACAGCTTCATCGGAACGGAGCCGCTCGGCGTGGTGAGGACTGGCGCCGACCAGCCGAACGGGACGGTCGATCCCTTGGTTCCCATCCAACGGACGATGGACGCCTACGACCTGGTGCACATTCCCGATCTGGGGCCGTTCAACGGCGGCATGGTCGGCTACATCTCCTACGATGCCGTGAAGTACTTCGAGCGGCTCCCGACGCCGGAGAACGACCCGGTCGACGTGCCGGAGTCGGTATTCATGATGACGACCACGTTCCTCATCTTCGACCACGTTCGTCAAATCATCCGCGTCGTCAGCCACGCATTCCTCGACGGCGACGTGGAGACCGCGTACAAGGAAGCTATCGAGCGAATCGACGAGATCGTTGCACGGCTCGACGCGCCGCTTCAGGCTCCGCCTCGCTCCACGAACGGAACGACGAGCTCCGCCGTGAGCTCCAACTTCACGCGGGAGCAGTATGACCACATCGTCGAGCGGTGCAAGGAGTACATCTACGCCGGGGACATCATTCAGACCGTCCCCTCGCAGCGGTTCTCGCGTCCTACGACGGCCCACCCGCTGGCGATCTACCGCGCGCTGCGTGCGATCAACCCCTCGCCCTACATGTACTACCTCGAACTGGACGACTTTCACATCGTCGGCGCTTCGCCGGAGGAGCTCGTCCGCGTTCACGACGGAGTCGTAACCACGCGCCCCATAGCCGGGACCAAGCCGCGTGGCAAGACGAAGGAAGAGGACGACGAGAACGAGCGTCACCTGCTGGCCGACGAGAAGGAGAGGGCCGAGCACATCATGCTGGTGGATCTCGGTCGCAACGACCTCGGTCGCGTCTGCAAGTCCGGCACGGTCGGCGTCACCGAGCTGATGATCGTCGAGCGGTACTCCCACGTCATGCACATCGTCTCCTACGTCCAGGGCGAACTCCGCGAAGACAAGACGGCCTACGACGCGCTGCGCTCGTGCTTCCCCGCCGGAACGCTCTCCGGCGCGCCGAAGATCCGCGCTATGGAGATCATCGCCGAGATGGAGTCCGACAGACGCGGCCCCTACGGCGGCGCGGTCGGCTACTTCGACCTCAACGGCAACATGGACACGGCGATCACCATCAGGACGATGGTCATCAAGGACGGAGTCGCGCACGTGCAGGCAGGCGGCGGCATTGTCTTCGACAGCGTGCCCCAGACCGAGTACGAGGAGACCATTCACAAGGCTTCCGCGGTGTTGCGGGCAATCGAGCGCGCGGAGCAGGGAGGCTGACCGACCATGATCCTTCTCATCGACAACTACGACAGCTTCACCTACAACCTGTACCAGTACCTCTCCGAGCTTGGCGCGGACGTGCACGTCGAGCGCAACGACCAGACGACCATTGAGGACATCGACGCGATGGCCCCCGACAAGATCGTCATATCGCCCGGCCCCTGCACGCCCGAGCAGGCGGGCATCTCCAACGATGTCGTCCGTCACTTCGGCCAGACCGTCCCAACGCTCGGTGTGTGCCTCGGTCACCAGTGCATCGGGTACTCCTTCGGCGGCACGGTTGGCTATGCCGGAGAGATCATGCACGGCAAGACTTCCATGATCCACCACGACGGTGAAGGCGTGTTCGCCGGGCTGCCAAACCCGTTCGAGGCGATCCGGTACCACTCGCTCGCAATCCACCCTGATGACGTCCCGTCCGACCTTAAAGTGACGGCGTGGACGGATAAGGGTGTTATCATGGGAGTGAGACACAAGACGCTGCCGATCGAGGGCATACAGTTCCACCCGGAGTCGATCATGACCAAAGTGGGCAAGGACCTGCTGAGAAACTTCCTCGATCAGTGAAAGAAAAATGTCGATCACGCCTGAACGACATCAGGCCCGAGAAGATCATCTACGGCGATTGAAGAATGGAGGGGTAAGGCAGTGATTCAGGAAGCAATCGACAAACTCGTTTCAGGCTGCTCGCTGACGCAGGAGACGGCTGCCGACGCCATGAGACAGATCATGGCCGGTGAGGCCACAGAAGCCCAGATCGGCTCCCTCGTGACCGCCCTCCGAATGAAGGGAGAGACCCCCGAAGAGATCGCGGGCATGGCCCAGGTCATGCGTGAATCATCCCTGCACGTCGAAGTGGAAGGCCCGTTGGTGGACACCGCCGGGACCGGCGGAGACGCCTCCAACACGTTCAACATCTCCACCACCGCCGCGTTCGTCATCGCGGGTGCGGGAGTGCGAGTCGCCAAGCACGGCAACCGCGCGATGTCTGGAGCCACGGGCAGCGCCGACGTTCTGGAAGCGCTCGGCGTCAAGATCGACCTCAGCCCCGAAGGGGTCAAGACCTGCCTCGAATTGGTCGGCATCGGATTCATGTTCGCCCAGGTCTTCCATCCAGCCATGAGGTTCGCCGCAGGGCCTCGGCGCGAAATAGGGATACGCACCGTCTTCAACGTACTCGGCCCTCTGACGAATCCCGCCGGAGCCAGGTCGCAGCTTATCGGCGTCGCCAACCCCGAATTGGGCGAGAAGATGGCCCACGTGTTGGGAATTCTCGGCTCCGAACACTCGCTCGTCGTTCACGGCGCCGACGGACTCGACGAGATGACCCTCAGTGGCGAGAGCCAGGTCTGGGAGTTGAAGGATGGCAAAGTCGAGTCTTACACCGTCACCCCCACCGACCTGGGGTTCGACAAGGTGCACAGCGGCGAACTGCGAGTGAGCAGCGCGGCCGAGAGCGCAAGGGTGCTCCGGGACGTGCTGATCGGCGCTGCTGGCCCCACGCGCAACGTCGTCGTCGTGAACGCCGCGGCAGGACTGCTGGCCGTCGATCGGGTAAGAAACCTGAAGCAGGGCGTCAAGGTTGCATCCGAGTCGATCGACAGCGGCATGGCCCAGGCTAAGCTCGACGGCTTCATCAACCTGAGCCAAACACTCGAATGACCATGACCTCCAAGCTCGATGTCCCCAGCGTCCTGACACGCATCGTCGACGTGAAGCGCCGAGAGGTCGAGCGCCTCAAGGCCGAGATGCCGCTCGCCAACCTGAAGAGGCGCATCGAGTCCCAGACGTCCCCTCTCGATGCAAGAGCGGCGCTGAACCGGGAGCGCGTCGCCATAGTTGCCGAGATCAAAAAGGCCTCCCCGGCAAAGGGTCTCCTCATGCCGAACTTCGATGCCGCCGCACTTGCCACAACGTACGTCAAGAACGGCGCGTCGGCGATTTCGGTACTCACCAACGTCGACCACTTCCAGGGGAGCATCGACCACCTGGAGACAGCCCGGAGTATAGCCTATCCCGCCGGGGTTCCCGTCCTCCGCAAGGAGTTCATCTTCGATCCCTACCAGGTCTACGAGGCCCGTGCCTACGGAGCCGACCTCATCCTGCTGATCGTCACCATGCTCGAAGCGGACGACCTTCGCAGCCTGCAGGCTCTCTCCCACGACCTGGGAATGCAGTGCTTGGTCGAGGTGCACGACGAGCGAGAGCTCGACACCGCTCTCGACATTGGCGCGACGGTAATCGGCATCAACAACCGCGATCTTCGCACGTTCAAGACCGAGATTGAGACGACCGAGCGCCTCGCGCCGTCCATCCCGCCGGACAAGACTGTCGTCAGCGAGAGCGGCATCAACACCCCCGACCACGTCCGCCGTGTGCGCGACGCGGGCGCTCACGCCGCCCTCATCGGAGAGGCCCTGGTCACCTCCGGCGATCCCGGCGCGAAGCTCCGAGAATTGGCATGATGCGCTTCAAGATCTGCGGCCTGCGCGATATCGACTCGGCCCTCGTATCCGCCGACGCCGGAGCCTCCTTGCTTGGATTCGCCTTCGTGCACGGAGTCCGTCGGCAGCTGACGTTAGAACAGGGACAGGCCATCATTCCCCGTGTGGCGGAAGAGTTGGGACAGAACCGTCCCGGTCTCGTGGGACTGTTCGCCGATCAGGACATCGACGAGGTGAACCACATCATCGAGGCGTGCGGCCTCGATTACGCGCAGTTGTGCGGTTCGGAAACTCCCGACTACTGGGAACGAGTCCGGGCAAAGGTCATCAGACAGACGAAAGTGAAGACTCTCGGTTCACGGCGGGAAACCGTTGACGCCGCGCTTGCCCAGATAAGAGAAGTTGTCTCACGCGGCAACATCCCCCAACTCGATTCCTACAAGGAAGGCGCTTTCGGAGGCACAGGCCACGCCTTCGACTGGGACGTCGCCGCCCGTCTATCGGAGAACTACGACGTAGTCCTCGCCGGCGGCCTGACCCCCGATAACGTCACGACCGCCATCCGGCAGGTAGACCCCTGGATGGTCGACGTCTCCTCCGGCGTCGAGACCGACGGCGTCAAACACCACGCCAAAATTCGGGCCTTCGCCCAGGCCGTCAAATCGGCGTAGTCGGATTCCGCAAAATCTATCGTCTCTCCCCTGCGGGGGAGAGATACAGAGAGGGGGTTCTTCCTACCCCTCCCTCGGCTTGAACAGCGGCTGCCGCGCCGCTCTGTTTCTCTCCAGTCGTGTCACCGAGTCCTCCAGCGGAAGCAATACCCTCTCGCCCCCGCGCCTGTGCGACTCGATGAACCCGAATATAAGCTCCGTGCTCGCATAAGCCACCCGCACGCCACCCCTCGTGGGCTCTCCCGTGTCGAGCGAATGGACGATGTCCTCAATCAGCCTGAGCGTCGAGCTCCGCTGCGGAAAGTCCGGGAACGCTCGACGATATGTAAGCGATCTTGGGTCAGGGTCCGCTGGGTCTGCGACCCGAAAGTCCCACTCGCGTCCGTCCCGCACCGCCCTTAGTCTTCCAGCCGAACCAACCGCCTCGCCCTCACCGCTCTGACTGCTCAACAGGGCGTATATCGTTACGCCGTTCTCCAGCTTGACGATGCCCTCTCCTGGCGGGTCTTCAGTGAGAGTGTCGCCGTCGAATACTGAGTCGGGCACTGCCAGATTGCCCTGCACCCAGCTCGCGGGAACGTCGCCGCTCAGCCGCAGCGCGAGATCGAGCGAGTGACTCGCCGCGTTGAAGAGATGACCGTTGTTATACAAGATGATCGATCTGAGGTCGCCGATGCTCCCGTCGTCGATGAGCTCCTTCATCGTGTCGTATGCGATCTCCCACCGCCGGTTCGTGCCCAGGTTGAACGCCACGTTGTTCCGCTCCACCGCCTCCACCATTGCCCGCGCGTCGCTCATGGACGCCGCCATGGCCTTCTCCGCGTACACGGCCTTCGCCCCGTGTTCCGCCGCGTAGATGACGATCTCTGCCCGCTGCTCCGGCTGTGTCGCCACGCTGACGATGTCTGGCTGCTCCCTGTCGATCATCTCCCGGTAGTCGGTGTAGAGTCTCTCGGACGGCACGCCGTATCGCTTTCCCGCCTGTTCCAGCACCTCTGGCCGAAGGTCTGAGCACGCGACGAGTTCGGTCCGGTCACACGCCTCGTACCCCGCCGCGTGGGAGTACGGCTGACGAAACCGCGACGCCCCACGCTGTTCATTGTCGATGAACGCCCCCATCCGACTGCATCCGACCAGCGCGGCTCGGTAGGTCTTCATTGCCCTCTCCAATAGTTGGAATGCGCCCCAAGCGTACATGTCCAAACCCCTCGCGTAAAGGGAGCATCGGCGTGCTCCGCGCCAGCCCATCTGCTTGACACTCAAAGGTGTATCCCATAGGCTGAACGCCAGTAACAAGGTTGTGACGGAGGAGGATTTCTCAGCTATGGGCTATAAGTTCGATCACGTACATTTGAAGTCGACCGATCCCGGCGTGGCTGCCGACTGGTACGTCAAGGCATTCAACTTCAAGATCACGAGCGACGCGGTGCGTCCGTGGGGTGATCGCTTCATCCGCTGCGAGACCGAAGACGGCGTGGTCGTGAACATCTCCGGTGCTCGGAACGAGGAGAAGATGGGGCCGAGCGACGCCGGCGCGCACTATGGCCTGGAGCATTTCGGCATAGCGGTCGACGACGTGGCCGGCGAGATTGATCGTCTGAGAGGCCTCGGTGCGGAGCTCATGGAAGGACCGGTAGACGTCCCCGGCGGGCCGATCATCGCCTTCATCAAGGCCCCGGAGGGCTCTCGCATCGAGCTGCTGAAGTGGCGATAGTGACGAAGCGGCGCTCCGCAGGTCGGGACACCGAGCTCGCGGCGTGCTGATGTGGAACGAGATAAAGACCGTCTATAGGCGAGTCCTCGGCGTGCTGAGGCTAGATCATCAGGCCTTCGCCGAGATACACGCGGATCCCAGGGCCACCTATCAGGTTACCGTTGTAGTCTACATTTCATCCCTTGCGGTAGCCCACCGAGCCCCCGGCGAATTACTGACCACCATCCTCATACCTATAGGGTTTATCGTATGGTGGATCGTCGCCGCGTTCATAATCTATTGGTTGGGAACCACGTTCTTCAGCACAAAAGACATGCCTCCGGCAGCTTTCGCCCCCATAGCGCGAGGAATCGGCTTCGCCATGGCGCCCCGGATTTTTCAGATATTCCTAGCGCCCGAATTAATCAGACTGCCCGATCCCCTGTGGTGGCTCGTCCTGTTCTTGACCACCGGATGGATGTTCGCAGCCATGACGCTATCAACCCACATTGCTTTCGGTCGGATTTCGTACAATCGCGTGACCCTGATCATAGCAATAACAATGCTGCCGATGATTGTGTTGGAACCATTCATACACTTTGTGGGTCGTTGATCGGTGGCTGTTAGAGAGAGAAACATGGATAGCAACTGCATATTCTGCAAAATCAATGCCGGAGACATACCGGGCGATTTCGTGTACCGCGACAACGATACATTCGTCATCAGGGACATCGCGCCCCGTGCCCCGGTCCACCTGCTCGTCATCCCAACGGTCCACGTTGAGAAGATCACCGAGCTTGATGCCGATGACCTCTCGATAGTTCCGGCCATGTTCCGCGCGGCGCAGGAGGCCGTCCAAATCGAGAACATATCCGACGGCGGCTATCGCCTCATAATCAACCAGGGCGAGGAGGGCGGACAGGAGGTCCCCCACCTCCACATGCACGTCCTGGGAGGCACGCACCTCCGAGGGCTGGGAATAGGGTAGGGGACGTTGTGATTTCACTCCCGCCCGGAGTCGCTAGGCGTACGGCAGCCCTCCCTACGGAGCTTGCCGACCACCTCCTCCGAGTGCGCGAATTGGCCCGCGACTTGGCCGAACGCCACGGAGTAGACAAGAATGCCAGCGAGCTCGGCGCGGCCTGCCACGATCTTGCTCGACACATGAGTCCCGACGCCTTGCTGGAGGAGGCCGCCCGACTGGAAATACCCGTCCACCCTATGGAGCGCCGAGTTCCGATCATGCTACATGGTCCAGTCGCTGCAAGATGGCTGGAGCGGGACGGGGAGATTTCCGCCCCACGGGTCATAGAGTCAGTCCACTACCACACGACGGGCAAGAGCGGTATGAGCGACGTATCGAGAGTCGTGTTCCTAGCCGACAAGCTGGAACCCGAGAAGGTCAAGCGCAGCCCAGAGCTCGCCGAGGTGCTTCAACTGGCAAAAGTGGACATCGACACTGCCCTGTTGGAATACCTCAACCGTCACATCGTGCGAGGAGTGGAAAGGGGAGACCTACTGCACCCCAGAATGCTCGAATTTCGCAACGACCTTGTTGTAGGCTTACCTGAGAACGAGGGGGTGAGGTAGCTGTGGTAATGAGTCAGTCGTCGGGCGACCGTCAGGTCGCCGTGCTGATCGACGACGAAAACGTTAGCGTGGGATCGGTCGAGTGGCTGTTCGACCGGATCTCCAATCTGGGGCGAATACTCATACGCCGGGCGTACTCCGACTGGTCGAAGGGCGGCAATGTGCGCGACCAGTTGTTGGAGTTCGGCATCGAGCCGGTGCACGTCTTTCAGGCGTCGAGTTTCGGGAAGAATGCCAGCGACATCAGGCTGGCGATAGACGCTATCGACCTGCTGCACGCCTCGCCGGTGGATACGTTCGTCATCGTGTCCGGCGACGCCGACTTCCTGCCCCTCGTGAACAAGCTCCGCTCTTCGGGGAAGATGGTCATCGGCGCGGGACGCCAGAAGGCCACGTCGGCCACACTCGTCAAGGCCTGCGACCGCTACTATTACCTCGACAAGCACGAGGAAAGCGGCGGCGAGAGCAAACCCCGACCGAAGGAGCGACCGCGACGCAGCCTCTTGGTCCGCGCCGTCCGTGCGAGCATGGATGCCGAGGGCAAGGTGACCGGGAGCCGCCTTCACGCGACGATGCAGCGACTCGATCCCGGCTTCGATTTTCGCGACCGGGGCTTCAACAGCTTCACGGCTTTCCTCGAGGACTCATCGGAAGTGAGGGTGACACGCCCGTCCGGCCAGGGGCAGGGCGATGTCGTCATCGAGCTGCGTCGAGGCGGTCAGGACGGCGGCTCTCAAAAGAACCCTTCTGTCGCGTCGAAGATCGATGCGGAATGGTCGAAGCGCGCGCCCTCTCGCGGCAACTCCATGCCCGGCGCCGTCGCAGCAGGCGAGGCGGCTAGCGTCCTGGACGTCTCAAAGCTCAGCGAGTCGGAGTACAAGACCCTCCAACGCCTTCTAGACGCAATGCCTCAGCTTGCCAAGAACTGGCTGCGAGACGGCAACGTCATTTCCCGCAAATAGGCCCTACGCCTGCACGAAAGACATCCGCACGCCCTGCGCCGACTCCGGCGGAACGATCAAGGAACCTCCTTCGCGCTTCACGCCCCCCACTCCGTTCCTCGTGAGCAGCGCTTCAGTGGCGTCGAGGTCTTCGCACGAGAACGCAATCCGGTACGGTCCCTCGCCCCACGTCTCTATGAAAGCCGCCAGCGCGTCATCCCCATCCGGCTGGCAGAAGTCCAGAGAGGAGTTGTCGAATCGCAGCCGAAGGCCCTCGGCCTCCTCCGACACTCGTTTCAGCCCAAAAACATCCGTCCACCGCCGCGCCGCTGCGTCGGCGTCCTTGACCGCCAGCGAAAGCGACGATATCCCAATCACGCCGTTCGGATGATTCGTCGGGTCGGACGGCTCCGTGTACCGCTCCTCAATCGTGTGATCGTGCTGGATGAAGAAAGTCTGGCTCCCCGGCATCGCCTCCGGGTGGATCTCCGCCTGCGTCCACGAGTAGGCCGTCGTTCCGTCCGCCGCCTGCCGTGAACCCTTAACCGGGTCCGTTATCAGCACTCCCGCCTCCCGAACGCTCCGCGCGCGCTCATACACGTCCGATGTCCCCATCGAAAAGATGAACAGCCCCTCGCGCTCATCCAGAAACGAGGGAAGGTTCGGACGAAACAGGTCTCCGTCCGGGTCGTGGACGGATATCAGTTCAAGGTACTCTCCCCCGAACACCACGAGACGGTTGCTGGTTCCGCGACCGGGATGCCGGCCCTCCGGCGTCACTTTGAATCCCAGCCTCTCGAAGGTATCCTTAGCGGCGTCGAGGTCACGGACGGCAATGAGGACGTGGTCGATTATCAGGTCGGTCATGTAATGCTCCCGGACGAATAGCGCTGTGAATGGAACCGTATGCCGAAGGACGTTATCGTGTCAACGCTGTACATCGTAGCAACTCCAATCGGCAATCTGAGGGACATCACCCTGCGCGCCCTCCGTGTGCTCGGCGAGGTCTCCCTCATCGCCGCCGAAGACACCCGCACGACGCGATGGCTCCTCTCCCACTACGACATCGACACGCCCTGCACCAGCTATCACGACCACAACCGCGTGTCGAAGCTGCCCGTGATTTTGGAAGCCCTCTCGCAGGGTGACGTAGCCCTCGTATCCGACGCCGGGACGCCCGCCATCAGCGATCCCGGCGCGGAGTTGGCAGCCGCGGCGGACAATGCCGGCCACACGGTCGTTCCGATTCCGGGGCCCTCAGCCTTGACCGCGGCCCTCAGCGTGGCCGGCATCGACACCGATCAGTTCACCTACCTCGGTTTCCTCCCACGACGCGTCGGGCCAAGACGCAAGCTGTTGGAGTCCCTCGTCGGGGAACACCGCGCATGGGTCGCCTTCGAGGCCCCACACCGTCTCACTGAGACCCTGACCGACATTTACGAAACACTCGGCGACCGGCAAGTCGTCGTATGCCGAGAGTTGACCAAGCTGCACGAAGAGGTATTCCGAGGCACGGTCGCGGATGCCCTCGAACACTTCTCTGCTCCTAGAGGCGAATTCACGCTCATCGTCCGGGGTGCTGACGTCACTGCCGAACCGAACGATGCCCTCATCGAGCGGGCGCGGGACATTCTGCGCTACGAGTCCGCGCGCGGAAGCAAGTCCAAGGACGCCATCGCAGCGGCATCCACGACCGGGCTATCGAAGAACGACCTGTACCGCCTCTGGCTGAAGATGAAGGACGGCGAGTCGCGCCCAACCGACTGATGACCGCTTCTTGCGTTACGCGAAATAGGGGAGTGGAAGGTGCCTTTGTGGTACCATTTACCCAGTTCGTCCTCTTGAGCGTCTAATGTCCGAACGCATCCTCGTCGCCGTGGCTTGGCCGTACGCCAACGGCTCCATACACATCGGCCAGTCCGCGGGCGCGTACGTCCCCGCCGACATCTTCGCCCGATACCACCGGATGAAGGGCAACGAGGTCCTCATGGTCTCCGGCAGCGATTCGCATGGGACGCCGGTGACCCTCGAAGCGGAGAAGCGCGGCATCACCCCCGAGGAAGTATTCAAGCACTACCACGCCGAGTTCCTCGACTGCTGGGAGCGGCTCGGCATCAGCTTCGACCTGTTCACCTCCACGCACACCGAGAACCACACAGAGGTCGCCCAGGACATCTTCAGCAGGCTCTACGAAAACGGCTATCTCTACACCAAGACGATGCTCCAGCCCTACAGCGAGGCGGACGGTCGCTTCCTGGCGGATAGGTACGTCGAGGGGACCTGTCCCCACTGCGATTTCGACGGAGCGCGCGGCGACCAGTGCGACAACTGCGGGCGCACACTCGACGCGCAGGAGCTCATCGACATTCGCAGCCGCCTCAGCGGCGACACTCCAATCTTCAAGGAGACGGAGCACTTCTTCCTCAAGCTCACCGCGTTCGAGGACGAGTTGCTGGACTGGATACGCCCGCAGGCCCACTGGCGTCCCAACGTCAAGAATTTTTCCATAGGCTACCTCGAAGGCGGCCTGCAGGACCGGCCCATAACCCGTGACATCGAGTGGGGCATTCCCGTTCCACTGGACGGCTACGACGGCAAGCGCATCTACGTGTGGTTCGAGGCCGTGATCGGCTACCTCTCCGCCTCGAAGGAGTGGGCCTTCCGGCGCGACGAACCCGACCGGTGGAAGGACTTCTGGCAGCAGCGACGACGCCAAGTCCTACTACTTCATGGGCAAGGACAACATCCCCTTCCACACCGTCATCTGGCCCGCCATGCTCCTCGGGTACGGCGGCCTTAACCTGCCGTACGATGTGCCCGCCAACGAGTACATGAACCTTGAGGGCATGAAGCTATCCACCAGCCGCTCGTGGGCCGTCTGGTTGCCCGACTACCTCGACCGGTACGACCCCGATCCCTTGCGATACGTCATCGCGGCTGGAATGCCGGAGACGAGTGACTCCGACTTCTCATGGACCGAGTACGTCAGGCGCAACAACGACGAGCTCGTCGCAACATTCGGAAACCTCGTGCACCGTGTCCTCACCATGTCCTACCGGAACTTCGAGGGAGTGGTGCCGACGCCGGGTCAGCTCGATGACGAGTCGCAGGCGCTGCTCGACGAGGCGGAGCGCCGCTTCCGAGACGTAGGCGAGAACCTCGCCCTGTGCAAGTTCCGTGCCGCGCTGATGGAGGGCGCTATGGCCCTGGCCCAAGCCGCCAATCGCTACCTCGACCGGAAGGCCCCATGGCAGACGGCCAAGACCGACAGGATAGCCACCGCCACCACGCTCTGGACGGCCATGACGGTTATCAACTGCCTGAAGAAGGCGCTCTACCCCTACCTGCCGTTCAGCTGCGAGAAGCTGCACGCCATGCTGGGGTTTGAAGGCTCCGTGGTCGACGACGGATGGGACTGGTCTCCCACCGATCTCAGTTCCGGCCGGAGCTTGGAGAAGCCGACGCCCCTCTTCCAGAAGCTGGACGAGGCCATCGCCGAGCAGGAAACTGAACGTTTGGGCCGGCAGAGGTGATCGCCAATCGTGAACGGCTTCGATTCACCGACTGACGCCCTAGCGTACATACACTCCCCGGTCGTGCAGGGCCTCGAACGCGTCAAGACATCCCTGCGCGACATGGTCAACCACAAGTCACCGTTTCTCGCGCAGCTGCTCGACCACGCGCTGGAGACAAAGGGGAAGCGCGTTCGGCCCACCCTGACGCTTCTCGCCGCAGGCTTCCATCCGAACGACGGGGTGCGCGCCGAGACCATGGCGACCGCCGTCGAGCTTCTCCACATCGCATCGCTGATCCACGACGACACCGTCGACCAGTCGGAGGTCCGGCGCGGAAGAGCCACCATCAGCAAGGTCTGGGGCGGCAACGCGGCCGTTGTGCTAGGGGACTACCTGTTCGCCACTTCCGCGACCTACGTGTGCGATACGGGCAACATTCGCGTCATTCGCCGGTTCGCTGAGACGATCAAGGAGCTGTCCAGCGGCGAAATGGAGGAGATGGTCGTCAGATACGACGCCGGCCAGTCGCGCGAGCAGTATTTCACCCGCATCTACGAGAAGACTGCCTCGCTGTTCACCACGGCTACCGAGTCGGGAGCCGTCCTCAGCGATGCCCCGGAGCCGACCGTCAAGTTGCTGCGGGACTACGGCTACTCGCTCGGCATGGCCTTCCAGATCGTCGATGACATCTTGGACGTAGAAGGCCTGACCGACGAGATCGGCAAGCCCGTCGGCAACGACCTCCGTCACGGCGTCCTGACTCTTCCGATGATCTTGGCCTTGGAGCGATGGCCGGGTTCGACCGCGATTCGCGACTACTTCGCCGACCCGTCGGATGAGGACCTGCTGGAGTCCGCCATGGAACTGATCGGCCACCAGGAGGTCATCGCCGACTCCTACGCCGTCGCCGAAGAATTCTGCCAGTCCGCGCGCGATTCCATCAGCAAACTTCCGAAAAACCGCTCCCGCGACTCCCTCGAGGCTCTCATCGACTACGTGGTAGTCCGCCGTAGCTAGGACCTCGCCCGCTCATTCAGTTCACGGACAGTACCCGCAGAAGGTTCGTCCCGCCTGAAACGCCTATCGGCAGCCCGGCTACCAACACGACTTGTTGCCCATCCCTGAGGCCCGCCGATTCCTTCGCGTACTGCTCGGCCAACTCGAAGAAGCCGTCAACGTGGTCGAACGATGCAACCACGAATGGAGTCGCTCCCCACGTCAGCAGGAGCCTTCGCTGGACCTGCTCGGTCGATGTCAGCGCTATGATGTGCGCCTGTGGGCGGTACTTGGAGACACGCGCAGCCGTCGCGCCCGATTCCGTGAAAGCGACGATGAGCCTCGAACCCAGTTGCTGCGCGGTGTGACAGGCGTTATAGGCGATCGCGTCGTCGATCTTGCTCTCGGCATGTCCCCGTCGAGCTTCGAGCATCTGGTCGTAGGGCAGGTAGGCCTCAGCGAACATCGCTGCCTCAGCCATGAACCTGACCGCCTCCACCGGGTGCTCTCCCGTGGCGGTCTCGCCGGACAGCATGATGGCGTCCGTGCCGTCGAAAATGGCATTGGCGATGTCAGTGACCTCCGCGCGGGTGGGCACCGGCGACCTCACCATCGACTCCAACATCTGCGTCGCCGTGATGGCGGGCTTGCCGCGCTCGTTGCACTGTTGGATCAGCTTCTTCTGGATCATCGGCACCTCGGCGAGAGGCAGTTCCACGCCCATGTCGCCGCGCGCGACCATGATCCCGTCGCTCGCTTCGAGGATTTCAGGGAAATTCCTGACTCCCCCTGAAAGCTCGATCTTCGAGACGACGAACGGCTCATGCCCGTGTTCTTGCAGCAAGGCGCGGGCGGTGTCCACGTTTTCCCCGGATGACACCATCGACAGGGCAACGAAGTCGGCCCGCTGCTCGGCGGCGAATTTCAGCGCGGCCTTGGCCTGCTCGCTGGGAAAGGCCAGAGATGGGTCTCTGCCGGGCACGGTAACGCCGCGCTTCTCCGTCAGCCGGCCCCCTCGAACGACCCTACAGTGAACGTCCGGTCCCTCCACGCTGTGCACCGCCAACTCCATCATCCCGTCGTCCAGCAGGAGGGGCGAGTCGAGTCTCGCGTCACGATGGATGCCCGGTGGTGAGACCGACACGGTATCCCGGTCGCCGATAATGTCCCTGCTGGTCAGGGTGATGTCCTGGCCCGATTCAAGGTTCAGCGCGCCGTCTCCCAACGGTCCCGTGCGGTACTTGGGCCCGGGAACGTCGATCATGACGGCGACGGGGATGCCGGTCTCCGCCGATGCCGCGCGGATCATCTTGATCTTCTCGGCATGCTCCTCCGGCGTCCCGTGCGACATATTGAGGCGGGCCACGCTCATGCCTTCCTCGACGAGGCTCCGGATCCGCCTCGCCGAGGACGTGGAAGGCCCCAGGGTGCAAACGATCTTCGTCTTTGGCCTCGTGTGAATCATCACTATCTAGCCGCCACGATATTGATTATCCAGCAATCTGCACATACCCCCGTCGATAGTATTCTAACGGATTGGTATGAAAATAGGCTCAGGCCAACCCGTCCTCCGCTCCGCGCCCATTTTCATACTTATGGGTGTCTGTGACAACCGACATGAGCGATTCCTCTCAAAACAGCCCCCGGCAACCCTCACTCCTAAGAAGGGCCTCTCCCGATTTGACAGAGAAGAACGTATGTATCACACTATCCATATACGTCTGCCCACCGTCCGCACTCCCTATAACAAGGAAACGGCACAAAATGGCACATATATAACAGAGAAAACCCACGGAGACGCATGTCCATGCGCTTCCCCGTTTTACCCTGTGCCATGTGACTCGGCAAAGCCATGAACTTTACAATAACGAACAGAATGAAACAGAATGGAACAAAATGGGACAGATATCGGGAATTTATCGGTTTGACGGCCCCTCACCTCTCCCAAGCGTACCTGCACAGCCTGTCATGCCTCTGAAAATAACCCTCGGCCAATCTCACGTAGGGGCGATTCGCGAATCGCCCCTACTGCCATTTTCATGTTTGTTGGTGTCGGTGACAGCCGACATGAGCGATTGATAACGGATGTGCGGATTTGGGGGAGCGAGATGCTCTCCTAGATAGGCAATTCCCCACGTCCGCGATATACTACAAATATCACGTCGGGACGAACCGCAACATGCCTGTGACGGTGCGCTTCCTCTAGGGCTTCTGTTCCATGTCCGAGCTTCGACAACTATACGAACTCCAAGAACTCGACCTTCGGATCGACGAGTTGACGGAAACTCTCGCCGACCTGGAGTCGCAGTTGGCGGACGATTCGGTCGTGGCCGAGGGGAAGAGAAGAGTCGCCGTCTTGGAGAGTCACGCGGAACGGATCGCCGCTAACCGCAGGTCGATCGACCGCGCCATAGAGGACCTCCAGACGCGACTTGCCCGCACGCAAGAGCGTATGTACAGCGGCGCGATCAAGAGCGTCAAGGAAATGGAGGCGGCCGAGGAAGAGCGCGCCAATACGGAGCGCGACATTTCCGAGAACGAAGACCGCCTCCTAGAGGTCATGGTCCAGGCCGACGAGGTGGACGACACCCTGGCCAAGGGCCGGGAGGTAGTCAAGCGCCTGGAAGACCAGCGGAGCGCGGCGGTCGCGGCATTGACTGCGAAGGCGGAGGAGACGCGGGCCTCGCTCGATGAACTGACGCCCCGGCGCGACAGCACGTGGGACGCCATCTCCGCTCCTGTCCTCCACCGGTACGAGTCCTTGAGATCGAGCAGGGGAGGCGTCGGCAATCGCGAAGGTGGAGCGCGGCATGTGCTCCGGGTGCCGGATGACGCTCAGCACCTCGGAACAGCAGCGCATCCGCTCCGCCACCGACCCGATGCAGTGCAGCTCGTGTCACCGCATCCTCTACCTTCCGTGAGGTCGGCGATATGAGAGCCATCGCCTACTTTCGACTGACCGACTCCACGCCCGATGCCCTGGCGTCGATGGAGCACGACTTCAAGCGCTACTGCACCTACGAAATGCACCAGCCCTACCAGGTGTTCTTCACCGAGGGACCCGGTGTCGGAACCTCCGACGCCGCCTTCCGGCAGAATGGTCGAATTCCTTGAGTCGTCGGACAGCAGCTTCCTGGTTACGGTGCCCGACGCCTCCCATCTGGGCGGCGACCTCGAGTCCATAGCGCGGTCAATCGTAGAGCTCGACCGCCTCAGCGCAGAGATAAAGTGCTGGGACGACGAGTACCCCGATCCCTTCCAAAACACCTTCAACACCCAGGGCATTGCCGGTGTCTCGGTCACGAGGTCGCGCAAGGTCAAGGAGGCTATGGAGGCGCGGGCGCTGGAAGGGAACGTGCTCGGAAGAGTTCTCTACGGGTACCGGGCAGGGGAGAACGGAAACCTCGAAATCGTCCCTGACGAGGCCTCGGTCGTCGAGCTGATCTTCCGCCTCTACACGCGGGAGGAGCTTGGGTTCCGCCTCATCGCTCAGGAGTTGAACGAGCGAGGCATCAAGACCAGGCGAGGCGGGAGATGGAACGTCGTAAGCATTCGTGACATCATCCGCAATCGGTCGTACATAGGCACCTACGAGCGGTTCGGCATCCGCCGTCCCGGAATGCACGAGGCGATCATACCGAGGGAAGTGTTCAACGAGGCCGCCGAACGCCTGCGGTCCCGCAAGCCGACCGGCAGAATCGTTCAGCCCGAGCCCTTCCTGCTCTCAGGGTTCGTCTACTGCGGCTACTGCGGCAACAAGATGATGGGCGTGACCCGCCGGCAGAGTTGGCGCCGTAAGACCGACAACCGGCGAGTCACCGGCGTATACCGTTACTACCAGTGCCAGTCGAAGAACAACCAGAGCACGTGTGACTACCATACGTGGAAGGAAGACCGTCTCGAACGCGAGGCCCTCACGCAGGTAAAATACACGGTGTTGGCCAGGGCCGCCGGAGTGCTGCACGACGACGGCGAGGAGGATCGCAAGCGCGAGGTCGCCAACCTGCGCCGCGAGCGCGTCCAAAACGCCGAGCGCCTCTTCAAGCGCGCCATGCGACGGGCCGCCAAAAACGAGATCGGAGTCAGGGAAGTGGGGGAGTACCTCGCGGTGCTCGACCGTCGCGAGGAAGAGCGAAACGCGCAGCGATGAACTGTCCGACGTGATCGGCGTACTGGACAACTGGGCCTCGCTCGACATCGAACGCCGCAAGGACTTCCTCTGGGAGCACGTTGGAAGAATCGTCGTCCAGGACGACAAAGTCGAAGTCGAGGTCTGAAGTCGAAAGGCGAGCATCCCCTCTCCCGTCGTGGGAGAGGGCTAGAGCCTGCCCTGAGCTTGCCGAAGGGGTGAGGGTGTTGTTTGAGGAATCGGCCCAAATCCTTGGGAACCGGTGCTAGATACAAATTGCGGCAGACACGTACAATAGAGATGCAAGGTCGCTGGGCGGCCGCTCCGACGCCGTCGGGGAGGAAAGTCCGAGCACCACTGGGCAGGATGCCCGCTAACGGCGGGGCGGGGTGACCCGACGGAAAGTGCCACAGAAAACATACCGTCCCCTTCATTGGGGGATAAGGGTGCAATGGCGAGGTAAGAGCTCACCGCCTCGGTGGCAACATCGAGGGCAGGGCAAACCCCATCCGGTGCAAGGCCGAATAGAGGGACTATAGATGCCCAGACTGTCCCCGGGTTGGCCGCTCGACCCTCTCGGCAACGGGAGGGCTAGATAGATGGTCGCCGCCCCGCGCTCCATCGGGAGGAAGCCCATTCGGGTGTAAACCAATCGAACGCGGGGGACAGAACTCGGCTTACAGGCGGCCTTGCGTCCCCTCATCCCGTCATTCCCGCGAAAGAACGTCACCCCGTACCACGATACGGGGCGGGAATCCACAAGGTTGTGCCACCCACAACACGGCTGCATCAGACCAAATCGACAGATCGACCGTGACGCCCGCCGCCCTGTCCACCGTGACCCCAAACCAGTACAATGACCCCCGATCATACACCTGCCCGGAGGCCCAATGACCATCCTGCAAGAGCCGATCACCGATCCAATCGTCCTCCGGAACTACGTCGGCGGGGAGTGGCTCAGGTCCGCCGGGGAATACCACGACATCATGGACCCCGCGAGACAGCGCGTCATCGCCCACGCCCCCACCTCGACGGACGGTGAGGTGAACAAGGCAATCGCGGAGGCGAAGGAGGCCTTCCCTGAGTGGCGCTCCACGCCTCCCGTCACCCGCGCCCGCTATCTGCACCGGCTCCGCGAACTCATGGAGGAGAACTTCGAGGAACTCAGCCGCATCCAGACGATGGAGCACGGCAAGACTATCGACGAGTCACGCGGCGAGACGAGGCGCGGCATTGAGCAGGTGGAGGTGGCCTCCGGCATCCCGTCGATGATGATGGGCTACAACCTCGAAGACATCGCAAGTGGCATCGACGAGTACGTCATCCGCCAGCCGCTGGGAGTATTTGCCGTAATCGCGCCGTTCAACTTTCCCTTCATGGTGCCGCTGTGGTTCGCGCCCTATGCCGTCGCGACCGGCAACTGCGTCATCGTCAAGCCCTCGCCCAGAGACCCCATCAGCCAGATCAAGATAGCCGAGCTCGTCGACGAGGCCGACTTCCCACCCGGCGTCTGGCAGGTCGTCAACGGCGGCACAGAGGCCTCGACCACGCTCATCGACCATCCCGATGTCGAAGGCGTCGCGTTCGTCGGCTCGACGCCTGTCGCCAGGGAGGTCTACAAGCGTGCCGGAGCCGCCGGAAAGCGTGCCATCGCGCAGGGCGGCGCGAAGAACTATGTCGTCGTCATGCCCGATGCAAACACCCGCGCTACCATCCCCGCGCTGCTGACCTCGTTCTACGGCAACGCCGGACAGCGCTGCCTCTCCGGGGCCAACCTGCTCGTCGTCGGCGACGATTCATTCCACGACTCCTTCATGGACGAGCTTTCACAGGCCACGGAGCGTATTCGTGTCGGCTACGGCCTCGACGAGTCGGTGCAGATGGGCCCCATGCAGTCTCCCGACGGCAAGGACCGCGTCCTGGGCTATATCGATCAGGGCGTCGACGACGGCGCCCGGCTCCGGCTGGACGGCCGCTCGCTCGACCTCGTCGGGGAGTACCCTGAGACGTGCTTCTTGAACCCGTCGATCTTCGAGGACGTCCAACCTGACATGGCCATCGGCCGCGAGGAGATATTCGGCCCCGTCATGTCCGTCCTCCGAGCCGGAACGCTGCAAGAGGCCATCGACACCATCCACACGAACCCCTACGGCAATTCGGCGTGCATCTTCACCACGAGCGGCAGGAACGCCCGCGAGTTCCAGTACAATACGCAGGCCGGCAACATCGGGGTCAACATCGGCATTGCTGCGCCGATGGCCTTCTTCCCCTTTGGCGGGATGAAGGACTCGTTCTTCGGGACGCTTCACGGCCAGGGGCCGGACGCCGTCCGCTTCTTCACCGAGGGCAAGGTCGTCGTCCAGAGGTGGCTCTAGGTGAAGCTGAATACCGCCTCCGCAGCCGTCCGGTTCGCCAAGCAGCTCGAAGACGAGACCCGAGACCTCTACGAGCGCGTCTCGGAACGATTCCCTAGGTGGCAGTCGACCCTCGCACCGCTGATCCGGGAGAACAAGCGCAACGCCGGCAGCATCGACCGCGCATACATCGGAGTCGTGAGCGACGCCCTCGACACGCAGTTCGCCTTCGAGGGCATAGACACCGACGACTACGAGGTGCTCACCGATCTGCCGGACTCGCCGGACCAAGTGGTCGCCGTCCTAGCCTCCAACGAAGAGACCATCATTGCCTTCTATGGTGCCGCCGCCGACTCCTCGCGTGACCTGCTGGCAGACATCCCCCGCGCCTTCGACCGCATAGCCTCCAAGCGGTCGCGTCGCGCAGAGGCACTCAGCGCGCTCACCGACGGACCCTAGGCGTCATATTTCCCGCGTGGTTCGTTCAACGCGTGGACCATCGCGGCGACACCCGGTCTACCTCGGCTCCCTTTGGCAATGTTAATTGGCATGGGAATAACCCAGCTGTGCCCGAGACGCTTCGCCCCGCGCACTCTACCGGCTTGGCAGAGACGGCGAATATACCGCGGGGTAACGCCAAGCCGGTTTGCGGCCATCTCCACACTCAGGTTCTTGACCTCGCCGGTCGCGCCGACGGCGATCTCGAACTCGGCTTTGTCATTCCTCTTCAAGGAGTGCACGCCATCGATCATGAATCCGAGCGACTCAATGCCGTCCTCTGACACGCGCTCAAGCACACGGTCGTCACTCGTCGCCGAATAGTAGCCCACACCATCCTTCCAACGGATGTGGAGCGTATCGTTCTCTTCGTCGTACCAAACTGCTATTCTGCGATTCTCCATCGTCCCGCCTCACACAATCTTATCCGTCAAGAAGGCTGTCGAGACCCACGCCTCGTCATCCAGCACCTTGACGGCCACTCGAATGTATTTTCCAAACTCCTCGACCCATCCGTAGTACCGTAGTCCATTGGCCCTTCGCGGGTCCGGAAAGGCCGGTATCACCGGGTTTGCCAGCGCTCTTCCGATCTCTTTGACATAATCGACGGGCTCCGGGTGGTCCGTGAGAATGTGGTCGAAGAGTACTGCGTCACTCAGCAGTACCTCGACGCCACGATAGTCCCGAAACCGTCTCATGACCGAGACCGCACGAAAATAGTACCATTCTCGGAACTATTAATCAAGGTCCCAGCGTCTCGCTGAAGATTGAGTGATGGAATCCAACGCTTGATCGGATGCCTGCTACACCCAGCCGAGCTTCTCCATGGCCGCTCGGAGCGCCGCCATCTCCTCGTCGTTCAGGGGCTCGGTGGGCAGGCGTGGCGGCCCTGTCGGGTGTCCGACGATATCCATCATCCCCTTCGCCATGCGGTATCCGCCGCCGTTTGCAGATATCATCGCGCGCACGGGGCCGAGCGCCGCGTCTTCGGTGTCGGTCATGGCTTCCGCCTCGTCGTACTTGCCTTCGGCCAGGAGCTCGGCGACCTTCAGGTCGTGGGCGGGATATGCCGGAGCGAACGCGCTCACGATGCCCGCGCCGCCGTTCTTGAAGCAGCGCGCGTGCTGGCCGGAGTTGTCGATGACGTTGAAGGTGTCCGAGAACTCTCGCATCTTGTCGTATCCGTCTGGATCGGGGTAGTTCCACTTGACCGCCGCCACGTGCTCCGCGTCCTTGAGGCGGTCCATCGTCTCGGGCTCAATTGGCGAGACGCCGAACCAGTACGTGTTGTAGATCATGATCCCGATGTCGATGGCGTCCGAGATCATGGTGAAGTGCTTGACGTACTGGTCCTGGTTCGGCGCGTGGTTGTAGGGAAGCTCGATCTGGAGGCTGTTCGCCCCCATGTCCTGCGCGATCTTGGCATCCTCGATGGTGCGCATGGTGTCCTTGGACTTGAGGCCGCACATGACGTTGACGCCCGGCCCGCCGGCGTTGACCACCGTCCGCACCAGATGAGGCCACTCGTCGTCGGAGATATCCGGCCCCTGCCCCCACGCCGAGCACAGCTTTATCATCGACGTGCTCGCGCCAAGCCCCTGGCTGACCCACCACTGCGTCAGGTCGGTCGCCGCAGCCAGGTCGAGCCGGTAGTCCTTGTCGAACGGCGTCGGCACAGCGACCGATACGCCCCTGATGATCTGCTTGAGTTCCTCTCTATTCATACTGCTCCTCCTCGTCAAAGGCATCGTTCACCCTGAGCTTGTCGAAGGGTGGTACAGCCGTTCATGGTTCGACGAAATCGCCACTAACGGCTTCGAATGGTCTATGAGACACCATCTGCCAAATGGATTATCCCTTAACCGGCCACCCGATCTCTCGAAAGATATCCCGAAGGTCGTCCATCAGCTCATCGGACAGCCAGTGGGAAGGCTCGCGCGTCTCGCCGCAGTCCATGCCCACCACCTTCATGTAAGCCTTGAGATGCTGGTACCCCCCGGAGTGGTCCTTGTTCTTTACGCGCCAGTCCTTGAACTTGGAGTCCACCTTGTCCATCTCCGCCTGGGCTTCGTCGTACTTCTTGGCCTCCAGCAGCGACCAGAAGTTGAGATCGAACGGGGCATACGCCGTTGCGGTCGACGTGATGTAGCCACGTCCTCCAAGCTGGTGACAGCGCACGGGCTTGCCGCCGTTGTTGATGACGTTGAAGTGCTCGGAGTACTCCTGCATCTCGTCGTAGTCACGGTCGGGCGGTGAGCTGTACTTCAGCGCGACCACGTGCTCAGCATCCCGAAGGCGATTCATCGTCTCCGGCGTGACGCCCGGGCATCCCCACCAGAACGTGTTGTAGATCATAATCCCGATGTCGATTTGTTCCGAGATGTCCGTGAAGAACCGCACGTAGTCGTCCTGGTTCGGATGGTTGAAGAACGGCAGGTCGATCTGCAGGCCGACGATACCCATGTCTTGAGCCTTCTTCGCGTCCTCGATGGTGTGGTACGTGCTCTTGGCCTTGATTGCGCACATGATAACGGCGTCGGGTCCGGCGGCGTTAACCGTCGTCCTGATGACCTGCTCCCATTCGGAGTCCGTGAGCGAAGGCCCTTCGCCTCCCGCCGCGCACACTTTCAGCGGCGCGACATTCGTCCCTAACCCCTGCTCGACCCACCAGCGCGTGACATCGGTGATGCGGGCGTAATCGACCTTCATGTCCTTGTCCATCGGCGTCGGCGTCGTCACCACCGTGCCCTGTATCAGTTTCCTTAATGCGTCTCTGTCCATGATTTCCCTTCTTCGTTCAGTTATTGTTCGCTTTGCGTTCTAGGCGTCAATAGGAGTTCCAAAGTTCAAGGCGATGCCGCTTGGATCGCGGATCGTGAATTCACGCATGCCGTAGTCCATGTCCTGCAATGGGACCTCAACTTCGACCTTGTCCTTAAGCCGGTTCCATAGAGTGTCCACGTTGTCAGGATAGAAGTAGAGCGAACTCACGGCGGGCGCGGCAGGGTGCTCATGCTCGTGTCCGTCGTCGTGCTCGTGGTCGTCTGAACCCAACAGCATGATCGCCGCTTTGTCCCGTCTCAGGAAGCACCACGTGGGATCGTCATCGGGCATCGCACTTGCCAGCGTGAACCCGAGCGTACCGCAGTAGTACGCAATCGCCTGCTGCATGTCGTTGGTGAAGAGGACCGGAACGGGGCCGCGTATGCTCGCTTCGGACATTGGTGTCAGACGTCCCTTCCGAAGCTCAGCATGTAGCCGTCGCGGTCGCGCAATCCAAACTCCCGCATCCCGTAGTGAGTGTCGTATAGGGGATACGCTACGGTCTTCTCGTCCTTGAGCTCCTCCCAGAGGGCCTCCACGCCGTCCGAGTAGATGTACATCGTCCACAAGCGGTTTGATCCGGACGAATCGTGATGCTCGTGATCATGCTCATGGTCGTGTGAGTGATCTTCGTCCTCGCCGTGTTCATGCTCATGCTCATGCTCTTCGGGTGTCGTGAACATGATGGCCGCATCGTCCCGAAAGAGGAAGCACCACGTGGGATTCTCGTCCGGTATCTGGGCCGTGACCTTGAAGCCGAGCACATCGCGATAGAACGCGATCGTCGCGTCCATGTCATCAGTGATAAGTATCGGGGTCAGTCGGCTGAAGGCAGCCGGGGAGTTGGGCATTCTAGCCGACGCTCCAACCTAACTCAGCCACGACATCTCGCGCTGCCGCGATCTCGTCCTCGGAGCAAGGCAGGGTAGGGGGTCGCGGCGGTCCGACGGGGTTGCCCATCGCCGCCATGATGCCCTTCATCTGGCGATACCCGCCCGACTTGGCGCCCGTCTTCGCGCCCCAGGGTCCGATGATGGAGCCTACACGGTCTTTCTCGGCCTGCGCCTCGTCGTACTTGCCCGCCTCCAGGAGGTGCCATACTCCAAGGTCATGCTTAGGGTACGCGGCCACCCACGGGCTGATGTAGCCCCTTCCCCCGTTCTTGTGGCAGCGCACCGGCTGACCGGAGTTGTCGATAACGTTGAAAGTGTCCGCAAACTTCGTCATGTCGTCGTAGTCGATGTCCGTGCCCTCGGGCGCGCTCCACTTGAGCGCGACCACGTGCTCGGCGTCCTTCAGTCGAAGCATCGTCTCGGCGCGCATGGCCTCCACCGACGGATCGGACGTGAACCAGTGCGTGTTGTAGATCATGATCCCGATCTCAATGGCGTCGGATATGTCCGAGTAGAAGCGGACGAGATCGTCCTGGTTGCTGTGGTGCATAAACGGCAGGTCGATTTGTAGACCGATGGCCCCAAGGTCCTGGGCGCGCTTCGCGTCGTCGATTGTGTGAAGCGTGTTCTTCGGCTTGAGAGCGCAGATCACCTTGGTGTCGGTGTTGGCCGCCCGCACGACGGTACGAAGTAGATGCGGCCACTCGTCGTCGCTCAGGTCGGGCCCTTCGCCCATCGCCGCCGAGGTCTTGAGCGGGGACGTCCCGGTCCCAAGTCCTTGCTCGACCCACCACTGCGTGATTTCCGTGGTTCGCGCAAGGTCGAGGTTGAAATCGTCGTCCATAGGTGTCGGCAGCGTGGCGATGCACCCGCCGATCATCGTCTTCAGTTCCTCCCGGTTCATGCCGTGCTCCTTGGCCTATTCGCGATTAGTTCGTCTGAGACAAGAAAGGGGTAGGTAAGTCACTTCACACGGGCATCGTCCCACACAGGCATCGTCCCACGCCGCATGCGGCGGAGCCACCAAATAGCCACGATTGCGACCGCAAGCAGGACGATAGCGCCGACCACGCCAATGATGATCTGTGGAAGATTTGACTCCTCGGGCGTAGGCTCCCGCTCGAAGATATTGCCGAACATAATGTAGGTAATGCCGGCGTCTTCCCTCTCTTCGGGATCCCCGAAGTTTGCGGCTAGCACGAGGTCAGCCATGCCGTCGCCGTTGAGGTCGCCCACGTCAACACCCGATCCGAGACTGTCAATGGGCGTTTCACCTTCGATGACGACGTCGGCACTGTCCTCAAGGTTGTATGTCCCGGACAAAAGCGGCCCTTTGATGACGAACACTTTTCCGGCTGCTCGTTTTCCCGATGCGTCGGACTGCATGGAGCCGACTATGAGATCGTTGATACCGTCACCGTCGAGGTCGCCGATAGCGAGCGAACTCTCCGATGCATTGTCCCTTACTTCCTCACCTTGCAGGGTCACGTCCACAATGGATGCGATTGGGACGCCGCCCTCTTCGTCCTGTGAAACTAAATTCTCCAACTCTGCTGGGTCCAGCGGACCAAAGATTATGTGAGTCTCTCCGGCGTTCTCAAGGTCTCCGACATCTGCGCTCCGAGAGTTCACGGCTACGTCGTCAATCCCGTCGTTGTTGATGTCTCCGATGGCGATTGAGGCGCCCGCAGCGTCGCCGTTTCGGGTGCTTCCGATGGTGCCGATGGACCCGAGCAGTGTTGCATCACCCCCATCTCGAAGGTCGATATCGGACCCGTCGAACGGGCCAAGCAGGATTTCCACGCCGCCCTTCCGCGATCCGTAGCCGCTGGGCGAACCGACGGCAACGTCTACCACGCCGTCGTTGTTGACGTCTCCGGCCGCGAGACCCTTCCCGCTGTTGTAGTTTCTGTGGGGCCCGAGAATTCGAAAGTCGGCGGACTGATCGTTAAGTTCTGTGGCGCTCGCGCCTGTAGGTTCAATTGGGCCGAGTACCGCGTAGATCAGGCCGGACTCGTGCCGAGTATCATCGACCCCCTTTTCCTCCGAACTGATGAGAAAGTCCGCGATGTTGTCACCATTTACGTCCTGGATCAGCACTGCTGACCCGATGCCCGCAGTGACGTCAAAGCCCCTGAATTTGATGTCGGCACCGGACGACTCGGTTAGAGTGTCATCGATGGGACCGAGGAACCCGAACGCGGCCCCCGACCGAAACCGGCTGTCGAGGTCCGATTCGGGAGCGCCTACAAGAAGGTCGGCCTGTCCGTCGTTGTTGATGTCGCCCACGGATACGCTATACCCGAACCAGTCTCTCTGCTCCCCGGCTATGGCTATGTCGTACTCTTTTGCTATCTTGAAGATTAGTTGGTTCGATTGTGCAGCCGAATTGCCCATGGCGAATACGGCCGCAATCAGGGCAATCAGTATGGATGCCGCAAGAACACCCCACGTAGGCACGCGCGTTCTATGGAAGTCGGCGTTTCTTAGCATCTGAGGGAATACTCCTCATGTAGTTTCGTGTTTGCTGTGCTGGAAGTCTACCCTAGCTTCATGTGAATGACAATGTACGGAGATGAGCTACGCCCAGTCGTCGTCGGTCAATTCCTCTGAAACGTCGCGCTGAAGCGTTGGGCGGATCACGAGTTCCGGTATGGAGCTATTCTGCGGAAGTCCGGCGATGAGAGCGACGGCCTCGGCTACGTCTTCGGGGCCTGCCATCGTGTTGCGCGCTTCCGCGCTCGGCGGGACGGGCCGTTTGTCCAAGAGCGGCGTCGTAATTTCGCCCGGGATGACTACGCTGGCCCGGATATTCGTGCCCTTGAACTCCTCGTTCAGGTGTCCCGTGAAGTTGATGACCGCCGCTTTGACCGCCGAGTAGATCATCCCGCCCAACAGCCCCGGCGTCAGCCCCGCAAGGGAGGATACGTTGATGATCGTGCCGCTGTCACACTCCAGCATCGCCGGCATCACCGCCTGCGTGCAGTAGATCGTGCCGATCAGGTTGGAGTTGATGACCGAGGCGATCTCTTCCGGCGGAGTCGATAGGAGTCTGCGGTGGGGTGAGCTGTGGCCCGCGTTGTTCACCAGCACGTCCACGGCGCCTCGTTCCCGTTCAATCTCCTCGACAACGCCAAATACGCCATCTCGGTCCACCACGTCTACGCCGAAGGCTGAGGCGTTCCCGCCCGTCGAGGCAATCTCCGTGCAGACCGTGTCAACCTTTGAGAGAGTTCTCCCTATGAGGTAAACATTTGCCCCCTCGGAGGCGAAACGGAGGGCTGTCGATCTCCCTATCCCGCTGCCCGCTCCCGTAATCAAGCAGGTCTTATCTTCCAGCGTCATGATCCAACCAAGCCGCGGGTCTTTGTCAACGTGTACCGCCCGCCCCAACAAAAATGGCTATGAAGAACAGCCCGAGCATGGCAAGGGCAACAACAAGAAGCGCCCCGCCGCAGGCGATTGCGACAATCTTGAACCGGCCTGCAAGGCTCTCGTCTTCATCGTGAAAGCTGTCGTAATCATGCTTCTTCTTCAGCTGGCTTCGCAATGAACGACCTACGCGCCGCCTATGATGAGAATCAGGGTCAACCCTGCGGCAAACAGCAGCGCGAACAGAATAAATCCGCCGCAAGCGAGCAGGACGCCCTTCATCCCGCTTAACCAGCTTCTTTCCGTAAGTGAAGGGCTGTCGAACCGAGCTCGCTGTCGAGCCAACGGGTCTTCGGTGATTTCTGATGTTACGGTCTCGAACCGCGGGGCTTTACCCAGTACTTGGCCCGGGCTGCCGGACGCGGCGCCGGCGGTCTGAGGAGTGGGCGCTCCCTGCCTCTCTACCCGAAATGCGGAGCGCATCTCCATTATCTCTTCATTTGTGGCCGGTATGTCTCCATAGTGCGCTCGGTTGAAGGCCTCTGTCGCGGGGTCGACAAGCTCGTTGGGGAAAACATTTCTCAGGTCTCCGCGGAACTCGTTGGGCGTGTAGTGGTCAGGGCGAGGCACCGCGTTTTGCTCGGCGGTGGTGAGCATTTGGTAGTACAGCCGAAGGGCTTCGACGACGCCTGGAGGGCCTTCCGGAAGTCGAAAGACCTTGCGCCCCGCTCCCTTGAACAGGTCCTTGACGTTCGACATGAGATCGGAGAACAGGTCCCCAATGTCCGACGCGAAGTTCATCTCGTCGAGTATGGACTCTCGGTCGGGCTCATCCTCACGCCTCAGCTTCTTCGCGATTCTTCTCATAAGGACGTACAGGAAGATGCCGATGACGACTATAGTCGCCACAACGAGGCCGTAGCGGACGAACCTCGTTATGTAGACCAAGAACTCCGGGGCGCGTACGTTGCTGCCGTATCCTCCCACCATTTCGAAGTTCTGCGAAGGACCGGGCGTTGGGGTCGGCGTTACGGTCGCCTCGGGCAGAGGTTCGACCTCGAAGGGCCGCGAGAATATAGCGGCCATGACGGTGTTGATTCCCTCCAGCACCAAGACGAGCGGCACGCCGATGATGAGGAGTATTCCCTCCACCACTCTGTCGAAGACGAACTTTATGGGCGACGTAATGTACTCAAGCCAACTCTGCTGGAGGAAGCCGAACATCCCGCCTACGACGAGGATGCCGACCACCGCCAGTCCCATCACCTTCGGCCACGTTCTTGTCTGCGCAGAGGTCGAGGTCTCCGACACGAGGTGACCTATATTCAGCCCCGCCAGACCGGCGCCGAAGAATATGAGGACCATGGCGAAGATGTTGAGCTGCTGCTCGATCAGGATGTCCATGACGGCCGCAAAGCCGATGAAGAACAGCCCCAGCCGGAAGCTGATTCTGAGGCTCTTTTCGGGGAACGGAACCATGGCCAGCCGGACTCCACGGAACCACATCCCGATGGCCAGCAGGCCTCCCGCTACGCCATGGAACGTCCTTCCCTGCTCCTTAATGGTGGAGTCAATGAGCTTGCTGATCCAGTTCAGAGTGAATGTCTCGTTGGGATCAAATGCCGCGGCCACCACCCCATACGCGAGGACGATCCCGAAGACCGTAGCCCCAATGTAAAAGAGCTCGAACGCCTGGAAATCCTTCCAGCGAATGTACGAATACATGAGGGTCGAGAGGCCGAGAAGTCCGAGAATGGCGAAGTAGCTCAGAGGGCTGCCCGCGGAGCCGGCGGCAACACCGAGTATGGTTATGAACGCGAACAGCCACGCGGACTCGGAGACCACGAGAGTGGCGTAGGTCAGTCTCTCTCTCGTGAGCGTCATGCCGATTCGTCTCCTGCGCCGACAACGGTGTCCTTTAGCCTGTCCCAAGCGGTCGTTTCGGTATCGTCCCCGGCTTCGGCGTCCTCGCCGTCCTCACCCGCCGACTCCCGTTCCTTCCGCTCGCGCTCTTCCTCGTCGATCCGGTCGATGTGCTCCCGCAGATGGTAGAAGAGCACGTCGGGGGGAGGGGTTTCCACCGCTTCGGCTCCGGTGTAGAGAACCGTAAACCGAAATCCCCGCTGACGAAGCTCGGCAATCGCCAGAACGAGGCTCTCGGTGATGATGTTGGTACACAGGACGATCGTCGACCCAAACGGGAACTTCCGCGATTGTTCGAGCAGCGCGCCGGACATCGCGTTAGGGGCAAATGGCCTCGTCAGGGCAAGCGCGGTCAAGATGGTGTGCAAGTGCTCTGGTTCCGAGCTCGGAGGTACGGTCATCGACCGTTGGCTCAGCACCGGCATATCATTGGAAAACAGCCCCATGCTGTATTGCCGGTTAGAAATATACAGCGCCACCGAAGCGGCAATCGATATCACCCGTTCCAGGTCGTCGGGGCTCAGGGAGAGCCAGTACGGCTCCATGGTATCTACCGCCGCGGCGATTATGACGGTGTGGCTCGAACTCGGCTCGAACGTCCTGACCATGAGCCGCTGCTGCTTGGCCGTGGCCTTCCAGTCGATGGTCTTGAGCGGGTCGCCCCGGACGTACTCGCGGATTCCCGCCGGTCGGGACGGATCAGGGAATATCTCCAGGCCGCCTCGGATTTCGCCCAGTGGCCTCGCGGGCGGGATGCCGATCTCATCCAGTGGATAGACTTTGGGATAGACGACGAGCGTGTCCAGCCGTGACGCGATCTTGCGACTTCGGAAGAATCCGAACGGGTCGCCGCTTTCCATCCTAGCCGGACCGATGTGGTATTCCCCTCTGCCCACCACTTCGATGTGGTATCGCCACCGAATTCGCTCGTACCACGCCACGGCAGTGGCGTGGCTCAGGCTGTCGATTCCGCTCTGCAAGTTTCGTCTGAGCGAGGCGCTGGCGGGCACGATCCCCTGCGGCAACTGGTCCTCGATGTCCAGCCAAGCAAGCGGTATCGGCTTGCGGTTGGACAGCACGAGGTCCATGTATATGTCGTCGCCGAAGAACACCCGCTCTTGGGGGAACTTGCGCTCGTACGTCAGCTTTTGGAGCGCAACTCGATTCCAGAATCGAGCGATCCCAATCGCGATAAGCCCCATCAGCCCAAACGCTATTCCAAGGGCGTGCCCAAAAATGACGCTGGCAACCAGCAACACACCGAAGAAAACCGTCCAGAGCGTCTGCCAAGTTCGGTCGCTGGAGACCGTGCGAATGGGGTCTTGCGGCTCGACCCGAGTTGTTGCCAAGTTACTGCCTTTCGATTGGGACTTCGACGGTGTCGAGCACGTCGTTGACGATCTGGTCGGCGCTGTTTCCGCGCAGCCGCGCGGCCGAGCTCAGGATGAGCCGGTGCGGCAAGACGGAGCGCGCCAGCAGCTTGACGTCGTCTGGAGTCACAAAGTCTCGTCCCTCCAAGGCCGCCCAGGCCTGCGACGCTTTGTAGAGCGCAAGGCCGGCGCGCGGACTGGCCCCGAGCGAGAGACCCGCGTTGTCGCGCGTGCTGGTAATCACGTCAACGATATAGCTGCGTACCGAGTCGTCGACCCGCACCCTGGGCGGAACGCCTTGCAGCGCTTCGAGGTCGCTGGAGTTGGTCACGGCACTGACGGCCGGAGGCACCGGATCGTCTTCGAACCGCTTGTAGATCTGTCCCTCTTCCTCCGGTGTCGGGTATCCGATGACGATCCGCACCATGAATCGGTCGAGCTGGGCCTCGGGAAGCGGGAACGTGCCCTCCATCTCTACCGGGTTCTGCGTCGCCATCACCATGAACGGCTCCGGCAGGGTCATGCTGTCTCCATCGATGGTTGCCTGTCTCTCCTGCATGGCCTCGAGAAGCGACGACTGCGTGCGAGGTGTCGCTCGGTTGATCTCGTCAGTCAGGATGATCTGGCTGAAGACCGGTCCCTCGCGGAATTCGAACTCGCCCACCTTCTGGTTATAGAAGTTGACCCCTAGCACGTCCGAGGGCATCAGGTCCGGCGTGCACTGGATGCGGTGAAAGTCGCATCCCAGCGACTGTGCCAGCGCCTTAGCCATCGTCGTCTTTCCTGTCCCCGGCACGTCCTCCAGTAGGGCGTGCCCCTTGCAGAGAAGGGCCACCAGCGCCAGATTGATGGCGTCGTCCTTTCCGACGATGATCTTCTGAACGTTTTCCCTGATGCTTGTCGCTACATCCCGAACATCACCAACCGTCTTCGCGCTTACCATGATTCCTCCATTCAACCGACGCCCTTGAGACGTATCATTTTCGCATTGTGGTGTTGAGGCCGTACACCCCACCACTGCCATTATTAGGCAATAGACGGCGTGTGTGCAATTATATGGATAGTGTCTCGCCGTTCTTGGACGTATGGCAAGGGCGAGACACCGGACGGCCTAGGGCGAGACGGCCATGGTCAGCCAGGTGCCGACGCGGGGATCGAATAGCTCCACGAGATGCCCGGCGCTGCCGTCGTTGCTCCAGCCGCCTGCCACGATTATTCGTCCATCGGACATCATGGCTGCGGAGTGGCCGGTTCTCGCCAACGCCAGATTCCCGGCCGGATACCAAGCATTCTTGTCGGGGTCATACATTTCCGCCTTCGCGACAGTCGAGGCGGGTCCTGCGCCGCCAACTACCAAAACGCGACCGTCTCTCAAGACCGTTGCCGAGTGACCGGCGCGGTTTACCTCGAACCTGCCTGCCGATCTCCAACTATTGTTTATCGGATTGTAGATCTCGGCCGTCCTCCGCATGGCGGCCAAACCCGCTCCGATGTGACTTCCTCCCGTAATGAGCACCCGACCGTCGTGCAGCACGGAAGCTGTCGGGACAGATCTCGCCTCGCTCATGTGTCCCACCAAAGTCCACGTCTGGGTGGCGGGATCGTATACCTCTGCCGACGTGAGCGTTCGAAGATCCCTGTCGAACCCGCCTACAACCAGCACCCGCCCGTCGTTGAGCAGGGCCGCCGCGTGGTGGGCCCGTCCGTGATGCATGACGCTCGTCGACGTCCACGCGTCGTCCAATGGATCGAATATCTCGACCGTGTGCAGTACCTTCCCCGAAATCTCTCTTCCGCCCGTGACCAGCACACGCCCGTCGAGCAGCAGGGTCGAGGTGTGCCATCTACGCTTATCCGCTAGATATGCCGTCGATTGCCAAGCATTCTTGGCCGGACGGTAGACCCGGGCGCCGTCCCTGTTGCCCGGACTCGAAAGGTCCCCAACAACCAGCACCCTCCCGTCGGGCAGGGCCGTTACGGTATCGCCCCGTCGCGTCCGCGCCTTGACCGCCAAGTGTGGAACGAAGCTGGTTAGCTCGATTCGGGGAAGGTCGGCGTAGTGAGGATGCGAGTCGAGGTCCGAGAGGCCGATGCCGACAAGGGGAGTATCTACCCGGTCGCCAACCGTGATTTGGTCCCTTATCGCCGTCACGGTTCCCGCCGTCAGGAAGAGCGCCCCCGTCACTAGCATTGTCCCGACTGCCAGCCGGCTCCTGAATGCGAGACCCAGCGCTCCCCCCTTTTGCCGGAGTGTTCGTGCGCTCCTTCCAAGCGCGTCGCGCTCAGCTCCTCGTCCGGTGATCCGCCACGATAGGTCCATGGGGACCCCAAGCAGAAGCCTGCTGCAGATCTGGAGGCTGATGTAAGGAGATGATTTGCCCTGTCCGCGGGCGAAATCGACCTCTTCCCAGATGTCGGACTCTATCTCCGCAAGACGAGCGTCACGATCCGCCGCGGGAAGGCCCAAGGTGTAGAGCCGTACCCACCGGCGGACGAAGCGAGCGGCGAATGGTAGCCTCGATGGAATCATCTAGGAGGTCGCTAGTTCCTGATGGCGGGAAGTGGTCGCCGGACCGGCGTGGGAGCGGGCCGCCAGCAAGGCGTCCTGTCCCGCCGGAGTCACCTGGTACAGCCGTCGCCTGGGCCGTCCACTTGTTGCGGCGTTGACGGGGTCCTCCCAGCGACTCGAAAGAAGTCCCTGGGCTTCCATCCTCGAAAGGGCCTTGTACAGCGTGCCGTATGCGGTGAGCTTCCGAGCGCCTTCTCGCTCCGCAAGGTGCTTGGCAATCAGGAACCCATAGAACTCCGCCACCTGCCTGCCGTGAAGTTCTAGGCCGGACTCCAGAATCGATAATTCAATTGGTAGAAGTGTGCCTTGTTTCCTTCTCATAGGCCGAATTATAGGAAGATACCTACGGATTGTCAAACGATGAGCGCGTCCCTCTTGCCCCTAGTCGGCTACCTCGACTATCGCCTCGATCTCCACAGGTATGCCGAACGGCAGACTCTGCATCCCGACCGCCGACCGCGCGTGCTTCCCCCGCTCCCCGAATACCTCGACCAGCAAGTCGGAGCATCCATTGATGACAGCCGGATGCTCGGTGAAGTCCTCCGTGGCGTTTACCATCCCCAGCAGCTTGACCACCCGCGCCACACGATCAAGGTCGCCGAGCTCCGCCCTCAGTCGCGAAAGGATGTTCAGACACACCAGCCGCGCTGCCTCGTAGCCCTCTTCCTTCGTCAGCTCCGCCCCCACCTTGCCGGTCGGGATCGTGCCGTCCTCTCGCTTGGCCGGCCCGACACCCGCCAGATACAAAAGATTCCCCGTCCGCACCGCCGGTACGTAGTTCGCAGCAGGCGACTGCGGCGACGGCAGTTCAATGCCCAGTTCTTTGAGTCTGTCCTCTGTCGTCATTACCTACACTCCATCAACTACTCGAACGTAAGGATCCTCGCCGGATTCTCGACCATGATCTGATTGATCTGGTCCTCCGGCATACCGCGATCGCGCATCCGCGGCACGATGTTCTCAATCAAGTGACCGTACCCATATCCGCCATAGCTATAGGTGCGCGACTTACAAAAAACATCCTGCGCCAGCACGATCTTGGAAAGGTACCCGTTCTCCACCAGAAGCTGGACGTAGTCGAGTCGCTGGCCGTCGTGCATCATGTCGATAGCGCCGAGCGAGTAGTGCGACGTCTCCCAGCCGAACAGGTCGTACTCCAGCATCGAGCCGCGCTTGGCGAACTCCAACAGCGTGTCCGGGTCGAGAACCGTCCGATCGAGATGTCCCATGATGACACGGCTAACGTCAGCCCCCGCTCCTTCGAGGATGTCGAGTATCTCGAATGGAGCGCGTGGGTTCCGGCCCGGATGGATGAGAATCCCCGCGCCGGTCTCCTGCTGCGCGCGTGCCCCCGCCCGAAGCACCTTCCGCTCGTTGTCGTTCAGCGGCCACGTGCACCCAAGCTCGCCGATGATGCCCGCCTTAACCCCTGTGGAACCGACGCCTACGGTGAGCTCCTCGATGATCTGCTCCGTGATCTGATCCTCCGAGCGCTCGTCCATGTCGTCAGGATGCACGATGCCCACGTAGTACCCCGCGCCCATCACGATGTTCACCCCGTCGCCCTCGCCACACGGGCCAGCGCCAGCGGGTCCCTGCCGATACCGATGGTCGTGGCGTCGACTATCGCGCCTCCGCCCGCTCGCCCGAACAGCGCGATCTCGTAGATCGCCATGTCCTCGTCGAGCAGTTCGAGGTTGTCGATATTCCTGAACGGGTCATACCGCACCCAACCGAGGTTCTCCATCGTCACCTGCTCCTCGCCGCGATGCTTGGAGCTCGCCTCGGTCGGCGGTGTGTACATGCACACGAAGTCGATGAATATGTGCTCGTGCGTCGTCGTCATCCCCAGCGTCGAGGGGTCCACCGGCCCCAACACCGTCTGAGCAAGCCCCGAAATCTGCGATTTTGCCAAAGGTCACACCTCAATCCGATTCAGTTACGTGCGGTACGAAACCATCTTAAATTCACTTCCACGAGCTTTAGATGAAACCCGTTCGCCCTGAGCATGTCGAAGGGCATTTCTCTGCCAACGCAGGCGTCTTTAGGAAGCTTCCATTTCATGTCACTCGATCACCCGCACCGTGTCCCCAACCGACACCGTTCCGCCCTCTTCCACCGCCGCCAGCATACCCCTTCGCCCCATCAGTTCCCTCTGAAGCCCCGAACGAATGTCGTCCATCAGGCCGCACGGCACGCACTCCTTCGATATCCTCAGCACGACCTCGTTCCCAAGTCCTAGCCGCGTCTCCCTCTCAAGCGACTGGAGGTCGATCCCCGTCGTCGTAACGTTCTCGCGTACCACGCCGTGCTCCAGCCCCAGCGCGTCGAGGTTTTCCTCCTGCATCAGCAGCACCTGGTACCCCTGAAGGTGTGGCTTATCCGAGAAGTGCATGTTCCCCTCGATGCCGTTGCCCGCCACGAACACCATCGGGTCGACCTGCCTCATGGGCTGCCGCCGTCCAAGCTTAACCCGAAGACCAACGACCTCTCCCTGAGACTCTCCCATGCCAAGTTCCTCCCTCGACTGGTGCCCAATACCCTACATTGGCAACCCCACAGATTCAACACCTTCGTTTTACCCCCTCTCCCGTGAACTCTCCTACACCCACCAGTTCCCACGCGCAATAGGCCCCGGATTGTCATGCCGGAACGTGCTGTACGTCAGCCCCCTCACCTCCGGATGCGCCGCCACCGCGGACTCATACTCCGCATCCCGCTCCTTCCACTGCCATGCAACGTAGAGTCTCGCATCCGTGCTCTCTACTGTAGGAGCATAGTTCTGCGACAAATCATCTTCCAGGGACAAAAGACCCCAGCCGTCCACGTAGTTCTGCCGGTAACCGTGACCCCTGTGCATCGGCCAGAGCTGTATCCACAGCGACGGACACTGCACCGAGCTCTGGTCGATGACAAGCTCGTCCACGATCCCCTCACTCAGCCACGTACGCCACTCCAGCGTCGCGTTCCCGATGGGCGGCCCGATCACATCTCCCCTCGCACAGCCCACCGCAAGACTCATGTCCTTCCAGCGAAGCGCCGCCCGCAGCTCCCGGAAGAACGTCGTCAGGTACGACCCTTGCAAGTCACGCCAGTCCTGTGGGTCGAACTCCTGGTTAAGGATATCCCGACCGTACCGCCGCTCGAACTCCTCTCGGATCGGCTTGTTGAAGCCGTACTGGTCGGCGTAGTCCGCCGGCCTCGACTGCGTCCTCAGGCACACGAACACGCCGTCCCAGTCATAGCCGTCGATCACGCTCAGGTACCGCTCGATCATGTACTCCCGCACCTCCGGGTACGCGAGACACACGACCCCCCAGTGCTTGTTCCCCTCGCGGTCCTGCAGGTTGTATTCGGGATGCTCCTTGATGAGCCGGCTCATGCGGGCGAAATTCTTGCCGTGGTACGGATTGTGATGACTCACCTCGCGCTCCGCCTTGGACGCAAGCGGATGCCCCTGATCCAGCAGCGAGACGTAGGCATACGCCCGCATCCCCCGCTCATGCGCCAGCCTCGGCGCCACCTCGAAATCGTCCCACGTGATCGGCGGATACAGCTGCCGCTTCTTGCCGCCATACCCCCGCGCCGCCTGGTACACGTCGTCATGCCCCGTCCGCCCCTGCCGCCAGTGAACGGTATCCGCCCCAAGCTCCTCACGCCAAACATCCATCCGCCGCTCCAGCGACTCCACCGATCTCAGCAGCCCGTCCCCCTCACCAAACACCAGATGATCGCCCCAAGAGCAGTTCGCGATGTTGCCCTGAGTAGATGGTGTCACATTAGATCCCACAGTGCCCTTCGCATTCGTTAATGAACTGATTTGAATCTTGTTGATCTTGTGCGTCGAGCCGCAAAGCCTCTTCAAGTGGAATACGTCGCTGATGTAGGTAAGCTTGCTTTCGAAACATTCGACCAGCATTATGTTCTTCAGACCGGAGCATAGTGTCTATTCTTACGGCCTCCGCATACAAGCCGGGTTCACGGTCTTTAATTTCAACCCAACTAGATGAGCTTCGGAACGGACATCCTATGCAGGCGCTTCGAGTTAATTCGCGATCAGTGTAGTGTATTGAAAACCATTCATGACACTGGTCGCGAGACATAGGCAAGTCGTCAATAAGCGGGTACCGATTGTTGATCCACCAGTTACGGCTGGGCTTGACTCTCATAGCCTCGTCCGTAGTTATTCCAAGCCACATTTCGATATTGGTTTCAGAAGAAAGGACTTGACGGGGACGAACTCCAAGTAGCTCCTGGACCTTTTTGCGGATCGGATCTAGCTTGTAGTTTTTGGTGCATTGACGCCAGTTGATTCCCTTCGATTGACCATTGTAATCAACTAGATATACTGGCAAGCTGACCCAAGGTTGACCCTGAGCGTTCACTCCATTAATGACATCATCTCGCAGACTTCGTCCGTTCGTAGTTGTAATGACAGGGAAAGATACCTGGGTTTGCAGCCACTCTATGTTGTCGTAAACAGACTGAGGCTCCCATTTGGTATCGGCAAAAACAGCATAGTCAGGCTTAACACCGAAAGCGCCTTGCTCGGCAAGTAGACACATTACGGTGCTTTGGACACCGCCCCCTAAACTAATTATTCTCAGTGCTGGAGGAGTGGCCGGCCTCGAACGCCGACCTAGCGTCCTTTTGGGGGTATGGCTTCTTCAACAACGCCCCTCAAGTCATCGTCGTCCATGAAGTCAAAAGCAGTGGCCCCTGCTCGAAGATTCAGGGACTTAAATAACTCAGTAGCGTACTTGGTTTGGAATAGGTGGTCGTTGCCGTCAAGGGCGACATCATAAATCACCGCAAGCAACCGCGGATTTGCTATCAGATACCGCCTAGCAAGGCATTGGTGGTAAAGGTTGACGTTGTTGGCCATAGTGTCAAGTAACTTGTCCGCATTGTGCTGAGAGAACGGGGCCGCACGCTCCGAAAGTTCTCCTAACCACCAGAGTCGAGCCGCTGCGTTTGATTCACGACCGTCTGGGCCGCTTTTGAGCCAATGCCTTTCGACGAAACTTGAAGGATTAGTATTAGCAATGTTGCTAGTCGCCCATCGTATAGGTACATATTTTGGGATGATGAAACAGTTAATGGAGGCCCATATGAGTTCGTTAGCAAAGTCCGTGGTCTGTAGGTTAGTTAAAGCCTTACGCATGATTCTCGCGTAGTAGGAGTCGGTATCAGGACCTTCTTTCATGAGTTCGTTGAGCGGATTTAGAGAGCAATCAAACGATATAGATTGTCCCCAGACGTTCTCTGTACCTGCCTCTTGAGTCATGGCGGCACACAAATTGTCTGTGTTTGGGATTTTGAATAAGTCCGGCTGCTCTTTGGCAAGATTTAGTAACGCTTTGTAGCCACTTTCATTGACAATATCAACTTTTTTCATAACAGTGTGCTCACACTTCCTTGTCTGTGGTATCAATCAAATTCAAACGATCAAATGGTTTTTCAAGAAGTAGTTGGGCAGTGAGAAGTATGGAATGAGTGCCATTCCTTTCACTGTCTCCGATATCCAAGTTCTGGGCCGTAATATTGTCCCTGATACAAGCAATCCAGCCCCCACTGGGGAAATCTTCTGGATCGTTGTACTTGATCCAGGCGAGAGCTTCCATCAATGCGCTGATGAAGACCGTCGAGATAGTCAAATTCTCGTTGCCACGCACTTCTTCGAATCGACGGCGGGTTTCTTCATTGGCTAGGAGGTCGAGATATCGTTCCGACGGGTTAATTGCGAGATTGAATTCGCCGTCTAGTAAGTTTGCATCTGTCTTCAAGTTGAAGATGCTTTTAGTTGGGCGTTGTTCGGGGTTGACCTGGAAACGCCAAGGCTGGTCGATAGCCAGCGGTTGATGCTGCCCAATGAGCACAGTTCTACCTGCATATTCTTCATGGGCAGTTTGTGTAGTTAGGGACGCATCACTTACCGTGACGATTGCCGCATTGATTTCTACGTCATTGATAAGTCGAGACTTTGGAACTGCTCTTTCGAGTTCGAATTGGCCTTTGCCCGCTTTCAAAGTTTCCCTATAGAGAGTATCCCTGCAGTACAGCATCGCCGAACAGAGCGCGACACCAGAAAGGACTTGATTTCGTATAGTTGGTTCGTTGACAGTGAACTCCACTGTTATGTTGACATCGTTTTCTTTGGCCTCCGTCGTTACCGTCGTTTTCAGGTCTTGATCATGGTAGTCGTCCGAAAACGGACGAAGCACAGGATACAGGTAGTTGCGATTAGAATCATGCTTCATCTTGTTTAACCGTTCCTCTAATATGGAAAGTCTTATTTAGCACTGGCTCACGGGTGATGAACTCCACGCTCCATCGATCAGCGTCACCGTTATCCACAGATTGAACTACATCCTTGTTCACATGCAACCGGATATCGCCCGCGTAGGCTTCGCGGACGCCCATTGGAACATTCTGACCGTCCTCTCCAATAGCGACCAAACGGAGATCGTGAAGCGTCTGGCCGGGGTTATCGAAAGTGACAATCACTGAATGTGTGTGGTTCTTGCTTCCCACCCGGAATCGGGGTTGTCCGAAGGCGTCGGGCGTATCGACGACCGTGTGGCGACGTGGAGGGCGGGGAGGCTTCGGATCGGGTGGGGTATCGGGATTATCAGGAGGGTCAGATGGAGCATCTCCGTCGCCAGGAACGGCACGGGGTCGACTAGCGCCTGTAGGGCTTACCACCCGTCGTGGTGGGCGATTGGACTGGATCGGTGTAGTCACTATTTCCCGATGGCTACCACGATCACCGACATCACCATTACCTGTTCCGTCGTCGCCTATTGGTAGAAACTTGGCTATCTCGCTGGCATTATCTTCGCTCGAAAACTGGGGTTCTGTACGTTGTCGTATCTCTTCCCGACACCATTGGCCCAACTCACGCAGCCGAGTTCTGGCTTCCTTGCGACGAGTAGGATCGGAAATATAATCAACAGAAATCTTATTGTGTTCGGGAGACTCTGAGTCACGCAATAGAGAAGGGTTACCCTCCGAAAGACATTCAATGATCGTGGTGAATCCACGCCAATGTCCAGGGAAACTACTCAGTCCCGATAGGCTCATATTTCGTGGTTGATCGGTAATCATCATACCGGCATCACGAACCAGAGCAATTTCTCTCTTGGTATTCTCAGATGGGTCTTCGTACACTTTGATTCGTAGAGCTATCCGCCCGATTCCTGGTATTGTTATCTCTGCGACGGGTTGTGATCTAGAAACTGAAATGAAGTTAATGGTTCGGGATTCTAGCAAATCCGTGAATCTATCAAGGGAGTTAGATTTGATTTGCTTTCCGTCAACCATTACTTGGAGTTTGTTATGGACAATACTATGAAAGAAATCGTCCATTACGATTCTCATGCTAGAATCTCGCCAGCGATGATTCGATTCAAAACCTGGGATATAGAGGGCAGTTCCAGGTTCGTTTAGCCTAAATTGTCGAGGCACTTCGTTATCGCGAAGCGGTTCAAAATCTGATGCACCCAAATAACCGACAGAACGGAAAGCATCACCTTTTAGGTGCTTGTGAGAGACCAAAATGGTTTTTCCTTGAAATCTTCGGTGTAATTCATTTTTTGACGGCCAAGCTGCGGCATACAATACTGTACGCAGATCAGTGGTTGCGAAGGCGGCATGTTTCCCTAAACCGAAAGATCCTGCTGCATCACGTTGATCTTTTGCATTTGATCCTGTACCTTTAGTAAGAGCTTCCCATTTACTTGGAGCGAAATTCTTTCGCGGAATGTCATCTGCGCCAGTAGTGTTACGGTCAGTAACATTAAGGCATTTCACAGTTCCGGAACCTGCTCGCTTCAATAAGTTGCGGCCACGTTTGAATTGAGCTTTATGGGCATCATCATTATGTGGAGACTCGATTGCAAGAGATAATGATTGAATCAAACTGTCAGCCGCAAAGTAAGAAGTAGGTAATTGCGTAATATTGAAATTGACGTCGACGGGACGGGACTGATCTTCTTGCGCGTCTAGAGAGTTCTGAATAGATTCTCGGATGACACTGTTCTGACGGCTGGTCATGAAATGAGTTATTCCAGCATTGTTTGGGCCTTCAATTTCGTTGGCATGATTTAGAGGGAAGTTCCAACTATTCACTTTGTTCTCCGAGCACAAAAGACTGTGGCAAGTATAGTAGTTCTGGCGTAGTTTAGCAACGATGGGCTTCCATTGCCCCCCTAGTCCAGCGCCGCCCCGGCAATCGGCTTCTCCGCCGCGCCGGAGATCATCTCGGCGTACGCCTCTTCCCCGTAGACCTCCTTCTTGTTGAGCCAGCGCCCCTGCTTGGGGACGATCTTCAGGCTTCTGTCCTCGATGGGGAACCTGACCGCCGAGTACCCTTTGCGGTGCGACTCCCGGAACCCGATGGCGATTTCGAGGACCTTCCGCATGTTGTCCCCGCTGCACCTCGGCTCGGTTCCGTTGTCGATGGCCTCCACTATCGACTGGATGCCCGCCCGCTGCCTCCGTCCGCTTGGCGTCACCCACCCGTAGTCCGTGCCGCCGAACTCGTCGAAGAAACTCTCGTCCTCCACAAACTCGCCTCCCCTCGGCGCGCCCCACCACAGGTGCCCGCCGTACCAGCTCGTATGATAGATGCCCTTCTCGCAGACCACCTCGATACCGTCCCGCGGCGAGGGCTTCGTGTGGACGTAGGCGTCGGTGCCGTTGGCGAACCTGATGTACCCGCCCATGTTCTGGTCGTCGTCGCTCCACGGATCGTCCGCGCACCATCCCGTGACCCACTCCACGTCCGCGTCGTCCGCGAACAGCCTGAGGACGCTCAACCCTTGGCACCCACCGCCGGAGATCTCGTTCGTCGGCTGGTATAGGTTGATGCTCTGCACCGGCCCAAGCTCCCCCGAGTCGATGAGCGCCTTCACCTTCCAGTGTTGCGGCATGTTCCGGTAAGCGTCGCCCGCCGCGAACGCAATCCCACGTGACCCCGTCTCCTCCACCATCCGGTCGGCCTCATCGAGACTCGCCGCCATGGGTTTCTCGCAGTAGATCGCCTTCACGCCAGCCCGCGCGCAGTCGATGACCACCCCCGGATTCGGCTTGACGGGCAGAATCGGCGCCGCGATGTCCAGGCCCTCCACCCTCAGCATCTCGTGGTAATCGTCATACGACTCGACCGTGAACCGCTCCAGGAAAATAGCCAGATTCGACGGATCGGGGTCCGCCGCCGCCACGAGTTCCGTTCGAGGATTCGCCACATACCCCCGCGCATGCCCATTCCCCTTGCGACCCGTCCCAATCAGCCCGACCCTGTACGTCGTTTCCGTGCTCATCAGACACCTCCGCGGCCAGCGTCTCTCTATCCCACCCGACCGCGCTGCATACCATACCACACCCACCATCCCCCTCTGTGGTGAATCCTCGCACGCCCGACCGTCGCGGTTCGCCTGAACGGCGAGTTCCCTTATACGCCCGAACGGCGAGTTCCCTTGACCCCCTGCCTTGTTCGCCGTACCCTTCTCTCCCACACATACGACAGGAGGACCGCTATGAAAGCCGCCGTGCTCTACGAAGCCCAAACGCCTCTCGTCATGGAGGAACTGGACATAGGCGAACCGGGCCCGGGCCAGGTCATGGTGAAGATGATGGCGAGCGGCGTGTGCCACTCCGACTGGCACGTCGTAAAGGGTGAATGGACGCATCTCCCTCTGCCGATCATCCTCGGACATGAGGGCGCGGGCATCGTCGAGGCCACCGGCCCCGGCGTGAACAACGTCAAACCCGGAGACCACGTGGTGCTGGCATGGCGGTCGCAGTGCAGTCTCTGCGAGATGTGCCAGCTTGGTTGGCCCGCGCTCTGCTATGACAACCAATATCCCAAGCAGAAGCCCACCGTTCGAAGTTCTGGACAGGAGATCAACCAGATGGTTGGCGTCGGGAGCTTCGGGAGCTACCAGATCGTCAGCGAGGTGGCCGCCATCCCCATCGACAAGGACATCCCGTTCCCGCAGGCCTCCCTCATCGGCTGCGGTGTCACCACCGGCGTGGGAGCGGCGATTAACACCGCGCAGGTCGAGCCGGGCACGACCGCCGCCGTCTTCGGTGCCGGTGGAGTCGGTCTGAACGTCATACAGGGGTGCCGGATAGCGGGCGCGACGACGATCATCGCCGTCGACCTCCTCGACAACAAGCTCGACATGGCCAGAGAATTCGGCGCGACTCATACAGTCAACGCCGGTGAGGAGGACGCCGTCGAGGCCATCAAGTCCCTGACGGGTGGCTATGGCGTGCACTACGCCTTCGAGGCAATCGGCCTCGTCGAGAAACCCTTCATCCAGAGCATCCAGTGCACCCGCAACCGGGGCATGTCGATCTGGGTCGGCCACGCCCCGCACGGCACGCCCGTCACCATCGACGCCCGCGACCTGATGATGGAAAAGATCATCATGGGCTCGCTCTACGGGAGCGGTCAGCCTCTGATTACCTTCCCCCGGCTCCTCAACCTCTACAAGCAGGGGGATCTCATGCTCGACGAGCTAGTCTCCCGCACCTACCCCGTCGAACGGATCAACGACGCCTTCGAAGCCCTCGGCAAAGGCGAAGTAGCCCGCAGCACCCTCTCCTTCGACTAGAGGCTGACCAAGGCAAGTCCATTCGCCCCGAGCTTGTCCGGTCCTTCTTGTGGGAATCCGTTCGCCCTGAGCCTGTCGAAGGGCAATGCTCCACAAGAGCGCGCCAGCTTAGCGACGGGCCGACGAAAGGCCCCTTAGTCCACCGTCTGGCTCTTCGACCGTATCGACGACTCGAATGCCGACATCTTGTTCAACGGCAGGCGAGGCCACGTCCGCTTCCACGGATCGGTGACGTTCACCGTCAGCAGGCCGAAGTCGCCGATCTCCTCGGTGATCACGTCGCCGTGCTGGATCGGCCCAAGCCCCACGTGGTTTGTGCCCGTCGCGATCACGTCTCCGGCCTTCATCGTCGTGATCCACGTGATGAACTCGACCGTCTCCTCGACCGTCCGGCCCATGTCGCTCGTGTTATGGTCCTGCCGCACCTCGCCGTTCACCCACAGCTTAATGTCGAGATTTTGTGCGTCATCCACCTCGTCCGCCGTCACGATGACGGGACCGAGCGGGCAGAAGGTATCCCACGACTTGCCCCAGAAGAAGCTGCTGCCACCGTTGGGATTGACCCCCCGCGCCGACACGTCCATGAAGTTCAGGTAGCCGAAAATATGCCCACCTGCCTTCTCAGCCGGCACGTCCGTCGATGTCTTGCCGATCACCAGCCCAAGCTCCGCCTCGTGGTGGAAGTGCGGCACCGGCGCGTCGGGAAGCTCCACCGTGTCACCGTCTCCGATCACCGCGCTGGGCGACTTCAGGAACGCCTCCCGGTCCGTCGGAAACGGCAGCTTGCCGTTCTCGAGGTAGTTGCCCGCCATGCAGGCGATCCGCGTCGGCTCCGGCAGGGGAGCACGCAAACGCACGTCAGCGATTGGCACCCCCTCCGAGTTCGCCGCCGCGTCTTCCAGCTTGCCCCTGTAGTCGTCGAATCGGTCTATCAGCCCGCGCATCCACGTCTGCGCGTCGATATGCGGGATATCCTCGATAACCCCCGACACGTCCACCACGTTATCGCCCCTCAGAACGCCCGGAGTGTAGTCATTGAACAGTACCAGCCTCATGCCCGTCTCTCCTTTTCGCTATGGTTCGTTAGCCGCGCGGATTGTAGCACAGCGTCTCTGATACCGTCCAAGCAGAAGTACTTCGTTGACATGCCGCTCCCATCGCAATACCTTACTCATATCCCCTATCGCCGGCCCACAACCGACCCGATAGCATCTTCCCACTCACACACCATCCCATGATCCCCGACTGGCTCCCATACCTCCTCAACGGACTGCTTCTTCTTGCCATCGCGTCCATCATCTACTACGGGATCAGGCTCGGCATCACCCCCATGCCAAGCTCCCGAAAGGCCGTAGCAACGTTCATCAACCTCATCCCCGACGCCACCGGCGGCAAGATCGTGGACCTCGGTTCAGGGTGGGGAACCCTGGCATACCCCATCGCCAAGCGCTTCCCTGACTCCGAGGTGGTCGGCTACGAGCTTTCGCCAATCCCGTGGTTCTACTCGCGGATCAAAGGCATGTTCGTCCGACGTCAGAACCTCACCCTCCGCAGGCAAAGCGTCTTCGACGCCGACCTCTCCGATGTCAACGTGGTGGTCGTCTACCTGCACCCAGCCGCGATGCGAAACCTCGGCCCCAAATTCGACCGAGAGCTGCGACCCGGTACTCTGGTACTCTCCAACACCTTCACCGTTCCGACGTGGAAACCCGCTCAGACCGTCCATTTGGGCAAGTCATGGTTGTCCACATCGAACGACATCTATGTCTACCACGTTTGACGATTCTGATGTAGCATAGCTGCCCAAGACCTCAGGAAACACAGGAGCGGACCTCAGATGTACGAGACCATATTGACGGACGTTCTCATCATTGGCGGCGGGGGGGCGGGCCTGCGGGCCGCCATCGAGGCGCGAGACCTCGGCGCCGACGTGACCATGGTCGTCAAGGGCAAGTACGGGAACAGCGGCTGCACCCTCAACGTCGGCACCAGTGCCGTCGTCGGCCTCAACGGGCAGAACGGCGACACCAACATGTCCTCGATGTGCGACCTGGTCTCCTTTGGCGGATTCCTCGCCGACCAGAAGCTCGCAAAGATCCTGGTGGACGAGACCATGGACCGCGTCCAGGAACTCGTCGATTGGGGCGCCGACTTCCAGCGCGAGGACGACGGTAGCATCGCCCTCTACCGCTCCGCCGCCCACACCCACACGAGAAACTTCACCTTCAAGCCCGGCGAGAACGGGCGACAGTACACGTATGGCTCCCCTCCGGGCATGGCCATGATGGACGCCCTGATGGACCAAACCGAGTCCCGCGGCGTCACCGTCATGGACGACGCCGTGCTCATCGATCTCCTGACGAACGACGGCCGAGTCGTCGGCGCGACAGTGCTCGACTGCCGTCGGTCGGCGATTCTCGTCGTCGAGGCAAAGACCACGATCCTCGCGACCGGGACCTACAGCCACATCTTTGGGCCCACCACCGTCTCCCCGTTCGAGACCGGCGATGGCCATGCCGCCGCCTACAGAGTAGGAGCCGATCTGACGGGCATGGAGGCTTCGCAGTTCGTCGCAACTTCGGTCGGCTTCCCACCCGGCACCAGATTCCTCAACTCCGACAACGAGGACTTTCTTCCAAAGTACGGAATCGACGATCCGCGCAACTTTGCCAAGGAACCCCTGACCTACGCGGTCTGGAAAGAAATCAAAGAGGGCCGGGGATTCAAGGGCGACAAGGTGATGCTCGATATGAGCGCCGCGTTCGAGAGAAAGAACATGCCCTGGTGGTTCATGGACCTGGTGCGGGAGCAGACCGAGAAGCGCGGCATCGACCTCCGTCATGAGCCGATCGCCTCCGAACCCCGCGCCCACACCGCCATCGGCGGCGTCTCCATCAACGAGAAATGCGAGTCGACCGTTCCCGGCCTCTACGCGGCGGGCGCGGTCGCCGGAGGAGTCTACGGCCACGCGAGGCCCGAGGGCTACACCTCGATGATAACCGTCGTCTTCGGCAAACGGGCCGGGCGGTACGCAGCCGAAGAGGCGAACGCCATAGGCCCCGTCTCCATCGACTCTGCCCAGGTTCGCGCAAGTATCTCCGCCGCGACGGAAACCGTCGACGACTCCGCGTCCGTCAAGCCCAGCGACATCAAGCGCAAGATCAAAGCCACGACTCGCCGTTACGCATGGGTCATCAAGGACGAGGAGGGACTATCGAACGGCCTCTCCCGCATCAGACAGATACAGTCTGAGACCGGAAAGCTGAAGGCACGGAACGGTTACGACTGGGCCCGCGCCTTGGAGGTACGCAACCTCCTTCTGTCAGCGGAGCTGCACTTCATCGGATCGCTGGAGCGCAAGGAGAGCAGGGGAGCCTTCTTCCGCGACGACTACCCCGACACCGACAATGTCAACTGGCTCAAGAATATCTTGTATAGGCAGGTCGACGGCCAGTTAGTCCTAGATTACGAGGCGCCCGACCTGCTGTACTGCGACCCCGCCACGCATGAAGGACGGCTGCAATACCAGCCGATAGCAAACTACGGAACGAGTGCGGCAGCCACCTAGCCGACCTAAGCAACTCTACTGATCTGTCGGACGACGGAAGCGGTTGATGTAGTCCTCGTCTTGCGCCGGACCCTCGGTACTATCGACTGAAGGCTCTTCCGGCTGGCTTGCGGATGCGTCACTGGAGTCGTCGGGTTGATCGTCGGCACCCGCGTCGGCTTCGTCGGACGGCCTATCCCGGTAGCGGCTCGCCTGGATATCTTCCAGCCGGCTTTGGAGGTCGTCGCCCTCCAGGTGGCCCACGATGCTGCCGTCCCGCATCTCGTTCACCTGGTCCGCCATTGCCAGCAGGGTCGAGTCGTGCGTCGCCGCGACCACCGTGATCCCGTGCGTCTCCACCATCTCGCGGAACAGTCCGAAGATCGATTGAGCGTTCGTCGAGTCGAGTTCGCCCGTGGGTTCATCGGCCAGGATCAGCGGCGGCCTCGTAACGATGGCGCGCGCAATTGCCACTCGCTGCTGCTCGCCGCCGGAAAGCTCGTACGGTCGGTGGTTCGCCCGCGGGAGCAGCCCGACGATCCCAAGCGCCTCTCTCGTCCGCTCCTCGCGTTGGCGGACGCCGTATCCCGAAATCCGCAGCGGCAGTTCCACGTTCTCGAACGCCGACAGGAGAGGCAGTAGCCCGAACGCTTGGAAGACGAACCCCACCTTGTGACGGCGGATGTTCGTTAGCTCCTTTTCTCCCATCGCGGCCAGGTCCTCGCCCTCGAACAGGATCGTCCCCGACGTTGGCTTGTCGAGGCCCGCCATCAGATTCAGCAGCGTGGTCTTGCCCGAACCCGACCTGCCAACAAGCGCGATGAACTGGCCGGGCGGTATCTGCAAGGTCACGTCCTTCACGGCCGTAACCTGCTCCGCGCCCACGTCGTACACCCGGGTAAGGTTCTCTATGTCGATGATGACCTGGGAACTGCTCATTTCATTCCTCTCCGGATACGATGGTAACCTTCCCGTCCTCGACCGTCACCCGCGCCCTATCGCGTATCTTCACCTCATCGAGATACTCGCGCGGCAGCTGCACTCGTCCGGCCCCGTCGACGAGGGTGTACTCTTCGAGCGGGGTATCGACGTCGACTTCGCCGGATATCTGTCGCTCGTACGAGTGCGCTCGACGCACCTCCGTGGAGGTCTTGCCGTCACGAATCATCACGACGCGCCCGACCTTGTACGCGATGTCCCTGTCGTGCGTCACGACAACGATGGTCGTTCCGAGTTCGGTGTTGACCGACCCGAACAGGTCGAGTATCTCGCTCGCCGTCGCGTCGTCCAACTCCCCCGTCGGCTCGTCCGCAAGGAGGAGGGGAGGGTGGTTTGCCAGTGCGACCGCTATGGCGACCCTCTGCTGCTCACCGCCCGAAAGCCGCTCCGGTGTGTGGTCGAGCCGGTGACCGAGTCCCACGAGGTTGAGCAGGTCAACCGACCGTTCCTGCCGCTCCTTCGGCGAGAGGTTCGTCAGCATCATCGGCAGCGCGACGTTCTCCACGGCGCTCAAGTAGGGGAACAGGTTCCTGCTGGTCTGCTGCCAGACGAACCCGACCTCGTGGCGTCGGTAGTCCTCGACCTCGCGGCCTCCCATCCGAAGCAGGTCTCGTTCTCCGACGCGGACCTTCCCCGCCGAAGGCGTGTCGTACCCCGCCAGAATGTTCAGCAGCGTGGTCTTTCCGCTGCCGCTCGCCCCCACGACCGCGATGACCTCGCCCCGCGACACCACGAGGTCGAGACCCCGCAACGCTACGACCTCCAGGTCCGCGATCTTGTATATCTTGAACAGGTCTTCACAGACGATATAGTCTTCCGCTCTCACTGTGCGCCTCCCAATCTCATTCTAACCAATTTCGCCCAACCGCAGGACTCGCTGGAGCGAGATGCGGTTGACCAGCCATATCATCCCCAAGATTATCACGGCGAACACGACGAACATGATCACATAGGTGAGGATCAGCACGTTCCAGTTGATCTGCATCGCGAACGGCGGCATCACCTGAGAACCGAAGTCGTCGTGCCCTAGGAATGGCATAATCACCGCGCCCAGTCTGCTTCCCATCCACGTTCCCAGCGCGAGTCCCGCGAGGATAACGAGCATCTGCTCCAGCCAGACCATCGTTACCATCTGCCGCATGGAGAACCCGACGGTTCGCAACAGCGCGAACTGGAGCTGCCGGTTCCTGAACGATATATAGGCGTGTACGAGGAATCCCAGGCAACTCAACACCAGCACGGACGAGAACGCGATGAAGAGCAGTGACCGCCATCCCGCCTTCACGAGCGGATCGACCTTCGATTCGGCGAGTAGGACGTCCCTGTCCTGGAACGAATCGATCAGAAAAGCCCCGCTCAGATTTAGACGCTCAATGAGGTCTTCGCGCTCCAACCCGGTCGAGTCCGACGATATCCAGAGCTCGTTTGGCAGGACCTCGGTATTCGGCGACCCCATGCTGGCGTAACTTATAAGCGAGTTCATGTCGGAAATGAGGAAGCTCTTTTCTCTCAGGTTCATCGTAGGAAAGAACTCCACCTCGTCGATGATCCGCACAGGGACTCGATGTCCCGACACCGACACGTCGAACTCGTCGCCGACCTTGTGGCCGCTGTTCTTGTTGAACCCCTTGCTGGCAAGCACCGGCAGCGACGTTAGCTCGCCATGAAAGATGCCCCGCGCCGATACCGCCGCGCCCTCGGCCCAGGAGAAGAGCGCGGAACCCGACTCTTCCTCGAATCCCACGTCTGCCGGACGCAACACGTCCGCTATCGCGGTCTCGCTGGTTCGCAGCAGGCTCCAGTCTTCCACGGAATCGAACGTCTCGATGACGGTTGTCGCGCCCGCGTCGGTCGTCGCGCTGATTTCGTCGATCAATACGGAGCCCGGCTGAAGCTGTCGGTCGCCCCTGCGCTCTTGAATCAACAACGAGGTAAGCGTGAGGGGCTCTTCGGGCGCGGTGGATGGCTGCCCTCTCCCGCCGACGTTAGGAAGGTAGACGGTCAGTTCTTTCCAGTCGGCGAAGTCCAATTGACCTAGTCGGTAGGTGTAGTACCGGCCTCGGCTGTCCAACACCCGGGCCGACATGAGGATTGACGGGTGAATTCGGTCGGGCTTGACCCTTACGTTCAAGTGCGCTGGCCCTGAGGGTATTGCAATGCCTGCGGGCCCTCCCTCCGGGCTCAGAGACGAAAACAGCTCGTTCATGGGGTCCTCAGCGAAGTCTTCGCGGAACCACGCCACGTTGAGGAAGCTTTCAGGTTCCACGGCCACCATTTCGTACGTGCCGCCGAAGAGCTTGGAGAGATCGTGCCCCGAGCTTCTGCGAACGAGGCTGACGGTCTCCACCCCGGGCATCTGCTCATACCGCTCGCGCAAGACGCCTTTCGACTCGAACCGGTCTTCCTCTGAAAGGCCGCGGCGATAAGATGACACGGGAACGTTGCCGTTCAGACGAACGTCGCTGCCCGTAAAGAACAGCACCCTCTCGACGAAGCTGCGGTCGAGCGTTGCGCTGAAGCTCGCCGCGAATATCCCCAGCCCGGCCGTGAGAATGAGCAGAAGTGAAAGCCTTGCATAGTGGGCCGGGTTCCGCGCCATCTGCCACACGCCCATCACCATGCCGGCCGGCAGCCACGCGGAAAGAAGACGGCTGAGCAGGTTCATCACGACGGGAAACAGTCGCAGCAGCACCATCGCCGACGCCACCAGTATGATCCCCGGCACCGCCAGCAGCATCTGGTTAACCGCGATCTCGCCGAACAGGTTCCTCGCCACGATCGACCCCTGCTCGGTCAGCTGGCGGAACAGGAGAATGCCTACGATCAGCAGGAGAACGTCAAGATAGTACCTCTGGAAGAACGGCAGGTCCGTCGGTCGCGCAGACCGTTGCCTCTCCTGCGTCACACTCATCTGGGACGCCCGGAAGGCGGGGAAGATGAGAGCGACGAAGCTCAGCACCCCGCCGAGCGCCGCCATCATGTACGCGCCGCTCGACAGGCTGACCGTTATGAGTCCGTCTGCGCCAAGGTCGGAAAATGCGGGTGTCAGTCCAAGCACGCTTATTGCCGCCGCCGCGAGTAGAGGCCCGAATATGACCGACAGCGCCGCTATCGTCAGCCCCTCCATGACGAATACCATGAGGATCTGGGTCGAGTTGGCCCCGCGACTCCGAAGCAGCGCCACCTCGTTCCGCCGGTCTTCTACTACCAGAGAAGACAGGGTGGCGACGTAGTACAGGATCACGATTGCGATGAGTACCAGCACGACGAACATCGGAAGCTTGCTGAAGAACAGTCGTCGGTCATACTCGTCGAGTGCATTGTCGAGCGTTGTCGACTGCCGGAAACTCGACAGCGTCGAGCTCAGTATCGAGTTAGTGCCCCTAATGTCCAGGAGCGTAGCCGTGCTGTTCCTTGCGTTGACGCGGTCCGCATCGGTCATGAGGAGCCACGAGTAGGTCGCCTCCATCCTCCTCAGACGCGGCCCCAGGGTTTCGAGGAACGCCTCCTCGGAAATGTGGAACGGCATCGTCCTGAAGCTCGCGCCCGTCGCCGCCTCGAGAACCTCCTCTTCGAGCTGCCAGACCTCGGCCTCCGGCGTCTCCCGTTGGAATATGGCGCTAATGACCACTTCTATGTGGACAAGGTCGTCCGACCACGGCAGCACTGCCGATACCCGGTCGCCGATGCGCGCGCCGAACAGCTCCGCCGCCTCGACCGGGATCATCGCCTCTATGGTGAACGGCTGCCCCGGCGCGTTCACCGGACTTGCGTTCGGAAAGGCTCCCCCTCGAATGATGATCTCCTCTTCGATGTCGGGAATGTAGGCGAAGTACGCCCGCGCATTGTCGTCTCCCGCGCCCGCTTCCTGCCCCGTCGCCGTCAGGAACATCGTCGGCGTCTTTGCCGCCTGGACTCTCCCGTCGATCAGCCACTCCAGCCTCTGACGGACGGCGTCATCGACGACTCCCGAAACACGAAGGGCCTCCTCTCTGTTTACCGGGCCTCGCTGTCCCTGCATGATGATGTGCAAATCGGCGTCGGAGTACTGCGACAGGGCGCTCCGAAGCGCGATCTCACGCAGGGCGTCGAAGTAGATCACCGTTCCCGACATGATCGAAGACGCCAGCAGCACGCCAAGCACGACCGAAGACAGCAGTCTCCAATGGGCCAGGCTGCGCTTTAAGACGAACTGCCAAGCGGAAATGAACCGCTGTACGGCTGAGACCATTACACCTTCCCTAGTCTAGGGTTCCTGTCATTCCCATACCAATCGTTTCGGATTGTAGCCCAATCCTCTCGGTGAGAAAAGTTCGCTGCCTATTATTACGTTGCCGGGCCGTTCAGGTTACCATCCACTTTCCGGCTAAGCCTCTACTCCGCGCGCCAGCTCGAAGAGTTTCGTCCTCCCTATTGACCGGTATAGGACGAGCATGACCGTCATGAAGATAGCGAGTATCATCGCGTACGTCGGGAGCATCAATGACCAGTCGGTAACCAGAATGAACGGCGGAATGATCGATTGTCCGATGTCCGACACGGCCAGCGGCGTGACCATGAGACGACTCATTTGGAATCCCGCCCAGGTGCCGACCCCCAGTCCCAAAGCTACGACCGTCAGATGTTCGAAGGTGAGGAGGCCAAGGAGTTGAATCCGCGACAGTCCCAGCGACTGGAGGAATCCCATCTCATGCTCGCTGCTCTCTCCCACCAATAGCATATAGGCCACGTACCCGAATATCGCCGACAAGAGCACGACGGCCAGAGCCATGAATACCAGGGCCCGCCATCCGGCGTTTTGCAGCGGGTCCCGGCGGATCTCCTCCCGCTGCGCCGTGGTGTCGTTCACCTTCAGCAATTTCGAGGCCAGGTCCTCCGATATCTCTTCGATGACCTCCGGCGCCTCTCCCGACTTCCGAAGGTACAGTTCATTCGGTTCGACCGACGACAGTTGGCTCATCATGTTCATGTAGTTCAACAACGCGTCAAGGTCGGCCAGCATGAATCCTGAGTTCGTCGTATCGAGTGTGGGGAAAAGATCGATAATCCCGGCCACCTCGACGGGAACCAGCCAGCCCGACACGCTCACGATCTGCGACATGCCCGGACGCAGACCCGTGACCTCCGATACTCCACGGCTGATGACGACCGGTATCACGCCTCCGTCCGCCGCGTCATATATCCCGCGGACCGACCGGTTCCTATCCGTCCCGAACCTGAACACCCCAGACCGCTGCCCTGCGAACGCATCCTCCCCGGAAGTGAAGAGAACGTCGGAGTTGATGATGTTCGTGGGAATCGGCGACCACGCGTTGTCCCCTTCGAACCCTTCCATGACCGTTTCCGATCCGTCGGAACGGACCACGTGTATGTCGTCGAACAGCACCGTGCCGGGCGTCCCGCCGCCTGATGTTTGAGTCGCCGTTCCCGGCTCATAGAGTGATATCGCCATGAGGTCGATAGGTCCTGTGAGCTCTTCCGGAATGTTCTTGCTCACCTTGTGCCATTCGAGTTCTCCAACGTCTCCGAGCGATACGGGCTTCACGACTCCTGCGCTGTCTTGGACTACGACCCAAACCGACATCAGCGGCTGGGGTTCGAGCGGCTTGATCCACAACCCAATGCTCTGGGCATCTGCCGGGAGCGTCATTCCCTCGTCGCTTGCCGTTACCTCGATCATGCCCATGATCTGTTCCAAGTCGGCGTTCGCGAAATCGTCCCTGAACCACGCAATTTCCGCGTACTCCTGGGGTTCGAGCGCCAGCAGCTGCATACTGACGTTCCCAAGGGAAGCGCTCGTCCGGTATCCGAGCGCGCCGCTGTCGATGGCCGGCGTGTCCACAAACTCTCCGAGCATCCCTTTCAGTCCCTCACGTAAGAAGAGAGGAGTACCCTGAATCCGCATGTCCGTGGGAGTCTCGAACTGGATCTGCTCGTCCTGGCTCCGGGTCAATGTGCCGCCAACCGTCGTTGCGAAGATACCCAGACCGGTCACGAGCACGAGCAGCAGCACCAGCCACGTGTACTGGAGGGGGTTGCGCGCCATGTGCCACAGACTGATCGACAGCCACGCCGGCGCGGCTCGAGTAATTTGGGCTAACAAACTGTACAGCGCCTGGGCAGGTACGATTGCCAGCAGGCCGATCTCTGCGATGAACAGCGTATTGGACGGCTGAATATCCCCCGCAAACACGTATGCAGCGACCGCCACCGCTTGCGCCCCCACGCCAACCCACTTCCACGCTCCCTTGATGAGCCAATGCGTCACGTAATACGCCGCTCCCACCGCCACCGCGATAGCCGCCGGCAAATACGCTTCGGAAAGCGTCCCGTCCTGGTAACCGAAGAACAGGGAGCCTCCCGCCAGCCCGGCAACCGAGAGGCCGGTCAGCAGATGCACGAGACCGGGCGACTCCCCGCCGATGTATCTGACGAACAACGGAAAGAGGCGCATGAAGAACAGGGCCACGACGATGAGAAAGAGGATCGGGCCGAACAGCAGCGTCTCGTTTACCTGAAGCTCGGTGAACAGTCCGCTGGATACGATCTGTTCCCTGCTCTGGAGTTCCCAAAAGACCAGTCCGCCGATGACCACCAGGCCAACGTCAAGGTAGTACCGGTGAAAGAACGACATCGTCGCCGGTCGCGCCGCCCGCGCCTTCTGAACGAGCAGACCGCTCCGAGCGCCTGCCGCCCCGAACGCTACATAGAGGAATAGACACAAGAGGGCTACGCCCGCGCCTATGGCAAAGGCAAGCGGTTCGGCCCGCACAAGCAGCAATTCTGCCCCCGTCGTCTCTCGGAACGGAGGCACGAGCCCGATGACCGCAATCGCTCCGAACGCGATCAGGGGGCCCAAGATGAACGCCAGCAGGCACATCACGATGCCCTCAACCGTGTAGAGCCGCAGCAGTTCGGCGAGACCCACGCCCCGCGTACGCATCAGCGACGAGTCTCGTTCCCGGCTCTTGGCCAGGTACGAGACCATCATCGTCATGTAGAACAGCACCGTGACGACCATGATCGTCAGAAGGAACAGCAGCGGTATCCGCGAAAAGAACACCCGCCGTCCAACGTTCGCGATCAGGCCGCGTACCGTTCCCGAGCTCACGGTCGCGCCCGCAATCTCGGTTGTGACATCGTCTTCGACCCGGTCCAAGCGTTGGACGAACCTCGCCGCTGTCCAATCGCCCAGTTTCTCCTTGTCGATCTTGCCGAAGACGATGGGATTGACCAGCGTTCTCTCGTAGGCCGGCCCGATTACTTCCGTCAATATCACTTTGGGGACGAACAGTCCGATGGCCAGGTCCTGGTTTTCGTCCCAGGCAACGCCATCCGGAGGCGGAAAGCCCGATTCTTCCCCACCCTGCGCCGGGGCCGATTGGGATGTCAGCACGAGTGCCGCCGTCGTCCAGTACTCGTCCTTGAGGTCGTCGGCCTGGAATACGCCCACGATCCTGACGTTAATCCTCGTCGGCACGAATACGTCGATGGCCACCTCAACCGTATCCCCCGGACCTAGTCTCGACTCATCGGCCACCTGTTCCGATATCGTAGCTTCGACCGTAATGGCATCTCCGGACTCTATGGGAACATCGCTTGCGGCACGCCCTTCCAAGAAGACCGCATGGTGCTCCATGTTGGTGAGCGTGTGGAAGAACCCGTCCCATACTATAGGCCGCGCCTCTTCTTCAGGTATCGACTCTGCATCGAGGACGTCTGGCAGAGGCCTCTCTTCCGTCCCGACAATCGAAGACGTTCCCCTGAGGTACATCTCGTGGCCCGCGTACAGGTCCTCGATATGCTCCGTCGCTATCGAGGTGACGAGATTGTCCAGATTGTCAACCGCCTCTGAAGTAAGCGGGATACGTTTGGCATAGACGGAAAGATTAAGCAGAGGCGCCGTAATCTGGTTCAGCGAGACCTTGAATGCAAGCTGTTCGAGGGCCGTCAGGTACACCGTTGACCCTACGCTGATGGTCACTGCCACCAGTATGCCGATGAACACGCTCGATAGGAGCTTCCACTCGTCGATGAGACGCCTGGATACGAGCCTTGCGTTTGTTAGTTTGCGCATCTAAAGCAGTGCGGAATTCATTAAAGGAATTAGGGAGTGTGCCTGCCACGCGAGCGCGCTGACGTAGAAGCCCGAAGCGTGTCTAGTTCTCATTGACGTGTTCAGCGGACGGTTCCCGGACGACACTTTCTTCCCAAAAGTTGCATTATACCGTATGCGGGCCGCCGGGCGATGTATCCCCTCTCTCCTCCGCCAGCAGCCGCGCAACCTCCCGTCGCATGAATTCCTGCACGGCCTCCACCAGCTCATCCGACGTGTTCCCGATGACCCTCGACTCAATTCCGTGGTCTCCGAATCCAAATATGACCTCGTGATCGACGTGCCGCTCCGGCCCGTCGAAGTAGTACGGACGGTTCCCCCGCAGGTTCTCGTGGATATCGGGATCGTCCTCATCCGTGCGGTAGATGAGAGGATTCGCCAGCACCACTTGGGGTTCGTCCGATCCGAACTCCACCCCTCGCGTCCTAACCTTGAAGTCCCCAAGCACCGTCTCTTCCGTAATCTCCGGCCCCCACATTGTCATCGAGTACGTCTCGCCCGGCTCCACCCACGGGCGGACCTTCCTTTGCATCTCCACGAAGCCGAACCACCTCTTCAACTCCGAGAAGTGATGAGAAGCATGGGGCATCTTGTGCTCGTACTTGGACACTTCCCCCTCCGCCCGGAGATCGTTGAACGCTATGAACCAGTTGGCGTAGTCCCTGGCCCCCCGCGACATTCGCATCATCAGCCGGTCCTTCCCATGCCCCACGTTCCGCGCGTCCACGACGATCACGTGCGGCATCTCCGCGCTGAGGCGTCGAATCGTCCCTCGGTCCGGCCCCGCGCGTACCCCCGTCTTGAGGATCATGTTCGGCACCGTGAGGCGAGTCGACCTGTGCGACGGCACACGGGGATACACGATGCTGAAGTCATCCTTGAGATACTCCTCCAGCGGCTCGATGCCCCACTGACGCCCGTACCGGTCGTTGCCGATGATGAGAATCGGACGCGATGTGCCCGCCCTGAACTTCCTGAGGAACCCCAGCAGCGTGTACGCCTCGTACGCAACCCGCCGCGCCTCGACCAAGTTCTGCCCGTCCAGCACGAACTCCTCGTGCCCCTGCGGCTCAAGCACAGGAAGCTTTAGGAACTCTTCATAAGGCGCATTCGCGTAGGGGTCCCATTCGGGCTGAATGACATCGTGGAAGGCCCAGTTGTACCGGTGGAACTCCAGATCGCGTTCGATCTCGTTCGACAAGTCGAACCGCCCCATCCGCGTATTCGCGCGAAGGCGCTCAAGCTCGGCCAGCTTCTCCTCGAGGTCCCCCGGTTCCGCCAGGTAGTCCTTCAGCAGCGGAGTGAACGTCACGCCGTCGTGATTCTGCCCGTTCACTTTCTGATGCCACTCCGCCAGTCGCGTCAAGTCCGAGATCGTCTCATCGACCGTCCGGTGTTGCAGGAATGACTCTATGCGCGTCTCATCGAACTCGAACCCGTACCTTTGAATACTCCCGTTGCTCTCTTCGTTCAATCGGTCGACGACGGCCTGGATATCGGCGATGTTGCTCATCTCGTCTCCATGCTCAAGGACTTGCCCACAATACCCTATGCCATTCCGCAGCAGCTTTCTACCCTAGCCGAACCCAATTCCTCCCCGAACGTGTATGATTCACCCTAGGCCGAGCTCCGCTAGGAGGATGCGCGTGGCGCTCTACTGGGTATTCGTCGGACTCTTCATACTCTCCATAGCCATGTTCATATTCGGCGTCATCGCCGGAAACGTATCCATCGGCGCCCTCGGAGTTATCATCGTCTTCCTCCTCTACCTCTTCCGCCGATGGTTTCTCCCACAGACCCCCGACGACACCGACAAATAACATTTAGAGGGTGTCCAAAAACAATTCCGTTCGCCCTGAGCAGCCTTATGCTCCGTTCGGCCTGAGCCTGTCGAAGGCCGCACGGGCCCGTACCAGCGTATCCAGTAACTGTTTTGAAGACTACTTCATTCCTCACTCTGTGATCTCTGTGTCCTCTGTGGTGAATCTTCTGAGCAGTTACTTGAAAGCCTGTCGAAGGGCTCACCATGAACGATTTTACAGACTTCGCAACACCCCTAACCGAGGAAGCCCCCGCAAGCGCCTTCAAGGTACGAAAATCGGTTGACGTAGCCGCGACTCGCGTGCTACCTTGTACTTGACGGAACATACGAATACTTGAAGTATGCGCAGAAGGGGAGTAGTAGCGGGCGGCGCGCGATAGAGAACGGGGTGCACGGTGGAAGCCCCGACGTGTCAGCGCCTGTGAACTCGCCCCCGAGCATCCTGCCTGAGACCGGTCGTCATCTCAACGATGATCGAGGCGTAGGGCAGGGCGGCCAGGCCCCGTTACGGCCACGCTCGACGGAGCTATGAGTGTCCTCTGTCTTACTGGGACGGAGGGAACGAGGGTGGTACCGCGGGATATGTTGGTTCAGACAGTCCCGTCCCTTTGGAGGGACGGGACTTTTTAGTTGTAGAGCGGTGTGCTGAGAAAAGAGAAATCCGAAGACGGGAGGTGAGAAGATCATGGGAATCCGAATGAATGGGTCACAGTTGCTGTGCGAGAGCCTAGTACGTGAGGGCGTCGTAGAGATCTTCGGTCTTCCCGGCGGAGCAATCCTGCCCCTCTACCAGACGCTTCCCCAGTACCCGCAACTCCGGCACATCCTGACTCGTCACGAGCAGGGAGCCGCCCACGCCGCCGACGGCTATGCCCGCGTAACCGGCAGGGTCGGCGTATGCTGGGCCACGTCCGGCCCCGGAGCGACCAACCTCGTGACCGGCATCGCGACCGCCCAGATGGACTCCGTCCCGGTCGTCGCCGTGGTCGGACAGGTGGCTCGCGCCTCCATCGGCACCGACGCCTTCCAGGAGACCGACACCACGGGCATCACCCTGCCTATCACCAAGCACAACACGCTGGTCATGGACCCCCTGGAGATACCCCAGGTGGTCAAGGAAGCATTCCACATCGCCAACACCGGAAGACCCGGCCCCGTCGTCATCGACGTGCCGAAGGACGTGCAGACCGAGGAGGTGGAGCTCCCCTACGACTCGTTCGACGAGTACTACGCTGACCTGAAGATCGACCTTCCCGGCTACAAGCCCACGCTGAATGGTCACAACAGCCAGATCAGGAAGGCCGTCAAGCTCATCGACGAGGCTGAGCAACCGGTTATTCTTGCCGGTCATGGAATCATCTTCTCCGGCGCGTACGCCGAGCTCCGCGAGTTGGCCGAGAAGGCACAGATTCCGGTCATCACGACCCTGCTCGGCATAAGCTCGTTCCCCGACGACCACATCCTGTGCGTGGGAATGCCAGGTATGCACGGCATGGCCTATGCCAGCATCGCCATCGAGGAGGCTGACCTGCTCATAGCCCTCGGTATGCGCTTCGACGACCGCATCACCGGCAAGCCGAGCGCCTTCGCTCGCAAGTCCAAGAAGATCCACGTCGACATCGATCCGTCCGAGATCGGCAAGAACGTCGAGGTCGATGTCCCCATTGTGGGAGACCTCAAGCGGGTGCTCAAAAAGCTGAATCCGCAAGTCAAGGAAAACACCCACACCGAGTGGCTCCATCGCATCGAGGAACTCAAGTCTGAGCATCCTTCCCACGTCATCCGCGACGCCGATCAGCTCCTCCCGCAGCTCATCGTGAAGGAGTTGTCCGAGGTGACCGGCGGTGATGCCGTCGTGGTAACCGGCGTCGGCCAGCACCAGATGTGGGCCGCCCAGCACTTCACGTACAAGTACCCCTGCACCTTCGTCACGTCCGGCGGCTCCGGCGCGATGGGCTACGAGGTGCCCGGCGCCATGGGCGTGCAGGTCGGCGCGCCCGGCAAGGCCGTCTGGTCGGTGGCGGGCGACGGCGGCTTCCAGATGACCATGTGCGAACTCGCAACCATTGTCGAGAACCGCCTGCCCGTGAAGTTCGCCATCATCAACAACAACGTGCTCGGAATGGTCCACCAGTGGCAGGAGTTCTTCTACGACAAGAGCTACGTCGCCACGGCCTACACCGCGAACCCCGACTTCGTGAAGCTCGCCGAGGCCTTCGGGATCAAGGCCATGCGCGTGACCGACAAGGTGCAGGTGCGCGGGGCCATCGAAGAGGCAATGGCCCACGACGGCCCGGTCGTCATCGACTTCATCGTCGAGGAAGAGGAGCGCGTCTACCCCATGATCAAGGCCGGAGGCACCATTGAGGACCTCGTCGAGGAGCCCGACTTCGCGCCGTGGGAGGTGGCCCGATGACCATGAACGGCAGCACCGTCCAGAACCATACCATCACCGCCCTCGTCCGCGACAAGCCCGGCGTTCTCAACCGTGTGTCCAGCATGTTCCGGCGCCGGGGGTTCAACATCGTCAGCCTCGCCGTCGGCCACAGCGAGGAGCCCGACCTCTCGCGCATGACCTTCGTGGTCGAGGGCGACAAACGCACCATCGAGCAGGTGAACAAGCACCTGCACAAGCTGATCGACGTCATCCGCGTCTCCGAGGTGTCCAGCGACAACGTCGTGTCCCGCGAGCTCGCCCTCATCAAGATCAGGGCCACCAGCGAGACCCGCTCGGAGATCATCCAGATTGTCGAGATATTCAACGCCAAGATCGCGGGCGTCGCCCCCGACCACCTCATCGTCGAAGTCACCGGCGACCAGGACAAAATCGAGTCCCTGCTTGGCCTCGTCAAACGCTTCGGCGTCATGGAAGTCATGCGCACCGGCACCATCGTCATGGAGCGATGGCTGGGCCACCTCCACGAGCAGCAGGCCGGAGCCAAGCGCCGCAACTGGGGCGAGGCCGCATCGGTGTAAACGAAAACCAACTAAACGGAGCCTACACAAAAAATGCCAGCAGAGATGTTCTACGATAACGACGCCGACCTGTCCCTCTTGGAGGACAAGACCATCGGCATAATCGGCTACGGCAGCCAGGGCCACGCCCACGCCCTCAACTGCAAGGACAACGGCCTGAACGTTATGGTCGGCCTCTACGAGGGTAGCAGGAGCCGCGAGAAGGCCGAGGCCGACGGGCTGCGCGTCGGCACCGTAGACGAGACCGCCGAAGAGTCCGACATCGTCATGGTGCTCATTCCCGACCACCTCCAGGCCGACGTCTACAATCAGGAAATCGCGCCGCACATGGGCGCCGGCAAGACCCTCATGTTCGCCCACGGCTTCAACATCCACTACGAGACCATCGTGCCCGCGGAGAACATCGACGTGTCGATGGTCGCCCCAAAGGCCCCCGGCCACCGGATGCGTGAGGTCTTCACGCGCGGCTCCGGCGTACCCGGACTGCTGGCCATCCACCAGGACGCCTCAGGTTCCGCCCACGACATTGGGCTTGCCTACGCCAGGGGCGTCGGCTGCACCCGTGCCGGTGTCCTCACCACGACCTTCAAAGAGGAGACCGAGACCGACCTCTTCGGCGAGCAGACCATCCTCTGCGGCGGCGTCACCGCCCTCATCAAGGCGGGCTACGAGACCCTCGTCGAGGCGGGGTACCAGCCGGAGTCGGCCTACTTCGAGTGCATGCACGAGCTCAAGCTCATCGTCGACCTGCTCTACCAGGGCGGCATGGAGTACATGCGCTACTCCGTCAGCGACACGGCAGAGTACGGGGACCTGACCCGCGGCCCTGTCGTCGTCGACGAGCACGTCAAAGAGAACATGAAGAAGGTACTCGAGGCCGTCCAGGACGGCACCTTCGCCCGCGAGTGGATCGCCGAGAACGACGAGGGCCGCCACCGCTTCACCCAGCTTCGCAAAGAGGCCGCCGAGCACTCCATCGAAAAGGTCGGAGCCGAGCTTCGCGGCATGATGAGTTTCCTCAAGGACGCGGACTAATGGGGTGGGAGAATGTGAGCATTTCCTACCTTGCCGACGCTGACACCCTCTTCATCCACTTCGAGTCGAAGGAAGGGTACTATGACTCGATATCGGATGATGATCGTGTACAGGTGCGTTACGACCGCGACGGCAGAGTCATAGGGTTCATGATCGAGGGACTCAAGGAAGTTCAAGGCTGGCTGGACGTCGAGTTGGCTGACGCCAAAGTAGAAGCCGTGAGTTAGGTAAGTCGTGCTAGCTCGAATGCAACGACAACGGGCTGTTTGAAGGAGTCTTCGACAACATCTAACTGGCTATGAGAAGCAACACGCACACAACGGAGGAATCCCACGTAGTTCGCCGGCGTTGTCGGGTCCTGGCAGGGCTCGACATGGCGGACTGCGGCACCCTTAGGTAGCGAGCGGCCCATCACTAACCGACCGAAGGGTTAGAGACACCCACAAACCTGCCGAATAGGGGAGAAACGACCATGACCACCAAAGAAAACGTACTGATCTTTGATACCACGCTGCGCGACGGTGAGCAGTCGGCGGGGATCGGGTTGACGCTCGACGAGAAGATGGAGATCGCCAGGCAGCTCGAACGGCTCGGCGTGGACATCATCGAGGCCGGGTTCGCCGCAAGCTCGCCCGGCGACTTCGAGGCGGTATCCGCAATCGCCAAGGAGGTGCGCACGCCCACCATCGCGTCGCTGGCGCGGTGCGTCCCCGGCGACATCGACGCCGCGTGGGAGGCTATCCGGGGAGCCGAGCGGCCCCGTATCCACACCTTCATTTCGAGTTCCGACAGCCACCTGATGGACCTCCTGCGCAAGAACCCGGAGGAGGTGCTCGATCAGGCCGTCTCCTCCGTCGAGCGCGCGCGGAACCTCTGCGACAACGTCGAGTTCTCGCCGATGGACGCCACCCGCACCGACATCGAGTACCTGTATCGGATGCTGGAGGCCTGCATCAACGCGGGCGCGACCACCGTGAACATCCCCGATACCGTCGGATACGCCCTCCCGACCGAGTTCGCCGAGCGCATCCGCCTCATCAAGGAGAACGTCCCGAACATCGACAAGGCCATCATCAGCGTCCACTGCCACAACGACCTCGGCAACGCCGCGCCGAACAGCATCGCGGCCGTCATCGAGGGCGCCCGGCAGGTGGAGGGCTGCATCAACGGCCTCGGCGAGCGCGCGGGCAACGCCTCCCTCGAAGAGGTCATCATGACCATCGAGACCCGCGGCGACGCCCTCGGCGTCACCACCAACATCGACACCCGGCAGATCTACCGCACGAGCCGCCTCGTCAGCGACATCACCGGGTTCCCCGTCCAGCCCAACAAGGCCATCGTCGGGGCCAACGCCTTCCGACACGCCTCCGGCATTCACCAGGACGGCGTCATCAAGTCCCGCGCCACCTTCGAGATCATGGACCCGCAGACCGTCGGCTGGCCGAGCAGCAGCCTCGTGCTGGGCAAGCTCAGCGGACGCGCCGGCCTCCGCTCTCGACTGGAGGAGTTGGGTTTCAATCTCGACCAGTCGCAGCTCGATCTCGCGTTCCAGAACTTCAAGGAGCTCGCCGACCGTAAGCGCGAGGTGACCGACGCCGACCTCATGTCCCTCATGTCCATGCAGCGCCGCCGGCAGGACGTCGTGCAGGTCTTCAAGATGGAGCGGGTGCAGGTCACCTGCGGCAACGGTGAGATACCCACGGCCACCGTCCAACTCGTCAACCCCGACGGCGAGACCGTTACCGACGCCGCGACCGGCACAGGTCCCGTCGACGCCGTCTACCAGGCCATCAACCGCATCGTCGGTGTGCCCAACACCCTGACCGAGTTCCGCGTGGACGCCGTCACCGAGGGCGTCGACGCGCTGGGTGACGTGACTATCCGCATCCGGCAGAACGGCAACTCCTTCGTCGGACGCGGCTCCGACACCGACATCATCGTCGCAAGCGCCAGGGCCTACATGAACGCCCTCAACCGCGCCCTCGCCGAGATGGAAGACCAGAAGCTCCCCATGGAGCCCGTCCCAACGAGCTAACGTAGCGCCTGCTTCTAGCACCCCCACGAGGCCGTTCGCCCTGAGCAGCCTTACACCTCGTTCGCCCTGAGCCTGTCGAAGGGCCTCGTGGGATGTAGTATTCGGGCGCCGGTCTCCTCACTGAGAGAGATAGAAACCCCCTCTCCCGTTCGCGGGAGAGAGCCTGCCCCGTACTCCGATACGGGGGCTGGGGTGAGGGCATTAAAAAGCCGCCCCTACCTCTTCCCCGCAATCGACCGCATCGTGTCCGCCCGCGTCTCCGTCCCCTTCCGAAGCGTATACGGAGACAACTCGATATGAGGCACGGTCGGCGCGCTCTCCTGCACGAACCCCTCGGCGTACGGCACTCCCGACGACATCCCCTGATGTCCCACCGATATCTCCACGCGCCGCGCGGCGTATTCCTCGTCGTGACCCTGCGACTTGTAGAGCGCCTCGGCCTTCTTTCGCGCGTCGATCTGGTCCGTCACGTCCACCGCGAAGTCCCAGTACTCCCGCGCGAAGTAGATGCCGGGGAAGTACGTAGCCGACACCGTGTGCGGAGCCGTCCGCTGGCCGTATCGCGGCAGCTGGGCGAGCAGCTTGGCCTCCATCACGGCCATGCCCGTCTCGGTGTGGTCGTTCTTCGTGGCCGACGCCATGCCGTGATGCCGGTCCACGAACGGGCTCTGCGTCAGTATCACGTGCGGCCTGGTCTCCAGGATCAGCTCCCGCATCACCTCGATGGAGTCCGGCTGCCGCTCCACGACGAACGGCTTGTCCGTGAACTGGAGGACTCGCACGTCCGTCACGCCGAACAGTGCTCCGACCTGTTTCAACTCAGTCGCCTTCTCCGCCGCGTAGCTCTCCGCCGACTGGTTCACGATGGCCGGGTCCTGCTCGCTCTCGGGCTTCCGAAGCTCGTCCGCGAGCCTCTCATTGTGCGTCATCCTCCCCGACGTCATCGACACCCAAATCACCTCGTCGCCCAGTCCCGTATGTACCCCGCACGTCCCCGCACAGTGCGTAAAGTCATGCGGATGCGCCATCACCACCAGAAACCGAAGCCGTTCACGCGCCATAACTTACTCCTTAACCTTTACAAATCCTTGGTCCTTCCCCAACCTCCGCCATATTATCCCATCCTCCTCCCTCTGCGCTCTCTGCGGTTAATCCTACGCCTGCTCCCCCCGCAACCCACTCTCCATCAAGCCAATCAGCAGAACAACCGGCCCCGCCAGGAGCAGCCACATAGCCGTGTCCAGCCCCCAGTTGGCCGAGACTACGCCAATACCGAATGGGACCACCGAGGCGATTATGCCGAATACGTTGCCGAGCGCGACGATAGTACCGCTCTTTCCCGGTAGTGAAGAGTAGGACTGCCCCTGAAGGATGGAGTACCACCCGGCGCTTGCAAACCCCAGCAGGCCGATGGCGATGAGCTTGGTCTCGAAAGAAGGCGCGATGAGAAACGCCGGGTACAGCGCGAGAACTGCAACCACGCTGAATCGTAGATACGTCAGCCCCCGCATGCGCTCAAGCAGGGGTATGAGGAGTAGATTGCCGATGATGCCGGCTCCCAACCAGACCGAAAGCGTCAGCGCTGCCCTCGATTCGGATATTCCGGCAACGTCTACCATGTACAGCGCGAGAAACCCCAAGAAAATGTCCAGCATCAGGTCTGAAGCCTGCAAGAGCGCGAGCCACTTGACTACTCGGAACCGCTTGAGCGCCTTCACGGCGGTACGTACGCCTTCCGCAAAGGATGGAGACCTCGGCTCGGACTCGCTCCGCGCCGGTTCGAGCCGCATTCGGGATACCGCGACGATGGCCGGTATCGTCATGACCGCCATCGTCAGAAACGCCATGCGCCATCCGAGGCCGGCGGCTATGGCCCCCGTGAGCGCCAGCGGGCCGAGCGCGTACGCGACCCATCCGGTGAACTCCCAGCGCACCATGTTCTGCTCGCGCCGCGCCGGGTCGTAGTCCATCAGCGACGCTTGCGACAGGCTGACGAATCCCCCGGACGCGGGGAAGAAGACCGTCCACGCTATCAGCAGGACGATGAATCCCTGGCTGACCGACATGAGCCCAAGCGCCGCTGCGAACGCCACGCCTCCGCCCACCACCAGCAGCCTGCGATAGCCCACGTCTCCGAGAATGCCGATGACCGGCTCCACGAAGGTGGAGAAGATGCCCGGCACACTCAGCAGCAGGCCGATCTGCACATACGTCAGATCAAGATCGTTTCGCACCAGCGGCCAAGCGGCCCCTGCAACACCGCTCACCAGCTCGTCGAGGAACTCGATGGCAAGAAATATCAGTAACGTCGCCGCTGGCAACCGGATGTGGCGCATAGGATACTAGGCAACTTTCTCAATTAGCATATTGGGCAGTCTGGAGCAAGGAACAGGAACATAGAAACGTTCGCCCTGAGCCTGTCGAAGGGCAATTCCCCGCGAACTTCTGTGGTCTTGAGCTTACCTCTTATTAGGATCGACCACTAAAGCGGCGGCCCCCAACCGCACCCGCTCCCTCGTCCCCTCGATGGTCGCGTTCCACGACCCGAAGCTGTATATCGCCCACGTCAGCCCCGCCTCCAAGAATTGCCGTGGGCATTATTATGCGAGTGTTCAGGCCATCCCTGCACACAGCACCGTCATACCCGCGAAGGCGGGTATCCATAGAGGTGGGGAGGGACGTTCTCGCCAAGACGGATCACCCATCGCATTATACGTGCAGTTGACACAACATAGGGGCCAAACTACACTAATCCCCACCTCAAGCAAAGGTAGAAGCGATGGCTACAACGCAAGAAATCGCCCTGATGGCACACCTCCTGCGCCGCGCCGGGTTCGGCGCAAGCCGCGACGAAATCGAGCGACGGGCCGACGACGGCTACGACGCGACGGTCGAGTGGCTCCTCAACCCGGACGAGCAGCCCGAGGTCGATGAGTACCTGCTGTACCGGTACCACCCCGACTCCGAGCGCCCGCCGAAGGTCAACCACGCCTCGGTCAACTGGCTCTATCGCATGGTCAACACCGAGCGTCCGCTCGAAGAGAAGATCGGCCTGTTCTGGCACCAGGTCTTCGCCACCGGCGACAACAAGGTCGAGAGCGCATACGAGATCAAGGAACAGATCGCCATGTTCCGTGAGCACGGCTTGGGGAACTACCGCGACCTCCTCGTCCGTCTGGCCCAGAATCCCACGATGCTCTACTGGCTCGACAACCAGGAGAACCACAAGCGAGCGCCCAACGAGAACTGGGGTCGCGAGCTCATGGAACTCTTCTCTCTGGGCATCGGCAACTACACCGAGAAGGACGTCTTCGAGGCCTCCCGCGCCTTCACCGGCTGGGCCTTCGATACGAAGATCCACTGGCTCCTCTGGGGTCCGCACCTGTGGAACTACGAGTTCCACCCCGAGGATCACGACGGCGCCGAGAAGGACTATCTCGGACACACGGGCAAGTTCGACGGCTTCGACGTCATCGACATCGTCGTGCGTCAGCCCGCGTGCCATGTCTTCATCGCGCGCCATCTCTACAACTTCTTCGTTGCCGACGAGCCGCAGGTCCCCGCGTGGCCGATCGAGCCGCCGCGCAATCCCGAGGCCATCAGGACGATCTGCGAGTCATTCGTCAAGAACGACTACGAGATCAGGCCCGTCCTCCGGACGATCTTCACCTCCGACTTCTTCAAGGACTCCATGTACCGGCACGTCCTTAATCCCGCCGAGGTCGTCGCTGGCACGCTCCGGGTCACGGGAGCGCTGTCCGAGCCGCACCCCGACTGGGAAGAGGTGGCCCTGGAGCCGATGTTCATGGGCCAGAGCCTGCACGATCCGCCCAGCGTCGAGGGCTGGCATACCGGCCACGAGTGGATCAACAGCGGCGCTCTCGTCCGTCGCGTCAACTTCATGGCCGACAAGTTCAGCGACACGTCCCTTCCGGGCGTACAGGACATCATCCGCCGCGTGGCCGCATCGAACGGCACGGCAATGACGGCGGACGACCTCGTCGACCACTGCCTCGACCTCATGGGCCCCCTGACCGTCAAGGAAAAGACCCGCAAGGAGCTTATGGAGTACGTCGAGGGCGAGGGCGGCTCCGTCTCATGGCAGTCCCCCGAGGACTTCGCCAACGCCTCTCGCGTCACCGGCAGAGTCCTCGCCCTCATCGCCGGCACCCGCGAATACCAGTTCGGCTAGGCGACAACCCCATCCAACCCCCCGTAGGGGCGATTCACGAATCGCCCCTACCCGGAAAACCCCGGCCATCCGTCATTCCCGCGTAGGCGGGAATCCATAGCCCGGCACCCTACGAGTGATCCAACTCCCACACCGGAAAGTAGAACGGGAAGACCGCGTCCAGCACCTCGCCCGCTTCCCCGTCCGCCGTGATCGGTTCTCCCGCCGGATGCGGCCCGAAGATGAGCCTCGTAAGCTCCCTGCGCGTCAACTCGACCGGCTGCCCCGACCGTTCTGTCGACACCTCAGCGTCCCCGTTCCGCAGGTTGATCGTCACCGCGTCACCGTCGTCCACGCACACGAGACACACCGTCCCCTCGACACCCGCCGCGCTGCGTTCCCTCAAGTGGCCGGTGATCTTGGATATCAGACTGGACAGGGAATTCACCCGCATCATCTGGAACCCGATGCCCGACTCGGTGTCCAGCACCGACGTGCCCGGCTTCCGCGCCTCCAGCACGTCTCCGAACGTGGTCGGGGTGAGCGGAACGACCGCGTAGGCGGAATCGCCCACAGTCCCCAGCACGAGCGCCTGGTGGTACAAAGCCTCCAGCGCCCCGGCGTCGCCGCCTCCCTCCACGAAGCCCGGCTTGTTCCTCCCGCGCGCCAGCATCAAGTACGCCACGATGCGACCGTTGTCGTGGGCCAGGAGCGTGCTCATCTTATGAAGGTTGAAGTAGTGCTCGTAGTCATCCCGCGTCCGCCCGATCCGAAGCGGCTCTACCTCGTGAATCCTTATAACAGCATCTAGATGCTCGGGATTGCTCGGGTTGTACAGCGAGATGTCGTACGTCCCCCGCTCGAATGTCTCGTACTCGCTCGGACTCAGCGGATACCCCCGGGCCTGAGGGCCTACCGGCTCATAGCCGGAGTTCTGGTAGAACGGGAACGTCGCCTCCCGCGTCCACAGCACGGACACCGGCCAGTCGTTCTCGTTCATGATCCGCAGGCAGTCGCGGAGACACCGCGTGCCGTGCCCGCGGTGCCGGTAGTCGGGGTGCGTCCCCGTGGGACTGATGATCCCTACGGTGAAGCGGTCCTCGTTGACGATGACCTCGCGTGGAGCGACCGGTACGTGTGCGACCACCTTGCCGTCCTCCTTGATGATCCGCATGTACTCGAATCGCGACGGCCTGAAGATGAGAGGATAGTCGGTCTGCAGCCTCTGGTCGGACCCCGCCCTGAAGATGCTGTTGAGGAGCGCCATCGTCTCCTCGAAGTCCTCCGCCGTACATGCCCTCGGCCCTTCCATTCGACACCCCCGTCGGTTCAAGTTCTGAGCGCCCCGATGGTAAACCAACGCAGCGATGTTGTCACCCGCCCTCCTTCTTTTCTTACGAAAAGTTTGCCCCGTATCTCGATACGGGGAGAGATACAAGCTACATAAAAATCTCTCCCTCTCCTCGACTCTGAACAAGCTATGCACCGCAGAGTTCATTGACCCTCGTACGGGGGCGGTGCTATTCTGTATCGTTGTATGGTGAGCGTGGCCAAGTTGGTTAAGGCGCCAGGTTGTGGCCCTGGAGATCGAGGGTTCGAATCCCTTCGCTCACCCCACCGGCTTCTTGAACCCGTCTCGGACAAGCGCCTGTAGCTCAGTGGATAGAGCACCGGTCTTCGGAACCGGGTGTCGGGGGTTCGAATCCCTCCAGGCGTGCCAGATTCTACGACGACACCGGGTGTTTTTTTCCGTTCCGGTGGTTCAGTCAAATTCGCCGCGCGGACGAAACCGCCATGATGTGACTATAGTCATGACTATGCTATAATAGTGGTCATATATTGAGAGTGGGAGCACGAAATGTCTACTGGCAGCGGGTTGCAGGGCACCACGCGGACGATCAAGGCGTCTGAGTTCAAGGCCAAGTGTCTCAAGCTCATGGATGAGGTGGCCGAGAGCGGAGAGGAGATCGTCATCACCAAGCATGGCCGTCCCGTGTCGAGGCTGAAGCCGTACCGGGAGAAGCCGAAGAGCTTGTTCGGACGGGGCAAGGGTATGATCGAGATTCATGGGGATATTGTCGAGCCGATGCCGGCGGAGTGGTTCGAGGATGCCGACGAATCCGCCGAGGACTTGTTTTGATACTTCTCGACACTCACGTCGTCTTATGGCAGGAACTAGACGACCGAAGACTGGGGCCGCAGACTCGTCGCATCATAGAAGATGCCCTGCAAGAAAGCATGGTGGCGGTCTCGGCCATAACCTTCTGGGAAGTCGGAATGCGGGTCCAGAAGGGCCAGCTTGACTTAGGGCTTGATTTACACGCTTGGCGACGCAACCTGCTGGAGGAAGGGCTTGTCGAGCTTGCGGTTGACGGAGACATCGCGGTCAGAGCCGGCCTGCTATCGAACATGCACGGAGACCCGGCGGACCGGATAATTGTTGCGACCGCGCTGGACGGGCACCAATTGGTGACGGCCGACCGGCGGATATTGGACTGGCCTGGGCATCTGAGCAGGTTGGACGCCACGGAGTAGGGGACGGGTTGTCCGATGGCGGCTAGTACCCCAGCTTCTTGTCGCAGACGTAGAGGAACGGTTCGCCTGCCAGGTAGCGGCGGAAGTTCTCCTTGAAGACGTTGCGGCGCCCGATGTAGAGGCCGGGCGTGAAGGCCGAGGCGTGGGGCGACATGACGACGTTGGGGTTGTCCCACAGCGGATTTTCGGGCACGGGCGGCTCGGGGTCGAAGGCGTCCACTCCCGCGCCGGCGAGGTGGCCGGACTCGATTGCCTCTCCCAGCGCGAATTCGTCGACGATGCCGCCGCGCGAGATGATTATCATGTGAGCGCCCGGCTTCATCTTCTGAAGCTGCTCCTTGCCGATCATGCCTCGCGTCTCGTCGGTTATCGGCGCGGTGACGACCAGCCAGTCGGAGATGGCGAGGAGGTCGTCGAGCTTGTTCAGTCCCCATACCTCCTCCGCGTACTCGGACGGTCGCGGAAACTTGTCGACGGCGTAGACCTTCATGCTGAAGCCCTGGGCCCGCTTGGCGACGGCGCGGCCGATGTTGCCCATTGCCACGATTCCGAGCGTCGAGCCTTCGAGGTCGAGCTGCTTCCATCCGTAGTCGTACATGCGCCAGTTCTTGGCCTTTTGGTCGTCCCACATCCAGTGGAGCTTGTGGGCCAGGACGATGATGAACCCGAAGACGTGGTCGGCCATCGGGGCGACGTGCGGCTCGCGGGCGTTGGTGATCGGAATGTCGCTTGCGACCAGCTCCGGTATCGCCATGTGCTGGTCGATGCCGGTGCCGGGGCAGTGAATCCACTTGAGGTTCTTGCCCGCGAGGAAGACGTCTCGCGAAGGCCAGCCGTAGTACACCTCGGCGTCAGCCACCTCGCGTATTTGGTCGGCCTCTTCGCTGACCTCGACGAACTGCACCTCCGGGAAGGTGGCCTGCATTTCCTTGAAGAACACGTCCGGAGCTTCGCCGGGGCCGATACCCGAAGGCATGGGTTCCATAACGACTTTCATCTATTCGCTGTTCCTCCTATGTGGTGGGGTGAGTGTACCACGTTGCGGCGGCTTGTAGGATTCACCGCAGAGGGCGCGGAGAACGCAGAGGGGTGTGGGCGTCGGCGGGTGTTCGGGCGAGGTCGATTGCTCCGATGGACTTGATCAATTCCTTCTTCACTTCGTGGTCGTCTTCGTCGAGTAGAGCGGTGAGGAGGGCCACTCTCGCTTCGGGGGTTCCGATCTTGCCGAGTGCCCATGCGGCGTGTTCGCGCAAGAGGGGTTCCTCCGATTCGATGACCCTTGTTAGGGCGGGGACGGCCACAGGGTCGCCGATGTTGCCGAGGGCGACGCAGACGTTTCGCTGGAGGCCAACCCGCTTGGCGCGCTTGACTGGACTGCCTCGAAATCGCTCGCGGAATGCTTCGTCGTCGAGTTCGAGGAGAGGCAGCAGGGCGGGCGCGTCGAAGTCGTGGCGCTTGCGGAAGGCGGGTTCAAGGGCAGGCGCGGCCTTCCAGTTGACGGGGCAGACGTCCTGGCAGATATCGCACCCGAAGACCCAGTCGCCGACGAGGGGGCGCAGGTCTCTGGGTATCGCGCCGCGAAGCTCGATGGTCAGGTAGGAGATGCACTTGCGGTTGTCGATGACGTAGGGCGCGACGATGGCGCCGGTGGGGCAGTCGTCGATGCATCTGACGCACTCGCCGCAGTTCTTCTTGAGCGGGGCGTCGGGAACGAGTTCGAGATCGGTTATGACCTGTCCCAACAGCACCCACGAGCCGTGGCTTGGCGTGAGGATGTTGGTGTTCTTGCCGAACCAGCCGACACCGGCGCGCTCTGCTGCTGCGCGGTCGTTCATGGGGCCGTCGTCCACGAAGATGCGAGTCCTTACGGGCCGACCGGCAACATCAGGCAGGGCGGCGACGAAGGCGCGGAGGCGCTTCTTCATGACGTCGTGGTAGTCGTCACCCCATGCGTAGCGGGCAATCTTTCCATGTGGGTCTTTACCGTGAGGCTCGGCCTCGCCGTAGTTGTAGCTCATCGCGAGGGAGACGACCGACCTCGCGTCCTCCAGCAGCTTGCGGGGGTTTGCTTTGCGGACTCGCTCGGCGGTGTACCACGGAAGGCCGTCCATCAGACCGTCGTTTACCCGGAGGGCGGCCTCTCGTCGCGCGCGAATCGGCGGTCGTGATTCCGACGATGTCGAAGCCGAGTGACTTGCCGAGGGCCTTCGTCTTGGCGGTTAGGGTGGTCATGGTGAGAACGATGATAATGGGTTGGCTTCATTATCCCAAATGGTTCGCGGCTAAGCCATTAGGAGGTGAGTTCTTTCTCGCGAAACTCGTTACCGTGACTCTGCCAGCCCGCTGTGCCTATGCTATAATGCGGTCGTCTCGACGCGTTCCGGCCGCGCACAAAAGACTTCATCGACTGCGAGAAGGGGGACTCGTGCAGAACAACTCGCACTCCTCGACGAATAGTTCCCCACCGATCACAAAGCAGCGAAACGGAGGCCGCGAGGAGACCGTCAATCTCTACGACGAGATGAAGATATTCACGGGCAACGCTCACCCGCAGCTCGCCCAGGATATTGCGGGGTATCTCGGCGTCAACCTCGGCGAGTGCGAGGTCTTCAAGTTCAGCAACGACAACACGTTCGTCAAGTTCCTCGAGAACATTAGGCAGAAGGACGTGTTTCTCATCCAGCCGATCTCCGCGCCGGTGGACCAGCACTGGATGGAGCTCTGGATCATGGTCGACGCCGCCCGGCGGGCCTCGGCGGGGCGGATTACGGTCGTGATTCCATACTACGCCTACGGTCGCACGGACAAGAAGGACCAGCCGCGAGTGGCCATTACCGCTCGCCTTCTGGCCGACTTTACGACCGTCGCTGGGGCCGACCGCGTTCTCACCATCGACCTTCACGCCGGGCAGATTCAGGGGTTCTTCAACATCCCGCTGGACGAGCTGTCGGCTATACGGATGCTGGCCAAGCGGTTCAAGGAAAAGGAACTCGAAAACGTGGTTGTTACCGCCACCGACCCCGGCAGCGCCAAGCGCGCGCGGGAAGTGGCGAACGTTCTCGACGCGCCCATCGCGCTCATCGACAAGGAGCGGCAGGGCAACGACGAGAAGGCGGAGGCGATCAACCTCGTTGGTGACGTCCGGGGCAAGACGGCAGTCATCATCGACGATGAGATTGGCACGGGAGGCACGGTCGTCGAGGCGTTCAAGGTGCTCAATGCCCACGGTGCGACCAGCGTGTACTGCGGGGCAACTCACGCCGTCTTCGCCGGGAATGCCCATGAGCGTCTCGCCAATACCGGCGTCACCGAGTTCGTCGTCACGGACACGCTGCCGATACCAGAGGAGAAGCGTTTCCCGGGTCTCGAAATAATTTCCGTCGCGCCGCTGCTGGGGGAAGCGATAAGCCGCATCCATCAGGGCGACTCGATCGGAGCGATGTTCGAGCAGGACTTCGATCTCACGGTGGACCGGCGGGTGACGACGGTGCCGGCGGCGGTGAGGCAGCCTCTGTTTCAGTAGAGCTCCTCGTAGTCCGCTCAGTCCTCTACGATGCTGTTGAAAGCGATAGGGCAGACGACGAGGAAGATGGCGTCGAAGGCGGCAAGCACCGCAAGCCACTCCGTGTTGGACAGCATCCTCTCACCGGCGAGGACGGCTCCGCTTATTTCCACGGCTGCTATGACGGCGGGGAGGGCGACGGGCAGGAACAGCAAGGGCAGCATGACCTCTCTAGCTCGCGTGTTGACGGCCATGGAGGAGAATACGGAGCCGACCGTGACGATGCCCAGCGTGGCCAAGAACATCACCGGCAAAAGCTCGACGACCTGCAGCGAGTAGTTGAAGAGCATCGCGAAGACGGGCAGGGTTATCAGCTCGACGACGAGCATGAAGATGAGGTTCGAGAGTGTCTTTCCGAAGAAGATGACCTCTCGGCTGACGGGGGCGAGCATGAGGGCGTGGATGCTTCCGTTGTCCTTCTCCAGCGCGAAGGACCTGTTCAGCCCCAAAACGCCGCCGAAGACGAAGGCTATCCAGAGGATGCCCGGCGCGACGAGGCCGATGGTGCGCGGGGTAGGGTCGATGGCGAAGTTGAAGACGACGATGACGAGCATGGAAAAGGCGAGAACAGCGACTACGATGTCCTTCGTTCTCGTTTCGAGGACGATGTCTTTCCAGACGATGGTGAGGATGGGGGTCAGGTAGCGGGTCATTGGATGTGTTGCGCGTAGGTGTTTCGGAGGGTGTCGGCGTCCGCCACGTTGGCGGAAGTCTCCCGGTATACGATGCGACCCTTCGCGAGAATAGCGACCTCATCGCCGAATTGGAGGCCGCGCTCGAAGTTGTGCGTCGTGAGGACGACGGTGCGACGCAGCACCGACTCCTCTCTGAGCACCTCGCCAAGGCCGGTGAGCGCCTGTTCGTCAAGGCCGCTCTCCGGTTCGTCCATGAGCAGGATCGGCGGGTCGTGAATCAGGGCGCGAGCGAGCGAGAAGCGCTTCTTCCAGCCGTGTGAGAGCGTCCCGACTCGCTGGTCAAGGCGGGCCGTGATGTCCAATTGGTCGGCTATTGACTCAATACGTCCGTCGGTATCGGTGAGGCCGAACATCCGAGCCGCGAAGCGGAGGTTCTCGCGGGCGGTGAGGTCGTCGTAGAGCAACGGATCGTGCGTCATCACGCCGATCAGTCGCCTGGCGTATGAGCCGTCGCGCCTCGCGTCGAGACCGGCGATGGTGATCGTGCCGACGTCCGGTTTCGACAGCGTCGCAAGGACCTTTATAAGGGTCGTCTTGCCGGAGCCGTTGGGGCCGAAAACGGTGAGCGCTTGGCCCCACGACACGCTGAGGTGGAGATTATTCAGGGCGATGGACCGCCCGTAGGCCTTGCTCGCGCCCCGGACCTCGATGGCCGGTCCCGTCGGGATGGCGTCAGTCACGCTAACGTCTCTTGTTGGCCTTCTTTTCCATGCGCTGGAGGGCACGGCGTTCGGCGCGGGAGAGTTTTTTCCCGTTCGATTCCGCACTTGGAGCGCCGGGCGCGGCTCTTTGGGACGGAGCGGGTCTACCGGGAGAGCCGCCGTTGGAAGGCCCGTTTCGCCGGGAGCGTCCGCGCTGTTGAGGAGGGCCGGCGTCCTGGACGTGGAAGATCATCCGCGCGACGTCCGACTGGATGCGCTCGGACAGCGTCTGGAACTGCTCGAAGCCTTTCGTCTTGTACATGACGAGGGGGTCGCGCTGTCCGTAAGAATAGAGGCCGATGCCCTGCCGCAGGTTCTCCATGCTGGTAAGGTGCTGTACCCAGTGGGAGTCGATGACGCGGAGCATGATTGCGCGCTCGATGGTTCGCATCATATCGGGGGTGAACAGCTCTTCCATTTGGTCGTACCGGCTGTCGGCAAGGGCGAGGACCTCGTCGTATATCGAGTCGGCCGGCATCTCGAAGACCGCGTCGGGGTCGGAGAGCTTCTCGTCGAGCGGCAGTATCGTCGCGAGTTCCGCAATCAGGCCCTCGACGTCCCAGTTGTCGGGCTGCCCTCTTTGCAGGTAGCCGTCGAGGATGGCCGTGAGCTCCTTTTCGAGCATCTCCTGGACGTTTTCGCGGATATTCGAGCCGCCGAGCACCATGTCGCGCTGTTCGTAGATGACGCCGCGGTGCGTGTTCACCACGTCGTCGTACTCCACGAGGTGCTTGCGGATGTCGAAGTGGTGGGACTCGACCTTGACCTGCGAACCCTGGATGGCCTTGGTCACCATCTTGTTTTCGAGCGGAGCGTCTTCCTCCAGGCCGGCCCAGTCCATGACCGTCTGGATACGGTCGCCGCCGAAGCGACGCATCAGGTCATCGTCCAGGGCTACGTAGAACCGGGACTCGCCGGGGTCACCCTGGCGTCCGGCGCGCCCTCGAAGCTGATTGTCGATGCGCCGTGCCTCGTGCTTCTCGGAGCCGAGGATGAAGAGGCCTCCCTCGTCGATGACCCTTTGGTGGTCGCGCTCCCACTCGTCTTGTGTGAGGTCGTCCACGAGCTCAGGATTGCCACCGAGCACGATGTCGGTGCCTCGTCCGGCCATGTTGGTTGCTACGGTCACGGCTCCGGGACGGCCCGCCTCCGCCACGACAAGCGCCTCGCGCTCGTGCTGCTTGGCGTTGAGGACGGAGTGCTTGATCTTGCGACGGTTGAGCATCTGGCTGATGATCTCCGACTTGGAGATGTCGGTCGTTCCTACGAGTACGGGCTGGCCTCGCTCGTGGCGGGCCTCGATTTCCTCGATGATCGCGTTGTACTTGGCCTTCTGCGACTTATAGACGAAGTCGGGCTGGTCGTCGCGGACCATGGGGACGTTGGTCGGAATCTCCACAACGTCGAGCTTGTAGATCTTCCAGAACTCCTCGGCCTCGGTGACGGCGGTACCGGTCATGCCCGCGAGTTTTTCGTAAAGGCGGAAGTAGTTCTGCAGGGTGATGGTGGCGTAGGTGATGGACTCGCGCTGGATGGGAACGCCTTCCTTCGCTTCGAGGGCTTGGTGGAGGCCGTCGGCGAAGCGCCGCCCGGGCGTCATGCGGCCGGTGAACTCGTCGACGATGACGACCTCGCGGTCCTTGACCACGTATTCACGGTCGCGTTCGTAGACTGCGTGGGCCTTGAGGGCGTTCTCGGCGAAGTGGACGAGCCTGAAGTTCTCCGGCGCGTACATGTTCTTCACGCGGAGCATCTTTTCCAGCTTGGTCATGCCCTCCGGCGTCAGCGAGACCGAGCGCAGCTTTTCGTCTATGGTGTAGTCAACCCCCTTGTGGAGGGTCGAGACGAGGCGGGAGAACCGTTGGTAGTCCCTGGCGGTCTCCTCCGCGGGGCCGCTGATGATGAGCGGCGTCCGCGCCTCGTCGATGAGGATGTTGTCGACCTCGTCGACGATGGCGTAGTGGAGCGGGCGCTGCACGCGCCTGGAAGAGTCCGGGGCCATGGCGTCGCGGAGGTAGTCGAAGCCGAACTCGCTGTTGGTGCCGTAGGTGATGTCGGCCTCGTACGCCTCCTGCCTCGTGATGGGACGGAGATTTTCAAACCCTTTCTTGGGGCCTTCTACGGAGGGGTCGTAGAGGTAGGCGGACTGGTGTTGGAGGGTTGCGACCGATACGCCGAGCGCGTGGTAGATGCTGCCCATCCACTGTGCGTCGCGCTTGGCGAGGTAGTCGTTGACGGTCACGACGTGGACGCCGCGCCCGGTGAGGGCGTTCAGGTAGGTGGGCAGGGTGGCGACGAGGGTCTTGCCCTCGCCCGTCTTCATCTCGGCGATCTTGCCCTCGTGGAGCACGACGCCGCCCATGATCTGGACGTCGAAGTGGCGCATACCGAGTGTGCGCTTGGATGCCTCGCGGACGGCGGCGAACGCCTCGGAGCGGATGTCGTCGAGGTCGTCGCCCTCGGCAAGCAGGGCCTTGAACTCGTCGGTCTTCGCCCGCAATGCGTCGTCGGAGAGTTTTTCAAATTCAGACTCCCACGAGGCGACGGCATCGACGTCGGGGCGAAGGCGCTTGACGGCCCTGTCGCCACCGCCGATGATGAGGTTTGTCACGGTCTTCAGCATGAGGCGTTCCTTCCCGCAAGCCCGGCCGAACGTGCGGGTCTACTCTACTATACTACAACGAATGGAGGCAGGACGCAGGGTGGTTGGGCGGCTCGACAACTAACGATTGATTGACGCGGGCTGAAGCGTGTGATACACATGTACTACATCATCGAAGGGTGGGACGAACGATGGGCATTCCCGTCATCAAGCTGGATCGACCGATGGAGGAGATCCTTCTCGAACGAATCCAGGTCTTTGAGCAGCGTTATGAGATGTCGTCCGACCAGATGGCGTGGGAGCTCCATACCGGGGGAGAACGCGAGACGGCGGAGAAGCTGAAGTGGATGTTCGATTATCACGCTCTTCTATCCCTCAACGGAGAGACCCGCACGACTGGAACACCTGGGACCGCTACCAATCCATCCATGACAAGCGCCTCGATGAGCACGACTTCATAGACCGTTCGCGGCCCCACACCCTCGCCTTCAGCGAGCACAGACCAACTCGCATTCTTCTGATCGGCAGGGTATTTTGCCTTCGCGGGATCGTCTTGGAAGTCGACAAGCTGCTCGACACGCGCTACATCGGCGGTCTCCTCAAGGTGCGCGGGATATCGTACCGGTACGCGGCATGGGTCCCGGACGGGCATCCGGTGCTGCGGTACCACAACGTCCACTTCTACGACGACGACTACCATCACAGGGTGTTCGATCCTCGCACGGGCGAGGAGATTCTCTATGAAACGTTGAAGCGGTACCAGTTTCCGACGCTCAGCGAGGTCATCGACGAGATCGAAGTGGTCACGCGGGCGCTTGAAGAGTCCGGTTGAGGGGGCGGTAGTCCTCTCCGTGAAACCGCTACAATGGTGTCAGAAATCCCCTGCGCCGCTTGAAGTAGCCCCGTGATAATCGACTTTCACACCCACATCTTTCCTCCCTGGCTGCGGTCTCGGCGAGAGGAATACTTGGAGCGCGACGCCACGTTCGGGGAGCTGTTCGCGAGCCCGAAGGCGCGGATGGCGACTGCGGAGCGGCTGATCCGGCGGATGGACGAGGACGGCGTGGACGTTTCGGTGGTGATGGGGATTGGGTGGACGGACGTCGAGCTCGCTCGTGCGGCGAATGACTGCCTGGTAGAGGCAGTGGGAAAGTATCCCGACCGTCTCGTTGGCCTTGCTGGCGTAAACCCCGCATGGGGCAAGGAGGCAGTGGAGGAGGCGCGTCGCTGCGCCGAAGCGGGACTTCGCGGCATTGGCGAGCTGCACCCGGACACGCAGGAGTTTGACCTGGGCGACCTCGACACGATGGCCCCGCTGATGGAGGTCGTGAGGGAACATGGGCTGATCGTCACTACGCACTCGTCCGAACCGGTCGGGCATGAGTATGCGGGGAAGGGGAATACGCGGCCTGACGTGCTCTGGCGGTTCATCAGGAACTTCCCGGACACCACCATCGTGTGCGCGCACTGGGGAGGTGGGTTGCCGTTCTACGGTGTGATGCCGGAGGTCGCGGACGGGCTGGGCCACACGTACTTTGATTCCGCAGCGACGACTCTGCTGTACGACGCGCGGATATTCGAGACGATTGCGTCCGTGATCGGACCCGAGCGCATCTTGATGGGCAGTGACTATCCGCTCGTCCGGGCGCGAAAGGTGATCGGGCAGGTGGAGTCGTCGGGACTGTCGCGATCCGAAAAGGACATGGTCTTGGGCGGGAACGCCGCCCGGCTGTTGGGGATATGACGTAACGGCGTATCAAGCACCGGCTGCTTGTTACTTTGGCCTCGGGAGGATGCCCTTGGTCGTGGCCCAGTCAGGGTAGTAGTTGTAGAGTGTCTCGCCGGGTCGGGGGCTGCCGAGGGGCTGAGGCTGCACCATAAACGGACCGGGCCTGCCGTCGATGGTCATGAAGGCATACCGCAGCCCGACCGATCGCAGGGTTCTGGCTGAGGGGATGTTGAACGTCCCCACGGTCGCGAGAACTATCCGGTCATTTTCCAGAATCCAGTTGGCGGCGGCGTTGACGACGGCGTGACCGAGTCCTCTCGCCTGCGCGTCCGGGTGGGTCTCCATGCCGATCTCCCATACGGGGTCGCCGTGGCCGGTGACGGTTGCGAGGGCGGCCAGCCGGTCTCCTTCGTACACCGCGAATCCGGCAAGGGCGTCTTGCTGACAGTGCCAGAAGACCGAGTAGTCCACTTCCGCGAGTTCTGGTGCGCCGACCTGGACGACGCGCTCGTCGTTCGCCGGACTCACGGTGTTACGGTCGCCGAAGAGGTAGAAGCTGGGGCCCCAGATGGTGATGCCCAGGGGCAGGGTGGCGCGCGCAAGCTCGTAGGTCCCGAACGGCGAGAACACGAGGTCGGCGTGAAGGTTGGGCATGATGGGACGGATGGCGTCGCAGAGCTCCTGCGTGGCAATGAGAGCGCTCCCGTTGCCGCACCGGATGACGACCAGTGGATGACTGCGACGCGGCTCCCGGTCAGGGGTAAGGACTGGCATTGGATGACCGCCCAAAGCGGAGAGCGGAGCGCCGATCAATTGTTCGGCCCATTCGCTGATTGTTTCTTGCAGGTTTTCGCTAATCATGTCCATTTGCAGAGCCTCCTCATGTATGAGAGTAATAGTGCCTCAAATGTTCCGAACATAAGTATTGGATATTAACCAAAAAATTACCGGAAATCTTTTGAAAACAGGCTTGACAAGATATGGTTAAGTTCTTGTATAGTGTTCTGAACCAGTTTTGGAGATTCGTAAGGGGTAGTCAAAGTACGGATGTTCCGATCTGCTGAAGTCATGGCTGACGGTCGAAATTTCTCGGCATTTCGCCTGATTGCTGGGCAAGACGCCGTGGAATGGGCTGTCGGTCAGAGAGAGCATAGTGCGTTAGTGGGGGTTTGCATACCGTCATCTTATGGAGGTGCTCAGGCACGTTCAATGTAGCCTTGTCAGAGCGCGGGAGCAGCGCAGTCGAGTGCGCATGCAGGTCCAACCGTCTAGCGACGAGGCCGGATGAAAGAGTATCAAACACCCAGGCAAACCGTCGATGTTCGGGATGTGCGAGAACGAAGTACGAAGCATGGAGGTGCAGCCTTGGTGTCCGCAGCAATTTCACTATCAAAGAACGACCCGCTGTGCAGGCGATGTAGCTCGCGAATGGTCATGGGCTACGACGAGATGGAATGTATCATGTGCGGCTACGTCGACTACAGCTTCACCAGGGAGCGGACGAATGGCCGCAAGAACCTCTTGAGCACCGCGACGGAGTACGTGCTCCGCTACGTGGGCGAATTTCCGGCCCTCGCCGAGACGTTGACCCACGTCAAGGTGGTGCGGATACGCAACCGCGCCGGGTTCGACGTGGAGTGTCCGTTCTGCTCTCGGGGGATGGAAGAGGCGTCTCTCTCGGGCAAGAGGCCGGAGGCGCGTGAGCGGCGCTTCAAGTGCCAGGACGGGCATCGCGTGTCCCTGATTCCCGGCAAGACCGGTGTAGAGGGGTGGCGATAGCCGCACAATCGAGAAACTACCTCCTCAGGACCGGTCAGGAATGATCGGCAATGGAAAGGGGATGCCGTCGGGGTCGGCATCCCCTTTTTGTATCCTTTATATATAATCGGGCCAGTTGGGCCAATAATTCCTGTGTTGCAAACATAGTCACTTCACGACGATGACGACCGTAGTTGAACATCGGTTTCAATGTCCCGATACCGTGCAGATCGTCGCCGATTACTCGCCTCCTCGTGGGACGGATCCCGCTTTACTCCATGAGGCGAAGTCTCTGGACGCCGATTTCATCTCCGTCAACTACAGTCCCGGCAAATCGGCCCGGGTAAACTCCGCCTTCGCCGCGGCATGGATCAAGCAGGATACGGGCAAAGAGGTCATCTTCTCGCTCTCCACGCGGGACATGAACCGGGTTGCGGCACAGGGCCTCCTCCTGGGCGCAGGGATGATGGGTCTCGAAAACGTCGTCGTGCTCAAGGGCGACTCGTTTACGGAAAGCGAGTTGGAAATCACCAAGCCGGTCGACGACTACGCGCCTACGGATCTCATACGCGCAATTGCCGAAATGAACCGGGGAATCGACTATAAGGGGCTGAAGCTGCAAAACACTACGAGCTTTTGCATCGGGGCGACAATCGATCTTACTCGGAGTATGGACCGGCAAGTGGCGTTGACGCGGAAGAAGGTGGAGGCCGGAGCGCAATTCTTCCTCCTCCAGCCCCTCTTCTCCCCGGAACGACTGACGGAGTTTCGGGAGCGGTACGCGGACCGGCACGGCGAGGAGCTGTCGGCGCTCATCTGCTGCGGGGTGCAGGTATTGGTGAAAGACGGAGTAGTGTTCGGCGACCTGCCGGACTGGGTGACGTCGGCACTTCGCAAAGGGCATTCGGGAGAAGACATCGCGGTCGAGACGGCGAGCAGGTATCTCGACACCGGGCAGAGGTCGATCTATCTGCTGGCGCCGATCTACCGGGGAGGGCGGCGCGACTACGCAGCATGTCAGCGGGTGATCGAGCGAGTGCGGAGGCTGTAGGGCTGCTGTCTGATTCACCGTCGCGTGGTGTATGATGTTGGCACAGTGCGATGACGAGCGCTCACCGGGCACGTAGAGGACCCCATGGCGACGACGCATCTCTTGACAGCCGAAGACCTCCTGGAAATGCCGGATGACGGGCATCGATACGAGTTGGTTCGAGGGGAGTTGAGAGAAATGCCGCCAGCCGGTCACGTTCACGGAGAAATCGCGTTGTCCATCGGGGCGGAGCTTCGTCAATTCGTGAAGGAGAACCGTCTTGGCAGGACCTATGCGGCCGAGACCGGTTTCAAGGTCGCGGCCAGTCCCGATCATGTTCTTGCTGCCGACGCCGCATTCATTCGGCGGGAACGGGCGGAAACTGTAGGAGAATCGACGGGCTTCTGGCCCGGCGCTCCCGATCTTGCGGTCGAGGTGATTTCGCTCAGGGACACGTACAGCGACGTGGCCGAGAAGGCGCTCGACTGGCTGGGCGCGGGGACCCGAATGGTGCTGGTTGTAGACCCACGCTGCCAGACGGTTACGGTGTACCGCTCGTCGTCCAACATCGTCGTGCTGTCGGAAGACGACGCCATCGACGGTGCGGACGTGGTGCCGGGCTGGAAGCTGCCCGTTCGCGAAATCTTCTCAACCTAGTCGGTTCCAAGTTCGCTCCGGGTCACGCGCCGCACTTACTTTAACCTGCTATACTGTGTCAAACATTTGTACTAGGTACGGTTCTTGAACGATCCTCTTTCGTCATTTCATCCGCTCGTTCGCGACTGGTTTACCGGCCGGTTCGCTGGGCCGACTGACGCGCAAGCGGAGGGGTGGCCCGCCATAGCCGAGGGGCGGCATACGCTCATTGCGGCTCCGACCGGGTCGGGCAAGACGCTGGCGGCCTTTCTGAAGTGCCTGGACGGCCTGGTCCGGCAGGGTCTCGAAGGGGAGATACCCGATAGAACGCAGGTCGTCTACGTCTCGCCGCTCAAGGCGCTGTCGAACGATATTCGCCGCAACTTGATGGTTCCCTTGCGCGATCTGCAGGACCTCGCGGAGGCGCGAGGAACACCGCTGCCGGACATTCGCGTCGCCGTGCGAACGGGAGATACGCCGCAGAGCGAGCGCCAGAGGATGGCGAAGAAGCCTCCCCACGTGCTCGTCACCACGCCGGAATCGTTCTTCATTCTGCTCACCTCCGAGAGCGGTCGCAGGGGACTGAAGAGTGTGAGCACCCTCATCGTCGACGAGCTTCACGCCGTTGCCGACGACAAGCGCGGATCACATCTCAGCATTTCGATGGAACGCTTGGTCGATCTGTCGGATGAGCCCATCACCCGGATAGGTCTGTCCGCGACACAGAATCCCATTGAGGAGATAGGACGATTCCTCGTGGGCATGGACAATATCGAGCCGGACGGGAAGCCCGGCTGCACCATCGTCGACACGGGACATGCACGTGAGATCGATCTCGATATTGAGATGCCGAAAGAGGACGAGCTTGGGCCGATAGCGTCGCATGATCTGTGGGACCGCACGCTCGACCGCATCGTCGAGTTGACGAACGAACACCGGACGACGCTGCTATTCGTCAACACCCGCAGGCTCGTGGAGCGGCTGGCGCACCAGCTATCCGGGAAGATCGGCGAGGAGCAGATCGTCGCGCACCACGGGAGCATGTCTCACGAGCGGCGTCACGAGGCCGAGCGGAAGCTCAAGGAGGGCGAGGTCAAGCTATGCGTGGCGACGGCGTCGCTTGAGCTTGGGATCGACATCGGGGCCATCGACCTGGTTTGCCAGATCGGCTCTCCGCGCTCGGTCAGCGTGCTGCTTCAGCGGATCGGCAGGTCGGGACACCACGTGGGCGGAACGCCGAAGGGCAGGCTATTCCCCCTGACGAGAGACGAGCTCATCGAGAGCATGGCTCTCGTGCGGGCGTTCCGTCACGGGGTGCTTGATGCACTGACCATACCCGAATGGCCGCTGGACGTTCTGGCCCAGCAGGTCGTCGCCGAGTGTGCCTCCAGGGACTGCGGGGAGGACGAGTTACTGGACCTCGTGCGGCGCGCGTACCCGTACCGCGACCTGCCGGGAGAGCGCTACGCCGAGACGGTGAAAATGCTGGCCGAGGGCCCCGCGCCGCGTGAAGGCCGCCGAAGGGCGTACCTACATCGCGACGTGGTGAACGGGCGGCTGAAGGCACGGCGGGGAGCGCGAATCGCGGCCCTCACCAACGGGGGCGCGATCCCCGACAACGCTTCGTATGACGTGATCGCCGAGCCAGAGAACACGTTCGTCGGTCAGATCGAGGAGGACTTCGCCGTCGAGAGCATGAGGGGACAGGTCTTCCTGCTCGGCAACACCGCGTGGAAGATACGTCGAGTCATGCAGGGTAAGGTATTGGTGGAGGACGCGCACGGCCAAGCGCCCACGATCCCGTTCTGGTTCGGGGAGGCTCCCGGTCGGACGACCGAGCTTTCGGACGAGGTATCCGACCTCCGCGGCGGGATATACGAACGTCTTGACTCCGGCGCGGCAGTTGCCTGGCTCATAGAGGAAGGATTCGGCCGGGACGCGGCGGAGCAGGCGGTGGCCTACATCGAAGAGGGCATACGCATTCTGGGCACAGTCCCTACGAAGAAACGCATCGTGGCCGAGCGGTTCTTCGACGAATCGGGGGGGATGCAGCTCGTCGTGCATTCACCATACGGTTCGCGCATCAACAAGGCGTGGGGGTTCGCGCTGCGGAAGGAGATATGCCGCACGTTCGACTTCGAGCTCCAGGCGGCGGCCACTGAGGACGGCATCAACTTGTCACTCGGCCCGTCGCTGTCGTTCCCACTTGAAGACGTGTTCAAGTACGTTCCGCTGTCCAAGGTGGAGAAGATTCTCACGCAGGCGGTGCTTCAAGTGCCGCTGTTCCCGATTCGCTGGCGTTGGGACGCCTCGCGCGCGCTTGCGATCCTGCGATTTACGAACGGAAAGAAGACCCCGCCCGCGCTCCTGCGGATGCGTTCCGACGATCTCCTGGCGGCGGTATTCCCGGAGCAGGTCATGTGCCAGGACAACGCCATGCCCGGCGACGTGGAGGTGCCGGACCATCCGCTGGTGTTCGAGACGATGCGGGACGCCCTGCACGAGGCGATGGACATGAACGGGTTCAAGCGGGTCTTGGAGGATATTACGGACGGGCGGATCGAGATACTCGCGCGCGATACGACGCAGCCATCGGTATTCAGTCACCAGATCCTCAACGCGATGCCATACGCCTTCCTCGACGAGGACAACGAGATCGGGGAGAGGCGCTCGCGGGCGGTCGCTCTGCGGCGGGCGTTGCCGGAGGACCAGCGCGACCTGGCTTCACTCGACGCGGCGGCGATCAGGGACGCGGCGGGTGACGCTTGGCCGCTCATCCGTGACGCCGACGAACTACACGACGCCCTGCTCACGCTGGGAATCATGCCGCTCGAAGACGTCCATCAAGACCCCGAACGAAGTGACGAACTGCGCGGGTGGTTCGACGGGTTGGTGAGTACGGGCAGGGCGTCCGTTGCCACATACGCCGATACCGGGAAGGCATGGGTCGCCACCGAGTCCGTCCCGCTGGTCTTGGCAGCGTTTCCGGAGGCGACGTTCGAGCCGGGCAGGGTGACCTTGTGGCAGACTGACGAGGAGCCTCCAACACAGGACGACGCCGAGCGCATCCTCGTACGCAGCCGGACCGAGTGCATCGGGCCGTTCACCGTCGACGAGGTCGCCGGTTCCCTGAGGATGCGCAGAGGCGCGGTCGAGATCGCGTTGGCTCGTCTCGAAGGAACGGGAAACATCCTGCGGGGCCGCTTTACGCCGGGCAGGGAAGTCGAGGAGTTCTGCGACCGGCGTATTCTGGCGCGTATCCACAGGGAGACCATCGGCCGTCTGCGACGGGAGATCGAGCCCGTACCTCCCGCCACGTTCATGCGTTTCCTCATCGCGTGGCAGTGGGTTTCGACGCCGTGGAAGGCGCGCGACGAGGAAGACTTGCTGGCCATTGTCGAACAGTTGCAGGGTTTCGAGGCTGCGGCGGGGGCGTGGGAGTCGGAGATTCTCCCGTCGCGGGTAGTGGACTACTCACCAAGTCTGCTCGATGAATGGTGTCTCTCCGGCGATGTGGCGTGGGGACGATTCAGCCGTCGGCCCATTGACGAGGACATGCCCGTCACGAAGGGCACGCTGACACGCACGGGGCGCATTTCGCTCGCGCTGAGGGAGTCGGTGCCCTGGTTGCTGAGCGAACCTCAGACGGGAGAGAACGGCTTGCTCGGCGCTCAGGGCGAGGTGCTCGCGCACCTTTCGCAGAAGGGGGCGTCTTTCATGCAGGACATCGTATCCGCAACGGGTCGTCTCCCGTCCGACGTGGAGGACGCCCTATGGAGGCTGGCCGCCGCTGGATTGGTAACGTCCGACGGGTTTACCGCAGTGCGCGGCATGATTGACGGCACGGCAAAGAAACAGCCGCGCCGAGCGCCAACGTTCGGGCGGAGCCTGCGACGCCGGGTCCCCAGCAGCCGGTGGTCATTGCTCTCAGGTGAGGCGGGCAGGGAAGACGTCGTGGAGGCGCGAGCATGGCAGCTGCTCAGGCGGTACGGCGTCGTGTTCCCTGAGCTTCTGGTGCGCGAGACCAACGCTCCCCGTTGGCGCGACCTCGTGCAGGTCTATCGACGCGCCGAGGCACGCGGTGAGATTCGCGGGGGACGGTTCGTCGCCAACTTCGTGGGCGAGCAGTACGCGATCCCCGAGGCGGTCGAGCGTCTCCGCACGATGCGACGCACCGACAAGGACGACCGGTTCGTCGTCCTCTCGGCATGCGACCCGCTCAACCTCGCGGGGATCACGACGCCCGGCTCGCGTGTCCCGGCGGTGCTGGACAACAAGGTCGTGTACCGCAACGGCGTTCCGGCGGCGTCGGTCGAGGGAGGGGAAATCCAGTGGCGCGATGAACTGGATGAGATGTCGAGGGAGCGGCTGATTACGGCCTTATCCCCGCCGCGTGATCCTGTGGTTGGCAGGAGGCGGACGACGGCGTAGGGTGGGGTGTACACCGAGCATAATGCTAGTTGCCCAACTTGTGGTCGTGCGACAATAAGCGCGCAAGGAAGCGGCAAATCCATCTTTCGGTGTGGGACGAAATAGCTATGCGGATTATAGAGTGGGCTGAATTCCATTTGCGGAACGTATCCCGAATATTCGCCTTTCCGTTGAAGAGAAGCTCAAAAGACCGCTGGCCGGATGGTTACTTCGAGAGGGTCGTTGGTGGTTGGAAGGGTGAGCCTTTGACACGTCCGCCTCAAGGCGAACTTGAGGAGCGTTAAGTCTCATCTTGATTCGCTTGTCTTGCCTCCTCGGCCATGCAGTGAATGATTCGTCGTCTCCGGCGTGTATAATGTGAGCGCACCAAATCGCTACAACATGGCGTGGCCCGGCCTGATGGGGTTCGGGCCTTTTTCACGCCTGAGGAATGTTGCCTCGTGACACTGGCCCTCCTATGGCTTGCCCTCGCCGGCGGCGCCGCGGCCATTCTGCTCTTTTCGCGCCTTCTCGTTTCGTCCGCCGACGTGATAGCGGATCGGACGGGTCTGGGCAGGTCGTTCGTCGGGGTCGTCATGCTGGCGACGGCCACGTCGCTCCCGGAGCTGGTGACAGGCGTCAGCTCGATCCTGCTCGTCGATCAGCCGGACCTTGCCGCCGGGGACGCCTTTGGGAGCAACCTGGTTAACCTCGTCATCATCGGTATCATCGACCTGTTCTGGCGCAACGGGCCGATACTGGTCGCCGTAGGTCGCGCTCCCATCGTGGTCGGCTTCCTGGGAATCGCGGTCGTGGGCTGCACGATCGTCGCGCTGCTGGCGCACAGCGGGGGCGCGTTCGCCGAAAGCTGGCCCGTCAGTCCCTTGTCGCTCGTGCTCTTCCTCGTCTTTCTCGTTGGCATGTTCGTCATCTATCGGCAAGAGGACTCCCCCCAGGAAGAGTCATCGCAGGGGAGCGACGACACCCTGCCGCGCGCGTTCGGAAGATACACCGTCGCCATGCTGGTGATCGTCGGCGCTGCCGTGCTCCTGGCGTGGACGGGCGATCAGATTGCTCACAAGATGGGTTGGGAGGCCAGCTTCGTTGGGACCCAGTTCCTGGCCATCAGCACGTCGCTGCCGGAGTTCGCGGCGTCCTATGCGGCGGTGCGAATCGGAGCGCCCGACCTCGCTATTGCCAACCTGCTGGGCAGCAACCTGTTCAACATGGGGTTCGTCCTGTTCATCGACGACGTGGCCTATGTGGACGGCCCGCTCTGGTCGAGGGAGGCGATAGCGGGGATCCACCTGCTGACGGCAGCGTTCGCGGTCGTGATGACCGTCGTCGTTCTTGCCGGGCTGTTCGCGCACAAGCGACAGAAGAGGGAAGGGCGGTTTACGTGGGAGTCGCTGGCGCTGATCGTCCTCTACGCCGCCGCCAGCGTGCTCGCCCTCTCCCACGACGGGAGAGGGGATTCAGCTTGGCCTAGTTCATGCCGAGCTGGTAGAACTTGCCCTCGGTCTTGATAGACGGGGCGAAGATCAGCTCGGCCTTCTGGTGGAACTCGCGGATGTTGAACGCGCCCACGTAGCCGAGGCAGGTCTTGAGCGCTCCCAGCAGGTTGAGGGTGCCGTCGGACTTCGAGGACGGGCCGTAGAGCACCTGCTTGATGGAGCCTCTCATGCCGACGTTCACTCGCGTGCCGCGCGGCAGGATCGGGTCGGGGCTGGCCATGCCCCAGTTGCAGCCCTGACCGGGGGCCTCCGTCGTCTGCGCGAAGGGTGTGCCGATCATCACGGCGTCGGCTCCCGCGGCGAAGGACTTGCAGAGGTCTCCGCCGGTTCGAATGCCGCCGTCGGTGACGATGGGGACGTATCTGCCGGAACGCCGGTAATACTCTTCGCGGGCGGCTGCGCAGTCGAGCGTCGAGGTCACTTGAGGCACTCCCATGCCGGTGACTTCGCGCGTCGTGCAGGCGGCGCCGGGGCCGATACCCACCAGGACGCCGTGTATTCCGGTCTCCATGATCTCCAGGGCCACGTCGTAGGTGGCGCAGTTTCCGACGATGACCGGGACGTTGACCATTTCGAGGAGCTCCGGGAGGCGCAGCCCGCGAATGCTGCGGGACTTGTGCCGGGCGGTCGTCACGGTGGACTGCACAACGAGCACATCGGCGCCGGCGTCGACGGCAAGTGGGGCGAGCCGCTTGGTGTTCGCGGGGGTAACAGAAACGGCGCACTTGGCGCCGCTTTGCTTGATCTGCCGAACTCGCTCTCCGACCAAGTCTTCCTTGATCGGAGCCGAGTATACTCGCTGGAAGGTCTTGGTCACCTCCTCCTGCGGGGCGGCCACGATCTCGGCGAGCACCTCTTCAGGGTCGTCGTACTTGGTCTGCACGCCCTCCAGGTTGAGGACCGCAAGGCCGCCGTGCCGGTCGAACTCGACGGCCGATTCCGGGGAGACGATGGCGTCCATGGCCGAGGCCAAGACGGGCGCGGAGAAGGTCATCCCGTCGAGGTTGAAGTCGATGTCGGCAAGCTCGGGGTTGATCGTAATCGCGCCCGGCGCTATGGCGATTTCGTCGAAACCGTAGGTCCGACGGACATCCTTGAAGGTACGGGAATTCATAGAGCGAGGCCCTCCGAGGGGGTGGTGGGGATTTGCCGAATTATATGAAACTGATTAGAGCGGTACAAGGATTATTTTGCCAACGCCCATAGTTCTGAGACAGTATCCAGTCATGCCGATACCTTGAGCGGCCCCGCAAGGTGATGCTACACTATTCTGCGTGGCCCTAAGGGTCTCCCCCGTTGACGCTCCGCAGTAGCTCAGTGGTAGAGCGGTCGGCTGTTAACCGATTGGTCGCAGGTTCGAATCCTGCCTGCGGAGCCATTTACCCCTCTCGCAGATGCTCCGTCATTCTCTATCAGTCCTTGTTTCGTAGCTAAATTTGCTTCAAATTGGGCTTGCTTGTTCCCACCACATCTTTTACAATCTCTTGTGAAGTGTGGGATTGAATGTGGGAATACGTGGGATTGAATTGGGTATGAGAGGAATTATGGCTAACCTCACTGTAGCGAGAATCAAGACGATTCGAGACAAGGGACGCTACGGAGATGGTAACGGGCTCTTTCTCAACGTCACCGCGACGGGTACCAAGTCCTGGGTTCAGCGTGTGGTGGTTCAGGGACGCCGACGGGATATCGGTCTAGGCGGGTATCCTGCCGTGAGCTTGGCAAAGGCCCGTGAGCGTGCGGCCACGAACCGGACGGTTATAGCGGACGGTAGGGACCCGATCGCTGAGAAACGAACATCTGCTACACCAACTTTCAAGACCGCTGCCGAGACCGTTCACGAAATGAGCCGTCCTCGTTGGAGATCCGAGAAGAGCGGCCGGCAATGGCTAACCTCACTTGAGCGGCACGCTTACCCTATGCTCGGACATAAGCGCATTGACGCCATCAACTCCGCCGACGTGCTGGCGGTCCTAACGCCGATCTGGACGGCCAAGCCGGAACAAGCTCGCCGAGTTCGACGACGGATGCGTTCGATCTTCAAGTGGGCATTGGCCCACGGGTACATCTCGGTCAACCCGGCTGGCGAAGCAATCGATGGAGCCCTCGTTCCTCAACCCGCGATCAAGGAACACTTTCGAGCAATTCCTTATCAGGAAGTAGGAGCGGCGCTCGAAACCGTTAATGCATCGGGGGCAAGTGTAACTGCAAAACTCTGTCTTCGTTTTCTGATCCTTACAGCGGCTCGGTCCGGTGAGGCTCGCGCGGTTGCGTGGGACGAAATTGACCTTGATGGTGCTACATGGACGATACCGGCTTCACGCATGAAAGCTGGTCTATTGCATCGTGTACCCCTGAGCATGCAGGCCCTCGAAGTTCTCAGACAGGCCGCTGCGTTCCGTGACGGTAGCGGTTTACTTTTCCCATCGCCGCTCAAGCAAGGAAGACCCCTGAGCGATATGACCCTGACAAAGATTCTCCGTACTACCGGGCTCGCGGACCGCGCTACCGTGCACGGGTTTCGAACGTCGTTCAAGACCTGGACGATGGAGCAGACTGACACCCCCTGGGCAGTTGGCGAGGCTGCCTTAGCGCATCAGCTTGGTAACGCTGTTGAAGCGTCCTATGCTCGCTCGGACCTATTCGACCGCCGCCGATCCCTCATGCAAGAGTGGGCGGACTACCTTACCGGCTGACATGGTTCACGAGAGTGCCCTCGAATTCTCACGCTTCGTCAAGATCACCGCTAACTGATCGCCTCATTGACTCGACGCGTACAGTGTCCTTGACGAACAGATTGTCGAAGCTCACGCCTAGTACCTTTTGCATCCTCCGCCGCACGGACACCGAAGGGCTGCGTTGGCCGTTGACCAGCATGGAGAGGTAACCCGGCGTGATTCCGATTTCCCTAGCGACCGAGTTCTGCGATCGGTCGAGTTGGGCCACTCGCTGCCACAGTGTAGTTGCGTTTAGCTTTGTCTTCTTCTTGTTCCGACGTCTCGTGGTCTCGACAGCAGAACTTTTCATCTCTTCCGTCCTTTCGAGGCTGGCCGATCTTCCTCCTGCTGCAGAGGCTCCCCGGTCTTTGACTTGCTATTAAGCTCGCCCCGTAAATGAGCGCGCACGATTATTCGGGCAAGTATTCGCAATCCCTGAAGACGTATCTCTTCCTGCTCCGGCGTAAGGTGCGTGTACGACTCCTGACCCTTCTGGGGAGCTGACTCAGTTTTGATATCTTTCTTCTTCAATTTCCGACAATTCTTCCTTCCCATAAAGTGGTGTTGCTATGTTCTCAATCATTCACGAACCTTTCGTTCGAAGAGGGATGTGGGCTCCAAAATGTCCGGAGTTCGCCAGACTTCTCCCATCGGACCCTCCCGCTCGACTGACTCACTATGAGATACCCACAGTGGCACGTCGACTCTTGTTTGATCCATAAGGTCGCGGGCCACACCAAGAAACCGTGATTCCACAGTCGCATCGTTGAACACGATAAGGACGATAGGTTGCACTCCGTGATCGTCCCTGGGCCGCCAGGAGGAGTAGTAACGCAAGTAGGGTGCGAGGCGTGTGGCCATAGTCACGGGACGCACGGCGCGGTTTTCCCATTCGAGAAAGAACATGAACCGACTCTTTTCCTTCTGCAGGATGCCGAACGCATCGGGGTGAATAGAGCGTAGCTTGCCCTTATGACGGAAGTATCTCGTCGCACGGTGCGGTGGGTCGAACTGTACGGTCCGGTAATTCAATGCTCGGGCTTGTTTAGCCGTGTATGCGATGAACCAATGAACCGACTCCGTGTGGTCCATGTTCCTCGCAAGTTGCCTGCTTCGCTTGCCGGAGATGTTTTGCCATGTCATGGGTGCTTCAGGATCGCGCGGATAGACGCTCCACCGCCTCCGCGCCATACCGACAGACGTTCGGTCACGTCGGGCTAGAACCGAGAGTCCCCAGTCGGTGAGTGCAAGCCGGTTTCCCCCATTCATCTTGACGCGGGACACGAGATTGGCACTGATCAACGAAGCTGTCAGCTCTGCCGTTCGAGCCGATGAGACACCCAGAATGCCACTGAGGTCTATCGACATAATCCAAGGCCAGTCGGCCAGAATGTCGAGGACTCGCTTCTCTGCTGGCTTGAGGACCGAGGGGAGTAGGTAGTCGGGGACATCAAACCCTGTGTCGTCCGAATCAAGATTTCTGGGAAGCGAGGGCCTGGACAGCGGTGGTTCCATGGGCAACCTTCCAAGTCTTTCCATTGTGGAGATGAGACTGTCCATGTTTCGCGGGCCCGAGAGTCTGGGACGATACCACGCCTTGTAGTCCGCACTGGACAGAACTGCTTCTTTCTCCAACGCAACGACCGCCGATCGGCCCAATCGCGTCAAGAGATCGCGCGTCTGTCGAAACCGCATGTCGTCCGGCGCGATGAATAGCAGAAGAGATGGCACAAATATCTCGGTTTTCTCCTCTCGCCAGACGCGTTTAGCAAAGCTTGTTCTGTCAGACGTTGCTCCTTGTCTGATTACGCCAATGGTTCGTCCGTCGTGGAGAGTGATGCCTGCATCGAGGGGAAGGGCCCGGTACCAACAGAGCCGGATAGGGCTTGCACAGTATGCGGCCGAGGACGCTACTCGATAGATGGTGCCGACTGCATCAAGCCTCTCAAACAAGACTCGTTGCCAGTGAGAGGAGACAGGGTAGCGACGAAAGAGGTCGTCCAAGGTCAAATCATCGTAGTACCTCAGCCAGTCCAGCCCATCTTCGGTTAGATAGAATCGCCTCGTCGACGTCATAAGGTCTGTCGCATGCTTGATTGACTCAACCAATCCTTCATGCTTCAGTTCGGCGACGGAATCGTAAGCACCTCCTCTCGACTGGTCTGCTATGGCCGCCAGTTCGAGCCGGTCGAGGAATGGCATCGCCGCGAAGTAGCGCAGAGTTTGCGTGATCCGTTCTGTCTTTACTGACTGCTTATCCAAGTGTGAGCTCCCTGGAAAGAACACATGTACTGCTTACAGTGTGAGCCATAAGAAGGGCAACAGTAAGGTCTCGTAAGGGGGATCTCGCGGGACCCTATTAGTTAGGCCGTGGTTCCGACTGACCGTCCCTCAAGTTTCGGGGTAGTACACGAAGAAGGTAGACCCGCGGAACAGCCAACAAGGGCTGCCAGCAAGGCAATGTAGGCGGGTAGGGACGAGAGACACACAGAAGCTGTGAACACTTAGTATCAAGGGCTGGTTACAGCAGAACAGTGTGTCTACAGCTACGAGGGTGCAAAATCATAAGGCCCTTCGTCAACGGTCAAGTGGACTTCTGCTTCCTACAGGTGTATACAAGTTGTACACGAGCGGTTGAAGGGGTGACGGTAATAGGCATTTGCCGCAGAAGACTTCGCAGCGTCCCCAATCGGAGTAGAAGCCTTGGAGAGTGAAATGGGAGGACTGGCATCAGGCGATTTGGGTAGTCTAGGCTAACTCGTGGGGTAAGGTAGAAAACACCCCTACAGGATCGTAGGGAGTGGGCTCGGGTGTGTTATGAAGTCAGGTCGTGGTTTCGGGGCATCGTATTGGGGGTCGTGGGCATGTGGTGGAAAAGAGCCTTGTCTGAGGCTTTGGTACTCGGCCATGTGCAGGGTGGAACAGGCGGTCGTGGGAATGTGACAGGGGTAATCTTGTGAACACTTTGTGTTCCGGCGAGTTCCAGCGATTCGTGGGGGCCTTAGCTTTGAGAGGCGTAGGGAAGCCAGTCGACAACTGTCAGATATAGGTATTAGCCATAGTTGGAATGCACGAGGTCTTCAGGGGTGGATGTAGGGTTGGTGATGGCGGGGTTAGATCCATGGATGCTGGCCGATCGATGGCGATTGAGGGCGTCTCGTCAGACGTTCTGAATGTAGGCGCAATTGGAGCCCGCTCTGTTGACCGTTATCGTCTGAGTGGTAACATGACGTGGCAATGAACCATAGTGAGATAGTCAGCTTCATCTGGGGTGTCGCCGACCTGATACGCGACACGTTCAAGCGCGGCAAGTACCAGGATGTCATTCTGCCGCTGACCGTCTTGCGCCGGCTCGATTGCGTTCTGGCTCCCACGAGGGAGGACGTGCTTCAGCGGCAGGCGGAGTTGAAAGGCAGGGGACTCGAAGACCTCCACAGGCAGCTCTGCCGGGCGTCCGGGTTCGCGTTCTACAACACCTCTCAGTATGATTTCGAGAGGCTGTTGGGGGATCACTCGAACGTGGCCGCCAACTTGCGGAACTATATCGCGGGCTTCAGCGAGAATATGCGGGAGGTGTTGGAGCGGTTCGGGGGCGTGGACCTGCACCCCGACCGGATCGACAACGCGGCGATGGGCACGATCTTCGAGGAGCTCATCCGCAGGTTCAACGAGGCGCTGAACGAGAACCCCGGCGAGCACTTCACGCCACGGGACGAGAGAGCGGTCCGCGAAGAGCACAATCGTGGCGCGATGGGCCGGTTCGGACCGGGGCTGCCCCGCATCAGTGACGGCCAACTCCTCTTCCTGCTCCACATGCTGGCTCACACGAAGGGCCCGGACCAGGGCGGATCACGCATCGCTATCATCATGAACGGCTCGCCGCTGTTCACGGGCGACGCCGGCAGCGGCGAGAGCGAGATCCGCCGGTACATCTTCGAAAACGACCTGCTGGAGGCTCTGATCGCTCTGCCTGAGCAGCTCTTCTACAACACCGGCATAGCAACCTACATTTGGCTCCTCACGAATCGCAAGACCTCGGAGCGCCAGGACAAGGTGCAACTCATCGACGCGTCGTCCTTCTGGGAGCCGATGCGAAGGAGCCTCGGAGACAAGCGCCGCGAGATAACGCCGGAGAAGGCTGAGGACATCCTGAAGCTGCTCGTGGATTTCCGCGACGGCGACACTCGAATGGTCACGAAGGACGGCAGCCGGGAGGAAGCAGTCGTGAGCCGCGTCTTCCCAACGTCTCACTTCGGCTATCGCAAGATCACCGTCGAGCGTCCGCTGAGGCTCAGCTTCCTCGCGAGCCCGGAGCGAATCTCGCGGCTTGATGAGGAGAGGGGCTTTCAGTCACTGGCGAAGTCGAAGAAGCGCGGGTACGCGGGGTCGCGGGAAGAGACCCAAGGGATCAGACTGCAGAGGCGACTCCGCGACCTGCTAGGCGACATGCCAGAAACAACGGTGACCGACAGGGCGGTTTTCGGGGATATGCTCGACGACGCCCTGAAGCGCGCCGAGTTGAAGCTGCCCGCGCCAGCCAAGAGGGCGGTCCTCAATGCTCTCTCGGAGCGCGACGAGAATGCCGCCGTCTGCTACGGATGCAAGGGCGAGCCAGACCCCGAGTTGCGCGACACCGAGCGCGTGCCGCTTGCGGAGAGTGTCGATGACTTCTTCGATCGCGAAGTTCTGCCCCACGTGGCCGACGCTTGGATCGACGAGTCCAAGCGTGACCCCAAAGACGGGCAGGTGGGAATTGTCGGTTACGAGATCAACTTCAACCGGCACTTTTACAGGTACACTCCGCCGCGTCCGCTTGAAGACATCGAGAGCGACATCCGGGACATCGAGGCGGATATCGTGCGGATGCTGGGGAAAGTGACTGGGGCCGCCGCCCGTGATCGGCTCGAGGCGCGGCAGCGCACGAAAGGGTTCCAGTCCCCCGAAGACCTCAGGCGCTTCTTCGACGAATGCGACGCCCGGCGTGAGCCCGGCGTGGAACCGGATTGGGAAGAGCATAAGCGCGCTATAGAGAAGTCGATACTGGACAGTCTGCCTAACGTATGATATATCATAAACTTGCGTCAGTTATCTGGAGGATGTGATGCCAGCGGGCGTGCGGGGTGTCTTGAAGGCCGAGAGAGCATCGGAGGCGGGGCGTCTATCCGCCGTCGAAATTCCGGCCGCCTCGACGGGTGATTCCCCGAATATCGGCCGCCAGTTGGAGAGTCTCAGGGAGTTGAAGGACGGGTGGGCGGACGGTATGCAGCCGGCAGGCCAATGGGGAGAGAGCTACGGGAAGGCCCCCAGCCCGGAGGGACTTGACTGGTTGGCCGATCAGTTCTCCTCTCGATACGCCGCCGACCTCCCGCAACCGTACCTGTATCCGATGCCGGAGGGCGGCGTGCAGGCCGAGTGGTCCATCGACTCGAACGAGGCCAGCTTGGAGATCGACCTAGCCGCCCACGTCGCCGAGTGGCATTGCCTCGACATGCGAACCGCCCGCTCAAACGAACGCGTCCTCGACCTGGACGATCGGGCAGCGTGGAAGTGGCTAACTCTTGAGTTGCGCCGATTGCGGACCGCCGCTGAGTGAACACCGACACCCTCCTGCTCCGTCAAGTCAATCCCAGCTGGATGCGGAACGATAGGGTCACGTCGCAAGCATTCAGGCCGACCCCGAAGGACGAGGGGCGCCTTTCCACGTATGACGGAGATCGGATAACCCCCGAGGACTCTTGGCGCCACTTCACCGGCTTTCTCGGACATCGTTCGGCGGGGGTGCTGGCCGTGACAGTCGGCGAGTGCGAGGACCAAAACGCTCCGGCCATACCCGACCCTCAGACCTTCAGGGAGCACGTCGTCATCGACTTCACGGGACTAACCCGCTCCGCGACCAGAAACGCCGCGAAGACCCTCGCCCATCTTGCGAATGAAAGAGGCTGGCAATACGGTCCTGTCCAAGCCAGAGACACACCGTGACGACGCTCCCCCAATCCCTACCTCGCCTACAAGCCCCAGCCCCAAAGCCCCGGCGCACGGGCTGATATACTGGCGTCGGAGTGGGAGACGGAGGGGGTTGCTGGGGGAGATTGCCGGATGAAGGAGAAACTATGCCTACTCTCAACATATTCGTGAGCTTCGAGTTCGACAGGGACAAAGACCTCCAGAACAACTTCTACCGGCAGGCCAGAGAAGAAACCCAGCACCGCATTCGCGACTGCTCGCTCCATGAGTCGTACCCGGATGACAAATGGAAGAGAAAGGCGCGGGAGGCCATCCGGGAATGCGACGTGGTGGTAGTGCTAATAGGCGAGGACACCCACAGCGCCCCAGGCGTCGAAGTCGAAACGAATATGGCCCACAGCTTTGGCAAGCCCATCATCCAGATTAGGCCGCAACACAGAACGTACAACGGGCTAACCCATCTCGAAGCGCCGATTCCGTGGAAGTGGAGGGACATCAACGCCAAGCTGGATGAGATAGCGTCCGGGAACTCATGAGAGACTTCCGATGAGTGTTTGCAAAGGAGGAATGACATGAAACAAGAGTCATCCCTAGATCACGACTCACCTGCCGTTCAGAAGCACCTGGAAATCATGCAGGGCGTGATTATGTGGATGGCTGAGAACAGCCGCTCTTGTAAGGTGTGGTGCGTCACGCTCGTCTCCGCCGTTCTGGTTCTCGTGGCGCGGACGGAGAAGCCGGAGTACGCCCTCATCGCCCTGATTCCGGCGATCCTCTTCCTCATCCTTGACACCTACTATCTCGCGTTGGAGCGGGCGTTCCGCGAATCATACAACGCCTTCGTGCGGAAGCTGGGCGAAGACAGTTCCATGCCCGCCAACCTCTACCAGGTGGAGCGGTGCGGCTCCGTCCCGAGATACTTCATGGCATGCCTGAAGTCCTTCTCGATCTTGCCGTTCTATCCCACGCTGTTGGTAATGATAGTAATTGTCTGGTGCGTACTTGGACAGTAGGCGGACAACGTCGATAGTTCGATTAGTGCTGACGGGAAGGAAGGATTTGCCATGGCACCAAGCAAAAGGCACAGGGTGTTCATTAGCTTTCATGAACAGGACATAAAATATAAGGAAAAATTCGTCCGCATGATGGGAAAGCGCATCATGGACAGGTCGGTCGATACAGGAAACATCGACGACACTGGACTGAAGACAGCAACGGTGCGCCAGAAGATTCGCGACGAATACATTCGAGACACCACCGTTGCCATTGTGCTGATAGGCCCCCGCACGTGGCAGCGGAAACACGTGGATTGGGAGATTGGTTCAAGCATCAGGAAGACCAAGAGAAACTCACGGTGTGGGATGTTGGGCATCATCCTGCCAAATCATCCCAACCACGGAAAGAAGACCTACAGCCCGCACCTGATCCCTCCTCGCTTAGCGGACAATTGCGACGGAGATGACCCGTACGCACTCATCTACAACTGGCCGCAACCGTGGACGCCTGCCAGAGTTGCAGAATGGATCCATCAGGCCTATATGCGACGGGATGGGACGCCGCCTGACAACTCACGGAGGTCGTTTGCCCGCAATAGGACCAGGGACTATAGGCAAGGCTGGCAATGAGCGACCAGTCCCAACCCTACCCCGCATACAAACCCTCCGGCGTCGAGTGGCTCGGCGACGTGCCAGTGCATTGGGAGGTGCGGCGGTTGAAGTCTTTTGCCGCCGTTCAGTTGAGCAACGTGGATAAGAAGTCAACAGAGGGTCAGGCCGGTGTTCGACTGTGCAATTACACCGACGTGTACTACAACGAACACATTGGAACTGATATCGAATTCATGTCGGCCACTGCGACTAAGGAACAGGTGCGGCGGTTTTCCTTGAGGATGGGCGATGTGCTGATAACCAAGGATTCGGAAGATTGGACTGACATAGCTGTCCCTGCGGTTGTGCCCCAAGACCTACCCGGCGTCCTTTGCGGTTATCACCTTGCCCACATTAGGCCGGGAAGCAGTTGCGATGGAGCCTTCCTAAGTCGTGCTCTCGCAGGCATTGGCCCACGCGATCAGTACCAACTCTCAGCAAACGGCATCACTCGCTATGGGCTAACCGGGGATTCCATTCGTGCAAGCGTTCTCCCCCTCCCACCCCTCGCCGAGCAGCGGGGCATTGCGGCGTTTCTCGACCGGGAGACGGGGAAGATCGACGATCTTGTTGCGAAGAAGGAGCGGTTGATTGGGCTGCTCCAGGAGAAGCGCGCGGCCCTCATCAGCCGGGCCGTCACCAGGGGTCTCGACCGCGACGCGCCGATGAAGGACTCCGGCGTGGAGTGGCTGGGGGAGATTCCGGCGCATTGGGAGGTGAAGCGGCTGAAACACCTCTTGCGGGCACCCCTGCAATACGGAGCAAACGAGCTATCCAATCACATTGATCCTGATTCACCACGGTATATCCGGATTACCGACATTCGCGAAGATGGAACGCTTTGGGACGAAACTTTCCGATCTATCCCGCAGGAGGTCGCACAACCCTACCTTCTCTCCGAAGGAGATCTCTTGTTCGCACGTAGCGGGGCTACCGTTGGGAAAACGTTCAAGTATCGTCCCAGCTGGGGTAAGGCGGCCTATGCGGGGTACCTAGTTCGGGCGCGTCTCGATGATCGTCTAACGGAGTCGGACTTCGTGGAGTACTACACCCACTCGCAAGAATACAAGGACTGGATTCTTGGCAATTTGATTCAATCCACAATCCAAAACGTGAGTGCGGAGCGGTATGCGTCTCTTGCGGTTCCTCTCCCACCTTTACCCGAGCAGCGCGCCATTGCCGCATTCCTCGATCGAGAGACGGCGAAGGTCGACGACCTCATTGCCAAAATCCACGAGGCCATTGACCGTCTCCAGGAATTTCGCGCCGCGCTGATCTCGGCGGCGGTGACGGGGAGGATCGACGTGCGGGAGGTGGGGGCATGAACGGGGTTGGAGTCCGGCCCGAGTTCCTGCGCTGGGCGAGGGAGCGGTCGGGGAGTGGATTCCTGCTTTCGCAGGAATGACGGATATATGGCCTAGCGGTATAAGATTCCGCTATAGTGTGAGTCACAATAACTGTGAGGCTGTGGAAATGAAGAACATTACGGTATCGGTGGACGAGGAGACGCACCGGTTCGCCCGCATCCGGGCTGCCGAGCTGGGCACGTCGGTATCGGCGCTGGTGCGGGGGTATCTGCGGAATCTGAGCAGTGAACGGCCCAGAGGGTCGGCGTCTCGCGAACCGTCCGAAGAGAGCGACTTTGAGCGTCGACGACGACAGATGAACGACGTGATCAGGGAAATTACCGCGAATGGCGGAGGCCTGCGTATGTCAGACAACCTTTCTCGGGAAGAGTTGTACGACCGCGACCGGGCTCGCAGGGAGGCCCGCGATGCGGTTGCCGCGGAGCAGCGTGAGCGCGCGGGGGAGTGACGGCAATGCGTTTGGTGGACACCAATGTACTGCTCTACGCAGTGAGCAGCCTTCCGGATGAAGTCAACAAACGGCGGCGTGCGCTAGACCTGCTCAACGAGAGTGACTTGGCGCTCTCGGTGCAGGTGCTTCAAGAGTTCTACTACCAAGCGACACATCCTAAGCGTCCGGCAGCGATCACCGAAGCGCAAGCGGTACGGTTCATTGACTCCCTCGGCAGGTTCCCCGTGCAAGACGGTACCCTTGGCATCTTCCACGAGGGGGTCGCAATCAGCCGGCGTTTCGGGCTGTCGTACTGGGACGGGGCGATCTTGGCGGCGGCGCGCTCGCTCGGATGCGACGCGGTGTACTCCGAAGACCTGAGCGCCGAGCAGGACTACGGCGGCCTCCGGGTGATCAACCCGTTTGCCGGCCTGAAGCGAATCGCATGACTGCCCAATATGACGGGATCGAGTTCGGGAAGCGAGGTCGCCTGAGGAGGCAGCGTGAATAGGGTTGAAGTCCGGCCCGAGCTCCTGCGCTGGGCCTGCGAGAGATCGGGGCGAGAGACGGGGTATTTCCTCAAATACTTCCCGAAGCTCGACGCTTGGGAGCGCGGCACGACTCTGCCGACGCTTCGGCAGTTGGAGGATTTCGCCACCGCCACCTATACACCCATCGGATACCTATTCCTTCAGGAGCCACCTGATGACAGGCTGCCCATAGCCGACCTTCGCACAATAGGAGACGAGCCGGTGCGACGACCCAGCGCCAATCTGCTGGACACTGTGTACACAATGCAGCGACGCCAGGCTTGGATGCGGGACGAGTTGATTATCGAGTATGAAACGCCCCCCCTTTCCTTCGTGGGCAAGTTCACGTTCACCGACAGCCCCCTGGAAGTTGCCGATGCCATTCGCGAAACCCTCGGACTCGAACTTGGATGGGCATCACGCAACCCGAACTGGGAAAGCGCTCAGCGCTTTCTGAGAGACAAGATTGAAGAGATAGGAGTGATGCTAGTCATCAACGGTGTCGTGGGCAACAACACGCATCGAAAACTGGATGCCGAAGAGTTTCGTGGCTTCGCCTTGGTAGACGAATACGCGCCGCTGATTTTCGTCAATAACGCGGACTACAAGACGGCACAGATGTTCACCATCGCACACGAGTTGGTTCACATCTTCATCGGAGAAACCGGCGTATCCAGTTTTGAAGACTTTCAGCCCTCTGCTCACGACACAGAGCAGTTTTGCAACAGGGCCGCCGCAGAGTTCTTGGTTCCTGCACCTGAACTACACGACTATTGGGGCAGGATGCCTCAATCACGCAGTCCATATTCGGCTGTCGCACGTCAATTCAAGGTAAGTTCGGTCGTGGCGGCACGGCGCGCTCTTGATTTGGATCTGATACAGCGTGAGGAGTTTTTCGTGTTTTACAATGAACATAACTCCAAAGAGCGGAACAAATGGCAACGGACCCAAACCGGAGGAGACTTCTGGAATACCCAGAGATGGCGCATCGGATTCCGCTTTGCCGCCGCCGTCGTCAGGGCCATCAAAGAAGGCAGGCTGACATATAAAGAAGCCTATTCACTTACCGACTTGCGAGGCGATACATTTGAAAATCTGCCTGATCGTATGGGTATCGCAGTATGATGAGGCAGGACTCGGTTCTACTGTTGGATTCCGATGTGCTGATAACGGCGCACCTCATCCATTACGCTCCCGACTATTGTCCCGGGTTCTGGAGTTGCTTGGAGCATTACCTTGACGCTGGACGACTGTTGATCATCGATCCTGTGCGTGATGAGATCGATGCTCCGGTTGAGTTGGTTCAGTGGGTTGGCCGGTTGCCTCAGCATGCGTTTGCCTCTGTCGATGCTCCTGTGATTCAAATCTACCAGAGGATAGCTGAATGGGTACGGCAGAATCCTCAATTTACCCCTGCAGCCCTGAACAAGTTTGCGGACGGCGCTGATGGATGGCTTGTCGCCTATGCTCTGGTACACGACGCTACCGTTATTACTAATGAAGTATCGGCGCCGGATTCCAAGAACAATGTTAAGATTCCCGACATATGCCACCAGTTTGGTGGTAGAGACCCACTCAATACTCAGGACATGTTGCGTGAGTTGGGGGCTTCCTTCGAGTGGAGAGGCCCGTAGTAGCGTCAATCGAGCTTGGTTCGTGAATCCTTTGTACTGGGAGGCAGCATGAACGCAGACGTTTCCGAGCGGGCGTTCGAGGACGCCATCGAGGCGGCACTGCTTCTGCCGAAGGGCATGGTCGCAGAGGAAGGGGAGTCCTATGACGACATGCCGCCCGGCGGATACTCGAAGCGCGGCTCCGAGGACTACGACAAGGCACTCTGCCTCATCGGACGCGACGCCCCAGCACAGCAAGCATGTTGGCCAGTGGGTCGCCCGCCGTCCACACGAACGACGTGCTGTCCGTATCCCACTCTGCCCGCTTGTCTGGATGCGTCTCAACCGGTTCAAGGTTATCTCGAATGGGCCCAACCTTGTACTCTTTCTCTCCGGTCTCAGGAACGATCGACGCTAGCGCGAGGGCAAGGCGGAACTCTGCAGAGTTGGCGTCGTCGGCATGGCGCGCCCACTCCGACGAGAGATCGTCGAGTGGGCGCACGCCCCTACCCTTATCGTTGTCCCTAGTGAGACTGGACCTTGACACCCACCGTTCAGCGCGTCCCACGGCAATCAGCACATCCTGAAGGTCTCTCGCGTGCCCAGGCTGACAGAACTCGATGATTGCACCCTCGACCTGCCTCAAGACTGTGCCAAGGCCGGACGGTGCGTTATTGCCTCTCATCTGGTTCCAGAGCCTCTGCATCCATATGTCCAGGTCGAAGAGAACGCTCGCGCGTTCCGTAGTATCTTTGTCGCTTTGAGCATAAAACCGACCCAGCGGAGTGGCCAAATCCGATTGTCCGTTCCGTTCTATAAACCCATACCGCTGGAACTGAGTAATCCCTCGCTCAATTCCTAGCCCGGCCACCGCTCTTGCAAAATCGCTCCCACTTGTGCCTTGCCCACGACCCACCTGGGCACGCCCCTCGGACATAAAATGAACCAACTCTGCCAAGTTGATGGGTCTGTCCCAAAGTGGTGCCCAGAACTCAGCCTTAAACTTCCTCCCGTATTCGGAACCCGCAGAAGTCCCATACCCGGCGGCGGATCCATCAACCGCCGTGAATGGAAACACCGCTTTCGACGATGCTTGCGAGGACAATCTCCGTGCAGCCGCACCAGCGAACAGTAATGCCCCCTCTATCATCAAGACGAAATCCCAAGGGTTGATTAGAGAGCCTGCTTGAAAGCCTGTTGTAGCGTTGGCGCCACCTACACCTCCAGGGTGGAACTGTCCGACCGCTCGCTCAGCTAACACTGCATCACCATGGTTGAGAATTGAAAAGCGCAACCATCCTTCACGCCTTTCATCAGGATCGGTGCCTCTTGCGGGCTTCTTCCCAATCTCTACGCCAGTCAAAGACGGCATCAGGTTCCTAATGAAGTTGACGCTGAACTCCAAGTTGCCATCATTGGCTCCGGTTCCAAGTAGTGGCATGAATTCTCGACCCGCAGATGAAAGTACATATACTGCGTCGAGCCATCTCATAGATAAATCAGGCCACTGGTTCCGACACTTAGCCAAGATAGTGAGCTTCTCACTATCGGATGGCTTCTCATCAATGCCACTTGTGACCTTCAATATCCTATGCGACAACTCTATCGCCCGTCGGTAATCCTTTAATCGATCTGAACTTGTATCCTTGATTGCACTAATCGCTTCTCTCGCCGCCCGACTGCCCTTAGCATAGAATCCGCTGCCGCCGTTCCACGGCGACACGATGGGTGTAGGCCGGTACTCCTCCAGGAAGAACTCCACCAGCGAGTCCCTGTCCAGTGTTGACCTCAGCATGAAGGTGTCGTTATGCCACCAGGCGCGGGCCTCCTTATCCTTCTGCTCAGCCACGAGCCGGAAGATGCCTAACGCTTTCAGGTAGGCCATCAGCGGCTCCGGCGTACACCCACGGAGTTCTATTGGCTCGTGACTCACTATTCGCACTCCTGCTCCTTCTTGCTGGCCCGTATGTCGGCGGCGCGTACTATCGCCTCCAGGTACGCCAGCCTGAACGGGCCGTACCGCTCAAGCAGCGCCAGGCTCCGGTCCAGCCATGACCGTCTCCCGTTCTCGTCCATCCCAATCTGCGCTATGGACATGTCCAGCATCGTTTCGGGAACGCGCAGCCCCTGGCCGAGGTCGACGGGCGGCAACGTCTCAGGCTGTAACACCCGATACCCTAACAGCTTGTCCGTATCCGGGTTACTGTCCCTGTTGTTCCTCCGTGCCCCGGGCAAGGACCTTATGCCAAGCCTGACCTTTCCATGATGCGCCGCCGCTAGGTACGCGGCCAAATCTCGTGTCTCACCCTCCGGCAGATCCGCGTGTTTCAGCACAGCTAGAGCGCTGCCCAGCTCGTGCCGGAAGTGCCGTAGCCCGTCCTCATACTTGCCCCTACCCTTGCTCTTTGCCAACTGAATTCCGTCTCCGGGTGCGTCCTCACGTCCATGACGCAGCATCTTCTGAAACGCATCGTGCGCCTTGCCCGCATCGTGGTACAGGGCCGCCAGCGCAACGGCGGCGCAGTCGGCGGGATCGTCGATGTGCTGGGACAGCGCGTCGAGAATAGCGCGGGCCTCGCGCTCAACGTTGCGGGAGTGATCGGAGAGCGTCATCCATTTTCGCCGGGACGTGTTCGTTGGCTCCGAACCTTGGCCATCCTCCGGGTCCCCGTCTTCCTCTGTGACGGTAACGGCCTCCTTGCCGGAAGCGTCCCACCCCGTATCAGAGTCATATCCGCCCTGGTTCGCATCCAGCATCAGCGTCATGCCGGGATGAATCTCGGGAGGCCGAATCTCCCGCCACTGGCTATCCAAGAAGTCCCATATCCACGCCTTGTGCTCACTATCTAAGTAGTCCTGTATTCCTTTTGGACCGCCTCTTGAGCCGCCGAGTGACACATTTACTGTCTCGTTATGGCGCGGCTTCGGCTCCATTTCATCCGGGCCCTCTGGAATGTCACGCCAGAACACCGTTACGCCCCTCTCATCCGTCCCTCTGACGTACTGCGACACATCCAGGTAGCTCCCAGACAGGTCGGGCGTAGTATCGAACAGTCCCACCACGTCACGCCTGCGAATGGCGGTGGCATGGTCGGCGTCCTTCATCTTGTCGCCCATATCTTCGAGCGCGGCAGGCCCAACGGACTTGCCTTGCAGGGACTCCATGATTCCACGGGCGTCGTCTATATCCTCCGCGTCGTATGGCGCCGTATCCTTGTCCATGTCCACCCACAGAACGTCTCCCCGCTCGTACTTGCCCTCACGGTTGCACCGCCCGAATCGCTGCACCATCGACGCCCACGGTGCAAGCTCCGTTATCAGCGTCCGCACCGATATGTCCACCCCCGCCTCCACCACAGCCTGCGTCGCCACGACGATCCTACCTGGGCCATCGAGCGGCGCGGCGATGCGTTTCTGCTTTGTCGTCCGGTCGTCCTCTCGGAAGCGCGAGTGCACGAGGACCTTCTCGACGTCAGGGAGCAACTTATTCCGAGCCTTGACCAGTTCGGCGTAGAGTTTCTGTGCGCGCTCGACGGTGTTGACTATCTCCAGCGTCAGGGTGCCTGGCTCGTGCTTCGCCGCGATGACCTCGGCCATCTGCTTATGCTTCTTGAAGTCTGCCGCACCTCTAGCCACTACCTTACGGGCGTTATGCCGTTTGCCCAAGCGAGGGTCCGCAAGGTCGGCTGGACCAAGCTTCCTGACCCGCTCCTCCGCAGGGGCGCGATGGTCTATAGTGTCCAGCCAGTCGGAACGGGCGGTCGCGGACATCCACATACTCCGGGCCGGGCCGAAGGTCTCCAGCTTGCCGCGCAGCCCGGCGAGCTGCGTCGACGTGGGCAGGCCGTTCACCATGAGCTGCACCTCGTCCATCACCCATAGGCAGTCGTTGTTCAGCAGACCGTACTCGATGGGCCACATGTTGTAGCTCATGCCATAGCCTCGGTTCAGGGCGCGGGACAGCAGCATGTCCTGGGTCCCCACGACGACGAACGGCTTCTCGGGATGCAGGTACCACTGCGTTCGCGGCTCTCCGCCCATGAGCTTGACGACTCCAACGTCATCCGCGATACCAAGGTTCTCCACCCACTTTTCAACCCGCTCCACCGTTTGCTCTACAAGCGTCCGCATCGGTAGGCAGTAGACCAGTCGGCGCGGCGTGGAATCGCACACGGCATCGTCGGGATGCTCGAACCGACGGTACAGCCGTCCCAAGACCGCAGCCTCGGTCTTTCCCGCTCCCGTCGGGACCCTCAGCAGGACAGGAAGGTCCCGGCTCTCGGCAAGCGCGGCCTGGTAAGGGTACGGAGGGAACCCGGTCGCCCTCTTGAAGAACTTTGCGTAGGTCATTTCTTCCCTCAGTCTTAAACCCTATCACAAGAGTCTTGAAGCGCCCGAGAACTATCGAATGTGCGAACCTGTCCCAGATTAGTAGGCAGTATGAACAAGGCGTCGCAACTCGGTCACCCACGGTCGGGAGCTATGGGGGCCGCTCAAGGCGGGTACTGACGCTTCCGCCCAGTCGCTGGCCCGAGTTCTGCCCGCAGTTCGGTCGCTCGTGGCCATACGCTGCCTTCCCTGAAGCGGTAGACGAACCGGTTGTCTGCGACAGTACCTCGACAACTCTCCGTTCCGACTCAACTGGATCGCCTTACCCATTCGGTTTGCTCCGCGTATCGTCCAACTCATGCCTCGCTTCTTCATCCGGTTCGCCGTGAGCTTGTCTCCGTTGGACTCCATAGTCCCAAGACTCCGTGCGTCCGGTGGAGCGTTTGCGACCCGGTTGCGCCAGTCCACTCCGTTGCTCATGTTGGACTCGACGTACTCTCTGTCCTTGATTGCCGTTGCAGTCTCGGCGGGTGGCGACGCCGCCATCAACGCGCTGGCGAACGATTCCGATCCTGAGCGTATCGCATCGTAGAGAGCCGAACCGGTCTCTGCGCCATAGCCTCGACCACAGGCGCGGGACAGGTGGAAGCCGTCCAACTGGTATACCGCGTTGCCGAACTCCTCGACTCCGCTGCGTATCCAGTTGGCCCCGTCGCCGCCCACCACGAACAGCCCGACTCTGTCCAGCGCGTATTGTTTAGCCCACTCCAGGCTCGCACCCTCCCAGAATGGGATCGTGTCGTCTCCATGCGCGTACACCCTCTTGCCCACCAGTTCGTAGCGGTCTTCGGCTACCCGACGCCATCCTCTATAAGCTATGCCGCTCTTGACCTCGTAGTACTTGCGGGCTTCGCGCTGAAGGTGTATCCATACCCCGTCCGCCTCGATGTAGAGTATGTCCGCTCTGTGCCGTCCTTCACTCGTGTCCTCTCCGTGCTCGAACTGCGCTGCCCAACGCTCACGCTCTGCATCGAGTGCGTTCTGTCCAACGCTCTGGAGCAGCCGGTGCACTGTCGACTTCGACAGCACGCCTGCCGTCAGCGCATTCACGATCCTGGTCACGACCCGAAAGAGCTTGCCCCGTACTCGATACGGGGGCATCTCCGTGGCCATCTCCACGACGCTCTCGGTGATGGCTGGACTTGCCTGTTGCTGAGGCTTCCACCCCAGATACTCATCTAGGGGGAACACCGTCTCGTCGTCGGAGTCTCTATACATCCGCCGTCCGACCGTCACATCTCCAAACCGAGTCACCAGGGTCTTGTCGCGTGACCCCACCAACCGCAGACCCTTCGGCCTGCTTCGCATCAGTTCATCGTCCAGAGCCCTCAGACGACGTTCGGCCAACTCACGCGCATAGGCGCATCCCTCCCGATAGCTCTCCTGCTCCCAATCCGTGCCCAATCCGCTCTGTTCGTCATCGATCCATTGCTGTACGCTGTGTTTTGCCATCAGTCTTGACCATCCTGAGGTTTTGTGCTCCTTCTAGGATATGTCCAAAACTGATGGCGCCTACTAAATCTGGGACAGGCTCCGAATGTGCTCTCGCATTGTGATGGCGAAGATTCTGACGATCAGTCCGACATCCCGTAGAGCAGGATGTCGATGGCAACCATTCAGGTGTGGTCGGCTCTCCCCCTATTTGAGCATCAGGGTAAGAGGCTCATTGCACTGGGGGAAGACTAGACCGAACCCCGTTCTGTCTACAGTCAACTTCCCCCCGCCAAACCAAGCTCAAACCATATTCGAGGCTCCGACAAACACACAAAGCTCTTGAGTCCCAAAGTCGGCTCTCGTCGCCCTGTTCGAGTTAGGGGGTTCAGGATGCTTCGGCCTTACATCACAATACTCCCATAGCTTGCGGAGCTCGCTCCTTACTAGGTCACTGACCCTATCGTGGGACAGTAGTAGGGACTTGGCTGGGAATTCAATGGGGTATACACTTGGGCAGCCTCATGTACTGAGAGAAGCTGTGGGAACAAATGTGGGATGTAAGGGCCGTATGTTACAGATTCGTAGCTAATTCTGAATCCTGCCTGCAGCCAGTTCTCCCTGCACTCAGTGCCCAAGAACTCCCGCTGTACCCGTGCTGCCGGACGGCGCGCAGGAGTGTGAGTTCGGTCCCAAGACTCTCGGAGGCGACAAGGGTCACGACACGCGGGAGAGCGTGAAGGCGAGACGTGAACGCGGGATGACACCACATATCATCTTGCGAGCATCATTTGTCCAAGAGTAGAATCTGGACAAATGTCCGTGCTGCTGCGGCGATTTGGGGCCGCTCCACACCGGTCGCGGACTCGGGGAATTGGAGCGATCATGGGTGGCGAAGGCCGAGTTGTATTAGTCTCCAATAGGACCCCTGCCGTATTCACGCCTTCCAGCGTGGAGGAGAGGCGCAACCTTCCCGTCGGCGGACTCGTGAGTTGCCTGCGCCCGTTCCTTGAAGCCCAGGGCGGCATCTGGATGGGATGGGACGGAAACTCCGACAGCCGTGTAGACCCAGCCCCAACTACCATCACCGATGTCGAGGGTATTCGTCTGGCCTCCGTCTCCCTTTCCAGAGACGAAGTTGAGGGCTTCTACAACATCTTCGCCAACCGCACCCTCTGGCCGATCTTTCACAGCTTCCCCGACAAGGCTACCTTCAGCCATGACAGCTACCGCGTGTACCGCAGCGTAAACCGAAAGTACGCCACATCGCTCATAGACCTCCTCAGGCCCGGAGACCTGGTCTGGGTCCACGACTTCCACCTCTTCCCCCTTGGCCTCGAGCTTCGCAAGCTCGGCTGGACGGGCAAGATCGGGTTCTTCCTTCACATTCCCTTCCCGCCCTCCGAGATATTCGGCATTATGCCCTGGGCCCGAGAGCTGCTTACCTGCCTCTTCGACTACGACCTCGTAGGTCTTCAGACCCCGAAATATCTCCATGATCTTCAGGAGTCCTTGGGCGACGAGCTTGGGGCCGTAATCGATGGCGACACCGCACACTACCAAGGCAAAACCGTGAAGGTGGGGGCATTCCCCGTTGGCGCCGACGTCCAGGCATTCCGAGAGATGGCCTTGAGCCAAGTCCCGACCCGCGTTAGCCGTTTTCTAGAGGACTCGCCCAAGGACAGACAGCTCCTTCTTGGCGTGGATAGGCTTGACTATACGAAAGGAATAGTCCAGCGAATGCAGGCCATGGAGCAGCTATTGAACGACCATCCCGAGCTCCGCGGTCACGTCACTCTCGTCCAGATCTCAGCACCCAGCCGGGTAACCATTCCCGAATATGCCCGGGAACGCGAGCGCCTCGACTCACTCGTCGGGAGGATCAACGGCAAATTCGGAGAGGTTCATTGGTTACCCATCCACACCCTGCACCGTCCCTATTCCCAGCAGGACCTGGCCCAGCTATACCGAGAGGCCGACGTCTGCCTCGTCACCCCTCTCCGGGACGGCATGAACCTGGTCGCCAAGGAGTTCGTAGCCTCCCAGACCTCCGACCCTGGGGTCTTGGTCCTTTCCCGCTTTTGCGGCGCAGCGGAGTCCATGCATGACGCTCTCATGGTGAACCCGTACGACTTTCAAGAGACGGCTTCCGCCATCTACCGTGCCTTGACCATGCCCGGACCCGAGCGCCAACGTCGCTGGAACGCCCTCTTCGAGGACGTAAGCGGTCACACCGCCCACGACTGGTGTTACAGCTTCCTCTCCACCCTGGGCGATGCGTAGGCCATCCAACGAAGAAACTCCTCCACCTCCCCCGCCCCTGACAGACGGTAGTCTGCCCTCCGCAACAAGGCTTCCGGCGTTTCCTCATCCACGACCGCTACCGCCGCGCCCTTTAGACCCCCTTCGCGCATCAGTCCGTGCAGCGCATCGAATGCGTCACAGTCCGTCACGTCATCCCCAAGGACTATCGCCCCCGTCAACTCATACTCTCGCGCCAAGCGACCCACTGCCGTGCCCTTATTCACTTCCACCCTTGGTCCGATCTCCAATACCATCTTGCCTTCCTTGATTCCCAAACCGCGGCCGGCGGCCAAGGGCTCCAACATTTGCGACACCGCACACCGTGCCGCCGCGAGGTCTGGGGCGTTCCGGTAGTGCACCGCCACCCTCAGCCCCTTGTTTTCCACTAATAGCCCCGAGACTCCAATGCTCCCAACTCCACTCTCGACCTCTTCCAGGAGGCCGACCGGGACCTGGGCCTCGTACTTCGGTTGCTCTGCTCCGGCCTTCCACTCCTCCAGCCCGTGATTTCCGACATACGTCACACTCTTCAACCCAATCGTCTCACGCAAATATCTCACGTCCCTCCCTGACACCACCGCCACGAGTTCCACCATCTTCGACAGCTCACTTAGTGCCTTCCTGATAGCCGGAGACAGCACCGTGTTCCGATGGTCATCGAATAGGGGAGTGAGAGTCCCATCGAAGTCGCTGAACACGCCAACGCGACCGGCGTTCAGGATTTGGGAGAACGTGTCCAGATCGTCCAACACTCGTGGCGGAAGAATCATGTCGTTTGGAGAGACCCCTCCTCTCAAGCTCGCACCTTGACCGCTTAGGGAATCACGCCCCCTCTCTCGGGCCGTGCGTCTTCCCGACACTCCTCTTCCTACACCCTGCATCCCCCGACCGTCAACCCGCTACCCGATACCTCCAACCCGGATTAGGTCTCATAGCTTTGTGATGCTAGAATGGTGCAACTGCCATCCACCTGATGTGGAGGAGGCGATATGTACAGCTATGGACTGATCGGCGACATGTCCTCGGCGGCTCTGGTCGGTACCGATGGATCGATTGATTGGTGCTGCCTGCCCCGGTTCGACTCGCCCAGCGTCTTCGCGTCCATCCTCGACGAGGACGTCGGCGGCCGGTTCCGCATCCGACCCGACGGAGCGTACACAGACGCGCGCCAGGTCTATATGCGGGACACCAACATCCTGGAGACCACCTTCAGGACACCAACGGGCGTCGTGAAGATTACGGACTTCATGCCCATTCATGATAGCGACAAGGACGGCAAGCCCGACACGAATCCCGCCGAGCCGCCTGAGCTTCACCGCATCGTCACGTGCACGGCCGGTAGTGTGAAAGTGCGCTGTGATTATCAGCCTCGGCACGACTACGCCCGCACTGTGCCGGAGTTTCGCCAGGTCCGAAGAAACGGCAACGGCATCGCGGTCGAGACCAGAGGCGGCCGACAAACCATGATGTTGCTCGCCAGCGTCCCGCTGTCGGTTGGCGCCGATGGCGTTATGGGGGAGTTCACACTGCCTCAGGGCGAGTCGGCGATCTTCGTATTGGCGTACGGCAATAGGAGATCAACAAATCTCGATCGGTACCGCACGCAGGAGAAGCTTCAACTTACCCGGAGATACTGGAAGGACCTCGTCGCCGGGATGCATTACGAGGGCCTGTGGCGCGAGCAGGTGGTTCGATCTTTCCTGGTGCTGCACCTGATGATGTACCGCGGCACCGGGGCCATCGTTGCCGCGCCGACGACGAGCCTGCCGGAGACGCTCGGCGGGTCGAGGAACTGGGACTACCGTTATTCGTGGCTGCGAGACACGAGCTTCACCGTGGATGCCCTCTACCGGCTCGGAGACGTATACGGAGCCGACCACTACATCCATTGGCTGCTGGAGCAGTGCCAGTTGAATCGTCATACCCCACGCATCCTCTACGGGATCACGAAGTCGTCGTCACTCAAGGAAGAGATCCTCGATCACCTGCGTGGCTACGAGGATTCCCGGCCTGTGCGTATTGGCAACGCCGCCGCCGATCACTTGCAGCTTGACGTATTTGGCGAAGTCATCGCATCGATCCACTCGCTGCTGGTGTTGGAGGGCGAGATACCGGAGGAGGCGTGGGAGCTGGTTTGCTCGTTGGCCGAAATGGTCATCGAGAACTGGCGGCGTCGTGACCGTGGCGTTTGGGAGGTGCGCGGAGAGGAACAGCACTTTGTCTACTCGAAAGTACTGTGCTGGGCCGCCCTGAACACGGCTGCCTACATCGCGGCGGCGGTTGAGCAGCGCCGACACTACCGGCGCTGGACTCAGATGGCGTTTGACATCAAGACGGAGGTGCTCGACCTCGGATGGAGCGAGAAAAAGCTGGCGTTCCGGCAGCGGTACGGCAGTGACGCTCTGGACGCCTCCAACCTGGCGATACCCTTCTTCGGCTTCATCCCCCGCGAAGACCCGAGGGTGCGGCAGAACGTCGACGCCATCGAGCGGGAACTGGCTGAAGGGCCGTTGGTATGGCGCTACATCCCGGAAGAGACGGACGACGGCCTCGAGGCGCAGCCGGAGGGCACCTTTACACTGCTGAGCTTCTGGCTGCTGGGCAACTTGATCTACACCGGGCAGACCGACAAGGCCTTCGACCTGTTCCATGAGACGATCACGCGTTGCTCCAACCACCTCGACCTCTTCGCCGAGATGTACGATCCCTCAACCAACCGCCAGCTGGGCAACTTCCCGCAGGCATACTCGCACATCGGCCTCATCCACACGGCGCTGAACCTCTCCGGCTTCATCGCCGACACGCCGACGCGGCTCATTCGCCGCCGCGAACGGGGGTAGGGTGCGGTCGGGCACCTTTTATGGTGGTGGATACTTGGGAATAAGCAATGTAGTATCGGTAGTGTAGACGGAAAGATGCGATCAATGCCTTGGAAGACGGTTCTCTTTTTCAGCCTGTCCCTTCTCCTGACCATCGCGTGCGGTTCGGAGGCAACACCTTCATCCGCGGCCACCGCTGAACCGGCTCCCGCGGGCGCGGCGGCAGCCTCTGAGGAGCCGTTTGTGATCGGAGCGCTGGCCTCCCTTACCGGGATTGGCGAGTCCTACGGCGTCCCGTTTTCTCAGTCCAAGCTGCTCGCCGTGGACGAGATAAACGCCGCCGGCGGCATCAACGGCCGGATGCTGGAACTCATCGTCGAGGACTCCAAGTGCACCGCCAACGATGCCATTACGGCGTACCGCAAGCTGACGGACGTGGACGGCGTCAAGATCATTCTGGGCACCACGTGCAGCGGCGGCACGCTCGGCGTCGCGCCCCTGGCGGAGAAGGAGGGCGTCGTCATACTCTCGCCATCCGCCACCAGTCCCGACATCACATTCGCCGGGGACTACATCTTCCGCACCGCCATAAACGCTCTGCAGGTGGGCACGGACATCGGCAACACGCTCTGGGCCGAAGGAGCGCGAAAGGTAGTCACCATTACCGAGGCCACCGACTACGCTGAGGGCGTACGCCGCACCGCCGTAGCGCAATTCGAGAAGTTGGGAGGCGACGTGGCGGCGGAGGAAAGCTATTCGTCCGACGTGATCGACTTTCGAAGTCAGCTGACCAAGCTGCTCGGCGAAAACCCCGACGCCCTCTTGGTGGGCGCTCAGAGCGAGACATCGGGAGGCACCGTCGTCAAGCAGGCGCGCGAGCTGGGCTACGATGGCCCGATTTACTCGGAGGTCGTGCCCACGGGCTTCAACGCCCTCGAAATAGCCGGCGAGGCCGCCACCGGCCTCAAGGCCATTATGCCCAACCCCGACCTGTCCACAAACGTCGGCAAGGAGTTCTTGGCAAACTTCAAGGCTCGCTACGGCGTTGTTGCCGCGTGGCCCTGGTACCAGGGTTCCGCCTACGACGGCGTCTACATCGCCGCGGAATGCCTGAGCCGGACTAACGACGACCAGGATGCCGAGGGATTCCGCGACTGCCTGTACGACCTCACGTGGAGCGGCGCCATCGGCGACAACTATAGCTTCGACGAGAACGGCGACGTAGTCGGAGTGTCGCACGTCCTCATCGAAGTCCTGCCCGTGGCCGAACGGACGGTAGAGAACCTGGGATACCGCATCTTGGGGCCTCCGCCTGCGCCGTAGCTCTTTCCTTAGCTAAGGGGTAGATATCGCCCGGTCGCGTGCGGTATCTTGATCCTATGCCTTCGTTGCTAGTACAAGAGGCCCGCCACATTCACTATGAGGTTGAGGGGAACGGCCCTCCTTTGTTACTGTTGCACCCCGCCGGCGTCGCCTCTACCATCTGGTGGGACATCGGGTACGTCGACCTCTTGCGCGACTCACATCGACTGATCCTCGTCGACTCCCTCGGCTATGGCCTCAGTTCCAAGCCGCATGCAGTCGAATCCTACGCTTGGGAGAAGCAAGTCGCCGACTTGGCCGCCGTCTTGGAGGCGGCGGACGCCCCGCGACCAGACGTGTTCGGATACTCTATGGGTGGGGTGCTGGCGATTGTATTGGCAATAATGTCCCCGGAGTCCTTGAGTCGGCTCGTCGTGGCCGGAGCGCCTCCTCCCGGCATGCAGCCGGCCCCATCAAAGAACTATGTAAGACGGGTTCCCCTCGACCAGGGGACTAATGCATACGCCATGGCTGCGATCCAAAGGTGGCGGTCGGTCGGAATCGAGCTTTCGGAACCCAGCAAGCGCGATCTGCTTACTGCCGATCTTAAGGCCGTGGCGGCGCGCCGCCAGGCGGTGGGCGAAAGTGATATGAGAGGACATCTTTCTAAGATTCGGGTTCCGACCATGCTCATGGCCGGCTCGGAAGACCCATTCGCAGAGGCCGTCAGAACCGCGTCCGAGATGATCCCGGACTGTGTCTATGTCAGCCTCAAGTGCCGATCGCATATCGGAGCAATTGCCGACAAGGACGCGATTGTCAGGGAGTTGGAGGGGTTTCTCGCTCCTATCCTATGAAGCCTTGCCAAATGGCCCTAGACGAGGGTTCACTCCGAGTCTGATGTTGGCTGTCTCTCTATCGTGGGTCGAGAGTGGGCTCTCCATGAACTTCGCCGCTATTCCGGTGTCCGAGAAGTCGTGGTACATGATCGGCGGGTTGGACCTGAAGGTAACCTTCCAATACACCCGGTAGTCTTCCTCCGGGTTCGTGGCTTCGGTCATGGCATTGACGGCAAGCCGGGCGCGTTCAGCCAGATCGAGCGTGGCGGGAATCAAGTTCGCGCCCACCGCCGGCTGACCTTGTCCGGGCTTCGATGAGCTGCGAGAATCGTGGCCGACGTGAGTCATGCGGCGCTACGCCCTCTTGAATCGTGAGCCGTACAGTATGCTCCCGTAGTAATTGAAGGAGCGTTTTGCTTCGGGATCGTCGAAGGGGTAGTCCGCGCCTAGCTGCCTCGCGGCGGCGAGCCCGGTGACAAAGCACGTTTCCTGGCTGTTGACCAGCGTGTGCGCGCCACAGTGCCACGTTCGCCGCCTCCCTTGAATGAAGCGGAACAGGTTGACGAGCAGCGCCACGTGGCGCACGTCGTGGATGATGTGCTGGAACGACCACTTCTTGATGATCTTCGATTCATTGATGGAGCCTGCGGCGTTATAGGTCACGAGGCAGGGCTTGTCGGACCGGTTGGCCCATGGCTGCTGGTTGTGCATGATGTACGTGATTTCGTAGTTGTCCGGCCTGTCGCCGTACTGTTCTATGTAATTGCTTCGCGTTGACAGGGGCTTCATTTCGTTGTCGGGCAGGACCGAGGAGTCGGAGTGGACAACGGCGTTGTGATGGAGATCCGTATCGTAGCGCACTGACGAGAGGATGTAGCGTTCAAGAAACGTGGGTTCGTCGATGAGCATAAGCGTGTGGTTCGCGTTGCAGGCAAGGATCACCTCGTCGAACGTCTCGCGCACGCCGTCTTCGTCCTCGACCTCGACGTGGGACTCGTAGCGGTACACCTTTCGAACGGGGCGGCTGAGGTAGATCTTGTCCCGAAAGCCGACAGACAGGTTTTCGTAGATGCGTCGCGTCCCCCGGTCCCACGTCTGCATGGGCGTGGCGGATTCGATATCGAAGAATTCGAGATACCTTGTGAAGAGAGCCGCGGGCAGGGAGAATACGTCCGTTGCCATCAGAAAATTGACGAACATGGGCTTCAGTATCTTGTACCTGAAGTCATCGGAGAATCCTCCCAGTTTCAGAACCGTCCCCATACTGATGTAGTTGAATGGGTTGAGGGCGTTGAGAAGCTTCGACTGCGAACGGGTCAGCCAGCCAATCCAGTGGAGACGCCCCAAGAGTCGTTGGAACTTCGCGATCTCGGATTCTAGCTGCTCGCTGATATCGGAATCGAAGTCGTGGGCGTAGATGCGGTCGCCGTACTTGACGCTGTAGCTGAATTTGGTGTCGATCAGTTCAATGCCGAATTGTTCCATCAGCAAAAGGATGTGGTGATAGACCGAGGGGATGCAGGCGGTGACGGATACGTCGAAGGGAATTGTGCTGCCGTCATCTTGCGGCATGTCGGCGGTAACCGCATTCCCGCCAATTTGGTTGTGGGCCTCGAACAGGCGGAAGTCGAAACGGTCGGGGTGATGGTTCAACGCCCATGCGGCCCCCAGCCCTGATATTCCTCCACCGACAATGGCAATTCGTCGCGTCATCAGAAAAGGCCGTCCACCTCTTCAACGTCTTCCGGCTTCATCAGCAGAGTCGGCAGGATGGCGAGGAGGGATAAGAATCCCGCGATCATAAAGAGGTTTTGGAACACGGTGACGCCGGCGTCTATCAAGAGGGCCTCGGTCGCCTCATACGACTCGCCGGGGACGACGTGGGCGGTGAGGCTGTAGAAGCGCTCTATTCCCCATGCCGACAGGGCCGCCAGTCCCAAAGCCATCCCGACCATTCGCGATGCGGTGACCAGCGAGGCCGCGGCTCCCCAGTAGTCGCTGGGGGCCGCGCTCAAGGCGCTGACGCCTATCGGGGGGATGACCAGTCCGAATCCCAGGCCCGCCGCGACCAGGGGCAGAGTCAGCCTGAGTTCGTCCACTTCCGTTCCCCAACTGCTCATGACCAGCAGCCCGGCTCCCATGAACACGAGGCCGACTATGCATACCGGTCTGACGCCGGTCCAGCGAAGTATGTAGCCTCCGACCACCGCCCCGACCGGAATGGCGGCCGTTAGACGTACGAGGTGCAGGGCGCTGACCAATGGTTCCTTCTCCATGATGGTGGCGGCCATGAGTGGCACGCAGACCAGTCCCATGATCAGGGCGACCCCCACCAGGAACTGGGTAATGTTGGCGGATACGAACGCCCTGGAGGTGTATAGGAAGGAAGCCAGCAGAGGTTGTACCGCCCTTCTCTCCGCCATGACCAGTACACCGACAAGGGCTAACCCCGCGCCGACCGCCAAGTACGGGTAGACTGACTCGCCAGTGAAGATGCTTCTCTGGGCCAGCGCCATGGTAAGAACGGTGAGCGCCGCTCCGAGCATCAGCGCGCCGAAGTAGTCCATCTTCGCCGTCGGGTTGGGGCGGTTCGGCAAGACGGCCAAGAGCGCGATGAGGATGAGGCTCTGGGGCACGTCGAACCAGAATATCCATCGCCAGCCGATCCACTCGATAATGGCGCCTCCGTAGAGAGGGCCGACGACTGAGCCGGCTTCCGCCGCCGCGGCCACGAGGCCTATGGCAATTCCCCTTCTCTCAGGCGATACGGCCGCAACGGCCATAGCGAGACCTATGGGGACCGTTGCGCCGCCGCCGATTGCCTGGAACACCCTGGCCGGCACAACCCAATAGAAGTTCGGTGAAATCGCCACGAACGCCGATCCAATGGCGAACACGACCAGGGCCCACTGGAACATCCTGACCCTGCCGTAGACATCGGACAGACGACCCGCCAACGGCATGGAGACCGTGTAGCTGACCAGAAAGGCGGTTATGATCCAGGATGCCCTGTCCAGGTCGGTAAGGGGGATCTCCAGGTCGACCATCACCCTCGGCAGGGCGGCGACTACCACGGTCTGGTCGAGGGCAGTCGAGAATACCGACAGGCAAATGATGCCCAGCACCACCGACTCGGAAGAAGCGCGGGAGGCTAGGCGTTGTCTCAGGTCGTTCACTGACCTGATCCCAGGTCCGGAAGTTTGATTTCAACCGGGACGTCCATGGCGTCGATGGTTACGAGACGGGTGGTCTCAGGACCGTCGTCATCGTAGAGCTGGCCGGCTATGCGCAACTGCCGCAGAGAATACTCGGATTCGTCAATCCACATGGTCAGAGTCAGCGTATGGCCCGGGTCCACGTCGGTGATGAGGTTCGCCAACCGCTCGGACAGAACCGTTCCCTCGGCGCGAATGGTCTGCGCGCCCTGCACGGACTCGCTGCCCGTGATGACGCCGTCCCCGTCCCGGATCATGTGAATTATATCGCGAAAAGTCCCGCCCAACCCGCGGAAGTTGAAGGGAACCCCCTCCACGGGCAAGGGCGCCCACGGCGCGTCTTTGGAGAACTTCATGAAAGCCTGCTCCCCGACCGCCATCATCTCGATTTCAATGAATCCAAACGCCGGGGACACTACGTCCACCAACATCCTGAAGCTGTCGGGAGCCTTCACCTCCGCTTCCATGCTCTTGAAGGTCGTTTCGAAGAACTTGGCTCCCGATTCCTTTTCGTCGACCATGCGGAACTTTGCCGACGTCATGGCGGCCATTCTCTCACCCGCGCTCGTTAGCATGTCGCTCAGCACAGGAGCCGGCGTGGGAGTGGGCTCAGACTCCCCTCCACACGCGGTGACCGAGAACAGGAAAGCCGACACGAGAGCGATGATCGACAACCCTCGACGAATTGTCTTGGACAAGTTCATCTCCTCATCTCCTTGACTCACGATGCGGCAATCTTACGGGAAACGAAGGCTTCCTGCTACAATGCCTCGCCATGAATCAGCCTGACATGTACGGCAAAGTATGCCTCGTCACCGGCGCGAACGCCGGCATCGGCAAGGCCACCGCGATAGGACTCGCCCGCATGGGCGCCGCCGTCGTCATGGTCTGCCGCAGCCGCGAACGAGGCGAGTCGGCAAAGGCCGAGATCGCCGCCAAAGCCGGCAGTCAAGACCTCGACCTCCTCATCGCCGACCTCTCGTCACAGGGGTCGGTTCGCAAGCTGGCGAGAACGGTCATTTCGAGATACCCGCAGCTCCACGCGCTCATCAACAACGCCGGTGCCATCACCCCCCGCAGACGACTCACTGTCGACGGCCTCGAGACCCAGTTCGCCGTCAACCACCTCGCCCCCTTCCTCCTGACGAACCTGCTCCTCGACACTCTGAAAGAGTCCGCCCCCGCCCGCGTCGTCACGGTCTCGTCCCAGGTACACAGCAAAAGCCCGCTCGATCTCGACGACCTTGGCTCCGAGCGCGAATACACCGCCAGCCAGGTCTACCGCAAGACCAAGCTCGCCAACATCCTCTTCACCTACGAGCTCACCCGCCGCTTGGAGGGAACCGGCGTCACCGCCAACTGCCTCCACCCCGGCGTCATCGCGACCAAGCTCCTCGACGACTACATGGGCGGTTCCTACGAAGCCGGCTTCGGCTCCGGCACCCCCTTCGGCGACAGCCCCGAACAGGGAGCCGCCGTCGTCCTTCACGTCGCCACATCACCGGAAATCGAGGGACTCTCGGGCAAGTACTTCTACGACAACGCCGTGAGCGAGACCGCCCCCGTCACCTACGACGAAGAACACGCCCGGCGTCTCTGGGACGTCAGCGTGGAGTTGACCGGGCTCGCGTCATGGCCCGCTCCCCGGTTCGGCTAGCGGTCACCCAACCGTCGCGACAGCCGGTATCCCAGAAATTTGTACTCCCTCCAGCGCTCCAGGAACGGCTCCACCTCCTTCGGGCCTATGCCGTGCCGCTCCCGAAAGAATTTTGTCACCTCCGAGTCGACCGGCACCCGGCTGAAGTCGTGAAGCAGCACCCGCAGATGGCTCGCCGCGTACGGCCCAATGCCGTGCAGCCCGATCAGCGCCTCGTACGTCAACAGGCCTTCCACTCCCACGCCGCTCTCATCCACCAGTCCATCACGGAGAAGCCTCTCGGTCGAGACCATGATCCCCTTGGCGCGAAATCCCATTGACGCCCGTTCCCTCAAGACCGCCTCCCCCGCATCCAGGACCTGTGCCGGAGTCGGAACGAAACCCTCACCGATCTCATGCACGAGTCGTGAGGCCATTCGCATCGTCCCCGCCCAGTTGATCTGCACCGTGCACACCGTCTTCAGGTAGTCCTCGTAGAAGGTCGAGCCGCGCAGGAACCGTCCGCCTCCACGCCGGATCACGTCGGCAACCTCGCTATCCACTTCATCCGCGACGGTGATAGCCTCCGTCGGGTCCCAGTCCAGCGACAGCCACCGCCGCACCGTCGCCTCCACGGCGGACACGTCGGCGCTGCCGTCACCTTCCTCGCGAACTTCTAGCGCCCTCGGGCCGCTCTGCGTGACGATGATGGTTGTAGGAACTTCGAGTAGATCGCTTCGAGACAGCTCGCCCGCCTTCTCGTCCCACTTCCACGGTTCCAGCGCGACCCATCCATGACTCTGCACGGTCATGCGGAGCGAGATGTCGTGTGCGCCGGTAATGGTCAGGAGATGGTCGTTCACGGAGGCCCAATCCTAGGGGGATTTGCAAGGCATGGTATCATCGTAGGCAACAGGGCCTGAAGTGGGACGACGCGGCGGGGCGAGAACGGACGCCCCTAGGAGAGTGATTTTGCCAAAGCAGCCGAACGTCCTGTTCCTATTCACCGACCAGCAGCGCGCCGACACGATGGCGTGTTACGGCAACGACGACATCCAAACGCCCAATCTCAACGCGCTCGCCAACCGGAGCTTCGTATTCGACAACGCCTACGTCAGCCAGCCCGTCTGCACTCCGTCCCGCGCTACGATCCTGACGGGACTCTACCCCCACACGAGCGGTTGCACCGTGAACAACGTCCCGCTTCCGCCGTCAACGAGAACCATTGCCGAGTTGGTCCCCGACGAGTACCGAACGGGCTACTTCGGCAAGTGGCACCTCGGCGACGAGCTTCGCCCGCAGCACGGCTTCAACGAGTGGGTGAGCATCGAAGACCTCTACCGTCCCTACTACTCCGACACCACAGCCCTGGGAACGTTCTCCGACTACCACTACTACCTCATCTCACAGGGCTACGAGCCCGACGTGAAGGGCAGGGAAACGCTCGCGAAGGAGTATGGCGAACACGACGCGAGAGCTCGCTTCGCGGACGAGCAGCCGGTATTCAGCCGACCTTACGCCGCCCAACTGCCCGAGCGCGACACCAAGGCTTCATTCCTCGGGCGGGCCGTCGAGCGCTTCATTCGCGAGTCCGCGGATGAAGACCGGCCCTTCATGCTCTACGTCAACTTCTTCGAACCTCACAATCCGTTCACGGGGCCGCTGGACGACCTCCACCCCCGCGACAAGCTCAACACGGGGTCGGCGTTCCTGCGACCTCCCGGTGAAGACGCCTCCGTACTGCACCGGATGATGGCCGATTTCTACAGGAACTCCACGGAGGAAGATGTCGATCTCTCGTCCGAGGACGGATGGCGAGAGATTCGCGCCCGCTACTTCGGGTTGGTGTCCCTGGTCGACAGGGCCGTCGGCGGTATCATGCAGGCCCTGGAGGCGAGCGGCCAGGCGGAAGACACGATCATCGTCTACACCAGCGAGCATGGAGAGATGTTGGGCGACCACGCAATCCTCCACAAGACGATGATGTACGAAGAAGCCATGCGCGTTCCCTTCCTGATGCGCGTACCCTGGCTCTCCGATGAACAGCGGCATGTTCAAGGACGAATTGGACTCATCGACGCCGTGCCGACTCTGCTCGATCTTCTCGGTCAGGAAATCCCGCGCGAGATTCAAGGCGAGAGCCGGGTGCCCGTCCTGGAAGGCAAGTCCAACCTCGGCGACAACGACGTCATCGTCCAGTGGAACGGTGAGGACGGCCGTCCAACCACCTCTTTCAACGCGGCAATCCCCGAAAGCGTTATCCGCCGGGTCTCGTCTATGCCGCGCCGCGTCATCATCTCCCGCGAAGGCATGAAGCTCCACCTCAGCCCCGGCGATCAGTGCGAGCTCTACGACCTCAACAACGACCCCCACGAGCTTCGTAACCTCTACAACGATGAGGCGTACCGTCACACGATCCGCGATCTCGCCTCCCGCATCCGCCTCTGGCAGGAAAAGCACAAGGACTACACTCCCGTGCTCCCCGACGAGTGGGACTCCATGTAAGTGAGGCCTGTGTGAATCCGTTCCACAGCTATGATTGCCTGCTTCATAATGCTATGCCACTTGTGCGGCGGTAGGTCGTCCCCCAGCTTTCGAAACCAAAGCCATATGTGACTCTGTACACGTACGTCACTTGACCAGTTTCCATGCCTCCTTATGCGATCTGCCAGCAGCACGCAGTTCGGCGTATGCGCTCGCCCACTCAGCTGAGAAACCATGCTTCTGTGCATGACTAGATGCGGATGCAAATGTAACCGCATAAGCGTGATCAAATCCCTCTTCTCTCAATTCCGCATATGTACGGCTGTAGTCCCAATCAATATTTTCGCCATCGTACCCATAAACTTCTGTGACGGGAAAACGACCAACAAGATCCGAGCTCACTGAAATATGCTGATAGGCTGCGTGTGCGCAATACCATGAATACCTGAAAGACTTACCCCCTCTCCGACATCTGATGACCAGATGCTCGAAAATACCCTTCTGATCACTACCACCCACGTTTAAACTGCGCCAAGCGGAAATGTGTCGAATCTCTCGTAGAACCTCACGAGAGTACTCACCAGGGAGAGAAATAGAAGAATAGTGCCGAGCATATGCACGAGCGTACTCCTCAGACTTACCCCGCAGAATCTCCCCCACATATATACCCCAAAAAGACTCCGGTCCTCTACCATAATATGGGAGACCGGGATTAGACTCCAGTATTTCCTGGGCATACATCAGCGCATACTCAACCGACCTTCCATGGTCAAGAGCCTCCACGTACGATAGTGCATATACGTACGCATCAGCTTTATTTTTTCCTCTTTCGCGCATTTTCCTATATGGAGCTACGTGAGGCCCTGTTACTTCATAATAGTATTTCCACTCCCGGCAAGGAGACCAAGAAAACCGACACCTGCTGACTATTAACTCGTTGTCGGAAACAGGGGGTTTCCTTGTTTGTCCTTCTATTCCAAAACTCTCCATGGTCAGTGTTCCTAATAGCGCCTCTTTAACCACCCTCGATGAGGTATCGATATCTCCGACCGACTCTGCCCCCATGTTTTTCGCCATTACGTTCGCCAAACTCACTGTTGCCGTCACGGTTGTCTCGTAGTCCATTAGCTCTTCACCTGTTGCCACCCGGTGCAGGTCGCTTGCGAAGGACATCGCCGTGTTCTCATCCCACTCCACATTACCATACTCCGTCGCAAGGGCCTTGACAGCTTCAGCACGCGCTTTTACGCTCGCCTCTGGTGCGATAGTATCCAGCAGTTCCAGAGTTCGACCTCCCTCTAGACTTCCCTCTCGAAACCCATTCGCAAGCTCATCCATAGCTGCGATCCGCTCTTCCGGGTCTACCCCGTCAGTATCGCCTGTCATTAGCCTCTGTACCTCTCCCGCCGCCGCCAAACCCCAATCACCGTCAATATCCTTTGAACCCGCCAACTCCACCAGCCTCTCTGCCGCCGCTCTCCGTACAGTCAACTGAGATCCAGGCGCTATGGTATCCAGCAACTCCAGCACATCTTCTGAATTCAACTCCTCCTTGCTGAGCCCAATAGCCAACTCGCTCACAGCACCTGCTCTCTGCCTACCATATTCAGCGACATATTCGGTCGCGTGCCTACTTATGGTATCCACACCAGAAAGCGAATTATAATCTGGTATAACCTCAGACCATGATACGTTGTCTATGCTCGTTGGCTCACGTGGGATGTGAATGGCCAGATGTGGGAATGCGAAGTGCTCAGAGTATACCCATGTCCCGCCTGCTATCACTGCCGCAACTAATCCCAACCCAATGACCCAGACAAATATCCTCTTCTTGGACATTTTTTCGTCTCCATAGGAATGGTCTGAACAAGTCTATGGATCGCAGCATACACAGATACGAAATCGGGCTGCCATTGAGCAGTTGTTCAGAGGTTTCCTAACTTACTATTATTGGTTCTTACGTTTCCCCCCAATCCTACTATAGAAAGCCGACATCTGTCTAGCCGCCATATGATAGACTTGTGTAATGCAGGTACGGAAGAGGGTACAGAGGTGTCGAAATGGGAGGTTCTCCCAATCACATAGGATCGGACCGGCAGCTGTTCGTCGACGCTCTGCTGATTGAAGACGCAAGGGGTTTGAGCGCGTACTCTAGGAGCCAGTGCGCGAGGCCCCAGCCATCCAAGAGGGGGCACACGTGACCGAACAACCCGCCGCCCTCGGCGGCGCCCCCGCCATAACAATCGACCAAGCCCACTACTCCCAGTGGCCGATCTACACTGAAGAAGAGGCACAGGTTGCAGCGGACCTCATCCGCAACCACGCCCTGTCCAGCGCCATTGACGGCCCGGGGCCGATCACCGAACTGGAATCTCTCGTCGCCGACACGTGGGGCGTCCAACACGCCATCGCCCACTCCAGCGGCACCACGGCCCTGCGTACCGCGCTGTTCGGCGTCGGAGTCGTCCCCGGCGACGAGGTTATCACCCAGTCCGCCGTCCACCCATTCAACTGCCTGCCCATCATCGGCTGTGGCGCCGTGCCGGTCTTCGCCGACATCGACCCGCTCACCACGACCCTCGACCCTGCCGACGTGGAACGCAAGATAACCCCGCGCACAAAAGCCATCATGGTCGTCCACTGGAAAGGCATTCCCGCGGACATGGACGCGCTCATGGACATCGCCTGCCGACACGGACTGAAAGTCGTCGAGGACAACGCCGTCTCCCAGGGCACGACTCACCGCGGGCGCATGTTGGGAAGCATCGGCGACGCCTCCGCCATCAGCTTCCAGGACGGCAAGCTGACCTCCGCCGGCGAGGGCGGCGTCTTCATGACCGACTCCGACGAGGTGTTCCAGCGAGCCGCTACGCTCGGCCACTACGAGCGCCTCAAGAACCTCCCCGATCCGAAGTGGCGCGCCGTCAGCGGGTTCAGCTTCGGCGAGAAGTACCGCATGGCCACCATCACCGCGGCAATCGGCGTCGTCCAGATGAAGCACTGGCGCAAACGCCTGGACGTTCGCCACGCCAACGCCGCCAAGCTGGGCCGCGCCATCGCCGAGATCGACGGCTTCTCCGTCCCCGACTACCCCGACTACTTCCCCTCGCCCTACCAGTCCGGGCGCATCATCTTCCACCCAGACAGGCTCGGCGGCATCTCACGAGACCGGCTGATCGAGGCCCTCAACGCCGAGGGCACCACCGTAAGATCACCGGCGCGCAGAGACTCCAGTATCCCCCACACGAACGGCCTCTGGCGAATGCTCCACAAGCACCCCGTATTCGCGGGCAACGAGCACGGCACGGAGGACATCCTCTGGGAGGTCCTCGGCGCGAACGCGACGAAGATCGACTACAAGAGCGTTGTCCTGCCCGTCACGGAAGACCCGGAAGTCCCCTATGACACGATCGAGCTGCCGAGCTTCACCCGCCCGGCCGACGACCTCATCGACCAGTACGCAAAGGCCTTCGACAAGGTAGCCACACACGCCCACAGGCTTACGGCAACCGGCGCATGATCGACTTCCACACCCACGTCGGCAGAGACCGCTCGATCGACACCGTCCGCCAACACATCGACGCTCACGGCGGGGGCATTTCGGTGCTCTTGCCGCTTGAGCCGGGGCCGAGCTCTGCCGCCGGGGAGAGTGACTTGATGTCCACACAGGCCGCTATAGAAGCGCACGAGGCGTACCCGGAGGAGACCGTCGCCTTCTGCCACGTAGACCCGCTCAGTCCCGACGCGACGGAGCGCCTCCACGCGCTGCGAGACACCGGCGTCGTGAAGGGCTTCGGCGAGCACAAGGTCCGCCTGCCCGTCGACCATCCCCGCAACATGGACATCTACCGTCTCTGCGGCGAGTTCGGCTGGCCCGTCCTCATCCACATGGACTACACCGGCGCCTTTGGGACCAACTTCCCCGTCCTCGAAAGCGTCGTTCGTTCCCTCCCCGATACCACGTTCATCGGCCACGCGATGGCTTGGTGGACGAACGTCAGCGCGGACGCCTTCACCGATCCGTCCTCGCCCGACTTCTCCGACTACCCGATGGGACCCGTCCGGCGCGTCGGGATGACCGACCGCTTCTTGTCCGAATATCCCAACCTCTACGGCGACCTCTCCGCGCGGTCCGGCTACCTCGCTCTCCTCAGAGACACCGACTTCACCCGTGACTTCCTCAAGCGCCATCGCAAAAGACTTCTCTGGGGGACAGACTGCCCGTGCCACGACGGACGAGGCAATTACCCGAACGGTACGTTCCGCGTGTGCCTCGGCGAGGTCATGCTGTCACTGCTCCGCGACTCATGCGAGTCCGAGGAGCACTTCAACGACATCACCCACAACAACGGGGCGAGACTGCTCGGCCTCGAAACCATCTAAGGAGAACTACCATGCCGCGATTCAGAATTGACAGTCCGAAGGGCGTCCACCAACCGCCCGGCAAGTATTCCCACGCCGCGAGGGCCGAAGGTCCTCTGATCGTCATCGCCGGACAGGTCGCCCTCGACATCGACGGCGGGCTTGTCGGCGAAAACGACGTGGGCGCACAGACTCAACAGGTATTCCAAAACTTGCAGGCAGTCCTTGCGGGCTCTGGCTCCTCGTTCGCCAACGTGGTCGAGTTCACCTACTATATCGTTGGATGCGAGAACGTACAGGGCTTCATGGACGCGCGGACGGCCATCTTCGATGAGGCCTACCCCGAAGGCGACTATCCGCCCGCAACGCTGCTCGTGGTGAGCGGCCTCGCGAACGAGAGCTTCCTCGTCGAGGTCTCCGCTCTCGCGACAATGTAAGCTGAAAGGTAATTCCATGATCTACGACGGCCACGCCTACTGCGCTCAGGACCCAAGCCTCGGCGGCGGGTTTGAAGACCGCGCCGAGTTCGACCGGTTCCTCCAGCTGTTCATGGCGACCTCGCGCCAGCAGCCCGTTTGGCGAAAGCGAGACCGGGTGCCCGGCGACGCCAGTGGACTCGTCGATCCCGCCCGTCCATGGGACTTTGACGCCCTTCGGGAAGCCGGATTCAGGACGGCAGAGAACGGCAGGGTCGAGTGGGACGTGGACGGCGAGACCTACGTGAAACAGGCGCTCCCTCCGTGGATCGACCACCTCACGTTCACCGTCGATAACCTCGTCGCCGAGATGGACTACGTCGGCGTGGACATGGCGCTCCTCCACCGGACGCCCTACATGAGCAAGTCCAACGAGTTCATCGCCGACTGCGTTCGCGCCTACCCTGACCGCATTCAGGGGCTCGCCTACGTCGAGGAATGGCTGCTGGCCTCCGACACCGACGCCTGCATCAGGAAGCTGGAGCACGCCGTCAACGACCTCGGCCTGCACGGGTACCAGTTCATGCCCCACCACATGGAACTCTACGGCGTCGACCGGAAGTGGGCCGGGCCTGTCTTTACGCCGTTCTGGGATGCCCTGAGCGAACTCGGCGTGCCGGTCTTCTTCACGCTCTATGCGAACGACTACGACGAATACCTTGAAGAGCTTCGGACGCTCGGCCGCTGGATGGAGCGCTACCCCGACGTCACGGTCGTCCAGACGCACGGCTTCAACTGGCGCATGTTCGCCGACGATGAGAAGCTCGTAGTCCCCGACGAGGTCTACGATGCCGCGCCCATCGACAATCCGAACTACCACATCCAGCTTCTCTTCGCCGTCTTCCTCCAGCGCCGTTGGGACTACCCCATGCCGCAGATACTCCCGACCATGGAGCAGATGTACCGCCGCATAGGCCCCAAAAAGCTGATCTGGGGGACAGACATACCCGTCTCCCTCCTCTGGTGGACGTATCGCCAGAACCTCGACTTTCTGCGCAGCTACTGCGACTTCATCCCGCAGTCGGACATGGACCTCATCCTCGGTGGAAACATGGCGCGGATCATGGGAGTAGGGGCTGCTTCGGGGGCTTCTTGACCTAGCATGTAGATGTAGCTACAATATCGTAGTTACACCGAGGTTCAATCGTTGCGCTGGACATGGGATCCTAATAAGAGCGAAGCGAACCGACGGATCCACGGCTTTGACTTCAACGCCGCAATCTACGTATTCGATGATCCACTCTCCGCAACGCAAGAAGACGTGTATGAGCGTGAAGAGCGATGGCGGACGGTAGGGATGATAGGTCCGGTAGCGGTGCTGGTCGTCCACACTGGGCCTGAAGCCGACCCGGAGACCGGAGAAGAGACGGGACGCATCATCAGCGCTCGTAAAGCCACGCGGCATGAGAGGATGGCCTATGAAGAAGGATATTTCTGAACTGCCCCCCGACATACAGGCCCAGATTCTGGCGTTGGCCGACAAGCCCGAGGACGAAATCAACACCGATGATATCCCCGAGGTCCTCGACTGGTCGAACGCCAAGCGAGGCGTGTTCTACCGCCCGGTGAAGCAGCAGATCACGCTACGGCTGGACGCGGACGTAGTATCCTGGTTCAAGGCGCGCCAACGAGACGGGCGCGGCTATCAGACGGACATCAACAGCGCCCTGCGAGAGCACGTGCGCCGCACCGAAGACGAAGTGACCGCATGACCGCGTCATCGTCAACTGCATGACCGACGAGGAGGCGGCATTCGTGGCGGAGCGCCTGCGGGAGGCGCTGGGGAACTACGATCGCTAGATGTGCCAACGCGCTAGATATCCACGCCGAACGACTTCAAGAAACTTCTTGTACTCCTCGTCAACATCGAGGCCGAGATTGTTCTCCCGATCAACCCGAGGGGGATTCACGTTGTCGATATGCACCGGAACTACCATGAGGTAGTCGAACCCTTCCAGATGCGTCAAGTTGGGGGTCCGTGTCGGCAAACGTCGGAAATGCTCGAGCGTTTTCTCGGCATCGTCAGGGCGATTCTCGCTAATTGCAAAGGGGAAGTCGTCCCAAAGAGTATCGTCTCCGGTTGAAAGACGAGGGATAACTTCTCGCTCAAATTGCTCGGGTCGACCCCTGTAGACCTTCTTAACTTGGTCAGCCACGTTAAGGTATCGCCTAGCAGTACCTACGAGAACCGTTCCAAGCACGATCGCCTCCCGTCTCCTCTGCTGCACCTCGGATCTGAAGTTGTCCAGATCGCGGAACCGCTCACCTTTGTTTCGGTGAGCCGTGATTACCGATTTGTTCTCGAGACAGATGCGAACGCGGCTCAAGTCCGGACCTTCGGACGAGTGACTTATCTCGCAAACAAGCAGGTCTGCCCTGCGTCGTTGCAGGTCGGGCGCGGGTTGGTTCAGCCACCAGCCGACATCTTTGTTGGCATGGTCTTTTCGTATCTCGTTGGAACTTGAGAGCAGATCAGACCATATGGCCTTGCAGAGAATATCCGAGTGCTCGGCTTTTCGATGATTGTGGTATCCGCGCTCAGTAATGTGGCGAATGACTATATCGAAGGGCGTATTCAAGCAATCAACTCCAACACCGACGCCTCCGAGTACCCGTTTTGGGCACGAGGCATTGGTTTGAGTCGGTCCCCCGCACCCGCATTGAATTCCGAAGGAACGGGAAGACGCTTAAGCACATTGCTCTGTGTACGAAGGAACCCGTTGGCCGCTCGCTGACAGTGTTCGACCAGCCAATCGCGAGCCCGCTCTCCGTTAAGGTACTCGCAGAGCGGATCGAGAATCGACTCATCTCTCGGAACTACGTAGTAGGTAGAGTGGCGCGGCACCGTCGCTCCTGACCTATCCACCCAAAAGACCGGTCGTCGCGCGATGTCTTTGCACAGTATCTTAGGTCGTAAGATTCGGGACATGTACGGGGTTTCATGGAAGGCGTACCATGGTTTTCGACTTGCGCATGTCCGCTGCATGAGTCTCTCAGCAATGTGAGGTTCCTTCAAGTACCGCCCAAATGGACCCAGATCATCAAGTGGCACGAGAACGCCGTCAAGATCATAGGGAATCAACATCATCAGATGTGTCTGAATCCGATCCTTATATGGGTTCAGATCCCTTCCCGCAACTGTGGGCCAGGCGAATTGATGGAATTGTGCGGGCAGTGCGTCGCGCTCGAAGACGAAGACCTGATCCGCACCCGTAGCGACGCCGCAGCTAACGCGCTCGCAAATCGTGGAAAGACTGACGGTTTGCTCAGAATCCGAACTCGGTGCATCGCCATTCAGCAGCGGCCCCCAACTCATCCCGTCATGGGGAAGTCGGACCGTCTTTTCGCTGCCTTTGCGATTTAGAACGAGGGTGGCCTGTCCATCCGGTCGCTTCTCCAATACCGTAATCAGCGGATAGGTAACCAAGTTTCCAAACGAATCCTCAGGAAGAAACTCCAGCTTTTGCACGTCCCAGGCGCTGAGCGCCCCTCGAAGGGAAGAAGCCGAATCGACGTAAGTGAACTTCTCGGGCGTGACGAAGACGAGCCGTCCGCCCGGTTCGAGGATTTCCAGCGCCCGCTCGAAGAACAGCATGTAAAGATCGAAGCGGCCGGTCGCTGCACGGTATCGATTCCTGTACTCGGCCTTTTCTCGTTCGTTCAAGCGCAAGATCGAAACGTAAGGAGGATTGCCAATGATGTAATGATACTTCTCCGAGACCTCTGCCCTCAGGAAGTCCTCCTCGATCACTCGAATATTCCGGTTGCTCCCAAGCTGTGACGCGGCTGATAGGGCCAAGCGACCGTCAAGCTCAATGCCGGTCATGGAGGGAAGCTCCGAGCGCTTGCCCGCAGACCAGCGAAGCACTCCTTTCATGAAGGCGCCGGTTCCACAACCGGGATCGAGCAGTCGCTCCCCGGAAGCAATCGTTCTGCCCTCAAATAGCAAGTTGACCATATGGTCGACGAGCGTATCGGGCGTTGGTACGAATCCTCTCATCGGTTTCCTGCCGCGAACGCTTGGTAATGCACGTCAATTAGGTGGATTGTTCCAATTCTAACACTAGTAGACCGAAATCTTTGAAATGAGGATCGGTGTCCTGTCTCTGAGATTCGTTGAATAAGTCTGCCGAACAAAGAATCCCCTCTCCCGTTCGCGGGAGAGGGCTAGGGTGAGGGTGAAGGCGTCTCCCTCAACTGCGCCATCAAATACTTCTGCGGCCTGTCGCCCTTGATGCGGTTGCAGTGGGAGCAGAGCAGTTGCAGGTTGTCCATGTGGTCGGTGCCGCCGCGTGAGCGGGGGATGATGTGGTCGACCTCCATGATCCTGTACGGGAACTCCGTCTTGCAGCCGTTGCAGCGGCCTTCCTGCTCACCGAAGAGGACGTGCTTGTTCTTGCGGTAGTGGATTGGCGCGTCGATGTCCGTGCGTTGCGGGATGTCGGTGCGAGCGGTGACAAGCCGGTCGTGGAAGAGGTCGCCCATGAAGTCGCGCAGGCGCAGGTTCACCAGTTCAACGGCCTTCGGGGAGAGGTCGATGCCGACCCACTGGCGGCCCAGCTTCTCGGCGGCAACACACGCCGTCGCGCACCCGGCGAAGGGGTCAAGCACCATGTCGCCGGGGTTCGATGACGCTGCAATGATGCGTTCGAGCAGGGCAAGCGGCTTTTGCGTTGGGTAGCCTATGTGCTCCTTTGACCGATTATTGACGTTTTGGACGTCGCCGATGAAGTCGGAGGCGGCTTCGCCTTTGGAAGCTGCAAGATACCGCTTTAGGCGGGGGTATCCTCCCTCTGTCCAGTCGATCAACCCCGCACTGGAAAGGGCGTCCAAACGCGCATGAACGCTTGCCATCGCTGTGTATCCCGGAATCAGGTTATCCTCAATCCACTGGGCATAGTTGCCGGTCTTGGGAACACTCCAACATCGCCCGCTTTGGCCAGGATCGTATCCCTGCCACGGTTGACCGGACTCTCCACTCGACAATCCCGGCCCGGTCAGGTTGTCCACCCTGTAGCGTCCTTTTTCGTCCTCACGCCGGTAGTCCCGAGCAACATAGGTCTCTCCAAGTGGCAGGTATTGCGTATGCCACGTGGCCCCGTCGAAGGCATAGAACAGCAAACGGTCTGACACCCTCGCGAACCGCTTGGCGTCGCTGTGTGAGCTGGTCCTCTTCCAACTGATCTCATTACGGAAATTCTGCCCGCCGAACACAGCGTCCATCAGCACCTTCAGGTACGCTCCTGCGGTATCGTCGCAGTGCAGATAGATGCTTCCCGCGTCCTTCAACACGCGGCGCATCTCCAGCAGGCGCACGGCCATCATGCAGAGGTAGGACTGCATCCCCTTGCCGTGCGTCATTCCTGCGGCCTCGATGGTGCGATAGATCGCGGGGTGCTCGTCGGCTATGAGGCCCATCCATGCCACGTCGAGGTCGCTGAGGGTCCACGTGTCCTTGAAGGCCGCGCCCGCGGCCTTGCTGCCCACAGGGGCCTCGTAGTTCTTATTCGAGTTGAAGGGCGGGTCGAGGTAGATCAGGTCTACGGCCTCGGAGTTGAGGCCCCGGAGGATGTCGAGGTTGTCGCCCGTCCAGATGGTCTTGTCCACGAAGTTGGCTGGCATGTAGGCATGATACTTGAAATGCGAACAGATGTCTATGTCTATAAGGGGTGCTGGGTTCTGGGTGCTAGGTGCTAGGCTTGTGGATTCCCGCCTTCGCGGGAATGACGGAGTCAGGGGGCTGTTGGCGCGTTGGCGTGAATCTCGCTATAATCTCTCCCGGTCGATCCGCTGAACATGGGGGTTTGCATGGCTCATACGGATGACATTGCACTGATGGCGCACCTGATGCGCCGGGCAGGGTTCGGCGCGCGTCGCGAGGAACTGGAAGCGCGGGCGGCGAAGGGCTACGAGGCGACGGTCGAAGAACTGCTATCGCCCGAGCAACAGGAGGCGGTGGATATCTACGACCTTTACCGCTACCAGCCCTGGGCATGGAAGCCGGGCACGATCTACGGCATGGGCCACGCCGCTTGGGTCTACCGGATGCTCAACACGAACGCGCCCTTGCAGGAGAAGATGACCGTCTTCTGGCACGGGATATTCGCCACCGGCGTCTCCAAGGTCGACCACTGGGACGAGATCATGGACATGATCGACGCGTTCCGCGACAACGGCATGGGCAAGTTCCGCGACATCGTCCTGAGCGTCGCCCGAAGCCCCGCGATGATCTACTGGCTCGACAACAACGAGAACCTCAACGGGCGCATCAACGAGAACTGGGGCCGCGAGCTTCTGGAACTGTTCACGATGGGCGTCACGAACTACACCGAGGGCGACGTGTACGAGTGCTCCCGCGCCTTCACCGGCTGGACGATGGCCCCGAAGCTGCCCCGGTTCCCCATGGGCCGCTTCGACTGGGAGTTCGAGTACCGCGACGAGATTCACGACCACACCGACAAGAGCTTCCTCGGACACGTGGGCGACTTCGACGGCGAGGAGATCGTCGATATCGTCCTCCGTCAGCCCGCCACCGCGCGGTTCATTGCGCGGCATCTGTACACCTTCTTCGTGGCCGACGAGGCGCAGGTGCCCGCGTGGTCGGTGACGCCGCCACGCGATCCCGACGCCATCGACCAACTCGTCGAGAAGCTGTACTGCACGGACTACGACATCCGGGAGACCCTGCGCTTCCTGTTCAACTCCGACTTCTTCAAGGAGGCCCACTTCGCCAAGGTCAAGAGTCCCGTCGACGTGATGATCGGAACGCTCCGGCTCGTCGGCGGTTCGGAGTTCCCCGGGCCTGGCATTGGGAACCTCTCGCGGCAGGTCTCGTACATGGGCCAGGAACTGCTCAATCCGCCCTCCGTCGAGGGCTGGCACACGGGGCCTGAGTGGATCAACAGCGGCTCGATAATGACCCGCACCAACTTCTTCACGGACATGATCAGCGACGCCGACCGTCCGGGCATCCGGGCGATCGTAGGCGCGCTCCACGAGCGGGGCGCGATGTCGCCCGAAGAGTTCGTCGACACATGCCTCGATCTGCTCGGCCCGCTGGACGTCGATTCGGCATCGAAGCGGGAGCTTGTCGACCACGCCTCCGAGGGCGGCCCGCTTGAATGGGGGTCGAACGGCGGCTACGACTCGACCGTCGCGCGCATAACGGAAATGCTGCAACTCATCGTAGCGCTGCGGGACTACCAGTTCGCATGAGTCTCCATTGGCCTCGCGCCGATGAGTGAGGGATATATCGGGGAGAAATCACCATGACCACCAACAAAGAACCCGTCCTCGTCGTACTCCAGATGACGGGCGGGAACGACTATCTGAACACCGTCATCCCCTACACGGACGGGATGTACTACGACTACCGGCCCACCGTCGGCGTGGCGGAAGAGGATGTCATTCCCATCGACTCCACCGTCGGGCTGCATCCGGAGATGCGACCGTTCAAGGACGCCTACGACGAGGGCGACCTCGCCATCATTCACGGCGTGGGGTACGCCAACTCCCCGCGCTCCCACTTCCGGTCGATGGACATTTGGCACACCTGCGAGCCTGACACCCTCGGCACCGAGGGTTGGCTCGGCAAGGTCGTCAGGGAGCTCGACCCCAACAAAGAGAACGTCGTCACGGCGGTCAGCATGGGACCGAGCATGTTCCGCGCTCTGTCCGTGCCCGGCGTCCCCGTCGCGTGCGTCGACAACCTCGACAGCTACGGCCTCATGACGAACGTCGAGGAGGCACGGCAGCGAGAGCGGCTCCTCGAACGGTACAAGCGACTCTACGGCCCCGCCGTCGGCTCGGGCCCCGTGATGGACTTCCTTGGCCAAACGGGACTCGACGCGCTCGCGGGGGCCGACATCCTAAAGACCGCCCCTCAGCGCTACGAGTCAAGCGTCGAGTACGCCGAGACGTCCATCGGACGCAAGCTGCGAAGCATCGCGCAGATACACATGGCCGACCTCGGCACGCGAGTCTTCTACGTCGACCAGGGCAGCTACGACAGCCACTCCAATCAGGCGGGGATGCACGACAAGCTCCTCGCCGACATGTCGCGCGGCGTCCAGGACTTCTTTGACGACCTCAGAGCACACGACGCGGCGGACAACGTCATCATGCTCATCTTCTCCGAGTTCGGTCGCCGCACCTACGACAACGGCTCCGGCACCGACCACGGCGCTGCCGGCGCGGTCTTCATGCTCGGCGACGCCGTCGCTGGCGGACAGTACAGCACGTACCCGTCCATCAAGCGCGAGGACCTGGAGCAGGGCGACCCCGTCCCCAACCTCGACTTCCGAAGCGTCTACAGCACTATCATCGAAGACTGGCTTCGCCTCGACGCCAAGCCCATCGTCGGCGGCACATTCGAGAAGCCTCGGTTTTTGAACTAATCCCGGAGACCGCTTTTATCCGTCATTCCCGCGAAAGCGGGAATCCACAACCCAGAACCTAGCACCCAGAACCCACCATGCTCACCCAATCCGTAGCAGGCAGAACATACGACTACGACTACAACGTCGGCTCCCGGAACATGGGGATTGCGATCAGCGTAGCGTTCGGCGCTGGCGACATCATCTACGTCCTGAGCCGCCAGCACGAGCAGTTGGCCGACGTCCCTTGGAACAAGACGGCAGTACATGCCAAGGTCGGCAAGTACGAGGTTCCCGACACGCCGGGCAGCGAGGAGCTTCTCTTCGAGTTCGGCAAGTACGGCAACGGTGACGGCGAGTTGGTCTGGCCGACGGGCATCACCACCGACTCCGACGAGAACGTCTACGTCAGCGACGAGTGGCTCAATCGTGTCTCCATATACAACCCTGACGGCGAGCTGCTCAGCACGTGGGGACGAGCAGGCACTGGCAGCGGTGAGTTCAACGGCGCGGCGGGCATCGCCTTCGGGCCGGACGAGACGCTCTACGTCGTCGATTCCCTCAACCATCGCGTCCAGAAGCTCGCAAAGGACGGTACCTTCATCGGACAGTTTGGAAGCCTCGGAGCGGGCGAGGGGCAGTTCAACTCACCCTGGGGAATCACCACCGACACTAACGGCTTCGTCTACGTGGCCGACCACAAGAACCACCGCGTGCAGAAGCTCGATGCCGAGGGCAGCTACGTGATGTCCTTCGGCTCGTTCGGCGCGGGCAACGGCCAGCTCAACCGGCCATCGGACGTCGCCGCAGACCCCGAGGGGGACGTGTACGTCTGCGACTGGGCCAACAGCCGGGTGCAGATATTCGACGCGACGGGCAAGTTCATCACGAGTCTCATCGGCGACGCCGTGGAGATGGCGAAGTGGCACAAGCAGCAGGTCGATTCAAACGCCGACGTGCTCAAGGCCCGCCGCCGCGTGAGGACGCTCGAACCGGAATGGCGATTCGCCCTGCCGGCGGGCGTCGACTACGACCCCGCCAAGAACCGCATCGTGGTCTCCGACTCCCAGCGCTGGCGAATCCAGATGTACCGCAAGGTGTCGGACTACATCGAGCCGCAGTACAACCTCTAGGGAGGACGAAGATGATCGCGGTACTGACGCACCATTGGGCCAAGCCGGGCATGTTCGAGAAGGCCCGCGCCCTGCTCGACGGCAACGGCCGCGCGCAGGCCAACTCTCCTGGCTTCGTCAGCCGCACGACCGTCCTCTCCATGACCGACCCGTCGCAGATCACGTCCTTTGTCGTCTGGGAAAGCGCCGAGATCTATGATCAGTGGAAGGCCAGCCCGGAGCGCAAGGTCACGATGGCCGGAGCCGAAGACCTTTGGGCGAAGCAGCCGGTGTCGGAGCGGTTTCACGTAGCCGGCTAGCCTAGCTCGTTCACTTCTCGTATCCGCATCTGCGTGAGACCCGCCGCCGCGATGACGAAGAGCGCCGCGAATCCCAGGTACGCGAGCGTGTAGCTCTGGGTCACGTCGAACGTCCGCCCGGCTATGAGCGGGGCGAGACCGAACGGGACCAGCGTGAACATCGTAACGGTTCCCATGATGCTCCCGAAGTATCGCGACCCGAAGCTCTCCTGCACCAGCAGCGGCATAAGCGCGCTGTGAGCGCCCATGCTGACCCCGAAGATCGGCAAGCCCACCCACGCGAATGTGGGGGAGAGCACGAGCAGTACCGATCCGACGCACTGCCCGCTGAGCGTCAGCATCATCGCGCGGCGTGCAGTCATCCGCTCTGAGAGATACCCGAACGTCGGCTTGGAGATGAGGCCGGCGACAGCCATCACCGTCACGGTGATAGCAGCCCATGTCGCCGGCACTCCCAGTTCCGTGAAGTGAGGGATTAGATGGGGGAAGACTCCCGCGTGGCCGAAGTTGCCGAGGGCCAGCGCCCCCACGATGGCGTAGAAGCTGCGCGTCCTCGTCGCAGCAGACAGCGGGAGGCCGGACATCCGACGGTCTGCTTCCTGGGACTGCCCAGAGGAGCCGTCTTGAAGTTCCGGGGGATGCTCTCGGACGAACAGCAGCGCAAGCGCCGCCAGGGACACGGCGATGACGCCCATTGCGACGTATGCCGCCTGCCAGCCGGACGCGCCCAGCGTAACGTTCACGATGAACGGGATGGTGATTCCGCCGACGTTGATCCCGGCCACGGTGATGCCCATGATCCTGCCCTGGGAGGCCGGGAACCAGATGGCTATCAGGCGACCTGCAGGCAGGGCGGTTATGCCGGAAATGCCGATGAACTGGAGGAAGCTCAGGCCGTACCAGTGCCAGAGCTCGGTCATGGCCGGGCGGATGAGGAAGCTGACGCCCATGAGGGCCAGGGAGACGACAAGCACGGGACGGGCGCCGTGCCTGTCCATGAGGCGGCCGATGATGGGAGAGGCGAGAGCGCCGACGGCGGTGAACGACAGGGAGGCGGAGATGGCGGTGCGGGACCAGCCGAAGGTGGATTCCAACGGCTCGACGAAGAGGCCGAAGGCGTAGTTGCTCGACCCGACGTTCACTCCGGCGGCGAGAAAGAGGGTGCCGAGCACCAGCCATCGACGGTTCTCGTCCAGCAGGCGGGTCATCCCGGCCTACTGGGGTTGCAGGGTGTCGATTTCGGCCAGCGTCGGGAGGAAGACATTGCGGTAGAGGGCTTCGTGACCTTCGGGTTCGGAGGTCAGCATGAGGAAGAGCGTCATTCCCTCATCGTCGTCCGAAATGGCGATGGCGGCGGCGCGTTCATCGAGCGAGAGGCGGTAGATGTCCCATCTCAGCCCGTCCAGATCGATCATCTGGTCGGGCTCTTGCGGAATGGCAATTCCGAACTGCTGGGCGAAGGCGGGGAGGATCTGCGGGGCGTCGTTGGTCGGGACGGCCTGCTGCATGATGGCCACGACACCGCGGATGGACTCGCCGTATATGCCCGGCGCGAATTTGATCCAGCCGGCGGGGGCGACGCTTCGGATGCCGAGCTGCTCGTCTTCGAACGGAAGGAGCGCGACGCCGACGGAAGCGGGGGTCTTGAACGCGATCAGGGGAAGTTCGTCCACACAGGAGGCGTCGGGTGCGCGGTCGGGTGCGCGGAGGAACGCCAGCGATATGCTGAATGAGCAGTCGCTCGAACCGAGCACGCCGTGGGCGCCGCTGGGGAATTCCAGGTAGTGGCTTCCGGTGATGACAGACTCGGCGCGGCGGCCCCACGCCGGGGGAGTGATCGGGTCGAAGCGACCTGCCAGAATCAGCGTCGGAATGTCGGCACTCACGGGTCTCGACTTGATGTCGTTTGGCTCGGAACCCCAGAAACCGCAAATCTCGAATATCGAGTCCGTTTCGAGGTACGGGGCAAGCTCGGGGTGCGAGTTCGAGGCCGACTCGACTTGGGCTTGAGTCGTGAAAGACGCCTCGTCGGCACAGTTGAAGGAGAAGTACATTCCAGAGCTTCGGAACTCGATCTGCCCGAGTATCGTTCCGAAGACGAGCTCGAACATGTCGAACTCGTACTCCGCGGCGTCGTAGATGAGCTCGGGAAGCAACGGGATGAAGTCTTTGACGTACAGCGCATCGAACACGGTATCGACGAGCCGGTCTCCCGTCACGACGACTTCGTGCGTCTGCCGGGTGAAGGGATTGTAGACGGTGGTGCGTCCCGGCTCCTCGTCGAGGAGGGCGGCGGTGGCGTAGAGCTTTGATTCGAGATCGGGGTAGGCGCGGCTGCACATAGGGCTCGCAGCGCACTCGTCGAAGAGGGTCTTGAAGGCCCGATCGGCATTCGGAACGATGGAGGAATAGAAGTCGACGTCGAGCGGGAAAGTCGAGTCGAGGATGACGCTCCGAATGCCCTGTGGGTAGTCGCGCATGGTCGCCAGCGCGAGCCTCGTCCCATAGGACACACCGTAGAGGTTCCACTCCGGTATGCCCATGGCGAGCCGCAGGTCTCGCACGTCGGCGGCATTCTCGGCAGTGTTGTAGCCGGTGAGGTCGACGCCTTCGTCGACGAGTCGCTCACGGCAGGTCCGCATGGCGTCGACGTGGAGGGCCTTTTCCTCCTCCGTGGTGAGGTCTTGGTTGAGATTGTCGAAGAGGACCTTCGTATCCTCCGGGCAGTCGAGCGCGGGTTGGGAGACGCCGGCACCGCGCTGATCGAACACGATCACGTCGCGCTCTTCGAGGAAGCGCAGGAAGAAGGGAAGCTGGTAGAGGGAGGTTTCAACGATGCTGGAGCCGGGGCCGCCCGCGAGGTACAGGAGCGGGTCGGGGGCGGGATTGCGAGAGGATGTGCCGAACACCATGACGTGGAGCTTGATCGTGCGCGAGTCCGGGTCCGTGCGGTTCTCGGGAACGACGAGGTTGCCGCACTGAACTATGACGCCCTGCGGCTCCCTTATTTGGCACAAGTCCGGCTCAAACCATGCGTCCGTTTCGGGAAGGGTCTCCACTACGGGGGTGGGCGTGGGATCGGTGGGAACGGGCGTGTCGGCCGGAGGAGCCGTCGGAGTCGGCCCGACCGTAGGGGTGGCAGGCACTGGAGTCGCGGTCGCGAATTGGGGCCTGGATTCCGGATCATCCCTGCCGCACGCGAGAATGAGGGCAATCGCCATGAGAGTGAAGAGTGAGAGAAGGAGTCGGGGCATTGGCATAGCTTTCAGGGTGTGTCGTCCGATTTGTCGTTGGATTCGAGGAAGGCGGCGACTTCCTGCGCTGTCGGCATGGCCTCGGTGTCACCGCGCCGAGTGCAAATCAGAGCGCCGCAGACGTTTGCGACTACGAGGCACCGTTCCAGCATCCTGCGACGTTCGCGATCGGACGCGGCGAAGAAGCTCTTGACGGTTCCCTGCCGGAAGACCTCCGCGAGGAACCCGGCGATGAAGGCGTCGCCCGCGCCGACGGGGTCGACGAAGTCGATGGAGTAGCCGGGGTGCTCAACGAGGTTCGTTCCATTGTAGGCAATGGCACCGTCGGCGTCGCGAGTGACGATCACCAGACGGCCGTTGATGCGCTGGAACCGGCGGGCATACTCCTCGGCGGAGAGGCCCCAGCCCCATACGATCTCTGCCTCGTCGTGGCCGACCTTGAAGACCGACGAGTAAGGGAGCATCTCGTCGAAGACGGGCCGGGCGTCCGCCGGGTCCCAGATGGGAGGGCGGTAGTTGACGTCGAAGGTGACGGGTACGCTGTTCTCGTGGGCGTACTTGATGGAGCGAAATATGGTTTCGTGCGTGGTCGGACTGAGGGCGGGGGTGATGCCGGTCACGTGCAACGCGTCGGCGTCGGCGAGGTGTGGCCGAACGTCGTCGAAGGTCACGGTGCTGGCCGCGCTGCCCTTGCGCCGGTAGCTCTTTACGATGCTCCCGTCCTCCATGTGGTTGACGTAAGCGATGCCGGAGGGGTTCTCCTGTACCTGTGGCGCGACGACGGTGGTGCGCCCGTCCAGCGAGCGGATGATGGCGTCGCCCTCATCGTCCATGCCGAGCCTGCTGATCCATACGGTCTCGAGACCGGGCACGTCGAGGCGCTCAAGATCGAGGCAGACGTTGGACTCGGCGCCGGCGCAGTAGACCTCGTACGGGCCGTCGGAGTTGGGATCGAAGGGGCCAAGGTACTTGGCGTTGTAGGAGACCATCGTCTCGCCGAAGGTCACGAGCTTTGTCATGCGTGCAGTCCTGTCACGTCCTCGGTTCCATTCTAGCATTTGGCGGGATCCACCACAGAGATCACAGAGGACGCAGAGGGGAAGGGAAAGTGGGGGTGAGGATTCACCGCAGAGGGCACAGAGGACGCGGAGGGGAAGGGAAGAAAGTAGACGGAGGTGAAAAAGGGCGTGTTGGGATGGCCGGCCGGGGTGGGGAATTCGGTCGGATGGGGTGTGAGTGGGTTTTGGCCGTTGGGTTCTTGGCGCCGGGTTGGGCGGTCGCTATGGATTCCCGCCTACGCGGGAATGACGGGTAAGTAGGGTTAGTTGGGGGCGCGGGCGAGGTGGGATTTTTGCCGTTTTTTAGCGCGTTGGAGTTGGCGGCGCTGGCGGCGGTTGAGGTTCTGGGTGCTAGGTGTTGGGGTGTGGGGGCGGGACTGAAGCCTTCTCCAGCCGGTGCTTGCTCGGTGGCGGTGGGGATGCCGCCTGTGTGTGTTTCTTCCGCGGCGGGGGAGAGATCGGAGGCAGGATTGGGGCGTACGTCTTCGTCCTCACCCTCAGGGAGAGGGGAAAGGACTGGGGGTTCGGAGAGGCCGGCGAATTGTTTCACGTTTTGGAGGTCTTGGAAGATCTTTTCCAGGAGTTCCCGATCGTATTGGGACGTGGTGGCCGGTTGAGAGTCGTGGTCGCACGCGTTGTCGTCGCGCGGTGGGCCGCCGCGACGGACGGGGCCGTACTTTTCAGGCGCTTGGGCGCGGATGAGCATCATCAAGAGGGAAGGAGGGGAGTCGGGCTGCTGGGCGCGCTGAAGGAGCATGACTTCGAGCACGTCGGTGTATCGGATGACGGCCACTTCGAGCCTTTTGTTGAAACCGAGGGTGTTGTCGGCCTGCCAGCTTCGGGCGGTCATGACGGATACGCCGGCCTCATCGGCCGCGATGCTGAGGGCGCGGGTCCGGGAGTACTGATTGAGATATATAGACTGCCGTATCCAGGTGTCGCAGTCTTCGGGCGTGAAGTCGTTGAACCGGACGTCGAGCTCGCGTTCGAGTTCGGCGGCTTCGTGTTCGGAGCGGATGCCGAGTTCTGCTAGGGAAGGGGGCATGGGGGTGCTGGGTTCTGGATTGGGTGGGAGTATGATAGTACATGTGTTCTTGTGATGTCAAGTGGGGATGGGTTTCGTTGACCGGGGGTAGGGGCTGTGCTAGATTTAAGGCGTCTGAAGAGACGCTGAATTGACCCCGGAGCGGCCGATATTGCCGAAGAGCACAGCAGCATGACAACCGCGCAGACAAGGTTTCGTGCGGTGGCTTTGCTGGGCCTGATCGCAGCTATTGCGCAGGTGACGCTCGGGGGCATTGTCCGGGTGACGGGCTCCGGCGACGCCTGTCCCGACTGGCCGCTGTGTCACGGGCAGCTCATTCCCCCGCTCGACTATCACACGATGTTGGAGTATTCGCACCGGCTGTCGGCGACGGTAGTGGGCATCCTCGTGCTGGTGGCGCTGTACCTCGCATGGCGACATTTTCGTAACAACCGCGCAACGCTGATTTCCACGATTGCGGGAACGCTGTTGGTCATCGCGGCGGTCATCCTCGGCGGGCTGACGGTGTTGAGCGAGCTTACCTGGTGGGTGCGGCTGATCCATCTCGGCCTCGCGGAGCTTGTCGTTGCGAGCATGGCGGTTGCATGGCTGTCGAGCGGCGCGGTTGGGGAAGGTTCTTCCGGGGAGGCCGTCGAAAGGCCGAGAGTCAAGTTCGACCGTACCCTGATGTGGGCGACGCTCGGCGGCGTGATGGTGATGATCCTCTACGGCTCCTTCATCGTGGGGGCTGGATACGGTTCGAGCTGTGGAAGCTGGCCGATGTGTCAAGGATGGGGCATTCCCAGAGGTATTGCCTTCGAGGCGCACATGGGCCACCGGTATCTTGCGGTAATCGTCTTCGCGCTTGTGGCGGGAATGGGCCACGTGGCGTGGCGTCGAGGCGCGGTGGACGGTGAACTTCGTTGGCTAACTGTGTTGACCGGAGGGTTCCTCGTCGTGGAAATTCTTGTCGGGGCGTTCACGGTGTGGCTCGGGTTCACGGCGGCGATGAAGTCGCTTCACCTGACGGTCGCGACGCTGATGTGGGCGTCGGCGGTGCTTCTGGCGGCGGTGTATCTCCGGCCCGACATGTTTCGAGTGCCGAGCTGGCGCGTGGAGAGCGTGGCCTCATGATCGCCCAAAGCGTCCGGTCGCCGGGAATCGTCCGCGACTATATTGCTCTTACGAAGCCGCGCATCATTTCCCTGCTGCTGGTCACGGCGGTGGGCGGGATGGTGCTGGCGGCGAAGGGGCTGCCCGACCCGATGATCGCGATGTTCGTCATCGTGTGCGGGTATCTGGCGGCGGGCGGCGCGCACGCCCTGAACCACTATATCGAGAGCGACATCGACAGCATGATGCACCGCACGAGGAAGCGTCCGGTAGCCAGCGGCAGGGTGTCGCGGCGTCAGGCTCTGGTATTCGGCATCGTCCTCACGATTGCGTCGTTCGCCCTACTGAGCGCCTTCGTGAACGTTCTGAGCGCGGCGCTTACGCTGAGCGGAACGCTAATATACATCTTCGTCTACACGATCGGGTTGAAGCGATCGACTCCGCAGAACATCGTCATCGGCGGGGCGGCGGGAGCGGTGCCTCCGATGGTGGGATGGGCGGCGGTGACCGGGACGGTCGGTCTGCCGGCAGTGTACCTGTTCGCCATCATATTCTTCTGGACGCCGCCGCACTTCTGGGCGCTGGCTCTCATGATTAAGGATGACTACGCGCGAGCGGGCGTGCCGATGTTGCCCGTGGTGACGAGCGTGGTCGACACGAAGCGGCATATCTTGCTGTATACGGTTCTGCTGGTCGCACTCACGCTCATGTTCTTCACGACGGGGGCAGTCGGGTGGGTCTATTTGGCGTCGGCGTTGGGACTGGGCGGGGCGTTCATCTACCTGGCGATCACTCACGTTCGTTCGGAGGGTACGGAGGGTACGAAATCGCTCTACTTGTACTCGCTCTTGTACTTGGCCCTGCTGTTCCTTGCGGTGATGATAGACGGAATGGTGAACGTGTAGTGGGACGGGTGAAGGCGGAGCGAAGGGCGGGCACTCATAATCCCTTGACTGAATTTCGGGCCTTTGATAGATTGTCCCTGCCTCGGGCTCTGTCCGATAATGGGCGGTAGGAGAAGACAGCCAACACGATGTCAACGCTCAAAGCGCCAAACGGGAAGCTCGTTACGGTTCTCCTTTTGGCCATTATCGGCATACTCCTCGCAGCCTGTTATCCCGACAATCCGCAGTCCACGTTCGACGCAACGGGCCCTGTCGCGCGTTCGCAGCTCACTCTATTTTGGGTCATCTTCTGGGCGGCGGTGTTCGTGTTCGTGGTGGTCGAGGGCATCCTCGTATACGCCGCTTTCAAGTACCGGAGAAAGCCGGGTGACGGCGATCCCGAGCAGACTCACGGCAACACGCCATTGGAGATCGGCTGGACGATTATTCCGTCGATTGTGCTGATCATCGTCGCCGTTCCGACGGTGATCACGATTTTCGACAATGCCAACTCGCCCGACCCTGAGGGCGCTCTGCAGGTCGGGGTCGTCGGAGAGCAGTGGTGGTGGGAGTTCAACTATCCTGATCCTAATGACCCGGACAACACTCTGATTACCGCGAACGAGCTACACATCCCGGTGAACGAGGTGGTGAACATCACGCTGGACTCGCGGGACGTGCTGCACAGCTTCTGGATTCCGAAGATCGCGGGCAAGGTCGACCTTGTGCCGAACAACCGGAACACGATGTGGATCAAGGGCGAGGAGACGGGGACGTTCTACGCGCAGTGCGCGGAGTTTTGCGGCGAGTCTCACGCGCTGATGCGGTTTTGGGTTATCGTAGAGACACGCGAGGAGTTCGACGCGTGGCTCGCGTCGGAGCGGGCGGACGCCGTCGAACCGACGGACCCGCTGGCGAAGCAGGGGAAGGCGATCTTCGAGGGGCCGCAGGCGCAGTGCTGGACGTGCCATACGATCAAAGGCACTCAGGCTCAAGGGAAGATCGGGCCGGACCTGACGCACGTTGGGCGACGGACGCATATCGCGTCGGGGATACGGGAGAATACGCAGGAGAATTTGACGGAGTGGATTTCCGATCCGAATGCCGTCAAGCCGGGTAATATCATGTTCACCCAGGGGCAGGTATACAATGACCCGCAGTTGGCGTTATCCGAGGCTCAAGTAGCGGCGCTGGTGCGGTATATCCAGGGCTTACAGTGACCGACCGGAGGTCAAGAGAAAACCCATGACTACACTTGCGATACCACTGCCGAAGCGTCCGTCCCATCCGACGGGGATATGGGACTGGCTAACGACGATCGACCACAAGAAGATCGGCATCCTGTACGGCGTGACGGCCTTCATCATGTTCCTGACGGGCGGCATCGAGGCGATGTACATGCGCGTGCAGCTGGCGACGCCGGAGGCCCAGCTGGTCAGCCCGGAGGTGTTCAACCAGCTGTTCACGATGCACGCGACGACGATGATCTTCCTCGGCGTGATGCCGATGGGGGCGGCGTTCTTCAACTACATCATCCCGTTGCAGATAGGGGCGCGCGACGTTGCGTTCCCGCGGCTCAACGCGTTCAGCTACTGGACGTTCCTAGGCGGAGCGCTGATACTCAAGCTGAGCTGGTTCCTGGGCGGCGCGCCGAACGCGGGATGGTTCGGCTACTCGCCGATCACGGGAATCGAGTACAACCCGGGGCACGGAATCGACTTCTGGATTCTGAGTCTCCAGGTGCTCGGCATCGCGTCTCTGGCGGCGGCGTTCAACTTCATCGTGACGATACTGAACATGCGCGCGCCGGGCATGTCGCTGATGCGGATGCCGCTGTTCACGTGGATGACGCTGGTTACGGCGTTCCTGCTAATCCTGGCGTTCCCGGTCATCACGGTGGCGCTGATCGAGCTGCTGTTCGACCGGTTCTATGGGACCAACTTCTTCGTCACGAGCGCCGGAGCGAACCCGCTCTTGTGGCAGCACCTGTTCTGGATATTCGGTCATCCCGAAGTTTACATCCTGATTCTCCCGGCAATGGGTATCGTGTCCGAGATACTGCCGACGTTCTCCAAGAAGCCGCTGTTCGGCTACCCGGTCATCGTGCTGTCGGGGATCATCATCGGGTTCATGGGCTGGATGGTCTGGAGCCATCACATGTTCACGGTCGGCCTGGGGCCGGTGGCAAACTCGGTCTTCGCGCTGACGACGATGGCGATCGCGGTGCCGACGGGGGTCAAGATATTCAACTGGATCGGGACGATGTGGGGCGGGTCGATAGACTTCAAGACGCCCATGCTGTTCGCGGTGGGGTTCGTCGCGCTCTTCATCGTGGGCGGCCTCAGCGGCGTGATGCACGCATCGGCGGCGTCGGACGCGCAGCAGCAGGACACCTATTTCATCGTCGCGCACATTCACTACGTGCTGTTCGGCGGAGCGATCTTCGCGCTGTTCGGAGGCATCTACTACTGGTTCCCGAAGATATATGGCAAGTTCATGGACGAGAAACTCGGCCAGTTGAACTTCTGGCTGATGTTCATCGGCATGAACGTCACGTTCTTCCCGATGCACTTCGTGGGTCTGGACGGGATGCCGCGGCGGGTGTTCACGTACCCTGAGAACATGGGATGGGACTTCTGGAACATGGTCGCGACGGTCGGGTCATTCATACTGGCGTTCGGAATACTGGTCTTTATCGTGAACTACATCAAGAGTGCTCGAAGCGGGGAGAAGGCAGGGGCGGATCCTTGGGACGGGCGGACACTGGAGTGGTCGATTTCGTCGCCGCCTCCGCACTACAACTTCGTGCAGATTCCCCAGGTCTACGACCGGGACGCATGGTGGGCGCAGAAGCGCGAGCGCATCCCGGCGGTGCCGGTCGCGGGAAGCTCGGAGGACGAGCACAACGGGCATGACATCCATCTGCCGCAGCCGTCGTACTGGCCGCTGGTGACGTCTATCGGCCTGTTCGTCGGGGCGTACGGTCTGCTCTATACCTTCGACATCGCGGGGATTTCGAGTGTCCCGATTGTAGGAATCATTGGCGGGGCGATCACACTCATAGGCATTGCGGCGTGGGCGCTCGAACCGGTCAACGAGCCGGACGAATCGCCGGCGCACCACTAAACGGAGAAGTACGTGGCAAACGCAGAAGTCGCCCATACGGGCGGGCACGAAGAACACGATACGACGACGGGACTGAGTCACAAGAAGCTGCTCATGTGGGCCTTCCTGGGTTCGGACTGCATGTTCTTCGGGACGTTCATCGCGACGTACCTGGTATACAAGAACCGGAGCCAAGTCGGGCCGTTCCCGGAGGACGTGTTCGACATTCTCACGACCTCAACGAGCACGTTCGTGCTGCTGATGAGCAGCATGAGCATGGTGCTGGCGTACAGCGCCCTGACTCGCGGGAACATGAAGGGTTTTCGCATATGGCTGCTCTCGACGTGCATCATGGGGGCGACGTTCCTGGCGTTCCAGGTGTTCGAGTTCAACGAGTTCGTCAACTACCACTTCGAGCTCGACTGCAAGAACCTGAACGTTGAAGAGTTGACGGACTTCGAGGCGACTTTCGTCGACCGGTGCGACGGCACGGTCGACCACGTGAAGGTGGATGCAGGACTCACGCCGAGGACGAACCTGTTCGGCACGACGTTCTTCACGCTGACGGGCTTCCACGGGGGGCACGTGACGATCGGGGTGATATGGCTGCTGTCGATATTCTTCTTCTCGTTGAGGAAGGGCGGAATCACACCGGCGAAGCACGAGGAGATCGACCTGGCGGCACTGTACTGGCACTTCGTCGATATAGTGTGGATCATCATCTTCACGGTGGTCTACCTGTTCGGCGTGTTCCCAGGGTTTGACTAGCGGGATTAAGGCAAGGTGCGGGAAATGGCACACGGACCAAGCGACGATAACACTCACTCAAACGTAGATACGGGTCACCCGACGGCGCGCACCTACTTTACGGTGGCGATGATCCTGTCGGTGATCACGGCGATCGAGGTCGGCGTCTTCTACCTGGAAGGGTTGAAGCACGGCATCATTCCCGTATTGGTGATCCTGTCGGGCGCGAAGTTCGCTCTGGTGGCGATGTTCTACATGCACCTGCGGTACGACGCCAAGCTCTTTACGGCGCTGTTCGTCGGCGGGCTGGTGCTGGCCTTCGGGGTAGGCATATCCCTGCTGGCGCTGTTCAAGTTCTTCGTCTAGGGCGCGCGGGACGGAAGGAGACGGGTCTAGGACGTGGAAGAGTCCATTCGCCCCATTTGGACACACTGGCACGGCCACGTGGAAGTGGTGGTCGGCCTGGCATTGCTCGAAGGCGCGTACCTGTTCGGAGTCGGCCCCCTGCGCGAGCGGTGGAACCTGGCGGACGACATCGATCCGAAGAAGATCGCGACGTTCACGGCGGGCGTGCTGGTGATATTCTTCTCGCTACTCTCTCCCCTGCACATTCTGGGCGACCACTACCTGTTCAGCGCCCACATGACGCAGCACGTGCTGCTGACGCTGGTTGCGCCGCCGCTGCTGATACTGGGCACGCCGGACTGGCTGATTCGTCCGCTGCTCCGGCCCAACCTGAGCTTCTATGTGTGGAGGTTCGCGACGCGCCCGGTGGTCGCGGTGCTCGTGTTCAACCTGGTATTCGCTCTGTGGCACGTGCCGGACCTGTACAACCTGTCGGTGACGGTCCACGCGGTACACGTCACCGAGCACCTGATGTTCATTGGTGCGGCGATGCTGATGTGGTGGCCGCTGACGAGCTCGATGCCGGAGTTGCCTCGTCTGTCGTACTCGCTGCAGATGGTCTACCTGTTCGCGCTTTCGATCACGCAGATATTCGTGTTCGCGTTCGTGACGTTCTCGAAGCAGCCGCTGTATGAGTGGTACGTAATGGCGCCGCAGATCTGGCCGATCTCGCCGCTGGCGGACCAGCAGATCGGGGGCATCATCATGAAGATCGGCGGCAGCTTGCTGTTCCTGACGCTCATCGTGATCGCCTTCTTCAAATGGTACAACGATGAAGAGCGCCGCACACAGGACGAGAAACGGCGAGTAAGTCCCCATCGCTTCTCACCGGACGAAGATAATCTTTTGAGCACCGCATAGGAGACTTTTGCATAACTCAGGAGACGAGGCGATTGGATTCCCGCCTACGCGGGAATGACGGTTATGTAAATCCATAGCAGAGAGGACCGCAGTATGGACAGAGAAAAACGTCGATTCTGGGACGCCATTTGGATACCGGCTGCCTCGGTGTTCTGCGTTGGCCTCTTCGCAATTGGACTGGGTGTGATATTTACGACCATCTACGTGAACACCGAGTTGAAGCAGTGGGGCGTGATTATCCTGGGCCTGTTGCTCGTGGTCGGCGTTCCGGCAGTGGCCGCCTATCTCGAACGGAAGATGGGCAGCTAGAGGCTGTTTCAAAGCGTTGGATGAACTGCCGATTCGTGCTTCGACAGGCTCAGCACGAACGGGTTTCTATGCACAACACGTTCGTCACGGTGTGGCAGGCGGTCGTTCTCTTTTCCGTTCTTCTCGCGGGATGCTCGATGGGTGGTGGGGACGCGGAGTTTGCGGGGACGGTCATTGAGGACCGGCGAGAGGCGCAGGACTTCCGGCTGACTGACCAATTCGGGAGGTCGGTCTCGCTCGGGCAGTTGAACGAGGACAGGGTTGTCGTCCTCACTTTTCTCTACACGTACTGTCCCGACATCTGCCCCATAGTGGCGCACCACGTGAAGGGGGTGCATGAGAGGCTGGGGGATGACGCAGGCGAGGTGTCCATCGTAGTCGTGAGCGTGGACCCGGAGCGGGACACGGTGGAGCGGGCGCTGGAGTACTCGGAGGTGTGGGGGATGGCGGAGAACTGGGAGTATCTCGTTGGGAGCGAGGAGGAACTCAGCCCGGTCTGGGAAGCGTACTATGTCGTCGCGGAGGTGGACGAGGAGGGACGGGTCGCGGACGTGCCGGAAGAGTGGAAGGTCGATAGGGTGCGGGGGGTCGATGCGCTGAGTCGTGACATCGCATCGCGGTATACGGTGGCGCACCAAGCGCCGGTGTATCTGATTGATAAGCAGGGGAGGGTGCGGGTTCTTCACACGCTGCCGATCGAGCCTGCGGATGTGGTGAGGGATGTGCGGGTGTTGTTGGGGGAGGACGGGTAGGCCCTCTAGCTAAGGGGATATCCCACGACTACCCGCGCCTTGTTGGAGGACTGCCCTTCGACAGGCTCAGGGCGAACGGGTCTGCTTTAGGTCGCCCAGTTACGCCGCTTTGGAGGCGAGCTGGGCCTTGGCGGTTTCGGCGATGGCGGAGAAGGCTTCGGGGTCGGTTGCGCCGAGCTCGGCGAGCATCTTGCGGTTGACGTCTACGCCAGCGAGCTTGAGACCGTGGATGAGCTTGCTGTAGGAGAGGCCGTTGGCGCGGGCGGCGGCGTTGATGCGGATGTTCCAGAGCCGGCGCATGTCGCCCTTCTTCTCGCGGCGGTGGAAGTAGGCGTACCTGAGCGCGTGCATGACGGACTCGTTGGCCTGCTTGAAGACGCGGGAGCGTCCGCTCTGGTGGCCGGAGGCCATCTTGACGACCTTCTTGTGGCGTCGCCGACGTATGTATCCTCGTTTGACTCGTGTCACTTTGTGATCCTCGCGTTACTTGGTGGAGCCGTAGGGCAGTGCCGCGCGGACGTTCTTGGCGTCGGCGGCGCTGCCGGGCAGGGTCTGCCGCATCTGTCGCTTGACGCGCTTGGGCTTCCGACGGCGGAAGTGTCCCTGTCGTCCCTTCATGCGAAGGAGCTTGCCGGTCTTCGTGAACTTGAACCGCGCGGCTGCTCCCTTGTGGGTCTTGAGCTTAGGCACGCGTCTTCTCCTTTTCGGTCTGCTTTGCCGGTTCGTCTTTCGGTTTGGAGCTCTTGCCGCCAGTGGCTATGGGGGCCAAGATCATGGCGAGGAACCGTCCCTCGAACGAAGGGGCCTTTTCCATGCCCGCGTCCTCGACGAGGCTCTCGGCGACTCGTCGGAGGAGGGCCATTCCGATCTCCGGGTGGGTTATCTCCCTACCGCGGAAGCGGACCGACACCCGGACTTTAGAACCCTCGCCGAGAAGGCGCTTGACCTGGCGGATCTTCGTTTCGAGATCGTGGTCGCCGATGCGTCCTTCGAGCCGAACTTCCCGCAACTCGTTGGTATTCTTGCTTCGCTGTACTTTCCGCGCTTCACGCTCGCGGCGCGTGGCCTCGTACCTGAATTTGCCGTAGTCCATCAGACGGCAGACGGGCGGCCTACTGCCGGGAGCGACTTCGACGAGGTCGAGACCCCGTTCCTGCGCAAAAATCAGGGCCTGGCGCGTGGGCATCACGCCAAGCTGCTTGCCCGCTTCGTCGATCAACCGGACCTCCGCTATGCGGATCCGGTCGTTGACACGATAGTCTCGTGGTATGCCGACACCTCTCCAAATAAACAGTCCGCCCAATTGGACGGCACCATCGAATATAGCATACGTAGAACATGCAAGACAATCACCATTGCCGGCAGGTTTGGGAGTTTCACCGCAGAGGTCGCGGAGATCGCAGAGGGGAAGGGAAAGAAGAAAGAGGGAAGTAGGGTGTTTATGGTGAGTACGGTTTAGCGAAGACTTTAGATTCCTCATTCCGCTCCGCTTCATTCGGAATGACAGGCGTCTGGGTCTTGTAGGGGTGGCAAGTTCCACCACCGATTCCCGTCTTTACGATGTTTGGGAGAAACTCTATCCTTATCGAAACTCGTGTAGGTTGAGTTGCCGCAAGTCAATGCGTCTACCGTTGTTTCCGTTGAATGTCGTGCTGTTTCCGGGTGGGTATCTGCCGCTGCACATTTTCGAGGAGCGGTACCGGCTGATGATGCGGCATTGCCTTGATGGTGACAGGCGTTTCGGGGTGGTGCTCATCAGCTCGGGGTCTGAAGTGGGCGAACCGGCGGCGCCGGAGTCGGTTGGGACGGTTGCGGTGATCGACGAAGTGAGGACGCTCGATGACGGACGGATGCTCATCGGCGTCGAGGGCGAGCGCCGGTTTCGCATTGTGGAGATCGTCGAGCGGCTGCCGTACGTGATTGCCGAGGTGCTGCCTCTTGAGGACGATGATTCCCCTGTTGTTGACGAGAATCTGATTGCCCAGGTGAGACGGGCCGCGAAACAGCACATACAGATGTTCATGGCGCTGCGAGGCGAGTGGATCGAGCGACCCGTCATGCCGACGGACCCCGTGCAGCTATGGTACTCGGTGGGATCGCAGCTTCAGGGGGAAGTCATCGGGAAACAGGGTGTATTGGAAGCGGACGATGTCTCGAACGCGCTGCGTCTGGCGTTGAGGCTGCTGAACGAGGAGTCTGCGGAGCTGAAGGAGCGGCTTCGGGGCAAGATGGGAAGGTCAACGTCGAACTAGAGGCCGAATAACGTGTTCTCGTGGCAACCCTCGTCCCAGTTCTCGGGTTCCACCCACCATTCGCCGTCGATGTAGACCCACCGCTCGCCCTCTTCCACTTCGCCACGGTAGTCGTGGAACTCGTCCGTGACGAGCTTGCCCTCGTGGTAGATGTCGAGCTGGACGACGCCGATACGGTCGCCATGTCGGACACTGTCGTCGCCTTCTTTCGTCTTCACGTCGACGATTTCCCACGTTAGCTTCTCATCACGATAGAGTCCGGCAAGAGATCGTATCTTTGCGATCCTCGTACCCGTGTCGAAGATGAACTGCTCTTGGGTGCAGAGCTGCACGGCGGGCAGTCCGTATGGGAGGCGGGGTCTCACCGAGCGGGGACTCTTGAACTCGTAGAGGTCGAGCCACCGGTCCTCATTCAAGGCCAAGGTCGCATCGTCGGCTCTGCTGCGAAGGGCTTCCAGCGATGGAGGCGGTCCTGTCTCTTCCGGGAGTAGGGTAGGGTCTTCGCCGGTGCCACACGCTGTGAGGAGAAGGGTTAGTGCGCCTAAGAGGACCATGAACCGGCTCGCAGGACTATTCACTGTTCGTTTCCTAGTGATAGCAGCCGCGTCCGGGGATGTCCCAAACGTCTTCGACGACGCCGTCGCGGACGGCCACGTACTCATCCCAGCGGTTGACGAGCATGTCCTGGTGGGCGGGCAGGAGTTTGAACTTGTCGCCGACGCGCAGGGGGATCGGACCGTCGGCGGTGAGGACGATATGGTCGTCGTGGATGGACTCGACCTCGACGCCGGGGATGCCGTCGACGGTCGGGAGAACGCCGCCCGGAGCGGCTATCGAGTGCATACCGACGTCGCCGATAGCCACACCGGGACGGGGGGTGCTGACGACGGTTCCGAGCACCTTGCCGGCGATTTGAAACTCGGTCATGTAACCGTATCCGGTGGACATGAGGGCGTATGAGCCGCCCTCGACCTCGGTGACGCCGGGGATCGTGGCGGCTACGTCGTAGCAGAAGGTCTCTCCGCTGGAGACGATCTCCACCGGGATACCGGCGGCCTCGACGGCATCCTTGACCTGTAGACAGATGTCGATGGTCTCCTTGCCGCGGAGGTACCTGTCTTCCTTGCTGAACGCCTCGCCGACGTTCTGGTGGCTCATGACGCCGCGGAAGGCTACGCCGGGAAGATTCATGGCGGCCCTGGCGATCTCCACGCCTTGTTCGGCGGTGCGGACGCCCGCGCGCGCCATGGACGTGTCGACCTCGATGAGGACGCCGATCTCGACGCCGTTCCGGGAAGCAACGTCGGAGATGGTCCGAACGTTTTCCACGCTGTCGACGCACAGCTTGATGTCGCCGTGCCGCGCGAGGGCGCACACACGGTTGAGCTTGTCATCCGTGACGACCTGATTGGGGATGAGGATGTCGGTGATGCCGCCCTCGACCATGATCTCGGCCTCGGCGACCTTGGCGGTGCACACGCCGCCGTTGGAGCCTCCGATATCCATCTGCATCTTGGCGAGGAAGGGGCTCTTGATGTTCTTGGTGTGCTGGCGCATCTTGCACACGGTGTCACGGTAGGTGTCCGAGACGACACGGTAGTTGCTTTCGAGGGCATCCACCTCAACGATGAAGCATGGGGTCTCCAGGTCTTCGAGGGGAGTGCCGCGTTCGCGGGGAGTGGTGTTCATGTTTTTCTCCGGCTGACGGTGTGTGTGGGTTAGTGGTATTGTCCTCGGGCGGAGACTTCCCAAACGGCTTCAAGGGAATTATTTCGGACGGCGAATATGTAGTCGTGGAGGTTGGCGCAGGTGGCGGCGTCCCAGGGAGTACACCATATCTTTTCGCCGAGTTGGGGGTCGGCGCCGTCTGAGGCGTCGAAGTAGATGCTGCCGTGCTCGGCGCTGAGACCCTTGACGGTAGGGTTCGGCAGGTTGTCGATCGAGGGGAACCCGGTGTCCGCCCCGATGGCCTTCTGGCCGCCGTCGGTGATCATGTAGCCGGGCTCGGGCCTGCTGGTCACCGTCGCCATGACCCGCCCGGCAGTCTTGAGGTGGGGGAGATGCGGCGCATGTTGGGCGTCGAGCAGGGCATAGGTGCCTGCGGGGACCTCCGTCACGCCGTCGATGGCTCCGACGACCTGGTAGTTGGAGGTGCCCCCCGCGCTCACGACTCGGACGGGGAACCCGGCGGACTCGAGGTCCTGGCGCGTGTCGAGGAGGGGTTGGACGGCCGCGCGCGACTCCGTGGCGGCTGCGTCCGGGGCGTCGCAAAGGATGTTGCCTTCGTGGGTCATTATCCCGGCGAAGTCGAGGCCGGGAGCGTCAACGACGGCTTTCGCCAAGTCGACGGCCGGTTGGCCGGGCTCTACCCCGAACAGTCCGAGGCGAGTGCTGACGTAGACGGCCACGTCGAGGCATACGCCGTTGGCGACTGCGGCGTCGGACAGATCGGCCACGTTCGCGGGGCTGTCGACGGCGACGCCGATCTTGGCCTGCCGGGCTAGGGCGCAGAGGCGGGTGATCTTCTGCGGCGTCACGATGAGGTTCGCCACGAATACGTCGCTGAAGCCGTTGGGAACGAAGACTTCGGCCTGGCCGATGCTCGATACGGCGATCCCGCCGACGTGACCGCCGCCTGCCAACTGCTTATGCCCGATGGCGGGCGTCCTGTGCGCCTCGACGTGCGGTCGGAGCTTGGCGGCGCTGTTCTCGAAGAATCCGGCCACCGTGGCGATGTTGTGGTCGAGGGCGTCCACGTCGACGATGAGCGACGGGGTGTCGAGCTGTTCGGTCGGGGTTCCTATGGGCTTGAAGATCGGTCGTTCCATTCAAGGCTCCTTGTAGGTCGTAAGCACATGTGAGAATAGCATACTGAGGTAGGTGAGTCTATTGGGGGGTGTGAGGGGTCGAAGACGGACTCCGGCGCGGAGTAGAATATCCACAGGAGGAACCACGATGACAAGAGAACCGATAGTTGAACGTCTGCTCAACGGGGAGCGGCTTCTGCTGGACGGAGGTACCGGCTCGGAGCTACAGCGCCGCGGGGCCGACGTGCTCAAGGGGGCGGAGGACCGTCTGAAGGCATGGACGGCTACCACGAATATCGAGTACGCCGACGTGGTGCGGCAGGTGCACTCGGACTACCTGCGGGTCGGGGCGGACATTATCATCAGCAACAACTTTTGGACGACGCCGACACGGCTTGAACGGATCGGCGAGAGTGACAACTGGCGCACGTACGCGACGGCGGCGATCCGCAACGCCGTTCAGGCGCGGGATGCGATGAATCCTGAGGCATACGTTGCCGGAGGCATAGCAGCGCCAAGCCTGCAAGGGGGACTCCCTCCCCTTCACAACCCGGTCTCCGACACACAGCAGATGGGCGTCGAGGCGTACCGGAAGGAGTGGGCCGATCACGCCAAGCTGCTGGCCGACGAGGGAGCCGACGTGATGCTGCCGGAATACGTCGGGTTCATCGAGGACTGCGTTGTCGCTGTGGACGGGTGCGCGGAGGCGGGACTGCCGGTATTTCTCGGAGTGCGGCACATCATGGAGGACGGCACGATGAACTACGGCGAGAGCCTGGTCGACCTTGCCAGCGCGCTCGAAGGTCATCCGGTCGACGCCGTGCTGATCATGTGCAGTAACCCGGAGAATATCTCAAAAGGGCTACCGATTCTTCGAGAGGCGCTCGCCGGTCCCGTCGGGGCCTATCCGAACATTGGGTACAATCCGACCGGCCCCATCACCAACGTGCCGATGCTCACGAACCAGAAGCCGAGCGCGGGCGAGGACATCCTCCAGAATGCCGATTACTACCCCTCGCGTCTCGCGGAGTTCGCCGCTGAATGGAAGGACATGGGCGCGCAGATCATCGGGGGATGTTGCGCTTCCGGGCCGGAGCATATCTTGGCGATGCGGCCTGTCGTGAAGGGGTGATGTTGACGGTTCGGCGCGGCGTTGCTACCCTACAGCGACAGTTCAGCGTTGCAACCTAGTGAGACTATGGCGAAACTTCTCGAAGTCAATAATCTGACGACTCACTTCTATACCGACAATGGGGTCGTCGAGGCGGTCGACGGCATCTCGTACTCGGTGGACGAGGGGGAGATCGTCGGCATCGTTGGTGAGAGCGGCTGCGGCAAGAGCGTCAGCGCGCTTTCGATCATGGGGCTGATTCCCGACCCGCCCGGCAAGATCGTCGCGGGCGAGGTCATCTTCGACGGACGGGACCTCCTGCAACTCTCCAACGCGCAGATGCGGAAGGTGCGCGGCAACGACATCGGGATGGTCTTCCAGGAGCCGATGACGTCGCTCAACCCGGTGCTGACCATAGGCAGGCAGCTCACGGAGACGCTCGAGCTCCACCTGAACATGACGGCCAGCGCGGCGAGCCAGCGCGCGGCGGAGTTGCTCGACCACGTCGGCATACCCGACGCCGAGCGACGGTTGAAGGACTACCCGCACCAGATGAGCGGGGGCATGCGCCAGCGCGTGATGATCGCCATGGCCGTTAGCTGCAACCCGAAGCTCATCATCGCGGACGAGCCCACGACGGCTCTGGACATGACGATCCAGGCGCAAATTCTCGAACTGATGCAGCGCCTCTCGAACGAGTTGGGGACGGCGATGATCCTCATCACCCACAACCTCGGAGTCGTGGCGCGGTACGCCAGCCGCGTGATCGTCATGTACGCGGGCTCCATCATCGAGGAGGGCACCGCGCGGCAGATCTACTACAACCCCAGGCACCCGTACACGCTCGGACTGCTGCGCTCGGTTCCGAGGCTGGACGAAGAGGAGGGCGTCAAGCTCGAACCCATCGAGGGCCTCCCGCCCAACCTCATCGGTCTCGGCGACAGCTGCAACTTCGCGCCGAGATGCCGGTACGCGATTGACCGGTGCCTCACGGAGACACCGACGCTCGAAGCCATTTTAGAAGAAACCCCACCGCACCACGCGGCGTGCTGGCGATCCGAGGACATTCCCAACTTGGTCGGGTCGCCCGCGGCGGCAGGAGGATAGACGTTGGTCGAGTCGAACGGTTCAAGACCCCTAATCGAGGTCAGGGACGTCAGGATGTACTTCCCCGTCACGTCGGGGATCGTTTTTCAACGCAAGGTGGCGGAGGTCAAGGCGGTCGACGACGTCTCGATCACCATCAACAAGGGCGAGGTGCTCGGTCTGGTCGGCGAGAGCGGCAGCGGCAAGACGACGCTGGGCCGGGTGATCCTCCAGCTTCAGCGACAGACATCCGGCGACGTGTTCTATGACGGGGAGCGGCTGAACAGCCTCAGCAATAAGGAACTCAGGCCCATCCGCCGCAAGATGCAGGTCATCTTCCAAGACCCGTACGGTTCGCTCAACCCGCGCATGACGTGCGGCGACATCGTGGGCGAGCCGCTCTCGGTGCATAAGCTGACGGAGAGCAAGGGCGAGTACCAAGACCGCGTGGCGGAGCTCCTCCAGACGGTGGGTCTCAATCCCTTCATGGCCGACAGGTACCCGCACGAGTTCTCGGGTGGCCAGCGTCAGCGCATCGGCATCGCGCGAGCATTGGCGGTGAACCCCGACTTCATCGTCTGCGACGAGCCGGTCTCGGCGCTCGACGTCTCCATTCAGGCGCAGATCATCAACCTGCTCGAAGAGCTCAAGGAAAAGCTCCAGCTTACGTACCTCTTCATCGCCCACGACCTCTCCGTCGTGCGGCACATCAGCGACCGGGTGGCGGTCATGTACCTCGGCCACATCGTCGAGGTCGCCAGCCGCCAGGAGTTGTACGACAACCCCCTCCATCCCTACACGAGGGCGCTCCTCTCGGCCATTCCGATCCCCGACCCCGACATGGAGGAGCAGCGCGAGCGCATCCCCCTGCACGGCGAGCTGCCGAGTCCGATGTCCCCGCCGGAGGGCTGCGTCTTCCACACTCGCTGCCCCGTCATGGTCGAGGAGTGCAAGGACGAGATGCCCCAACTCCGTGAGGTCAGCCCCAACCACTGGGTGGGCTGCATCCGCGCCGACGGCTACGAGAGCGCCCTGACGGCGTAGGGGGCCTGTCTCAGAGATTCACCAACCAAATCAGCCCGCGAAAATCCTCTCTCCCTTGAGGGAGAGGGCTAGGGTGACCCTCCCACCTACCAAACTGATACAGGTTCCTTTCCGGGAATTGCTTGACGAGCCGGCGTGTTAGTCATACCATTAGCTAAGATGACCGTAAAGGAGCGGGCAATGGTAACGGTGAACGTCCACGAAGCGAAGACCCACCTGTCGCGTCTGCTGGCGCAGGTCGAGGCGGGAGAGGAGGTCATCATCGCCCGAAACGGCAAGCCCGTGGCCCAGCTCGTGCGCTGCAAGAAGCGCGGCAAGCGGAAGCCGGGTTCCATGGAGGGACTGTTTACGGTGCCCGACAGCTTCTTCGAACCACTTTCCGAGGAGGAGTTGGCAGCCTGGGAGGGGGACGCGTAGCGGATGCGGCTTCTCCTGGATACCCATGCGTTTCTGTGGTGGGTCACCAATGACGAGCGGCTGTCGCAGGCCGCTGGGCAGGCAATAGCGGACGACGACAACGACGTCCTGATAAGCGCGGCGGCCGCGTGGGAGATCGCGATCAAGCACCGGAAAGGCAAGCTGCCTGAAGCGGATCCCCTGGTCCGCGACATGACGGGCGCCATAGCCGGCCAGGACTTCGAGGAGTTGGCCGTCACCGTAGACGACGCCGTGCGCGCCGGAGCGCTTCACGGTCCGCTCCGCGATCCCTTCGACCGAATGCTCATAGCGCAGGCTCTGTCGCGCGACCTCGTTCTCATCTCCAACGAATCCCTCTTTGACCGGTACGGTGTCCGCCGCCTGTGGTGACACACGGTCACCCTCACCCCAACCCTCTCCCGCGAACGGGAGAGGGGGTATCTGTACGGGACGGTAAGCTCTACCCTAATTCCCCGATGCGGAGGATGCGAGCGAGCGAGAGCCGCCGGATGAGGATGATCAGGGCCAGCGTGATGACGGCGAAGATCACCAGCATCACCGCGTAGGTGATGATAAGCGCGCCCCAGTCGATGACCATCACGAACGGCGGAACGACCTTGCCGCCGAAGTCGTCGTGGCCGAGGAACGGCATGATGGTCGCGCCGAGCCTGCTCCCCATCCACGTGCCGAGCGCGAGTCCGACGGCGATGATTACCGTCTGCTCCAGCCACATCATCATCATAAGCTGACGGCCGGACAGCCCCGTCGTCCGCATGAGGGCGAACTGCACCTGCCTGCTGCGGAACGACGAGTAGGCGTGGACGAGGAACCCGAGGCAGCTCAGCAGGAGGACGGCGGAGAAGGCGATGAAGAGCAGCGCGCGCCACCCCGCGTCCACGAGCGGATCGACGCTGGCGTCCTTCGCGCGGAAGCGCTCCTCGCGGTCGAGGACGGTGACCGAGCCGAAGCCCTCGAGGGAACTGACACTCTCCAACAGGCTCTCTCTCGCCGCGCCTGTGGTGGACGACGAGATCCACAGGTCCTCCGGCAGGAACGGCTGGTCGGCGACGCCGCTGGTAGCGAAGGCGTTGAGGGCCGAGATGTCGGCGATGAGGTAGGGTTTCAGGTCGGACGAGACGGTGGGGAACAGCTCCACCGAGCCGACGATGGACATGGGTATCCGCGCGCGGTCGACCGACACCTCGAACTCGTCTCCGACGCGGTGGTTCTCGTTGCTCAGGAACGCCTCGCTCGCCAGCACTTTGATGGGCGGGGGGTCGTCGCCGGCGAAGATGCCTCGCGGGGTGAGTGGCTCGCCCTTTGCCCAGGTGAACACCGCCGCGCCAGTCACGTTCTCGAAGACCTCCGAGGACGGCTTGAGCTCGTCGCTGATGGAGTTTTCCGTGGTCTTGAGGAGCGACCAGGCGTCGATGGAGTCGAACCCGTCGAGCAGGGCTTGCCTGCCGTCGCTCGTGGTGACGTGAACGTCGTCGATGAGGGCCGTCCCCGGCTTGAGCGATACGTTGAGATTCGACTGCTCGACGTAGAGCGCGCTCAGCTTGATCGGGCCGTTGGCAAGGAAGTCCTCTCGACCCTGCTCCGCCAGCGGCACGTCGAGACTGAGCCAGTCGCTCGAACTCACGAAACCCAGCCTGTAGTCCGCCTGCTGGTCGATGGCGTTCGTGAGGCGAGCGACGACCTGGAGCGTCGGCTGAATCCTGTCCGACCTGATTCTGGCCCCGATGGAAACCGCATCGGGGGGGAGTTCGATTCCTTCACCCCTGTACACGGACTCGTCGGGGCGTATCCGCGCCAGCAAGTCCTCGATCGGCTCGTCGGTGAAGTCGTCACGGAACCACGCCACGTTGTCGAAGTTGGAGCTGTTCAGGGCGATCAGCTCGAAGGAGCCGCCCTGCTGTCTGGTGAGGTCGCGTCCCGCCCGCTTGAGAACGGCGCTGGCGGTATCGACGCCGGGTATGCGCTCATACGCGATCTCCTCAGCGAACCGGTCGCCGGTCATCGGGGCCTCGTCATCGGACGTTGACGTTCTGTTCACGCCCACGACCCGCACGTCGCTGCCGGAGACGTGCAGGATGCGCTCCTCGAAGCTGCGCTGGAGGGTCGTGCCGAAGCTGGACGCGAAGATGCCTAGCCCGGCGGTGAGGATCAGCAGGAGTGAGAGACGGGAGTAGTGCGTCGGCTGACGGGACATCTGCCACACGGTCATGGCGGCCGCCACCGGCAGGACCTTGGCGAAGAGCTTGCTGACGAGGTTCATCCCTAGGGGGAAGAGCCTAAGCAGCACCATCGCCGACGCGACGAGCACGAGTCCCGGCACGGCCAGCAGTAGCTCGTCAGCCACGGCGGCCCCGAAGACGTCACGGGCGACCACAGACCCTTGCTCCGTAAGCTGCCGGAAGAGGAAGATGGCGATGAGAAGCAGGAGAACGTCAAGATAGTACCGCTGGAAGACGGGCAGTGCGCTTGGTCGGGACGACTGCTGTCGCTGCTGGGTGATTGCGAAGCGCGACGCCTGAATCGCGGGAATCAGGAGCGCGACGAAGCCCAGCACGCCGCCGAGTACGCTCAGGGCATAGGCGGAGGGCGATATCTCGACCGACAGCAGCCCTCCGCCCGTCAGTCCGAAGAAGGCGGGAGTGAGGCCGAGCAGGCTGATGGTGAACGCCGCGATGATGGGTGCGACGATTGCCGCGAGGACGGCTATGGTCGCTCCTTCCAAGATGAAGACCATGAGTATCTGCGACGTATCGGAGCCTCGGCTGCGGAACTGCGCGACCTCCGACCGCTGATTCTCGACGAGGAGCGACGACATCGTAGCGACGTAGTACAGGATCACGAACGCGATGAGAATGAGCACGATGAACATCGGCAGCCTGCTGAAGAACAGGCGCTGGTCGTACTCGATGAGGGCGTCGTCCAGGCCCGTCGTCTGGGATACGGTCTGGAGCGCGGCGACGGAGCGGCTGGCCATCACCTGGATGTTGGCGACGGTCAGCTGCGCGTTATCGGCGTTTACGAGGCTCGGATCGGTCTTGAGGTACCAGTAGTAGCCCGCGGACATGCTCCCGATGGAAGGGCCGAGCGCCTCCAGGAACGACTGCCGCGAGATGAAGAACGGCATCAGGCGCAGATCGGTCGTGATCGTTTGCGTCTGGAGGGACTTTTCCGTGAAGTGGACCAGTTCGGCGTCACTGGCTTCCTCCCAGTCGAACACGCCGGAGATCGTCACGTAGACGTGGGGGATGTCCGAGGAGATGGTCGGGATCGCGGCGAAACGGTCTCCCACCCGGGCGCCGAGCTCCTGCATCGCCTGGAGAGGAACGAGCGCCTCCAACTCCAGCGGCTGACCGCGCCCGACGGCAGTGCCAACGCTGGGCTGTGTGCCTTCAATCAGGGGTACGCGCTCTTCAAGGTCGTCGATGTACGCGAAGAACGTGCGGTCATCGCCGTCCTGGGCGGATTCCTCGCTGCCAGGACTGCCAAGGTAGAAGGTGGGAGTCCGTCCCGCGTGGACAGAGTCACGCAGCATCCACGAGACGTGCCGGTTGACGAGCGGCACGATGACGTTACTGACCTTGCCGTACTCCTCGTTGTTGGTAGGCCCCCTGCTGGCGCGGACGGTGATGTTGAGCTGCTCTTGCGTACGCCTCTCCAGGGAGTTCTTGAGGGCCAGCTCGCGCAGAGCCTCGAAGTAGATGACCGTGCCCGAAAGGATGGCGGACGCCAGAACCACGCCGATCACGACGTACGACAGGAGCCGCCAGTGCGCGAGGGCCCGCTTGGCAACAAGCTGCCACGTCGCGATTATCCCGTACGTTATCGCGTTCAGCCGCTCGTTTATGGTCTTCTTGTTCGTCATCGTTGGGTTCGGTTACGCCCGCGTTTGCACTCCATATTACTCGCCGAAACGTGATATTGCCCGCAGGTCGAGCTGGCCGACACCCCTGTTGAGCAAGACGAGAGCGGCGACGAACAGGAGGCCCAGTGCGACGTAGGTGGTCCCCATGATCGCCCAGTCAGTCGAGAGGATGAAGGGCGGCGTGACCGGTAGCCCGGTCTCGGTGATCGCCAATGGCGAGACCGTGAGACGGCTCATCTGGAATCCGGCCCAGGTACCGAGACCGAGACCGATCGCGGCCACCGCCAGATGCTCGAAGCCCAAGAGCCTGAGCAGTTGGTTTCTGGTGAGGCCCAGGGTTCTCAGCGAACCGATCTCGACTGCGCTCTTCTTGGCAAAGAGCAGGAGATACGTGACATATCCGACCGCCGCGGCAAATACGGCAATTGCCGGAGAGAGTATCGTCATGGGCCGCCAACCTGCCGCTACGAAGGGATTTATCTGTAAGCTCTCTAGGCGGCCCTGACCGTCACGCACGGAACCGCCCTGCGGGCCGAGTATCTCGACCACGGCCTCGCCCACTCGCTCGTGCGAACCCGGCTTGAGGTCGTAGTAGAGGTCCAAGGCTCGTATGCGATGGTGATTGAGGAGGACGTTGGCGCGATCCAGCAGGCTGTTCAAGTCGGTCAGAATAAGTCCGCCCTGGCTCGGATCGTGTGTGGGGAAGAAGTCGACCACTTCCACGACCTTCATGCGGAGCCAGCGCAGGCCGACCAGGGCGATGAAAGTGCTGCCCTCCTGCCGGTCTTCTCGAACGAGGGACGAGTCTATCACCACGGGAAGGGGTCCCGGAGCGGATGTCGGATAGAAGCCTCGCAGCCCCTGTGTGGTCTGCCCGCTGAACGTGTATGCAATGGCTTTCGAGCCGTTTCGCGCCCCGTTCGTGGAGAACTCGACGACCTCAGTCGATGCCGCCGACGTAAGGATCGCCTCCCATTTGAGATCGTCCCCCTCAAAGTCGTCAAGTACCAGCTCTGCGTTCTCAAAACCTACCGTGGCGATGATGTCGTCGATGTAGAGCGTTCCCGGCGTCACGGGAGACGCGTCAAGACCTGCCTGGGGATCGCCGCCCGGCTCGAACATGTGGAACGAGACGAGCGAAAACGGCGGTTTGACGTGGTCGGGGATGTTGCCGATCATGAACTGCCAGTCGTCGGTGCGAAGCGTGTTGAAAATGACGGTCTGGAGCTCACCCCGCTCGTTCTCGATTTGAGCGTACAGATCGAGGCCGGGGATGAACGGATCGGGCTTTACCCACAGGCCAATGCCGTTCGTGTCGTCGGGCAGGGGTATTCTTCCCGTCGGCGCGTCCGGGTTGAGCCGGTCCATCAGCTGAGGCAGGGTGCTGTCCGAGAAGTCGTCGCGGTACCACGCGACATCGGCGAACCCCGACGTGTCCACGGCGAGTACCTCCGCGGTGGAACCGCCGGCCGTACCGCGCTCTCGGAGCCCTCGTACCACGTTCTCGACGTCCTCAAGCTCCTGGGACTTGCGCTGAACTTCCGGCACACCGCCCTGGGCGAGGAGGGAGGCGGTCACCCGCAGATCGGCCCCCTCCTCGAAGAGGACTCGTTCGATCTGGCTGCGTTCGAGTGTGCCGCCGACCGTTGTCGCCAGGATACCGAGGCCGGTCGCCAGGACGAGCAGCAGAATGAGCCACGTGTATTGGAGCGGATTGCGCGACATGTGGAGCAGTCCGATCTCCAGCCAGACCGGCGTCACGCGGCTCAGCCCGGTGAATACGACGAACAGCAGTTGAGCGGGCACTATTGCTATCAGTCCCCACGTCGGAACGGTCAGCAGATCGCCGGACACCGGAGGCCGCAGAGCGACGAAACCGGCGACGAGCAGCGCCTGGACGGCGAGGCCAACGTATCTGCGCTTTCGGTCGTGCCAGTAGCGTTTCGTCGCCCAGTAGGCGATGAGGACCGCGACCGCCGCCGCTCCCGGCAAGAGCCAGTCAAGCGTTTCATTCCCGCGTTCGCGCCAGTAGACCCCGACGACCGACGCGATAACCGATGCCGCCACCAGCAGATCCACGATGCGGTTCGACTCGCCGCTGATGTATCGGACGATCATGGGGAAGAACCGCATGAACACCAGCGTGACGACGATAAGGAAGAGGACGGGCGCTACGAGAAGCACCTCGTTGACCTCCGTCTCCTCGAAGTAGCCGCTGGAGACGAACTGTCCACGCTTCTGAAGCTCCCAGTAAATCAGGCCCCCGAAGACGAGGATGCCGATGTCGAGGTTGTATCGCTGGAGGAAGGGGAGTCCAAGCGGGCGGGACGTCTGGAGCCGGCGTAGCAGAACCCCTCCCTGCGCACTGAGCACGTTGGGCACCACGAATATCGCAAGGCAGAGCAAGCCTACCGCGAGTGAGATGATGAAAGGAGTGGCGGAAAGACGTATGGGCATCAGGTTGCCGCTGTTCATCTCCTCGAAGAAGGGAAGCACTCCCGAAACGGCGACCATGCCGTAGGCCAGGAACGGGGTCACGATCACGGCTATGGCGACCATGACCAGACCTTCGGTCGTGTAGATCCGGGTTAGCTGCGCGAGGGTCGCTCCGAGAGTTTTGAGGAGTGACGAGTCGCCCTCCCTGCTCTGCGTCAAGTACGAAACGAGGATGCCGAGGAAGAACAGCACGGTCAGCAGGATTACCGTGAGCAGGAGCAGCATCGGTATCTTGGCGTAGAAGTTGCGCAGCTGCCCCGACTCCGTGAGGTTCTCCACGAACTCCGTGGTGGCGTCGGCGTCGGGAAGCTCGGAGGTAATGGCGTCGGAGAAGGCGCTGAATCGTTCCCTGGCCTCGGCAGCCGACCACTCTTTGAGCCGCTCCGGGTCGATTTTGATTACCCACTGAGGGCCCACCACTGCGCCGGGGTAGGTGTCCGAGAGAAGCTGCGCCATGACTTCCGGCGCGACGATGATCGGAATGTTTGAGAGGGAATTTTCCGATAGGACGAGGAACGGCGTGTCTTGCCGTTGAGGGTCGAGGCTCAGCAGTGCGCCTGTGGAGCGCCAGTACGGCGAGTTCTTGTCGTCCTCTTCGTAATAGCCGACTACCCGCACCGTGATGATTTCGCGCTGGCCTAGTTCGGGCGAGAAGTAGAACTCGTCCCCGATCTCGGTCTGCGTCCGCAGGGAAACGCCGCGATGCACGATCGCGTCGATCATCGGGCCGCGCGGGCCTTGTGTGATCTCCGTGCTCGCCGTTCCGCCCTGCTCGAACACGATGTTGTCCTCGAAATTCGTGAGCGACACGAGGAATCCCAGTCGGGCGATGATGCCCTGCCCCGTGCTTACGGGGAGAAGATTGTTCGGCGTATTGACCAGCATCGGCACGCCCTTGACGTAGGTCTCCTGTCCGAGGAAGGTGGTTTCAGCAACGAGGTCCTGCAGGGCGAAGCGCATGGCCGTCTCGTCGGCGAAGAGCGCCAGGGGTGTCTCCCCGGGTCTCTGGACCGTCAAGTACGGCGCGGGAGTTTCGATGACGGGGGGATTGAGCGCTTCGCCACTCGATCCCCACACGCGAGCTTCCGGGTCCAGTGGTTCGAAGATGCCGGTGATGACGATGCCGATTCCCGGCGGCCCTACCGGTATCGGAGCCGGCGTGGAATCGAGAAGCTCCGCGAGTTCGTCGTCGTCCTGTTCCTCGCTGGCAGCGGTCGATACGGCTCTCTGAGCCAGGAGATCGGTGGCGAGGATGACCTCGTCGTCAACTTCAAGCTGGAAGCGCTCGGCCATTTCCGACGAAACGACGGCCTCGATCAGCGCTCCGAACGGGGTGGTGTCAATCGTTCCGGACGCCATTTCCCCCTCGACGAACTTGACGTGGGACGGCAGGTTCGAGAGGTGCTGGAGGTATCCACGCGAGACGTAGATGCCCTCGCCGGTGCCTTCAGGCAAGGGTATGTCCGGCGTCCCTATGATGGCGACACGGCTCTTGATGAACTGCTCATGGCCGTCGTACACGTCCGCGATGTACTCTTCAATGGCGTCCGTGACGACCTGATCGGCGTGCCTGAGCGCTTTCTCGGTCGCCACGACTTCCGCGCCGAAGACGTCGATCTTCGGCTCGTCGATGCGGTCAAGGGCCGCGTTGAACGAAAGCTGGTCGAGGGATTCGAGGTAGATTGGGGTGCCCGCGCCGATGGTCGTGGCAATCACGATGCCAATGAACACCGTCAGCAGGAGCTTCCAGTCGTCGGCGATGCGCCGGACGATGACCCTTGTTAGCGAGAGATTCTTCATGTTACGAAAACATGCAGGAGATCGTCGGGTGCTTAGTGAGAGGTGTATACGTTTGCAATAGTTCCAAATGGAGGGAAAAGGCCCTTGATTGTCTTAAACGTCGTTCGCGCGGAGGTGTTAGCCGCCCCGAGCGAACCGGCTGGCAAATCTAATGATAGTATCGTCCGGTTTGTGTATCAACCGCTTTGGCTTGGCTATGTTGCGCCGTCAGTCCGGTTGACGCCTTGCCCACTGAGGACTATCCTTCGGGATATGGGGCCTGTAGCAAATCTCAATGCCGAAGTTCTCCTCGACGGGCCGTTGACCGCAGAAACCGAATACCACGCCCTGACCTCGGGCATAGCGGTGCTGGACCGTTCCGACGCCGGACGACTGATCCTCACCGGCGATGACGCGCTCGACCTGCTGAACCGCCTTTCGACGAACGAGCTTGCGACCCTGGAAGTCGGCGCCGGCGCTACCACCGTGCTGACGACGAACAAGGGACGCATCGTCGACTTGCTCCACGTCCACCGGCGCGAAGACCGGCTGATGGTGTTCACCTCGCCGGGCAATCAGCAGCGGGTGGTGGAGTGGATTGACTTTTATACCTTTGTCGAGGACGTAACTGTAGAGGACGTGACACGCGAAACGGCTATGCTCTCGCTCACCGGTCTCGGCTCGACGGCGTTCTTAGACGGGTTGACGGACGGCCAAGCGTCGTCGTTAACGACCTTCGGGCGATTGAGCGCGCAGATTTCCGGTGTGGCTGCCGAGGTGTATCGCAGCGACTTTCTGGGGCCGCCTTCATTCGACATCGTCGTCGACGCCGAGCACAGGGATAGCCTGTTCGGGGTTCTCACCGACATGGGCGCGATACCCGCTCGTGCGGACGTGGTCGAGGCGCTCCGCGTCCAACGCGGCATCCCCGCTTTCGGCAAAGAGTTGACCGAGGACTACAACCCGCACGAGGCCAACCTCGTCCATCATGTGAGCTTCTCGAAGGGCTGTTACATCGGGCAAGAGGTGATCGCCCGGCTCCAGACCTATAAGAAAGTCAGCAAGTACCTCGTCGGCCTTCGATGGGAAGGTGACGGCCCTGCGCCGGGCTCTTTCCTAACGCACTCCGGCAAGCGGATGGGGATCATTACGTCCGTGGCGTGCCTGCCGCACACCGGAGCGAACGTCGGACTCGGCTACGTCCGCAAGGGGTTCGTCGACGATGGGAAAACGGTTGTCGACGAGACGGGAAACGAGATCGGGATCAAGGTCCTCGTCTAGCCCGCCATCTCGTCGAATATGATCCGGGAGATTCGCGCGAGCTTGGGGTCGAGATCGATGCTGTCTGTTATCCGCTTTGCCATGATTGCCACGGCGTACGGCCCACTCGGTCCCCACACGATTCCCACGTCGCAGCGGACGCTGTAGACGCCTCCCGTCTTGTGGGCCGCGATAACGTCGGGTGGCAGGTAGTATGGGATGATGCTCCTGAGCTTCTGGCGCTTGAGAATATGGAGCATTCCGTCCCGCGACTCCTCCGACAGAAAGTCGCCGTTGTGGACGATTTCCAGCAGGCGCACCATGTCGGCGGGCGAGGAGACGTCGGATTTCTCCTCGTCCAGGGCGTCGCAGTCGGGCGACAGCCCGCGATAGCCCTGCTCCACCCGGTCGGAGACCTCCCAGAAGTCGTCCAGCGACTCGCTTACGGTGAGTCCCGCCAGGCTGAAGAGAAGATCGCGACACGACATCGGCAGCTTGGTCTTGCTCAGACCGAGATCGGCCATTGTGCGGTTGAGACTGTCCTTGCCGATGGTGTGGTATAGGATGTCGGTGGCGAGGTTGTCGCTCACGATAATCATCAGCATCGCGAGATCGTGCAAGTTCGGGGCTAAGCCGTTGCCAAGCTCTCTCAAGACGCCGGAGCCGGGTACGCGGAGGACGTCGGTTAGCTCGACACGCTGCGAGAGATCGAGTATGCCCGCGTCGACCTGTCGATAGAGTTCCGCCAGTATGGGCACCTTGAAGGTGCTCGCGGTGAAGAAGACCGTGTCGGCGTTGTGCTCGATGATCTTCCCCGTCTCGAGGTGTCGCGCGGCCACACCCACCACGCCGGGGACTTGGGAGACGGCCTCTGAAAGTGTTGTCATGTTCGGCACCTGATTATAAGGAGTTGGACAGGATTATACGGATGTCCGTTCGCGTTGACCATTACAGGATTAGTGGCCGAATTGCACGGACGGCGGCTGCGCTCTATAATCGTCCGACTTGCATTGGGCGGTGAGGAATTCATGCCTCGTGATTATGCGGCGCTTGCTGTGGGGGATACCATATCCGACCGGACGTTTCCGCTCGGGCGCGAAGGTGTGGGAAAGTACGCTTCGGCGGTCAGGGACGAGTCGGGCGTGTTCGACCCGGCTGAAGAGTCGCCGACGGTCCCGCCGATGGCGGTCGCGACGTTTGCCCTGCGCGGCGTGCTGGACGACCTGGGAATACCGGAAGGGACGATTCACGTCGGGCAGGAGATGGCGTTTCTTGGAGCGGTGGCTACCGGCGAGGAACTGAATTGCAAGGCGGTTATCTCGCAAAACGCGGTGAAGGCGGGCTACCGGCTCTTGGCCGTCGGAATGGATGTCCGCGATCGGAATGACAGGCAGGTGATGACCGCCAAGAGCACGATACTGGTGCCGGCATGATGGAAGTTGGCGCCGAACTGCGGTCGATAACACGCACGGTGGAGCAGACGAATATCTCCGCGTATGCGGAGGCGTCGGGGGACTTCAACCCGATTCATATCGATGAAGAGTTCGCGCGGGCTACGAGGTTCGGAGGGACGATAGCGCATGGCATGATGATAGCGGCGATGCTCTCGGAATTGATGGCCGCTGAGTTCGCCGCCGACTGGACGAATACCGGGCAGTTGAAGATACGCTTTCGTTCTCCGGTGAAGCCGGGCGACACGGTGACGGCGCACGGGGAGGTATCGCGCGTTCGTGAGGTTGAGGATGGGGCGAGGATCACGTGCTCCGTCGGCATACGGACCGACAAGGGCGACACGGCCATCACCGGAAACGCAACGGTCGTGGTATCGAATAATCGAGAGGAATAGGGGCGAGCATTGACTCAAGCAAACAGTATGGTAAGGATTGCCGTTGACGCAATGGGCGGCGACCACGCGCCGACGGAGGTCGTTGCTGGAGCGATCGAGGCGGCCAAGCAGGGCGACGTGCAGATCGGACTCGTGGGCGATCCACAGGTCCTGCAGGCGGAACTGGCGAAGTACGACACAAGCAGGCTGCCCATCATGCCGGTGCCGTCGGAGGGTGTCATCTCCGAGGGCGAGCAGCCGGCATTGGCGCTCCGTCAGAAGCCGAAGGCGTCGATTGTGGTGGCGACGGGGCTTGTGAGAAAGGGCATGGCCGACGGGGCAGTGACGATGGGTTCGACCGGGGCGGCGATGGCAACGGCGGCGGTCGTGCTGGGCATGATGGAGGGGATCGAGCGTCCGGCGCTTGGCGGGCCGGTTATCGGTTTTGCCCCGAGGACCGCGATTTTGGATCTGGGCACCAACGTAGACTGCCGTCCGTCACAGCTGCTGAGCTTTGCGGTCATCGGCGAAATGTGGGCGCGAGTCTTTTGGAACGTGGAGAGTCCGCGCGTCGGTCTTCTGAGCGTGGGCGCGGAGTTCGGAAAGGGCAACAGGCAGGTGAGGGAGACTTCGGAGCTGTTCGCGAAGAGCGGCCTGAACTTCGTCGGCAACGTCGAGCCGAACGAGCTGGCTCGTGGCGGCATCGACGTGGTAATCGCGGACGGATTTGTCGGGAATGTCGTTATGAAGCTCACCGAGGGGATCGGTCAAGCGGCCATCGACGTTGTTCGTGAGCGCCTAGCCGGCACCCTGCCGGAGGCAGAGATCGAGTCCCTGACCCAGGAACTGTTCGAGAAGTCGAACGTTGTCAGCACGCACGGGGGCGGCCCACTGCTTGGAGTCAAAGGCGTGAGCGTAATCGGACACGGTCGAGGGAAGCGTGAGGAGGTCAAGCGCGCAATCGAGCAGGCGAAGAACTGGCACAGGGTCGGCTTCGTTTCCAAGCTCAGCGAGGCGCTTGCGGAAGTGCGCAGCAGGGCCGGCGTGGAAGAGTAATGGGATCGTACGTAACGGAGGTCAAGTGAAGACGAACGAACTGGAAGGAAAGAGCGCCCTCGTGACCGGCGCCTCGAAGGGGATAGGAAGGCAGATCGCCATTCGGCTGGCCGAGAAGGGCGCGAGGATTGCAGTCAACTACAACTCGTCGCCGGACGCCGCGAGCGAGGTGGTGGAGACGCTCACCGGCAGCGGCGCCGAGGCGTTCGCGGTGCAGGCCGACGTTTCCGATGTCGACCAGGTCAAGGCGATGTTCAAGGAAGTGGAGGGACGATGGGGGAACGTCGATATCCTGGTGAACAACGCCGGCATCATCGACGACCGTCACCTGATTCGGATGTCCGACGATTCATGGCATAGGGTCATAGACGTCAACCTGAACGGCACGTTCTACTGCACTCGCGCGGCGGTTCGGAAGATGATGTCGAAGCGATGGGGACGGGTCATCAATATCGGGTCTATCGTTGGGCTGCGGGGGAATCCGACCCAGACGAACTACACCGCCTCGAAAGCAGCGATCATCGGCTTCACGAAGGCGCTGGCCAAAGAGGTTGCCAGTCGCAACGTCACCGCCAACGTGGTGACGCCCGGCTACTTCGAGACCGAGACGACCTCGGTGTTGACCGAGGAGATGAAGGACTACTGGAAGGAACGGACGCCCATGGGCCGGTTCGGCGACCTCGACGACGTGGCGCACGTGGCAGCGTTCCTCGCTCTACCGACCTCGAAGTACATAACCGGGCAGGTGATCTCGGTGGACGGCGGCCTAGCCGTATAGGCGCGCCATGGGCACAGGCAAGGAGTTCGCGGGCAAGGTCGTCCTGGTCACGGGCGGGTCGCGCGGCATCGGGAAGGCCATCGCGCTCCACTTCGCGAGGCGTGGCGCGGACATCGCCTTCAACTACCTCCGCAGCCACACGTCGGCGAATGCTGCGCAGGAGGAGATCGAGGCGCTCGGCGTGCGCTGCGTGAAGGCGCGGGCGCACCTGGGAGACGTGGAGAAGATACGCGGTCTCTTCGAGACGGTGGAGGCGGAGTACGGCAGACTCGACGTGCTGGTCAACAACGCCGCTTCCGGGGTGAACGTCGCCGCCACCGAACTTGGTGAGAAGCACTGGAACTGGACGATGGACATCAACGCCAAGGCGGCGTGGATGTGCTCCATCGAGGCGTCTCGACTGATGCCGGATGGCGGGCACATCGTGAACATCACGAGCGAGGGGTCTCGCAACGTTCTGCCCAACTACTTCGCGGTCGGGACGTCCAAGGCGGCCTTGGAGGCTATCACGCGGTATCTGGCCGTCGAGTTGGCATCGAAGAACATCTCGGTGAACGCCGTGTCGGGCGGCTACGTCGATACGGACGCGCTCAGCGCTTTCAAGGACAGGGACCGGATGCTGGCAGACGGGGAGAAAACGGTGACGGGGCGGATGGTCACCGTGGAGGACATCGCCAACGCCGTGGGGTTCCTCTGTTCGCCGGAAGCTGAGATGATCCGGGGGCAGATCCTGCTGGTTGACGGGGGAGCGACGCTGGGGGCTCAACCCTCACCCTAGCCCTCTCCCGCGAACGGGAGAGGGGATAAATCTGAAACGGCGCTAGGCGTCTTTGCTCCACCGCAGGACCGGCCTGCGGGCGGCGAGAGCCTCGTCGAGGCGGGTGTTGGGCGTGTTGTGCGGGGCGTTGAGCAGCAGGTCGGGGTCTTCCTCCGCCTCCTTCGCGATGAGCTTCATGACCTCGATGAACTGGTCAAGGGTCTCCTTGCTCTCCGTCTCGGTCGGCTCGATGAGGAGCGACTCCTCGACCACGTCGGGCAGAGGGAAGTACATCGTCGGCGGGTGGATGCCGTAGTCGATGAGCCTCTTGCAGACGTCCTTGCCCGAGACGCCGAATTTGTCCTTGAGGTTCTTGGCGGAGAAGACCACCTCGTGCTTGCAATGACGGTCCTGGGGGAGGTCGAAGGTGCCGCGCAACTGGCTCAGGATGTAGTTGGCGTTGATGACGGCGTCCTCGCTTATCTGTGAGACGCCAACGTCGCCGAGAGTGCGGATGTATGAGTAGGCGCGGACGAGCGCGCCGAAGTTGCCCTGGAAGGGGCCGAGCTTGCCGATCGACTGCGGGGGCGTCGAGAGGGAGAAGCACTCTCCGTCCTCGTCCTCAGTCCGCGTGACGTGCGGTTCAGGGAGGAAGGGAAGCAGCCGTTCGCTGACCATGACGGCCCCGGCTCCGGGGCCGCCTCCGCCGTGCGGCTGGGTGAAGGTCTTGTGTAGGTTGGAATGAACGACGTCGAAGCCAAGTTCGCCCAGCTTGACCTTGCCGAGCAGGGCGTTGAGGTTCGCGCCGTCGCCGTACATGATTCCGCCGGCGTCGCGGACTATCTGTATGACTTCGGACAGGTTGGTGTCGAAGATGCCGAGGGTGCTCGGCTGGGTGAGCATGAAGCCCGCCAGGTCGTCTCCGACGGCGGCCTCGAGTGCCGCGAGGTCGGTGTTGCCCTCTTCGTTGGTGGGGAGGGAGACGACGTGGAACCCGGCAACGACGGCAGAGGCGGGATTGGTGCCGTGCGCGCTGTCGGGGATGAGGACCTTCTTGCGCTTGTCATCGCCGCGGGAGAGGTGGTAGGCGCGCGCCATGAGCATCCCGGCGAACTCACTCTCGGCTCCGGCCTTGGGCGAAACGCTGGTTCCGGCCATGCCCATGACCTCGGCGAGTATCTCCTGCAGGTGCCAGATGAGCTTGAGGGCGCCCTGCACCGTCTCTTCGGGCTGGAAGGGGTGTATCTCGGACAGGCCGGGCAACGCCGCCATCTCATCGTTGATCTTCGGGTTGTACTTCATCGTACAACTCCCGAGCGGATAGAAGTTGTGGTCGATGGAGAAGTTGTAGTGGCTCAACTGCGAGAAGTAGCGGACGATCTCGCTTTCCGAGACCTCCGGCATGTCGAGGTTTTCCCTCAGAAGGGAAGAATCGGGCAGTTCGGATTCTGGGACGTCGAGCTTCGCATGGCTCGCGCCTATGCGTCCAGGCGCGCTGCGGTCCATGAGCAGCTTGCGGTTGTGCACTTCCAGCCAGCGCTCGGGGACGGTCATGAGGCGTCGGCTCCGATCTCGGCCAGAGCGGAGGCGAGAGCCTCGATCTCCCCGCGAGTATTCACGTCGGTGCAGCAGAGGAGCATCCCGTTTTCGATGCGGTCGCTCACGTCCAGACCGCCGATGATCTTGTAATCGAGGAGTCTGCGGTTGATCTCGGATGGCGGCAGAGGGCATTGAACGACGAACTCGCGGAAGAAGGTTCCCTGCAACGGCAGAGAGTAGCCGGGGATGTCCTCGATGAGTGACGTGAGGTAATGTGCCTTGTGGTAGCAGAGTTCCGCGGTGTGCTTGAGGCCCTGCTTGCCCTGGGCTGCCATGTAGACGGCGGACATGAGGGCTATCAGGCCGACGGACGTGCAGATATTCGAGGTCGCGCGCTCGCGGCGGATGTGCTGCTCGCGGGTCTGGAGCGTGAGCACGTAGCCGGTGCGTCCCTCGGTATCGACCGTCTGGCCGACGATGCGACCGGGAAGCTGGCGGAGGAAGTCTCTGCCGCCTTTGCAGGCGAGCACTCCCACGTATGGGCCGCCATAGGACGGGGACACGCCGAGGGTCTGGGCCTCGGCGACGACTATGTCGGCGTCGTAGCTGCCGGGGGGCTTGAACATTCCGAGCGACGCGAGGTCCACGGAGACGATGAGAAGCGCGCCAAGCTCGTGCACGCGGGAGGCCATTGCTTTGAGGTCATGGATGTAGCCCAAGAAGTCGGGCTGCTGGACGACCACGCAGGCAGTGTCATCGGGTATGTCGGAACCGTCCGCGGCGATCACGTCGACCTGGAGATTGTCGTGCCCCTGCGTGTACGCGCGGACGACCGATTGATAGCCGGGGGAGACGGTCTCTGCCAGGACGATGCGATTGCGCTTGGTGATGCGGGCGGCCATCATGGCGGCCTCGGCAAGGGACGTAGCGCCGTCGTACATGCCGGCGTTGGCGACTTCCATGCCGGTCAACTGGCAGATAAGCGTCTGGAACTCGTAGTGCGCCTGAAGCGTCCCCTGCGACACCTCGGGCTGGTAGGGGGTGTAGGAAGTGAGGAACTCGCCTCGAAAGGCCAGCGCGCGGACGATTGCGGGGACGTGATGCCGGTACGATCCCGCGCCGAGGAAGCAGGCGAAATCGCCGGGAGTTGCATTTTGTGCGGCGAGGTCGCCGAGCTCCTGTCGCAGCTCGAACTCCGAGAGCGGGGCCGGTATATCCAGCGCGGGGAACCGGAAGTCCTCGGGTATGTCGTCGAAGAGATCGGCGGCCGACTCCACGCCTATCGCCGCCAGCATCGCCTCTCTGTCCGTGTCGGTATTCGGCGAGTAGTGGGACGTGGCGGTGGTGTCTTGCATGTCTTGGTGCGTGTGGGAGCCTTGCGTAGATTTAGAGTGGTAAGCCGGGGCTTTCGGGCGGAAGCTATTGAGACGCCAGGAACTGCTCGTAGTCTGCGGCGGACATGAGGTCGTCCAACTGGGACGGGTCGCTTAGCTCGATCTTGATCATCCAGCCGTCGCCGTAGGCCGAGTCGTTGACCAGTTCGGGGGTATCGTCAAGCTCCTCGTTGCGCTCGACGACCGTGCCGCTCACCGGAGAGTAGAGCTCGCTGACGGCCTTGACCGACTCGATCTCGCCGAACACGCCCATCGCCGTGACCTCTGCCCCTGTGTCCGGCAGTTCGACGAAGACCACGTCGCCAAGCTCGTCGGCGGCATACTCGGTGATGCCGACCACGACGGTCGTTGCCGACTCGACGCGGAGCCACTCGTGCTCTTTGGTGTACTTGAGGTCGTCCGGGTAGTTCATGATGCTCTCCGCGAGTAGAAGGGCAGGGACGTAACGACTGCCTCGATGCTGCGGCGCCGGACTTGTATCCAAAGCGGCGTCCCAAGCGCCGAAAAATCCGTAGGAACATAGCCGAAGCCGATATTCTTGTCAAGCGTGAAGGAGACGCTGCCGCTCGACACCTCGCCGATCTCCTTCTCGCCGTCGGTGATGTCGTATCCGTGCCTGGCGATGCCTCGTCCGACCATCTCGAAGCCGACGAGCTTGCGATTCGTGCCCTCGTCGCGGATCCGCCTGAGGGCCTCGCCGGGGATGTAGTCGTCGCGGTCGGGATCGACGAAGCGGTCGAGGCCGGCTTCATAGGGGTTGATTGAGGTATCCATGTCGTTGCCGTGCAGGAGGAGGCCGGCCTCGAGTCTGAGCAGGTCACGGGAGGCGAGGCCGCACGGTATGGCTTCGGCTTCGACCAAAGCATTCCAAACGGGCACGACGTTTTCCGATGACGGCATGATCTCGTAGCCGTCCTCTCCGGTGTACCCGGTGCGCGCGGCCAGGACGGACTCGCCGTCGATGTCGACGGGTGCGATCCGGAAGGGGCGAATCTTGTCGAGAGCGAAGCCGGTTATTCGGGAGAAGGTGGATTTTGCCGAAGGGCCTTGAATGGCGATCATGGCGAGCCGGTCTGCTGCGTCATCGATCACGACCGACCCGTCGGTGGGGACCCACTTGTGGAGCCAGGCCGAGACGGCTTCACGGTTGCCCGCGTTCGGGATGTAGAGGTAGCGCTCCTCGCCGAGGCGGTAGACGATGTTGTCGTCGATGATGCCGCCCTCTTCGTTGCAGGTCACGCCGTACTTGGCGCGCCCCGGGCGGAGCCTGCTCACGTCGGCGCTGAATACCCGGCTCACGAACGCCCCGGCCCCCGGCCCGCTCACGAAGAGTCGGCCCATGTGGGATACGTCGAAGATGCCCACGCGCTGGCGGACGGCGTCGACCTCTTCCAAGATGGTGGCATACTGCACCGGCATGTCCCAGCCGGAGAAGGGGACCATGCGCGCGCCCATCGAAACATGCGTCCGGTGAAGCGGCGTTGTTAGCAGTTCGGACAAGGCTACTCCTCTGCCAAGGCTTCTTTGAATCGTCGGATTGCGTTTATGTGGTCGGAAGGGGCGGCAAGGCCAGAGTTCATCGTGTTCAGGGACAGGTGGGTTACACCAACGTCTTCCCATTCGCGGACGATCTCGACACCTTTACCGAGGGTTGAATCTCCGAAGCCGACGACCTTCTCAAACCCCATTGCAGAAGGGTCGCGTCCGGCGTCTCTCGTGTACTGCTTTACCCGGTCGACGGCCGAGGTGACCTCAGGTGTGGGGTCATTGCCTCCGCCCGCGATGATCCAGCCGTCGCCGATCCTGCCGATCCGGCGAAGCACGCGGTCGTCGTATCCGCCGAACCATATCGGAATGGGCCTCTGGACGGGCAGGGGATTGATGCCCGCGTCGGTGATGGTGTGCCATCGGCCTTTGAAAGTGACGAGGTCGTTCGTCCATAGCGCCCTCATCACCTCGATCTGCTCTTCGGAGCGACGGCCCCGGTTGGTGAAGTCCTCGTTCAGCGCCTCGTACTCCACGCTGTTCCAGCCAATGCCAATGCCGAGGCGAAGGCGACCTCCGGAGAGGACGTCGACCTCAGCCGCCTGCTTGGCGACGAGAGCGGTCTGGCGCTGGGGGAGGATGAGGATGCCCGTGACAAGCTCGATCTTCTGCGTCAGTCCGGCAAGGTATCCGAACAGCACGAACGGCTCATGGAAGGCGTCCGGGTGTCGGTAGGGGCCTCGCAGCCACTCGTGGGTCTCGCGGTTGGCGCCGAGCACGTGGTCATAGACGAGGAGGTGGTCGTAACCGAGCGACTCTGCGGCCTGAGCATAGTCGCGGATTGCGACCGGGTCGCTGCCGATTTCGAGTTGAGGAAATACTACTCCGATTTGCACGCAGGGCCACCGGGTTTGGTCTCTCTTTACATTATACGTGACGGACTTATGGCCGTGCTATGACCGGTCTATGTCCTCGATGGGCTTCTGTCGTTTAAGGGACATGGAGCGCTCCGGGGAAAGTAGCGTATCACATCGACGCGGGAGTCGTTATTCCGTACCCAGAGCCCGGTTGCCGAGGATGCGCTGGTAGTCGTCGTTGGTGATGAAGGGCTTGACCTGCCGCACGAACTCTGCGAGCGACTCCTCGACCGTCGCGTCGGTCGTGTCGATCTCGATCTTGCGCGGTATCAGCGACTTTTCGAACTCCTCGTCGAAGCGGGCCAGAACGGTCTCGGCATCCTCGCCCTTGAAGTAGGTCAACTCATGTCTACCGGGGAACGGCGTCTCGTGCTTGTTGGCCATGCGCTGTCGAATGGCGTCGGGCGAGGCCTTGACCAGCACGAGAACCATGTCGGGGTAGAACTCGTTGACCTCTGCGTCGATGCTGCGGGCCATGTTGCGTCGGTCGGCGTACATCCCCGGCTTGCCGTAGCCGTAGTACAGGGGAGCGTAAACCGCGTCGCCGTAGTAAAAGTCCATGAGGAACAGGTCGGGATGGTCCTTATAGCCCTTGGTGAGCTTGTTGAAGAACTGGTACCGCTGGAAGTGCTCCAGCAGGTGAGGATTGAGGGTGAGCATCTGCCTCTCAGACAGCTCCTTGTGGTGCTCGTGTCCCTCCGCGTGGACGACGTGAGGCAGCACGAAGTGGTCGTGGAAGGCGAAGCTGGGCGGAGGACGGAACTCCTGCCCCGTCAGACCGCACCACCACCTGTCGATCTCGACGCCGAGGGTGTGCTTGCCCGCGTACTCGCAGCCGATCAAGAGAAGTCGCATGGTTTTGGGGCTCCTTTCGGGGGAGAGACTATACCTTAGGAAGCCGTTCGCACGCCGCCGGTAAGGCCGCCGTCAACCACCAGTGAAGCGCCGGTGACGTACTTGGCGTCGTCCGAAGCGAGGAAGAGCGCTGCATGGGCGACGTCCCACGATTCGCCCTGCTTGCCGATGGGGATCATCGCGTCTCTGAGCTGCATCATCTCTTCGACATCGCCGCCCCACGCCTGTGTCAAGGAAGCCTCGACGAACGGTGTCCGCATCATGCCGGGCAGGATTGCGTTGCACCGTATGCCCTGACCTGCGAACTCGATGGCGATCTCGCGGGTGAGGGCGACCATGCCGAGCTTCGACGCGCCGTAGGCCCCTGACAGGGCCGGCAGCGTGCGTATGCCGTTGATGGACGAGATGTTGACGATGGAGCCGCCCCCCTGCTCGATCATCTGGGGCACGACGGCGCGGCACATGAGGAAGACGCTCTTGAGGTTGACGTCGAGAGTGCGATCCCAGTCGTCCTCGGTGATTTCGAGGATGCCGCCGGGAATCTCGATACCCACGTTGTTGTGGAGGATGTCAATCCCGCCGTACTCGCTGACGCACTCTTGGGCGATGCGGTTACAGTCTGCGGCGCTGCTCACGTCCGCCTGAGAGGTGAAGCAGGTGCCGCCCTCGCCCTCAATGAGGCGTTTGGTCTCCTCGGCGGCTTCAAGGTTGTAGTCGACGAGCATGACGCGCGCGCCTTCCCGGGCGAAGAGCATCGCCGCGGCCTTGCCGTTGCCGATCCCCGGTCCGACTGAACCTGCACCCGTCACGATTGCCGTCTTGTCACGTATGCGGTCTCCCATTGGCCTGTGTCTTTCCCCCGGTGAGCGATATCGTGGCGGACATAATACCACCGCACGCCGAAGGCAACGAGGGAGAGCACGAGTCGAATAGCTGAAGCGTCGGTACGGTTCGGCCCTATTAATGAAAGCGAAAAGAGTACAGATCGGCGTCCTTCATCACGAACCGCAGTCGCACCGGCTTGCCCGCCAGCTCGCTCACCGAGCAGCCGCCCTCCCACGCAACGGAGCGCGCGATCTCATCGCCGATCAGCTCGCGGCACTCATTTAGCCCATGGCCGGGCACAGGTATTCCCTCAGCGTCCTGGAGCTCGACCCTGATGCTCCCTGCAGCGCTGGTGGAGTAGTTGATCTCCAACCGCTTGCCTGAGAACGTGAACGGACTGGTGGTCATCTCCCCGCCGTCGTAGGGTGCGTTGAGCGATGTAAAGCCGTCCAGGCGCAGAGTCATCCGCTCGAGGTAGGCCGTCTTCTGGCCGTAGTTGCGGTTCACGTACAGCGACATCTCGGTAGGACCCGTCTGCACCACACCGCACGCCGGATAGTTGTTGCGCGTCGTCCAGTTGTTGAGACCGATGCCCGGCCTGACGAAACTCTCTCTGAACGTGAAGTCGTACGTCGTCGTGCCGGCCCGGGACGTCAGGAATACTCCGTCCGCCACATCACCCGCTCCACCGGCCCTCTCATCGAGCTCGGATTCGAAGAACCGCCGCACCTCATCTGTGATCACACGACTGCGGGCAAAGGCGATGTCGTCTTCCCGGGTAACGTGACGTACGTCCGCGAAGAAGATACGGCCCGGCAGTGAGATGTAGATGTGGGGGGCGCGGAAATAGGATTGAGTCTGGTTCGTGTAGAGGTGTTCGGACGGAGTCGTCGTGCCTGTGTTGCTGTACTCCATCAGGGTGGGCCCCGTCCAGTTGACGAAGTCCTCGGAGGTCGCCCTCGCCGTGGCGCGCCTGCCGCCCTCCATGTGACGGGCGTAGAGGAGGTAGAGTTCCTCCACCTCGGACCAGAACATCACACTGTTCGCGTCGAAATGGTTCACCAATTCCCTAGGCAATATGACTTCGTCGCGTATCTTTCTCCAATGAATGCCATCAGACGAAACGTGGCCGGCCAGTCCGCCCCTCTCGAAGGAGTTTGCCTTGTACCGCTCGGACTCGGGTACTCCGGCGCGACCGTCGACAAACGGGTAGAGAGGCCGGCCCCTGACGATGGCGTTGTTCTCGGTAGACCCTTCCACCTCCACGAGTCCGAGGCTGGGCTTCGTCCAGTTGATGCCGTCTGTGCTCTCCGCATAGCACCAGTAGGTCATGTCGCCCCTGTAGTACATGCGGTAGATGTCGTCGTCCTTGATTACGGAGGTGTAGAAGGAACGCGACCCGGCATCCTCGCGTTCCCACGGCTGGTCATACTCGATAGCGACCCCACCCGGCCTCGGCTCTTGGAGCTTGAGCCTCGCGCCGTTGAGGCTTTCGACCAGGAAGTTGTCCACGAACAACTCCCGCCTCGAACCGATATCAATGATTGCAGTTGCCACTTCCTGTTAACTCCTTCAACCGTCGTTGGTGCGCTGTGAGGCCCCTAGTGAGGGCGTGGATCTGTACGCGTCACGGGTCCGAACTCAGGGGAGCTACTCGGCGGAGGGGTCGTGCTCGACGACGATTTCCACCGGCGCGTTGCGCGCCACGATCAACTCCATCGGCTCCGTCAGGCTGTCGTTGACGGGCTGATGCACCGAGTTCGGCGGCACGTAGATGAAGTCGCCAGGCCCTATCGTCAAGCTGTTGTCGAGCCGCTTTCCCGTGAGGAACCGCCCCTTGCCCTTCAGCACGTAGATGGCTGACTCGCAGTTTACGTGGTAGTGAGGCGAGGAAGTGCAGCCGGGCGGAATGGTGGCGACCGCAAGATGGATGCCCTCGGCGCCCACCAGCGCCTGCGACACGCCGGCCAGCCGTGTCATCGCGCCCGACGCGACCTCCACCTCAAGCTCGCCCTGCCTTACTACCTTGCACTCAACGTCGAGATCAGTATCCATACGGCAAGATTGTACTACCGACCGTCTCAGGCCGCCAACCCATTCCACTTCGCGCACGCGCGCCCTTTAGCGGGGGACTACCGACGGCGACGCTTGTAGGGGATAATCAACCCAGATTTGCAGAGCAAGGAGATTTCCGATGACGACGCTCGTCTATCCCACGTGGGAAGAACAGGTCACGGTGTGGAACGAGTTTACGAAGGGCAGCTTCGGGGGCGAGTGGAAGGCTCCCATGATCGCGCCGGAGACGCCGACGTTCATGGGGCTGCCGCACGCCGAGCGGCGAGAGCAGTTGGAAGGCATGGACGCCGTGATCATCGGAGCGCCCTACGTGGCGTCGAAGACCCCGAAGTACGCGGGCGTCGACCGGCGGGAGTGGCTCGCCGCGCCCCAGCGCGTGCGACAGCAGTCGATCCGGTACCAGTCGGGGTACATCCAAGACTTCGACCTCGACGTATTCGAGCACATCAACACCGTCGATTACGGCGACGCCGACATACCGCAGGAAATACTCGACGACCAGTCCCCGGAGGCGATCCTCCGGGCACAGTCGGCGGTGGTGGAGAAGGTCGGACACGCGCTGGACGCGGGTGCCGTGCCCGTCGTGATCGGGCAGAACTCGCCGTGCGGGTCGTACGCCATCGCCAAGCCCATTGCGGAGCGGACGGACGGGTTTGTCGGCTGCATCAGCCTCGACACGCACTGGGACGCGCAGCCGCTCGATCACCTGACGGGCGATCCGCGCATCGCAGGGTCGGCAAGCTGGAAGGAGAAGATGTACGAGTTCCACGACAACATGCTCCCCGAGCACCTCGTGGAGATCGGCGAGCGGGGAATGCTGGAGAAGAAGGAGATTGTGCGTAAGTACCTGCGGGCAGGGGCGAGGTTCATATCGACGTGGGAGGTGCGCACGAGCCTGGGCATTGAGGGACTGGTCGGGGAACTCGACCGCGCCTATCGGGGAACCGAAACGGTGTATGCCCACTTCGACATGGACGTAATGGGAGGAGCGGGTCCTGCGCCCGGTGACCTGCTAGGCGAGGCCGTCGAGCCGATTGCGCTCACGGACTACGAGATCATCCGTATCGCCCACGAGATCGGCAAGCGCGGGCTATCGGGGCTGTCATTCATCTGCATCCCGCCGGGGTCGGCCGTGACGTACCGGGTGGTCGTCTACGTGATCATGTACATGCTGGCCGGACTGGCGATGCGAAAACTGGGGTGATTGGCAAATGTGCCAAAGTTGCGACTCGTTGCATCTAGGCCGTACCATAATTCAGAAGGTCCATTGATTAAGCAATTTCTATCAGTTCGCCCCCGATACTTTGGCACTCCTGTTATTGGCATTTCCCACTCAGGAAAGCTGTGGGGTGCTCTCGTCGTATTGGCTTTCACTGCGCTCCTGTCGCCGGGAATCGCGGAGGCGCAGGAGCGGGATAAGCCGGTCGAGATTCTCGACGCCACGCAAGAAAACTACCGCGTCGTTGTGCGTATCTTGCCGAGGGTGCCGGCGGTCGGACAAATCAACTTCACCGTGGTGCCGACTTCCGTCGCTGACGGGTCGCCGGTACGGAATGCCACGATCACGCTTACTGCCCACGATGCGGAGGACATCCCCACCTATCAGGTTTGGGCGCTCAACACACCCTTCTCTCAGGAAGAGTACGTCGGAAATCTTATTCTCAGAGCGGAGGGTCCCTGGAGTATCCACATCGAGGTGGAGACGGAGGAGCTTGGAACTGAGGTGTTCGTGGCCCAGATAACGGTCGCGCCCGCCGCGGTCGGGGCCACGCCGGAGGCAGGATGGCTGATGGTATTGGTGATGGTGGCCTTTGTGGCGGGAGGGGGATTCGTTTGGCTGAGTTCGAGGCGAGCGTTGGCCAGGCGTGCGGCGAGATCTTCGCCTAAGGCCTGATACCCTTCTTCCATCGGGATCGGAAGGACGACGACGATATCGCGGGAAAGCTCCGGTGGCGCGTCCACCCGGACAGAGGCGGGGGCAGCCGGCGCAGCCGTCCTTTCCTGACAAATGGCATTTGGACGAATCGACCGGCTAGGCCAGCAAGACGCAACATCGCAGGGCTGCTGACCGAAGCCTTCCACGCTTTCATTGCGAGCTTTTCAAGCGGTGACGATTTCTTGTGGCCAGGATCGGTGTTGCCTTCAGTGACCTCGCTTCGCAGGTAGAGGAGCATACGAGGCAGATCGATTTTGACCGGGCAGGCCTCTTTGCACGCGCCGCAGAGGCTCGACGCGTAAGGAAGGTCCTTGGCGTCCGGGACGCTGGTAAGCACGGGAGAGACGACCGCGCCGATGGGGCCGGAGTAGACCCAGCCGTACGAATGGCCGCCGACCTTGCGGTAGACGGGGCAGGCGTTCAGGCACGCGCCGCAGCGGATGCAGTACAGCGCCTCGCGCAGGTGGGGGTCTGCGAGGAGTTTCGAGCGTCCGTTGTCGACGATGACGAGATGGAACTCGTCGGGGCCGTCCTCCTCGACCGTGCTTCGGGGGCCTGTGACCATGGTGACGTAGCTCGAAATGCGCTGGCCCGTCGCCGACCGGATTAGGAGGCGGAGAAACGTTCCCATGTCCTCCATGGATGGCACGATCTTCTCCATGCCCATGATGGCGACGTGGGTCTTGGGCATCGAGGTCGACATGCGACCGTTGCCCTCGTTCGTGACCAGGACGAGCGTACCCGTTTCCGCCACAAGGAAATTCGCGCCCGTGATGCCCATGTCGGCCTGTATGAATTTTTCGCGGAGTTCGTTTCGGGCGGCGCTTGCCAGTTCTTCCACACCGGCATTCGGGTCGGTCCCCAGGTTCTCGTGAAATAACTCGTTCACGTCCGACTTGGACATGTGAATGGCCGGCCCGATGATGTGGTAGGGAGTCTGCCCCGCAAGTTGGACGAGGTACTCGCCGAGATCGGTCTCGACGGCCTCGATCTCCTGCTTGGCGAGGTGGTGATTGAGGTCCATCTCCTCCGAGAGCATAGACTTGCCCTTGATTACGGATCGGACACTCTTCCGCTTGGCGAGATCAAGGACGTATTTTGTCGCGGCGTCCGAGTCCTTGGCGAAGTAGATCTTGCCGCCGGCCTTTTCGACGTTTTCGGCGGCCATGTTCAGGTAGTGGTCAAGGTTCTCGATGGTGTGGGCCTTGATGCGTCGAGCGCGCTCGCGCAGTTCCTCCCAATCCGGAGTTGCGGCGGCCTGCTGGATGCGGCCCTGGTTGAAGCCGCTGTAGAGGGTTCGAAGGTTCTTCTGAATGGCGTCGTCGCCAAGGGTTTTGGCGGCGAGGGTCTTGAACTCTTTGGTGCGATTCTCGGCCATGCCGGACTAGCTCGTCCCTTTGTCCAGCAACTCGGCGAGGTGCATGGGGCGGACGGGGATGCCCTGCTTTTCGAGTCCGCCGCCGATGTGCATCAGGCAGGTGACGTCGCAGGCCACGACGGTATCCGCCCCGGAGTTGCGGATATGCGTGAGCTTCTCATCGAGCATCGCCCCGGAGATGTCAGCGTACTTGACGGCAAACGTTCCGCCGAATCCGCAGCACACCTCGGACTGCTCCATCTCCGTTAGCTCGACGCCGGGAGTCCCATTGATGAGCTTGCGGGCCTGGGTCGTTGCGCCCAACTCTCGCCTGAGGTGGCAGGCCTCGTGGTAGGTGACGCGCTGAACCGAGTCAGAGGGGGACGGCTCGGGCGGACCATCGTCGCCCAAGACGTCCACAAGAAATTCCGAAAGCTCGAACACGTGGTTTCCGACATCGGACGCCCGACGAAGCAGGACAGGGTCATCGTAGAAGAGTTCCTTGTAGAAGACCCGGACCATGCTCACGCACGACCCGGACGGCATGACGACGTGGTCGGCTCCCTCGTACATATCGAGGAACCGCTCTGCTAGGGGCCGCGCCTCCTTCCAGTAGCCGGTGTTAAAGGCGGGCTGGCCGCAGCACGTCTGGTCGGGGTCGAACTCCACGTCGATGCCGTGACGACGCAGAACGCGAACGGTGCTCTCTCCGACCTCGGGGAAGAACTGGTCGACGACGCAGGTAACGAAGAGGGAGATACTCTTGGGGGCAGGCTGACTCACCTAGGGAATTGCCTCATCGGTCGTCCCGCCAACTAAACGAGGTCTTTTACAAAAAAGCCCAGAATCCAGGCCAGCAAGAATACGGGGCCCGCCGCGACCAAGTTGCCCTCCGTGCTTTCCCTGGCATCGTGGTGCAGCCAAAGATAGACGAGATAGGCGATGAGGCCCGCCACCACGAGCCATGAAGACAAAGTCGTGACGCCGAGGGCGAACCCGATGGCGACGCCGGCAATGGCCCAGGGCAGTGGTGAGTCAATGATGCGCAGAATCAAGGCATGAGTCCTTTCACCGGCAAAGGATACTCTTCTCTCATTGTGACCGCAATCCTTCGGTAGGGGTCAGGTGCCGCCCGACGCGCGTTGGCGTTCGACCTCGTAGAGGAGGATGGCCGTTGCGGACGCCACGTTGAGCGAGGACACGGACCCTTGCATCGGTATCCGAATCATGGCGTCGCATACCTTGGCGTAGTTCATGCTGAGGCCGTGCGTCTCGTTGCCTATCACGAGGGCGAGGGGACGCTCGAACGTCTGCCGTCGGATGTCGTGCGACCCGTGCGCCGAGGTGCCGACCAGCCGGAAGGACGGGTGCTGCTTTCGGATGCCGTTCGCCCAGCTTTGCACCTCACGATGCGAAGAGAGGCGGACGACGGGAAGGGAGAAGAGCGAACTCATGCTGGCCCGCACCGTTTGCGGATCGTACAGGTCGACGGCGTGGCCGGTGATGATGAGGCCGGCTGCGCCGAACGCCTCGCACGTTCGGATGATCGTGCCGAGGTTGCCGTGATCGGACGGACGGTCGAACACGACGACCACCGAGTCTTCTTTGACGGGTATCCTCGAAATGTTCTCTGGCGGCATCTCGATGAGGGCGATGATCTCGGACGACTTTTCCTGCTTCCTCGACCAGCGGAGGGACTCGAACAGCCGCGTCGGCAGCTCGAAGTGTCGGCGGGCGGTCGAACGGTCAAGCACCTTTCGCGCGAAGCTCGACAGTTCGACGTCGCCTGCGTAGTACAGGGCGTCGATACTCCATCCGTGAGTCAGTGCCTGCCGGATGGTCGGAACGCCCTCGACAAAGAACTTGCGGTGCTCCTGGCGTTTCGCGCGGCTGCGGCTGAGGGCTTCGGCGTGCTCAAACGCGTTGTTGTTTTGGGAGCGGAGCTTTATGAGGTGTGGGGCCATGTCACGTTTAAGTATAGTACCGAGCGCCAAAGGAGTTGCAGATGCCTACTTCCCACGTACGGAGGGCGTGATACCATGAACCCAATGGAGAAAAGGTCGTTAGGGTATTTTCACATTTTGGTTAGCGTCCGGTAAGAATACACCGGTATCGTTGAAGGGCCGACGAACCGGAAGAGGCGATACACAAGGGAGGCCAGTCGAATATGAGCACCGAAGTATCGACCGAGCGGACCAACGTGATGAAGACTTACCTTCTCCCCGCACTGGCGGCGATAGTGCCGCTGGTCGTCGCGTTCGGCGGTGCGCTCATCACGGGGACGGGCACGACCGCCGTGGTGGACAACGCGCTGAAGGTATCCGGGGGCGCAAGCCAGCAACTCGAAGAGTTCAGCAGCCTCCTGCCACTTGGATTCGCATTCGGCGCAGGTCTGGTGGCGAGTGTCAACCCGTGCGGATTCGCCATGCTTCCTGCATATCTGGCGCTCTACATGGGCTCGACCACGGACACCGAGCAGCAGACCAACGTCGTTGCGAGGCTCGGCAAGGCGGTGCTGATAGGGGCCGTCGTCACGCTTGGCTTCATCGTCCTGTTCGGCATCGCGGGCCTCATCATAGGCGGCGGCGCGCGCCAGGTCATCGACGTGATTCCCTGGATCGGACTCACCATCGGCATCGTCCTCACGTTCGTCGGAGGGTGGCTCCTCGGCGGCGGCAAGATCTACACCTCGATCGCCCAGCAGGCGTCCACCAAATTCGGCGACCCGAGCAAGGTCGGCGTTAAGGGTTACTTCCTCTTCGGTCTGAGCTATGGGACCGCGTCGCTCAGTTGCACCCTGCCCATCTTCATAGCCGTGCTCGGAATCGGAGTCGCCACAAACACCCTAGTTGATTCGCTTGTCTCGTTCGTTCTCTTCGGACTGGGCATGGGGACGGTCATTCTCGCGCTGACGATCACGATGGCGCTGTTCAAGGGCACACTGGTCGGAGCGCTCCGCAAGATTCTCCCGTATACCCAGCCGGTCAGCGCGGCATTCATGATCCTGGCCGGGGCCTACATCGTCTTCTACTGGCTCACTGAGGGCGAACTGCTCGACAAGATCATGTAGCGTCCCATCCGAATAATCCGTCAAACAATCGGCGCGAACATACTTACGCATTGTTATCTGCATACATTACGTATGTGTCTTACAGCCTGTTGCCTTCATGCCTGATGGATTGCTACACTCCATCCACCTTGCTGGAGGTGCTCGGAGTCAACCATGACCATTCAGACCCGGAGAGGCCGCGAGATGCCCGACGTGACCCCATTCGTGGGGCGACGCTCGGAGATGGCAAGAGTGCGTTCCCATCTCGATGCGACCATGGCTGGGTCTGGACGCGTCGTAATGATCGCGGGTGAACCGGGCATCGGCAAGACGCGGACTGCCGCTGAACTGGAGGACTATGCCGAGAAACGCGGTTGCCGTGTACTCTGGGGGCGCTGCTACGAGGAGGCCGGCGCGCCGCCGTACTGGTCGTGGATCCAGACTATCCGTTCCTACGTCGAGAGCGCCGAACCCGACCGTCTCCGGGAGGAGATGCGCGACGGCGCCCTTGAAATATCCGGCATTGTTCCCGAGGTGCGCGGCCTAGCGCCCGATAACGCCGATGAGCGACTGGGCGAAGGCCCGGAGCAGGCCCGATTCCGCCTGTTCGATTCCGTTTCGAGTTTCTTCGTTAGGGCTTCGACGCGCCGACCACTGCTCATCGTTCTCGACAACCTGCACTGGGCACACGCCTCATCCCTCCTGCTCCTCAACTTCCTCGCGAATTCCATCGTCGACCAGAGAATTCTCATCGTAGGGACGTACCGCGACGAAGACATTACCCGGGGACACCCGCTCATACATGCCCTCGGAGACCTGAATCGCCTCGACCACTTTGATCGGCTCATCCTACGAGGTCTAACCTCGAACGACATTGCCGACTACATTGCCGAGACCTGTGGCGCGCACGTGCACGGTCGGCTCGCCGAGTTGATCCACTTCCACACCGAGGGCAACTCGTTCTTCGTCACCGAGCTGGTCCGCCTTCTGTACCAAGAAGGCGTCCTGCATGAGAACGTGGGAGAGGCTGAGAACCTTCTCCGTGAGCGAGTCCCCGCAGGTGTCCGAGAGGTAATCGGCAGGCGTCTCGACCGCCTGAGCGAGGTGTGCAGCCGCGTCCTCACTATCGGCTCGGTGATGGGCCGGGAGTTTTCCCTCGATCAGCTCCTCGCTCTGCCCGCGGCGACCTTCGACGAAATGGGACTGCCCAGCGATTCCGCCATCATCATGGACGCCGTGGACGAGGCAATCGCCGCCGCCCTGGTCGAGGAGATCGACGATGCCGCTGGAGAATTCCGTTTCGGCCACGCCATCATCCAGCAGTCGCTTGCGGCCGAGTTGTCCACGACCGTCAAGATTCGCCTCCACGCTCGGATCGCTGAGTCCCTGGAACGCATGCAGGATAACGCGACCGGCACGAGACTCGGCGAGCTCGTGCGTCACTTCTCAGAGGCCGAGGCCCTCGTCGGAAGCGAGAAGCTCATCAAATACCTCATACTGGCGGGCGAGCAGGCGCTCAGCACCTACGCTTACGAAGAGGCGCTTGGCTATTTTCGCCACGCCTTGGTCGCGAAAGGGGATTCTCTTGCCGACGACCAACTTGCGTCGATACTGTTCGGGTTGGGCAGGGCACAGGTCGCCACCGCCCAGCGCCACGAGATGCAGGACGCCGTCGAGACCCTGACCCGCGCCTTCGACTACTACGAGAAGGCGGGTGACGTAGAGACGGCTTTGCAGGTCGCCGAGTACCCGGTCATGGCCACCACTGGCATCACCGGCATTACGCACCTGATCTCTCGCGCCCTCGAATTGGCCGGACCGGACTCCCACCGTTCGGGCAGGCTCTGGGGAAGGTACATCCGCGCCACCGCCCTTGAGCGAGGCGATTACGAGCAGGCCAACGACGCCTACCTGCGCGCCATCGAGATCGCCCGGCGAGAGCGTGACACAGCTCTGGAAGTGCAGGCCTCCGCCGATGCCGGCAGCGTCGACGGATACTACCTCGAATTAACCCAGGGCTTTGAAAAATGCCTCCGCGCCATCGAACTCGCCGCTCACGTTCGCAGGCCCGATCTGGAGTCCACCGCCCTCAACTGGGCCGCCACCATCCTCCTCGTCACCGGCCGGCCCGTCCGAGCCCGCCACTACGCCGAGGCATGTCTCGCCAATGCCGAAAAGCTGCGCGACGACTACCGGATCGCCGGCGCAATCGACAATCTCGAAGACCTCGCGCGACTCGAAGGCGACTGGGACCTGGCTCGCGAGTTGAGCGATTACGGACTCCGCATTACTCCGCGTGATGGTCGACTTCTCGCCTTCCGCGCCGTCTTGGAATACGATGCGGGCATGAAGGACCAGGGGGACGCGTTCTTTGCGCGACTCATCGAGGCCATCGAGGACCGAGAGATCGGCCCCACACTCCTCAATACCTGTGCCGCGCTGTGCCTGCCGATCATAACAGAGATCACCGGCATGGACGACTACTCCGACATCGGTCGACTGGCCGTCGAGCGCGTGATCGGCTCCCCCGAAGCGCCCCCTGGCCTCCTCCTGTCCGCGCGGGCCGGACGTGCCATTACCGCCCTCTCCCAGAGGGATGTTGCAACATCCGAAAGCCTCTACGAGCGTCTCCTGCCGCATTCCGGGATCATGGTGTACGGCGGCGTCACTGCCGTCGATCGCATCTTGGGTCTCTTGGCCGGACTCACGGGCCGTCCTGATGAAGCGGATACGCACTTCGCCACTGCCGCCGACCTATGCCAGCGCGCGGGCTACCGGCCGGAATACGCGTGGAACGCCTACAGCTGGGCTTCCGTCCTTGCCGGCGCCTACACCGACGGAACGAAGCCGTCCAAATGGAAGGCTGGTGGGGCTGACAAAGCGCTGGCTCTACTTGATGAAGCTCTCGACATATCCCATGAACTCGGTATGGGACCTCTCGCCGCCAAGGCCTCAAGTCTCCACAAGTCGATTACGCAACAACTGACTCACGTGGTCGAGTACCCGGACGGCCTGACCCCGCGCGAGGTCGAAGTCCTCCGTGTCTTGGCGCAAGGGAAGACCAACCCCGAGATTGGCGAAGTGCTTTTCATCAGCCTCAACACCGTCACCCGTCACCTCAGCCACATCTATGACAAGACGGGTGCTGCAAACAGGGTCGAAGCCGCGATCTACGCCTCCAACAACGGCATCATCGAAGAAAAGTGAAACGGTCCGAATCTGTCTGTGTGAGTAGTGCAGTCACCCATGTCTGGTGACTCGCAGGTCGAGGTGAACTGATGACTCGAACAATCGCCGTTGCCATGCTAGTCCTCGGACTTGCCGGATTCACCCTGGTACAACGCGTTCGACAATGAGGCAAATGCGGCGTCGTGGAAGGCCTATTACATAGAGATCGACGGTCCCATCATGCCTCTGACCGAACGCTTTCTGTCGCGTGCAATTAAGGAGGCAGAGGAAAGGGGGGCGGCGCTGCTCATAGTGGAGTTGGACACCCCCGGCGGCCTCCTGAAGACCACCGAGAGCATGGTCGATGCCATACTCGATGCTCCTATTCCTGTAGCAGTCTTGATATCTCCTCCCGGATCCAGGGCGGCCTCGGCAGGCACCTTCATCACCGCCGCCGGGCACATCGCCGCCATGAGTCCGGGTACCAATATCGGGGCAGCTTCCCCGGTCGCAGGGGGTGGTCAGCAACTCTTGCCTGAGAACCGCGCTTCCGCCTTCCACACCATTGATCTCTTGATTGACAGGATCGCGGAACGCCGGGGAAGGAACAGAGACGCACTTCTGGCGACTGCCGACAAAGCAGTTTCCTACTCGGCGCACGAAGCAGTCGACGCAGGCGTCGTAGATCTCATCGCACAGGATGTCGAAGATCTCCTTTTCCGGTTAGATGGATGGAGCGTCAACCTGAATGGCCGCGAGAAAACGCTAAACACCAACGGTATCTCTCTCTTCAAGATCGAGAAGACCTATCTTGAGCACTTCCTCGGCTTCATTTCCAATCCCAACATCGCTTTCATGTTCATGGTGGCGGGATCTTTCGCAATCATAGAGGATCGATTTCGTCGGCTGCTCGTGGGCACTTGTCGCTTTAGCCAACCGGATCGATATTCGGCTACCTGAGTCCTATGGGCTGTTGCTATCGTGAACTGCTCGGCAAGCTGCGCGGAAGCGCGGTTGGTATCGCTCTTCTCGTACTCGCCGCCGTGCTGCTCTTCGCCGAGACGCAGATATCAAGCCATGGTTAGCGAGTACTATCGGTCAGATGCGGGCGCGGTTAGTCTCCTCCTTGGCGGCCTGCTCCTGTTCGGCGACTTCACCCGTCCCGACCTTCAGCCGCCCGCCTTCGATCCGCCCACGATTCGAGTGAACCTCTACCTCGTACTCGCCGTATCAATTGGCGTGTTGGCATTCTGGTTGCTGGTGTTGCAAGACATCCGAAAGTCCCAGAAAACTGGCACAGCCGGCACAGCCGCCCCGACCACGCCCGATTCGGTCATTGGACTGATAGCCGTTGCTGCCACTACCCTCTCTCCCAAAGGTACGGTGACCCTCGCCGGAGAGGAATGGACTGCCGTCACATCTGACGAGCAACCGGTAGAGGAGGGGACGGAGGTTGAGATTATAAAGCAGAATGGCCTAGTGCTTACTGTAAGGCAAGCGGAGGAGTCACCATCCGAACCGGACCCCTAGACGAGTACGGCGTCGTCAACTTCGCGGCGCGATGCTGGGTACTTCCAATCCCTGCGGCCGCTCGAACTCCTTGTAGCGCACCCACACCTCGACCCCGTTCAAGTTGCGCGTGAAGCCCGCGCGCTTCTCGAACTCCCTGCACTCGATCTCGATAACGTTCTCACCCTGACTAATGAGCGCCGGGTCGAGCCTCCACCTGAACCAATGAACGGACATCCCCGGCGGAGCGAAGATCTCGCCTCGGTGGTACGCGGGAATGCGGGGCATGTGCATGGCGCGCTCGTCCGTAATCTCGGCGTCGTCCCTCGACAGCGTCGTCCCGTTGATGCGAAAGACGATGTCGTCCTCGATACAAAAATAGGCGAACCGCAGGTTCAGCACGGGCCTCCGAATCTCTTGGTCCTCGATTGCCGCAGCGATATCGTCCGCAATCCGTATGGAGACCGTCGCCGTTTCGCCTTCTACCAAGTCTATCGGCAGCTGCCGGGGCGCTTCGGTCGTGGTCGACGGGGCCTGGGACTCCCTCGGCTGAAGGACGTACCGCTTGTTCCGGCGAGACATCGACTGCGGTAGCGCCGCTTCTCTGAGCACTTGGTACTGTTTCTCGTCGAAGGGCCACGGCAGATATCCCAGGTACAGCCCCGCGAAACCCTGCCTCTCGATGGTCTGGGACAGCGCGCGGTACATCTCGATGTGCGGGTCGAGCGTGCGCTCGTCGTAGACTGCCCGCGGAGGGCGAATATAGGCCGCGACCCCCGCCTTGTTAGCGGCGTCTGCCATCCATTGGCCGTCCGGCAGGACCGTGTCCATCAAGAATTCCGGGACCTGTCCTACGACCATGTCCACACTCCCGTCCGCGAGCCACGTCTCCACGTCCAGCCCGATTCCCAGGTTGTCCTCCCGCCGGTGGAAGACGCGCGCCATGATGGGAATCTCCCGGCCCTGCCGTGCGCCGATCTCATCCGCCGTCTGCCGAATTCGCGCCACGAATTCATTCAGGACGGGGATGCCCACGCCGATTTCGTGTGGACGGAAGTAGGCGGGGAAGAACATGAAGTCGAGTTCGATGCCGTCTGCACCATAGTCGTCCAGCATCTCGCGGATCATGGCGATCTTGTCGTCGTGGACGAGCTCGTTCGTATAGTCGTATGCCCAGTAGTTGCGGTCTCCCTCCGAACCTCCGTGGCAGACGTCGATGCCGTGCTTCCACTTGAGCCAGCCGCAACGCTGGGTTCCCTGCGGGTTCCCGCTCTGCATTCTGAGGCTGGGGAAGAAGCTCAGTCGGTTGGCGCGGGCGTACGAGATCGCTTCCTCGATCTGGTCGGTGCCCATCTTCGCGGCGTCCTCGACCATCCGCATGATCCGCCAGTCGATATAGTTCTCCCAGACGTCTTTGGCTTCGCCGATGGTCCGTCCAACCTTGCTCTGATGGAAGTAGACGTCGCCATAGCCCATGCCCATCACGAGAAGATCGACGCCCGTGCCCAGCACCTCGTCCACCGGCCAGCGGAGCTTGCTCATCGTCAGGGGCGGCTCGACTCGCTTGCCGTGAAAATGGTGCGCGTCGTTGTAGTAGACCAGTCGCGGCGTATCCATCCATGCACCTCGCGCCAGCGTAATGTGTGCGTCGCCGCTAGGGTATCACGCTCCGCGATTGACGGTCGCAAACGCGGCTAATATAATGCCGTCCCTATCTCTCGGAGGTGTGCCTATCCTCGAACCGGCAGAATATGCGCGGCTCGTCGTCGAAGTCGCCGACGACCACATGGCGTCCGACATCACGATGTTGGACGTTCGAGAAGTGTGCGACTTCGCCGACTTCTTCGTCCTCATGACGGCGGAGTCAACTCGACAGATCAACACGCTCGTCGAGGAGGTCGTGGGCGCGCTAAAGGGCAAGGGTACCCGGCTTCACCACCGTGAGGGCACCTCGGACGGTGGGTGGGTGCTCCTCGACTTCAGCGACGTGATCGTGCACATCTTCCGCGCGGAAGACCGCGACTACTACCGGCTCGAAGGCGCTTGGCAGGGCGCCGTCGAGACGGTCAGGATTCAATAACCCACGAGTCGATGCCGCGCTCGTAGGTCAGCACCTCGTCGGGCGAGAAGAACAGCCCGATCTCTCGCTCCGCCGACCCGTCCGAGTCAGACCCGTGCACGAGATTCATCCCTATCGTCATGCCGTAATCGCCGCGAATCGAGCCGGGAGGAGAATCGGCCGGGTTGGTGCTCCCCATCGTTGCGCGAACGAGCTGCACCGCGTTCTCGCCCTCAAGGACCATGGCCACAATCGGCCCGGACGTGATGAACGCAACGAGATCGGCAAAGAAAGGCTTGCCCTCATGCTCCCCGTAATGTCGGTGGGCGAGTTCATTGGAGACCTGCATCAGTTTCATTCCCGCGATCTTGAGGCCGCGACGTTCAAGTCGCGCGATGATGTCCCCGACGAGTGCCCGCTGTACCGAGTCGGGCTTGAGTAACACGAGTGTCCTGCTCATTTCTTCCTTCGTTCCCTTGCTTGTTTGGCCTTCTCAAACTGCGCGCTGTGCATGTAGATCGGCTGTAGCATGTCCGGGTCGTCCGTCTCTCCCGCGCGCAGCCGCTCGTATGCGAGTTTGGCCAACGCTGATGCTGTCCGGGTCGGCGGAGGCGTTTCGATGACGGATATCCCCATGCCCACGAGGTTCCGCACGACTCCGGCCTCCTCGCCGCAAACGATTGTAACCGCACAAAGCGTTTCTTCCAACCTTTCCCGTTCGACGACGCGATAGTCGCCCTCATGGGATGCCGAACCGTTGTAAGTGCCGAGATAGACCTTGGACCGTCCCGCCCCGATCACCGTCGCCAATGCGACTTCAAGCCCAAGAAACGGCACCGCCTCGATATCGAGTGTATTGACTCCCACCAGTGGCAAGTTCCGCGCCATCGCGAGCGACTTGGCGACCGACAGGCCGACGCGCAGCGCGCTGAAACCGCCCGGCCCCAGCGCCGCGAATACCGCAGTCAGATCTTCCATCCGCGTACCCGCATGCTCCATGACCCGTCGCAGTGCCGGCGCAAGTTCCACGGAGTGGTTGCGCTCCGAGCGCCAGGCCAGCTCGGCCACTATGCGTCCTTCCTCAGATATGCCAACCGAGGCGTAGCGAGTCGACGTGTCGATGCAGAGTTCCATACCTGCCCCTAATGGCTGCTTGTCATCTGGCTGACTGCCTCAAGCGCACCTGCAAGCCTGTCCGTGGCAGCCGTGAAACTCAGACGGCGCTCGCACTCCGAGACGAGTTCGATATGAATGCGCAGCGAATCATCGGGAAAGATGCCGGGAACGTTGTCCGCCCACTCCACGACCGTAAGCCCGTCCCCCTCAAGGTACTCCTCGATTCCGAGCTCCTCGGTCTGCTCTACGAAGCCGACGCGATACAGGTCCATGTGGTACAAGGGCATCCGCCCGCGATGCTCCGAGATGAGAACGAACGTAGGACTGCGAGCGAGCTCATCGGACCCAAGCCCGTGCAGGATGCCCTGAGTCAGGCACGTCTTGCCGGCGCCGAGCTCGCCTGTTAGCAGCACCACGTCGCCCGCCACCGCGTGCTCGCCCACGATACGCCCGATGGCACGGGTCTCTTCGGGGCTTATTGAAATTAACTGAGCTTCCAAGAGGGGAGGGTAGAGGCGGATGCCGTTTTTGCTTTCCACGGAATGTTGCGCCTACGATTATACCTAGAGCAGCCGTCGGAAGCACCACGCAGACTCAGGCCAAACGGGTCGGATTGCGGAAGTTAAGGACCTTGTTCCGCCTTCGGGCTGGCTCTCATCGGTGTATCATGGTTGTACCACCCTTGCCGTAGGCGAGCATTTGCGCGCGCTCATAGTTTCCGACGTTCACTCGAATATCGAAGCGTTCCGAAGCGTGATCGCGCATGCCAACGACACGGAGGGCTTCGATCAGATTTGGTCCTTGGGAGACCTCGTCGGATACGGCCCCGATCCTACTGCGTGTATCGACCTGCTGCGGGAGTACGACCACATCGCCATTGCGGGAAACCACGATCTGGCCGCCGTCGGCAAAATCGGGCTTGAAAAATTCAACTTGCACGCCGCCCTCGCCGCCCGGTGGACGATGGCTCAATTGACAAGCGAATATGACGACTTTCTAGGCCAACTGCCCCTTCGCCTCGAAGTGCACGACTTCACGCTCGTACACGGTAGCCCCAGAGATCCGGTGTGGGAATACGTCATCACGGCAGCCGCTGCCACGGCCAGCTTCTCACGCTTCGACACGAAACGGTGCCTGGTCGGACACTCCCACGTCCCCTTCCTCTGCGCGCCGGATGGCAAGACCGCCCAGTTCTTCGATTTCCCCGTCGATCTGCCTATACGGTTAATGGACGCACAGCTCATCATCAATCCCGGCAGCGTAGGCCAGCCGCGAGACGGCCTGCCCACCGCCAGCTACGCACTCTTCGATTCTGAAGAGCAAACGATCACCCACTATCGCGCCGAGTACGACATCGCCGCCACCCAGGAACGGATGACGAAACACAACCTGCCGCAATACCTCATCAACCGCTTGGCGCGCGGACGGTGATCGTGTACACACCGTCATTCCCGCACCCTCACGCCGTCATTCCCGCGAAGGCGGGAATCCGGAACCCAATTGACAGAACTCGGAGGAATCGTGGAAGCAAAGCAGTTTGATACCCCAAGCCTGCGGAGCCTGATCGTCGAGCCCGACGAATATGACCCCGACCGGAAGTACCCGGTCATCTTCCTCCTGCATGGCTACGGGTCAAACATGTCCGACCTCGCGAATCTGACCCCCGCCATCAGCCGCACGGAATACCTGTATGTTTGTCCCAACGCGCCGACGGCATTCGACCTTGGCATGGGCCAGACCGGATACGCATGGGCCAACCTATACGGCAGTACGTACGACGAGGAAGCTATGGCCTCCGAAGAAAGGTTCATGGACTTCCTTGGAGCAGTGGAAGCGGCCTACCGAGTACGCCAAGACCTGCTCATCTTGGGAGGCTTCTCGCAGGGTGGGATGATGACCTATCAGATGGGCATTCCCCGTCCTGAGAAATTCGCCGGACTCTTCGCGCTAAGCTCGACGGTGAAGAGTCCCAACCTCATCATTCCACGTCTGCCTGAGACCCGCGACCACCCGGTCTTCGTAGCTCACGGCACACGCGACATGATAGCTCCGATAGAGGCGGGCAGGGCATCAATCGACTTTCTGCGACAGTGGGGCTATTCTCCCGAATATCACGAATACGAGGGCATGGCGCACGAGATCTGGCAGGAGGTTATCGACGATTTCGTCAAGTGGCTGGAGCGCCTGACGCAAGGCAAGCGCGAGCAGAGCTAAGCGTCCTGTTCGCTGCCCGTAGGCGGCGCGCTTGCCCGCATCTGCTCCTCGACCCAGCGGCGGTACTCGTCCAGGCTCGGCGGCGAGACGTAGAAGACCTGCACGTCCGTTGGGAACTGAATGCGGTGGTCCTGTCCGATGAAGAGCGCACCGATCTCATTTTCGCTGAGAGTCGTGTCGATTCGCCGGGCGATGTGCTCGTAGCGCAGCTTCGTGGACTCCTGGTACCCGTCCGACGCCAGCTTGAGAACCTTCTCGCTCATGAGGCCGATGGTCAGGCAGCGCTGCCAATCGGTACTCTCTTCCAACAGCGCCCTGTCTTCGGTCGCCTCCATGGTCGCCCCCGAACGGCAGAGCGTGCGCACGAAGCCGCTGATCGCCGGGTTCATGTCGTCGAGCGTCTTGAGACCCCCGTCGTCGCTGGAGTCAATCGCCTCGTGGTAGACGTGCTTGATGGTTCCGAGACGCCGCTCCATGTTCTCGATCTGGTCCCTGACCTCCGACCAGTACCTGTCGAGAATACGCTGCCCCTCCTCCGGCAGGCCGGGGAACGGGATGAGTAGGGGAACGAGCAGCAGTTTCCGGTCTTCCCGGAACCTCTCGGCCTCCGGTTTGGGCATCTGTCCGATGGTGGTCATGCGCCTGTTTCTACCCTATGGGGATGCCCGCCTCGGTGCGCCTGCGCCGTGAACCGCCGTCCGCATCGGGCCGCTCGATTCGCACGGCGCACACCTTGAACTCCGGGATCTTCGAGTTGGGATCGTACGCCGAGTTCGTCAGGAAATTGGCCGCGTGGTCCTTGAGCTTGACGAACGGAACGAAGACCTCTCCGGCCCGCATCTTCTCGGTGTAGAGCGCCCGACCTTCGAGGTCGCCCCGCCGCGATCTCACACGGGTCCACTCGCCGTCCTCCACGCCGTACTTCTTGCCATCCTCGGCGCTGATGTGTATCTGCAACTCAGGCATCCGGGCGAGCAGGCCGTCTGCCCGGGTGGTAATCGTACCCCCGTGCCAGTGGTACAGGACGCGGCCGGTGTTGAGGATGAGCGGGAATCGCTCCGAGGGCATCTCCTCCGCGGCGGGCCCCTGCTCGAACGGCACGAACTTCGCCCGCGGCCCCCGCGGGAAGTCGGTCTCGTAGAGGTACCGCGTCCCCGGATGATCGGGCGTTGGACACGGCCACTGGATGCCTCCCTCAGCGTCGAGACGCTCGTACGAGATGCCGGCTATGATGGGCGCTAGCCCCGCCAACTCGTCCCAAATCTCGGACGGGTGGCTATAGTCGAACTCCGATTCAAGACCGAGACCCCTCTTCGCGCTCAGCCTTCGCCCAAGGTCGCAGATGATGTCCCAATCAGGACGGCTGCTCCCCACAGGCTCTATGACCTTCCGAACGCGCTGCACGCGGCGCTCGCTGTTCGTGAACGTGCCATCCTTCTCGGCGAACGTCGTGGCCGGAAGCACGACATCCGCGATCTCCGCCGTCTCGTGCATGAAGATGTCCTGGACAACGAGGAATTCGAGGTTCTTGAACGCCTCTTCGGCGTGGTGCAGGTCGGGCTCGCTCAACAGCGGGTTCTCTCCAGTGACATACATCGCCTTGAGGTTTCCGCGTATGGCTTCTTCGACCATTTCCGTCACGACCATTCCCTGGACCGCATTCAGCGGCTCGTTCCCCCATGCGTCGCTGAACTTCAGCACGGTGTCTTCGGTCAACGTTTGGTAGCCCGGGAAGGAGTTGGGGACACACCCCGCGTCGCCGCAGCCCTGCACGTTGTTCTGCCCGCGCAGAGGGGATATGCCGGATCCCGGCCTTCCGAGCTGACCGGAGACGAGGGCGAGGTTCAAGAGGGCGTGCGCGTTGGCCGTGCCGTTCGTATGCTGGGTGATGCCCATTCCCCAGACGAGGCAGGAACCGCTGAAGGGGGGATCGGCGTAGATTCTGGCCGCCTCGGCTATGTCCCGGGCCGGAACGCCCGTGATCTTCTCGACCGTTTCGAGATCGTACTTGTCGACGACCTCCCGCCACTCCCCGAACTGCTCGGTGCGGTCGTTGATGAAGCCGGTATCCGCCAGCCCCTCGTCCAGAATGACCTTTGCCATGCCGTTGTACAGCGCCACGTCCGTCCCCGGTCTCGGCCTTAGCCAGAGATCGGCGAAGTCGCACATCTCGATTCTGCGCGGGTTGATGACGATCAGCTTCGCCCCCCGCTCGACCACGGCGCGACGCATCCGCGAAGCCGCGACCGGGTGGTTCGAGTTGGCGTCGGAGCCGGTGATGACGATGCACCCCGCCTCTTCGTAGTCGATGTACGAGTTGCTCGTTGCCCCGCTGCCGAGCGAGGTGAGCATCGCCTCGACCGACGGAGAGTGACATAGACGGGTGCAATGGTCGATGTTGTTCGTCTTCATCAGCAGGCGGGCGAACTTCTGCTGTATGTACCCGTCCTCGTTGGTCGCCTTAGCCGATGCAAGCGTCGCGAACTGGTCGCCGTTGTACTGCGCGAGACGCTCGGCGACGTAGTCCAGCGCCTCGTCCCACGATGCCTCCACGAACTCACCGTTCTTCCTGATGAGCGGTGTCGCCAGACGGTCCTGATGGTGAACGAACGTGTACCCGAAGCGTCCCTTCACACAAAGCATCCCGACGCTAGACTGGTTGTCGGGATCGTCGAGCATGGCCATGATCCGCTCGTTCTCGTCCACCTGAGCCTTGATGCCGCACCCGACACCGCAGTACGGGCACGTCGTCGTGACCGTCCTTGCAACGTTGGATGTGGGTACCTTCACGTCAATCGCGCCTGTCGGACAGACCGAGAGGCACTGGCCGCACGTTGTACACACCGACTCCAGCAGAGGGCGGTCCATGAACGTGCCGATGCGGCTTCCCGTACCCGTGCCGAGAAAGTCGATAGCGCCGATGAACTGGTGCCCGTCCTGACACGCCTGCGCGCACCGCCCGCACAGGATGCAGTCGTCCATGGCGATGTTGAAGATCGGGTTGCTCGCGTCGACAGGCTCACGGTCTCGTCCCTGCCATCGGGACTGCTCAACCTCGTGATGCTTCAGCGCAATGTCCAACTCACGGTGGTCTTTGGATGAGCTACCGTTCGTCCCCATCATTGACTGGGTGAGTTGGAGGACGTTTCCGCGTAGGTCGCGTACCTGCGAACCCTCCGTGGAAACGCGCATTCCGTCCGTCGCGGGGACTCCGCACGAGGCCGGAAAACCACGCACGCCGTCAATCTCCACGAGGCACGTCCGGCACGCACCAATGGCTTTCATATCCGGATCTTTACACAACTGAGGAATGTATGTCCCCGATGTGTTGATGGCGTCCAGCACCGAGGAGCCTTCCGGCACCTCAACGGCTCGGTCATTGATATTCAGCGTTATGGCCATACCCAGCCCCTCGTCCGCCTCTCGCGCGATTTCCCGTCAATTCTACTCTGCAAGAGCAAACATTTCCTCTTTGAAGAAATGCATAACGCTCGTGATAGGCCCTCCCGCCGCCTGTCCCAGTCCGCACAGCGACGCGGCTCCTACGACCTCGGCCAGTTCCAGCAGTTCGTCTATGTCCCCGGACGAACCCTTGCCTTCGATGAGTCGATCAAGCGCATCCACCATGCGAGGAGTTCCCTCCCTGCATGGCGTACACTTGCCGCACGACTCGTCGGCGTTGTATGCCGCAAGGCTCCGAACGACCGCCGGAATCGTCGTCCTGTCGTCCAGCACGATAACCCCGCCCGCGCCGAGCATCACGCCCGCTTCGTGAAGCTGGCCCGGCGCAATCGGCGTGTCGAGCATTGACGGCGGGAAAACGCCGCTGGACGGCCCACCAACCGCGAGGCCGATGAGGTCGCGGCCCTCCAGCGTTCCGCCGCCGATGTCGTAGACGATCTGCCGCAACGTCGTTCCCATCGGCACTTCCACGACGCCGGCCCTATGTACCGCACCGCTTAGGCTGACTATCTTCGTCCCGGACGCGACATCACTTCCTATCTTCTTGAACTCGTCCGCTCCGTTAGCCAGGATGAACGAGACACTGCAAAGCGTCTCGGGGTTGTTGATTACCGTCGGCATCGCCCAAAGTCCCGATTCCGTCGGGAACGGGGGTCGTGGTCGCGGTTCACGACGGTACCCCTCCATCGTATTCAGGAGCGTTGTCTCCTCACCGCAAACGTATCCTCCGGCGCCTCTTCGTATCTCTACGTTGAGACCGTAGCCGGTTCCGAGAATACTCTCTCCCAGCAGATCCGCTCCCCGCGCTTGGTCGAGCGCGTGCTGCATTCGCTGAGCGGAAAGCTCGGCCTCTGCGTTGATGTAGATGTACGCCTGCTCAACTCCCGTGGCATAAGCGGCGATGGTCATGCCTTCCAATATCCGGTAGGGGACGGCCTCCATCAGAAGCCGGTCCTTGAAAATCCCCGGCTCTCCCTCCTCGGAGTTGACGACAAGGTACTTGGGCGACTTGTCGACCTTGCGAGCGCCCTCCCACTTGAGTGCGGCCGGAAAGTAAGCGCCGCCCCGTCCTCGCAGACCTGATTCTTTGACTTCCTCGATCACCGCCTCCGGTGACATGGTGAGCGCGCGTGCGAGTCCGGCAAACCCCCCATGCGAGGCGTACTCATCGATGTTTGTTGCGCTGATGACTCCCGCCGAATCGAGTGCTACCCTACGCTGTTGTCCCAGGAAAGACGCGTCGTCATCCTGTTCATCAAGTACCTTGCCTATCTGATGAACGATCTCCGGGACACTCGAAGGGGTGATGTTCCCAAACGATTTCACCGCTCCTTCAGGCGTCGTCACGACAACCTTCGGGGCCTGAAAGCTCGCTCCGTCGGAGCCAGCGATGACGAGGTAAGCGGAATTGGGAAGAGCCTCCGTCAGCGCACTTGCCACCTCGCCGCCGCCTACGGCGGATGAACTGTGATCAAGTTGGAGCACCACGCGAGTCTTGTCGGCGTTCGAGGTGGCGCGACTGTTGGCGCGGGACTTGACTCGGTCAAGCGCCTCCCTTGGGTCCTTCGTGGTCATGATTCGTCACAGTCGCAGAGAAGCAGATTAACAGATTCCACGGTAGCGCGGCCCTGCCACTCGTGGTCGAGCCTGACCGCAGGGGCTACCCCGCACATGAAGGCGCAAGCGGTCTCGCTCAAGGTAATTCGTCCGTCCGGCGTCGTCTCCCCAGGCCCGATTCCCAGCGATGATTGCAAACCCTCCAGAAGACGCCCCCCGCCGTTGATTGAGCACGAGATGCCGGTACAGACTTGCACGACATGCTTGCCCGGCTGAATCGTAAGAAGCTCCGTGTAACTCGTCACCGCTCCGTATACCTCGCTTGCCGGAATACCCAGATGCCACCCGACGACCTCCATCGCCCAGTCCGGCAGATACCGGTACTCATGCTGAACGAAGTGCAGGGCGGGCAGGAGTTGGCCGTGATCGCGGGGGAATTTCTCTCGAAGGACGGCTCGGAGGCCCTTCTGATCGGCGTTGGTCACAAGTGACCTCAACAGGGTTCCTTTTGAGATATGGAGCGTAAAGTATAGATTAGCCTCTACATCGCGGCAAGCGCGCCTATCGGCTACACGTTTACGAGTTGAAGGGAAATGGAGGGGTCTAGTGCACCGCAGACACTGACTTAGGTGCTATTTTCTGGTAGTTGCCGATTGAGTTGTTCGTACAATGCCTCAACACGACGTAACGCAATGGCGCGGTTTAGCGGCTGACCGCTTGGATATCCGGCCTCATAGCGGATCCGTCCTGCATACGGAGTATACTCAACCAGCGGTTTCAATTCTTCCGTATCCACGTCTCGTTCATGCAGGATGCTGAGCAGGAGTTCCAAGTTATGCGTAAGCGGATACACTTCGCCAAGTAGCGCAAGCCATGCCTTGAGCAGTTTCTCGGCTGCCTGCTGAGTATGGAGGCCGAATATCTCATCGGCGAAGACTTCAGGGTCGTTCATGCCCCGAAGGGCGGAGATATCTCGCGCCGCCGCTCTCACAAGCTCACGAGCCTGTTTAACGTCGCTCATAAAGGACCCTTCCCTCCCGCAACGCCCGAGCTAGGACGTGATTGAGGGAATCCTGCCAATACTCCGCTTCCTCGTGGCTGTAGACGAGGATGTCTTTGGAAACCCGGAAGTTCGACAACGCACTATAGAGCCGGACTTCTTCTGCATGGCGGCTCCTGCCATCCTCGAAGGGTTCGGATTCCAACACTACCAAGTCAACGTCCGAGTCCTCGTGTGCGCCGCCCTTCGCTCGAGACCCGAACAGGATGACCTGCTCTGGATCGACCTCGTCTACGATGGTATCTACCATTTGCTGGAGGAGAGTGTCTGTCAATTGTGCCATTCGTTCAATTTCCTTGGAGGATACTCAACCCTGCCAACTACCCTTTAATGTGAAGACTCACGCTTCATTCTAACGGTTATATTCCGACTGGTTCCCCGATTGTGTGGTGCAGTCTTGCTACGTCCGCCAGCTCCAACTCGTTGAGCTTGGCCTCCGGCACGAGTCCCTGTTCCGTCCACCCGCGAGCGCGATAATACCCGTCGATCATCATGTCCAGATCGGACCGCGTTAACCCGATGCCCTTGACGATGCCCGTCTGCAATTCTTCTTGAAGCACGCGGGGCGGGAGGGTATCGTCCTCGCGGGTCCAGCCCTCCCGGATGTTGAACAGCTTCTTGAGGTTGTTGATGCGCTCGCCAGCCAGTTTCAAATCGTCCGGCGTCGTAGTCCACCCGGTGAGCCGCTCGTAAATCGTCGCCGACTCTCCGTAGAAGTCGTCGAAGGCCTTGCGGAGAAACTTGCACCAGATCAGCGAGTCCATCACCGCGGAGTAGTCCTCACCCTCCATAGCGATGCGTCCCCGCTCCTCATCGACGCTCAGCCGATCGACCCGATTCGAAAAGTCGGCCTCGTACGCCGACGAGCGGTTGTGACATGCCCCGCGCGTGCTGACCGACAGTGCAAGCGCCATCGTCTTGAGACTGCGCGGCTCATATCCGGGCATTTCCAGACCCTTGACGTGCATCGCCCACTCATCCGACCCTCGCCCCAAAGTCTCGGCAGCCCGCCGTGACCCCTCGGCCAGCAAATCGCCCAGCCCCTTCCGCACGCCGATCATTTCCAGCAACGCTAGAAGTGCACCCCCGTCACCGAACCGCAGATCGACGCCCCCCGTGTCCTGCGGGGTTAGCGCCCCGTTCTCGAAGCACTCCATCGCCCACGCGATCGTGCCGCCCGCGCTGATGGTGTCCATCCCCATCTCATCGCAGAGAGCCGACGCCCTGATCACGGTATTCGGATCATTCACGCCGACCAGTGGTCCCATTGCAAAGGAGCTTTGATACTCCAAGCGTCCCGTCGTCGTTTCTCCCTCGTCGGTCGTCGTGAGGATGTGCTCGCACCCGATCGTGCAGTTTGCACAGTGGGCGTTCTTGACGTGGTGCGACTTCTGAAAAGCCTCTCCGCTTACCGTCTCGACTCCCTCGAAGGTCGACTGCCGGAAATTCCTCGTCGGCAGCGCGCCCAGCCGGTTGAACACCGATACGTTCGCCATGGTGCCCAACGTGCGGTACTTCTCCGTCGCGTCGCCGAGGCTTCGTCTGCTCAGATCCGCTCGGATCTCGCCGAGCGCCTCGGGTTCGGCGAACGAGACCGTCCTGTGCCCCCGGACGGCGATAGCCTTGAGGTTCTTCGACCCCATCACCGCGCCGGGCCCCGTACGCCCCGCCTGTCGTCCACCATCGTTGGCTATGCTGGCGAATCGCACGAGGTTCTCCCCCGCAGGACCGATGCAGGCCACGCGGTACGTCCCGCCCAGCTGTGCCTTGACCGCTCGCTCCGTCTTGGAAGTCCCCATGCCCATGAGATGTGAGGCGTCCTGGAACTCTACGTCTTCGTCGGTGATGACAAGCAGAGTGGGAGAAGACGACCTACCCGTCACGACAATGGCGTCCGAACCCGTCTTCTTGAGCTCAGTTGCGATGAAGCTCGACGACAGCGAGTCACCGATCATTCCCGTCAACGGCGATTTGGCAGCCACCGCGAATTTGCTCGAAGTTGTTAGCCTGCTGCCTACGAGCGGACTCGTCGCGAAGATCAAAGGGTTCTCAGACGACAGAGGATCGCAACCGGGGATTCCATACTGGTAAAGCAGGTACGCCGCCAGCCCGGTCCCGCCGATAAAACGTCGCAGCACGTCTTCGCCCAGCGGCTCCCACCGGACCGACCGGCTGCCCAGATCGACCACCATCACCCTGCCGTGGTACCCGTACATCCCGTTAGCCTCCCGCCTGACTCGAAAAGACCAGCAGAGAGTCACCGTCACTCAGTCGTTGGCGTCGTTCGTCGATGAACTCCACGCCGTTGAGATTGACGGTGTAGCTCTCCAAGAAGCCTGAGAGGTCTTCCCTAACAACCGTGCCCACGAGGGCAGGATGTTGTCGGGCAATCTCCTCAGCGATATCCCCGAGTCCACAGTCGTCCGCCACGCTGAGTCGCAGAAGCTTGCGTCCGGTCAGCAACCGTGCGTTCCCGAACAACTCGACAGTCACCATCGCTATGGTGGAGACGTCTTGCGTGGCGGTCATGTCACTGCCCCTTCCCCGGCAAGCATTCGCGCCCGTGTGAGGTCTTCCTCCGTGTTGATATTGAAGAAGCTCAGTCCGCCGGGGTCGATCTCCTCGACCCTTCGCTGGTTCACGTACTTGGCGCGAACGTCGTCGAAGAACTTGGCGATCTTGAGGTCATTAGCCCTTAGGCGCGTCTCGATGGCGGGCAGACAGACCTTAGAATATGCCGCGTGAGTAGGCTCCGGGCGATGGTCGATGACGGGTACGACGAGATCATGACCCGTGCGGAGGGACAGGAGATAGGTCAGCAGGTCGAGGTTCAGGAACGGCATGTCGCACGCAACAACGACCCCCCATTGATTGCTGGATGCTGATAGCCCTGTGAAGATGCCGCCCAGAGAACCGGTGTCGGGGTAGATGTCGACGGCTGTGACGACCGAGTCGGGCAGGGGAAGCTCAGCTTCGCGCTCACGGTTGTTGACGACCACGACAAGCTCTTGGGCGACGTGGGAGAGGCTGTCGAGCACGCGGGAGATGAGGGCCTGCCCAGCAATCGTCTCGACGGCCTTGTCACGTCCCAACCTGCGGCTGCGGCCACCCGCCAGTACGATTCCGGTTACGCCGTAGGTGTCGTTCATTCCGGGACCTCGTTAGAAGCGTAACACACCCCTAGCCGTCACCGCGATTGACTTCCGCCGCAACGTCGCCCGTGGACGTGGTGTCGTAGCCGCCCAGTGCATCGACCTTCCGCTTGAAGCCATCGCTCCGTATGAGTGACAGCACAGGTTCTAGCAGGGAGCTTTCATAGTATTGCTTTGGGATGGCAAGGTCGTATTTCTCCGTGGACAGCGGCACAAAGTCCATGCCTAACGCCTTCGCCGCAGACAAAACTCCCGCCCCAACGTCCGCGACACCGCCTGCGACCGCCGCCGCAACCGCCAGATGCGTGAACTCCTCTCGCTCGTATCCCGACACGTCCCCCGGCGCGATACCCCGTTGTTTCAACAGGTAGTCGAGCAGCACCCGTGTTCCCGACCCGCGCTGCCGGTTCACGAAACGAACGCCTCGGCGAGTTAGGTCATCCAGCGACTCAATGGACTTCGGGTTTCCCGGAGACACGATGAGTCCCTGTACTCGATGTACGAGGGTAACGAGCACAATGTCCTCGTTCGGCACATATTTGCGTACGGAGGAAGCGTTGTACTCGCCTGTCTCCTCGTCCAATAGATGCGTCCCCGCTACGTGCGCCTCGCCCCGCCTGAGCGCCAGCAGGCCGCCCAGGCTTCCGACGTTCGACGACGCAAGTGTCAGCCTCGGATCGACACGGCGAAGCTCCGATGCAATGAGATCGAGCGTCACGTCATGGCTGCCGATGGCCACCACCGTCGAGTCGAGCGATTCAACGGGACGCAGAAGCTCGACCTCCACCTGCTCCCCGGCATCCACACCTTCGCTGAACCGGGGAATCGTGACGATGCCGTCAGCTCGAACGAGCGACATGACCACTCCCGCCCCACGCTGAATAGGCGCGGCGACCGTTCTCCCTCCGACGCGCCCAAGCCGAACGCGCAGGAACTCGTCCTCCCCCAGCGAGGAGTGAACCTTCCGACTCATAACTGCCTGAGTCCGCTCGCGCGGTTCGCCCGGAGTTCCCAGCATCCGCTCGATCAGAGGGCGGAGGAACTTCTCGCACGTCACCGCCGCCGACACCGGGTAGCCCGGTATCCCCAGCACCGGCTTCGAGTCCACGACCCCCAGCACGAGCGGATGACCGGGTTTGATTGCCACCCCGTGTACCACCAGCTCTCCCAGATGCGAAACCACCTTCGAGGTATAGTCTTCCGCGCCCGCCGACGAACCGGCGTTGACGATCACGATGTCCGACTCCGAGACCGCCTCGGATACTGCCTTGACCAAGAGATCGAAATCGTCCGGCACGGGAGAGAGTCTCGTTGCGCTCCCTCCCCAATCCTCCACCATGGCCGCGAGCATCAGCGAGTTGAACTCGATGATCTCCCCCGGCTTGGGCGTCTTGCCGATTGGCGCAAGCTCGCTACCCGTCGGGATTATTGCGACTATCGGCGGCACACGCACCGAGACTTCGGTCAGCCCTGCCGCCGCGCACGCCGCAAGATCGTGCGGACGCAGCTTGTGACTCTGTGGTAGCACCAATTCCGCCGCCGCGATGTCTTCCCCCAGCGCCCGCACGTGCTGGTACGGCGACACCGGGGCGTATATCTCAATCGTCTCCGCGTCCGTCTCCTGAATATCCTCGACCATGATCACGGCATCGGCGTCTCTGGGCATCGGGTCGCCCGTGTCAACCCAGACCGCCTGGTCTCCTACGATCAGCTTCAGCGGGCTCGTCTCAGACGCACCCACCGTATCTGCCACCCGTACCGCGACGCCGTCCATCGCGGCCGCGTCGTAATGTGGTGAGGAGCGTTCGGCCCAGACGGGTTCAGCCGTGACCCTGCCGTTGGCCTTATCGAGGGGAACGGTTTCTGACGCGGTGTGCCGCAACGCGCCCGCGCCGGCTAACGCCCGGTCGAACTTCCGGATTGCCTCGTCGAGCGGAATGTCGCTCAGGTAGTAGTTGCGACCATGCTTGTGCATAGCCGCTAGTATAACCTTACGAACACCTCGTCGCCCGCGTACAGTCCGCTGTCATCCAGCGGAACGACCACCACGCCGTCCGCCTCCACCAGCGTGCTGATGAGGTTGGACTTCCCAAACACCGGATCGGCGAGTATCCCCTCGTCGCTTTCGACGAGCTTGACCTGAACGTGGTCCTCCCGCCCGGTCGCCGACCGGATGTCCTTCGTCAGCCGCGCGTGTACGCCGCGTGTGACCGGAGGCTCTTTCCGACCTATGAGCGCCTGAATCGCCGGTCGAACGAGTATGCCGAAGACGACCATAGCCGATACCGGATTGCCGGGCAGCCCGAAAGCGGGTTTCCCGTTCACCAGCGCCACTATCGTCGGCTTGCCGGGCTTATGGGCGATGCCGTGTACCAGCACACCCGGCTCTCCGAGTTCATCCAGCACCCGGACGGTCATGTCCCTGCTGCTGACGGAGCTCCCCGCCGAAAATACGAGAACGTCGCCCCGCTCCAGGCCATCCAAAGCCGCCTGGCGCTGCAAAGCGTAGTCGTCCGGCACCAGACCGATGTGTATCGGCAAACCTCCCGCATCTTGTACAAGAGCCGCAACGCTGTACGAGTTGATGTCGCGCACCTGTCCGGGGCCGGGCATCTGCTCCGGCGGGACAAGCTCGTCGCCTGTCGAAACGATCGCCACCTTGGGCCGTTGCGCGACCTCGACCTCCGTGATGCCCAGCCCGTATAGCACGCCAACGTCCTGCGCCCTGATGAGTTGCCCCTTCGGTATGACGATATCTCCGACCTTGGCGTCTTCTCCGACTTGGATGACGTTCTCTCCCGGCGCGACCGGTCTGAGTATCTCGATGGAACCGTCGCCGGCGCGCTGCGTGTTCTCCACCATAACGACCGCATCGGCGCCATCGGCCAGCATTCCCCCGGTGTACGCGACCGCTGCCTGCCCGGTAGAGAGGGAGACCTGCGGCTGCGACCCCATAGCCACCTCTCCAACCACGTCGCAGAATGCCGGAAGTGATTCGGACGCCCCAAAGGTGTCCCGCGCACGCACGGAGTATCCGTCCATCGTGGAACGAGGGTAGGGGGGAAGGTCTTCGGGCGAGACCACGTTTTCCGCCGTGATCCTGCCAAGCGCCTGTGCCGTGGGCACAATCTCGCCGCGGACCGACACCTCTAGCCGGTCGAGCAGAGTGGCTAGGGCCTCGCCGGGTGGTACGACGTTGAAGAACTCACGCATGACCGCACGGGCCTAAATCTACAGGCCGATAATGTTGCCGTGCTCGTCGACGTCGAGCTTCCGCGGATTTCCGGGCAGGCCGGGCATGGTGACGATCGCGCCCGATATCGGGTAGATGAATCCCGCTCCAACCGACGCCCGCACGTCTGAAATGGTGAACGTGTAGCCCGATGGCCGGCCCTTACGGAAGGCCTTGTCCGAAATGGAAAGGTGAGTCTTCGCCATGCAGACCGGAAGGTTGCCCCAGCCCTGCTCCTCGAAGGCCCTGAGCTTCCTTCGCGCGTCCGGCGCCCAGGTGACCTTGTCCGCGTTGTAGACTTTCTGCGCCAGCGCCAGCACCTTATCCTGTATCGGCGCGTCGGTATCGTACATATAATTGATCTCCGGCTTGTCGCCGCTTGCCGCATCGACGACGGCCTCCGCCAGTTCCGTTCCTCCCGCGCCTCCGTCGCTGAATACGTGGCTCTCCACCGCCGCGAATGCTCCTGCTCCCTCCGCTCGCTCCTTGACGATCCGCACTTCCTCGGCCGAGTCGGTGGGGAACCGGTTGATCGCCACGACCACCGGTAGCCCGAACGACCCGATCATGCCCACGAGGTGCTCGACGTTCGACATTCCCGCCTCCACCGCTTCGGGGTTCGGCTCGGGAAGGTCGTTGAACCGCACCTTGCCGTGCGACTTCACCGCTCGCACCGTCGTCACGATGACCGCCGCGTGAGGTTCCAGGTCGTTGAACCGCGCCTTGATGTGCATGAACTTCTCGAAGCCCAGGTCAGCCCCGAACCCGGCCTCCGTGAGTACATAGTCGGCGTACCCCAGCGCCAGACGGTCGGCCAACACGGAGTTGCACCCGTGCGCGATGTTGCCGAACGGCCCCGCATGGACGAATACCGGCTGTCCTTCAGTGGTCTGCACCAGATTCGGGTGAATGGCATGTCGAAGCAACGACATAAGCGACCCCACTGCATCCACGTCGCTGGCCGTGACGGGGTCGCCGTCGTCCGTGAAACCGACTATGACCCGGCTCAGGCGCGCCCGAAGGTCTTCGAGTCCCGACGCCAGCGCCAGGATCGCCATGATCTCCGACGCCGTGACGATGTCGAATCCCGACTCGCGGATCGGCCCGTTGTTTGGCCCGCCCAGTCCCGTCACGATCTGACGCAGCGCTCGCTCTTCCACGTCCACGACTCGCCGCCACGTGATGTTCTGTGGGCCGAATCCGGGAATCTTCCCCCGGTCGGCTACGTTGTCGGTGATGGCCGATAGAAGGTTGTGCGCCGACGCGACCGCGTGCGCGTCGCCCGTGAAGTGGATGTTCACCTCGTCCTGCGGTTCGACCAGCGAAGCGCCGCCTCCGGTGCCCCCGCCTTTGATACCGAATATGGGGCCTAGCGAAGGCTCCCTCAGCGTCGCGACCGCCTTGTGCCCAAGCTGCGCCATCGCCTGGGTTAGGCCGACCGTCGTGGTCGTCTTGCCCTCGCCCGCCCGTGTCGGAGTCATGCCGGTCATCAGGATCAGCTTGCCCCTCTGACCGTCCGACTTGGTTGCGTCGAGGTGAATCTTGGCCTTGTAATTGCCGTACGGAATGACGTGTTCCGCCGGAATTCCTATGGAGTCCGCTATCTCAGATATGGGCCGCATACGTAGTCCTTTCGGTCACCGTTGTTGAGGAGATCGTATCGTCAGATTGTAGCATACCAGCCGTATTTCGACGGCTATTGCGTGGTTCGCAAACGCCGGTTCATCACCAGGATGAGAAGGGTGATGATGACTATCGCCGCGCCCATGCAGGTAAACGACATTCGTGGTCCGAACTGCTCGGCGATAATGCTGATGGGAAGGATTCCGAGCGGCATAAGCCCGAAGTTCATCATCCACAGGCTCATCACCCGACCGCGATACTCTGCGTCCATGTTCTCCATCACCAGAGTCTGGTTCAAAGAGCGGTTCGCCGAATCGCCGAGACCCAGCAGGAGCATGAACGGCGCCGCCACGTAGAAAATGGGGATAGCCGAGGTCGTCATAAGCGCCAGCCCTGCCGCGATTCCTCCGCCAAGCAGGAGGATGCCGCGATGCCACCTGGTGATCGACGCGATGACCAGCGAGCCCGCAAGCGATCCGATCCCGACGATGCTCAGCAGCAGCCCCAGCGATTCCGAGCCTCGCCCGTACACCTCGACGACGTACACCGGCAGCAGGAAGCGATAGGGCATCACGATCATCACCATGCTCAGCCCGAACAGGAGCAGCGTGAGGATGAATGGGTTCCGCAGGATGTACTGAATGCCGTCCCGTATGTCATGCAGCATCGGCGGTTTCTTTCCCTCACGCTCCAAGGGCGTGCGCGGGATGGTCGTCGTGAGCAGTACGGCAACGGCGGACATCCCGGCGATAACGAAATAGACCCCCTCCGGCCCAATCCTGCTATACAGCACTCCCGCGATGGACGGCGCTACGGCGGCCGTCCCGCTCATTGCCGAGGCCGTCAGTGCTATCGCGTTCCCAAGGTTCTGCGTTCCCACGAGCTGCGGCACGAATGCCTGCCTTGCGGGAGCGAGAAACGACCACATGATGCCCTGCACGATCCCCGCCATGAGGAGGTGGTACCACTCGATGACGTCGAACAAGACGGCCATTCCGACGACAAGCGCGAGGATCACGCTCACGCCCTGACCCATCTGGATCACGCGTCGCCGCTCCACCCTGTCGGCAATCGCGCCTCCGAACAGCGCGAACACGAGCACGGCGACGCTCCCTCCCGCGCTCACGATTCCCACCAGCGTCGCGGACTCCGTCAGCTCGTATGTGAGGTACCCACGGACGAGCATCTGCATCTGCGTCGCCCCCATGAGGAAGACCGTGCCGAGCCACAGCCGGAAGAAATGCCTGTTCTCGAACGAACGCAAGATGCTGGGCAGATTGGCAGTCGTTGGTCGTCGAGTCGCGGCTACGGTTCCCGGCGAAGAGGCTCCCGCCCGGGTCGAGGAGTTGGAGCGTAAGTCGTCCGAAGATGATGACGATTCAGGGCCGGAGGGGGAGTCCATTGCCCCAGTGTACGGCGAATCGGCACGCAAAAGAACCTGGGGGAGGGTCAGGTTGCGGCGACTTTGGTTCCGAGAAACCCCGGCTATCCGTCATTCCCGCCAACGCGGGAATCCATTTTGGTTCAGTCTGGGAGAAATAGTCACATCCAAGCGTGATGGCCCTACGCCGTGAGCATCTCCCGCAGACCACCGGCCCGCTCATTCAGCCACTGGTAGATCATGAAGATGTCCGTCCCAATGGCGAAATGCGTCACGCCTATCTCCAGGTACTCATCCGCCTGCGCCGGTTCATTGATCTCCGCGCGCGGCTGGACGCCGTTCGCGAGCGCCACCGTGAATATGTGGTCCCGCACCTCCTTGATCTCCTCGGGACTGATTCCTCGCGGCCTGCCGACGCTCATCGAGTAGTCGTTCCCTCCGAACACGATCATGTCCACGCCCGGAACCGCCATGATTTCCTCGATGTTCTTGACCGCCTCGTCCTTCTCGATCATCAGCGCCACCACCGAGTCCTCCAGGGCCTGCACGTACTCAGGAGAGCCGCTCTCGAGACCGTAGCTCGCAAACCGTCGGTCGGCAGAGCCGAAGTGCCCGCCCGTCTGCGGCGACTCCGCCCGCACGATTGCTACGCACTCCTCCGCCTCCGCCGCGTCGTGTACGTCCGAAAACAGCACGTTCTGGAACCCCGACCCGACGGCGCGCTGTGCAACCCAGCCGCGATTCTCCCGGTCCACCTTGATCATCCCCGACATCCCGCCCAGTTCCAGCGCCCGACCGAAGTTGTCGAGCTCCGCCAGCGAGTACGGCGCATACTCCGCCACGAACTCGATGTAGTCGATCAACCCCGTCTTCCCGATCATCTCCACAATATCCGGCGACGTCGTCATCACGTGCGTCCCCACGCTCGGCGCACCGGCCTTCAAAAGCTCTCTCAGTTTGTTCGGTCGCATGGTTCCTCCTTAGAGTGCGTAACTATCGCAGAACGGGGTTGAGATTGGCAATTGGCGCTCGACCTCGTTCATGCTGAGCCTGTCGAAGCATGAGCGGACTGGGAAACTTGGCTCATTCATCTTCCTGTGTCACAGCAAGGGTGTAGGTGTCAGGAGGCGTGATGCCATGAAAGATAGAGTACTGGGAGATGACCAGTTGCTCGTTGCCGATACTGCCCCATACCATAATGGAATAGACGCCATCCCCGTATTTGGAAAGCAGTCCGCTCAAATCAGCCTTAACCGAGAAATCACCACCATCGGCCTTCCATTCCAGTGCGGTAGTCCATGGGATCCAGATCAATTCCGGTGCTCGTCGTGGCAGTATATTGAAGGAGAGGGGTTGAGCATCTTCTGGTACATTGTAGGGATTTGGACACGGCTCGTAGGAGTACGTGAACTGATGTGCAGTGTAGAACCAATTCCCAGTCAAAGGTTGGCGCAATGCGGTAATCTGGAGTCCATGATCGTAGCAGTCGGTTCGCGACACTTGACCCCTGGTGAGTGCGTGCGGTGGAGGATCGTAGTATATCTGTGCATTGTAAAATGTCGCGCCATTCTTTACCGTTCCTGACATAGTGAGAATACCGCTCTCAATTGCAGGTAGACGTTCATATTCAACATAGTCTCCCTCAAAGTGTTGGACGGCATTGATGTTGTATCGATCCCACGCAAGGCCGATATTTACCTTCTTGTGCCACGGGTCGAGAATGTTGCGTCGATGGCCTGAACTGTCCATCCAGTTCATCATTGCGTCTCGAATCTCCTGATTTATGCTATCAAGGGGCTGCCAGCCAGGCCCAACGCAGTAATTACGGCCAAGCCCGTTTTCTCCATTCGCCTGATAGCCTCCCGCCAAGTTGTAACGCATGTACGGCTTCAGTCCGTCAACGCCCCAATGAGACAACACACAGTTCTCCAGGGATGACTTAGCGTGCAACTGTGCGGCGATGTTGTCGCCCAAAACGACGGGATCTACACCCGCCTTCTCCCGTTCGGCATTGATGAGTTCCAACATGTATTGCTTCTGCTCCAGGTGTTTCAAAGCTGGTGATGGGCCGGGTGTAGTCCGATCCGTCGTCGGCGTTACAGAAGGTGCAGCGGAAGTCGGTGAAATGGTCGGAATCAGTGTGGGGGTTGGAGTGTTCGTGTGCGTTGCTGTGGGAGTATTGGTAGCGGTGGCGGGACGCCTATCTTGAAATGCTCCCGCCACGACGGTTTGAGCTGCGGAGACTGCGGTGGCTTCGACGTCGGGAGTTGGAGTGGTCGTTGGAGTAAAAGTCGGAGTTGGTGTAGGCGTGGGAGTTGGTGTAGGCGTGGGTGTGGGCGAAGGAGTGGGTGTGGCAGTAGGAACAGGAGTTGGTGTTGCCGTAGGAGTTGGTGTAGGCGTGGGAGTGGGTGAAAATGTAGGTGTCGCGGTAGGAACAGGGGTAGGTGTTGCAGTAGAAGTTGGTGTCGGACTCGGCGTCAGCGTCGGCGTCGCAGTGGGAACGGGCGTAGGTGTCGCGGTAGGAACAGGGGCGGGCGTTGCAGTAGGAGTTGGTGTCGGGATCGGCGTCAGCGTCGGTGTCGTAGTGGGCGAAGGCGTGTGTGTCGGCGTACTCGTTTCAACTTTCATGACGACCGAAACAGGCGTAAACGTTGCGACAGGGTTAGAACCTTGTATGGAATAGAAAACCCACGCTAAAACGGCCACCAGCGCGACCCCAAGTGCAATGGCTAGATATTTCCAGCCGGAACCGCCACCGCCGTTTTTGGAACCGGGAGGGTGCCTCACAGGGGGTGGAGTAGGCGGCGGCGTACCTGTCGTAGTGGTGACCTGAGCATTGGGGAATGCTTTTTCAGCGGGCGTCTCCGAACGGCGTTGTGATGAAGACCCTGGCGAAGGTGGTTGAGTCTGCTTGCTCTGATTGGAGGAAGTCTTACTTGGACTTGTAGAAAGTTTTGATGCGCTTTTCCGTTTACTCCGCCGCCGCTTCTTGCTTGGAGGTGGCGAAGGTTGCTGTGCGCTTCTGTTTGGATCTGAACCTTCAGGCTTACTCGATCTCGGTACAAATTCGCCGAGAAGTTCCTCTGCTTCGGCAACGACGGCTCCTGAACGAGGACTACTCGGTCTACTCCGCCTTTTCCATTCCGCCCATCGACGGTTGCAGTCTTCGCACTTACAGTTGAGAGGAGTGTGATTGACTCGGCCGGAAGGTGGCTCTTCCCTGCCGGTTCCCAGACACTGGGGGCATCGCATGGACTCCCCGCCAGGTATCGACGTCCAGTAGGCAATAAACTCCCCCGTACCCATACACATACCGCACTTGCCTTCGCGCTCTCTTGTCTGGCGGCTAGGCTTGTCTTCACGCTCTGCCTTCTGACGGCTAGGCTTGGCAATTGCCAGCAGGGCTTGGTACGCCTCATAGATCTCCTTGAAGCGTTCCTCAGCCTCGGGATCTTTGTTGACGTCGGGATGGTACTTGAGGGCCAGCCTGCGGAACGCCTGCCTGATCTCCTGATCAGAGGCGTTTTCCTCCAAGCCTAGAATTTCGTAGTAGACACGCACGGTGTTTGGGCTACGTCCTCATTGACGCCTACATTCCCTGTAGTCGGCTTTGCTTCATGGATACCTACCCCAGAGCACTCACAACCGCGTCCCCGACCTCAGCCGTGCTCGCCGTTCCGCCCAGATCAGGCGTCAAGCTCCGACCCTCCTCTAGGACACTCAGCACAGCCCCGTCGATGGCCGACGCCGCGGACTCTTCGCCCATGAAGCGGAGCATCATCGCGCCGGACATGATTGCCGCCATGGGGTTCGCGATTCCCTGGCCCGCGATATCGGGAGCGCTCCCGTGCACCGGCTCGAACATCGAGGGGAACCGCCGCGTCGGATCGATGTTGCCGCTCGGAGCCGTCCCCATGCTGCCTGTGATGATCGCGCCAATGTCCGTCAGGATGTCGCCGAAGAGGTTGCTTGCGACCACGACGTCGAACTCCTCCGGTTTGCGCACGAAGTCCATGCACGCCGCATCGACGAGGAGGGACGTTGTCGCTATGTCGGGGTACTCCGCCGACACCCGCTCGAACGCCTCGTCCCACACGATCAGCCCGTAGCCCTGCGCGTTCGACTTCGTGACCGAGGTCAAGTGACGCTTCTTGTCGCGCGATCGCGCCAGATCGAAGGCGTACCGGATCACCCGCTCGCACCCGTGCCGCGTGAAGACGCTCGTCTGAATCCCCACCTCTTCAGGGAACCCCTTGTACTGGAATCCCCCGACGTTGGCGTACTCTCCCTCCGTGTTCTCCCGGATGACGGTCATGTCGATATCCCACGCCTGCTTGTCCGCAAGCGGCGAGCGGATGCCTGGATACAGCACGCTCGGACGCTCGCAGACATACTGATCGAACCGCCGCCTGATCGGGAGCAGCAGCCCGTTCAGCGTCACGTGGTCTTGCAGTTCAGGATGCCCCACCGCGCCGAGGTATATCTGGTCGAACTCCGCCAGCGTGTCGAGCGCGTCGTCCGGCATCATCTCCCCATGCTCGAAATAGTAGTCCGACCCCCACGGAAACTCGGTGAACTCCAGCGTGATCTCATAACGCCCCGCGATTTCGTTCAGGACCTTCAACCCCTCCTCGATCACGTCAACGCCAATGCCGTCCCCTCGAATGACGGCAATCTTGTACTCGGACATGGGAAAAACCTCTCAGTGTGGGAATGTTGTCGGCTGCCCGCGCCGGGTTCATGATACGCGCGCGGACCACGACAATAATACCTGGATTATAGAGGATGCCCTACAGCCGCACCCCCCGACGCACCACCACCGCCGATCCTTCCGCCATGAACGCCGACGCTGGCTCCCGGCTCAGCGCCTCCACGAACTCCTCACCGTATAGCCGACCAACGTCGCACACGAACTCCACCTCATCGCCCTTCGCCATACGCCATCGCGGATGTTCGACCTCGTATTCCAGGGTCGAGCCATCGCGCTGAGCGGCGTAACCCCAATAGTGCTCGGCGACGAATGACTCTTCGGACGATGGGTCGGGAACGCTCCAGTCCCCGTGCGTTGCGACGGAGAGCCTGTTCCATGTTCGCTTGTGTCGCCATTCGTAGCGGTAGGAGTCCGGCTTTATCTCGTGACGCATTGGCAAGGTAACGTAGTTCTCGTTGTAGACGCCCCTGGCGACCGATGTGACGGCGTGACGCGAAACGATCTCCTTGATGAACACGACGCCTCGCCGCACCTCTCTGTCAACCTCGCGCCGCACGTAGAACCGCAGGTTCACCTCCGGGAAGTCGCGGTGGAAGGGAATAGGCACACCGAGCAGCTTGGTCTTGAGGAATTGCAGCCCGACGACGCTGACGTAGCATCGGCCCTGCCACAGGTCGATTTCGGTACCCGAGGGTACATATGGCGCTAGCAGCTCAGGATCGCACTCGTAGTTCGCATAGGCCAAGTGGCGCCATTCGGCTGTGAGGAAAGTGTTTTTGGGCATGGCGGTGTTGCTACGAATTTCGGCGCTCGGCATCTACTCGCATGAAATCACTCCGACTCCCCACTGCGGAACGACTATATGAAAATACTCACCGTCCCTGGGAAGATTCTCTCCTGTTAGCAGATCATGGGCGCTGCCAGCGCCCCAACGAGGCGAAAAGTACACGTTTGCGTCCCTGCGCTCGATGTTGAACAGAAACAGTAATGGCCTACCCATCACCGACTCACGGACGACCGGTATCACGTGGTCTCCGTCCATGGCCACCGGAGCTTGAATCCCGGAGTCACGCAGGATTCCGTACAGGATGTCCGGGCTTCCAACGTCGCCAAAGCCCGCCGACAGGCTGAACCCATACCATGTGAGTCTTCCGTCCGTCGTCCGCGTCGCGACCGTCTGCCCATCTATCGACGCGATTGCCTCCGTACCCGGCAACGGTTCGAGAACGGCGTAGCCGGTCTCCGACTCGAAGGGTAGGGTGCCGTACGGGGTCTCGACCGTAGCCCCTCCACGCGAGATGTCGAGATCGGTCACTCGCGAGTAGTCGGCCACTCTCACGCCGAACGTCGCCCCGAGTCCCTCGGGCGGGTCGTAGCTGGAGAGGCCGTTGTGCAAGTACATCCCCAAGCTGCCCTCGGCGACGAGCTTCACTGTTGCACTCTCGGCTAGCGTCAGGGCTATCCGGTCTCGCACTTCGTCGGTCATCAGCGCGACGTTCGGCAGAAACACGAGATCGTAACCCGACCAGTCCTGCGCCGGCGTCACGACATCGACGGGAATCCCGTTCGACCAAAGCGTCCTGTACGTCCCGCGCAAGTCGGAAAGGAACCGCTCGTTCTCGCCGTTCATGCTGAACAGGTCGTGCGACGCCTGATGATTGACGATGGCGACTCCGGCTTTCGGAACGCCCAAGGGCAGATGCTCGGAAAGACCGTCGATTTGGGCGATGGCCTCCGTGACCGCTTCCAGTCGCGGCGTCGGCCTCCCGTCTAGGGCCGCAAGGTTATACCCCGGCGACTCGAACGCCACGTGGTCCGGCCGGTATTGCCAGAACATCGCTCCCGCCGCCCCGTGCGCGAGCGTCATCCACAGCAGGGTCGTCAGCTCGCGGGGGTCGGTCTGCTTCTTCCACGTGACGCCTCCACGCGCCATGCCCGAGTAGATCTCCTCGTTCCACCAGCGCCCGCCCTTCCCAATCGACCGCGACCAGTCGAACACGAAGGCCCGCTCTGCGATCTTGTACGGGTCGTCGCCCGTGAGTAGGTTGTTCGAGGGCATTGACATTCCCCACGAGTCGGCGTAACGCGCGCACGTCTCGTCCCACGGACGTGGAGTCCCCGCGCCGTGTGTCCTCGTCTCGTGCACGGTGTCCAGCTTGCGTACCTCTCCGATCATCCACTGCAAATGCCCGGCGAGGTTCTCGTAGTTGAACCGCTTGAACAGCAGCATTTCGAGGACGTTGTTGTCCGAGCGCGGCGGTTCCACGTCCTCCCAACGGCGGTAGCGCCGCAGCGTCCGCTCGTTGAACTCTTCCAGCGTGAAATTCCCCTTGAGCCAATCCATATACCTGGCGATGGAGTGCTCGCAGTAGCACGGATACCCGCCGTCCTGGTCGACCCATGCCGACGAGAGCGCGATGCCGTCCCAGATGCCCCAGATGAATGTAGCCAGATGGTCCTTGTACCTCTCGACGATGTGCCGCAATAGCTTCCCACCCCGCTCTCGCCACACCGGATGGTCGTAGCAATGGATCATCCCGCCCTGTGGATATGCGGGATGCGAGTTGGAGTAGTACGTGTGGCCCCAGTGGTTCACCACGCGGAAATCGGGGTAGTCCCGCGTCATCCATTCCGGCGCGGCCCCGTGCGTCGCGAGCATCACGTCCAGCCACATCGACAACCCGTGCTTCGCCGCGAGATCGAACATCGCGTCATAGTCGTCCAGGTGGTAAACGTCCCGCGCCGGCTCCATCCAGTTCCAGTACGACGCGCTGCGCACGATGCGAAATCCCGCCGCTCGGATATTCGCAAAATCCTCGTCCCAGCACTCACGCCTCGGAGCGCCGCCTCGATAGTACTCTACTCCGATGGGGAACGGCGTGTCCGGGTGGGCGAACTTGTCTGTCATGTGACTCCGCCGATATGGTGCTTGGACACGCCTGCGTGGGGTAGCTAGAGGTTCATTACACGACGGTAGTGCTAATGCGCCAACCCCAGGTCGTGTATCCGCTTGTGCACGGCCTCGCGGGCCTCGATGAAGGGACGCTCAAGATAGGCCGTGTGGTCGTCCTCGCCGTGGTGGTGGGTTGTCCGCGCGGGGTCGTGCCGGAGGGTGTTCTCCCGGATGTAGGCGAGCGTCCCCTCGACGGAAGTCAGGATGTTCTCCGCCACTCGCCGGTCGAACATCCGCCACTCGCCTTCGCACGCGACGTATACCGGCGACGTGTGAGCGTACACCTCGTGGCCGCTGATTCCGAAGTCGATGCGGTTTTCGTAGTAGCCGGGTCCGCCGCACCTCGCCGCCAGCCACGTATGGCCGTCAACGGTAATCTCCTCACTCAGTTCCAGCCGTCGCGTCCCCTGCCGTGACTCGGTGGAGGCCACCACCCGTCCCGCGCTGAGGATTTCGAGGCTGTGGATGGGGAAGATGCTCTCGGCCCATGCCTTGACCTCGACTGTGCCCGCGCCGGAAAGCTCGACGGTGTCGCCGATCTCCTTGCCGTCCACCGTGAAGCCGATCATCGGGCCGCCGCTGATGAACGTCCGCCCCTTGACCGCGTTGCGACACCACGATTCGTAGGTGTACTCCTCGTCCTCGGGGATGTGGACGTACGTCCGGTGCCCGCCGACGGGGATTGAACTGCTCATCTTGTCGGTGCCGCTGACCATTGGCAGGCGGTACCCGCAGTTCAGGTAACCGTAGTAGTCGCCGTACCGCTGCGAGGAGAGGTTCTTCATCTCGATGGCGTCCATCCGCCCCGTGGCGATGAGCGTCGCGTACTCGCCGTAGGCGTTCGGGCTGTTGAAGTGGGGATTGATGACGAACCCGCCCTGCGCGTGAGCGCGGTCGGCCCAGTCGCTCAGGTTGGTCTCCATCGTTCCGGCGTGCTCGGCCTCGCTCAGACCGTCGCTGCACCACGGCATGACGTGCTGTTTCAGCCCCCACAGAATCATGTGCCCGAGAGCGTGCTGCCGATTCTCCTGTCCGACGTAGACGAAGTTGCTCCCGTCGCGCGAGACGCTCGGCGCGCCCGTGAAGTCCTCCGTGTTGGTGAACAGGCTGCCCCACTGCGATTGGAGCAGGTTGACGACGTTCAGGTCCTCGGCCTGCGACTCGCGGTGAGCGCCCTCCGGCGTGAGGAAGTGGACGTGCGAGTCGCCGCTGAACCATCGTCGCTCGTTCATGTTCGTCCAGCGTTTCAGCCGGAGGTTCAGACGACGCTGACCGGGCTGGATCTGGACCTTCTCGCGGAGCGGCTCGTACTCGAACCCCCGCGCCACGTCGACGATCACCTCTCCCCTAGGAAGCCAGCCCTGGCACGTGCCGTCGATGTAGGCATAGGTAATCTGTCCCAAACGCAGGTCGCCGCCCACGTCCTTGTGCCACGTGTCGAGATTGGAGTTGACGTGATTGTGGAAGCCGTGCGGCTGGTACGGCACGCCGCCGGGCGACCTGAAGTGGATGCGACAGGGAACGGGCTGCCCCGTATCGTCGTCAATGACCGAAACGTTCACCCAGTTCTTGCCGGGGTCGATCAGTTCGATGCGCGCCCTCGGACCGGCCGCCGATCCGCTCGACACGATGGTGTCCCACTTTGCCCGCGCAACGGGTGTGCCGCCCTGCTTCACGCTGAGCGTGGCCGAAGGCGTGGCCGAGACCTCCACGTAGGACGGGCTGGCCGTTTCGTTTTGTCGTTCGCCCCAGCCCTTGTGTGGGCCTGAGACGAATTCGTCCGCGCTACCCTTCGGCAACGGATAGGTATACGTCGTCTCACCCCTGTCTACCTCGACCTCGATGTCAAACGGCTGGGACGCCAGGTCCGGGTCGGTAAGCTCGATCTTGATCACACGGTTGGCTTCACGGTAGAAGGGGTGCTCGTCTATATGCCCAAGCGTGATCGCGGCGATGATGAATGGCCCGCCCCTGGGCACGATCTCTATCGACTCGATGGCGTTGTTCGGATCGGGATTCTTCCATGCCCACAGGTAGTACCACCGCGCGTCCGCCTGCATAGCCTCAGTCTGCCGGTTTCCAGCATCGCTGAACTCACCCTTGTAACGAGGGTACAGTGTGGCTTTCTGATCGGGTACGGCTTGATAGGGAGCGTACGGAGCCCCGGTATACGTCCCGGCAGCGTACGGCGGCCCGAACGCCGAGATTTGGAACCTCTCCCGCACCGCCTCGGTTACGGCGTTGCCCGTCGACGAGTGAAAGGTGTAATCCGCGACGTGATTGCCTACCTGCCCTCCCTGCGGAACGTCGGTCTCGAGGAGCCGGTGCGCGAAGACGATGTGTCGAGCTTTCTGACCGACCGGAATGCTAACGGGTGAATCCTCTTCGCTTAGCCGTATGAAGCAGTTTGGACTGCCCGCCTTGCCGACATGAAACGGCAGCCCGCGAAACGTCTGCGCTCCAATGACCGGAGGGTCGTCCGACGGCAGCAAGTCCGGCCCCGCGTTGCAAAGCTCCGATAGGTCGATAGGCTCATAGTCCGGCATGACCGATTGCTCCTTCTACTCACTTCAGCCCCGCGGGATACGGACTATGCCGCACCTCCACCTCTACCTCCGCGATCGTGACGCTGCCCGCCAGACCCTCCGGGCGGCTTTCGAGCGACACTTCCAAGAGGTTCTTGCCCTTGTGCGGCACGATGTCCACGAGATCGAACTCCAGCCAGTGGTTTCGCTGGTTGGTGTGCGGATAGGTGTCGCGGCCCTTCTTCCATACGCGCCTGCACGTCTCTCCCTCCAGCGAACGCCCGTTGAGCGCAACATTGAACCGGTCGCCCGATACGACGTTCGACAGATAGACGCGCAGCTTCGCCTCACTGACCCTGCTATCCGCCGCCGCGATGTCGTCCGCGATGGTGAACGGGATCGCGTGGGCCGCAGTCGGAAGGGGCGGGCAGAGGTCATGGGGGATGTGATGACGGTAGTCGACCCGCTCCGCGCCGTCGTACTTGCGAGAGACGGCGTAGAGTTTGTCCTGCCCGCGAACAAGCTCCGGCGAGCCGAGCATGGTCAGGATGTTCCGCTCCGCGTCTCCGAGTGGCCAGTCCATCATCCACGTATACAGGCCGTCCACGTCCTTCTCCCAGTAGTTGGCCGCCGCCGCTCGGAAGTGTTCGAGAGTGGGGAAGAGCCGTCCATTCGCCCCGACGATCTCGTCCTGGAGGTGGTGCTGCAAGAACCCGTACACGGATGCGCCGGAATCGTGCGCCGGTTCCACAACCCAGTCGAACGGCATATTCGGGTCGAGGACCGTGTAGACGTACGCCACCGGGACCACGAAGTCCAGTAGCCCCTCACTGAGCCACGTCCTCACGTCGAGGCCCTGATCGAGGTTGCCCTTCTCCGTGGGGAATATCCTCGCGCCGACCACCCGCGGCTCGCCCGGTTGCGAGCGCACCATCTCGGAGACTCGCCGCACCCACCCGGTCATGGTCGCGGTGTTCTCCGGCGTGCCACCGTCGGTGAAGTAGAAGAAATCTCCCTCCCCGAATGCGGCCGTGAAATCGAGCTCAACGCCTTGGATCGGGTACTCCGTGACAAGCTCGTGCAGGATGTCGAACTTGAGGTCGCGGACACGGTCTTCGGTCCAGCCCTTGCCGCCGTTCTCCAACTCCAGTTCCGGGTACATCTTCCCCAGACGCTGGAGGCGCAGGTCGGCGATGAAGTCCATGCCGTGCTCGTGCGCACGGTCGATGAGCACCTGCAGAGGGTCGAGACCCCTCTCCATCAGGCTGAGCATACAGGCCGCCGCCCGCCACTCGTAGTTGTGGTTGGACTGGGCCTTCCCGTCCTCGACGGAGAACATCTTCCCCACCTTCGTCGGGTAGAACATCCCGTCACCGCGCTCGACGCAATAGCTGAACGTGTCCACCGCCGTGCCGGCCACCTCGTCGATCGGTATCCATGCGTCTTCAAGTCGCATCGGCGGCTCGAAGTACCACAGGTACGAGTGTCGCGCGTCGTTGTGATAGATCGTCCTACGTGTTCTCATGTGACCCTCCGTTGTGCGGTCTACCCATCAGAATCTGCTCGGCAGCCTCGGCGTCGCGAAACCTCACCCATACCGTGTAGTGGGAACCCATTGGGCTTGTGTAGGGCGGGAGGCCCTCGTTCTGCACCACCGCTCCAATTCCCTCGCCCTTGAGGACACCCGCCCACATATGCGCCTCAGGCTCCGGCATAAGTCCCCCGACGCGTACCAGTCGGTCAGGGTCGTCCTCAAGTCCGAACAGCGACTTCAGCCACTCCATCGAGCTACCTCACGGACGGGTACGGGCTGTACGTCACCCGCAACTCGACCTGATCGACGGTGATGCCGCCCGCCATGAGATCGGGCCTTTCGTCCAGCGATAATTCGAGCGTGTTCCAGCCCTTGCGCGGCAGGACATCCCGCAGGTGAACCTGCAGGTCCAGCCCTCGCGGCGCGATATGAGGGGTGTTGTGCGCAAAGTCTCTGGTGACGGGTTCTTCCTCAATCGACTGTCCATTGAGCGTCAGCGTCAGCTTGTCTCCCATGATGAGGTTCATCACCTTGACGCTCAACACCGCCGAGCTAACGCGGTCCGACCCCGCGATGTCGTCTCCCACGTAGAACGGTATCGCGTACCGCTCGTCAGGGTCTGCCTCGGGTATCGAGATGGGCAGCGCCGCGCCGTAGGCCGGGTTGCCCGGCTCGCCGGAGCGCCGCAGCACGAAGTACGTCCTGTCCTTCTCCTCGATCAGGTCGGGGTCGCCCATCTCCGACAGGAACGCCCGCTCCGTGTCCCCGTGCGGCCACCGCAGAAACCATGTGTACAGTCCGTCCACGCCCCGCGACCAGAAGCTGGCGGCGGCGCCACGAAGCTGCTCGATTGAGGCATATACCCGGTTGTCCTGCCCCAGCGCGACGTCCTGCGAAGGCACCGTCGGCTGGAGCATCCCGTAGACCGAGGCGTCATTCTTGTGCGCCGCCTCGATGAGCCAGTCGATCGGCATGTTCGGGTCGAGCCGGTTGTACTCGTACATCAACGGCACCACGAAGTCGACGATGCCCTCCTCCAGCCAGGCTCGCACGTCCAGACCTTGGCGTAGGTTCAACTCCTCGACCGGATACACCCTCGCGCCGATGATACCGCCTCCGTTGCGACTCCGAACAGTGTCCGCGAGACCCGCGACCCATTCCGTAATGACCGGCGTGTACTCCTCCACGTCTTCCGGCATCAGGTACGACGGACGGTTGCCGTTCGCTATGGCGAAGTCCAACTCCAACCCGTCTGTGGGATAGTCTAGGACAAGCTCCCGTGCAATCGCCGCCAGGTGATCTCTGACACCATCCTCAGCAAAATACCTTCCCCCGTTATCCAACTGTAGCTTCGGGTTCATGCCGCCGTAGCTGCCGAGTCGCAGATCGGCCCAGAACTCCATGCCTTTTTCGTGCGCTCGGTCGATCAGTACTTGGAGCGGATCGAGTCCCCGGTCCATGAGGCTCTGCATCGCGTGCCATGAGTGCCACGAGATGGGGTTGGTGAACGGCTGACTGTCCGACCCGAACACCATCCCGGCCTTCGTCGGATAGAACGCTCCGTCACCCCGCTCGACGCAGTAGCTGAACGTGTCAACACTCGTCCCAGCCACCTCGTCGATGGGACGCCATGTGTCCCTCATCCGCATCGGAGGGTCCCACAGCCACAGGTAGTAATGCCGCGCGTCGTTATGGTAGATCGTGCGTCGTCTTCTCATGTCTCACGGTGTAAGGGGTCTATCGGCGCGCCTCTCGTGGCCCCGCCGCGCTCGGCCCCTATACTACACGATGCGGGCGACAGTGGTGGATGGATGCTGGCTTGTCCCCATTCCCACGCGCGTTCCGGTATCATAGCGACGTGATGCAAGAAGACACCCCCGAACCCACCAAAGCTGAGCGCCGCGAGCAGAAACGCCGGAAGAGCCGCCGGATGGGCGTATCCGGTCGCAGCGTTCGACAGCTTCAGGAGATCATACGCCGCAAGGCGGAACGTGCTGCGGATGGGGAGAAATAGCTCTCCCTGAGACGAGTGCAACCCTATGAAAACGCAAGACGGGTAACGCAGCGATGAGAAACCTCGCGAAAGCGATGACGATTGCCGGGTCCGACTCTGGCGGCGGAGCGGGCATACAGGCCGACCTGAAGACCTTCGCCGCCATGGGCGTCTATGGCACATCGGTGCTGACGGCTATCACCGCGCAGAACACGCAGACCGTGACAGAGGTAGTCGACATGCCGGACTCAATGATCCGGTCGCAGATTGATGCCGTCGTCTCCGACATCGGCGCGGACGCCGTCAAGACGGGTATGCTCTCCAGCGCCGGTATCATCGAGACGGTGGCGGAGAAAATTACCGAACACGGCATGACCCCGCTCGTCGTCGACCCCGTCATGGTGGCGAAAGGCGGGGCGAGGCTGTTGCGGGAGGACGCCGTCGAAGCCCTCAAGACCACGCTCATCCCCCTTGCAACCGTCGTCACCCCGAACATCCCCGAGGCCGAGGCTCTCGTTGGCCGAAAGATCGAGGACATGGACGACATGCGTGACGCTGCCGAGGATATCGTCGCGCTCGGCGCTAAGTCCGTCGTCGTCAAGGGCGGACACATGGACGGCCCGGCTACCGACCTCTTCTTCGACGGTACGGAGGCGAAGGCCTTCACGTCGCCGCGCATCTCGACCGACAACACGCATGGCACCGGCTGCACCTTCGCCTCGGCCGTAGCCGCGGGCCTCGCCAAGGGCAAGTCCGTCCGCGAGTCCGTCGGCGACGCCAAGAAGTACGTCACCGAAGCCATCCGCTTCGCCCCCACCATCGGCAAGGGCAACGGCCCCCTCAACCACTTTTATATGCTCCACGGCTAACCCCGCGGCACCCACCGCGAACGGAGAACCAACATGGCCCTCTACCTGACCGAAGAAGACGTCGCCGCAGTCCTCACGATGGACATCGCTCTCGATGAGGTGGAAAAGGGTTTTGTGCATCTCGCGGAAGGGACGGCCTTCAACTTCCCGCGCAACCGCCTGCCCAATGGCAGAGGTTCCTTCAACTTCATGACCGCCACCGCTCCCGCTCTCGGTGTCATGGGCATGAAGACCTACGGGGTCGGCTCCGGCCGCTCGCGCTTCTACGTGTATCTCTACGACACGGACACGACCGAGCTCATCGCCCTCATCGAGGCCAACGGAATGGGTCAAGTCCGCACGGGCGCCGCCAGCGGCGTCGCCACGAAGCACATGGCCCGCGCCGACGCGTCCACCGTCGGCATGATCGGTTCCGGCTATCAGGCCAGCACCCAGCTTGAAGCCGTGTGCAGGGTAAGAGACATCACGAGCGCGAGAATCTACTCCCGTACCCGCGAGAACCGGGAGCGTCTCGCCTCTGTCATGGAGCGGCGACTCGGCATCGACGTCCGCCCCGTCGACAGTGGTCAAGAGTGCGTTGAGGGCGCTGACGTCGTCAACGTCATCACCTCGTCAACGAAGCCCGTCCTGCTCGGTGAATGGCTGTCACCGGGTATGCACGTCAACGCTGCCGGAAACAACCACTGGATGAAGCAGGAGATCGACTACGATGTGGTCAAACGTTCCGCCGTGATAGTCGCCGACGACGTTGACGACGCGAAGATCGAGTGCGGCGATCTCGTCTATCCCATCGACCGCGGCATCACCACGTGGAACCACGTCCGCAACCTCTCCGACGTGGTGACGGGCCAGGTCGCGGGGCGCACCTCCGACGACGACATCACCCTCTTCGAGTCCCAGGGTCTCGCCATCGAAGACGTCACCGTCGGCATCCGCGTCTACAACATGGCCAAGGAACAAGGACTAGGCCGCGCGATGCCGTTTTGAAACTAGCGTCTTACAAGAGGACACCAGTCATTGAATAACATCACCCGTTCGCCCTGAGCCCGTCGAAGGGTGACTCGAAAGGTTCGCCGCCTCCAACACCACCAACGAAAGGAACTCAAAATGCTCGGTCAAGTCCACGACCACATCGTCCGCGAGCTTGGCGAGAGCAGTCGCACGGACACCATCTTCGTGCTCACTGCCATCGTCTTCAATCTTATCGTCCTCGCGGTAAACTCCGGCATATCCACTGCCGCCATTGCGGAGCAGACCGCTGCCGCTCACGATCCGATATCGACCGCCACGTACGATGTTCTGCTGGGCGTCTTCATCTTCATGACGGTACTCCTCAACATCGTCGCGCTGGCGGCGTTGGTTGTCGGCAGGCGTAACCGCCGCGTGCTCATCGGCGGACTCGTCGCCATGTACCGCGACAACGACGTGGACAGGTACTACGACCCGTCCCTCATGTCGAACTACGGCGTCCGCTACCTTCTCTTCGCCGGAGTGATCGCGACACTGGGACTCACGGCGACCGTCGTCCCGCTGATCATCCGCCTCACGTGATTAGGCTGATCACTCCGCGCTGTCGATCATCTTTCTTACTGCCGCCCGCGCCGCCTCGATCTTGATTCCACTCTCCTTCAGAACCTGCGCTGCGAGACCCTCATCGGCCAGTACCAGGCCTAACAGAAGGTGCTCGGACCCGACTTGCCCTTGAAAGATCATATAGGCCTCCGTCCTTGCCAGATGGAGCACACGCTGGCTCGCCTCGCTGAAATCGAGCTGGTCCCTCTTGGATTCCCGACTCCCACTCTCGGTATGGGTTTCGATCTTCGCTCTTATCGCCGCAATGTCGAGGCCAAGCGACGCCATCACCTTCACTCCCGCTCCTTCGTCCTCGTCAAGGAGCGCCAACAAGATGTGCTCCGGCGTAACCTCCTCGTGTCCGAGGCGGAACGCGCGCTCACCGGCCTCCTCGAATAGTCTCTTGGCCTCTTCCGAGTATGCGTAGCCTAATTCTTTGATCTCATTCAACGAGCGCGATTCCCATTCGGAGTTCGTAGAAGTGGCCTCGCCCGTTTCTGGGTCGAACTCCACACCCGCCCGGTCGAGCACGGCGTCCTCGGCGTAGATGGGCGCCCCCGTGCGGACGGCCAGCGCTATGGCGTCGCTCGGCCTCGAGTCGCGCTCGATGGTCGTTCCGTTCCTTTGAAGCACGATCTTGCCGAAGAACGTTTCCGACTTCAGTTCGCTCACGATGACGCGCTTTACCGTTCCGCCTAAATCTTCGATCATCGAGTCCATCAGGTCGTGAGTCGACGGACGCACCGTCTCCTTGCCTAGGAGCTTCATGGCAATCGAGTCGCCCTCGGCCGGCCCTATCCACATCGGCAGGTACTTGTTGACTTCCTTCCCCTTGAGCACGACCACTCGCTGTTGGTTCTTGTGACTTACCCTTACGCCGTCTACGGTCATTTCGAACATGAGAATATCCCTTCTTTCTTGGATGTGTGCGTGAATGTGCGACCAGCTGGGAAACCCATACTCCGCCGCGACCACGTGTTGCGCGTCGCGGAGGGAGACAGAAGGTGGGTCCGGTTGGTCGTCCACGGTCCCGAAAAGACGGGGCATCGACTCCCGAAAACGCGCGATGGCCGAATGTTCTCGGGCTCGATACGCCTTCAGGAGGTCCTTGGCCTGATTCTTGAGCTGCTCAAGACTCGGGCGCGCGGGCAGCGATTGAGGTGGCATAAGCACTCCTTTCCGTTTGCCCGGCGTCCGCGTGATCGGGCAGAAAAGAGTGTTTGTTGTACCGTCTTGGAGGGGGTAGGCTCAGCCTTTGCGCGGACTCGGAGGCTTCCCCCAAAGCACGCCTGCATCATAGTCAACCGCGCGAACCCTGTCAAACATAGTGAGAGAATCGGCACAAAATGGCACAATGTACGCCGCACGCATCCCAGCGCCTAGCACCCAGAACCCAGCACCCCCATGTACACCTACGAAGACCACATGATGCACGACGCTTGGTACTTCGTGGACGACCGCACCGACACCGTCCACATGTTCCACCTCGCCGAGCCGCTCGACGGCGGCCCGTCCTTCGTCGGACACGCGATCAGCAACGACCTCGTGACATGGGAACGCCTCCCGACGGCGTTGCAGATCGGCCCGCCCGGTTCATGGGACGACCTTCGCATCTGCACCGGAAGCGTCATTGAGCGCGACGGCCGGTACTGGATGGCCTACTCCGCGACCAGCCTCAAAGACAGCACCCTCGAAGAGCAGTACCGCGTCCAGCGGGCCGGAATGGCCGTCTCCGACGACCTGATCACCTGGATGAAGCTGCCCGAAAATCCCGTCACGGAGGCCGTCGCTCCTCACTACGAGCGCATGGGCACCGGACAACGCAAGATGCACCACTGGCGCGACCCCTTCCTGTTTGACAATGGTGACGCCGTATACCAGCTTGTCTGCGCCCGCAGGAATGAAGGTCCCACCGGCGAGCGCGGTACCGTCGCGATGGCCCGCAGCGTGGACATGCGCGCTTGGGAGATACTGCCTCCCCTGGAACACGACTGCATATCCGACGAGATGGAGGTGCCGCAACTCTACAACATCGGCGGCCGCTGGTATCTCGTCTTCTGCACGCTCGGACGGTTCTTGACGCCCGAACACGCCGCGCGATTCGGCGACCGCCTGCCGGAACGCTCGAACTTTTCCATGGTCGCCGACAGTCCCTTCGGGCCGTTCCGTGTGCACGGCGCCGGCCAGATCGTCGAGCACGACCCGGACTCGGTGTTCTACGCGGCCCAGTTGGTCGAACTCAAGGGCAACTGGTACCTGCTCGCGACCGCCAAGGACGAACAGGGAGAACGAATATCAGACCCCGTGCCCGTCTACGCCGACGAGACGGGAATACACGCAGTCACCAGCTCCAGCGTCCCTCCAGGTCCCTGTTGACGACCGATCCACCCGGCCACTTTCCGTCGTGCAGGTCGATGATGTTCTGCGCAGCCTCGAGGCCCATCTCCACCAACGAGAGCTCGTCGTTCCCCGCCACGTGCGCCGATACGATCACGTTGTCCAACTCGTAAAGAGGGTTATTCGGGTCGGTCGGCTCCTCCTCGAACACGTCCAGCCCCGCTCCCGCGATCTGCCCCGACTTGAGCGCGTCCACGAGATCGCTTTCCACGACTAAACCGCCGCGCGCCGTATTGATGAGCACCCCGTTCGGATTCATCGACTCCAACATAGTCTTGTTGACGAAACCCCGCGTCTCGTCGTTGAGCGGGCAGTGTAGACTCACGTAGTCCGAACTCCCCAGAAGCGTATCGAGATCGACCAGTTCGATTCCATGCTCGGCAACGAACTCGCGGTCGGGATACAACTCCGTCGCGATGACCCGCATCCGCATTGCGACGGCCCGCACTGCCAGGCTTCGACCAATCCGCCCCAACCCCACGATACCCAGCGTGCTTCCGCGAAGGGGTTTGCCCGGCCCTGAAGGCCACTCTCCCTCCCGCATCCGCTTGTTTCCAGTCACCATCAACTTGGCAAGACTCATGATGAAAGCAAGCGCGTGCTCAGCGACCGCCTCATGGTTCGCGTTCGGCGTGACCGTGACGACGACGCCCCGCTCGCTCGCCGATTTGAGATCGACCTTGTCGAACCCCACGCCCATACGCGCGATGACCCTCAGATCAGGCAGCGCCTCGATCACAGCCGCCGGGTATCGCTCTCCCCACGCCACCACGCCATTGGCCCCTTTGAGGTACTCGATCTCCTCCTCATCGCTCCGATTCCCTTGCCCGAACAACACGTCATCCACCACTCGCACATCAAAGCCCCGGCCCTCCAACAACCTGACGGCCGGCCCGTTCGCGTCGTTTGGATTGTCCCCGCTGACCACTACGGTTGGCACAGCATCCTCCTTACGTCAATTCGCCTTAGTTCTCTGGGTAGCGCAAGCTCCCACGTCCATTTAGTCTCCTTCAGTCTCATCATCATACAGTCCGGGGATTTCCTTGACGTGTACTATCTTCCCGTCCCTGTATATCGCCACCGAACCGGACGTTTCGATAGCTCGCCTCCGTGCCTTTATTCCCGCCCGCTTCAGGGCAGCCAACGCACCATCGAAGTCGGAGTCTCGCAGCTTTCTGATTCGATTGTTACCTGTCTGATCAGGCTTGTTCATTACTACTTTACCCCGTGCGAGCACAGAAGTGCCCCTGATGTCGTAACCGGCTTTAAGTGCGCCTCACCGACCAAGTGGATTCTAGCAGATCGAAAGCCCCGTGACCTCGCCGTTTGACTTACCCCCATGCCTGTGCTCTCATATCCTTTGCCGGACGCGGATCGCGTAATCGCTCAACTCACCCCACGGAGGCAGCCATGGAAGCACTCAGAAAGCCGCTTGCCGTAATCATCGCCCTCATAGCCGCCATCGTTCTGTTCCACTTCGTCTTCGCCCCGTTCTACTCTGACTCGGTGGAGGTCGGCGACATTTGGTTTATCCTCAACTGGTTCATGGCCTTTGGCATCATCGTAGCGCTCATAGCGACCTTCATCGCCAAGAGAAACGCCGGCGAGGACTGCGACACCAATACGTACATCTGCGTCAGCGTCGGTTTCTACGTGACTGCCGCCTTGGCGCTCCTGTTCTTCTGGAACTGGTTCGACGACTTGACCGCGGGCGAAGACGGGCAGGGCCAGACTCACCGGTTCTTCTGGGTGGTCATCAACACGGTCTTCATCCCCCTCATTGGCAGCGTCAGCCTTCGCCTTTGGAACGACTCCCCCGGCGACTAGGCGGCTAGGCCCAACTCACAAGCGCGGTCCGCCTTGATTCCGTCCCGGCCGAAGCGGTAGGAAATACCATGAACGCTCAACTCGTCCGTGACATACGCCAGTCGCTCGCCGACAACGCCAACCCCGACAAGGCCGAAGGCATGAGGGCCTACATGAAGTCGGAGATGCCCTTCCGCGGCGTCCAGAAACCGGCCCGCCGCAAGCTGCTGAACGCCGTCCTGCGCACCGATCCGCTTGGCGACAAGGCCGCCTGGCAAAGCACGATCCTCGAACTCTGGCGCAACGCCGAGTACCGCGAGGAGCGCTACGTCGCACTTAATATCGCCGGAGCGAAGAAGTACTGGGACTTCCGCACCCTCGATATTCTGCCGATGCTGGAAGAGATGGTTGTGACCGGCGCTTGGTGGGACTACGTCGACGAGGTCGCCACCCATCGCCTGCGTGAGCTCCTCGAACGGTATCCGACGGACATGGCCTGCGATATGCGCTCATGGAGCCGCGACGACAACATGTGGAAGCGCAGGGCGTCCATCATCTGCCAGATAAACCGTAAGGACGAGACCGACCTCGACCTCCTCTTCGACTGCATCGCCCCGAACTTCACACACCCCGACTTCTTCATCCGAAAGGGCATCGGCTGGGCCTTGCGCTCCCTGGCCTGGACCGACTTACCGACCGTCGAGGACTACGTCGCGCGCAACAGCGACCGCATCAGTTCGCTCTCGAAACGAGAGGCTCTTAAGAACGCAGACAAGATTCGCGGGGGCATTTGATGTGGACGAGAGAATAGCACTCTGAGTCGTACAATCTTTCCGCCGCCGTGGAAGAGATGCAGAGAGAGGTCTATCCCTCCGCCTTCCTCGCTTCGATCATATACCTCGCCGCGGAGAATCCAAGCTCTTCACCCGCATCAACCCGCTCCTGAAGCGCGAGCAAGTAGCGAAGATGCGACTCGACCGTGAACTCCGGCACCTCCCACGGAATCGCCTTCAGGTAGTAGACGATTGCCCCCACGTCCTTGAATACCTTCCGGCCCTCCCACTTCTCGACATTCACCATCGTAAGGCCCGCCGCTTTCAGAAGCGGGACGAATGTTTCCGACGTGGCGTCGGGCCATTGCGGGGTTGTATCGAACGCCGCCTGCAGGTCCCAAAGCGACATCCCGTGCACCTGCTGGGTTAAAAACGTGCCACCCGGGGACAGAACGCGCGCCACTTCTCTCGGCATGAAGTCCCCGTGACGGTTGAGCACCAAGTCGAACTCGCCGTCAGCAAACGGCATCGGTTCCTTATAGGAGTCCCCGATCTTAAAGACCTCAACACCCAAAGGCGAGAGCCGTTCCTTCGCCAGCTTGAAGTTCAGGTCATAGCCCTCAGTCGCAACAACCCTCGTGGGCCAGTGTTCTCGCAGGCTCGAAAACTTCTCGCCTCCGCCCGTTTCCATGTCGATTACAGATGACGAGCGCCCCATCAGTTGGGCTGCCCTGGCCAGATACGACCAAGGCTCCCGCTCGCCCCTGATCCGGCCCTTGAGATACGAAAAGTCCCACCCGGTGAAGGACTGTTGTTCCTCCTGCAGCCACGCTTCTACGAGTTCATCCCGGTTTCCACTCATCACTCCGAAGACTCCGCGAACGTTAACTCGCCCTTCTCTCGCTGTTTTCGCTCTAATTCCACGATCTTTTCGTCAGTCAGCCTCTCACTGTCCGTTACGACCGTCTCCTCGATTAACTTCAACCTCAATTCCCCCTTCGTCAGCCACTCGAATCGCGAAGCATTCGCCGGGTGGGGATGTGGACGCGCATCACCGGACCCAACCTCATCGGAAACGATATACAGAAACCCGGGCGTGACACCATCGTGCCTCACCTTCCAATCATGAATCCCAGGCTCACCATCTCCGCCATACGACATGGCGACCTTTGACGGTCGGTGTGAGAACGCCTTTGCCACGTCTCTGTTCTGCGTGATGGAACTTCCGGCCCGAAGCAGCGTCAGCCTCTGCTGTGAGCCGTGAAACCAAGTTTGCCCATAGTCAGTCTCAACCATTCCCTGACCCATAATCTTAATTCAAAGGAATGTAGCGAGCCGCAAGAAAGGCCCCGAAGAAAGTGTACTAAAGGCTGACAAAATCTCTCCATCAGTGTGAGAAAAAGACAGAGGGTAGGCCTTTCAGCCCCCTCTCTCCCCACTCTGCGCTCTCCGCGCCCTCTGCGGTGAGTCCCGCCTGCCTACCGGTAGTAGTGCGCCACCGTCTCTTCGGCCTTCGTCTTCGCCTCGACCAGCGCCGGTTGCCCGCTCTCGTTGGCCTCCACCGCTCGCCTGAAGGCAGGGCCAAGCTGGTCAGGCGTCTCGACCACCTCCGCGTGCGCGCCGAGTCCCTCCGCCACCTTGGCGTACTCGCCGCCGAAGGCGTTCGTGCCGTACTTCTTGCTGGAGAACGGCATGTGACTGTCGTAGTGCGTCATCACGCCGTTGTTCAGGACGACCGTCATAAGGCCGATCTCCGCCCGCGTCGCCGTCTCGATGTCCAGCCCCGCCATGCCGAACGCCGCGTCGCCCATCACGTTGATGACCTGCCTCTCGGGCATGGCCAGCTTCGCCCCCAGGGCCAGCCCGAGGCCGTACCCAAGCTGCGTCGACTTGCCCCAGCCGATGTAGGAGTGAGGCGTATTCGCCGGCCAGAACGGGACGAACTGTTCCCGCGGGTACCCGGAGTCATGCGTCACGATGCTGTTGTCCGGGTCGACCACCTTCTTGAGCTCCGTGAGCACGCGGTATGGGCTGATCGGCAGCTCGTCCGAGGTCAGGTGCGGTCCCCACTCCTTCATGAACTCGGCCCTGACCGTCGCCACCTCCTCGATAACGCCGTTCACGTCGCCTCGCCCGTTTTCGCCCGCCTGCCGCTTGACCTCTTCGATCATTTGCCGCAGCACCAGCTTGGCGTCCCCGATCAACCCGTGGTCGATCTCATGGTCCTTGTTGATGTCCTCGACGGCGTTCGTGATCTGCGCCAGCGGAACGTTCTGAGGCACCGGCGCGTTGAAGTGCGTGTTCGTAAAACTCGCGCCGACTCCCAGCACGAAGTCCGTCTTCTGCAAGTAGTGATGTACCATCAGCGTCCCGGAGTTGGCCCCCGTTCCAAGAGCAAGCGCGTGACTCTCCGGGAAGGCGCTCTTGCCCGCAAGCGTCGTCATCACCGGGATGTGAGTGAGCTCGGCGAACTCGATGAGCTCCTCGTATGCCTCCGCGTAGTGAACGCCCTGCCCGACGTACATCATCGGAGCGCTGGCCTTCAGTAGCTCGGTCACCACTTCGCGCACCACGTCGGGGTCGGCCCCCGAGCGATGCACCTTGACGGGACGATAATCAAGCTCGCCCGGATACTCTCCCGTCGCAACGTCCGACGGAGTCTCGATCAGCGTCGGCGCGGGACGGCCATGCTTCATCTGCGTGAAGGCGCTGCGGAACATCTCCGGGATGCGCGTCGCGTCGCTGATGTACCCGCTCCACTTCGTGATCCCGCCGTAGTGGCTCACGGAGTCGAATCCGGGATGAACCCCGAACCGGGTGCGATCATGTCCGCCCGGCAGCACGAGGAAAGGCACGTTGTCCGCGAACCCCTGCGCGACGCCCCCAAAGGCGTTCTCCGCGCCCGGCCCGCGCTGCATGGAGAAGACCCCAATCTTGCGACCGTTCATCACACGGCTGTACCCGTCCGCCATGTTCACGCCCGCGCGCTCCTGTCGCGTGATGATGGGCCGTATGCCCTCCATCGCCACGGCGTCTATCAGCGTCTGCGCCGGAAACGCCGCCATCCACTCCACGCCCTCAGCCTTCAGAATCTTCGCTATCGCCCTATCGCCGTCCATCCGACTCTCCTTAGAAAAACCGTCTCGAAATGCGTCAGCGCATCATATCAGGGAACAACAAAGTCGTCACCCGTCCCTGATCCTCGAATTTGACCGAAGAGAACACAAGTGCTATATTAGGCACAAATCCTTACGGCCAGCCGCGGCCTTCGACAGGTTCATCATGAAGAGCCATGTGTGACTCTATTCAAACGATGAGAAGACCCTTACGGATAACTAGAATAGTCTGTATCACAGAAAGGAATGTCCGAAAATGTCCGGTTAAACGAGACCTCCCTGTCGACCAAACAGGTTCAGGCCCTCCCGCATCTCTCCATCGGTCAAACGTTGGCGCATACCGCCACTGCTATCAACGTTTCGGAAAAGACCCTCTACCGCTGGTTGAAGGAACCCGTCTTCAAGTCGGCGTACCTGGAGCTGAGAGATCTGGAAGCCGAAATCGCGACCGCGGAACTGCGCGGCCTCACGCTCAAAGCGGCCACTGTGCTCTCGAAGGCCATGGACCATCCCGACCCCAACATCAGCCTCCGTGCGGCGCAGACGGCGGTCAAAGCAGGCGTCAATGCCGACGACGCCGCGGAAGCCAAGCGCCTCACGCGTCTCTTGGCCCAGTACGTCCATCCGGACCCAAACAATCGCCCCACCTCCCAGATGGTCCACAAGCAGCTTCACAAGGCGTCTGGGCCTCAGTAGCCCCTGCCCGGCAGGGAGAGGGACACGGAGAGCGAGCGCCTACACCCGCGCGAACTTCTGCACCCGCTGGCCTTCCAGCACCTCGCCGATGTAGATGTCGCCGTGAGAGTCCACCGTGACGCAGTGGGGCGCGACGAACTGCCCCGGCGTTCTGCTCTCCTCGCCGCCCCAGCGCCCGATTAGGTTGCCTTCGCTGTCGAGAACGCTGAACCGGCTCTCCAACTCCGTCACCAGCACGGTGTCGTCCGGCCCGAAGCACACCGACGTCGGCAGACGGAAGTCCGCCGTCCAAATGTCGATGAACGTCCCCTCCTGGTCGAACAGCTGGAGCCTGTGGTTCTCCCGGTCGCACACGATCACGCGCCCGGCCGGGTCGATGCCGATCCCGTGCGGATTGTGAAAGTGCGATGGCTCCGTCTTCCCCGGCGCTCCCCATGCCAGCAGGTACGTCCCGTCCGCCGCGAACTTGTGAACGCGGGCGTTCAGGTAGCCGTCCGAGACGAATATCTCCCCCGACTCGTTCGCCGCTATGCCGGTCGGACGGTTGAACGGCCCCGCAGCCTTCACCACCAGAAACTTCTCGGTCTCGCCACCTGTGTCCGACGGCTGGTCCTTGTTGCCGAGCGTCATCAGCAGTTCGCCCTCCGGCGAATATTTTGTAACGGTATGGCTCCCCATGTCCGCGAAGTACAGGTTCCCGTCATTGCCGATTGTCATCCCGTGCGGCTGGTTGAACTCGACGTCCCACGCCATGAGAAAATTCCCGGCCCGTTCGAGGACCATCACCTTGTGGTCACTGCGAGTGAACAGGTAGATGTTGTCCTCGCTGTCCGCCGCGACGCCCGCTACCTGAAAGAACTCGTACCCTTCCGGCAGCGTCCCCCAGCCCTCAACAACCTCATACGTGTGTTCCCCGACCTGATATCGCATGTATGCAACCTCACAAGAGTATCGTCCTAGAGGCCCAACCCCTATGGACTGCGCTACTATACGACCTGCCCTCTATCAGGTCAACGTCGCCTACTTCCTCTCTCTCCGCCCTCCGCGCCCTCTGCGGTGAATCGGGTCGAAGTCTTGACACCGCACAAGCCCAATAAGTACGATTCATCTATAGGCAGGACACGAGTCACCGTTGAACGCGGCAGCCGAGAATCCGAGCGGGAACCCCGCCGGTCCCGCCCTTTCGATCAAAGGATAGTCACGTGCCGCAGAAGTACCAGAGAGAGATCGAAGAGATCCTCCAGCAGGCCGGCGACCTCGGCCTGAGCGATCCCCCCAAGCGTCGACAAAAGCTGGGATTCCCTCGACTCGCCTGGGAGTACTTCAAGCAGTCCATCGCCGGCAGCGCCTTCTCCGTCACCCCTGGCCGGATAATGCTCGGGGCGGTCCTCATCCTCCTGGCGGCCTTGGTCCTCAACCTGGCCACACCCGGCTTCGGCATCGTGGGAATTCTGGCTTGGCTCGGCTTCATCCTCTTCATCGTCGGGTACGCCATGTTCTTCATCAAGCCCAAGCCCGTGCAGAAGCGATGGCGCGGCGACGTCATCGAATATCGTCAAGGCGACTCGCTCTGGGACAAGTTGCGTAGACGCTTCCAATAACGCCCGCTCACATCAAGACGACAAAAGTAAGAGGCCCCGCAAACGCGGGGCCTCTTCTAATTCCACTCGATTCATTCGTCGGCAGGCTAGAGGAGCGCCTCCCTCACACAGCGCACTCGCCCTCGCCGCGCTCCAGCTTGTACTTCACCGTCTTGTCCCAGTCGATGTACTCTTGGAGCGTGTCGCGGTTCAGTTCGCCGACCTCCTTGAACTCCTGAAGTATCGGCTCGAACTCCTTCGGGCCGAGCCTCGCCGCGAAGTCCTTGAACTCCTCGCCCTGTTCGCGGTAGGCCCAATAAAACTTGATTACCTTCTCAAGGGCGTCCGGAACGCGCTTGGCGGGCACCTTCGTCCTCGTCCTCAGGCCGATGCGGGTATCGCCCTCATCGTAGCTCCCACCCAGGAACAGCTCGTACGCCGGCACCTGCCCGCTCGGCGCCTTCGACGCCGCCCCATGGAACCCGATGTCCGCCACGTGATGCTGACCGCACCCGTTCGGGCACCCGCTCATCTTGACGTGCATCCTGCGCGTCAACGGGTCGTCGATGTTCATCCCTTCGATCTTGTCCATCACTGCCCGACCAAGCCCCATCGAGGACGTGATGCCCAGCTTGCAGCTGTCCGTGCCGGGGCAGGAGACCACGTCGCTGATCTCGTGTATGCCCGCCTGGCCGAAGCCTATCTCGTTCAGTTCCTCCCATACGGAGTGCAGCGCCCCCTCAGGCACCCAGCGGAACGTCAGGTTCTGCTGGTGGGTGATCCGTGCCCGGCCTCCGGCATACTTCCTCGCCATATCCGCGAGTCTGTGGAACTGGTCGGCCTGGATGTCCCCTTGGTACAGCTTCACGTTCACGGCCTTGTAGCCGGTCTGCTTCTGGTCGACCACGTTGGTCTCCACCCAATGCTCGAACTCCGATGAGCTTGTGCCGTTTCCGTACACGCTGTTGACCGGCGGCGCGTCGACCGACTCGTCCTCGATGAACAGCAGCGACGTGGGATCGAACGACCGCTGCGCCCAATCGCCTCGAAGCTCCTCCTCGACCTGCTCGCGGAAGGCGTCGATCCCGACCTTCGCCACGTGGAACTTGATGCGCGCCTTCATCTTGTTCTTGCGAAGCCAGTCCGTGTGATGGAAAATGCGGAGCACCGCCTCAGTGACCTTGAGGTACTCGTCCATCGGAACGAAGTCGTACAGCGTCGGCGCGATCTTCGGCATGATCGAGGTTCCGCCGCCGACCCTTATCTCGAACCCCCGCTGGCCGCCCTCGACCTTCGGAATGAACCCCACGTCGTGGATGCCCGTGATGGCGCAGTCGCGCGCGCACCCGGAGAACGCCGTCTTCACCTTCCGGGGCAGGGCCTGCGTGTAAGGATGCCGCACGAAGTACCGCGCATAAGCGGCCGCGTACGGAGTCACGTCGAACAGCTCATCCGAACACACGCCCGCCATCGCACACCCGGTGACGTTGCGCACCGTGTTGCCGCACGCTTCCCTCGTGGTCAGTCCGACCTCGCCCAGCACGCGCATCACGTGCGCCGCGTTCTCCAGCTTGACGTGGTGGTACTGGATGTTCTCGCGCGTCGTCACGTGCCCCTTGTTCAGCGGGACGAACCGTGCTGAGACCTCTCCGAGAGCGTCCAACTGGTCGGCCTTCAGCCCGCCGAACGGTATCTTGACCCGGATCATCTGCGCGTCCGGCTGTCGCTGGCCGTATACACCCTGCTTCAGCCGGTACGCCAAGAACTCCGTCTCGTCGAACTCTCCGGCCTGGAACCGCTTTACCTGGAGCTCGAAGTCGTCGAACTCCTCCGGCATCACGTCGATGATGCCCGCAGTCCTCTGCTTGAATTCGGTCGTCGTCATGTTCCGTGCTCCTCACTGATAGCAAAAACCCCGCTCAGCAAGTGTTCGAGCGGGGCACATGATTTACGTTCTCATTGGACAAATGGCTATGCGCGGCCCCGTGGACCCTTCATACAGGCGCAGGTCAATACCAAGCCGTTCATCTTCATACCTGCCCAAGTCTAGCAAGCCCATATATTCGTGTCAATGTTCCCTAGATCGAAGATTCGAACGTTGCAGTCCCACGCACAACCCCGTTCGCCCTGAGCTTGTCGAAGGGCAGTTCCTGAGCAATGCTGTAATCCGGTGGTCCCTCACTTCCCCATCAGCTCAACAGCACGATCAAGAATCCGATGCCCGACATCGTACTTGTCCATGAGCGGAAGCTCCTCGATCCATCCATCACGGTCTATGAGCGTGACCCTGTTCGTCTCCACCTCGAAGCCGCTGCCCTCCTCCGTCACGTCGTTCGCGGCAATGAGATCGAGGCACTTATCCTGGAGCTTCACTTTCGCATTGGACACCAACGATTCCGTCTCCGCAGCGAACCCCACTCGCAAGACGTCTGTGGGCACCTCCAAGAAAAAATCCTCGTTCTTGAGCAGGTGCAGCGTCAGACCCTCGCTGTCTTGGTCCTTCTTGATCTTCTGAGAAGCCGTCTGCGCTGGACGGTAATCGCTCACCGCCGCCGCCATAACAAGCACGTTGGCCCCGTTGCATGCTCCCAGCACGGCCTCTCGCATCTCATCTACGCTGGACGCATGGCGCATCTCGACTCCCGTTGGACTGTCGAGAGCCGTCGGCGCGGTGACCAGCGTCACCTGCGCGCCCCTATCGCGGGCAGCTTCGGCGATCGCATACCCCATCTTCCCCGACGAGCGGTTGGTGATGATCCTTACCGGGTCGATGGCCTCCTGCGTACCGCCCGCGCTCACGACCACCTTTCGCCCGGCCAGATCGCCATCGCGCCCAAGTACGAGCGCGATATGCCCGAGCAGTTCCGGAGTCTCCAAGAGCCTGCCCTTGCCCGACAGTCCTGACGCCAGATGACCCGACGCGGGACCGGCGAATGAAACGCCCCTCGCTCTTAGTCTTTCGAGATTCTCCTGCGTCGCGGCGTTCTCGTACATGTGCCCGTCCATTGCCGGAGCGAACAGCACTGGCGCGGTGGTCGCAAGAATCGTCGTTCCGAGGGCGTCGTCCGCCAGTCCGTTCGCCGTCTTGGCGATGAAGTCCGCCGTCGCTGGCGCAGCGACCACGATATCGGCCCGCTCAGCGACCGCCACGTGGTGGATGCCCAGCTCCGACGCCGGGTCGAACATGTCAGTCACCACAGGCTGGTGCGTGATGCTTCGAAACGTTATCGGCGAGACGAACTTCGTCGCGCTCTCCGTCATGATGACATCGACGTTTGCGCCCGCCTGCGACAGCTTGCTCGCCAGGTCGACCGCCTTATAGCAGGCGATACTCCCCGTCACACCGAGAACGATGTTCTTTCCCTGAAACGGACGCGGCATCGAACGATTCCCCCGAACACGCGTACCTGTAGCCTAGATACATGGTACGGCGAACGCGGTCACACGCGAAAGGGAAAACAGGTTCCGTGTTTACGAGAACAAGCGAGGTGATACCCGGCTACGCCCTAAGCGGATTTGTCTTTCCCCCGCCGGGGGAGAGATTTAGAGAGGGGGCACGTTCATCTCGTGAATGATCTTCAGCCCCGCCATCGTGAGGTTGTCGTTCACTACGTCGAAGATGCCCGTCTCCTCGGCGATGAGATGGGCGGGCCCTCCGGTCGCGATGACCTTCGATCCTCCACCCAGTTCCCGGTCGAATCGCGCGACCATTCCCTTCACCATCTCGGCGTACCCCAGCACCAGACCCGACTGGAGCGCGTGGATGGTGTTCCGCCCGATGGCCGATGACGGTCGCTCCAACTCGACGTGACGGAGCTGAGACGCGGCCTGGTAGAGCGCTCCGGCAGCGACGTGTATGCCGGGGGCTATCGCGCCGCCGAGGTACTCGCCGTCCTTCGTCGTCGCATCGAACACCGTCCCGGTCCCAAAGTCCACGACGATGGCGGGACCGCCGTACATCTTGAGCGCCGCGGCGGCGTCCACGATCCGGTCGGCCCCGACGTCTCTCGGATTGTCGTACAGGATTTTGATGCCCGTCTTGACGCCCGCTCCGACCACAAGCGGTGACTGCCCGAAGTACGTCTCGCTCACCTCGACGAATGCCGCCGTCAACGAAGGCACGCCGCTGCACATCGCCACCGCGGAGACGTCTCGCGCGTCCAACCCCCGGGTGGGAAGCATGTTGGACATCATCAAGCCGTACTCATCCGCCGTCCGACCCCGCTCGGTGTTGATGCGCCACGACGCTGCGGGTGTGTACGGATCGTCGCCCGGCTCGTCGGCGAACACCCCGATCTTGATGTTCGTGTTGCCTATGTCGAGTGCGAGAAGCATTGTCTTGGTGGCCTTGACTTCGAATTGGGAGTCCGTTCATGGTTCGACCCTTCGACTAGCTCAGGGGAGCCAAGCTCACCATGAACGGCCGATCCCTAGTCGGTCACACTCACCCCTTTCGTCTCCCACTCGGCCTTCATCTTCCGGTAGGCCGCCTCGAACTCCGCACTGCCGTCGTCCTCCCAGCGGTCGAAGTCGATGCCTCGAATCGTCCCTTCTTCCCTGCCCGTAATGATGCGCGGATTGGGGTTCCTCGGCGTGTGGTACGTCGTCCCGCCCGGCAGCTTGAGGATGCCGATCACCCTGGGACGGTTGCCCAGAATTTGCTTGTTCGCCGCCACCTTCTTGAGCATCTCCTCGTCAACCTCAAGTCCCAGTCCCGGCTCTTCCGGCACGGGGGAGAGGCCCTCGCTCACGGGGATGCGCTCCTTTGTGATGTCCTCCTCGTACTGATCGTCGAGGTTGATCGAGTGGCCGCTCGCGCTCGGCAGCACCGCGGCCAGGTGGAGCGTCATCGCCTTCATCAGCGTCCCGCCCGTGAGCTGCAAGATGACCTGTGCATTTGCCTTCGATGCAAGGATGCCGCGCGTCATGATGTCGGCCACCGAGTGCCCCATCATGTAGGCATCGGCCACCCCGTGCGCCGTCTCCGGGTACCCGCCCCCAATCGGTACGCCACCGTGTACGATAGTCAGACTCGTGTGGTGTCGGAGTTCACGCCAACCGTCGAAGTCGGCCCGGGGGAGCGGGTCCTCGATGAACCCCACGATCGGATAGTCGCGCTCCATCTCCGCGATGAGAGGCTTCACCGCCGCCACGGTCCTGCCGCCGCCGTTGAAGTCGAAGTGGATCTTGAACCCCGTCGGCAGGTCGAGGTCAGAAGCCGCGGCGGCCTGCTCCAATGGGTCATACGATGCGTTGGTGTGCATCTTGAACACCATGTAGCCCTCGTCCCGCGAACGCTGCACCTCTTGTGCGAACACGTCCGACGGACACGGCCTCGTCCACGCGGCGACCGTCATCATGTCCCGCACCTTCTCACCCAGGAGCTTGTAGACCGGCACTTCCAGGTACTTGCCCATGACGTCGTACAGAGCGGAACCGAGGCCGAGGTTGAAGTCGTTCATCATGAAGTCGAACGGGTTGCGGTCGATCAGGCGCTCGTACGTCGAGGCGGGAGGGGGAGGCCCCGGCCAGTCGTAGTCACCGTACCCGACGATGCCAACGTCCGTCTTCACCTTGAACACTATGCGACTGTCGATGCCGCCCATCCGACCATGCCCGGCCGCGTTGTCGTACCGCTTCGCCAACGCCGGATGAATGGGGATGGCCTCAATGTCGGTGATCTTCATGCGTCACCTCGCGAGCAGTGGCTCTTGCGGAACTAGCCTACCACGTCCGCCATACCGTGAGAACACCACCCCCACGCCTGCGCATTTGCCCTTGCCCTCTCCCGGTGATACGATAACCTTCGCTAACCACGAACCCCTTAAACACAGGGACGTCTCGCCCGCAACACACGGGCAGACCGACAGGGTGCGCTTTGCGCCCCCGAATGGCCCCTGTGCGGGAAGGAAGCGTGGTTAGCAATTTCGCAACCTGTCCATGAGGGGGCTTCTTCGCGCCGATTGTATCAACGTTACTCCCACTTGACAATACAACTAATAGAATTATTGAATTTCATGTAATTCTCTGTTGACTCTTACCGTCTCACACTGTACAATCCTCGGCATCGACTACGGGAATCATTCCCCGGACACCCCTTCACAGGAGACCAACATGGCAGCCGGCCACGTCATAGAGACCACCTCGCTCACCAAGCACTATGGGAGCATCGTAGCCGTCGACGGCCTTTCGATGTCCGTCCCGCGCGGTCACGTCTTTGGCCTGCTCGGTCCCAACGGCTCCGGCAAGACCACCACCATGAGTATGCTGCTTGGACTCGTGCGGCCGACCTCCGGCGGATTCAATCTCTTCGGCTCCTCCGACGGACATGAGCAGGCGCTCCACCGTGTCGGCGCTATCATCGAGTCCCCGTCCTTCTACCCCTACCTCACCGGACGGCAGAACCTCCTCTATTTCCAGGGCATATCGGGAAGGGGATCGTCGGACGAAATCGACGGTCTGCTGGAAAGGGTCGGTCTCGCGGGCAGGGGAGACCACAAATTCCGCACCTACTCCCTCGGCATGAAGCAGCGCCTCGGACTGGCCTACGCTCTCCTCGGAGACCCCGAGCTCCTCTTCCTCGATGAGCCGACCAACGGCATGGACCCCGCGGGTATGGCGGAGGTGCGAGACCTGATCCGCAGCCTCGGCACCGGCGGACGGACCGTCCTCCTGTCGAGCCACCTCCTCCACGAGGTCGAGCAGGTGTGCGACAGCGTGGCCATCCTGTCCAAGGGCAAGCTCATCGCCCAGGGCAACGTTGCCGACCTTCTCCGGTCCCAAGACCAGATCACCCTTAAGACGACCGACGACGCGAAGGCCGTTGAGGTCCTCTCCGCTCTGGACTGGGTCGAAGACGTGAAGATCGAGGACGGAGAGGCTCTCGTCGTCATTGCTCCGAGCGACCGCGCGTCCGAACTGTCCACAACCCTCGGACGCTCCGACGTCTACGTAACCGAAATCTCCACCGGCAAGAAGTCCCTCGAAAGCTACTTCCTCGAAGTCACCGGCGACAACGGTGAATGATGAGGGTTACCTGCTTCTGTACTAATTCTTTAGTCATTAGGAGGATATACGAATGAATGAGACCTCAATCAGATTGCATATCGAGCCGCTGGACGAAAGCGGATTCTTGGCTACAAGCCCGGATGTTCCGGGCCTCGTAGCAGAGGGACGCAGCATCACCGAGGCTGCGGAAATCGCTCAGGGCCTTGCTCGCAAGATAGCGGAGTCGTGCATTGAGCACGGTGACCCACTACCTCCTGCGTTGGCATCCTCTCAATTTTCATCCTAACAACCTAAGGAACCCCAACCATGCTGATTACCCACGTCCTCCGACTCACCAAATGGGAGTGGTTCAAGCTTCAACGGCGCTGGATGCCCTGGATACTCCTCGGCATCGCCGTGCTTCTCGCCCAGCTTGGCCTATGGGCCAGCTACGCCGCCTACCACAACGATACCGTGCAGGAGGTCTTTGGCGGCGGTTCCTCCTCCTACGGCCAGAGTTGGGGGGAAGAAGACGGTCAGATCACATCAGTGTCAATGTCATGCGCGGACTATATCAATGGCCGCACCCCGCCGGAGCTCGATCAGCTTACTGAAGAGCAGCGACAGGAATTTCTGGAAGGTGTGGAAGCCTCGTTCGGCGACGGCACGTGCGACAACCTCCAGACCCGCGACGAGTTCCGCAAGGGTTTCACCCTCCCCGACAGCATCACCGGAGCAATCGGCGGATTCTCGTCCGTTGGGCCCCTCCTCGTCATGGTTCTCGCAGCCTCCATTATCGGAAGCGAGTACGGCTGGGGCACCATGCGCAACGTCCTCACCAGGAGGCACCGGCCGCTGGCAGATCCTCTCCGCGAAGCTCCTCTTGCTCCTGCGCCTCTGCTCCGACGTGCTCATCATCCTTGCTGTCTTTGCCCTCGTCTCCAGCTTCATCGCGGCTGTCATCCCACCAAGCGAGACTGGTGAACTGGCCGACCCGGGCGAGTGGCTGGACATCGTTATCGAGTACCTGAAGATCGTCTATTCGCTCATCCCATTCATAGCCCTCAGCGTCTTCCTCACCGTGCTCACCTCGTCCACCGCCGTCGGCATAGCCGTATCCATCGGATACTACCTCGTCGAAGCAATCCTCTCGCCGCTACTCAATCTCAACGAAACGCTCGCCAACGTTAACGACTACCTCCTCGTTGCAAGCGTCAACACCTGGAACGCCACGTCATTCGTCGAGGTGGAAGTATCCGACGGCGGCCCCCCGGTTGAGCAATCGTCCGACGCGCTCCAGGCCTTCCTCGTCATCCTCGTATACACCGCCGTCCTCCTCGCGGCTTCCTACTACATCTTCATGCGCCGCGACATCGCCGGCGCCAGGGGAGACTGAGCGAGGGCCATGTACCGGAGAAAGTAGTGAGTATTGCCCAGGGCGTATCCCACTCCCCACATCAGGTATACTACTCCTCACGCAACTCTCACTACTTTCTACGGCACCCCATGACCAGCACCCAGAACCCAGCACCTAGCACCCAGCCCCCAGCCCCGACCACCCTCCAGACCCTGACCTCCCTGTGCCGACGCAGGGGCTTCCTCTTCCAGAGCAGCGAGATCTACGGCGGACTCGCCAGCACCTGGGACTACGGCCCCCTCGGCGTCGAGCTCAAGAACAACGTCAAGCGCCACTGGTGGCAGACCTTCGTATGGGGACGCCGCGACATGGTTGGCCTCGACGCCGCCATCCTCATGCACCCCGAGGTCTGGCGCGCCAGCGGCCACGTCGAGAACTTCACCGACCCCCTCGTCGACTGCCGCGAGTGCAACCAGCGATTCCGCGCCGACTTCCTTGAGGGTGACGTATGCCCCGGTTGCGGGAAGACCGGCGTCTTCACCGAGGCCCGCCAGTTCAACCTCATGTTCGAGACCCACGTCGGCCCCGTCCAGACCGATGAGAACAGGGTCCACCTCCGGCCCGAGACCGCACAGGGCATCTTCGTCAACTTCGACAACGTCCTCAACACCACGCGCCGCAAGCTCCCGTTCGGCATCGCACAGATCGGCAAGACCTTCCGCAACGAGATCACCACCGGCAACTTCATCTTCCGCACCCGCGAGTTCGAGATCATGGAGATCGAGTTCTTCGTGAAGCCGGGCGAGGACGAGGAATGGCACAAGACGTGGATCGACGACTGCATGGCGTGGTACACGGGCCTCGGCGTCGACCCCGACCGCCTGCGACTCCGTCCCCACGAGTCCGACGAGCTCGCCCACTACGCCAAGGCCACCTACGACATCGAGTACCTCTACCCCTGGGGCTGGGGCGAGATCCAGGGCATCGCCAACCGCACCGACTACGACCTCAAGGCCCACTCCGACGCCAGCGGCGAGTCTCTCACCTACTTCGACGAGCAGGCCAAGGAGCGCTACACCCCCTACGTCATCGAGCCGTCCGCCGGCGTCGACCGCGCCGTCATGACCTTCCTCGCCGACGCCTACACCGAGGAGGAGACCCTCAGCGCCAAGGGCAAGCCCGAAACGCGCGTCCTCCTCAAGCTCCATCCCGCACTCGCGCCCGTCAAGGTCGCCGTCCTCCCCCTCAGCCGCAACGAGCGCCTCGTCCCCACGGCCCACCGCGTCCACGACCTCATCCGCGAGTCCGGCGTCGTCGACGGCCTCACCCAGTACGACGACGCCCAGAGCATCGGACGCCGCTACCGCCGCCAGGACGAGATCGGCACGCCCCTCTGCGTCACCGTCGACTTCGACTCCCTCGACGACCACGAAGTCACCATCCGCGACCGCGACACCATGTCCCAAGTCCGCGTCCCCATCGACAACCTCACCGATGAGTTGCGCCGGCTCATCCTTGACTAGATGTATCATAAATGATACTTTTATTGAAGTAGGGCATAGATGCCGACTGTAGCCATTGAGGGGCGGTTCCGATTCATGGTGCATACCAATGAGTTGCCATATGAACCACCTCACGTGCACGTCTACGCTGGCGGTGAGAGTCTCTGCCGAATCGAGCTATATGGCGGAGAGTTCATGGACGATCCCCCGGCTGGCACGCGGCGGGGCATCCTCGAAGCCTATCGGAAACACGCCGTGGAAATCTTTTGTGCCTGGGATCGGATACATGGAGGGCTAAAGTGACGACTACCCTTGAAGCGACGGTCAAAAACGCCGACCAACTCCTCAATTCCGCGCGCGCCCTTCCTCACGGCATCGAGGTCACCTTTGCCGACGGACGCTCCGGGGTCATTCCATTCGATGTCATCCGCGGAATCGACCAAGAACGACTCGCAGGCGTCGAGCTCCCCAGCCAGCACGTACTCATCCTCCGTGACACCGACGGCGAGCCGGTGGACATCCCCTGGGACTTCGCCCGCCACTACTGCGACCCCGCATATCAAGAGCGTTCCGAAGCCGCCGCGTCTCGCGGCAGAAGCCGCATGGGCAACCGCGTCCGCGACCTCCGCAAGCAGGCGGTCATGACCCAGCAGCAGCTTGCCGACGCCGCCGGAATCGCCCGCGTCACCCTCGTCCGCATCGAAAACGGCTCCTACTCCCCACGATTCCGCACCCTCGACGCCCTCGCCCAAGCCCTCAACCGTCCCGTCTCCCACCTCCTCCTCGACGACGCCTAACACGCTCCTACCCACTTGACGCGCAAGAACGCATGGTCTACAATGCGTGCAAACGACCGACCCAACAGAGGGGTCTTGACACGGTCCGCTAGAATCTCTGGTCCCAAAATTCAAGTGAGGTGACGTATGGGCCTAGATGTCGGTGTGGTCAGCATCAACTACCTGGAGCGACCGATCGGAACGACCTATGACTTTCTCTGGTACCTCAACGTGAATGCTGAGCAGGCCGAATGGCTCACCGGTGCCGAAGGCAGCACGTTCATCGAGATCACCAGAGAGACCATGGATGAACAGGTGCGGAGGTTTCAATCGGAAAACAAGCTCTCCCAAAACGGTTTCGAGAGGATCCAGCGTTGGATAGCCTCCCTCCCATGGAAGGGCGACGTGATTATGCTACACTTGGGCTGGTAGGTGGGGCCGAACGAGGAAATACGATGGACTACCTAGATAACATTATCCTTGGCGACTGTGAGGAAGTTCTCAAAGAAGTTCCTGACGATTGCGTTGACCTCATCTTCACGTCTCCACCTTACGCCGACCAGCGCCAACGAACGTATGGTGGCATTGCTCCCGATCAGTACGTAGAGTGGTTCATGCCGAAGGCTGACCAGTTCTTTCGAGTGCTCAAGCCAACCGGAACCTTCATCTTGAACATCAAAGAACGCGCTGTGAATGGTGAGCGCCACACATACGTTATTGAACTAATACTTGAGATGCGGCGGCAGGGCTGGCTGTGGACAGAGGAATTCATGTGGCACAAGAAAAATTCCTATCCCGGCAAGTGGCCCAACCGCTTTCGGGATAATTGGGAACGTCTGATTCAGTTCAACAAGCAGAAAAAGTTTCAAATGCACCAAGAGGCTGTGATGGTTCCTGTGGGTGATTGGGCCAAGCGCCGTCTGGTGAAGCTGAGTGAAACTGATCGCATCAGAGATGAGTCGAGGGTCGGCAGCGGATTCGGTAAGAATATTTCAAATTGGGTAGGCCGTGACATGGTTTACCCTAACAACGTCATCCACATGGCTACGGAGTCTTCCAACAGAAGCCACAGCGCGGTATTCCCTTTGGGTCTTCCGTCTTGGTTCATCAAACTGTTCACAATGCCTGGTGACATCGTGCTCGACCCATTCATTGGGTCAGGCAGTACAGCAGTAGCGGCATTGCAGCTTGGAAGACACTATATTGGCATAGACATAAGCGAGAGTTACATTGACTTGAGTTCCCAACGCATTAATGACACACAGGTTAAGTTGCCGGGCGTTGGAGAAAAAGCCCGACGTTATGGCGCAATGTCATCAAATGGAAGAGTGACAGCCGATGAAGCCTCTCGATCTTGACTCTGTTGAAGAATATGTCAATGAGAACATTGTCGATTTTCACGAACGCCGTATCAAGTCGTTGCAGAAAATGAAGCTTAAGGATCTACTCACCAAGAATCCTTATCTGTTCCGAGCAAAGAATGTAATGACTGCTGCTGAGATGATTGCAGGCCTGCTCGATGCTCGCCTCTCATCTTCTGAAGAGAAGCTCTTCGGTGATTTCCTAGAGGGCCTTGCAGTCTTTGTTGCTGAACAGACTTCGGGTGGACATAAATCAGCTGCGTCTGGGATTGATTTAGAATTCATTAACAGAGGAACTCATTACGTAATTTCTGTGAAATCCGGGCCAAATTGGGGTAACGCTTCTCAGCATAATGACCTTGAGCGAGACTTGAGAGCGGCGGTGATAAGAATCAAGCAGGGCAACCAACGTGTCAATGTCGAACCTGTAGTAGGTATTTGTTATGGCAAGACCCGAACTACCTACAATAAACGGAGAGGCTATTTGAAGGTTGTCGGTCAAAATTTTTGGTATTTGGTTAGCGAAAATAAAGACTTGTACACCGACATCATTGAACCCATAGGACATAGAGCGAAAGAACATAACGAGAGATTCGGTCGCGAAAGGAGTCTACTAGCCAATCGTCTAACTAAGGCGTTCATAGATGACTACTGCGACGAATCGGGGGCAATCGACTGGCTACGGCTTGTTCAATCCAACAGTGGTAATTACGACCTCGACAAAGTCCTTCCCGGCTATTAGTCTTCCTAAGACTAACACGTAGGTGATCTATGAGCGACTTCTACATGAGAGGCTACCGCAAGCGGAAGTGGAATGACCTGAACGGCGAGGAACTGGATAGGGAGCTAAGCAAGCTCACTACAAAGACGGACTTCATTCGTCGTATCATTGAGCGTGACGGTGTTCTCCGGTTCAAAAGCGTATGGTTCGCCACCGCCGAGGGATTAGAGGCCAAGCGACGCAAAGAAAAATTACGTCGGGCTGTCAGAACCCTCAACGCAATCGCGGACGCGGAACTAGGCACGTGACGGCACGATTCGTTTTGATGGCCTGTGCGTAAGTAAGCACCCACAGAACTGTCAGATTCCCGCATTTGACCGAATCGCACATATGGTCTATGATAGCTCCATAGTTCCCGGCGCACCGCTTCACAACTCCCAAGCGGGCGGGTTGCCGAACTTCGAAATGTTACAGAATGTTACGAAATGTTACACAAAAACGCTTTTCCCTCATACCCCCGCATCCAATACCATAGAACCACGCAGGAACGAACGACCATGAACACACCGCACGCCATCACCACCGCCATCCTCATCCTCATCGCCGCCGCCTGCGGAAGCGACTCATCTGGTGAAGGCAGCGCGGACATCGCGGCGTCCTTCAGCTTCGAGGCGTTCGGCAACGAGAACTTCGAGGAGGGTCAGGCAATCAGCCTCGACACCTTCGAGGGAAGGCCCGTCGTCCTCAACTTCTGGTACCCCTCATGCCCCCCGTGCCGCCTTGAGATGCCCCACTTCGAGGCCGCCTTCCAGGGCCACAAGGACGAGGTCGCCTTCGTCGCGATCCAGCAGCTCGGCCTCGACTCCGCCGACGAGGGCCAAAAGTTCGTCGAGGAGTTCGGCCTCACCTACGCCGTCGGCCCCGACACCTCCGGCACCGTCATTAAGGAATACGACGTCAAGACCTTCCCGACCACCGTCTTCCTCGACGCCGACCACACCGTAGTCCGCAAATGGGCCGGCCCCCTCAACGAGGAGAAGCTCAACGAGCTCATCGAGGAGATCCTGCCCGCTTCGTAGTCCCTGTCAGGGTGTTTGCAAAGTCTGCGTAAACCGTTCGTGGTGAGCTTGTCGAACCATGAACCGCCATACATAATACGTTCGCCCTGAGCCTGTCGAAGGGCGGGAGAGCAAGGTGGACTTCGCCGACATATTCCTCACCATCGTGCTATGGCTCCACGTGCTGGCCGCGGCAGCGTGGGTCGGCGGGAGCCTCTTCTACCTCATCGTCCTCATCCCCACCCTTACGCGCGTCCCCGACGTTCCCCGCGCCCTCTCGGTCGCCATCGGCGTCGAGTTCCGCACCGTCGTCGTCACCAGCATCATCGTCCTCGTCGCCACCGGCGCCGTCCTCGCCTTTAACCGGCTTACCGAGGTCGAGACCCCATACGCCGCGACCCTTGGCGTCAAGGTCGTCCTCTCCCTCTGGATGTTCGCCCTCGTCCGTGACCGGAGAAGACACGCGAAGACCCTCGACGCCCTCGAAGTGCGGCCCGCGCCGCCGACCACTCTGAGGGGAAAGATAATCGCCGCCGTGTCGGGGTACAATACCCTCGTCATCCTCGGAGTCCTGATCTTCTTCCTGTCCGAGCTCCTGGGAGTCCTCTACGAGATCGAGCTCCGCGCCGAATAGGAGTTTTTGCATAGTGAAACGCAGCCTGCTCGATATCCTCGTCTGCCCCCTCTGCAAGGGCGAGTTTAGAGTCACCGTCGACCACGAGGCGGACGGCGAGATCGTGGCCGGAAGCCTCCGCTGCGACGCCTGCGACGAGACCTACCCCATCGAGGACACCATCCCCAACATGCTCCCACCCGACCTGCGAGACTGAACCATCACCGCGCTCTTCACCGACCTCTACCAACTCACCATGCTCCAGGCCTACTTCGAGGAGCGCATGACGGAGCGTGCCGTCTTCAGCCTCTTCGTCCGCCGACTGCCACGCAACCGCAACTTCCTCATCGCCTGTGGACTCGACACCGTCCTCGACTACCTTGAAACCCTCCGGTTCTCCCAACAAGACCTCGACTACCTCGATACACTCAAAATATTCTCCGACCGCTTCCTCGCGCGGCTCGCCGAATTCCGCTTCACGGGCGATGTTCACGCCGTCCGAGAGGGCACGCCGGTCTTCGCCAACGAGCCGATCCTTGAAGTCGAGGCTCCACTGCCCGAGGCCCAGCTAATCGAGACCTACGTGATGAACCAGGTCCACCTCCAGACCATGCTGGCCTCCAAGGCCCACCGCGTGGTCGAGGCTGCGCGGGGCCGCCCGGTAATCGACTTCGGCGCCCGCCGGATGCACGGGACGGACGCCGCTCTCAGCGCCGCCCGCGCCTTCTGGATAGCGGGTGTGAACGCTACCTCCAACGTCCTCGCCGGAAAGCAATTCAACATCCCCGTCGCCGGAACCTTGGCACACAGCTACATCCAGGCCCACGGCAATGAGGCCGCCGCCTTCCGCGCCTTCGCCAAGCTCTATCCCGACACCGTCCTCCTAATCGACACCTACGACACCCTCACAGGCATCGAAAAGGTCATCGATCTGTCAAGAGAACTCGGCGAAGACTTCAAGATCAGGGCCGTCCGCCTCGACTCCGGCCACCTGCTCGACCTCTCCCGGAGAGTCCGTTACGCCCTCGATCAGGCTGGCCTCTCCCGCGTCCAGATCTTCGCGAGCGGCAGCCTCGACGAGTACGTGATCGACGCGCTCCTCACGTCCGGCGCTCCGATAGACGGCTTCGGCGTCGGCACCGCCATGGGCGTCTCCGCCGACGCGCCGTACCTCGATATCGTCTACAAGCTCACGTCCTACGCCGGCGACGGACGGGTCAAGCTCTCGGCGAACAAGCCCGTCCTCCCCGGCCGCAAGCAGGTGTTCCGCATCGCTGACGGTGACCGCGACACCGGCGACACCATCGCCCGCGCCGACGAAGACCTACCCGGCCGCCCGCTTCTTCGTCCCGTCATGCGTGACGGCAAACGGCTCATCCCGCCGACTGCCGACCTCGCCGAGACCCGCCGCCACGCCGCCGAACAGATCGCCCGGCTCCCCGAGTCCGTCCGTGGCCTGCCCGAAGCAGACCCGCCATACCCCGTCGAGATCAGCCCCGAACTCAACGCCTACCACCAAGAGGTCATCCGCGAAACCGCCGCACGGTCCCTCGAAACACGAGTCGATTCGGTAGAATAGAGAGAACCGAAGGGGGAAGCCATGACTGCCAGTCCCAACGAACTGAAGCCCGGCGACGCACTCATCATCGTCGACGTCCAAAAAGACTTCTGTCCCGGCGGCGCGCTGCCCATAGAGCGAGGCGATGAGGTGGTGCCCGTCCTGAACGCCTGGATCGCCTCCGCGGAAGCTGCCCGACTGCCAATATACGCCTCGCGCGACTACCACCCGCAGGGACACATGAGCTTCGACGAGAGCGGAGGCCCTTGGCCGCTGCACTGCATTCAGGACAGCGACGGCGCCCGCTTCCACCCCGATCTCAACCTGCCCGCCGATGCCACCGTGGTCACCAAGGGAGTCCGTCTCGACCAGGACCAGAACTCCGCCTTCGACCAGACCGGCCTCGCCACCGATCTCAGGAAACAGCAAGTGCGACGAGTCTTCGTCGGCGGTCTCGCCGAGGACGTATGTGTCCTCGCCACCGCCCTGGACGGTCGAAAAGAGGGCTTCGACGTCGTCCTCATCCAGGACGCCACGCGCCCCGTAACCCCCGAAGGCGGTGTCACCGCCCGCCAACAGATGCGAGACGCCGGAGTCCGCCTCAGCGCCTAGCTAGCGGCGACAACAACACAGCCGTCATACCGGCGAAGGCCGGTATCCAGTGGGGGAGGGTCGTCATTCCCGCGCACGCGGGAATCCATTCAGGTCCTCAAGCATCTCCCCCGCCGTCTTCCTCACCACCGGATGCACAACCCCCGGCGCTATCTCCGCCAGCGGCCGCAACACGAACTCCCGCTCCGTCATCCGAGGATGCGGCACAGTTAGGTGCGGCAAATCGACCACAAGGCTACCGTACAAGAGGATGTCGATGTCCAGCGTCCTCGGCCCATTCAGCACAGGCCCACGCACTCCCGCATCCCGTTGAATGTCGCGTAATTCTCTCAGCAGTTCGAACACGTCCAGATCCGTCCACATCCCGCACACCGCGTTCACGAACGACGGCTGAAGGGTCACCCCAACCGGCGCCGTCTCGTACGTTCTCGATACCGTGAGCCCGGTCGATACCTCACGCAGTCGCTCTACCGCCTGCTCGATATTCCCGCGCTTGTCGCCAAGATTCGATCCCAGCCCCAAATACACCTCAGCCCGCATCGTCCTGACTCCAACCGCGCACCACCGCGTCCGTCATCCGCGCGACCCGCGCCATCTCCCTCACGTCATGCACCCGCACGATATCCGCGCCCCCCGCGATGGACAGTGCCACCGTCGCTGCCGTTCCCTCCACCCGGTCCTCCACAGGCAGGTCAAGGACGTATCCGATAGTCGACTTCCGCGACATCCCCACGAGCAGTGGCAGACCTAATTCCAGGAACTCGTAGAGCCGCCTCAGAATTTCGAGATTCTGCTCCGCCGTCTTGCCGAACCCCATCCCCGGATCGACGATGATGTGCTCAGGTCGCACTCCGCCTATCAACGCCACGTTGACCCGTTCCCGCAGATCTCCGATCATGTCGGGAACCAGGTCGTCGTACTCCGTCCCCACCTGATTGTGCATCAGCACGACCGGCACGTCGGTCTCGACCGCAGCCCGCAGCATCTCCGGGTCCTTCTGAAAGGCCCATATGTCGTTAATCATCGACGCCCCCGCCTCAATCGCGGCCCGTGCCACAGCCGCTTTGTACGTGTCGATACTCACCGGCAGGTCGGTCTCCCGCGTGATCGCCTCGACCATCGGAAGCACCCTGCCCAGCTCCTCGTCGACCAAGACCGGCTTCGAGTCGCCATATATCCCCGGCGGACGTGTCGACTCCCCGCCCACGTCGATGATGTCCGCCCCGTCCTCCTGAAACAGCGCCGCGAGACGCACCGCCGCGTCCACGTCGCCGCCCACCCCGTCGTTGGAAAAGGAGTCCGGCGTCACGTTGATGACGCCCATCACATACGTACGCTCCCCCCAAACGAAGCGCTTTCCGCCAATGTCAGTGATGCGCTCAAAAGGCGTCAGCGGTTCCACAGAATTCGACCTTGTCGGCTACTCCCAAGGCCCTTCGTATCCTTGCTAGGGTCTTGGAGATTTGGTAGTGTGATTGAGGCCATTGTATCCCATCGAGCGGACACTGGAACCCCACGTTCGCTCGAAGTTCGTCTACGGAAAGGCAAGTTCGACTGCATGGTTCTTAAACGCAAAGTCGATGTGATGCGTGAGGAGCTTGAGGCCCTCAGCGAGAAGTCGCGGCAGGGCGGAGGCCCGTCGCGCATCGATGCCCAGCACGCCAAGGGCAAGCTCACCGCCCGCGAGCGCATCGATCTCCTCTTCGACGAGGGCACCTTCGAGGAACTCGACGCCTTCGTCGAGCACCGGGCCACCGAGTTCGGCATGGCCGACCGCAAGTACCTCGGCGATGCCGTCGTCACCGGCTACGGCAAGATCGCAGGCCGCGTTACTTTCGCCTTCGCGCAGGACTTCACCGTAATAGGTGGCACCCTGTCCGAGGTCGTCGCCCAGAAGATCTGCAAGGTCATGGACCTGGCTGCCAACAGCGGCGCGCCGGTCGTCGGACTCATCGACTCCGGCGGCGCCCGCATCCAGGAAGGCATCGACAGTCTCGCCGGATACAGCGCCATCTTCCAGCGAAACGTCAGGTACTCCGGCGTTGTGCCCCAAATATCCGCCATGCTCGGCCCCGCTGCTGGCGGTGCGGTCTACTCTCCCGCCTTGACCGACTTCATCATGATGGTGCGCGGTATCGGACAGCTCTACATCACAGGCCCCGACGTGGTGAAGGCCGCTACCGGCGAGGTTGTGTCCCACGAAGAGCTGGGCGGTGCCGAGGCACATGCTACCAAGAGCGGCGTCTGTCAGTTCGTATGGGAGTCCGAGCAGGAATGCCTCGACCAGATCCGCCGCCTACTCAGTTTCCTCCCGCAGAACAACATGGAGGAGCCTCCCCGCCAGCAGTCACAGGACGACCCCGAACGGCGCGACCGTGGCCTGCTCCACGTAGTGCCCGACAACCCGAACCAGCCGTACGACATGATGGACATCATCCTGCAGGTAATCGACGACGGCGACTTCATGGAGGTCCACGAGCTCTACGCCCGAAACATCATCGTCGGCTTCGCCCGGTTCGATGGCCGTCCCGTCGGCATCGTCGCCCAGCAGCCCGACCACCTCGCCGGTCTGCTCGACATCAACGCATCCACGAAGGCCGCTCGCTTCATCCGGTTCTGCGACGCCTTCAACGTGCCACTCGTCACCTTCATCGACGTGCCCGGATACATGCCCGGCACCGTTCAGGAGTACGGCGGCATCATAAAGCACGGCGCGAAGCTCCTCTTCGCCTACGCCGAGGCCACCGTTCCGAAGATCAGCGTCCTCGTCCGCAAGGCCTACGGCGGCGCGTACATCGCCATGAGCAGCAAGAACCTCAAGGGCGACGTCAACTACGCATGGCCGACCGGACAGGTCGCCGTGATGGGTGCCGAAGGCGCGGTCAACATCGTCTACCGCGACCAGATCCGTAATGACGCCGAGCCTGAAACTAAACGCGCCGAGCTCATCGAAGAGTACGAGCGCCTCTTCATGAACCCCTACGTCGCGGCCAGCCGCGGCCTTATCGACGACGTGATCGATCCTGCCGACACCCGGCCCAAGATCATCCGCGCCCTCGAAATGCTCGACAACAAGCGGGAGACCCTCCCCCCCAAGAAGCACGGGAGCATTCCCCTGTGACCGACCGTTCCGACAAGCTCATGTCCGCCGCCATGGCCGCGGTCCATGAATATCTCGACCAGGAGGCACGCCGACTCGGCGCAAGGCAGGAGCACCGTCCCTTGAGTCGCTGGAAGTCGACGAAGTGGCGCACCCTCAGGGACACAAACTATTATCCCACGAACCTCTGGAAACACAGCACGTGGTTTTGAGGCCACATCCGGCCCTGATTGCTAGAAGCTCTACCATCCCTTTCACATGACCTCCTCCACCCCCATCAAGATCACCGACACCACGTTCCGTGACGCCCATCAAAGTCTGATGGCCACCCGTCTCCGCACCGAAGACATGGTGCCCATCGCCGAGCGGATGAACGCCGTCGGATTCCACTCCATGGAGGTGTGGGGTGGAGCGACCTTCGACTCGACCACGCGCTTCCTCGGCGAGGACCCTTGGGAGCGCCTTCGTACATTCAAGAAGCTCATACCCGACACCCCCTTGCAGATGCTCCTCCGAGGGCAGTCGCTTGTCGGCTACCGCCCGTACGCGGACGACGTGGTCGACGCCTTCGTGCATCGTTCCACGGAGGCCGGCATAGACGTCTTCCGAGTATTTGATGCCCTCAACGACCCCATGAACCTCGAACGGGCTGCCGCCGCCGTCAAGGACTCCGGCGCGCACCTCCAGCTGACGATCTGCTACTCCGTCACCGAGGAGGGCGTACTAGGCGGGCCTATCTACAACCTCGACTATTACATTGACAAGGCGAAGGAGTTGCTCGATCTCGATGCCGACAGCATCTGCGTCAAGGACATGGCCGGACTTCTCGCCCCCTACGACTCCTTCAACCTCTTCACCGCCCTCAAACAGGTCGTCGACGTTCCGCTTCAGCTTCACACGCACTACACCAGCGGAATGGCCTCGATGACCGTCCTCAAGGCAATCGAAGCCGGCGTAGACGTTGTGGACGCCTGCCTTGCGCCTTTGGCCCTTCGCACCGCGCAGCCCGCCATCGAGCCGCTCATCACTTCCCTCAAGGGCACCGACAGAGCGACTGGCCTCGACCTTGAACCGCTGCTCGATCTCGGCGACTATCTCGAGACGATCACCCCCAAGTACCGGCAACATCTGGAGACCCCCAAGACCTCTGTCATCGACGCCCGCGTCCTCAGTCATCAGATACCCGGCGGCATGACCAGCAATCTCGTATCCCAGCTACGAGAGGCCGATGCCTTAGACAAGCTCCCTGAAGTGCTCGAAGAAATCCCCCGCACCCGCAAAGACTTGGGCTACCCACCCCTCGTCACACCCATGAGCCAGATGGTCGGCTCGCAGTCCGTCACCAACGTCCTCATGGGCCGCTACGCCACCGTCATCGAGCCCGTCAGAGAGTACGCGCTCGGACTCTACGGCCAGTCGCCCGCCCCCATAAGCGACGAAATTCGTGAGAAGGCGCTTAGCGGCGGTGGCGGTAACGCGACCCCCATTGTTGGACGCCCCGACTACTGGAACGAGCCGGAGCTTCCCGCCGCAAGGGATGCAATAGCCGACATCTCCGACGACCTCGACGACATATTGACATACGCCCTCTACCCCCAGACCGGAGGTAAGTGGGTCCGCATCAAACATGGCCTCGACCCCATGCCCGATGAGATGAAGCCTGCGTCCCCGCCGGAAGACGGTACGCGGCCGACCTCGCCACCCGCGCAGGTTCAAGCCACCGCGAAGAGCCACCGCGCCCGCGCCTTCAACGTCTACGTCGATGGCGAGGCGTTCTTCGTGGAGGTCGACCCCGTCTCCTCAGGCCCGTCGGCCGGCACGATCGCGGGGACAGGAACGCCTGCTCCCGCTGACCCGGCCCCGGTCACGGTAGACCCCGCCGTCGTCCAGCCCGGCGAGTCGACGGTCGAGGCCCCGATGCCCGGCTTAGTCCTCCGCCATGAGGTCGAAGTCGGCGCCACCGTCGAGTCGGGACAGCCCATAGTGGTGCTTGAAGCCATGAAGATGCAGAACTCCCTGCCGTCTCCAGTCGCCGGCACCGTGCGCGCGCTCCCATTCGACATTGGCGCGAAAGTCTCCAGAGGGGATGTGCTGGCAATCATCACTCCGTGATTAAACTAGACCTCTACACCCCGTGAGGGAATAACTCCTCCATCCGAACGTCGCAAGGCAAAACAACCAGGAAGGGAACAATCGTGGACACCGAACAGGTCATCGAACAGGCAAAACAGCACTTCGGCACCGTTCTACAGCAGCAGCTCGAACGCGTCGACCGACTCAAGAGCGAGGGCGAGTGGACCGACTACTCCGTCATCCGCCCGATCATCATCGGCATGATCGGCGGCGACGGCATCGGCCCTACCATCAGCGAGGAGACCCGGAGGGTGCTCGAATACCTCCTCCGCGACGAGGTCGCGAACGGCAAGGTCGAGTTCCGCAACATCGAGGGACTCACCATCGAGAACCGCGCCGCCAGGATGCAGTCGATCCCCGACGACGTGCTCGAAGCGATCAAGCAATGCCACGTCTCCGTCAAGGGCCCCACCCACACCCCGGAAAAGGGCGACGGCTGGCCTAACATCGAGTCGGCGAACGTCAGCATGAGGAAGGCCCTCGACCTCTTCGCCAACGTCCGACCCGTCCGCATCCCGTCCGAAGACATCGACTGGACGTTCTTCCGCGAGAACACCGAGGACCTCTACGCGGTCGGCAGTCAGGGAATCAACGTTACCGACGACCTCGCCATCGACTTCCGCGTCATCACGACCCCGGGCTCCGAGCGCATCATCGAGGCCGCCTTCGACCACGCCAAGCGCACAGGCAAGTCTCGTGTCACCATCGTCACCAAGGCCAACGTCGTCAAGACCACCGACGGCAAGTTCCTCGACGTCGCCCGCCGTATCGGTGAAAAGTACCCCGACATCGAGTGGGACGGCTGGTACATCGACATCATGACCGCCAAGCTCATCGACCCCAAGCGACGCAGCGACTTTCAGGTGCTCGCCCTCCCGAACCTCTACGGCGACATCCTCACCGATGAGGCAGCCGAGATCCAGGGCGGCGTCGGCACGGCCGGAAGCGCCAACATCGGCAAGCAGTACGCCATGTTCGAGGCCATCCACGGCAGCGCCCCCCGTATGGTCACCGAGGGCCGCGCCCAGTACGCCGACCCAAGCTCCCTCGTCCGCGCCGGAGCCATGATGCTCGACCACATCGGCTACAACGACCTCGCGACGAGGCTCCACACCGCCCTCGACATCTGCGGCATGTACGAGAAGAAGGTCGTCATGACCGGCCGAGACACCGGCGCCACAAGCTCCGAGTTCGGCGACTACCTCATGGCAACCGTAGAAGACCCCGACCTCTTCTCCCGCCGCGATGAGTTCGAGAACGGGTAGGGGACTCCGAACCGATTCTTGGAGACTCTGTAATCTCCCTCGAAAGACACGCGCCTAGGGAAAGCCCCATCCAAACCTGTTGTAGGGGCAACCCTTGTGGTTGCCAATCTCCGTCTCACGAAGCCCAAAACATCAATCACACAGCCACCACCCAAGGAGAAACTGAATGTCACGCAGCAAGGTAACGGTAGTCGGAGCCGGCAACGTCGGTGCGACGGCGGCCCAGCGCATCTTCGACAAGGGATACGCCGACGTAGTCCTCGTCGACATCGTCGACGGTCTCCCGCAGGGCAAGGCGCTCGACATCCTTGAGTCCGGCCCCGTCTCCGGCAGCGACGCCTCGATAGTCGGTGCCAACTCGTACGAGGAGACCGCCGGGTCGGACGTGGTCGTCATCACGTCCGGCATCGCCCGCAAGCCCGGCATGTCCCGCGACGATCTCCTCCTCACCAACATGAAGATAGTCACCAGCGTCGTCAACGAGGTCGTCGCTCAATCGCCCGACACCATCCTCATGCCCGTTACCAACCCCCTCGACGCCATGGCGCAGCGCGCCCATCAGGTCAGCGGTTTCCCGAAACAGCGGGTCGTCGGCATGGCCGGTATCCTCGACACCGCGCGGTTTCGCACCTTCCTTGCCATGGAGCTAGACGTCTCCGTCGAGAGCATCGACGCCTGGGTGCTCGGCGGACACGGCGACTCCATGGTGCCCGTCGTCGGCAGCACCATCGTGGGCGGACAGCCCGTCTCGAAGCTCATCCCGAAGGACCGCCTCGACGCCATCGTCAAGCGCACCCAAGACGGCGGCGCGGAGATCGTCAACTACCTCAAGACCGGAAGCGCCTACTACGCGCCCTCCGCCGCAATCGTCCAGATGGTCGAGTCCATCATCTTCGACAAGAAGCAGACCCTGCCATGCACCGCCTACCTTGAAGGAGAGTACGGCATCGACGGACTCTTCGTCGGCGTCCCCGTCAAGCTGGGAGCCAGCGGTGTTGAAGAGATCGTCGAGTTCGATCTCACTTCCGACGAATCGGCCGCCCTCCTACGCTCCGCCGATGCCGTCCGCGAGCTCGTCGAGGTCATGGACAATGCCGGCGGCTGACCACCAGCCTCGTCCGGAGCCGTTCGACTTCGACACCGACCCCGAGCGGTTCCGCATCACTTCTTTGGCTGCCAAGAGATTCGGGCTGGCTGAAGATGTCCACAAGGATGTTGCCGACCGCTTTGCCGATGAGGGGATCGACCGCGTCCTAGACGTCGGGTGTGGACAGGGTAGACTGCTTGGCCTGCTCCGGGACGTGGGCATAGCAACAGTCGGACTCGACTCATCACCCACGATGCTCAAAGATGCACCAGGCTTGCGTGTCTTCGGCGACGCGCGGATGCTCCCGTTCCCGGACAACGCGTTCGGTGGTGCTGCGGCACTCTACATGCTCTACCACCTCGAAGACCCGGTGCAAGCCGTTGCCGAGTGTCACCGTGTTCTAAGACCCGGAGGGCTGTTCGCGGCGTGCGCTCCGAGCAGATACGACTCACCGGAATTGCAGTCCGTGCTGCCCGGCTATGGAGTGCCCTCAACCTTCGACAGCGAGAACGCCCCCGAGATCGTAGGCTCGGTGTTTCCCGACATTGAGATAGATGCATGGGACGGCCCCTACGTCCACTTGCCGGATCGAGAAGCCCTGGCGCTCTACCTTCGAGGTCGCCGTTTGAGTCCTGTCGCCGCCTCACGTGCCTCACGCGCTATTGACACACCGCTCACACTGACCAAGAGAGGCGCGATCATCTTTGCCCGTAAACCCGCCTGAACCGCCGCGGATCCCCCCTTACAAAAATTCCCCAAAACTCGTCGATTCTCGCCTTGACACCTGATACATGCGTTCGATACAGTTGTTCTTGTCGATCGACTCATGTTCGCAGGCTCCTCAGGCACTACCCCATATGCAAACCCCAGAGGGGCCTGCCAACATATCGACGCAGGTAAAGCACGGGCACCGGTCGGCAAGGCAATTCGGAAAGGAGAAAAACTTGCCAAATCCAGTAGTTCACTTTGAGATTCTTGGGAAGGACCACGAGGCCCTTCAGCAATACTACCGCGACCTGTTCGATTGGAATATCACGCAGGCGTCGCCCGAATTCCCGTACGGTGTCGTGAGCGCCGAGGAACAGGGCGCGGGCATCGGCGGAGGCGTCGGATCCAGCATGGACGGCAGCCCGCAGGTCACCTTCTACATTGAGGTGGACGACATCCAGGCGTCGCTCGACAGGGCAGCCGAGCTCGGCGGAGAGATTGCCATGCCCGTAACCGTCATCCCCGGTATGGTCATATTCGCCCACTTTAAGGACATCGAGGGAAACCTCATCGGCCTCGTATCCTCCGAGATGCCTCCCGCCGAGTAGAAGCGCACCCTGACTCGCAACTGTTGAGTCTTGGTGAGAGAAGCGCTCCCTCACCCCTGTGGATACCCGCTTTCGCGGGTATGACGGTGAATTGATTACTTGAAGGTCTCTTACGGATTCTGAACGGTTACGCTCAACTTAATTTGATCGCGCCGGTTAGCGCTCGGACAGTATAATCGGTTGATTGGGATCTCTCCTTCTTCCCGGAGGACATCCATGAATCCACCCAACAATCCCTCTGAACGGGTCGCTCGCCAGATCGAAGAGACCCTTGCCAAAGAAGGGCGCGGCTACAGGCGAGTCACGGGCGGCGTCGTGCGTTCCGCCGCCCTGAAAGCTGCCAAGGGCGCGCGTTTTGTCAGCCGGGGAGCGGGCAACTTGGCTAGGGAAGCCGTTGAAGGCGCTATGCAAGCCGTGGGTGATATAGGTGGCGAAACAGGGTCATTTGTCAGAGATACCGTCATCGGCGTCGTGGAAGGTACAGGACAAGTGGTGACGGTCACCACACCGGCAGTGAGGGAGGTAGTAGTCGGTGCGATACGGGGTTCCGGCAGGGTCGGTGGGGAAATCGGAGACGTTGGCCGTGATGCGGTCGAGGGAGCGATAGTAGGCGCCGCTTCGGTTGGAATCGACAGCATGGAGGCTGCGTCGGCGGCTGCAGAAGGAGCCGTGGAGGCCGTCGTAGAGGCGGGAGGTGACCTGCAAGACGCGGCTAAGGCCACCGTCGGAGGTGTGGTCTCCGGCGTGGCCGCCACCGGTGGCGACGTCTCCGCCGCCACACGGGACGCCGCCTACAAGTTAGTCTCCCACGAAGCCCTTACCGAGCAGGATTTCGCCGAGGCGGAAGGCATGGCCGATGGGGCTGTAGACGCCGTGCTCCAAGAAGCAGATCGAACTGATATAGAGATCGACGAAGTGGTAGTCGCCGCGGCAACAGGGGTTGTGGAAGCCGCATATCAGGTCAGTCAGTCACATGGGGACAGGGTGAGACGGTCGGTCGTGCAAAGAGTTCTCGAACCCAGGTTGGCCGTCGCGCCCGAAATAGAACGCCAACTGTCGGAGATTGCCGAGAGGCTGTCGAAAGAGTTGCCCAAGGGCCAGGGAGCATGGCGCGGCAGAGCCATGGTGAAGGCGGCACGTCTTCTTCTGCGCGCCGGCGGCATCGACCTTGCCGCTTCTCTCGCGTACTTCATGATCTTGTCTCTCCTTCCGATGGTGGCGCTGGTCATCATGGCAACGGCCGTCATCGGTGATCCCGAAGGCATTAGCGACAAGCTCACCGATGTTCTGATCTACTACTTCCCGTCTTCGCACGAACTGATTCAAGAGGCCGTGGAGAATCTTCTCAATGGTTCGCTGGTCATAGGACTGGCTGCGGTGGTCAGCATAGTGGTGGGGGCGAACGGCCTCTTCATGGCCGCCAACAGGTCGGTGAACAGGGTTTTCGGCATTGAAACGGTGAGGTTTGTGCAGGTTACGGTCACTCAGGCGGCCTTCATAACCCTCGTGGTAGTCCTGTTTCTGTTGTCCGTCGGGTTGACGGCATTCCTTCAGGTGGTGGTGAGCTTTGGACAGGGGATAGCGGAGGCAATAGGGGACATCTCTGTCATTGCCGTTGTTGCGGTGGGAATTGTCTCGACGATTCTGCCCGCGGTCACGACTTCCGCGCTGTTCGCCATTGTCTATCGACTCCTGCCAAGCGTTCACGTGGAATGGAGGGACGCCACATTCGGCGCGATTGTAGCCATTGTGTTATTCGAGGTCGGCAAGCATCTGTTTTTCTGGTTTACCGGACTGGCCACGCAAAGGAGCGCCGTCTACGGGCCGGTTGCTTCGGTCGTCGTGCTGTTGATGTGGGGATACATTGCAGGTGTGATATTTCTCTACGGCGCGGCGCTGACCAAGATGGCAGGTGAGCTTCGTCCGAATTCACTACTTTCTCGCTCCACTCACCAAGACTGAGCAGTTGCCCCCACGTAACTGTTCAGAGTTGATGAGAGACGAGCAGTTTGCGGGATTGTGAGAGGGGATTGAGACCTTTGGTCCTCCAGGTGCCAAAGAGGGACGCCAAGGCCATCTTGCTGGTGGTTCCCTGTTCGGATCGAGTTCCACCGCTGATCTTGCGGCTGATGACCAGATGCCTCAGACTCCGTTCGGCAGCGTTGTTCTCAGACGGCACGTCCGGGTGCGATACGAAGACGAACAGCTCTTTGATGAACCGTTCTATGCGTCGGCAGAGCTTTGCTTGAGGCGCCGTCTCGTCGTTTGAGAAGGGTCGGCACAGTGACAGTAGTTGACTCTCCAGCATCAACTGGTTGGGAGATACGAACCGTTGGTACCCGGACGCTGGTTGAACGCCTGCTTGAGCGTACGCTTTAGCCCTGTCATAGAGTTGGCGCACCGCCCCGGCCCACCGAACCAGACCCGTGTCCTCAGGGTACAACGCCTTGAGTTCATGGATGTCACGCAGCAGGTGTACCCAGCACCGCTGCTTGAGACCGGGATAATGGTTGTATGCGGCGTAGAAGTCGCTCACCAGCACTCCGTCGAACGACTCACCCAACACCTCATCGACCACCTTCTTGCCACGACCGCGACGCACGAAGTACCGCTCGGTGGGTGTGCTGAATGTCCACACATAGCCGTTGACTCCATCCTCTCGCCAGCCCGTCTCATCGGCGTGCACCACCGGGGAGCCGCGAATGCGTTCAAGCGTCTCGTCCACTGTCCGCTGTGCCTGTCGCGCCACACGGTGAATCGCATCAGCTATGGCGCCCACACTCAGCTTCAACTGATGCACCGTCCACAGGTAGCGCTGGATGCTCCGTATGGGCAGTCGCGCTTCCTCCCGAAGCGTCACGATCAGGCTCACCAGGTTGATTCCCAAGCGCTGACGCCCCACAGCCATCCCCTTCAACGAGTCCTGCGGCAGACGCCGCTTGCGGCATAACGCACACGTGCGGGCCACGAAGACCTGCTCGATCACTTCTGCCGGAGCCAACGGAATCTCGATGACCTCGCGTGTCCGATGCACCCATCCACCGGTCATACCCGTCCCGCACTCGGGGCACGAGTCGAGAGCGTGTACTACTTGCCGAGTGGGGTTCATCCGCCGCCGGGTGAATCCTTGAGTCCGCTTGTTGCGAGGCTCCGTCCTCTTCGGTCGAGGCCGCTTGGGAGCGGGCTTGTTGCCGGGCATGCCCCGAGGAGGGCCCCGCCTCTCCAGTTCCTCTATCCGTCGTCGCAACTCGGCGATGACCGTTTGCTGCTCAGCGATGACCGCCAGCAGGGTCTCACGGCTTGCACTATCCAGGTCAAGTTCAGTTCTCACCCCTCCCTTATGGCACAACCGCTCCACAACCCGCTAGGGGTTTTAAGTTCATCTCATCAACTCTGAACAGTTACGCCCCCACTCTTTTCCTTTACACCCCTTCACCGCCGTAGCTATAATCGTTTGCTGTGCCTTCCACGCGGGCGTGATGCCGTCGGAGGGTAATGTTCGGATCAAGGAACGCGTCGTGGCGGTCGTCCCGATACTGGAATACCCACACAGCATCCTGCGGCAGAGGGCGAGAAGCGTGGCAACGATAGACAAGACCGTCTTTCGTCTCGCCGACGATCTCATGGATACCCTCGTCGATTCCGGCGGGGTCGGTCTGGCGGCGAACCAGATCGGCTCGCTGCGGCGGGTGATCGCCCTCAAGATGCCGGAGGACGAGGAGCCGAGCGTATACATCAATCCCCGAATAGTCCACCGTGAGGGCGTGCGCGAGGTCTCGGAGGGCTGCCTGAGCTTTCCGAACCACTATGGGATCGTGCAGCGGTCAATGTCGGTGAGGGTCACGGGCCTCGACCGCAAGACGAACGTGTTTCAAATATGCGCCGGCGGCCTCCTCGCGCAGGCCTTCGAGCATGAGACTGACCATTTGAATGGCATTCTCTTCATCGACCATCTCCTCAGCCACCAGCACCTTTTCGAGTACCCTGACGAAGAGGAAGCCGAATCTGAGCGTGAGCAGAGCGATGAGAGCTTGGTGGACGCCATCCAATGAGTCGAAACGTGGCGACTGACATCTCGACGTTCGTGGACGGTTCCCTCCTTCCGCCGGCTGTGTTCGACGTGCGGGGATTCTTCATGTCCCGTGAACTCCGCGCATTCCTGGTCGGCGGAGCGGTGCGTGACGTCCTGTTGGGGAGGAAGACCCAAGACCTCGACGCTGCGGTCGAAACGACCGGCCCCAGGCTGCTCGAACTCGCGCGAGACTTAGCCGAAGTCCTCGAGGGAAGGTACGTGCTCCTCCATCACGAAATGGGTGCAGCGCGCGTGGTCCTGCCCGAAGGCCCGGTCATCGACCTCATTGCTGCTCCCGACGGGATAGCGCGCGACTTGGGGCGACGGGACTTCACCATCAACGCGATGGCGGTCTCTCTCCAAGAAATGGACTCCGGAGACCGTCACGTAGAAGTTATCGACCACCATGGCGGGCGCGCCGATCTCGCCGCAGGGGTGCTCCGGGCAGTGTCGCCTCAGGCGTTCGACGACGATCCCGCCCGGCTGATTCGTGGGCCGAGATTCGCCGCGCAACTTGGGCTGACCGTGTCCGAAGAGACCCGGACCGTCATCCGGTCGAAAGCGAAGATGCTGGAGCGGTCGTCGCCGGAGCGGGTGAAGGACGAGCTGCTCAAGATACTCGCCGCGCCCCGCGCGATGGAGTCGATCAGGACGTTGGACGACCTCGGTCTGCTCTCCGTCGTGCTCCCGGAACTCGACGAGGCCCGTGAGGTATCGCAGCCTAAGGAGCACTACTGGGACGTATTCAACCACTGCGTCGAGACGGTTGGCGTGGTGGAGGCCGTTTTGGGGCCGCGCCGGGATGATGAGAACTGGGCGCTGAGCCTCGTTCCCACGTTCCCGGACATGGACTCGTACTTTGAGGAGCGCATAAGTGACGGACATAGCCGTTCGACTCTGGTAAGATTGAGTGGGCTGCTTCACGACATCGCGAAGCCGGCAACGAAAACCAGAGAGGAAAACGGGAGGATTCGGTTCTTAGGTCACCACAAGGTGGGCGCGGAGGTTGTGGACGAAATACTCGGCAGGCTGCGCTTCGGAACGCGCGGCAGACAGTTTGTGAGAGGTATCGTACGTCACCACCTTCGGCCCAAGCTCATGGCGGAACGAGGCGCGCTGCCCACCCGACGAGCGATTTTCCGGTACCACCGAGAAGTGGGAGACGCCGCCATAGCGACGCTCTATCTCAACATGGCCGACTACCTCGCCGCGCGCGGCCCGCTCTTGGAGCGTGACGAATGGCGAGAGCATTGCGATCTGATGGCGTACATCTTGAACGCCGACTTCGAGACGCCATCGGCTCCCAGGCTGCTTAGCGGCTCCGATGTCATGGGCGAATTCGCGATTGGGCCGGGGCCGCTCGTAGGTGAGCTTCTCGATGCGGTGATGGAAGCCCAGACTGCGGGTGAGGTGGAGACCAGAGAGGACGCGATGCTGCTCGTGAGTCGAATGTTGGAAACTGAAACGGCAAGTGCAATCGGCAGGCTTGGTGAATAACAGAATCGTCGGACGGAGAGAACGTTGCGCAGATACGCCAGGATACTGATCTTCATAGTGGTCCTGGTCGTGTTGTCCGGCCTTGCGGTCGGGTTCAAGACGATCACGATCGGGAACTTCCAACGCGGCGGCGAAGACACGCTGCTGGGACTCACGCTTGGCCTCGACCTTCAGGGCGGGAGCCACCTCGTGTATCAGGCGAGCTTGTTCAGCGAACCGGAAGAACCGGGCATGTCCGGTGAGCGGATTCCTCCCACTGCCGACCAGATGGATGCGCTGAAAAGGACCATCGAACGGCGACTCAACTCGTCGGGGCTCGGTGAGCCGATCCTGCAAGTGTTGGGTGAAGATCGGCTGCTCGTCCAGATTCCCGGCGTCAGCGATCCGGACAGCGCCAAGGCCCTCATCGGTGAGACGGCTCAGCTTGAGTTCAAGCACCGGACGCGCAACGTTCCTCAGCCGCTGGAGTTCGAGGAAGGCGAGATCGTCTCCTACAGTGTCGTGGAGGTGACGCCTGAACTGTTCGCGCCTCCGGAAGAAGGGCAGACGGATGCCGAAGGCGAAGGAACCGAAGGGAGCGACGAAGCAAGTACCGAGGAAAGCGGAGACGCGAACACCCAGGAGTCCGGCAGTGCTGACGGCGAAGAGTCCGAAGGCACGGATGCCTCCGCTTCCGGCGAGGAAGGTGACGACGAGGCGGAGGACGCGGCGCCTGCGGTGCCGGGCCCGCCAGGCCTGGTGGTGGAGTTCAGCGATACAGGCTTCGCGAAGTTCTCCGCGACGGTCGATGAGATGCGGGACAGCCTCGTGGCAGGTCAGGGGGCGGCGAACATCTTCCCTGACAGACTGGCTTTCTCGCTGTCCGGCGCCGAGGCGCAGGAGGTCGAAATCCTGTATCAGCAGGCGGTACTCTGGGACGACGGCCGGGTCGTGCCGGTGGGCGGAGACCCGTATGTCAGGGAGATTATTGGGACGAACAAGTTTGTAATCACGCTGCTTGAAGCCTTCCCGGACGCGGACGATCCAATGGCGGAAGCGGAGCGGCAATTCGGCCCCGGCGGAGAACTGGTCTTCAAGCTCATCAAGGGGAAGGTGGACCAGGACATCGGTCTCACGGGTGACGACTTGGCGCGGGCCTATGCGGGCCAGCACCAGGGGTCCGGCGCTCCCATCGTGAACATCGAGTTCAACGGCGAGGGCACGAGGAAGTTTGCCGAGATTACGACCGAAATAGCGGGAACGGACGAGCAGATTGCCATATTCCTCGACGACGAAGAGTTGATTGCTCCGGTGGCCGAACAGGCGATCACCGGAGGCACCGCGTTCATTTCGGGACGAGACTTCACAATCGATCGCGTCCGTGACATCGCGCTCCTGTTGGAATCCGGCCGGCTGCCAATCCCCATTGAGTTGATACTGGAGAAGGACGTCGACGCGATTCTCGGCTCGGACTCTCTGGAAAAGAGCGTGCGAGCAGGCGTGGTCGGTCTCATCCTCGTCTTCCTGTTCATGCTCCTGTACTACCGAATGCCGGGGCTGATCGCGGCGCTCGCGCTGCTCATCTACGCGCTGATGCTCATCGCGATATTCAAGATGCTGCCGGTCACGCTCACCCTGTCCGGAGTTGCGGCGGCGATCCTGTCGGTCGGCATGGCAGTGGACGCCAACATCCTGATATTCGAGAGAATGAAAGAGGAGATGCGGGCGGGTCGAACGCTGCTCTCCTCGATCAACATCGGTTTCAACCGCGCGTGGTCGGCCATTAGGGACAGCAACGTCTCGACGCTGATAACCTCCGGCATCCTGTACTGGTTCGCCGACACGCTGGGCGCGACGGTCGTGCAGGGCTTCGCGGCCACGCTCGCCATCGGCGTGATGCTCAGCATGTTCTCGGCCATCTTCGTGAGCAGGACGCTCCTTCGCATCGTCGCCCTGACCGGACTGGGTCGAAGGCTGAGGTGGTTCGTCCCAACCGAGGGCAAGAACCTGCCGCAGCTTCAGTTGGAGCCGAGGGTATAGGGGCTGGAGCGTTGGGCATTTTCTCATTAAGCATTATCGGGGAGTGAATACGTGGACTTCGTAGGAAAGCGCATCTGGTTCTTTTTGTTGTCGACCATCATCCTCCTGCCGGGCGTGGTGTTCCTCATCATTGCGCCGGGACTGAAGCCGGGCATCGACTTCACCGGCGGGTCGACCGTCATGTTCGAGGTGACCGACCCGGTCACTCAGGACGCGCTTCGCGGCGTGATGGCCGACCTGGGGCACCCCGACGCGGTGATCCAGAAGATGGACGACAAGACCTTCTTCATCCGCACCAAAGAGTTGAGTGACGACGAGAAGGACGGCGTCATCGAGGAAATCCAGCGCCAGGCTTCGCCCGGCGGAGTGAACCTTCTGGCGTTCGACTTCGTTTCGCCGGTCGTTGCGGCGGAGACGGTCCTCAACGCCTTCTATGCCGTGGTCGCCGCCGCAGTCGGCATCTTCCTGTACCTGTGGTGGGCGTTCCGAAACGTCCCCAGCCCGTTCCGTTACGGTCTCGCGGCCATCGTCGCCCTCGTCCACGACTCGATGATCGTCATCGGCATCTTCGCCATCCTGGGAGAGCTGGCCGACATCGAGGTCAACACGATGTTCCTCGTGGCGATCCTGACCGTCATCGGCTACAGCGTGAACGACACCATCGTCGTGTTCGACCGTCTGCGGGAGAACATCATCCTGAACCCTAACCGCACGCTCACGCAGAACGCCAACATCAGCATCATGGAGAGCATGGGCAGGTCGCTCAACACGAGCCTGACGCTCCTGTTCACCCTGTTGGCGCTCCTGCTCGTCGGAGGCGAGACGATCCGCATCTTCCTCTGGGTCCTCATCATCGGCGTCATCGCCGGGACGTACAGCAGCATCGGCATTGCCACGCCGCTGCTGGTAGTGTGGGAGTCGGGCGTGGTCGGCCGGTTCTTCCTGCGGCTCTTGGGCAGGTCTCCGTCCACCGCCACGGCGTCCGAGACGGCATAAGAAGATCGCGCGTCGTTCGCTTGCAGGCCAAGAACAACCGTGCTATGATCTCCACAAATGCCGCGACACACCGAACCCAGCGCCAATAACGCCCTCGGCGTACTGCTCCAACGCATGATGCGCGGAGCCGACGTGCGCTCCGAGAACGTCCGCTCCATTGCCGGTCATCCCGGCCTCCAGCCTGACATTCTCATCACAGAGGCCGGGCGCGCTCCGATCATCATAGAGGCCGAGTTTGAGCCTGCCCGTACCGTGGAAGCTGAGGCCGAATCGCGACTCGGCCTTGAAGTCGTGGAAGACCATCGCACTGTCGAGGCCGTCATTGCCCTGCGATACCCCGATTCCGTTGCGGACGCGGACGACTTGAACGCCGCCCTGTCCGATGCTCGGCTCTCATACTGCGTACTGTATGCCGAAGAATCCGAGAGTCGCTTCCCCGAATCGGGCTGGCTGACCGGCACTGTTGGCAGTCTTGCCGATATGATCCGGTTGGTATCGGTGCCCCAGAAGGCCGTCAACGACGCCGCGGATGCCCTGGAACGGGGCATCGAGCGCGTTGCCGCCATCCTAGATGAACTGGACATAACCCGGCCCTTCATCACGATAGAGATAGCCAAACTGCTCGGAATGGTCAATGTCCGCCAGACCCGCCGCATGGCCTGCGCCATCATCGCCAACGCTATGGTCTTTCACGACCGCATCGCCGGTATCTACGATAACGTGAGACCTTTGCGGGAGGTGTGCGGTCCCGACGTCAAAATTCCCCAAGAGGAAACTTTGGGAACATGGGACGATATCCTCAAGATCAACTACTGGCCGATATTCGCGGTGGCCAAGAGCATCCTCACCTGCGTGCCGTCAGGGCCAATGGCGCGCATCCTGCGGACTCTGCAGCTCACGGTCGAGGAGGTGAACGCCACCGGCATAGACAGCTCCCACGACCTCACGGGGCGGGTCTTCCAGCGACTCATCGCCGACCGCAAGTACCTCGCGACCTTCTACACTCTGCCTGCGTCCGCATCCCTGCTGGCGCGGCTTGCGGTCGACAAGATGCAAGACGTCGACTGGTCCGACCGTGACGCCATAGGCAATCTACGAATAGGCGATTTCGCCTGCGGCACGGGCGCACTCCTCTCGGCCGTCTATGAGCAGATAGCCGCCCGTCACGAACGAGCGGGCGGCGACCCCGTCGAGCTCCACGCGAACATGATGGAAGAGGTGCTCTACGGCTGCGACGTCATGCCCTCGGCCATCCACATCACCGGTTCCACCCTCTCCGGGGCTCGGACCAACGTTGGATTCGATAACTCGCGTCTCTACACCCTGCCCTACGGCAAACAGGAAGACGGCTCCGTTGTGATCGGATCGCTCGAACTGCTCCAGTCCTCGTCGGTGATGACGCTGTTCAACACGAGCGACCCCGCCCTGCGGACCGGCAGCGTGGGCGAGGAGGCGGTAACGAACGTCACCGTCGACATACCTGACGAGGGGTTCGACGTAGTAATCATGAATCCCCCGTTTACCCGGGCGACGAACCACGAGGGCGCCCATGCGGACATCACCAACCCGGCGTTTGCCGCATTCGGCGCTACCCAAGCCGATCAAACGGCTATGGGAAATCGGATGAACCAATTCGGCAGGGGCACGTGCTATCACGGGAATGCCGGGATTGCGTCGGCGTTCGCGGCGCTGGCCCATCGGAAGCTCAAACCCGGCGGCGTGCTTGCGTTGGTCCTGCCGCTGTCGGCCGCATCGGGTCTGTCGTGGCAGGCTTTCAGGCGGATGATCGCGCAGGGTTACACCGACTTGACCGTCCTGAGCATTGCGGCCAACGGAAAGGACATGTCATTCTCGTCGGATACGGGAATGGCCGAGTGTTTGGTAATCGCCCGCAAGCTGATGAAAGACGATCCTCCGACCCTGTCGGGGAAGCGGGTTGGGTTAACGTCGCTGCGCAACCGTCCGCGCGGACTCGGGCCCGCCGCCATCGTCGCAGAGAACATTATCGACAGTGGTCCCGTTCGGCGGATAGAAGATGGACCATACGGCGGAACGCCTCTGACTGCCGGGGACGAACGCATAGGCGAGATGCTCACGACCCCCGACAACACGAACGGGGAGACCTGGGGAGCCGTGCGCTCGTCCGATTTCTCCGTGGCGCAAGTCGGCTACGCGCTGTCCCATTCCAAGCTGTGGCTGCCGAATCAGTCGACGACGCCGAAGGTGAGTGTAGCGTCGCTCAATGTCATCGGCAGGATGGGACTCGTCGACCGGGACATCACCGGGCCAATGCCGCGCGGACCGTTCGACAAGATGGAACCCAGTCCGACCGCAACCTATCCCTCTCTCTGGAACCATGACGCCAAACGGGAAACGCGAATGGTCTGCGAACCGGACTCCCAACTGATAGTTCGCATCGGCATGGAGGCCAAGTCCCACGAGGTCTGGGCTACCGCGAGCCGCGCACATTTGAACCGAGACTTCACCTTCGGATCACAAGCTCTTGCCGTCGCTTTAACTGAGTGGGAGTCAATTGGTGGGAGGGTGTGGCCTAACGTGATTTTCGACGATAAGCGCCTTGACTACGCATTCGCGGTGTGGGGCAACAGTACGCTCGGTCTCTTGCTGTACTGGTGGCACTCCAGTCGCCAGCAGTCGAGCAAGGCGGGGATTACCATCCGCTCCGCCGAATCCCTCCCCGTCCTCGACTTCCGCGCCCTCACCGACGAGCAGCTTGCCACCGCGGAGGCGATCTTCGACGAGTTCCGCGACAAGGAGCTCAAGCCCGCCTATCTCGCCGACGCTGACCCCAACCGCGCCCTGCTCGACCGCCGGGTGGTCTGCGACCTCTTGGGCTTCGACGAGGGAGTGTACGAGGCCGTGCGACGCCTGTCCCAAAAGTGGTGCGCCGAGCCGTCGGTGCACGGCGGCAAGAAACGCCCGCGCGACGCGCGGTTCGTGATGTAGGGCGTTGGGGAACCGTGGCCCCGCATCAAACCGGGCGGTATCGCTTAACATTTACCATCATTCCCGCGTAGGCGGGAATCCGGCCTTGTCACACCTAATTGGCGTTACGAGTTCACCCGGTCCCGTAGCTCATTCACCAGTCGCTCGGTCGCGGCCATCCCGTCGGCCATGAAGGCCGAGTCGGCCCCGACGGTTGCGATCTTGCCGCCGCGCGTCAGCCACTTCTCCGCCCGCTCGTAGGTGGACGTGAACATTCCCCACGGCACGTTGTGCTCGATGCACTTATCGAGCACGTGCTGGAACATCTTGTCGACCTCTTCCTCTCCCTCGTGTGGCATGTATCCCATAGACCAGCCGAGGTCTGCCGGGCCGATCATAATCCCGTCCACGCCGTCGATGGTGAGGATGTCGTCGAGGTGCTCGACCGCCTCCAGCGTCTCGATCTGCGGCCAGACGATCACCTCGTCGTTGGCGACCGCCGCGTAATTCTCCGCTCCGCCGTAGTTGACCGCCCCCTTCGGCCCCCAGCTGCGGACGCCCCTCGGGGGAAACTTGGCGGCCTGAATGGCCTTTTCCACGGCCTCCGGGGTATTCGTCAGTGGCACGATGACGCCGTCCGCCCCCGCGTCGAGGGCAGCATTGACGAGATACGTCTCGTTGAACGGCACGCGGACGATGACCTCTTTCGACCTGCCGAGGTCGGTGAGCATCCTGTACAGCGTGGTGATGTCGATCTGGCTGTGCTGGGTGTCGATGAGGAAGAAATCGAAGTCCGACGCCGCCAGCGCCCTGAGCGTCGTGGGGTGGTCGATGGTCGGAATCGTCCCGATGATTGCCTTGCCGTCCTGAAGTTTCTTCTTGATGCGGTTCTGCACTCGTCTTCTCCTTGCGGTTGTCCAACTGTCCGCAAGAGGCTAAACCAGCAGGCGGGCAAAGTAAAGCGGGCTCCCTTCGATGGTTCATTGTCAATGTCGGTTCGAATTCTTCAGGGCTTTTTCATTGTCGCAATGAGGTCGTCTATGCCGTTCGGCCTGAGCTTGTCGAAGGCCCTCTTCGTGGTTCGACAGGATCGCCACGAACGGACTTTGGAAAGGCCCTGCGAATTCTTCCAAAGACCTTGATAGAAAGGCACGATTGTTGTAGATTAGCCGAAACGTCATATACGTTGTGACGGCGGGCGATAACGCCTATGCGCCGGAAGGGAGATTTGACATGACAACGGCAACCGATAACAACAAGCTGGTGGTCGTCCAACTCAGCGGCGGAAACGACTATCTCAACACCATCGTGCCCTACGGCGATGGGCTGTACTACGACTTCCGTGGGGCGATCCACATCAAGCCCGAGGACGTCCTGCCCATCGACGACCGGACCGGCTTCCGGCCGGGCATGGAGGCGATCAAGCGGCTTTGGGACGAGGGCAAGGTGGCCATCATTCACGGCATCGGCTACCCGAACCCGAACCGCTCTCACTTCCGCTCGATGGACATCTGGCACACGGCATTGCCGGAGGACATCGGCAACGAGGGCTGGCTCGGTCGCACCACGCAGGAGCTCGACCCGGACGGCGAGAACGTCCTGACAGCCGTCAACTTCGGGCGCGGCCTTCCAAGGGCGCTGGGAAAGCGCGGCGTCCCGGTCGCATCGGTCGGCAACCTGGAGACCTACGGACTCTTCACGGACGTGGGGGATGAGGGCCGTCGCAAGACCGTCCTCGACACCTTCGCCAAGATGTACGGCTCCGCCAACGGCGGCGATGCCGTCATGGAGTTCCTCGGCCAGACCGGCACCGACGCCCTCAAGGGCGCGGACATCCTGAGGACAGCCGTGGACAAGTACCAGTCCAACGTCGAGTACGCCTCTTCGTCGATAGGGCAGAACCTCCGCGACGCGGCCCAGGTGATGTTCGCCGATCTCGGCACCCGCATCTACTACACGCAGCAGGGCAGCTATGACACCCACGCGGGCGAGCTTGCCACGCACTACCAGCTGTGGTCGGAGCTTTCGGCGGCCGTCGGCGACTTCATGGACGACATGGACGAGCACAACGCCGGCGACGACACGGCGCTCCTCCTGTTCTCGGAGTTCGGCAGGCGCATCAAGGACAACGGCTCCGGCACCGACCATGGATCCGGCGGCGTGGCATTCCTGATCGGCAACAACGTCAAGGGAGGCATCTACAGCTCGTACCCGTCCCTGAAGGAGCGTGACCACCTCGAGGGCGACCTGCACTTCAACAACGACTTCCGCATTACCTACACGTCCATCTTGGAGGACTGGTTCGGACTCGACGCGGTGTCGATCGTCAACGGCTCGTTCGAGAAGTTCGACTTCTTCCGAAACGGCAACGGGGCGAACGGGAACGGCGCGCACTAGGTCACGCCGTCCAACAAGGTGATTGGAGGTGCCGGAAGGGGCAAACGTCAGGGTCTGGGAGTTCGAAGGCCGACGCAGCGGTGAACAGTGGAAGACCGACCTGCGGGCCAGTTGGGAACTCGTTCTCGACCCCATAAGCGAAGACTTCAGCGCTGAAACGATGAGCGCGTCCGATCTCATGAAACTCTGGGTCGGGCGCATTCGTTCAAGGAGGTATGAAGGGGGACTCGTTCCCATCTACTGGTACGTGGAGAGCGAAGATTCGAGAGTGTTCGAGTCGATGCCGTTCCAGTACGAGCACTACACCGGCCACGCTCGCGAGGACTTCCTGACATTCTTCACCTGGCCCATCGATGCGGAAACGAAGAAAAAGCTCAACTGGCTGGAACTGCCGGTGTTGGACAAGGAGTGGAACGAGCGAAAGACCCACAAGGGGGGCTTCATTCAGGAGGCCACGGGCTGGAAGCCCACGATACTCCAGCCGTTCGTCTTTCTCGACTCACTGACCGAGGCAATAGATACCGACTAATCCCCTCTCCCGTCGTGGGAGAGGGCTAGGGTGAGGGTTGATCTATGAGTGACATGGAAATAGTTGGAAGCTACACATGGGGACAGCGATGACAAATCACGATATCGAACTCATGGCGCATCTCATGCGGCGGGCGGGCTTCGGCGCGACTCGCGACGAGATTGAGCAGCACGCCGCCCAAGGCTACGACGCCACCGTCGACATGCTCCTGGACACGGGCCGCTCCGACGGCATCCAAATCGACCTGATTCGCCGCTACCATCCCGACCACTCCGGCGGACTGGGCATGGCTGGCTTCGGGGCGTTCTGGCTGCACCGCATGATAAACAGCCGTACCCCGCTGGTTGAAAAGGTTGCCCTCTTCTGGCACGGCGTCTTCGCAACGGGCTACGCCAAGCTGGCGCAGGGCAAGGTCCTCATGGACCAGATCGAGATGTTCCGCAGACACGGGTTCGGAGACCTCCGAACCCTCCTCGTCGAGCTGTCGAGAGACCCCTCGATGATTATCTGGCTCGATAACAACGACAACCACAACGGCGCGATCAACGAGAACTACGGACGCGAGCTTCTGGAGCTCTTCTCCATGGGCGTCGGCAACTACACCGAGGACGACGTGAAGGAGGCATCCCGTGCCTTCACCGGCTGGACTGTCGGAAACACCGAGTACATGAAGCTCAAGGCCGACAACGACTCGCTCTGGCCGTACGGTCGGCTGAACCTCCACTTCGAGTTCCGCGACTACGACCACGACGAGGGCGAGATCACCTTCCTCGGGCACACCGGGAATTTTAATGGCGAGGACATTGTGGACATCATCTGCGACCAGCAGGCGACGGCACGATTCATCGCCCGGCACATGTACAGCTTCTTCGTCGCCGACGAGCCGCCGGTTCCTTCGTGGCCCTATACGCCTCCGCGTGATGCCGAGGCCCTCGACATCATGTCCGAGGCCTACTTCAAGGGCGGCTGCACGATCAAGCCCATGCTGGACACCATGTTCCGGTCGGACTTCTTCAAGTCGGAATCGGTCTGGTACGAGAAGGTCAAGAGTCCCGCCGAGCTCGTCGCGGGCGTGCTCCGGCTGACGGGCGAGCACCGCACCTTCTCCCCCGCGATCCAGGAGGATGCCAACGCGATGGGCCTCATGGGCCAGACGCTGGTCAATCCGCCCAGCGTGGAGGGCTGGCATTGGGGTGACGAGTGGATCGACACCGGCAACCTCGTGGAGCGCATCAACTTCGCCTCCGAACATTTTTCCAAGGATTCCGCGCACGGCATCGCCGACACGGTCGACGCCGACATAGCTGCCAGAGGTGGGTCCGCGCGGCCCCAGGAGCTTGTGGACGCCTGCCTCGACAAGATGGGAGCCCTTCGGATCACCGATACCTCACGAAAGTCCCTGATCGAGCACGCGGCCAGGGACGGCGACGTCAAGATCAACGGGGACGGCGTCGGGCGGAGACGCATCGCGGAGATGGTCCAGCTCATCGGCGCGACGCCGGAATTCCAGAAAGGCTAACAGATTGGTCTCTCCCCCCGTGGGGGAGAGATACAGAGAGGGGTGGCCTTTCGAGCGCCAAAACCAGCATGACAACAGCGACCAAGTCAGACTTCCTCACCTACGACCGCACGCTCGGAGTGGCGGCCATGGACGCGCGCGGCTTCTACTATGCCGTCGCGATGGAGTTCCGTGCCGACGGGCGGCTGTACGTGCAGGGACGCTCCCATGACGGCGATACGCGCGGCGCGAGAATCACCGTCATGGACTATGACTCCGGGTACTTCGGCGATTTCGGATCGTACGGCAGCGGAGACGGCCAGTTCACGTGGCCGACCGACATCGCCCTCGATTCCGAAGGCAACGTCTACGTGACTGACGAATACCTGCAGCGTGTTTCCGTCTTCGACAGCGACGTGAAGTTCGTCAAGAAGTGGGGCACGCACGGCTCCGAGGCAGGCATGATCGACGGGCCGTCGGGCATCGAGTGCGACGCCGACGACAACCTGTTCATCGTCGACCACAACAACAACCGGATCCAGAAGTTCACACGAGACGGGATATTCCTGAGTTCCTTCGGCTCGGAGGGGAGCGGCGAAGGGCAGTTCAACCTCCCCTGGGGACTTCGCGTAGCGCCGGACGGTCACATCTACGTCGCTGACTGGCGGAATGATCGCATCCAGCAATTCACCCCCGACGGCGAGTTCGTTGCTTCCTACGGTGAGTCGGGAGACGGCGAGGGCCAGCTTCATCGACCCGCCTCTGTCGAGGTCGACGAGGCCGGGTACATGTACGTCGCCGACTGGGGGAACGAGCGCGTCCAGATCTTCGACCCCGACGGCGGCTTCGTGCAGCTCCTCAAAGGCCAGGCCACCACGTCGCCGTGGGCGCAGGAGTTCCTCGACGCGAACCTCGACGAAAATCGCGCGCGATCGGAATCCGACCTTGAGCAGTACCATCTGCTCACAACCGACGACCCCCACGAGGTCGCGTCGCAGATCGAGACGATCTTCTGGAGCCCCATCAGCGTGCGGCTCGACCCCGAGGGCCGCCTCTTCGTGTTGGAACGAAACAGACATCGAATACAGGTGTACGCCAAGTCAGCATGACAAGTGCAGTCGAGTCCCCGCGCCGCAATGAAGGTAGGGGATCATCCCGAATTTGGAGGAAGCTATGACAACGACAACAAGGCAAGACATCGACCTCATGGCGCATCTGATGCGCCGCGCCGCATTCGGCGCTTCGCTCGACGAGCTCGAACAGAGGGCCGCGAAGGGATATGAGGAGACCGTCGAGGAACTGTTGAACCCCGGCGATCCCAAGGACCTCGCACAAGACGCCATCCGGCGGTACCACGTCGACCACTCCGAGCTTCGCCAGATGAACTCTGCCGCGGGCAACTGGCTCTATCGCATGATTACGTCGAAGAACCCTCTGGAGGAGCGTGTCGCTCTCTTCTTCCACAGCCTCTTCGCGACGGGATACACCAAGCTCAACCAGGCTCGGTGCCTCCTGAACCAGATCGACATGTTCCGGCAACACGGTCTGAGCCGGTTCGACACTCTCCTCGTAGAGCTGTCCAGGGACCCGGCCATGCTGCTGTGGCTCGACAACAACGAGAACCACAACGGCCACATCAACGAGAACTACGGCCGCGAGCTGCTTGAGCTCTTCTCCATGGGCATCGGCAACTACACCGAGGACGACATCAAGGAAGCCTCCCGCGCGTTCACCGGGTGGACGCTTGGCAACGTCGAGTACATGGCGATGCGCGCGATGAAGGACTCCATCTGGCCGTACAGCCGGATCGCGTGGCACTTCCAGTACCGCGCCGACGACCACGACGAGGGCGAAAAGACCTTCCTCGGCGAGACTGGCAACTTCAACGGCGAGGACATCGTTGCCATCATCTGCAGGCAGCGGGCAACGGCGGAGTTTATCTGCACTCGTCTCTTCCAGTTCTTCGCCGCCGACCACGTGGACGACGACGGCCAGGCCGCCATTGATGAGATGATCGACTCATACTTCGCGTCGGACTACGAGATCAAGTCCGTCCTGCGCACCCTGTTCAACTCCGACTACTTCAAGTCCGACGCGGCCCGGTACGCACGAGTCAAGGGCCCGGTCGAGTACGTCGTAGGCGCGATCAAGACGGCGGGCAGCTACCGCCGGCCGACCTTGGGTATCGACAAGGTCGCGGAGCAGGCGTTCTTCATGGGACAGGGCCTCCTCAATCCTCCCACGGTCGAGGGGTGGCACGAGGCTGAAGAGTGGATCGACAGTGGAGCGCTCGTCGAGCGCGTCAACTTCGTGGCGAACGAGTTGGCCGATACCACCAAGCCGGGCGTCCAGGCGATAATCGGAAACCTGGCGAACGCCAACGGCGGTACCTTGACGCCCGATGAGGTAGTCGACAACTGCCTCGATCAAATGGGTGCGATTGCCGTGTCCGACAGCACGCGCACAGCCCTGATCGACCATGTAGGCGGGCAGGGCGATTTGACCCTTGCCGACGACGGCTCGGAGGAGCGCGTGGGCGAACTGCTCGGCCTCATCGCCGCCACCCGCGAATATCAGATGGCGTGACGCGACGCGCCACTCTCGCAGACAACGGAGTTCACAAACACCGATGACGACCGCAACCGAAACGACCACGCTCGAATACATCAAGACCATCGGCATAACGAACAACGGCGACAACGGTCGCGGTTTTGCTAATCCGTACAGCATCGCCGTCAGTGGAGACGGACGCATCTACGTCCTCAGCCGCTGCGATCCCGCAAGGGCTACGGCTGTAAGAGTCGGCGTCCAGGACATCGACGAGAATTTCCTCTTCGAGTTCAGCGAGGGCTATGGAAGCGGGCCGGGACAGCTCGTCCTCCCAGTCGCTATAGCCTTTGACAGCCAAGAGCGCCTGTACATCACCGACGAGTACAACCACCGCGTCGTCATCTATAGCTCCGAGGGAAAATTCCTCGACCAGTGGGGCGAGCACGGCTCCGAACCGGGTAAACTCAACGGCCCCGCCGGAATCGCCATCGACTCGAACGACAACGTCTACGTCGCCGACCAGCACAGCCACGCCATCAGCAAGTTCACCGCCGACGGACGCTTCATCAACAGGTTCGGACGTGAGGAGGACGTGACGCCCTGGCACAGCCTGTATATGCCGTGGGGACTCTGCATCGACGCCGACGATAACGTTCTCGTGGCTGATTGGCGTCACAACGCCGTGAAGCGGTTCTCGCCCGACGGGAGGCATCTGCAGACCTTCGGCGGCCTGCAAAACACGCCCGGCGGACTGGAGAACACACTGTTCAACCGGCCCTCAGGCGTCGCAGTCGATTCTGATGGCTTCATCTACGTGACCGACTGGGGCAACGAGCGGCTCCAGGTCCTCACCCCAAACGGCGCCCTCCATGCCACCGAGCGAGGACGCGCAACCCTCTCCAAGTGGGCGGAGGACTTCTTCAAATCGAACCCCGACGAGGTTGAGGTTCGGCAAATCTCGAACTTAACGCCGGAGCTTCCTCCGCATCTGGCCGACGACCCCTATCAGGTGTCTGCCCAGTCCGAGCCGTACTTCTGGGGCCCCGTCGCCGTAACGGTGGACGACCAGGATCGCGTGTACGTCGTGGAGAGCAACCGCCACCGCTTCCAAATCTACAAGAGAGCATAGACCGCCCAACCCAAAGGAGTAACGATGGCCTGGATTGACGCCCATATTCATCTCTGGACTTCCGACACGGACAGCTACCCCCTCGCGGGAGAGCAGACGGCCGCGGACCTCGATCCGCCGGACTTCACGCCGGAGATGTACCTGCGCCACGCCCGACCGTCCGGGATCGAGAAGGTCGTCATCGTCCAGACGGGCTACCACCAGTTCGACAACAGCTACGCCACCGACGCCATCAAGCGCTTCCCCGACGTGTTCAGCGTCATAGGTATTGTCGATGAGACCAAGGAGAACGTCCAGGAGGACATGGAGGCGCTGAAGGCCCAGGGAGTGCGTGGTTTCAGGATCGGCGTCGACTACGACGGTCCGCAGTGGGACAGGCTCTTCGAGGCCGCCGCGAGGACCGGTCAGGCTATGTGCCCCATCACCCATCCCGTCGGAGCGCCCGCCATCAAGGCAATGGCCGCCAAGCACCCCGACACCACGGTCGTCGTCGACCACATGACGCGCGTCGGTGAGATGGAACCCATCAACGACGCCCACGTCACGCAGTTGACCGACATAGCGACCCTGCCGAACACCAACGTCAAGATTTCGCGGCTCCACGCCCTCGGTGACGGCCCGCCGCACGACGACCTCATTCCCATGATCAAGCAGGTCATCGATGCCTTCGGCCCTGAGCGTTGCATGTGGGGGAGCGACTCCCCGTACCAGGTCGTGAAGGAGACGATGGAGGACTCGATCTCCGTCGTCCGCGACAAGCTCGGACTCTCAGACTCCGACCGCGACCAGATCCTGCGTGGCACGGCAGAGCGGTTGTTCTTCAGCTAGCGGGCCACACGAATCCGGAAACTATCGCATCCAGTCGCGGGAAAGTCCGGGAAAGCCGGACGTCATCTCGGCGAGTCTCTCCTCAGGCACGTAGAAGAACCTGCCCGTAGCTCTAGCCGCCACCGAGCCGTCCGGCAAGATCAGTTCCGCGCTTGCCGTCACCATGCGGCGATTCGTCTCGACGTGCTCGGCCACTGCCGTCACCTCCTGTCCGACGAATATCGGCTTGCGGAAGTGGACGTCGATCCCGGCAGTCATCGACCAGCGATTGTGAGTAATGATCGAGACCCGGCTCATGACCTCGTCCAGCAACGCCGTGATGATGCCTCCGTGTAGGTAGCCGGGAAACCCTTGATACTCCTCCATGGCAGTGAACTTCGCTACGACCTGGTCTCCCTCGCGTTCCATGTGAAGCTTGAGGCCATAGGGGTTGCGAGGCCCGCAGGCGAAGCAGAGGCCGTAGTCCGTCACGTCGTTCAGAGATAGCTGCTCGGTGCGGTCCGTCATTGGCGTTTGAGTATCATCCCCTTCCTTCGAGAATTTCTTTGAGACGGGCGGCGTTTTCAACGGTCTCCCTGCGGACGACTTGCTCGATGAAAGGTCCCATCAGGGAGAAAAGTCCGTCGGCCTCGCCCGATACCGTGAAGACTGCTGAGGTTCCCCGTTCGTGCGGTTCGACTGCGACCGTACCGCTGAGTGCTATCGGCCCTGACTCCGACGCGAACGAGAACCGCTCGTTTAGCTTGAACTCGGTCGTCTCCAAAACAAGCGTCACGATTTGCCCCATGAAGCGTCGTCGGACACGTACTCTGGTGTCAGCACCTATCGGCATGTCGCCGATTGGGCTCGCTTCGAGGACGGCATCCTGCCATTCCGACATGTTCCCGGGCGCTGCCAGATAGGCAAACACATCGTCGAGTGGCCGGTCGATGACGATGGAATGCTCGATGCGAATCAACTGTCCTGGACTCGCGCCGGCATCAGACTGGAATGCTCTCTGTGCATTGCAATCCCTAGCACCACGCCCCAATGATGAGTATGAGACCGCTAATCCTCGTTGCTGACATTCCGGACACGACGAAGCCCCCTGACCGTAGTATGTGTTCCCTTCAATCCGGGCCGTAATGCTAACCCGCAATGCAAGATTTCTCAAGTATCGCTATCGGAAATGGCTATTGCTGAACATACTGACTGTCAATACCCCCGCCTACCTAGCTACATCCATGCCGCGCCTTGTATAGTGACCCGCACCCGTACTTGGAGGCCCGAAGAATGCCCACTCTCGATGAACTGCTTGCTCAGGTCGACGCCGCGCGCGACGACATCGTCCGGCTGGAGCAGGACCTTGTCCGCATCCCGTCCGTCAATACCGGCTTCATGCCGACCGGCAACGAGACCGCCGTCTGCGACTACATCCGCGACTGGCTGGCCGAGGACGGAGTGGACAGCGAGACCCTGGAATCAGCCCCGGGCAGGGGAAACATCATCGCCAGCCTCAAAGGCCGCTCCGGCAGTCCGGGACTCATGTTCATGGCGCACCTCGACGTCGTGCCGGTCGAGGACGAGACCAAGTGGACCTACCCGCCCTTTAGCGCCACCATCGCCGACGGCAGGATCTACGGTCGTGGGTCGTCCGACTGCAAGGCCCTCCTCACCGCCCAGCTCATGGCCAGCCGCATCCTCCTCCGTAACTCCGTGGAGTTGAAGGAGGACCTGCTGCTCTCGTTCTCCGCCGACGAGGAGCACGGCGGCCGCTATGGCGTAGGCTGGCTTGCCGAAAATCATCCCGAGAAGATCACTGCTCCCTATGCCGTCAATGAGGGCGGCGGCCAGCCGGCGGATGCGGCCGGCAACCTGGCATACATCGTGAACCTCGGCGAGAAGGGCCGCCTCCAGATCGAGATCGAAGTGAAGGGAGAGAGCGCCCACGCCTCCGTTCCCTGGATGGGGACCAACGCGCTGTACCGCGTCGCCCAAGTCCTTAACAGAATCGAAAACTACGAGCCGGAGCGCGACACGTCGGCAGTCATCTTCCGACACCTCTCGAAGTTTGCCATCGAGGACGTACCCTCGCCCGCGAACATCGACTCTATAATCGACGAGTTTGAGGCTCGCGACCCCCGCATGGCGACGACCCTCCGTGCGGCCTCGCGCATGACGCTCACGCCCACCATCATCGGCGGAGGAATCAAGTCGAACAGCGTGCCCGAGACGATCAACATCACCTGCGACGTGCGGACGCTCCCCCACCAGGACGACGAGTACGTTAGCGCTGAGCTTACCCGTCTGTTCGACGGCATTCCGGGGGTCAGCGTCGCCATTGATTACATGGCGGTCCCGAACGCTTCTTCCCCGGACACCGAGTTCATGCGGCACATCCAGAACGTGACTGAGTACGTGCTTGGCGGACGCTCAATCGAGTGGATCCCCGGCCTCTGCGTGGGATTCACCGACTCCCGCTTCACCCGGCCCCTCGGCGTGGTCACCTATGGATTCGACGGCACTCACCCCGAGGACAACCCGCTAGAGAACAACGTCCACGGCACCGATGAATCGGTCAGCATCCGCACCCTCGTCACCAGCACCAAGATCATGCTGGCCCTTGCATACGAGATGCTCGCCGTGAAGTAGCTACGGCGTCCAACGTACACCGCCGACCCGCTCAAGGGTCTTCCAATTGATCGTCGCGCCCATTCCAACCCCGCCGGGGAAGACCAGATGCCCGTCCTCCACAATCTCGGGCGGATCAAGTAGGTCGGCCCTCCAATCGTTTTCCCACAGGGCGTGTTCCAGCGCGTGAGGGTTGGGCGTAGCCGCGTGTACGTGCGCGCTCGCCAAGTTTGACAGAGGACCGAACGGGCTGTGGCACGATGTCCGCGCTCCGTGTTTTGCGCCTGCCTGCCCGGCACACGCGGCTACTCCAACTCCTCCGCAGCGCATGACGTCCTGCATCGTGTACTTTACGCCCGACTCCACGAGTTCGGCAAACGTCTCCTCACCGTAGTCGTCGCCCCCGGCCGCCAGGGGAATGCCAACCTCCTCCGCCACCGTACGGAACCCCTCAGGCCGAAAATCCCGGTGGACGGGGTCCTCGAACCACGTGACCCCCAAGCGCTCCAACTCCGGCGCTATGGCAATGGCCGTCTCGACATTGAACGCCCCATGACAGTCCACCTGCAGCGCGACATCATCCCCCGCCGCCGAACGCATCGCCGAGAGGCGCTCCAGGCTCACCGACGCCACCTCGAATATCTCATCGACCGTATGCGTGGGCCTGACCTCATCGAAGGGGTCGGTCTTCAGAATGGTGAATCCCTCCCGCGCCGCACCCTCCGCCGCCTTACCAAAGTCCGCCGGAGTACGGCTCTTCTTCACGTCGCGCAGATACCGGTTGAGGTTGGCGTACAGCAACTGGCGTTCTTTGTGTTCCCCACCGAGCGCCTTCGTCATGCTGAGGCCGGAGTACCGGCATTGTAGCTCGACGACCGCCGTCGCAAGTGCGCTCACAACTCGCGAGTTCGCCCGCGCTTCTTCCCTGGTCAACCCCAACAGCCTTTCGATCTCTCCGTCACTGGGAATGGGAACGCCCCGAAGTCTCTCGACGAACTCCGCAAATATGCGTTCCCTGTCATCGACCGTTCTCAGACCTTGACACTCAACGGCAACTGTCTCGCCGTTGGCGTCCGTGATCTCGACGAACGACCAGCTTTTGACTTCGTTCGCCCGTACCCACGCGAACGTGATTCGGTCGAATACAACCGGTTCAGGCATTCGAGGCTCCCCCAACAACGTCGGTGTGGTGGGGGATAGTCTACTCCTGCCCCCTCGGTTGAGCTACCGTCGATACTGGTGATATGCTCGGAAGAGAGGTCAGGGCAAAGATCAGCAATGGACGGTCTCACTATCCACGACATTCCGGAGAAGCGGCTTCCCTATATGATCGCCGCGTTCGGCGGATGGGCGGACGGTGCGGAGGCAACGACGAGGGCCCTCCGCTACCTCAATCGCACACTCGGAACGAAGAAGGTCGCCGAGATTTCGTCCGAGGACTTCTACGACTTTACCTCCACCCGACCGCGGACGTTGTTGGACGACAAGGGCGAACGGTACATCTCCTGGCCCGCCAACGAATTCCATGCCTACGTCCCTGACGATGACTCGCCCGGCCTGCTCCTGTTTTCCGGCGTCGAGCCGAACCTCAAGTGGCAGACGTACTGCGATACCATCATCGCCATCGCCGACCGGTACGGAGTGGAGCTTATGGTTACGCTCGGCTCCCTGTTCAACACCGTACCTCACACCAGGCCCTTCCCCGTCTCGTCGGTTGTCAGCTCACAACAGAAGCTGGGCGAGAGAGTTAAGGCTATCGGAGCATTTAGCTCCCCGTATCAGGGGCCGACGGCGATCCACACCGTCCTCTCCGACTTCTGCAGACAGCGCGGGATCGACCACGTCAGCCTATGGGGTCACGGGCCGCACTACCTGCCGTCCATGCCGAACCCGAAGCTGAGCTACACGCTCTTGGAAAAGGTACGAAGGCTCATCGGCATTGACTTGGAACTGGAAGACCTGCGACGGGTCGGAGACCGCTTCGAGCAGAAGGCTACCGAGTCCATCGCGAACAACGAAGAGATCGTCGAGTACGTCCGGCGTCTTGAGGAGGCATTCGACGCCTCCCAGACTCCAAAACCCCTGCCGGACGACGTGCCGAGCCCGGACGAGGTCATCAGAGACCTCGAAGACTTCCTCAAGAGCGAACGCAACCGCTTCGACGCGGAGTAGAGTTCCGGGCTGCCCTCACGCCACCTTTCGCATGTTCGGAAAAGCCGAGGCATGGTGGCCGTTCGTATCTAATGAGCTTCGAGTCTCGAAAGGCCTTGGCGTCCCATTCTGAGCCGAAGCGCCTTCAAAGTCTGCTACCGTCTCATTAGCCTCCGTCTTCGATTTGGCCTCAGGGGACGGAATGCCGGTTGCCACCAGCGTCACCCGGACTCGCTTGTTCCAGCGCGGGTCCTGTACTACCCCGAACACGACCTGCGCCCGCGACTTGCTTGCGCCTTCGATCATGCCCGCGATCTCGTGCACCTGCCCGATGGACAGGTCGCGACCGCCCCTTACGTTGAATAGGATGCCCTGCGCTCCCTCGATCGGCGCGGTGAACAAAGGATTGGCCAATGCAGCCTTCACGGCGTCCGTCGATGCCGTCCTGCCCTTGCCCTCACCCAGCGCCATGAACGAAACGCCCCGGTTCATCATCACCGACTTTACGTCCGCAAAGTCGACGTTGATCGTTCCCGGAACGGTGTTGATCTCGGATATTCCCCTCCACCACCCTGCCGCAGCACCTCGTCGGCGACACGGAAGCCGCGTTCCAACGACATCTCTCCGTCGAGCGAAGTGAGCAGCCGGTCGTTCTCAACCGTAATCAGCGTATCCACCTTCCGCCCGAGCTGCTTGAGGCCCTTGTCGGCGGCCATCATTCGTCCCTGACCCTCGAAGGAGAACGGGCGGGTGACCACGCCGACCGTCAGAGCGCCCTTCCGCCGGGCTATCTCGGCGACGACGGGAGCCGCGCCGGTACCGGTACCGCCTCCCATTCCCGCCGTGACGAACACCATGTCCGAACCATCCAGCAGTTCTCCGACGTGTTCCTGGTTTTCCCGGACTGCCTTTCGGCCCAGATCGGGATTTCCGCCCGATCCCATGCCCCTGTCGTCACGGGGCCAATCGCATAGGTGGGCACGCCCTTCACGCGCCTCAGCGCCTGTACGTCCGTATTCACGGCGAGGAACTCCACTCCCCGCAGCCCGGCGCTCGCCATCCTGGCAACCGCGTTGCCTCCCGCGCCTCCCACGCCTACGACCTTCACGCGCACGTCACCCTGGGCGGCAATGACAGCGAAGTCGAGGTGCCTTGCTATCCCGCCGTTTGCCCTCCGACTGACCCGAATTTCCCGGCTTGATCGGCGCTTTCGCCCTTAAACAGCCTTAGTACTGAATTCAGCTGTGTCGCTCCTTTTCTATGCAGCCTTGAGAGTCGTTGAAAGGAAATAGTAGGGAATGTGCCAGGTGCCCCAGCCATACAGGTCGACGACGACGCGCCTGCCGCGCACCTCTTGGCACGACACCCGTGGCGCCGAATTTCGGGCCGCCCTTGATATTCCCTCGGTACGTTACCTCGACGCCGGGATGAAGCTGCCAGCCGCCCATCACAGTCTGGGGAGAGCTGCGATCGCGCATCCCCGGCATAATCATCTGTGTCCCCGTGGCGGTATCGCGGACATTCATGTCGATCTCCTCCTGAACTAGAGGATTACGTTTTAGAACAGAATAGAACAGAACGATAGTGCTGTCAACCCCTAATCAGAAACAATGTTCTTGGAACGCAACAGCCTTGCCCTTCTCCCTGCCAAATACCGGCTGTGATAGACTCCGTTGAACATTTGCGAGGCCGGGGCGTTGAACGACGCGGAGACGTACGCACCATGATGAAACTGAGTTGGATGGCGCGGGCCACGTACGCTGCCGCCTTCGAGCAGCATCTGAAGTTTGCTGGTGACATCGGGCTGGACGTCATCGACTTCCACCTCAGCGGGATGCCTCGCGACCCGGCGTTCATCATGCGGATCAAGAGGATGTGCGTTGACGCTGGCCTTCTCATCGGCTACTTGGGCGGAGGTAGATTCGTCGGACCGCTGGACGAGCGCTCCACGCGGCTCGATATTGGCCGCAAGGACGTGGACACCGCCGCGCTCATAGGGGCGCAGATGCTCCGGGTCTTCGCGAGGTACAAGTGGCCCGACACGGTGGAAGAGCAGGAGCGATTCTGGGGTCCGATGATCGAGGATTTTCAAATAATCTCCGACTACGCTGCGAAAAAGGGTGTCGTCATCGGACTCCAAAACCACAATCACAGCAGCTTCGCCATGAACGCCGACCAGGTGCTGCGAATTCTCCGCGAGGTCGATAGGCCCAACTTCACGTACATCATGGACACCGGCCAGTGGCAGGGAGCCGTCGGAGGTTCGCCGCGCGGCTGGCGTGACCTGAACGTGGATATCTACCGTGACTACATGGAGCGCGTGGCCCCTCATACGACTCTGGTACGCGCGAAGATCTACAAGATCGACAACGGCTGGGAAGAGTGGCTCGACTACCCCCGCATATTCAAGATTCTCCGCCAAAACGACTTCAACGGCACGGTGTCCATTGTGTTCGAGGGCGGCCAGCCACCCCGCAACCGCGTTGACGCCCAGGAGTGCATCAAGCTGGCTGCGGATCATCTGCGCGACGTGATGGCCCTTTCGCACCTGTATCACTAGCGTAGACACTGTGATAGGAGCGGGGATAAAGAAAGGCAACTTGCGTTGATAAAGCTCTCATACATGGCACGAGGCCAGAGTGAAGAGGACTATCCGGGCCTCATTACCTTCGCGCGCGACATCGGCCTCGATATGATCGACATCTTCATGATGTCCGAGATGCAGACACCCGAGTTCCTGCTACGGACGAAGCTCATGTGCGTCGAGGCGGGGCTGCCCATCGGGTATTTCGCATCCGGCGTTAGTCTTGTTGGGTCGGAGGATATGCGGGGACAGCGCCTGGCGCGCGCAAAGGCCGACGCCGACTCGGCCGCATTCATCGGGGCGCAGGTCCTCCACGTGTTCGCCCGCCACGCATGGCCGGACACCGTCGAGGAACAGGAGAGATTCTGGGGCCCCATGATCGAGGACTTCCAAGAGCTTGCCGACTATTGCGCCGAGCGTGGAGTAGTCGTATCGTTGCAGAACCACAACCACGGCAGTTTCGCGATGAACGCCAACCAGGTGCTCCGAATACTGCGTGAGGTTGGCAGAAAGAACTTTACCTACATCTCGACTCAGGACAGTGGGAGGGCGCTCGTGGCGGATCTCCTCGCGGCTGGTATAACACCGAGTTGGACATCTACGAGGCCTATCACAAGCGAGTGGCACCCTATGCCACCGGCGTTCGCGCCAAGATATACAAGATCGACAACGGCTTCGAGGAGTGGCTCGACTACCCGCGCTTCCTCCGTATCCTCCGCGACGTCGATTTCAACGGCGCCATATCAATCGTGTTTGAAGGTGGCGACATACCCCGCAACCGGTACGACGACGGACGTGCATCGCCATGGCGGCGGACTACCTGCGGAGGGTCATCGCCGACTCCACGGTCTTCGCGCGTTAGCGGACGTAGGGCTGACGGACGAGACCGTCACTGCCGCTAAGAGCGTGTTTACGAAGGTTCTGTTCGGCAATGCATACGTTCGCCCTGAGCCTGTCGAAGGGCGCTTCATGGTTCGACAAGCTCACCATGAACGGTTTTCACGGACTTCGCAAACACCCGCTAAGTCTTCCCAGGTCCCCAAGATCCCGCTCGCCACTTCGGTCGGCTCTCCGGCGTCTACGCTCTCGACAATGACCGACGCCTCTCCCTGCCCCGGGAGGGGATCGCGTCCCTTCGTGTAGCCGAGCGCGCCCGAGTAGATGAGCGCACTGCCGTCCGGCGACCAGGGGTTGTGGGACTGGACATACTGATCGAAGAACATGAATACGTTGAGCTGCTCCTCGGTGGGTCGAAAGTCGGACAGATAGCGCACGTCACCGGATTCCACGTCGACGAGACCCCAGCGGACGGAACCTTCCGCGCCCTCGGAGGTCGTGACGT